>NZ_JAHNZZ010000001.1:0-85871 GCF_019039215.1 Bacillus sp. FJAT-29790
ACAGTGTTGCCAAGAGTGAATAAAATGACTCATCTTTTTTACACAATTATACGGACTTAATCTGAAAATCCACCGAAATGTCCGTAATCTCCCCAATTACGGACATTTTCACTCGGAAATGCCACCGAAATGTCCGTTATCTTCCCAATGACGGACATTTTTCCTCGAAATGCCACCGAAATGTCCGTAATCTCCCCAATGACGGACATTTTTCCTCGAAATGCCACTGAGATGTCCGTTATCCCCCCGATGATGGACATTTACCTTCGAAAGTACCACTGAAATGTCCGCTATCCCTCAGATGACGGGGCTTTCCAGAAAGTCAGAAAAACTGTCTTTTTTAAAAAGTCTTTTTCAATTTCTGCTATTTCGTCGAATCATTGTATAATACTACTTTTACACAAAAAATGGACTTGACTCATCGAAAAGGAGAAAACGGTCACCATACGATATACATGGTGACCGGAGATTTGTTAGTAAATAAACTTCCGCAATATTTGCAAATTCAGAATTACTTTCCAACGCCTATTTCAATTGAATATCCACTTGGCTGATAAGTGTGATACTGAACTGCAGCAGAACCGAGTGTCTTAGCCGCAATTAGCATCGCTTTTTCATCAATATCAAATTTTGGATGGTGATGTGGATAGTTTTCCGTCGTATCTTCAGGTTTTGCTCCAGTAAAGAAGAATGTCCCTTTTACATGCTGAAGATAATAGGCAAAATCCTCGCCGCCCATTTGCGGTTCAGTTTCTTCAACAGAAGTAACCCCATCTATCTTTTGTGCGCATTCAATTAAATACTCAGTTTCTTCCTTATGGTTAACAACAGCAGGGTAGCCTTTCGCATACAAATAGTCATAAGTACTATCTGCTGTATAACAAGTCCCCTTAATAACCCGTTCGATTTCTTCTTTAATATTCGTTTGAACATCCTCATTAAATGTACGGACAGTCCCACCAAGCTTTGCTTTATCGGCGATGACGTTAAAGGCATTGTCTGCGACAAAAGAACCTACTGTCACAACAGCAGAATCGATTGGATTTACCTTCCTGCTAACAATTTGTTGGAGATTTACGACGAGCTGTGAAGCTGTTACAATCGCATCTTTTGTTTTGTGCGGCTGAGCACCATGACCACCTTTACCTTGAATGGTTACTTCAAATCGGTCAGCTGCAGCCATTATTGGGCCCACACGATATTGGATAGTCCCAGTTGTTTCTGATGCCCACAAATGTGTGCCGAAAATAACGTCAACACCGTCCAAACATCCATCCTCGATCATCGAAATAGCTCCGCCTGGTGCGTACTCCTCGGCATGCTGATGGATCATGACAAAATTGCCTTCCAGTTCATTACGCATCTCGTGAAGCGCATTAGCGAGCACTAACAACGTAGCGGTATGGCCATCATGTCCGCAAGCATGCATCACCCCAGGTACAAGTGATTTATATGGGACATCCTTTTCGTCTTGAATTGGCAATGCATCAAAATCAGCTCTTAACGCGACAGTTTTTCCAGGTTTACTGCCATAAATCTTGGCTACTACTCCGTTTCCACCGACATTCCCTCTTACTTCAATCCCTAATTTTTCATAAAATGACTTAATGTATTTGGCTGTATTCTCTTCTTTGAATGAGAGCTCGGGGTGCTGATGAAGAAATCGTCTAATTGAAACCATTTCATCGTAGCCTTTTTCTAATTTCGTAAATAACGTTTCTAGCATTTCCTCTCTCCTCTTCAATTGTATATTTTTTCACTATTATAACATTATTTATTGAATGGAAGGAGTAACTTATTGCAGAATAATAGCCATGCCAATTAAGGTTTCAAATTAGAAACGACGCTATCTGACGGTGAATCGACTTTTGTCACTAATTGGAAGATAATATACTTTTTCCTTTTGTCTAGTTCGATTTTCACGAGAAAAAATGATATATTTATCTATCTAAACAAGCTTTCGTTTGAGTAAAGGAAGATTATGGATGACAAATACTTTAACTTATATAAAGGAATGGCAAAAGGCGCTCAAGGCAGAAATCCAGCATTTAAAAAAGGATGGGAGTACAAGATACAGGATTATAAATGGGCGCTTGCTTTCGAAGGATGCATCTTTCACTTACTTTTTTGACACTTCTGCTTCCTTTAAAGTGCCTGTCGGTTCCGCAGTAAGGATCGAATGGGGCAAAAAAAAGACGGATGGCCGAATCCTCTCGTCTGAAGGCAAAAGTGTCATTATTGATATCGATGAGAACCTTGGTTCCGCATTGACTGAAGTGTTTGTACTGTATGATCCATGGGAGCTGCTTGATCAGCTTTTTCAGCGCCTGGAAGAAATGAAAGGAAGTAAACGCAAAAGAGGAAGGATTAAAAGACTAATGGATCCTTCTATGGAAGCGAAGCATCCTGTTGAAAAGATTAAATCAAATGTTCATGAATTAATTCTGCGCTCTAAATATAATCCTGTCACATACGTATGGGGGCCGCCGGGAACCGGAAAAACATATACATTAGCAAGAGTGGCAGCTAATAAGTATATTAAAGGATTACGCGTGCTAGTCCTTTCGCATAGTAATCAGGCAGTCGATGTATTAATGGCTGAAATTTCTATATTTGTTGAGAAAATAGGGCACTTGCAGGAAGGAGATCTCCTCAGATATGGCTCACAGATGGGAGAGGCCATTCAGAATCGTCCTTATCTGACATCAAATCAATTAATCCAAAAACACCATGCAAGTTTGGCAGAAAACAAGGAAAGTTTATCAGAAGAGCGCAGGTTAATTAAACAAGACTTGTCCAGGTCTTTTAGCAAAAGGGACTCTGACAGGCTCCTTGAAATTGAAAAAAAGCTTGCGAGTGTGCTCGAAAAAATCCGCCAAAAAGAAATACAATTCTTAAAGGAAGCAATGGTCATTGGAACAACGCTGGCAAAAGCGGCCAATGATGCGGCTATTTATGAAAAGGACTTCGACCTTGTTATCGTTGATGAAGCGAGTATGGCCTATGTTCCGCAAGCCGCTTTTGCTGTTTCGCTTGCAAAGAGAGCGATCATTTGCGGAGATTTCAAACAGCTTCCACCTATCGCAACTGCCCGTCATCCTCTTGTGAGTGAATGGTTAAGAGAGGACGTTTTCCATCAATCAGGCGTTTCTGAGTGGGTAAATGATGGCAAGTTGCATCCACATTTATTTCTCCTCAAAGAGCAGCGGCGGATGCATCCAGACATTTCAGCTTTCACTAACAAATATATTTACCATTCCCTTGTCGGTGATTATAAAAATGTTCTTAAATCCAGAACGGAGATTTCAGACAAACTGCCTTTTCCTAATAGAGCCTCTGTTCTCGTTGATTCTTCAGGAGCAGGGGAATATGGCATGACAGAGCGGTTCTCAAAATCACGAATGAATCTCTGGCAGCTGTTCTTATCTTTTCAGCTGATTCATGAATCGTTTACAGGCGGTGCTAGATCAATTGGATATGTTACCCCTTACCGCGCACAGGCATTCATGATGGAACAATTACTTGGAGAATTATATGAAAAAGAACTTCAAGAGGCAGATATCATAGCTGCAACGGTTCACCGTTTTCAGGGCAGTGAACGTGACGTGATGATTTTTGATCCAGTGGATAGTTCCCCACTAGAACGGGCGGGCATGCTTTTAACAGGAAAAGACAGTGAAAGATTGCTAAATGTGGCGATTACGAGGACGAAAGGCAAGTTCATCCATGTCTGTAATTATAAATTCGTGCGCAATCATGTATACCAAAACAAAACATGGCGCAAGCTTGCTGACCACCAGCTTATGAATAAGCAAATTGTCACCCCAAGTGAAATCGGCACTTGGATAAAAAATCAGCATTCCAGATTGCAATGGATGCATGCTAGAAAGCTTGATACGGTAAAAGGGGATATCCATTCGGCGGAAAAGACGATCATTCTTTCAATTCCAAAGGGAGGAACTTTAACGAAAGAATGGATTGAAGCATTTAATAAAAGAGGAAAAGAAGTGAATCTAACCTTATTAACAGTTGATCACATTCCTGGACTTCGAACAGACTGGGTTATACCGGAACCGCTGTCCTTTCCATTTATCATCATAGACCGGCAATTTGTGTGGCTAGGACTCCCAATCGAAGCCAACGTAAGGGCTCAGCCGCCTTTTGTGGCAGCAAGACTCGATTCCAAAATCACAGCTAATTATATTTTGAACCAGTTAAGTGAAAGAAACGTGTAAGGATGGATTAATAATCCATCCTTTATTATTTGGCTGTTTTTGCAAACTTTGTTGGCTTTTAATGATGTACTAATTTTTTTGAAAGGAGTTTTCATTAACTAAAGAAAATTCATGAGTCCAGAAAACTCCCCGAAAAAGAAAAAACCGGTCTCAAAAGGGGGACCTCAGTAAAATTCTTTAGCTATATAGCAACAATTCCTTAGAAATGAGCCTACTAATTTACTCAGTTGACTCCCAGGAAGGATTAGATTCATCCGGTATATAATATGTTGATACATATGAACTCCCCAAGAATAGTTGCTCCTGCTTAAAAGCAGTATTATTTATTTCACTGAAATACTTTTCATATGCCGTTGTATTCTGCCAATTTTTATATGACTTTTCATTTTCCCAAAAGGATAGAATCACATAAGTGGATGACTTAAGCGGGCGCAGTACTCTTAAGCCTAAGAAGCCCGGTTGATTTTCAAAAAAGTGATTCTTGTTTTTGAATCGAAATTCAAACAAAGGTCTTTCTTCCTCTATTACGGGAATATTATTCATAACGGCATATTTTGCTTTTTCAAAAGAACCGGCAGAATCAAGAATCTCATAAGTCCTGGGCGCATTAAATAGAGTTGAACCTACTGTTTCATGCATTAACACAGCATTTTCAATATTTTGCATGAGGATCATTCTTTCATTCGAATGTTTATCTTGAATTTTTTTAAGAAAATCAAATGTTCCGCTTGTCATATAGATGTTCATATTAATCACCTCTATGAAATATGTTTCCTATATTATAGTATTACTTTGAAACAATTCATAGTTACCTAGCTCCACAAGGAAGGCTTCGGCAGCATATTCATCGCACGAGTAAAAGCTTAGCTTTTTAGGAGGAGTGCCTAGGGGCTCGCCGACTAAGAACGCAACTTCCTGTTGCGACGTCGGGCACTAGTACGTCCTGTACGTCGGAGGTCATAAGCCAATCGGTCAAGAAGATTAAAGAACAACCTTCCTGCCGGCTCGTCTTATGCTTGTCGCCCCTGAGCGCTAAGAAAAGCTACAAAGAATAAGCCTCGCAGGAACAATCTGCTCTTTGATTGTTCCGAAGGCACTTCCGCTTTTCGATTAAAAACGTCAAATTTTCGACATTTCCCCTAGTTACCTATACAAGCATAGGTGAAAAGGATACAGTTAGTAAGGATGAATAGATATCTGTATTTCAAATTCTCATACATATATATTACAATATGGAAAGACAAGTCTTGAAAGGTGGATTATTTTAATGACAAAAATAATAAATGATACATTTTTAAGAGCAGCAAAAGGGGAAAAGACTGATCATGTACCAGTATGGTATATGCGCCAGGCGGGTCGTTCCCAACCGGAATATAGGGCAATTAAAGAAAAATATTCTTTATTTGAAATTACCCATCAGCCTGAGCTTTGTGCTTATGTAACAAAATTGCCAGTTGATCAATACAATAATGACGCAGCGATTTTATATAAAGACATTATGTCACCGCTTCCTGCATTAGGAATCGATGTGGAAATAAAATCTGGCGTTGGCCCAGTTATTGCCAATCCGATTCGTTCAGTAGCTGATGTTGAAAAGCTAGGAGAAATAAACCCAGAACAAGACGTACCCTATGTTCTTGAAACAATTAAGATTCTTACGAAAGAACAATTGACTGTGCCATTAATTGGATTTGCAGGTGCTCCTTTTACGCTTGCAAGCTATATGATTGAAGGTGGTCCTTCAAAAAATTACAATAAGACGAAAGCATTTATGTACGCCCAGCCAGAAGCTTGGCATGCTTTAATGAACAAGCTAAGCGAGATGACAATTACATATGTAAAAGCACAAATTAATGCAGGTGCAAAAGCGATTCAGATTTTCGATTCATGGGTTGGCGCATTAAATGTTGAAGATTATCGTATCTTTATTAAACCAGTTATGAACCGGATATTCTCCGCATTAAGGGAGGAGAATGTTCCGCTTATCATGTTCGGAGTAGGAGCGAGTCATTTAGCGATGGAATGGCATGATCTTCCGCTAGATGTAGTAGGTCTTGACTGGAGACTTCCGATTAAAGAAGCAAGAGAAAGAGGAATTACGAAAGCTGTACAAGGAAATCTTGATCCTGCCCTTCTTTTAGCACCATGGGAAGTTATTGAGGAAAAGGCAAAAGAGATTCTTGATCAGGGGATGGCGAGTCCGGGCTACATTTTTAACCTAGGACATGGAGTATTCCCGGAAGTAAGCCCGGACACTCTGCGTAGATTAACTTCATTTGTTCATGAATATTCAGCAGCAAAATTAAGTAAATAAACTCAAAACATTCGCCTTCAGTTCCTTTCTGAAGGCGCTTCGGATTTTAAAGCTTTTCTGTATTCACAATATGGGATTAGAGACAGAGGTGGATTGCATGGCAAAAAAGAAAATGGGTTTACTCGTGATGGCATACGGAACTCCATATCAAGAGGAGGATTTGGAGCGTTACTATACACATATTCGCAGAGGAAGAAAGCCTTCACCTGAGATGCTTGAAGAATTAAGGGAGAGATATGAAGCGATTGGCGGAATTTCCCCTTTGGCAAAAATTACGATGGATCAAGGGAAAAGTCTTGAAACATTTTTGAATGAAAACCAAGATGAATATGAATTTCAGATGTATCTTGGTTTAAAGCATATTGAGCCGTTTATTGAAGATGCTGTCAAACAGATGAATGAGGATGGAATCACAGAAGCCGTCAGTATCGTTCTTGCTCCGCATTTCTCTACTTTCAGCGTGAAATCTTACAACGGAAGAGCGAAGGAGGAGGCAGAAAAGCTTGGCGGCCCTGTCATTCGCTCGGTTGAAAGCTGGTATGATGAGCCAAAGTTTATCAAATATTGGGCTGATCAAGTGAAATCAACATTCAAGAGCATGCCAGAAGAACATAGAGAAAAGGCTGTCTTAATTGTTTCTGCCCACAGCTTGCCGGAAAAGATTTTACAATTAGGCGATCCGTATCCACAGCAGCTTCAGGAAACAGCCGAATTGATTGCAAGCCAAGCGGGTGTTCAGAACTATGCAGTAGGTTGGCAAAGTGCCGGAAATACGCCTGAACCGTGGCTTGGGCCGGATGTTCAGGATTTAACAAGAGCGCTATTTGAAAAAGAAGGCTATCAAGCGTTTGTTTACACACCGGTTGGATTTGTATCTGACCATCTTGAAGTACTGTATGATAATGATTATGAGTGTAAAGTCGTTACTGATGAAGTAGGTGCTGCCTACTACCGACCATCCATGCCTAATGATCAGCCGGAATTCATAGATGCAATGGCAACAGTCATTCTCAACATGTTATCAGATGATAAGTGAAACTTAATGTAAGGAAGGCGATTAACCGTGTCGGTAAAAAAGCATAAGGTTGTTATCATTGGAGGAGGCATTACAGGGTTAACAGCTGCTTATTATTTGCAAAAGGAAGCCCGGGAGAAAGAATTACCGCTTGATGTAATGCTAGTTGAGGCCTCTCATCGCCTTGGGGGGAAAATCCAAACGGTCGTTAAGGACGGATATGTAATAGAAAGAGGTCCTGACTCATTCCTAGCTCGTAAACAAAGTGCATCTCGCCTTGCAAAGGAAGTAGGGATGGATGACACATTAGTTAGTAATACAGCTGGTAAATCTTATGTGTTAGTAAAAGAGCGCCTTCATCCGATGCCGGGTGGATCAATTATGGGAATTCCAACCGAAATGGCCCCTTTTGTCACAACCGGATTATTTTCTGTCACAGGAAAGCTGCGGGCAGCGGCGGATTTTGTTTTGCCTCGTTCCAATCCTACGGAAGATCAGTCACTTGGGGAATTTTTCCGCCGTAGACTTGGGGATGAAGTAGTTGAAAACTTGATCGAACCGCTTCTTTCCGGCATTTATGCAGGAGATATCGATCAATTAAGTTTAATGTCTACATTCCCGCAGTTTTATCAAGTGGAACAAAAATATCGGAGCCTCATTTTAGGAATGAAAAAGGCAACCCCTCCGAAGCCAAAGAATATGGGGGAGTCGAAAAAGGCAAAAGGAATATTCCTGACATTTCAAACAGGTTTGCAATCATTTGTAGACGCAATCGAATCGAACCTTGAACAAGGATCTGTCTTAAAGGGATTTAGGGTTGAGAAAATTGCTAAAGGAAATGACGGCTATGAGCTTGAGTTGAATGGAGGAGACGTACTTTCAGCAGATAGCATAGTCATGGCAGTACCTCACCATATTACTCAATCGCTCTTTTCGAATTACAGCCTATTTGATAGCTTCAAACAGATGCCATCAACTTCTGTGGCTACCGTTGCGCTTGCATATCCTGAAGAAGCAATCGAGAATGACCTTGATGGGACAGGCTTTGTTGTTTCAAGGAACAGTGATTATACCATTACGGCGTGTACTTGGACTCATAAAAAATGGCCTCATTCGACCCCAAAGGGAAAAGTTTTGCTCCGCTGCTATGTAGGACGAGCGGGCGATGAAACTGTTGTTGAATTATCTGATGATGAAATAATTAAGATTGTATTAGATGACCTGAATAAAACGATGAATATTACGATGGATCCAGAGTTTGCGATCATTTCCAGATGGAAAGATTCGATGCCGCAATATACAGTTGGTCATAAAGATCGTTTAGATATGGTAAAAAAACAATTACCAATTGACCTGCCTGGTGTTTTTCTAGCAGGTAGTTCATATGAAGGATTAGGTTTGCCTGACTGCATTGATCAAGGGGAAGAGGCTGTAAGAAAAGTAGTATCATTTTTGAATAGCGAAAAGCAAAAAGCTGTCAAGTTGTGATAGCTTTTTTTGCTTGCTTTTGTTAGCTCTCTATGTTAATCTGATTTACGAATAAAGTGACTGTAATACTAATTTAGTCACTTGTTTTTAGGGGTGATAGAATGGCAATCGATCGTAAGCAGCTTATTATAGAGGCAGCTACAAAGTCTTTTTCCTTATTCGGTTATAAGGCGACAACGATGGATCAAGTAGCGAAGATTGCAAATGTCGGAAAAGGAACGATTTATACATTTTTCAAAAATAAGGAAGAACTGTTTGATGAAATTATTAACTCTTTAATTGTCGAAATGAAGCAAGCTGCCGATGAGGCGGATGATTCATCGCTTTCATTTCATGAAAAGGTTCATCTTAGGCTGTATAAGATCCTGGAATTCCGCATGAAGCACCAGCTGACAATAAAGCTTTTCCAAGAAGAAAAAGAAATGGGCACTCCTGCGGTGATGGAAGTGATGGAGAAATTAGAAGATGCCATTATCAATTACTTGAAAGACAAAATTTCCCATGCAATTGAAAAGGGTGAGATTCAACCATGTGATCCTAAGCTAACCGCGTTCGTCATGCTTAAGCTTTATGTTGCCCTTATCTTTGATTGGGAGCAGCGACATCAGCCATTAGAAAAGGAAGAAATCGCAAGTCTTTTCGAACAGTATATCTTTAAAGGATTATCAGTCAGATAGTCCTCAATTTTTGCTTATTAATGACCGAATGGGCAAAGTGGTCAATCAATCAAGGAGGTAATAACATTGAATAGTAATCTTTTTCTAAAGGAATTGCTGGCTGTTTTTCGGAACAAAAAGCTTCTTATTCCAATTATAGCAGTCTTATTTATCCCCATTTTATATAGCGGAATGTTCCTTTGGGCATTTTGGGATCCTTACGATCGCTTACCTGATTTACCAGTTGCGATAGTAAATGAGGATAATGGTGCGGTTTTTGATGGAAAAGAGCTAAAACTTGGCGATGACCTTGTTTCGAAATTGAAAGAGAGCAAAGATTTTAATTTTAAGTTTGTGAATAAAGAAGAGGGATACAAGGACCTCAAAAATCAGAAATATTACATGCTGATTGAGATACCGGATCATTTTTCAAAAAATGCTACAACTCTTTTAGAAAAAAATCCAGAGAAGTTGGAATTAGTGTATGTACCGAATGAAGGTTATAATTTTCTTTCTGCTCAAATTGGCGGAACAGCCGTTGACAAAATAAAGGCATCTATTTCAGAGAAAATAACTGAGACATATGCAGAAACGATGTTTGATAAAATTGGTGAGCTTGCGGATGGGATCGGTCAAGCAAGTACTGGCGCTTCAAAAATCAGTGAGGGAGCAGCTGAGCTAAAAGATGGTTCCTCAACATTGCATAAGAAGCTGTCCATATTGGCTGAAAAATCGATTGAATTTAATGAAGGTATTGGAAAAGCAAATTCCGGATCAAAAGAAATGGCATCAGGTTCTAAAACACTTGCAGGTGGTCTTGGCGAGCTGCAGGAAGGCTTTAAAAAGCTAGAAGCTGCTTCCAAGCAATTAAAAACCGGGCATGAACAAATGGCAACCGGAATTTCTCAAGCAAAAGGCGGAATTCAAACGGTAAATGATAAAATCCCTGTCATGATTTCTGGTACAGAGCAGCTTCAGGTTGGAGTGAATACACTATCAGCCTCTTTACAACAATGGCAATCAGAAGCGCAAAAGGTAAGTGGCGGTGTTGTGGTTTTACAGCAAAAGCTTCAAGTTGTGATCGGACAGCTACCTGAAAACTCTCAGGAGAGAATAGAACTTGAAGGTGTATTAAACCAGCTTAAAAGCGGGACAGATCAGCTTGCTGAGTCTGCTGGGCAATTAGCTGCTGGTGGTACCGAGCTTGCTAATAAAATTGGTGTCATTAATGAAGGACAGAAACAATTACAGCAAGGTGTCTATCAATTGGCGCAAGGAAGCCAAAGGCTCGAAAATGGGGCAAAAGAGCTTGCTTTAGGACAGCGAGAATTTCAAACTGGCATGGAAACGTTTGGCGATAAGTTTGCGGAAGCTAAGTCTGGTGCAGATAAGCTGGCAAATGGAGCGACTGTTTTAGCAGGCGGCCTTGGGCAGTTGGAAGAGGGCGCTAATGCGATCAAGGACGGAACAGGAAAGCTTGAGGACGGTGCCGATAAAATAGCGAAGGGAAATGCAACTTTATACGAAGGATCAGAAGAATTAGCTAATAAACTTGCTGAGGGCTCTGAGAAAGCATTTTCCGTTCATTCAGATGAAAAAACATATAATATGATGGCTGATCCGGTGCAAATTAATAATGAAAAAATAAATGAAGTTCCTAATTATGGAACAGGGTTTACACCATATTTCTTATCTCTGGGGCTATTTGTAGGTGCATTATTGCTATCAATTGTTTTTCCATTGCGTGAACCTGTAGCAGTACCGCGTAATGGCTTCAGTTGGTTCGCAAGTAAATTCGGCATCCTTATCGGAATTGGCATCATGCAAGCTTTACTTGCTGTATTTATTTTGCTTGCAGGTCTTGGACTTAAAGTTCAAAGTGTTCCATTGTTTATTTTGTTTGCGATCATTACAAGTCTGACTTTCATCGCGTTAATTCAGTTCTTTGTCACATTACTTGGCGACCCAGGACGATTCATTGCGATAATCATTTTGATCTTACAGCTAACTACAAGTGCAGGAACATTCCCGCTTGAGTTAGTACCAAACTATTTACAGCCATTTAGCTCATTCCTGCCGATGACCTATTCAGTTTCCGGGTTTAAGGCTGTTATATCAAGCGGTGACTTTAGCTTCATGTGGCATAATGCAGGAATTCTGCTGATTTTTACGTCAATATTTATTGCCGGTACATTTAGCTATTTCACTGCTATGCATAAACGGCGCTTTGCTGCTGTTGCAGAACAGAATTGAAAAAAGAAAACCAGGCGCTGAAACACAGCGGCTGGTTTTTCTATGTTTATAGGTTTTTGACATCTAAACAATGATCACATTTGTTGCCATAGCATTCATGCTGTTCTACGATTGGCTCTCCGCACTCTACACATTGCTTTGCTGGTAAATTTCTAAAGAAATCTAAAATGTTTTGAATCATTTTGAAGCCTCCTAATTATTTTTAGTTTATTCAGAACAATTTAATTATTAATTTCATTGTATTATAACAGTTTGGATTCGTCAACACCTGTTTCAACACAAAGTGGAAAAAATGAAAAAATGGGCATAATTGATTATATTTAAATGAATGGCTTTGTTAATGAACAATGTTGATAAATGCAAATTAGCGGGGGGCTTTTGCCTGGCCGATTAAAAACGCCACGTCCTGTGGCAACATCGGCACTTGTACATCCTGACGTCGGAGAGAGCCTTTTTTGTGAATGCAAAACCCGCCTCTCGGAAGGTAAATCGAACCCGCGACCAGACCAACAATATCGTTTAACAGCGCTATATGAATAAGATGTTTTTGTTTCTAGGAGGAGGAAATAGAATGAAATTAACAGTAATTGGCTGCTGGGGCGGCTATTCGAAGGCAAATGAGGCTAGCTCTGGCTATTTACTAGAGCATGAGGGATTTCAATTGCTCATTGACTGTGGAAGTGCTGTTCTATCGAAAATGCAAAATTTTTTACAGCCTGAACAATTAAATAGTGTAATTCTTTCCCATTATCATCCAGACCATATTGCTGACATCGGTGTGTTGCAACACGCGAGGCTTATTCAAGGGTTTTTAGGGAAAGAAATGGAATGCCTTCCGATCTATGGCCATGCTAGCGATGAACTGGAATTTTCAAAGTTAACTTATAAAAACATTACAATGGGTATCGCCTATCAGCCTGATCAACCTTTAACAATTGGTCCTTTTAAGGTACAATTTTTACAGACGGATCATCCTGTCCCCTGCTTTGCCATGAGATTTGAAGTTGAGGGAAAATCCCTTGTCTACACTGCAGATACATCATATAAGGAAGAATTCGTTCCTTTTAGTGCAGGTGCTGATTTATTAGTATGTGAATGTAATTTTTATGGGAATCAGAATGGAAAAGGTGCAGGACATATGACAAGTCTTGATGCAGGAACATTGGCGGAAAAAGCAAATGTAAAAAATCTTCTCATAACGCATTTGCCGCATTACGGCAACCTTGAACAGTTAAAGGAAGAAGCCGCACGAATATATAAAGGGCCTGTCTCTCTTGCAGCCTATCAGTGGTCCCATACATTTTAAGGAGTGAACCAGATGTTATTTATCGATAACAAAGGAATCACCGATCCAAGAATTAACCTTGCGATCGAAGAATACGTATTAAAAAATTTAGATATTAGTAAAACATATTTGCTTTTTTACATAAATGAGCCATCTATTATCATTGGGAAAAACCAGAATACGGTTGAAGAAATTAATACGGAATATGTAGAGGGCAAGGGTATACATGTCGTTCGCCGGCTTTCAGGCGGTGGTGCGGTTTATCATGATTTAGGAAATTTAAACTTCAGTTTTATTACGAAGGATGATGGGGAGAGTTTTCACAATTTCAGGAAGTTCACTGAGCCTGTGATCGCCGCGCTGGAAAAACTCGGTGTAAAAGCAGAGTTAAGCGGTCGTAACGATATTATCGCTGAAGGAAGAAAGATTTCCGGAAATGCCCAATTTTCCACAAAAGGAAGAATGTTTAGCCACGGAACCCTTCTTTTTGATTCAGAAATTGATAGCGTCGTTTCTGCTTTAAGAGTGAAAAAGGATAAAATTGAATCGAAAGGAATTAAATCAATTCGCAGCCGTGTAGCCAATATTTCTGAGTTTTTAACTGAAAAAATTACGATTGAAGAGTTTCGGGCTTTATTATTGAAGAATATTTTTAGTGAAATAAATGAAATTCAGGAGTACGAGCTCACTGAGGAAGATTGGGA
Organism: Bacillus sp. FJAT-29790; assembly: GCF_019039215.1. Taxonomy (GTDB): domain Bacteria; phylum Bacillota; class Bacilli; order Bacillales; family Cytobacillaceae; genus Cytobacillus. The sequence goes on from NZ_JAHNZZ010000001.1 coordinate 13,951, forward strand.
GAACATTCATCAGCTATCGAAAGAAAGATATCAAAACTGGGATTGGAATTACGGGAAATCTCCGAACTTTAATTTGCAGCACTCCCATCGTTTCCCTGTTGGCCAAATTGATATCAGACTTGATGTGACGAAAGGACAAATCGAAAATTGTAAAATCTACGGTGACTTTTTTGGTGTTGGTGATGTAAGTGATATCGAAAACAAGCTTATAGGTATACGCTATGAAAAGTCTGAGATCGAAAAGGCTCTGGGAGATATAGAAATTAATCATTATTTTGGAAATGTAACGAGAGAGGATTTTGTTAATTTAATTTACTAATTTGAGGCAGATACTTGATGAGTAATAAGAAAAAACAGCTTTATCCTTCCTTTGGAGAGCTGTTTTTCTTATTGAATTATTGCGGTCTAGTAAAAATTGAACGCATGAGTAAAGCCATACGTAAATGAAGTGAATTTTGTGAATCATGGATGGAATAACCCAAAATCTCTTCACATTTGGCAATTCGATATTTAACGGTATTACGGTGAACATATAGTTTTCTAGATGTTATCGCAATTTCACAATTATTATCCAGATATACAATTAAGGTATTAATTAAGTCCTCCTCATCTTTATTTTTCGGATAGGAAAGAGAGCGCAAAGTATTTTCATAAAATTTAAGTAGATTTTCCTCGGGAATTAATCGAATTAATTCTTTTAATTGCTTTGCTTCGTAGAAGTTAATGAATTTGTATTGATACAATTCTGCGCCCTGTTCCCAAGCTTCCACTGCCTCTGCATATGTAACCGGGATCAAGGTAACGTCATTAAAAAAGCTGCCAACACCGAATGAAAGCGAAACTTTTAAATTCGAATACGCCTCATGCTGAAATCTCTCCAGCCTATCTTCTATAGAGCTTTTTAATTGATCATGAATATTCGTTGGTGATTGCATTAAAATAACAAAATAAGAATCCTTCATAAAAACGATATTATTATCATCATTTTTTAAAAATGTGTACAAATAATCATACAATCCATTCAAATTATCTGTACTTTGCTGTAGGGTGTTTTGCTTAACGTCATCAATCTTACAAACGATGCAAACATAATTTAAGTTTTCTATTAATCCATGCTGCTTTCCCCTATGAATAATTTCTTGTTTGTTAGAAATGTTTCCATCAACAAGGGAAGCGAAAAAATTATTTTCTAACAATCGACTGTTTTCTCTAATCGCTTCGTTTTTAAGCAGTGTGAAAGAAATGACCGTGGATGCTTGCTCAATTGCTAATTGTGAAGAAGGGTATGGAAGCTTCTCAGGACTAAAAATGATTAGCAAGTATGGATAGGGATGCATCGTTTTCACTTGGAATATTTTTATGGTAATGTCTGCATTCTGTGCACTTGGGTTGGCAATTGAAAGACTATTTTTTTCACGATATGTACCAATATTATCTTTAAAGAGTTCCTCCGCTTTTAACATTACCATTTTCATATTTTCCGTGTGAAAATGGTGGGAAAAAGAAGTAACATCGCCAATAGGATCTAGCAGAAGGACAGGACATTTTAATAAGGATCCGAGGTTTTCGATTAAGGATTGCAAATTATAGCCCTTTATCATCATAGTTGTAAATTTCTTGTGCATATGAATTGCATAAAATAACTCTTCAATTTTGTTATCCCAAATAAAGCTTAATAATTGGTGAGCAACCGTACCTAATGTTAATGACTCCGGAATTTGGATAATGGGGAATTCTAATTTGTTAGCTAAGTCGATAACCTCTTGTGGGATTTGATCAATAAATCTTTTGAGTTTTATCGCAATCCCTGCACATGGACGTTCATTAATTTGCAAAATGAGTTCGCAAAGTGCAGGAGGGTTGTCTTTAAAGGCGTAACCTGTTGTTAATAATAGGGAGTTTTCAGCTAAAAAGTGGACGACATCGGGTGTTTCTGATATCTCAATTGATTCAACTTCTCTGCCTAGCCCGGCATGTCCAGCGATAATTTTTGCCTCTTGGAACACATCTACGAAAAGTAAATCTTCAACCTTTTTCATCACACACCTCTAATTCATCTTTTTTGGACATTTTTTTGGGAGTCGGTCAAGTCTATACGTTATTAATTGTTTCAATTGTACAATATTGGTGTTGCAAATTGTTTATTTCGAATAATGATTTCGATTGCTAATTTCCTTACAATCAATTGTAAATAGAAATGATCTTTAATGGAACTAATTTTATGAATTTTTTTATAATTGATAAAGAAAGGGTGTATTAATATGTTACACGAACTAAATCCCTCTTTACGAACGCTAATGACACCAGGCCCGGTTGAAGCAGAGCCTCGTGTGCTTCGTGCAATGACAATTCCGATAATCGGGCAATTTGACCAGGAGTTTCTAGGAATTATGGATGAAACAATGGAATTGTTGAGGAAGTTATTCCAAACGAAAAATCATTGGGCTTATACAATTGATGGCACAGCACGCTCTGGAAGTGAAGCAGTTCTATGCTCCATCATTGAGCCCGGGGATAAAGTTTTAGTACCTATCTTTGGACGGTTCGGCCATTTGCTAGCAGAGATTGCTTACCGCTGTGGCGCAGACGTTTCTACGATTGAATGCGAATGGGGAACGGCTTTTGAAGAGGAAGAGATTATTGCTGAAATTAGGAAAGTGAATCCGAAAATTGTAGCGCTTGTACATGGAGAGACTTCAACGGGTATTATGCAGCCGTTAGATATAATCGGCAAATTCTGTCACGATAACGATGTTTTATTTGTTGTTGATGCTGTTGCTACAATAGCTGGAACAGATTTTAGAACAGATGAGTGGAATATTGATGCAGCTATTACTGGCACCCAAAAATGTTTAGGGGTACCAACTGGTATGGCCCCGATTACTTATAATGAAAGAATTGAAAAAATCCTTCTTGAACGGAGAAAAATAGAACAGGGCCTTGATATTACTTCTAGTAATCCTAGAAGAATTCAAAGTAACTATTTTGATTTAAGTCAAATTCAGGAATATTGGAGCCCAAAACGTCTAAATCATCATACGGAGGCAACATCAATGTTATATGCACTTAGGGAAGGTTTACGCATTATTCATGAAGAAGGTTTGCAAAATCGATTCGATCGACATAAATTGCACGAGAATGCGCTTGTAGCTGGCCTTAGGGCGATGGGGCTTACTCTATTTGGAGATTCACGTTATAAAATGCCGGTTGTTACTTGTGTGAATATTCCTGAAGGGGTGAACGGGGATGAAGTCCGTTCTACAATGGTTAAAGAGTTTGGAGTAGAGATTGCCAGCACCTTCGGATCACTTGCAGGGAAAATATGGCGAATCGGCTCAATGGGCTTCAGCTGCCGAAAAGAAAATATTTTAAAAGTTTTAGCTGCACTTGAGGCATCGATTTATCGCCACGGTGGAAAGGTCAACGCGGGTGAAGCAGTTCAAGCCGCACTTGATATTTACGAAGGAAAAGCTTTGGCAGTTAGCACTAGTAAATAAAACGATGATGATTAAGGCAGAAGGGTATTCACAACTAGTGAATACCCTTTTAGTTTGTAAATAAGTAAAAATATTCCCCAAAAGTAATAAATGGGCTTCCTGGATATAGGGGAAAAATGGAGTATTAAAATTGTTTAAAAAACCCGCTGATACCTTATGTTTTGTTCACTTTGAATAGGGGGAATATTTAAATTCGTCTATAGTAGATAATGACATTATTTATGGTAACGTTTACAATCTTTTTATAATTAAGTGAAAAATCAGAAAAGTGTAAAATTAAATTATGGAATTTAATATACTTATATTCAAACGATCTTAGATACCCTAATTTAATCGTACACTTTTTACATTTTTAACTTGGTTAGCAGTGGTCGTAATTCATCATCAATCTTTGAATGGGGAGGGAATCCTATTATTTAACATTAAACCAATGCAATATCATTGTCAGAAGAAATCCTGCAAACAATGAAAAAAGGAGTTGGGTGTACAATGTCTAATATAGAAAGTTACGTTCCAACAGAGACGCAGATCCAACATGATACGGGTGTGGATGAATCGCTTAATCCGAAAACTGATGAGGGTAGGACGGTAGGACAGAGAGACTATATTTTTATGTGGATTGGAGACGGCGTTAATTTAGGAAATATGACGCTTGGAGCTAGTTTGGTTGTGGCGGGAATTGCAACGCTAAACCTCTTTCAAACATTTGCCGCAGCTATCATAGCAATTGGTATCATTTCAACTATTTTTGCTTTAAACGACAGACTTGGATACAGAACGGGAATCCCATATGTTGTACAGCTCAGAATGTCCTTCGGGCTGAAAGGCTCCATCATATCATCACTATTGCGCGGTATCCCCGCCGTCGTTTGGTACGGTTTTCAAAGCTGGATTGGCGGTACTGCATTAAATGAAATTGCGAAGATTATTACGGGCGGTGCCTTTGACAGTGTTGCCATTTGCTTTGTACTGCTTCAGCTGGTGCAAATTGGGCTTTCGCTGTACGGCTTCCATGCCATCAAATGGGTAGAAACGCTTGTATCTATTGTTATAATGCTAGCGCTTCTCTATGTATTTGGCGTTCTTCTAACATCCCATAGCGCTGTTATTGCAGAAAAATGGGTTCATGCAAAAGGCACATGGGGCTTGCCGTTCTTTGCATTCATCATGATGTTTATGGGAAATTATGCGGGGATCTTTTTAAGCGCTGCGGACTATTCAAGAGAGCTCAAATCTGGTATTAGTGACGCAAAACGCGGGTTTTTGTATTTTTCGCCTATTTTAATAGCGTACGGCTTCGTACTTGGAATCGGTGCAATGCTTGCTTCCGCAACCGGAATCTCTAATCCTGTGAAGGCATTTGCAGTAGTGGTAGATAACTCTTATATTACATTCTTTGTTTCCGCATTTATTGTTATGGGTGCGATTGCAGTAAACATGGTTGCCAATATTATTCCACCGACCTATGTGATTACATTGCTTACAAAAATGAAATATAAAGTTGCTGTTACCATAACCGGGCTGCTTGGGTTATGCTCATTCCCTTGGGTACTTGTACAGGATTCTTCGGCAAAGGGTCTTGGTATGTTCATTCTTATTTATTCCGCATTTTTAGGCCCGATTGTTTCTATTTTATTAATCGAATATTATATATTGAGAAAGCAAAAAGTCAATGTTGCAGATTTGTACAAGGAAGATGGTCCATTTGCCGGATATAATCCTGCCGCAATGCTTGCGATGCTTATCGGCGCCGGTGCCGCCTTTCTAAAAGTGGAGTTGGCATGGATTATCGGCGTTGTTGTGGCAGGTATTGCATATATTCTTTTAATGAAGTTTGCATTTAAAGATTCAAAATTCAAAAAGGGCACGATTTTTGAAAAATAAATGTAAACCCGTTGATGCAATCAAATCTATGAGTTAAAGATAAAGGAGTGGATGTTTTTTGATCATCCACTACAATGAAATTTTTTTCAAGGCTTCCATGTGCAAACTAGAATAGCTGGGGCAGTTACGGGAATCAAAATCAGAATATTCCTATTTGTTATAATAATTTATTTTAGGGAGGAAATTCGATGATATATGACCTAATAATTAAAGGCGGCAAAGTTGTTTTTAGCGACGAAGTAAGAAACGTTGATATTGCAATAAAGGATGGAAAAATTTCTGCCATCGCTGAAACAATTAGCAATGTAGCGAAACAGATCGTAAATGCGGAAGGACAATATGTGATGCCTGGCATGATCGATACTCATGTTCACATTTGTGAGCCTGGCCGAACAGAATGGGAAGGTTTTGTTACAGGAACTAAGGCATTGGCTGCAGGAGGCACAACAAGCTATGTGGATATGCCATTAAATGCCCTTCCTGCAACTGTAGATAGAGAATCGCTGCGATCAAAGCTCGAGGCTGCCAAAGGAAAGAACTATGTTGATTATGCATTTTATGGCGGACTAGTTCCGAGAAATCTCGATAATCTTGAAGAGCTTTCAGAAGAGGGAGTCGTAGCTTACAAATGTTTTATGTCCACTTGTGGTACAGATATTCCGAATGATTTCAAAAATGTAGATGACTATACTCTTTATGCAGGAATGGAGAAGCTAGCAAAATTAGGGCATATACTTTCAATCCATGCCGAGAATGCGATTATTACAGACCGTTTAGGTGAGGAGATGGTTAAACTAGGCAAGCTAACAGCTACAGATTATGTTGCCTCCCGCCCTGTTTTTACAGAGGTAGATGCCGTAAAACGAGCATTATATATAGCTAGAGAAACGGGCTGTAAGCTCCATTTCGTACACATAAGCACAGCAGAAGCAGTAGATGTAATTATTAAAGCCAGAAACGAAGGTCAGGATGTAACCCTTGAATCTTGTCCTCACTATTTTACGATTACGACTGCCCAATTCGAAAAGATTGGCCCGGTTGCAAAATGTTCGCCCCCGCTTCGCAGCGAAGAAGAACAAGAAAAGCTGTGGAGTAAATTAATTGATGGCAAGATTGATATGTTAACATCAGACCATTCGCCATGTCCGCCTGACATGAAATATAGTGAGACAAATAATATTTTTGAAGTATGGGGAGGAATTTCTGGCTGTCAAAACAACGTAGATTTAATGTTTGATGAGGCGGTTTTAAAACGCAATGTCCCAGTAACTGATTTTGTACGGATGATTGCTACGAACCCGGCTAAGCGATTTAATATTCGTAATAAAGGGGAAATCGCTGTATCAAAAGATGCTGATATTATTCTTGTTGATGCCAGCCAGGCTTATGTAGTTAAGGAAGAGGACCTTTATTATCGCCACCAGCATAGCCCGTACATTGGCAGAAAAATAAACTGCCGGGTAACGAAGACATTTGTTCGTGGAAATCTAGTATTTGAGCTAAATCAAGGGATTGTAGGGGAGCCTCTAGGTCAATTAGTGACGTATAAAAAAGCAGGAGAAACTGTAAATCTATAAATATATTATGATTTAGGCAACTTCTTTCATAGAGAAGTTGCCTAAATACTTGTATGAACTTGCGATGTTAATAGGGGTTGGAAGCCCAGGGTTACAAATAATCTAATATTAGGTAATATTCACATAATTTTATTCAGTGTGAACAAAAAATAATAGTGATTTTGTCGATTGCTTATAATGACTAACGAAGTGAAAACGCTTAATATCTAAATTAGAAGCTTAATAGATTCCAATTCGAACGAATTATGCCCGCAATATCACAAATAAGTAATATGGGGATAATTTAAGGGGGAATGATGGAAATGGAAGGCTTGATTAATTGTGATGAGGATCTTGAAATTGAAAATTTAGCAGAAGAGATCGTAGATAGGCTCAACTGGTTGGGCGGCTTTGGAAAAGATCCAGTGGGAGGAGTTTCCCGCTTGCTTTATTCGAAAGAATGGCTTGAAGCCCAGCAGGCTTTGAAACGCTGGATGGAAAACGAAGGACTTGAAGTACAATTTGACGAAATCGGAAATCTGAGCGGAATATTAAAAGGGAAAGACACAAGGGAAACGATCCTTACTGGATCTCATATTGATACCGTAACAAATGGCGGAATATATGACGGTCAATACGGAATCGTGGCAGGTGTCCTTGCGACAAAATATCTGAAGAATCATTATGGACAACCGAAGCGAAATCTTGAAATAGTGTCATTGGCAGAGGAAGAAGGCAGTCGTTTTCCTTATGCCTTCTGGGGTTCAAAGAATGTTGTTGGTACTGCAAGCCGAAAAGATGTAGAAACGCTTTCGGATTTTAATGGCGTTTCTTTTGTAGAAGCAATGAAAGGATCTGGGTTTGCTTTCAGGGATGAATCAAAAGCTCCGCGTCAGGACTTGAAGGCTTTCATAGAAATCCATGTCGAACAGGGCAATGTCCTAGAGACTGAAAAGAAATCGGTCGGAATTGTACAAAGCATTGTCGGACAAAGGCGTTTTACTATTAAAGTAACTGGTGAAGCGAACCACGCAGGCACAACGCCGATGGGATATCGTAAAGATGCTGTCTATGCTGCTAGTCATATGATTTATGAAATCATTCGTTTAGCGAAGCAACAAGGTGATCCGCTTGTGGCAACAGTCGGGAAAATGGAGATAACGCCAAATATCGTTAATGTTGTGCCGGGAAAAGTCATTTTTACTGTTGATGTGCGTCATACTGACAAACATGCGATTGTTCAGTTTACTGAATTATTTACGGGGAAAATAAGAGAGGTTTCGAGGGAACATGGAGTAGAAATATCCATCGATATGTGGCTGGATGCCGATCCAGTTCCAATGGATTCAAAAATCGTGGAAGTCATTGAAAAGCAATGTAAGAAAAATAGTTTGAATTTTAAGTTAATGCATAGCGGAGCAGGGCATGATGCGCAAATTTTCGCCAAAACAATTCCGGCAGCCATGTTGTTTGTTCCAAGCCGAAAAGGCATTAGCCATAATCCTGCAGAATACACAGAGCCTGCCGACTTGGCCGAAGGGGTTAAAGCATTGATTGGCACTTTATATGAATTAGCATACAAAGAATAACGATAAAAAAGGAGAGTTTAAAAGATGGGTTATCCAAAAGATTTATTATCAAGCAGATCAATAATTGAGCATGGTAAATATGCATTAATCGCACCAGAAGGATTAGTGAATAATGTGATTCCAGGATTCGAGAATTGTATTATTTCGATTTTAGGTTCACCTAAGCTTGGAGCAAGCTTTGTCGATTATGTTGTGACAATGAAAAATGGCGGAAAAAATAGTGAGGGGTTTGGGGGGCAAGCTGACGTAGAGACATTCGTCTATGTCATTGAAGGTAAAATAAAAGCTGCTGCAGGTGAACAAGAGTTTGTTCTTGAAGAAAGTGGTTATTTATACTGTCCGCCAGGAATAAAAATGTATTTAGAAAACCTTGGGGATGGAGATTCGAAACTATTCCTTTATAAGCAAAAATATCGCCCTCTTGAAGGACGGAAGCCGTGGGTTTATTCAAATCACGCCAACCATATTGAATTCAGGAATTATGATGACATGCACAATGTCAATATTAAAGATTTATTGCCTGCGGATATTGATTTTGATATGAATTTTCATATTCTTTCCTTTGATCCCGCAGCATCTCATCCATTTATCGAAACACATGTCCAAGAACACGGCGCCTATCTACTTTCAGGAGAAGGAATGTATAATCTGGATAATAAGTGGGTTCCAGTGAAGAAAGGTGATTATATTTTCATGGGCCCATACGTACACCAGGCAGCATATGCTGTAGGAAGAGAAAATTTAACCTATGTTTACTCTAAAGATTGTAATCGAGATGCGGAATTATAAAAAAGTCTTTGATTCAAGAAATTAAATAAAGGCTGTTTTCGTAAAGTTTGTTGTTTTTATAATGTGATTTTTATTTAATAATCTGAGTTGATTGGAGCGGAGGGCACTTGACTCCAGCGGGAATAGAGGGAAGCGGGAGACCCCACAGGCGGTAACGCCGAGGAGGCTTCCGTCCCTCCCCGTGGAAAGCAAGTGCCCGCAGCGGAAATCAACGGGCAAAATATTAAGGCTTAAAAACAACAATATATGCGAAAATAGCCTAAATAAAAGAGGTGCATAGAGGTGGAAGAGAAAGCGACTATGGTAAGCATTGAGGGGATAAAGGCAGAAAGAGTCTTTGAAATTGATAAGATAGCAAAATTTGATCCGAACGAACCGCAAAAGAACTATTTCTATGAAACAGATAAAACTGTTGGGGCAGTATGGTGTCTTGAACCAGGACAGGAAGTGTATTTACACTCCCATTCGAATGTCGATGATATGTGGGTGTGCGTAGAAGGGGAAGGAACCTATTTCCCAGACCTGGATAATGAAATCCCGATTAGAAAGGGAATGGTCTTATTAGCCAAACCGAACCAAATTCATGGCATGCGTAATACAGGAAATGGTCGATTCATGTTCGTGGGCTTTGCTGCTGGTTCATTGCCGATGGATATAACAAGATACTAAAATTAAGTCGCACAGTAAGCAAACCGCTTTTCCGGTCTACTTTTTGTTTGGAAAAAAAGAGTCCTTCTCAAATTGAGAGGGACTCTTCCTAATTTCTACTATTGGAATTCTTTACAATTGATAGGAAGGAGCGTATTTAATAAGAAGTAAAGAAGTCAATTGCAGGGAGCTAATATGCCGTTGACTAAAAAATGGAAATAGATTAATTTAGTAATAGACTATAAACGGAGGAGGCTATCTAAATGAAGGTATGCTCATTTTTACCCGCCGCTACAAATATGATATATGAAATGGGACTAGAAAGACATCTGAATGGAGTTACGTTTGAATGTCCATCGGATAAACCAAAAGTTGTTCGCACTCAACTCGAGGGAAAAACCTATTCAAGTGCAGAGATTGAGACTATATTTACTGAATCATCAAATATGGGAAAAAGCTTATATTATGTAGATATGGAATTATTAACAGCGATTGAACCAGACCTTGTGTTTACTCAAGATGTATGTGATGTGTGTCAAATTAGCACATCTGTTGTTCAAAGAGCAATTGGATCTCTAAAAAAGCAACCAAAAGTGGTACCATTAATACCGCGTAGGCTTCGTGATGTATATCAGAATGCACTAACAATTGCAATGGAGCTAGGTGAAGAAAAGGTTGGTCTTGATTACTTAGCTGAATTACAAAAGAGAGTACGTGCGATTACAGACAAACTTCGTGAACATCAAGTAGAACCAAAAAGAGTGATGATTATGGAGTGGCTAGATCCCATTTATAATTGTGGGCATTGGATTCCTGATCAAATCGCATTGGCAGGTGGAGTGGATATGTTGTCCAATCCAGCAGGTTACTCAGTTGTCACCCCTTGGGAAAAAGTACAACAATATGATCCGGAAGTATTGGTCATTGCGCCTTGTGGTTTTCAGGTAGGACGATCGATACAGGAACTAGGCCAACTAACAAATAAACCGGGATGGAGCGATTTGACTGCAGTAAAGAACAGGGCAGTATATCTTGCTGATGCAGATTACTTTACAAGACCAAGTACCACATTAGTAGATGGGATTGAGATACTAGCTGCCCTTTTTCATCCGCATCTGTTTGAAATTCCAGAAACAAGTAAGAAAAAGGTTCTACCTGTTACAGAAAAAGAAATTATAGTGTAAGAATTGATAATTCGCAAAACAGGACCGGGCGGTTTTTGCCCGGTTTTTTCCTTATTATAAATCAGCTAGTCAATAAAATATCGGTAAAGGGATTCTTTCATATTTTTAATACTCGATTTCCTCGTAATCTTTAGGTTGGGGCAGCGGCTGCCCGTTTCCTCTGTTAGCTATCTCATTATTTGATTGCATTTCCTCACGCCTCTCTATAGCAGCTTTTCTATGTTGCTTTTTTTGTTTCTCCATGGTTAGTCACCTCCTAAAATTGGTGAAAATTAAGATGTGTTTCATTAATAGTTTCAACTATGCAATTAAAAAAATACAACGAGAGATGAATGAGTTTAGAGGGATTTCCACATGGCGGAAGTCCCTTGCTTTACGCGAAAAACACCAATTAGTTTTATTAAAGTTTTTCTAAAGTTGGTGTTTTCTGAAAATACTAGGAGCAAAAGAATATAAAACTTTTTATACATGCTTGTGCGTCTATTATGTGTATACAATTTATCAGCCAAAAAGGAGCCTTTTTGTGTAATGGGAAAGATGAGAAAGATGAAATCAGAGGATATTTTTACGGAGTTTGTTAGGGAAAACAAAGAAAACTTTTATCGGCTTGCTTATAGTTATGTGAAAAATTCAGAGGATGCTTTAGATATTGTGCAGGACTCGATTCATAAAGCGATAATCTCCATCGATTCACTTCAAGATCTGAAAATGATTAAAAGTTGGTTTTACAGAATTGTCGTGAATACTTCTTTAGATTTTTTAAGAAAGCAAAAGAGGGTAAGTATTGTCGATTCTGAGACGATGGAGTTAATCAGTTCTGGTAAAGAAGATCATTACGAGAACCTTGACTTAGAACGAGCGTTAGAACAATTACCCCCAGAGTACCGAAGTATCATTGTTCTCCGGTATTTTGAAGATATGAAAATTGAAGAAGTTGCCGACGTCTTGGGAGGAAATGTAAGCACGATAAAAACACGTTTGTATAAGGCGCTAAAATTATTACGTATAGAAATAAAAGATGAAATTATTGAGGGAGTTAAATAGGATGGATAAAAAACTTGAAAAATTGAAAAATGATTATAATAATATACCGATTCCTGACAAACTGAATTTTGTCGTAGAAAAAGCATTAAAGCAAGGGAAGAAAAAATCCCCAAAAAATAAATGGCTTGTAGGAGTTGCTGCAGCCGCTGTCCTATTTACAGCAGGCATCAATACAAGTCCGGCAATGGCGAATGCATTAGCAGACATACCGGTAGTTGGAAGTGTTGTGAAGGTACTTACTTTTACAGAATTTAAAGTTGAAGAAGAACAGTACGAAGCAGACATAAAAGTGCCTGCAGTATCGGATTTAGAAAATAAGGATCTTGCAAAAAGCCTAAACGAAAGCTATTTAAAAGAAAGTAAAGCCCTTTATGATGAGTTTTTATCTGATATGGAGGATCTGGAAAGCAATGGTGGGGGCCATTTAGGTGTTCATAGTGGATATGAGGTAAAAACCGACAATGATAGGATCTTATCCATTGGCAGGTATGTTGTACAAACTGTAGGGTCTTCTTCTACAATCATGAAATATGACACGATTGATAAGAAAAACCAAATATTATTGAGTTTACCGATGTTATTTAAAGATGATCATTATATTAGTCTTATTAGTGACAATATTAAAGAACAGATGCGAGAGCAAATGAAGGCGGACGATAATAAAATTTATTGGGTTTTGGATGCCGGCTTAGAGGATCCGATAGAACCGTTCGAGTCTATAGATATGAATCAAAATTTCTATATTAACAATGATGGGAAATTAGTTATTTCCTTTGATAAATATGAGGTAGCGCCGGGTTATATGGGGGTTGTTGAGTTTGTAATCCCGTCGGAAGTTATTTCGGATATTTTAGTCAGCGATGAGTATATTAAATCATAAAAGATGCAAAGGAATTTCAAGAAAAAGGAATGTTTTTTTGAGCTGATACGTTAAAAAATTCGGTCCCTTTTGATATAATGATTCAGAAAGAATAAAGTGTATAATCAAATAACCCTATATACATTTATATCTTGAAATATAAATCGATAGGTGGCAGAAAAGTAATGAATCAAAAGCCTTACAGAGTATTGTTGTATTATATGTATGTTCCCATTGAGAACCCAGAGGAGTTTGCCAAGGAGCATTTGGATTTGTGTAATGAGATTGGCTTAAAAGGCCGAATTCTTGTTGCAGCCGAAGGGATCAATGGTACTGTTTCTGGAACAGTGGAACAAACAAATCAATATACGGAAGTGATGAAACAGGACCCTCGTTTTGCCGATATGGTTTTTAAAATTGATGAGGCGGACGAGCATGCTTTTAAGAAAATGAAGGTTCGTCATCGAAAAGAGCTTGTAACCCTAAGATTAGAAGATGATGTGAACCCGAACGAACTTACGGGAAAGTATTTAAATCCGAACGAGTTTTATGAAAGATTACAGGATGAGGATACTATTGTATTAGATGCAAGAAATGATTATGAGTATGATTTAGGCCATTTTAGAGGGGCAATCAGACCAGATATTCGCAATTTCCGCGATTTACCGCAATGGGTGAGAGACAATAAAGATGTGTTAGAAGACAAAAAGATCATCACTTATTGTACCGGAGGAATTCGTTGTGAGAAATTCTCAGGTTGGCTGCTTAAAGAAGGTTTCGAAGACGTTGCACAGCTGCACGGTGGAATTGTAACGTACGGTAAGGATCCAGAAGTTCAGGGGCAGCTTTGGGACGGTCAGCTCTATGTTTTTGATGAAAGGATCGGCGTTCCTGTTAATCAAAAGGAGCATGTTGTTGTCGGGAGAGATTACTTTTCAGGGGAGCCTTGTGAACGGTATGTGAATTGTGCTAATCCGGAATGTAATAAAAAAATTCTCAGCTCAGAAGATAACGAACATAAATATTTACGCAGCTGCTCACATGAATGTCGAACGCACCCTAGAAATCGGTATGTTGCTCAACACGGACTAACAGATGAAGAAGTAGCAGAAAGACTTCAGAAAATAGAAAATTGAGTGCTTATCAAAACCCCAGTAAGGAGATACCTACTGGGGTCTTTTGTAATAATAAGCCACTGGCTGTAATTGTTAGCCATAGTTATCGATATTGGAAAGCACTAGAAAAGAATATTGACAAATTCTACTCGATGTAACTATAATGATTACATCAGGAGGTTGCAACATATGAAAATCAGCAGTCGCTTTACTGTAGCTGTTCATATATTATCTCTCGTAACCATACAAAGTAATGCGCATTGTACTTCAGAATGGATTGCAGGGAGTGTAAATACAAATCCAGTGGTCATTCGAAGAGTAATGGGAAAACTGAAAAATGCGGGATTCATTGAAGTTCGACGAGGAGCAGGTGGAGCTACACTAAAAAAGCCTTTGGAAGAAATCACCTTACTTGACGTTTACCGAGCTGTAGAAGTTGTTGAAGAAGGAGAACTTTTTCAATTTCATGAAAAGCCAAATCCGAATTGTCCTGTAGGAGCTAATCTTGAGGCAGTTCTTGAATTAATTTTACTGCGTGCTCAAGAAGCAATGGAAACCGTGTTGAATGAGGTTACTATGGGGGAGCTAGTCAAAGTATTAAATCAAAAAATTGGATAATATCATTCAATTTTTTTTACATCTGTTGTAACTGAGGTGGTTACGATTGCGGCAGTTCGTAATTAAAGGGAATGGTATCGGAAAAGATATTTAGGAAAAAGTAAAACACACTCAAAAAGGGAAGCCTAGCCTTTCGTCTAAGAGAATATATTAAACAATTTACTGGAGGTAATTTTATGAAAATCGGGGTTATTGGAGCAACTGGAAAAGCTGGAAATCTAATATTGAAAGAAGCAATGGATCGAGGACACCAGGTAACGGCTATGGTCAGAAATGCTTCAAAATTAACTGATAAAAATGTAACTGTTCTAGAAAAAGACGTATTTGAACTAAGTGCAGATGACCTAAAGCCGTTTGATGTTGTAGTAAATGCATTTGGCGCACCCGCAGGAGAAGAGCATCTTCATGTGGAGGCAGGAGCAGCGTTAATTGAAGCTGTTAAGGGAGCTCCCGAAACAAGATTAATCGTCGTAGGTGGTGCAGGCAGTCTGTTTGTTGATGAAGCGAAAACAACACGTTTGATTGATACTCCTGAGTTCCCGAAAGAATATTTTGCAACAGCTTCAAACCAAGGGGAAAATTTACAGGATTTACAAAATACAAGTGGAATTAAATGGACGTTTATCAGCCCTGCGGCATTCTTTAATCCAGAAGGGAAAAGAACGGGTTCATATCAAAAAGGAAAAGACAATCTAATCGTGAATGCAAAAGGCGAAAGCTATGTAAGTTATGCAGATTATGCTATCGCTGTTCTTGACGAAATTGAAAATCCCCAGCATATTAATGAACGCTTTACTCTCGTTTCAGAAGCTGAATAATTAAAATGATAGTAATTTAGATAAAGAAAGAGCAGTGAATGCTAACAGCTCTTTTTTTACATATACCAACAGAAATGTTATCTAATAAGACTTTTGATTTTTGATTAGAGCAGCACTTAATGTAGAATATAAATCGTTGGACAAAATTGTAAAAGCATGGAGGTATTTTAATGAAAATAGTCGCAATTGTAGGTAGTAATCGCGAACAATCCTTTAATAAAAAGCTTGTTTCTTTTATGAAGATTCACTTTCATAATAAAGTAGAGATTGAAATTCTTCCTATTGATGAGCTTCCAATGTATAACGAAGATAAAGAACTTTCACCACCTGACATTGTTAATACTATCAAAAGTAAAATTTCTGCGAGTGAAGGGATGATTATTGCTACACCCGAATATAATCACTCGATTCCTGGTGTGTTAAAAAATGCGCTTGACTGGTTTTCAAGAGTCGATAAAGTTATGGTGAAAAAACCAGTGATGGTTGTCGGCGGTACACCAGGTGCCTTAGGTACAGTCCGTGCTCAAATTCATCTGCGGCAAATCTTGAATTCCCCAGGTGTTTCAGCACTTACTTTACCGGGAAATGAAGTCTTTATCGGGGCAATTCACGAGAAATTCGATGAATCTGGAAAACTAATTCACGAACCTACAGTCAACTTTTTAAATACGGTAATGGATAATTTTCTAGATTGGGTTGAAAAAGCGAAGGCATTGTAAAGTGAATGCATTCAGATATAAAATGAGCAGTTCTGATAAAATGGACGAAACCTTATTAATAAAGCTTATAGAGTGTTAAATCATGCTAGATTTAACGCTCTATTTTTTTGTATTTGCCCGGATATTTATATTTGCACAAGCTCAGCTCGATTTACAGTAAAATTGATACTAAAAGGAGATGAACGATATGAAATCCGCACCTATTTCTATACAAGAAAGAATATTAACGATAGACATTATTCGTGGTTTTGCTTTGCTTGGCATATTTTTAGTCAATATGCCTGCTTTTCATTCACCAGCTTTTATGGTGCGGAATCCAGAATATACCGGTATGGATTATTGGCTTGATCTTTTTTTACAAATGTTTGTTCAAACAAAGTTTTATACGATTTTTTCCTTCTTATTCGGTTTAGGCTTTTACATTTTTATGAGCCGTGCCGAACAAAAAGGGTTGAAAATTAACCGTCTGTTTACAAGGCGGCTTACTGTTTTATTATTGTTTGGCGCCGTCCATTTCATTTTTATTTGGTTCGGTGACATTCTTCATACGTACGCTTTAGCCGGCTTTTTCTTGTTTTTGTTCTACAAGCGAAAAGCAAAGACAATCCTTACTTGGGCCTTTAGTTTATTATTTGTTTTTTATTCACTGATCAGTGCTCAGTTTTTATTACCTGCTTCTACGATTAAAGAAATACAAGCAATGGATCAAGATAAAGAAAGTAAGATCGCTGAATATATAGATATGTATGAACATGCAAGCTACTTAGACTGGGTTTCTTATCGCATTCATACCGAAATTATCCCGCTTACGATAGAGCTTCCTTTCGTATTGATTACTGTTTTAGCCATGTTTTTATTTGGGCTTTATGCAGGGAAAATTGGGATTTTCCAACCTAATTCGCCGCATCTACCTAAGATCAAGAAAATTTGGTTGATAACCCTTTTATTAAGTATTCCACTAGTCATTTTATTAGCAATCATGAAGTTAGGGCTTATAGATTTGGGCGTTTACCAAGAAAATGCTCTTTTTTTATTCACAAGTTTAAGCGGTTTGCCGTTATGCTTTTTCTATATGTCTTCATTAACATTACTACTAAGAAAAAAGCTTTGGCAAAAGCTGCTTCGCCCGCTCGGGTTTACAGGGCAAATGGCGTTAACAAATTACCTTTCGCAGACGGTGATTTCAACATTTATTTTCCTCGGACTTCATTTTTTTGGCAAAGTCAGCCTTGTAACTGGTACATTGATTTGTCTTGGAATTTATATATTTCAGGTTTTATTTAGTTATATATGGTTGAAAAGCTTTAGATTCGGTCCATTAGAATGGCTATGGCGCTCGTTAACATACGGCTATTTTCAAGCAATGAAAAAACAGGAAGGGGGAAAATCAGGTTACTAATCATATAGATTAATAGATGAATCCCCATATAAAACTTTTTGTTTTACATGGGGGTTTTTTGATGTGGATTCGAAAATTATTTAACCCAGCCTCCGAAAGAAATCTTTTCTTTGCCCTTGAAAGGGTTTTCACGTATTTTATCGAATTTGGATGGTATAGCAAACAAAAGGGAGTGGAACTGATGAGTTCGATTGTTGTTGAATTAAAGGAGCATATTGCGGTTGTCACGCTAAATCGCCCGGATGCATTGAATGCATTTAACTATGAAACTTTAACCGAGCTCCAATCATCTGTTGAACAATTGCGTACGAATCCTGATGTGCGGGTTGTTATTTTTATAGGATCTGGTGAAAAGGCATTTAGTGTGGGGGCGGATTTAAAAGAGCGGAAAACGTTATCGGAAGTAGATGTTCGCAGAAATATTTATAAAATTGGCGAGGTATTTTCAATGATCGATCAGCTGCCACAGCCTACAATTGCCGCCATCAACGGTTTTGCTTTTGGGGGTGGAATGGAGCTAGCCTTATCATGCGATTTCCGGATTGCTGTTTCAGGCATCTTGATGGGACTAACGGAAACAAGCCTTGCAATCATTCCGGGTGCTGGCGGCACACAAAGGCTGCCAAGATTGATTGGCCAGGCAAAAGCGCTGGAATTAATTTTAACAGCTAAAAGATTAACTTCAGAAGAAGCATTAGATTATGGAATATTGAACAGGGTCACAGATAAAGATCATTTATTAAAAGAATGCTGTGAGCTAGCGGAGCAAATGCTCGCCAATGGACCGCTTGCACTCCAACAAGCCAAGTTTGCCGTAAAACAAGGAATGAATGTTGACCTGCATACAGGCCTGCAAATAGAGAGAAAAGCATATGAAGTGATCATACCTACAGAAGATCGATTAGAGGCACTTTCGGCTTTTGCAGAAAAAAGAAAGCCGGAATTTAAGGGGAAATAGAAGAACATGGTGATTGCCATGTTCTTATTGAACTTTAAACCTACTAAAATAGTATTTTAGATTAACCTGATTAAAATTAGCCAAAGATTTACATATAACAGTTCTTATTGAAAATTTTTCGAAAATAGTAAAAAAGACTTGAAATTTAGACATTGATAGCTTTATAATTTAATGAATAAAAGCATAGAAGCATAGAAGCGTTTAAGTATAGATGAGGGGGAGTTAACATGTTTAAGAGTTTGAAAACTTTAAAAGTTCTTGCTGCAACAAGTTTGATGAGTGTGGCATTCCTGAGCGGGTGCGGAACTACAAATGAGAGTACAAGTGGCGGAGAAAAAAGCGAACCAGCTGAGAAAAAGGCTGAAAGCTACAAAGTTGGCGTTACTCAAATCGTAGAGCATCCTTCACTTGATGCGGCATTCGAAGGATTTAAAAAAGCATTGAAGGATGAAGGGTTAGAAGTAAGTTATGATGTTCAAATTGCACAAGGGGACCAGAA
This sequence comes from Bacillus sp. FJAT-29790, assembly GCF_019039215.1. Lineage (GTDB taxonomy): Bacteria > Bacillota > Bacilli > Bacillales > Cytobacillaceae > Cytobacillus. The sequence continues at coordinate 33,127 of NZ_JAHNZZ010000001.1, forward strand.
TAACAATCAAACAATCGCGAATAATTTCGTTGGCGATAAAGTTGATTTAATCTTTGCTAATTCGACGCCAAGTGCACAAGGGGCTTTAAATGCAACAAAGGATATCCCAATTATCTTCACTTCTGTAACAGATCCTGTTGATGGAAAACTTGTTGCATCAATGGAGCAGCCAGGCGGAAATATTACAGGAACAACCGATACACATCCAGATGCAATTCCTAATACGGTAAGATTCATGGATGAGAACTTTAATGGAAAAACAGTTGGTGTTATTTATAATGCAGGTGAACAAAACTCTGTTGCCCAAATAAATCTCGTCAAAGAAGCAATGAAAGATACAAGCTTAAAACTTGTCGAAGCTACGGTCTCAACTTCAGCAGAAGTAAAACAGGCTGCCGAATCGCTTCTCGGTAAAGCAGATATATTCTATGTAATTACAGATAACACTGTTGTTTCTGCGTTAGAATCAGTTATTCAAGTTTCAAATGATCAGGGTCTGCCACTATTTGTTGGGGAATTGGATTCTGTTGCAAGGGGCGGATTTGCTGCTTACGGATTTGACTATGCTGACATTGGATATGAAGCAGGTGTAATGGCTGCGAAAATTTTAAAAGGGGAAAAACAGCCGTCAGAGCTTCCTGTCCAATATCCACAAAATCTAAAATTAGTAATTAATAAAAAAGCAGCTAATGCAATGAACATTGAATTGAAAGACGAATGGAATAGTCTCGCGGAGTTTATCGAATAAATCGCGGCGCACTAAAGTAAGAAAGGAAGAGTTTTATGCCTACAGCCATCTTTGGTTCAATAGAGGCAGGTGCGATCTACGCCTTAATGGCATTAGGCGTTTACCTGTCATTCAGAATTCTTGATTTTCCTGACCTCACCGTGGATGGGAGTTTTGTCACTGGGGCATCGGTAGCAGCAGTTCTTATTGTTGGAGGAGCAAATCCGTTCCTTGCGACAATTGCTGCTATGTTAGCAGGGTTTGCGGCAGGTTGCGTAACCGGACTTCTGCATACGAAGGGGAAAATTAATCCCCTTCTGTCGGGGATCCTGATGATGATCGCCTTGTACTCGATAAATTTAAGAATTATGGGGAAATCGAATGTTCCTCTTTTAGCAGAAGAGACAGTCATCACAAAATTAACCGCATTTTGGCAAGGTCTTGGCCTCGATCAAGTGCTATCAGCTACCGGTTTTGTCCCTAAAACATGGGGAATCCTAATCCTTATGCTAATCCTAGCTTTGGTTGTTAAAGTAATGATTGATCTTTTCCTAAAGACAGATATTGGTTTGGCTCTTAGAGCGACTGGCAATAACGAAACAATGATCCGCAGCTTTTCTGCAGATACAGATTTATTGAAGATTATCGGTCTTGGTCTTGCAAATGGACTTGTTGCTCTTTCCGGAGCTCTTGTCGCGCAATATAACGGGTTTAGCGATGTCGGGATGGGAATCGGGATGATTGTTATCGGACTCGCATCAGTTATCATCGGGGAAGCTGTTTTTGGTGCAAAAACGATTGTGAGAGCGACACTAGCGGTAGTTGGCGGAGCCATTTTATATCGCATTATTGTCACTCTTGCACTAAGGGTTGAATTTCTTGAAACAGGAGATATGAAGCTCATAACAGCTGTCATCGTTATCTGCGCTCTCGTCCTTCCGAAAATGATTGAAAAGCAAAGAGAGAATCAACGTAAAAAGCGGAGGCTCATCCAGTCTAAACAAAATGCATATGAGAAAAGTGGTGAACATCTTGCTGCAATTAAAACAGATTCATAAAATCTTTAATGAAGGCACACCTGATGAGAAAATCGCCCTTCATCATATGGACTTGCATCTTAAACCTGGGGATTTTATGACCGTGATCGGAAGTAATGGGGCAGGAAAATCGACACTCATGAATCTCATTTCAGGTAAGATGATTCCTGATTTAGGTGAGGTTATCATCGACGGGAAAGACGTTACAATGGTTAAAGAGCACAAAAGATCGAGATTGATCGGCCGGGTCTTTCAGGACCCAATGGCCGGAACTGCTCCTGCCATGACAATTGAAGAAAACCTAGCGATTGCTTTTTCAAGAACAACAACTCGCGGGTTGAAAAAGGGAGTTTCAAAAAATAGACGTGATTTCTTCCAGGAGAAACTTGAAACGCTTCATCTTGGATTGGAAAACCGTCTGCAAGCAAAGGTTGGCTTATTATCTGGTGGGGAACGGCAGGCACTCTCACTATTGATGGCGACCTTTACTGAGCCGAAAATCCTACTTCTTGATGAACACACAGCAGCCCTTGATCCGGCGCGTGCTGAGCTGATTACCGCCCTAACGAAAGAAATTGTTCAAACCTATCAGCTCACGACCTTGATGGTCACTCATAATATGCAGCAGGCACTAGATCTCGGGAACAGGTTAATCATGATGGACAAAGGCCAGCTAATTTTCCAAGCAAATGAAGAACAAAAACAGAAATTAACGGTTGAAAAACTGCTTGAAGAATTCCAGCGCATTCGCGGCGAGAAAATGAGCAGTGATAAGGCAGTTCTCATTTAAAAACACATGGTCCCCCATGTGTTTTTTAACTTTATTCAGCAGAAGTCTTTAAACCTATAAGTGACGAGATGAATCCAAACAGGTACCCAATTCAGTGGGCGCAAATTTGCCAAGGCGAATTTGATTGTTACAATATTTTACTATTTTTTGATAATCATATACATTATATCTAGAGTATTATTTAAAATTATTCGGGCGGTGAAACCAATGGCAGAACTTGCAGTAAACAAACAGGCTTCTGAATTTAGGAAGGGATTACAATCGGGCATTAGCATTGCGATTGGGTACGCGCCCATTGCCTTGACTTTTGGACTCCTTGCTAAAACGACTGGGCTTTCCATTGGAGAAACAGTATTAATGAGTTTAATTGTTTTTGCAGGGGCATCTCAATATATCTCACTTAGTCTGCTCTCTCTTGGGACCGGCGCTTTCGAGATTATTCTGACCACCTTTATTGTGAATATCAGACATTTTCTAATGTCGACAGCATTAAATGAAAAATGCGAAGAGGATCATATCGTTAATAAAGCCATCTATTCTTTTGGGTTAACAGATGAAACTTTTTCTGTTGCTGCGACACGGGAAGAATCGGTTACAGCAGGATACATGTTCGGAGTGATCTCCATTTCGTATTCCAGCTGGGTTATTTGCTCTGGGCTTGGTCATTTAATCGGGGCTAGTCTTCCGCAGACCTTGCAGGAAAGTATGTCTGTTGCCCTTTATGCTATGTTTATCGGATTATTAGTTCCATCCATGAAAAAAAACGCCAAAGTTGTATTTCTTGCTGTTCTAGCGGCCTGCTTTAATACAATTTTTACTTTAACAAATGCTCTGTCCACCGGATGGGCGATTGTAATTGCGACGCTTCTGTCTGCTGTTATCATAGAAATAATTATTGGGCTAAAGAAAAAGCAGGGGGAGAGAGAGCATGAGTAGCGAAATGATTTGGATGATTGCAGGGATGGCAGTCGTAACCTATATTCCAAGAATGCTTCCATTTGTTCTCTTTAAAGGGAAGGAAATGCCCGCTATTCTGCAAGGTGTTTTGAAAAATGTCCCTTATGCGACTTTAGGGGCGCTTATTTTTCCCGGCATATTATTTATCAATGAAGATATATGGTTTGGGCTTCTAGGGGCATTGGTTGCTTTAGTAGCCGCTTATTTGGGCGCAAATGTTATTGTTGTCGTTCTTGGTTCTATTGCGGTTTTATCAGTTTACTCAATCCTATTTTAGATCTCGCCAAAAAAGGTCAGTTCACCTTGAGCTGGCTTTTTCGTCTAGCTCCAGCGCCTAGCCCCTCGAGGTCACAAGCCAATCCTGAAAGGTAGAGCTCACCTTTCCGTGAGGCTCGTCTTGTGCTTGTCGGGGCTGATCAAGGCGCTTGCGCTTTTGTTGCGTGTAAATCCTGAAAATTGAGCATGCTATTATGGTAAATGCGTATCAAGAATTAGTTCTAATTAATGAATTTTATACTAAACTAAATATTGAGGGGCTGTACAAAAAGGGGGAACTGCGATGGCGAGAAAGATAGGCTTTTACGGTGTGATTGCCTATTGTTTATATGGGTTGTTTTTTTATTGGTACTTGTTTTATTTTGCGGATACAAATCTTCCATTTGAATATGAGGGATCCAAGGCAGATCCAGCTACATTCCTAAATGGCAGGGAACTAATGCTTAGTGAGGAATATTCAAAGATAAGAAATATAATGTTTTTCTTATCGACACCATTTGAATGGCTTTTATATTTGTTCATTCTGTTACTTGGCTTATCGAACGCTTTCAAAAAGTGGGCAGAGCATTCTTCGAAATATAAATTTATCCAGACGGCTATTTACCTTATCTGGCTTTCAGTTGTTACATTTGCTGCTACATTTCCATTGAATTATATTAGTTATTCTTTATCTAAAAGCTATAATATTTCCACGCAAAGCTTTGGCGGCTGGATGAAGGACGCGCTAATTGATTTTTGGATTAATTATGGCACGATGGTCATTATTGTTTCTATTCTCTATTGGCTAATCAATAAAAGCAGGAAAAGATGGTGGTTTTATGCGTGGTTGTTATCTGTTCCCTTCTCCTTATTTATGATGTTTCTTCAGCCGGTTGTCATCGATCCGCTTTATAATGATTTTTATCCATTGAAAAATAAAGAACTTGAAGCGAAAATCCTAGAAATGGCAGATAGAGCAGGAATTCCGGCTGAACATGTATTTGAAGTGAATATGGCTACCAAAACAAATTCCCTTAATGCTTATGTGACCGGAATCGGATCAAATTCGAGAATTGTCCTGTGGGATACAACTTTAAATCGGTTAAGCGATGACCAGATTCTTTTTATCATGGCTCATGAAATGGGCCATTACGTTGAAAAACATATTTATTTCGGCATTGCAGGATATTTGCTTTTATCATTAGTAGGTCTTTACCTGGCTTCGAGGATTATGGAGTATGTCGTTGGCAGATGGGGAAAAGCCTTGAAAATTCCATCCGTTCATGACATCAGATCACTTCCATTATTCTTAATGATTATTTCTATGCTTTTATTTGTCTCAAGTCCACTGTCAAATTTCGTTTCCCGTTACCAGGAATCACGTGCAGACCGGTATGCCATTGAGATGACAAAAGATTCTAATGCCGCCATACAATCGTTCCAAGAATTATCCCGAGCCGGCTTAAGCCAAGTAAATCCGCCGCTTTTAGTTAAAGTATTCCGGTATGGCCATCCAACAATGCTTGAACGTATCTCTATGCTTGAGGAATATGAAATCAAGAATCGAACAAATAAGAGCGAGTAGGCCATAGGGGCTGCTCGTTTTTTTTGCTGTTTTCTTAAAGTTTGTTGCTTTTATAATCTGAGTTGATTGGAGTCAAGTGCCCGCAGCGGAAATCAACGGGCAAACTTTGTGGGCTAAAAACAACAATATATGCGAAAAGAGCTTTTTGTTGCAGAAGAAAAATGAAACCCCCGTCACTGAATAACGGGGGATTAAAGTGATATCAGCTAAGTGCCGAAACGTTTAGTCAATTCTTTATATCGATTGGTTAAGCTGATAAATACAGGTTTGTTCCCTTCATCAATGGCATCGTCGATTTCTTTCATAAGCTTCTCTTTTTCGTTTTTCAGCAACACTTCTGAAAGCATCATGTCAATGTAAAGATCTAAAACATAGGACTCTTTTAGCTTCTTTCTTTTCATTGCACTTGCTTTCATGAGTTCTGTGTAGGATTTTTCATTCATGAAAATCACCTCGGATGCTTTTTACTATTATATGGAGTTACTTCAAGATATTCACCAAAACTTCATAAACTTTCTGAAAATTTTTACTGTGTCAAAGTTGTGAATAAATTAGCAACTTTTAGAAGAAAATGAAAATTATTGGCAGAATTCTGATATGATGAAATGGCGTAACAATAGTAAAGGAGATGAATTGATGAAGAGTCCAACAACAACTCCATTAATTGAGGAGTATGAAATCAATCCGAATACGATGATCATAAAGCCAGTATCTTATGGCAGCAAGATCTATTCGCAGATTTGGGAACTCGAGGATGAAGTGCTTTCCCCTTTTAAACCGATCGAAATCATTAAAAAAAGCTGCAGATATTTTGGATCGTCCTACGAAGGGAGAAAAGAAGGGACCCGTCAATTAACAGGAATAACCCACAAAGCACCAATAACCATAGACCCCACAAACTTCATTTATTTTTTTCCAACTTCTTCAGCGAGCAATGCACAATGTATATGGATTTCATTAGAACACATCCTTTATCATCGCCGTGCCGATGCAGGAAATACACAGGTGATTTTTAAAAATAAGGAGTGCCACATCATTCCTATCTCTTACAATTCTTTCAACAACCAGCTATTACGGACAGCCCTGTTAAAGACCACTTTAAATAGCAGGCTTGAGGAATCAGAACGGAAAGCATTGTATTTCTTTAGCGGGAAAAGACATATGAATGCATCAGAGAGAGCCGGGACGTATCGAATAGGGGGGAGGGAATAGATCTTGGCCAGAAGCATGTATTATAAGATCATGCTTCTGTTTTTTTAGGAAGCTCCATGTCGCCATCGATCATGTGCCGTTTAAATAAATAAAGCTCCAACAGCTCCTGCACCTTATTGCGGATGCGGGGATTGAAGTAGTTATGATTTTCCTCATAGCCTTTATACAAGAATAAAAACATCGTAAAAGCTTCGTCCCGTTTCAGCTGCTGAACCTTAAGCCTGTTTTTGATCATATAACGCTTTACTTCTCCGAGTTCTTTTTGAATCATATTCATCGTTTCCTCAATCAAATTCAAGTAGGGCTGTTTAAGCTTAAAAGGGCTTTTATTAATGACAATCAGGTCACGATTTAATACAGTCAATACCATCGGTAAATAGATAGCCTGCTCCATTATGTTCCGATCTTCCTCAGGAATTCTCGTCATAATTGCTATACCCCCTTACGAACTAAAGAACGTTTGTTCTTATATAATTTTACAGACAAAATGATTTTTGTGCAAGGGCTATTATTTGTCGAATGTTTTTCTTCTATCGACCTCCATATACAATCCCTTTAGCGCAAAAAATTGAACCACGATATACCAACCCAATTTTCAAATATCCCTGACGGAAATAAAATGAAAATAACCGCCATGCAAGGCAAAATAAAGAACATACAATATATACCAGCCCAAAGGACGAAACCTTTTTGCTAAAGAAGTAGTCTTATATGGATGAAGACTATTTTCCTATTAACTTTATTCAGCAGAAGTCTCTAAACGATATAAGTGGTGAGATGAATGCAAACAGGCATTCAATTCAATGGGGGTTCAAACCCTGGCTGAATAAAGTTAAGCCTCTGGCGAGCCTTTCGATTTTTTAAAGGAAATTATCGAGCAAGCTAAGATAAAAATCTGGGCGCAAATACGCCAAGGAGAATTTGAATATAAAAGGAAGGATTTTTTTATGAGATCTGAAAGATATCAACAGAAGAAACAAAAAAAGAAGAAATGGAAGTCAATCGTCCTCATTCTTTTTCTGCTATGTGCGGGGACGCTCGCTTATTCCTATATACAATTTAAACAAGGTGTATCTCTATCACAAGGGAAAACGGATGTAGAAAATATCGAATTCGAATTTCATGGAGATAAAGACCAATATGGCGGAACGAATATCCTATTGCTTGGAAGCGATGCCCGCGGAAACGAAAAATCAAGAGCAGATACAATCATGATCGCCAGCTATCATCCAGATAAAGGCACGTATAAGTTGATCTCCATTATGAGAGATTCGTATGTGAATATACCCGGATATGGAAAAAATAAAATCAATGCAGCTCTTGTTTTTGGCGGTCCTGAGCTGCTAAGACAGACGATTAAAGAGAACTTTGATATTGATCTTCAATACTATTCGATCGTTGATTTTAAAGGGTTTGTCCATCTGATTGATGAGGCATTTCCAAAAGGCGTAGAAGTCGATGTCGAAAAGGCAATGTCTGCTAATATTGGGGTAACATTGGAGCCGGGACTTCAAAGGCTTGATGGGGAGCATCTTCTTGGCTATGTACGGTTTCGGCATGATGCAATCGGCGATTTTGGAAGGGTTGAGCGCCAACAAAAGGTGATGAAGGAAGTGGCAAGCCAGTTCACTAACTTCCAAACGATTGCAAAGCTTCCGAAATTAGTTGGAGTCATGACCCCATTTATTAATACAAATATGGATACTACAGATATCCTTTATATAGGAAAAGATTTAATTTCTAAAAACAGCCGTGACATCGAAACACTTCGTATTCCGGTGGATGGATCATATGAAAATCAACGGATAAGCGGGGCAGGGGCAGTACTGGCTATTAATCTTGAACAAAATAAACAGGCAATTCATGATTTTTTAGCAAAATAAAATCCTATTTATCGAAAGTAAGTGTAAAATAAGATAGAAAGAGGTAAAGATATAGTATAGGTACGTATTAGCTTATTCGATACAAGGAGATTTCAAATGGATTTTGAACTGCTCAAAGATTGGTTTACGCTTGAAAATATCATGGGATTAATTGAAAAATACCGCACTTTTGGCCCGGTGCCGGGAATTCTGCTGCCATTAATTGAGGCATTTTTGCCTTTTCTTCCGCTATTTTTATTTGTGATGGCAAATGCAAATGCATTCGGTCTTTGGTTAGGCTTTTTGTTTTCTTGGATCGGTGCCGCTGCAGGTGCATTTATCGTCTTTTTATTAGTTCGGAAATATGGACAAAGAAGAATTCTTAAGGTTCTAAAGCGTAACTCAAAAGTTCAAAAGCTGATGAATTGGGTGGAAAGGCATGGATTTGGTCCATTATTTATTTTATTATGCCTTCCTTTCACCCCCTCAGCAGTCGTGAATATCGTAGCAGGGCTATCGAAAATCAGCATTGCCCAATATATGCTAGCCGTTGTGACAGGGAAAATGGTGATGATCTTTACGATGAGCTTTGTAGGGTATGATATTAAGTCACTTATTACACAACCAATGCGGACGGTGATCGTAGCAGTCATTATTTTTATTCTTTGGTATGTTGGAAAAAGAATAGAAATAAAAATGAATATGAACGTTGAAAAAGAAAAGAAATTTAGAAGGGCAAAATAAACAGTACCAGCAAGGAACTGGGGGAGAAGCAATTTGAAAGAGGCAGTGAAAAAAGAAGGAATAGAGTGGATTAAAGCCTTTGGAATTGGGATGATCATCTTTATTTTTATACGCACATTTTTCTTTTCCAATTATATAGTTGAGGGCGAGTCGATGATGCCTACCCTTGAAAGCGGAAATAAGCTGATCGTTAATAAAATCGGGTACCAAATTAGCGAGCTGAACCGATTTGACGTGATTGTTTTCCATCATAACAAAGAGGAAGATTTTGTAAAGAGAATCATCGGGTTGCCCGGAGATAAAGTGGAATACCGCAATGATGAGCTTTATATAAATGGAGAAAAGGTGAATGAACCATTCCTTGCAAAATATCGGAAGGAAATATTCGGAAGTAGGCTAACCGGAGATTTCACGTTAACGGAATTGACAGGTTCTGAGGTTGTGCCTGAAGGAAAGCTTTTTGTCATGGGTGATAACCGTCTCGGAAGCTGGGATAGCCGCCATTTTGGCTTTATTTCAGCCGATCAGGTAGTCGGCAAAGTAAACTTGCGATACTGGCCGATAGATGAAGTGGATGTTTCCTTCTGAAACATATGATAGGACTCGATAAAATTCGGGTCCTTTTCCAATTGTTTAGCTTTATTCAGCAGAAGTCTCACTTCTATAAGTGGCGAGATGAATGCAAACAGTTATCCAATTCAGTGGGGGTTCAAACCTCGGCTGAATAAAGTTAAGCCTCCGGCGAGCCTTTCGATTTTTTAAAGGAATTTATCGAGCAAACTAAGATAAAAATCTGGGCACATTGCGCTAAGGAGAATTTGATCAATAATGAGTGGCTTCTGTGATAATATAATTTGTAGAAGATAGCATTATTTTTGAAACGGAAGAGGAGGCTGGCAATGTCCGTTCGACTATTGATTGGCCGTTCAGGGAGCGGCAAAACAGAATATTGCTTGAACGAAATACGGGAAGAATTAGGCAAGAACCCAGATGGAGACCCGATTATCTACTTAGTGCCTGAACAGATGACATTTCTATCAGAATATAAATTAATAACAACGCCGAATCTTGGCGGGATGATCCGCAGCCAGGTGTATTCTTTCACGCGCCTTGCATGGCGAATCCTTCAGGAAACAGGCGGAATTAGCCGCTCTCATTTAAACAGCGTTGGGATCAGCATGCTCATCCGGAAGATTATCGAGGATAAAAAGGGGGAGCTAAAGCTTTTTCAGCGTGCGGCTGATAAAAATGGCTTTATTCAGCAAATGGAACAAATGATGACAGAGTTCAAAAGGTATTGCGTAAATCCTAGCGAACTTGCGGAAAAGCAAACCCAGTTGTCGGGAGCGGAAAAAACGAATAAGGCATTAGCGGATAAATTGCACGATCTCCAATTAATTTATAAGAGCTTCGAAGAATCACTCTATGAGAAATATGTAGATTCAGAGGATTATTTTCGTCTTTTAACTGAAAAAGCAGCTGAATCTGATTATTTAAAAAGGGCAGAAGTGTATATTGATGGATTTTATAGCTTTACCCCACAAGAATATATGATTGTTGAGCAATTATTGAAGCTCTGCAAAAAAGTAACGATCACATTTACTCTCGATCAGCCATTTAAGCAAGCAACGCCTGCCGACCTGCACTTATTTCGGATGTCAGGAGAGAACTGCCAGACGATATATGAGATGGCTCACCGGAATGGGATTGAAATAGAAGAGATATTTCTGAAAGAACAAATGCGATGGAAAGACCAGTCATTAAAGCATTTAGAAGCTCATTTTGATGCACGCCCTGCTGTCAGTTATCAAGGAGAAACAGCTATTCATATTGGCCACGCAGTGAACAGACGAGCAGAAATCGAAGGGATCGCCCGCAAAATCAATCAGCTAGTCCGGACCGAAGGATTGCGTTATAGAGATATCGCGATTCTTGCGAGGAATGGACAAGATTACCACGATATTATTGAAACAATTTTTTATGACTATGGGATTCCATATTTTATCGATCAAAAGCGGACAATGCTGAATCACCCTTTAGTTGAATTAATCCGTTCAATCCTGGAGATCATTAATGGAAACTGGCGTTACGAGCCGATTTTTCGGGCCGTCAAAACCGAATTATTATTCCCGGCAAAATTAAATGCGAATCGTTTGCGTGAGCAGATGGACAAGCTAGAAAACTATGTTCTTGCCTATGGCATTCAAGGGGATAAATGGACAAAGAAAAAAAGGTGGATTTACCGTAGAATCAGAGGATTGGAATTTGATTCGATCGTACAAACGGATGCAGAAAAGCAAACGGAGCAAGAACTAAATGAATTAAGGGACCTGATCACGTCCCCTATTCTACGCTTGGCACGACGACTTAAGAAGGCGGATAGCGGCAGAAAACTTTGTGAAGCCGTCTATTTATTTATTGAAGAATTAGACGTACCGGCAAAATTGGAAAAATGGAAGCTTGCTGAAGAAGAAAGAGGAAATCTTGTCAAATCAAGGGAACACGACCAGGCTTGGAATGCCATCATGGAGCTTTTGGATCAATATGTCGAAATGCTCGGAGAAGAAGAAATCACGCCTAAGCGATTTGCTCAAATCCTCGATTCCGGCATGGAGTCACTTCGCTTTACCCTTGTCCCGCCTGCTATTGATCAAGTAGTGGCGGCTGATTTAGAAAGATCGCGCCTTTCGGACGTCAAAGCAGCTTTTGTGATCGGGCTGAATGAGGGCGTACTTCCTGCTAAATTTTCGGAGGAAGGGGTGCTCGCGGATGAGGATAGAGAGCAGCTTCTTGCTAATGGGTTAAAAATTGCCCCTGGGAGCAGAACTCGCCTTCTTGATGAAGAATTTCTTGCCTATAAAGCATTTGTGACAGCATCTGAATGGCTTTTTATTAGCTATCCGCTCGCGAATGAAGAAGGAAAAGCATTAATGCCATCTACCTATATTAAAAGGATGGCAGATTTATTTCCAGACTGCAGGCAGCATTATTTTATGACAGATCCTGCCGAGCTTCCTGAAGAGGAACAGCTGGAATATGCCGCCAATGTAAATACCGCCCTATCTTATTTAACATCACAATTACAACTGAAGAAACGAGCTTATCCGATTTATGATTTCTGGTGGGATATTTACAACTTTTATCTCAATAATGAGAGCTGGAGACGCACCGCTCTTAAAGTTCTATCGAGTCTTAATTATGAAAACCGTTCACAGCAATTGGGGGAAGAAGTAAGCAAAGACTTATACGGGGATTTAATCCAGGCCAGTGTGTCCAGAATGGAACTATTCCACAGCTGTCCGTTTTCCCATTATACACAGCATGGGCTGAAACTAAGGGAACGGCAAGTTTTCCGGCTTGAAGCGCCAGATATTGGAGACTTATTCCACGCCGCTTTAAAATATATTGCCGAAATTGTTATGAAAGGGAAGCTTTCATGGACAGAAATGACAAGGGATCAATGTGAAATCCTTGCCAAAGAAGCGGTTGAAATGCTCGCCCCGAAATTGCAGAATGAAATATTATTAAGTTCAAACCGCCATTATTATATAAAAAGAAAGCTCGAACAGATTATTAGCCGAGCGTCATATGTTTTAAGTGAACAAGCAAAATCGAGCGGCTTTTCACCAATCGGGCTGGAGCTTGCTTTCGGGCCAGAGGGGGAGCTGCCGCCGTTAACTTTTCCACTGAAGAACGGGGCTAAGATGGAGCTTGTTGGAAGAATTGACCGTGTGGATAAGGCTAGTGATGGGAACGGGGTGTTTTTAAGAGTCGTAGACTATAAATCCAGTTCAAAAGATTTAAATGTGAATGATGTTTATTATGGACTCGCTTTACAAATGCTCACCTATTTAGATATCATCATCAGCCACTCCAATGCCTTGATTGGCATGGATGCCGACCCGGCGGGAGTTCTGTATTTCCATGTGCATAATCCAATGATCAGCACGACGAAAATCCTTACATTGGAAGAGATCGAAAAGGAAGTTTTTAAAAAGTTTAAAATGAATGGCCTCATGCTCGGAGACAAAAACGTTATTCGATTGATGGATCAATCGCTTGAATCCGGGGATTCATCGATTGTCGCGGCTGGAATTAAAAAAGACGGAACGATTTCAAAACGATCCAAGGTAGCAAGCAAACAGGAGTTTAACGATTTGCGAAGCTATGTCCGGAATATGTATGTAGGGACAGGAAATGCGATAACAGAAGGGAAAGTAGATATTTCTCCTTATAAAATGAAGGATAAAACCCCTTGTACATTTTGTTCTTATAAATCGGTCTGCCAATTCGATGAATCCTTGGAATCGAATAACTATCGATTACTCGTTCCACAGCCGAAAGAAGAAGTGCTTGAATTGATTCGAAAGGAGGTAGAGGAGCATCATGAAAACGACCATACCGGAAAAGCCTGAAGGGGTTACTTGGACAGATGATCAGTGGAAAGCGATTATGGCGAAAGGACAGGATATTCTTGTTGCTGCCGCGGCAGGATCGGGAAAAACAGCCGTTCTCGTTGAAAGGATTATTAAGAAAGTGCTTTCCGAAACAGACCCAATCAACGTCGATGAATTGCTCGTCGTTACCTTTACAAATGCATCCGCGGCAGAAATGCGGCATCGGATCGGGGAAGCACTAGAAAAGGCCATTAATGAGAACCCGAAATCCTTGCATCTAAGAAAGCAATTAAGCTTATTAAATAAAGCATCGATCTCTACCTTGCATTCTTTCTGTTTGGAGTTAATTAGAAAGTATTATTATATGATTGATATTGATCCGGGTTTTCGCATTGCTGATGAAACCGAAGCGCAGCTTTTAAGAGATGAAGTGTTAGATGAGCTTTTAGAAGAGGAATATGGCAGAGAAGGAAATGAAACGTTCTTTGCGCTCGTCGATACGTTTACGAATGACCGGAGTGACACGGCCTTACAAGACATCGTTCGGGATATATACGATTTTGCAAGATCCAATCCGTCACCAAATGAATATTTACATTCTATCTTGGCGATGTATGATGTCGATGATGCAGCTAAAATCGAACAACTCCCATTTGCCCACTCCCTTTTGCATGACATTGATCTTCAGCTTAAAGGGGCAAAGCAATTACTTGAAAGTGGGCTGGAGCTGACGAAGCTCCCTGGGGGTCCTGCACCGCGGGCAGAAAACTTTATCTCGGACCTCCATATCGTTGATACCCTTATCAAGGCAAAAGCTGAATCTTGGACAACTCTTTATGAAGCGATGCAAACTTGGTCATTCTCAAGGGCCAAAACTTGCAAAGGAGATGCCTTTGAGAAGGAATTAGTAGAAAAAGCGCAGAAACTGCGGGAAAAGGCGAAAAAGCTGCTTCAGGAATTAAAGGATGAGCTTTTCTCCCGTAAGCCGGAAAGTTTCACACGTGATATGAAAGAAATGAAGCAGCATATCGGTACCCTTATTTCTCTCGTTAAGAAGTTTTCAGAGCGATTTAATCTAATGAAAAGTGAAAAAGGCCTTGTCGATTTTGCTGATCTTGAACATTATTGTTTGGAAATCCTCTCTGAAGCAGAGGCTGATGGCAGCCTATTACCTTCAGATGCTGCTCTAGCGTGCAGAAATCAGTTTAAAGAAGTGCTCGTTGATGAATACCAAGATGTGAACATGGTTCAGGAAGCGATTATTCAATTGGTTACCATGGATGGGGAAGAAACGGGAAATCTATTTATGGTTGGGGATGTGAAGCAATCGATATATCGCTTTCGCTTGGCGGAACCGAATTTATTTTTAGGCAAGTATAACCGGTTTGCCGTTGAGGAGAATTCGGGATTAAGGATTGACCTAGCTAGGAATTTCAGGAGCCGAAAAGAAGTCCTTCACGGTACGAATTATATTTTTAAACAAGTCATGGGTGTTTCAGTTGGAGAAATCGAATATGACGAAGCGGCTGAATTAATAAAAGGAGCCCCGTATTCGGAGGAACAGTTATATCCTATTGAACTGGCGGTCATTGATCTGGAGGGAAAGGAAGAAGAAGAGCCCCAGGAAAATGAACAAGAAGAGTTTGACGAGGCTGACCTTGCCCAGTCACAGCTTGAAGCTAGATACATGGCCACGAAAATTAAAGAATTGATAGCTGATCGAAAAGAAGTATACAATCCAAAAACGAAGTCAGGAAGGCCTGCCATGTACAGGGACGTCGTTATTCTGCTTCGCTCGATGACATGGGCACCTCAGATCATGGAGGAATTTAAGCAACAGGGGATTCCGATCTATGCCAATCTGTCGAACGGTTACTTTGAGGCGACTGAAGTAGCCATCATGTTGTCGCTATTGAAAATCATCGACAACCCATATCAGGATATCCCGCTTGCATCTGTATTAAGATCTCCAATCGTCGGACTGACAGAGGAAGAACTTGCAAAAATACGAGTTAACCATAGAAATGGAAATTATTATGAAGCATTGGTTTCTTTTTGTAAAGCTAGGCCTGCTCAGGATACAGAAGAATTGTTTGGGAAAATTCGTCCCTTCTTTGATCAATTGAAGGAATGGCGTGTGTTGGCGCGCCAAAGTTCTCTTTCGGATTTAATTTGGCAACTTTACAGGGAAACGCATTTTTATGACTTTGTTGGGGGTATGCCGGGAGGAAAACAAAGACAGGCCAATCTTCGTGCCCTATATGACAGAGCTCGGCAATATGAAGCAACCTCTTTCAGGGGGCTGTTCCGCTTTTTGCGATTTATCGAAAGAATGCGTGACAGAGGGGACGACCTCGGTGCGGCTCGTGCTTTAGGCGAGCAAGAAGACGTAGTTCGCATCATGACCATCCATAGCAGTAAAGGACTGGAGTTTCCGTTTGTATTCATCGCGGGACTTGCCCGCAATTTTAATACAATGGACTTGAAAAAGCCGTATATGCTCGATAAAGAATATGGATTTGCAGCGAAATATGTTAATGCAGAAAAGAGAATCTCTTATCCGTCCTTGCCTCAGCTCGCTTTTAAAAGGAAAAAGAAAATGGAAATGCTTGCAGAAGAGATGCGCGTTTTATACGTAGCTTTAACTAGGGCTAAAGAGAAGCTATATTTAGTAGCCTCTGTGAAAAGTGCAGAGAAAAAAATGAACCAGTGGGCACAATCAGCGGATCATACAGAATGGCTTCTAAACGACTTTGATCGTGCTTCGGCAAATAGCTATCTTGATTGGATCGGGCCATCTCTTATTAGACATAGGGATTGTGGGGAATTGCTAGCGGATGGGATTGGAATGAACCCTCTCATTCCATCGGAAATGATCGGGCATCCATCATGCTGGGATATCCAAATTCTGAAGGGTGAAGAGGTAGCAAAGATTGAAAAACAATCGGAATCAGAAGAAGATTCCTTACTTAAGAAAGTTTTTGCTGGAGAACCCGTTCCGGTTCAGTCAGCACGCAGTCATGCTGTAGAGGCTCAGCTTTCGTGGAGGTATCCGGATTTACAATCAGCTTGGCACCGTTCTAAACAATCTGTTTCAGAGGTGAAAAGACAAAAAGAGATTTTTGCTGATGAAGAGAGCGGTAGTGAGCTGACACGTAAATTCAGCAAGCCACTGTGGAACCGTCCTGCGTTCATGCAGGAAAAATCATTAACTCCAGCTGAGCGGGGAACAGCGATGCATATGGTAATGCAGCATATGGATTTCAAGTTTCCTGTTACGGAAAAAGCTGTAGATGAAAAATTGGATGAAATGGTCCAAAAAGAGCTGTTGACCATGGAGCAAAGAGACAGTATTAACTCATTCCAAGTCCTGCAGTTTTTCGAAACGGATATCGGACAAAGACTCGTTCGTGCCAGTACAATCAATCGGGAAATTCCATTCAGTTTATCTTTTCCAGCAAGTGAAATATATCCCGATTGGCAGGGGGCAGACGAGCCTGTCTTAATTCAAGGAATCATTGACTGTGTTTTTGAGGATGAAGAGGGAATGGTTCTCCTTGATTATAAAACCGATGGCATTACCGACCGTTTTAAAGGTGGATTTGCTGAAGCGAGGACAGTGCTTGAGGAAAGATACAAAATTCAAATAGACATGTACACAAGAGCATTGGAACAAATTCTAAAACGTAAAGTAAATGAGCGCTATTTATTTTTCTTCGATGGAGCTCATACGTTAAAGATGGATTCATAATATAGAATCAATGAAAAGTAAAAAGCGGCTGATTCATTTTTTGTGAGTCAGCCACTTTTTTTAGTTATTCCCAATTGTCGGCTGGTCAATCAGATTTGTATCTATTACGTTGCTTGCATTAAGGCCATTATTCGTAATGATAAATCCCCCGGTATTTAATGCACCCTGACCCGAATTTTGTTTTGTATTGCTTTTTGGATTAATAAAAACGGCATCACCGAACTGGACAATCCCTCCGCCGACATTAATGATTTGTACCGGACCGATAATCGCTGGCATGTCAAACATCCTTTTCCTTTTGGCTATTGTATATCAGTATATTTCAGTTTCTCTACTTTGTTCAGAGTCTCTTGGTAATAGCTGTCGTATATGCTTAACTCTCGCTTCCATAGAAACGTGATAACTGCTTCCGATATGAATCAAGGAAGATGCAGACACCCCGTTAATATCAATGTTATTAACTTTAATAGCAGGATTTAGATTAATGGACTGCATGAAGAAATTTTCTTCGATGAGCGGGAAGGGGATATTTTTAGTAAAAGCAGGGTAGGCTTGAAAATTCCCTTCGTTTCCAAAAAAGGTGTCAGCTTCTCGGTGTACGGCAAGAGCACGACTAAACCCTTGAATAAAGGTTGAATCCCCGATTTCAAAAACGGATGAAATAATTAGGGTGTCTATTTTAATATGATCCACAATAGATGTTCTACTAAGCATTTCTAATCACTCCGGCGTTAATGGAACAAATGGGCCAATAATTAACGATTCAGCAGGTGTGTCAAATACAGACGCAAGCTGGATCGTTTGCGTGTCTCCTACCATTAAAAGCGAAGAACTCGATACCCCGATAATCCTAATGTTGCCAACACATAAATCCCGATTATAAACTTCAAAATTCACTCATTATTCATTCCCTTCACATGATTAGGCAAATTGCTGATAAATATTTGCACTCCATTTTGGATTTCTTTTTTTAACTGCTCAAGAATTTGTTCTTTCATACTGGCTGTTTTTCCGTCTCCCTTATTTCGAGCGGAAGCCTGGAACTGTTTTAGGTGGAGATCGATTCGGTTTGGCAATTGCTTTTTAATATCTTCCTTAATAAAGGTTATATATGATTCATCGACGGATGTGTTCATTTTACCTTCTATTTCTTTGATGACCAACGGTAAATCATTTTCCAAATATTTATAGATTTCATCTTCTATTTCCATTGTTCGTTGAAATTGAACTTTTGGATGATTTGGCGTATTGATTCCTTGGTTATTGACAGCAAAATCTTCAATCTCTTGAAGTTCAGCTGGATTTAAGCCGATATTTAAGGTACCGTCCAGTGATTCAACTTTTAATTGATCAAACTTATATTCAATTTTATCTACTCTAACAGGAGGGCGTCCTTTCAATGCTTTCGTCTCTTTTTCCAAT
The DNA here is from genome assembly GCF_019039215.1 of Bacillus sp. FJAT-29790. Lineage (GTDB taxonomy): Bacteria > Bacillota > Bacilli > Bacillales > Cytobacillaceae > Cytobacillus. Next base: position 51,866 of record NZ_JAHNZZ010000001.1, read on the forward strand.
TCCATAACCTTTTTTTCTAAGTTTCCAATTCTTTTTTCCTGGGCTTCTATAAAGGCGTGCAGTTTTTGCAGGTAATAGTATAATTCTTGATTCATAGATATCACCACGCCCTTTCGAAACCGATTGAATATTAAAGCTCTTTTCGCTTCAAAATTTGCCCGTTGCTTTCCGCTGCGGGCACTTGCTTCCGCGGGGAGGGACGGGAGCCTCCTCGGCGTTAACTGCCTGTGGGGTCTCCCGCTTCCCTCTATTCCCGCAGGAGTCAAGTGCCCTCCGCTCCAATCAACTCAGATTTATTTATATAAAATAACACTAATAAATCAACAAAGTTTACGAAAACAGCCAAAATGAATTACCTTCCCCCTCCTAATGGTACTGACGGGGCCTCAATATATTCTCCCATGCCAAAACCACCGAGATGGTTCGCTTCAGGGGCAGGTGCAGTAAATCCTCCTGTGTTATATAAATGTGCAGCAGGCTTGATAATACCAGCACTGCCAATCTGCAAGACGGAAGAATTCGTTATCCCGCCGATTTTGATAAAATTAATATTGATGGATTGCTGTATATAAAAATTCATAAAATCACCTTATCATTAAGCATTAAAAAAGTTTCCTTGATCAATTCCGTCTGAATCGTAGGTGTTCGTACTGCTTTGCTGATTATAAATACTTAGGCCATCCCCTGTATTAAAGGAACCAGACCCAGAAAATGTTTTGACATTCGCTAACGGCATAATCTTATAAACATCCCCGATATGAAATACCCCGCTGCTTCCGATCGAAACAACCTGTGCCACCCCAACGATAGCTGGCATACACTACACCCTTTTTTATGATTTCTTTAATATCGTATGTGCCTAATAATGGATTGTGATAAAAACGCCCAAATTTTCCAGCCACCTTGATCAAAAAAACATTATGAATATTGATATTGAAATGTACTATAACAGACACTTTTTCGGAAAATAACCTATAAACGGCTTCGAATTTTATGTTAATATGAATTATATGAATTTTATAATTATTTGGTGGGGGGAAATGATATGAATGTCCCATTATTGTTGACGCAATTTTTGGATCGTGCCGTTTCATTATATGGTTCTAAGAAGGCAATCATTTGCGATGACAGAGTGTTTACTTACAAGGAACTAAATGAAAGGGTTAACAAGCTGTCACATGGTTTGAAGGCACTTGGGGTGAAAAAAGGAGACCGCGTTGCTTATTTAGCCCCGAACACGCTTGAAATGCTGGAAGGGTTTTATGGCATTTTCCAGTTAGGAGCTATTATGGTTCCATTAAATATTCGTTTAAAGCCAGATGATTATGTATTTATCTTGAATCATAGTGAAACAAAAGTGTTATTTGTTGATCAGGATTTATATCAATTGATTGTTCCGGTAAAAGAACAATTGAAAACAGTTGAAAAAATCATCGTCCATTACAAAGAGGATGATTCAGAAGAAACGGATTATGATCAGTGGCTTGAAAGTCAGTCAGAGCAGTCATTTAAGAGGGAAATCTTAGATGAGAATGATTTATGCAGCCTATTATATACAAGTGGAACGACTGGGAGCCCAAAAGGAGTAATGCTGACACATCGGAATAACTATTTGCATGCCTTAAGCGCGATGCACCATTTACGTGTTCAGGATCAGGACGTATTGCTTCACGTACTGCCTATGTTCCATGTGAATGGCTGGGGTTCGCCTTTTTATTACACAGCGAACGGGGCTACGCAAGTATGTTTAAGAAAGGCTTCTCCAGAACATATTTTTGAGGCATTACAAAAACATCAAGTTTCGATTATGCATATGGCGCCGACGGTCCTTAACTCGCTGCTTCAGCATTTTGAGAAAAGTCAACCGCAGATTGAGCAGTCAGTCCGTGTTGTCATCGCAGGATCGGCCCCACCGCCAGCCTTTGTGACAAGAGTGGAAAAAGAGCTTGGCTGGGAGTTTTTGCAGGTGTATGGAATGACTGAATCATCCCCATTGAGTACTGTTTCTGCTATTCGATCTCATTTGAGGGATTTACCAATAGAGGAGCAATATCGGATGAAGGCAAAGGCCGGCTATCCGATGATTAGCTGCGAAGTGAAGGTAATGAATGAAGATGGACAAGAAGTGGCCCAAAACGGAACGGAAATTGGTGAAGTTGTAGTCCGAAGCAATGGGGTAATGAAGGGCTATTGGAAAAATGAAGAGGCTACAATGGAAGCAATCCGGGATGGCTGGCTACATACAGGTGATATGGCAACTGTCGATGTATACGGAAATATTGATATTGTCGATCGGAAAAAGGATATAATCATAAGCGGTGGTGAGAATATTTCCTCCATTGAGATTGAGGGCGTATTATACGATCACCCATCCGTCCTAGAGGCAGCTGTCATTGCGGTTCCGCATGAAAAATGGGGAGAGACACCCCATGCGTTTGTCGTACTTAGAGAAAATCAACATGCATCAGAGCAAGAGATGATTGCCTTTACAAGAGAAAAGCTTGCCCATTTTAAAGCGATTACGGGAGTAACATTTATCGAAGCACTGCCAAAGACAGCTTCTGGTAAAATTCAAAAAATCCATTTGCGCAATGATTATTGGGAAGAGAGTGGGAGAGAAGGCAGATTTGTAAATTGACTGGGATTTCTATGAATGAAGGGACTGTCTATTAAACAGTGATAAAAGCTATGTTTTTATTTAAAGGCCGTTTTCTAAAAGATTGTTGCTTTTATCAACATTGAAAACCGGTGAGTGGATTGGAGCGGAAAGGAATTGACTCCAGCGAGAGATAGAGGAAAAGTCGAGACCCCGCAGACGAAACCTAGAGGAGGCTCGACTTCCTCCCCGCGGAAAGCAACGGTCATTGTTCCAGATAACAACAAAGTTTACGATCAATCAAATAAATTAGGAGTGTTCAAATGAAGTTCGTTACAGCTGAAATAAGCGGGGAAGCCTTTGTGGGTTTAATGAATGAAACAGACAGAAAGATTCTGCCACTTGGCAAGGCGGCGGAAAAGAAAGATGGCAGCACTGATCTACCTTCTGCGATGCAGGAATGCATCGCTTTAGGAGACTCGTTTATTCAAAGCGTACGCAATCTCTTAGACTGGGTGAAAGGAAATCCTGAAGGAGAGGATTTATACATCCCATTGGATTCAGTAAAATTATTAGCGCCGATTCCGCGTCCGGGAAAAAATATTTTTTGTATCGGCAAAAACTATGCTGATCATGCGATTGAAATGGGCAGTAAAGAGGATATTCCCGAGCATATCATGGTGTTTACAAAAGCGCCAACAACGGTCATTGCTGATAAAGAGATGATTCTAAACCATCGGGATATTACGGAGCAGTTGGACTACGAAGGAGAACTCGCAGTCATTATTGGTAAAAAAGGGAGAGGCATTAAGAAGGAAGAAGCCCTTGATTATGTTTTTGGCTATACGATCATCAATGATGTGACGGCAAGGGATCTACAATCGCGTCATAAACAGTTTTTTATTGGGAAAAGCCTTGATACAACATGTCCAATGGGGCCGTGGATTGTTCATTCTTCAACGATTGAAAATCCAAATAAACTAGATATCAAAACAAGTGTAAACGGTGAAATAAGACAAAATTCTAACACAGAAAACTTTCTTTTTCCGATAGAAGAAATCATTGCTGTTCTTTCAAAGGGAATGACCCTTGAGCCGGGAGATATTATCGCAACAGGAACCCCTGCAGGTGTCGGAAAAGGCTTCAAACCGCCTCGCTTCCTGCAGCCAGGGGATGCAGTCGAAATTACAGTTGAAAATATTGGGACTCTATCGAATAAAATTGAAGGTTGATTTAAGTTAAATTTAAGGATCCTATGACGATTGTTACGTCAATTTCTATCATAAGGGTGTGAGGATAAATTTGGAAACCAGTGGCTCGCTACCATGTAAGAACGATATTTCCTTACATTTTTTGTGGTGAAGCATGGCTTCATGGATGACTAACGGGCAGGATAGAGTAATAAAATGACAATAATTAATCAATATCAAACAAGGAGTAGTAGACAAACTGCTCCTTGTTTGATTAAGTTGCTTTTAAGATATTGATTATAGATTCCTATCTAATAATATTCCTGCTTGCTCTGCCATGACGTGAGGGGGATAAGGCATCCCATTCTTGAACCACCATTCCACTGACCCAACAATTGCCGCTCCAAAAAATTGAACAATAAAATCCTCACTTAATCCGTGATTTTTCCCTCCTGTTACATTCACTTCATTCTTTAGCTCTTTTACGACAAACTCTAGGAACCGATTGCGAAAAAAAGGGACTTCTTTGTTCGCTAACATTGTTGAAAAGAATAAAAAATTACGTTCAAAGTATTCGAACCATATACGGTTTGCATTTACAAAATCTATTTCAGCTGCTGATTCGCACAATTCTCGCAACCTGTTAATATGTTCTTCAATGAGTTTATCTAGTAGATCAAATTTATCCATGTAATGGTGATAAACGGTTCTTCGCCCAACATTTGCTTTATCAGAAATATCCTTTATCGTAATTTTATCGAAATTTTTTTCAGACATCAGTTCAATAAAGGCTTTTTTTATTGCTTCTTGGGATTTGAGTATTCTTCTATCCACCATAGACATTCTGAGAGTCACCAAACTTTCTTGAAAATAATTACACAAGTTTAATCAATATGTGCATTAAGGCACAAAACGTGGTCATTTGATTATTGAAGAAATCCTGTTTTTATTTTAAATTATACACATATGCGCGATATTGCACCATTATGTATTATTCTGCTAACATCAAATTTATGTAGCTTCGAGATAATAGAAGAAAATTACATGAAAAAAGGGTTTGAAATGTCAAATATAGAAGGACTACACCCCACATAGAGGATGATTGGGGATTTTGCACCAAAACTTGTTCTTGCAACAAATGTTAAGAAAGGAATTGTGAAAAAAAGTGATATATTTATTCATTTTTTTCGTTGTATTATGTGTTGTCTTTTCATTGTTTATTAACTTACATCCAGCATTCGGCGGGAACCCTAGTAAAGAACAAAAAGAAGTGTATGAGAAGTTTGATAATTATGACAAAGGTAAATTTGTTAATCAGATGCCAACAAGGTTGAATATGAGTTTAGCTGATTACTTCTCTCTGATGAAGGAGTCTATTTCAGGTCGTAAAGATCGCAATCCTGCCGGTCAAGTTTCTGTCGCAGAGATTGATTGGAACAAAATTAAAAGTGAAGAAGATAGTTTAACTTGGTTTGGGCATTCTGCTTTTTTACTCAGTATCGATAACAAAAAGATCCTTGTAGACCCCATGTTAGGTCCAGTAGCTTCACCCGTTTCTTTTGCAGGAAGCAAACGCTACAGTGAAGATATGTTGCATATTATCGATAGAATGCCGCCTATTGATGCCGTCTTCATTACCCATGATCATTACGATCACCTAGATTATCCATCCATTCGAAAGCTGAAGGAAAAGGTCGGTCAATTCTTCGTTCCTTATGGTGTAAGTGCTCACTTGATCCGATGGGGAGTTGCAAAAGAAAACATAACAGAATTTAATTGGTGGGATGAAACGGAGTTCCAAGGTTTAACGGTTGCATTCACTCCATCCAAACACTTCTCTGGAAGAGGGCTTTTTAATCGGGATACGACGTTATGGGGTGGTTGGGTCATTCTTGGTAAAGATACCCGTTTCTATACCAGTGGGGATGGTGGTTATGATTCACAATTCAAGGAAATCGGGCAAAAATACGGACCTTTTGACATCACTTTAATTGAAGGCGGTCAATACGACCGACGTTGGTCTTGGGTTCATATGACACCAGAACAAGCTGTACAGGCTAATTTAAATGTAAATGGGAAGAATATGATGTTAGTTCATTGGGGAGCTTTTACGCTTGCTTATCACAGTTGGACAGAACCTATAGATCGCGCATTAATAGAGGCAAAGAAAGCAGAACGGAATCTCATCGCCCCTAAAATTGGTGAAACTGTTCGATTAACTGGAGAGCTATCTGTTCCTGTCTCATCATGGTGGAAAATGTAAATTGAGAAAAACAGGGCATAGCTTTGATATTTTGACTTCTCGGTACGCACAAACTGGAGCAATAAAGGAAGCATATAATCCCAATAGCTATTACTATAAACACCTTAAGTTTAGGATTTTCCTTTTAGATATGATATGATGTAAACGAAATTTTATTTAGGAGGCCGTGAAATGATACATGCTCATATCACAACGTGGGTTGTAGCACTTGTTTTATTTTTCGTTGCAATTGGATTAAATAAAAGTGGCAAAGCAAAAGGCTTAAAAGTTGTTCAAATGATTTTAAGACTTTTTTATTTGCTAATTATCGGTACAGGGGTTTGGATCTTAAGCTCGATTCATAGCATTGATACCCTCTATGTAATAAAATCATTAGTCGGCATTTTGGTTATCGGCATGATGGAAATGATCATTGTTCGGTCGGTAAAAGGAAAGAACACAGCGATTTTTTGGCTGCTGTTTATTGTTTCCTTTGTTCTTGTTCTTTATTTAGGCTTTATTAAACTGCCATTAACTTTCCTTCCCTAAAGAAATTAAAATAAAATAGTTAATAATCCCTGAAAAGTTGCTGATAAGGCAGCTTTTTCTTTATTTTGACATGTCATGATTACTAGATTTATGGTATTTTTAACATGATGAGGAATATGTTGCAAAAATTAACTTAACTAGTGGTGGTTCGAATGGCTAAAACAATAACTTGTCTTTATGAAGATAATGAGCAATTAAATAGTTTCATAGAAAAACACAATCTTTGCGGACATCAGAACCTGCTTGTTCAAGTATTTTCAGGTAGAACAGACAGGTCTTTTCTCCTGCAACTGCAAAATATAATAAGAGCGATGATTCCTTTAGCGAAGGTCATAGGATGGGCAACTGCTGGGGAAAAAAATAAAGATCAAATGACTGAAAACGAAGTGGTCCTTTCTTTTACAATTTTTGAGAAAATAGATTTGAAAAGGGTTTTCCTGCAGCAAGATTTCTTTGAAAACGGATTTGAAATGGGGGAAAGCTTTACACGCTTTATAGAAGCAACAAATAGCGAGTTTCTTATACTGAATGAGAGTTTAAAAGTATCTGAGCAACATTTTAAATCTCTTTTTGACAATAATGATGATTTTGTTTATTCAACGGATTTGCATGGCAATATTACAAGTGTCAACCCAGCTTTTGAAAAAACGTTCGGATACAATATAAATGAAATCATTGGACAATCAGCAGTTAAATATGTCATGAGTGAGGATGTTCCCAAGGTCAAGATGTATTTTTATAAAGCTATAAATGGGAAAGAACAACACTATAATCTTAATCTCAAATCTAAGTTAGGGGTCATAAATTTTTTCCATATTAAAAACCTTCCGATTACAGTCAATGGGGAATGCGTAGGTGTTTATGTCATCGGGAGAAATATGACAGAGCAAAAGAAAATAGAAGAGAAAATAACAGAGTTAGCTTTTTTTGACCTAGAGACAGGGCTCCCAAACCGAACGAAATTCACAGAACAGCTTGAAATGATGCTGTTAAGCGCGAAAAAGCTAAAGCAGGTGCTCGCGGTTCTTTCCATTGATATCGATCGTTTTAAGATCATTAATGATAGCCTAGGTCATTTTGCGGGCGATATGATTTTAAAGGAAATGGCAAATCGAATTGAAAAAAGCCTTCCAAGCGGGGCTTATATTGGAAGGTTTGGCGGCGATAAATTTACAGTGATTCTATCAAAGGATATTCATGTCGAAGCAGTGATGAATACAGCCAAAAACATTCTTAATAAAATTGCCAACCCTGTTTTTTTTGAAGACCAAGATTTCTATGTGACTGCGAGTATAGGTGTAAGCCTTTATCCAGAAGATGGATTAGATGAACATGCTCTATTGAAAAATGCGGACATAGCAACGAATCGTTCAAAAGTTCAAGGGGGTAACCGAGTTACTTTCTTTTCAACCGAAATGAATGACCAGGCAATGATCAGATTTGAACTGGAAAGTTATTTAAGGAAGGCTCTCCCGAAAAAGGAATTTTATTTAATGTTTCAGCCATTGATTCATTTGGATACCGGGGAGATATTCGGAAGCGAGGCATTGATCCGCTGGAATCATCCTAAGCTTGGTATCGTATCACCGGCAGAGTTCATTCCATTAGCTGAAGAAACGGGACTAATACAAGAAATCGGCAACTGGGTACTTATGACAGCGTGTAAGCAAAATAAAAAATGGCAATCCCTCGGATACGGAAATTTATCTATTTCAGTCAATGTATCGGCCCACCAGTTTCAACAGCCTGATTTCTTGAAAGAGGTAAAAAGAGCATTGACGGAATCAAAACTTGAGCCTCAATACTTAACATTGGAGTTAACTGAGAGTACGATGCTCAGGGATGTTAATTATAGCATTCTAGTTATGAAGGCATTGCAAAAACTTGGTGTAAAGGTGTCAATCGATGATTTTGGAACAGGATATTCTTCGTTAAGTTACTTGAAGGATTTACCGATTGACACGTTAAAAATTGATCGCTCCTTCATCAATAATCTTCGGATCAATACATCTGATATTGCGATCGTCAAAGCGATCATTACGATGGGCCACGGCTTAGACGTCGAAATTGTGGCCGAAGGAGTCGAAACAAAAGAACAAATCGACCTTCTGAAAGAATTAAAATGCCAATATGCACAAGGTTTTTATCTTCATAGGCCGCTTATGATAGATGATTTTGAAATAGGATTGAGTAAAGTGGGAAAAGGTACTAGTATCAATTAATCAGTATGTGAAGCCTGCCCTTTAGGCAGGCTTCTTACTTACTTACATTCATTATGTTAGTTTGGTAATTTATCCTTAAAGATTTATTATTGTCTATTGTGGTGTTAATACGCCTAAAATGCAATACCGAGCTCATACCCTACAAGCTGCCTGATGAAATAACTTGTCTAACTTTATGGGGTCAGTTCAATTTCATTTCCGAAATGAACTGCTTTTTTATTAACTATAATAAATATTTTTTGTATGCGGGTACCTCAAAAGAGAAGGGGAAGGACTCGATCTGAATCATTATCGTAATTTCTACCTATGACGAGATTTTTTCAATAATCATTCTTTTCCCGCTGTTTAATGTAAATTCGAAGCGATCATTTGTTTTTTCGAAATAGCTAAAATGGTGCTGGACATTGCAGATATGCTCTTGGTTATCAAAAACAATAAAATTAACCCCGCTCTTTCTCTCGCTGGCATCGAGAAAGGATAATTGGTTGTAACAATAAATACAATCATAGACAGAAAATTGTAAGGAATTTAATGTCGTAATAAATTGAAAAAAAGCATCATCATTCATTTCATCTAATAATTTTTCTAAAGAAAAGACAAGAAGCTTGCGGATGCGGACACTGTCCTGATCTTTCAGATGAAAGATTTCATCTGAAAAAGCTAATTTGCCATCTTCAAATAAAATCCCTTTTTTCCAGCGCTTAAATCGAAATAGCTCAATTTCTTGGTGAAGGAATTCATCTAATAAAGATGCTTCTTCTGTTTCCTTATCAAAAAACACCCACTGATTATTAATAAATTCGATTGTCCCTTCAGTAAATGCTCGATTTTGGTACTCTATTAGTTTCATTCGCTGCTGTCTATTCATAAAAAACCTCCATTTGCTTCCCTCACAATCTTTTTAGACAGTTTTCTCTATTTTTATAACCCCATGAGAGGCAAATACCCTTTATCTTAGATATCCGAAAATTACTCCTTATAAAAGGATATTCCTTTTACGGACATTCTGATACAAAATACAGATAGCTATCCCTATTTCCGCTAAGAATTGTTTGACGGAAGGGGGGAGAAAAGGCTACTCTTAAAGGGTTGAACTTTAACTTTATTCAGCAGAAGTCTCTTAACGATATAAGTGGAGAGATGGACGCAAATACGCCAAGGCGAATTTGGTGGTAAGCAAAGCCTATTAACAAAATGGCTTTTGGATTTTTTAAGGAGGAAGAGGAGCGGCGATGAAAAAAAGAGTTTGGACTCTCATCTTAATCCCTTTACTTCTTTTTTACGCCCTACCCGTAGGGGCAGTTGAAAAAGAAGATCGTAAATGGCAGGATGAATCAATTTATTTTTTAATGGTGGATCGCTTTAACAACGGGGATTTTCACAATGATTTTCATGTTGATGTAAAAGATCCTGAAGCCTTCCATGGCGGAGATTTTCAGGGGATTATGAACAAGCTGGACTATATTAAAGATATGGGCTTTACAACTATTTGGCTAACACCAATCTTTGATAATGAGGATAATGGATATCATGGCAATTGGATAAATGATTTTTATAATACAGAAGAACATTTCGGCACAATGGAAGAGTTTAAAGCTCTTGTTCAAGAAGCGCATAAAAGAGATATGAAGGTAATTCTGGATTTTGTCGTTAGTCATGTTGGCCTAAACCATCCGTGGCTAAATGAACCAGATAAAAAAGATTGGTTCAATGATCAAGAGGAAATGATACATTCGGAAGATCAGCAAGACCTTAAAGCTGGCTGGATGAATGGGCTACCTAAATTAAATCAGGAAAATCCGGAAGTAAAGAATTATTTAATTGATGCCGCCAAATGGTGGATTGAAGAAACAAATATTGATGGCTACTATCTTGACGCTATTGATTCTGTTCCTAAAAGCTTTACAACTGAATTTGCTAAAGAAGTAAAAAAAACGAAAGATCAATTCTATCTTTTGGGTGATGTGCGCTCAAATGATCCTGCTATCATTTCCGGGTATCAAGATACAGGGATTGATGGGTTTATTAATTATCCTCTAACTGAAAAATTACGGCCCGCTTTTGATCAGGTTGATAAGTCTTTAAAAGACCTTTTTACAGTCGAGGATCAAAACAGCTCCATCTATAGCAATCCATATTTAATGGGAACCTTGATGGATAATAATCATATAATCCGATTTACACATGATGCGATTACCAAGAACCAGCATCCTGGACCAAGATGGAAGCTGGCACTTACCTACCTGTACACTACACCGGGAATCCCTATCGTTTATTATGGCAGTGAAATTGCATTAGACGGCGGTGAGGGATCAGATAACTATCGGCAAATGGATTTCCGCACCGATAAGGATCTCATTGAACACATCACAAAAATAGGTGAGCTGCGGAATACTCTTCCTAGTTTAACAAGAGGGACAATGGAACTATTGGTAGTAGATAATGGGCTGGCTGTTTATAAACGGACGTTGGAGAACGAAACGACGGTCATTGCGATCAATAATACGTCCGAGTCCCAAAGTGTGACGATCAATGCGGCGCAGTTGGAAGCGGACAAGGAATTAAGAGGATTGCTAAACGGAGACCTAGTTAGAAGCACGGATGATGGTCAATACACGATATTTATCGACCGGGAAGAGGCAGAGGTTTATGTTTTAGCTGAAAAAACAGGCTTGAATCTCTCATTTATTTCGGCTATGGTAATCGTCTATGGTACATTTATAATTTTCATTATTCTTCTTAGGAAAAGATCGAAGAGAAATAAACCCCAAGAATAAATGAATGGTATCGTTATGCGGGGTGAAATAGGGTCTATTCTAAGATATTGTTGCTAGTGAATATTTTATTCCCTAAAGAAATTGGTCGCCACGAACTTCTTATGGTGACCAATTTTTTTATTCAAGGTTCTTTTGGTCACCAATCATCCTTTTGATGCCCGTTTTTGTCTTTGCGAGGTGTTTTCGTCACCAATTCTCCCTCTAGTGCTCATTTTTCCTCTGTTTATATTTTGGTGTTACCCATTTACTATCGTCCCGCCATTTACATGAATCATCTGCCCGCTGACATAGGATGAATCATCACATGCCAAGTATACATAGGTTGGGGCAAGTTCGTACGGTTGACCTGCGCGGCCAAAAGGCGTGTCTGTTCCAAATTGAGCTACTTTATCAGCAGAGAAAGTCGACGGGATCAGCGGCGTCCAGATGGGTCCTGGTGCCACACCATTTACACGGATTCCTTGTCCTGCGAGTGACATGGCAAGTGATCGGGTAAAGGAAACAACCGCCCCTTTTGTCGAAGAATAATCAATCAGCTGCTCATTTCCTTCATAGGCTGTTATTGAAGCGGTATTAATAATGGAACTCCCTTTTTTTAAGTGCGGCAGAACCATTTTTGTTAAATAAAAATAGGAAAAGATGTTGGTCCGGAAGGTTCTTTCCAGTTGGTCTGATGAAATATTAAGGAGACTCTCCTGCGGGTGCTGCTCTGCCGCGTTATTAACCAACACATCTATTTTACTAAGCTTTTCGATCGTTTTATTGGCAACCTCCCTGCAAAATGATTCATTTCCGATATCTCCTGGAATTAATAAACATTCTTGTCCTTCTGATTCGATTAATTGCTTCGTTTCTTGCGCATCTTCGTGTTCTTCCAGATAGGCGATCGCAATATTTGCCCCTTCTTTGGCAAAATAGATTGCTGCCGCTTTTCCAATCCCGCTGTCACCGCCTGAAATTAAGGCAACTTTTCCTTGCAATTTCCCAGATCCTTTATAATTAGCATCCACAGAGATAGGCTTTGGCTGCATGCGATCTTCAACCCCAGGCTGTTTATTCTGATGCTGTGGGGGAAATCCGTTTGGCCTATTTTGATTTTGTTTGTTTGGCATTTTGTAAACCTCCACCTAGAAAGGATAATTAATCACTTTCCTAGTATGGAGTGAAAGCCCGTGGATTATTAAATCAAAAAAAGAACGGACTAATTTCCGTTCTTTTTTCATATTAACGATAATTCACAAATTGTACATCAACGGTTAAGTCTGCTTCTTTTACGGCGGCAATGATTTGTTGCAGATCATCGCGGTTCTTTCCAGTCACTCGGACTTGATCATCTTGAACCTGACTTTTCACTTTTAATCCGCTATTTTTAATAAGCGTATTAATTTTTTTTGCGTTGTCTTTATCAATTCCTTGAGCAATTTTCGCTCTTTGGCGAACGGTCCCGCCGGAAGCACCTTCAAGCTTTCCATAATCTAGATTTTTAATTGGGATGCCACGCTTAATCATTTTGCTAAATAAGACGTCTTTCAGCTGGCCGAGCTTGTACTCATCATCGGATATTAGGACGAGCTCCTCTTTATCAAGGGTGACATTACTTTTGCTGCCTTTAAAGTCGTAGCGGGTTTGAATTTCCTTCATGGCAATATTAATCGCATTTGTTACCTCGGAAAAATCTACTTTGGATACAATATCAAATGAGCTTTCTTTCGACATGGATAGCTGCCTCCTTATACTTCAGTTCTTTTCTAAAAAGCACATTGCAAAGAACGCCTTTAGAAAAGAAGTTTCACTTTATTAATTAATTATAGTAAAATATAGCAGGCTAAACAACTTTAGGTGACATTAATGAAATTTATATAATTGGAAGACTGCAGTTATTTGGATGAAGGAGGATTTTATATGGCTTTAAATGAATTTATTGGTCGTTCGGTTAAGTTGACGGTTGAGAGACAGGCTGAATTTGGCCACTTTTTATCGGATGGCAATGAAGATGTGCTTTTACACAAAAATGATACGGATTTGGAATTGGAAGAAGGACAGGAAATTGAGGCTTTTCTATACATAGATTCAAGGGGAAGGATTGCAGCGACAACGACGATTCCTGAGGTAACAACGGAAACGTATGGCTGGGCACAGGTTTGTGATGTGAAGCCGGGAATTGGTGTCTTTATGTATATTGGCATAAATAAGGACATGCTGCTCGGAGAAGAAGATCTGCCCGTGCATCAATCTGTTTGGCCTAAAAAGGGGGATATGCTGTATATTACGCTTAGAGTCAACAGAAATGATCGTATATATGTAAAGGTAGCCACTGACCCTATAATTGAAGAAATTTCTGTGAAAGCAACAAGGGAAGATTTCAATAAAAATATTCATGGCCATATATATCGTACGGCGAAAGTCGGCAGCTGGATCTATACAGCAGAGGGATATAAAGGTTTTATCCATGAATCACAACGAAAAACCGAACCGCGGATTGGTGAAAAAGTGGAAGGCCGGATTATTGATGTCAAAGAGGACGGGACAATCAACGTTTCATTAACACCGAGAAAGCAGGAGGCACTTGATGAGGATTCAGAAATCATTCTGACCTATTTAGCTTCCCGTAACGGTGCAATGCCTTATGGGGATAAAAGTGCGCCAGAGGACATACAAGAGCGTTTCAAGCTAAGCAAAGCCTCATTTAAGCGTGCGCTTGGCCGTTTAATGAAAGATGGAAAGGTTTATCAGGAAGAGGGATGGACGTATATAAAGCAGGAAAAATAAATGAGCAAGCATCTGCTTGCTCGTTTATTTTAAATATGATCCGTCTTTTTAGAATATTGATTTTTCCCTGCTTTCCTGTTTTTATCACGCATCATATTTTTTTCATGGCGAAGGGCATTGTTATCCTTTGCCTTTTTATCATTATCAGAAGTATGGGGCATAATGTAAATACTCCTTTCCATTTTTTGATAAAAATTCGATTTTCATTTTGCTCATTAAAGTTGCTGCACTTTATTGTCTGTCAAAATGAAAAGGAGTATACATTCTAGAAGTGAGAGGCTAGATATGGAAAATGAAGCAATCGGAGAGTGACCGATTGCTTCATTCGTTACTTACTTATAAAGGGTTCACCTTATTTAAAAAGAATATCGCAATCGTGCCTGATCCTGTATGGGACCCAATTGCTGATCCGATCGAAGAAATATAGAAATCTTTAGCGTTTAATTCCTGCGCAATAAGCTCTTTCATTTCTAATGCTGTTTCTTCATCGTCCGCATGGCTGATGCCGATTACCTGGCTGTCCAGCGATTCGCCTCTTTCCTTCATTAATTCAATAATGCGGCGAAGGAGTTTCTTTTTCCCGCGGAGTTTTTCGATTGGAACAAGTTTTCCATCTTCTACATTTAGGAGCGGCTTAATGTTAAGCAAACCGCCTAAAAATGCAGATGCTTTAGAAACACGTCCGCCTTTTGCAAGGTAATCAAGATCATGTACCGTAAATAAATGCTCCATATGTTGACAGCGGAATTCAATATCCTTTAAGATATCTTCTTTGGACATATTTTCCTTTGCAAGTTTTACGGCTTCTTTAACAATTAGGCCGCACCCGAGTGAAGCACATTTCGTATCTACGATCGTTAAGTTGAAATCAGGATAAGTTTCTTTCACTTGGTTGCGTATCATAACAGCCGCTTGGTATGTACCTGATAATTCGGAAGAAAATGCGATATAAATGCCATCTTCATTATTTTTCGCCATCTTTGTAAATGCTTCTTCAAATGCAAGTGGGGAAGCTTGAGAAGTTTTAGGAATCTTGCCTTCTCGGATAGCTAGATATACTGTTTTAGGGTCAATCGTTACAAGATCTTCATATTCGGTCTCATTTAAATGGACTTTTAATGGAAAAAGTGTGACGTCATTCTCTTCAAAAAAGCTTAAAGGCAAATCACACGCGCTGTCAGCCAATATTTTTACTGACATTCATATTCACCTGCTTTCCAAACGATATATGCTTTAAGTTTATAGAAATTAGTAAGAAAAGACAATAAAATAGGCCAATTTTGGAAAGAGTAAAAAACTCTCAGGAGGTTTCATATGGTTTGGTTGGAAACGAAAAAAATAATTGTTGTACTAATTGGTGCGTTATTAAATGCAATTGCCATGAATTTCTTCCTAATCCCCGCTAATATTTATGCAAGTGGATTTGCAGGAGCGGCACAGTTGTTATCAAGTGTTTTCGGAGGGAATGTCTCAACAGGGATATTGCTTTTTTTATTAAATATTCCTGTGGCAATTCTTGGATGGAAAAAGGTGGGGAAATCATTTACTCTTTATAGTTTTATAAGCGTATTTACCATGTCGTTTTTTATGGAGGTAATCCCGATTACACAACTCTCTGATGACATATTATTAAATGCTGTCTTTGGCGGGGTTATTGCGGCAGTAGGAGTGGGGATGACGTTGAAATGGGGAGCATCAACAGGGGGGATGGACATCATCGCCATGGTCCTTTCTCGAATGAATGATAAGCCTGTAGGCATCTATTTCTTTACATTAAATTCAATTATCATTATTACGGCCGGAGCATTGTATGGCGGGGAAAAAGCATTGTACACAATTGTTGCGTTATATGCGACAACGAGGGTAATTGATGCGATTCATACAAGACATGTTAAATTAACTGCAATGATCATTACGAAAAAGGCTGAAGAAATGAAAAAAGCGATTCATGAAAAAATGGTTCGCGGGATTACAACGATTCCGGCAAAAGGGGCATTTTCGAATGAAGATAAAGAAATGATGATGATTGTCATCACACGCTACGAATTATTTGATCTCAAAAGAATAATTCAAGAAGTAGATCCACAAGCTTTTACTAATATTGTGCAAACAGTTGGTGTTTTTGGCTTCTTCCGCAAGGATTGAATACAGTCTGGAGGGTTCATTATGCTTCGGGTTATTTTTGCGTTTGTTTTAGTATTGAGTTTGTTGCCTATGCAATATTTGAATGCAGCTGAAGAGGATCGATCATTCTTTGGATTTGAAATAACTGATAGTTCGAGTGAAAATCCGGCATTTAGAAATGTAAAAGTAATTGGGGGAAAAGGGAGTTATGTCATAACCGGAGAAACACGGCCAGTAAATAGGGAATACTTCTATACTGTGGACGATGGCCATAAAGAATTAATTTCAGTCAAAAAAGAAAATACCAAGCTGAACTTTCCAAATTGGTCCCCCTTTAGGATTGAAGTGAATATACCGAGGGAGAAGCTGCCGCAAAATGGAACGCTTATTCTAAATTTATTTGAGCGGAGCCATGATGGAAAGGTGATCAATACTTTTCCCGTTATCCTAGTCCAATAACTCAAAAAGCTGACACAATTTGTGCCAGCTTTTTCGGTCATTCGGAAGTATTTGAACTTAACTGATCCAGTTCTTGTTGCATTTCTTGGAGCTGCGCTTGTTCTGCTCTTGTCGAATTGGCATAGGCAGAACTCAGAGCGTTTTTTGCTTGAGAAATCGCCATTTGCTGCGTTACATGATCAGCATTTTTAGCCATATTCACAGAACGTCTCGCCTCTTGAAACAATCTGTTACCCATTTATATTCCTCCAAGAGAAGATTCTTTCACATTGGCCATCTTTTGCGCCTCGGCCTCAGCGTATGTCATGTGATAAGGGATACGTTCAGCATGCTTAGTAACAGAATCTACACCCTGTTGCACAAAGCGTTTCGATTTATTACGTCTACCCATTCGAATCCCCTCCAAATGAAGTTTGTACGAAACAGCATTCTGCTGCTTCGTTAATTAGTATTCTCCAAACCGCAGTTTTAAAAAGGGGAATATTTTGGACAATTTTTGAAAAATAAAGAACGGAATCTTTAGGGAAGCAATAATTTAAAATAATTTCAAGTTCAACAAATCATTTAAATACACGCCGACACCATCTTCTTCATTCGTTAACGTGAGTTCATTTGCAACTGTTTTTACTTGATCAATCGCATTTCCCATTGCAACACCGCGACCGGCATATTCGAGCATTTCAAGATCATTATCTTCATCCCCAAAGGCAATAATTCGCTCGGGCGGAATTTGGAAATAATCGGCTGCTCGTTTCAGCCCAACAGCTTTATTTAATCCAAATTTTACGATTTCAATGACATGCCATGGAGCAGCCCAGCTGCGGTGGTCAATTACTTCAGCATGAACATTCGAGAGGTGATCCCGGATGGTTTTGACATGCTGCTCATCAGTATGAATTAACAAACTCGTTGGGGAAGCTTTCAAGAAATTTCGCAGATCTCCTGTTGTGACATTTGGTTCGCCAAATCCAAATATATCTAAAAGCTTTTCATCGTGATAATGAAAATATACATCATCGATCACTTCAGCAATAATATTGTGGAATTGAAAAGAGCTGCAGGCTTCTACGATATCTTTCGCGACATTAACTTCTAGTGGGGAATGGTATACACCCCATTTATGATCCTTTGGATGGTGCACAAATGCCCCGTTAAAATTGACAATCGGGGTATCCAAATTCATTTCTTTATAATATATCTCACTTGAGCGAAAAGGCCTTCCAGTTGCGATCATGACGATATGGCCTTGTTCACGGGCCTTTTGAATCACATTTTTTGTTTTTATTGAAATGGTTTTATCATCTTTTAATAACGTTCCATCGAGATCCAATGCAATTAAATGTTTTTCTGCCATAATAACACCTTCTTTATACATATTTTTCTAAA
This sequence comes from Bacillus sp. FJAT-29790, assembly GCF_019039215.1. Taxonomy (GTDB): domain Bacteria; phylum Bacillota; class Bacilli; order Bacillales; family Cytobacillaceae; genus Cytobacillus. The sequence goes on from NZ_JAHNZZ010000001.1 coordinate 70,180, forward strand.
TATAAGTGTAAAGGTTTGAGAAAAAAAAAGTTCGCATGTTACACTAAAAATAAGAAGTGTTCATTTCATTACCACTATGTTAACAAATATATTAGTCTTTTGTAATCAAACTTGCTTCAATCGCAAAACTTTACATAATATAAAGATTGCTTTACTCAGGAGGCGTTAAGTTGGTTATTATTGAAAATATAAAAATTACGGACATCCCTGTTTTGCATATTGCAGACCAAAAGAAATCAAGAGAAAAACTTCCATTCATTATTTTTATACATGGGTTTACAAGTGCAAAGGAGCATAACCTTCATTACGCTTATTTATTGGCTGAAAAGGGATTTCGGGTCATTCTTCCGGAGGCTCTTTATCATGGTGAAAGAAATAACGGTCTTTCCGGGCACGACTTAAACATTCAGTTTTGGGAAATTGTCATTCGCACGATCGATGAGCTGGAAATCCTAAAGCACTCGTTCGAAGAAGAAAAATTAATCGATCCGTCCAGAATTGGGCTTGTTGGCACATCCATGGGCGGCATTGTCACATTAGGGGCCCTTACAAAATACGAATGGGTCAAAACGGCAGCAAGTTTAATGGGAATGCCCTACTATGAAAAGTTTGCTCTTTCACAGATAGATGCAATGAGAAAGAAAGGAATGGAAATCCCAGTTCAAGAGGATGAAATCGCTCAATTAATGGAGAAGTTAAAAGAACTTGATTTAAGCTTACAGCCTGAAAAATTGGAAAATAAACCACTTCTTTTTTGGCATGGGAAGCAAGATACAGTTGTCCCTTACTCGTATACATATCATTTTTATGAAACCATTAGACCACTTTATTATCAGGAACCGGAAAAGCTTCAATTCATTGGAGAAGAAAACGCTGGCCATAAAGTTAGTACGAAAGGTGTTATTGAAACCGTAAAATGGTTTGAGACTTATCTATGATTTGTATCATACATTTTCATATAGATGTTTGATATGATAGCAGCAGGTATACTTAAGAAAAATGAAGGAGTGTTGAAAAATGGATCAAGATTTAAAGGATAGCATTATGGGTGCACTTGAGCTAGTTGTTGACCCTGAACTTGGTGTCGATATTGTCAATCTTGGCTTGGTTTATGATGTGAAAATGGAGGAAAACGGAAAAGCAGTCATAGATATGACTTTAACTTCAATGGGCTGTCCAATGGCCGGCACAATAGTTGAAAACGTAAAAAGTGCGATGACAGATATTCCTGAAGTAAAGGAAACTGAAGTGAATATTGTTTGGAATCCGCCATGGTCAAAGGATAAAATGTCCAGATATGCAAAAATTGCCTTAGGTATTCGATGAAAAGGAGAACAATCAATGAAAAATAAGGTAATTTTAGTTAGCTCTGATCAGCTAGGTAAAGGAGACAAGGAGCTTGGGGAAGGTGTGCTTGAAACTTTCTTTACTTTACTTAAACAAAGAGACGAACTTCCTAAAGCGATATTTTGCATGAATAGCGGGGTTTTCACCTTAACAGAAAATTCGTTTGTTTCTGTTCATCTGAAGGAACTTGAAGAAAAAGGTGTAGAGGTGCTTGCCTGCAAAACATGTGTTGATTATTATGAAGTCGAAAACAAATTGTTCGCCGGAAAAATAAGCGGTATGCCGTACTTCATTGATTTAGCAGCTAAATACGAGATATTAACCATTTCATAACAGCAGGGAGACCTGCTGTTTATTTTTTTACATCCATTACTAACCTCCTCCTCAACAATTATTCCCCACGAATGTGAGATTCTTCACTTATCTTCGAAAGAAATTCACCTATAATACTAGTGCATAGAAAATAATTAAAACATAAAACCAGCTTTATTTTTATAGGCTATTTTCGTAAAAGTTTGTTGCTTTTATAATGTGAAATTTATCAAGTAAATCTGAGTTGATTGGAGCGGAGGGCACTTGACTCCTACGGGAAATAGAGGGAAGCGGGAGACCCCGGAGGCGGTAACGCCGAGGAGGCTCCCGTCCCTCCCCGCGGAAAGCAAGTGCCCGCAGCGGAAATCAACGGGCAAATTTTGTAGGCTAAAGCAACGATATATGCGAAAACAGCCTTTTTATAAACACAGTCAAGGAAATCTGGAGGGGAATATTTATGGCTTTCAATCGAGATTTTAATAAAGATCCATTTATCGTAATTTGGGAATTAACAAGAGCCTGCCAGTTAAAATGCTTGCATTGCCGTGCAGAAGCTCAATATAAAAGGGATCCGCGTGAGTTAACTTTTGAAGAAGGAAAAGAATTAATCGATCAAATTTATGAAATGAATAATCCGATGCTTGTGTTTACCGGTGGGGACCCATTAATGAGGGAGGATGTCTTTGACACTGCCGAGTATGCAGTCAAAAAAGGTGTCCGTGTGTCCATTACACCAAGTGCAACCCCGAACGTAACGAAAGAAGCGATTGAAAAAGCGAAAGAAGTGGGATTATCCCGCTGGGCCTTTAGCCTTGATGGTCCAAATGCAGAAGTACATGACCATTTCCGGGGAACATCGGGGTCCTTTGATTTAACGATGGAACGGATAAAATATTTGCATGAACTGGAAATTCCTGTTCAAATCAATACAGTTATTTCTCGCTACAATATTGATTATCTTGACGAAATGGCAAAAGTTGTTGAAGGACTGAAATGTGTTCTTTGGAGTGTCTTTTTCCTTGTTCCAACAGGAAGAGGGCAAGAAACGGATATGATTTCACCAGTCGAACATGAAAAAGTGTTCACGTGGCTATATGAATTAAGTAAGAAAGTTCCTTTTGATATTAAAACAACAGCTGCTCAGCATTACCGACGTGTAGTCATTCAGCAAAAGACGAAGGAAGCAAAAGCTAATAATGAAGATATTCAATACTTAGATGCCCTAACTCAGCAAGGCTTAACAGGCTCCATTGATGGCCTTGGCAGAGCGCCAAAAGGTGTAAATGATGGGAATGGCTTTGTCTTTATCTCACATATTGGCGATGTTTATCCAAGCGGTTTGCTGCCTGTGAAAGCAGGAAATATTAGAGAACAACCACTCGGGGAAATTTACAGAGAATCTCCGTTATTTAAAGATTTAAGGAATCCGGATAAATATAAAGGCAAATGCGGTGTCTGCGAATTCAGATATGTTTGCGGCGGATCCCGCTCCCGTGCCTTTGCCATGACAGGAGACTATATGGAAAGCGAGCCATTCTGTGTGTATATTCCAAAGGCATTAAGGAAGAAAGCAACAACGTAAATTAATATTTCTTAAAAAGAAAGTGCAGCAAAGCAATAAGCTGCACTTTTCTATCATATTAATCAATATTGCAATATATAGCTGGGCAATCTTCACAGCCGATTTCATCTTTTAAAAATTGCAAATCATGAACGGTGATTTTTCCTTTACGGATAGAAATCACCTTATCTCGTTTTAAATCATTTAGGATCCTATTTGTACTCTCACGAGATGTACCGCAAAAATTTGCCAGCTCCTGGTTTGTTAAGGGAAGGTCAATTAGAATTCCGTCACTTACCATACTCCCATAGCTGTTTGTCATACGAATAAGTGTCGAAAATAAGGCACCTTTCTTGCCATTAAGAACAAGATCACGGAACTTTGTTTGCGTTTTGCGAAAATGGTCGCTCATCCATTTCATAAATTCAAAAGCTAAAGCACTATTTTGAAAAATTTCTTTTTCTAAAACATCCTTTTTAATAGCTACAACGAAACCTTCTTCAAGGACTAAGGCACTTAATAAATATTTTGGAGAGCTTGTAAATAAAGTTAATTCACCACAAATGTCATTTTCTCCACAAATTCTTAAGGAAAGTTCCCGCCCATCTTTCGTGATTTTACTAATTTGTATCTTTCCTGAAAGAACTAAATAAAGCTCGTCTGCTTCCATTCCTTCTTTAAAAAGAAAGGATCCTCTTACTGTTTGTATTCTACGGTCTTCAAAACGAAGCAACTCTTTAATTTTTATTGAATGAGTAGGTTTTATTACGTTAGGCATAGATATTTCACCCTTATTAAAAATATTTAAACTATTAAAAAGAAACTGGTTATCTTCTTTTGAAATTATAATCTTTTTCCTATGGTTACAGGAGAATATTAATGTGAAGACTTTTTGAACAATGGGGAAAGTGACAACATCATGATATTTTCACATGGTTATTAACATATGCGTAGTTATATGGTGTAATAATAGGTAAATGAATAAAAATGTTTTCGTAAACTTTGTTGCTTTTTAGTGTGATTTTATATAACAAGTTGAGTTGATTGGAGCGGAGGGCACTTGACTCCTTCGGGAAATAGAGGGAGCGGGAGACCCCACAGGTGGTAACCCCGAGGAGGCTCCCATCCCTCCCCGCGGAAAGCAAGTGCCCGCAGCGGAAATCAACGGGCAAACTTTGAAGATTAAAAACAACAATATATGCGAAAAGAGTCATAAAAAAAAAACAAGGCTATTTTCTAAATGATTGTTGTTTTTAAAGGTTTATTGATGAACCTATGTTAAAATAATGGAAAAGAGATCACTCTTAATGGAGTTGACTAAATTGGAAAAAACTATTATTAAAGATCAATTAAATAGACCGTTAAGGGATTTACGTATTTCTGTCATAGACCGCTGTAATTTTCGCTGTCAATATTGTATGCCTGCTGAGATATTTGGACCCGATTTTGTCTTTTTACCAAAAAGCGAATTATTGACCTATGAAGAAATCGAACGTCTTGGGAAAATATTTGTAAGCCTTGGAGTGGAGAAGATTAGACTAACTGGCGGTGAGCCGTTGCTTCGTAAGGATTTGCCGATTCTCGTTAAAAAGATTTCAGTTATTGAAGGGTTAAAGGATATCGGTTTAACGACGAATGGAGTATTACTGCCAACATATGCGGCAGACCTTAAGGCAGCCGGTTTGCAAAGGGTGAATGTCAGTCTGGATACATTGGATAGTGAGCTTTTCGGCAAAATTAACGGCAGAGGAGTTGGAGTCCAAGCGGTTCTAGACGGGATTAAAGCTGCTCAAAATGCAGAACTTGGTGTAAAGGTCAATATGGTTGTAAAAAAAGGATTAAACGATGCAGATATTATTCCGATGGCGAAGTTTTGCAAAGAGCAGGGGCTGCAGCTTCGGTTCATCGAGTTTATGGATGTTGGCAGCACAAATGGCTGGAAAATGGATGATGTCATCACAAAAAAGGAAATATATGAACTGCTTAAGGAACATTATCTTTTAGATCCAGTTGATCCGGATTATTATGGGGAAGTCGCCAAGCGTTACCGATATGAAGGGACAAATGTCGATGTTGGGTTTATTCCATCTGTTTCTGAGTCTTTCTGCTCAAGTTGCACCAGGTCAAGGCTGTCTGCAAATGGACAAATTTTTACTTGCCTTTTTAATGGTGAAGGGCATGATATAAAAGAATTTATGAGACAAGGTGTTACTGACGAAGAAATTGCCAAGCGTATAACTGACATATGGTCTGGAAGAAAAGATCGTTATTCAGATGAGCGAACAGCAGAATCGGCAAAGAATCGGAAGAAAATCGAAATGTCTTATATCGGCGGTTAATCATTAATTACGGATATCTTCAAAAAAAAAAAAGCTGCGGCATGTTTGTATGCCGCAGTTTTTGTCATTTAAATATATCTTGGAAATAAAATGTTATTTTCTAAGTGTACGTGCATGAAAGTCTCTCCTTCAAGCAATTCAAGGCGTTTGTACACAATCGTGTAAGTTCCGCAAGCATCAGCCGGCAACAAGTAATTAGATGTCGCATCTCTAAGTTGACTTAAAAGTGCTCCTGCATGGTCATGTTCTTTTTCAAGCTCTTTAATATATTCGATGATCTCTTCACGATTATCTAAAGATGGGTCTTCTAATTTTAGCAGCAATGGGAATACCGTTTTTTCCTCTTTTGCTGAGTGTGCGATCATTTCCTTCTTAAACTCGAAAAATAACTCATTTACCTTTAATAATTCTGGATGATGGCCCCCGTGAACTTTAGATACCTTTGTGACATAAGGGCTTAATTGGTCAAGCTCTTCTAAAAGTGGTCGATGGTAGTGCTCTTTAATATGTTCAATAATTTCAGCAGATGAGCTTTCTGTCCAAACTTGCATATCATCCTTCTGTTTTTCATTTTTAATAAAAATATCATTTAAGTCTGCCATTAATTGTTCCATATTGACAGATTGTTCAGTGGCTGCATTAATTAGCGGTGTGTTGCCTCCGCAGCAGAAATCTATTCGATAGCGTTTAAAAACATCACTTGTTTTTGGCTGCTCATTTACAATATCTCTCACTAAAGTTGTTTCAGAAAAGGGCATGTTCATTTTTTGAATATCCTCCTTCAAGGTTCTATCTTATTTACATCCTAAGCATAAAGGATATTTTCAAATGGGCTGGTGACCCTCATCACACTTTTTGTCTTTTTGTGAAAATATTTTTAGGGGAAAGGGTGTTGTGATGTTTGTCATGTTGAAAGGTATTATGTACTTATATATTATAAAGGTAATAGGAGCTGATATTTTATGATAGAGAGAAGAACACCAATCCCGGTTGGAGAAGCCGTTCAACGAATCATGAAGCATCAAATAGCGGGAGAGACAGAATATTGTTCGATAAATGAAAGCTTTGGAAGATATTTAGCTGAGGATATCACTGCGACAAATGATGTTCCGCATTTTGACCGTTCACCGTATGATGGGTTTGCTGTAAGAACGATCGATACAAAAGCAGCTTCGCAAACGAATCCGGTCGAATTTGAAGTAGTGGATCATATTGGTGCTGGCATGGTAACTAAAGAGCAAGTAGGTGCGTTTCAGGCCGTCCGAATCATGACAGGTGCCCAAATGCCGGAGGAGTGTGATGCTGTTGTTATGCTTGAACTTGCAAAGGCATTTGAAAAAGACGGGAAAAACTTTATGTCAATCAAGCGTGCATATAATCCCGGCGATAATGTCTCTTTTCGAGGCGAGGATGCTAAACAAGGGGATGTTCTCGTCAAAAAAGGGACAAAAATCAATCCCGGAATACAGGCGATTCTCGCTACATTTGGCTATGCACGTGTTCCGGTTGCAAAAAAACCAATCATTGGCCTATTTGCAACCGGAACAGAGCTCTTGGATGTTGACGACCCTTTAGTACCAGGGAAAATTAGGAATAGTAATTCCTACATGATTGCTGCCCAAATTGAGCGTTCAGGTGCTGAAGTTCATTATTTCGGAAAACTGCCAGATCAATTTGAAACTTGCTATGAAGCAGTGAAAAATGCCATTGGTGAGGTAGATATGCTCATTACGACAGGCGGCGTTTCTGTTGGTGATTTCGATTATTTGCCGGCCATATATGAAAAGATGGAAGCTGAAGTATTGTTTAATAAGGTTGCGATGCGCCCTGGAAGTGTGACAACCGTTGCGCAACTCAATGGGAAGCTATTATTTGGATTGTCTGGAAATCCATCCGCATGCTATGTCGGTTTTGAACTTTTTACCCGCCCGATTATCCGAAGAATGCTATTTGCTGAGAAGCCGCATCTTCGCAAAGAAAAAGCGATACTCGAAGTGGATTTTTTAAAGGCAAACCCTTTCACACGCTTTGTGAGAAGTACTTTATCGGCAGCAGATGGCCGATTAGTTGTTGGCCCAAGCGGAAAGGATAAATCCAATATCGTCATGAGCCTAGCGGGTGCAAATGCATTAATGGTTTTACCGGGAGGGACACGAGGCTTCGAAGCTGGTTCTGAAGTAGATGTGTTAATGCTGGAGGATTTTGATGGAAGCGAGTGGCCATGGTAAGAAAACCGATCGTTTTTCAAGTAGCTGGCTACCAAAACAGCGGAAAAACGACGCTTGTCAAAAAAATTATTAAACATCTAACATCTAGTGGTTTTGCTGTTGCCACTATCAAGCACCATGGACATGGTGGCAAGCCTGATATGATAGAAAACAAAGATTCAGGGCAGCATATTTCTTCTGGTGCGCTCGCATCTTTAGTTGAAGGGGAAGGCAGGATATTGCTGCAGCTTGAGAAAAACAGCTGGACTCTTGACGAACAAATCGAGATTCTTATGCCATTGAAGCTTGATATTATTATTATTGAAGGCCATAAGCATAAGGATTATCCTAAAGTAGTGATTTTAAGAAATATAGAGGATCAACACCTTTTATCCAAGTTGAAAAATATAAAAGCCGTTTTATATTGGGATCCCTTCAAGGAAATAAGTTCGATTCAAAGCGAGTATTCCGCGATTCCGTTTTTTGAAATCCATGACAATAATGGGGATGAATGGATAGTTAGTTATTTGCAAAACGAAATAAATGGGATTCGTTGAAAAACCGTCACAAGTTGACGGTTTTTTTCTATGTTTGTGATGAGATTCACTTATAGGGGATGAAGTTGAGTTTATAGTAAAGTTAGCATGCTTTAAGGAGGTATAAAATTGAAGCTATGTTTGCCGAAACAGCACGGTGCATGGGCAATGCTGCTGATCCCATTCTGGCTCGGGGCTGTTGCATCTGAACTGACTTGGTTCCATATCCCTTTTTTCATAGGCTGGCTGTTTTTATATTTAGCCACATATCCAATGCTTCTATTATTTAAAAAGAAGAAAATACAATATTATGCGAAATGGACAACCATTTACCTCGTTCCAGCTATTGTATTACTGCTATTCCCATTATGGGAACGGCCATCCATTGTTATTTTTGGTTTGATTATGCTTCCATTTTTTATTATAAATGTTTATTATTCATCGAAAAATCGTGAGAGGGCACTTGGGAATGATATTAGCGCCATAATGGCTTTTTCAATAGCCGGTTTGGCGAGCAGTTATTTGGCTAACGGCGAAGTTAACTCTTCGGCTGTTATTGTTTTTATTACAACGGTTTTATTCTTTACGGGCAGCACTTTTTATGTAAAAACAATGATTCGTGAGAAAAGAAATCAAGTCTTTAAGTTGTTTTCATGGATTTACCATATAGCAGTTGTCATTCTTTGGGGTATGTTCGGGCAGTGGTTTATTGCTGTTGCGTTCCTTCCGAGCTTACTAAGGGCATTCGCTTTTAATGGCAGGGCATTAACGCCAAAGCAAATCGGAATTATCGAGATTATAAATGCTGTCTTCTTCTTCATTATCATTCTATTTGTAATTTACTAAACGACCAATAATAAAGATCAGCATGCATAAAAAAACGCTTGGAGTAAATTAAATCCGAGCGTTTTTTGTTTCTTATTCATAAGTCTAACTGCCTATTCAATATTACAAATATCGATTGGGCAATTTTCGCAATCAATTTCGACTTTTAAATAGTTTAGATCATGAATGGTAATGATCCCCTTATCAATCGATAATGCGCCATTTTTGCGAAGTTCGCCCAGCATTCTGTTCACAACTTCACGGGATGTTCCGCAAAAATTGGCAAGCTCTTGGTTTGTTAATGGTGTTTTTATGATAATTCCTTGCTCCGCTTCCACACCATAGCTATTGGAAAGCCGGATTAATGTCGAATATAAAGCCCCTTTTTTTCCATGGAGGACAAGGTCTCTAAATTTGGTTTGCGTTTTTCGGTATTGAAGGCTGATCCATTTTATTAGTTCGAGAGTAAGCTTATGATCCTGATTCAGCCTTTCTTCAAGCTCATCCTTATAGATGATCGCTACCTCTCCATTTTCAACTACCTTCGCATTCAGCATATATTTCGGCGATGGGCAGAATAGAGATAACTCACCGATTAAATCTCCTTTAGAGCACATTCTTAAAGTTAGTTCACGACCATCAGGAACGATTTTACTAATTTGGATAATGCCGCTTTGAACAATAAAAAGTTCATTTGCGGTCATTCCTTCTTGAAATAAAAAAGTCCCTTTCTCCATTTTTTTTGTATGATGAGCCGTCAGCAATAATTCTTGTAGATCCTGAGAAATTTCAGTAAAGGACTGCATATCAAAACCACCTTTTCCGGTAGTATTCGTCCGTTGGAAACGAACCTTCAAGTTATTCCATTAGGCTGTTTTCTAAAAGTTTGTTGTTTTTAAATAGGTTTTGTATAAAGTTGATTGGAGCGGAAATCAACTAGACCTCTTTTGGGTTAAATAGATACAAAGTTTACGAAAACAGCCAAATCTAATCAGCCAATATAGTTAATACCACTATTATATTGTAAAGATTAAAAACTTCAAGAAAAAATGGTTGATTTTATTTGGATTCCTTTCTATAATAAAAGAAATAATAATTTATAAATATAAAATATTTTGATTAAATATACAAAAAGAGGATGAAGAAGAAACCATGAAAGTTTCAATTATTGGCACAACAGGATATGGGGGTGCGGAATTACTTCGTATATTAAAGCAACACCCTGAATTCGATATTCAATCCATACACTCAACGAAAGAAGATATTCCAATATGGAACGAATATCCTCACTTATATGAAATTATTGAAAATAAGCTGCAAAAAATTGATGCAGATCAAATCGCTGACCAATCAGACATTGTTTTTCTGGCGACACCATCTGGAATATCGGGAAAATTGGCTAGTGAATTTGCTGGGAAAAACATAAAGGTCATTGATCTTTCAGGTGATTTAAGAATCCCAGCGGAAAAGTATCGGGAATGGTATAAACAAGAACCGGCACAGCCAGGCTTAGTAGAAGAAGCCGTATACGGTTTGTCCGAATGGAATCATGAGAAAATCAAAGACGCTAATCTTGTTGCCAACCCTGGCTGCTATCCAACAGCATCGCTACTAGGATTGCTCCCTGTCGTAAAGGCAGGCATTATCAATCCTTCAAGTATCGTTATTGATGCGAAGTCAGGTGTTTCAGGAGCTGGTAGATCTTTAACTAGAAACACAAGCTTTTCAGAAGCAAATGAGAATTTCAGAGTCTATAAAGTAAATGAGCATCAGCATACACCGGAAATTGAACAGCAGCTTCTAAATTGGAATAACGATATAAAACCAATCACGTTCACTACACATCTTTTGCCGATTACAAGAGGAATCATGACAACAAGTTATGTACAGCTAGAAACGGAGCAAAGTACGAGACAATTGCTTGAGTTATACAAAGAGATGTATAGCGGACATCCATTTATCCGCATTCGCCCCGAAAATAATTTTCCATCAGTCAAGGAAGTGGCGGGTTCTAATTACTGTGATATTGGTTTGCATGCTGATCCTCGAACGGGAAGACTGACGATTGTGGCAGTAATTGATAATTTAATGAAAGGTGCAGCTGGTCAGGCTGTGCAAAACGCTAATATTATGTATGGGATGAAGGAAAATATAGGTCTTGATTTTGTCCCATTGTATCCATAAGGAGGAAAAGGAAATGCAAGCTTTATCACAATCAGCAAGTGTAAAGGAAGTCACAGGAGGAAGCATTATTACTCCAAAAGGATACAAAACAGCCGGTGTGCACGCAGGTCTCAGATACGCGAAAAAAGATTTAGGCATTATTTTAAGTGACAATCCTGCTAATTGTGCAGCAGTCTATACGACGAGCCATTTTCAAGCTGCCCCTTTAAAGGTAACACAGGAAAGTATAGCGGCAGAAGAATCCATTCAGGCCCTCGTCGTTAATAGTGCATGTGCAAATGCCTGTACAGGGGAGCAAGGGCTAAGGGATGCATACCTAATGAGAAAATGGACAGCAGAGAAATTTGGTTTACAGGAGTGCCACGTTGCTGTCGCTTCAACAGGTGTGATTGGCGAATATTTACCAATGGATAAGATTGCTGAAGGAATCCAATCGCTCGAGCCGGGAAACGGGAATGATTTTGCAGAAGCCTTTCAAACAGCTATTTTAACAACGGATTTAGTTATGAAACACTGCTGTTTCTCAGCAGAGATTAACGGAAAAACAGTTTATATGGGCGGTGCTGCAAAAGGATCAGGTATGATCAATCCAAATATGGCGACGATGCTTGCTTTTATCACAACAGACGCCAATATTGAAAGTAAACACCTCCAAACAGCACTAAGAAAAGTAACGGATACGACCTTCAATCAAATAACGGTTGACGGTGACACATCAACAAATGATATGGTGCTTGTCATGGCTAACGGACAAAGCGAGAACGATACGCTCTCACCAGAACACCCGGATTGGGACGTCTTTCTTCAATTACTTGCAAAAAGCTGCGAAAGCCTTGCAAAACAAATTGCGAAAGATGGCGAAGGAGCAACGAAATTAATTGAGGTAGATGTATCAGGTGCAGGAACCGATCTTGAGGCGAGAATGGTTGCGAAGCAAATTGTCGGTTCCAATCTGGTAAAAACGGCAATTTACGGAGAAGATGCGAACTGGGGGAGAATTATTGGCGCGATCGGACAAAGTCAGGCTAATATTAATCCAGATTCTGTAGATATCGCAATTGGGCCGATTACCATGCTGAAAAACAGTGAACCACAGCCTTTTTCAGAGGAAGAGGCAGCTGAGTATTTACGCAAAAAAACAATTCAAATCGTAGTTGATCTGTATCAAGGCAACGGAAAAGGGAAAGCTTGGGGCTGTGATTTATCATATGATTATGTGAAGATTAACGCGAGCTATCGAACATAAGAGGTGTTTCATTTGAAAAGTGTGTTGATTAAATGCGGCGGAAGTGTACTAGACGAATTGACCCCAGCATTTTTTAATAGTCTTAAAGAGTTGGAGAAAGAAGGATATCAGCTAATATTCGTGCATGGCGGTGGACCGGATATTAATAAAATGCTAGACCTTTATAATGTGCCACAGGAGTTTGATAATGGTCTTCGGAAAACGACATCGGAAGCAATGGAGATTGTGGAAATGGTGTTAGCTGGAAAAACAAACCGAAAACTGTCAGCATTGCTTGAGTCGCATGGAATTAGGGCATTCGGCTTAAATGGCAGTGATGGGCGTTTCCTGCAAGGCGAATTTATTAACAAGAAAAAGCTTGGTTTTGTCGGTGAAATAACGAATGTGAAAACAGATGTGATTTCAATGCTGCTTCGTGAACATTACACACCAGTTATTACGCCTATTGCCATTACTGATAATGGAATCAAGCTGAATATTAACGCTGATTTTGCCGCAGCGGCAATCGGAATTGCCCTCAATGTTGAACATTGTATATTCGTGACGGATGTGGATGGCATTATTATCGACGGAAAATTGAGGGCTGAATTGAGTACAGATGAAATCGAACAGAATATTCTTGAAGGCGAAATCACTGGAGGAATGATTCCAAAGGTCACGTCTGCTACGTCAGCAATCGGAAAAGGGCTCCAAAGTGTGATGATCGTTTCTGGCAAGAATAATTTTTATGATAAATCAGGATGGACCGGAACAAAAATTTACGCTAAAGAGAGGGTTATACGATGAGCTTTTTATTTCCGACTTATGCGCGGTGGGAGGTTGAACCTGACTCAGCGAAAGGAAGTACGATAATCGGTAAAGATGGAAAAAGATACTTGGATTTCACTTCAGGAATTGGTGTATGCAATCTTGGCCATCGTCCGGAAGTTGTCCAAGAAGCAATCAGTAAACAGCTTAATCGTTTCTGGCATGTGTCTAATTTATTCGTCCAGGAAGAGCAGGAGGTTGCTGCGAAACAACTGGCAAAGGCAGCAAGTATGGATGTCGTGTTTTTTGCAAATAGCGGAGCAGAGGCGAACGAAGCTGCGATTAAGCTTGCAAGAAAAGCGACAGGTCGGACGAAAATTATTACATTCGAAAACTCTTTTCATGGCCGCACCTTTGCAACAATGTCAGCAACGGGACAGGATAAAATCAAAATGGGTTATGGACCGATGCTTGAAAAGTTTATCTATCTTCCATTTAATGATGTTGAGGCACTTAAACAGGAAATCGATACGGAAACGGCAGCAGTCATGCTTGAAATCGTTCAAGGTGAAGGCGGCATTCATATTGGGAACAAGGAATTTCTAAATGAAGTTCAGCAGCTATGTAAAGAAAATGGGGCTTTATTCATCATTGATGAAATCCAAACAGGAATTGGACGGACAGGGAAACCATTTGCATTTCAGCATTTTGAATTATCACCTGACCTTGTTACCTCAGCAAAAGGATTAGGAAACGGATTGCCAATCGGGGCTTTAATAGGGAAAAAGCATTTGGAAACGGTCTTTGGGCCTGGAAGCCATGGATCGACATTTGGCGGAAACCCACTAGCGATTGCTGCAGCTAATGCAACGATGGAAACGATTTTTCAAGAGAAGTTTCTAGACAGTGTAGAAGAAAAAAGCAGCTATATTTATGAGAAAATCGCTGATAATCTCCTTTCCTTGCCAGTGGTAAAAGAAATCAAGCAGCTTGGAATGATGATTGGGATTGAAACAAGCATTGACCTGCCTGCCTTATTGAAACAGTTAAGAGATCATGGTTTGTTAGCACTTCCTGCAGGTACAAATGTTCTACGGCTGCTGCCGCCATTAACCGTTACAACCAATGAAATAGATGAAGCAGTAAAAATTATTCAAACCGTAATGATGAATATTTCCGAAACAGCCGTTTAGGCTGTATTCTTTTACACACAATTGCATAAAAATGAATATAATTATATAAATATACAAATGCTGAAATGGAATTAACGACTATACCAATACAAAAATAATGTCAAAAAGGACATATAAACTTATTTTCGAACCTTTTTGAATAACTTAAAGAGGGAGTGGAGCAAAATGATTTCGATTCAAACGGCAGAACAGAAATTAAATATTAAAGGGGAAGATTTCTTACGCCTCGCTGATTTTTCACCAGAGGTTATAGAAGGCTTGTTACTGAAAGCAAAGGAGCTAAAAAATGCTTCTCTGCTTGGAAAAAACCCAGCACCATTAAAAGGAAAAATACTTGGAATGATCTTTGAAAAATCGTCGACACGCACAAGAGTATCCTTTGAGGCTGGGATGCTGCAGTTGGGCGGGAGTGCCTTATACTTAAATAGTCAAGATCTTCAACTTGGTAGAGGCGAGTCAATTGCTGATACAGCGAAGGTACTTTCCCATTATGTCGATGCGATTATGATCCGTACTTTTTCCCATAAGAAAATTGAAGAGCTTGCATGGCATGCAACCATCCCAGTTATCAATGGATTAACGGATCTTTATCATCCTTGCCAGGCACTTGCTGATCTTTTAACGATACAGGAGCAAAAGGGAAATTTGAAAGGGCAAAAACTCGTTTATGTAGGCGATGGAAACAATGTGGCACATTCATTAATGATTGGAGCTACAAAAATGGGAGTCAATTTTACGATTGCCTGTCCATCAGGTTATGAACCTGAAAAATCGATCGTTAAAATGGCAAAGGAATTTGCAGCCGAAAGCGGATCCTCAGTTACAGTGTCCAACGATGCGGTCGAAGCGGTTAAGAATGCGGATGCCATATATACAGATGTCTGGACTAGCATGGGACAGGAAGAAGAAAATGAGCAAAGACTTAAAGCTTTTAACAAATTTCAAGTGAATGAAGATTTAGTCCAAAAGGCAAAAAATGACTTCGTATTCCTGCATTGTTTGCCAGCCCATAGGGGGGAAGAAGTAACTGCAGGGGTCATTGATGGTTCGAATTCTGCCGTTTTCCAACAGGCTGGAAACAGACTACATGTCCAAAAAGCACTTCTTTCAGAAATTATGTAGAAGGATTGGCCCTCTCCGATTGAGAAGGGCTTTTTCATTTAGGCTGTTTTCGTAAAGTTTGTTGCTTTTATAG
>NZ_JAHNZZ010000001.1:85881-108256 GCF_019039215.1 Bacillus sp. FJAT-29790
GGAGCGGAGGGCACTTGACTCCTCGAAAATGCTATCGCATTTCCTTCGTGCGTGGGCAGATTAAAGGATGTAAATTCAATATCCTGTGGGAATAGAGGGAAGCGGGAGACCCCGCAGGCGGTGACGCCGAGGAGGCTCCCGTCCCTCCCCGCGGAAAGTAAGTGCCCGCAGCGGAAATCAACGGGCAAACTTTTAAAGCTAAAAACAATAAACTATGCGAAAAGAGTCTTCTATTATGTAGAATTCTCTTCTTTTTTTCATTTGGAATTAGTTTCCCTCATGATGATTGCCTCAGTGGTAATAATATTAATGATTTAACTTTATTCAGCAAAAGTCTCTAAACGATATAAGTGGCGAGATGAATGCAAACAGGAATCCAATTCAGTGGAGATTCAAACCCAGCTGAATAAAGTTAAGCCTCCGGCGGATGCCATAGATTTTTAACGAGCAAGCTCGTTAAAAATCTGGGCGCAAATACGCCAAGGCGAATTTGATTAATTAAAGGAGGATTTTTATCATGGGACAAAATCGCCAATTTAAACCTGGTCAGAAGGCACCGAATAATGGAATGTA
The DNA here is from genome assembly GCF_019039215.1 of Bacillus sp. FJAT-29790. Classification (GTDB taxonomy): domain Bacteria; phylum Bacillota; class Bacilli; order Bacillales; family Cytobacillaceae; genus Cytobacillus. The sequence goes on from NZ_JAHNZZ010000001.1 coordinate 86,455, forward strand.
TATCGAAGAAGGGGAAACTGGCAGCAATGTAAACAACCCACTAATGTTAAAACTAAAAGCCGGGGATGTTTTTCCCGAAAACTCGAACCACAATCGTGTTTGGACATATAAACAAAAACCGTAATCTTCATTTAAATTGGCTACTGGCATTATTCCGATAGGCTGTTTTCGTAAAGTTTGTTGCTTTAATAATGTGATTTTTGTTTAATAATCTGAGTTAATTGGAGCGGAGGACACTTGACTCCTCGAAAATGCTATCGCTTTTCCTTCGTGCGTGGGCAGATTCAAGGATGTAAATTCAGTATCCTGCGGGAATAGAGGGAAGCGGGAGACCCCGCAGGCGGTAACGCCGAGGAGGTTTCCGTGCCTCCCCGCGATAAAGCAAGTGCCCGCAGCGGAAATCAACGGGCAAACTTTGTAGGCTAAAAACAACAATATATGCGAAAACAGCCTTCCGATAAAAATAATAATAGGACTTGAGCCATCCCTTTTTGGATGGCTTTACATATGTTATAATAGAATCAAAGGTCAAAGATGGTCAAATGGGAGGGTAAGCGATGGACATAAATCGAATGACAGAACGGATGCAGGAAGGTTTTATGAATGCACAAAATATTGCTATTCGAGAGCAGCATCAGGAAGTGGATGAGGTTCATTTATTTATAGCACTATTAGAACAGGAGAATAGTCTTGTTGCTTCTGTTTTAACAAAATTGCGGCTGCCTGCTGATAAAATGATTAGTCAATTGCAATTGCTTTTAAGAAAAAAACCACAAGTTTCCGGAAGCGGAATCGAATCGGGAAAACTATATATTACGGGAAATCTGCAGCGGATTTTGGCCGAAGCAGAATCCATTATGAAAAAATTTGAAGACGAGTTCCTATCTGTAGAACATGTATTATTAGCGGCAGCTTCCGTCAGTTATTCTGAAATTGCAGCTTTTTTAAAAGCAGAAGGTATAGATAAAAAACAACTTGAATTAGCTATTAACGAGATAAGGGGGAATCAAAAAGTGACATCCCAAAATCCGGAAGCCACTTATGAAGCTCTAAAGAAATATGGCAAGGACCTAGTTGCGGAAGTAAAGGCGGGAAAAATGGACCCAGTTATTGGAAGGGATAACGAAATTCGTAATGTCATCCGCATTCTTTCCAGAAAAACAAAAAATAATCCTGTTCTCATCGGGGAACCCGGCGTAGGAAAAACGGCGATTGTCGAAGGCCTTGCACAAAGAATTGTCCGCAAAGATGTCCCAGAAGGGTTAAAAGATAAAACAATCTTTTCCCTTGATATGAGTGCATTGATTGCCGGAGCGAAATTCAGAGGTGAGTTTGAGGAACGGCTAAAAGCAGTATTAAATGAAGTGAAGAAAAGTGAAGGCAGCATTCTCCTTTTCATTGATGAAATTCATACGATCGTCGGAGCGGGAAAGACCGAAGGCGCAATGGATGCTGGCAATATGCTGAAACCGATGCTTGCCCGCGGTGAATTACATTGCATTGGAGCGACCACATTAGATGAGCATCGAAAATACATTGAAAAAGATCCTGCCCTCGAAAGGCGCTTTCAGCAAGTATTGGTTCAGGAGCCTGATGTGGAAGATTCAATTTCTATTTTAAGAGGGTTGAAGGAAAGATATGAAATTCATCATGGGGTTAATATTCATGACCGAGCACTTGTTGCCGCCGCAACATTATCGCATCGATACATTTCGGACCGCTTTCTGCCTGATAAAGCAATTGATTTAGTCGATGAGGCATGTGCGATGATCCGAACCGAAATTGACTCGATGCCTACAGAATTAGATGAAGTGACGAGACGGGTCATGCAGCTTGAAATTGAAGAAGCTGCACTGCGAAAGGAAAGTGACGAAGCAAGTCAAGCGAGGCTGCTTGTTTTGCAAAAGGAATTGGCCGAGATGAAGGATAAAGCCCATTCGATGAAAGCGAAATGGCAGCTAGAAAAGGAAGGAATCCAAAGAGTTCAAGAGAAAAGAGAGCTTCTTGAAAGAATGCGCCGTGATCTTGCAGAAGCTGAGAACGATTATAATTTAACCATAGCCGCTGAGCTTCGACATGGAAAGATTCCTGCCCTCGAAAAGGAATTAAAGAATCTTGAGCTTGAAATAAATGCGGGGGAAGACGACCGGCTTCTAAGAGAGGAAGTAACAGAAGAGGAAATTGCCGGCATTGTTGCAAGATGGACAGGAATTCCAGTTGCCAAGCTTGTTGAAGGCGAGCGAGAAAAGCTTCTTCGCCTTGAAAGTATCTTACAGGAAAGAGTCATTGGCCAAGACGAAGCAATCGGGCTTGTATCCGATGCAGTCCTTCGAGCGAGAGCAGGCATCAAAGATCCCAATCGCCCAATCGGCTCCTTTCTATTTCTTGGCCCGACCGGTGTTGGGAAAACAGAACTCGCCAAAGCATTAGCACAAAGCTTGTTTGACAGCGAAGACCAAATGATTCGAATCGATATGTCCGAATACATGGAGAAGCATGCGGTTTCAAGGCTGATTGGTGCACCGCCAGGATATGTAGGATATGAGGAAGGCGGGCAGCTAACAGAAGCAGTAAGAAGGAAGCCCTATTCCGTTATTTTGCTTGATGAAATTGAAAAAGCCCATCCGGAAGTATTCAATATTCTCCTTCAAATGCTTGATGATGGCAGGATAACTGATTCTAAAGGAAGGACCGTTGATTTTAAAAATACTGTTATCATTATGACATCAAATCTTGGATCTCAGTTTTTACTGGAACACGTTGAAGGTTCTATAAATGAAGAAGCACGGAATAAAGTGATGAGCCATCTAAGAGGGCATTTCCGGCCGGAGTTTTTAAACAGGGTGGATGAAATTACTTTGTTCAAGCCATTAGCTTTAAATGAAATAAAAGAGATTGTATCCAAGCTAATAAAAGAGCTTCAAGGAAGATTAACGGATCAGCATGTGTTGCTAAGTATAAATGAAGAGGCAAGGGAATATATTGCAGAAAATGGTTTTGATCCGGTCTATGGTGCAAGGCCTTTAAAGCGGTTTATTCAAAGAAATGTTGAAACGAAATTAGCAAGAAAAATCATAGCCGGGGAAATTAAAGATTATAGCAAAGTTACGATCTCCATTGAAAATGGAGAGTTAAATGTAAAGATACAACAATAAGCGGAGAAGAAAGAAGTCATCCTGATCTCAGGATGACTTCTTCCCACTCACTACAAAGAGTGATCTTTCTTAATTTAAACCTTCTTTTTCGGTCGGGCCTTCTGGAATAATGGAAGATACCACGAAAATTAAAATTGTAGCGCCTACTGCTAGGATTGAGCCTGCTTTAAAATCGAAACCTGCCCCATTCATATTACCAACAACATAGGTCAACATTTGAACAAGAAGAAAGGTCCAAAAAAATGTCATAAAGAATCTCATCGTACTCACCTCAACGTATTTAAATCCCTTTCCATATTACCATAAGCTTAATAATTAATAAACGCTCATGAACTGAATTTTAATCCCAAATGACTTTTTCCTTTAAGCACGACTTTTTTAAATGAGATTACGGTTCAGCCAGTTAGCAAGGATAAATAACAGGGCAATCGGTGATTCTCCGATTGCTTCAAATCCCACCTCAGACCTCTCACCTCAATGAGTTAAAATAACTTCTGAACTATGATCAATCTCATAAAGCATATCTTTTATTAAATCTGTTTGTCTGCTAAACATAGGCGAATCCCCTTTCATTTTATGTGAACATTCATACATTATTATGAACAAACGGACAAAGGAGTGTTTAATGATGGAAAGCCGGAACTTTCAACTAGATAATGAGTGGAATACGATCCAATATCCCGAAAAACCAAGTGGTTTCGGTATCCTTATTATTGGTAATGAGAGGCATTTTGTGAATGAGAAAGCGGATTATTGGAGCCAAAACGATGGAAAATCGTTCATATTAAACCAACTTAAAGAAGAAGGATACACGATATTTTACTCAAACCTATACGGAAAGCACTGGGGAAATGACAAAGCGGTCCAATTAGCAAGGAAATTGTACAAACATATTGTTCGCACAGAAATAATAAATGAAAAAATTCATCTTGTTGCAGAAGGGATGGGCACATTAATTGCTCTAAAGCTAATGAATGCAATGGGCTCCAATATTCGTACATGCGTACTTATTAATCCGATATTATCGTTAAACGCCCATTTAGAGCAAGAAAAAGAGCATAAATTCTTCTATAATCACTTATTAAAAGAGCTTGCCGTCTCGTTTGAACTTGAAAAGGATCAAATTGAAGACATGTTAAAGGGACAAGATGAAAGCTTGATAGAAGATCATAAAATTCCAGTGAAAATCATTCATATTCTTACAGATGGACGTGCACATAAACAAGCTGATCTAATTAAGAAACGATCCATTAAATGGGCTGATAAAGATGTGCCAGTTTCTATGTGCTATTTATTACCGGAAAAAAGGCATGGAATGGGAATACAAATAATTAACTTTATAAAAAAACATGAAAGTATTTTATAATGCTAAATTTGTTATTTTTCTAATCTTGCTATGGGCATTAAACACAAGAATGCTTCTACATGTCAGAATGGGGTAAAGAAAAGAGAAATAAAGATAGGTTTTAAAGCATAGGATACACTGAGAATGGTCGGGGAGGCAATAAAGATGGAAAGGGCGGTAATCATTGGAGCGTTCGAATTTTTAGGTTTTCATTTTTGCACTTCTTTACTTGAGCAGGGGTATGAGGTTGAAGGCGTTCATTTCGATAATCCGGAAGGGGATCCCTTTCTGATTGATAAGCGCATGGCAGTCGGCAGAAACGCGAATTTTAATGAAAAAGAGTATCAAACCTGGCTGCCATTTGCAGAAATCGATCAGCAAACATTGATTATCATCGATTTCTACGACTTTTATGTTCAAGATAATCGGAACTTTTTCGCGGAAAGTGATTTTCTTGAACATTTTTTTGGCGAAAATGCAATTCAAATAAAAGAAACGGATTCAAGAATCGTTTTTCTTCTCCCGATTCAATGGCATTCAAGTACAAGTGAGCCAATCCATCGATACCTTATGAATGACCAGATTTCAAGTCAGTGTTTTTACCTCCCAACCGTTTACGGCCCATGGCAGCCAAGCGCTTTTGTTTTTCAGCAATTTTTATTAAAGTCAATGCATGGGGAAAAGCAGATTTCGTTAAATGATCGTGAATGGATTTATGATGTGCTTTATATTGATGAGGTTGTTGAGGCCATTTTAATGCTGGCTGAAACGAAATCTGCTGCTTCCTGTATATTAAAAAGTGATATCACGGACTATTGGCAAAAGTGTGCATCCCAACTTTCCATTCCCCTAGAAGCGATCAACAAATACGAAAGAAACAGACCGCCTGAGCCAAGGACAATAAATGTTAAGACTTTGAAAAGTCATATCGATTTTTCAGAGGGAATTGGAAAGCAGAGAAGGCATCTAGAACTTCTTCTTGACAAGGGATTTTAATGAAGAAGGAAAAAGTCTTTTCAATTTTTGCCGTAAAAGGGTAAAATGAAAGTAGCCGGGAATTTATCCCGGTTTTTCAGTTGAAACAGATTAATTTATAAAAGGAGTTTGTACATGGCAATAGTCTTGCTGCAGGCGGCCTTGCAGTTTTTAACTTTATTCAGCAGAAGTCTCTAACGATATAAGTGGCGAGATGAATGCAAATAGGTATCCAATTCAGTGGGGGTTCAAACTCCAGCTGAATAAAGTTAAGCCTCCGGCGGATGCCTCAGATTTTTTAAAGGAATTTATCGAGCAAGCTCGATAAAAATCTGGGCGCAAATACGCCAAGGCGAATTTGATAGATGTTTGGAAAGAGGGAAATAATGATGTGGCTTATACTTGGGGCAGAGCAAAAGAAGATGCTAAAGAGAGTAAAGAAATATGGGATTCTTCTTTTATGCCTTTTTTTACTAGCCTCCTGTGGACATGGAATGTCTGCGGGAAAACTAAAGAAAGCCGGGTTGTTAGTTCCCGATACGGTAAATGACCAAGTATGGGGTACAAAAGGCTATAAAGGAATGCTAAAGATTCAATCCCGATATAATGTAGAGGTTTACTACAAAGAAGGAATGAACTCACAGATGGTCGTTGAACGAGCTGTCAATGAGTTTGATCAAAAAGGTGTAAACATCATTTTTGGTCATGGAAATGAGTATGCCGAATATTTTAACCGAATTTCCAAAAGGTATCCCCATATCCATTTTGTTAGCTTTAACGGTAACGCTGAAAATTCGAACACGACGAGCTTAAATTTTGAAGCTTATGCGATGGGTTTCTTTGGTGGCATGGTTGCAGGGCATATGACAACAACAAATACAGTAGGACTGATTGCTGCTCATAAGTGGCAGCCTGAAATAGCAGGCTTTTTTGAAGGGGCCAATTATGAAAATAACGACGTGAACGTTATTATTGAATATGTTGGTAATTGGGATGATGACAAAAAGGCAATTAAATTATTGGATCATATTTTGTCAGAAAATGCTGATGTTATCTATCCAGCAGGAGATGGCTATAACGTCCCTGTCATCGAACAGGTTAAAGAGAAAGGCCATTATACGATTGGATACATTTCCGACCAGAGCGATCTTGGCGAATCCGCTGTGTTAACGAGTACGATACAGCATGTCGATGTTCTTTATGAATCGGTCGCAGAAAAGTTCAACAAAGGAGATTTAAAAGCGGGCAATCTGACTTTCGATTTTCAAGATGACGTCATTTCCTTAGGGAAATTTAGTTCTGACGTAGACCAGGAATTTATTGATATAATAAATGCAGCAATTGAAGAATATAAGAAAACTGGTAAACTACCTAATGAATAAGTGTACATATAGGAGGATACAACAAATGCAGTCAAACGACAAAACAATGGAATTCATGCAAATCGCAATGAAATACATCCCAGAAGCAAAACAGCAATTAGACGAGGCAGGAATCGACCTATCAATCGAAATGATCCAGCCATTCATGACACTTTTTACAAAAATCATGAACGAAGCCTATGAAATGGGTAAAGTAGATGCCCTTCGTGAAACCGAATAACTGAAAATGATTGAGAAAGCCGGCCTTTTGCAAAGGCCGGCTTTTGTTTGAGAATAAAATCTTCGAACAAGTTCCGATCGAAACGATCCAATTATTTAATAAACTTCCTAATTAAAGGTGACACTTTATTAAATAATGGTTTTAATTCCTCTGTAGAGCTGATAAACTTGTCGACATTAATCATGAGTTCTTCGATATCGATATTATTGAACATGTCATTAAGCATGCTGGGTTGATTATTGATATTGGATTTTTCCCTATTTCTAGTGCCAAATAACCAATCATCTATGGAGCCTCTTTCGCTTCTACGATCAAAATCCTCAGGGTATCTATTTGCCGGAATGTCCTTCGATTTCTTGATCTTCTCGTCATTTTCCATGCTTCTCCTATTACCCGGGCCAAACATCAAATTTGAAAAAAGATCATCAGACTGCTGATTTGACCGGTTTTCGCTGTTCATATGCTATCATCCTCCTTTCATGTGCTTCAATATTAAAATATGAATAATCCCATAGCCGGGTATAGACAACTGCGGATAATATCTTGGTTATTGCAAACGAAAATGTTGCACATGAGCTCATATATTTGTTAAAATTAGTACCAAGTCATAATAATTGATAATAAAATAAGGCTGTTTTCTAAATGATTGTCATTTTTAATTAGGTATTGTATGAAGTTGATTGAAGTGGAAATCAACTACACCTCTTTTTGGTTAAATAGCAACAAAGTTTACGAAAACAGCCTAAAATAATGAATGTTTCCCAATTGGATCTGATGAAGCTTTCGCGTAAAAAATAGACCAAAAGTTGAAAAGGAGTGGGATCAATGAATGCGGGAATTATTGGAGTTGGCAGATGTCTGCCGGAAAAAATAATGACAAATGCAGACCTTGAAAAAATACTCGATACATCTGATGAATGGATTAGAACAATGACAGGAATCGAAGAAAGAAGAATTGCCGATGATGATACAGATACATCTGATTTAGCTTATGAAGCAGCAAAGGATGCCTTGGCAAATGCGGAAATTTCAGCTGAAGAAATAGATCTGATTTTAGTGGCAACGGTCACTCCAGATCAGCCTTTCCCATCCATTGCATGTATGCTTCAGGAGAAGTTAGGGGCTGTTAAAGCAGCTGCGATGGACATTAGTGCTGCATGTGCTGGATTTATGTATGGTGTAATAACCGGAAAACAGTTTATTGAGGGCGGGGCTTATAAACACGTCTTAGTAGTAGGTGTAGAAAAGTTATCCAAAGTTACAAATTGGGAAGACCGTAATACAGCTGTTTTATTTGGCGATGGGGCTGGAGCGGTTATTTTGGGCCCTGTCTCAGAAGGGCGAGGCATTCTTTCATTTGAACTAGGTGCAGATGGTACGGGCGGAAAACATTTATACCAGGATGAAAAAATCATTATGAATGGGCGAGAAGTTTTTAAATTTGCTGTCCGTCAAATGGGAGACAGTTGTGTAAATGTATTGGAGAAAGCGGGTTTATCCAAGGAGGATGTTGATTTTTTGATCCCGCACCAGGCGAATATCCGGATAATGGAGTCTTCTAGACAGAGGCTTGGGCTGCCCGAAGAAAAAATGTCGAAAACGATTCGAAAATACGGGAATACATCAGCCTCATCTATTCCGATTGCAATTGTAGAGGAATTAGAAGCTGGAAAAATTAAAGACGATGATATAATTGTCATGGTTGGTTTTGGTGGAGGCTTAACGTGGGGAGCAATTGCCTTACGCTGGGGTAGATAATGATTCCCACATCAGATCAAGATCAATAAAGGAGATGCAATGAGAATGGATAAAAGAAGAGTTGTCATTACAGGCGTTGGCGCCGTAACACCACTTGGGAATGACGTAGAGACAACGTGGAAAAACATATTAGCAGGTGTATCAGGAGTAGGACCATTAACGAGATTAAACGCAGACGAATATCCAGCAAAGGTTGCTGCCGAATTAAAGGATTTTAATGTTGAAGAATTTATTGATAAAAAAGACGCTCGAAAAATGGATCGATTCACCCATTACGCCGTTGCTGCTTCATTAATGGCAGTAAAAGATGCAAATCTTGCGATAGATGACGAGAATGCCCATCGCATTGGTGTATGGATTGGGTCAGGAATCGGCGGAATGGAAACGTTTGAAAATCAATTTGAAACGTTTTTAAACCGCGGGTACAGAAGAGTAAGTCCGTTTTTTGTTCCAATGATGATCCCGGATATGGCGACGGGCCAAGTTTCCATTACTTTAGGCGCGAAGGGATTCAACTCTTGTACAGTAACTGCATGTGCAACTGGGACAAATTCAATCGGTGATGCCTTTAAGGTCATTCAGCGCGGGGATGCAGACGCAATGGTAACTGGCGGAGCAGAAGCACCGATCACGAGAATGTCAGTCGCAGGTTTCTGTGCAAACACTGCACTATCTACGAATCAAGATTCGAAAACAGCGAGTCGTCCATTCGATAAAAATCGCGATGGTTTCGTCATTGGCGAAGGAGCAGGAATTGTTGTCCTTGAAGAATTAGAGCATGCTCTAGTTCGGGGTGCAAAAATTTATGCCGAAATTGTTGGCTATGGGGCCACAGGAGACGCATACCACATTACTGCTCCCGCACCGGCTGGAGAAGGCGGAGCAAGAGCAATGAAAATGGCGATTAATGATGGCGGATTAGTGCCTGAGGATATCGATTATATTAATGCTCACGGAACAAGCACTGAATATAATGACAAATTCGAAACCCTTGCGATCAAAGAAGTTTTCGGTGACCATGCATACAAACTAGCAGTTAGCTCTACAAAATCAATGACAGGTCACCTCCTTGGAGCCGCAGGAGGAGTAGAAGCGATCTTTACGGTATTGGCGATGAGGGATGAAGCTTTACCTCCAACAATCAACTACGAGACGCCAGACCCTGAATGTGATCTAGACTATGTTCCAAACGAGTCAAGGAAGAAAGTGATCAAGGCAGCCATGAGTAATTCCTTAGGTTTCGGCGGCCATAATGCAACGATTGTCTTTAAAAAATACGAATAAATATTTTTCTATTGAGGCCAATCCTATGATTTGGCCTCTTTTTAATTGGCTGTTTTCGTAAACTTTGTTGCTTAATTAGTGTGATTTTATATATATAAATCTGAGTTGATTGGAGCGGAGGGCACTTGACTCCTGCGGGAAATAGAGGGAGCGGGAGACCCCGTAGGCGGTAACGCCGAGGAGGCTCCCCTCACTCCCCGCGGAAAGCAAGTGCCCGCAGCGGAATTTAACGGGCATACTTTTTGATTTCAACACATAATTTTAGGAAAATCATAAATTAACAATGCAACGAATAATAATAGCAATAAAATAAAGTCCCTTCAGGGGGGGATTGAATGGGGTAATCAGAACAGATAAATGGCTTGATGAGGGTTTTCGAGATCCAGTGGAAATTTGTCGGCGTTTTATGGACTCATTCTCAGAAGAAAATCCTGGAAAACTATATACCTATTTAACAGGATTTGGGATGTACAAACCGAATCGACAGAGTTTTGAAACATTTGAACAGCTAAAAAAACGAGGAATTTGGGAAAAGACCGAAAAGATTTTTCAAAAATATAAAAAAAAATGGAATGGCCCGGATATACCGATCTATATTTTTCCAATTGAGTCGCAAAGTTTTTTCTTTTCTAGGCCTGGCGAAAGAAAATCGGGCGTTTCGTTTAAGGATCAGCTTTTCCTTTTTATCACAACTTTTGAAGATGAAATGGAATTGGAAGCCCTTTTTGTTCATGAATATCACCATGTTTGCAGGATGAATAAGCAAAAAGAGAGTTTATTAGAATTTACTTTATTGGATTCACTCGTTTTGGAAGGTCTTGCTGAGCATGCTGTCGAAACATGCTGTGGCAAACAATACAAAGCCAAATGGTGTAGTTATTATTCAAGAAAAGAGATTCAACATTTTTGGCAAAGGTTTCTCGAAAAGGAACAGCAAATTACTAAAAAAAATAAAAAACATGATGAAATTCTATATGGCAACAAGGGGTATCCCAAAATGGTTGGCTATGCGGCTGGATATGAAATGGTTTCTATCTTTAAGGAAAAACGGGATTTTACAATCAAGGAATCTTTCGTTCTTCCTTCAAAGACTTTCATTATCGATATGAATAAGAATGAAAGGTAGCTCGTGTTCATATACATTTTCGTAAACTTTGTTGTTTTTTTACTGTGATTTTATATAACCATCTGAGTTGATTGGAGCGGAGGGCACTTGACTCCTCGAAAATGCTATCGCTTTTCCTTCGTGCGTGGGCAGATTCAAGGATGTAAATTCAGTATCCAGCGGGAGATAGAGGGAACGGGAGACCCCACAGGCGGTAACGCCGAGGAGGCTCCCGTCCCTCCCCGCGGAAAGCAAGTGCCCGCAGCGGAAATAAACGGGCAAAATTTCAAGGCTAAAAACAACAGTTTATGCGAAAAGAGCCTTTTCATAAATGGTGAAAAAACCCTCCGCCATAGAAATAAATAGCGGAGGTTTTTTCTTGTGCTCAATAACATATTAGCAGCAATTTTTCATATATATACAAATAAAATAGGACAAGAATAAAGGTGATGATTTCCATGGGTTCAGTCTGGGATGGGAGTAATACAATTGGGATTAATTCGGATGATAATTAGAGCTTTTGTATTGCTAACTGGGTTTGGACTGGCCGTTTCTGGCGGAGTAAGTTTGATTGCTTATTTAAACTTAATGACGACGGGGACCGGTTTTATTGAGTATATATCATTTATTTCATTGCGCTTTGAGTGTTATTTACTACCTGTGGGGATATTAATCATTTGGCTAAGTTTGTACTTTCCAAGGGAATAGAAGATTAGATGAAAATTGTCTAATGTGTGAAAATCAGGAATAATTTTACTGAGTGCTGCCCATACTGAGTGACAAATAGTTTGTTGAAGTGGGGGTTAATAAATGTTATATCTTCATGATGTTTGGGTGAACTGGTTTGAAGGGGAAGAAAATGGATACAATGTTTGCCATTTCCACGAATGGCGCAAAGATGATGGAGTAGAACTGCTCGATCAAGTACCGTTAATAAAGATAGAACCCATTCTATTCCATTACATTGAAAATGATTTATCAGAGCTACCTCAACAACTTCTAGATGATATTTATCAAAAAGCGTATTTAAGAAAAAACCATGAACGTGTTCAATTGGAATATTGTTTTGTTGTATCAGATGGTGTAGGAATATTGGCAGTAGACACAATTGGGTATAATATCCCAATCCGAAAAAGCAGGCTTATCCCTAGGCAAGAACAGCTTGCGTACGAAATGCTCGAAAATCATGATGCCATTCAATTTTCGTTTAATAATCAACCTTCATTAAAAGATTTCCATATCCTTTCGCCGTCCCCAGAGCTGATGAATGGGCTGACTAGAAAGGAAAGACAGCTAAAGCAATTATTATTTATGGCACTGGATCAATTGCACTCGTCCAAGAATGTGGCAGAAGTTCGCTATTGGTACACGGAATGGAGCCCGGAAAACTACTCTGAAATTCAGCAAATGGGCTTTGAGGATGCTTGGATTCGGCTTTTTGAAGAGAGTAAATATGGTTGGACAAGCAAGCATGAACAGTTCTGTGAAAATATAATCAAAGGCCAGCCATTTTTTGAGAAGTTATGGGAAATGGAGCATGGCCCGAAGGTAAATTAAAAAGGAGCTAAGTTAGCTCCTTTTTATCTTCTCTTCCTACCAAGCCCCATCGCATTTTCCATTTTCTTGAGCATTTTATTTGCTGCTTTCTGTGCTTTTTCAGCGCCGAGATCAAGAATTTCATCAAGTTTACTTGATTCCATAAGTTCAGCATATTTTTCTTGGATTGGCTGAATTTCTTTTATAACTACCTCTGCCAAATCTCCTTTGAAATCGCCATATCCTTTGCCATCGTACATTTTTTCAATTTCTTTAATTTCTTTGCCAGAAAAAATGGAATAGATAGAAAGCAGATTAGATACACCAGGTTTGTTTTCCTTATCATACTTTACGATGCCATCTGAATCTGTAACAGCACTTTTCACTTTCTTTTCAATTTGCTTTAGATCATCGAGAAGTGTTATCGACGCTTTTTGATTTGGATCTGATTTACTCATTTTCTTTGTCGGCTCCTGAAGGGACATGACACGAGCACCAACTTTAGGAATTCGTACTTCAGGAATGGTAAAGATATCGTTGTATTTATTATTGAATCGTTCAGCTAAATCACGAGTCAATTCAAGGTGCTGTTTTTGATCCTCACCAACAGGAACAAGATCGGTACCGTATAATAAAATATCCGCAGCCATTAATGGCGGGTAAGTTAATAATGCGGAAGAGACAGCATCCTTTCCAGTTGATTTATCTTTAAATTGCGTCATTCTTTCAAGCTCGCCGATATAGGCAACACATTGCATCATCCAACCAGCTTGTGCATGTGCAGGAACTTCCGATTGAATGAAAAGGGTTGCTTTTTCAGGATCAATTCCAACTGCTAAATAGAGAGCAGCAAGACTACGGATGTTTTTTCTTAATACAGCCTTGTCTTGGGGAACTGTGATCGCATGCTGGTCAACAATACAAAAATAACAATTGTATTCATTTTGAAGTTCAACAAATTGCTTAAGGGCACCAATGTAATTTCCAAGCGTAATCGTGCCGCTCGGCTGGATGCCAGAAAAAATAGTTTTCATGATCTTCCTCCTTCATTTCGGCTGTGAAAAATGGACGCTTTTTTTAATAGGCTGTTTTTGCATATATTGTTGATTTTAGCCTTCGAAGTTTGCCCGTTGATTTCTGCTGCGGGCACTTGCTTCCGCGGGGAGGGACGGGAGCCTCCTCGGGCGTTACCGCCTGCGGGGTCTCCCGCTTCCCTCTATTCCCGCAGGAGTCAAGTGCCCTCCGCCCAATCAACTCACTAAATAAAAATCACACTAATAAAGCAACAAACTGTACGAAAACAGCCTTTTAATAAGATGGACAAAAATTTGCAAAAAAACACAAAAAGACCATTCGTCCCCTAAAAAATAGGGACGAATGGTCCGTGTTGCCACCCTAATTACTCATAAATGAGTCACTCTGAACCATGCAAAATGCATGGAACCCCGATAACGTGAGGTAACGTCAGTAAAATAAAAAACCTTTTACGAGAGAGCTCAAAAGTCCATTCGATTTACCGGGTTGCCTGTTCCCACCAGCCACAGGCTCTCTTAAATACCAGAAGTAAATGTACTACTCTTTTTCATAGCCATTTGTATTTATTATTATACTAATTAAAGTATAACAAATAGAATAAAAAATCAAGTACAATTCTGGGCGATACTGTTCAGGTAATCTCCATATTATTACAATTAGTGAAAAGAATCTAAGGAATAATCGTGCGAAAAAACAAGAAAAAAGTCGAAAAAAATCGAAAAAAACTCTTTTTATTATTCTGAAAAAACTTATTGCATAGGGATATTCCTGATAAAAGTATTTAATAGTCTGATAGAATGGTGTGAAAACGCACTTGCAATAAATTTTTAAACTATTTATAATAAGCCTACAAACAGTCCTTTTATGAAGTTGTTAAAATCTTACGAAGTGTTGACTGTAAAACTTCGGGTCGCTTCATTTTGGTTTTTAGAAAGTAAGTTTATACCTTTCTATAAAAAGAATATAAACTTACTTTTTTTGTGGCCTCTTTAATAGTCGGTTTCTTTTTCTATCTGCAATTAACTGACTATTTGAGAAATACATCCGGAGCGTACAGTTGTATTTTGTGAGAATGACAATGATAAAGACGCGTTTGGAGAAAATATAGGGGGTTGAAGATGTGAATAAAAGGTTATCGATCTTTTTTAGCATGCTACTAGTTCTTAGTATGTTCCTTGCAGCTTGCGGCGGAAAAAATAACGCTGACGGTGGCGACAAGGGCGGCACGAAGGACACAGAGAAAAAGTCTGATGTAAATCAGGAATTACGAGTAAACATTAGAGAAGAACCACCGGCTTTACATCCAGGATTAGCTACAGACAGTACTTCCGGAAACGTACTACGTCAAATTTCCGAAGGATTAACAAGAATTAATCCAGAAGGAAAGCCAGAAGAAGCGATGGCGGAAAAAATCGATGTTTCAGAAGACCTGAAAGTATATACTTTCACACTTCGTGATGCCGAGTGGTCAAATGGCGATCCTGTAACAGCAAAAGACTTTGAAACTGCGTGGAAATGGGTTTTAGACCCAGCTAACCAATCAGAATATTCGGAAATCCTTTATTATATTAAAGGTGCTGAAGCAGCACATAGTGGTGAAGGCTCTCTTGATGATGTAGGAGTCAAATCGGTCGACGAAAAAACACTTGAAGTAACGCTTGAAAACCCAACTCCATATTTCACTGAGTTGACAGCTTTTTATACGTATCTACCATTTAACAGCAAAGTAGCTGAAGCCAATCCAAACTGGGCTCACGATGCTGGTGCCAACTTCACTTCTAACGGGCCTTTCGTCATGAAAGAATGGGCTCACAATGATAAAATCGTTCTTGAAAAGAATGACAAATATTGGGATGCTAACACTGTAAAACTTGATAAAATCGAAATGTACATGATTAACGATGAAAACACTGAATTATCAATGTACGAAAATGGTGAACTTGACTGGGCTGGTCAGCCAACAGGTGAGTTGCCAACAGATGCAATGCAAGCCCTTAAAGACGAAGGAAGTTTAACTACGCATACAATTGCTGGTGTATACAAATATAAATTCAACACAACTGTAGCTCCTTTTGACAATGTCAACATCCGTAAAGCGTTTGCGCTTGCTATCAATCGTCAAGAACTGATTGATAATATTACACAAGGTGAGCAAGTTCCAGCAATGGCACTTGTACCGCCAACAATCTTTCCTGAAAGTGAAAAAGGATATTTCAAGGATAATGATGTTGAAAAAGCAAAAGAATATTTACAAAAAGGTTTAGAAGAAATGGGTCTTAAAGATCCATCTGAATTACCAGCTGTAACACTTTCATATAACACAAATGAATCACACCAAAAAATTGCACAAGCAATTCAAGATATGTGGAAACAAAATCTTGGTGTTGAAGTAACACTTGATAACCAAGAGTGGAAAGTATATCTTGATAAACTTCATACACTTGATTATCAAGTTGGCCGTTTAGGCTGGTTAGCTGACTTTAATGATGCGATCACATTCCTTGAACTCTACCGTGATGCTAATGGCGGAAACAACGATACTGGTTGGTCAAACAAAGAATTCAAAGATTTACTTGTGAAATCTGCAAGTGAAGCTGATCCAGATGTACGCAAGCAATTGTTAAAAGATGCAGAAGCAATCATTATGGATGAAATGCCTGTTGCGCCGATTTATTTCTACACGTTCAACTGGGTGAAAAATGACAAGCTTAAAGATGTTCATGTATCTGATACTGGTGAAGTTCAATACAAATGGGCATATTTTGAATAAGAATAGCTGATTTTCCTGAAAGGTATATGGGGTTATTTCCCTATATACCTTCGTTTTCTGTCTAGCTGCAGCGCCTAGGGGCTCGAGGTCATAAGCCAATCCGTCAAGAAGGTAAAGAACAACCTTCCTGCCGGCTCGTCTTATGCTTGTCGCCCCTGACCACAAAGGAAGGCTTCTTGGAATAATCATCGCAGGAACAATCTGCTCTGTGATTGTTCCGAAGGCGCTTCCGCTTTTCTGATTAAGACATGTAATAAATTGGAGGTGTTTGAAAATGGTGAAATATATTGGAAAACGTTTAGTGTACATGCTCGTTTCCTTATGGCTGATCATTACAGCAACGTTTTTCTTCATGCGCATTGCACCAGGGAACCCATTTACATCTGAAAAACGGCTGCCTCCCGAAATTGAAGCTAATCTACATGCACACTTTGGTTTGGACAAGCCTTGGTACGCACAATACGGGGAGTATTTATTGAGAATTGTAAAATGGGATTTTGGCCCGTCTTTTAAATATAAAAGCCAGACGGTAAACGATTTGATTAATGATGGATTCCCAGTGTCCTTTATACTTGGAATGGAAGCCATCTTCTTAGCGGTTGCAATTGGTATCTTGCTAGGAATTATAGCTGCATTAAAACATAATAAATGGCAGGATTATGGAGCAATGATTGTAGCTGTAATGGGTATTTCTGTCCCTTCCTTTATTATGGCATCATTACTGCAATATTTTCTTTCAATCAAACTGGGACTCTTTCCTGTTGCTCGTTGGGAAACCTTTATGCATACCGTTCTTCCCGCACTGGCATTAGCTTCTACGCCGCTTGCATTCATTGCCCGTTTAACACGTTCAAGCATGCTTGAGGTATTAAGCAATGACTATATTAAAACAGCTAAAGCAAAAGGGTTAAGTCAAGGAGTTATTACAGTAAAGCATGCTGTCCGTAATGCGCTTTTGCCAGTTGTAACTTACATGGGCCCTTTAAGTGCTGGGATTTTAACAGGAAGTTTTGTTGTTGAAAAAATCTTCGGTATCCCAGGACTCGGCTCACATTTCGTTACAAGCATTGGAAATCGTGATTATACCGTTATTATGGGTGTGACAGTGTTCTATAGTATTCTGTTACTCGCATCTATTCTCCTTGTTGACATTGCATACGGAATCATCGACCCTCGCATCAAACTTGCTGGCGGGAAGAAAGGAGAGTAATTATGCAAATTTCGAAAGATAAGTTTAAACTTGTCGGAACACAATTAGAAAACGCTGAAAAAATCTCTAAGCCGAGTCTTTCATTCTGGAAGGACGTTTCCATTCGATTTCGAAAAAACAAGCTCGCAATGTTTGGACTCGTGCTGTTGATTATTTTAATCTTTATGGCGGCCTTTGGACCACATATGACTGAGTACGATTACCGGACAAATGATTTGGCAAATAAAAACCAGGCTCCATCATCTGAACACTGGTTCGGTACAGACGATCTTGGACGCGATGTCTTTACACGTACGTGGGAAGGTGCCCGAATCTCAATCTTTATCGGTGTTGCCGCTGCTTTAGTCGATTTATTCATCGGTGTCATTTGGGGCGGAATCGCCGGTTATAAAGGCGGACGCACAGATGAATTCATGATGCGTTTCGCAGATATTCTTTATGGTATTCCATACTTATTATTAGTTATTCTGCTAATGGTTGTACTAGGCCAAGGAATTGGAACAATGATCATTGCGATGACAATCACAGGCTGGATTAATATGTCCCGTATTGTCCGTGGACAAGTATTATCATTAAAAAGTCAAGAGTACGTACTCGCTGCCAAAACACTTGGAGCGAACACAAATCGAATAATGGCTCGTCATTTAATTCCAAATTCAATGGGACCGATCCTGGTTACAATGACGTTAACAGTCCCATCAGCGATTTTCACTGAAGCGTTCTTAAGTTATTTAGGTCTTGGTTTAACTGCACCAACTGCAAGTTGGGGTACTATGGCTAGTGATGGCTTACCCGCTTTACGCTACTACCCATGGCGTTTATTCTTCCCAGCTACATTTATTTGCTTAACGATTTTTGCTTTTAATGTAATTGGTGATGGCTTACGTGATGCTCTAGACCCAAGACTTCGTAAATAAGGGAGTGAGATTATGGAAAAAATACTTGAAGTTAAAGATTTAGAAGTCTCATTCCAAACTTATGGAGGACAAGTTAAAGCAGTCCGTGGTGTTAGCTTTGACCTTCATAAAGGTGAGACACTTGCCATCGTTGGTGAATCGGGATCTGGAAAAAGTGTAACCTCCCAGACGATTATGAAGCTGATTCCAATGCCACCTGGAAAAATTACTGGCGGCAAGATTCTTTTCAACGGTGAAGATATTGTTCCAAAAACAGATAAACAAATGGAAAAAATTCGCGGTAAAGAAATTAGCATGATTTTCCAGGATCCCATGACATCATTGAATCCAACAATGAAAATTGGCTCTCAGATCATGGAAGGGTTAATCAAACATCAAAATATGTCTAAAGAGGCTGCCAAAAAGAAAGCCATTGAACTACTTAGCCTTGTAGGGATTGCGATGCCTGAAAGGCGAGTTAACCAATACCCTCATGAATTTTCCGGCGGTATGAGACAACGTGCCATGATTGCGATTGCTCTTGCTGCAAGTCCCAAACTATTAATAGCTGATGAGCCAACAACAGCTTTAGACGTAACCATTCAAGCGCAAATTCTTGATTTAATGAAAGAATTGCAAAGTAAAATGGATACTTCGATCATTTTTATTACCCATGACCTTGGCGTTGTTGCAAACGTAGCAGATCGTGTTGCTGTTATGTATGCTGGACAAATTGTTGAAATGGGAACAGTTGATGAGATTTTCTATGATCCGCGCCATCCATATACTTGGGGCCTGCTTGCATCGATGCCAAGTGTGGATAGTGATGATACATCGGATTTGGCTGCCATTCCAGGAACACCGCCAGACTTAACAAATCCTCCAAAGGGAGACGCTTTTGCTGCTAGAAATAAATATGCACTGGCGATTGATTTTGAAGAAGAGCCGCCAATGTATCAAATTTCTGAAACGCATTTTGCGAAAACTTGGTTACTTCATCCAGATGCACCAAAGGTAGATCCGCCTGATGCGGTTAAAAACCGAATGCGCAAATTATCCTCCACATTTGATAAACCAGTCTTAGTTAAGGAGGGTAAATAAACATGGCCGAAAAATTATTGGAAATTAGAAATCTAAAACAGCATTTTAATGTTGGAAGACCCAATATGGTAAAAGCTGTTGACGGTATTTCGTTTGATATTTATAAAGGCGAAACACTAGGCCTTGTTGGTGAATCCGGATGCGGAAAATCAACAACGGGAAGAACGATTATTCGCTTATACGATGCGACAGATGGCCAGGTTCTTTTTAATGGCGAAGACGTTCATGGCAAAAAGTCAGCAAAGGAATTAAAAAAATTCAACCGGAAAATGCAAATGATTTTCCAAGATCCCTACGCATCTCTTAACCCTCGTATGACCGTAGCTGATATCATTGCAGAAGGCATTGATATTCACGGACTTGCTAGCAGCAGAAAAGAGCGTATGGAAAGAGTTTATGAATTACTTGAAACGGTCGGCTTGAATAAAGAGCATGCGAACCGTTACCCGCATGAATTCTCTGGTGGGCAAAGACAGCGTATCGGGATTGCCCGGGCCCTTGCTGTTGATCCTGATTTCATCATCGCGGATGAGCCGATCTCTGCACTTGATGTTTCGATCCAAGCTCAAGTAGTGAACTTGATGAAAAAGCTTCAACGTGAAAAAGGTTTAACATATCTATTTATTGCCCATGACCTTTCAATGGTTAAGTATATTAGTGACAGGATCGGGGTTATGTACTTCGGTAAGCTAGTTGAGCTTGCAACAGCTGATGAACTATATAATAATCCTATGCACCCATATACCCAATCCCTATTGTCAGCTATTCCACTTCCGGACCCAGATACAGAACGTACACGTATACGGAAAGCGTATGATCCAAAAGTGCATAATTATAGTGACAATGAGCAGATTGAAATGCGTGAGATAACGCCAGGACATTTTGTCTACTGTTCAGACAAAGAGGCGGTACAATATAAGGCACAATTTGCTAAATAAAAAAAATCGATCTCATAATTTGAGATCGTTTTTTACACCTAGGAAACATTTAATATGTGGTATTCCTTCAATAATATAATGGCGCAGGAAAATTCCAAGTTGTATCGATCTCTATTTATAGTTGATTTTATACCTGCATTAACGCTGTTACTCGCTAATGTATCTCGGTGTTTATATCATACACTAATTCAATTAATAATACTATATAGAATTTTTTAATTATTCCTAATTACCCTTTTGAAAACCGAGGTATTCCTTTTTTGGACTAATTGTCCAAAAAAAGGGGTGAAGAATGCTCCTGAATAGGAAAGAGGCTGACAATGTCAGCCTCTGAAAGTTTGAAAAAATTTATCGCAGATTAACGGGCAGTAAGCCCCCCACTATAAGACTTCGGGAAATCGTGGAAGGATAAGTGTGAGGCAAACTGCCCATAAAGGCCCGATTGGTTCAACTAACCATTAGTGGGGGATGAAGAGAACCCCCACTAATGGAAGTTTCACTTTATTTCTTTTTACCGCCAACAGAGTTCCATCCTGTCTGAAATCTTTCAGATTGGTCTACAAACTCGGATGAGTTCTTCCCACCAAACAGCTTTTCTCCAAGTCCGTTAGTAAAAACTCCCATAGTGGCTGTGATTCCAATGATAAGCAATGCTAAAAGCGTTAAATCAGTTATGTAACCAACCATTATAAACCTCCATCTTTCTTTTTCACAAAATCTGTGGTTAATATGAAGAATCCCCTTACCCTTATTGTATTAAAACTTTCTCGATATTAAAAGGGGCAAATGACAATACTTTAAGAATCGACTATCGCATGAATGATAGCGTTTTCACTTAAATAGGGTTAATTGAGAATATAAAAAGGTTTATTCCCATATATCGACGACAAGAAGGTTGTAACCTATTTAGGAAAATTAAATATTTTATAAAAAAATGAAACTTTTTTGATGCTCATTCGTCTTATTAAATAGATGTTTTCGTAAACATTGTTTTTTTAGTGTGATTTTATATAACTATCTGAGTTGATTGGAGCGGAGGGCACTTGACTCCTCGAAAATGCTAAGGAATTTCCTTTGTGTGTGGGTAGATTA
>NZ_JAHNZZ010000001.1:108431-211514 GCF_019039215.1 Bacillus sp. FJAT-29790
TAGCGGAAATCAACGGGCAAACTTTGAAGGCTAAAAACAACAATATATGCGAAAACAGCCTATTTAATAGATTGCCTGTAGTAAATATTTGTTTAATTGAAAAGGCTTTTTAGAAATACATATTCCAAAATTGACTTTTATGGTGTATAATAAGTAATATAAATTACTTTATAAAAGTAATTTTAATCTAGAATCAGCCTTAATGCTCATTATTAAACAAATAACAATCTAAAATATGGGCTTTGAATGTCAAAATTTAGGGGAGTGAATTTGTAAAATGGTCACATTATACACTTCACCAAGTTGTACATCTTGCAGAAAAGCAAAATCATGGTTAGAAGAACATGAAATTGGATATAAAGAAAGAAACATTTTTTCGGAGCCTCTTTCTATCGATGAGATTAAAGAAATCCTTCGAATGACAGAAGAGGGTACAGATGAAATTATTTCAACCCGATCAAAAACATTTCAGAAGCTTGATGTTAATCTAGAGGCAATGCCTTTACAGAATTTGTTCGAGTTGATCAAAGAAAATCCAGGTTTGCTTCGCCGGCCTATTATTATTGATGAAAAGCGATTGCAAGTTGGATATAATGAAGATGAGATTAGACGTTTTCTTCCAAGAAAAGTTCGTACATTTCAGCTAAGAGAAGCACAGCGCTTAGTAAATTAATATAGAAAGACCTTCTCTCTCCGGAAAGAGGGTCTTTTTTAATGTTAAACTGACATCTACGTTATAAGTTTGAGAAAGATAATGAACTCTGATAAAATACAATGAACTTATTAATAACATTAATCAGTCTACTTTCAAATAAGTCGACAATCCGATCTTATATAGATGCACTTTTGCTCTATTTCATAGGGAAGGAAATTCATGCTCAGAGCTGTGTTTGAGAAAAGAAAATTAGCTGTTTCGCAATTTCACCCTTAAGCTCTACCTCTGAAATCTAGGCATTCAATGGTTTTTCAAAAGAAGTGACATTTTAATTCCCTTTATGATCATTTTGTCATAAAATAAAAGTACAAGGTGCAATATCATTTACCTTCTAACTGATAAAGCATAAACCATGTTGAATATGGATAAAGGGATAACACAAACGACTTTACGGGGGTATTTTGTCCCTTCAAGTGCTTCTACAAGGACCAACGTGTACTTTATCGGAATTTGTGTAGATCAGAGGCGCTAACCAAATCAAGAAGGGAGAGTTGCAAAATGGAAATTGAACGCATAAATGATCATACAGTAAAGTTTTATATTTCTTATGTTGATATAGAAGAAAGAGGCTTTGAGCGCGACGAGATCTGGTATAATCGCGAACGGAGTGAAGAATTGTTTTGGGAAATGATGGATGAAGTCCATCAAGAAGAAGAGTTTTCAGTAGAGGGTCCGCTCTGGATACAAGTTCAAGCTTTGGATAAAGGCTTAGAAATTTTAGTAACGAAAGCCCAGCTTTCGAAGGACGGCCAGAAATTTGAACTTCCTGTTCAAGATGAAAGGCTTAGGGATCTTCCTGTAGATGAACGGATTGAAGAATTACTAGATCAGCATTTTAACCCTCATCCTATTGATGAAGATGATGCTGAATATGAGCTAAATCTTGAGTTTCTTTTAACATTTAAAGATTTTGAAGATCTTATTTCCCTCGCTAAACGCGGTGGTTTAGATTCAATTCCGACGAAATTATTTTCTTTTGAAGGAAGATACTATTTATTCGTCGAATTTCCTGAAGATGTATTTGAAGAAGAGGAAATCGACAATATGTTAGCCTTATTACTTGAATATGGATATGAAACCAATATTACTATTCACCGAGTAGAAGAATACGGCAAAAAGATCATCGCTGAAGATGTATTTGAACAATTAAGAACGTATTTTAAATAAAAATGCCGATTTCAGTTATGAAATCGGCATTTTTTTATGGCTCTGTTCAACAATAATAATGCTGCTTGCAAGGCCCTTCAGCATTAGAATTAATTTCGCAAATAATTTTGTCGTTAATGAAATAATTAAGGGATGCCGTTTTGGCAGGTGAAATAGTGAAAAATACAGTCAGGATTTTCTTGTTTATCTGTATATTAGCTGGACTTGTTTATATTTATGACTATTATATTCATTTAAATAGTGAGTATTTTGGATATGCCAGCATTTTAATGACAACGTCTGTTATGTTTATTGCATTTGTAATCTTCCTTGAAAATCGCCATCCTGCTCAAACACTGACGTGGTTAGTTGTATTAGGCAGCTTTCCGTTAATCGGCTTTATTTTTTATCTTTTTTTTGGTCGAAATTATAAAAAGGAAAAGCTGTATCGAAGGAAATATTTTCTTGATAAACAGGCTTTTTTAAGATATGAAGGAGAGTTTGATCCTTCCAATGGGGAGAAAATGAAGCAAATGGGTGACCATCAAAGGAAGCTGTTTAATTTGGCGCAGAATCTCGGAAATAGCCCGATTTCGTTTGCGACAAGGACCAAGGTTTTGACAAACGGTGAAGAGACTTTCCGTCATGTTTTGGAATCTTTAAAGGAAGCAACTCACCATATCCACATTGAGTACTATATTGTACGCCATGATGAGATTGGCCAAGAGATGAAGGAAATATTAATTACAAAGGCAAAGGAAGGGGTAAAGGTACGGTTCCTATATGATGCTGTTGGGTCCTGGGAATTGTCGAAGAGATACATTTCAGACCTTAGACATGCAGGTGTGGAAATAATTCCGTTTGGCCCTGTTAGGCTGCCTTTCCTTAATAGTAAAATTAATTTCCGAAATCACCGCAAAATTATTGTCATTGACGGAAGTATTGGGTTCGTTGGGGGGCTAAACATCGGGGATGAATATTTAGGGCGCGATGAAAGCTTTGGTTTTTGGCGGGATACCCATTTGATGTTGAAAGGGGAGGCTGTCCGAAGCCTTCAACTTATTTTCCTGCAGGATTGGTATTATATGACGAATAATAGTATTTTATCTGCCGAATATTTTTCTCCAAATCTCGAAGAAAACATTTATGGCGGGGTGCAATTGATTGCTGGCGGGCCTGACAATGAGTGGAGCGTAATTAAAAACATTTTTTTCTCGATGATTACATCGGCGGAAAAGTCAGTCTGGATTGCGTCGCCGTATTTTATTCCTGATGAAGATATTTTCTCGGCGCTAAAGATAGCGGCTTTGAGTGGAATTGATGTCAGACTGCTCGTACCGCAAAATCCGGACAAGAAAATCGTCTTTCATGCCTCCCGATCTTATTTTCCTGAACTGTTAGAGGCCGGCGTAAAAATATACGAATATGAAAAAGGATTTATGCATAGTAAAATTATCATCGTTGACGGTGAATTGGCGTCAATCGGGACCTCTAACATGGATATGAGGAGCTTTCACTTGAATTTCGAGGTAAATGTGTTTTTGTATCGGACAAGAAGCACCCAAAAGCTTGTTAAGGAATATGAAAATGATCTCCGTAATTCAAAGGAAATTGAAATAGACAAATTTAAGAACAGGCACATCGGCTACCGAATCATTGAATCAACGTCAAGGTTGTTATCACCCTTATTATAGCTTCAGAATCCCAGCCTTTTGGTTGGGGTTTTTTGTACATATAAGAAGGATAATTATAAAACATGTCGAATTAAGTCAATTAAAAAGAGAGGAGATGATGACGATTTGCTAGTTTCAAAAACAAAGCAGGGGGAATGGTTCAGTTTAGCTGAAAATCGCAATCAAGGGCACTTAAAAGCGATTAGACAAAAAGAAAACTTTTATTGTCCGGAGTGCGGGGAACAAGTTATTTTAAAAATTGGTACAAAGAGAATGACCCATTTTGCGCATCAAAAAGGGGCAGCATGTCATGAAAGCTATGAACGGGAGTCGGAATATCATTTAAAAGGGAAAATCACCTTATATGAATGGCTAGAATCAAAGGGGCTGTTACCTGTTCTGGAACCTTACTATAAAGAGATTGCCCAACGTCCAGATATTGGTTTTAACTATAATGGCGTTCAATTTGCGCTCGAATATCAGTGTTCCGTCATTCCCGAAGAATTATTTATCAAACGCACAGAAACCTATTTGAAAGCGAATATTACACCCATTTGGCTTATGGCGGGAAAAAATATCAAACGAAAAGGTAATACTCGAGCAGCACTATCTGGGTTTGATTATTTATTTTTAGTAAAAGACGCTTTCGGAAATTGGAGACTTCCCGCATTTTGTCCCGTTACAAACACCTTCATAACGATGCACCATATTATCCCCGTATCTGTTAAAAATGTATTAACTCAATTCACAATTACAAATCTGAAATCAGCCAAACTATCCATCCTGCTTGATCCCATATGCAAAACATCTCTACAAGCTGAAGATTGGCTAAGGGAAATAAGAAAAGTGAAACTCTACATTACTCATAGTCAGCAATCACTGCGAAATAAATATCTCCAAGAACTATACGCTCATTCCATTATCCCATCTTTTCTTCCACCAGAAATCGGTTTGCCTGTTCCCCATGCACCTTATATTGAAACACCAGCTGTTCAGTGGCAAAGCTATTTATTTATGGATATTTTAAATCAGCAGGAGTGGATTTCCATGGAGCAAATCCTTATCTCCTTTAGAAGAAGAGTACGGAATAAAGATGTGAGATTGAGGAAATTACCACTAAATTCAAATGTTAATCCACTTATAGCCGTTAAGGAATATATCAATCTGCTTGTCAAAGTAAATATTCTTCAAGAAGTAGGTACAAACCGTTTTAGAAAAATTAATTCGATGATTTTAGCTGAAAATCAGACTCAACAGATGGAATTGGAGAAGGCGTTTTACGGAAAGTACGGTAAGTTCATATTCAAAAGCCTGTTTAAAGACCAATCATAATGAAATAGTTCTTTTGAACATAATATAAGGTGTAGAGAAGGAATTTAGATGTTAGGATAGAAATAACAATTAAGACGATTTCTTCGGAAGTTTGGGTAATCGCTGAATGGAGGATGGATTGATGACAAATGAACAAGCAGTAAAAAAGCTTCCAAGCAGAAGTGAAATAACAGTGGAAGATACATGGCGGCTGGAAGATATTTATCCGAATGATGACGCATGGGAAAAAGAATATAATGATGTTAATGGGCTAGTACCAGGTGCCAGCAAGTTTCAAGGGAAACTCGGGAAAAGTGCTGATTTGCTTTACGAAGCATTACAATATCAAGATCATCTATTAGAACGTCTTGCAAAGCTATATACATACGCACATATGCGTTATGACCAAGATACAACGAATTCTTTTTATCAAGGGATGGATGATCGAATTAAGAATTTGTATTCACAGGCTGGAAGTGCGCTTGCCTATATTGTCCCCGAAATTTTGGCTGTTGATGAACAGAAAATAATTGAGTTTTTAGATGAAAAGGAAGAGCTGCAGCTATATAAGCATTCTCTTGAGGAAATTAATTTGCAACGGCCGCACGTCCTTTCTGCGGAATCGGAGGCACTGCTAGCCCAAGCATCTGAAGTATTGGGAGCTTCCGGAAATACGTTTGGCATGCTGAATAATGCTGATCTGGAATTCCCATCCATTAAAGATGAAAATGGCGAAGAAGTGGAGATTACCCACGGGCGCTATATTCGTTTTCTTGAAAGTGACGATCAGCGGGTAAGGCATGATGCGTTCAAGGCCGTTTACGAAACATACGGGAAATTCCGCAACACGTTTGCAAGTACATTAAG
The DNA here is from genome assembly GCF_019039215.1 of Bacillus sp. FJAT-29790. GTDB lineage: Bacteria > Bacillota > Bacilli > Bacillales > Cytobacillaceae > Cytobacillus. The sequence goes on from NZ_JAHNZZ010000001.1 coordinate 114,144, forward strand.
CGGGAATGTGAAAAAGGATAATTTTAATGCGAAAATAAGAAATTATGATTCTGCCCGCCATGCGGCATTAGCGAGTGATAATATCCCTGAAAGTGTGTATGATAATCTCGTTAAAACGGTTAATGATCATTTGCATTTATTGCATCGCTATGTAAAACTGCGCAAAAAAGTATTGGGTGTTGAAGAGCTTCATATGTATGATCTTTATACACCTCTAGTAAAAGAAGTAAAAATGGAAGTCAAGTATGAAGAAGCGAAGGATTTGATATTAAAAGGATTGACACCGCTCGGAGAAGATTACTTAGATGTATTAAAAGAGGGCTTTGAAAATCGCTGGGTGGATGTTCATGAAAACAAAGGGAAGCGGAGCGGGGCGTACTCTTCAGGGGCCTATGGGACAAATCCGTATATTTTGATGAACTGGCAGGATAATGTCAATACTCTGTTTACGCTTGCCCATGAATTCGGGCATTCCGTGCATAGTTATTACACGCGCAAAACTCAGCCGTATCCATATGGAAGTTATTCGATTTTCGTTGCAGAGGTTGCCTCTACATGTAATGAAGCGCTTCTAGGTGATTATTTGCTGAAGACGATTGATGATGATAAAAAACGGTTATTCCTCTTAAATCATTATCTTGAAGGTTTCAGGGGCACCGTATTCCGTCAGACGATGTTTGCTGAGTTTGAACATATTATCCACCAGAAAGCACAAAACGGTGAACCATTAACAGCTGATTCATTAACAAAAGAGTATTACGAGCTAAATAAAAAATACTTCGGTGAAGAAGAGCTTATTATTGACGAGGAAATTGGACTAGAATGGTCCCGGATTCCACATTTCTATTACAATTACTATGTATACCAATATGCAACAGGATTTAGTGCAGCTACTGCATTAAGCAAGCAAATTTTAGAAGAAGGGCAGCCGGCTGTTGAGCGGTATATTGAGTTCTTGAAATCCGGAAGCTCCGATTATCCAATTGAAGTACTAAAGAAAGCTGGAGTAGATATGACGGGTTCCAAACCAATTGAGGATGCTTGTAAAGTATTCGAAGAAAAACTGATTGAAATGGAAAATTTATTAGCTTAATTTTTGAGGGAGGATGGACTTGGGTCTGTTCTCCTTGTTTCTTTTACTTAAAAATTTGGGGGTTGAAGTTTCCGCTTTCAACGATCAACCTGTTGCAATAAATTGAGTACTTCGAAATCGCGTCTGAAATTAATAACCTCTAAATTTTTTCCGCTCATTAATAGATAATATAAAGATAAACAGAGAAATAAAAAGGAGAGGTGAGGTAATAACAACAGGAATTAATTTCATAAGGCCCAATATATTTAGAACAAAGGAAAATACTATAAATAGGAGCATTAAAACAATCTTCATATTGACTTTCCTCCAATCTCACTTCTCATCTCTAGAATATTCAGTTGTCCTTTAGTATATGACAATATTGTGAAGAAACACACAAACTTATTGTTGCTGAAATAGATTCATGATATATTACAGACATGAAGTTAATCACACACAAACATCTACCCCTTTGTTTGAATCGTGAAGAATTTCTCTCATCCCCTTTGTTCGTATATAAGTGAAAAAGACCATGCTAACTTTCACGTTTGCATGGTCTTTTCCATATCCTAGAACTAACATTCATCTTTAGCGAAATCATTATACTTCCAAAACATCCCATACTTTACCGGAATTTGTTCAACAATCTGTTTTAATTGTAGCTTTTTCATTTCCCGTTCTACTTCATTGATGGTCATGTTATAAACAACGGCGATTTCTTTCGAGGCTACAAATTTAAAACATTGTAAAAATTTCTCGACTGAAGGAGGAGTGGAACGCGCTGGTTTTTCCATCAGCATTTCCTCTAAAATTTGTTCATATACCTCATAATCATAATACCCGGCAATCTTGATCCCTTCATCCTCAATATTTTCGTTAAAGAAAACGAGCGTCGGGATTTCTTGAACTTCCATTTCGGAAGTGATTTTTAAATCACATTGAAAAGCCCTGGCCGCACTATCGGAATGAATATCAGAGATAAATTCTGCTACATCAAGACCTACACTTTTCGCACATTCCTTTAACACGTCAAAACTCGAAACATTTTGTTTCTCCAAAAACAATACTTCTTGTAATTTGCGCAAAAACCGAATTCCAGCTCTTCTGCCTTGCAGTTCCGCTGCTTTAATCGCAATGGAGGCAAGATGAGGAGAGGAAATCGGATTCTCAAGCCAAAGACTTCCATCACAAGACATTCCAGAACGACTAGCTGTTTTTTCCCATAGATCAGCCATATTTTCATAGTTCTGCCTTTTGCCGATATTTAAAGTTGCCAGTCTACCGCTTAATACATGTTTAATGGAAAAATAACGGCCATATTCTATCATGAGTTTCTTAATTATGGGTTCAAGTGCCCAGCACTCCGGACAAAGAGGATCGACGAACAAGTACAATTCAAGCGGCTTTTTCTCATTGTTATTACAATGAGGTGATGTCGACTTTAATTCGAATGATTCCTGATTGCTCACAAGTTCTCACCTTTCATCGTATCATTTTCAGCTGTATTGATCATATGCTGTGCAGTTAAAAAGAGTCTGGCAAAAAAGTCTTCTCTGATCGGTTCCTCAAGATTGACTTCGTCCATAGCTTCCTTCATGCACGACAGCCATGCCTTTGCTCTTGTTTCCGTTATTTTAAAAGGCATATGACGGGCCCGAAGCATTGGATGGCCATGTTCAGATGTATATAAGGGCGGGCCTCCCAAATACTGAGTTAAAAATTGCTTTTGTTTTCTTGCAGTCTCTGTAAGATCATTAGGAAAAATAGGGGCAAGATCGGGATGTTGTCCAACCCGGTTGTAAAAAGCCTGCACAAGAAGGTGGAGTTTTTCCTCGCCGATCGCGTCGAACGGTGTATGCATTTTCTCGACCATATGAAAACTCCCTTTATTAGTTGTCATGTAAAATAGCGCTCCAGCTTAACCTATCGGGCTAGAATCTCTCTTTATTCTATCAATGAGTAATTTATATCTCAAACAAACAGCTTCTAAAATAAATTCCTAATTTTCTCCAAGGATATTCTGCTCGCGAAATGGGGGAATTTAATCATATTTTTCATAACGTAATATCAAAAAAAACGCCTATTGGCAAGCAATAGACGGAAAGGGAATTCAGGCGAAGAATGAGCTTGTAATTTTTTGTACATACCTTTGGGTTTCCTTAAAAGGTGGAATCCCTCCATGTTTATCTACATTTCCTGGACCTGCGTTATAGGCGGCAAGAGCTAGTTCGATATTGTCATTATATTTGTTCAGCATTTGGCGCAAATACTTCGCTCCGCCGAAAATGTTTTCCTTCGGATCAAAAATATTTTCAACACCAAGGCCCCTAGCTGTTGCTGGCATCAACTGCATCAAGCCCGATGCACCTGCATGGCTAATGGCGTTCGGATTAAAGTTCGACTCCTGCTTAATGACAGATTTGAGAAGTTTCACCGGTATTTTATACCGTTCCGAAGCTTTTTCAATAATTTCATCAAAATCATTCTTATTGGTTCCTGAAAGTTTTGTTAAATTTACAGGAGGCAGGGATGGGCCTGTTAAAGCTGTAATTGGTTTGTTAAAATAAGGGTCTATGGAAGCAAGCGACCCGGGCTGCTCGAATGGCTGTAAAAATGTTTCTAGTTTATTATCTGATAATAAATTTGTAAGAAGCTCCTGAAATAAAGAGTTTTGACTCGAGTTTGATTGGGAACTGTTGAAATTTTGCAGTGCCTGTAATTCCAGCATGACTTTTATTTGACTAACATCCATCGCTTGTGTCTCCTTTTAAAAGCGGCCTTGCTGATTTTTTTTCTCGTTATAAAAACGTTTAATTTTATTTTCTGTTTCTCGAATCGGAATTTCTAATTGTAAAAGCAAGGCTGCGAATATGGACTGGCCCTTTTTTCGGTTACTTACTTCATATTCTATCTCAAAGTCTTCTTTATTTAAATAGAAACTATTGTCCAGAACGACTAAGCCTTGTTTATATTCAATTTCAGCTCTTTTTGTTGTTAAAGAGCCGAAATATTGAATCGCATTTGGATTAATGTGCATTTTTTCAATGAGGGTCCGTATAGTCTCATTGGATAGCTTTCCGTTTTGGAACATTTCCTCTGCAGATCCCGCATTTAGTGCTTCATTCGTTTCTAGCAAGCCATCCTGATGCGGCTGTTTTAAAGTCAACTCATAATTGTCATTTTTTTGTCTAATTCGGAGGGCGCAGCCGTTTTCTTTTAAGGAAAAGTCAGCAGTATCAAAATAATGGTTTTCTTGTATGAAGAAATCATTGTCGTTTAATTGGAAATGATCGATCAGTTTTATAAATTCATGTTTTGTAATGATATTTTTAAACTCGATTTCAATATTTTGAGCCAATGAATATTCATCCTTTCAAGCATCATTATCCTATTATCTCTTTCATCTATCTTTCCCGCAATTTATTTTAGATTATTGGGATATATATGTATGTTAAATTGGAACTTCCATCAGTGGGTGTTTTTTCATCTGATGGTTAGTGCCGGCCCACGGGATATGCCGCTTTAGTCTGTGTTCCTTAATCGGGCCTTTAAGGGAAGTTAACCCTTCACTTTAGCATCTAAGATTCTACAAATTTACAAGTAGGGGTTTTACTGCCCGTTAATCTGCGATAAAATAGGAACAGAGTTTGGAGGTAGAAGTGATGAAAAATAAAATGACAATTATTAACGCAGATTTTAATGAAATTGAGAAGAAATTATTAATAAGTGCCGGAGAAGAATTCTCCATTTCAGAATTGAAGCCAATGGAGCAAATGCTCGTTGATTCAGATAACCTATCTTTTATTTACATAACAGATCGTAACGATGAGTATACTTATGTAGCCATTCCTGATACATTTTGGCCAGAGGTAAAAAAAGCGCATGAAATGAATGCGCCTGTTTACTTGATCAATCGTATGGAGCAATTGCTTCTTCCTGGTTTCAACGATGAATTGAGCTATTTAATCGAAAATATTAAAGGGAACAGTAATTACGGTGAGGAAATGGTTAAGAAAGTAGAAAGTACATTTTAACTTTATTCAGCTGAAGTCTCTCCCACTTCTATAAGTGGCGAGATGAATGCAAACAGGTATCCAATTTAGTGTGGGTTCAACCCAAGCTGAATAAAGTTAAGCCTTCGGCAAGCCTTTCAATTTTTTAAAGGAATTTATCGAGCAACCTAAGGTGAAAATCTGGGCGCAAAAACGACAAGGCGAATTTGATCAAGTTATTTTCATCCGCCAATGCATTATCTGGCCCGAATATACTTATTAAGGGTTAGGCTGTTCTAATAAAAATCGGATGAGGTGATGTCTATCGTGAAGCATTGGGATCAATTTTTAAGGCCATATCAACAGGCTGTAGAAGAATTAAAGGTTAAGCTTAAAGGCATGAGGAGACAATTTGAACAAGATTCTACCCATTCGCCGATCGAATTTGTTACGGGAAGGGTTAAGCCGATTGCAAGTATTTTAGATAAGGCGAACGAAAAGGGAATTGCCTTAGAAAAACTTGAAACGGAAATGCAGGATATTGCTGGATTAAGAATGATGTGTCAGTTTGTCGATGATATTATGAAGGTCGTTGAATTGCTTAGAAATAGAAATGACTTTGAAATCGTGGAGGAAAGAGATTATATTTCGCATAAGAAATTTAGCGGTTACCGTTCTTACCATGTTGTCATCCGTTATCCCGTTCAAACGATAAAAGGTGAAAAGAAGATTCTTGTAGAAATCCAGATTCGGACGCTGGCAATGAATTTTTGGGCAACGATTGAGCATTCTTTAAATTATAAATATAAAGGGCAATTCCCTAAGGATATCCAAATGAGACTGCAAAGAGCAGCAGAAGCGGCCTTCAGGCTGGATGAAGAAATGTCGCTAATTCGCGGAGAAATCCAGGAGGCGCAGGCTTTTTTTACAAGAAATAAAGAACAATAACAACTATACATAAGTGCACGCCCATTAGGCAACTAACCATCGGTGGGGGATGAAGGCTTACTAAGAACGCCACTTCCTGTGGCAACGTCGGCACTAGAATGTTCTGTACGTCGAAAACTCCCACTGATGGAAGTTTCACTTTATCCCCCTCTAAGTTTGTCTTTATTTTTGACTTATTTCAACTTTATTCAGCAGAAGTCTGTAAACGATATAAGTGGCGAGATGAATGCAAAAGGTATCCAATTCAGTGGGGTTCAAACCCCGGCTGAATAAAGTTAAGCCTCCGGCGGATGCCTCAGATTTTTTAAAGGAATTTATCGAGCAAGCCCGATAAAATCTGGGCGCAAATCCGCCAAGGCGAATATGATATGAAGGAGCTTGAACCCGATGAAATTTGCGATTACTTCAAAAGGGGATGCGAAATCAAATACGCTCATGCATAAAATGAGAACGTACCTATTGGATTTCGACCTTACATATGATGAAGATCAGCCGGATATCGTCGTCTCTGTCGGCGGAGATGGCACATTGCTTTACGCGTTTCATCGCTATACCGGCCGCTTGGACAAAACGGCTTTTGTCGGCATTCATACAGGCCATCTTGGGTTTTATGCGGATTGGGTACCGGAGGAGATCGAAAAGCTTGTCATTGCCATTGCGAAAACGCCATATCAGGTCAGTGAATATCCGTTACTTGAGGTCATAATCCGCTATCAGCATGGCGGTCGGGAAACAAGGTATCTTGCATTAAATGAATCAACCGTTAAAGCGGTTGAAGGCACGCTTGTGATGGATGTGGAAATTCGCGGGCAGCATTTTGAACGATTCCGGGGAGACGGGCTATGTGTTTCAACACCTTCAGGGAGCACAGCTTATAATAAGGCGTTGGGAGGGGCGATACTGCACCCGTCCTTGCCGGCTATCCAGCTTGCTGAAATGGCCTCAATTAATAATAAAGTTTTCCGGACGGTTGGTTCTCCACTCGTTCTTCCAGCTCACCATACATGTATGCTTAAACCTGTGAATGAGCCGGATTTCCAGATCACGATCGATCATTTAACACTGCTTCATAAAGATGTGAAATCTATTCAATTCCGCGTTGCCAATGAGAAAATCCGTTTTGCCCGCTTCCGTCCATTTCCGTTTTGGAAACGGGTTCACGATTCGTTCGTAGCTGATTAAGGTGAAAAGTAGAGGTTTAAAAGAACCTCGAGCTGGTTATCGCTGACCGGTAAACATCTATGGCATCCATTTTGCGGCGGAGCTTGACAACTTAGGAATAGGGGCAAGAAACAGCATGTCGCGATTTCAATTGCAATGGCAGATAACTGATATTGATGAGAAAAAATTCATCATAGACTTTTTAAAAGAAAAAGAGATATCGAAAACAGCTTTGACAGATATCAAATTTAAAGGCGGCTTCATCACAGTAAACGGCGAGGAAGAAACGGTCCGCTATATACTGAAGCAAGGTGACTTGTTACATGTGGAATTTCCTGAAGAAAGTCCGAGTGCAGGGATAAAAGGAGAAGCTTTGCTATTAGATATTTTATATGAAGATGATTTTGTCATAGTTGTAAACAAGCAAGCAGGAATGAGCACAATTCCTTCAAGGGAGCACCCAGCCGGCAGCCTTGCTAGTGCTTTAATTCACTATTATGAACAAATTGGTTTAACTTCAACTTCTCATATTGTAACAAGATTGGACAGAGATACGTCTGGAATCGTGCTAATTGCCAAACATCGGCATGTCCATCACTTATTGAGCAAACAGCAAAAAGCCGGCGAGATTAAACGGTTTTACGAAGCATTTGCAGAAGGACTTTTGACGACTGACAGCGGTGTCATCGAAAAACCGATTGCACGGAAACAGAACAGCATTATTGAAAGAGAAGTCAGCCCTGATGGACAATATGCTTGTACTCGTTATGAAGTCATCCGCAGCTCTGCTGCCTTTACACATTTACAGCTGCAATTAGAAACAGGACGGACACATCAGATTCGTGTTCATTTATCATATTTAGGTCATCCACTCGTAGGTGACGACCTTTACGGAGGAAAAACAGCTTTGCTTAGCAGACAGGCGCTGCATTGCTGCGAACTTTCATTTTTTCATCCATTTTTAGAAAAAAATTTAACTTTCAAGCAAGAATTGCCTGAAGATATGAAACGACTGCTTGAATAGAAAAAAGCCGATATCTCGGCTTTTTTTCTATTCAAGCCTAATATCTGCAAAAAGAGAGCAGTTTTTACAAGATTTAGGTTCTCTTTTAGAAATTTCCTCTGTTAATTAGTAAGTTTAGTCCGCTTAATTGCAAGTTTCCACTGTCTATTAGCAAGTTTTCAGTTTTTATTTGCAAAGCTCACAATTTCCGTTTCATTCATACTATATTTTCTTGAACTTCTCCTCAACTAGCGGCATGGTGGAAGGAACGGATAAAACGTCCAGCTCAGGGTACTTGAGGGCTGTCAGCTTGTTGCCAAAAACGGCTCCAGTGTCAATGTTGTATGTGTTGTTTACTTTGCGCACTTCTTTAACCGGGGTATGCCCATAAACAATCACAGCATCTCCCTTATAGTGCTGTGCCCAGTCACGGCGAATAGGGGAGCCGTCCGGATTTTTTTCCCCCGTAATGTCTCCGTATAGTACGAAGGTTTTGACTCTCTCGGAATGCTGCCCGATATAATCTTGGCGAATACCGGCATGAGCGATGATAAGCTTGCCGCTATCAAGGACTTTGTATAATGGTGCTTTTTCATAAAGTTCGATAAATTTTTGGCGAATATTCCTTTTGCCTTTTTCGTCAAGGGCTTCATACTCTGCAGCTGTCGTTTCTAAGCCATGAGTGAGCTGCACTTTATTGCCTAAAAAATATCGATATAGCTTATTGCAGTGATTTCCCGGAACATAATGCGCGAGCCCCTTATTCACAAGCGTCCATACCGTATCTGCAACCTTTAATGATTGAGGCCCTCGATCTGTTAAATCACCGACAAAAGCTAACTTTCTTCCACTCCGATGAATAGGAAAGCCTTCCACCCATTCATACCCAAGTTTAACCGTCAGCTCCTTGAATTCGTCAAAGCAACCATGAATATCTCCGATAATGTCTAGTTTCATGCGAGACTCCTTTTTTACTATTATCATACCAAAACTTATGTATTATTACATTCATTGGACAATAGGCTCTTTTATTAAAAGCGAAGTTTTGCTAGTATAGTGGAGTATTATAATTGGAAGGGAAAGGAGGAAATCACGATTTGGAGTTATCAAATGAAAAGGCAGACCATCATATGAATAGGGAATTACTAATCGAATCTTTACAAAATGAAGAAATAGAAAAATTCCGCGATGAATTTCTGGAATTGCACCCTTATGATCAGGCTTCATTTTTTAAGGAATTGGATGAAGAAACGAGAGAAAAGATGTATCATTATCTCTCACCCGAAGAGATGGCAACATTATTCGAGAATCTTGAAATAAACGATAATAATTATAAAGAAGTACTCGCAGAAATGAGTCCGAATTATGCGGCAGATATGATCTCAAAAATGTATGTAGATGATGCAGTTGATGTCTTAAATGAGCTCGAAAAAGACCAGGTCGTAAGCTATTTAACGATCATGGATGAAGAGGCAGCACAGGAAATTAAGGATCTGCTTCATTATGAGGAATATACTGCCGGAAGTATAATGACAACAGATTTCATTTCGATTGCCGCAAACCAGACGGTCCGCTCGGCGATGTATATTATAAAAAATGAAGCACCTAAGGCCGAGACCATTTATTATGTCTATGTTATAGATGAGGAGAAGAGGTTAGTTGGTGTCATTTCTTTAAGGGATTTAATTGTCAATGATGATGACACAATGATTGCTGAAATTACGAATGATCGGATTGTTACTGTTTCTGTCGGGGATGATCAAGAAGAAGTTGCTCGAAAAATAAAGGATTATAATTTTTTGGCCCTGCCTGTCGTTGATTTTCAAAATCATTTATTAGGAATCATAACGGTTGATGATATCATGGACGTCATGGATGAAGAAGCGTCAGATGATTATTCGAAACTGGCTGCCGTTTCAGATATGGATACAATTGACAAGAGTCCACTATCAGCCGCAAGAAAAAGGCTACCATGGCTCATCATATTGCTGTTTCTTGGCATGTTAACAGCAAGCATGATCGAACGTTTTGAAGATACATTAAAGGAAGTGGCAATTCTTGCAGTTTTCATCCCTCTCATTGCCGGGATGGCCGGAAATACAGGGACACAGGCACTTGCCGTTGCTGTTCGCGGAATTGCTACAGGTGATTTAGAAAATGAAGACAAAAAGAAGTTAATAATAAGGGAAGCAGGAACTGGACTGATTACAGGTGCAATCTGTGGGGCGCTTGTGTCACTGATTGTATTTATTTGGCAAAATAATTTGTTTTTAGGAATCCTCGTTGGTATTTCAATTTTATGTACGCTCATTGTTGCCACATTGGCTGGTGCTCTCATTCCACTGATTATGCACAAGTTTAAAATAGATCCCGCTGTAGCTTCCGGCCCATTTATTACAACGATTAATGATATTATCAGCATTTTGATTTATTTTGGTATGGCTACAATGTTTATGGAGTATTTAATAAAATAAAGCCTAAAAAACGAGGGAGGAATTGGATGGAAGAGCATGGAGTGTCAGCTGCTTCGCTAGTTACTGTCATTCTGATTGCGTTTTTGACACCAATCCTGCTGCATCGTCTAAAACTAAATTTTATTCCTGTTGTCGTTGCGGAATTTCTGATGGGCTTAGTGATTGGGAAAAGCGGCCTTGATGTTGTACATCCAGATATGTGGCTTGAAACCCTCTCAACATTAGGCTTTATTTTTTTGGTAAAAATCTGGGCGCAAATTCGCCTTGGCGAATTTGATCTAGATTTCTTTTCTTTTTATAACAATTGTAGTAAAATTAGTACTAGGTACTAATAACATGTAATAATATTCAGGAGGATAAAGGAATGACTCTTTCTTTACAAGGAAAAACATTTGTTGTAATGGGTGTTGCGAATAAGCGTAGTATTGCATGGGGAATTGCAAGATCGCTTCACGATGCTGGTGCCCGTTTAATTTTTACTTATGCAGGAGAAAGACTTGAGAAAAGCGTACACGAACTGGCTGAATCGCTTGAAAATGCAAATTCGCTTGTGTTGCCATGTGATGTGACAAGTGATGAAGATATTGCAAAGTGCTTCGCGTCAATTAAAGAGCAAGTTGGAACAATTCATGGGATTGCCCACTGTATAGCATTTGCTAATCGGGAAGAGCTTCAAGGTGATTATATGAACACAACGCGTGACGGATTTTTGCTTGCCCATAATATTAGCTCTTATTCGTTAACAGCTGTTGCGAAAGAAGCAAAGGATTTAATGACAGAAGGCGGAAGCATCGTGACATTAACCTATATTGGCGGAGAGCGTGCGATGCCAAACTATAATGTTATGGGTGTTGCAAAAGCTTCACTAGATGCTAGTGTGAAGTACCTAGCTAGTGATCTTGGAAAAGTTGGCATTCGTGTCAATTCTATTTCCGCAGGACCGATTCGGACTCTTTCTGCAAAAGGAATTAGTGACTTTAACTTAATCTTAAAAGAAATCGAAGAGCGTGCACCTCTCCGCAGAGCAACGACACCTGAAGAGGTTGGCGATACAGCCGTATTCCTGTTCAGCCACCTATCTCGCGGGATTACTGGCGAAAATATACATGTTGATTCTGGATATCATATTTTGTAAAAATCTCAACCTGCTTCCACTAGTGAAGCGGGTTTTTTCTTTGCAACGTAATCCTATGTTTCGCATACACATATAAGGTGAACCCATATGTTTATGGAGGTGACCGAAATGACAGGCATAAAAAAGAAAAACCCAAATGTTTTTATAAATCAACCCGCAATGATATTCCCGAATGCAAAAATGCAAGAATTCTATTCAAGTAAAAAAAACGACATGGAAAAGGAAAAGCAACCCATTTTTCCGATAGAAAAATCAAAGATAGATGAGGAAAGTAGATTGGCAAATTTGGATTTTTTTGAAACAAAAGTGAATTTAAGCTCAAAAGAACAAAAGAAAGTTTCGATAGCATTAAAAGCTAAGGATCCTGAATTAGAACTGCGTGAAAAGGTTCAAGAAGTGATTGAGGCATATGAAAGCCAACAGGTAGAAAAAGAACAAACGTCTACTTTTGCGTTTCGGTCTAAGAGTAAATTAGTTTCTTCTTTTCAAAGAATAAAAAGCTTTAATGAAATGAATACGGTGGAGCGACTTGATTATTTAATTCATTTTCCGAAGCAGCTGCCTCCTATTCCATGTATTTTTGAAACAGAAGGGAATACCTTAATCGGGTTTCTTATTTCCAAAAAAGAGGAAATAATTGAAGTGAAGCTTTTTGATGGGAAAACGGAAGAAATGAAAATTCAAGCATTAAAGGAAGTAAGAATGGTTGGGATAAGAAAAAAAGGATGAACAAACAAATGAGCCAGCCGTATTAAACGACTGGCTCATTAATTTAATCTTTATGAATGGCTAAATCTACATCGGCAATACATTGGACAGCGCAGAAGGAATGTAATTCAACTGTGATGAAGTCATCTGTACTGCGGAAGGAGTCTACCTCACAGATTTTTTCTAAATCAATGGAGTATTCATTTGCTATGTTTACCGTTTCTCCACCTTGTTTCATATTTATAGGTTCAAGGACACGAAGAACCGCACAGCCATTGTTAAATACTTCTTCAACGCGGAAAAAGATTGAAACACAGGCACTGTCATTTCCTGTAAAGAATGCGTGAAATGACGCCCCATCGGCAGTCTTTAATACAAAAACACGTGAATCAGGGGTGACATTTTTACTTTTTGAAGGAGAAATAGCTCCAAGCTGCCGGAGAAAGCTTGTGGCTGGGTATTCATAAACTTCCTCATTGTCTTGAATATTTTTTATCGCTCGGAGGATATCGAATACACAGCCGTTAAAGTTGTCTTTTTCTCTGTAACCCATTTTTACAATACCTCCTTATTGATTCTTATGTTACCTTCCTAATAACATATTGGCATAATGCCTAATGGGATACGGACAAATGCCTTGGTTTTAAAAGTTTTAAAAAAAGGCTGTTTTCGCATATATTGTTGTTTTAGCCTTGAAAGCTTGCCCGTTGATTTCCGCTGCGGGCACTTGCTTTCCGCGGGGAGTGACGGGAGCCTCCTCGGCGTAAAGCCTGCGGGGTCTCCCGCTTCCCTCTATTCCCGCAGGAGTCAAGTGCCCTCCGCTCCAATCAACTCAGATTATTAAATAAAAATTACATTTTAAAAGCAACAAACTTTACAAAACAGCCTAAAAAAATGTTTGGGGGATAGAAGATGGATATATCATTTATGGAACTACTAATATTAGCTTTAGCAAGCTTTCGTCTAACTCGGCTGTTACTCTATGATAAAATTACTGAATTCATGAGGAATCCATTTTTTGATGAAATACAAGAAACAAATGAGAAAGGTGAAACAGAAGTTTATTTAATTCCTAAAAAAGGAGGAATTCGCGGATTTCTCGGTAAACTACTCAGTTGCCATTGGTGCACGGGTATATGGTCATCCCTTCTGCTAAGTATCCTGTATTTGCTAACTCCTTTTATTATTAATCCCGTCCTTCTCGTATTGGCAGTTGCTGGTTTAGCAGCGATCGGAGAAACGCTAATCCAGCATTTTATAAAAGAGTAAAATGGGTGTATTCCCACCAATACCATCCAAAACATAGGCTTTCCATTTACACAAGATTCATAATTCTCCATAGAATATTATAAATTGAACAATACTTGAAAGGGGAATATGGATGAATAAAGATGCTCAACCGGTAAAAATTTATCCACAACAATCCAAGAAAAAGAAAAAAGGATGTGGATGCGGAAAAAAGGGTAAGAAAAATGCTTAAAATCAGCCGGTCATTGCCGGCTGATTTTTGTTTTTTACATTACTTGGAATAATGCTCTGTGGGAATTCATTCATAAATTTACTTTTTTTCGAGGACAATATAGGTAAATGATTTTACGTTAGGAAGGGACCGATTATGAGAACTAAACTTTTGTTGATTATTGCTTTATTACTAGCCGGATTAGCTGGATGTGCTAAGGATGATTCAAAGAAAAGCGGGCTGGCGTTAATAAAAACGACAAATCCGAGCCCAGCATTAATTGAGAAAAACACAGAAGAGAAGCTGGATTTAGTCGAGAATATTAAACAAGACATTGATTCCATGAAGGAAATATATGATGTTGCAATTGTCAAAGGCAAAAAACATACTTTGGTCGCTTATAAAGTAAAGCATTTATCCCGTTTTCAAATGAAAAATATCGAGAAAAGAATGAAGAATATGTTAGAAAAAAAATACCCGGATGTAAAATTTACTGTTTCTAGTGATTATAAAATTTTTCTGGAGGCTGTTAAGTTAAATGAAAAAATGAAGGACCACGATTTTTCTCAAGAAAAAGCAAATAAAAAATTGAATGAAATTATTAAATTGAAACAAGAAACAGCGTAGAAAGGAGATTAAGATGGGGAAGAAACAGAAGAAATTGACACCCGAGCAACAAAAATATCAGCAGCTTGAAAAGAAGCATGAACGAAAGCGTCCAGTTGGAATGAATTGCTTAAGGGCATTCGTTGTTGGAGGCTTAATATGTACAGTTGGACAGGCAATCACTTATTTTTACATTTACTGTTTCAACTTTACTGAACAAACAGCTGGAAATCCAACAGTTGCAACGATGGTTTTTATTTCCATGCTACTTACTGGATTCGGAATCTATGACCATATCGGACAATTCGGGGGTGCTGGAAGCGCCGTCCCTGTAACCGGCTTTGGGAATGCAGTTATTTCAGCAGCAATTGAACATCGAACAGAAGGATTTGTTCTTGGTGTAGGTGGAAATATGTTTAAATTGGCAGGTTCCGTTATTTTATTCGGTGTTTTCTCGGCTTTCGTCGTTGCTTTAATCAAAACAATTTTAGTTCTTTGGGGGGTTTTGTAGTGCTGAAAGGGAATCAATCCTGGGTATTCCAAAATCGTCCTGCCATCGCTGCAACCGGTGTTTCGGGCGGTCCTTTTGAAGCAAATGGAAAATTGGCAGCTGATTTTGATATCCTTCATGATGATTTATGGATGGGGCAAGAGTCTTATGAAAAAGCGCATCGAATTCTGCTTGAGGAAGCTTACCAAGCCGCCCTTGATAAAGGAAAGCTTTTAAAGGAAGATATTCAGTTTTTTATTGCCGGAGATTTAATTAATCAGATTACGCCAACCAGCTTGACTGCAAGAACGAATCAAATCCCTTACTTCGGTATTTTTGGGGCTTGCTCGACCTCGATGGAAGGACTTGCTCTAGCTTCTTTTATCATCAATTACCAAGGTGCAAAACATGTGCTAACAGGTGCATCAAGTCATAATGCTGCCGTTGAAAGGCAGTTCAGATATCCAACTGAATATGGCGGTCAGAAGCCGCCGACTGCACAATGGACAGTAACGGGGGCTGGGGTTGCCCTAGTTACAGCGAATCAAGGAGATCAAACATTGCCGGTAACGACTTCAGCAACAATCGGGAAAGTAATAGATATGGGTTTAACAGATCCATTAAATATGGGCGGGGCAATGGCTCCAGCGGCAGCGGACACAATTATCGCTCACTTTAGGGATATGCAAATGGATCCATCTGAATATGATCTGATCGTGACAGGTGATTTAGGAAGAATCGGACAGAATACAACTTATGAGTTATTAATAAATGCTGGTTTGAAAATGGACAGGGAAAAGTTTCAGGATTGCGGCTTATTGATTTATCAGGAAGATCAGCCTGTCCATTCAGGAGCAAGTGGTGCAGGATGTTCAGCAACCGTACTCTACGGTCATTTGTTAAATCAAATGAGACAAGGTGTTTATAAAAAAATTCTTGCTGTTGCCACGGGCGCTCTTTTATCACCGCTAACCTTTCAGCAGAATGAAACCATTCCTTGTATTGCTCACGCTGTTTCAATCGAAATGGATGAATAAGGTTTTTTTTCATGAATAATGGAGGGAAATATACATGATACCAATGTTTTTTTGGGCTTTTGTCGTAGGAGGTTTCATTTGTGTCATTGGTCAATTATTATTTGATGTTGCCAAATTAACTCCGGGGCATACGTTAAGCCTGCTTGTTGTGATTGGTGCAGTGCTTCAGGGTTTTGGGCTATATGAAAAACTGATCGACTTTGCTGGAGCGGGTGCGACCATACCAATTACAAGTTTTGGGAATGCCCTTGTCCACGGTGCCATGAATGAAGCAGAAAGGCATGGCCTCGTTGGCGTTTTGACTGGTATGTTTGAAGTAACGAGCTCTGGAATTTCGGCGGCGATCATTTTTGGTTTTATTGGTGCACTTATCTTTAAGCCAAAAGGGTGATTATTGTTGGTGTAAGCCTCTAATCTTTACGCACAATTTCCGCCCTTCTTCATACTATATAAAGTAGTTTAAGAAGGAGCGTGACGTTAGACCATGGATAATAATTTTTTTAAAAACATTGAAAAGAAAACTGGCGTCAATATGAAGGATGTATTTGAATTGGCGGCTTCCTTGCAAAATGCGAACTTTAAAGACGAACAAACCGTAAGGAGCGTCATTAAAAGGGTATCAGAAATCGCAAATAAACCAGTCTCAAAAGAAACAGAA
Source organism: Bacillus sp. FJAT-29790 (assembly GCF_019039215.1). GTDB lineage: Bacteria > Bacillota > Bacilli > Bacillales > Cytobacillaceae > Cytobacillus. Next base: position 130,887 of record NZ_JAHNZZ010000001.1, read on the forward strand.
GATAAAATTATTCAATCGATCGTTACAGATGGCAAACAGCTTGATTTCACTACACTTTCCAAGATGATTAATAATAAAAATTAATAAGAAAGGACCTGGGGGAACAAAGCCAGGTCCTATTTCTTGATTATATATGCATGGGAGTGTGAATTGGCAAATATATTCGATTTTCCCAACTGCTGAATTTAACTTTTCTCTCCGAATTCGCCATTTTTCTTTATTGGCGAGAGAAATCTTGACGGATAGGCTTTTTTGCCGCGTCTTTTTTCTGGAACCGAGATGTATAAATGCTTCATTGCTCTTGTAATGGCGACATACAAAAGTCTGCGCTCCTCTTCAATAGGGGCAAAATCACCATTTCGATAGGCTTCGAGCGCATGATCGTGAGGCAGGCTGCCATCTACTGCACCGACAATATAGACGGCCTTATATTCCAATCCTTTAGCACGATGGATCGTGCTAAGTGTAATTGCATTTACATTTTTTTTACTGAATTGCTTCATCTCTTTGTTCATGGCTTTCATATGTTCAGCATGGTCCAAAAACTCCTGGATGGATGTGAAGTTTTTTGCCGCCACTTTCAAATCCTTAAGATCATCAGAGCCTTTTTCCAGTTTATTGCCTTCATTGCCTCGTTTTTTTATGAAATCCTGATAGCCAAGTTCCTTTTCGATCGTCTCAATGGCTGCCAGCGGAGACATTTTTGCTAATGAACGGGTGACGGGAATGACCTTTTTTAATTTACTTTCCTGAAAAGAAAAGCCTGTTTTTATATACTTTAAGCATTCAAGAAGGGAGCAGTCTTTTAAAATACTCTCAGCCATTAAATCTTTTAAGACAGATTGCTTTACAAACAAAGCGGGGAGAATATTTCTAATCGCTCCCTGATCCTCTTCATTTAAAGATAATTGTAAAAATGACAGCATACTTTTTACAATAAACCGCTCGTAAAAGGATTCAGCATCCTGGTCAATTTTAAAAGGAAGGCTCGAATTGGCAAGTCGCTCGAACACGGCCCTGCTGCCTGTATGAGTTCGGAACAGAATCGCAAAATCCCTCGGTTCATAACCCTCAGATATTTTCTCCTGAATATCGGTTACAATCGAAGTGGCTTCCTCTTCCTCATCATATGGATAAAATAAGACGGGTGCATTTTCGCTTGTAAATTGCGCGTGCATTTTTTTTGTGCGTCTCTGTTTATTTTGGACAATTATCTGATTGGCTGTTGCAACAATTTCGTGTGCAGACCGATAATTTCGATTTAGAATGACGACTTCTGCGCCTGGAAAATCTTTTTCAAACATAAGCAGGTATTGAGGGTCACTCCCTCGAAATGCATAGATAGATTGATCGTCATCCCCGACTGCACAAACATTTTTTGTTTTGGCAGACAGCATTTTTATTAGTTCATACTGAACCTTATTAATATCTTGAAATTCGTCTATTAAAAAGTGTTGAAAGCGATTTTGATAGACTTCGAGGATTGAAGGCTCGTTCTGAAAAAAAGTATAGCAACCTGTCAACATATCATCGAAGTCAAATAACCCATCATTTTCTTTGGCTTGTTCATAATGCATATACAAATTCGCCACACGTTCCTCCCATGCTGATTCCGGTTTTACTCTTGAAGGGGGAACAAGGGAATTCTTCCAGAACCCAATCTGCTGAAGCGCAAGATCGTAGGCAAATTCTTTTTCGTCTAAATGTAAATCACGGCCAGCTTGTTTAACGATTTGCTCCCGCTGCCAACCTTGGCTTAACAATTTATTTGAATTCCATTTCTCTGGAGAATGAAAGGTTAATATTCGGTAAAAAAGACTATGAAAAGTCCCTGACACAATTTGCTGGATTTTTCCGCGTTCCATATTTGGATACGTGGTGAGCCTCTCTTTCATTTCAGCAGCCGCTTTCGCTGTAAATGTAACGAGCATAATGGATTTCGGATCGATCTCTTTTTCATGAATCATGAAAGCCGTTCGTGTCGTTAATACTCTTGTTTTTCCGCTGCCGGCACCGGCGAGTACGAGAAGCGGGCCATCTGTACGGGAAACAGCATCAGCTTGCGCTTGATCAAGATTCACACCGGATTTTACCAATGTGTGTAAATAGTTGAAAGGATAATGTATTTCATTTTGACTTACTGGAATGTATGGAGGAATGTTCTTCACTGACTGTGCCTTTTTAAAAATGATTACAGGCTCTTTAACCGCAGTGATGGAGCGAGATTTGGGGATTCTGAACCCATTGTGTTCCTCATAAACCGCTGTCTCTACTGGTATAGAAAAAGGACCGTTGCTGGTGGTATCCTTACATGTTTGATTAGGATTCAGAATATGATAAAAGTGCGGTTCTTTATTGATTCCTAAGTATAAACGAACGGTTTCGCCACATTCCGGACATTGCAATCTTCCTTTTTTTCCATCCTCGTAAAGGGACTGAAATCGCTCCCTGTTTACTTTTTCAATATGAATCATTTTATTTTCCAGCATAGCTGTTCTCATCATTGATTCCTCATCTTTGTCCAAATTGATTAATCCCCTAAACGTTTTAATAGAAGAAGGGGCGATGTAATTTTGGCGGATCTTCAATCGTATATAACGTTGCCGCCTTCTTCTGCATTTTAAGTTAGACAAAGTCTATCATATCAAAACCTGGGAAAATACGAAAGAAAATATCAAAAGGTACATAAAGCATAAAATCATAACGTATGTCTATATTAATGAACATTAGGAAAACCAGTAAAAGTAACGCCAAATTGCCTCTAATCTCACTTCTTGCCCTGAGAAGATCAAAACCATTCCAGTTTCCGTTAGCTAAGAATTAAACTTGTGAAAATCAACTCTTATCTAAATAGGAGGGCGTTAACGATGGGCTATATCGCACCAATTACAAATTACCAATATAATCAGTACGCGGAGAGGGAAATTGGCAATGTGTATGATCCTTATCGGTTTGTGCCTGTAAGTAGGATTAAACCGTCAATAAACCCGCCGAAAGAGGAGCAGCCTAACCTACTGCTTAATTTAGGCCGACCAATTAACTCAAAAAAAGGAATTAACCGAGATAATAGAAATAATAGGAATCAAATCGAAAAGCTATACAGTGAAATAACGGGCAAAGGCTGCAATTACAATGAGTGTATTTAATATAGGAAGGGAGGGGTAGCAGAGCGAAATAGCTTACTGGACTCCTTTCTTTTTTTACTTAGAAATGAATTCCTTCTTTAACGCACATAAAAAAACTTCTGCCATTGTGACAGAAGTTTTTTAAAATCAAATTGTTTTTCTCATTGTCCGATGTGGAATGCCGGCATCTAAAAACTCTTCAGAAATGATTTCATAGCCTAATCTGCTGTAAAACGGGATCGCCTGTGTTTGTGCATTTAGTTTCACCAATGAAAATCCTTCGTTTTTAGCATATTCTTCAATTTTCTTCATAATTATTTTTCCGGCTCCGGTTTTGCGATGCTCTTTTAGCACACAGATTCTTTCTACCTTCCCAGTGCCATCAACCGTGCGGAATCTGCCTGCTCCTACTGGGGTATCCTTATCATAAAGGACAAAATGAACAGCATGATCATCGTGCTGGTCGATTTCCTCTTCCTCTGGAACATGCTGCTCCTGAACGAATACTGTTGTGCGGATCGAAAAAGCATCTTTCAATTCTTGTTCATTTGAAACGATTTTTACTTCCATTTATGCACTATTCCCTTCCAAGACGAAATGTTTCGTAAACTGTCCAAGATCCATTATCAAGCTGATAAACAAGGTGGAATCGATCTACTATTTCCTCATTGTCGAAACGATTCATTCGTAAGGAGCCATATACATCTGAATGCTCATCATCGGAAAGCTTTTGACCCACTGTAATATGCGGGACAAATGCATACTCTGGTTTTTCCGAAACAATGACTCGATTTAATTCTTGGTGCAGCTCATTAAGTTCATTTGATTCTTCTACTTTTAAATAAATAACGTTATTGACTGGCTTGAATGAGCTGATTTTTGTCGTTTTAATTGAAAAAGGCTGATATTTGTTTGCAATCTCATCCAACGTTACGGTTAATTGCTCAATCTGATCTTCAGCTAAGTAAAATGCTTCCTTTAAAGTAAGATGTGGAGGAACTAAAGAATAATTTGGATCATACCTTTTTCGATAAGAGTTAGCGAGGTCCTGTAAATTTTTCGATGGGAAAATAACAATACCTAATTTCATAAAATACCCTCCATTTTTCATATTTTGTTTTATTTCGCATTGCATATAAAAATTGGCTGTTTTCGCATATATTTTTGTTTTAGCCTACAAAGGTTACCCGTTGATTTCCGCTGCGGACACTTGCTTCCGCGGGGAGGGACGGGAGCCTCCTCGGCGTTAACTGCCTGTGGGGTCTCCCGCTTCCCTCTATTCCCGCAGGAGTCAAGTGCCCTCCGCTCCAATCAACTCAGATTTATTTATAAAATCACAATAATAAAGCAACAAAGTTTATGGGAACAGCCTAAAAATTAGAAAAATGACAATAAAATTTTCTATATTAAACCATTATAACAAATTATCTTAATTTTTAATATAATAATCAAGGAATAAACAGTAACTATAAATGTGAACTTTTTTGCGTAAATATGGGCTCAAGAAAGAATTAAGAAAACATTTGTTTTAGAGCTCTTTTTAGGTCAGGTTGCCAGTATGTCCAAGTATGGTCTCCATCGAACTCTTCATAAAAGCATGGAAAACCTTTTTCCGAAAACAGCTTCGATAATTCCCGGTTAGGCGTTAGAAAATCTTTCTGTATGCCATCAGTTGTTTGAACCTCAGTTTCCTTTTTGCCTATGACATGATAAACGCTTAGAAGATGTGGCTGTTCCATCTCGTTAACAGCTTCCAATACTTCCTTATTAACATAAGGGGATTGTAGCAGGACTTTACCAAATGTATGAGGATATTGGACTGCCGCCATTAATGAGACTGTGGCAGCGAGTGAATCACCCATTAGTGCTCTCCCCATCCCCATTTGATAGGTTGGAAACTCTGAATCTAAAAATGGGACAAGCTCATGGGCAAGGAAGCGGATATAAGCATGATGCTGTTCCCCATCTGGATGATACTTCCTTCTTCGATCCTCCACATTTTTATATGGAATTCCTACAATAATAATATTTTCTATCTCCCTATTTTTTAAAAGCTCATCCGTCGTTCGGCCAATTCTTCCGAGCTGAAAATAGTCTTTCCCATCCTGAACGATGACGACTGAATATTTATATAAAGTCGAAAAATTAGCAGGCAAGAAAACAAGAAGCTCCACATCCTCTCCCAACTCTTTACTTGTGAATGTTAAATCTTTTATTGTTCCTTTAGGAATATCCATAGTTGATTCCTCCGTATGTTGATATGTAAGGCTTTTCATGACATTTTAACATAAATAGATAAAAACTAAAAAGTGAAAGGGATAAATACTTGAAAGTAAATAAAACAAAGCTAAAAAGGTTTAGTATCATTAAAATATTAAAAATTTTTCCAAAATAATGTTTACTATTTTGGGAATGAATTGTAATATGGTTTAAGAACATGTCAAATGATTGTTTTCTGAAAAGGTAGTTTATCAGATAAGTAAATAACCTTATTGACAGGTCAAAGTACATATTAAAAAAGGATACGTAATGGAGGAATGGCATGATTCGATTTGCATCTGTTAACAAGTATTATGGAGACTTTCATGTACTTAAAGATATTAACCTTGAAATAAATAAAGGTGAAGTAGTCGTTGTAATCGGGCCCTCTGGTTCAGGGAAAAGTACAATGCTTCGCTGTATTAATCGGCTGGAAACAATTACGGATGGAGAATTAATTGTTAATAGCGTAAAAGTAAATGACAAAAAAACGAATATGAATCAATTAAGGCGGAATATTGGAATGGTATTTCAACATTTTCACTTATACCCGCATAAAACGGTTCTTGAAAACATTACGATCGCTCCAACTATGGTATTAAAACAATCCAAAGAAGAAGCAGAGAAAATAGCAAGGTATTATCTCGAAAAAGTCGGAATACCTGATAAGGCAAACTCCTATCCATCTCAATTATCAGGAGGGCAGCAACAAAGGGTTGCAATTGCAAGGGGACTTGCCATGAAGCCTGAAATAATGCTGTTTGATGAGCCTACATCTGCGTTAGACCCTGAAATGGTTGGGGAAGTGTTAGATGTAATGAAAGCGCTCGCAAAAGAAGGGATGACCATGGTCGTCGTAACTCATGAAATGGGTTTTGCAAAAGAAGTAGCTGACCGAATTATTTTCATGGACCAAGGGCAAATTGTTGAGCAGGGAATACCGGCTGAATTTTACGCGAATCCAAAGGAAGAACGAGCTCGCGTGTTTCTTAGCCGTATATTAAATCATTAAAAACTAAGGGGGATTTTTATGTTTAAAGGTAAAAAGAGAAAACTTGCAGGGGCTCTTCTTCTAACTGCATCAATGCTTCTTGCTGCATGCGGAAGCAAAGAAAAAGATGCTGGGTCAGGAGCAGGAACAGAACCGGCAGGCTCAGGTGCCAAAAATGCTTTAGAGCAAATTAAAGAAAATGACAAAATTACTTTCGGTGTAAAGCATGATACGAGATTATTTGGGCTTAAGAACCCGAGCACAGGTGAAGTAGAAGGCTTTGATATTGATATTTCGAAAGAGTTGGCAAAAGAAATTCTTGGCGACGAAAGCAAAGCTGAATTTAAAGAGGTTACTTCCAAAACACGTATTCCAATGTTAAACAATGGCGATATTGATGCAATTGTTGCAACAATGACGATTTCAGAAGAGCGCAAAAAAGAAGTTGATTTCTCAGACGTCTATTTTCTTGCTGGCCAATCACTACTTGTCAAAAAAGGAAGCGCAGTAAAAGGACTTGAAGATTTGGTTAAGGGTACAAAAGTTCTTGCTGTAAAAGGATCAACATCAGCTATTAACATTCGCGAAAAGGCTCCTGAAACAACCGTTTTAGAATATGAAAACTATGCTGAAGCATTTACTGCATTGAAGGCAGGTCAGGGAGATGCTTTAACAACAGATGACTCTATTCTTTATGGGATGGCTGACCAAGATGAAAGCTTTGAATTAGTCGGTGGAACTTTTACTGACGAGCCATACGGAATTGCTGCTAAAAAAGGAAATACAGAATTAGTTGACGCTATTAATGATGCTTTAAAGAAAATGAAGGATAGCGGAAAATACGATGAAATTCACGATAAGTGGATTAAAAAACATTAATTCGAAATAAGTCAGGGTGGGCGTATTAATGCTCATCCTGACTACCTTCTTAAGAAAAGGAGGGAAGATCAATTTGATTGATTTTTCTATACTTATAAATAATATTGATACATATTTGGAAGGTTTTAAGAACACGCTGTTTTCGAGTATTTATGCACTTATTGGAAGTTTTATTCTTGGGATTATTGTAGCGGTTATGAGAATTGCGCCAATTAAACCGCTAAATTGGGTTGGGACTGCATTCGTTGAATTTATCAGGAATATCCCACTTCTTATTATCGCGTTTTTCTTTTATGTCGGTCTTCCAGCAGTCGGTGTAACTTTTTCTGGATTCGTTGCAGGTACGATCGCCCTTGCCATTTATACGGCTGCTTTTATTGCAGAGGCGATTCGAGCGGGGATACAGTCTGTACCAAAAGGACAGATGGAAGCAGCAAGGTCATCTGGTCTTACTTATTTGCAAGCAATGACCACGATTATTTTGCCCCAAGCGATAAAAATCGTCATCCCTCCGATTGGAAACCAGTTTATTAATCTTGTGAAAAACTCATCTATTTTGGGAATGATCGCTGGTTTGGATTTAATGTACTTCGGCGATCTTGTTTCAGCCCATACATTCGTAACGTTTGATGTGTATATTTTTGTAGCAATTTTTTATCTCGTTCTAACTGTCCCGTTAAGTCTGGGTGTTGGCTATCTTGAAAAACGTTTGGCTAGAAGTCATTAAGGAGGGGAATTATGGATTTTGCAGGAGCTCTCTCAGTCGATCATTTAAAATTCCTCGCTGATGGCTTTATGATGACACTGTATATTGCATTTATATCTATTGTATTGAGCTTTATCATTGGGATTATTTTAGGAACATTAAGATATGCAAAAATTCCAGTCTTTTCAAAAGTCGTGGCAGTGTACGTGGAAACCATTAGAAATACGCCGCTTTTGCTCATCATTTTCTTTACCTTTTTCGCCCTTCCGGAAATAGGGATTAAACTTGATAAACCAGTGGCAGCCATAACGGCACTGACGATCTTCACGTCAGCGATGTTGTCGGAAATTGTAAGAGGTGGCTTAAGTTCAATTGATAAAGGACAAATGGAAGCAGCAAGGTCATCAGGTTTATCCTATATACAAGCGTTATCTAGGATCATTATGCCGCAAGCCCTACGGAGAATGGTGCCTCCGATCGTAAGTCAGTTTATCTCTCTATTGAAAGACACCTCATTATGCGTGGTTATTGCTCTGCCAGAATTAATGCATAACGCTCAGATCGTTTACGCTCAAAATATTAATTTTATTATTCCAATCTTCATTCTGGTCGCATGCATGTATTTTATCGTCAACTATGGCCTGTCGTTAATTGCCCGCAGGCTTGAGAGTAGACAAGCATAAAAGGATGAGTTTTTACGAAAAAACCGATTTTCTTTTTTGATGAAGAGAATCGGTTTTTTTGTGTTTGAATTTATTTTTTAGCAAGGGATGAATTAGTGTTGACATTTTCCCGGGATTGTATATAATTATAAATGTATCTTATATAAGGTTCGGTAAAATTTTCAAATTTTGCTAGGCTATTAAAAATTGAAAAGTTTCCATTAAGACTTGTTAGCTCAGTGGGAGAGCACTTCCTTGACAGGGAAGGGGTCGGGGGTTCAAGTCCCTCACAGGTCATCGTGAAATTCCTAATACTATGTGTTAGGAATTTTTTTTGGTTAAATGTTTTTGTGCCTTTTTCTTGAATTTCATTTCATAGACCGAGTTCTCGTTTAGGCTTCGTGAATTCCATATGAGTACCATTTTTTCTCTTTCTATCAGATTTTGTGCCCCATGAATGTATCATGAGTACCGTTTTTTCTCTTTCTAATAGATTTCGGTCCTCATGAGCGTATCATGAGTACCGTTTTCTCTCTTTCTATTAGATTTCGGGCCTCATGAGCGTCTTATGAGTAGCATTTTCTCTCTTTCTATCAGATTTTGTGCCTCATGAACGTCTTATGAGTAGCATTTTCTCTCTTTCATACCGATTTAGGGCTTCGTGAGCGTCTCATATGAACATGTTTCTCTCATTTTCCTTTTTGCGATTCCGAGAATCTTTAATTTAAGGATATAAAAACAGCTTGGAGAGAATATCTTTCCAAGCTGTTTTTTATGTGAATTTTTCTTCTATTAATTCTTGAGCGAAAATCTTATGAATAAACCTGTTATTTGATTAGCGTTTTCCTTTTTTGCATAGTTGGAAAACTCGTTGCCATTAAAGCTCTTCTTTTTCAAATGTTTATCAGACTTATTTTTTAGAAGGATGAGTTGTATTTGTGAAAGAGGGAAGGCCCGTAATATAGCCGACATCTCCCGATTTGTTCACACCGATTTCCTTATCGATCGTTTCTATTAACTTTGCTTTGTCAACAGCTGTGATGCTTTTTCCTTCTAGTTCATCTCCAGGATGCTGATAGTTACTCATAATGTAGGAAAATCCGTTGCGGTCATCTGCTGCCATTAGTCCTGTAGCTTCTGCTCCTGCTGGGACGGAAAGAATGCGCGCAAGTTTCTTAGACTTTGTATCATAAGCCCAAACATAGTTGTTTGTATGCATGCCACTATCTTCGCCAATAAAGAGGGTTTGCATCGCATCAGAATAGGATAGGTTGTCTGGGTTTGCCACTTTCTCAGGATGTGCGGTATTCCCATACTCGTCAGCTTTCGCCATATCTTCGCCAACAATTATTCCTTTCATTGAAGCTGCTACATAGGTACTGTTAATCTTATTGCCACTTTGATCGTTTTGGTCAGCTTGCAAATCCAGTTCATACGTAACGCCAGATTTAATTTTTGGCAGGCGGATATCATCCTGCGGATCACTAGGATTCACTTCCATTCCTTTGCTTTGATCAGAAATGGCCATATAAGCCTTTTTATCTGCAGTATTAAGCGCAAGACCTTCCATTTTATTAAACTCGCTTGTTGCCCCTAGTGTTGCTGCATAGCGGCGGGTTTCCAGGAAGGCTGCTGCTTTTTCCATGCCGGGTTTCACTTTTAAATATTCTACATTTTGTTTGTTGGCGTATGTTTTGATTGCTGTAAACCCTGCTTTTGGTGTTGTTGATGTTTCGAATATATCGCTGAATGTAATACCGCCAGCAATATATTTTTCTATTTCTTTATCTGTCGCATGACCAAGTTTAATCCAAGAAAGATCTCCAGAGCCGCCATTTTCTGTTCCAGTTTGATTGAATTTAGCCGCATATAATGTTCCGCTTGATAGATCCTCCGCTTTATCAGCTATATACATAAACATCATCGTATAAGAGCCATCATCCCCGAAGTAGGCTGTTTTACTGTCAGGCATCATTTTCATTAACTCTTTTGAGAAGCGTCCAGTGCTGAAATGTTTCACAGCTTTTGCTTTGCCGTTTGGATGAACGATCACTTCAGGAACGAATCCATACCAATATGGATTTGCCATTTTTGCTCCTTCTTCTCCAAAATAATAGTTTGCGAATGATTTTACATTAGTAGAATCCTTGTCTGTTCCTTGTTCCAGTTCAAAGATACGTGCATCTGGTTCATATTCTTCTGATCCGAGGTGAGTGTTCCATGGAGAGAGTGAACCATTGCATGGAATCCAAAGGCCATTTGTTCCGGAAAAATCAATTTTTTCAACACCGGCAACTGTAAGCTTACCTGTTTTTTTATCCTGCTGTAATGTTGATAACGTCATCGATGCTGGCACTCTTCCATAAGCGCTTGAACCGGAATGGTCCACCGTTTGATATTCATAATGTGAAACTAAATGAAGCTTGCCACTTGCCCCATTAAGAGGTTCTAATAGGCTGTTGGAATCTGGCGCATCTGAAATAAATGGAACTGGATCGTTTGGAACACTGTTGTCCATGATTGGATTGCCGTTTGCATCAATTGGCGTACCAGCCGGAATTTGTTTTCCATTCTTCCCAAATGTATCTATTGATTTAAAAAGTTTTTCGTATCGGAGTGGGAATGATTTCGTCGTTCCATCACTATACTTTACGTCAATTGTTGCATTAGAATATGCTTTGGACATTTCCTCAATTGTTTTCGGTGCATCCATGCCATTAAATGCAACTGATTTCACAACAGCTTGTTTCGGTGCGGCCTGGATTGCAGCTGCTGAAGGAAAAAGCAGCGAAGCAGCTAGCGTTAAAGCAAGATGTTTTTTCATTCGATTCCAGCCTCCATTTAGTATGATATGTACAACTCAATCATAATCAGTGAAAATGAAGAGGCTATTAATTTTATGTTAACAGATTGTTAGGATTGGCTATCAATCTTGTAAATTTGTCTCCATGAAGGGTGCCAGATCCCGAAATTTCTTGAATGTATGAAAACTGAAGTTATTCCTACCAAAAATGAATTTAGAGAAAAAGATTGTGAAGGTTTTTACTTAAGTGATTAATGCAGTTAATCCAATAAGATGTAATAAAATAAAAGGATATTATCAGAGGGGATTGGTTAAAATTCCCTCAGTATTATTTTTGACAATTCGTTTCAATTTGAGTAACGTAACTTGGTAAGATGCGAACAATAGTGGAGGAACGATCTTTTATCAAATTTCTCATAATAGGGTTAAAAAACCCTTGCTATATAAGAATTTCCCTTAAAATGTTCGTAGTAAGGATGAGTAAACAATATTACTAGGAGGAGTTATTATGTCAAATTCACAAACTATTCAAATGCTCGAACAGCAAATGTTCATCGATGTTATTCGGGATCGTTGCTCTGTTCGTACATATGATCCAACAGTGCGGATTTCACGCGAAGAAATGACCGAAATACTGGAGTTATCAACGTTGGCTCCTTCGTCTTCGAATCTTCAGCCATGGCGCTTTCTAGTCATCGATAAGCCGGAGTTGAAGCAAAAGCTTCTTCCAATCGCGTTTAACCAACAGCAGGTAGTTGAGGCTTCTGCCGTTATTGCTGTGCTTGGCGACGTGGAAAGCTATAAGAAAGCAGAAAAAATTTATGGGCAGGCAGTTGAAGCAGGCTTTATGCCAGCGGAAACGGCTAAATCATTCATCGAGCGTACGGTCGGAATGTACTCAAACTTGCCGCCTGAAGTGGCTCGCCAAATCGTATATACGGATGGAGGCCTTATCTCGATGCAGCTTATGCTTGTCGCCCGATCCAAAGGTTACGACACTGTTCCAATGGGAGGGTATGATAAAGCGAAGTTCATTGAAGCATTCGGAATCTCTGAACAGTATGTGCCGGTTATGCTCATTGCTATCGGGAAAGCAACGAAACCGGGACATCCGACTAAGCGTCTTCCTATTGAGGATGTAGCGTTCTTTAATGAAATGCCATCGGAATAAGCAAGATATAATCACCACAAGGGTGCGATAATCTTAATCCCTTACTTTATTTGTATCAAAACGGTTTTAACCGTATTCTCTATTCAAGTAAAGGGGCTTTTCTTGAATAGAGAATGAGTATCTTTTAATTTGGCTAAATCAGTAGATGGAGACATTATTACTTATAAAGAATTATTCAATGTAAAATAATAAGAACGGTTATCTTTATTGTAATAAATATCCCTTTATAGATCAAAATAATCCTTATATTTCTTTAACTTGTAAATGACAGACGGTTGACTGATTCCCAGGTATTCTGCCATTTCATATGTCGTTTTGCATCGTTGGAATGCTTTTGCAATAAGTTGTTTTTCAACATCTTCCAATGTTTTTTTTAGATCTAGTTTTCCTTCAAACTCCTCTTCAATCATGATCAGGTCATGAGGATCTTTCTTCTGTTCAAAATTTCCTCGTATTGAGTAGGGAATATGTGAAGGATAAATCGTCGGTGCATCTGTCGTAAGGATTAATCGTTCGATTAAATTTTCAAGTTCACGAATATTTCCAGGCCAATTATATTGCATTAATAATTCATAGGTAGACATGTGAACCTTTTTAAGTGTCTTATATTTCTCATTAACTTTCTCAACATAATGTTGAATGAGGATAGGGATATCTTCTTTACGATCGGATAATGGTGGAATATGTATAGGTACTACGTTCAAACGATAGAATAAGTCTAATCTGAATGTCCCTTTTTTTACCATATCATCTAAATTTTGATTTGTCGCTGTAATTAATCGAAAATTAATTTGACGCTCCTTATTTCCGCCAATTCTCAACATCTTTTTTTCCTGAAGCACTTTCAGTAATTTGGCTTGTAAAGCGAGTGGCAATTCTCCAATCTCATCTAAGAATAATGTTCCACTGTCCGCTTGTTCAATCAATCCTTGTTTTCCTTTTTTGTTTGCCCCGGTAAAGGCGCCCGTTTCATAGCCGAACATTTCTGATTCAAATAGATTTTCAGGAATTGTGCTGCAATTTACCTCGATAAAGGGTTCTTTACTTCGGTCGCTCTGATTATGGATTGCCCGAGCGAGCGTACTTTTTCCTACTCCCGATGGACCTAATAATAGAATCGTAGCGTTCGTTTTCGCGACACTATTAATTGTTTTTAAAATTTGCTGCATCGTATTGCTTCTAGCCAAAATAGATTGAACGCCAAACTCCTTTTCCCTAAGGTCCTCAACCTCTGTTTGATAACCCTTTATTTTTCGTTGTAAATGCTCATACTGCTCTTTCAGTTTCCATATCTCTGTTTGGTCTTGACTATAACTGATTACCCTAACTAATTGCCCCTCTTTATTGAAAATAGGGTATCCAGTTGACATAACAACATGTCCCGTTTTCGTATGTTGCATAATGCGAACTGGCTTTTTTTCTTTTAATACGATGGCATTAATAGAGGGGGAGAGAAGACCTTCTTTTTCTAGTTCGTATACAGACTGGCCAATATACGCGTCGGGTTTCATCCCATAAATCGACCAATGACCAGGGTGGGAACGTTGAATAATTCCGTTTTCATCAGTAATGGTAATATTGTTGTTCGACGTCTCAATTATTTTATTCAATTCCATTTCAAATATTGAATCATTCAAAATTTACTCCTCCTTTAAATCATCAAAGACTATGCTAAGTTAATGTATTTTTTAGAATAATAAATAAATTCAATTTAAATTTTAATCAAATATAGCAAAATAATCAATAATTAAATCAAATTTCTGCATTTTGATTTAAAAATAAATCAAAAGGTCAAAGAGTTCTCTAATTTTTCTATCATTTCCTTGAAGGAAAGGTTGGCACAGATATTGCATTAATCTTAGATATAAAAAATTAATAAATTTTATTAAAGGAAAGGGTGTTCATTATGACGAATAGAGTAGATATCATTCAAGAATTAACCGATTTAGATAAAAAGCATTTCTTTCATCCAACCTCACCTATTAAACAGCAACAAGAACAAGGACCAGCCTTTATTTTTACAGAAGGAAAAGGGATTTACCTTTATGATATGGCTGGAAATAAAATGATTGATGGCATGTCTTCCTTATGGAATGTGAATGTCGGGCATGGTCGCGAAGAGATAGGAAAAGCTGCAATGGAGCAAATGTCAAAACTAGCTTATAGCTCATGCTTTGCTACATTCAGTAACGAGCCAGCTATTCGATTAGCGGCTAAGCTCGCTCAAGTTGCTCCAGGGGATTTAAGTGCAACCTTCTTTACTTCTGGCGGTTCTGAAGCAAATGATACGGCCTATAAACTGGCGCGTCATTATTGGATTTTAAAAGGGAAGCCAAATCGAAAAAAGATCATATCCAGATCGCAATCCTACCATGGAGTTGCGATGGGATCAACAAGTGCTACTGGATTGAAGGCTTTTAGAGATTTTACTAACTCTTTGGCTCCTGATTTTCTATATGTAGATCATTTTTCTACTAAATCTTTGCGTGAAGCGATTGAGGCAGAAGGGCCAGATACGATTGCTGCCTTTATTGCGGAACCAGTTCAAGGTGCAGGAGGGGTTCATGTAGCACCAGAAAATTATTTTCAGGAAGTACGACGAATATGTGATGAGTATGGGATTTTATTTATCACCGATGAAGTCATTACTGGATTTGGGCGTACGGGAAAATATTTTGGCATAGAGCACTACGGTGTCGCACCTGACATGATGTGCTTTGCTAAAGGGGTCTCAAGCGGCTATGCTCAGCTTGGAGGGGTAATGATTTCGAGCCGTATATATGAAGAATTTGCGGAACTTTCCAATGGTACGCTTTTGCATGGATACACATACAGCGGCCATCCGACGGCATGTGCAGTTGCATTGAAAAACCTGGAGATTATTGAACAGGAAAACTTAATTGAAAACGCTGAGTTAATGGGGCAGGAATTGCTTAAAGGGTTCCAATGGCTTCAGGAAGAAAGAAAGATCATTGGCAAGGTAAAGGGACTTGGTTTAATGGCAGGTATTGAGTTTGTAAAGGATCAAAACACGAAATCGAGTTTTTCAGCACCTGTTTCCCCTGCAGTTGTGACAGAGGCGGCAAAACGAGGACTTATTTGTCGATCAGTTGTTTTAGATGGTCAAGATATTCTAGTATTTTCACCACCATTAACGATAAGCAAAGAAGAGATTGCGAAAATAATTGAGATTCTAAACGATTCAATCAAGGCAATCGAAGTAAATGTTTCTGAAAGTTTCGCGGCTAAATAAGGATAGAATAATGATAATAATATAGGAGTGAAGGATTATGAAGAAGAAATTATTTATTAATGGAAAATGGATGGAAGCAAAAAACTACACTCCTTTACGCTCTCCCTATAGTGGGGACGTCATTGCGGAGATCCCGTTAGCGACGGTTGAAGAAGTAGACATGGCGTTGGCTGCCGCTTATGATGCTAGAAAAACAATGGCTGCTATGCCAAGTCACCGGCGCGCAATGATTTTGGAAAATCTCGCGAACCTGTTAGAAAAAAGATTTGATGAAGCAGCTGAAATTATCGCCACTGAAGCGGCTAAACCGATTACGACAGCTCGGGGAGAAGTCGCTCGGACTATACAAACGTATAAATTTGCTGCAGAAGAGGCGAAGCGTATTAAAGGGGAAACGATACCGATGGATGCTGCGCCGGGCGGAGAGGGCCGGGTAGCGTATACTGTGCGTGAACCACTCGGAGTGATTGGTGCGATAACGCCATTTAACTTTCCGATGAATCTCGTTGCTCATAAAGTTGGACCAGCAATCGCATCGGGCAATACGGTTGTATTGAAACCTGCTACACAAACACCGCTATCTGCTTACTTCCTTGCTGAATTGGTTCAAGAAGCTGGGCTGCCAGATGGAGTACTTAATGTCATTACTGGAAGCGGCGCGTTAATTGGTGAGAAAATTGTTACAGATGATCGAGTTCAAAAAATTTCTTTCACAGGTAGCCCTGCAGTTGGAATTGGCATCCGAAATAAAGCTGGATTAAAGCGGGTTACACTTGAACTAGGTTCAAATGCTGCGGTTATCATTGACAATGGCGTAAATCTTGATAAATTAATTTCTCGTTGCGTGACAGGGGCGTTTGCTTTTCAAGGTCAAGTTTGTATTGCCTTACAGCGGGTTTACGTTCATGAAGAGCTCTATGAAAGTTTTGTAGATAAGTTCATTGCTGCAACGAAGCAATTGAAAATTGGTGATCCACTTGATCCATCAACAGAAGTTACAGCCTTAATTAGTCCAAACGATGTTCAACGTACGCTCGATTGGATTCAAGAAGCAGAACAAGGCGGAGCGAAAGTGGCATTAGGAGGAACGGCAGAGGGAAATATTTTACTGCCTACCATTCTATTAGAGGCAGACTCTTGTCTAAAGGTTTCTTGCCAGGAAGTGTTTGCTCCGATTGTGTTAATTAATAAAATTAAGTCAGTCGACGAAGCAATCGAGCTTGTAAATGATTCTAAATATGGCCTGCAAGCAGGCGTTTATACAGATAATGTTAACACTGCTTTCGATGCAGCAGACAAGCTCCATGTAGGTGGAGTGATGATTAATGATATTCCGACTTATCGTGCGGATCATATGCCATATGGCGGCGTTAAAGAAAGTGGGATTGGCAGAGAAGGCGTGAAATACGCGATTGAAGAAATGACTGAGCAAAAGCTTGTTGTTTTTAATCGGAATTAAATGAAGTATGTAAGGATAGCCAGAATTCCTAAAGTGGGGGATTCTGGTTTTTTGTTGTCGATCGAAATAAAGGGTTAACAATAGCGATGCCAAACTTTATAAGGGGAGGGATGAAGCTAAAGGTTCCACGAGTTTTATCAGATGTCCAGTTTTACATTGTTAATAATATACAGGGGGATACAAGATGCAAAACGGCATCGATCTCGATGCATGATGTCATTATTAATCTAGTGGATCGGTAAAACACTGTAAAACTGTACTTTTAAAGTTGGTATGCTTTTTGCATATATAAATATATGAGAGCATTTAACAGATAACTCAGGAAGGAGTTGTTTCAAAAATTTAATGATGTAATAGGGGGCAATTATGAAAATTGAGAATGTATTACTTAATGTAAATCAAATTCAAAAAATGTATATTGATGGAGACTGGCTATCTGGTGTTAGCGGTGAAACACGGGAAATTATTAATCCAGCGACTGAAGAGGTAATTGCTATTGTTGCAGAGGGGGATCCCGAAGATGTAAGGAAAGCTGTTGAAGCGGCTTATCGAGCATTTTATGAAGAGGGGTGGATGGAAAGTAAAGCAAGGGACAGGGCAGCACTTCTTTACAAACTTGCTAATCTATTAGAGGAAAGGGTGGAGGAATTCGCTTTAATTGAAACATTAAACAATGGTAAATCCATCCGCGATTCAAAATCTGATGTGGAAGATGCTGTCAACCAGCTACGCTATTATGCAGGCTTAGCTACAAAGCCACATGGGCAGGTTTTCGATGTTCCGGATGATGTGCAATCTATGGTTATTGCCGAACCGACAGGAGTTGTTGGTCAAATTGTACCTTGGAATTACCCGCTGCTAATGGCAACTCAAAAAGTTGCCCCAGCAATTGCAGCGGGCTGCACAGTAGTTATTAAACCAGCAGAACAGACTCCGCTGACACTTATTCGGCTATTTGAACTAATACATGAAATTGGATTTCCAAAAGGGGTTATTAATTTAGTTTTAGGAGCTGGTTCTGTTGTCGGGGCAGAATTAAGCAGACACCCATTAGTTGATAAAATTGCTTTCACTGGGGGAACTGCTACAGGGAAAATAATTATGAAGACGGCAGCAGATACAATTAAAAAGGTAAGTTTAGAATTAGGTGGAAAATCCCCGCTCATTGTTTTTGAAGATGCAGATTTTGATGTAGCTGTTGATTACGCATCATTTGCTATTTTTGCTAACCAAGGACAAGTATGCTCGGCTGGCTCTAGGCTACTGTTGCAGGAAAGTATTTACGAGAATTTTGTACCTGAATTAGTTAAAAAAGCAAAAGCGATTAACATTGGGCCGGGAATAGAAGAGATCACGAATATGGGGCCTCTAATATCGAATGTACAATTAAACCGTGTTCTAGATTACATTGAAGTGGGGATAAAAGAAGGTGCCACATTATTATGCGGCGGAAATAAATTAAATCGAAAAGGATATTTCATTGAACCTACTATATTTACTGATACAACCCCTGAAATGAGGATTGTCCAAGAGGAAATTTTTGGTCCAGTCCTTGTCATACAAACATTTAAAACAGAAGAGGAAGCCATTCGATTGGCGAACGGGACAAATTATGGTCTAGCAGGGGGAGTTTTTACTACCGATTCCGCCCGAGCAATGAGAGTTATCCGTAAATTAAGAGCCGGAATCACTTGGGTTAACACCTATCACAATACATTTAATGAGGCTCCATGGGGTGGCTATAAGCAAAGCGGTATTGGAAGAGATTTAGGTACATACGGTTTCCAAGAATATTTGGAAATGAAACAAGTGAATATAAATCTCAATATTCAACCGAGTGGTTGGTTAAAAGGCTCATAAGAAAATTTCGTAGTTTTGGAAGGGAGTCTTAGGAGAAGCAAGCAAATTATAGCAATAATTATCTGAGTATTCCAAATTAATTTACTATTCCTTAAAACTATAATAGGGGGAACAAAACATGAATAAAGTGGTTGTTTTAGGTGCAACTGGTACGATTGGAAAAGTTATTGTCAAGGATTTAGTGGAAAGTAATGTAGATGTGATTGCCGCGGATTTAGAGCTTCATAAATTAGAAGAATTAAAGAAATGGACGAATAATCGAATTACAATTATTCCGTTAAATATCAAGGACGAAGAGAAAACAAAAGATGTTCTACGTCAAGGAAAAGTATGTGTCAATGCGACTAATTATGTTTTTAATATTGATGTTATGAAAGCGGCGGCTGCTGTTGGAGTGAGTGTGCTGGATCTAGGCGGGCTTTTCACACGAACGAAAGAACAGTTAAAGCTTGATAACGAAATGAAAGCGGCCGATATATTATCGATTGTTGGAATGGGATCTGATCCTGGAACGTCCAATGTGTTTTGCCGTTATGGTGTAGAAATGTTAGATTCAGCTGAAGAAATTCATATTCGTTATGGATCAACAACGTCAGGAGCGACATTTGCCTTTGCAATCGATACGATTATCGATGAAGCCGTGAAAAATGCGCAAGCCGTAAAGGATGGAAATTTGGTTGAAATTCCCCCGCTTGCAGATGAGGAATTTACTGCCTTTCATGAAGATATAGGAGTTCAAAAAACTTACTCTATCATTCACTCAGAACTAGCAACCTTACCAACCAGCTTTCCTAGCGTGAAAAATATAACTTATAAGGATACTTGGGATCCTGACACAATTGAAAAAATCAAAATATTAGACTCCTTAGGTCTTCTACAAACAGAACCCGTGGAGATTGTTGGAAATAGTGTAGTGCCTAGACGCCAAACTGTTTCATTGATGCAAACAGTCCTATCTGCAAAAGAAAAACCACAATGGGGGAAAGATGCATTATTAGTCGAGGTTAAAGGAATAAAGGATGGCAATAAAGCTTCCGTCAGATTAGAGTTAGTAACCGATTGCCAAGACGACTGGGGTGTTAGCGCTACCCAATATGCAACAGCTATCCCTGCTTCGATTGTTGCCCAAATGCTGCTCAATGGTGAGGTAACCGAAAAAGGCGTTAAACCAGCTGAACAGTGCATTGATCCCGAGAAGTTCTTATCTTATTTAAAACAGAAAAATGTTGAGTTGTATATTACGTACAGTGAAACGAAGAAGAATAGTTTAGTTTTTGCGTAATCAAATTAATGTTATTGATCTTTTGACCAATCTAAACTATTAACCTGTTCAATAATTTAAATGGTTTCTTTGATATTACTAAGTGGGAGGATAAAAGGGTTGGGTTATTGAAAAATGACTAGTTATCCTTCTACAAACTAAAGGAGGAATTTCAGATGAAGAAAAACACCGCTTATATCTATGATGAAAGTTATTTCTGGCATGACACTGGTTCCGGAGCATTATTTATTCCATCCGGAGGATATGTTGAACCAGATAGATATGTTGAAAGCCCGGAGTCTAAGAGACGTGTAAAAAATCTTATGGATAGATGTGGATTTACAAAGGAACTTCAGGTAATCACACCTCGACCTGCCACTAGAGAAGAAATTCAATATTATCATACTGCTGAGTATGTTGATAAAATAAAAAAATTAAGTGATGCAGGTGGTGGAGATGCAGGTGATTCAGCTACACCTTTTGGTAAAGGTTCCTACGAGATAGCGTTGTTATCCGCTGGGGGCGGAATTACGGCGGTTGATTCCGTTATGAATGAAAAGGTAAAGAATGCTTATGTAATGTCTAGACCTGCTGGGCACCATGCTGAGGCAGATTGTGGCAGGGGATTCTGCATCTTCAATAATGCCGTAATTGCAGCCGAATACGCAAAACAAAAATATGGTTTAGAAAGAATAATGATACTTGATTGGGACGTTCATCATGGAAATGGTACAGAAACTGCATTTTACAACGACCCGAGTGTGTTATTTGTATCAATTCATCAAGAATATAATTTTCCAACAGATCGGGGATTTGTGGAGCATATAGGAAAAGGCGAAGGAAAAGGATTTAATATCAATATACCGCTTCCAACCGGTACATCAAATGAAGGTTATCTGTATGCCTTTGAAAAAGTGCTTGTTCCTGTTGCAGACCAATTCAAACCGGAATTAATTATCGTTTCTGCGGGTCAGGATCCAAATATTTATGATCCTCTTTCTAGTATGATGGTAACTTCCGAAGGCTTCAGAAGAATGGCTGAAATTACAAAAGGTATTGCTGAAAGACATTGTAATGGGAAAATGATTGCACTTCATGAAGGTGGCTATAGTGCCGCGTATGTCCCGTTCTGCACCTTAGCGGTAATGGAAGCCATGAGTGAATTAGACTCAGGGGTTGAAGATCCTTTTAATGTATTTTTTACAGATATGGTTCCAATTAAACGTCTAATGGAACATCAAAAGTCTGTTGTTCACGATGTAATTGAGATACTTACACCTTATTGGGATTTTTAATATAAATATAATTGGGAAGAAATACGCTATTTTAATAGTATTTAATTGTCATTGGATAAAATTGGTTGATATTAAATTTAACGTGGAGGAATAACTTAATGATAAAACAATTAATAGTATTATTTTCTTTAATAATTGTTTTGGGTGCTTGTAGCTCTTCTAATCAGGCAACAAATAACGGAAGTAATGAAATGAATGATAGCAAAGATAATGTTAGAAAAAGAATTGCCTTTTTTTCATCTGGGTCTAATACAACCTATGAACAGGTAGCCTTCGAACAAGCTAAAGAAACGGCTAAAGAGTTGGAAATGGACTTAGATATTTTTGATGCAAGTTATGATGCCCTTAAACAATTGGGACAGATTCAAAATGCGATTACCTCTAATAAATATAATGGTTTTGTAGTTCAGGCTAATGACGGAAATCAGTTGTGCAAAATTGTTACTGAGGATGCAGCAAAAAAGGGAATTGCTATCTCTACAATTAATATTGAACTTTGTGGTGAACATAATAATGCAGCCAAAAATACAATTACATTTGTAGGTGGTCAAGGTATTGGCGTTTACCAAGGTATTCTTAAAAAGATATTCAGTGATAACCCAGAAGGGGGGAAAATAGCTGCGATCGGTGGACCAGCTACTGGAGCGAACTACTTAAATATGCAGGCGGCATTTGAACTTGAATTGCCAAATTATCCGAATTGGGAGTTAGTAGGAATGCATGCTACCGATTATACTGCTAATAATGCGAATCAGGTTGCGCAAAACGTGTTACAAGCCCATAAAGATTTGAATGTTATTTTTTCCAATTACTCTGGAATGACAGTGGGCGTAGTGTCAGCAAAAGAAAGTTTGAAGCGAGACGATGTAAAAATATATGATTTTGGGGGAGATAAGTGGGCATTTGAAGCTGTAAAAAATGGCAAAATTGAATTGACTGCCACTATGCTCCCAAGAAGGGAAATTGAACTCGGTATCTTGGCTCTACATGATTATTTTAATGGAAAAGAAGTACCTAAGTTTTTTGATTTATCTAAAGAGGATACTTTACCAGGGACACCGTATGTGGAAAAAAGTAATATTGAGGAATTTGAGTCAAGAAGCTTCCCTCAATACTAATAGGAGTGGGGTTATATATGGCCAATATTGTATTTCAATCTGATAATAGCATAGGAACATCCGCTATTAATATAACTAACCTAATAAAAAGATATGGAAACTTTTACGCAAATAATAACATTAATTTAGAAATAAATAAGGGTGAAGTACATGCGTTAGTTGGCCAAAATGGGGCGGGTAAATCGACTTTATTGGGGATATTATCTGGACGTATTGCTCCGACCAGTGGTAGTGTTCATGTATTTGGTAAAGAGTTACACTATGGCGATCCAAGATCTTCTAGGCATTCAGGAATAGCAACCATTTATCAGGAATTAACTATCATCCCTAATTTAATGGCTGTAGAAAATGTCTTTTTAGGGCAGACCATTAGCCGTTACGGTTTCTTATCGAAGGAAAAAATGTATAGCAAATTTAATGAAATTTCTCAAATTATGGGGGTAGATATTCCCCCGTCTATTTTGGCTAGTCGACTTTCTATTGCTGATCAACAAATTTTAGAGATTATGAGAGGGATTCAATCAAATGCAAAAATAATATTACTTGATGAACCCACAGCATCCCTTGCTCCGCCTGAGAGGGAATCTCTTCTTAATACAATTAAATCGCTCCGCAGTAAGGGGATAACTATCATTTATGTTAGTCATAATTTAGAAGAGGTAATTGACATAAGTGACAAAATAACAGTCTTTAGAGATGGAGAAAAAGTCATTACAATGCCAAAAGACTTTTGGACGAAAGAAAAATTAGTCGCCAATATGCTAGGTCAAGAAAATGTAAACGAATATTTGAAATTCGATAAAGATGAGAATAGGGATGTATTAAAAGATAGAAAGGAAATTATTAGTTGTAGAAATGTTACAGTTCCTGGGATCATAGAATCAATTAATCTCAATGTCTCTTCAGGTGAAATTGTTGGCATAGGGGGGCTTGTTGGTTCTGGCAGAAGCACCTTTGTAAGGGCTTTAGCGGGGTTAGAACCTTCCTCATCTGGTCAGTTGGTAATTGGAGGAAAAAAGGAAAAATGGCCAACATCACCAAGAATGTCAATAAAGTATGGTATTGCCTTTGCCCCGGAAGACAGAAAGGGCCAAGGTCTTGTTCTAGGGTTATCTGCCCGTGAGAATATCAATATGGTTAATTTTAAACAAGTAAGTAAATGGGGCTTTTATTTGAATAAGTCAGCAAGTAATATTGCTCAAGATTTTTCTGAACAATTTGGTTTGACCAGATCCATTAAATTGGAGTGTAGAAACCTTTCAGGTGGAAACCAACAAAAAGTTCTTTTGTCAAAGGTTTGTAATATAAAACCAAAAGTTTTAATTGTTGACGAGCCAACTCGTGGAATTGATTTAGGAGTAAAAAAAGATGTAATAAAAATACTAAGAGAACTAGCCAGCCAGGGAATGGGGATAATAGTCATTTCATCCGAACTGGAAGAGGTAGTTGCTGTAAGTGACAAAGTAATTGTTTTCTCAAAGGGAAGAATGGTTAAAGAATTGAACAGTAAAGAGGAAATTAGTGTTAGTAATATTCTGAAATCTACTTTCTAGGGAGGACAAAATAGTGTTAGATTACAAAGTTAATATAGAGCAAAATAAAATGTTTAAGCCCAAAAAAAATATAAACCATTTATTTTTGGAGTATGGTACAGTAGTTGCGTTTATTATAATAATAGTTGCTGCAACAATTCTATATCCTAGATTTCTTGTACCAGAAAATCTTTTAAACATATATAGCCAATTATCAATCATTGGCGTAATGAGTATTGGTATGACCTTCGTGCTAATAACAGGTGGCCTTGATATGTCTGTGGGTGGGATATATGCCGCTAGTGCAGTTCTTGTAGCTAGCCTTGCAGACAGTTTACCATTAGTAATAGTTATGGTAATTACGATACTTTTTGGTTTCACATTAGGCTTACTAAATGGAATAGTCGTAACGAAATTTAATGTACCAGCATTTATTGCAACGCTAGGTTCGGGTTCAATATTTACTGGGATGGCATTGCTGTATTCTAAATCTCAACCTTTTTATGTAGAAAAAACCTCATTTCAATGGATAGGATCGGGTTATGTTAGTGTTATTCCGGTATCCGTGATCCTTTTATTTTTAGCCTATATTATAGCCGGGGTAATACTAACTTTCACAACTTTTGGTCGATCATTATTTTCAATTGGGGGAAATAAGGAGGCTAGTAGATTATCTGGCCTTCGAGTTAATGGGATTACAACCTCTGTTTATGGGATAAGCGGAATATGCGCAGCTATAAGTGGGATTATAATCGCATCTAGATTAGGACAAGGTCAGGCAAATATTGGAGAGACAATAGTCCTGGATGTGATTGCCGCAGTAGTAATTGGTGGGACATCATTATATGGAGGACAGGGTGCAATATGGAGAACATTCATCGGTGGATCGACCCTAATTATACTATCAAATGTATTTGATAGTATGGCAATGAGCCCTTACTGGCAATCCATATTTAAAGGAATAATAATAATAGGGGCTGTAATGTTTGATTTTTATACTAGGTCTAAGCTTAATAAATAAATATAACAAATGGAGGTAATATTAATGGTTGTTAAACCTTATCAAAGTCAAACTGAGATTGATCATTTAGTTGAGTTGGATAGAAAACATTTTTTGCATCCAACGACTATACCAAAAATTCATGCTGAACAAGGACCAAAGATTATCTTTTCAGAAGGAAATGGAATCTACGTTAAAGATGTATATGGCGACACTTATATTGATGGGGTATCAATGCTTTGGAATGTTAACTTAGGACATGGCCAGCAGGAACTGGCTGAAGTAGCGAGAGAGCAAATGGCAAAACTAGCTTATAATTCCAACTTTATCAGTTATTCAAATGAACCTGCAATTCGTTTGGCAGAAAAGTTAGTATCAATTGCTCCAGGTGATTTACAATCTGTCTTCTATACGTCAGGTGGTTCGGAATCAAATGATACCGCATTTAAATTATCAAGGTTCTATTGGGAAATAAAGGGGCTTCCTAAGAAAAGGAAAATAATTGCGTTAGAAAATGGCTATCATGGGGTTACGATTGCTGCTCAAACAGCTACAGCGATTCCGAACTTCCATGCATTCACAAACTCTAGTATTTTAGAAGTATTTCATGCGAAGCCTCATTTAACAAATTGCGAAAAAGGCGATAAGAATGATCCAAATTATGAAGGATGTATAAGAGATATCGTTGAAAAAGAGGGGGCTGACACGATTGCAGCCATTATTCTAGAACCTATACAGGGCTCTGGTGGTGTACATATTCCTCCACCAGGATACATTCAAGCGGTACGTGATCTTTGTAATGAGTTTGATATTCTTTTCCTTGCGGACGAAGTCATCTGTGGGTTTGGCCGCACCGGAAAGATGTTTGGTGTTGACAATTGGGATGTTGTTCCAGATTTATTGTGTTTTGCAAAAGGAGTATCAAGTGGCTATTCACAATTAGGCGGTGTCCTTCTTCGTGAAATAATTCATCAAACCATTGCTGAATATGAGGGGCTATTAAGCCATGGTTTTACCTATAGTGGACATGCGACATCATGCGCAGTAGCGTTGAAAAACATTGAAATTCTTGAAAGAGACAATCTTGTTGAGCATACGAAAAATATGGAAATAGAATTGAAAAAAGGATATGAATACTTAAAGAAAAGTCACAAGATTGTTACAAAGGATAGAGCGTTAGGGTTACTTTCAGCATTTGAACTGTATGAAGACCCTGATTCAGGAAAGCCTTTTGATATATCGGTTCAGGCAGCATCAAAAGTGGGAGAGGAATGCTTTAAACGTAAGCTTCTTATTCGACCAATTAGAGTGGCGGAGGGAAAGAATATTATTGCAATTGCGCCCCCACTTGTCATTCAAAAGCAGGAAATCGAAGACATTATCAATCGATTGGATGACTCTTTAACTGCTTCTAAGAAGACCTTTTAATAAACCGGCCTGCAGGAAAAAGAAGCAAAATGATTAGGGTTAGATTGTTTTTAATTAACAGAAAATTAAGAATAGCTACAAGAACATATCGAAGTGATATTTCCTAATAATATTGATTGTTTATCAAGTCCAGGGATTAAAAGATTCAGATCAATACGAAAAATATGAATTGTAATAGCATTTGAAGATTATTATTCATTGTGCAAGTGCTTAGGCTCTTGAAAGCCCAAATTCAGAAAGGGATGCTTTTAAATGTTAAATAAAATAGTACTTAAAGGCTCTGCAAAAGAAATTGGCATTCAGCATGGAAACCTAGGAAAAAAAGAAGTGATTCAAAGTTTAGAAACGTATGAAAAGCTATTCTATGGCTATCAAAAACTGAAATGGTCTCAAGCAAAAGAAGCAGCATTAAGTCATTTAGACGCCATTGAGAAATTTGACATACAGTATGTGGAGGAAATGGAGGGAGTTGCTAAAGGAGCAGGGGTTGAATTTGAGGATATTTTAGCGCTTAATGCACGGAGTGAAATTGCGCTAGCAAACTATAATGGAAGTTCCTTTTCAGATGGGTGCACAGCAATTGCTATTACTTCCCCACTTATTCAAGACACAATACTCGGTCAAAACTGGGATTGGAAGTCTCAACAAAAAAAGAGTTTGTTATTATTCGAAATTCATAAACCTTCTAAACCGGTTGTCACAATGATTACTGAAGGGGGACTTATTGGGAAAGTTGGGATGAATTCAAATGGAATGGGAATTTGCTTTAATGCCCTATTAACGGACAAAAAAAATAATCAAATACCAATCCATTTTGGTTTACGTTCGGTGTTAGATTCATATTCCTTACCTGAGGCTATCTCTAAAATAAAAGGAGGAAATATTGCCGCGGCCGCAAGCTTCTTAATCGGAAGTGATGATGGTGAAGGAAATGGAATGGCTGTTAATATTGAAGTTTCACCATTTGGCATCGACATGGTCGGCGACAATGATGGAAGACTTGTACATACAAATCATATCCTTTCTGAAGCAATAAAAAAGAATGTAAGTGATCGGAATGAATTTGTATTTGAAGATTCAATGCTTAGAAAGAAACGAGCAGAACAACTGATTAACTTGAGTATAAAAAATAAAGAGAATATTAATATGGATACATTTAAAGAATGGTTTTCAGATCAATTTAATGCACCAAACTCAATTAATCATTTTGAAAATGAACAAGCGCCTGAGCATCGAAGAATGGAAACTGTTTTTTCGATCATTATGAATCTTTCTAAAAGAAAAATGGAAATTTGCGTAGGAAAGCCATCGGAATCAGAGTATATAGAAATTTAATGTACGAGGGGGAACAGCATGCTGTATATAAATGGTGAATGGAAGCGCTCAAATACTGGTGAAACGTTAGCAGTTTTCAATCCAGCTACTGGGGAAAAACTTGCAGATGTCGCTTCATGCAATCGAGAAGAAGTAAAGGAAGCTATCGAAGCTGCTCACAATGCTTATCAATTATGGAAGAACACAATTGGCCTGGAGCGTGCAGAGCTATTAAAAATAGTGGCAAATTTAATTAGAGAAAATAGTGAAGAAATTGCAAAAACAATTACAAGGGAAATGGGAAAACCAATCAATGAAGCAAGACGTGAAATAATTAGTGGCTCAAATTATATAGAATGGTTTGCGGAAGAAGCAAAGCGCATATACGGTGAGACAATTCCAGCCCCTTCTGCCGACAAGCATTTAATGCTCATTGATCAGCCGGTTGGGGTCATTGCGGCAATTACACCTTGGAATTTTCCGTTATCAATGATTACCAGGAAAATTGCCCCTGCCTTAGCAGCTGGATGCACTGTGATATTAAAACCAGCCCCCTCCACACCACTTACAGCGATAAAGGTGTTTGAGTATATACATAAGGCAGGATTTCCAAAAGGGGTTGCTAATTTAGTGATTGGCCCTGCTGAAGAAATTGGAGCTGAATTTACAAATAATCCTCTTGTACGCAAATTAACATTTACAGGTTCAACAGCTGTAGGAAAAAAACTGATGAGAGACTCGGCTGATACAGTTAAAAAGATTTCAATGGAGCTTGGGGGTCATGCCCCATTTATCGTCTTTGAGGATGCAGATATTGAAGCTGCTGTTAATGGTGCGATAAGTACAAAATTTGTAAACAACGGTCAAACGTGTATTTGTACAAATCGGGTATATGTCGCTGAACAAATAGCAGAGGAATTCGGTAAAAGACTCGCAGAAAAAGCAGCACAATTAAAAGTAGGAAATGGAATGGATGATGATACACAAGTAGGTCCGCTTATAAATGAGCAAGCTTTAAATAAGGTTAAAAGCCATGTTGAGGACGCCATTGTACATGACGGTCAGATAATATGTGGCGGAGAAACGCTTGAACCTCCTGGTCTTAATGGTTGTTTTTATAAACCAACAGTTATTAATCATGCAAATGAAAAGATGAAGATTGCAACAGAAGAAACATTTGGACCTATTGTTCCGCTATTTACATTTAATTCAGAAGAAGAAGTTATTAAACGAGCAAATAATTCGAACTATGGTCTTGCTGCATATTGCTATACAAGCAATCTTGGCAGAGCAATGCGTATGATGAAGGAATTACAATATGGAATTATAGGTATTAATGATCCAGCTCCTATTGCAACACAGTCTCCTTTTGGAGGGCTAAAAGAGAGTGGCATTGGAAAAGAAGGGGGAAAACAAGGAATACAAGAGTTTCTAGAGAAGAAATTTATTTCCATCCAAATTTGATTTTATTTTGACTTTTATTAGGGATAGTTACTGATATGTGAAGTTTGATAAGTAAACTAACCATTCTTTGAATAAAAAAACAATAGAAATTTCACTTAAATAAGGGGTGGAGGGAATATGGGAAATAAGGGCAATAAAGTGGAGGAACTTAGTAATTTAACAGTAGACCATCCTGATTTTTTTGTTCGAAATAGTAGGTTAGAAGATGTAGAACGGCTTGTAGAACTTGCAAGATTGAGCTTTAATCCTTCAGAAATAGCGTTTACTAAGGGAAATTTTTGCAGACAAATTGAAACCTTCCCAGAGGGGCAAATATGCGTAGAATACAAAGGAGACATTATTGGTTCGTGTTCAAGCGTCATTGTAAATATAGAGGATTACCCAAAGGAGCATACATTAAAAGAGATTTCAGATAACGGAAATATCCAAAACCATAATGTGAATGGCAAGCATTTATATGGCATTGATGTTATTGTTCATCCTAACTTCAGACAGAGGAAGATTGGAAAAAGACTATATGAAGCAAGAAAACAAGTTTGTAAGAAACTAGACTTGCAATCGATAATATATGGCGGACGGATTCCGTATTATCAAAAGTATGCTGAAACTATGGCTGTGGAGGACTATGTAGATAAGGTTATTGAAGGAAAAATTTATGATCCAGTGCTTACATTTCAGTTAAAGAATGGATTTCAATTCAAGCATATTATGCCTAATTATTTGCCAACGGATAGTGAATCGATGTTTTATGCTACGTTTATGGAATGGAAAACGGGCTCAATTAAATAGCTTCCTAATTTTAGCCGGTCAATCTATGGTACTGAATGGTAAAGTAGACCAGTATCGTATCCGTAGTTTGGAATTCAATAAAGGATCGAATATCCCTAACATGGAACTAGCTTATGTGTGAGCGGTTTCTATATGCATTACCAATATCAATTCCTAAAAATATGATTTCTATATTTATACATTAAATACCATGATATGGGGTAACAACCAGTAGGTGAATTATATAAGTGAATTAGAAAATTTCCTATACAATAGGGGGAAGCTCATATGGGTGTAAGTGGCCAAACTCGAGTGGTTTCAGATATTGGTAAACATATTTCTGAAATAAACGCACGTATTGATAGATTACCTGCATTAGGACTTGGTAGATTTACTTTTTTGGTGATTGGTTTATCATATTTTTTTGTATATTTCGACATCAGTGTTATAGGATTCACATTACCTAAATTAACTGAAGTGTTTAATTTAACAGCGACACAGGCTGCTTATCCAGTTACCTTGTATTTGCTTGGATATGTAGTCGGGGATTATTTATTATCACTGGTTGCGGATCGTCTAGGGCGACGAAAAGCCCTGTTATATACTGTATTAATTGTTGCTGTAGGAGGATTGTTTTCAGCTTTTGCTTGGGATCTATGGTCATTAGCAATATTCCGATTTATAACAGGTGTTGGAACGGGTGCTGAAATAGCTATAGCATCTACGATTGTTACTGAATTTTCTCCTTCAAAAACTAGAGGAAAATACCTGCAACTAATGTATTTTTGGGGGGCTGCAGGACTAACGATTACTCCATTTATTTCCTTGGCTTTAATAGATCTAGATAATGGCTGGCGAATTATATTCGGTTTAGGTGCATTAGTAGCAGTGATTTTGATTTTTATGAGATCACGTTATCTTCCGGAATCGCCAAGATGGTTAATACTTAATGGCAAATCAGAAGAAGCTGAACAGTTAGTTTCTGAAATGGAACATAATGTTAGACGAAAAACTGGTATGGAATTGCCTCCTGTCCCTGTAGTTCCACCAGAGGAGGAAGCTCGCGGAAGTATAACTAAAACTTTGTTTTTACCACCATATTTAAATCGAACTGTTGTTACATTGGCATTTTGGTTAGTTTGGCTTATAACTACTTACGCTTACCTCAGTTATGCACCAACAATATTAATTGAAGCTGGGAACACTGCGTCCTCTGGACTCCTTTTCACTGCTTTAGGTTATTTGGGTACACCGGTTGGGGCACTGATTGCACTGCTTCTAATAGACAAAATGGAAAGAAAGTACTTTATGTTTTTGGTTACATTGGCGTTTGCAATTGGATTATGTATCATGACAATAACTTCAAGTAACCTCTTTGTAATATCTGGTGCGTTTATATGTTCAATGATGGTCGCAGCAAATTCCGCAGGTTATGTTTATATGGCCGAGATATATCCAACACGTGTAAGGACTACTGGTGTGGCCATTACTGAAGGTGGAGGACAAATAGGCGGAATCATCGCTCCTTTCTTAACAGTTGCCTTATTGGCCCAAATCGGTGGGATAGGAACATTATATGTACTAGCTGCGATAGTTTTATTTTCAGGATTTATAATACTAATTGGTGGGATGAAGACTACCGGTAAAGAACTAACAAAAATTGCAGATTAGTGGTATTAGACAAAAAGATTAATATGGGGGGGTTCCCACTTTAATGCCTTGATGGATTGAAAGAAAGGAACTCCTTCTTTTTTAAAGTTATTTAAAAAAATATATCTTTTATAGGAACGTAAACAAGGATATATATTTTTTGATACTAAATATTCATTACCTATGGGTAATAAACCTGGGATGAAAAGACACTTTAATTGGGTAATTCCAGGTCAGTGGTACTCATATCAAAATATTTTTTGAAATTATAAAGTGAGGGGAAAAAATGTCCCGTTTAAATGGAAAAGTTTCAATAATCACTGGAGCGGCAGGAGGCATTGGAAAAGCAACAGCAAAAAAGTTCGCACAAGAAGGATGTAAGGTAGTCCTTACAGATGTTGATTACGAGTCAGTTCTTAAGATAAAGGATGATATTGTCTTCGAAGGTTTTGATGCAGTGGCTGTTGTTCATGACGTTTCCTCTGAGAAGGATTGGAAAAATGTAATTGATAAAACGCTTCAACAATACGATTACGTTAACGTATTGATAAATAATGCAGGTATAGGAGATATTGAGGGAATATTAGATACCAATTTAGATCAATGGGAGAGAGTGCAGGCAATTAACTTACGCAGTGTTTTTCTAGGGATGAAATATGTGATACCTGAAATGAAGAAGGTAAAAGGTGGATCGATAATTAATATCTCCTCAATTTACGCAATGATTGGGGAAGGAAGAAGTGCTGCATATCATGCTTCAAAGGCTGGTATCATGGGATTAACGAAAACGGCTGCCGTTGAACTAGCAAAAGACTACGTTCGAGTAAACACTATTCATCCAGGTGTAATTGAAACTCCAATGAACAAAGAAATAATTGAAGATAAAAAAACAAAAAATGAACTTAATAATTTAACACCTTGGCCTATTTTTGGGGAACCAAAAGACATTGCTTATGGAGCTCTTTATCTTGCATCTGATGAATCAAAGTTTGTTACTGGAAGCCAATTGGTTATTGATGGTGGATATACTGCTAAATAATATCGACTTAATGTCACATTACTTTAAAGACAGTATCTTAAAGCTAGATTATGATTAAATCTCCGTTAAGTTAGCGTAAAAATATATAGTCAAGGTGAATTACCTATTAAAATATGGGAGGTTTTTTTATGCAAATTTCAGGTAAAGTCAAACTGCCAAAAGGAAAACGTGTAGCGGTAAACATTGGATGCGATTTTGATGCAGCATCAGTTTGGCTAGGAGCCTATAAGCTTTTTTCTCCTGCCTATATGTCAAGGGGGGAATTTGGAGCCGAAGTTGGTACACCCCGGTTGCTTAAATTATTTGACAGGTATCATATAAAAACTTCTTGGTGTATTCCTGGCCATACAGTAGATACACATACAGATATTTGTAAGGAAATTGTTGCTAAAGGTCACGAGATTTGTCATCATGGTTACGCACATGAGAGCGTCACGGAATTATCCTACGATGAAGAAAAAGCTGTTATGGAAAAAGGCTTAACAGCCCTACAAAGTATAGGGGTTACTCCTAGAGGGTATCGCTCACCTGATTGGGATTTTAGTCAAAACACACTTGCGATATTGGAAGAATACGGTTTTAGATATGATAGTAGTTTAATGGGAAATGATTTTTATCCATATCGAATTCGTCCTGTCAATGTTAATTTAGAAAAAGGAAATACTTACGGACCACCAAGTGAAATATTAGAAATACCAGTATCGTGGTATTTAGATGACTTTCCAACACAGGAACATATAAGTGACAGAGGAGCAGAAGGCTTAAGATCCGTTCATGAAGTTTTTGACCGATGGAAATCGACATTTGATTACGCCTGTAATATTGAAGGCGCAAGTTTTGTCTTAACACTTCATCCACAAACTAGTGGTCGAGCACATTTTATTAAAGAGTTAGAACAGTTTATACAATATATGGAGTCAAATGGTGCGTGGTTTACCACTTTAGGAGAAATATACGATACTTTTGAAGAAACTAGCGTCGGGGCGAATAAATATTTTAATAATGTGTAAGAAAATCATGACTTGTGAGCACATTGAATAAGAATTCCAAGGATTGTACGTAAA
This sequence comes from Bacillus sp. FJAT-29790, assembly GCF_019039215.1. Classification (GTDB taxonomy): domain Bacteria; phylum Bacillota; class Bacilli; order Bacillales; family Cytobacillaceae; genus Cytobacillus. Next base: position 164,988 of record NZ_JAHNZZ010000001.1, read on the forward strand.
TGTTTTACGTTTAATCGATAGGTCTCAAAATATCTGAGTATCAGGGAATCTAGGATAAACATGATGATTACGGATAACGTGGCTATCGGCAAGGGGAAGAGAATAAGTTGTGAGATAGCACTCATTTCAGCACGCCGTAGGAAATTAATATGGGTTTCAAGGTTTCTGGAATACAGTTTCCATACTCCAGTGCCTTTTTGATGATTATTCAAACTTTTTTAGAATTTCAAATTTGTGGAGGGATTTAAAATATTGGTTAGGAGGGTATAAAAGTGAGTTTTAAAGGAAAGGTAGTGGTAGTTACGGGAGCCGCGGGGGAAATTGGAAAGGAAACAGTAAAACTTTTTGCGGAAAAAGGAGCAAAGTTAGTTCTTGTTGATTTAGATGCGGAGAATCTAAAAAAAACAGCTTTTGATTTAGCCCTACAAAAAGATAAATATCTTATTGTAAAAGCGGATGTTACAAAAGAAGAAGATGTTCAAAAGTATGTAGAAGAAAGTAAAATAAGGTTCGGGAAAATTGATGTTTTTTTTAATAATGCAGGTGTTATTGGAAAATTAGCGAATTTAACAGAGCAAGAGGCAAGTAATTTAGACTTAGTGTTAAACGTCAATGTTAAAGGAGTTTTTTACGGATTGAAACATGTTTTAAAAGTAATGATTGATCAACAGGATGGCTCGATAATTAATATGTCTTCAGTTGCAGGTTTAGCAGGTTCTCCAGGCCTATCTCCGTATGTCGCTTCAAAGCATGCGGTTATTGGTTTAACCAAAACGGCCGCTTTAGAAGTTGCTAGCAAGGGTGTTCGTATAAATGCAGTATGTCCAGATCCAGTTAATACTAAAATGGCAAAAGAAGTAGAAAAATGGTTAGCTCCAGAGGATTCTTCAAAAAATCAAAAAGAAAAATATACTTCAACATTACCTTTGAAGAGATATGCTGAACCAAAAGAAATAGCCGAGCTGGTGATGTTTTTGGCCTCCAATAAAGCATCCTATATCAATGGAAGCTGTTATACAATAGATGGTGGTACAACGGCGGGCTAAATATTACAAATAAGTAGTTTAGAATGCACATTCCTTAGCGTAAATTTTATTTTGAAAAGAGGAAACTTGCGCATTCCGTTTGTTTCCTCTTGAATAATATATCCGGACAGGTGTTATCGTGAGCTTTCGGTGATTGGATAATGCTATATTCTAAAAATGTTCACCCGTAAATAGTATATCTTAAACAAGATTACAAAAAAATTAGCGCAGGAATTACTTTCCTATTTGGCCTGTTGCAACCACTTTTGCGAGTCCGGATACTATGTCTTAATCCGATAAGATAATTTCATACCTTCTAACCAATTGGTATTTTAGCTGTTTTTCAGGGGTGTCTTCCTTGCCTTGGTTAAATGATTTTGGGGTTTATCCGAGATACTTGTAAAAATATGTACCGACAAAACATCAGATATACACTAATACAACTTTTGGAAGTAAAACCTTGAATTTTTCACTTTGAGCGGAAAATTCAAGGTTTTATTTATGTAAACGAAAACCCTAGGCTAGGCCTAGAGTTCCAAACTAGGCAAGTGGCTAAAAGCATCTCTGTGCGTCCGTATCCTACCTAAGTTAAGTGTGTCCAATTTTGTAAGTTATTTAAGGGGAAGAAGTAGTTTAATGATTTTTGATCGACATGCGATCTATCGATTTAAGAATGCTGTTTTAACTTTTTAAGCAGATTGTTTACTAAATCTATCGACAATTAATTATTCAATAGAACGAGAAAAAATTCCTTTGGATTCTTTTTGTCCAGACTCTAACAGGAAGAGAGGAGTTAGTTGTAGAATAATATTATTGGGAAATTTGTTAACTCTGAATATTCCACCTATAAACTTTTCCTTCAATTACTGATCCAATGAGCCTTTCTAAAAAAGGAGTGAACTAAATGAATATAAGAGATTATTTCATCAGAGATGCGATTTGTGTTCAATGGCCTGCGACATTTCAGCAAATTTTAATGGAGGCTGTTAAATCAAACTATAATTGGTTTGTGCTATGTTCAAACCAGGAGATTGTCGGTTGCATTAGGCGTGAAGCGTTTTATGAAAAATTAAAAGAGATCGATTTGACCAAAATACATATGGTATCAATTGATAGTTTAACAACGGACGTTTCAGTTTTATATAAAGAGGATTCAATCCAACCGCTTTATCAAGATAATAAGATAATTGTTATTAAGAACAAAAATGATGAGGTTCAAGGGGTAATTGATTGGGAGTCTGACGGAAATATTCACGATCTTACGTCAAATGATGAGTGGTTTATGAAAGAGATGCAGACCATTTTTGAACAGTATTATGAAAGTGTGTTTGTCACAGATAAGACAGGAAAAGTTATTCGGGTTACTTCTAACGATGACCAACAGCATTTGGGGGAAAATGTGTTTGACCTTGAAAAGAAGAAGATCTTCTACCCGTCTATCACTGCTAAAGTTTTAAGGTCGGGCAAGCGCGAAAATGGTTTGCAGTATACAAATACAGGTGAGATTTTTGATATTGAATCGATACCTATTAAAAATAACGAAGGAGAGGTGGTTCGGGTTGTTTCTATAACAAAGGATTCATCTGAAATTAATGATCTTAATCAGAAATTAAAGGAGTCAATTAATTTGATAGAAAATTACCAAAGGGAGGTTGCGCGTTTTCACCAAGAAAAATACGAAGAAAAGCAATTTATTTATAAAAGTAAGAAAATGGAGAAGTTGTATGAACTTATTAGGTCTGTGTCGTCTGTAGACGCCTCTGTTCTTATTTTGGGTGAAACAGGTGTAGGGAAACAAGTGATCGCAAATCAAATCCACCTAAAAAGTAATAGAAATGATAAGCCGTTTATTACAGTCAATTGTGGGGCAATTCCAGAAAACCTGTTGGAATCTGAATTATTCGGATATGAGGAAGGGGCTTTTTCGGGGTCAAGAAAAGGTGGGAAATTGGGGATATTTGAGCTTGCAGATAAAGGAACGCTCTTTTTGGATGAAATTGGTGAGTTGCCACTATCGCTTCAGGTAAAGCTTCTACGAGCCTTACAGGAACGTGTAATTATGAGGGTTGGTGGTACAAAAGAAAAGAAAGTAGATGTAAGAATTATTACAGCTACAAATAAAGACCTAAATCAAATGGTTAAAGATGGAGCCTTTCGTGAAGATCTGTACTATCGCATTAATGTTGTACCTATCCAAATTCCTAGCCTTAGAGATAGAAAGGAAGATATAGAAAAACTGGCTTTTCATTTCCTTGCTATATTTAATCAAAAATACCGAAAAAATATCATTCTAAATCCTGCACATTTACAAAAATTATTAGCGTATTCATGGCCCGGGAATGTAAGGGAGTTGGAAAATACGATAGAACGATTTGTAGTAATGGAAAAGTCTATTTTTTTTGATGAAAAGGAAACGGGATCGTTGCAAATGACTCCTATTGAAGTGGACGACCAACATCTTCCCAATTTATTAGAATACATGGAAAGGGTTGAAAAAGAACTTTTGTTAAGGGTAATGAGCCGTCATCACACAACAAGGGAAATGGCGCAAAGTCTTGGTGTTAACCAATCTACTATCGTTAGAAAGTTACAAAAGCATGGCCTTGAAAGAAATATGCTAAATAAGGTAATTAGATAAAAGACGGCATTTTTCTTTCATTTTGTGTACGACCTGTAAAAACATATTTTTTGAATGACTCATTATTTATTAAAAATTGATGCATACAAGCATTTTCTTTGATGCAGGATGCCATCATTCGAGTCTGTGTTTATAATGAAGATTCAGTAAAATCAGTTTACTTAGGGAAGTTTAAATTGGCATACTTCTTGCATTATTTTTAAGAAGAATAATTAAGTTTATCAGATTAATAAGAAGAGAGAGGAAATCCTAGATTTGTAATATCGAATTTGGAAGGTGTAAATGTAAGCGCTGCAAATTAAGCAAATACATTGCAGTACGAATAAATCATGACGAGGTGTTAAAAGATGAACTCAATTGAACTACTAAATAATGTACGCGTTGGAATTGACACTGGTGGAACTTTTACAGACTGTGTTTTATGGAAAGATGAAAAGCCGCTAATCGTTATTAAGGTTCCTTCAACTCCGTCAAATCCAGCAGAGGCAATAATGAACGGGCTAGAGCGTCTTTGCGATATTGCGGGAATTCAAGTTCAAAACGTTAGGCTTTTAGCACACGGGACAACAGTTGCAACAAATGCGATGCTACAGGAGCAGTGGGCAAAGGTAGGACTTATTACAACAAAAGGTTTTCGAGATGTTTTAGAGATCGGCACACAAATGCGCCCAGAGCTTTATGGGCTTCAGCAGCGAAAGTCTGCCCCAATTGTCCCTCGTAATCTTCGAATGGAAGTAGCAGAGCGGATAGATCCAGAAGGAAGGGTAGTTGAAAAGATTAATAGGGAAGAAGTACAGGAAGTAATCAAGGAAATAATCGCAGGTGAAATAGAAAGTCTTGCAGTCTCCTTCCTATTTTCTTATGCGAACCCAGAACATGAAGCGGCTATTCGTGAGGCGGCAGCAGAACTTGCTCCTGATCTTTACCTATGTATTTCCTCTGAAGTAAGTCCTGAGTTTCGCGAGTATCCGCGTACATCCACAACTGTAATTAACGCAGCATTGGCACCAGTTGTGCGCCGGTATATTCGAAATCTCCGTCAAGAATTAGACGTAAAGGGAATAGGAAATAAATTAAATATCATGCAGTCAAATGGTGGAATTGTTTCCGGGGAGGAGGCAGAAATGTCCTCCCATAACCTTATCCTAAGTGGGCCGGCTGCTGGGATGGTTGCTGCAGCGGAAATTGCTCAGAAGTCTAATTTTCCGAATGCCCTGACTTTCGATATGGGGGGGACGAGTTCTGATATTGGAATCATTATCGATGGTAAACCTCAGGTCGTTCAAGGGACTACAGTGAACAATACGTATCCGTTACAAGTCCCAACTGTTGATATTCATACGATTGGAGCGGGTGGAGGTAGTATTGGCTGGAAAGATCAGGGCGGTGCATTAAAGGTTGGTCCTAAGAGTGCGGGTGCTGTTCCCGGGCCAGCTTGTTATGGGCTAGGTGGTGTTGATCCTACTGTGACAGACGCGAATCTTTTTCTTGGTCGCCTAGATCCGGAAAACTATCTCGGCGGTGAATTTACGGTTTATCCCGACCTCTCATTTGAATCATTAAAAAAGCTTGCTAATGAGCTAGATCTTGATGTGGAACGAGTAGCTTCCGGAATTTTAGAAGTGGCTAATGCGAATATGGCAGGGGCCCTTCGTGTAGTATCTAGCCGTCGCGGGTACGATCCAAGGGACTTTGCGCTGATAGCCTATGGCGGTGCCGGTCCACTGCATGCAACAGCACTCGCTCGAGAGCTTGGAATTAAACGGGTGATTATCCCTGCCTCACCAGGTGTTCTATGCGCTAAAGGCCTGCTACTAAGCGATGTCCGCCATGATTTTACACATACTGAAGTTGTATCAATAGAGTATGCTGATTTAGTAAAACTAGAAGAAAGTTTCATAGAACTTGAAAATCGCGGGATAAATCGCCTTGATAAAGAAGGAGTTCCATCTAACAAGATACGTTTAAAACGGACGCTAGATATTCGTTACAAAGGGCAGGAGTACTATTTAAACATTCCGATCGACGGAAGGATCACTCCTCAACAACTTAAAGAAGTGACCGATTTGTTTCACGAAGTTCATAGAAGTACTTACGGCCATGCCGCAACAAATGAACCTGTTGAAATTGTAAATTTACGATTATCTGCGATTGGAGAAATTGACCGGTTAGAAAATGAGCAGTGTTTTGAAGCGATGGATCTGAATTCAATCATGCCTACGAACTATCGGTCAGTGTTTTTTAATGGATATGGATGGATGGACACACCTATTTATCGCCGTGAAGATTTCAATTTAAATACTAGGATTGAAGGACCAGCAATCATCGTCCAAATGGATACGACCGTCATTATAGAGCCGAAACAAAACGTAACAACTGATGAACAAGGAAATCTAATTGTATTATTGGAGGGGATCGAATGATTAATCAAATTCAGACTTCAATAAATAAGTCGCGGTCAGATCAAGAAATTGACGCAATTACACTTGAGGTTGTTTATAGCAGTTTGCTTTCTGCTGCAGATGAGATGAGTGGTGTACTTGGTCGAAGTGCGTATTCGCCAATCATTCGTGAGATGATTGATTATTCATGTGGGATTTTTGATGCGACAGGGAATCTAATTGCACAGGCAGAAAACATTCCAGCCCACCTTGGTTCGATGGGTACGGCGCTGCGTGATCTTTTCAATGATTTTCCTTTAGATTCATTTAAACCTGGGGATGCATACTTAGTGAATGATCCTTACCGTGGCGGGCAGCACACACCTGACCTGCATGTATTTACACCAGCTTTCTATGAGGGGGAACTTATTGGAATATGTGGAACGATTGCACACCATGCGGATATGGGTGGAAAAAACCCTGGTACTGAAGGGTTTGATAACCGGTCGATTTTTGAGGAGGGACTTCGGATCCCACCTGTAAGGCTTGCCACAGCAGATGGAATAAATGAGGCAGTCACAACGATCATTGCTGGAAATGTTCGCGAGCCTAAAGCCACAATGGGGGACCTGCGTGCCCAAATTGCTGCTTGTCGTTTTGGCGAAGGACGTTTGAAGGAACTGGCGAAACGATATGGAATTAGCATTTTAACGGAAGTAATGAAAAAATCCATGGATTACTCCGAATTACGCATGAGGACAGAGTTAGCTAGAATGATGGATGCGGAGACGACTGTTAGCGGATGGCTTGATGATGATGGTATTGGGGGAGCCCCCGTAGAAATCCGAGTGAGGGTTGTTAAGAGGGGGAAAGAAATTGAAATTGACTTTACAGGTACGAGTGAGCAAATGGCAGGAGGGATGAATGTTCCGCCAGCGGCAGCCACTTCAGCGGTTCTATATGCAATAAAGTGTGTAGTTGATCCCGGAACACCGCAAAATCAAGGGTGTTTTCGCCCAATAAAAGTAGTGCTACCTGAAGGAAGTCTTGTTAATCCTCACTTTCCGGCAGCTGTAAGTTTACGTCATCTCGCTGTTCAGCGAATAGCTGATACGATCTTAAGAGGACTTTCTGAGTTATATCCGAACCGAACGGCTGCAGGAACATTTGTCGGCTTCTCAAGTTTAGCTATTGACAGTTGGCATCCTGTGAATAAAACCCCAAGGGTCATTCAAGATGATCTTGGTGGAGGAATGGGTGCTCACGCTAACGGTGATGGCATTGACGCAGTTGATACCCACTGTGGAAATGTTGCTATTTTGCCTGCTGAGGTATGTGAGCTATCCTATCAAATTCGTGTTCGCTCAACGGAACTAATCCCTGATTCAGGTGGACCAGGACAATGGCGTGGTGGGCTGGGGATTAGACGGGAGTATGAAATTCTTGAACAGCCGCATCAAGGATTAGTTTATACTGAACAAACCAACCCAAACTTTGCCCCTTGGGGATTAGAGGGAGGCGGTACGGGTACAGCAGCAAAGATAAGACATGTTAACAGTGCCGGGCAAGAGGTAGAAATGTGTAAAGGCTATTTTCGAGCGCTCCCGGGTGATCGTATTATTATAGAAACATCAGGCGGCGGTGGTTACGGCGATCCAAATTCTCGTGACTTACAGCTAATCTTAAAAGATATACGTGAAGGCAAAGTAAGTATTAAAGCTGCAGAAAGCATTTATGGGGCTGTTGTTAGAGGGATATTATAAATTCTAAGGGTAATCATGTTAATGATTCATCATCTATTTATAAAAAGGTTAAAGCTAAAATCACAACTAACCGGTTTCAAAGGCTAAAAAATGGTAGAGGTAGGTGGCGACGATTTCCCAGCACCTACCTCCACCAAGAAACGGCGGTTTATCACTCTAAAAATCTAGACAAATCTTGATTCATAAATGACCTAGTATCACAGAATAATTGAATATAAGGAGGGGCTAGATCTATGGAGAGTGTAGCAAGGAAGAACCAAGAAGTGATGACTGGTGAGATAGATACTACTTTAGAGGAATTTGGATATAAACAGGAGTTAAAACGGTCTCTAACCTTCTGGGATTTATTAATTTACGGCTTATGTTTAATGGTGCCGATTGCTCCATTCGCTATATATGGTTATGTGGCACAGGCTGCAAGTGGAATGGTTGCACTTGCCTACCTAATTGGAATGATTGGAATGATTTTTACAGCTTTAAGTTATGCACGAATGTCAGAAGCCTTCCCGATCGCTGGATCCGTTTATTCGTATGCTCAGCATGGGATTAACGAACTTGTTGGATTTTTTGCCGGATGGATTTTCCTTTTAGATTACATTTTTGTACCGACATTAATTTATTTGGTTGCAGCGGCGGCTCTGAGTGGTGTTGTTCCAGGTGTTCCGATGGTTGCTTGGATCGTATTTTTTATTGCGATTAATACGGTTTTGAATATAGTTGGTGTAAAGATTACAACGACAGCGCTTAGAATTATATTATTTCTAACAATGGCTGTATTACTAATTTTTGTAATATTCGGAATTATGGCGGTTGCGAATGGTGTAAATGGCGCTGAGTTTTCAATTAAACCATTATATGATTCTGAACACTTTAGCATGGGCCTAGTAATGGGAGCTGTTTCAATTGCCGTCTTAAGCTTTTTAGGATTCGATGCTGTTTCTACACTTTCAGAGGAATCTAAGGGAGAAAGAAAAGCAATCGGAAAGGCAATTATTTTCTCTTTACTTGCGGTGGGGGCTTTATTCATTACACAAACTTGGATTGCTGCACTTATTTACCCCGATTTTAATGGGTTTTCAAATGTAGACACAGCCTTTTATGAAGTTGCAGGGTTAGCTGGTGGAGCTTGGTTAAAGTGGACGACTGCTGTAACTGTTGCGATCGCCTTCGGTGTTGCCGATGCCATGATCTTCCAAGCAGCAATATCACGTCTATTATTCAGCATGGCCAGGGATAAGAAATTACCATCATTTTTTGCAAAGGTACATCCAAAATATAAGACACCTTATACAAGCACCATAATTGTAGCGATTATTTCTTTAGTAGTTGCTACGCTATTTTCAACCCAGATGGATAACTTAACTTCAATCGTTAACTTTGGAGCCTTAACTGGATTTATGCTACTTCATATTTCAGTCATTAATTATTTCATTCGTAAAAAGAAGAGTAAAGATTATCTAAATCATCTCTTTTTTCCTATTGTTGGATTGATTATTATTGGCTACGTATGGATTAGCTTAGCCCCGTTGGCCAAACTTATTGGCGGGATTTGGATTGTAATAGGTGCTGTGTATATGGCCTTTTTGAAACTTAAAAAATGATAGAAAGATTACTATAAACAACGGATAGTAAATTAAATGAGCTTGGAGAAGTATTCCAAGCTCATTTTTGATGTGAATGTATTGGTGAATATTTTGCGATTTTGCTTGTGTATTAAGGTATTTTACTGCTTTATACTTTCAGAATTCATACCGATTTTATTTTTTATTTCACGATTTGAAGTCATGTATGAAGTAACAACCATCACGATGAAACTAGTAGCTATGCCGTACACGATAGGATTTGTTGATGAAATGCCTTCAATAGCAAGACCAGCCAAGATAACAATTGTACTTGCAATAATGGAGTAAAAAGCGGCTCTAGCTGTCGCTCTCTTCCAGAAAAATCCGAAAATGACAGGGACGAATATACCACCTGACAATAATGAATAAGCAACATCTAGTGCGACTAGTACATCTTGAATCCATAAAGCGAATATCATCGTCAATATACCTACAACCGTTGTTACAATCCTTGAAATCATCAAATATTGTCGGTCGGAACAATCTTTATAGAAAAATTGCTTAATAATATCGTTAGAAATTAAGGTGGAAGATGCAAGTAATGTGCCTGAAGCAGTAGACATTAAAGCCGATAAAACTGCTGCTACTACTAAACCTAACACTCCAGTTGGCAGAATCGCGATTGCCATGCTAGCAAATGTATTTTGTGTTGCTCCTAGATTCGGCAAAACAATGAATGCACACATCCCGATTATGCTGGCAGCTACGCCGTAAAATATGCTGTAGATACCAGCTGCGAAAGTACCTGATCTTGCAATTTTAAGGCTTTTTGCGGTGGAAATACGTTGCCAAATATCCTGTGCCACAACCATACCAAGGGCGAATAATAAGAAGAATTGGAAAATTTGCCCTGCACCAATACCAGAAAGATCAAAGTGAGCATTCGGCAGATTTGTTTGCAAAGCTACCCAGCCCCCCGCATTTGAAAGACTCAGTGGTAGCATAATTAGAAAAATTCCGACCGTCATAATGACAAATTGAACAATATCTGTCATAGTAACCGACCACATTCCGCCGAGGATCGTATAAAATAATACAATACCTCCCCCGACGAGCATGGATACTTTTAAATCCCAGCCAAGTATTACATTTAAAATCGTTCCCATCCCAATAACTTGTGTAACAGACACCATCATAGCGTAAACAGCTGCAACCAGTGCACTCACGAGCCCTGCTTCTACACTGAATCGTTTGCTGAGGTACTCACTGATTGTCATTACGTTTTCGTTCGAAATGCGCTTAGCAAGAAAAATACCAAGCAGCATAATGCCTAATCCTAGCATTACGACGAGCCACATACCTGAAATACCAAATTCATAGCCAAGCTTTGTTGTACCGATTGTTGATGCCCCCCCAAGAATAACGGCACCAAGACAGCCAAAGTACATGAAAAATCCTAAATTTCTACCTGCCAGCACGTAGTCTTCCGACGTTTTAGCTTTTCTTGAACCAATAATGCCAACAACAACTAGCATCAAAAAGTAACCTATCATGATAACGACATCAAGAGTATTCATTTACTTCCCCCTTCTTCTAAATTTATTTACCCTCTTGTTAATTCTTGCTCCTGCAGACTACTAACTTTTCCAAGTTGACGACGCTTTTTCAAAGCAGTCAAAGTAATCATTTCATATATAACGGAAGAAGCGAGAACAGCTGTAATTTCATTTGCATCATAAGTTGGCAGTACTTCTACGAGATCAAACCCAACTACATTCAACCCATCAAGTCCCCTTACATACTCCAACGCTTCATAACTTGTTGGTCCCCCTACTTCAGGCGTCCCTGTTCCTGGTGCATATGCCGGATCGACAAAATCAATATCGTAAGAAACAAAAACTGGTCGATCTTTTGCCCGCTCATGAATGCGCTCCATCACTTTTTCAAAACCAATTTTTCGGGCTTCTTTCATGGGGATGACTTCAAATCCTAATTTTCGTGCATCTTCAATATCATCTGGGCTGTACAGTGGCCCTCTCATTCCAACTTGAATGGAGTGATCGACATCGATTAACCCTTCTTCGACGGCACGGCGGAAAGGAGTCCCATGCATGTACTTTTCACCATAATAGTTATCCCATGTGTCGCCGTGTGAATCAAAATGTACTAAAGAAACAGGTCCGTATTTTTTGTGAAAAGCCCGCAAGTTCCCCAGGGAAATGGAGTGATCCCCACCCATAATGACAGGTGTAATATCCTTTTCTAGAAGGGGTTCTAATCCTTTCACAATATTGTCGTACGTACGGTGAATGTTTCCGGGGATAACGTCAATATCACCATAATCAACACCGGAACAGTATTCAAAAATATTAATGTCCATGTCAGGGTTATACGGACGAAGCAGAACAGAAAAATCACGGATATGCTGTGGGCCAAGCCGCTGTCCTGTCCGGTTAGATGCGGCTGTGTCAAAAGGTACTCCAAGAACAACAAAGTCTACATTGTCAGTCGTTTGGATTTGTTCTAATCTCATGAATGTGCGTACCCCGCAAAAACGCGGAGATTTAGATGAATCTTTTGGTTGATACATATAAATTTCCTCCTATGTAAATGAAATATAAATATTTTTTTATAATTATTGCAAAAATTGTGCCAACTCGTTTTGACACAGAAATGCCATTTTTTTAAAAAATCCAATTCATTTTTGCATGAAAAGGAGGAATTTTAATGCAAAAATGACTCATCATGCAATTATGAATTAATTTTATACTTATGTAGCTTCCTAACTACGCTTGATTGACTAATGCCCAGATATTCTGCCATTTCGTATGTTGTTTTATATTGTCTATAGGCTCTTTTCAACCAGCGCATCTCCACTTCCACTAAAGCTTCTTGCAAATTCATTCCCTTTTCCGTCAATTTTTCCATCGTACCTTCATGCTTATTTATATGTGAGTTGAGTGCTGTGTAAAAAGGAAGAGAGTGTGGATAAATAATCCGGCTCTCTGTTGTGACGACAAGCCGCTCCACTAAGTTTTCTAATTCCCGTACATTCCCGGGCCATTCATAAAGAAGCAATTCATTAATAGTTGTTACATGAAACACCTTATCTGTAATATACTTCTTGTTGAATTTTTTTAAAAAATAATCACTTAGCATTAGCACATCATCATTTCGTTCTCTTAATGGCGGAATGGTAATTGGAACTACATTAAGGCGATAAAAAAGATCTTGTCGAAATTTGCCATCCTTCACCATTTCCTCTAAATTTTGATTGGTGGAAGCAATAAGGCGAAAATCGATGCTTTTCGAACGGGTGCTGCCAATTCTCATCACTTTTTTTTCCTGAATGACTTTTAAAAGCTTTGCCTGAAGTGCGAGTGGCAGTTCTCCTACTTCATCAAGAAAAAGAGTGCCTCCATTAGCAAGTTCAATTAATCCTGGTTTGCCTTCTTTGTTGGCTCCAGTAAACGCACCGCTTTCATAGCCAAACATTTCTGATTCGAAAAGTGTTTCCGGAATCGCCCCGCAATTTACTTCAATAAACACTTCATGCTGTCTCTGACTGCCGCCATGAACGGCACGGGCGAAGACGTTTTTTCCGACTCCCGATTCACCCAGAAAAACAACTGTGGCATCTGACTTTGCTACACGCTGAATAAGTTGCCATGCATGCCGAATCTCTTTACTCTTCAGCACCACTTCATCAAAATTCTGCTCCTTTTCTCTCAAATCTTTGATCTCAGATTGGTAATACTCCATTTTTGTTCTTAGTTCTTCGTAATCTACCTTCAAGTTCTCAATTTCCGTTAAATCATGTGAAAAGCTAATAACACGAATCATTTCCCCATTTTCGTCAAATAAAGGTAAAGCAGTTGCCATCACAATGCGACCAGTTGATGTGTATTGCATCAATTGTACTTTTTTGCGACTGCTCAGCACTTTTTTCGTGATTGATGGTGAAAAAATATTTCTCCGTTCCAATTCATCAACCGTTAATCCAATCAAATCATCTGCACTCATCCCGTAAATGGTTAAACAACTTGGACTCGCCTGAAGTACCTTTCCACACCCATCCGTAATAACAATATTATTGACATCTAAAATGGCCATTAACTCCAAATCGCGAATATCTTCCTTGTTCTTCATGAACTTCCACTCCTTAGATTTTAGAATATTCTTTCTATTAATATAGCATAATTAAGTAGGCGGTATCAGCGCCTGTCTGTTGATATGGAGGAATATACTAGTTCAAAAAGTGCGGTCTTATGTTTAAATAACCATACTTAATAGAACAAACAATTTAGCGACCAATTATACAAAAGACATTCAATTCTAGAAGATCCTTTTAAGTGAAAAAAACAATTAATACAAACAGAAAGGAATAATAATTCTATAGAGTCAGGTCCCTAAAAACGAATGTATATACTCGGAAATAAATTAGCCACCCTTTTTATTTAAGAGTGGCCAATTTATTAATCTTCTTCTAGCTCTGAGATTTCCACATTTGATCTTTCCTCAAGAGGACCCCGTAAATGGACTGTTGCCGTTCTGCCATCTTCATTTAATTGATCGATCCAAACAGAAGTACCATTGTATTTTACGTCTATTTCCGCTGGTGAAGAAAGAATTTGTTTCACTCGATTCACATCCATGCGATTCACTCCTTGTCATTTGTCATTATATTTTTTGAAAGAAGGTAAATTTTATGCTCGAAATTTAATAAATGCCAATAATCCCCCTACTGGAGTAATTCCTATCTGAAAATACCAACTACAATTGTTCTAAATTACCCGCTGCTCCTTTCAGAAACCTACCACTTTCCCACAATATTTTATATTAGAGAAGATAAAGATCATTTCCTTTGAAGTGCCAGATTCGAATTCTATGCGTTTGATTTAAGTGCCTTCATGGTACATTGGAGAAAATATTCGCAGAAAGTTAATGTTCAAAAACCATCAAGAACTACCATGGCTGAAGATGCTTCTGCCGCTGATTATCGGAAGAAAAATCAGGACAGCGAACTATTGGCTGAATTGTAGGAATGAGCGATGAACGTCGAACAAGTAAGAGGATAGAAAAACATCTATGTAATCAACCTTAATCCATTCAAGTATAAGGTACCATTCAAAGTGATCGATCCAAACGTGTCATATGATACGATATTGGTTCGAATTTTTTATTTTTTGGTTATCCTAAAAGAGAAGCCGGAAACGAACCGGGCGTTTATGTTCCCGTAAGTCTGTATAAACATTGGGATGAATTGCCTAAAAAAAACTGACGTTTAATAAAAATCTCCTTGTTTTTTCTACTGTATCCGTCTATAGTAAACTAGTAATGACAACTGTCAAGACAATGGAGGTAAACACCGTGGCAGAAAAAACAATTTCTCAGAAAAAGCTGCTTGGCATCGCAGGGCTCGGTTGGATGTTCGATGCAATGGATGTCGGCATGCTTTCGTTTATTATCGTAGCACTTAAAGCGGATTGGGGTTTGACACCGGAACAGATGGGCTGGATCGGCAGTGTTAACTCAATCGGGATGGCCGTTGGTGCGCTCTTTTTTGGGTTGTGGGCAGATCGAATTGGCAGAAAGAATATTTTTATTATTACATTGCTCTTGTTTTCACTTGCAAGCGGATTTTCTGCATTGACAACAACACTTGCTGCATTTCTTATATTGCGCTTCTTCGTCGGTATGGGGCTAGGTGGGGAATTGCCTGTCGCCTCTACACTCGTTTCGGAAAGTGTGCCTGCTAAAGAACGCGGACGCGTTGTAGTTCTACTTGAAAGCTTTTGGGCGTTTGGCTGGTTGATTGCTGCACTTATTTCATACTTTGTGATTCCATCATTTGGCTGGCAAATCGCACTTATACTTAGTGCACTTCCTGCTTTTTATGCAATTTACTTGCGTCTTAACCTGCCGGATTCACCGGCGTTTTCACCAAAGAAAGTAGAAAAACGAACGATTGGACAAAACGTGCGTGAAGTCTGGTCGAAAAAATATTCCCGCTCCACCTTCGTACTTTGGATAGTCTGGTTCACTGTCGTTTTTTCGTATTACGGAATGTTCTTATGGCTGCCGAGTGTCATGGTCATGAAAGGGTTCAGTATGATCCAAAGTTTCGAATATGTGCTGATCATGACTCTTGCTCAGCTCCCAGGTTATTTTACCGCTGCGTGGCTTATTGAACGAATGGGACGAAAATTTGTGCTTGTCACCTATTTACTAGGTACCGCTGGTTCGGCACTTGTATTCGGGAACGCCGAAACGACTGCTGTACTTATCGGCTCCGGCATTTTATTGTCGTTCTTCAACCTCGGAGCATGGGGTGCGTTGTATGCTTACACACCTGAACAATATCCAGCCGTTATCCGCGGAACTGGCGCCGGAATGGCTGCATCCATCGGAAGGGTAGGAGGTATCCTTGGACCACTTCTCGTTGGCTCACTTGTTGCTGCAGGTTATTCAATTGGTTTCATTTTTGGTCTATTTTGTGCGAGCATTGTTGTCGGTGTTATCACACTTGCTTTCTTAGGCAGGGAAACACGTCAAATCGAACTCACATAGAAAAGAAAGACAGCTCAGAAAGCGGTACTGCCCGCTTACTGAGCTTTTTTTACGCATTTTTTGATGCTAACTGCTCACTGTTTGTTTTAGATAAATACATGAAAAATCATAACCCCCAAAAACACAAATGCCATTATATAATGAAATCTTCTTCTTTTTCCCGAGGCTTTCCATCTTCGCAATAATCCGCTGAATAACAGAATGGTCAGGATACCGGTCGGGCATTGAGACCCTTAACGAAAAGACTCACTTTATGAGTCCGATACCGGGCAATAATGAATATATTTTTATATTGCTTAATCTATAAAAGTAAATTTTTAAAAATCGTTTCAAAATTTCAAATTAATAGAGTATAATTAACTTAAATAAAGGAATTTATGCAATAATTTAAAAAATGAGAAGTATTTCCTGCATCTTAGTAAAAGGCAATGGATACTCTTGTCTGGTAAGAAAATCTTTACAAGTCTGCTAGATTAGGAAGCTTCATCAAGTAACAAAAATTAGAAAAAGAGGGGTATCAATATGAAAAAGTTTATGCTTGGCGTATGTATGATCGTTCTTGTCCTTATTACGGCGGCGTGCGGCGGTAACAAAGAAGGTGGCGATTCAGCCGGGGGGGCAACACTTAAGGCTATTAAAAGCAAGGGCGTAATTCAAATTGCAATGGAAGGAGCTTATCCTCCATATAACTTCATCAACGAAAGTAATCAATTAGAAGGCTTTGATGTGGACATCGCACAGGAAATAGCAAAAAGATTAGATGTGAAAGCTGAACTTTTACCAATCCCATGGGATAGTATGATTCCTGCATTAACAGGCAAGAAATTTGATATTATCGTGTCTGATATGGCTATTACAGAAGAAAGAAAGAAGAAAGTCGATTTTAGCAACCCGTATTTCACTACTGGAAACCAGTTGTTTGTTCCACAAGATTCTGCTATAAAAGTGCCAGAAGATATGAAGGGGAAAAAAATAGGTGTAACGATTTCAACGACCGCTGCAGAAATGGTTACAGAGCATGAAGCGGACGTAAAATTATACAAGAATGATTTCCTCGCATTTGAGGACTTGATTAATGGTCGCCTTGATGGTGTTTCAACAGATCAAGGTGTTGGTGCCAAGATTATTCTTGAAAGAAACTATACACTTCTAGCAGTTGACGGTCTATTGAACACTGAGGAAGCGGGGATAACAATCCGTAAAGAAGATACTGACCTTCGTGAAGAAATCAATAAGATCATTGCAGATATGCAAAACGACGGAACCTATGAAGAAATTAGCAAAAAATGGTTCGGAAAAGACATCCGATAAGGAGATATAAATGATGTTAGACTTTTCTCTTGTCAAAAAATATATTCCATTTCTTCTCGAGGCATCTGTTACTACGCTGGAGATCGCGATCCTTTCATTAATATTAGGATTAGTTCTGGGAATTATAATCGTTGTTATGAAAATTTCGAAGTTTAAACCATTGTCTTTGTTTGCAGACTTTTACATTTGGACTCTACGAGGGACACCCCTTTTAGTCCAACTATTCTTAGTCTACTTTGGACTTCCGCAAATCGGTATAGAATTGAGCCCATTCGTTGCCTCTGTATGCGCACTTGGAATTAATGCGGGAGCATATATTGCCGAAATATTGAGGGGAGGAATATTGTCCATCCCTAAGGGGCAAATGGAAGCAGCTCAGTCCTTGGGATTGAGCTATCCAACCATTATGAGAAGAATTATTCTTCCACAGGCATTAAGAGTAAGTATACCGGCTATTGGCAACGAATCGATTACTTTACTTAAAGATTCATCTCTTGCTTCCCTTGTAACCGTATCGGAATTGATGATGACTTCACAGAGGTTTGCATCGACAAATTATGCATTTATCGAATTCTATATTACCGCTGCTATTTTTTATTTATTCATGACAACGATTTTCACATTTGTCTTAAGGAAGGTAGAATTTAGAATGTCTATGAGTGAGCGTTAAGGGGGAAAGATTGTGTCAAAAACAGTGAAGGATCAGCATAATCCTATTATTGAGATTGAAAATGTTCATAAAAGTTTTAACGAGCTGGAAGTTTTAAAGGGCATTGATTTACAAGTTTTTCCTGGAGAGGTAGTCGCTCTTATTGGCTCCAGCGGTTCAGGGAAAAGCACACTCCTTCGCTGCCTGAATGGACTCGAAACCTTATCTAGTGGGCGAATTATGATTGACGGAACGGATTTAAACTATTCGGCGCGAAGTATTCAGCAAATTCGCCGTGAAGTGGGTATGGTGTTTCAACAGTTTAACTTATTTCCCCACTTGACAGTATTAGAAAATATTATTGAAGCCCCTATCCGGGCTTTAAAGAAAAATAAGAATGAAGCAGTTGAAAATGCATTATCCCTACTAGATAAAGTGGGCCTTAGAGATAAAAAGGATGTTTATCCACGAAAGCTTTCCGGAGGACAACAGCAGCGAGTAGCGATTGCTCGAGCATTGGCGATGAGTCCCAAAATTATGCTGTTTGACGAGCCTACTTCTGCACTTGACCCTGAACTGGTAAGTGAAGTTCTCGCTGTTATGAAGACATTGGCTGAGGAAGGAATGACAATGCTCGTTGTGACTCACGAGATGTTGTTTGCTAAAGAAGTCGCCGACAGGGTGATTTATATGTGTGATGGTGTGATTGAAGAGCAAGGGTCACCTGTTCATCTTTTTAGCAATCCAAAAAGTGAGCGATTAAAAAGTTTTCTAAAAAGGGTTATCTAAACAAGGTTTTCAGGGAAGATACTGTTATTAAAGAAGAATTAAAAAAGAAAGCTCAAAAGGCGGCATTGTCCTTCTATTGGGCTTTTCCTTTTTCTTCTTTTCAACAGTAATATTGTCTTGATCTTCGGCCGGTATTTATATAAATACATGTAAAATAGGAAAAAATTCAAATGTCATTAGTATAACTCATCTTCTCTTCCGCAAGGCTTTTCTTTAAAGTCTTATATTTGGATATTTAGAATTATAGGAATAATCTTGAGTATGAAGTAAGTGCTTTATAATGTTAGTTATGAAGTTTTCCCTTCTTTATTTCCGAAAGGAGATCATATGAACCAAAATACATTAACCCGAATCATTAAAGAAAACTTTTCTTCTTTATCTGCAGGTCAGAAAAAAGTGGCTGAATTTTACATGAAGCACATGGATGATATGTTATTACTTACTGCTTTTCAAGTTGGTCGAAAGGTTGGAGTAAGTGAAACGACCGTTATTCGGCTAGCATATGCGTTAGGTTTTAGCGGTTATTCCCAAATGCAGGAGGTGGTTCGCCGAGAGTGGTTATCAAACAAACAGCCTGTAGTAGGTGTGAGTAACCCATCACAACAAGAAGATGTTGAGGAAGAACAATTATTCAATAAAGTCGTTGATAAAGAACGATTAATATTGGAGCAATTATTGCAACAATTAAATGCGAAAGAGACATGGGATGCAGTGGATGAAATTATTCAGGCAGACCGAGTCTATATTGGCGGTTTTGGCAGTTCTTATGCCGCCGCTTATTGGTTTTATTTCACATTAAAGCAGCAGAGAGAAAATGTGTTAATCTCCAGTCCAACCGGTTTTTTACCAGAGGATTTATGTGATTTAACAGAGAAATCTGTTGCTGTGATTTTTTCCTATCCTCGCTATAGAAAAGAGACTATTAAGCTAGTAAACTTAGCAAAAAAGCAAAAAACTCGAATTGTTGTGATTACGAATAGACAATTGTCACCAGTCGGCCAACTTGCAGATATCACATTAACGACCGAAGAACTGATGGAATCAGGCGATCACTCGATTGCTTCCGTTGTTAGCTTGCTTGAGGTCATCATTGCAGGTATACAGCACCGGGATCATAAAAGAATCAGCAAGCGTCAGCAAAAATTGGAGCACTTGTACACAGGCCAAGAGTTATTTCTAGAATAATTGTAAATAAGATTAATAATCATTCTAATATCTACAAATAGTGAATGATTAAGGGAGGTACAATTAATTGAAGAAGGACCCTATTAGCTATATCAATCAACAGCGAGAATTTATTTTTCAAACATATCAAGAGCTTCATCAGCTTGCTGAACCTAGCTGGGAAGAGGAAAAAACCTCTAATTATATTCGGAAGCTGCTTGTAAATGCCGGGTTAAAGGTGCAAACATTTGAAGGACATTTTGGTTTGATCGCAGAGATCGAAGGCGATAACTCGGAAGTGATTGCGCTACGTGCAGATATGGATGCCTTAGTTCAGGAAGTAGACGGAGTGGTACGGCCGAACCATTCATGCGGACATGATGCCCATAGTACGATGGTGTTGGCTGTGGCGCTTGCATTAGTGAAATCACAGCAAACACTTAAACATACGGTTCGATTTATTTTCCAGCCCGCGGAAGAAAAGGCGGAGGGTGCGCTGAAGATGATGGAAGAAGGGGCCATGAGGAATGTAAAGTTTCTTGGTGGGATTCATTTGCGCCCGGCAATTGAAATCCCTTTTAATAGGGCTGCACCGGCTATTCTCCATGGGTCTACGGTAAGTTTAAAAGGGATTATTAAAGGGTTGCAGGCACATGCGGCAAGGCCTGAACAAGGGAATAACCCGATTGAGGCAGCGGCCTTTTTAATTCAGGCGATACGTCAGATCCGTTTGCGTGATGATCATCATTATTCTATAAAAATAACGGAGCTGCATGGCGGTGTAGCGGCGAATTTAATTCCGGAAACAGTAAACTTTACATTCGATTTAAGAGCAGAAACGAATGAAACGATGGATAAGTTAATCGAGAAAGCCCAGCATACGATTCAAAAAATCGCCGAACTTACAGAAACAGAAATTGAATCAAGCCTAGTGGAATTTTCACCGGCTGCCATAAAGAATTCAAAAGCGATGGAACTTGGCAAGCGGGCAATCATTTCCGTTCTCGGAAAAGAGAATTTTGAACCAGTATGTAATTCACCGGGTGCGGAGGATTTCCATTTCTATACATTAAAGAACCCGGAAATCACAGCTACAATGATTGGATTAGGCTGCGATCTGGCGCCTGGTCTTCATCATCCGAAGATGACATTTAACCATGAAGCATTGATATATGGAACACAAATCTTAACGAAGCTAATATTGGAAGCTGATCAAAAACAATGGTAGCATCGTCATCTTACTTTAGTGAGATCGTGAGGCAACTTTGAAATAGCTAGACATCAGAGTAAAACCAAACTGATGTTAAATTCACTTTATTCAAAGTGGAAATTCCCCTGTCAATTTAAGTGGCAGGGGAATTTTCATTGTGTCCGGTATTACGGGAACCAACCATTATTTATGAGCAACACCGATTAAGGCCGGAGAGTCGGGCGTATATTCAGCTCCTTTAAAATCACCGAATAACTGAACTTGCTTAAAACCAGCTAATTTTAGACCTTCATTAAGCTCATCTGAAACGAATGGATACAATTCGACACTATTCGTGAAAGTCTGTGTTTCGGTGGGGGAATTGACCGAAAGTATTCCATTGAATTTGATTTTATCCTCGAAATGGTCATACGTTCTCTTAAAACTAATTCCCTTGTCCGGCAAATCAATAACTGGCAATTCTGTGATATTCTGTTGAAGGATGCGATCATAATTGACAGTTTGAATAATGAAAACGCCATCCTCAGCTATTACATCCATATTTTATATAGGGTCTTCTTTATTTCTTCATATGATTTTAAATGAACAATGGAGTTTCCAATACAAATGGCAGTATCAAAGGATTGGTCATTAAAATGATCGATGTCCCTCATATCTAATTGCAAGGACGATAAATCCACTTGATAATCCACCCGTTTTTGTTCTATTTGGCCGATCATTTTTTTATCTAGGTCAATGGCTGTTACTTTATATCCAGCCTTTGCTAATTCAATCGCTTGGTTACCAGCGCCAGCTGCAATATCGAGTAATTTGATTTTATTTTTTGTAAATGTTTTTATAAAATTCATTTGTACAGGATTACTAGGAAAAAGATCATCATAATATTGGCTTAGTACTTTATAAAATGTCATCTCTAAACCATCCTTTCTTTTATGCCAATTCAGTCGATCCCTAATTAAATATGTCTCTGAAATGACCCTTCAGCCGTAGCTAGAAATGTATTGTTGATTATAATAACCGCTTACCATTCAATAAATAATTTAACATGAAAATATATTTTGTATGTGATAAAAATCATGAATAGTAGGTAAAATGGATTTCTTATGGCAAGAAACATTGCCAAGGCAAGATACTTGATAAAAATGGGCTATTTTGTGATTCAAATCACCGAGATATTGTTTGTTTATTGATAATATAGTTTCAATATTAATACTAACGGAATAATCGGAATATTATATCTCGCGAAAGTTTTCCTTTTAAGGAGGCAAATGTATTGAAAATAAACCACTTGGCATTCGTAACGATCATGATTACATACGCTTTAATTGTATTTGGAGGTTATGTAGCTACGTCCAATTCAGGAATGGGATGTGGTCCCGAATGGCCCTTATGTAATGGAGAAGTTGTTCCTGTATTAAAAGGGGATACGCTAATTGAATTTGCACATCGAGTGATCGGGGCGATTCTAGGTTTAGTGGCTATTCTTTTATTTATTAAAATATTACGTGCAGAAGTTGATACTACCACTCGGTCTGTAGCATGGGGCATGATTTCTTTGCTTATTGGCCAGGTGCTTTTAGGAGCAGTCGTTGTTGTTCTAGATTTGCCGGTTACGGTCGTTTCAATTCATTTATTAATTGCAATGGTTTTCTTGGCCTGTGTGATTTGGATTTGGAGAAAGTTTTCGCTGGAGGAAACCGGATATGCCATTCATTCCTATCACTCTACTGTTAATGAAGGCAAACGCAAAACGATCGTTTTTCACCTTAACGTTATTATTCTTCTATTATTCTTAACACTCGCTTTTGGGGCTTATATTAAGCATGAGAATTACGGTTTGGCTTGCGGGTGGCTTGATTGCCAGTCGTCTTTCTTTCCCGTTACAATTCCCGAAATTCTTCAAACCATTCATCGAAGTTTAGCCGTAGCTTCGGCCATCTATATCTTGCTGCTTATGTTTTGGGCATTTTCAAAAAAATGGGGTGTACCTATCCAAAGACGATTTATGGTTATGGCAATGATCGTATTCGTTCAAATGTTGATTGGGTTAGTCACAGTAGGAACACTTATTGATATTCCGTGGGCAGTGCTCCACTTAGCTGTTGGTACTGTATTATTTGCTTTTGTTTATGAAGCTAGAGTATACATAGGTTTAGATAAAGCTAGTATGCAAATTCAAGGATTTTTAAATGAAAATAAGCAATTTGACCGGTAAAAATCACTTTGTTTTGCGAAAGGGCCATTGGAAAAGAGACCCCTAAAAAGGGTCTCTTCGAAAAAAATCAACATTACTGCCCCTGTTGATTCTTCAGTTGTTGTTGTCCCATGGCAACAAGTCGCTTAGTCATTTCGCCGCCGACAGAACCATTTGCACGTGCGGTCGTATCAGCACCAAGTTGAACTCCAAACTCTCCCGCAATCTCTTCTTTCATTTGATCCAATACATTTTCAGCACCGGGAACTAAAAGTTTGTTTCTTGCCATGATACATCACTCCCACCACGATTATTTGAGCAATTGTTAAATTGCTCGTGTTTAACTTAACCGATATGGGGGCGCTTGATTCATCGATTGGCATTTGCGCTTTTGGTTTTATATCCCATTTTACATAGAATCAAATTCGCCATGGCGTATTTGCGCCCAATTTTCACCTTAGCTTGCTCGATAAATTTCTTTAAAAAATCTAAAGGCTCGCCGAGGTGAACTTTATTCAGCCGGCGTTTGAACCCCCACTGAATTGGATACCTATTTGCATTCATCTCGCCACTTATATCGTTTAGAGTTTTATGCTGAATAAAGTTAAACATAAATAGAGAAGGCATTTGCCATCCCTGCTCGAATGCTTTATGTTTTCAATGTAATTAGTTGTTGTTATTTTCATTATTGTTTTTTTTATTACTACAGTTGTTGTTCATAAAATCTTGTGCATCGTTTTCAGCTGCGAACTCAACGTTTGCATTTAAATCGTTTAATTCATTGTTGTTATTGTTATCTTTATTACGATTTTTGTTATTATCGTTATTCATTTTTGTTTCACCTCCACCCACATTAACATATCCATTCATATGAAACTTATTCAAAATAATAAAGGAAGGTTTATTATTTTAATGAGTATAGTTAAAGGGAGTGAGGAATAAAAATAATTTGTTGGATAACTAAACGGCTTGGTTCAATAGCTAGACTTGCTAAATTTGGATAGCATCCCTCACATAAACGGAGGGACCCCTTTACTGATTTCAGAAACGACAGATGCAATGGATTCAAGCTGTTGATCGTCCAAATCGAAAGCTGTTTTAATCTTATCCTCTAGAGCTGAAGTCACCCTTCTTTTACCGACTTCTACTAAAGCGATAAGTGAAAAACTGCAACTGACAATCTTGGCAAAATCGCGTTGCGTCATATTATAGCTTTCGCGCAGGAATTTAATAATTTCTTTATTCATTGTCTCACCTATTCCGATATTGGCCTATTTTTTATATAAATTATCATTTACATAGGACCTTTGTCAAAGTAAATTGCTTTTATCCAGTAAAGTTGAAAGTAAGAAAGGCCGAATGATTATATTCAACTTAAATTTGGAACCCTCCAGCCTACCAACCCATAAGGTAAAATAAGATCCTTTTTGGGGGAGGGGAACAAGGTGATTGTTATCACCAATTATGAGCCAATACCAAATATTAACCGTTTTCAAGGAGTGCAGCGGGAAATCTTTCTTGCGTTAGAGAATAGTCCTTTCCCACATCAATACGAATCTCTTCATGTATTGCTATTCGACATCCAATTAAGAGAAAATATTATTAAAGCGGCAAGATTGCTTAATGGAAGTCAGGCAAAATTTGCGCCATTTACAACTTCCAAATTTAATCCGCAAGTTTGGACGAAAATCATATATGGCTATTTGTTGAATCCATACGTTTTACCTTCAGATTCAATTAGGGATATTTTCAAAAATAGCAAGGAGTATGCATTTGAATGCTCGACAGCGATTATAATCATATATTATAAAGCGGTTCTAGATTCGATTCCTACAAGCTATTTCAATACATTATTCCAGAGATTATTAGTCTGGGATTGGAACTATGATCATGATTTGGGGATAATTACGAAGGAAGGCAGGGATTTCATTCCGGGTGATGTCGTCTATTTCTATAATCCTGATTATGGTCATCCGGTATGGAGAGGAGAAAATGCTGTCTATTTAGGAGGCGGGCTGTATTTTGGCCATGGGATTGGGATTCAAACAGAAGAAGGCATGGTAAAAGCCCTTAATACATTGAGACGACCATATTCAACTCAAAATGCTTACTTAATATCTCAGCATAGCAGGTTAGACGCTCACTATTTGTCTCGATTCGCAAAACCGTTGTTCGTTTGATAAAAACATGCGAGAGCGTCTGTTTAAACTTAGTAGGTAAATATTGGTCGGCCTACTTTACTGCACCGGTTATTCCTTCGTCATTAGGCTTGTTCAAGTAAGCGCACCGATAATTTATTAGTTTTGAAAAATAATGTTTTGTCTTTTATTAAGAAAATATGATCAAGCCTTCTTATCTTTTCTTAGGTTAATCACCCAAGAAATTAGATGGTCATTTGCATATCATTAAATTGGGTACTAAACCAAAAAAGGAAAATATGAGGAGGCTGGAAATTTTGGATATGAATGTATTGCCCTATTCCATAAATCCAATGGATGAGAGAATTAGATCATTTGGCTTCGGTGGATTCGGCAGACCGTTCTTTGGAGGTTTTGGATTTGGTTTGCCATTTTTATTAGGAGGATTGGCCTTGGGTTCAGTCCTTGGCGGCGGGTTTGGTTATGGTTATGGTTATCCATTTTACCCTCCATTTGCTTATCCGTTTTATCCTTTCTATTGATTTCTTGGAAAAGCTCTGCATCATGAGGTACAGAGCTTTCATAATTGTAAGTCTCTTAATCCCATTCCTCTATAAGCACGATTCCGCCTGTTAAATCGACCGTATTTCTATCGCCTTTGTAATATAGCTTTCCATCCTCATTTACAATTAAGTTTTCATAGGTAAACACTTGATCTCCAGATGGGAGCTTGATAATGATTTTCTGACCCAAGTCTTTTTTAGGGGCTTCGATTTTTATCAGGCTTTTAGAATAGAAATATAATGCTGTAATGGCTGAAATACAGAAGAGAAACAGGATTAATAAACTTTTTGAAAACCATTGTTTCGGTTGAACAAGGTGCCTCTCGGATCTACTCATTTCCCGACAATACCTCCATATCCACTTTTAACCGCTAATTTCTAACACTTGAACATGGTATGCTTGAAAAGTGGCAGTGATGACAGAAATGGGCCGTGAATTATTCCTTGAATATTCCTTTCCTGAATTTTGAAACATTTCCATTTTCCATCCGTATATAATGTATGCTGGAAATATGGGACACGGTAAAGGAGGGGATGATATTGAAATTTAAGAGTCTGAATGAAAAGGATCAGCGAGATGATGTTCCAAACGAAAGTATTTTAGATTTAACAAAAATGAAGATGATGAGGGAAATAGCCTTACATCTGGATAGGACTGCATAACGATGGAATTATTCGGTTTGCACATTGAAACGATTTATTTATACACACTGATTATTTCCGGCATTTTAATCATCCTTTATTTATTTTTTGGCGATGTCATGGAAGGAATTTCAGAAGCAACTGGGGTAATTAATCCTGTTCTGGTACTCGCATTTTTAACCTTTATGTCTGCAATTGGGTACTTACTGGAATTACTTACTTCCATGCAAAGTGTATTAATCATGGTAATCGCTGCAGTAGCGTCATTAATTTTGGACACACTGCTGAATGTATTTGTACTTATTCCATTAGCAAATGCGGAAGAATCGCTTGTTTACACAGAGGAATCATTAAAAGGACGAATAGGCACTGTAATCATTCCGATCCCTGAAAATGGTTTTGGTGAAGTCCTAATTGAAAACATTAGTGGAAGAATTTCGAAGCCTGCTACTAGTTTTGATGATAGTATAATAGAAGAAGGAAAAAGAGTTCTTATCATCGATGTGAAAAATGGGGCTCTTTATGTAGTTGCCCATGATGAATTTTAGATTGGAGGAAAAAGTATGCTCACGATTTGGATTGTCATTGGAATTGTTGCATTTTTATTAATTGCCTTATTGGGAGTTTTTATTACGAAGTATCGTACGGCTGGACCGGATGAAGCATTAATCGTTACGGGCAGCTATCTTGGTAGGAAAAATGTCCATGTAGATGAATCAGGTAATAAAATAAAGATCATCCGGGGTGGAGGAACCTTTGTCCTGCCTGTATTCCAGCAGGCACAACCATTAAGTCTCTTGTCTAGTAAGCTAGAAGTTTCTACTCCAGAGGTTTATACCGAGCAGGGCGTTCCTGTCATGGCAGATGGGACGGCGATTATAAAGATTGGCGGATCAATCGGAGAAATTGCAACTGCAGCTGAACAGTTTCTAGGAAAGTCGAAGGATGACAGGGAAAATGAGGCGAAGGAAGTTCTTGAAGGACATTTGAGATCGATTCTGGGCTCAATGACAGTAGAGGAAATTTATAAAAACAGGGATAAATTTTCTCAAGAAGTTCAAAGGGTTGCTTCACAGGATTTGGCAAAAATGGGTCTTATTATTGTATCCTTCACGATTAAAGATGTTCGCGATAAAAACGGCTATCTTGACTCATTAGGGAAGCCGAGAATTGCACAAGTTAAACGGGATGCAGATATCGCGACCGCTGAAGCGGAAAAAGAAACACGTATTAAGCGTGCGGAAGCAGCTAAAGATGCTCAAAAAGCCGAGCTTGAAAGAGCAACTGAAATTGCAGAAGCTGAAAAAGAAAATCAAATGAAAATGGCCGATTACCGCAGGGATCAGGATATTGCTAAAGCCCGTGCTGACCAGGCTTATGATTTGGAGACCGCCCGTGCAAAACAGGAAGTTACCGAGCAGGAAATGCAGATTAAGATTATTGAACGACAAAAGCAAATTGAGCTTGAAGAAAAAGAGATTTTAAGAAGAGAACGTCAATATGATTCCGAAGTGAAGAAAAAGGCAGACGCTGATCGTTATGCCGTCGAACAGGCTGCAGAAGCTGAAAAGAAAAAGCAATTCGCTGAAGCAGACTCCAATCAATACCGGATTGAATCCCAAGCTCGCGCAGATGCAGAACGTGTCAGGGTGGATGGTTTGGCGAAGGCTGAATCTCAACGTGCACAGGGTGAGTCTGAAGCTGATATCATTCGCTTGAAAGGTCTTGCCGAAGCAGAAGCGAAACGGAAAATTGCAGAAGCCTTCGAACAATATGGCCAGGCAGCCATTATGGACATGGTCTTGAAAATGCTTCCTGAATATGCGAAGCAAGTTGCGAGCCCGCTTTCGAATATTGATAAGATCACAATTGTTGATACTGGCAGTGACGGAAAAAATGGCGGAGCCAATAAAGTAACCGGCTATGCGACAAACTTGATGTCCACTATGCAGGAAACCTTAAAAGCTTCTTCCGGCATTGACATAAAAGAGCTTTTAGAAAACTTTTCAGGTAAATCAAATATCCGCCAAAGCCTTGACCAGTTAACCTTTGAAATGAAGGAAAACACGAAGAGACAAAAGGATGTAAGTGACGAAGAAGAATAATAATTTGATTCATAAATACCTATTTTTAGTCTTTTTTTGGAAGGCAAAAAACTAAATATCATATTAAAAGCTGAGGTCACTTAATGAAGTGGCCTCTTTTTATGTGGTGAATTGACCTAAAAATTGTGTGTTCGTCTATCGCACAATTTGGGTTAAGTGAATAGGATATATGGAATCAAAAAAAGGAGGTATTAGAAAATGGGAGACGGATTTGCTGGTTGTGGCGGAGGCTTCGCCCTCCTAGTTGTACTGTTTATCTTGCTAATAATCATTGGTGCTTCTTGGGGATTCGGAGGCTTCGCGTACTAACTATATGGAAAACAGTTTAATCTAGAAAGGAGGGGATATTTTATGTTCGGATACGGTGGCTATGGCGGCTGCGGATACGGAGGAGTTGGATTTGGAGGATGCGGCTTCGGAGGAGGTTTTGCGTTAATCGTTGTTCTGTTTATCCTTCTTATAATCGTAGGTGCATCTTGTTTTAGTTTTTGCTAAAGGGTAAAGAAAAGCAGGGGTCTCTCCTGCTTTTCTTTTTTGACATTAAATAGAATGTCAAAATCTAGACATGCTATTTTAATTTATGGCTATGTTAAAGCTTAATGTTGATAATTGCACTTGTTGATTGTAGAGGAAGGCGCGAGATCCTCGAAAATGCATTCGCATTTCCTTCGTGCGGTGTTTATTCGCGGATGATTAATCAAAGTCCTGCGGGAGAAGCGTGTCAGGAGAGACCCCGCAGGAGCGTTAGCGACGAGGAGGCTCCCCGACCGCCCGCGTTTGCTGAGTGCCTGCAGCGGAAATCAACAGCTACATTTAACACAGCCTAATTTACAAAACGGGTAGGGAGCTAGAACTCATGTCACCTTTTAATCTAGAATGAATGGTTCTTTTGCATTCCAAAAATTGATTATCTAGCAGGAGATTTTCATTCCTAGGCTTTGGAAACGGGACTGTAAACTGAAAAGCGACATGAGCTGGCTTATGTGATAGCACTAAAACCCGGTCAGATAGGAAGAGAGCCTCTTCGACACTATGTGTGACAAAAAGAATCGTCTTCTGATGAATCCCCCAAATGTCTAGCAGCCATTTTTGCATATCAAGCCTTGTTAATTCGTCTAATGCAGAAAATGGTTCATCAAGAAGGATGACACGCTGGGGGCTTAAAAGGGCTCTAATAAAAGCGGTACGCTGTTTCATTCCACCAGATAATTCATGGGGGAAGGCATGAATATATTCACCGAGGCCTGCTTTCTCAATCATCTCTTTCGCTACTTCTTTATCTGTTTTCCCTTGGATTTCTTGACCTAGCATGACATTTTGCAGAATAGTTCTCCATGGAAGCAGCGAAGGGGTTTGCGGCATATAACTAATTGACCCCCGTTTTCCATTGATATTTTTCCCATGTAATCGAATCGCGCCTTTGTCCGGGGATAACAATCCGCCGATTAAATGAAAGATTGTGCTTTTTCCGCTCCCGGACGGCCCCAAGATTGAGACAAACTCACCTTCATTAACCTGTAAATCCAGCTCTTTTAGGACTTCATTTTGTCCAAAACGTTTAGAAATATTTTCAATGGAGAGTAAAGTCATCTTTTATCGTCCTCCTTTGCTTTCCAGCGGACAAGCAAATATTCTGCGAGTAATATCATGACAAAAAATAGTAAACTTAAAGCCATTATGGCAAAAATAGCGACAAAAACCCGATCTGTTCTAAAGGAAGAAGAAGCAAGTGTCATATATACCCCGATTCCTGCTTTGGCGCCGAGCCATTCTGAAATGACTGCGCCCATCACACTATATGTAGCCGAGATTTTTAAGCCGGAAAATAAGGCAGGCAATGAAAAAGGGAGTTCAAGCTTCCAAAAAAGCTGTTTCCTTGAAGCACCCGCCATCAACATATAATGTTTCAGCTCATTCGGAGTTTGCCTAAAGCCATCAAGTGCAGCAACGGTTATCGGAAAGAAACAAACAAGTGTGATAACGATTAATTTTGGCAGCAGACCAAATCCAAACCAAATGACCAATAAAGGAGCAAGGACAATAATCGGTACGTTTTGTGAAAGGATCAGCAGCGGGTAAATCGCTTCCCTTATAATAGGAAGAAGATGGAGCAGAATAGCTGTTAGCAGGCCGATGCTCGTTCCAATCGCAAATCCAAGCAGTGATAGCTTAATGGTTGATAGCAGCTGGGGATGAAAGCTTATCCAGCCGGTTATCACTTCCTGAAAAATGTCTGTTGGCGGAGGAAGGAGCCAGCCCGGAATATCCGCCAGCTTAACAGCCACTTCCCAAATAACGAATAAAAGGAGGAGAACCAGCGTTGGTCTCCACCCTTTTAATAAAAATTTCCTCATGGACGGTATTTCTCTGTTAAGCTATCCATTTCAATCCCGGACGGCTGATATAAAATTTTCACTTGTGAAATTACATTACTGCTGCCGATTTCAATCATTCTTTCGTTCATCTTTGCTATCACTTTAAATAGATGCTCTAATTCGCCTTCCATTGTTGTTTCTAAAGGATGGACTTCATATTTCACACCTGACTCGGCGATAATCCGTATAGCTTCGTCCACATACGGGATCACGTCTTCCCCTGCTTTTGTTTTAGGAATAATTTGAATGCTTACTAATGAATTAGCCATAATAATTTCTCTCCTTACTCAGGTAAAAATTCATTTGTGAACGCTTTTTCTGCGTCTAATTCTTTTTCTAATAACCCATTTTCCAACATCCAGTTTGCATAGTTTTCCCAAATTTCTCGTTTTTGTACTCCCCATTTTTCTGCATCATCTTGATAACGCGGAGCTAACCATTCCTGGCTTTTTATCACGAGCTTCTGATCAAGGTCAGGGACTGCCTTTA
This sequence comes from Bacillus sp. FJAT-29790, assembly GCF_019039215.1. Taxonomy (GTDB): domain Bacteria; phylum Bacillota; class Bacilli; order Bacillales; family Cytobacillaceae; genus Cytobacillus. The sequence continues at coordinate 196,556 of NZ_JAHNZZ010000001.1, forward strand.
AAAGGATATCAGCTGCTTCTTTTGGATTTTCAATTGTAAATTGATACCCCTTTGAAGCAGCCTTAATAAATGCCTTCACTGTTTCGGGATTTTTTTCAATCATTTTTTCATTCGTTGCTAATACTGGAGTGTAATAATCAAGCTTATCGGAATAGTCGGTTAAATACACCATATTAATCTTTTCCCCGCGAAGCTCGGCTTCTACACCTGTCCAACCGTAGTAAATCCAAGCGAAATCAATGTCTCTTTTTACAGCAGTGAAGAAGTCGGCATCTCCCATATTAATAAACGACACGTCTTCAACATTTGCCTTTTCTATTTTCATTAAAGAATCAAGCACTGATTTTTCAACAGGTGAGCCCCAGCCGCCGTATGTTTTGCCTGCAAAGTCTTTAGGAGAAGTAATATTTTTCTCAGCAGGTGAAGCAAATCCAGAAGTATTATGCTGAATGACAGCCGCGATGGAAACAAGTGGAACCCCCTGAACACGAGCCTGGGTAATGCTTTCCTGATAGCTGACCCCAAAATCAGCCTTTCCTGATGCAGTCAGCTGATCGGCACCAGCTTCACCCGGCATGATAATTTCAACATCAAGGCCTTCTTCGGCGAAATAACCTTTTTCCTTCGCAACATATAGGCCGGTATGGTTTGTATTTGGCGTCCAATCAAGAACGACGGAAACATGTTTGAGCTCCTCTTTATTTTCCACCCCATCCTTTGACGGAGCTGCCTGATCATTGCTACTGCCGCAGCCCGCTAACAAAAAAGCGGAAAAAATGACTGCCAGCCATCTTTTCATACGTATTACCTCCTGATGATTAATTACTTTTGAAAAAATAAAAACGCCCTGGGTATGAACCCGGGCGCATATTAACTAAACAAAATTTGGTTTAGAATATGTTCCCTACGCTGGTATAAACCAGATCAGGTTCAAAGGGTCAACATCTTTATCGGATGAAGTCTCAACCGGCTGTACCGGTTCCCCTACAATTCTTGACTATTTAATTGAATAATATGAGCGTTTTTATTCTCCCTTATTATAGCAGATGTAAGTCATTTGCCTAGTAAAATGTCCTTGATGGAAAAAATACCTATAAATCCCTGTAAAACCATGGAAGATATTGAGGTGTGGTCGTTCATTATAATCTATGTTACGGTTATTATGTTGCAAAACAGAAGTCAATGATCAGAAGTCAATAATCAGATGCCAGAAGGCTATGCGCGTCTATTCTAAGAATATTAAGCCATCGCTAATAAAATAGAGGAGGAGATACAATGAAGAAGCTTGCAACAATTATTGCTGGACTCATGGTGCTCTCATTCCATTTTGTTCATTCAGATGCTAACCATGCTCATGCAAAAACATTAGATAATATTGATATATATATTGTACAAAAGGGGGACTCCCTTTTTAATATCGGTGTGAAATTTGGTGTTTCTAAGCTTGAATTAAAAAAGCTTAATGATAAAACATCGGACAAGATTCTTCCGGGTGAGAAGCTGATAGTGCCTAAATCCATTACAAAAGCAGAAAAGGACCTTCTTGCAAGACTCGTACATGCAGAAGCAAAAGGGGAGCCGCATGCCGGCAAGGTTGCTGTCGCATTAGTTGTATTGAATCGGGTAGAAGACAATCGCTTTCCGGATAAAATTAAGGATGTCATTTATCAAAAAAGACAATTCCAGCCAGTCGATAATGGAGCCATAAACGATCCAGCTGATAATGATTCAAAACAAGCAGTTATGGAAGCACTTGCCCTCGAAGGACAAGGGGATGACTCCGTATTTTTCTTCAATCCTGATCAAACAAGTAGTAAGTGGTTAAGAACGAAAACAGTCACAACTGTAATCGGAAATCATCGCTTTGCGAAATAATGTAACCCTTCTCCAGCTTTCGCAGGAGGGGGTTTCTCTGTTTTGATATTTTCACTTTGGTGTTTGGGAATAATTATATTATAATATATGGATTGAACCCTTTTGGGTATTAAAGATCAATCATTCATTTCCAGAAGTCAAACTTGTACTAATACCAAAGGAGGGATTTAGATGTTATCAAATATAGGTGTACCAGGACTAATCCTTATTCTGATTCTCGCACTCATTATATTTGGGCCGAAAAAACTGCCCGAGATTGGAAGAGCATTCGGACAAACATTGAGAGAATTTAAGAAGTCAACGAGTGAAATAACAAAGGACTTTGATGATACAGAAAAGAAAAAAGACGAACTTTCAGATAAATAAATTAAAAAACTGGCTTCGAAGACAGAAAAAGTCTTATCGGGCCAGTTTTTTGTTTAGGCTGTTTTCGTAAACCTTGTTGCTATTTAAGTATGATTTTATATAAAAATATGAGTTGATTGGAGTGGAGGGTACTTGACTCCTGCGGGAAATGGAGGGAACGGGAGACCCCACAGGCGGTAACGCCGAGAGGCTCCAGTCACTCTCCGCGGAAAGCAAGTACCCGCAGCGGAAATCAACGGGCAAACTTTTAAAGCCAAAAACAACAAACTATGCGAAAAGAGCCTTTGTTTAAGTAGAATTCAGGAAGCTATCTCAGGAAAAAGTCATGTTAATGTTTTTTTGAACCATATATAAAAATGATTCTATTTCTTTATATTTTTCTCGATATATTCAAACAAAAAGGACTGGCCATTCCGATAAAAGCGAGGATCGAACAGACCGAGCCGGTCGTTGTCATCAACAAGAACAACAAATGGGGACCATTCATATAGTGTTCTTGCTTGTGGGAGTTCAGAAAACAATCTATCCAAATCTGCCTCTGCATTTGATTGTAAAACATATTGCACAAGTCTCTCTTGAAAAAGATTATCTTGAAAGATCGTAACGGTTTGATCTTTTTTCGCAACTACCGAAAATGTCCAGGGTATAAAGCCTGCTGAAAGGGCAATTTGATCATAATGATCTTCATATTGTTTATATAGCAGAAAGCCCTGGCTGCTTTGCATAATGAAGTGAAGGACGATAAATGTCCACGCCGCTTTAAAATAAAACGGTGACCTTTGCTTATTTCTTTTTGAGAAAAAGAAAGCAGCTGCCATGATGATCCAAATGACAAAATCAATAATTGGGATCGTACCAAATGTAATTCTCATCTTGGAAAACGGCTCTAAATACCCCGTTCCCCATGCATTGAAAAGATCACTCGTATCATGGATAAAGACAGCCAGCCAACCAAGCAGAAAAAGCTTTTTATCTTTCACCCCAAAAAAGAAGTAGCAAATAAGAAAAAATAGCAGTGCCCATACTGGTGTCAAAAAGATCGAATGGGTAATGCCTCGATGCCACATTTGATAAAGCCCTTCTGTATCCCATAAACGCGAAATTACATCTATATCTGGAATTTGGCTGGCGCCGACCGCTGTTACAAGATAAGCTCTTTTGTGTTTACTGTCCATATCTTTCTTATCGATAGCCCCATACAGCGCCAAACCGAATAAAGTATGAGTAATTGTATCCAAAGGATCACCTCCGTTTTGCAATATTAACAAGCCGTTATGTTCACTCATCTAATTATAATCGTGGACGAAAATTTAAAAAAGCAATAAGATGTTTAAATGCACCATTGCAATCTGTTTTTCCGAGCGATAAAATTAAGGGTATGATTAAATTTGAGAATCAGTGAGGAAGTAACATGGCAAATAAATTTAAAGAAGAAGTATTATCAAGACGTACCTTTGCGATCATTTCCCACCCGGATGCTGGGAAAACAACATTAACCGAGAAATTGCTTCTGTTTGGCGGAGCTATTCGGGATGCTGGAACGGTGAAGGGGAAGAAAACAGGGAAATATGCGACAAGTGACTGGATGGAAATTGAGAAGCAGCGTGGAATTTCGGTAACCTCCAGTGTAATGCAATTTGACTATAATGGAGCACGTGTAAATATACTTGATACACCAGGTCACCAAGATTTCAGTGAAGATACGTACCGAACGTTGACAGCTGTCGACAGCGCCGTCATGATCATTGACTCAGCGAAGGGAATTGAGGAGCAAACGCTGAAGCTTTTTAAGGTTTGTCGGATGCGAGGAATTCCGATTTTCACTTTTATTAATAAGCTTGACCGCCAAGGGAGACCCCCGTTAGAGCTTCTTGCTGAACTGGAAGAGGTAATGGGAATTGAATCGTACCCGATGAATTGGCCGATTGGAATGGGAAAAGAATTCCTTGGTATTTACGATCGTTTTAATAATCGAATTGAGCAATTTCGTGTAGAAGATGAAGCCCGCTTCATTAAATTAAATGAAGAAGGTGAGATTGAAGGAAACCATTCATTAAAAAGTTCCGGTTTGTATACCGATACACTTGAAGAAATCATGTTATTAAATGAGGCAGGAAATGAATTTTCAGTGGACCGTGTGAAAAATGGCGAATTAACACCTGTTTTCTTCGGCAGCGCACTGACAAATTTCGGGGTTCAAACCTTTTTAGAGTCCTATTTACAGTTTGCCCCGCCACCGCAAGCTCGTAACTCAACAGTAGGTGAAATTGATCCGCTCTCAGAAGATTTTTCCGGTTTTATTTTCAAAATTCAAGCAAATATGAACCCGGCCCACAGGGATCGAATTGCTTTCTTAAGAATATGTTCGGGCCAATTCGAGCGAGGTATGTCTGTGAATATTCCAAGACTTGGAAAACAAATTAAACTCGCGCAGTCCACGCAATTTATGGCTGACGACAGAAGCACAGTGGATCTAGCTGTAAGTGGAGATATTATCGGGATCTATGATCCAGGAACATACCAAATTGGAGATACACTCACATCTGGAAAAGGAAATTTTCAATTTGAGCGCCTTCCGCAGTTTACACCAGAGCTCTTCGTCAGGGTTTCTGCGAAAAATGTCATGAAGCAAAAGCATTTCCATAAAGGAATCCAGCAGCTTGTTCAAGAAGGTGCCATTCAGCTATATAAAACAGTCAAGACAGAGGATCTGCTGCTCGGGGCAGTTGGCCAGCTGCAATTTGAAGTATTTGAACACAGGATGCGCAATGAATACAATACAGAAGTGATTATGGAAAGAGTCGGTTCAAAAATCGTCCGTTGGGTTGAAGGTGAGGTAAGCGAGAACCTTTCAAGCTCCAGGAGCATGCTTGTAAACGATCGATTTGAGAAGAAAGCCTTCTTATTTGAAAATGATTTTGCGCTTCGATGGTTTCAAGAAAAGAACCCGGATGTGAACTTATATAATCCGATGGATGAAGAACACTAACAAACAAACGGTTTCCGTAAAGGGAGCCGTATTTTTTTGCCATTGACATTATGGGGGGGAAATATTATATTAGTATCGCATTTGTTTTTTACTTTAATGCTAAAAAGCGTTTAAGTTAAAAAGTGAATAATTACATTTATCCGTAGATTCATAAATAGAATGTTTTTAGCAATACGGTTAAAATGGGGAGGAAATAGTTTTGCAGCAAGAACAACCATTATTAGTACTTAAACCTTTGGAGGCATTTATCATTACCTTCATTATTCTGGGCGGCATCAGCTATGCGATTATTTTTGCCGGTGTCGTTCCCCATATACCGATTGTTTTGGCCATCATGTGTTTGTTTGCTTATGGACTCGTAAAGAAGGTAAGTGTGAAAGATTTGGAAGAGGGTCTTACAGATGGTGCAAAATCAGGCCTTGGGGCTGTTTTTATCTTTTTCTTTATCGGCATGCTTATTAGCAGCTGGATGGTGAGCGGGACGATTCCTACTTTTATTTACATGGCTTTAGAAGTAGTGAATGGGAAATTCTTCTATGCCATTGCCTTTTTCGTCACTGCGATCATTGGCATGAGTATCGGAAGCTCACTTACAACGGCGGCAACCATTGGCATTGCGTTTATGAGCGTCTGTACCGCACTTGGTTTATCAGAAGCAATCACAGCGGGTGCTGTTGTTTCGGGTGCTTTCTTCGGTGATAAAATGTCGCCTCTTTCTGATACGACGAATCTTGCATCCATGATCGTAAATGTCGATTTATTCGACCATATAAAAAACATGACATGGACAACCGGGCCTGCATTTGTAATTTCCTTGATTATTTTTGGTATTTTATCGCCTGGAGAGGCTTCTTCAAATTTTACGAAAATAGTATTTTTGAAGAATACGCTGAATGAGCTTGGATATGTACATTGGCTTTCTCTTATCCCTTTTCTTATTTTGACTTATCTGGCCATTAAAAAGGTATCAGCTATTATTACTCTATCAGCTGGGATTTTATCTGCACTTTTGATTAGCTTCTTTCTACAAAAGGGCTTTAGTGTCGAAAAAATGATGAGTCTATTATTTTTTGGTTTTAAGTCGGATAGTGGTGTTGAAGAAGTGGACTCATTATTATCAAGGGGTGGAATGGAAAGTATGATGTTCCCCATTGGGATTGTTTTGCTGGCACTTTCAATGGGAGGCTTGTTTTTTAGACTAGGAATCTTGCCAGCATTGCTGGATGGGATCAAAGAATTTTTGCATAAGGTGCCTGCCTTGATCGCTTCAACCGCTGGAACCGCAATCGGCATTAACTTTCTGCTTGGCGAGCAGTATCTTTCGATTTTATTAACAGGCAGTGCTTTTCAGGAATCCTATGATCGTGCTGGCCTGCATCAGAAAAACCTTTCGAGAGTCCTAGAGGATGCAGGGACGGTCATTAATCCATTAGTTCCTTGGAGTGTGTGTGGTGTATTCCTAACCGGTGTATTAGGAGTTGCAACTATTGATTATCTACCATTCACCTTTTTCTGTCTTTTATCTCCTCTTATTACAATTGTTTATGGGATTACCGGCTTTACAATTTCGAAAAAAGATGAAAAAGCAGCCGCTTAATGGCTGCTTTTTTCGAATTAGCGGAAAAATGTCGAACGTTTGAAAGGCACACTATTGAAAGTTAAATGCAAAGCAGCACCCATAATAAAACCTTCACTTTATTGGAAGGATCAATAAAAAACTTTAACACACTGTTCTTTGCAGTATTGTTAAAGTTTTTTGTACGTTTGTCCTTTTTACAATTATATTTTTTTGAAAACCCCCAAAAACACCTCGTGCATATCCGTACACTTGTAATGAACAGCGGCCGCTTAAAAAACATAGAGGTGATTGAAATTGAAATTCTTATCAAATAAAGAAATGAACAAAATCGCAAAAAGTACATTAGCAATTGTATTAGCAGGAACTTTCACATTCTCTTCTTCCCTAGCTTACGCATCTGAAAAAACAGATGAGAATGAAAAATATGAAACCGTAGTATTAGAAAACCAAACATCTACTGAATCAGATGTTAAGTCAGTTGAAGTGATCGAAGAAGGAAAAGATCAAGTTGAAGAAATCGAAAAGAATGCTCCATCCCTAGTGGCTGGTAACTTCTTTTATTTTGCAAAAATAGCATTAGAAAAAATTAAACTTGCCTTTACTTTCGACAAAGTTAAGGAGTCAGAATTATTGGCTACATATGCTTCAGAGCGTCTAGCAGAAGCTGAAATTCTGTTTGCAGAAGGTGATGAAGAAAAAGCATTGCAAACAATTGAAAAAGCAATTGAATACATGCAAAGCGTGGAGATACTCGTTGAAGATGAAGATAAGGACGATGCAGGTCTTAATGATGAAGTGGAAATAGACGAGCCAGTAACAGATGAAGAAAAAAATACTGATACTAATGAAACAAAAGTAGATGAAGTAAATATAGAAGATGATGGAACTAAAGATGATTCAGCTATTGATGAAGTAACCCAAGATGATTCACCTATTGATGATGTGAATGCAGAAGAGTCTGTATCAAAAGATGAGCCGATGAAGGAAGTGAAGGAGCTAATTTCACAAAATATTTTAGCCCTTCAAGCTGCATTGAATAAAGTGAAAAATCCAGTTGCCAAGGCGGCCTTGCAAAAAAATATTGAAAAAAGTTATGCAAAATTGGCAAAAAAAATAGCGAAGATTGAAAAGAAATATGCGGAACTTGATCAGCATAAAAAGGATGAAGTAAAAGAAGGAACGGAATTGGTTAAGGTTGAAGAAGAAGTGATAGTTGATAGTGGAACAGATGCTGAAATCCCAAATGATGTGAAGACCGAAGTTGATAAAGAAGAAATAGTAACTCCAGTTAAGCATCATAATGAAGCAAAGTCTGAATTAAAGCAGCAAAGAAAAGAAGCTAGAGAAGAATATAAAGAGAAAAAAGCTGAAATTAAAGAAGAAGCAAAGCAATCAATTAAAGCTATAAAACAAGAAGAAAAACAATCAATTAAAGCTGTAAAACAAGAAGCAAAACATGCAGATCAAACTGCAAAACAAGAGGCAAGAGTACAACGTGATGAAAAAAAGGCTGAAATGAAACAACAAAAAGAATCAAAAAATCAGCAAGTGAAGAAACATCAAGAAAATTGGAAGCAACAAGGGAATGATGATAACCAAGGCAACGAAGATAATCAATACTAAAAACCCATATGAACAATTTTAGAAAAGAGAGCCATTGGCTTTCTTTTCTTTCATACTTAATGGCCAACCCCTAAAAAATCAAAAATGACTTCGTATGTTATAATGTGTTGGGTAAAGAGGTGAGGCAATGCTAAGTATGCTGTTCATGGCTAAAAAACGAAAAAGAACACTTGAAGAAACGGTCCATTTAATCCAACAAGGCGATGCACCATTGCAAAATGACCTAATTCATTCATACAAGCCTTTTATTGCAAAAACGGTTTCCTCGGTATGTAAAAGATACATACATGAATCTGATGATGAATTTAGTATTGGACTTATTGCTTTTAATGAAGCAATTCAAAAATATAGCCCGGAAAAAGGGAGTTCTTTAATTAGCTTTTCTGAGGTTCTTATTAAACGGAGAGTCATTGATTACATTCGGACGCAGTCTAAACATCAGGGACTGAGCTTTGAAATCGGCAGCGATCTGAGTGAGGAAGAGTCTAGATCTTCCATAGAAGATGATTTGTCATTGGAGGATTATCGGAAGAAAACCGATGAAGAATTGAGAAGAGAAGAAATTACTAAATTTACCGAAGTTCTTCAACAATTTGATCTGTCTTTCATAGATCTAGTCGAGCAATCTCCCAAACATGCGGATGCTAGAAAAAACGCGATGACAGTGGCACAAATACTAACTGAAAATAGTGAGCTTAAAAAAACCTTGCTCGAAAAGAAGAGACTTCCAATTAAACAGCTGGAGAAGTATGTTTCAATCAGCAGAAAAACAATTGAGAGAAACAGAAAGTATATTATTGCGATCTCCCTTATTTTAATTGGAGATTATGTTTACCTAAAAGATTATATTAAAGGGGTGTTGGAGACGTGAAAAAGGGAATTATTATGGAAGTGAATGAACGTTTTTTAACGCTATTAACCCCAGAAGGCGAATTTCTCCGTGCCCGCAAGCAAAATAGTCAATATCAAATTGGGCAGGAAATTGATTTTTTTCCAGTAGATCAGATGGAAACAAACAAGCCTTCCTTTTTATCTATTTTACAGACCATTAAAGGAAAGACCGCAATTGCAGCTACTCTCGCATTCATGCTTGTTATCCTGTCATTTATACCTAGGTCACAAAGTAATGAAGTGTATGCGTATATGTCCATTGATATTAATCCGAGCATTGAATTAGGTGTCAATCGTAAATTCCAAGTGCTTGAAATGATGCCATACAATGAGGATGGGGAACGAATCGTCCAACAAATCCACGACTGGAAAAAGAAAGATATTCAGGTAGTGACAAAAAATATACTCAATGAGATAAAAAAACAGGGATATATCAAGAATAAACATGAAGTTGTAATTGCTACCGTCTATGCACAAGAGGAGAAAAAAGAGCGAGATGAACGCTGGGAACAAGAAATGACAGAAATTAAACATGTCATGGAAAATGAAAATCTTGAACTTAAAGTTGTAGAAGGAACAAAAAAAGATAGAGAGCAAGCAAAAGAAAAGGGACTAACAACGGGTTTATATAAAGAAAAGCAAATGAATACGAATATTTCGAAACCAGCTAAGAAAAATGAGCTAGTGACGACGGAACAGCCAAAATCAGAAATTATGCAGGAACAAAGCAAAATACAAACCTCTCCTAATAAAGATACATTTATCCCACCTGGACAGCTGAAAAAAGAACAAAATCGTGGAAATAAAAATAATTCGGAGCAAGGAAAAACTTTCGAGAAGTGGGAAGATAAACAAACGCTTCGGGACAGGGAAAAGAAGGAAAAAGAACATATAGAAAATAATTCGGACTCGTCTAAGAAGAAATTAGAAGAGAAGTCGAATCATGGTGATAATCGAAGCGAAAAAGCAAAGTCGAATTCGGATAATCAACGAAACGAAAAAGCAAAGTCGAATTCGGGTAATCAACAAAACGAAAAAGCAAAGTCGAATTCGGATAATCAACGAAATGAGAAAGCAAAGTCGAATTCGGATAATCAACGAAACGAAAAAGCAAAGTCGAATTCGGATAATCAACAAAACGAAAAAGAAAAGTGGAATTCAGGCAACAACAATTATAAAAAAGAAAACCACGATAACGAAAAGAGACAAAATGATTAGTAAGAAAGTAATGAAAAGTCCGGAGAAATCCGGACTTTTTGCCATTTATTATTCACCTTTTCGTTGATTCGAAAATTATCACAAATATTTCAAAGTTTATGACTGCTTATTTCCAGCCATTTGAGCTTGTGCTTGTTTCACAAGTCTTTTTGTAATTTCTCCACCAACTGATCCATTTGCCCGGGAAACGGTGTCGGAACCTAAATGAACGCCAAATTCTTGGGCAATTTCATATTTTACTTGGTCTAAATATTGCTCGATCCCAGGAACTAATAGTTTATTGCTGCTTCTAGCCAAAGTAATTCAACTCCTTTTTTGATTGGATATATGCCAATATTCGTCATCCTTCGTCACGGAAATCCGCCAATCCAGAGTCTAATCATCCCTGTTATTTGTATTATGGTTAACCGAGCAAAATTTCATAAGTGGTAAATTCTTCGGCTCGAAAGAATCCTTTCCTTGTAAAAACACCCCATTTATTTGCCTATTCGGCAATTCAAATGAAAATCATAAAAGATCACACTTTTAATGTGATTGTACTCACTATAAGTGAGAACGTTCTCATCTATACTGAATGTAAACTTACTCACAAAGGGGGAATAACCTGTCATGGAAATGGTGAAATCAAAGGATTCTAAAACACAAGAAGAACAGAAACACGAATCTGTTAAAGGTACAATGTTTTCCGTAGGAGTGGTTGGTGCAGTAATTTTCATTACGTATGTAGTACTTTTCGGGCTATATATGGCTAGAGTATAGGGGGGAATAAAAATGAAGATGCATCTTTCAGAAAAAATATGGCTTACCTTAAGTTTCGGTATGATAATGATATTCATGCTAATTACTGGTTATCAAGGATTTGCCTTGGGAATGGCACCGCCAAGTCATAAAGAAACAATTGATCCGCAAAAGGTAGATCAAATCGCGCCATTTAATGAACCTGGTATTAAACAAATTGGTGAAAATGAATATGAAGTAGTCATGACTTTACAAATTTTTAGTTTTAATCCAAGTAATATTGAAGTGCCTGCTGGATCAACGGTACATTTCACAATGACTTCTAAAGATGTTGTGCACGGATTCCAAGTGGCAAATACGAATATTAATGCGATGGTAATGCCGGGACATATTCAAAAGATTACGCAGAAATTTGACGTACCGGGTGAATATTTAGTGTTATGTAATGAATACTGCGGTGCTGGCCACCAATTAATGAGTACGACCATTACAGTTAAATAAAGGAGGGACGTTCAATGGAAACTGTCATACAACAAAAGGGAAAATCAACAGCATTTAAAGAAAAAGCAAATAAAGCGCTAGGGATTAGTTTAGAAGATGCTAGAATAACGAAATCATATTTATCTGTTGCTTTTATAGCATTACTTCTAGGCGGATTGTTAGGATTATTGCAAGGATTAAACCGTGCAGGTCTTCTTGAACTACCAACATGGCTTAATTATTATCAAGTATTAACAGCACACGGGTTATTATTAGTTGTTGTGCTTTCAGCATTCTTTACAATTGGTTATTTTTATGCAGGACTTTCACATACATTAGGCGGTCTTCTGCCAAAGGTTAGAAAGATGGCATGGATTGGTTTTTGGATGAAGATCTTCGGTTTTGTATTAGTAGTGATACCGATCTTAATGAATGAAGCATCTGTTATGTTTACCTTCTATCCGCCATTGGCGGCTCACCCAATATTTTATTTCGGTTTAGTGTTTATTGTATTGGGTGTGTGGATGCTTTCAGCTGGAGCATTTATGAATGTTGCTCATTGGCGAAAGACTCACAAAGGGCAGCATATTCCGATCCTTACGTTCTTTGCTACTGGTGTATTTGTCTTATTAGTCGGCGCAACTGCCTTTGCTGCGGTTGAAGTACTATTCATGATTATTCCATGGTCACTTGGATGGGTGGATACAATAAATGTTATGGTTGCTCGAACACTATTCTGGGCTTTTGGGCATACAGCAGTTAATATCTGGTATTTAACAGCAGTTTCTGCATGGTACGTCATTGTACCAAAAGTAATCGGAGGAACACGCTTTAATGACTATTTAACTCGTGTTGTTATTATCGCATTAGTAATAATGAATATTACAGGCGGATTTCACCATCAAATCGTTGACCCAGCTATTTCAGAACCAGTAAAATTCATGCACGTGTTTATGAGTTTAGCAATTGGATTCCCATCCTTAATGACTGCGTACGCCATGTTTACCGTATTTGAACGTACCGGCAGAAGGAAAGGCGGAAAAGGACTTTTAGGCTGGTTGAAAAAATTACCATGGGGTGACGTTCGTTTCCTATCACCATTTATCGCAATGGCTGCCTTTGCTCCAGCTGGAGCAGGCGGGATTGTTCAAAGTACGAACCAATTAAACCAGGTTGTTCATAATACGATGTGGGTTGTTGGCCACTTTCACTTAACGCTTGGTATGTCCGTAATGATGACATTCTTTGGTGTTAGTTATTGGTTAGTTCCATATGTATCCAAACGCGTTTTAACACCGAAAATGAATAAAGTAGGTGTGATTCAAACGATTATTTGGACAATTGGTATGGTCATCATGTCTTTTTCAATGCATACAGTTGGATTGTTTGGTTCACCACGCAGAACCTCCTTTACAACCTATGGCGACTTTTCAACAACATTAGGCTGGGATCCATATATGACAATGATAGGAATTGGTGCAACACTGCTAATGATCGCAGTAATTATCCAAGTATTTGCCGTATTTAATCTAATGTTCTTTGCACCAAAAGGTGAAACAGAATTCCCTATTGCTGAAGTGGAAGAAGGAGAAGCTAGAACGCCATATATGACAGAGCGTTGGGGAGTTTGGGTTGTAATCATGTTAATCGTTATTGCCATGGCATATGTTTTACCACTGACAGATATGATCGTTAATGCACCTCCAGGTTCACCTCCATTCAAAACTTGGTAATTCTTTGACATAAAGAGATAGCTCGATTATTCGGCTATCTCTTTATGCACAATTAAGACTAGCAACATACAGCATGTATAAATGCTGCCGTTGCTGTATTAGTATGAAATTCTTTACGGAAGGACATCACACGACTGAAAGTTCCGCTTTTAAGTGGACATTGCGGTCTTACATTAAGATATGGGGAGTGATCTCCGTGATCAAAAATCAGCATAATACAATCGCTGTCATTTTGGTTTTGTTGTTTGGATGTGTATTGTTTTATATCGGTACCGATGGATTTAAAGCATTTACTGCAGAAACCGCGAGAGTGAATCAGCTAATGGAGGAAAGGCCTGTATTCCCTGATGTCACTTTGGAGGATAACAAAGGGCGGAAATATCCAATTTCTGAGTTTGAAGATAAGTATGTATTTATTACATTTCTTTATACATCATGTGGAACGGTCTGCCCTCAATTAGAAATGAATATGGCTAAGGTTTATGATTCATTGCCCAAAAAATATATTGGAGAAGACATTGTTTTCTTGAGTATTAGTTTTGATCCAACTAGGGATGACCCGGCTACTTTAGAAACATACAGAAAGGCTTTTAATAGCGACGGAGAAACATGGAGGATGGCAAGAATACCTAATCAAACTGAATTAGCTTCATTATTGGAGAAATTTGGTGTGATTGTGATTCCTGATGGACTTGGGAATTTTACACATAATTCTGCTTTTTATTTAGTTGATAAAAATAGACGTTTAGTTAATGTTATGGATTTTACGAAGATTGATGAAGCTGCTGAAAAGGTAATAAGCATTCTTGAAAGTGATGCGAGGGAGTAATTATGACACAAGTTCTATATGCCTTTCTGTTATATATTTTCCTAATGCTTCCACCTGTTGCCCATTTAGTAGAATCAATTATGATTACTCATATGCATATGCAAATGCCCTTGCTTGTTATCTCGGGATTTTTTATGGCACATTTTTTTCAAATACGCTTTCCTCGTTTTTTCGAAAAATGGAATAGTAATGGCATACCGGGAATTATTTTATTTATGATCATAATCATATACTGGACAATCCCGCGAACAATGGATGAAGCCTTGACGTTACAAAGTGTAGAAATTTTTAAATTTATTAGTTTGCCTTTTTTAGCTGGTGTTCCCTTAAGGGATAGTTGGAAAAAACTTAGTTCGGTTGGAAAAAATGTGATTATAATCATTTTTACGATTAAGTATTTTGGGATGGGATTGTTATATATTTGGTCACCTGATCAATTATGCAACAACTATCTATTAATTGATCAATTAACCCTGGGCTGGGGATTCATAACGACTGCCATTGCACTCGTAATCTATTTAGTGTACTTTTATTTTGTTGACCATTCGGCATATGAATAATACAAGTTCAGCAATGTTATTAATTTTTACTTGTCAAAATAAAATGAGTCTTTTTTCAGAAATATTGTAGTTTTAGCG
>NZ_JAHNZZ010000001.1:211655-254035 GCF_019039215.1 Bacillus sp. FJAT-29790
GGGGTCTCCCGCTTCCCTCTATTCCCGAAGGAGTCAAGTGCCCTCCGCTCCAATCAACTCAGATTATTGAATATTATCACATTAATAAAGCAACAAAGTTTACTACAACAGCCTAAAATAAAATACCCAAATGTTTAGCTGACAGGTACTTCATCAAACACATAAAACACTTGTACAAGTTTCTTTTCTGTATATTTCTTTTCCCCTTATATAAAAATAAAATAGTTATTTTTTAACTTATTACTTTCAAATGCATGCGATATTCATTATGATAAGGGAATATGAAAAAGATTGAAGGGAAATAATCCATGTGGAGTAGAGTACGAATTTTACTGGAAAAACTGTCACCTGCCCAGGTGATTTCAGGGTATTATTTACTGGCAGTAACTGTTTCAATTCTTTTATTTAGCATTCCAGCAGTCCATAGACCTGGGGTCGAAGTGGATTTTATTGATACAGTCTTTACAGCTGTCAGTGTGGTAAGTGACACGGGTTTGACTGTATTTAATATTTCAGAAACATATAGTGTGTTTGGGTATTTTATTATTATGCTCGTATTGCAATTCGGAGGCATTGGCATTATGGCCATTAGCACATTTTTTTGGATGATTTTGGGCAGAAAAATTGGCTTGCGCGAACGTCGCCTAATAATGGTTGACAATAATCAATTCGCATTATCGGGACTCGTTCAATTAGTTAGAGAAATCATCAAGATTATTCTCCTTATTGAGCTTATCGGGGCACTCATTCTTGGATTTCACTTCTTGAAATACTATCCGACCTGGCAGGAAGCGTTTCTTCAAGGCTTGTTTGCATCAGTTAGTGCCACAACAAACGCCGGGATGGATATAACAGGAGAGTCACATGCTCCTTTTGCAGGAGATTATTTTGTCCAACTGATAAATATTTTACAAATTATTCTTGGTGCCATTGGGTTTCCTGTACTCATTGAAGTGAAGGAATATTTATTTCGGAGAAAGTCCGATCTAAAATACCCTTTCCGCTTTTCATTATTTGCAAAATTGACGACATCGACATATGGAATTCTTCTCGTTTTGGGAACGATCCTTATTTTACTATTTGAATTTAAGCATTATTTTCAAGGTTTGCCTTGGCATAAAAGCTTTTTCTATGCTCTTTTTCAAGCAGCAACGACGAGAAGTGCCGGGTTAACGACAATGGATATTAATGAATTTTCAATGCCGACGCTCTTAGTCATGAGTATTTTCATGTTTATTGGCGGATCTCCGAATTCTGTTGGCGGGGGAATCAGGACGACGACATTTGCTTTGAATATGTTATTTATTTATCACTTTGCAAAAGGAAATCGCGAGATCAAAATTTTTAATCGAGAGCTGCATCAAGATGATATTATAAAATCACTGGCCATAACGCTATTGGCAATTGTAATGTGCTTTATTTCGGTTGTTGCTCTAAGTATTTCTGATAGCCAGCATCAGCTGATTGCGATTTTTTTAGAAGTTTGCTCTGCCTTCGGTACGGTAGGGTTGTCTATGGGGATTACCCCAGAACTTAGCATTTTTGGGAAATGCGTTCTAATGATATTGATGTTTATCGGAAGAATTGGTCTGACTTCCTTCTTATTTATTATTGGAGGCAATAAAAAGCAAGCAAATTATCATTATCCGAAAGAGAGAGTTATTATAGGTTAAATCTAAAATCCGAGGAGCGATCCCCGGATTTTTTTGTTTCAATAATAATAATATATATTTTTCGAGGGCGTCGCGTGCTTGTCGGGGGTGAACACTAAGGAAAGCTCCTTAGAATAAAAATCGCAGAAACAATCGGCTTTTTAATTTCCCAAAGGCGCTTCCTCTTTTTTGTTAGTCGGTTCCCCTACTCACATCCTTTGTAGGGTGCATAAATGGGTATGCTTTGGGAGGTTTTTTACTTTCTAGCAGCGCTTTGTTTTCTGCTGTATTCCAGCCAATATCATTTGTCGGATGAATCCATTCATCACCAGCCATTATGGAAGGATCAGTTTCAGCACTCCAATTTTCTAAAGGAGAATTTACAGACGCATAGAAGCTATCGCCAATCGTTACACCGAAAGAATTTTCAAATGGCGGTTCCATTTTAATGCCAGTATCCTTAAAACTAGGAGCCTCGATTTGATGTGGTAGTGTTTCATCAATTCCGATTGGTTTTGCAGCTTGCTTTTTCCTATTTTTCATTTGTACTCATTCCTTTTTTCTTATAGCTTTTGTTTAATAAAACAATTTATTTATTAAAAATAAGGAAATTATTATATCGAATGAAAGCAGGCAGGAAACGAACAATAAGAAGGTAATTTTGAATTAGGAGGAGTAAGAAATGGCGAAAAGAAAAGCAGAATTTGACGCAGCGGTTAAGCATAGCAAAACCCCGAAGAAAAACATTGATGAGTCTGAGTTCTCGGCAGAATTTAGCCAAGGAGAAAACCCGATGAAAGGGGCTAACAGAAATTCAAAGCAGGGAAGAAAGGGAAGATCTTAATGGATAAAAAAACCGACAAGAAACAAAGGGAAGTAGCTAATGTTGAATTTGGTATCGAATTTGGCGGAATGAATGCGAGTAAGTTGTATGAGATCCCTTTTATGAATCAAGAAAAGAGTAAAAAAAATAATAATAAATGCTAAAACATAAAAATTAAGCCTGACGGATCCGCCAGGCTTGATTTTATTTACTTTTCAGAAGCAGAATATAACGCGGTCCTTTCTGAGCTCGGTTCGAAATAGGCAAGGATCGTTGTTGCCTTTTTCTCGAGCACCCGTGGATTAGCCCTAATAGAAAGTTTCTCTTTCGATTTTTGGATAAGGATAAGTCGAATGTCCCAATTATTAAAAGAGTCAAAATATTCACTTGATTCCATAAAACATCCGTGATATATTTGAATCACAAAATAAAACCAGGTTTACTATAATAAACCAACATCTTAGGAAGGTCTTGATTACATGGAAAAAAAGTACTGGGTACCTGCAATTGAACGTGTTGATAAAATCTTAAACATTATTGCCTATCATCCTGCTGAATATCGATTGATAGATTTCTCAAATGAGCTAGCTATTAATAAGAGTTCTCTTTTTTCCCTTTTAAATACGTTGGAAGTTTTGGGTTGGGTTAAAAAAGAAAAAGATGATACGTATTCGCTTGGTATGAAACTGGGTATACTTAGTGCCTCTTATTTCAGGCAGTTTGATCTTATCAATACGTTTTCTCTGGAAGCGTTGACATCAATTGAAAAAGTGGATGAAACTTATCAGCTTTCAATACTTGATGGAAAGGAAATTGTTTATCTTGCAAAAAAAGAAGGTTCATCTCCTGTAAGAGTAGCCACTGACCCAGGAATGAAATTTCTTGCTCATGCGACTGCAATGGGTAAGGTTCAATTATCCCAATATACGTATGAGCAATTAAAAGGATTGTATCCCGATGAAACCTTGGAGCAGAAAACTAAATACACGGTAAAGAGTGTAGATGAGTTATGGCAACAAATCTTAAAGATACAAAAAGATGGGTTTATCAAAGAATATCAGGAAGCTGTAGAGGACTTTTGCTGCATTGCAGCCCCGATTATTAATCATGAAAATAGAATTATTGCAGCCGTTAGTGTAACGATTCTCTCTACAAATTGGGAGGATAAGCAAGAAGTTGCTCATGAGGAAATCATTAATTTGGCTAATAGAATATCTTTAAAAGCCGGCTTTTTGGCTCCAGTTAATTCTTAAAAGGGAGGAATCTACATGCGACTAAAAAACAAGACAATCTTAATTACTGGTGCCGGTTCCGGAATTGGAAAAGCAGCCTCTATTTTATTTGCTAAAGAAGGTGGGCATATAATAATTAATGATTTATTAAGCGAATCTGGAAATGAAACACTAAACGAAATTAAGGAGTTTGGGGGAAGGGCATCATTCATAAAAGCAGATGTTACAAAAGCAGTTGAAGTGGAACGAATGGTAAGTGATGCTCTTAGCATTGATGGGAAGATAGATATCCTTTTTAATAATGCAGGAATCTCCTGTGTCGGAGCTTTGCATGAAACTAGTGAAGAGTCATGGGATAAAGTAACAAATGTAAACATTAAAGGTGTTTTTTTGCCTAGTAAGTTTGTACTCCCTCACATGATGAAGCGAAAAGACGGCGTCATTATTAATATGTCGTCATGCATTGCAGAAATTGGACTTTCTCAAAGAGCGGCATATTCAGCAACCAAAGGGGCAATTCTTGCTCTTTCAAAATCGATGCAAGTTGATTATGCTCCTTACAATATTCGAGTGAATGCTATATTACCGGGTACCATCCTCACTCCTTTTGTAGAAAATTATTTGAAAAACTCGTATGAAAATGCTGAAGATGCTTTAAATAACATCAAAAAAAGGCAGCTAAGCGGTGATTTGGGGCGACCTGAAGATGTAGCAAAAGCAGCGCTATTCTTGGCATCTGATGAATCTAAGTTTATGATGGGCTCCCCGCTTTATATTGATGGTGGAGTAACATTTGGAAAAATGGCTTAAAAAGAATGGAGAGAAGAAAATGAAACTATTAAATTTTAAAGATCAAACAAATGATCGCTACAAATTTGGGGTAAAAACAGAATATGGTATCTTAGATGTTGAAAAAGCATGGAAGGCGACTGGTCAACCTTTAGATCTTCCACTTTCTTTAGAAAAGTGGTTAGAAGGGGATTCTTTATCGAAAGAGAAGTTCGAATATTTCGTAAAGTCGAATGGAAATAACAGCGTATTTTTACTTGATGAGAAGGATATTGAATTCGGTCCTTGTATTCCGAAAGGTTCGAAAATTATTTGTGTAGGATTAAATTATAGAAAACATGCGGAAGAATCAAATATGGAGCCTCCAGAGTCCCCGGTATTATTTAATAAATTCAGTAATGCTCTCGCAGGACATGGAGAAAAGATAGAACTTCCTGCGGATTCAAATAAAGTTGATTTCGAAGCCGAACTTGGAATTGTCATTGGTGAAAAAATAAAAAATGTTTCAAAAGAACAGGCCTTAGACTTTGTGGCAGGGTATTGCAACGTAAATGATTTATCGGCAAGAGATCTTCAGTTCCGAACTAATCAATGGCTTTTAGGGAAAAGTTGCGATGGCTTCAGTCCGATAGGCCCTTATTTAGTAACAGCAAATGAAGTCGGTAATCCTAATCAATTAAAGATAGAAACAATTGTGAATGGTGAAATCAGACAATCTTCGAATACATCAGATATGATTTTTTATTGCGATGAGATTATTAGTTATATTTCTAAATACATTACTTTAGAGCCTGGAGATATTATTTTAACGGGCACTCCAGAAGGCGTAATATTTGGTCTGCCGGAAAATGAGCAGATCTGGTTGAAAGAAGGAGATGAAGTAACCATCAAAATTGAAAAACTTGGTGAGTTGACAAACCAATTAACATCCTCAATAAAAATAGCGGAGCCAAAATCCTCAGTAGGAAATGTATGATGAATTTTGCGCTCTAGTTAATGACGGTACGAG
This sequence comes from Bacillus sp. FJAT-29790, assembly GCF_019039215.1. Classification (GTDB taxonomy): domain Bacteria; phylum Bacillota; class Bacilli; order Bacillales; family Cytobacillaceae; genus Cytobacillus. Next base: position 217,161 of record NZ_JAHNZZ010000001.1, read on the forward strand.
GGTTACATAGTGAACTCCTGACATGCTTTCTATTATATATACAAGGGGGAAAAGATATGGATAAAAGGTTATCGTTGATATTGATGGTACTACTATTGATAGTTTTTACGGCATTTGCTGGTTGTAGTAAGGAAACAACTAAATCAGAGAGTGATGTATATACAGTTAAAATAGGCTATGAAAATCAGCCAGGTGAGCCATTGGATTTAGCGGCAAACGAATGGAAAAAACTTGCTGAAGAAAAAAGCAACGGAAAAATTAAGATTGAACTTTACCCTAGTTCTCAACTTGGTTCGAAGCAGGATGCAATCGAACAGATGAGGGCAGGTGCAAATATTATTTATATTGCTGATGCGAGCTTCTTAATGGATTTCGTCCCTGATATTGGAATTCTTTCAGCTCCTTATTTGACAGATGATTATGATAGTTTATTTAAATTAACTGACAGCGATTGGTTTAAGGGTTTAGAAAAAGATTTGCAGGATAAAGGTATCCATATCGTGACAACAAAATGGGTTTATGGGGACCGCCATTTGATTACGGATAAGGAAGTAAAAACACCGGAAGACTTAAAAGGGCTCAAAGTTCGAGTGCCCAATAATCCTTTACAGATAAAAATAATAGAAAAAATGGGAGCAACAGCCACCCCTCTACCACTTGGTGAGGTTTATCCGGCCATCGCTCAGGGTGTAATAAACGGTATGGAAAACCCTCTTCCTGTTATATATGGATCTAAAGTTTATGAAAATGCTAAGTACTTAGCTTTAACAGCCCATACGAATATGATTATTCAATGGATTTCTGGACAATCCTATATGGAAAAACTTCCAGAAGATATAGTGAAAGTTCTAAAGGAGACTGGCGATGAAACAGGTAAATTCATGGCCGAAAAAGTTAAAGAATCAGAGAAAAATGTTTTAAAAGACCTAGAAGGTTCTGGAGTGAAAATTACAGAGGTTGATAAAGAATTGTTTAAAGAAGCAATTAAATCGTTATATAAGGAAATGGATAATTGGAGTCCAGGGCTATATGACGAGGTTCAGAAATCTTTTAAATAAATTATAGAACTAACATTATAGATCGATAAAAGTTTTGTGAAAACTAGGTTATGTGGGATATGATCGTATTCCACATAACACCTCTTACATTGGCGAGTCTACTAAGAGACATTCCAATGAAGTAAAATTTATACAAAAAAAACGGAAGATTAAATGTTTCGTCAGCTTTCAAGTCTGAAGGTATTTCTGGGTTTCGAAAAGCAAGATAATTGTTACTTTGTCCATTTGTATAAAGAACTCTCTTAGATTTGTATGTCATGCTGCGTTCACTAGCAATCTATTATTACCATTTAAAATAAGGAATATCCAAATAAGGAGGAATCATATGCTGAAACGACTCGGTGGCTGGATTTCGAATGTAGATAACATTTTCGCTTCTATATCACTTATTTTAATTATAAGTGTGACAGTTATTGGTGTATTTATGAGGTATGTTCTAGGAGATCCATTGAAATGGACAGAAGAAATGACAATGGCCTTATTTGTTTGGTTTACTTTCCTCGGCGCAAGTGTTGTAACAAAGGAAGATGGACATGTTGGAATTGAATATTTTGTAGAAAAACTCAATCCAGTAATGCGAAAAATAGCCTTTTTATTCAGACAGATGGTTCTTATTTCTCTGAACGTTTATGTGTTTTTTTACCTGGGCATTCAGTTGACTGCACTCGCGACAGATAAACTAACACCTATCCTTAGAATTAGTTACATTTACATTGATGTTGCTGTAGTTTTAAGCGGGGTTTTTTCTACCATTCACATTTTATCTCATATGTTTAACATGAGTGATAAAAATAAAGCAGAATCAACATTAATTGAAAAAGATAACGAAAAACAATATGCACCTCAGAAGGAGGCGAAAGCATGAGTATTGCAATTTCTACTATATCATTATTTGCGTTGTTTTTAGCTGGTATTCCGGTTGCATTTGCGATTATTGGTAGCACTCTAATCTATTTTTTAATTTCCCAGCAAGTAGAACCGATGTTGTTAGTTCAAAGAATGATTGCTGGAATAGAATCAGTACCACTACTTGCCATTCCATTTTTCATAGTCGCTGGTGTTCTAATGAACTATACGGGAATTACCCGCAGAATAGCAAATTTTGCGGAAGTAATCACAGGACACCTTCCAGGGGGATTAGCCCAGGTTAGCGTAGTGCTGAGTACGATAATGGGAGGACTTTCAGGGTCTGGATTAGCAGATGCAGCTATGCAAGCGAAAATGATGCATCCAGAAATGAATAAAAAAGGGTACGATCCCGGATTTTCTGCTACTGTCATCGGAGCCTCCTCGCTTATTACACCATTAATACCACCTGGTATCGGGATGATTTTATACGGATATATTGGAAATGTTTCCATCGGAAAGCTCTTTATGGCGGGAGTTGTTCCGGGATTAATGACGTGTCTTTTAATGATGATTGCTGTCCATATCGTTTCTAAAAAACGAGGTTATTTGCCAATAAGAGAAAAAGTGGCACGGCCTAAGGAAGTTGCTATCGCTTCAAAAGATGCTATTCTAGCGTTAATATTGCCAGTCATTATTATCGGCGGAATCCGCATAGGTGTTTTTACCCCGACAGAAGCTGGGGCTGCTGCTATTGTTTATGCTTTGTTAATCGGGTTTTTATTTTATAGAGAAATGAAAATTTCACATTTGATGAAAGCGCTAAAGGAATCTGTTTCGACTTCCGCATCTATTTTGCTAATTATTGCTGCAGGGTCTGCATTTGGGTGGATTCTAACATGGGAAAGAATTCCTCATATTGCAACAGACTATGTAACTCAAGTTGTAAGCACACCGGTGGCCTTTCTATTAGTATTAAATCTATTTTTAATAATACTAGGAATGTTTATTGAAGGAAATGTTGCCATTATTATTTTAACACCATTGTTGATTCCGATGGGCGAGGCATATGGAATTGATCCTGTCCATTTAGGAATGGTCTTTTTGTTTAATATTGGAATAGGAACGATTACCCCACCACTTGGAACAGCGATGTTTACCGTTTGTTCCATAACAAAGGTTAAAATAGAGCATTTTTTAAAAGAGGTATGGCCAATGTACATTGTCTTATTTATCGCTTTAATGCTCATTACATTTGTACCGATGATTTCATTGTGGCTGCCGGGATTATTAAAGTGATTCATTTGTATCCAAACGGTAGGGTTATTAAACTGTCAAAAGGAGAAAAAACATGCGGATTATTCGATATGAAAATGAACAAGGAACTCCGATTTTAGCGGCATTAACCGATGATTCAAAAGTGTTTCCTCTTATTTTTAAGCATTTTTTCGAGTTGGTAGAATACGCAAAGGAGCGTAATCAGTCACCTTATTCTTTTGTTAAAGAAATGACACAAGATGAACTACCTTCGGCAATAAAGTTTGAGGATCTATCATTACTAATTCCGATTGAAGCACCAGAAGTATGGGCGGCCGGAGTCACATATGAAAAAAGTAAAGAAGCAAGAAATTATGAAGCGACAGATGGAAAGTTAGACGTGAACACTTTTTATGATAAAGTTTACGGTGCTGAGCGCCCAGAAATTTTCTTTAAGTCGACCGCTGCAAGAACAGTGGGACCAAATACAGAAGTATATTTACGTAGTGATTCAAACTGGCAAATTCCCGAACCGGAATTGGGTCTTGTGATTAATCAAGAAGGAAACATTTTGGCTTACACGATTGGAAATGATATGAGTTGTCGTGATATAGAAGGTGAAAATCCCCTTTATCTTCCGCAAGCAAAAATATGGAAGCAATCATGTGCCATTGGACCTTCTCTTCTGCTAGCAGAAACAGTTGAAGATGCTTATCAATTTGATATTATTTGTAGAATTTATCGTGACAATAAAAAGGTAGTCGAGGGAAAAGCGAACACTAGCCAATTAAAAAGAAGGTATGATGAATTAATTTCCTATTTATTAAGGGATAATGAGATTTTTGATGGAACCATCCTTTTAACAGGGACATGTATAGTTCCACCAAATGATTTTACTCTAATGGACAGAGATGTAATAGAAATTGAAATCCCTGAAATTGGAGTATTGAGAAACCCAGTGAAAGCACCAGCTAATAAACAGATCGCTCTTTATTAAAGGCTGTTTTCGTAAAGTTTGTTGTTTTTATAAGGGGATTTTTATTTAATAATCTGAGTTGATTGGAGCGGAGGGCACTTGACTCCAGCGGGAGATAGAGGGAACGGGAGACCCCACAGGCGGTAACGCCGAGGAGGCTCCCGTCCCTCCCCGCGGAAAGCAAGTGCCCGCAGCGGAAATCAACGGATAAACTTTGTAGGCTAAAACAACAATATATGCGAAGTCAGCCTTATTAAAATATTGATGAAGGAGCCAAATAATAATGATAAAAAACTATAAAACTATTTTGATGAAGCCGGAAGATTTAGTTGCAACTGCGCTAGAAAACATTCCGGCAAATGCTATTGTAACGGTGTCCTGCAGGGGGAAAAACCTTACTATTGAGCTATTAGAAGATATCGAATTCGGTCATAAGTTTGCAGTTACTCTGATTACAGAAGGAACAGATATTCTAAAATACGGTGAAGTCATAGGAAGAGCAAGTCAAAATATTGAACCAGGTGCCCACGTACATGTGCATAATATTGAAGGAATCCGAGGAAGAGGTGACCAAATTGAAATTAACAAATGATAATAAATTTTGGGGATATCGAAGACCAGATGGTAAAGTAGGTGTTCGAAACCATGTATTAATATTACCGACTATTACATGCGCAACACAAGCTGCAAAGCAAATTACAGAATTGGTTCATGGGACGGTTTCGTTTATCCATCAACATGGTTGTGCTCAAGTGGGAATAGATTATGAGCAGACATTTCGTACATATGTTGGGATGGGAGCAAATCCAAATGTTTATGGAGTAGTCGTTCTCGGACTAGGATGTGAAACGCATCAAGCTAGAAGTGTGGCTGGTGAACTGGCCAAAACGAATAAACCAGTAGAAGTTGTTTCTATCCAAGATCATGGAGGCACGTTAACGGCGATCGCAGAAGGAGCAAAGATAGCCGCAAAAATGGTCCAGGATGCATCTGCCCAACCAAGAGAGCTATGCGACATTAGTGAGTTAATTATTGGGACAGAATGTGGAGGCTCAGATGCCTGTTCGGGTATTTCGGCTAACCCTGCGGTTGGAGCCGTCAGTGATATGATTATTGAGCATGGCGGGACCGCCATTTTAGCAGAAACGACGGAGTTAATTGGGGCGGAGCATTTATTAGCAAATAGGGCAGTAGATGACAGAGTAGCGAAAAAAGCGTATGAAGTCATTAAGGCCATGGAAAAGCGTTCTATTCAAATGGGAGTGGATATCCGAACTGGAAATCCTAGCCCTGGAAATAAAAGAGGCGGCCTAAGTACGCTGGAAGAAAAATCTTTAGGAGCCGCTAATAAAGCAGGAAGTAAACAATTACAGGAAGTTATTGATTATGCTCAATCCCCAAATAAAAAAGGATTAGTTTGGATGGATACTCCAGGACATGATATTGAACAATTAACAGGGATGGTAGCGGGTGGAGCGCAAGTGGTTCTATTTACCACCGGAAGAGGAACACCTACAGGTTCCCCGATCGCACCTACTATTAAAATATCAACTAATACTGGCATATTTGAAAAAATGAGAGAAAATATTGATTTAAACGCAGGAACTATTATCGAAGGCACAGAAACGATCGATTCTGTTGGTATAAGGATTTTTGAAGAAATTGTTAAAGTTTCTTCTGGAAAATTAACGAAAGCAGAAATTTTGAAACAGCATGATTTTGGAATTTGGAGAATAGGACCAACTTTCTAATTAAGAAAAGGGGTAACAACCATGCAAACGGTATTTAAAGAAAAAACCTATAAAAATTTTATTGATAATGAGTGGGTAGAATCACTTTCTCAAAAAGTAATTAAAAGTATAAATCCAGCTAACAAGGAAGAAGTAGTCGGTTATGTTCAAAACTCTACGAAAGATGATTTGGACAATGCAATGAATGCGGCCCACCAAGCGAAAAAAGCATGGCGTAAGCTAGGTCAGGCAGCGAGAGGTCAGTTGTTATTTAAAGTAGCAAACGTATTAGAAGAGAACCTTAACGATATTGCTGAAACTATGACGAGAGAAATGGGCAAAACGCTACCTGAAGCAAAAGGTGAAACGGCACGGGGTGTGGCAATTCTTCGCTACTATGCAGGAGAGGGAATGCGTAAAGAAGGGGATGTTATTCCTTCGTCAGATAAAGATGCACTAATGTTTACAAAGCGTACTCCTTTGGGTGTTGTAGGTGTAATTACTCCGTGGAACTTTCCTGTGGCTATTCCAATTTGGAAAATTGCACCTGCTCTAGTATATGGAAATACAATTGTATTGAAGCCTGCCTCTGAAGGTGCAGTAACAGCGGCAAAAGTTGTGGAATGTTTTGCTAAAGCGGGGCTTCCTAAAGGGGTGCTGAACTTAATTACGGGCTCGGGTTCAGTAATCGGGCAAGAATTAATTGAACACCCACTACTGAATGGGATTACATTTACTGGGTCCGAGACTGTTGGTAAAAATATATCGAAAGCAGCATCAGAGCGAGGCATTAAATTCCAAATGGAGATGGGCGGGAAAAATCCTGTAATCGTCACTAAAGATGCAAATATAGATTTGGCTGTCGAAGCAGTCATTAGTGGAGGATTCCGTTCTTCTGGACAAAAATGCACTGCATCGAGCCGGGTTATTATCGAAGAAGCAGTTTATGAAGATTTTAAAGAAAAGCTAATACAGGAAACGAAGAAAATCACTATCGGTAACGGCTTACATGAAGGTATTTGGATGGGGCCATGCGCGAGTGAAAGTCAGTTTAATACTGTGAAAGAGTATATTGAAAAAGGAAAAGCAGAGGGTGCCTCTTTACTTTTAGGTGGCGAAGAACTAAAAGGCGAAGAGTATGAGAATGGATATTACATTTCACCAGCTATTTTTGAAATAGCCACACCACATTTGGCTATTGCCCAAGAAGAAATATTTGGTCCCGTCATCGCCTTAATTAAAGCTGCTAATCTAGAAGAAGCTATTGAAATCGCTAACAATACTAAGTACGGCTTAAGCGCCTCCATATTCACATCTAACATAAACGCTTTGCTGGAATTTATTGATGAAATTGAAGCGGGTCTTGTAAGAATCAATGCGGAAAGTGCTGGTGTTGAACTTCAATCTCCATTTGGTGGAATGAAAGCTTCAAGCTCAGGTTCCCGTGAACAAGGAGAAGCAGCAAAAGAGTTTTTCACTGCTATTAAGACAATTTTTATTAAAGGATCATAATAGCGGATTAACGTCCGAGTAAGTTTTTTGCCTTTTTCTTTGCTGGGTAGGCGAAGAAGGTTATATAAATGCTAGTTGCTGTTTTGAAAAAATAAAATCAAGCCTGACGGATCCGCCAGGCTTGATTTTTACTTTACTTTACTTTACTTTTCGGGAGTAGAAAATAACGATGTCTTTTCAGAGCTCGGTTCGAAAAAGGCAAGGATAGTCGTTGTCTTTTTCTCGATCTTTCCTTCAGTAAAATATTTGTCTAAATCAAATGTTAGTTTTTCAATTAGTGTGTGCTTATATATATCCTTTTCGTTAAGCCCTAGGTTGGCGAACTCTTTGCCTAAGCGGGCTGGGTCCTGTAAGATGTCCTGATAAATTGAGGATCTTTCGGATTTTTCGTAGCTGGATTCCCACCATGGTTTTCTTGGTTTATATTTTTGCCTGGAAAGATAATCATATTTCATCAGGCCTTCAATCACATCTAAGTTGGTAATCTTGCTATATTCAAGAAATTCATAGAGGCGTTTGTACAAATCCTCTAATTGATGCCCGATTCTGGACCAGCCTTGTTGCTCCCAATAACTTCCGAAATCTTGAAAGAAGTCGAATGGAGATGGAAATGCATGTGAAACAAGATATTCAATCGTAAAATCCATCCGATGAGCATTCCAATATTTTTCAAGGACATCTTCAACTTGTTTAATTTTTATGATGTCATCGAACGATAGGACATTATTTCCGAGCATTTCATATGGGGAGTGATCCATATAAATATATTGGTGCTGTTCTGCTCTCAATCTTAGTCCTGTTCCCCTTAACAATTTTAAGAAGCCAAGCTGTAATTCCTCAGGTCGCATCGCAAAGACATCATTAAATGTTCTTTTGAAGGAATGGTAATCTTCTTCAGGAAGCCCAGCAATTAAATCGAGATGCTGGTCAATTTTCCCACCGTCCTTAACCATCGTAACAGTACGTGAGAGCTTTTCGAAGTTTTGTTTCCTCATGACAAGCTCGTTCGTATAATCATTCGTTGACTGAACCCCAATTTCAAATCTAAATAACCCAGGTGGTGCTTCCTTATTTAAAAATTCGATAACCTCAGGCCTCATAATATCAGCTGTTATTTCAAATTGAAATACCGTTCCAGGCAAATGCTCATCAATAAGAAACCGAAACATTTCCATGGCATAGCTTCTGCTGATATTAAACGTCCGGTCAACGAATTTAATTGTTCTCGCGCCATTCTTCATTAAATATCTAATATCTTCTTTTACTTTTTCTCTGTCAAAATACCTAACACCTACTTCAATAGAAGAAAGGCAGAATTGACAGCTAAAAGGGCAGCCACGGCTTGTTTCTATATAAGTAACTCGTTTAGAAAGATGAGAGATATCCTCTTCAAATCTGAAAGGGGATGGCAGATCGCGGAGATCCAGCTTGTTTCGCTGTGGGTTTATTTTGATCTGGCCGTCTTTTCGAAAGGCAACACCAGGAACAATTTCAAACTGTGTTTGTTCTGTGAGCTCAGTTAATAATTGTTTGAACGTTTCTTCTCCCTCGCCAATGACAATAAAGTCGAATTCATCTACATTTTCCATCCAATCCTGAACATCGTAAGACACTTCCGGTCCGCCAACAATAATCTGAATGGAAGGATTAATTTTTTTAATCATTTTACAGACTTTAATCGTTTCTTCAATATTCCAGATATAACAGCTAAAGCCAATAATAGCAGGCTTTTTCCGAATGAGGTCAGTCACAATGTTCATGACTGGATCATTAATCGTGTACTCTGCAATTTCAATATCGAACTCTGGCTGTGCATATGCCTTCAAATAACGAATGGCTATATTTGTATGAATATATTTAGCATTTAACGTCGAACAAATAATTTTCATTATAGGAACTCCTTTAAAGAGTATTAAAACAACAACATATTATTATAACCTATTGTAGACAAAATGGATAGTAAAGAACCCCCTCACAGAAAGAAGCCCACTCCGTAAAAAGGAGCGGGCTTCTAATAGATTAAGGTATCATCCAAGAAAAAACAGTATGCTGAAGGTATGTCATAATACAGATAAGTAAAACAAGGAATAGGCTATGTTTTATTGTAAAGCGGAATAAATCTGCTTCTTTTCCAGCAAGGCCCACAGCTGCACATGCCACAGCAATTGATTGTGGAGAAATCATTTTCCCTGTTACGCCACCAGAAGAGTTTGCTGCTATTGCTAATACTGGATCCATACCTACCGAAGTTGCGGTAATTTTTTGTAGTGCGCCGAATAATAGGTTTGCGGAAGTATCCGAGCCTGTAATGAACACGCCTAGCCATCCAAGTAATGGAGAGAAGAATGGGAATAGCATCCCGGTTTTAGCAAGGCTCATTCCAAGAGTCGTACTCATTCCAGAGGAATTCGTAACATAAGCAAACCCTACGACTGCACCGATCGTAATAATCGGATATTTCAACTCATTTAGTGTTTCGCCGAAGGTAATGGCAAAGTTTTTCCATGAAATTTTAACAATGAATTTAGAGATAAATGCTGAAATTAAAATCGCTGTTCCAGCTGCCCCAAGAATTTCAAGTTTAAATATAGCTCCGACCGTGTCTCCGGCAGCATTAATAATTTTATTATGTAGACCGGGTACTTCTGGTAAGAAGGTCAGTGAACTTCCGATATTGTTGATGCTATTCAAAATGACATTTGGTCCCTCATATTGACCTATCAATGCCTTTTTCACAGCTGGAATTCCCCATAAGGAAATAATGCCAGTTAGGATAAGGAAAGGCGACCATGCTTTAAAAATTTGTCCGCCAGTATAAGAAACCTCTTTCTGATAAGAGATTTGCCTAGCAGCAGTAGCTGCCATTTCTTGCTCGGCAGGGAATCGATAAATCGTTTTTGGCTGCCAAAATTTTAAGAAGATAGCTAATGCAAACAGAGACACTATTGCGGATAGAATATCAGGAAGTTCAGGTCCCAGAAAGTTAGATGATAGATATTGGGTAACTGCAAACGAAACACCCGACACAAGGATCGCCGGCATAATCTCCCATGCTTTTTTAAATCCTGTCATAATGACTACTAAATAAAAAGGAATAAATACAGATAAGAAAGGAAGCTGCCGTCCAACCATTTTTGAAATTTCCATAGCAGGAATACCTGTCGGACCTTCCACCGCAATAATTGGGATCCCGATCGCCCCGAAAGCAACTGGTGCTGTGTTGGCAATTAAACAAAGCCCAGCAGCATAAAGGGGATTAAATCCTAGCCCAACTAACAATGCGGCTGAAATTGCAACAGGAGCTCCAAATCCAGCTGCCCCTTCAAGGAATGCACCAAAAGAAAAGGCTACTAGAAGAGCCTGAATACGACGGTCTTCTGTTATGGACAAAACAGAGCTTCGGATAATATCAAACTGCCCTGTTTTTACGGTTAATTTATACAAAAATACAGAAGTAATGATAATCCACCCAATCGGGAGAATTCCATAAACAGCTCCCTGAGTGGCTGACATGAATACCATATTTGCCGGCATTTTAAAAGCAACTACAGCAATGACCATAGCGATTAGTAAAGTAGTAATCCCCGCTATATAGCCTTTCATTCTTTTAATTGCTAAAGCCCAGAAAAAATACAAAATTGGGATGAGTGCCACTACAGCAGATAAAGCAAGATTATCTCCAACTGCAGTAAAATTTTGAGTAAATGTCGTCAAACCTATACCCCCATGTTCAATTTAATAGATTTCCTAATCATCAAGTACAGTATCCAAATTACCTCTTCCCATAAAGTAATCGGTTACAATTAATTAAAAACAAGATGATTAGGTCATCAGATGACTTGATAAATTACAGTATATTTCTTTTATTCGAAAAAGACAATCTCCTTTATTGCAATTTGTGAATAATTAAAGAAATTTCTTTAAAAGGAACTGTTTACTATACGACTATAATTTGTTGTAAAGTGTTATAATCTGAATAATAATAAGCGTATTCAGAAATAGTTGGGACGGAAATACTGGGGGGAATCAATTGAAGTACAAAAAAATTAAGCCAAAAAAAATATATGAAGAAGTAACTGAAACCATTTATGAAATGATTCGTACTGGACAGTTAAATCCTGGTGACAAGCTGGATTCTGTTCAACAACTCGCAGAGAATTTTCAAGTTGGGCGCTCGGCCATCAGAGAAGCTTTATCAGCTCTAAGAGCAATGGGACTAGTTGAAATGAAACAGGGTGAAGGAACATATATAAAAGGATTTGGTTCCGAGCAAATTACTTTCCCGCTTTCGACAGCAATCCTAATGAACATAGAGGATGTTGCAAACTTGTTGGAAGTAAGGAAAATCATTGAGTCTGGTGCAGCTGCCTCTGCTGCAAAGAAAAGAACGTCTGAAAATCTGAAAGCAATGGAATCGGCATTAGAGGAAATGAAAATTGCGAATGGCAATGAGGAGTTGGGCGAACATGCGGATTTTCAATTTCATCTAGCAGTTGCGGAGGCATCTCAAAATCTGCTACTCTCCAGTCTATTAAATCATGTATCAGGATTAATGCAAGAGACAATGAAGGAAACAAGGCGACTTTGGCTTTTTTCCAAACGAACAACAACAGAAAAATTGTATGACGAGCATATGAAAATTTATGTAGCGATATCTAATCAGGATGAAAATAAGGCAAGCTCAGCTATGCTTGAGCATTTGGGGAATGTTGAGGAAATCCTCGGGAAATATTTTGAAGAAACAAATAAAAATGAAAAATAAGATGGTATTTGCGCCTGATTATAGAGGCGCAATTTTTTTTCAAGAACAAGTATTACCTAAATTTACACAATAATAAGATTATGATAAAATTTAATAGTCGTCTGATGACCGGTTGACTAGTGGTTTATTTACATTTAAAGTAGAAAATATGAAACTGCTTTTTAAAGAGAGGATGAATTCTATGAAAGTAACTCTTTTTGCTACATGTTTAGTGGACATGTTTCAAAGTAATGCGGGAAAGGCCACAGTAGAATTATTAGAACATCTAGGCTGTGAAATTGATTTTCCAGAATCACAGGTTTGCTGTGGGCAGCCTGCTTATAACAGTGGTTATGTGAAGGAATCAAAAGAAGCGATGAAAAGAATGATCGACACATTCCAGCATGCTGAATATGTCGTATCGCCATCAGGTTCATGTACATATATGTTTCACGAGTATCCGAATATTTTTAAAGATGATCCTGTTTGGGAGCCAAAAGCGAAAGCGCTTGCAGACAAGACATACGAATTAACTCAATTTATTGTTGATGTTTTACAAGTTGAGGATGTAGGTGCAAGGTTTGATGGAAGAGCAACGTTTCATACTTCCTGCCATATGACGAGATTACTAGGTGTAAAAGAGGCACCAATGAAGCTATTAAGAAATGTATCGGGGCTTGAATTCACTGAGCTTCCAGGGAAACATAATTGCTGCGGTTTCGGAGGGACGTTCTCTGTGAAAATGGCGCAAATTTCTGAACAAATGGTAGATGAGAAGGTTCAGCATGTGGAAGAGACGAAGGCAGAATATTTAATCGGCGCAGACGGGGGCTGTCTGATGAACATTGGGGGAAGAATCGAACGGAAAGGATTGCCGATTAAAGTGTTGCATATTGCGGAAGTTTTAAACAGTCGCTGAGAAATATAAGACGGACAGTTCAAGAGTAAACGAGCTTTAAAATGTCCGTTAACGATGAATAATTACGAAAGACCTTAGCTCGTATATGCTTTTGGAAAAGGGGGAATATCAATTGTCTATGAAAATAGGAACCGATGATTTTAAGAAACGGGTAGATGACGGGATTCAAAATGCCTTCATGAGAGGCGCCGTTTCTGGAGCACAGGAAAGGCTTCGGACTAGACGGATTGATGCAGCTGAAGAACTTGGCAACTGGGAAGAATGGCGATCACTCGGAGAGGAAATTCGTCAACATGTTTTGGAGAACCTTGACTTTTATTTATATCAACTAAGTGAAAATGTGGCAAAGAGAGGCGGCCATGTTTTCTTTGCTGAGACTGCCGAAGAAGCGAGCCAGTACATTCGTGAAGTCATTGAAAAGAAAAACGCTAAAAAAGTTGTAAAATCGAAATCAATGGTTACAGAAGAAATCCATTTGAATGCTTGTCTAGAGGATGCTGGCTGTGAAGTAATTGAGACGGACTTAGGAGAATATATTCTACAGGTTGATGACCACGATCCGCCTTCACATATTGTGGCGCCTGCATTGCACAAAAATAAAGAGCAAATAAGGGATGTTTTTACGGAAAAGCTAAACTATAAAAAGTCAGAAAAGCCTGAAGAATTAGCTTGGCATGCACGGGAGATGCTTCGCCAGGAATATTTATCAGCTGATGTAGGAATTACAGGCTGCAATTTTGCTGTGGCTGAAACCGGATCGATTTGTTTGGTGACAAATGAAGGAAATGCAGATCTTGTGACAGCTTTACCGAAAACGCAAATCACTGTCATGGGTATGGAGCGGCTAGTTCCAACATATGAAGAGATGGAAGTCCTTGTAAGCCTTTTAACTAGAAGCGCCGTTGGTCAAAAGCTAACAAGCTATATTACCGTACTGACAGGTGCAAGAGATGAAGAAGATGTTGATGGGCCAGAAGAGTTTCATCTAGTCATTGTTGATAATGGGCGCTCAAATATTCTCGGCGGGGAGTTCCATTCGATTCTTCAATGTATCCGCTGTGCTGCATGTGTAAATGTTTGTCCTGTTTACCGACATGTAGGCGGACATTCATACGGTTCTATTTACTCAGGTCCAATCGGAGCAGTCCTATCCCCACTATTGGGCGGATATGATGATTATAAAGAACTTCCGTATGCATCGACTTTATGTGGTGCCTGTACTGAGGCATGTCCAGTAAAGATCCCGCTTCATGAGCTGTTACATAAACATCGTCAAGTTATCGTCGAAAAAGAGGGCAGAGCGCCGATATCCGAAAAACTAGCGATGAAAGCTTTTGGTCTCGGAGCCGCGTCCCCATCTCTTTATAAACTGGGCACTAAAATTGCTCCTGCAGCGATGAATCCATTCACTGTCGGTGATAAGATTTCTAATGGACCTGGGCCATTAAAGGCTTGGACAGAAGTCCGTGAATTCCCGGCACCGAATAAAGAGAGATTCCGCGATTGGTTTAAAGATCGTTCTAAAGGAGGCGACAAATAATGAAAGGTACGATCCAAAATCGAGATTTGTTCCTGAGCAAAATTGCAGGACGTTTAGGAAGAGAAAAAGTGTCTGCAGGAGTTGAGAGACCAAACTGGAACTTTACTCCACAGGACGAAGTCTTAAAGGGGGCAAATTTAGATGAACTGCTCGAAGTGCTTAAGGCACAATGCAAGAATATACACACGGATATCTTTGTTACCGATAAATTGGGATTATCCAAAGCGGTAAAAAATATCGTTTCCGACTATGGCAGTGGACCAGTTGTGACTTGGAAAGATTCTCGCTTCGATGAGTATGGCCTATCTCCACTATTCCAACAATTATGGCCTGAAGAAAACGTCGAGTTTCATGAATGGGATTCGTCCAGAGGAGAGGAAAATGTCAAGTTTGCAGAACGTGCAAATGTCGGGATTACAGTTAGTGATATTACCCTTGCTGAATCAGGCACAGTCGTTCTTTTCAGCAGCAAAGATAAAGGAAGAACCGTAAGTTTCTTGCCTGCAAAGTCTGTGATCATTATTCCGAAAAGTTCGCTAGTTCCGAGAATGACACAAGCAGCTCGGTTAATTAGAGAAAAAGTTAAAAAAGGCGAACATATTGCTTCTTGTATTAACTTTATTACAGGTCCTAGCAATTCCGCTGACATTGAAATGAATCTCGTCGTTGGCGTTCATGGGCCGTTTAAAGCGGCATATATAGTGGTGGAAGATTTATAATATTACGAACTAAAGGCTGATTATATACGATAATCAGCCTTTAGTCTCTTTTGTTTTAGAGTATTTCTAAAGTACGATATTATGGGAAAATTCCCACTAGTTATCTGATGACCAATTGACTAGTGATTTATTTATGATTAAAGTAGATTAATATGAAAATTGTTTACCCTAAATCACAGATTTGCTGCGGGCAGCCTGCAAGGGTTAAAGTCTTACATAATACAGGAGATAACCAGCTGGTGAAAAGGTGTCCCAATGAATTTTGCTAGATATTAGAAACAATTCCATCGCAAAGGGGGAGATCAAATTGCCAATGAAAATTGGAACGGAAGATTTCAATAATCGGGTAGATGCCGGGATTAATAATGCCTTTATGAGAGGCGCAGTTTCCAGTGCGCAGGATAATTTAAGTACAAGGAAACTGATTGCAGCGGAAGAGCTTGGCAACTGGGAAGAATGGCGTTCCCATGGGGAAGAAATCCGTCAGCATGTACTAGAAAATCTAGATGCTTATTTATATCAATTAAGTGAAAATGTAACAAACAGAGGCGGGCATGTATTTTTTGCTAAAACAGCTGATGCCGCGAATCAATATATTCGTGAAGTCATTGAAAAGAAAAATGCCAAAAAGGTAGTCAAATCGAAATCAATGGTGACAGAAGAAATTAATTTGAATGCCTGTTTAGAGGATGCTGGCTGTGAGGTCATTGAAACGGATTTAGGAGAATACATTCTTCAGTTGGATGATCATGATCCACCCTCACATATCGTGGGTCCTGCAATGCATAAAAATAAAGAGCAAATTAGGGATGTTTTTGCAAAAAAGCTAAACTATAAAAAATCAGAGAAGCCTGAAGAGTTAGCTTGGCATGCCAGGGAAATGCTTCGGAAAGAATATTTAACGGCTGATGTAGGAATTACAGGCTGTAATTTTGCGGTTGCTGAAACAGGTTCAATCTGTTTAGTGACGAATGAAGGGAATGCTGATCTAGTGACAGCATTGCCAAAAACACAAATAACTGTCATGGGAATGGAAAGGCTCGTTCCAACCTATGAAGAGTTGGATGTCCTTGTAAGTCTCTTAACGAGAAGTGCTGTAGGTCAGAAACTAACAAGCTATGTTACTGTTTTAACCGGTGCAAGAGATGAAGGGGATGTTGATGGGCCAGAAGACTTCCATTTAGTCATTGTTGACAATGGACGATCAAGTATTTTGGGCGGGGAGTTCCAATCGATCCTCCAATGTATCAGATGTGCTGCGTGTGTAAATGTTTGTCCAGTTTACCGTCATGTAGGCGGACATTCCTACGGATCTATTTACTCAGGACCAATCGGGGCGGTTTTATCACCACTATTAGGTGGCTATGATGACTACAAAGAACTTCCATATGCATCAACACTATGTGGAGCCTGTACGGAAGCATGTCCTGTAAAAATCCCATTACACGAACTGCTTCATAAGCATCGCCGGGTGATCGTAGAAACGGAAGGCAGGGCACCGATTTCAGAAAAATTGGCGATGAAAGCTTTTGGACTTGGTGCGGCTTCCCCCTCACTTTACAAATTAGGATCGAAAATTGCGCCGTCTGCAATGAATCCATTTACAGTGGGAGATAAAATCTCGAAAGGGCCTGGCCCATTAAAGTCTTGGACAGAAATTCGGGAATTTCCTGCACCTAATAAAGAAAGATTTCGTGATTGGTTTAAAGATCGTTCGAAAGAAGGGAACAAATAATGAAGGGTACTATACAGAATAGAGAGGCCTTCCTTAGCGATATCGCGGGGCGCTTAGGGAGAGACAAGTTCGCCGTTGAAGTAGAAAGACCGAAATGGAAATATCAGCCTCAGGATGCAGTATTAAAGGATGCGGATTCGAATGAATTACTCGAGATTCTTAAAATCCAATGCACGAAAATACACACAGATTTCGTCGTTACTAACAAAATCGGATTAATTGAAACCGTAAAAAATATTGTATCCACCTATGGAGGAGGACCGGTTTTGGCGTGGAAGGATATCCGTTTTGAGGAATACGGGCTATCTCCGCTATTTACTCAAACATGGCCTGGAGAAAACGTAGAATTCCATGAGTGGGATCCGTCTAGGCAAGAAGAAAATATCAAACTTGCAGATGAAGCAAATGTGGGAATTACGATAAGTGATATCACGCTTGCTGAATCTGGGACAGCTGTTCTTTTTAGCGGCAAAGATAAAGGACGGACTGTAAGCTTTTTGCCAGCAAGCTCTGTAATAATCATCCCAAAAAGTACACTTGTACCAAGAATGACCCAGGCAGTAAGAATCATCAGAGAAAAGGTAAAAAGCGGTGAACACATTGCTTCGTGTATTAATTTTATAACTGGCCCTAGCAACTCGGCAGACATCGAATCGAATCTCGTCGTCGGTGTACACGGTCCGGTGAAAGCTGCTTATATAGTCGTGGAAGATTTATAATATAAAAACAGAGACTGATTTCTTCATTATCAGACTCTGTTTTTAGGAGAATTTCCTTGGTGGTTAAGAAGGAGATAGCTATCTATTGACCGATAAGTTAACTAATCAATAAAATATCATTGACTATATAGGAAAAGTGGATTTATAATAAATAAATTGATGTCTCAGTAGCTCAGCTGGATAGAGCGACAGCCTCCTAAGCTGTAGGTCGTGAGTTCGAATCTCGCCTGGGACGTATGAAAAAAGCGCAAACCACTAAAAATACGTGGTTTGCGCTTTTTTGCTTTTCAATTTTCTGCCGGAAACAACAAGCGAGGAAAAAACTAAAGGGAATTCCTCTGTTATAGTACATACTTAACGCTGTTATATAATTATGATTACGCTTTCAGTCATAGCAAATAAGGGGATTTTAAGATAAGTAAAATCTGTTTCAAATATTTCTTCGGTTGTTTAACATTTGTCACAGCGAAACTCAAAACATTCA
Source organism: Bacillus sp. FJAT-29790 (assembly GCF_019039215.1). GTDB lineage: Bacteria > Bacillota > Bacilli > Bacillales > Cytobacillaceae > Cytobacillus. The sequence goes on from NZ_JAHNZZ010000001.1 coordinate 235,397, forward strand.
CCTAAAATAAAAAAAGGGGATATAGTTCCAACTTAAATTCAGTTGGTTCCTATTAGCGGTTGAATAAAATGAAACCGTAATGATTATAGGGAGTGAGAACATGTCAATCTTACCTAAGAAAAACGAATTAGGTTTTTTTGAAATACGATTGGAATCGATAGGGGGACTTGGTGCCAATCTGGCTGGAAAAATGCTCGCTGAAGCTGGGGTATTGGGTCTTGGCTTAAATGGATCCAACTTTTCTTCATACGGATCTGAAAAGAAAGGATCACCAGTGAAAAGCTTTGTTCGCTTTTGTGATCATGATGTTGAAATTCGGGCACATAGTCCGATTGAACAGCCGCATGTTGTTGGTGTTTTTCATGAAGCATTGTACAAAACAGTGGATGTCGTCAGCGGCCTAAATCCAGATGGAATTTTATTAGTGAACTCAATTCGAGATTTTGATGATATAAAAAAGGATTTGAAACTGGAATACGGAACATTGGCGATTGTTGATGCGCTGCAAATCGCTGTCGAGGAAAAAACGAAAGTAAATACAGCGATGCTTGGCGCGCTATTCCGTATTTGTGATTTCCTTGATCCTGAAAAGATGAAGGATGTCATCAGAAAAACCTTTGAAAATAAATATCCGCATTTAGTCGAACCGAATATCCGTACTTTTGAGCGGGGATATAATGAAGTTCAATTTAAAACGTATGAAACACCTGTTGATGCATTAGGGAAAGAATTTACTCGAATTTTGCCATTACTTGGGTATGAGACTCAGGAAATTGGCGGAGTTATCACGGCTCAGGCGAATAGCGTTTTGAAAGATTTGAGCGGGTCAAGGCAAGGATTTCTTCCTCAGTTCCAACAAGAGCAATGCATTAACTGTGCCGCGTGTGACACCGTATGTCCGGATTTCTGCTTTGTATGGGAAGAAGGCGAGGATAAAAGGGGACGTAAACAAATGTTCCTACAAGGAATCGATTATCAATATTGCAAGGGCTGCCTGAAATGTGTTGAGGCATGTCCGACAAGTGCGTTAAGTGATCTACGTGAAACGATCGGCTACGCCGATTCACACAGGGTAAAACATAACTATCCTTATGTGGCAGGAGGGATTTCATAATGGCGATTCTAGAAGAAGAATTAAAAATAGCAAAAGCAGCGGACCAACTGACAACATTTGAGAGCGGGAACGAAATGGCCGCAATGGCTGCCGCCCAAATCGACTATCATATCATGGGGTATTTTCCGATTACACCTTCAACGGAAGTCGCACAATATTTGGACCAAATGAAAGCACGCGGGGAACATAACATTAAATTAATCCCAGCAGATGGAGAGCATGGTTCAGCTGGTATTTGTTATGGGGCCGCAGCAACAGGTGCACGTGTTTTTAATGCTACGAGTGCAAACGGTCTTATGTATATGCTGGAACAGCTTCCTGTTCAATCCGGAACACGCTTTCCGATGGTAATGAACTTAGTAACCCGTGCGATTAGCGGACCATTAGATATTCGTGGTGATCATTCAGATTTATATTTTGCGCTTAATACAGGCTGGGTCATTCTGACAGCAAGAACACCACAAGCTGTTTACGATATGAATATCATGGCTTTGAAAATTGCTGAGCATGCGAAGGTTCGCTTACCTGTAATGGTAGCCTACGACGGATTCTTTACTTCCCATCAAAAACGGAAAGTGAATTATTTTAAAGATAGAAAGATCGTTCAGCAATTTGTGGGTGAATGCCCAACAGACTATAACTTCGCCCGTGATCCGAAAAGGCCAGTGACCATTGGTGCCCATATGAACGGCGAAGATTTAATGAATACCCATTATCAGCAGTCTGAGGCCATGTATGCGGCTGGTGATATTTTTAAAGAAGTCGCAGCTGAATATGCAAAAGGCAAAAGTCTCAGGCCGTGAATATCCAGTTCTCGATCTATATGAAATGGAGGATGCAGAAGTAGCTGTATTTTTATTGAATTCAGCTGCAGAAACGGCAAAGGATGTCGTCGATAACCTCCGAAAAAAAGGGGTCAAAGCAGGTGTTATCAGTCCAAACATCATTCGTCCTTTTCCGGCAAAGGAAATTCGGGAAGCGTTGAAAAATGTTAAATCATTGCTAATTGGGGAACGTGCTGATTCTTATGGCGGAAATGGGCCGAACCTAACCCATGAAGTGAAATCTGCTCTGCAGGAGGACCATGAAAACAAAACGATCGTCCAAAGCCGCGTGTTTGGCCTTGGAGGAAAAGATTTTTATGCTGATGATGCGGAGACTTTCTTTAGTGACGCGATAGATGCAATGGAAAAGGGCTATGCCGAGAAACCTTTTGATTATTTTGGGCATGTCCCAGGGAATAATGGGCAGACCCTTGCACCAGTTATTGTACCTCAGCATGGAGAAATCTATAATTCAGGCTTAATTCATGTTGAAAAAGACGAAGAAACAAACAAGTTAAAAGTGAAAATTCCCCCATTACGGGCACTTACCACAAAACCAAAACGGATTGCTTCGGGCCATGGAGCTTGCCCTGGATGTGGTATATTCACAGGTCTTGAGTTATTCTTTAAAGGCATTGAAGGCGATATCGTTGTGTTGTTCCAAACAGGTTGCGCATATGTAACAACGACAGCTTATCCATATTCTTCACATAAACAAACGATGATTCATAATCTGTTCCAGAATGGAGCCGCAACACTATCAGGTACTTTGGAAGCCTTTTTAGAATTAAAGGAACGTGGAGAAATCAATGTTTCTGATGATGCAACATTTGTAATGGTTACAGGTGACGGCGGTATGGACATCGGGATGGGCTCTGCGATCGGCACAGCCTTAAGAAACCATAAACTGATTATGCTCGAATATGATAATGAAGGTTATATGAATACAGGATCGCAAATGTCCTACTCGACACCAAAGGGACATATGACAAGTACGAGCAATGTCGGACGGGCGCAAAAAGGAAAAGGCTTCCACCATAAGGATACAGCGCAAATCATGGCTGCAACGAACATCCCTTACGTATTTACTGGAGCTGAAGCGTTCCCGCAAGATTTAATAAAGAAAGCGGCCAAGGCCCAGTGGTATGCACAAAATGTTGGCACTGTATACGGGAAAATTCTGATTACATGTCCGCTAAACTGGAAGTCTGATGACCGTTACGGAGAGAAAATTATCGAGGCTGCTGTCAACACCTGCTTCTTCCCGCTTTATGAGGTTGAAGAAGGAACAACAACGATTACTTATCATCCGGAAGAAAAGAAAAAGAGAGTTCCTCTCTCTGAATGGTTGAAATATATGGGGAAAACCAAACATTTATTAAAAGAAGAAAATCGAGAATTGTTTGCTGAAATGGAAGAAGAAATAGAAATGAGATGGCAGCGTTTGAATGCCAAACATGAAAATCCATATCTGTAACAAGGAAAAGCAAAGTACACTTGTGTACTTTGCTTTTTTAATATTGGCATTGTTAAATAATGCAATTTTGATAGAGGATTCGTATCCGAATCGTAAACTTTGCAAAATAGAACCTGAAAATTTGCGAATAGATTGCAGAAACTTGCAAAGATATTTTTTTAAAAATGCCGTTTTCTAAAAGATTGTTGCTTTTATCACCAATGAAAACGGTGAGTGGATTGGAGCGGAAGGCACTTGACTCCTGCGGGAGACAGAGGAAAAGTCGAGACCCCGCAGACGGAACGTCGAGGAGGCTCGACTTCCTCCCCGCGGAAAGCAACGGGCATTGTTTATTCCCGATAACAACAAACTCTACGAAACAGCCTTAAGAAAAGAATAGCAGGCAAAAGCGCTAAATAGTAATCTGATTAAATAAAAGAATTTCGAAATGGAAACTATCCCTTTTAATGTATATTTGTTTCAACTATAATTAAATAAAAAAATAGTAAAAATGTTAGATGTGATTATTTACTTTTGGTTCTATCGAATTATAACGAGTTAACATATCGGGGGAGGATATAGAATGAAAGGGGTAAAAAAGTCACGAGTGAAGAAGAAGGTAAAGAAACCAAACGAACTGTCAATAGAGAAAAGGCCTAAAAAGCGAGTAAGCTCGTTAGCCAATTTAAATCTTTGGAAAAAGTTGAAACTCGGCCAGAAATATGGTGTCGCATTATTCGTAACCATTGGTCTATTTACGATTTCAACAATTATTACTTTTGTGCTTTTAGACATTGCCAATACAAAAATGGAAATCGTGGAAGAGACTGGTGACCGAGCAATCAAGATTACTGAAGCAACTGCTGTTTTTCATCAAAAAGGGAGTATAATCGGGAACTATATTATTGATCCAACGCCAAAACATTTAAGCACTTTTGATAATCTTACTGAGCAACTCAATGCACTGAAGAGCAAGATAACACCTGCTTTAACTTCATCAGAAATGAAACAATTATTTTACGAAATTGACGATAATGATAAGCAAATTACTGCTTTGTTTCACGAAGTAATCGCGCCAGAAGTAAAGCGTCAAAATATTAGTGGATATCGGATTGGTAAGATGAATGCAGATACTCGTATTACTCGAACCGTAATACAATTAGAAACATTAGGTGATCAGCTGAAAAATGAACAAAAAAGTGCCGTATTTGGTGCTAAATCGGGATTAATTTCAACATTAATTGTTCTAGGCGTCTCCATCGTTATCTCGGCAGCCTTAGGCATCGTCAGCATCCTATTCATTGGAAAAATTATTTCCAAACAACTCGGTCAAGTTGTTCATCTTTCAAATGAAATAGCTGCTGGAAATCTACACGTTCAAACAATCGAAATTGATGGACAAGATGAAATAGCTGAATTAAGCAAAGCAACGAATACTATGAAAGAAAATTTGCAAATAATGATACAGGAAATTTCAGCTGTTTCTCGAAATGTAACCGAACAGAGCGGTGAATTAACGATTGCTGCGAATGAAGTAAAGGCAGCTAGCCAGCAAGGAGCTTCGACAATGCAGGAGCTTGCAAGCGGAGCTGAAGAACAGGCCAACTCTGCCACAGGACTTGCCAGAATGATGGACGAATATTTGGTAAAAGTCGAACGAGCTACGAAAAGTGGTTCAATCATTCAGACTGCCTCAAATGAAGTATTATCAATGACAAAAATAGGCGACACACTTATGCGAGAATCCCAAGAACAGATGGCCATCATTAATGAGATAATGAAAACATCGGTTGAGCGCGTGAACGGTCTCGATGAGCAGACAAAACAAATCACTACGCTTGTTAAAGTCATTCATGAAATTGCTGGTCAAACGAATTTGCTTGCATTAAATGCAACGATTGAAGCAGCGAGGGCTGGGGAGCATGGAAGAGGGTTCGCAGTGGTCGCTGACGAGGTTCGTAAACTTGCTGAGCAAGTATCCTTTTCAGTTGCAGATATTACGACCATTGTAAAGGGTATTCAAACGGAGTCAAATCATGTTGTATCTTCCTTGCAGACAGGATATTCCCAAGTTGAAAAAGGGACAGGACAGATTCAGTTGACAGGTGAGACATTTAAAAAGATTTATGAGGCTGTTAATCTTATGTCCATAAATGTGAATGACATATCTACGAACCTAGCGGATGTTGCTGACAGCTCGGCTGTTATGAATCAATCGATTGAAAATATTGCAGCCGTTTCAGAGCAATCGGCTGCCGGCATTGAACAGACAAGCGCAGCCATTACTCAAACGAACCATTCAATGGAGGAAATTTCTGATAATGTTCAGTCTTTATCAAGTCTGGCTGACCAAATGAATACGATGATTTCCAGATTCAAACTTTAACTTTATTCAGCAGAAGTCTCCCGCTTCTAAAAGTGTAGAGATGAATGCAAAAAGGTATCCAATTCAGTGGGGGTTCAATCCTTGGCTGAATAAAGTTAAGCCTCCGGCAGATGCCTCAGATTTTATAAAGGAATTTATCGAGCAAGCTAAGGTAAAAAACTGGGCGCAAATACGCCAAGGCGAATTTGATATAAAGGGGTGGGGGCAGTGGCCAAGCGGAAATACTCGATATGTGAAACGCCCTTAGGTGACATCTACATGGTGGTTAACGATGATATACTTGCGGCTGTCTATATAGGTAAAGATGATTTTTTGAAAATGGAAAAAGTTGATGAATTAATTCCAGATAAAGAAGATCACCTATTAAAAGAAGGCGTGAAGCAGATTATCGAATATTTTAATGGGACGAGACGACAATTTAATCTTCCAATTGAACCTCGAGGGACGAGTTTTCAAGAAGCAGTCTGGAAAGAACTATGCGATATTCCATTCGGCGAAACGAGAAGCTACCAGGATATTGCCAGCCAAATTGGCAATCCGAAAGCTGTAAGGGCGATAGGGCAGGCAAATAAAGCAAATAATCTCCCGCTTGTCATTCCATGTCATAGGGTTATCGGGAAGAACCAAAGCCTTACCGGATATGCTGGAACTCGTACGGATATAAAAGAAAAACTGCTTAATTTGGAAGGGGCAGTTTATAAGCCTTCTGTTGGGAAGGGTAGCCTTTAAATTTTTTAAAGGAATTATCGAGCAAGCTAAGGTAATAATCTGGGTGCAAATACGCCAAGATGAATTTGATATAGAGGGTCAGTAGTTAATGCTTGAAATAGCGAATAATTGAGAAAAGAGCAGGACAAGCCTACCGAAACCTTAATTCGGGCAATAATTCCTTCACTTAACTCTAAAAGCCTCTTTATTTGCGAAAGAGGCTTTTAGCAGTTGTAGAGAAAAAAGAATTCTTAATTATAAAACTCTGGCCTTCGATCAGAAAAGATGGGGATCATTTGACGAACATCCTTCACCATATCCAGGTCTATTTCTTCTTGTAAGATTTCCTCCGCTTCTGATGCTTCAGCAATTACTTCTCCCCAAGGATCAATGATCATCGAATGGCCGGCAAAATGATTGTTTGAATCCGAACCTGCACGGTTGCATGCAATGATATAGCACTGATTTTCGATCGCTCGTGCGATTAAAAGGGAACGCCAGTGGAAAAGGCGGGTAAGCGGCCATTCAGCCACAACAAATACCGCTTCTGCACCCTCGGTCGTATGCGCTCGAACCCACTCAGGGAAACGAATATCATAGCAAATTAAGCCAGCGAATAATCGGTTTTCCAGTGAAAATAAACCCTTTTTCTCCCCTGCGGTTAAGTATAAATGTTCATCCATTAGCTTAAATAAATGGAGCTTGCTGTAAAGGTGAACAGTTTCACCACTTTTGTTAACAATGGGCATTGTATTTAAGAAACCGTTTTCCGTTTTATTAGCAACGGATCCGCCAACAATATGAACATTATTTAGACTAGCTTGTTCTTGAAGAAAATCCAGACTGTTTAAAGCATTTTCATCAGCGATCTCATCCAATCTTGTTAAATCATATCCTGTTGTCCATAATTCAGGCAGGACCAAAATATCGGGATTACTCTGAGAAGCTTCAATGATTCGTTTTTTTACTGTATCAAAGTTCTGCTGTGGATCACCAAATGCAATATCCATTTGCAGACATGCTATTTTCAATTTCACCTTTATCCCTCCGTCTATGTGTATCATTATCCTATATGATAGAATGATAGAGGATAAAATTCAATATTCGAAAAAAATATCTTTACAATTTTCCAAAAACGTACTATCATCTTTGACTAGTTTTTGATTATTTTATTTTTTGGCCTTGTTAATGGATAATGTTGATAAATGCATATTAGCGGGGCAATTTTGCCTGGAGAGAGCCTTTTTTGCGAATGCAAAACCCGCCTCTCGGAAGGTAAATCGAACCCGCGACTAGATCACAATATTGTTTAACAGCGCCTATATTTGAAAAGCAGGTGGAAATAGATGAAGAATTATCCGCAGTCAGATTTATTAAAACGTTTACCGAAGCAGTTTTTTGCTTCGCTTGTAGCTAAAGTCGGGGAGCATCTTGAACAAGGACATGACATCATTAATCTTGGGCAAGGGAACCCTGATCAGCCTACACCAGAACATATCGTCAAAAGTCTTCAGCTTGCTGCTGAAAATCCAATCAATCATAAATATTCTCCTTTTCAAGGTTATCGATATTTAAAAGAAGCTGCTGCTGAATTTTACAAAAGAGAATATGGAGTAGAAGTCGACCCTGATAAAGAAGTGGCAATTTTGTTTGGCGGAAAGGCAGGATTAGTTGAACTTCCGCAATGTCTATTGAATCCGGGTGAGACTGTTCTTGTTCCTGACCCGGGATATCCAGATTATTGGTCGGGAGTTGAACTGGCGAAGGCGAAAATGGTGACGATGCCTCTAAGGGAAGAAAATAACTTTTTGCCGGAATTTGATGAGCTGAACGCGGAAGACCTCGACGCTGCAAAGCTGATGTTTTTAAATTACCCGAACAATCCAACAGGAGCTGTTGCTACAAAGGACTTTTTCAGTAAAACGGTTGAATTGGGGAGAAAGCATGATATTTGTATTGTCCATGATTTTGCCTATGGAGCGATTGGCTTTGATGACAAGAAACCCGTGAGCTTTTTACAGACTGAAGGGGCAAAAGAGGTTGGTATTGAAATCTATACGCTCTCAAAAACATATAATATGGCAGGCTGGCGCGTAGGATTTGCAGTAGGTAATCCAAGTGTAATCGCGGCGTTGAATCTTTTCCAAGACCATGTGTACGTCAGTTTATTCGGTGCTGTCCAGGAGGCAGCAGCAGCGGCGCTCACCGAGTCTCAGCAGTGTGTAAGGGAACTTAATGCTATGTATGAAAGCCGCAGAAATGTTCTCATATCTGGTCTTCAGGAAATCGGCTGGGATGTCAAATCGCCAGAAGGCTCTTTTTTCGCTTGGTTAAAGGTGCCAGTAGACTTTACTTCTATGGAATTTGCTGATTATTTGCTCGAAAAGGCTCATATCGTTGTGGCACCTGGAATTGGATTTGGTGAATGGGGAGAAGGTTTTGTTAGAGTTGGACTTTTGACATCAGAGGAAAGGTTAAAAGAAGCCATTCAGCGAATTGAACAGTTAAATTTATTTTGAATTAAATAATTTACAAATAGGGGAAATCCCAGTAATAATCCTTAATAATTTGAAAAATAAATAGCTAATCTTAAAATTCCCTTTGCCATTTAATTGGTGAAGGGATTTTTTAGATCATAAGATTAGAATGGCTATTAGATTCTCGATTTTTGGAAAAATATAATTATTGTGATTCCTACTATAAATATAACATGAAATTTGGTAAAAAAACCAAATTAAGCACAATGAAAATGTTGAAGAAAACGATCAAAGTATGTCGAAATACCTATGTGAAAAACCTTGAAAACTGTCGATAAATTTAATTTTAGAAAAAAATTGTCTAATTTTGCGAATCTATTTACATTTATAGAAATTCTTGTAATAATGCTTCAAGTGATCATTAATTTAATAGGAAAAAAACTATAGAATAAAGGATAGGATGGAGGAAGTACGGGTGTGTCAAAAGGGCAAAAAAATGTTGACTCAAATTCAAGAAATGAGAGAAAAAATGATAGATTCAGCTGAAAAAAATGGATTTACGAGCGAGGATACAATCCGTTGCAGCCAAGAACTCGATCAATTAATTTTCGAGTATCAATGTATTTTACGACAAGATCAGGAGCGAAAGGAAGAAGTAAAGTTTTCCTTCAAGCAAATGATTATGGGTTGGCCAAAGCAAGTTATAGAAGCATAAAATCTGAAGGTCAAAAAAACAAATGGTTGCTATGCCATATTAACATGATGGTTATTATAACCAACAAATTGTTGAGACCGTTTCGGATTTTATTAGAGATGGTACATCACTTATATAGGGTGATGTATTTCTATGTTTTATAAGATTCTATATTATCCATTTTTTACTGCAACAAAAAAGTATATGATTCACAATAACTAATAAAAAAAGGATTCTTTGAAAATGTTATTATTCCCTTGTTGATTTATATCGGAATTATATAAAATTTTATTCAGAGAGGAGAGGTGCTTATTATGAAAGTTTTAATTGCAATCGATTCTTTTAAAGGGAGCGTTTCATCTATAGATGGCAGTAAGGCTATTTCGTTAGGTATAAAAGATGTTTATCCCGAAGCGGAGATTTTGACACTTCCTTTAGCGGACGGTGGGGAAGGTACGGTTGAGACGTTGGTACAGGCAACAGACGGACAATTGATTGAAAAAGAAGTAACAGGACCGTTAAATGAAAAATTAAAGGCGGTATACGGCATTTTAGGAGATGGAAAAACAGCAATTATTGAAGTCGCTGCGGCATGTGGATTACCGCTTGTTCATCCTGACAAACGAAATCCAACCGTAACCACAACATATGGTGTGGGAGAACTTATTTGTGACGCAATTGCTAAAGGATGTCGCGAATTTGTAATTGGACTTGGCGGCAGTGCCACAAATGATGCAGGTGTCGGAATGCTTCAAGCTTTAGGCTATAGCTTCTTAGATCAACACAATGAGGAGGTAGGCTTCGGAGGAGGAAACTTGCAAAATATACATAGAATTGTAGCTGCCGATGTACTTCCCGAATTACAGGATTGTACTTTCAAAGTGGCTTGTGATGTAAATAATCCGCTTTATGGTCCAACCGGAGCCGCTTATGTTTTTGGTCCTCAAAAAGGAGCAACAGCGGAAATGATCAAAGAACTTGATAAAGGGCTTGAAAACTTTGCGCGGATCGTACTTCATGAGTTATGTATTGATATTCATAACATTGTTGGCGCAGGAGCTGCTGGCGGCCTTGGAGCAGCGTTTGCCGGATTTTTACAGGGACATCTTCAGTCAGGAATTCAATTAGTTTTAGATTTAATTGGAATGGAAGAAAAAATAAAAGATGCGGATTTCGTAATTACTGGCGAAGGAAAATTGGATGGACAAACATCAATGGGGAAAGCGCCACTTGGAGTAGCACAACTAGCACAAAAGTACCAAGTACCCGTTATTGCATTGGCTGGTGGGATTACTAAAGAGGCAGCTATATTAAATCAACTTGGTATCACTTCTTATTTTTCCATTGTGAATGCACCAATGACATTAGAAGAAGCACTGGAACCGAGAGTAACATGTAATCATTTACGCTCAACAACAAATCAGATATTCCGATTAATTCAAGCAGTTCGAACAGGTGTAAAAATATAATCGATAACCAACGTTAAAGGGTGATTACTAATGAAGTACTTTGCAGTTTTTTTATCGATGTTAAATCAAGAGAAGAGTAAAGAGTACCGTGAACAACATCTTCACTATTTAGATCAGAAACGCCGGGAAGGAAAAATATTTGCCAATGGACGATTTGTTGACGGTACTGGGGGATTAGTCATTTATCAAGCTGACTCATTCGCAGAAGTAGAACAGATCGCAAAACAAGATCCCTATATTGTCCACGGAGCGAGGAATTTCGAAATTCATGAATGGGAAATGGTCAGCAACGCCGTTTTATCCAGCATGAATGGGCGGACCGACTAGAGAACGGCCGTGCTTTTTATATCAAATTATCATTGTGAAAGAAAGGGTATAACTGAAATTAAAGCATGGCAAATCTTAATGTCATATAGTAATGAGCATATATTGTATAAAAAAGGATGGATAAAGCTGATAAATTTCTGCTTTTGACTATCCTTTTTATTATGCTTATATAATGTGTGAGAATATTAAATTTTTGATAGACAGGAAAAGAATACAAGCATGTGAGATTTGTCATAGTTATATCTGAACTTTCCTAATAAAATAAATAATAAATTAACCTCTACATCTAATGTAAATCTCATCTTTGTTTTTTCTTCTTTTTTGCATATAAGGTTTCCACAGAACGCACAAATTCTAAACAGACTCTAGCATTTGCTTAAAGATCTATTAAATCCTCATACACCAAGAATATATTTTACTATCATCACCTAAATACATACGAGTAATTAAATTTCAAAGTAAAACCGCATAAAAGATGGAATGAATGTGGACAGGCATTCTGCCTACGATTGTGTCATTATTATCAATTTGTTAGTACTATGCGTGTGTTGCGAAACATATATCGTAATACATAGCTTTTTAAATATACATTAAAGGAAGCGCCTTCAAAAGGCGGAGTTAATAGGTAAGAACCGTTTTTTTTCATGGCGCACCAAGCTTTTCCAATTAAGAGGAGGGAATTTCATTCATGCACATTGTCGTCTGTGTCAAGCAAGTCCCAGATACAAAAATTATTAAAATTAATCCAAAAACAAACACACTCGACCGCCGAAGTGCTCCGGCAATCTTAAATCCTTATGATGCCCATGCTGTTCAGGAGGCTGTCAAGATTAAAAAGATGGTAGGAGGCGGTACAATTTCTGTCTTATCAATGGGTCCGCCCCAGGCGACGGCTGTCATCAAAAAAAGTATTGAGATTGGGGCTGATAAAGGATTTCTTATTTCAGACAGGGCATTTGCGGGTGCGGACACATTAGCAACTAGCTATGCTTTATCAAAGGCACTAGAAAGAATTTCGAAAGATCAGCCTGTCGATCTCGTTATTTGCGGCCTGCATGCGATTGATGGAGACACTGGACAAGTCGGTCCTGGAATTGCACGTAGAATGGATATTCCTCCTGTTACAAATGTGATAGAGGTGACAGAGTTTAATGAAAAAGAAAAAACAGTCCTTTTAAAGAGGAAAATATCAAATGGCTATGAAATGATCCAAGCTGAGTACCCTTGTCTCTTGACAGTTGGAAAGGAGATCAACGAAATTGATTATTCTGCAATGCCGAATATGATCAAAGCAGCAAGATATGAGCCGATTATTTGGTCTGTTAGCGATCTTGAAAATGTAGACAAAGTACAATTGGGGCTAAAAGGATCACCAACGATTGTCGGAAAAATGTTTACACCTCCAAAGCCAGAAGGCGGAAAGAAGCTGGAAGGTAATTCGGACGAACAAGTGAAGGAACTAATCGAACTGTTAAGTGATAAAAAGGAATTATTTTTTTACTAACCGTTAATCTATTAAATCGTACTAAGGAGGGGTCTGCATGTTAGAAGAATACCGGGGGGTTTGGGTATTCATTGAGCAAAATGAAGGGGAAATCGAAGGCGTATCTAAAGAGCTTCTAGGGGCTGGAAGAGTATTGGCCGATAAGCTAAGCGTACCGCTTGCAGGTGTATTATTGGGCTATAATGTTAAATCTTTATGCTCAGAAATCATCTCATTCGGGGCTGATGAAGTATACGTCATCGACCACCCTGTTATGAAGGATTATCGGACGGAATCATACATGAGAGGCATTATGCTGCTTGCAGAAAAATATAAACCAGAAATTTTTCTTTATGGTGCCACACCAAATGGAAAAGACCTTGCTAGTGCGGTTGCTACCGATCTTAGTACAGGTTTAACCGCGGATACAACGATGCTCGATGTCGATTTAGAAAGTCGATTGCTTGAAGCAAGTCGGCCAGCATTTGGCGGTAATATCATGGCCACTATATTATGTAAAAAACATCGTCCGCAAATGGCTACAGTCAGACCTAAAGTAATGAAAGCCCTTGAGAGGGATTCCGCGAGAACAGGGAAAATAATTGCAGAAGAAATATCGTTAAAAGAAGAAGATATGCGTACAAAAGTGCTTAAAATTGTGAAAGATGTCACAAAAACAGCCAGTTTATCTGAGGCACATGTAGTTGTCGCAGGCGGCAAAGGGCTGGGGGATTTGCAAGGGTTCCAGCTTATCCATGAATTGGCGGAAACGATTGGGGCTAGTGTCGGGGGAACTCGGGATGTTGTTGAGGCAGGGTGGTTGCCGCATGAACTTCAAATTGGGCAGACAGGGGAAACGATTACACCAAAGGTTTATTTTGCAATTGGGATCTCAGGTGCGATCCAGCATATTGTCGGAATGAAAAATTCCGAGTTGATTATTGCAATTAACAAAGATCCGAACGCGCCGATATTTGATGTTGCCACATATGGAATTGTCGGTGATGCTATGGAAATCGTCCCTAAATTAATCGAACAATTTAAGGAGCTGCGTAAAGAAAAGGGCGGTGAAGTTAGTTATGTCTGAGAAATTTGATGTTATTGTTGTCGGTGCAGGACCGGCTGGAACATCGTGTGCTTATAATTGTGCAAAAAATGGGTTGAAAGTTTTACAGATTGAAAGAGGAGAATATCCAGGTTCCAAAAATGTTATGGGTGGCGTAATATACCGTAAGCAAATGGAAGAAATCATCCCTGAATTTTGGAAGGAAGCGCCGTTAGAAAGACCTGTTATTGAGCAGCGCTTTTGGATGATGGACAAAGAATCGGCCGTTACATTCGGATATAAAGGGCTTGAATGGGGAGTCGAGCCTTACAATAACTTCACTGTCCTTCGTGCCCCATTTGACCAATGGTTTGCCAAAAAAGGGGTAGAGCAAGGTGTATTGCTAATAAATGAAACTGTCGTGCTGGAATGTATAGTGGAAAACGGAAAAGTGGTCGGCGTCAGGACAGACCGCCCAGACGGAGATGTGTTTGCAGATGTCGTCGTATTGGCTGATGGGGTCAATTCCCTTCTGGGGAAACAGCTTGGCTTCCATAAAGAATTCCGTCCAGATGAAGTTGCATTAACAGTAATGGAAGTTATCAATCTGCCAAAAGAAAAAATTAATGACCGATTTAATCTGGAGGATAATCAGGGCTGTACAATTGAAATTTTTGGAGACTCTACAAAAGGAAACCTCGGAACAGCCTTTATTTACACAAATAAAGAAAGTATTAACATCGGGGTTGGTACAACGCTTTCAAGTATGATTAAAGCTAAGCTAAAGCCTTATGATCTACTAGATTATTTAAAGACGCATTCAATGGTAAAGCCGCTGATTGCTGGCGGAGAATCAGCAGAATATTTAGCTCACCTCATTCCGGAAGGAGGTTATCATTCTGTTCCAAAGGTGGCAGGCAATGGTGTGCTACTCGTTGGAGATGCGGCCCAGCTTGTTAACGCCATCCATAGAGAGGGATCCAATATGGCGATGTCATCGGGGAAAATGGCGGCTGAAACGATTGTCGAGGCGAAGAAAAGGAATGACTTTAGTGAATCCAGTTTAAATAAATATCGGGAAGCATTAAACAACAGCTTTATTATGAAGGATCTGGAAAAATATAAGGATGCGACCCACACATTTGAAAACTATCCGCAATATTTCAAAGAGTATGTGCCGATGATGAACCGTGCGGCAAGCAAGTTTTTCACGGTAGATGGTACATCGAAAAGAGAGAAGCAGAAACAAATAATGCGTAGCATAACAGGAGAAAAAGGAACAATTAAAGTGCTTCAAGACATGTATCGTGCATGGAAGGCGGTGAAATAATGTCAACTAAAACGATTGAAGAAAAGCAGTATTTACTTCGTTTTAAGGCAGATACGAAATCGCATTTAACAGTAATGAACCACGATATTTGCATGACACAATGTCCCGATAAAATCTGTACAATTTTCTGTCCAGCAGAAGTATACAAATGGGAAGGCTTAAGGATGCAGGTCGGATATGAAGGCTGTCATGAGTGTGGAAGCTGTCGCATTGGCTGTCCTTATCAGAATATCAAGTGGGAATATCCAAAAGGCGGACATGGGATTGTTTTTAGACTTGCTTAGTGCAAGCGATAGAGGATTAAGATAATTAAATTAATAATAGTAATAGCTCCCTCTCAAGAGTTGGAGCTATTTTTCTGTTTGAATCATTATTTGTTGGTCGACATACGTAAAACTTGTCCTTTATGATGGGAGGAACAACTAGTGAGGTGAAACGACTTTTACATACCGGGTCTGGAGCACACGCTCATGAATGCTTTAGATATTGAAATCGCTAGTTTGGAGAAAATAAAGGCTATGAATTTAAATTATTAAACATTCATAGAATATTATTTAATCGCTTTTGGTGGGTTTTTAAAGTGAAGAACAAGCAAAAGGATTGTACTATATGTATGTTTTTTCACATGAAGGATCAAAAAAGGGAAAAGCTAAAATGAGGGGATCAGAAGAGGTTAACCAATTCTCTCTAGTAAATTTGTTGAAAATAACTGATCATTTCGTCCGTATCTTTCTAATTCATTGGCGTGTTCATATGCCTTATGGATGCAATCAAATATCGAGGATGAATAGCAGGGGGGATTCCATGCAAAGCAGCCATTGGAATCTGATGAATAAACGGTAACTTTCCAGCAGTAATATTCTGTCTCTAAATCTTTTAGCTGTCCTTCTAAGGCGATAAGCCAATGTGAATGCTTTAATTGGCTGCTCGCAAAGGTTTCTTTCAAACAATTTAAATCATTTGTTCCCATAGGGATCGGCGCCTTTTGATAAAAATCTTCATACATATACATAAATCTTCCCTCCTAACTTGTAATAGGTTTTGATTGCAGAAAAATAAATAACATGGTTTCTCGTAAAATTGTATTCTATCTTTATTATATGGCAATTATCGAAAAAAATTTCACTCGAATTGTTAAAACTTTGCGAATATTATTTTATGTAAAGCTTATGATATGCGTCACTACGTAAGAAGTTACATTCCATTATAATCTTGTCATAATAATTAGAGAGGAGAATCGTTATGGAAGGCTGTATGAGTTCGATGATGGGAAATGATCCAATTCAACTTTGTGAAGGGTTAAAACAGCTTAAGGAGGAGCATCCGCCACTTCTTGATATGCTTAAGGGATTATTGGAGCTTTCGACGGACATAGAACAAGAACAAAGTCCTGCCGTTTTTGCTGAATTAATAACGAAAGTAAAATCATTCATAAATGTGCTTGATCCTCATTCTCAGCGGGAAGAGGGCGTTCTTTTTCGGATGATGGAGCAGTATCTTGGGAAAGGCACCGGGCCAATTGCGGTTATGGAATACGAACATGATCAGGCAAAAAGCTTTATAGGCTCCTTTTTAGAAAATGCGAAGCAAGCAGAACAAATGAAGGAAGCAGAGATGATCGTGAATGCTGGCCTTATAAAAAATGCTTATTATACCCTTGTTGAGCATTTTGCAAAAGAAGAAAAGATCCTTTTCCCAATGGCAGAAAACATGCTATCAGATGAGGAAAAATTAGACCTGCTTAAAAGAATAAACGGAATATAAAAAGGAGGGACCAGTCCCCTCCTTTTTCCTTTTTACGTATAAAATTTAGATTCCAGGCCTGTTGATAACTTTTATTTAAGCCAGCTTCGTCTAAGCCTTAACCTTGATTCCATTCGTTAACCTTCTGATCGGATGGAAGCAGCAGTGCTGAAAAACCAAGCAAAGGTAAGCAACCGGCAAGAATCATTGTATTAGAAAGTCCGATCAAATCAGCTGAATAGCCAAGCACAATGGAACCGATTGCGCCCATTCCAAAAGCAAAGCCAACTGTCAAGCCAGCCATCGTGCCAATTTTACCTGGTACAAGCTCTTGGGCATATACAACTGTTACTGAGAAACTTGACATAAGAATAAAGCCTGTAAGTATTAAGAGACAAAATGCAACGACAGGCGATGCGAATGGAATGGCAATGGAAAGTGGTGCAGAGAGAATCATCGAAAGAATGATGACTTTTTTCTTTCCAAACCGGTCTGCAAGCGGTCCGCCAAAAAAGGTCCCAAGCGCCCCAGCGACTAAAAAGGCAAATAAAAAGATTTGAGATTGCCTAATTGTGAATGAATAGTTATCAATAGCGTAAAAAGCATAATAATTTGTCATTCCCGAAACATACCAAGAGCGGGCAAAGATTGAAAACAAAATCAGAAAAAGCGCAAACCAGACAGCTTTTGAAATTCGTTTCTGATTAGCTGCGGAACTTTTTTCCTTACGGTTACCCGGTTTTTGGTCTAAACGAAGGGTTCTTGTATACCAAAAGGCAATATAAACAAGTAATCCGACGGCAAGAGCAGCAACCCCAGTAAACCAAGCTGCGCCAATTTGGCCAAGGGGAACTAAGATTAAATACATAATGAGCGGGGCCATTGCCTGACCAGTGTTGCCTCCTACTTGGTAAATGGATTGAGCAAGCCCGCGGCGGTGGCCAGCTGCCATATAGGCTACCCTAGACCCTTCCGGATGGAAAATGGCTGAACCAAGCCCAATGAATAGGACAGAAATAACAACTAATTCAAACCTAGGGGCAAGTGCAAGGCCAAGAACACCAAACGCCGTAAATGTTAATCCGATGGGTAATGCAAACGGCATCGGTTTTTTATCCGTCATCATACCAATTATCGGCTGTAGGATGGAGGAGACAATATTTAAAGAGAATGCGATAATTCCAAGCTGCGTAAACGTAAGCCCCATAGACTTTTCCAGAATCGGAAACATCGCAGGAATAATGGCCTGAATCGAATCATTCAATAGATGGCAGAGGCCGATAATAAATAAAATTCTATATGCAGTATCACGATTTTGTGATAGTGCTTGGGCCGCCGCTGCTGTGCTGCTCATAATAAGGACTCCTTTAAACGAAATATAATATAGACCAGACGAGAAGTTTAATGTGACACGCTAAAACATAAGATTGGAAAGATTAAAAAAATTCTTTTTTATCAATATGAATATACCATATTATAGGAGTTAACGAAAAGTATATGCTTTATTTTAAACCAAGGACTGGTTTGGATGGTATACTTTATAAAGATAGGCTGTTTTCGTAAAGTTTGTTGCTTTTATAATT
>NZ_JAHNZZ010000001.1:254045-275920 GCF_019039215.1 Bacillus sp. FJAT-29790
TTATTTAATAATCTGAGTTGATTGGAGCGGAGGGCACTTGACTCTTGCGGGAATAGAGGGAAGCAAGTGCCCGTAGCGGAAATCAACGGGCAAACTTTGAAGGCTAAAAACAACAATATATGCGAAAACAGCCTAAAGATAAGAGGAGCCACTAGTCAGAGGCTCTTCTTATCTTTATAAACAGGAAGAAAGATATCTACTTGGGTTCCTATATTTACTTTACTTGTAATATAGATTTCCCCGCCAAATGATTGAACGATTCTTTTGCAAACGACTAGACCGAGTCCTGTTCCTAAATCTTTAGAGGTAAAGAAAGGCTGAAAGATTTTTTCGATTTTTTCATCGGGAATTCCTGATCCAGTGTCGGATATTTTGATTTGACATTTATTTGGTAATAAAAAGAGCTTAATCGATAATTGTCCGCCTTTTTCCATGGATTCAAAAGAATTTCTCGTTAGGTTAAGGAGTACTTGCTTAAGTTGATCCTTTGTACAATCTACTAGTATTGGCTCCATTGGGATCAATGATTCGTATTCAACATTGTTAAGATTGGCTTCGGAAGTGATTAGCGGTTCCAAATCGGTAATCACCTTTCTTAAATCGATAATATCTGTTGTTTGCGCCGTTGGTTTTCCTAAGATAAGAAATTCGCTGGCAATCTCATTAATACGGCTGATTTCATCATTAATGACTGAAAAATAGTATTGATCCTCAGCGCTCGTATATTTTTCACTTAACAGCTGTACAAGTCCTTTAATGCCTGTTAATGGATTTCGAATTTCATGGGCCGTGCTTGCGGCTAAGGTGCCTACAAGCTCGAGTTTTTGAACTTCGTTTTCTTTTTTCTCCTTGGCCGTCTGTCTTTTAAGCATTAGATATTTAAGTAGCAGAAACAGAATGTGTAAAATACAAATTAACCGAATAATGACAGACACAGTCTGCATCATGATATCGCCTATATCTCTTTTCGGAATTTCAACTTTGATACTCCAAGGAAGTCTGTCGATCGGAAAGGTAACCGAGTTTTTATTGGAAAATTCTGCAGACCCATTCATATTGATATCCATAATAACCACATTGTCTGAATTAAGCACAGACAGTTTTGTATCAGGCGTTAATAATCTCATGATATTTTGAACATAATCGACTCGTAAATGTGCCACAATAATCGCTAGTAATTTGCCGTCTTCATTTAGGACTGGTTTGCCAATCCCAATAACTCTTTGCCCGGTTAGCAAAGTTTCCTGATGATTAGAAATGATTAGATCCTTCGTCCGGCTAATTTCCTTGATATACTCCATATCGGCAAAATTAGCAGTCTTTAGCAGAGAATTTGATCCTGTGATGACCGTGCCATTTGGATCAAGTAAATAGATTCCACCATATCGAGGGTCTTTCCTATGCGTTCTTTGCAAAAGTGGCTCAAGCCTATCTGGGTAATGGATCACCGTTTCAGCAGTCAATGCTAAAATGTCAAGTGACGTGACCGTCTCGGAAATAAATTGGTCCCAACTTTTTTGATGGATGGAAGCGACCCAAAGCGCGTACTCTATTCGCTGGCGGTCATCACGGTCAATGGCATCGTTCATATAATAAACGATGCCGATTAATGCTGGGAAGATAACAATGATTAAGTATAAAAGGAAATTTTTACGACTTTTCATCATTTTAACTCCATTATTTTGTTTGTTAGATTTAAATATATAGTATATCATTTAATAGGATAGCGTTGAAAGTATTGATCATTCATTTAACGCTTATTTTGTAAAAAAAAGTATTTTAATTGACTAAATTAATAAGTAAATTGACATATACCGGATGGTTTTTTATAATTTATTTAGAATTAAAGATAATTGAATCAACCATAAAAATAATAAAGGAATTGGATAGATATGAGTACTGAACAGGTTAACCAATCATTGAAATTATTTATTGTGCTCTCACGAGCGTACCGGGCGGTAAACGAAAATGTAAATAAACTTATTCAGACATACGGTCTGAATCCTACTGAATTTGCTGTTATGGAACTACTTTATCATAAAGGAGATCAGCCATTACAGCAAATTGGCGGGAAAATACTGCTGGCAAGCGGAAGTATTACGTATGTAGTCGATAAGCTTGAACAAAAAGGCTTTCTAAAAAGAGTAGCGTGCCCGAAAGATAGGCGTGTTACATATGCACAAATTACAGATGAGGGTAAGGGATTTATTGAAGATATCTTTCCAGACCACAAGGAGCAGATTAATAATTTGATGTCTGAACTTTCGGAGGATGAAAAGAAGACAGCGATTGAACTGCTAAAAAAACTCGGATTATCGGTGGGGAGATTTTAAACGGTCCAAATGGGCCGTTTTTCTTACGGGTAAATTAATTAAGTGCCTAGTGTAATGAAGGTATTCACATGCATTTCTCGAAATAGTTAAGTGTTTTTCGAAAAAATTTGAGTAGGGGGCGCGAAACATGAACTTTGAAGAATTTACATATACCCGTCCGAATATGGATGAGGTCAGCAAACGATTTGATTCAGCTTTACAAAAATTTAATGATGCCTCAACCGCTGAGGAGCAAAACGCTGCGATGAAGGATTTCAATGATGTTAGAAATGATTTTGGAACGATGGTCAACCTTTGTTATATCCGCCATTCTGTCGATACAAATGATGAGTTTTATAAAGCCGAACAGGATTATATGGATGAAATCCAGCCGGAAGTGGAAGGATTTGTAACGAAGTATTACGAGGCACTTTTAAACTCAACTTTCCGCAGTGAACTAGAGGGTCAGTGGGGTAGCCAGCTTTTTGCATTAGCTGAAGCCCAGCTAAAAGTCTTTTCTCCGGAAATTGTTCCCCTCTTACAAAAGGAAAATAAGCTGTCATCTGAATATATAAAATTGATTGCATCAGCAAAAATTACCTTCGAGGGGGAGGAACGGACTCTTGCTCAAATGGAGCCTTTCACTGAATCCACTGACCGGGACGTCAGGAAAAAGGCAAGTGAAGCCCGTTTCGGATTTATGGCTGAAAATGAAAAAGAACTGGATCGTATATATGATGAACTTGTTCACGTTAGAACGGAGATTGCTCAAAAGCTTGGTTACAAAAACTTTGTCGAGCTTGCTTATTACCGTATGTACCGAACGGATTATAATGCTGAAATGGTGGCTAAGTTCCGTGATCAAGTAAAGGAGTTTATTGTTCCAGTTGCAACGAAGCTAAAGGAGCGTCAGCGGGAGCGCATTGGGGTGGAACAGCTTAAATATTACGATGAAGGCTTTAACTTTAAGACTGGAAACGCTGTGCCAAAAGGGAATCCGGATTGGATTATTGAAAATGGACAATCGATGTATGACGAGCTTTCAAAAGAAACTGGGGAATTTTTCTCTTATATGAGAGAAAAGCAGCTGATGGACCTTGTGGCCAAAAAGGGAAAGGCTGGCGGCGGCTATTGTACGTATATTGAAAACTACAAATCGCCATTTATTTTCTCCAATTTTAATGGGACGTCAGGAGATATCGATGTACTTACACATGAGGCTGGCCATGCTTTTCAAGTATATTCAAGCAGTCATTATGAAATTCCAGAATACAATTGGCCGACCTATGAGGCCTGTGAAATTCACTCGATGAGTATGGAATTCTTTACTTGGCCATGGATGGAGAAGTTTTTTCAGGAGGATTCTGAGAAATACCAATTTGCGCATTTAAGTTCTGCTTTATTATTCCTCCCTTATGGTGTTTCGGTTGATGAATTCCAACACTGGGTATATGAAAACTATACAGCTACACCGGAGGAACGGAAACAAGCATGGAGAGAGATTGAAAAGAAGTATTCACCACATAAAGACTATGATGGCAATCAATATTTAGAAACTGGCGGCTTCTGGCAGCGTCAAGCCCATATTTATAATTCACCGTTCTATTATATTGATTACACATTGGCACAAATTTGCGCATTCCAATTTTGGAAGCGTTCAAGAGAAAATCATGAAGAGGCTTGGAAAGACTATTTACACCTTTGTCAGTTAGGTGGAAGCAAGCCATTCACTGGACTTGTGAAGGAAGCAAACCTGATATCTCCATTTGAAGACGGCTGTGTTGAGTCTGTAGTAGGGGAAATAGAAAGCTGGTTAAATTCAGTTGACGATAAAAGTTTATAGAATACTAATGATTAAAAGAGCCGGACTGCGTTCCGGCTTTTTTGTGTGGAAGGGGATATTTAATTAACCTTTAGGAAATTCGCCTATTTTTAAAAAAGGTTCTTCTTTGTTTGTCCAGATGTTCATATATTGGAAAGGAAGGAGGAGATTTAGTGAAAACAAATTGGGTGGCATCCTTTCAAATCGCTGCAGTTTATGTAGGGACAGTGATAGGAGCGGGGTTTGCAACCGGACGGGAAATTGTCGAATTCTTTTCTCGATTTGGCTTTATTGGTTTAATTTCAATCTTAATGAGCGGTTACATATTTATTTTCCTCGGCTCAAAATTAATGCGAATTGCTGCTCGGATTCAAGCTACCTCATATCAGGAGTTAAATGATCACTTATTTGGAAAATTATTCGGCTCAGCCATTAATATAGTAATGCTTTTAATGCTCCTAGGGGTATGTGCAGTCATGCTTGCGGGTGCTGGGGCTGTATTTGAGGAACAGATTGGACTTTCTAAGTATACGGGAATAGTTGTGACTATCGGGCTATCGATAGTAGTCATGATCGTAGGGACAAAAGGTTTGTTTGCTGTCAATTCGTTTGTTGTTCCAATGATGATCGCATTTAGCTTTATCCTATTGTTTATTTCCATGAAGCTGCCTACCTTCAAAGAACAGTTATTGTATATTCCTTTTGCAGAAGACGGT
The DNA here is from genome assembly GCF_019039215.1 of Bacillus sp. FJAT-29790. Taxonomy (GTDB): domain Bacteria; phylum Bacillota; class Bacilli; order Bacillales; family Cytobacillaceae; genus Cytobacillus. The sequence goes on from NZ_JAHNZZ010000001.1 coordinate 258,896, forward strand.
TGGAAGGCTGTTGTAGCACCATTTTCGTATGCTGCCATGAATTTAACATTAGCACAGGCGGTTTTAGTCCCTATTGCATCTGAGATAAAGGATGACCAGACGATTAAATGGGGAGGAATATTGGGAGGTGCAGCATTAACCATTATCCTTATTTCAAGCCATTTGACCTTAGTCATGCTACCTAATATTGAAGCATATGAAATCCCGATGGCCGTCATAATGAAAACAATTGCTTCCTCTTTTTTCTGGATTTATGTGTTCGTTATTTATGGTGAAATATTTACATCTGTTATCGGAAATGTTTTTGGAATCGAACGGCAAGTGAGAAAATATTTATCCATTCCAAGCATTGTAACAGTCAGTGCAATATTCATAATTTGCTTCTTTATAAGTTTAATAAACTATGGCACCTTACTCTCATATTTATATCCGTTTTTTGGGTATATAAGTCTCGTTTTTATTATTTTATTATGGATGAAGCCTCTCGAGGACATGAAAGTATGAAGGAAAAAAGACCCGATTATTTCGGGTCTTTGATTAGGCTATAACTTCATCAATAAAATGTAGCAGGGTTTTTGCGACATTCTTACTCGGCTTTTTCTTTCATGATTGTTTTAGCCATCTGCACGAAAGCATCTTTAACATCTAAATTACTTTTTGTGAAAATTGTTAATTTAAGAGGTTGTTTCTTATTTTTAATTAAATATGCAGTAACTGTTTCTTCGTCCGTAGAAGCCTCCATTACGGTTGCGGACTGAAAGAATTCATCACTTGGAGCTTCAATTGTTTCTACTTCTTCATTCACTGCTTCAAGCTGTGATTTCGTTGTTTCCTCCATTAAACTCCATTCAACATCATCAGGAAGAAGTTCAATTCGCATGAATACTTGATCATTTTCTGCTAAAAATAAGATGTCTTTGTTAGGTTCCTCTGCGGTTAATTCATAGTCAGGAAGAACATACATAGAATAATGTTGATTGTCGTTATTCTTTAGAAAAGCAGTTTCTTCTTTTGTTTCTCCATTCACTTTATATTGGATGTTTTGTTCAAGGATCCGAACTACACCATCTTTGTTTTCTTCTGCGTTATCTTCGCTGTTTCCTTTTTCACCCTGGCTCTCACCAGCGTCTTGATCATCCGCGTTTTGATTTTCATCGTCTACATTATTGGTTGGTGCTGTTCCATTCGTTGAATCTCCGGAAGTCTGGCTAGTGCCACAGCCCGCTAAGATCATTCCAAGTAATCCGGTAATCAGCATCCATTTCGCAAGTGTTTTCATTCTGTTTTTCCTCCCATAGGCGCGTAAATTGCTCTTCTAAATTATAAGACGTAATTTAAAATGAGGAGTTACAAAAATGCTTCTCGCTCTTACATTACCATTTCTAAATTATTCCTACAACGTAAAAAAGGGAATTAGGAAAAATGGCATAAACAAACCCGCTTCTTTAAGAAGCGGGTAAACCTTAATAAAAAGGCAGGATCACAAATAAAAATAAATCAAAAATTAAATGGGACACAATCACGAGCGGAATACTTTTTTTCCAAGCATAAAGCCAGCCCCAGAAAAGTCCTGCAATTAAAGCGGCAAAAGCAAGAATCCAATGAGTCGAGTATAGATGCACCGAAGCGTAAAGTGCGGAGGAAACGAATATTCCAATTGGAATATTCGTGTACTTTAAAATTCTCTTTTGAACAAACCCACGCCAAAAGATTTCTTCTCCAGGAATAATAATAAGTAAAAGAACGATATAGTGCCAGAGCAAGGAAGGCGAGTAACGGCCATAGAGTTTGGAAATCTGTTTTGCAACTGGAAGGTTCAACTGTTCAATAATGAAGTGCCCCATCCAAAATAACCCATAAAGAACTAGGCCTGATATAGCTCCGTACATTAAATAGGTAAGAACAGAAGTATGATCTTCTACTTCTTCATTTAAGATCGCATAACTAATTAAAAATAATAGGGAGGCGGTAAAGATATACCAGAAAACAGCTTTATCCTGAAAAGTGAAATACATTAATAAATGTGCGAGCAATAATCCGATAATAAGGCGAATATCGGAGGTGATTTTATTCATCTATACAAACCCCTTTTCTACAATCAAACATCCCCTATTCTAACAAAAATAAAGAACAAATTGTAAGGAAAAGATTTCTTCCGCAATTTTCAAATAAAAAGGGTTGAAAATGATTATCCTAATTAAAGATAAAAAAGGGGGGATTAAAAATGTCAAAATCACAACGGGAAAAAGAACGTGCTTGGACTGTTAGAAAACAGGATCAAAATCCACATGGAAAAGTAAAATCCCTAAAGGAGCTATCACGGGAGAAGGAATAAGTTCATTGGATGCTTGCTAAATCGAAAATAAAAAGCAGCGGAAAGCTGCTTTTTATCATTAATAAATATTGTATACGCTTTCAAAAGGAGGTCTCACACTGCGGATTCTTTTATTATTTTATAGTTTTTATGATTAACAACTGTCCTTTGTTCCAGCTCAAGATCGCGGTAATTATCCATATAGGATAAATCTACGATAACAGAGTTTTCATTTACTTTTTCGACAATACCCTGTAAACCATCACGAAATTCAATCACGTTTCCAACCTCTGCTTTTTTCATAAGCCTCTCCTTTTCTTCCCAGTAATTTATAGATTATTAACAGTTTGCACTAATTTTATTATTTCGTAAAGATTAAAATCTATATATTTCGTGAATTTCCAAATATCTTTTAATAATTTAGTACTTTAGTAGTGTGAACCGGGTGTTTGTCCCTTTTGAGAATGTGAAAGATTTCTGAGAATTCTTCTTTTTAAAACCGATTAAAATAAAAAAAAAATGAATTAACTAGACAGTGAAGGATGTCCGCATATATGATATTTAGAGGCTCGAAATAAATGCGATAAAGGACGGTTTCGAATGCTAAGAAATAAAAATATATGGATTTTGATGAGCGGAGAAATGATTGCTGGATTAGGGATGTGGATTGGGATTATTGGGAATCTTGAATTTTTGCAATCTCAAGTTCCTTCTGATTTCATGAAATCGCTCATCTTATTTTCCGGATTATTTGTTGGGGTCTTGTTTGGACCTATTGCAGGTCGCGTAATTGATCAATACGCCAAAAAGAAAATCATGCTTTACGCTGGGGGAGTAAGAATTCTGTCGGTTGGATTTATGTTTTTGGCCATCGCACAAGAAAGTGTGATGTGGATGATTATTTATATGATTGGAATCGGTTTGTCAGCCGCTTTTTATTTCCCGGCATTACAGGCTGCCATCCCCTTAATCGCTCGTGAAGGACAGTTGCTATCATTAAATGGAATTCATATGAATGTAGGGACAATTGCAAGGATATCAGGAACGGCTTTGGCAGGAATTTTGCTTGTTTATATCAGTCTTCTTGCTATGTATTTATATACTTTTATTTGCTATATTATGATATTCCTATGCACACTGGCTTTGAATATTGAAGAACCGCAAAAAAATGAAAGAAAAGAAGTGAAAAAAAATGTCGGCTTTAAAGATGTGTGGCCAATTATTTCTGGAACACCTGCGATTTTTACTGGTTTATTATTGATGCTTGTTCCGATTACTTTTATTGGAAGTTTTAATATGATGGTGTTGAAAATTAGTGAAATGCAAAATGATCCAGCAATTAAAGGGTTATTATATACAACTGAGGGGATTTCATTAATGATTGGCGCTTTTTTAATCAAAAGGATTTCGGCAGGTAAGAATGTAATTTTGATTTTAATGACATCTGCTTTCTTTATTGCAATTGCCCACCTTACATTATTTTTTGCGGACCAGATGCTTCCGGCTCTTCTTTCTTTTGCTTTATTTGGTTTTGCAGCCGGTTCATTTTTTCCATTGGCCGCGACATTGTTTCAAACACAAGTTTCAAAAGAGTTCCATGGCCGGTTTTTTTCTTTTCGTAATATGATGGATCGCGTCCTTTTTCAGGTCGTATTATTGAGTACAGGGTTATTTTTGGATACAATTGGATTTGAGCATATGGTGCTAAGCTTCGGTGGATTTTCGCTATTCATTGTTATTATTATGGCCATCAGACAAGTAAAATCACCAGTAACCTATATCCAAGAAAGGTCAAAATGATTGCCAGGCTATTTCCTCGGAAATTTCGACAAATTTCTTTAAAATAGAGCTATGTTAAAGCTCATTGTTGAAATATTGCTATTTTGTTGTTGATTGGAACGGAAGGCGCGAGACTCCTGCGGGAAAAGCGAGTCCAAGGGAGACCCCGCAGGAGCGATAGTGACGAGGAGGCTCCCGGACCGCCCGCGGAAAGCGAGTGCCTGCAGTGGAAATCAACAGGGAAGTTTAACAAAGCCAAATAAATAAAAGTGAAGGTGCTTGAAAATGAAAGAAGAACATATTCAAGAAGTGCTAGATAAATTAATGAGCGGTAAAATTTCAGAATACTATGTTTCGAAAGCAGAATTCCTTCCTGTTCGCGACGTGATAGTTAAACGGGATGATTTCAAAAACTTCAGCGGGATCGCCCAGCGTGGGGGAGATGTCCTTTACCGATATTCGGAAACAGCTAGAAGTTAATAAGTAACTGACACTTGAGCCCAAGCAAGTGTCTTTTTTTTGGTTAAGTATTAATTTTGAAAATTAATAAAACCCTCTCTAAGGCCTATGTTCTAAACATAAATTTATGCACATAGATTATTACAGAAAAACAACATTTGATTTGGGGAGGAGTAAAGAGTGGGAATAAGACTGATTAAAATATCATCTGTCTATTTTGCGATTGGGGTACTGCTAGGGTACTATATGTCAAGTACTCATTCTTATGTTTTAGCACCCGTTCATGTACACATCAATCTGCTTGGATGGACGTCTTTAACTCTTGCAGGAATACTCTATCACCTGTTTCCCAACTTGGCAGCAACCAAAGTCGCAAAATGGCACTTCTGGCTTCACAATCTTGGGTTGCCTATTATGATGCTGTCATTAGCAATGGTTGTTGCGGCGAATAATGAATCATTCATAACAGGTACAGCAATTGGAGCAACAGTTACTGCTTTAGGTGTACTGCTGTTTGTTTGGAATATATTAAAGAATTTGAAGGGGTAAATTGTAGAAAAAAGCGAAGACGCCCAGTATTTTGTACCGGGCGTCTATTTTATTTTCCATTTTTCATTTCATAATAGATCTTTTTGGAATAATCTTTTAATGCCCCGATAATCTCATTCTTTGTTCCTTCATCCTCAAGGCCACTAAAACCATAGACAAATCCTGCCCCCTCGCTTTTTTTCCAAACAGGTTCACCTAATAAATGAATTGGTTTCCCATCTAATTCAAAGGTAATTTCAAGTAAATAGCGGTTTTCATGGATGGGAAGATCTAAAGACGACTTAAATTTTACCCCATGCGGACTAACATCCATGATATCAATAGTTCCTATGTTTGAATCTCCGCTTATCCCGTTCGCTCTGATTACTTTAATCATTCCTTGAAGAGGCTTCCGAAACTGAAAGCGGAAAGATTCTTCACGTTTATATCTCATTTCTTCCCCTCCAGAAAATATAAATAGTATTAGTTTACAATAGACATTTTTATTATAATGGAAAAAACATGAAATTCAATCTTTATTCAAGATGTGATATGGAAAAAATAGAAACATTTTAGAAAGATTTTTATAAAATAGATATGGTAAAGATACCCTATATATAAATGAAAGCGTTTTACTTGATAAAGTATGAACAAAGCTTGAAAAACAAGGCATTTCCATTGTTTAAGCTCTACAAAAATGCTATCCTTTTGTAGGATGGAAGTTGTCTGCTGACTTGGAAATTACCTGAGATATCATTTCGGTTTCTATACATAAAGAAACTAGCTTTGGAAAAAATAAAACACTATGAGAGGGGAAAAGAAACAAAATATTCGCCCATTCTTTTTTCCTAAAAAAATAATCTATATTTCCAAAGTATACCCCGTGTTTTAAGTTAGTGAGGCAAATATCTCACACATCTTACTATTCAATATAAAAAAAGGAGATTGATCAAATATGGTTGAAAAGCAATTTAAAGTAACGGCTGAGACAGGAATTCATGCACGTCCGGCAACATTATTAGTTCAGGCGGCAAGTAAATTTAATTCTGAAATTCATTTGGAGAATAAAGGTAAAAAGGTGAACTTAAAATCAATCATGGGTGTAATGTCTTTAGGGATTGGACAAGGAGCGGAAATTAAAATTAGCGCAGAGGGCAATGATGAACAGGATGCACTTAACAGCTTAGAGGATACTTTGAAACAAGAAGGTTTGGCTGAATAATGAGCTTTATACAAGGAATTGCCGCTTCTAGCGGAATCGCGATTGCAAAAGCATACCGCCTAGTGGAGCCTGATTTATCCTTTGCCAAAAAAACAATTGAAGATACCGCCCAGGAAATTGAGCGTTTTCAATCTGCCCTTTCTACGTCGAAGGGGGAATTGGAAGCCATTCGTGATAATGCCTATGAGCAGCTCGGTGCAGATAAAGCAGCGATCTTTGATGCCCATCTTCTAGTCTTAAGTGATCCGGAACTAGTAACACCTATTGAAGATAAAATAAAAACGGATCAAGTGAATGCCGAATACGCATTAAAAGAAACAGCAGATATGTTTATTTCCATGTTTGAGCAAATGGACAATGAGTATATGCAAGAACGCGCTGCTGACATCCGTGATGTAACGAAACGTGTACTATCCCATTTGTTAGGCGTACAACTTGTGAATCCAAGCATGATAGCTGAAGAAGTGATCATTATTGCTGAAGATTTAACACCATCGGACACAGCACAATTAAATCGCCAGTTTGTAAAGGGCTTTACAACAGATATTGGCGGAAGGACTTCCCACTCCGCAATTATGGCCCGATCATTGGAAATTCCAGCTGTAGTAGGTACTAAGGAGTCGACGAAGGAAATTCGTAATGGCGATCTTGTCATTGTCGATGGACTTAAAGGACAAGTACATATTAACCCGACACAAGAGGTAATCACTCATTACGAAAGAGAACAGCAAGAATTTGAGGACCAAAAAGCGGAATGGGCAAAGCTTGCTAATGACAAGTCTTATTCTGCAGATGGACATCATGTTGAGCTGGCCGCTAATATCGGTACTCCGAACGACCTGGAAGGGGTCATCAATAATGGCGGAGAAGGTGTTGGCCTCTACCGGACTGAGTTTTTATATATGGGCAGAGATTCGCTTCCAACAGAAGATGAACAGTTTGATGCCTATAAAGCTGTTCTTCAGGGAATGGGAGACAAGCCTGTCGTTGTACGTACTCTAGATATTGGCGGGGATAAGGAACTACCTTATTTGAATCTTCCAAAGGAAATGAATCCGTTTCTAGGCTTCCGTGCCATTCGTTTATGCTTAGAAGAACAGGATATATTCCGCACGCAATTGCGAGCCCTTTTAAGAGCAAGCTCATTTGGAAATTTAAAAATCATGTTCCCTATGATAGCCACTCTTGATGAATTCCGCCAAGGAAAAGCTATTTTTGAGGAAGAGAAGCATAAGCTTTTAGCACAAGGCGTGACAGTTGCTGACAAGATTGAGCTTGGCATCATGGTTGAAATTCCTTCGACTGCTGTTCTTGCGGATCAGTTTGCCACAGAAGTAGATTTCTTTAGTATTGGAACAAATGATTTAATCCAATATACAATGGCTGCTGACCGAATGAATGAACGTGTTTCCTATCTATACCAGCCTTATAATCCGGCCATTTTGCGTCTTGTTAAGATGGTCATTGATGCCGCACATAGCGAAGGAAAATGGGCGGGGATGTGCGGAGAAATGGCTGGAGATGAACTAGCAATCCCATTATTGCTAGGCCTTGGACTTGACGAGTTCTCGATGAGTGCTACATCGATCCTAAAAGCACGATCACAAATCCGTCAATTAGATAAAAGCGAGATGGAGAAGCTTGCAAATGCGGCACTGCAAATGAAAACAGCGGAAGATGTCGTACAAGCTGTGAAAAATGCAACACAAGGATAATATAGCATTGTCATATTTTTTGAATTAAATAGAATCCACTGGGAATGGACCGAATAAGAACGTACAAATGAATTCATTCACTTTTTCCCTTTTGAACCGGCCTGATATTTTGGGTCGGTTTATTTTTTTATTGCTTTTCAAAAACGCATTAATACATCATTTTGTTGGAATGGAATTCAATTTAAATGGGAAGACGGCACTAGTCGCTGCTTCAAGTCAAGGTCTTGGAAAAGCAATTGCAATCGAACTACTTAAAGAAGGCGCAAATGTAATGATTTCAGGCCGTGACGGCGAAAAACTCCAAAAGGTAAAACAGGAGTTAAAAGAGTTTGGCACCGGCGAAATATCTTACATGAAAGCAGATATTATAAACCCCACAGACATAAAAAGCCTTGTGAAGGCAACAGTTGAACAGTTTGGAACAATAGACATTCTCGTTAATAATGCTGGCGGTCCTCCTGCAGGCACATTTGATTCATTATCAGATGAAGAATGGCAGAATGCTTTTGAGTTAAATTTATTATCCTATGTCCGGATGATTAGAGAATCATTGCCACATCTTCGCCGGCAAGGCGGAAAAATTATTAATATCGCATCCTCTTCAATTAAGGAACCGATTCCGGGTCTAATTTTATCCAATACATTCCGGACGGGCATTATCGGTCTTTCAAAAACATTAGCAAGTGAGTTTGCGGCTGATAATATATTAATTAATACTGTTGCACCAGGAAGGATTGAAACGGATCGAGTAAAACATTTAGACCAAATAAATGCGGATAAACTTGGGGTTTCAAGAGAAGAAATCGAAGAAAATGTGAAAGCTAATATTCCACTGCAACGTTATGGAAGACCTGAAGAATTTGCGAAAGTGGTTGTATTTTTAGCATCAGATGCCAATACATATATGACAGGAAGTGCTTTTTTGGTTGATGGAGGATTGGTGAAATCAATATAAAATCCAGCTTTTCTTTCGAAACTATGTTTACTATTAACAGTTATAGGTAATGTTAGGGGTGAGGAGGAAATTTCCATGCGTAATAAAGGCTTCATGCTTTTGCTGTTCATCCTGTTTTCTCTTACCTTAACTGGCTGTACGCTTAGCACCCAACAATCGATAGTGAACAGTCATGCCGAAGCGTTATTGACGAGAAATAACGAGCTTCAATTCCGGTTTAAAATTAATGAAAAGATCTTAAGCAGTGAGCAAATTTATAAGGTTAAAGTGTCAATACATAATGATAAATTGGCTTCCGCTTTAGGGACGAAGGAAATTATCTATGGAGCAGATTTCTATTATGCTGGTGAATATATTGAGGTAAATAATAAAAATGGAAATTTTATTATTATGAACCCCATTCCATTGCTTAAGGATCTTCACGTATTTGAAATTGAAGACATGATTGTCAAAGAAGATGCTGTATCTGTAGAAGTTTTTAATGATCAAGCTGTCATTGCAAAGGCATTTTTAACAAATTTCTCGTCACAGCTTTAATCGTTTATTATCCTATAAAAGTGTGTGAAATTAGGCCAGGCACAGTGTCTGGTCTTTTATTGTTCGCTGAGAACTCTATAATATCGATTCTCGGGGAAATTGATATTCGTTGATATATTTGTTTTGTTCTATCATAAAGATAAAAGGAGTGCTAAAATAAATGGTAATATTCAGATTTTAGTGAATTCCTTATTCTATAACTCTAATATTTCGACTGAAAGCCAAGAATAAGGAAGAGAAAGACGCTGAATTAGGGGAATTACATATAATTTTTTGGGGGGAACCATAATGATTTTACCGGAAAATACGGTCATTGGTTTTATTGGTACGGGTGTGATGGGGAAAAGTATGGCGGGACATTTGCTTCATGCAGGCTATCCATTAGTGGTTTATTCGCGAACAAAAGCAAAAGCGGAAGAACTTATAGCAAAGGGAGCGGAATGGGCATCTTCGCCAAATGAAGTTGCTGAAAAGGCCAATGTCATTATAACGATTGTGGGTTATCCTGCTGATGTAGAGGAAATATATCTAGGTGAGCAAGGAATTATTACAAATGGGAAAGAAAATACAATCGTCATTGATATGACGACATCGACCCCAACCCTCGCTAGTGAAATTTATGAAGTTGCCGCTAAAAAAGGAATGTTTGCTCTAGACGCACCTGTATCGGGCGGTGATATCGGCGCAAAAGAGGCAAAGCTTTCAATTATGGTCGGCGGTGATAAAGATGCCTTTGAAGCGGTTAAGCCGATTTTTAATCTATTAGGGACAAATGTTGTTTATCAAGGAAAAGCGGGTTCTGGCCACCATACAAAAATGTGTAATCAAATTGCAATCGCCTCCAATATGATAGGTGTTTGTGAAGCAGTTGTCTATGCTGAGAAAGCTGGACTGGATCCTGAAACGGTTCTTCAAAGTATATCGTCAGGGGCTGCAGGCAGCTGGTCGCTGTCTAATTTAGCTCCGAGGATGATTCAAGGCAATTTTGATCCTGGCTTTTATATTAAACACTTTATTAAAGACATGAATATTGCCTTACAAGAGGCTGAAGAAATGGGAATGGAGACACCAGGACTAGCGCTTGCCAAAAAAATGTACGCCCGGCTTGCTGAGGCAGGGGGAGAAAATTCCGGCACACAGGCTCTTTATAAGTATTGGGAATAACCATGAATAAAGAGGCCCCTTCCACTTAATAATATAAGTGATTGTTTGAAAAAGGGGGTTACTTTATGGCGAAAAGAACAAAGAAAAACGATCCACAGCAAAAAAACAAAAAGGGTTTTGATTCAGCAGTATTGGACTCGGAATTCTCCCATGAATTTGGAAGCGCTGCTACGAATAAAATTCATAAGGATAAAGCAAAGAAGGAAAAAGCTTCAAAAAATAACGGTCAATTTAACGGGTAATAAAATCGGACGACCCTACTATCCGAAAATTTGTACAATCATTGTCGGGTCTGACACTGCAGATTTATTTTTCTAATTCTCACTAAAAAGACGATCCTGATGTTCACATAGGACCGTCTTTTTTCTATATTAAGCTAAACGATCTACTTTATAGTGCAAAGCCATTAATATCCGTAATCCCAATCCACTTCATCTTCATGCCAGAAAACTGGAGAAACTGAACCAAAGTCAAATATTTTATTTTCGATCTCGCAAGTACAGTGTTCATAATCACACTGTGCTTTAATCTCTTCAAAAACAGAATGTTCAACACCTTCTATCACAGTAACTGTCATGTCTTCTTGAAAAAGGATAGCCGTGCCTTTCATGGGTTAACGCACCTCTTTTATCATATTTGAAAACGCCTCAACGTGTTTCCTGTTTACATCTATATTGTAAGATTGAAACTTATAGAAGTCTATACACTTGTGAATTTGTTCACAAAAATACCTTTTTCTGCTGCCTTATTTTGAAAATGGGATTCATATTTGGTTTTTACAATTGCCCATTTAACTTAACAAAATTCGTGTTAAAAATTAGTAACTGTTGAATATAATGAAATAAGCAATTAACATAGTTTCATAGTAAAATCTATTTAAATTTAGATAAACTGTGCTATTTACCAAACCTGTTAATGGTTTACAAAAATAAAATGGAGGTTATACAGTGGAGATAAATTTAGAAAAACAGGAAAATGAAGAGACAAAGGAATACGGCGGGTTTTGGATTCGATTTGCGGCATATTTAATCGATTCCATTGTGATCGGAATCCCGTTATCGATTCTCTCCATAATCATTTTTATGATTTTTTTCGGAACATCAGGTGCTTATGATGTCATATTCGCCGACCCGGAATATATGGATCCAGACATGGTGTACCTAGGCTCTTATTTTGGCGCAATGGGGATAACTACATTGATCAACATAGGTGCGGTTGTCGCTTATTTTGCCGGTTTACATGCATCAAAATGGCAGGCAACAGTTGGTAAAAAGCTGTTAGGTTTAAAGGTGACCGATTTACATGGCAATCGAATTTCATTTTGGCGTGCTTTTGGCAGATACTTAGCCATGTCCTTCTTATCAGGAATATTATTAATTGGCTATATTATTGCTGCATTTACAGAAAAAAAACAAGCGCTTCACGATTTAATTGCAGGAACAATTGTCATCAAAAAATCATAAAAATGCTAAGAATCAAGCTGCACAGATCTCGGGTCGGTGCGGCTTTTTATGATTAACAAAGGATTTCTTCGAATAATGTCGTATATAATTTTAAAAAAGAAGGTAATTATTATCTAAATAATGACAAGTTGTGGTCTTTATTGATATAAATAGGCTATTATTAATGTTTGATAAAGAGGAGTTGACAGGGTGGGTTCAGAAAAGCAACGACAACAAAACCAAAAATTAAATTCTTGGCGTTTGTATATGACAATGCCAATTATCTCATGGGCGTTATATGATTTTGCCAACACGATCTTTTCGTCCAATATTAATACGATCTTTTTCCCATTTTACCTGCAGGAGGTCATTGGGGAAAATGAAGTCTTAAATCAGATTGCAAGTACATTCATCTCTTATTCAAACGCGTTAGCAAGTTTTTTTCTTGTCCTTTTTTCCCCATTATTCGGCGTTTTAATTGACCGAACGGGAAAAAAGAAAAAGTATATTGTTATTTTCACGTTGGTATCAGTTATAGCTACCTTATTTATGGGGATTTTTGCAACTAGTGAAATTTCTGGAAATATAATGGGTTTGCCACTTTCCCTGGCGCTTGTCATTCTTTGTTTCATCATCGCAAAGTTCTTTTATCATTCGTGTCTCGTTTTCTACGACGCGATGATATCAGATTTAGGCTCGAAAAAGGAGATTCCATTAATATCTGGATTTGGTGTTGCAGTCGGCTATCTTGGTACTCTTTTAGGATTAACGGTCTACATCTTTGTAGGTGACAACGGTTTTCATGAAGCCTTTATTCCATCTGCTCTCCTTTTTTTACTATTTTCATTGCCGCTATTTTTCTTTGTAAAGGATAAACCATTTGAAGTAGAGCAGAAGAAGGAATCCTTTATATCGGGATATAAGGAAATTTATCAAACGTTTAAAGAAATGAAGCTTTATAAGTCGGTTTTTACATTTATGATTGCTTATTTTTTCTTAAATGACGCAATTGCGACAACGATTGCGATGATGGCTGTATATGCGAAGACGATCGTTGGTTTTTCAACAGGCGAATTTATTTTGCTTTATTTAGTATCAACGGTCTCAAGTATTATCGGTTCATTTATTTTTGGTTATGTAACGAAAGCTAGAGGGGCAAACAAAGCCGTTAAATATGTAGGTATCCTATTGATCGTTGCGCTAATTATTGCGACATTAGCGGCGAATGAAATCATGTTCTGGATCGCTGGAAGTATGTTTGGAATCGCACTTGGCTCAATGTGGGTGACGACCAGAGCATATATTGTCGAATTAACACCTGATCACAAAAGGGGTCAATTCTTCGGATTATTTGCATTTTCCGGTAAAGTTTCATCGATTTTGGGACCATTATTATATGGGAGCATTACTTTAATTTTTGCTGATTATGGGAATCTAGCAAGCAGACTTGCATTAGGCTCTTTACTCATTTTGACAATTATCGGTTTAATTATTCATGCAAGAATTAAAGAAAATGAGGATTAGATTAAAAAAGCAAGCGACTTCGCTTGCTTTTTATTATAGTAATTCCTAATTTATTTATAGTTCCTTTTAATAATTAATATAAACTACTTGACCATTGCATGTTCTCGTCCTATAATCAAATATATACTAAGTAATAATAATTATAAAAAGATAGTTAGTAAAAATAAAGAGGTGCCATCATGAAATTAAGAGAAGAAATGCCGGAATTATTAGGTGCAACAGAATGGATAAATGAAGAGGTAACAAAAGAGGATCTTATTGGAGAAAAACCGACACTTGTTCACTTTTGGTCTGTCAGCTGTCATTTATGTAAAGAAGCGATGCCGGAAATCAATGAGCTTAGGGACGAATATGATGATGAATTGAATGTGATGGCAGTCCATATGCCGCGTTCAGAAGATGATCTTGATCTTGATGTTATTAAACAAATGGCTCTTGGTCATGATATTATCCAGCCAATATTTGTAGACAGCGAACACAAATTAACAGATGCTTTTGAAAATAAATACGTTCCAGCTTACTATGTGTTTGATCATGAAGGAAAGCTTCGTCATTTCCAAGCAGGTGGAAGCGGAATGGAAATGCTAAAGAAACGGATAAATAGAGTTCTTGGGAATGAAGTGACTAATTAAAAAGACTCTGTTAGTAATTAATGATGAAAAATGTAGACCAGCGGGGCGATTTTGCCTGGAGAGAACCTTTTTTGCGGAGCAAAACCCGCTTCTCGGAAGGTAAATCGATCCCGCGTGTCTTTCAACAACATTATTTAACAAAGTCGGTATAAAAAGCTGTTTTACTAGAATTATTCTATTAAAATAGCTTTTTTTTGCGGGAAAATTCATGAAATCTATTAAAATATTTAAAGAAAAATTTTACATTCATGTTATAGTAGTAGGTATAATTGATTATTTTATATATAGGAAGGGCGAAATTTGAGTGGAGCATAAAAAAGGGATTTTATTAGAGAGTGGTACAAATGAACTGGAGATTGTTGAGTTTGGGATTGGGAATAATAAGTTCGGGATTAATGTCATTAAGGTAAAAGAAATAATCAACCCTGTTCCGGTTATTCAAGTACCGCATGCCCATAATAATGTAGAAGGAATTATCGAACTGCGGGGCGAAGTACTGCCGGTTGTTAATGTCTCAACTGCGCTAGGTTTTCCGCCTTCAGATAATCCACAGCAAGATAAATTTATTGTGGCTGAATTTAATAAACAGAAAATTGTTTTTCATGTTCATAGTGTTACACAAATTCACCGAATTTCATGGGATCAAATTGAAAAACCATCCGAAATGTATCAGGGGCCTGAGAGTCAAATTATTGGAGTAATCAAGCTGAATGGCGAAATGATCTTATTGCTTGATTTCGAAAAAATTGTCGTTGAAATCAATCCTGAAACGGGCATAAACGTACAGCAAGTTCAAAAGCTCGGAAAGCGAGAACGTTCGAATAAAAGGCTTGTTGTGGCGGAAGATTCTCCTTTATTGCGGAAATTACTGCATGATACATTAAAGGAAGCTGGATTTCAAAATGTTGAGTTTTTCGAAAATGGCCGCGATGCATTAACTTATTTAGAAAATCTCGTTCAGACTGGAAAAAATATTGAGCAGGAAGTCCAGCTACTTATCACGGATATTGAAATGCCTCAAATGGACGGCCATCATTTGACAAAGAGAATTAAAGATAACCCTGAACTATCAAAGGTTCCAGTTATCATTTTTTCATCATTAATTACGGATGACCTTCGTCATAAAGGTCAGATGGTTGGAGCCGATGCACAAGTAAGTAAACCGGAAATAGCAGAGCTCGTCCTCTTAATTGATGAGTATGCATTATAGAAAGAGATGCAAAAAGGCTGGGGATTTCCCCAGCCTTTTTGCTTGAAATTTTTGCAATGGCTATTAAAAATAGCTTTCACCAAGTTTTTTAAAAACAGGCTTTTCATATGGCCGTTTTTTGTTCATTGGGTTGTCTTCCTTTAATCCTGTATATGTCATCAATAGCTTTTTTGCCTGATTTAGGGAAAGAGAAGCCCGTGGGTTCCTTACATATTCATTTAATCTTCCTAAATGCGGCAAATTGCCAAAGTCAGCTTTTGATGGGGGCAAATGGAATGAATATTCACCACATTCAACTAATACATCTGACTGCTGCTGACTATACTTGGGATTACCTGAAAAGTGAAGCCCTACTTTTTTTGCCTTTCCTTCTGTAATCAGTTTTTGTAAAGCATCTTGCTTAAGTTTGTATAAAAACTTTGGATTTGGTGCCGTTTTTGCATGGCGGTTAACGGTGAAGATTGCTTGTGAGAGGTTTTCAACCGTTGGATGCAGATGAGGGTGTTCGTTTCGTTCCGATTTCAATAGTATGACTCCTTTCTTATATTACAGGGGTATAAGTCTATTATACCCCTTTTTTAATTAAAATGAAAAGAGAATCAGAGAATTACGTAAAATCTGGCTGTTTTCTAAAGGAAATTAGGCTTTCATCTGTTTTTCTTTTTCAGCTGGTGAAGCGTGAATCCTTTTCAAAATAAACAAGATGATGAAAGTGCCTAGCACACATGTTGCTGACCCAGCAGCAGGAGCAATTTACATAGAGAAGGTTTGAAGTGATGTAGCTGCAGCCGATACTATCCCGATCATCTGTTTAGGTGTTTCTGATAGTAGCACATAACCATAAGGAACGCTTCACCAGATCCAAGCGTTAGGAGAAAAAAATAAACCGCCCACAAAAAGGATTCTCAAATCCCTTTAAATCTATAAGGTGAAAACTAGAAAAATAAACGGCAGCCCACTAATGACTGCCGTTTCATTCTATATTCTGCCGTAAAAGTTGATATTTTCTGTGCCGATATTTTATTGAAAGCCGGCAGGATCTTGATAGCCGGCGACAGCTCCATATCCTGGAGCAACGCCATATCCTGGAGCAGCGCCGTATCCGGGAGTTCCATACGGAACTGGATATGGGGACGGAAAGGGATAAGGGACCGGATAAGGAATCGGATAAGGCGGTGGACGGAAAAATAGTGGTGATACTGCAGCCCCTAATATACCACCAGCTAAAAATGGCAATAATCCAAAACCAAAGAATCTTTGATCATGGTACTGAAAATCACTTCGGGGGTAATAATACACTTGGGTAACCTCCTTTTTTATCTTCTTTAAATCAAAAGAATTTCAGATTCAAAAGACTTTCGCTCATAATAAATTATGGAATATGTCCCTCCTGTGCGCATGTCCAAAGGCTATTGTATATGAATCCGCAATTGCCTATCAAATTGTGAGAAAGAAACAAGCATGTAAATTATTCGGGATTGGTTAAGGGGCTAGTCACTCTCGTTTACTAAAGAAAAGGCTGTTTTCGGCATATATTGTTGTTT
>NZ_JAHNZZ010000001.1:276084-296022 GCF_019039215.1 Bacillus sp. FJAT-29790
CTCTATTCCCGCAGGAGTCAAGTGCCCTTCGCTCCAATCAACTCAGATTATTAAATAAAAATTACATTATAAAAGCAACAAACTTTATGAAAACAGCTAAAGAAAAAAATGCTTGGATATGTAATCATCCAAGCATTTTGTGGGCTCTTTTAATCTTCTAATTTGGCAGTAAACGGACTTTTTTTCTTACAAATGGGTTATTTAGAAGCTAATGTGAACACGGTAAGCTCTGGTCGGGATAAAAACCGGAAAGGTAAGCGGGTCGTGCCTATGCCTCTGTTGACATATAAGGTTAATGGGGTATTGCCTATTTTGTAAAAACCTTCATGATAGTTTTCAGCAAATGGCGGCTTCACAAGGGCACCTGCGAACGGGATTTTAATTTGTCCGCCATGACTATGGCCACTTAGCTGAAGCTGGATATTAAAGGCAGAGGCCCCGTCTGCTAAATCGGGCGCATGAGACAAGAGAATTTTAAAAGAATCAGAAGGAATTCCGTTAATTGCCGTTTGGATATCGGGACTCCCAAGCATGGCATCATCGATCCCAATTACATAGATGCTGCTGCCATCAAGTAACTTTATTCTTTGTTGGCTATTTAAAAGCAGCGAAAAATTCGCTTGTTCCATAATAGATTTGTAGATATCTGAACCATAGCCGCCATGATCATGGTTTCCGTAAATCGCAAATTTCCCAAATGGGGCACGAAGCTCTTCGAGAAAAGGGATTATTTGATTTGCCTCCTGATATTTATTTGGCTCATCCATTAAATCACCAGTAAAGAAAATCACATCCGGCTCAAGTTGGTTTATCTTTTTGGCAAGTGTTTTAAACTGGTGCAAATCATATTGAAAGCCAAGATGTGTGTCACTGAATTGAACGATTTTGAAGTCGTTGAAACTAGGTGGTATTGCTTTATGGCTTATTTGATGATGGGTAATTTCTAATCGCTTTGGCTCAATTTCCCGTGCGTAATAATAGCCTCCGCCTCCTATACCAACTGCAGCAAAAAGGGAGCCGAATGCACTTTTTAAAAAGGATCTCCTAGACACTTTTTTCGGCATGTTTATGACCAACCTATCTATAATATATACCCTCTTATACTAACAAACTACGTTCTGAAAAAGAAGGGAGTTTAATCAAATGGTTGGAGGAATAATTTGACGAATTTTTAACTGAAAGACTGTTTTCGTAAACTTTGTTGCTATTTAACAAAATGTGGTCTAGTTGATTTCCGCTCCAGGTTGCTCGCTTTCCGCGGGGCGTGCGGTGAGCCTCCTCGGCCCTCTGCGCCTGTGGGGTCTTACCTGTCCCGCTGCTCCCGAAGGACACTGAATTTACATCCTTGAATCTGCCCATGCACGAAGGAAATGCGAGAGCATTTTCGAGGAGTCTCGCACCTTCCGCTCCAATCAACTTCATACAAATCCTATTTAAAAACAACAATCATTTAGAAAACAGCAACTGAAAAAATCAGAATTGAATTGTTCGAAAATTACATATTTAGTGGTAGAATAGAGAATGAACACTCATTCATTATTTGGAGGGATGCTTTTTGAAGGGGAAGGTAGTCATTGTCACAGGCGGGTCAAGCGGGATGGGAAAATATATGGCAAAACGTTTTGCCGAGGCAAATGCATCGGTCGTCATTACCGGAAGAACACTCGAACGCCTTGAAGAGGCAAAAAAAGAAATCGAAACATTTCCCGGCCAAGTATTTACGGTGCAGATGGACGTACGAGAGATTGAACATGTGAAGCATATGGTTGCTGAAACACTTAATGCTTTTGGGAGGATCGACTTTCTGATCAATAACGCCGCAGGCAATTTTATTTGCCCTGCTGAAAAGTTAAGTGCGAACGGCTGGAATTCGGTTATTAATATTGTTTTAAATGGGACATTTTATTGTTCTAGCGAGGTCGGGAAGTATTGGATTGAGAAAGGAATAAAGGGGAGCATTATTAATATGGTGGCTACATATGCCTGGGATGCAGGAGCCGGGGTCATTCATTCAGCAGCAGCGAAAGCAGGCGTTTTGTCGATGACAAGGACATTAGCTGTTGAGTGGGGAAGAAGGTATGGCATTCGGGTAAATGCGATTGCACCAGGACCAATTGAAAGAACGGGCGGAGCAGACAGGCTTTGGGAATCAGAAGAGGCAGCGGAAAGAACGATTACGAGTGTCCCATTAGGGAGGCTTGGTAAGCCGGAGGAGATCGCGGAACTGGCTTACTTCTTATTTTCTAACCATGCTGCTTATATGAATGGGGAATGTATTACAATGGACGGCGGACAATGGCTCAATCAATATCCGTTCTAGAGGTGAGAGGTGGGAGAAATCGGCAAGTGAGCTGATTTCTTTTTTTGCGCTCAAATTCCTTGTAAAAATCAAAAAAATCTATTGGAGGTTTAATATATTGGGTAAAGTTATTTTTTAAATCTTCCTATATTTCCAAATTACGATTGCGATGAAATAATTTAAGAAAAAACTCAGAAATAGTAGTATACTATAGCCGTGGCAGAAATCGACAAATTTTCTATCATAGCTTGTACATATCAACATTTGGAAAAAATGAGGAGATGTTAAAGGTGAATACATTTAGAGTCGAAAAGGATTTTTTAGGGGAAAAGCATGTTCCAGTCGAAGCTTATTACGGAATACAGACATTAAGGGCTGTTGAAAATTTCCCGATTACAGGATATAAATTGGACAAAGGTTTGATCATCGCAATCGCGATAGTAAAGAAAGCGGCAGCACTTGCAAACGCTGACATTGGGAGATTGTATAAAGGAAAAGCGGAAGTGATTTGCCAGGCAGCTGACGAAGTGATTACGGGGAAATGGCATGATCATTTCATCGTGGATCCGATCCAAGGCGGTGCCGGGACATCCATTAACATGAATGCCAATGAAGTCATTGCTAACCGTGGCTTAGAACTGTTAGGAAAAGAAAAGGGTGAATACTTTCATTTAAACCCAAATATCGATGTGAATATGGCTCAATCGACAAATGATGCTTTTCCGACAGCGATTCATATTGCAACATATAAAGCACTGGACTCATTATTAAAAACAATGAATGAGATGAAAGAAGAATTTAATAAGAAAGCAATTGAGTTTGATTCAGTTATCAAAATGGGAAGAACCCATTTACAAGATGCGGTTCCTATTCGGTTAGGCCAAGAATTTAGAGCCTACACAAACGTGATCGAACGTGACATCAAAAGAATTGAACGTTCGAAAGAAAATTTATTAGAAGTAAATATGGGCGCTACAGCAGTAGGAACTGGATTAAATGCGGATCCAAGCTATATTGAAAAAGTCGTTCAATATTTAGCAGAAATATCAGGGATTGCTGTCGTTCCAGCGAGTGATCTTGTCGATGCGACACAAAACACGGACTCCTATGTAGAGGTGTCAGCTGCTTTGAAAATATGTATGGTGAATATGTCAAAAATCGCAAACGATCTTCGCTTAATGGCATCAGGGCCTAGAGCAGGTTTATTTGAAATTAATTTACCAGCCCGCCAGCCAGGTTCTTCGATTATGCCTGGAAAGGTTAATCCAGTCATGCCGGAAATGATTAACCAAATTGCCTTTCAGGTGATTGGAAATGATCATACGATCTCTCTCGCATCAGAAGCAGGCCAATTCGAATTGAATGTGATGGAACCTGTCTTGTTATTTAATTTATTGCAGTCAATTTCAATTATGAATAATGGTTTCCGTGTATTTACGGATTTCTGTGTGACAGGAATTAAAGCAAATGTAGAGATTCTTAAAGAATATGTTGAAAAAAGTGTCGGTTTACTAACCGCAGTTAACCCGCATATTGGCTACAATGTTGCTTCAGATATTGCTAGAGAATCAATTCTGAATGGAAAATCAATCCGGGAACTATGTTTACAATACGATGTACTGAGTGAAGAAGAGTTAGATCTTATTTTAGATCCATATGAAATGACAAAACCAGGAATTGCTGGTGCATCATTATTTGATAAGTGATTAACTTAATGAAAATACCGATAAAAAATGTCGGTATTTTTATCTTTGATACGAAATCCATATTTCGTAAAACTTTGTTGCTTTAGTGTAATTTTATATAACTATCTGAGTTGATTGGAGCGGAGGGCATGTGACTCCGGCGGGAAATAGAGTGAAAGGGAGACCCCACAGGCAGTAACGCCGAGGAGGCTCCCGTCCCTCCCCCGCGGAAAGCAAGTGCCCGCAGCGGAAATCAACGTGCAAACTTTAAAGGCTAAAAACAACAATATATGCGAATAGAGCCATTCAAAAAGTCATTTTGAAGATAATCGAATAAAGAGAATAGGGTATAATAATACTCTTATTGGAGGCGAATGACATGGATGCACTGGAAATCATGACAGATTTAGATAATGTATTCCCATTTTTTCAACCGATATTCAGTGCTGATGAACATCGTGTCATAGGTTATGAAGTATTCGGAAGATATAGAAGTGAAAACGAAGTGATTAGTCTAGGTCCATTTTTCCTAGATGAAAGCATTCCGGAAGAATACAGGCTTGAGGTTGACCAAGTGGTCTTGAAAAAGGCGTTGGAAAAAGCGCTTAATTTAGATGATGATATTCTCTTATTTTTAAACCAGGACGCAGATTTATTAATGTATGATAATGGTGAATCATTATTGTCTTTATTACTAGCGTATCAAGAAAAAGGGATAAAGCTGGAACGAATCGTATTGGAGTCCACAGAGCGTATTTATAAAGGAAATATGGAGCATTTGGACCATTTGTTAAACTACTACCGGACATATGGAATCAAAATCGCTATTGATAATAAGGGAAATGAAAGAAGTCATTTAGACCGAATTGGCCAGCTTGTGCCTAATATATTAAAAGTTGACTTGAATGAGCTTCGTACAACGGCTTCAGCTCAGGCCCTGCACGATATTTTATATTCATTATCCTTATTGGCGCGCAAAATCGGCGCAACCTTGTTTTTTAAAAATATCGAAATGGTTTATCAGCTCCAATTTGCTTGGCGAAACGGCGGCAGGTATTATCAAGGCTTTTATTTGCAAAATCCGGCAGAAGATTTTGTTGACAGAGATATTATGAAAGAAAAGTTGCGAGATGAATGCCATCAATTTATTTCCTACGAAAAGCGAAAACTGGCAGCTTTATATGCTGTCACAGCTGAATTTAATGAAAAACTGCAACAATTTCTTCAGGTGAAAAATCGTAAGTCACTCGAATATGAAGAGTTATTAAAAGTTCTTTCTCAGCCGCTTACTGATGTTGCGTTCCGCTTGTACATTTGTGATGAAGATGGTTTTCAAAAATCTGCTAATATTTATAAAAAAGATTCAAACTGGCAAATTCAGCAAGAATATTTACATAAAAACTGGAGCTGGCGTCCTTACTTTTTGGAAAATATTATGAAAATGAGAATAGATAAAAAAGGGATTCTCTCTGATTTATACAGTGATATCGAAACAGGAGAAACCATTCGCACATTCTCTTATCCTCTAAATGCAACTGATTATTTATTTATTGATCTATCCTATCACTATCTATACGAGCATGAGGGGTTATTATAAGTGGGCAAAAGAAAAAGGTCTCGAAGCTGAGACCTTTTTTCTATTAGGCTCTTTTCTCATATATTGTTGTTTTAGCTTTAAAAGTTTGCCCGTTGATTTCCGCTGCGGGCACTTGCTTTCCGCGGGGAGGGACGGGAGCCTCCTGGCGTTACCGGCCTGTGGGGTCTCCCGTTCCCTCTATTTCCCGCAGGAGTCAAGTGCCCTCCGCTCCAATCACTCAGCTTGTATATAAAATCACACTAATAAACAACAAAATTCACAAAACAGCCTTCTATTAGAAATATTTGTCATATAGTGGAAGTTTTAGACTAGAAAGCTTTTTTTCTGTCAAAACCTGCAGTTATTTTGCGAACGATTTTATTCATATGCCAGAATGTTTGTTGATAAAATGAGAGTTACTAGACGAGGGAAAGCGAGGGGGAATAAAATGAGCAAGCATTTACATAAGCTTCTGCCTGTCGTTGTTGCTTTTATTTTAATGTTTCCGTCTTTGTCAAAAGCGGATGTCGAACTCTCAAATGAGCAGGTAGTTTTACAATTTTTAGATACTGCATTTCAAGCTCAAGTTTCCTTAAGTGAAAAAGAGAGAAGCATGGATGAGATAAATGAACTGCTGTCTCCGTACTTTACTGAAGATAATAAAAAACAATTTTTGGCGGAAAATCTAGTTTCAGAAAATGGAAGATATTTAACGTATGGGACTGATGCTCCTCTATTTTACATTCCTTTTTTTACTTTCTCAGATGAAACGAAGGTTGTTTGGACGAAATATAAAATATATGTGTTTGAGTATTTTCCTGAAAATGATGAGGGGCCGGTATCATACGAGAGCCATTATGAAGGGTTAATCCTTGTAAAGGAGAATGGAAAATGGAAAGTCGCAGAATATTTATATGATGATATCCCTAAGGAAATTATTAGAAAATCGTCGGAGGTAGAGAAGGGCGTTCTGCCAAAACCCTTCGAGGAGAACTCTTCTCATGCATATATTGTTCAGTCAACTTTCCAGATGGGCTTATTTCAGCATCCAGTAGAAGCTTTTTTCCGATATGGGATATCCCTCTTGACTAGCAACGGTGAAAAATCTAATGAAAAAGCAATCTGAAGCTAAACCTAAAAAGCGAATTGGCTTTTAAGTTTAGCTTTTTTTTATTGTTTATTCCTCTATATTCAATACTTCTTTCAGTTTCTCCAAGTTGAAACCTGTGATGATCGTATCTCCGATTACAATAGTAGGAGTAGAGTAGGATTGATACTTTTCGATTAATTCCTTCTTTGCCTTATGATCCGTTTTAATATTCTTCGTTTCAAATGAAAAACCGTATTCGGATAAAAACCTTTTTGTAATGTCACAAGGGGGACAGTCAGGTTGTGTGTAAATAGTGATTTTTTCCATAATTAAAATCCCTTTCTAATTGTCATATTTTTATGATAGAGAAAACTTGTTTAAATTACAATCTAAAGGCTTTTTTACGTGCCGTTGAAAAAAATATCCCCTTTTATTTAGATTTTACTTGTCTAAATACCTAACATTATTTTATGCTGTTACTATTGGTATGCAAAGGAAATGGGTTGAGTATTCTGAATTCGATCTAAAAAGGATAGAAACATGCCAAAAGAGAAATCTAAACTTATGATGTTAGGTTTCTTTGAAAGGAGAGGGAGCATGTCACAGCTTCAAGGTATATTAACGCGTTTAAAAAACCTGCAGGAACAATCAATTGGTGGAGAGCCGATGCAGCGATTTTTCGAGGTCAATGGCGAAAGGAAATGTCAGGTAACCTATCAGCCGAAAAATGAAATGTTCGAGTTGGAAGTTTATCATGATAAGGAAAAACCAAAAAGGTATCAATTTGACAATATTGATATGATAACAATTGAGATTTTTGACTTAATTCAATAATATGACATTCAAAGGAACCGATTTTGGTTCCTTTTTTATTTTATTCAAATATATTTGCAAATAAGAACTAAACTGGGAATGCTGGCTCGCAAAATGGATAACGATATGTATAAGAGGTGAGATAATATGTTGCCAATTGTAAAATGTCCAAAATGTTCGACTGAGGCAGAAATTAATTCAGTTTTAACTGCGCAATCGAATCAAAATGTAATATTTAAATGTCCAGGGTGCAGGTATGAGGTTAGGAATATTCATACGAGCAAAGGTTGAAAACATTTAAGGAGCAAGGAACTTGAAACTGTGATAAACTAAAAGAGACAGATAAACTTTATTTTGAGGAGTTTTCGGCGATGATTAGTCTTCACAGCGGGGAATATTTAGAAAATAATATTCGTAACTTTATGATACCTTCAGAGCGGGTAGCACATGTTCAAGTTGGAAATAATTTGGAACATGCACTTTTAGTTTTAACGAAAAGCGGCTATACGGCCATTCCTGTACTAGATCCGTATTATAAACTTCATGGTTTAATAAGCACCCCGATAATTATGGACTCTATTCTTGGCCTCGAAAGAATTGAATTTGAAAAATTAGAGGAAAAGCGTGTCGAAGAAGTGATGAACAAAAAAATCCCAAGGCTGCCAATCCATTCATCTATGCAGGATTCAATCGCTTTATTGATTGACCATCCGTTTTTGTGCGTAGAAAACGAAGACGGCTATTTCGAAGGGATATTTACACGTAGAAGCGTAATGATCCAGTTGAATAACCATGTTCGGAAATTAAATAAAAAGTAAGTTCACGTTAGCTCCCTAGCATGGGAGCTTGATTTTTTTATGCGAGGTGTGCTCTATGGAACAAGTGTTAAAAAAATCGATGCTTGCTCAAAAAGGGCAAAAACAAACAAACCGCCCGCTTGTGCTTGCTTCCATAATGCTGGCAATGTTTATGGGTGCGATAGAAGCGACGATTGTTTCGACTGCAATGCCGGCCATTGTAGGAGACTTAGGCGGTTTTTCTTTATATAGCTGGGTGTTTTCTGCCTATTTGCTGATGAATGCCGTAACTGTGCTCATATACGGAAAGCTCTCCGATTTGTTTGGACGGAAGCCAATTTTGATTTTTGGAATTATTATTTTTTTAGTAGGATCCATTTTATGCGGATTTGCCGGATCCATGACGATGCTTATCGTTTTCAGATTAATTCAGGGATTTGGCGCCGGTGCCGTAACACCGATTGCAATGACAATCGTTGGTGATATTTACACGAAGGAAGAAAGAGCAAAAATCCAAGGATACTTATCAAGTGTTTGGGGGATATCGGCAGTAATGGGTCCGGCAATAGGAGGTCTACTTGTAGAATACGTCAGCTGGCACTATGTTTTCTGGATTAATATCCCTCTTGGTATTCTTGCTATTATTGGCGTCGGTAAGTTTCTCCAAGAAAATGTTGAAAAGAAAAAGCATAAGATTGACTATCTTGGTGCGATTCTTTTAACGGCATCGATCACAACCTTAATGTTTGTTCTTGTTGAGGGAGGGACGGATATTGCGTGGTCCTCACCTAAGGCTCTAGGTTTGTTCGCGATTAGTTTCGCAGCCTTCGTGTTATTCGTGTTTCAGGAAAAAAGAGCTGCCGAACCAATGATGCCTTTCAATATATGGAAAGAACGCTCGATTCTGATTGCAAATCTGGCGTCTTTAACAACAGGTGTCATGTTAATTGGCATTTCGAGTTTTTTGCCTGCTTTTGTTCAAGGGGTGATGGAAAAATCCCCGATTGTCGCAGGCTTCACATTGACAACGATGTCAATTGGCTGGCCGATTGCGTCATGGGCGGCAGGAAGAATGCTCCTCCGAATCGGATTTAGGAGTACATCGATCATTGGAGGCGTATTACTAGTTATTGGGAGCATCATGTTTGCTACCCTTTCACCAGAAGCAGGTCCAGTTTGGGCCGCAGCCGGATCGTTCCTTGTTGGAGCGGGAATGGGACTAACTTCAACCTCCTTTATTGTTTCAATCCAGAGCACGGTCAGCTGGCAGCAAAGAGGAATTGCAACAGCTTCGAATATGTTTATGAGAAATTTAGGAAATACAATCGGTGCTGCCTTATTAGGCGGAATTTTAAATAGCGGGATTAAGGTTTATATACAAGAAAATGGGCGGGGCGAAACAAGAAATTTGTCCGTTGATTCTGCTAATCTCCTTTTAAATAAAGAGGAAAGAATCAACATGGCTCAAGAGGTAAAAGATATCCTTCAGGAAGGGCTTACATATTCTCTTCATTGGGTTTATTTCGCGGTTCTCCTGTTTGCAGTCATCAGTTTTATTTTGATCATGTCCCTTCCTAAAAAAGAGAATGATACTGCGGAATAAATTAAATTCTCAAGATTAATTTAGGCTGTTTTCGTTAACTTTATTGCTTTTTGTAGTGTGATTTTATATGGAAATCAACGGGCAAACATTCAAGGCTAAAATTAACAATATATGCGAAAAGAGCCTTAAAATAAAAAAATGGAGGTGAATGAAATGTCTTCACTTTCTGAATTTCACTTACTCTCTGCCTTAGCCCAGGAAATGAATATGAGGAAGGCAGCGGAAAGGTTATTTGTTTCCCAGCCGGCCTTATCCCAGCGCCTGCAAACAATTGAAAAAGAATGGGGAGAGCGGCTGTTTATCCGCTCACAAAAAGGGTTATCACTGACTCCTGCTGGTGAATTGGTCCTGAAATTTGCAAATGAAGTGATTGCAAAAGAGGAAAAGGTTAGAGAATCGATTCATGCATTAAATTCGGAAGTATATGGGACATTAAAAATTGCGGTAGCTTCCATTGTTGGCCAAAATTGGCTCCCTCAAGTGCTAAAGAAGTTCGTTAACCGCTACCCCCAAGCGAAAATTTCACTTGTTACGGGGTGGAGCAGTGAAATTCTGAAATCCATTTATGAAGATCAGGTGCATATTGGAATCATTCGGGGAACACCGGATTGGAAAGGCGTAAAAATCCACCTTTTTGAGGACAGCCTATACCTTGTCGATACAGAAATTACCCGACCGGAGCAAATTTTGGAGACAGACAGACCATTTATCCAGTTTAAGAGCGATTCGAATTATTTCCAGGAGATTCAGGATTGGTGGCTCCGGCAATTTAAAACAGCCCCAAAGAGAACCATCGTCGTTGATCAAATCGAAACTTGTAAACAAATGGCATTTAATGGAATAGGATATGCGATTCTGCCAGCGATTACGCTAAACGGGGCAGAGGAAAATATTTTTAAAATTCCTTTGCTAAATGAGAAAAATCTCCCTCTAAAGCGTGATACATGGCTGATTGGCTATGAATCCGCATTTCAGCTTAAACAAGTTCAAGCGTTTGTTGAATTAATCAAGGAATATATTGAAGAGCAAGGGCCGTGAGATAGGAAATTGACAGCCCTTGCTCTTCAATATTGTTAATAAAGTTATTGTGCATAAAACTTCATTAATTCCCTTTTTCTAAAGAAGTCTTTTTTATTTCCTCCAATGTTTCTTTAAGTTCTTTACGAAGCTGTCTCTCCACTGCCCACTGTTCCATGTTTTTTGTTTTGGCGATTATTCTTAGTTCGACGTCAGAGGTGCCAAGGGTTTGCACTCCTAATACGTTCGGGCCTTCTATAATTGCTTCATTTTCCGCAGATACCTTGTCACATGCTTTTTGTATAACGTCAATCGCCTCGTCAATGTCATGCTCGAAGGAGAGCTTAATATCGACAAGGGCCCTCATATTCCCGCGTGAATGATTGCTCAAACTTGAAATCGCCCTGTTTGGAATATAATGTAATGTCCCATCAAAACCGCGAACTTGGGTTGTTCTCAAGCCAACCTGTTCAACAATGCCAGAAAAACTTCCTGTCGTTACATAATCGCCAACGTCCATTTGCTTTTCCAGAAGGAGGAAAAAACCGGTCACCACGTCACTGACTAGCCCTTGGGCCCCGAACCCGACGGCCAAACCGACGACCCCGGCTCCAGCTAGAATTGCTGTAGCTTCAATCCCAAAGACTTGCAAAATTGTTACGATCAAAATGAAAATAAGTACATAAGAAAAAATATTTTTTGTCAGACTTTCAAGCGTTTTGGCTCTGCCAATCGATAGCTTTTGCTTTTGTGAAATCCCGCCAAAACTTTTGTGAATAATTTTACTGCCAGCCCCTTTGACAATGAAAAAGATCATAAATATCGCTATTACTTTAAGAAGCTGCAATCCTGCTTTCAACAGTAATCCTTCCCAGTCAATCGTTAATACACTATTACCAATTTCGCTAAGTTCATTCAACCTTTGTCCATCTCCTCTCTAAATTCCCGCTTTTAAATGCTCCCATTATGACAAATAAATGAAGAGTTCGTCCATATTTGAAGTTTCACTATTATCCCATAAAATATTACGGAAAGCATTTTATTTTATTCCCTAACCAAATTTTGATACACTTGAAGAATAATATGGAATTTATCGAAACATATCGAGCAAATCGAACTTTTTTGGACAAGCTCTATATTATTTTGATTAATTTATTTCGGAAACGGGTAAAACATGTAATGGGCTTTTATTTTTAAGGGACATTGTTGATATATGCATATTAGCAGGGCGATTTTGCCTGTCGGACTTAGAACGCCACGTCCTGTGGCAACGTCGGCACTAGTATGTCATGTACGTCGCAGAGAGCCTTTTTTGCGAATGCAAAATCCGCCTCTCGGAAGGTAAAACGAACCCGTGGCTAGATCAACAATATTGTTTAACAGCGCCATTTAATATAATTATAATTAATGTTTATTTAAATTAATTATAATTTAATATTGACTAAAAATTTTATAAAGGCTATAATGATACTTGTAAATGAGAGATCAAATGAGAATATATATATAAAATTCTCATTTAATAAACATATGGAGGGATTTAGACATGGCAGAACGCATGGTAGGTAAACAAGCACCCCGTTTTGAAATGGATGCAGTATTAGCAAATAAGGAATTTGGTAAGGTAAGTCTCGAAGAAAATATGAAAAACGATAAATGGACAGTACTTTTCTTCTACCCAATGGATTTCACTTTTGTATGTCCAACTGAAATCACAGCACTATCAGACCGTTACGATGAGTTTGAAGACCTTGATGCAGAAGTAATTGGTGTATCAACTGATACAATTCATACTCACTTAGCTTGGATTAATACAGATCGTAAAGATAATGGCCTTGGCGAATTGAAATATCCGCTTGCTGCAGATACTAATCACGTTGTATCTCGTGAATACGGCGTGCTTATTGAAGAAGAAGGGATTGCTCTTCGCGGATTATACATCATCAGCCCTGAAGGCGAATTAATGTATTCTGTTGTTAACCATAACAACATTGGCCGTGACGTTGATGAAACTTTACGTGTCCTTCAAGCTCTTCAAACTGGCGGACTTTGCCCAGCTAACTGGAAGCCAGGACAAAAAACGCTTAATGCTTAATAACAAGTAAATGAACTGAAAAGGCCTAACGATAGTTAGGCCTTTTCTTAAATAAAGAGGATCGTGCTGATCATATATTCGTCATCTTCCATTTAGGATAGGTGACTATGATAAGCATATAGGGTAAGAAATTAAAAATAACCGAGGGGGATTAATAATGAAATTACGTGAACCAATGCCCGAACTTCTAGGTGCAACTGAGTGGTTGAATGGGGAAGTAACGAAAGACGAGTTGATTGGCGAAAAGCCGACATTAATTCATTTCTGGTCTGTAAGCTGCCATTTATGTAAAGAATCAATGCCAAATGTGAACAAATTTAGAGATGATTTTAAAGACAAACTAAACGTCATCGCTGTTCATATGCCGCGTTCTGAGGATGATCTTGATCTAGAATTGATTAAGAAAACAGCAGCAGAGCATGAAATCACGCAGCCAATCTTCGTGGATAGTGAAACAAAACTTAATGAGGCTTTCGAAAACCAATATGTCCCAGCCTATTATGTTTTTGATAAAGATGGGAAACTCCGCCATTTCCAAGCAGGTGGAGGCGGAATGAAAATGCTTGAGAAGCGCGTTAACCGTGTATTGGATGAAATGAATAAAGCAGAATAAATAGTGGACCAAGCAGAGCTTGGTCCTTTTTTGTAATCATTTCTATTTTATGAAACTTTTCCTCTTACAAATCGTCCGATTATTTAAAGGTGATAATACCGTGTTTGAAATGATCATATATAAAAGGTAAAGGGGGGCAAAATTCTATGAAAAAAAACGGATTCTTTCCGCTCTTTTTCGGTATTATTCTCTTATTATCCGCATGCGGAGGGGGATATTCTAAGGAAAAAAGTGCAGGAGAGTCTACAGACAAAGCGATGGAAATGAATACAAGTGAGCAAGATAATAGCAAATCAGAATCTGTAGCTTTTACTGAAAGTGATGGAAATGTCTTAGCTGAACAGCCTGTTGTATCAGCAAGAATGGTTATTTACAATGCAAATCTACATTTAAAGGTAAAGAATTTTCAAAAATCCCAGGCTTCATTTGAAGAAAAAGTGAAGAGTTATCAAGGTTATATTGTGGAATCAAATATTTACCGGGAGTCGAAGGAAATAGTTAGGGGATATATGACAATTCGAATTCCAGCGGCAAGCTTTGAGAAATTTTTGCATGATGCCGAGGGACTTGCCGCAGAGGTAATTGAACGCCAAGTATCAGGCGAGGATGTTACAGAGGAATTTGTTGATCTTGAATCGCGTCTAAAATCTAAAAAAGTAGTTGAAGAACGTTTAATGGAGTTTATGAAAAAAGCAGAGAAAACAGAGGATCTATTAAAAATATCATCGGATTTAGCAAAAGTTCAAGAGGAAATTGAACAAATAGCTGGTAGAATGAAATATTTAAACAATTTAATTGCATACTCAACTGTGAACATTGAAATGTCTGAGGATCTAGTCGTCATCCCGTCAATCGATAATACGAAACTCAATACATGGGAGAAAACAAAAAAGCAATTTGCGGTAAGCACAAACGCATTGCTTGCTTTCCTTTCTGGAACCATTGTTGTCATTTTTGGCAATCTTCCTTTCTTTATTCTATTGGGAGCGATCATTACAATCTTGGTCGTTATTATCAAGAGAGCAAGAAGGAGGAAGCAATCGGGGGACTGATTGAAAGATTAACTTTATTCAGCAGAAGTCTCTAAACGATATAAGTGGCGAGATGAATGCAAACAGATATCCAATTCAGTGGGGCTCAGGCTGACTAATGTTAAGCCTCCGGCGGATGCCTCAGATTTTTATCGAGCAAGCTAAGGTAAAAATCTGGGCGCAAATACTTCAAGGCGAATTTGATTTTCTTAAGAAATAGTATTCAATTGTGCTAAAATAGGATCATACTTTAACTGTCTAGAAGCTGGGGGAATGATTTGTGAAAAAGGAATTTGCAGTTATCGGACTTGGACGTTTTGGCGGAAGCATCTGCCGTGCATTAGCAGAGCAGGGGATGGAAGTGATGGCGATCGATAATAACGAGGACCGCGTAAATGAATTTTCAATGATAGCTTCTCATGCGGTTGTTGGCGACACGACGGACGAATCAGTAGTCAAAAGTCTTGGAATCCGTAATTTTGATCATGTCATTGTTGCGATTGGGGATAATATCCAAGCTAGCATCCTAACGACATTGATTTTAAAAGAAGTAGGAGTAAATAAAATCACGGTTAAAGCGCAAAATGATTACCATGAAAAAGTACTAAGGAAAATTGGGGCAGATCAGGTCGTTCACCCTGAGCGGGATATGGGAAGAAGGATTGCGCATAATATCGTTTCTAATAATGTATTAGATTATCTTGAACTTTCCGAAGAACATAGCATTGTTGAAATCGTTGCTAATGAAAAGCTTGGCGGAAACACGATTATTGATCTCGATATCCGCGCAAAGTATGGAATTAATATCGTTGCAATCAAACGAAACAATGATATTATTGTTTCCCCGCAGGCAAATGAAGAAATTCAATTTAAGGACATTCTTATTGTTATAGGTGCTGACGTTGATATAAACCGGTTTGAGAAAAAGGTCATGTCATAATAATATTAGATGCAAAAGCTTGTTGCTGTTTAAACAGAGCTCAGCAAATCGAGACATTTCATGTCCTACTGAGTGAGATGTCAAATGTGAGAGTAGATGCCAACCGGCAATTCACCGATTGCTTTTTTAAAAAAGTTATAACAAAAAAGGCTGTTTTCCCCAATTTGAGGGAATGACAGCCTTTTTATATTTGAATCACTTTTCTTATACTTCCATAATAATCGGTAAAATCATCGGGCGACGCTTTGTTTTTTCATATAAGAATGGCGCAAGAGTATCAGTGATTTCGTTTTTGATTTCAGACCATTGAGTCGTTTTGCGTTCCATTACTTTGTTTAAATGCTTTGTAATGAGTGATTGGGCGTCATTGATTAAGTCACCTGATTCTCTCATATAGACGAATCCGCGTGAGATTAAATCAGGTCCAGCAGCAATTTTGAAATCTGCCATATTAATACTGACAACTACTACGACTAACCCTTCTTCTGACAGGATCCGGCGGTCTCTTAAAACGATATTTCCAATGTCACCAATCCCGCTTCCATCAATATAAACATTGCCAGAAGGAATTTTTCCAGCAATCTGAGCCGTATCTTCACTTAATGCGAGCACTTCGCCATTGTCCATGATGAAGCAATTTTCTTCTGCGACTCCACACTCAACGGCTAATTTTGAATGCATTTTTTGCATTCTGTATTCACCATGAATTGGCATGAAGAATTTCGGTTTGATTAGTCGAAGCATTAGCTTTTGTTCTTGTTGACCGCCATGGCCAGAAGTATGAATATCACTTAATTTCCCGTAAATAACCTCTGCACCCGCACGGGAAAGTCGATCGATTGTTCTGCTTACACTAATCGTGTTACCCGGTATTGGTGAAGAAGAAAACACAACCGTGTCTCCAGGTATTATTTGGATTTGGCGATGTGTTCCGTTAGCAATCCGTGAAAGGGCAGCCATTGGTTCACCCTGGCTGCCTGTACATAAAATCGTTACTTGGTTTGCAGGGAGTCGATTAATTTGCTGTGCTTCAATAAATGTATCTTTCGGTGCACTTATATATCCAAGCTCTTGGCCAATGTTTATTGCAGCTTCCATGCTTCTTCCAAATACAGCGATCTTTCTGCCATGTAAAACTGCCGCTTCCGTTACCTGCTGCAATCTATGAATGTTCGAGGCGAAAGTTGCGAATATGACACGGCCATCCACTTTTCTGAAAATATCATGGATGCTCTCGCCAACCCGGCGCTCTGACATCGTAAATTCTGGAATCTCACTGTTTGTGCTGTCTGATAGTAAGCAGAGAACACCTTCTTTGCCGATTTCAGCCATTTTTGTTAAGTTTGCAGGTTCACCGACAGGCGTGAAATCAAACTTAAAATCTCCGGTATGAACAACTTGTCCAGGTGGGGTTTTAACTACAATCCCGTAAGAATCAGGAATACTATGAGTTGTCCGGAAGAATGTTACAGATGTTTTTCTGAATTTAATTACATCATCTTCTTTTATTTCATGCATTTTCGTTTGTCTAAGTAATCCGTGTTCTTCTAATTTATTTCTAAGTAAGCCAAGAGCAAGCTTTCCTCCATAGACAGGAATATTTATCTCTCTTAATAAATAGGGAATTCCGCCGATATGGTCTTCATGCCCGTGGGTGATGAAAAGCCCTTTAATCTTATCTTCATTTTTAACTAAATAAGTGTAGTCTGGTATCACATAGTCAATTCCAAGCAGTTCATCTTCTGGAAACTTAATGCCCGCATCAATGAGGATGATTTCATCCTGGAATTGAACAGCGTATGTGTTTTTTCCGATTTCACCTAGTCCTCCAAGGGCAAAAACGGCTGTTTGATCATTTTTTACAAATTTCATAATTTATCCAATCTCCAATACTTTAAAGTCTTCGTTTTGTTTTTCATACGCCAAAAAAGGGCCTTCTAAAGCTGTTACAAACTCAATATTATACGGCCGGTCTGCTAACTTAGTCCGAACATCTCTTTCGGATTCTCCTTCTACATAAATCGCTTTCGTTTTTTCACGAACGGGTACTTGCTTGATTGTTTCCTGGTAATATACTTTAAAAATCATCCTAAATCTCTCCTTAATCCGATGTCACTTTTTCTATTATATAAAAAATTAACATGTTTTTCATGTTTTTTCTTATTTAGGTTAAAAATACTTCCTTTAGTGAAAGTAGGCTACGACAGAACTTCCGCATTTCTAATAAGGAAGGAGCCCTTCTTGATTTTGAAGGGCTCAAAAGTGAATTAGGCAATCGTCTTTTTTCGAAGCATTTCTTTCCACTGTTTTAAGAGCTTCTTTCTTAGCTTCTTTAACATAGTGGATCATCTCCTTATCTTCTATTTTAAACGATCCTTGTCCAATGTAAAGCAATCAAAGATGTTTAAACAGGATTTGTTTTTAAAAATCCTCTTTTTGTTATTATTGTATGCTGAAATTAAGATATCTTCCGTGGCTAATTTTGGATTTTTCGTGTATTTTCGCTATTTTCTACTACAGTAATATATTGACAATTATCCTTTATGGGTTTAGTGTTTTATTACGGGAAACGAAAGAAGCAAAAGGATGTGGGGAGAAATGGGGAAGCTATACAGTACTTTAATCTTATTAAGTATTATCTGGGGCACTTCTTTTTTATTCATAAAAATTTTGCTTGAAGATATGGGTCCTGCAGCGGTCGTTTTTGGCCGATGTATATTTGGATTCGTTACGCTTGCTATTCTTGCCCTTATAAAACATGAAAAGATTGCATTTAAAGAACTCCCTTGGAAGAAACTGTTCTTAGTTGGCTTTTTAAATAACGCATTACCATGGCTTTTTATTTCTACTAGCGAAATGAAGATTTCCTCAAGTCTAGCCTCAATCCTAAATGCCACAACTCCAATCTGGACCCTAATCATTGGTTCAGTCTTTTTTGCATCTGCATTAAAGAGAAACCAATGGATCGGGATTGCGTTTGGGTTCGTTGGAATATTTATTATATCAGACATTAAACCAGGTGAACTTCTATCTGGAAATTTATCAGGCGTGTTATTAATACTCGGGGGAGCCATTTGTTACGGCGCGGGAGCCCATTTAACAAAAAGGTATTTGCTTCATTTATCTACTTTACATATATCTCTTTTCACCCTATTTGTTGCTTCAATTATTAGTTTTGTTATGATGATGGTAATGACACCTGTATCTATTTATGCATTCAAGGAAATTTCTGTCATTCTCCCGCTGATTGGTTTAGGTTCCCTCGGTTCAGGATTAGCTTATCTTTTGTATTACTTTTTAGTTAAAAAGGGGAGTCCGGAATTTGCTTCATTAGTCACTTACCTAGCTCCTGCATCGGCCATCATTTGGGGGGCGTTTATTCTTGAGGAGGAGATTCATGTTTCGATGATTCTTGGTCTTCTGATTATCTTTGCGGGCATTTATATAGCCTCCCTTAAAAGAAAAAAGGCCGAAAATAAAGCTGCGGCATAGTTTAAGAAAGAAAGGAAGTATAATTGAAAATGAAAAAGATTGTTTTTTTTGATATTGACGGAACACTGCTTGACCACGATAAAAAGCTGCCTGACTCAGCGAAGGAATCCCTGGAACAATTAAAAAAGAACGGCGTATTTGTTGCCATTGCAACTGGGCGTGCTCCATTTATGTTCGAAAGCTTAAGAGAAGAGTTAGATATCGATTCTTTTGTCAGTTTTAACGGTCAATATGTTGTATTTGAGAATGAAGTTATTTATCGAAATCCGATGAAAACGACCGAAATTGAAAAAATCTCTAACCAGGCAAAAGAATATAATCATCCGTTAATTTTCATGAATGAAAAAACGATGAAGGCCACTGTGAAACATCATGAATTAATCGAATCAGGCTTAGGAAGTCTGAAGTTTCCGCATCCTGATAAAGATATTCATTTCTATAAAGACAGAGAGATTTACCAATCCTTAATATTTTGTGAAGAAAAGGAAGAGAAAATATACCATGGCGAATACCCGGATTTCCGTTTCATCCGCTGGCATCCATTTTCTTCCGACATTTTGCCTGCTGGGGGATCCAAGGCAGAAGGGATTAAAAAGATGATTGATCGTCTTGGCTTTGACCTAGAAGATGTGTATGCATTTGGGGATGGATTAAATGACATCGAAATGCTAGAAACGGTTGGAAATGGTGTTGCGATGGGAAATGCAAAAGAAGAATTGAAGAAGGTTGCTGATTATACGACAACTGATGTTGATCAGGATGGAATCTGGAATGGTTTGAAGGCATTGAAATTGATCTAATACCATTAACTTTATTCAGCAGAAGTCTCCCACATCTATAAGTGGTGAGATGAATGCAAATAGATATCCAATTCAGTGGGGGTTCAAACC
>NZ_JAHNZZ010000001.1:296032-357976 GCF_019039215.1 Bacillus sp. FJAT-29790
GGATGCCTCAGATTTTTTAAAGGAATTTATCGAGCAAGCTCGATAAATTCTGGGCGCAAATACGTCAAGGCGAATTTGATTAACGTAAGAAAAAGACTGAACCAGGAGGATCAGTCTTTTTCTTACGTTATCTTACAATCGGGATAGCATTTTCGATTAATTTAAAGGGATCTTCCTTGTCAATATGATCATAAAACATAATTCCGTTTAGATGGTCAATCTCATGTTGGAATACAATGGAAAGAAGCCCTTTTAGACGAAGCTTAACTTCATTTCCCTCCAGTGTTGTTCCCTTCACTGTTATTCGTGCATACCTTGGAACAAATCCAGGTATCGCTTCATCTACAGATAAACAGCCTTCACCTGATGTCAAATAGGCACGTTCTACTGAATGGCTAATGATTTTTGGATTGAAAAGCGGATAACTATTAAGCACCCCGTTTTCATCCCAAACATGAACGGCGATCATTCTTTTTGAAATATTTATTTGCGGAGCGGCGAGTCCAATACCAGAGCGAAGACCGTATTTTTCCGCTATTTGTGGATTTTGGCTATTTTTCACATATTCTAATAAGCGCGTTAATGTTTGTTTATCACTTTCTGAAGGGGGAAGGGCTACTTCCTTAGCTACTTCCCTAAGTGTCGGATGACCATCCCGGATAATATCCTCCATTGTTATCATGAAACTCACTCCTGTAGTTATAAATATATTCATAAGTCTATCAGAGAGTATGTAAAAAGTTAATAAAAGAGAAGGTACTTTTTTGCACCTTCCCTAAAAATAAACTAAAATCTTATGCAAGTACAACCAATAATGATGAGAAGGATGAAGAGGACTACAATTATCGCGAAGCCTCCGCCGAATCCCACTCCGCCACATCCAACGCCGCCTACTGGATAGCCACATCCAACGCCGCCTACTGGATAGCCGCAGCCAAAACCGTATCCGCCATATCCGTACATGAAAGATAACCTCCCTAAAATTAGATTATCGTCGACATATGATTTATTTTGTATCGGACGATTAATACAGCCTATGTAGAAGGCAATTTATTTGTGTAGGCTCTCGCCCAAGTCATATCCGAAAAGTATCAGAATAGACTAACTGTATGGACAGGCTTATACCCCAGTCGTAATAATGCCTCTAAGTGTTGACCATTGTCAAAAACATAAACTACCGATATAGTAAGAATTGTTATTATAAGGAGGTTTCAACGTGTCGATTTTCCGCAAAAGCTACCTAGTTTTTATGTGTATTATTGGTATTCTTTTATTTTCAGGTTGTTCCAACAAGCAAACGCCCGTTGAAAAAATGTATGAAGTCCTAGAAAAAGTAGTATCTACTGAAAAAGCGTTTGAAGATCAGCAAGTTCCACTTGTCGAATTGGAAAAAAAGGAGAAGGGAATTTATGATCATATCATTTCCCTTGGAATGAAAGAATTTGAAGAAATCACCAAACTTTCAAATGAAGCTTCCGTAATTGTTGGTAAAAGGAAAAAACATATGGACATTGAGCAGGAAAGCATAGAAGCATCAAAAGCAGAATTTCAAACATTATCTGCCATAATAGAAGAAGTGGAAGAGCCTCTTCTTAAAGAAAAATCACTGGAATTATACGATATTATGATGGAAAGATATAATATTCATAATGATTTGTATCAACATTATTCGAATGCACTTAAATTAGATAAAGGGCTTTACGAGATGTTCAAAAAAGAAGACCTCCAGTTAGAACAACTCGAAAATCAAATTTCAAAAATTAATGAAGAATATGCAAAAGTATTAGAAGCAAATGAAATGTTTAATGAAAAAACAAATCAATATAATGAAACGAAATTATCCTTCTATAAAGAAGCTGGACTCGAAATTAAAACGAAGAAATAGGTATCCAAGTCAGCATTAATTGGTGCTGGCTTTTATTATTTTTAGGAAACTTAAGGCTTTAGCTTAGGCTATCTTCTTTTAGCTCAAACGCTACTGTTCCTTTCTATTCTCAAAGGCAAGGATCGTTAATATTTCTTTAATATAATAAAAGTTGTGACCTTTCTCACAAAGTTGTTATAACACATCTCGTAAATCTTCTTTATTTTATAATACAGTAAGCTGTGTTGAGTTAATACAGTATAAATAATAGGTGCATACATAAAAAATGTGAAAACAGTGTAAAACAAGAACCTTAGTAATTGGGGAGAGTGAATTCATCATGGAAACTAAAATTAACCAATTAATTCTGTATCAATTTTGTTGCAAAATTCATTGATACAGAATATGATGGTATTGGAAAAACAATAAAGACGTTTTTATTATGGATAAATGAAAAACTATTAAATTCAGCCCACCCGTTATCAAAGAATTAAACAAGAAAGGTTTTTGTCAATAATAGAAAACTTTCTAATTTGAATAAAGTTTGGGCAACCTATAATTTGTGGTATTTAACTCTTAAATAACGTCTTTTTAAAGAAAGGAAAGGGTGACTCACATGGCTTCTAAAACAAAGAATGTACAATTCGATGCGAAGAAACAGTTCGAAAAAATTGCAGAACAATTCCAAACGCTACAAAT
This sequence comes from Bacillus sp. FJAT-29790, assembly GCF_019039215.1. Classification (GTDB taxonomy): domain Bacteria; phylum Bacillota; class Bacilli; order Bacillales; family Cytobacillaceae; genus Cytobacillus. The sequence goes on from NZ_JAHNZZ010000001.1 coordinate 298,596, forward strand.
CCTAAATGAAGAAGGCAAAGTTGTTAATGAGTCAGCAATGCCGGATTTAAGTGATGATCAGCTACAAGAATTAATGAGTCGTATGGTCTATACGCGTATTTTGGATCAACGTTCGATTTCATTAAATAGACAAGGAAGACTTGGCTTCTATGCACCTACTGCTGGACAGGAAGCATCCCAATTAGCATCCCAATTTGCGTTAGAAAAAGAAGATTTCATTCTTCCTGGTTACCGTGATGTTCCACAAATGATTTGGCACGGCTTGCCGCTTTCACAGGCTTTCTTATGGTCTCGAGGCCATTTTGAAGGTGGAAATATTCCTGAAGGAGTAAATGTAATTGCTCCGCAAATTATTATTGGTGCTCAATACATTCAAGCTGCAGGTGTTGCGCTTGGAATGAAAAAACGTGGCGCAAAAGCAGTTGCGATTACGTATACAGGTGACGGAGGAGCTTCACAAGGTGATTTCTACGAAGGAATTAACTTTGCAGGTGCTTATAAAGCTCCGGCTATCTTTATTGTTCAGAATAACCGATTTGCTATTTCTACACCAGTTGAAAAGCAATCTGCAGCTCAGACAATCGCTCAAAAGGCTGTTGCAGCAGGAATTCCTGGTGTCCAAGTTGATGGAATGGATCCGCTTGCAGTATATGTTGCTGTTCGTGAAGCTCGTGAACGTGCATTAAATGGTGAAGGTCCAACATTAATTGAAACACTTACTTACCGTTACGGACCACATACAATGGCCGGTGATGATCCTACGAGATACCGTACATCTGACCTAGATAATGAGTGGGAGAAAAAAGATCCGCTTGTTCGCTTCCGTAAATTCCTAGAAGATAAAGGACTTTGGAACGAAGAGAAGGAAAATGAAATTATTGAAAAAGCAAAAGAAGATATTAAAGATGCAATTAAAAAGGCTGATGAAGCACCAAAGCAAAAGGTGACGGACTTAATTTCGATCATGTACGAAGAAATGCCTTATAACTTAAAAGAACAATATGAAATTTATAAAGAAAAGGAGTCGAAGTAAGCCATGGCGCAAATGACAATGATACAAGCAATCACAGATGCCCTACGCACTGAATTGCGAAATGATCCGAATGTTTTAATATTCGGTGAAGACGTGGGTGTTAACGGTGGTGTATTCCGTGCAACTGAAGGCCTTCAACAAGAATTTGGCGAAGAACGCGTATTTGATACACCACTTGCAGAATCTGGTATCGGTGGCTTAGCGGTGGGTCTTACTTTACAAGGTTACCGCCCGGTTCCTGAAATTCAGTTTTTCGGCTTTGTTTACGAAGTAATGGACTCTATTTCTGGACAGTTGGCACGTATGCGTTACCGTTCAGGAGGCCGCTACAATTCTCCTGTAACGATCCGCTCTCCGTTCGGAGGCGGCGTGCATACGCCTGAAATGCATGCTGACAGCTTAGAAGGACTAATGGCCCAACAACCTGGATTAAAGGTTGTCATCCCATCAACTCCATATGATGCAAAAGGTTTGCTGATCTCAGCAATTCGCGATAATGATCCAGTAATTTTCCTTGAGCATATGAAATTATATCGTTCTTTCCGTCAAGAAGTGCCTGAAGAGGAATACACGATTCCATTAGGAAAAGCGGAAGTGAAACGCGAAGGCTCTGACTTAACAATCATTACTTATGGTGCAATGGTTCACGAGTCACTAAAAGCGGCAGAGGAACTAGAAAAAGAAGGTCATTCTGCGGAAGTAATTGATTTACGTACGGTATCCCCAATTGATATCGAAACAATTATTGCATCGGTTGAGAAAACAGGTCGTGCAATTGTTGTTCAAGAGGCACAAAAACAAGCTGGGATTGCTGCAAATGTTGTCGCTGAAATCAGTGATCGTGCGATTTTAAGTCTTGAAGCCCCAGTTCTACGTGTAGCGGCTCCAGATACAGTATTCGCGTTCCCACAAGCGGAAACAGTCTGGCTTCCAAACTACAAAGACATCATTGAAACAAGTAAAAAAGTTTTAACTTTTTAATTGTTGGCTGTGTTAAAGATTAATCTTAATAATTGCACTTGTTGATTGTAGCGGAAGGCACGAGACTCCTGCGGGAAAAGCGTGTCAGGGGAGACCCCACAGGAGCGTTAGCGACGAGGAGGCTCCCCGACCGCCCGCGGAAAGCGAGTGCCTGCAGCGGAAATCAACAGCTACGTTTTACACAGCCTAATTGTTTACGGTAAAAGCAGGGGGTATGAATAAATTTGCCCCTGCTTATTTTCGGATAAGAAAGTATTAAATCAACGTAGGAGGGTGATTCCAAGTGTCATTTCAATTTAAATTGCCTGACATTGGTGAAGGTATTCATGAAGGTGAAATCGTCAAGTGGTTTGTGAAGCCAGGGGAAGAAGTCCAAGAAGACGACGTTTTATGTGAAGTGCAAAATGATAAAGCGGTAGTAGAAATTCCCTCTCCAGTTAAGGGTACTGTTGAAGAAATCTTAGTTGGTGAAGGAACAGTTGCAACGGTAGGACAAGTATTAATCACATTTGATGCACCGGGATATGAGAATATTAAGTTTAAAGGTGACGAAGAAACGGACGTTAAAGCTGAAGAAGTGGCTGCTGAGGCTCCTAAGCAGGAGAGTACGAATGCGAATACTGCAATTGCTCAGACTGAAGTAGACCAAGCTCGCCGCATCATCGCAATGCCTTCTGTTCGGAAATTTGCACGTGATAAAGGCGTAGAAATCCGCCTTGTCGCAGGAAGTGGCAAAAATGGCCGAATCTTAAAAGACGATATTGAGTCCTTCTTAAATGGCGGTGCTGTAGTTCAAACAGAAGTTGTTTCGAATCAAGAAGAAACAACGACTGCACAAGCAGAACCTAAAGCAGCAGCTCCTGCAGCAGCACAAGTCGTTCCACAAGGTCAATATCCTGAAACACGTGAAAAAATGAGCGGGATTCGCAAAGCGATTGCAAAAGCAATGGTTAACTCTAAACATACAGCTCCACATGTTACGTTAATGGATGAGATTGATGTTACAAAACTAGTCGCTCATCGCAAAAAGTTCAAAGAAGTGGCTGCAAGTAAAGGAATTAAACTTACTTTCCTTCCATATGTTGTGAAAGCATTAACAAGCGCACTGCGTGAGTTCCCTGCTTTGAATACATCCATTGATGACGCTGCAAGCGAAATTATCCAAAAGCATTATTATAATATCGGAATTGCTGCGGATACTGAAAAAGGACTATTAGTTCCTGTCATCAAAGATGCTGACCGCAAATCAACTTTTGCGATTTCTAATGAAATTAATGAACTAGCAACTAAGGCCCGTGATGGTAAATTAGCCCCTGATGAAATGAAAGGTGCTTCTTGCACAATCACAAATATCGGCTCTGCTGGCGGACAATGGTTTACTCCGGTTATTAACCATCCTGAGGTAGCTATTTTAGGAATTGGCCGGATCGCTGAAAAGCCAATTGTTAAAGATGGTGAGATTATTGCTGCACCAGTATTAGCATTATCATTAAGCTTTGACCACCGTATTATTGATGGAGCAACAGCTCAAAATGCGTTGAACCACATTAAACGTTTACTGAACGATCCAGAACTTTTGTTAATGGAGGCGTAAAAAATGGTTGTAGGAGATTTTCCAATTGATACTGATACAATCGTCATCGGTTCAGGCCCTGGCGGATATGTAGCTGCAATTCGGGCAGCGCAGCTTGGCCAAAAGGTGACTATCGTAGAAAAAGCAAACCTTGGTGGTGTTTGTTTAAACGTAGGATGTATTCCATCCAAGGCATTAATTGCTGCTGGCCACCGTTACGAAGTTGCTAAGCATTCCGATTCGATCGGGATAACAGCTGAAAATGTGAAGGTTGATTTTACAAAAGTACAAGAATTTAAAGCTGGTGTAGTTAAGAAATTGACAGGTGGGGTAGAAGGCCTGTTAAAAGGAAATAAGGTTGACATCGTACGCGGTGAAGCTTACTTTGTTGATGCGAATACACTTAGGGTAATGGATGAAAACTCAGCACAAACGTATACGTTTAAAAATGCAATTATTGCAACTGGTTCACGTCCAATCGAACTTCCTGCTTTTAAATACTCCAAACGTGTGCTCGATTCAACAGGTGCACTTGCACTTCAAGAGATACCGGAAAAAATCGTTGTTATTGGCGGCGGCGTAATCGGACTTGAGCTTGGTGGTGCTTACGCTAACTTCGGTACACAAGTAACCGTTCTTGAAGGTGCGGATGATATCCTTATTGGTTTTGAGAAGCAAATGAGTTCTCTCGTAAAACGTAATCTTAAGAAAAAAGGCGCCGAAATCATCACGAAAGCACTTGCAAAAGGTGTAGAAGAGAACGAAAATGGCGTAACGGTTAAATATGAAGTAAAAGGCGAAGAGATAGCAGTTGAGGCTGATTATGTATTCGTAATGGTTGGCAGACGCCCTAATACAGACGAATTAGGACTAGAACAAGTCGGCATTAACATGAGCGACCGCGGTGTTATTGAAATTGATAAGCAATGCCGAACAAATATCAACAATATTTATGCAATCGGTGATATTGTTCAAGGTCCTCAATTAGCGCATAAGGCTTCCTACGAAGGAAAAATTGCAGCGGAAGTAATAGCTGGCCATAGCTCTGAGATTGACTATTTAGGAATTCCAGCAGTTGTATTCTCGGATCCTGAACTTGCTTCAGTCGGCTACACGGAAAAGCAGGCTAAAGAAGAAGGAATAGAAGTTACAGCTGCCAAATTCCCATTTGCAGCCAATGGCCGTGCACTAGCCCTTGATAATACAGAAGGCTTTTTGAAGCTTGTTACACGCAAGGAAGATGGTCTGATCATTGGTGGCCAAATTGCCGGTGCCAGTGCATCAGATATGATTGCGGAAATAGGTTTAGCGATTGAAGCTGGAATGACAGCAGAAGACTTAGCAATGACCATTCATGCACATCCAACATTAGGTGAAATTACGATGGAAGCTGCAGAAGTCGCACTTGGAAGTCCCATTCATATTGTTAAATAACAAACAAAAAAGTCCTTTTCCAAGCGGAAAGGACTTTTTTGTTTTGATTAGGAATATTCCCCGTTATAATCCATTCCCAAGGGCATGAGAAAATGGCTGTACAATTTGGCTTTTTGTGGCTTCGCCTTTTATTTTAACAAGTATTTTTTCTTGGTAAATCAGTAAAATAGCCGGGCAATTTTGAATTTCAAACGTATTATAATATTTTTGGGCATTGGAGGCCGTAATGATTTTCATATTTTTGATTTCGTTCGGGAAATCTTTTTTAAGTTCAATAATCGCATCATAATAGGAAACTTCTTGCTCGTAATCTTTACCGTCCGTAAAAAAGATGATTTGTTTTGTGTTCTGATCAAAAATCAATTCTTCTTTCGTCTCAGTATTGACACATGAGGAGGTCACAAATAAGAGAGAAGCAATGAATAAAAGTGGCAACCCTTTCATTTACAATTCCTCACTTTACGATGTTATAAAAGTATTATTCAATAAAATCAAAATGCTCTTTTCGCATATATTGTCGTTTTTATCCTTCCAAGTTTGCCCGTTGCTTTCCGCGGGGAGGGACGGGAGCCCCCTCGGCTTAACCGCATGCGGGGGCTCCCGCTTCCCTCTATTCTCGCAGGATACTGAATTTACATCCTTGAATCTACCCACACACGAAGGAAATGCGATAGCATTTTCGAGGAGTCAAGTGCCCTCCGCTTCAATCAACCCAGATAGTTATATAAAAATCACACTAAAAAAGCAACAAACAAACTTTATGAAAATAGTCAATTGAAAAAATAGTCTGTATTTTCATCGGGTGATATTGAGTATTTTATCACATGAACAAATAAAAACATGGCTTGTCACCTAAATGTTACAGAAATGAAAAATAAGATTTCCGTTTTCTACATATATTACATAGACACCATGTTTTAGCAAAAAGGTAGGACGAAGGGATAAAATAACTGGTGGTGGAATGATGAAGATATATACAGCACTGCTTCTGCAGCTAATGATTTGGAGTGGCTACACCTTTATTGAATGGTTATCAAAATATGATCAGCCTGTCTATAAAATAATGATGTTCTTCGTTTTTTTTTATATCGCTGTCATTATTGGCAATAATATAATGAAATCAGTCAAGAAAACATTTTTTATTACTGCCCTAAGTCTAACTTTATATGGCTCTTTTCAATTCACAATGGCATTAATAGGCGTATAATGATAAAAAAATAGAAGAACAGCTAATTGCTGTTCTTCTATCGAAAATATTATTTCCTAGGATAGAAATACATAATTCTTCCATTAAATAAATGTAATTCTCCTTGAAGCTTTTGTGCTAAAAATCGGCAAAATTCATTTGCTTTTCCTTTGTCACCAAATGTAGATGATTCGGGTAGGGTTATTTGTATGTACGATTGTTCGCGTTCTAAACCATCATCTTCACGGATCGTTTCCTTATCTATTCCGAGTAAGATTGCATGATAGCGATCATGGTCGGAATGCAGGTAGAACCATTTGCCTTTTCCTTCTGGTTTCTCTTTCATTTCATATGGAAAAGCGGCTTCGTTATATTTCCAATCAATTTGGCTGCCAGTTTTTGCTGTTATTTTTTTAAAGTACTGAAATAATTCTTTTACCTCATCTGTGGTAATATTTTCTTTTGCTGATGAAGGCACGAGCTTAATGTATGCGTTACTTGCCAACATCCATCCCCCCATATTCCATTTATACTATCATCCCCATTCTAGCACTGAATAAAAACTTATGACAACTTAAATTGAGAATTTTCCTAAAAACACTTGTTAAATCGTAAATTATAAATTATAATAAGATTCTAAATATTCGAATAAAGGGAGGAGTAAAATGGAACTTTTCGAAAAGCTCTATGACGAGCACGAAAACGTTAAAGTTCGTTTTGTTGGTTTTACAACGGAGCTAACACGTTATGATTTTGGGATTGTATATACAAATCTTTTTTTTGGAAAACCCCTTGTCGTTTGTATGCAGACAGGCCGCTCAACACTCCTCGACCCTAATGACCTCGAAGATATTGAATATTTACAAAAAGTCTTTAAAATGGATAATTACCAACAGGCAGAAGATTTATGTGAATTCTTTAGAGAAGCCCTCCCAGGTTCTTATTTCGAAACCCAATATGAATAATTAAAAAATAAAACAGGCCGATTTTAGCCTGTTTTATTTTTATGTGCCATACTATTTTAACCGTATTTTTAAGGGGAGAGGGGTTTTTAAGAGATTTCTTTTAATAGGTTATACAATTAGGCTTGAAATTCTAATTGTGTTATATTATTATGTAATTAAAGATAAATAAACCGCTTTCAAAAATTGTGACTCAATGAAAAGGAGATTGAAAAGATGGGTACGATTGTATGCCAAGCTTGTAATTCCACTATTGATCATTTTGAAGATGAAAAAGTAACTGTGTTATATTCTAAATCCAAATGTAAATGCTGCGATGGAGAGCATCTTCCTTTGTCAGAGCAAAAATAATGTAGACGCTTTCTTCTAAATCATAAAAGAGCCTTCTCTCGACTCAGAGAAGGCTCTTTCCTTATCTAATTGCTCTATGCTCTTTAATGACCCGAAGATATTTAAAGTCGTAATCTTCAGGGCCCTGCACGGGTAACCCCGCTTCCATATTTGTTTTGATATAACGAAGATTTTCGCTCGTAATAATTTCTCCAGGAATAAAGATCGGGATACCAGGAGGGTAAACCATAATAAATTCTGCGATGATTCTTCCTTCTGATTCATCAAAAAGGACAAGTTCAGTTTCTGCATAAAAAGCGTCACGAGGCGAAACGGCTAAAACGGGAATATCCGGCAGAAGTACTTGAGCCTCAAGCTTTTCGGCATGGCCGTGGCGTTCATCGGATAATTCTTCTAGGGCAGTGATTAGAATATCAGCTTCTTTTTCCGTATCCCCTGGCGTAATAATACAAAGGATATTATATAAATCTGACATTTCAACCTCGATATGGTATTTTTTTCGCAGCCATTTTTCCACATCAAACCCGCTTAATCCTAAATCCTTAACAGAGATGATCAATTTTGTTGGATCGTAATCATAGGCAGCTTTAGTCTCCAAGATTTCTTCCCCAACGCAATAAATGTGCTCGATATTATTAATCCGACGTCTCATTGATTGGGCAAGAGCAATCGTCCTGTCAATTAGTTCCTTTCCTTCTGTCGCCAGGCGTTTCCTTGTTACATCCAAAGAGGCCAGCAACAAATAGGATGTAGAAGTTGTTGTTAGCATGCTAAGAATGGATTGTACCCTCTTTGGCGATACTAAATTGCCCCTCATATTTAAAATGGAACTTTGAGTCATGGAACCGCCGAGTTTATGCACGCTAGTTGCAGCCATATCTGCTCCTGCTTGCATAGCAGATAATGGCAGGTCATCATGGAAATGAATATGCACGCCGTGTGCTTCATCAACTAACACTGGAACATGATATGAATGAGCAATTTCGACAATCTTTTTTAAATCTGCTGAAACGCCGAAATAGGTCGGATTAATGACTAGAACCCCTTTTGCATCTGGATGCTGTTCAAGAGCTCTTGCTACCGAATCTGTCGTAATTCCATGTGAAATTCCTAGATTTACATCAATTTCAGGATGAATAAAGATCGGTGTTGCACCAGAAAAAACAATCGCTGACATGACTGATTTATGAACATTTCTCGGTACAATTATTTTATCCCCAGGTCCGCAAACAGCCATTACCATTGTCATGATAGCCCCACTTGTTCCCTGAACAGAGAAGAATGTTCGATCCGCTCCAAACGCTTCAGCTGCTAAATCCTGTGCCTCTTTAATGATTCCGCTTGGCTGATGAAGATCATCGAGCGGACCAATATTGATTAAATCGATTGCAAGGGCATTATCGCCAATATATTCTCTGAATTCCGGATCAATTCCCGCCCCTTTCTTATGACCGGGTATATGGAATTGAACAGGATTTTTTTTCGCGTGTGCCAGTAAACCGCTGAATAACGGTGTTTCATATTGAGACAATTGTTCCCCACACCTCTTTATATTAAGTTATCAACAAAACTGTCTAACAAAGTCAAATCATAAAACATTGAAATTATAGCATTATTCCTTTCCTTTGCATAGAAATTTTAAAATGAAAAAACATGAAAAATGCATTGTCTTATCCATTAGTTTAAGATTATAACAGGAAAATAACCCATTGAAATAGAAGATAAGAAGGGAATAGATGGATAGGGGGAATTAAATTGGACTGGAACACCCGAGTGACAGAGTTATTAAATATTAAGTATCCCATAATACAAGGAGGTCTCGCCCATCTTGCTTATTCGGATTTAGCTGCTGCTGTTTCAAATGCAGGAGGATTAGGGCAAGTGACCGCAATGTCGTTAGAAAGTCCGGAAGCTTTGCGGGAAGAGATTCAAAAAGTGAAGGCAATGACAGATAAGCCATTTGGTGTAAATTTTGCGATTGGACAGCACGGAAGGCCCTTTTCGCATTACTTAGATATTGCGATCGAAGAAGAAGTACCAGTCATCTCTATGACAGGTGGCAATCCCACGCCAATTTTTGACCAATTAAAGGGTGTAAACGTGAAAAAGCTCGTTCTTGTTGCTGCAAAACGACAAGCGATGAAAGCAGAAGAACTTGGGGCAGATGCAGTAATGGTCGTTGGCCAAGAAGGGGGCGGACACTTGGGCAGAGAGGATATCGGAACTTTTGTATTGATCCCGCAAGTAGTCGATGCCGTTTCTATTCCAGTCATTGCATCAGGTGGGATTGGAGATGGCAGAGGGTTAATGGCGGCACTCTCTTTAGGTGCGGAAGGAATTGAAATGGGGACAAGATTCATTGCTACGAAGGAATGTGTGCACGCAAGTGAAGCTTATAAAACAAGACTTGTGAACGGCAGTGAAAGTGATACAGTTGTTATTAAAAGATCAATAGGCGCACCTGCTAGGGTAATTGCAAATTCTTGGACAGATCGCATATTAGAAATTGAAAAAGAAAATGGCGGGTATGAACAATTAAAAGCCTATATTAGTGGGGAGGCTAATAAAAAATATATATATGAAGGGAAAGAAAATGAGGGATTTGCTTGGGCAGGTCAAGTTATGGGGCTTATAAAAGATGTTCCGACCGTTCAAGAGCTTTTTGATCGAATCATAACAGATTGCAAGAAAATTCGCCAAAATTGGGCCGATTCATAAGGTAACAGCGAAAAAACTTCAAGAACAACTATACGAGGTGGAGTAAAATGGAATATCAATATCCAATGGAACCAGATTGGTCAACCGATGAAATCATTGATGTCATCAACTATTTTCAAGTGATTGAAAGAGCTTATGAAAAAGGGGTAGATAGAGACTATTTTCTGGAAGTATATAGACGATTTAAGGAAATTGTCCCCGGGAAATCACAAGAAAAGAAAATTTGCGATGAGTTTGAAAGTATTAGCGGCTATTCATCTTATCGTACGGTTAAAACCGTCAAAGAAACAGAATCAGGCGGAAGAATAAAAATGAAAAAATGAGAGTACCGGAAAGCAATAAACCTCCTTAGCTAGGAGGTTTATTGCTTTAACTTTATCCAGCGGAAGTCACCCACATCAATAAGTGGCGAGATGAATGCAAAAAAGGTATTCAATTCATTGGGGGTTAAACCCCGGTTGAATAAAGTCAAGCCTTCGGCGGATGCCTCAGATTTTTTAAAGGAATTTTTCGAGAAAGCTAAGGTAAAAATCTGGGCGCAAATACGCCAAGGCGTATTTGATTGTTAATAAAAAGTACTTTAGGCAAAAGCACAAATTTGTTGCAACTATACAATATTCCTCATAATATAATAGTAAAAATAATCAGAAAACTAAAATTAGATTATTTGGAAGGGGTGTACTGTCAATGAAACAACTTATGAAATCAGTCAAGAATAAAGCTGGGGAGAAAGAAAGAACAGCTGTTCTTCGATTGGAAATGGATTATGAGCTTGCAACATTGTTTGATGCCATGAATGAACAAAATGAAGACTTAAAGACTGTAAGTAAACAAAAACTAGAAAAAATCAGGCAGGAACTTCTAAGACTTAAAGCACTTTAAGCGATTATTATATTCCGAACAACTAGCTAAAGGAGAAAGCTTGATCAGATGCATAATAAAAAAAGACTTAACCAATAATAACGAACGCCAAATTCAAATTTGGGGTTCGTTTATTTATTTGGCTGTTTTTTAAATGATTGCAGTTTTTAAATTTTGTATCAAGTTGATTGGAGCGGAAATCAACTATACCTCTTAAATAGCAACAAAGTTAGAGATAACTTGAAGAGAAATCCTTTTTACATTAAGCTAGTGTTAATTCTAATATGAATAGATCTGTCAATTTTTGGACGCTGGCAGCAAAGATGGAAGCGGAGGGGAACGAATGACGAATTGGTTTGAGATTGATAATTATGCAAAAAAGTGGATAAAAGAAGCTGGACAAAAGATAAAGCAATCATTCAGTAAAACCTTAATCATTCAAACAAAATCAAATGCAAACGATTTAGTTACCGACATTGATAAAAAAACGGAACAATTTTTCATCGAGAAAATTAAAGAAATATATCCGGATCATAAAATTCTAGGTGAAGAGGGTTTTGGGGATGACGTAACGGATCTTACGGGAGTTGTTTGGATCATCGATCCGATTGATGGAACGATGAATTTTATCCATCAGCAGCGAAATTTTGCAATATCCATTGGGATTTATGAAGAGGGAGTAGGGAAAATTGGTTTAATCTATGATGTTGTTCATGATGAACTATATCATGCGGTTAAAGGAAATGGGGCATTCTTTAATGATCTGCCGCTCCCCCAGCTAACAGAAGTGAATGTTTCTGAAGCGATTATTGGAATGAATGCGACGTGGGTGTCTGAAAATAAACATATTGATCGAACATTATTGGCACCGCTAGTAAGGAATGCACGTGGAACAAGATCCTACGGGTCGGCAGCAATCGAAATGGCCTATATCGCTTCCGGGAGAATCGATGCTTATATTACCCTGCGCCTTGCCCCATGGGATATTGCTGGAGGCATCATATTGATTGAGGAACTTGGTGGAATCGCTACTAACCTGAAAGGGGAACCGCTAAATCTATTAGAGAAAAATTCAGTTTTTGTCTCAAGGCCAGGCCTTCATCAAGAAGTCATGAAAGAATATTTGAAGGATGGAAAATGGTAATCCGCCATCATGGCAATCTCAACATGCAAATAATTTAACTTTATTTAGCAGAAGTCTTAAAACGATGTAAGTGGCGAGATGAATGCAAATAGGTATCTAATTCAGTGGGGGTTCTAACCTCGGCTGAATAAAGTTAAGCCTCCGGCGATCCTTTAGTTTTTTTAAAGGAATTTATCGAGCAAGCTAAGGTAAAAGTCTGCGTGCAAATACGCCAAGGCGAATTTGATAAAAAGATGACCGCCTAATTTTAGACGATCATCTTTTTGCGTTTGTCTCCTCTATAACAAACCATTTTCCCGCATTTTCTTTTTTGTTTTAAAGCCAAATCCCATGACAAATATTAATGCGAAAATGGACGCGGTAATTCCTAAGATGCTTCTTTCTGCCACAGCAACCCCGATCCCCATCATGCATAGTGCTGCGCCAATCGCAAAAGCTAATAAGGGCCATTTAATTTTTTTCATTTTAGAATCCCTCCCACCCGGAGAAAAATGATTGTTGTTAATAAATAGGTTTGTATGTAGTTGATTGGAGCGGAAGGTGCGAGACTCCAGCGGGAGCAGCGGGTCAGGTGAGACCCCACAGGCGCATGACGCCGAGGAGGCTCACCGCCCGCCCCGCGGAAAGCGAGCATCCTGGAGCGGAAATCAACTAGACCACTTTAAGCTTAAATAGCAACAAAGTTTACGATAACAGTCTAAATAAAAATATTTCCCTGTTTGATCCTATTTTACACAAAAAGCTTTTAGGTTTCCAGTTTATTTGTGGTATAATGTTTCAGTTATAGATTGTTTATAAAGCAGAAATGCTCTAGATTGTTAAATACAGGTAGGAGGAACTTGCTTGAAACTTAGAGAAGATCTACGTAATATTGCTATCATTGCTCACGTTGACCACGGGAAAACGACTATGGTTGACCAGCTTTTGAAACAAGCCGGGACATTCCGGACAAACGAGCACGTGGAAGAGCGTGCGATGGATTCAAATGATATCGAAAGAGAACGCGGTATTACTATTTTGGCAAAAAATACAGCGATCCAATATAAAGATACAAGAATTAATATTCTTGATACACCAGGTCATGCCGACTTTGGTGGAGAAGTAGAACGGATTATGAAAATGGTTGATGGGGTATTGCTTATCGTTGATGCATATGAAGGCTGTATGCCACAAACTCGTTTTGTATTGAAGAAAGCACTAGAACAGAAAATAACGCCAATCGTGGTTGTTAATAAAATTGACCGTGATTTTGCACGGCCTGAAGAAGTTGTTGACGAAGTATTGGATTTATTTATTGAGCTTGGTGCAAATGAAGAACAGCTTGAGTTCCCGGTCATTTACGCATCAGGAATTAACGGAACTGCAAGTACAGATCCTGATCCATCCAAACAGGATGACAACATGCAGTCACTATATGATGCGATTGTTGAGCATATTCCAGCTCCGATCGATAATCGTGACGAGCCGCTGCAATTTCAAGTATCATTGCTCGATTACAATGATTATGTTGGCAGAATTGGAATTGGCCGTGTTTTCCGGGGAACGATCCACGTTGGACAACAAGTGGCATTAATGAAACAGGATGGCTCTGTAAAGCAATTCCGTGTAACGAAAATTTTTGGTTTCTTTGGTCTTAAACGCCAAGAGATTCAAGAAGCACATGCAGGAGATTTAATTGCATTATCAGGCATGGAAGATATCAATGTAGGGGAAACCGTTTGTCCAGTTGAACATCAGGAGGCACTCCCGGTCCTTCATATCGATGAACCTACTTTACAGATGACATTCCTTGTCAATAACAGTCCTTTTGCTGGTAGAGAAGGAAAATATCTTACTTCAAGAAAAATCGAAGAGCGTTTACGTGCGCAACTGCAAACAGACGTCAGCCTTCGTGTTGATAACACGGATTCTCCTGATGCGTGGATTGTATCTGGACGCGGTGAACTTCACTTATCGATCTTAATTGAAAATATGCGCCGGGAAGGCTATGAGTTGCAAGTATCAAAGCCGGAAGTTATCGTAAGAGAAATTGATGGGGTTCGTTGTGAACCAATCGAACGTGTGCAAATTGATGTACCTGAAGAACATACTGGAGCTATTATGGAATCAATCGGTGCCCGTAAAGGTGAAATGCTCGATATGATTAATAATGGTAGCGGCCAAGTTCGTTTGATTTTTAATGTACCTGCTCGTGGATTAATTGGGTATTCTACGGAATTCTTAACATTGACACGTGGATACGGTATTATCAATCACACGTTTGACAGCTATCAGCCGATGGCTCAAGGTCAGGTTGGCGGAAGACGTCAAGGCGTGTTAGTATCAATGGAGAGTGGAAAATCGTCCACATATGGTATTATGCAGGTAGAAGATAGAGGAATCATCTTTGTTGAAGCAGGGACTGAAATTTACGAAGGTATGATTGTTGGTGAGCATACACGTGAAAATGACATCACAGTCAATATCACAAAAGTAAAACATGCGACAAATATCCGTTCAGCAAATAAAGATCAAACAGCAACAATGAAAAAACCTCGTATAATGACGCTAGAAGAGGCTTTAGAATACTTGAATGAAGATGAGTATTGCGAAATTACGCCTGAGACAATTCGTCTCCGCAAAAAAATTCTTGATAAAAGTGAACGTGAAAGAGTAGCTAAAAAGAAAAAGCTTGCAGAAATAAGCTAACGGCAGAAGGGAGAAGAGAAGGAGAAGAATGGATATAACAGAGCGTTTGTCTTTTTTCGCCGCTTTATTCAGAGTTGAACAAAATTCAACATTGGGGATGTGGCTCCTTTATTTAACAATCGTCGGTTTATCGATCCTTGTTTTTAAATTAGGATTTGCTAAAAAGCTGCCATTTGCGAAGTCAGTGGTTATTTATCTTTTTCTAATTCTTGGATGTACAGTCTTAACCTTTTTCGCCGTATTTCTCCCAATTGCGGAAGGTTTAGTTGTCGCAGCGTTAATTTTAATCACCTACAAAATCCGCCTTCATCAGCATAAAAAGAACGGATAAATACGGATAGTTTGGAGAGACCGTTATGAGATCATTGCAGGATGCCTTATATAATTGGTTAACGATTAAAATTGTCAGTGATGAACGACTGGAGGACCTTGCTGCAGCAGAAACGGAAAAAACGTTTTTGGAAATGCTGACCGAAGATCATGGTCTTTCAAATATTGAAATTGAGAAAGACGAAATTATGTATTATGTACACTATGATCAAGATGGGGAAAGAAAAAAGTCCCGCTTTCCACGGGAACTTATCGAAGTCATGCTGGATCAGATGAATGCAGAGCCGGAAAAGTTTGTGAATTATCCCCAAGAATAAAGACACAAACACGTGCCATTTGTTTTGTGTTCCGCATAATAAAAGAAAAGTCGCTCGTACTAAACGTACGAACGACTTTTTTTATATAACTTTTTTCAAGTTAGAGAACTGTCTAGCTCCAGGTGCCATCGGCTCGAGGTCATAATCCAATCCGTCAAGAAGGTTAAAGAACAACCTTCCTGCCGGCTCGTCTTATGCTTGTCGCCGATAAGCGGGCACCTTGCGCTTTTCTTTTTACCAGTCTTCTTCCTGTTTTTTACTCTGGTACAGTTTAAAGTGGCCTGTTTCCATTCTTTTTTGTGTTTTGTCGGTAATTCTTGCTTCACATTCCTTGCACATGTATGTGTGAATAGGACGGTTCCGAAGCTTCTTTGCTTGAAGAGATTCATTTTCAATGGATTCAATTTTATCACATAATACACATTTTACTCTAATTTCGGACACCTCAATTCTAGAAAATAACAGTTCTCGCTGCTTTAATAAATATTACTATCGCATCTAATAACAATAGCTGATAATTGAGCATATTTTTACGTCATTGCTTTATTATATACGATGTTCTGCATCTAATCGAATTTCTTTTTAACTTTCGATAAAGTATATTGGTTGAAAGTTCATGTCGGGCATACTATGATGAAACTATAAAGGAGTGAATAATATGGCAAATCAGGTAGAACCAAAATTGATTAAAGCGTTATATGATGAACTGCAGCATGAACGATTTGTTACATTGGCAACAATTGACCATGAATCAGGTGGTCCGAATGTAAGTGCAATATCATGGGTACTTGCAAAAAATGAGGAAACGATCTATTTCGCTGTTGATAATCGATCCCGAATTGTTCAAAACATAAATCAAAATAATAAAGTTGTTATTAATGTGATTGCAAACGAATCTACATACTCAATTGGCGGGGAAGCTACAGTAAAAGTAGAGAAAATGGATGGTGTTCCATTAAAGCTTGCCCTTATAGAAATTAGCATTAAAGAAGTAAGGGACGTTATGTTCTATGGTTCGAAAATAACTACTGAACCACAATACGACAAAACATACGATAAAGAAGCAGCTGCACGTTTAGATAAACAAGTTATGGATGCAATGAAAAAAGCTTAGTCTCCGGACTAAGCTTTTTATTGGCTAGTAGGAAAGTATAACTTTTATTGCGGGTAAAAGTAATTACTTCATGAAAGAAGCATTCTTTGTTATTGACCCCTATCCTTTTGAAAGTTTGACTGTTTATCTTGCTGGTTTTCTAATTCCCGATCCTCTTTGCTATTCAATTGCTTTTTAGGTTCTTGTGGAGCATTGTTATGTTTTGGTTCAATGATGTCTGCGGGAACTTCAGGCATAAGCCGGCCAGCGATATCAGCAAGCTCATTCATTATCCCTTGGATTGGTTTTCCGTTTCGGATATCATCTGAAATTTCTCTTAAACGTGCATTCATATCAGGATCTGCTAT
This sequence comes from Bacillus sp. FJAT-29790, assembly GCF_019039215.1. Classification (GTDB taxonomy): domain Bacteria; phylum Bacillota; class Bacilli; order Bacillales; family Cytobacillaceae; genus Cytobacillus. The sequence continues at coordinate 315,635 of NZ_JAHNZZ010000001.1, forward strand.
CACAATTGCCCTTGCCCCATATGGATCTTTTCTTAAGCTTTCGGCAACAGAATATTTAAGGGATCCTACTTCTGATCTATCCAGGTTTTTATTTACATCAATTCCGACAATCGCATATCTCCCTAAAACGACTGCGGTTGCATCATTGATACCAGGAATACTCGATGCTAAGCTTACGAGGTGTCTCGAGACTTCTTGTCCGGTTATCCTGTCAGTCTGCTGGATCGCACTATTTTTGACATGGACTAAATTTCGATTTTGACTTTCTTGCACTTGCTTGTTATTTACTCCGCAACCAGTTAATACAACTGCTCCAATAAGCATAAAAAGCCACTTTTTCACGTTATGAGCCGCCCCCTTAGGATTCTTTATCGTTATTGTGTAAAATTTCTTCTATCTTTATTCGGAAAAACATATATTTAAGCAAAAGTGCTATTCGTTCCACTGTTGGCAAAAGGCATTTATTATGACCCAAGAGGAGCAGGAGGCATCGGATTGAGTAGAATATATGTGTTAGATACCAACGTCTTGTTACAAGACCCAAATTCGATTTTCTCATTTGAAGAAAATGAAGTGGTTATTCCAGCCGTCGTATTAGAAGAGGTTGATTCAAAGAAAAGGTATATGGACGAGATAGGCAGGAATGCAAGACAAGTATCGAGACTGATCGACAGCCTAAGGGAGACAGGCAAACTGCATGAAAAAATCCCGCTGGAAAATGGCGGAAGTTTGCGAATCGAATTAAATCATCGATCCTTCCAACAATTACAGGATATATTTGTAGAAAAAACAAATGACAACCGAATTCTTGCCGTAGCCAAAAACCTTTCGCTGGAAGAAGATACGAAAGAAAATGGACGAACCGTCATCTTAGTAAGCAAAGATGCGCTTGTTAGGGTAAAAGCTGATGCAATCGGTTTGCTTAGTGAAGATTTCCTAAGTGATCGTGTCATTGAAAACGATCACTTATATACAGGGTTTTTGGAAGTTTTTATTGGGTTAGATTTATTAAATCGTTTTTATGAAAAGGGGGAACTGCCCCTTAAAGATGTCGCAAATCACCACTTCTATCCAAATCAATTCCTTGTGATGAAAGATGCTTTAGGATCTTCTTCTTCCGCAATTGGAGTTGTTGAAAAAACGGGGAAAAAGGTAAAGAAACTCACTTTTGCTTACGAACATATTTGGGGAATCAAGCCTCGTAATGTTCAACAAACAATTGCATTGGAGCTTTTATTGAGAAAGGATTTGCCTTTAGTAACATTAACAGGAAAAGCAGGTACGGGAAAAACCCTTATTGCGTTGGCATCTGGTTTAATGCAAACAGAGGATTTTGGATATTATAAAAAACTGCTTGTTGCTCGCCCGATCGTTCCTGTTGGAAAGGATCTCGGCTTTCTTCCAGGTGAAAAGGAAGAAAAGTTAAGGCCATGGATGCAGCCTATTTTTGATAACTTAGAGTATTTATTTAATGCGAAAAAGCCAGGGGAATTGGATGCGATATTAGCAGGGATGGGCTCAATTGAGGTCGAAGCCTTAACCTATATTCGGGGCAGGAGCATACCGGATCAATTTATTATCATTGATGAAGCCCAGAATTTGACGAAGCATGAAGTGAAAACAATCCTTACCCGAGTAGGAGAGGGGAGTAAAATTGTCTTAATGGGAGATCCGGATCAAATTGACCATCCATATTTGGATGCCTATAATAATGGGCTGACATATGTGGTAGAGCGTTTTAAGGATCAAACAATTTCCGGCCATGTAAAGCTTGTAAAAGGAGAAAGATCAGGGCTTGCCCAATTGGCAGCTGACCTTTTATAGCAGACATGAAAATGCACTCCATCCAAATTACCCATTTTTTTGCGGCAAAAGGGCGATAAAAACATCGCCCTTATTCGGTTTAATCCACTTTAAAAGCCTTCACTTTTTTGATCGGGGTTTCTTTATTCCGTCCATCACCAAAATAAACATAAACCGGGCCATCCTCAATTAATGGTTTCCCGTTTTTTGAGAATCCTAAAATTAATTCTTCAGCTTCTTTGAGGGGCACACGCATCTCGCCTTCTTCGCAGACAATTATAAGTGTGCTCGCATTTTTTTCTGGTTCTGCATTTTGAAGAAAAGGTTTAAAAGGAATTCCAAAAGTTCCTGTCAGCACTTTTTCCTTTTCGTATTTTTTTTCTGTTTTCAGTGTTGGAGGATATATAGCTCCCTCCATAATTTCCCGATCCCAGTGTTTTGATATGGTTTTTGTGTATTCTTCCAGTTCATCTTTTTTTTGTTGTGCTGAATCGAAATACGAATTTAAATCAATGCGCCGGTCATCGAAAATCCAAACTCCAGGATCAAGCGTAATCGAATATTTAACTTTGCCGCTAAACGAAATAATATTATCCATTATAATCCTCCTTATAAGGCCCGAAAAATGTTTTATCGCAGATTAACGGGAGTAAGTCCCCACTTTGAGACTTAGAAGAAACGAATAAGGAAAGGTGGGGAACAAACTGCCCGAAAAGGCCCGTCGACGGACAGGATGTCCTAGTCAGGCGAAAGCCACAGGACGTGGCATTCTGAGCGTGATTGGTGAATCTTCTATCAGTGGGGAATGAGAACCCCCGACTGATAGAAGATTCACCTTATTTACATTGGTAAGTATACAGATTAATATTAGAATTGTCATATTTTTTCCGAAATGCTAAAGTGGAAATTCAGTACATACAGATTATTCCTGCGATGTATGCAATTGCTAACATTCGTGCTTATTGAAAAAGGAGGAGAAGTTTTTGAAATGCAACTCAAATGAAGATTTACAGCAAATTGTAAATGAGGTCCGTTTCCTTGCAAAGGAAGGTAATGTTGCGGATTATATTCCGGCATTAGCAAAGAAAAATAAGAGTGACCTTGCAGTCGCTATTTTTGATATAAATCAAACCTGTTTATATGCAGGGGATTACACAAAGAAATTTACGCTGCAAAGTATCTCAAAGGTATTGATCCTGGCCTTGGCACTTCAGGATAGAGGGGTTGACTATGTTTTCGGAAAAGTGGGTATGGAGCCGACAGGGGATCCTTTTAACTCGATCTCAAAGCTCGAAACTTCCATTCCTTCTAAGCCGCTAAACCCAATGATTAATGCAGGTGCACTTGCTGTAACGAATATGATTCAAGGGGAAAACCTTGCTGAAAAGTGGGAGCGCATCATGAGCTTTGTTCAAATGCTTGCCAATGACAAGGAAATAAACTTTGACGAGGAAGTCGCACAATCGGAACTAGAAACAGCGATGCTTAATAGGGCGCTTTGTTATTTTATGAAACAGCATAATGTGATCGAAGGAGATATTGAGGAATTAATGCAGCTATATACCCGGCAATGTGCAATCGAAATGAATTGCTTTGATTTAGCTAGGATAGGAGCTGTATTCGCATTAAACGGATTAGACCCTAAAACAGGAGAAAGGCTCATTCCTTCTCATATCGCCCGGATTTGTAAAACCTTTATGGTCACTTGTGGAATGTATAATGCATCCGGAGAATTTGCCATTAAAGTTGGGATTCCAGCGAAAAGCGGTGTTTCAGGAGGAATTCTTGGCGTCGTACCTGAAAAATATGGTATTGGCATATTTGGTCCGTCACTAGACAGCAAGGGGAACAGTATTGCTGGTCAAAAGTTGCTTGAGATAATAGCTGCCAAATATGATTTTAGTATTTTTTAAGGCTGTTTTCTAAATGATTGTTGTTTTTAAATAGGTTTTGTATGAAGTTGATTGGAGCGGAAATCAACTAAACCTCTTTTTGGATAAGCAGCAACAAAGTTTACGAAAACAGCCTTTATTAATGTTTCTTATTCCCTCATAAAACTTGCTTTTTTCTTTACTTAAGTATAAAATTTATAGATAGATAATCGCTCGGAAACGGGGGGATTGAAAATTGGCTTCTGAAACGATCTTAGATCACATGGAAAAAGCAAATGCTTTATTAAAGGCTGATGCTGCTAAAATACTGAAATTAATTAAAGTGCAGATGGACAATCTTACCATGCCTCAATGTCCTCTTTATGAAGAGGTGCTTGATACGCAAATGTTCGGATTGTCTCGTGAAATAGATTTTGCAGTCCGCCTCGGTTTAATCGAAGGAACGGAAGGGAAGGCTATTTTAGCTGAATTAGAAAGAGAGCTTTCCATTTTGCACGAAGCGTCGGTAAGAAAATAAAGAAATGAAAACTCAAACATTCTAAATTAGATTGTTTGAGTTTTTTTTTAAAAGAGTAGTGAACTTCTTTTGCTGAGGAGAAGACAACTTAATTGTGTGTCATAATTAAGTTGTTTAGTGTAACATAATTCTGGATTACATCTAAATAGTATGTTACATTTATAAAAATCTTTCTTTTCTTCCGTGCAGGATATTTTAGCGCTTTAGTCGAATAAATAAAAACGTAGAAGATAAGGGAAGATTCTAATGTTAAAAAAAATACTAAAATCATATGATTATTCTTTAATTATTGCTGTTGTCCTTTTAGCTGTTTTTGGCTTGGTTATGATTTACAGTGCAAGTATGGTAACCGCTGTACAATGGTATAAGGTTGAAAGTGACCATTTTTACATTAAACAAAAAACTCATCTAGTAAAGTCTGCTATCGCTTTTTTCTTCATGGCATTTTTTCCCTATAAGGCTATGAAGAGTAATAAAGTTCTTGTTCCGATGGTGTGCCTGTCACTATTGGGATTATTTGCCCTTTTTATTTTTGGCCATGTGGCAGGGAATGCACAAAGCTGGATAAAAGTGGGTGGGGGGAGTGTGCAGCCTTCCGAATTCGTTAAACTTAGTGTGATTATTTATTTATCTGCGGTCTATGCGAAGAAACAGCCATACATTAACGAATTTAATAAAGGGGTTATGCCTCCGCTTGTTTACTTGTTCCTTGCATGCTTTCTTATTTTTATTGAGCCGGACTTTGGAACAGCAGCGATTATTTTTTTGATTGCCGCAACAATCGTTGTTTGTTCGGGAATGAACTTGAAAAATATTTTTAGGCTTGGGATGATTGGTCTTCTTGTTGCGATTCCATTTACTCTTTTGATGTGGAATAAATTATTCTCCCCGGTTCGACTAGCGAGGGTAGAAGCATTTATAAACCCTTTTTCTTCAGAGTTGGATATTGGCTACCAGCTTGTTAATTCCTATCTCGCGATTGGTTCGGGAGGAATAAAAGGGTTAGGGATCGGTCAAAGTGTTCAGAAACTGGGATACTTACCTGAAGCACATACAGATTTTATTATGGCTGTTATTGCGGAGGAACTGGGGACATTTGGTGTTTGCTTCGTACTATTTACACTTGCATATATCGTGCTAAGAGGGTATTATATCGCATTAAGATGCAAAGATCCGTTTGGAAGCCTGTTAGCGATCGGAGTATCCAGCATGATTGGAATCCAGTCCTTTATTAATCTAGCAGGAATATCAGGAGTGATCCCATTGACTGGCGTACCACTTCCTTTCGTAAGCTACGGCGGATCATCGCTTTTGCAATTATCACTAGCGATGGGGATTTTAGTAAATGTGTCTATGTTCGTTAATTACGAACAAAAATATAAACATAAAGAAGGAAAAAAACAGCCTGATCCCGTGCAAGAACCTTCAGGAAATGTATACTACTATCGTAAATAAACGCAGAGTATCACTCTGTGTTTGTTATAAAAATTAGGGGAGTTCTCTCCCCGTTAATTCATCATCCAGAAATGCGGAAATTGGACTTATAGAACCATTCCATCATTGTCTGGCTAATCGGGTTATCCGAGAATAAAAAAATAAAAAAGACGGGGTGTTATTCTTGAGTCGACGCATTAACAAAGTGTTAGTAGCAAACAGAGGCGAGATTGCCATCAGAGTATTTCGCGCTTGTACGGAACTGAATATTCGAACAGTTGCTATTTACTCGAAAGAAGATTCTGGTTCTTTTCACAGGTATAAAGCGGATGAAGCCTATTTAACGGGCGAAGGAAAAAAACCGATCGATGCCTATTTAGATATCGAGGGTATTATAGAAATTGCCAAAAGCAGTGATGTCGATGCCATCCATCCGGGCTATGGATTTTTAGCAGAAAATATTCATTTTGCGAGACGCTGTGAAGAAGAAGGGATCATATTTATTGGACCTGAATCCCGGCATTTAGATATGTTTGGTGATAAAGTTAAAGCAAGAACTCAGGCGCAACTGGCTAATATTCCTGTTATTCCAGGAAGCGACGGTCCAATTACAGGCTTGGAAGATGTAATAGCCTTTGGAAAAAGTCATGGCTTCCCAATCATTATTAAAGCTTCACTTGGCGGCGGCGGCAGAGGAATGAGAATCGTCAATAATCTTGATGAAGTAAAGGAATCATATGATAGAGCAAGATCAGAAGCGAAAGCAGCTTTTGGAAGTGATGAAGTATATGTAGAGAAGTTTATCCAGAAACCTAAGCATATAGAGGTTCAAATTATCGGTGATAAACATGGAAATATCATTCATCTCTTTGACCGGGACTGTTCAGTTCAGCGCCGTCATCAAAAAGTAGTCGAAGTGGCACCAAGCGTCTCGTTAACAGAAAGACAGAGACAGGAAATTTGTGAGGCTGCTGTAAGACTGATGAAAAATGTAGACTACTTAAATGCGGGGACTGTTGAATTTTTAGTTTCAGGTGAAGAGTTTTATTTCATTGAAGTAAATCCGCGCATTCAAGTTGAACATACAATAACCGAGATGATTACGGGTATTGATATTGTTCAAACGCAAATTCAAGTTGCAGAAGGACATCCTTTGCACGGTGATAAAGTTGGGATTCCATCTCAGGAAAATATCCATATTAACGGGTATGCGATTCAATCCCGTGTCACGACTGAAGATCCTTTGAATAACTTCATGCCAGATACAGGGAAAATTATGGCTTATCGTTCAGGCGGCGGTTTTGGTGTTCGTCTTGACGCCGGAAATGGCTTCCAAGGAGCTGTGATTACGCCATATTATGATTCACTACTTGTAAAATTATCGACACAGGCGATGACATTTGAACAAGCGGCTGCAAAAATGGTTCGGAATCTTCAAGAGTTTCGAATTAGAGGAATAAAAACGAATATTCCTTTTCTAGAAAATGTCGTGAAACATGAAAAGTTCATTAGCGGTGAATACGATACATCATTCATAGATCAAACACCTGAACTCTTCTTATTTTCAAAACGGAAAGACCGTGGAACCAAAATGCTCACCTATATCGCCAATGTTACAGTAAACGGATTTCCTGGAGTTGAGAAGAAAAAAAGACCTGTTTTTGATGAGCCAAGGGCCCCGAAATTGAAATATAATCAGGAATATCAGAGTGGAACAAAGCAAATTCTTGATCAATATGGAGCTGATGGTCTTGTAAAATGGGTGAAAGACCAGAAAGAAGTATTGCTCACAGATACGACATTCCGTGATGCTCATCAATCGCTGCTGGCAACCCGCGTAAGAACAAATGACATTAAGCATATTGCTGAGCCAACTGCAAAACTGCTTCCTGAGATGTTCTCATTTGAAATGTGGGGTGGAGCAACATTTGATGTAGCCTACCGCTTTTTGAAAGAGGATCCATGGGAAAGATTACTTACCTTAAGAGAAAAAATGCCAAACGTGCTTTTCCAAATGCTTTTAAGGGCATCAAATGCAGTTGGTTATAAAAACTATCCTGATAATGTGATTCGAGAATTTGTTGAAAAGTCTGCCCAAGCGGGAATTGATGTTTTCCGAATCTTCGATAGTTTAAACTGGGTTAAAGGGATGGAAGTTGCCATTGATGCTGTCCGTCAAACGGGTAAAATCGCTGAAGCAGCCATTTGCTATACAGGTGACATTTCCGATCCTGCCAAAACAAAGTATGATCTAAATTATTATAAAAATTTAGCAAAAGAACTTGAAAACCAAGGAGCTCATATTTTAGGGATTAAAGACATGGCTGGACTCCTTAAGCCACAAGCAGCGTATCGATTAATTTCAGAGCTTAAAGAAACGATTGATATTCCGATCCACCTTCATACACATGATACGAGCGGAAATGGTATTTACACTTATGCAAAAGCGATTGAGGCAGGAGTGGATATCGTTGATGTAGCGTTAAGTTCAATGGCTGGTTTAACATCACAGCCAAGTGCCAATTCCCTTTACTATGCATTAGAGGGAACTGACCGGAAACCGAATGTCAATATCCATGCACTAGAACAGTTATCTTATTATTGGGAAGATGTCCGAAAATACTACCAAGATTTCGAGAGCGGCATGATGTCCCCGCATTCAGAAGTTTATCAGCACGAAATGCCTGGCGGACAATATAGCAATCTTCAACAACAAGCAAAGGGAGTCGGACTCGGGGAAAAGTGGGATGATGTAAAAGAGATGTATTCCCGGGTGAATCAAATGTTTGGGGATATCGTCAAGGTAACGCCGTCTTCAAAAGTCGTAGGTGACATGGCTCTATATATGGTGCAAAACCAATTAACCGAAGAAGATGTAATAAGCAAGGGGAACTCTCTTGATTTTCCGGATTCCGTAGTTGAACTTTTTGAAGGCTATCTCGGACAGCCATATGGCGGATTTCCGAAAGAACTCCAAAAAGTCATTCTCAAAAATAAAGAACCAATCACTGTTCGTCCAGGTGAATTATTAGAAGATGTTGATTTTGAAGGGTTGAGTGAAAAGCTATTCAACGAACTTGGAAGACAAGTGACAAGCTTTGATAAACTTGCTTATGCCCTATACCCTAAAGTGTTTATGGATTATATAAAAACGTTTGAGCAATTCGGTGATATTTCTGTCTTAGATACGCCTACATTCCTTTTTGGAATGAGACTTGGTGAGGAAATAGAAGTAGAAATTGAAACTGGAAAAACTTTGATTGTCAAGCTAGTCTCAATTGGCCAGCCGCAAGCTGACGGAAATAGGGTTGTTTATTTTGAATTAAATGGACAGCCAAGGGAAGTAGTTATAAAAGATGAAAGCATTAAAGCGACGGTAGCCTCAAAAGTAAAGGCTGACCCTCATAGTGAAAGCCATATTGGGGCAACAATGCCTGGAACAGTTGTTAAGCTTCTAGTGGAAAAAGGGGAAAAGGTCGAAAAAGGTGATCATTTAATGATTACTGAAGCCATGAAAATGGAAACAACTGTACAAGCTCCATTTTCCGGAATTGTTAAAGATTTATATGTGAAAAATGGTGAAGCGATACAAACTGGTGATCTTTTAGTAGAACTAACAAAATAGGCTGAATGAACCAAAAAGAGCTACAGCCTTTGCTGTAGCTCTTTTTTTCATAACGAAAACTTTAATGGATGGTGACTGGAGGCGAGGCAACAGCTTTATCATCTTTTCTTTCAAGTTCCTCAAGCGCCAGTGCGTTTTTCTTGCTTCGTGATGATAATAAAATAAAATAACTTAAAACCCCGAATAAACAGGAGATGAAAAAAGCATGAGCCAGTGCGATATAAAGATTTAGTTTTGAGATAACAACGAGTGCACCGGCAGCAACCTGAAGGGATACGAGGATAAAGGAAATAATCCAACCCCAGTAAATGACCTTTTGGTCTTTATATTGCTTGATTGCGATAATGGTAATATAACCGATCCAAATAAAAATGAGTCCCGCAGCAGCGCGATGCCCCATTTGTACCCATTCATACATGTTAGTCGGTAGCGTAAATGAGCCATTTATACAAAAAGGCCAATCACGGCAGACTAAGCTTGCCTTCACATGTCGAACTAAAGCACCAGTATAGACGACGATATAACTATATAATGAAACTCCGATAATATGCTTCTGCATTTTACTATCTAGAACAATGTTCTCCGCTTCAAATTTCTTGTCGACTTCAAAAATAAGCAGAGTAAGCAGTAATACAGTGGCAAACGAAATGAGAGAAATTCCGAAATGAAGGGCAAGAACAAAATCAGATTGTCCCCATTTGACGGCAGCTGCTCCGATTAAACCTTGAAGCAGAAGGAAAAAGAAAGACGTTAATGATAGAAATTTCGTTTCCCGAATATGGCCGATTGAACGCCAAGTCCAAATGGAAAGAATGAGCACCATCATACCTACTCCACCAGATACTACCCTATGGGCTAGCTCGATAATTAGTTCGGGTGTAATATCTGTCGGTACCAACTCTCCGTTACAAAGGGGCCAAGATCTTCCGCATCCCATGCCCGAGTCGGTTTTTGTCACAAGGGCTCCACCCAATAAAATCAACAGCATTCCAACTGTTGTTAAAACGGCGAACCATTTTAATGATCGCTTCAAAGTATTTCACCTTCTTTTAAATAGTTCGTAAATTTGTCTTATATAAACCTTTGCATAGTGAAAGAAATAATAAATTGAAAGGATTTCCGTAACTATCATATCGGAATTGTGAAGAAAAGAACAGCATTTCGTGTAATTTCCCAGTGGAATAACGAGCGTTCTATTGGAATAGAAGAAATTTCAGTTTAACGTTTACTAGGCGATTAGTCATTTCTCCACAATGATTATACTATTTATCACTGTGTTTATAGTAATAACGAGTCTTTTTAGGCAGACAAGCATAAAATATATAGATGTGAAGTAACATAATCTATCAGGATATTAACGTTAACTCAAAATTTCATTAACCAAAATACTTTGCTATTATATTATGGCAAAAAAACAACATTATTTTAACTGAATAATCACATTGACACAAATTAGTCATATTTTAGTCAAAAATTATACACAAAAAAGTACAAAAGTGTGATTTAATATACAGAGGAAGGTTTGTTTTTCTACATATATAATTAACAGCTTTTTTACATTAACAATAGTAGAAAACTATTATTCCCATACCAATTGGGGAAGAACCCTTCGTTTTTTATTGCAAATATAGTAATGTAAGCTAGAATGCTTTATAGTAGTTGTAATGATATAGGCTTATTTGCGATAAGGGATAAAGGAGGAAGAAAATATGTCTAACTCGAGGGCTTTCATAGACACTGGAATAGAAAACAGTGATCGAAGCCTGCAAAACGATGTTCCAAAATCAACTGTGTGGAAGGACTTTTTGGCACTCATAAAAATTGGTATCGTTAATTCAAATCTAATTACAACGTTTACAGGATTATGGCTGGCACTCCATTTTACAGGAAAAGGCTTTTTGAATAACTTGGATATTGTGTTTTATACTTTAATCGGTTCTTCATTAATTATTGCAGGTTCATGTGCTCTTAATAACTATATCGATCGCGATATTGATCCTTTTATGGAAAGAACAAAGAGCAGGCCGACTGTAACAGGTAAAGTCAATCCGGCAAAAGTTGCAATTCTTGGTTTTTTATTTATTGGGGCAGGTACGCTCTTTCTAATGTTTACAACTGCCACCGCAGCCATCATTGGTTTAGTGGGTGTGTTCAGTTATATCGTTCTATATACGATGTGGTCAAAGCGCAGGTATGTATCGAATACCATTATCGGAAGTATTTCTGGTGCTGTACCGCCATTAATCGGATGGGCAGCAGTTGATGCTAATCTTGGTATGATGCCTTGGGCTCTATTCTTAATTATGTTTGTATGGCAGCCGCCACATTTTTACGCGCTTGCCATGCGAAGGGTTGAAGAATATCGGGCAGCGAATGTTCCGATGTTGCCTGTTGTTAAAGGATTTAAAAGAACGAAAATTTCCATTTATGCTTGGGTAGCTGCATTGCTTCCTCTTCCATTCTTGCTCCCTGCACTAGGCTTGCCATTCCTTATTCTTGCATCTGTACTTAATATTGGCTGGATTGCAACAGGAATATATGCAAGAAAGTTTAATGATGATATTAAATGGGCAAAATTAATGTTTGTATACTCACTACAATATCTGACTATTATGTTTGTAGCTATGGTAATTATCACACTTATATAAAAAAGGGAGAAATAAAGCTCATTATGATTCGATTGGGTAATAAAATCACTGTCTAAAAGACGAAGATGACATTATCTCAAAAGACAACGATGCTTTGCTGTACCTCCCAATTCCGATGTTTTTATTATGCCACCTCTTAATATACATAGATGGCATTCAGTGTTCAACTTGGTTTTGTTAGGAATTTCTTTCTATTCCTATATTATAGAAAGAATTTATTTATAATTTTTTCGATCAAACAATTCAAACAGAAATTTTTACGAAAGAGGGGTTTGATTAAGCTATGAAAAGGCTTGCAAAGTGGCGCCTAGTATCCTTATTCGCGATTCTAACGCTCATTCTTTCCGCCTGTGGTAAACCGTACCTATCTACGTTACAACCGGCCGGCGAAGTTGCACAAACACAATTTGATTTAATGGTTTTAAGTACTGCAGTCATGGTAGGGGTAATTGCAGTAGTAGCTGTGATTTTTGTTATTGTTTTGGTTAAATTCCGTCGTAAAGACGATAGGATTCCGAAGCAAGTAGAAGGAAATCACACTTTGGAAATCATCTGGACAGTAATTCCAATTTTATTAGTCTTTGTTTTGGCAATTCCTACTGTTAAAGCTACTTTTCATTTGGCTGATGTTTCTCCAATGGAATTGAAAAATGAAGATGGCAAAACAGATGCACTTGTTGTTAATGTCCGTGCGAATCTTTATTGGTGGGAATTTGAATATCCAAATGAAGAGATCGTTACAAGTCAGGAACTTGTTGTTCCTACGGATGAAAAAGTTTATTTTAACCTAATCGCTTCCGATGTTAAGCACTCTTTCTGGATACCAGCAATTGGAGGCAAATTGGATAATAACACGGAAAACGTTAATAAGTTTTGGTTAGAGTTCAATGGTAAAAAGGCTGATGAAGTTGATAATTTATTTTATGGGAAATGTGCTGAGCTTTGCGGACCATCCCATGCATTAATGGACTTTAAGGTTAAAGCGATTTCACGTGCGAATTTTGATGTATGGGTTAACGATATGCAAAAGGTTAAAGAACCAATGCTAGCTACATCAGATTTAGCAGTACAAGGTCAGGAAATATTTAACCAAAGCTGTATTGGCTGTCACGCAGTCACTCCAGCAAATACAACACCTGAAGCCGCAAGATTAGCTCCAAACTTAACAAACTTTGGAGAACGTAATCATATCGCAGGTTATTTAGAACACACAGATGAAAACTTGAAGAAATGGCTAGCTGATCCTGAAACATTTAAACCAGGCAATAAAATGACTGGTACTTATGGTGAATTAACGCCAGACCAATTAGATGCTTTAACTGCATACTTAATGGGCTTAAAAGTTCAGGAGTAGTAGCGAACTTGTTTAAAAGGGAGGTAAAATTGTGAGTACCATTGCTCAAAAAAAAGGATTTGCAGCAACTCTTTGGGATTATCTTACTACAGTAGACCATAAGAAAATTGCACACCTTTATCTTATAGCTGGTGGATTCTTCTTTATCCTTGGTGGAATAGAAGCGATGATTATCCGTATTCAGCTTTTAAAACCTAATAACGACTTTGTAAGTGCTGGTTTCTTTAATGAAATACTTACAATGCACGGAACAACGATGATTTTTTTGGCAGCTATGCCGCTTTTACTTGGTTTTATGAATGCCGTTATGCCACTGCAAATCGGTGCCCGTGACGTTGCATTTCCTTTTATTAATTCATTAGGATTTTGGTTGTTTTTCTTTGGGGGAGTTTTCCTAAACCTTTCTTGGTTTATGGGAGGGGCTCCTGATGCTGGATGGACATCTTATGCTTCATTATCAATTGCATCCAAAGGTCATGGAATTGATTTTTATGCACTGGGATTACAGATTTCTGGGTTTGGTACGTTAATGGGAGGAATAAACTTCCTTGTAACAATTATAAACATGCGTGCCCCTGGAATGACATTTATGCGGATGCCATTGTTTACATGGACAACATTCGTTGCATCTTCTCTCATTCTATTTGCTTTCCCGCCATTAACAGTTAGCATATTCTTAATGATTTTTGACCGTATGTTCGGTGCTAACTTCTTTGATGCATCAATGGGAGGAAATACAATAATTTGGGAGCATTTCTTCTGGATATTTGGACACCCGGAAGTATATATACTCATCTTACCAGCTTTCGGTATTTTCTCTGAGATCATTCCAGTTTTCTCAAAAAAGCGCTTATTCGGTTATTCTTCCATGGTTTTCGCAACTGTCTTAATCGGCTTTTTAGGATTCATGGTTTGGGCTCACCATATGTTTACAACTGGATTAGGTCCAGTAGCTAATGCTATTTTTGCCGTCGCAACAATGGCGATTGCAGTACCGACGGGAATTAAAATCTTTAACTGGTTATTCACAATGTGGGGCGGAAGTATTCAATTTACAACGCCAATGCTTTATGCGACTGCGTTCATTCCTTCTTTCTTAATGGGTGGAGTAACAGGGGTAATGCTTGGAGCCGCTGCTGCGGATTACCAGTACCATGACACGTATTTCGTTGTTGCTCACTTCCACTATGTAATCGTAGGTGGAGTAGTATTCGCTCTATTGGCAGGTACACATTTCTACTGGCCAAAAATGTTTGGAACTATGTTAAATGAAGCACTTGGAAAAATCACATTTTGGTTATTCTTTATTGGATTCCATTTAACATTCTTTATCCAGCACTTCCTTGGATTAATGGGTATGCCTCGACGTATATTTACATTCCTTCCAGGACAGGGACTTGAAACTGGAAACTTTATTAGTTCGATTGGTGCTTTCTTCATGGCAGCAGCAACGATTGTATTATTATTTAACATCATTATTACAAGTGTGAAAAATGTAAAAGTAGGAAATGATCCATGGGGAGACGGACGTACACTCGAATGGGCTATGTCTTCACCACCACCATATTATAACTTCAAGCAACTACCGCTTGTACGTGGTTTGGATCCGTACTGGATTGAAAAAATGGAAGGTAAAAAAGGAATGTCACCAGCAGAGCCACTTGGCGACATCCATATGCCAAACAATTCATTCATTCCGTTTCTGATCTCGCTCGGTCTTTTCATTGCTGCCTTCGGAGTAATGCATCATGCAGATGAAGGAAATACATGGGGCATCCCAGTATTGATTTTCGGTCTTTTGTTTACGTTTGGTTCGATGATGGCGCGTTCATTGAAAGACGACCATGGATATCATATTCATAAAGAGGAATTAATGGATGATGATGATGATCAGAAGGGGGTTAAGGCATAATGCACGCGGAAGAAAAAATGACGATTGAAAAATGGCCTGCGTCGCCTGAAAAACAAACCCTTGAGGGCAAGAATAAATTTTTAGGCTTTTGGTTATTCCTAGGAGGAGAGACGGTGCTTTTCGCCTCTCTCTTCGCAACCTATCTTGCATTAAAAGATTCAGTTCCAAGTACCGATATGAAATTAGCGAAGGACTTGTTTGAGATTCCACTTGTTTTTGCTATGACAATGATTCTTTTAACGAGCTCCTTAACAAGCGTGTATGCGATGTACCATATGAAAAACTTTAACTTTAAGAAAATGCAGCTTTGGTTGGGCATTACAGTTCTCCTTGGTCTGGCTTTCTTAGGTCTAGAAATTTATGAGTTCAATCATTACGTACACGCATACGACCATACTTTTACAAGTAGTGCCTTCGGGTCAGCATTCTATACGCTAGTTGGCTTTCATGGTGCCCACGTTGCCTTCGGATTAGTATGGATTACAGCATTAATTATTCGAAACAACAAAAGAGGCTTAAGCCTTTATAATGCGCCTAAATATTATGTGGCAAGCCTCTACTGGCATTTTATCGATGTTGTTTGGGTATTTATTTTTACAGTAGTATATTTAATGGGAATGGTGGGATAAACTGATGACAAATGAACAATTAAACTCAGGTAACCCTCGAGTAGACATTGAATATCGACTTAAAAAGAATGCTGAAGAAATGAAACACCATGTCATCTCATTTGCATTGATGATTTTCTTGACTTTAGTTGCTTTTGTTGCAGTAGGATATGAAGGATTTTCTGCATGGTTTATTGTTCCATTTATCTTAATCCTTGCGGGTGTTCAAGTGATTTTTCAATTGTATTATTTTATGCACATGAGCAATGAGGGGCATGAGGGACCTAAAATCTTCATGTATTCTGGAATGTTTATTGGGTTTATAACAATTCTTTGCTATATAACAATTATTTGGTGGTAAAAAAGAAAGAAAATCGGCTCAGCCGGTTTTCTTTTTGCGTACGCAGAATAGTTTTAATAATGTGAAATTATTTCTAGTAGTTTCTGCTCATGAATGATTAAGGGGTGATATACAATGGCAATTCAAATCTTCGGTTTTCGAGCGTTATGGAGCCCATACTTTTTTGTCATCTTAACGCTTGTTTTAATAGGTTATTTTCTTGTAACTATTAAATATAGAAATAGGTTTTCAAAAAGTGAGGCGTTAACAAAGGGGCAAGCGATTAATTTTTCGTTGGCAATCATCCTGTTATATATCATTAAAGGATCACCGATTGATTTAATGGGTCACCTCATGTTTTATGCACATATGATTCAAATGGCTTTTCTTTGTTTAATCATTCCACAATTTATTATTTGGGGCATTCCACCATGGATTTGGCGTACACTTCTAAATAAAAAGGTTTTTAATGCCGTTTTTACATTTATGACAAAGCCTATAGTTGCTTTGCTTTTATTTAATGGTGTATTCTCGATCTATCATGTTCCTTTTGTATTTGATTTAGTTAAGACTAATATTCTCATACATGCTGCTTATTCAAGCTTGTTATTTTTACTAGCAATTCTATTTTGGTGGCCATTAATAAATCGACTTGATGAGCATCAAGCATTAAATGGACTTAAGAAAGTAGGGTATATTTTCGCTGCTAGTGCCTTGCTGCTGCCTGCATGTGCGTTAATTATCTTTGCTTCTGAACCGATGTATGCTTCGTTTTCTGACCCAAAGGCGTGGGCGAAATCACTGGAACTTTGTGTTCCTGCAGGCATGCTTGCAGGCTTAAACTTGAGCGGCCCCGAAATGTTTAGCTCATTGTCTTTAATTGATGATCAGCAGCTTGGTGGAGTGATCATGAAGATTATTCAGGAGATTGTTTACGGTGTCGTTTTGGCGCAGATTTTCTACAACTGGTATCGGAAAGAACAAGAAGAAAATGAAATTGACAAGCAACATCAATTAAACCCTCAGCCTGTTGAGTGAAACTTTATCCCCATTCTTTGGATGGGGTTTTCATATCTAAAGGTAGTTTAGTTGTGTAAAGCTATATAAAATATCACAATTTTTTATTTAATATATGAACATTTAAGGAACTTTTGAGAAAAATGGCCTTTGTTTGTTGAGAAATGAGTTATACTCTAGAGTATTAACTATGTACGCTTTTTATTGGCGTGGCGGGCTATTCTAACTGATTGGAATAGTGTGGAAAAATATGATATAAAAGTGCGGAGAGGGAGTCATTATGGAATACTCATTGCCGATTTTACCAACAATAAGTACGTTTTTTATCGTGCTTAGTGCCATTACTGTCGCGATTGGGTGGACACAAATTCGACAGCGAAAGATTGAGGCACATAAAAAATCAATGATGCTGGCAGCCGTTTTTGCGATTATTTTCTTTATTATTTATGCGAGCAGAACCGTTTTTATCGGAAATACAGCTTTTGGTGGACCCGAAGAGATCAAAATTTATTATACAATTTTCTTAATATTTCATGTTACGTTAGCGACAACAGGGGCTATATTTGGCATTGTAACGCTAAGTACAGGATACAAAAATAATCTTAAAAGACATAGAAAGCTCGGTCCGATTACAAGTATTATTTGGTTTTTCACGGCCATTACAGGCGTTGCCGTATATCTTTTGTTATATGTTATCTATCATGGCGGGGAAACCACTTCCGTTATTAAAGCGATTTTAGGATTTTAAAAACTGCCGCGAATTTGCGGCAGTTTTTTAATACCGATCACTGGTTAAAAGATGAAAAAACGCATGTTCCCATGCGTTTTTTCTCATTATTTCGCAAATTGTTCAATTTCTGCTTTAATCTCACCAAGAATTTTTTCACATTGGCTTACAATCGTTTTCGGGAAGCTTTCTCCCTCGCCGTATTCAACACCATGCGGATAATAGTGTTTTCCAAGCAATGGCGTCATAAGTTGGATCAATGCCTTATTCGTGCCTACGTCACCTTCTGCAGTATAACCAAATACACGTAAATAGAAAACGCCTTCTTTTAATTCAAATTTGCGGTCGTATGTAACTCTCTCGTAGTCCCATTGGCCCTCACGAACAAGCCCATGGGCCAGCATTAATTCATCTAAGCGAATTAAATCTGCTTTTACCTTTTCTAGCCCCGTATTTTCAAATTTCATGTTTTTCCCTCCTGAAAACGTCCATCACTAGCTGTAAACAGCCTAATTAGGCAATATTTAAACAAGTATAATCCCAAATCTAATAATAGTAGAAAAGAGCAGAAGATGCAACGGATACATAAAAGAAAGCGTTTTAATCCTGTGAAATATTCCGGAACATATGATTCAAATGAACTTCCGTCCAAGAAAACAATGAAAATCGTTCATTTTTTTATGAACTTGGAAAACATAAGAATAAATTAAATGGAAGGAGTTCATGAATGAAGAAGATAATTGCTAACATTATTTGTCTATGGCTTTTTTTTTCTGCAGGAAAGGATGTTTTTGCTGGTACAAAATACATTGTTGTTCGTGGTGATACACTTTGGAAAATTGCACGAAGCAATCATTCGGACCTCAAACATTTGATTAAAAGCAATCCTCAAATCCAGAATGCGAATTTAATTTATCCTGGACAAGGAATCATGATTCCAATAAATGCTGATATTTTTTCGAGTGAAAAATTACTGAACAAAGGAGAAAGGGAACTTTTACAAATAACGAATGCGAAAAGAGCTGAATCAGGGTTAAGGCCATTTGCATTAGATCCTTTGTTATCACAGGCGGCAAGAAAAAAATCAATCGATATGAAGGAAAAGCAATATGTTTCGCATTATTCACCAACGTACGGGAATCCTGCGATGATGTTAAAAGAATTACAGATTCAATTCCGAAATATAAAAGAAAATATTGGTGCAGGACATCGGTCTGCTTATGAAATCTTTATAACATGGTTAAATACATCAGTAAATAGGGAAAATATACTTGATGAAAAGGGAACGCGAATCGGAATTGGCTATGCCGAAGGTGGTCTTCACGGCCATTATTGGACAATCCTTATCGCCGATTAACTGACATTACTTAAAGGGCTTCCCTCTTCAATCAAAAATCAAAAAACTTAGTCGGCATAACCATCACAATTTGGTAGCTGTTGTGAGCATTATTCCGTTTAAGAAAAAAGGAGGAAGTTAAATGGAAAAGATTCGTGATATCATGACTGATAATGTTGATAGTTGCTCATTATTAGACAATGTGTATGAAGTAGCAGTAAAGATGAAGGAGCTAAATGTAGGAGCGATCCCTATCGTCGACAATGAGAAACTTGTTGGTATGATCACAGACCGTGATATTGTATTGCGCTGTGTAGCTGAGAAGCATCCCGGTTCTTCTAAAGTGGAAGTGATTATGAGTAATGACTTAGTGACAGTCACTAAGGATACAACGACAAGGGAAGCAGCAAGACTAATGGCTGAACATCAAATACGCCGCTTGCCGGTAGTTGAAGGAGATCGATTAGTAGGAATTGTTTCACTTGGCGACTTTGCGGTCCGTCATTTAACTGATGAACAAGCAGGAGTAGCCCTTTCTGAAATATCAGAGACAAATGGAGAGGTTCAACATTAAGAAAGATTCTTTGCTTCCTTTTAATGGCGGGATATCAAAGGTGTGAATGGAGAAAATCGGCGTAATAGCCGATTTTCTCTTCTTATTTTATTTAGAGCCAATCTTAATGTTTGGCTGTTTTCGTAAACTTTGTTGCTTTATTAATGTGAATTTTATATATAAATCAACGGGCAAACTTTTAAAGCCAAAAACAACAAACTTTGCGAAAAGAGCCTAATGTTTTAAAAAAGCAATTATTAATTATTTATTAGAATTTTCCGCCCTTCTATTAAAAAGAAAGTTATTGATGATATACTATTAAATATGGACTAATCATATAATAGTAGAAAAGAATGAATGAGAGGAGGCAAACCCTCTGCATACCCTTGTACGAATTTTAATAATTATATCTGCTTTACTAGCAGTTGGATTTTTCATTAATGTGAATTCACATAATAATGGAGAAATGCTAGTAAACGAAGATAATTACAAGCCAAAAGTAGATCCTACTCTGGATGAGACGCTTCCCCCTTTAGATTCCTCAAAGATAGAGATGCCTAAGGAAGGTTTGACGAGTTTAATCGGGAAAACGAGCAACGAACTAATCAAAAACCTTGGTGAACCAGCAAGGAAGGATCCTTCCTTATATGGCTATGATTGGTGGATCTATCCTATAAATGATCATTATTATGTTCAGGCTGGTGTTGGTGATGGCAAGGTTGTGACTGTTTATGTAACTGGTTCGGATGTTCAAGTACCGCCATTTAAGATTGGACAGCCGATAGCGGAAATTTATACCTCGAATTTAATAGAAACAAATATCAATCTAGAATATCAAAATAGTTCCTATCGATTTGAACTTTCAGAAGATGATATGAACACCCGCCCACTTTTTATGGTAGGTGACGCATTTATGCAGCTATATGTTGATAAGTTTACCGGGACTTTGTCTAGTATTAGACTGATCGACGCGGCGACATTAATCAAGCAGCGACCATATGAAATGGTCTACCGAGGGGAACTGCTTGAAGAAAATCCGTCTGCAGAAGTAAACGAGGAGGAAGTCGAAAGGGGCAAGGAAAGACAAATTTTTGATATCACAAATATTTTCCGTGTTCGCTACGAAATGAAACCTCTCGAATGGGATCCCGAAACAGCAAAAGTTGCTTACGCCCACAGCAGAGACATGGTAGAAAGCAACATATTCTCCCATACATCGAAGAAATATGGTGAATTATCGGACCGATTAGAGGCAGGCAACGTAATCTATCAAATAGCAGGTGAAAATATCGCAGCGAATTATATGGATGCTCCGGCAGCAGTTGAAGGCTGGCTGAACAGTAAAGGCCACCGGGAAAGTCTCTTAAATGATCAGTTTACCCACTTAGGTGTTGGCGTATATAAAAAGCATTATACGCAAAACTTTATTGAAAAATGGCAGGAATAAGCAATCATACTTAATTATAAAAAAGAGCTTGAACAATTGTTCAAGTTTTTTTATTTAGCTCTTTTTTCAATCCTGTTGACATGGAAAGAATCCTCTTTCCAATTACCATAGGCGTTAATAAATTCCCCTATGGTTAAGTTAGGGATTTGAAAACCCTTTTCAATTGGGATTACTCTCTTTACTTGCCACTTTTTTAGCTCTGTTTGAATTGCCAGTTCAAGAACATACACGTAACGATAATAGGAAAACCGCTGTCTTTGTCCCTTTAAGTCGACAATAGTACCCGATATGACAGCTTCTTCTGTAACTTTTTTTAATTGCAGCCATTTTTCATTACTTTCGCGCATTTCTTTTTTGGTAAGCCAGTAAAAATAAAGACAAATAATAGGGATCAAAATAGCTGTTACCATATCGATTCACCTTTCATAAACATCATGCATTCATATATTATCATTAATGGAATCATTTTTATATTTTAGATAACATCATTAGCCTATGTTAAAAAATATGCAAAAAGGGTTCTCGCAGGACTATCGCCCCGTTGACCTTGCTTATTTAACAAGCTTAAAAATCAAATTGCCTTGGCGTATTTGCGCCCGGATTTTTACCTTAGCTAGCTCGATAAATTCCTTTAAAAAATCTGAGGCATCCGCCGGGGGAAGTTTAAGTTTTATTTCACCTTTTTTTCAATTATTCATAAAGTAATATAGGCATATGTAAACAGAACTGAGGTGAATGGGAATGACTAAGAAAAAGCTCCATCCTTCTGTTGGAAAGTTTAAAGAATTCGTTAAAGCCAACCCAAAGCTAGTCCAGGAAGTTAGAGAGGGAAAACATACATGGCAAGAGTTATTCGAAGATTGGTACTTACTCGGTGAGGATGATTCAAGGTGGGATTCCTTCAGGACGGAAACGAAGGATAAGGTTGAACCAGCCCCACAAGAAAAAAACACGGATTGGATGACAAATATTATGGGGTCATTAAAAAAAATGGATTCCAATCAAATGCAAGGGCATATGAATAATATTAGCAAGGCATTATCTGCGGTTCAAGGAGTTCTTGCTCAATTCTCAGGTGGCAGCCAAGTAAGTCCGCCAAAAAGCGGAATCCAGAAACCAGTCAATCCTTTTGTGTTCAAAAAAGATTAATAAAGGGGAAATCAGGATGAGAAAGGATATTGTTGACTATCTCGGACAGAATCCAGAATTGCAAAGGTTTATCCGCGAGCAGCCGCAGTGGTTTCGAAAATTGACGCGCAATCCAAATGAATTAAAATCGCTTGAAGTCGCAGCATTACATTATTACAAAAAAACAATTCCACATAAAGTTGAAAAGTTTACAAATGGAGTGCAGGTAGCTTCGATGATGATGAGCATGTTTCAATCGATGAATTCACAATCTTAATCTAATGCTTTCTCCTTAGACGAGAGAGCTTTTGTTTTTTAGAAGCATTTACAATCCAAAGAGTAAAAAGAGAAGGTGTAGCAAACAATAATTACATAAGAAATGATCTGTAGTGAATGTAAAATATTTTGGGAGTTGAGTCGGCTTATTTCTGGCCGATTCCATGCCCCTTGCGCTTTACCTATAAGAAAATAAAGGAGTGAGAGCAAATGCGAAGGGCAATATACCTGTTTCTCGGATGTTTGCTTCTAGCAGTGTCTGGCTGCCATAAGGAAATACCAGAACCTGAAGTGAAAATAATCGTACAACCTGTAAGCGACACGGATGTACCTTTAGTAGTTCCTGTATCGATAATTGAAAATACGAGCAAAGATCCTTTTTATGTCAGGCACCAAGTAAAAGGCAGAGAAGTACTGATTGAGTGTATCATCCAAGGGGTTACCTTTCGAGAATCAAATACAGGTAACAGAGGGAAAATGATCTTATATGTTGATGGAAAAAAGCGGGAAGAAATCGATTCTGCCGCCTTCATTGTAAGAGGCTTATCACCTGGTACTCATCGTCTTAAATTAGAGGTTGTTAAGGCAAATAATACCGCATACAAACTGAAAAAGGAATTTTATGTAACAATCCCATAGCCTTTTGATTTCCGCTGTTTCATGGTAAAATATGAAACGGAGGTGAGCCTTATTTTGCTTGCTACAATCGAAGGCATAGAAATTTTGGATCAGGCTGATCAATTAGCAGCAATGATTATTGATTCTGAGGAGGCGGAACATTACCGCCAGTGTTTATATAGATTGAAAAAAAACAAAGAAACGCAGCAAAAGATAAGCGACTTTGTGAAAATGAAGGAACGCTATGAAGAGGTTCAGCGTTTCGGAAAGTATCATCCTGATTATAAATCAGTGATGATGGTAACAAGAGAGTTAAAAAGAGAAGTCGATCTCGATGTTCATGTTGCTGAGTTTAAGAAGGCAGAAAATGATTTGCAAGGCATATTGGATGAAGTGAGTGTTTTGCTTGGCCGCTCTGTCTCTGAGCAAATTAAAGTTCCTACTGGCAATCCATATTTCGATAGTTTATCGAGCTGTGGAGGGGGATGCGGAACTGGAGGAAGCTGCGGTTGTTCTTAAGTCTTTACTTATAGGACGGCATGGATTATTCCGTGCCGTTTTTTAAACTTTCTGATAACTACGCATTTAGCCCATTGAAAAACATGGGTTTTTTATGCTAGACTATTTAAAACAATTGTTCATTGAAGGGGAAGAAATTATGCTGGGTCAACGGCAAGGTATAGTTGTCTGGCTTTATTCTTTAAAGCAGGCAAAAATGTTAAGAAGATTTGGAAATGTTCATTATGTTTCGAAACGGCTAAAGTACGTCGTTCTATATTGTGATCTTGTTGAAACAGAAGAACTAATTGAAAAAATCAACTCTTATTCATTTGTAAAAAAAGTCGAGCCATCTTACAAACCATTTCTTAAGACGGAATTCGAAAATTCTAAGCCTGACAAGGCAAAAGAATATGACTATAAAATGGGAATATGAAAGGCAGGAGGCCACCCTCTCGCCTTTTTTTTTGTAGGCTGTTTTCGTGAACTTTGTTGCTTTTTTAGCGTGGTATTATATAAAATCCGAGTTGATTGGAGCGGAGGGCAAGTGCCCGCAGCGGAAATCAACGAGCAATCTTAGAAGGATAAAAATAACAATATATGCGAAATGAGCCTTTTTGTAAAATTCATTTAAATTATATGTGACTGATGTCGAATGATTTGATATGGTAATAGAATAGGAATAATAGATTAAGGGGAATGTCAATGTGGAGAGCATTTATTCTAGTATTTATGATCCTGACAACGTCAATTGGCGGGATGCTATTCTGGCAGTGGAAAGCATATTCCAAGCAATACATCCCGATTAATGAGAATGATGAAAAAATAGTACAGGAAATTACGGTGCAAACGAGTAAAGAAGAATTACAAATTACCCAAAAACTAACAGGTTTAACAACTGGCAAGGAATATCGCATGACAATACCTGAAAGCCTTCTTCGTTGGTCATGTATTAAAGCGAAAGGGGAAGGATGCGAAACGAAGGATGAACATGCATTTTTATCAGAAAATAATGAAATCATGTTTGAATATAATATCTCGGTTTCAAACGAAAAAAAATCCTTTTTGCTAAATGATTGGACAACCGTGCTTCCAGAAGTGGAAATCAAAAGTACATCCATTGAAATTATTGATTCTGTTAGAAGAAAAGGGACATGGGTAACTGGCATGCCTTTAAAGGGACACAAGGAAATGGATTTAATCGATTATTATTATTTTACGGGTATTGGAGATACCCCATCGATATATTGGCAGTTAAGCCCGCTAGAAATAAAGCAAAGTCATAATGGTATCGTTTATTATACGAATCAGCTTGGATCAAGCGCCGATTATTCATTTAATGAAATTAAGGAATTAACCAACTTTCCCTCTGTTTCAGTTGTTTTATCTGATGAAAATGCCGAAATAACAGGAAAAAGGATTATCCTTACGCATGGCATAGATGAAGAAATGCTTAAAAGAAAATTGATCAATTATTTTTATGAAGAAAAATTTAAGGGTATTCCAAGTAATGAACAATGGATTTTGGATGTGTTTACTTCCGCTACAGCGAATCTGCCAGCGAAAACAGAAAAAGGGAAAGCAATATTGCTTGAAATGAACAAGAAGCTGTCAGAAGAAGAATTAACGCTCTTTTTCAAGCAATTAAATTCTGGTCCACAGAAATTAACAACACAAACATTGGACAACTTCATGGGTAAACTAAAAGGTTATAATACCCGCTTTTTTACCTTAAATAAAGATAAATCTGCGCCATTTGTTCCGCTTTATTTTTCCGATCCAAGAAAAGTTACGATAATGGGAAAAGAGAAGAAGGATATCAAAGTGATGATCGAAGAAGGGAATATGCTTTATCCTTTTATAGATACGATGCGTGAGCTAGGATTTGAGGTCAAGTCCCTTGCTGATCAGGAAATGATCCTGCTAACGAAAGGAAGCAACAGCTACCGATTTTATTTAAATCGCAATATTTTTATTTATAATGAAGAGGATTATGGATTATTGGAAAGTCCTCTAACCAACTTGAACGGAAAAATATATATGAATAAACAATGGATACAAACCATTTTTAATATTTCCATTAATGAAGGAACACAGGAAATCAGACTGTCATTGTAGACATTTCCTGTCTAAAAAAATAAGACTGTTTTCGTAAACGTTGTTACTTTATTAGTGTGATTTTATATCTATCAATCCGAGTTGATTGGAGCGGAGGGCACTTGACTCCAGCGGGAAATAGAGGGAAACGGGAGACCCCACAGGCGGTAACGCCGAGGAGGCTCCCGTCCCTCCCGCGGAAAGCAAGTGCCCGCAGCGGAAATCAACGGGCAAACTTTTAATGCCAAAAACAACAAACTATTCGAAAAGAGCCAAAAATAAAAAACCCTGCAGAAATCTGCAGGGTCCTTCTATATCCTTTATGAGGATAGAAGGCAAAGGGAGAGGAGAAACCGGAGGAAGAACTTATGGGGAAACGTAAGTCTTCTCCGCGGTTGGCAACAACATCCTCGAATAGATGCTGTTAATAACATTATTTCCACAAATGGGACGGATATACACAGGATTGGATATTTTTCTCTTGTTCACGTAAAATCGGATTAAATCGGTTGCGTGTTTAAGTAAAACAGGTTGGCGGCATATAACAATTATGATAGGATAGGAAGGAAAAATGATTAAATGTAAATGATTAGTGGTGATAAAATATGCGAGTAGTTTCAGGAACCCGGAAAGGGAAAATATTGAAGGCTGTACCTGGCAGTTCAACAAGACCTACAACAGACAAAGTAAAGGAAGCGATTTTCAATATAATTGGCCCATATTTAGATGGTGGAATAGGTCTTGATTTATTTGCTGGAAGTGGCGGGCTTGGAATAGAAGCTTTAAGCAGGGGAGCGGATAAAGTTATTTTTGTGGACAAGGACGGAAAAGCGATTCAGACTATTCACGAAAATGTAAAAATATGCGATCTTGATGAAAGAGCTGAAATTTATCGTAATGATGCTGAACGAGCACTCAAAGCAATTATGAAGAGAGAGCTGACTTTTGATGTTATTTTTTTGGATCCGCCATATAAAAAGCAGCAGCTTGTAAAACTTTTAGAAATGATTCATGCTGAGAAATTGCTAATCAGTGGTGGAACGATCGTATGTGAGCATGGTTCAGATATTCTATTGCCTGATACTGTCGGAAGTTTATTTCAGCGGAAATACGAAAAATACGGAGTGATCGCCATAACGATTTTTGAAATGGCGGATTAGAATAAGGGGGATATGTATGGGCGTAATCGCTATTTGCCCTGGGAGCTTTGATCCAATTACATATGGACATTTGGATATTATTCGACGTGGAGCAAAAGTTTTTGATCAAATTCATGTTGTTGTCTTAAATAATTCCGCGAAAAACGCGCTCTTCTCTGTGGATGAACGAGTAGAACTAATAAAAGAAGTAACAAAGGATATTCACAATGTAAAAGTTGCTTCCTTTTCGGGTTTGTTAATGGATTATGCTGAGAGTGTCAAGGCGAGCGCTATCATTCGGGGGCTCCGAGCCGTATCCGATTTTGAATATGAAATGCAAATTACATCCATGAACAGAGTACTAAATGATAAAATCGAAACCTTTTTTATTATGACAAACAATCAATACTCATTTTTAAGCTCTAGTATTGTGAAGGAAGTAGCCAAATACAACGGTAAAATCTCAGAGCTTGTACCCTCAACGGTAGAAAAAGCCCTGAAAATAAAATACGGTAACATGAACTGAACGAGCACCTAATGTGCTCGTTCAGTTTTCGGATCAGCTTTTTACTGGGAGATTTGTACATCGAACTCTCTCTATTGGTAGGTTCATTTAATTTGGCTGTTTTCGTAAACTTTGTTGCTTTATTAATGTGAATTTTATATGTAATTCTGAGTTGATTGGAGCGGAGGGCACTTGACTCCTCGAAAATGCTATCGCTTTTCCTTCGTGCGTGGGCAGATTCAAGGATGTAAATTCAGTATCCAGCGGGAGATAGAGGGAACGGGAGACCCCACAGGCGGTAACGCCGAGGAGGCTTCCGTCCCTCCCCGCGGAAAGCAAGTGCCCGCAGCGGAAATCAACGGGCAAACTTTTAAAGCCAAAAACAACGAACTATGCGAAAAGAGCCTTTAATAAAGAAATATTTAGTTTCTCCTTATTTAGCTAGTCGTCTGGCAAGCAAAATGGTATAAATGAATAATGCAAAGATCGTAATAAGAGGTCCTGAATCGATCATGATAATATAACATTTCTGCACCCAAGAGCCGTCTTCAAAGAAACCAACCGGGATTGCATTTGAAGGCTGTTCAGTGTTATAGAAGCGTTCAAAGATAGGTCCCCAAAGAAAATAAACATATACAGCGGCAAATATCCCATGCAGGATTCTTGCAAAAAAGAAGGGCTTAAAATCAATATCAGTCTGTGCGAGTATGCTCGCTGCTTGCGCTTGAACGCTAAAACCGCTAAACGCTAAAATAAAGCTTGTAATAACCGTTTGCTGCATTAGAGTTGCTTGCTGGACTTGGCTTGTCATCTGGCTTCCCAAAGTGATCTCAAAAAGACCGGATATAAATGGGATGCTTAATTCAACTGGAAAATGGAGAGCGGCTAAAATCATTTCGATTAATTTGGCTAATAGAGCTGTGATTCCAAGGTGAAAAAGCAATTTATTGATAACTGAAAAAAGGATAATAAATCCGCCAATCATCAGTAATGTCCGTATTGAAGACATGACTGCATCGCCAAGCAGCTTACCAATCGGCCGATTATCGCTAATTCTCGTTCGATGGAGGGCTGAAAATGCAAACCTTAAAGAAGGTTTTCTTTTTTTCACCATCCTCGTCGCATCTTCTGTCCTGCCATAAAACCTCATTAATAGCCCAACTGTTAAATTTCCGAGATAATGACCAATTGCTAGTATTACTCCAAGCTTGGCGTTATTGAAAAAACCGACAGATACTGCTCCAAAAATAAACAATGGGTTAGAGCAGTTGGTAAAGGAAACGAGACGCTCGGCTTCCGTTTTAGATAGCTGACCTTCCTGTCTGAGTCGTGCTGTCAGCTTTGCACCAGCTGGATAACCGGATGCCATCCCCATCGCCCAGACAAAACCGCCTACACCAGGAACTTTAAACAAAGGGCGCATTAGCGGTTCAAGGAGAATTCCGATGAATTTCACGACACCGAAGCCAATAAGCATTTCAGAAACAATAAAAAATGGTAATAAGGAAGGAAAGACGATTTCCCACCACATGTTCAGCCCTCTAATAGAAGCATCGACCGATTCTTGGGGAAATGAAATGAGGGAAATGGCCATCATGGATACAGAAAGGGCAAGTACAATTGTTTTTAATTTGGAACGAAACACGGGTCTAGCCTCCCTCAAAAGGTGAACTAACGATACAGCTTTTCGGAAAAAGAAAAAACAAAATAGACATCGTTTGAGCAATGCTACTTTTTTATCCCGATTTATTGATGTTTTTTTGAAAAATAATGAAATGTAAATTAAAATATAGCCTTTAACTTTATTCAGCAGAAGTCTCTAAACGATATAAGTGGTGAGATGAATGCAAACAGGTATCCAATTCAGTGGGGTTCAACCCCCGGCGAGCCTTTAGATTTTTTAAAGGAATTTATCTAGCCAGCTAAAGTGAAAATCTGGGCGAAAATACGCCAGGGCGAATTTGATTCTGTTTGTGCCGGCTAGTCTTGTCCTCATATAAATCAATATACTCATAGAATAATAAAATAGACCATAAGATTGAAATATAGAGGGCTAGTAAGCAGTCGTCACAAACGTTAATGGATTAATAAAAAGGCTGTTTTGGTAAAGTTTGTTGCTTTTATAATGTAATTTCTATTTAATAATCTGAGTTGATGGAGCGGAAATCAACGGGCAAACTTTGAAGGTTAAAACAACAATATATCTAAAACAGCCTATAAAAAGGTTCATATCATCAAGATTGATCGTTCTTTTTCCTGGATAACGCAATGAAATAAATTAAATGCTCTCAGGAGGTGGAATTCTTTTTGCAGCGGCCGAAAATAGGTTTAGCACTCGGTTCAGGCGGGGCACGGGGGTTTGCCCATTTGGGAGCCATCAAGGTATTAAAGGAAGAGGGAATTCCTATTGATTTGATCGCGGGAAGCAGCATGGGAGCAATGGTCGGCTGTTTTTATGGGGCGGGGCTGGACATTGACCGACTTTATAAATTATCAAAGGCATTTAAACGAAAGTATTATTTGGATTTTACTGTCCCAAAAATGGGCTTTATTGCTGGAAAACGCGTCAAGGAGCTCATTCGAATTTTCACCCATGGAAAAAGACTTGAGCAATTGGAGATTCCAGTTAGGGTCGTTGCGACAGATTTAATGACAGGTGAAAAAGTTATTTTTGACAAAGGGTCGATTGCGGATGCTGTTCGAGCAAGTATTTCCATCCCGGGTATTTTTGTACCGGAAAAGTTAAATGGCCGCCTTTTAGTTGATGGTGGCGTTGTCGATCGTATTCCCGTTTCTGTTGTAAAAGAGATGGGGGCTGATATTGTTATTGCCATTGATGTCTCCCATGTTAAAATATGTACAGAAATAACCTCGATTTATGATGTTATTATGCAAAGTCTCGACATTATGCAGATAGAATTGGTGGCAAACAGGGAGATTGCTTCTAATTTCATGATTAGGCCAATGGTTGAAATGTACAACTCGAGAGCCTACACAAATATTGAGGAAATTATCTCCATTGGGGAAGAAGAAACACGGAAGCACATCGATTCGATTAAAGAATTCTTGAACGAGTGGAAGGAGCCACCTATTTAATGCGAAATAAACATTTTTTTCGTACCTTCATTATCGCAACATTCATTATCATGCTCAGCTCCTTTTATCATTTGCCATATTATGTATCAAAACCTGGAATGGCTAAGGAGCTGGCTCCTATCATCCATGTTGAAGGTGGCTATGAAGAAGAAGGAAGCTTTATGTTAACGACTGTAAGAATGGGAAAAGCGAATATTTATTCATATGCATTGGCAAAACTAAGCAAGTATCAGGAGCTTTATCCCCTTGAAGTAATTAGAAAGAAAGATGAAACGGAAGAGGAGTATAACGTCCGTCAGCTTCATTTAATGGCTTCATCCAAGTTGGCTGCAATTGAAACTGCCTATAAAAAGGCAAAGATTCCTATTCAATATCACTATAATGGAGTTTATGTTTTAAGTGTCGTCCCAAATATGCCGGCTAATGGAAAACTGCAGGCCGGAGACCGTATTTTTCAAGTTGATGGGAATGAATTTCAATCATCGGAACAATTTATCCAATATGTTTCAGGCAAAAAGGCTGGAGAAAGCGTAAAATTAACCTTTGAACGCCGCAAAAAAACAGATGAGGTTACGATTCCGCTGCAGATGAATCCAGATACCGGAAAACTAGGTGTAGGGATTGGCCTTGTTGATGATAAAGAGGTCATAGTTAAACCAGTTGTAACGATCGAGAGCAAGGATATTGGTGGCCCTTCGGCAGGTTTAATGTTTTCATTGGAAATATACAACCAGCTTGTGAAAGAGGATTTGACGAGAGGCTATCAAATTGCGGGTACAGGAACAATTGACGCAAACGGAATTGTTGGAAGTATTGGCGGGATCGAACAGAAAATCATTGCCGCGGATAAAGCGGGAGCAGAGATATTTTTTGCTCCGAATGAAGAAGGGGCTGCTGATTCCAATTATCATGCAGCTGCAGAGACCGCAAAAGACATCAAAACAAAAATGAAGATTATCCCTGTAGATACGTTCGACGAAGCAATTGATTATTTACGTAATCTTAAATCAAAATAGCGGCATGTTGCCGCTATTTTAATTTATCGCAGATTAACGGGCAGTAAATCCCTAATTAAAAATAGTACGTTGCTATGAGATTAGAGGGGATAAACTGCCCGTAAAGGCCCGAAATGGAATCACAGACTAAGAGCGCCACGTCCTGTGGCAACGTCTGTGTGACCCACATCCTGTGGGACGCAACTAACCATCAGTGGGAAAACCCCACTGATGGAAGTTTCACTTTATCATAATGGGCGGCTGCTTAAATTCTTTTTCCAAGAGCTGAGCTTGGCCTTTACCTGCAGCACCCATCGCATAAACTCTCGATGCCCTAATATCTAGCATTAGCTGTCTATTTTGCTGTGAGGACACTCTTGAAATGAGTGGAAGAGCCAGCCGGCTTTTATTTTGGTTTAAGTATTCTCTCCCATTACTCGTCATCCCTAAAAGGCGAAGATAGGAAGCTTTTTCGTCTTTCAACGACAGCTCATCTTTTGTTGTATTCGTTAAAATGTGAACACATGCTCTTTGCAGTCTTGTCCAAGTATAACGTTTAGTTTTTAACTTTTCCATAAATTGGCGAAAACTGAATGCTCCTTGGACAGCAAGCAGCATTCTATTCTCAAGGCCTTCTTCCACCTCGTATATATTTTTTAATTCATTTGGAGTAGTATGTAGCAGGCGGAATTTTAAATATGAAAAGTATTGTTCCCACTCATGAAATAACCCGAACTCTTCCTTATATTTGAGAAGGGAATTATAGGTAGTTTCGGGCATATAATGCTGCACATCGGAAATTTGGCCATTATGAGAGAAGAGAGCTTTTCTTATACTCGTCGCACTCGCAATCGACTCAGATGCAAAATGCTCGTCATGGTAAGCAGCGTCTTTTCTTGTTACTGTTAAGACCTCAAGCGAAGCTTTCTGTTTTTGGGCAGCCATTAAATATTGATATCCCAAAATATTATTCGGCTTTGATAAATCGATCATTCCTTCATCCGGGGAAAGATCATCAAATGCCAAAGAGGATGCTTTTGGATAGCTATTTCCTTTTTGTAGGTGAAATTTCACCTGATTTTGATAGTGCTCGTTGTTATTTTTTAAAAATAACAGGGTTCTTTGGAAGCTATCCATATTTCCCGCCTCGCTTCCAAAGCAAAGGGACCGGCAGCCGGCAGCTTCAAGTATGGATACAGCTCCGCTAGCGAAGGTATCGGCCTGCTGTGTGGCAAATGCATAAGGCAGTTCAAAAACAATATCAACTCCGGCTTTCAACGCCATTTCGGTTCGCTTCCATTTTGAAACGATTGCTGGCTCGCCGCGCTGAAGGAAATTTCCGCTCATAACAGCGATGACAATTTCTGCTTTTGCTGCTTTTCTTGCCTCCTCAAGGTGAAAAGCATGACCATTATGGAAAGGATTATACTCAACTATCACGCCAACTGCATTCATATTATTATTCTCCTTAAAAAAGGCCGTTTTCGTAAACTTTGTTGCTTTATTAGTGTGATTTTATATAACAAGTTGAGTTGATTGGAGCAGAGGGCACTTGACTCCTCGAAAATGCTACCGCATTTCTTTCGTGCGTGAGCCGATTCAAGGATGAAAATTCAGTATCCTGCGGGAAATAAAGGGAATGGGAGACCCCACAGGCGGTAACGCCGAGGAGGCTCCCGTCACTCCCCGCGGAAAGCATGTGCACGCAGCGGAAATCAACGGGCAAATTTTGAAGGCTAAATCAACAAAATATACGCAAAGAGCCTAAAAAAATTTAAATAGTCAAAGATTAAAAGTGGGGTGTAAAGTGAAAGATAATTAATAAAAGCGGTTTTAGAGCCTTTCAAAAATTGCTAAAATAGGTTAAAGTAATCTAATAATGTTCACATTATACTGTAAAGAAATTTTATTGACAAATAATTATATGAAAGCTATAATTACCTTTGTTGCCTTGGGGTGATTCGTATGAAATGGACTTTAAGTCAGTTACAAAAATACCGAAACAAGGAAATGCTCATTGATGAAATAGTTCATGTTGACGAGATCAAAAAAACAGATCCGACAATTAGAGACGCTTCACCAATGAGAATTACTGGTCGTGCAGATATTGACTCGACCAAAGTGACTTTTCATTTAAAAATAAAAGGTCATTTAATTCTTCCTTGTTCTCGTACTTTAGTTGACGTAAATTTTCCAGTTAATGTTGAAACAACAGAAACTTTTCTCTTAAAAGGTTTGGATTATGAAACCGAAGAGGAAGTTCACCAAGTAAAAGGTGATCTGATTGATCTTATGCCGGTCATTCATGAGATCCTGTTACTCGAGGTTCCAATGCAAGTGTTCTGCGAAGATAGCAGCGAAGAAGGCGCTCCTCAATTCGGAAAGGATTGGGAGGTCATTCATGAGCAAGATAAAAAGGATAAAATCGATCCTCGTCTTGCTGGACTTGCTCAATTTTTTGATCAAAATGATCCTTCCTCTGATTCTTAATCGGAGGAAAAATAAGAAGCAATTGAAGAATCCAGCATGATCTGGCCTTCATAACTTTCTTAATTCTCTTTAAGGAGGTGGGAAGAATGGCTGTACCTTTTAGAAGAACTTCTAAAACCGCGAAAAGAAAGCGTCGTACCCATTTTAAATTACAGGTTCCTGGGATGGTATCATGCCCAAACTGTGGTGAAATGAAACTTGCTCACCGCGTTTGTAAAGCTTGCGGAACATACAAAGGAAAAGAAGTTGTAAACAACTAATTCTTTTCTAAGATAAAAAGCACAAGAACAATTTGTTCTTGTGCTTTTTTCGTGTCCTTTGCTACTATTTAAATAATCGGAAGAATCAAATAACCTAATGGAGGAAAATATGAAACCTTACATAATAGAAGAGCATGGTGATGGACTATTAGTGTTTATGATTAACAGGCCTGACAAAAGAAATGCAATCAGCTATGAAGTGATGGATGGGTTAGAGGAAGTGTTGGCAATCGCTATGGAGGATCGAATTAAAATCCTTGTGATTACAGGTGCGGGTGACAAGGCATTTTGTTCGGGTGGGGATTTATCAGCTTTTCATAGTTTAAAGACGTCAGATGCAGCATATGAAATGTTAAGCAAAATGTCCAATTTGCTAGTCAAGCTGCTTTTCCTTCCGAAACCAACTGTGGCACTAATGAATGGTACGGCTGTAGGTGGTGGGTGTGAGCTAGCATCAGCGTGCGATTTTCGGTTTGCAAGTAAGCATATAAAGGCCGGTTTTATTCAAGGGACATTAGCTATTACGACAGGCTGGGGCGGTGGTACGTTTCTATCGGAAAAGCTATTGCCTGCAAATGCTATGAAGATGTTAATGGAGGCATCCCTATATGATGCTGAACAATTACTGGAATTAGGATTTGTTCAGTCGGTTTTCAATGGTGATCCACTGGAAAATTGCCGGCTATTTTTAAACAAAATGCTCACACTTGAGGCGGATGTTTTAAAGTCATATAAAGGGCTGTTTACTAATAAATGGACAGCACAAAACATTGAAGAGAGAGTCGAGCAAGAAGTGCGCCGCTGTGCGATTTTATGGGAGGGCGAAGCACATCATCAAAAAGTTTCCAGCTTTTTGAGCGGTAAGTAGTTTGCTATCCAGTTTGTTTCTACTACGTATTTTCTGTGTAAATAATAAATCGTCGGTCGGCTTACGCAGAACTTGTCCTTTAGACATGCTGAATAACCAGCACAGTGAAAGAAAGCCGACCGATATTTACATACTGGGTTAGGAGTATACGCTCGTGAATGTTTTGAGTATAAACACGGAGGTAATCAGTCTATCTTTTCTAGCATAAGCATATGATAAATAAAAAACACTAGGAGGGATATTCTGATGCCTTCAACTCGTCAGGATGCTTGGTCTCATGATGAAGATTTGCTTCTTGCGGAATTGGTGCTTCGTCATATCAGAGAAGGAGGAACACAGCTGCAAGCATTTGAAAATGTAGGAAAGCAGCTTACTAGAACGGCTGCAGCCTGTGGATTTCGCTGGAATTCATTTGTAAGGAAACAATATAAATCAGGAATTGAACTCGCAAAAAGGCAACGAAAAGAAAGGAAACAAAACCCGTACCAAAAGGCTGAGGAGCTGAATGAAATTGAACAGGCATCAGCCAATCCCGAAGTTCACGATGCGGTTACAGAAGAAAAGGAAACGATGGTTGAATTTGAGGAAGTAATCTTTTATTTAAAAAACCTGTACGAAAAGGCAGAAAAATCTGATTTGGAAAATGAAGATATAAAAACATATGAAAATCGGATTCAGAATCTCGAAAAACAATTATATTATCTTGCAACAGAAAATGAAAAATTAATAAAAGAATTAAACACAATTGAGAAGGATTATAAAGCATTGATAGAAATAATGGAAAGAGCCAGGCAAATGGTTGGCATAAAAGAAGAGCACAGACAGCAAAAGGTTTAGTATAAATAAACAACCTGCCAAACGGTGGATCTTGTAAAAAAGCGGAAAATAAATTGTCCGCTTTTTATAAAAATAAGAAAGTATAACTTTTTCGAGTTAGGTGACTGTCTAGCTCCACAAGGAACGCTTCGGCAGCATAAGCATCGCACGAGTAAAAGCGGTAGCTTTTAGGAGGAGCGCCTCCCTCGACGTACAGGACGTACTGGTGTCTACAATGCGTCAGGACGTTGCGTTTTTGTTGATCTCGGGGTCACGAGCCTCAAGGAAAGGTAGAGCTCACCTTTCCTTGAGGCTCGTCTTGTGCTATGCCTGAAGCTGACCGCTAAGGAAAACTTTTAGAATAATCATCGCAGGAACAATCTGCTTTTTGAATGTTCCGAAGAAGCTTCCGTTATTCTAGTGAGTCTGCTCTTTAACACCTTCAGGAAACCAGACAAGCGGATTTTCTCCAAGATCTCTCCCCATCTCATATTGTACAGAGGAGAACCCCATTTTTTCCCAAAAATCATAGGATTTGACCCGCGGATTCGTTTTAATAGGAAGTCCAAATCCTTTGGCGAATTCGACAAGTGCTTTGCCGTAGCCTTTGTTTTGATAATCGGAAATAACCTCAAGCTTCCAAAGTTCTAAATAATCTTGGGCAGGATCGAAATAACGGTCGAATTTCTCATCAACTTGATAGAGGCTCATTCTGGCAACAAGTTTGTCACCGAAATATACTCCGTAAAATGGAGATTCGCTGTCGTTTTCAATAATATTGGCTTCTAGGTCTTCAAACATGGAAAGCTCCTGTAAGCCATATTCCCTAAATTTTTTAAACTCTTCTAGTGTTTTATAATTTACCATTAGCTTTTCAACTTTGTAATTCATGTAATACCCCTCCTCTATTGCTCCTCTAACCTGAAATGGATTTTATTTAAATTGCGCTAGTATTTTTAGGTGCGCTGTTATTAACTAATCATATTATATAACAAATAAACGAAAAATTCTGCCCATCTCCCAAAACTAAACGGGATTTCTTTTTATTTTCTCAATGGCTGTTTTCGTAAAGTTTGTTGTTATCGGGAATAAATAATGCCCGTTCCTTTCCGCTACAGGCACTTGCTTTCCGCAGGGAGGAAGTCGAGCCTCCTCGACGTTCCGTCTGCGGGGTCTCGCCTTTTCCTCTATCTCCCACAGGAGTCAAGTGCCTTCCGCTCCAATCCACTCACCGTTTTCAATGGTGATAAAAGCAATAATCTTTTAGAAAACATCCATCTCATAAACGAGAACAAAAAAATAAAAATCGAAAGCGTTTGCAATTTTTGCAGGGAAAAGCCATGGAATTGTAGAAATATAATATATTATCGGATTGTTAAGAAAAATGTAAGTTCCGCGAGCTGACTATAATGAAATGAAAGGGGACTTAGAGTGCAGAAAATATTAATTGCCAATAGGGGAGAAATTGCTTTAAGAATCATCAATACTTGTCATGAGATGGGAATTGAAACAGTAGCGATTTATTCTGATGCTGATAAAGATATGCCCTTTGTCAAACAAGCAACATATGCTTTCAGGGTGGGAGAACCACCGGTAAATAAATCATATTTGAAGACTGATGTCATTCTTGAGATAGCTAAAAATGAAGGCGTCGATGGCATTCATCCTGGATATGGATTCCTTTCAGAAAATGCAAATTTCGCAAGAGAGGTAATCAGAGAAGGAATTGCTTTTATCGGGCCGAACCCAGATACAATTGAATTAATGGGTGATAAAATCGTATCTAGAAGGACGATGATTGAAGCGGATGTTCCAGTTGTTCCCGGGAGTGAGGGAACTTCCACTCTTGAAGATGCATGCAGTCTAGCCGCATCGATGGGCTACCCGGTAATGCTTAAAGCAAGCGGCGGTGGGGGCGGGATTGGCATGGTATGCTGTGAAAATGAGCAAGCGCTCACCAAGTCGTTTTCATCCACTAAAGCCCGAGCTAAAGCTTATTTTGGTACAGAAGAAGTATTTGTAGAGAAATACATTAAAAATGCTAGGCATGTCGAAATTCAAGTTTTCGGGGATCATCATGGGAATATCGTCCATTTATTTGAAAGGGACTGCTCTATTCAAAGGAGACATCAAAAAGTAGTTGAAGAATCACCGTCCCCATTCTTGTCTGAAAACACAAAGCAAAAAATGTATGAGACCGCTTTAAAGGCAGCCTCAGCTGTTACCTATAAAAATGCGGGAACAATTGAATTTATTGTTGATGAACAAGAAAACTTTTATTTCCTTGAAATGAATACTAGACTTCAAGTGGAACATCCAGTAACCGAACAGATTACTGGTCTTGATCTAGTCAAATGGCAGATTCTTGTGGCAAGAGGAGAAAAACTTCCGCTGCTCCAAGCTGAGATTCAGCGATCAGGGCATGCGATTGAATTTAGACTGTATGCAGAAGATCCAAAAAGCTTCCTTCCGTCCCCAGGGAAAATTGAAATCTTCGAATGGAATAGCTTTCAAGGTGTCAGAGTTGATCCAGGCTATAAATCCGACTCAACTGTTACACCTTTTTATGATCCGATGATTGCGAAATGCATTATTCATGCGGATACAAGGGCTAACGCAATAGAAAAAGCCGACAAATTTTTTAATGAGTTAAAAGTAGAAGGAATTAAAACAAATGCCCCGCTCTTTAAAGAGATTTTAGAAGATCACGATTTCCGAAAGGGAAACTATTCAACAGGATTTTTAACGCAAATTAAAGGAGGAATAAAAAAATGAAAGAAATAACATCATCAATGGCTGGTACTGTATTAAATATTATGGTTGTAAATGGAGACGAGATCACCGCAGGCCAGGAAGTGGTTATGCTTGAATCAATGAAGATGGAAATCCCTGTCGAAAGTCAATCGGCTGGTAAAGTGGCTAAATTGAAGGTGAATATTGGTGACTTTGTAAATGAAGGGGACGTATTGATCGTTATTGAATAAATCGAGTCTTCTATCAGCGGGGGATATCCTTGATCATGAAGTGTAAAATCCCTTTCGAATCAACAGGAAAAATCTTTAATTAGGAGGAGAAGTATGACGACTGCAAATACTTTAGTGGAAAAACTAAAAGAAAAAAGCAGAGAAATTGAAGCTGGTGGGCATCCAAAGTACCATGAAAAACTTCAGGAGCAAAATAAACTGTTTGTACGGAAACGGCTGGAACTCCTTTTTGACAACGGGGACTACGAAGAGGATGGGAAATTTGCGAACTGCATGGAAAAAGATTTGCCTGCTGACGGGGTCGTTACGGCAATTGGAAAGGTTAATGGACAGACGGTTTGTGTGATGGCGAATGATTCAACTGTTAAAGCTGGCTCGTGGGGAGCAAGAACAGTTGAAAAAATTATCCGTATTCAAGAAACGGCGGAAAAATTAAAAGTGCCATTATTGTATTTAGTAGACTCTGCTGGAGCGAGAATTACTGACCAGCTGGAAATGTTCCCAAATAGGCGGGGCGCAGGACGTATTTTTTATAATCAAGTTAAGCTTTCAGGCATGATTCCACAAATTTGCTTATTATTTGGGCCGTCTGCTGCTGGCGGAGCCTATATCCCTGCATTTTGCGATATCGTCATCATGGTTGACCAAAACGCATCGATGTATTTAGGTTCACCGCGGATGGCTGAGAAAGTAATTGGTGAAAAAGTAACGCTTGAAGAGATGGGCGGCGCCCGGATGCATTGCACGGTGAGTGGCTGTGGCGATGTTCTTGCTTATAGTGAAGAAGAAGCGATTGAATCTGCGAGAAATTATCTTACATACTTTCCGGCAAGCTTTAAGGAAAAACCGCTCAAACTTGAAGCTGTTCAGCCAAAAGCAGGCCGTGTGTTAGAAGAGATTATTCCTAAAAACCAAAATGCACCTTTTGACATGTATGAATGTATTGATGCATTAATTGATGAGGGCAGTTTTTTTGAAATCAAAAAGCTGTTTGCTGCTGAACTAATTACCGGTTTAGCCCGAATTGGCGGGAGAGCAGTTGGCATTATCGCCAATCAACCCCGTGTAAAAGGGGGAGTCCTTTTTGTAGACTCTGCCGATAAAGCGGCGAAATTTATACAATTATGTGATGCATTCCATATTCCGTTATTATTCCTTGCCGATGTGCCGGGCTTTATGATTGGAACAAAAGTGGAAAGGGCAGGCATTATCCGTCATGGTGCGAAATTGATTGCGGCAATGAGCTCAGCTACTGTTCCGAAAATATCTGTTGTTGTGCGAAAGGCATATGGCGCAGGACTATATGCCATGGCTGGACCAGCATTTGAGCCTGATTGCTGTATCGCCTTACCTACTGCACAAATCGCAGTAATGGGGCCAGAAGCAGCCGTCAATGCGGTGTATTCAAATAAAATTAATGAAATCGAGGACCCGAAAGAGAAGATCGCATTCGTGCAGGAAAAACAGCGTGAATACAGTGAGCATATTGATATTTATAGGCTCGCATCTGAACTGATCGTGGATGATATTGTATCCCCGTATGATTTACGGGATGTACTCATTCAAAGATACGATTTGTATGACACGAAGGAATTAATCTTTAGTGTTCGCAAACATCCAGTTTATCCAGTTTAGGCTCCATGCAGACTCCCTTCTTTGATTTTTCGAGGAGGGGGGTTTTTCTGTAACTTTATTCAGCAGAAGTCTCTAAACGATTTAGTGGCGAGATAATGTAAACAGGTATCCAATTCAGTGGGGTTCAAGCTCCGGCTGAATAAAGTTAAGCCTCCGGCGGATGCCCCAGATTTTTTAAAGGAATATATCGGGCTAGCTCGATAAAAATCTGGGCGCAAATACACCAAGGCG
This sequence comes from Bacillus sp. FJAT-29790, assembly GCF_019039215.1. Lineage (GTDB taxonomy): Bacteria > Bacillota > Bacilli > Bacillales > Cytobacillaceae > Cytobacillus. The sequence goes on from NZ_JAHNZZ010000001.1 coordinate 356,484, forward strand.
AATTTGATTGTAAATATATTCTTCCTTTCTTCCCAACTTTTTTATTATTTCTGCTAAAATATGACTAAATACATAAATAAAAGAGGTTATCATGAAAATCGGTATTATTGGCGGAGGGTCGATCGGCCTGCTTTTTGCCCATTATTTAAGCAAGGATCATCAAGTTTGTGTTTATACACGTTCCAAAGAACAGGCAAAAAAATTATCTATTGAGGGCCTTATTTTTGAAAAAGGCGGTAAACGGATAAATGATTCTATACATGCTGCCGTTCTTTCAGATTGGAGGGATCAAGAGGATTTAACGATTATTGCCGTAAAGCAGTATGATTTACAAAGGGTTTTGGACATATTGGCGGGGATCACTCCAAGTTTCAAAAGTTCATTCTTGTTTCTCCAAAATGGCATGGGGCATTTGAATTTGCTCAAGGAATTAAAGGCGAATCATATTTTTGTTGGAATGGTTGAGCATGGGGCGAATAAAATTGGAACAAATCATGTGCTGCATACTGGAGATGGAATGACAAAGTTAGCTTTATATAGCGGAAATAGCTTATCTATATTAAAAGAAATGGCTGCCCCGCTTTCATCCCAGTTTCCATTTATAATTGAAGCTGACTATCATGAAATGATGACTAAAAAGCTTATCGTCAACTCTTGTATTAATCCATTAACAGCTATATTAAATGTTCGTAATGGCGAGCTTCTGGAGAATCGATATTATAAGGAAATTTTCAAGCAATTATTTTTAGAAATTTGCTTAATATTAAACATCGCGGATAAAAAGAGCACATTCGCTCATATCAAAGACGTATGTAGAAAAACAGCAGCAAATCGTTCATCCATGCTGAAGGATTTAGACGAAAAACGGCCAACGGAAGTAGATGCCATTCTTGGATATGTCATAGAAAAAGCAAATCAAAGGCAAATGGCTGCTCCCCTTACAGAGAGTTTTTATTATCTGATAAAAGGAAAGGAGTATGAAGAGAGGGGGAAATAAGGATGGGTTCTTTTTTTTCAGCAATTGTTGCTACGTTCGTTACGATCCCAATACTTGCGTATTTGCTAGTTTTCATAATCAGTAAGCAAGTGACAAGGCAGCATCGGCGCTCCGTTCATATAGCACTCGATGTCAGTACATTGCTTTTTGTCATTTCTGTACACTATTTAATTGTTACGATTTGGGCTCAATCATATTTATGGGTTATTTTTCTGTCCATGCTTATCATTGCAGTCATTTTTGTTATCATTCATTGGCGGGTGAAGCAAGAAATCAATTTCACGCTCATTTTTAAAGGTTTTTGGCGCTTGAATTTTTTCATCTTCTTTACTGCTTATGTCGTACTAATGGTTATTGGGTTAGTTCAAAGTGTAAGTGCTTTTGTTTCGGTTCCATAATGATTATGAATGATTATGCTTACATAGTTAATTTTGCTGATTTTTTCATTAGGCTGTTTTCGTAAAGTTTGTTGCTTTTATAGTGTGATTTTTATTTG
>NZ_JAHNZZ010000001.1:358158-455852 GCF_019039215.1 Bacillus sp. FJAT-29790
AGCGGAAATCAACGGGCAAACTTTGAAGGCTAAAAACAACAATATATGCGAAAACAGCCTTTCATTAAATTAATCGACCAAGCTAAGGTGAAAATCTGGGCGCAAATACGCTAATACGAATTTGATTGGTGAGGAAGATAAGCAAAGTTTTTTTCTTTTCATTTCTGACAATGCTATACTCAGATGGTGAAACATAACATGTTGGGGTTATCCATATATCGATTAGTATATGAAAATTGGTGACAAGAAAGGAAGTTCTTAAATGGAGATGTTAAATCTCTCATTGCCGGCAACAAACCGGTTTGCAACAGAATACATGGCACAAACTGAGGACATTCAGCGCTATTTCCATTATCGCTATAATGATATTGTAGAATATAAAAATCGGCTAGATGAATTGAAAGACCGTTCATTCATGAGAAAAGAACTAGCTGCACATATTGAACAGTTTATGGCGGGATTTCCAACTTCTGAGAAAGTTTTAGGATCTCTAGAAAAATTGAAAAAGGAAAATAGTGCCGTTATCATTGGTGGGCAGCAGGCTGGGATATTAACTGGCCCATTGTATACAATCCATAAAATCATTTCCATCATCGCACTTGCAAAACAGAAAGAAGAAGAACTGAATATTCCGGTCGTTCCTGTTTTCTGGATTGCCGGCGAAGATCATGATTATCAAGAAGTGAATCATGTATATATCGAAAAAGATCATAAACTAGAAAAAAGAGTTTATCCGGAAAAGGTTCTTGATAAAAGGATGGTATCAAATGTCCAAATCGACCGTGAGGTATGTTTAAATTGGGCTGAAGAGATTATTGAATCGTTTGGAGAAACCGCACACACGAAGGAATTGCATCAAGTTATGAAGAAGGCAATTTCGGAATCGAAATCATTTGTTGATTTATTTGCTTATATTATCATGTATTTGTTTAAAGATTCCGGGTTGCTGATTATCGATTCTGGTGACGAGAAAATACGCACAATTGAGAAGGAATTTTTTATAAAGCAAATGAAAAGCTTTAAAGAAATTACGAAAGGCGTAAAACGCCAGCAGGATGAACTTGCGCATGCCGGCTATTCAAATACGATTGAAATAAGTGACAAGGCCGTCAATCTTTTTTATTATGATGAAGATAATAAAGAAAGAGTCCTTCTTGAATATGACGATGATAAAAAATTGTTTATTGGAAAGGATGGCTTCTTTCAATTTTCTTGGGAACAAATGTCTGAAATTGCAGGCGAATTTCCCGAAAAACTAAGTAATAATGTTGTGACGAGGCCGTTGATGCAGGAATGGCTTTTTCCAACGCTTGCTTTCATAGCGGGACCAGGGGAAATTGCATACTGGGCTGAACTTAAGCAAGTATTTGAAATGTTTGGGCTTAAAATGCCGCCGATCGTTCCCCGATTAAATATGACTTTTCTGGACCGATCAATTGAAACAGACATGAATGAGCTTGAGCTTAATTTGCAAGAAACGTTAACTTTTGGGACTGAAAAGACAAAGGAAGAGTTTATTCAATCATTAAAAGATCAAAACCTTGAAAGCCTGTTCCGAAAAACAAAGCAGGACCTTTTTCAAAATTACCGTTTGATCGAAGAATATATGAAACAAGAAGACAAAGGGCTTGTTCCTTTATTTGAGAAAAATGAAGAATTATTATTAAAACAAATCGAGTTTTTGAAATCTAAATTAGAAAACTCCGTGCAAATGAAACACGAAGTGGTTATTCGCAAATATGATCGGGTTGGAAATGCCCTTCGGCCAAATGGGGCTCCCCAAGAAAGAATTGCAAACGGCTTATTTTACCTGAATCAATATGGGTTGAATTTTATGAATGAGTTGCTCAAATGTTCTTTTAGCTTTGATGGGACTCATAAGGTAATTAAAATCTAACTTTTTTAAAACGAAGCTGTTTTCGTAAAGTTAGTAGCTTTTATAATGTGAATTTTTATTTTATAATCTGAGTTGATTGGAGCGGAAATCAACGGGCAAACTTTGAAGGCTATAACAACAATATAAACAAAAACAGCCTTAAACAATGAATTTAACTGTGAAATCTCAACAAAAAAAGACTTTATCCTTAATGGGATGAAGTCTTTTTTTGTTGAAGAAAAGAGATGTAATCAACACCATGCTAGCTTTTGTTGGGAAAAGACGAATGAAAAAAAGAAGTTTTTATCCTAAAAGTGAAGGATTTTTAATCCAGTGCGAGAATTAGTAAAAACATGTGGAGGAAAGTGGGGGATTGTGGTACATTGAAGTAGGAAAGTGGGGTTAGTGGGTATGTTCATGGGGGAGTACCATCATAACGTTGATAATAAGGGCCGTTTGATCGTGCCGGCTAAGTTCCGTGACAATTTAGGCGAAAACTTTGTATTGACGCGTGGACTAGATCAATGTTTGTTTGGCTACCCAATGAGTGAGTGGACACTGCTTGAAGAAAAGCTAAAAGGTTTGCCGCTCACGAAAAAAGACGCCCGTGCATTTACCCGATTTTTCTTTTCAGGTGCAACAGAATGTGAAATCGATAAGCAAGGAAGAATAAATATTGCTTCCCCGCTTCAACAATATGCAAAATTGGAAAAAGAGTGTGTCGTCTTAGGTGTTTCGAATCGCATTGAAATCTGGAGCAAACATCTTTGGGAAGATTATTTTGCAGAATCAGAGGGCTCTTTTGCTGATATTGCGGAAAATATGATTGGGTTCGATATTTAAATGAAATGTGGAAAGCATACATTTCAAGGGAGCATCAAGGTGAGAACAAGAAATAGTAATAAAAGGAGTTGGCTATCTCGCCAATTATCTCCAATCTCTCATCACGTCTCCCACCTTTAGAAAGGTGGACAACTATGTTTGAACATACAACAGTATTGTTAAAAGAAACGGTTGATGGCTTGAATATTAATCCTGACGGTGTATATGTAGATTGTACGCTAGGCGGAGCCGGACACAGTGAGTTAATCTTGTCTAGGCTATCGGATAAAGGGAAGCTCTATGCCTTCGATCAAGATGATACAGCGATTGCACATGCAAAAGTAAAGCTTTCACAATATGGAGACAGAATTACAATTATTAAGAGTAATTTTCAATATCTTCAGGAAGAATTGGAAAAATTGGGTGTAAATAAAGTGGATGGCATATTGTATGACTTAGGTGTATCTTCTCCCCAATTAGATACCCCGGAACGCGGCTTTAGTTATCATAATGATGCACCACTTGATATGAGAATGGATACAGAGGCGCACATTTCTGCCTATGATGTCGTGAACAATTGGAGTTTTGCTGATTTAGTGAAAATTTTCTTTCGATATGGGGAAGAAAAGTTCTCCAAGCAAATCGCAAGAAAAATTGAAGCGACGAGAGCTGTTGCTCCAATTGAAACTACAGGTCAGCTTGTTGAACTCATAAAGGAAGTTATTCCGGCCCCTGCAAGAAGAAAGGGCGGTCATCCTGCAAAAAGAGTCTTTCAGGCAATCCGAATTGCGGTAAATGATGAGCTTGGTGTATTCGAGAAATCATTGCAGCAGGCAATTGATATCTTAAATCCTGGCGGAAGAATCAGTGTCATTACTTTCCATTCCCTTGAGGACAGGATATGTAAAGTTGCATTTAAAAAAGCAAGCGAGACACCAAACCTTCCCCATGGCTTGCCTGTTATTCCTGATGAGTACAAACCGATTATTAAATTAATAACGAGGAAGCCAATACTTCCATCTGACAAGGAGCTTGAACATAATAACCGCGCAAGATCCGCAAAATTAAGGGTTGCAGAAAAAATATAAATTAACTTTATTCAGCAGAAGTCTCTAAACGATATAAGTGACGATATGAATACAAACAAGTATCCAATTAAGTGGCGGTTCAAAGCTCGGCTGAATAAAGTTAAGCCTAAGGCGGGCCTTTAGATTTTTCAAAGGAATTTATCGAGCAAGCTAAGGTAAAAATCTGGGCGTAAATACGCCAAGGCGAATTTAATATAAAAGCGAAAACGCAAACACAGGAGGGGTAATGATGGGAAATCTAGCACGGAAGCTACAGCAAGAGCAACAGCACGAACAAAAAAAACAAATGGTTCAAGCACCAAAAAAAGCAACGGAAAGAAATCCTTGGCTTTCTCCTGGGGAAAAACTTATCGGTTTAGTTTTTTCGGGAATGGTTTGTTTCGGAGCCGTTCATATTGTTTCGAACCAAGCAGCTATTTATGAAATGAATAAAGATATTCAGGATACAAAAGTAGCTATTCAGGAGCAGAATAAAGCAAATAGCGATCTTGAAATGCAAGTAAGTGAACTAAGTACATATGAACGTATTTGGGACAAAGCAAGAGCGCTGGGGCTTACATTAAATGAAAATAACGTTAAGGTTGTGCAAGATTAATGTTAAAAAAACAGCCGAATATTAATTTTGGAGCAGCGATATTATTTGTAATATTTTGCCTGCTCTTTTTTGTCTTACTTTTTCGCTTTGTTTCTATCCAAATGACAGGCGAGGTTAAAGGACAAGTTCTCGCTGCAAAAGCTCAGCAAAAGTATGAAAAAGAAAAAGTTATCGAAGCAAAACGGGGAACCATTTATGACCGAAATGGCGAGGTGATTGCTGAGGATACAAACACTTACAAACTCGTTGCTATTTTGGATGAAAAGATGACAAATAACCCCAAAAAGCCAAAGCATGTCGTCGATCCAGAAGAAACTGCAAGGGAACTTGCTAAGGTTATAGATATGAAAGAATCGGAGATTTATAGAAACTTAACGAAGGTAAACCCAGAAAAGAATGAGAAGCCTTTTCAAGTAGAATTTGGTAAAGCGGGGCGGGATCTATCCAATCAAACGAAGCGAGAGATAGAGGAATTGAAGCTGCCAGGAATTACATTTATCAGAGATTCCAAACGGTTTTATCCGAATGGGGTTTTTGCATCCCATTTAGTAGGGTATGTTGAGAAGAAAGAAAATGTGGAAGGTAAAACGGATACTGTTGGCATGCTTGGGCTTGAACAAAGCCTAAACGAGGCACTAACAGGAAAAAACGGAAAGTTCAATTATGAAAGCGATATTTGGGGTTATTTACTATCAGATGGAAAGGAGAAAGTTACCCCTGCAATCAATGGGCAGGAAATTTACTTGACCATCGATAAGAAAATTCAAACATTCCTTGAAGATTCGATGAATAAAGTGGATAAAGAATATCAGCCGGAGAAAATGGTTGCAGTCGTGGCAGATCCGAAAACAGGGGATATTCTTGCAATGGCCCAAAGGCCCTCTTTCCATCCAAAAACGAAGGAAGGGATTGAGCGAACCTGGCATAACGAAGTGATAGAGAACTCCTTTGAACCGGGATCAACAATGAAAATATTCACATTAGCCGCGGCGATTGAAGAAGGTGTCTTTAATCCAAATGAATGGTTCAAGTCGGGGCAATATGCTGTTGATTCAAAGTCGAGACCCGTTCGTGACTGGAACGAAGGCCGGGGATGGGGTTCAATCACCTTTTTAGAAGGAGTCCAGCGTTCATCGAATGTTGCTTTTGCGAAGCTTGTAAAGGAAAAGCTTGGTTTTGATAGCTTTGGAGAATATCTGACAAAATTTAGACTTGACCAGCCAACAGGGATTGAATTACCGCATGAAACGGGTGGCAAAATCGTATATAATTGGCCATTGGAAAAAATCACGACTGGCTTTGGGCAGGGTTCCGCCATTACGCCGATTCAGCAAATCCAAGCAGCCACAGCAATTGCTAATGATGGAAAAATGATGAAACCCCATGTGATCAAAAAAATAGTAGATCCGAATGAAAATGGGTCGGTAAAGATTACAAAACCAGAAGTAGTCAGCAGTCCGATTTCAGCAAATACGGCAAAACAAGTGAGAGATATTTTGGAAACCGTAGTCTCCTCACCAAAGGGGACGGGGCAACATTATAAAATTGAAGGGTATGAAGTGGCAGGGAAAACCGGAACAGCGCAAATTCCTAATCCAAGAGGAGGTTATTTAGTAGGGCGTAATAACTATGTCTTTTCCTTTTTGGGGATGGCTCCAAAGGATGATCCTAAATTAATCATTTATGTAGCTGTTCAACAGCCGAAAATGGATATTCATACAAATGGATCAGATCCGGTTTCGAAAATTTTCAACCCTGTAATGAAGAGTAGTCTTCAATATTTGAATATCGAGCCCATTCAACAAACGAAAGCCCAATTTGGAAAAGTTCCTAATGTCATTGGCATGACTTCGGAGGATGCTATAAAAAAATTAAATAGCGAAGGTTTCAATCCGATCATTGTCGGTCAGGGAAATAAAGTGGCTAGTCAACTCCCAGGGGATAACGCCAGCTTGCTTGCAGGGGAAAGGGTAGTTATTCGAACGGATGGAAAATTAACGATACCTGATATGACTGGATGGTCGTTAAGGGACGTAATGAAGATTGCGAAAGTGGGCAACCTGCAATTAAATTCGGTTGGCAGTGGCTATGTAATCAAACAAAACTTAAAGCCTGGTCCTTCCATTAGTGAAGGAGAATATTTAATTGTTGAATTAGAGGAGCCCGTTCAAAAATTCATAAATGGGGAGGAGCAATTAGAAGACGACCAAGAAGAAGTAATCGAAGTGCAGGATTAGTTTTTTTCTATTGTCTAGCACGTCTCCAATAAGTATGCGAACTCCGCTTTTCTTATTCTATTCAAAAAGGTACAAGCATATATTGAAACGAGCCATAATCTAAGGAGGTTCGTTCGTACATGCGTGTTTCAAATGTAACTGTAAGAAAACGGTTGACGGTAGCTTTAATAGTAGGCATTCTCATTTTTTTTATAATTGATTTTCGACTTGGATATGTCCAATTTTTCTTAGGAACTGCCCTGACCGATGGGGCGAAGGAATTATGGAGCAGGGATATCCCTTTTGAACCTGAAAGAGGGCAAATTGTTGATCGGAATGGTGTTCCACTAGCAACGAATGTCAGCGCCCCTACCGTATATGTCGTGCCAAGACAGATAAAAGATGCTGAAGATGCAGCGGTGAAACTAGCTGCTGTCCTGAATACGTCTAAAGAACAAGTTTACAAGGAGATTACTCAAAAAGAAAAAGATGTAAGGCTAACAAAAGGCAGAAAAATTTCTCATGAAAAGGCGAAGGAAATCAGAGCATTGGAAATAGATGGTGTCTATATTGGTGAAGATTCAAAGCGTCATTATCCCTTCGGTAACTATCTGTCACATGTGCTCGGATTTGCCGGAATTGATAACCAAGGCCTAATGGGACTGGAACTATTTTATGATAAAGAACTAAACGGTAAAAAAGGCTCTGTCAAGTTTTATGCAAATGCAAAAGGTGAGCGGATGAATGATATGGCTGATGATTATGATCCGCCTGAGGATGGGATGGATTTAAAGCTAACAATTGATTCGAAGGTCCAGACCATTATTGAACGTGAAATGGATATTGCCGAAGCAACCTATCATCCAGATGGGATTATTGCGATTGCTATGAACCCCAATAATGGCGAAATTTTAGGGATGTCAAGCAAGCCTGATTTCGATCCCGCCAACTTTAGAAATGTTTCTCCAGATATTTATAATCGGAATCTCCCGATTTGGAGTACGTTCGAACCTGGATCTACGTTTAAAATCATCACATTGGCAGCTGCGCTTGAAGAAGGAAAGGTTGATCTGAAGAAGGATCATTTTCATGACGCTGGATATGTCAAAGTCGGCGGTGCGAGATTAAGATGCTGGAAAAGGGGCGGACATGGGAGTCAGTCATTCCTAGAAGTTGTGCAAAATTCCTGTAACCCGGGTTTCGTTGAACTAGGTGAAAGATTAGGAAAAGAAACCCTATTTAAATACATTCGTGATTTTGGTTTTGGGGAAAAGACAGGTATCGATCTTCAAGGTGAAGCATCAGGGATTTTGTTTAAACTTGATCGTGTCGGCCCTGTTGAACAGGCGACAACTGCTTTTGGCCAGGGAGTTTCTGTGACACCTATTCAACAGGTTGCTGCCCTATCTGCAGCAGTAAATGGCGGAACATTGTATACCCCATATGTCGCAAAGGAACTAATTGATCCTAGAACTGGTGAAATTGTCATGAGAAAAGCACCTACCGCTAAACGGAAAGTTATATCTAAAGAAACATCGGAACAAATTAGATATGCACTCGAAAGTGTCGTTGCTCAAGGAACGGGCGGGAAGGCCTTTATTGACGGTTACCGTGTCGGTGGAAAGACTGGGACAGCACAAAAAGCACAAGGTGGAAGATATCTCGAAAATAACCACGTCGTATCATTTATCGGGTTTGCCCCAGCAGATGATCCACAGCTTGTCGTCTATGTAGCCGTAGATAATCCAAAAGGAACCGTTCAATTTGGGGGAGTTGTTGCTGCACCAATCGTCGGCAATATTATGGAAGACAGCTTGCGGGCAATGGGTGTAAAACCGAGGAAAAACCAAATCGAGAAAAAACTGACTTGGCCGGATGTTCCTATGATTGAAGTTCCTGATTTAGTGGGTATTTCGAAACAGGAACTTGGTGAATTATTTATTAATTTAAAAATTGATGCAAGTGGTAATGGAGATAAAGTGGTAAAGCAAACACCTCAACCGGGAATAAAGTTAAAAGAAGGATCAACAATTAGGCTTTATTTCGATAAAAAGGACTAACGAAGTTAATAAGGTAATTTGCAATATTTTAGTATTGGGCGGCATATTGCAAACGCCGCCCTTCTCATGTTGGTTGAAGTTACCATCGCTGGTGGAGGAAGGCGGACTAAAACCGCGACGTCTGCCCTAGCACGTTCTGTTGTCAAAAAATCCACATTGTGAAAGTTTCGATTTATAAAACAAATGGCGAAAAATCAGCTTTTCATGTAAAATGAAAATCGCGATGAAATTGGCTGTTTCTCTTATTTTGCAAAACGAATGTTTGGGAATAGTTTTGTTTTAATGAAGGGGATGAATGAAATGAAATTACATACGCTATTACATCAACTGCAGCCATACATGGCGTATACCGGGGAAAATCCTGACATCTCTTCAATTGAAAACGATAGTCGCAACGTCCAGCTAGGCAGCTTGTTTATTTGTATAAAAGGCTTTACCGTTGATGGTCATGACTTTGCTGCATCAGCTGTTACCCATGGTGCAGCAGCGGTAATTTCTGAAAAAGAATTGGCATTGCCTGTCCCTGTAATTGTCGTCCAAAATACGAGGCGGGCAATGGCTGTTTTAGCGGATGCTTTTTTCGGACAGCCGAGTCATAAACTCCACCTGATCGGAATTACCGGTACGAATGGAAAAACAACGACAAGCCATTTAATTGAAAAGATTCTCTCTGATGCCGGCAGAAAGACAGGACTGATCGGTACAATGTATACGAAAATTGGCGAAAAAAGCTATGAGGTGAAAAACACAACTCCAGAAAGCTTGACACTTCAGCGCATCTTTAAACAGATGGTCGATGTGGGCGTTGAATCAACGGTAATGGAGGTTTCTTCCCATGCTTTAGATGAAGGAAGGGTTCACGGATGTGATTTCAATCTTGCAGTATTCACTAATTTAACGCAGGATCATTTGGATTATCATAAAACAATGGACGAATATCGAATAGCCAAAGGTCTTTTATTTTCCCAGCTTGGTAGTGCCTTTTCATATACTATGCCGAAATATGCGATCATAAATGTGGATGATTTAGCATCTCAGGCGTATATAAAGGCAACAGCCGTCCATGTCTTAACATACGGAATTGATAATCAAGCGGACCTTCAAGCTATCAATATTCAAATGACAGCGACAGGAACATCCTTTGATTTATTGAGCCCATTCGGCAAATACAAAGTATCGCTGCAGCTGATAGGAAAATTCAGTGTATATAATGTATTGGCTGCAATCGGGGCAGGGATTGCCTCAGGACTCCCGATCGAACAAATCATTCAATCCATTGAAGAAGTGAGGGGTGTTTCCGGCCGGTTTGAAACGGTGGATGCCGGACAGAACTTTTCCGTTATCGTCGATTATTCACATACCCCTGATAGTTTAGAAAATGCGTTAAAGACAGTTAACCAATTTGCGAAAAAGCGTGTTTTCACCATTGTAGGCTGTGGCGGGGACAGAGACCGTTCCAAAAGGCCTCTAATGGCTGAAATTGCCTGCCGGCTTAGCACGGATCCAATTTTCACTTCAGATAATCCAAGAAGTGAAGATCCAATCCAGATTTTAAAAGATATGGAAGATGGCGCTAAAGGAAAAAGCTACAAGATAATTCTTGACCGTAAAGAGGCAATTCATTATGCCGTTAACACAGCCGGTAAAGACGATGTCATTCTAATTGCAGGCAAAGGTCATGAAACATACCAGCTAATCGGGAATCGAATATTTGATTTTGATGACCGTCTTGTTGCAAAAGAGGCGATAGAGGAGCGATAAAATGTTTTTAACGTATGGTGATTTAGCGAAACTGTTTCCGAATGTGAAAGGAATACAGGATCATGAGCTGTTTTTTCATACGGTAGCGACGAATTCAGCTATGCCCCAGCCAAAAGGGATTTTTATTCCTTTCGAAGGGAATTCCGGGGAGATGGAAGAAGCCATAGAAAATGGAGCGATTGCTGCATTGTGGAAGGAAGGGAAGAATATCCCTAGGTATACGCCTAATCATTTCCCAATATTTTTTACAAATGACTTATTGAAAGGCTTAAAGGACATGATGGAACTATATACAGAAAAAATCAATCAAGAAAAAACATTACTAAAAGAAGTGACGAATTTCCTTTTTATAGATGAAATGCGTCTGAAAGAAAATCAATCAACATATGATATTGCTGTGATGGCAGAAAAAATAAACGCGATTTCTGAAAAGCTCCAGCAAGGAAGGGAGGGGGCAAAATGATGGAGAAAGTTATCTTTTTCACAATATTAATGGGTTTTTTAATTACTGTTTTACTTTCTCCTTTATTTATTCCCTTCTTAAGGAGATTGAAATTTGGCCAGAGCATTCGGGAAGAAGGGCCGCAATCACATTTGAAGAAATCCGGTACTCCGACAATGGGGGGAATTATGATCCTTCTATCCATAACGGTTACCACACTCGTTATGACAGGAAAGTTTTCGGAACCGACTGTAAAGACTTATATGCTGCTTTTAGTTACCCTTGGATTTGGATTCCTCGGATTCCTCGATGATTTTATTAAAGTCGCGCTGAAGAGAAATCTAGGGTTAACTTCTATACAAAAGCTGATCGGGCAAGTCATTATTTCTGTTATTTTTTATTTTATTTTCCAGCAAAGTGACTTTTCGACTGAAATTCATATTCCACTGACTTCATATTCCTTTGATTTAGGATGGACGTATGTCTTTTTTATCATTTTTTGGCTTGTTGGGTTTTCAAATGCAGTTAACCTTACCGATGGGTTAGATGGCCTTTTATCGGGAACAGCTGCTATCGCTTTTGGAGCATTTGCTGTATTAGCATGGAATCTGTCACAATTTGAAATATCGATCTTTTCCGTTGCTGTTTCAGGTGCGGTTCTAGGCTTCCTTGTCTTTAATGCCCACCCTGCAAAAGTGTTCATGGGTGATACAGGCTCGCTTGCATTAGGAGGAGCCATTGCTACCATTGCGATTCTTACTAAGCTTGAAATCATATTAATTATTATAGGTGGCGTATTTGTCATCGAAACGCTTTCTGTTATTTTACAGGTGATTTCCTTTAAAACAACGGGAAAAAGAATCTTCCGAATGAGTCCATTACACCACCACTATGAATTAGTAGGCTGGTCGGAATGGCGAGTAGTTGTCACGTTTTGGACGATTGGCTTGCTATGTGCGATTCTTGGAATCTATATCGAGGTGTGGATGTAATTGAAACAGATCAAACACTATCGTCATAAAAAAGTATTAGTATTGGGATTGGCAAAAAGCGGAGTGGGTGCTGCGGCACTCTTACATAAGTTAGATGCATTTGTTACAGTTAATGATTATAAACCCCTGTCGGAAAATCCTGAGGCACAGGGTCTTCTTGAGTCTGGGATCACTGTCATTTGCGGGGAACATCCAATTGAGCTGCTGGATGAAGGTTTTGAATTAATCGTAAAGAATCCTGGAATATCCTACCAAAACCCGATGATTAAAAGGGCAATGGAAAAAGGGATTCCTGTCATAACAGAGGTCGAGCTTGCCTATGAAATATCGGAAGCGCCTTTTATAGCGATTACCGGTACGAACGGAAAAACGACAACAACGACACTAATTTTTGAGATGTTAAGAATCGGCGGGAAGCTGCCTCTTATTGCAGGAAATATCGGTATGGTTGCTTCCGAAGTCGCCCAGGAAGCAACTGAAGAAAACACAATTGTGATTGAACTGTCATCTTTTCAACTAATGGGGATTACTGAATTTAAACCGGGAATAGCAATCTTAACGAATCTTTATGATGCCCATCTTGATTATCATGGGACAAGAAAAGAATACGTTCAAGCGAAAGCAAATATTACAAAAAATCAAACCGAAACTGAATTTTTTATTGTCAATGCTGAGCAAGAGGAAGTGCTGGCGATTGCCAATGCTTCAAATGCGCAGACCATTCCTTTCTCAACGAAAAGGGAACTAGATAGAGGTGCTTTTGTTAAGGACGGCTGGATTTATTTTAATAATGAACAAGTGATTGCGACGAAAGACATCGAATTGCCCGGGTCTCATAATCTGGAAAATATATTATCAGCTGTCGTAGCTGCTAAGCTGTCCGGGGTCGAAAATGATGCAATTTTCAAAGTGCTGAATACATTCACAGGAGTTAAGCATCGTCTTCAGTTCGTGTGTGAGCGCGAAGGTAGAAAGTTTTATAATGATTCGAAAGCAACGAATATATTGGCCACCCAAAATGCCATTACAGCCTTTAAGGAGCCCATTATCTTACTGGCAGGGGGCTTAGATCGCGGGAATGGATTTGATGAGCTTATTCCGTATCTGAATAATGTAAAGGCAGTTGTAACCTTTGGTCAAACAGCCGAAAAAATAGAACAGACAGCCATACGTGCAGGAATAAAAACAATCAAGCGTGTCGATAATGTGGAAATAGCCGTTCCCGCAGCCTTCGAGTTGTCCGAAAAAGGTGACGTCATTTTGTTATCACCTGCTTGTGCCAGCTGGGACCAATATAAAACTTTTGAGGTCAGGGGAGACATTTTTATACAAGCGGTGCATAAGCTTAAGTGAGGGCTTGTCAGGTTTAGATGAAACTGTTTTCGTAAAATATTGTTGCTTTTTAAACATCGTTAACACATCGAGAGTTTTTGTTCAACTTGAGGCGAGAGGTGAGAGGTGGAATTGGAAGCAATCGGCGAGAAGCCGAATCCTAGATTTAAGTTCCACCTGTTCAGCTATAAGCAACTGCAAGCCCTAATTCTTGCATTCGAGGTGTGTTGCTTTGCCGACAAAAAGAACGACTCCCGATCTTATATTAGTAATTATTGTTTTGATGTTGCTTACTGTAGGATTAACAATGGTATACAGTGCAAGCGCTATATGGGCGGAATATAAATTCAATGATTCCTTTTTCTTTGCCAAAAGGCAGATGCTTTTTGCGGCAGTAGGTATTTTCGCCATGTTTTTCATCATGAATATCGATTATTGGACTTGGAAGACATGGGCAAAGGTAATCATCATTATCTGCTTCGTTTTATTGCTGTTAGTACTTATACCTGGAATTGGTAACGTGCGAAACGGGTCTAGGAGCTGGATAGGTGTCGGGGCTTTTTCGATTCAGCCATCAGAATTTATGAAACTTGCAATGATTGCCTTTTTGGCAAAGTTCCTGTCCGAGCGGCAAAAGCTGATCACTTCCTTTAAAAAAGGAGTTGTTCCGTCTTTAGGAATTGTTTTTTTAGCCTTCGGATTAATCATGTGCCAACCGGATTTAGGTACGGGCACTGTTATGGTTGGCACAAGTGTCGTTATGATTTTTATCTCTGGTGCGAGAATTAGACATTTCCTTTTTCTTGGGCTTCTAGGTCTTTTAGGCTTTGCGGCTCTTGTCCTGTCTGCTCCGTACAGGATTAAACGAATTACGTCCTTCTTAGATCCATGGGAAGATCCATTAGGAAGCGGATTTCAAATCATCCAGTCTTTATATGCGATCGGGCCAGGGGGATTATTTGGATTAGGACTCGGTCAAAGCAGACAGAAATTCTTTTATCTTCCTGAGCCGCAAACGGATTTTATTTTTGCTATTTTATCTGAAGAACTTGGGTTTATCGGGGGTTCATTCGTTATTCTTTTGTTTGCGCTTTTACTGTGGAGAGGAATTAGGATTGCTCTAGGTGCGCCGGATCTTTTCGGAAGTTTATTAGCAGTTGGGATCGTTGCCATGATTGCTATTCAGGTAATGATTAATATCGGAGTTGTCACAGGTCTAATGCCTGTTACAGGGATTACACTGCCGTTTATTAGTTATGGAGGTTCCTCCTTAACCCTTATGCTCATGGCAATAGGGGTGCTTCTGAATATTAGCCGTTATTCCCGTTACTAATTTGGCTTTATATAGCCTAGTTCTTTTTTTTCTCCGTCTTTGCCTTCCAAGGCTCGCCAATCGGCGAGTTTTTCTAATTACGGGGTAAAAAAACATCTTTTCGTTCACTAATAGGTAATATTTACAAAAAAAGCAATGATCTTTATTACATTTCCATGTCAATACGTTATCTGTTTCTACTCATTTGTTTTTATATAGTAGAATAGGATAAAGAGTTGAAGTGAATTTTTTCACACCTAATTTCCTTTAAACAAAAACAGAACACAAAAATAATTACACTCTTCTATGAGGTGGAAAAATGAAAATAGTTGTAAGCGGTGGCGGGACCGGCGGCCATATTTATCCGGCCCTTGCCCTTATTAGAGAAATAAAGAAAGAAACAAAGGATGCAGAGTTTTTATACATTGGGACTGAGCAAGGATTGGAAAGTCAAATTGTTACAAGGGAAAACATCCCTTTTAAATCAATACATATTACAGGCTTTAAAAGAAAGCTCTCCTTAGAAAATATAAAAACCGTCTACCGGTTCTTGAAAGGTGTTAATAGAAGTAAAAAAATGCTCAAGGAATTTAAGGCAGATGTTGTCATTGGAACAGGAGGATATGTTTGCGGCCCGGTCGTTTATGCGGCTGCCAAGCTAGGCATCCCTACGATTATCCATGAGCAAAATAGTGTGCCAGGATTGACGAATAAATTTCTTAGTAAATATGTAGACAAGATTGCTGTTTGTTTTGATGAAGCGATTCAATTCTTCCCCGCAGAAAAAGTTGTTTTAACAGGGAATCCCCGAGCTTCTGAAGTTCTTGGACAGGATGGAATAAAAGGCAGATTTTCTGTAGGGTTAAAAACGAATAATCCAGTCGTTTTAATTTTTGGAGGAAGCAGGGGAGCTAAACCCATCAATGAAGCAGTCTTAAAGTCCTTAACCGAATTGGGCGAAAAACCGTACCAAGTTTTATATGTAACAGGGGATGCCCACTATGAAGAAGTTAAGAAAGAAGTGGAATTAATCGGCAGCCCGGGAAATGTCGTAATTAAACCGTTTATTCATAATATGCCTGAAGTCCTTGCAGGAATAGATTTGACTGTGGCTCGTGCAGGTGCGACGACATTAGCCGAATTAACTTCTCTCGGAATTCCGAGCATCCTTATCCCGAGTCCGTATGTGACAAATAACCATCAGGAGAAAAATGCGAGGGCATTAAGTGACCATGGTGCAGCGGAACTTTTATTAGAAAAAGAGTTGACAGGCAAAAAATTGATTGATCAAATGGATCAAATATTAATGGATGAAGATAAATTAACGAAAATGAAAATGGCTGCAAGGGAACTCGGTATTCCAGACGCGGCAAAAAGGCTTTTTCACTTGATGGAAGAACTCGTGAAGACAAAAGGGAAGTAGCCCAATTGAAATAACTGCATAACATAGTAACAACTCTAAATTCATCCTAGAAAGGGAGGTATTTATGAACGAATTAATATTTAAGCTCAGAGAATTAAACATTGGCCAAGTGAAGGAAAATGAACTATTAGCTAATCATACTACTATGAAAATTGGCGGGCCCGCCGATTTGTTTATAGAGCCTTCTTCAATCGAAAATATAAAAAAAACAATGGAGCTTATTCACGAATATAACGTGGAGTGGACAGCGATTGGTAGAGGTTCAAATTTACTTGTTTCAGATAAAGGAATTGCTGGCGCGGTCATCAAACTTGGTTCAGGCTTGTCTGAAGTAGAAGTAAATGGAACAGAAGTAAAAGTTGGGGCAGGTTACTCATTAATAAGCCTTTCCACACAAATAAGCAGAAAAGGATTGTCAGGTCTGGAATTTGCAAGCGGAATCCCTGGTTCCGTAGGCGGTGCTGTTTACATGAATGCCGGCGCACACGGGTCTGACATCTCAAAAATATTAACAAAAGTCCTCGTCTTATTTGAAGATGGAAACGTGGAGTGGCTTTCGAATGAGGAAATGTCATTCTCCTACAGAACGTCCGTGCTTCAAAATAAACGCCCCGGTGTAGTAATCGAAGCTGTTTTTCAGTTAGAGGCTGGCGATAAGGACATTATTTTTGCGGCTATGCAAAAAAACAAGGACTATCGGAAAGAGACACAGCCGTGGAATTTCCCTTGTGCGGGCAGCATATTTAGAAACCCGCTGCCAAATTATGCCGGAAAACTGATTGAGGATGCAGGATTAAAAGGGTATTCCATAGGTGGAGCGAAAATATCTGACATGCATGGAAACTTTATCGTCAATACGGGAAATGCTAAAGCAGAGGATGTCTTAGCATTGATTCAGCATGTCAAGGATACAATTCGTGATCTGTACAACATAAAAATTGAAACAGAAGTGGAAATAATCGGTCGAAAGTAACGGGAAATAATCCTCACTTGATCCATTTGTTGTGATATAATTACTCATTAGAAATGAATAAATCCTTGAAAAAATGATAATAAAAGGCATAAACATACGCTGTTTTGTTTTCTCATTATCCTTTAGGAAATTCCGAAGAATAATGAGTGAGGAAAAATAGAAAAAGCCGGCTTATTTAATCAAAGTATGAAGGGTTTTCTGAAGTTTGAAAGCTTTAACTTTATTCAGCAGAAGTCTTCCACTTTTATAAGTGGCGAGATGAATGTAAAAGGGTATCCAATTCAGTGGGGGTTCAAACTCCGGCGGATGTCTCAGATTTTTTAAAGAAATTTATCGAGCAAGCTAAGGTAAAAATCTGGGCGCAAATACGCCAAGGCGAATTTGATAGGTTCAGGCGCCGATAAGCAGGCGCCTTACGCTTTTCGTGTGAGGTGAATTTGAATGGAAAAAGGAAAGGTCGTCTCCCTAGAGGATCGAATTCCTAAACTAAAACAGCAAAGGCGAAAAAAGGCGAATCGAAGGCTTATTCTTTTGTTGCTTTTCTTTTTCTCGCTTATCGCCTTTGTTATTTATTTTCAATCACCGTTAAGTCATATTAATAAAATTAATGTTACAGGAAACTCTATTTACAGTTATGACGAATTGATTGCAATAAGCGGTCTTAATGAAAAGACGAATGTTTGGAAGGTTGAAGACAAGGCTATCGAGGGGAAGCTTATAAAGTTACCTGAGATAAAAACGGCTAAGGTTCAAATTACCTTGCCGAATACGGTTACCATTACTTTAGAGGAATACAAACGAATAGCCTACATAATGAAAGAGAAAAGTTATTTGCCTGTAATTGAGAACGGAAAAATCCTAAATGATGATAAGATTTCTGGGATTCCTGCGAATGCACCTATCCTTATTGGTTTCTCACAAGGAAATGTCCTTAATGGGATGATTAAGGAACTCGAGATTTTGCGAGAAGAGGTCCTAAATTCAATTTCAGAAATCCACCATACGCCCAAAAACACAGATGCTTTTCATTTAACCCTTTTTATGAATGATGGTTATGAGGTAAGTGCAACGGTTAGAAGTTTTTCAGAAAAAATGGCGCATTATCCTTCAATCGTCAGTCAATTAGATCCCGAAAAAAAGGGAATTATTGACTTGGAAGTCGGCTCTTATTTTAAAGCTTATGAGCAGGAGGGAGCTGATAAGATTGAAGAAGAAAAAGAGAGTGAAGGGTAACCATGTCATTTTTTCACTGGTTTTTCTTGTTCTTGGCTATATGATTGCTTTTTCCTATCATCTTACACAAAGTGAAAAATCAACAGTGACTGGAAAACAGTGGGAAAGGGACTTGGAGCTTCGTAATCAATTAGTTTCACTTGAGGAAAAAAACCGCTTATTACAGAGTGAATTAAATGCCAAACGAGAAAGAGTGCAGGAAATTGAAAAAGAATTGTCCCAGGAAGCGCAAATTTATTTTAATCTTGCTGAAGATGCGGAGAAATTCAGAATGTATCTTGGAAAAATTAAAGTAAAAGGACAAGGTGTAGAAGTGACACTTACTGATGGGGCGTATAATCCCAATGAAAAAAATATTAATAATTATATCGTTCACGAACACCATGTGTTTAAAGTGATAAATGAGCTGTATATCTCGGGGGCGCAAGCGGTAGCAATTAACGGGCAAAGATTATCCCATAATTCGTATATTCTCTGTAACGGGCCAGTGATCGAAGTCGATGGCTATCAGCATCCGGCTCCATTTGTTATCACTGCGATAGGGGATGCGGATGTCTTAGCTGCTGCTCTAAACTTAACAGGCGGTGTCAAGGATTCATTAGTAAATGAAAATATTCAGTTCGCCCTTGAGAAGAAAACTGAAATTTCCATCGATCCTTTACTAGGGAGCTAGTGATAAGTCTAACTTTATTCAGCAGAAGTCTTCACTTCTATATGTGGCGAGATGAATGCAAAAGGGTATCCAACTCAGTGGGGGTTCAACCCCCGGCTGAATAAAGTTAAGCCTCCGGCGGATGCCTCAGATTTTTAAAGGAATTTATCGAGCAAGCTAAGGAAAAAATCTGGGCGCAAATACGCCAAGGCGAATTGATTTCGAACATTTCCTACATCGTCCACTAAGTTTGGAAAGTAAGGTGAAAAACGTGGACAGTAATAAAAAAAATATTAGCTTTACACTTATCACTATCGTTATTGGTTTTATGGTTGCCATTCAATTCCAAACGGTGAAAGAGCCGGTTGTCCGCGATACACGGGATACATGGCAGCTTAGGGAGGATGTCCTAAAAGAAAATGAACTTCAATTAAAATTAATTCGTGAAGTTCGTTCGAATGAAGAGAAGATCGCTAAATATGAAACAGAGCTTAAACAAAGCAAAGAACAGGTTTTGCGGGATACATTGGAGGAGTTGAAAGCAGAAGCGGGGCTAAGTGAAGTGAAGGGATATGGCATTATTTTATCAATTGAGCCTGTTATGGAGGAACTCCTGATTGGAGAATCAGTTTCCTCTGTCTCTCCAGATTTATTAAAAAGACTTGTAAATGAGCTGAATATGTATGATGCACAGCATATATCAATCGATAACCAGCGAATTATTAATACGACCGTTATTCGGGATATAAACAATGTAACAAAAATTGACGGTCATTCTCTTACCCGCTTGCCATTTGAAATAAAGGTCATAGCTGAAAATGGGCAAGAAGCAGAAAAACTTTATAATCGGATGCAAGTGTCGAAATCGGCAGATGAATTTTTTGTGGACAACCTTCGGGTAAATATAATTAAACCGGAGGGAACTATTTCAATTCCCGCCTATCAGAATCCAATCAGGATTCGTGATATGGAGCCTGTGAAACCTGAAAAAGGAGGCAATTCATAATGTGGCTTCCAATATTGGGGTTAATCATAGGAGTTATACTTGGGTTTCTTACGGAAATTAAAGTCCCTGATGAATACTCGAACTATCTGTCAATTGCTGTCCTTGCAGCGCTTGATACACTTTTCGGCGGGATCCGTGCCCAGCTTCAAAATATCTATGATGAAAAAGTCTTTGTATCAGGTTTCTTTTTCAATATTTTACTTGCAGCAAGTTTGGCTTTTCTAGGTGTCCATCTTGGTGTAGACTTATATTTAGCGGCAGTTTTTGCATTTGGGGTTCGACTATTTCAAAATATTGCGGTTATTAGAAGAATCCTTTTGACGAAATGGTCATCAAGCCGTGAAAAAATAGAAAAAAAGTAATTTTTTATAAAGGGAAATTATTAGTTTTGACGAATATTTAATACATCTAATACAAATTAAAATGAATAAAAGAAAAGCTGTAACGCCTGTCGAGTGCTACAGCTAGCTAAAATGGAGTTTTAGTTGATCAAATGAAGGAATTGCTAAAGGAGGTGCCAAAGAATGAACAGCAATGAAATATATGTTAGTCTTGACATCGGTACATCCAGTGTAAAAGTAATCATTGGGGAAATGGTCAACGACTCTTTAAATATTATTGGTGTTGGCAGCGTGAAGTCAGAAGGCTTACGAAAGGGATCGATCGTAGATATAGATGAAACCGTTCATTCAATAAGAAAGGCAATTGAACAGGCTGAAAGAATGATAGGAATGGAAATTACCAATGTGATAGTAGGCATTACTGGCAATCATGTGATGCTGCAACCTTCACATGGTGTTGTAGCCGTTTCTAGCGAAAATAGGGAAATAACGGATGACGATGTTGCAAGAGTCATAGATGCAGCCCAAGTAGTTTCTATCCCGCCGGAAAGAGATATTATCGATGTCATTCCAAAGCAGTTCATTGTCGATGGATTAGATGAAATTAATGATCCTCGTGGGATGATTGGAGTACGTCTTGAAATGGAAGGCACGATTATTACGGGGTCGAAAACCATTCTACATAATACATTACGCTGCGTTGAGCGTGCTGGCCTGGAAATTCTTGATATTACACTGCAGCCGTTAGCTGCTGGTGCTTATGCTTTATCAAAAGATGAAAAAAATCTTGGCGTGGCCCTTATAGACATTGGCGGAGGTTCGACGACAATTGCCTTGTTTGAACAGGGATTTTTGAAAGCAACAAGTGTCCTTCCAGTAGGAGGCGACCATATTACGAAGGATCTTTCGATCGGCCTTCGCACATCCACAGAGGACGCAGAAAAAATTAAAGTAAAATATGGGTATGCTTTTTATGATCATGCCTCTGAAGATGAAGTTTTCAGTGTTCCGATTATCGGGAGTGATCAACATCAGCAGTTCAACCAATTGGAAATATCTGATATTATTGAGGCGCGAATGGAAGAAATCTTTGATCTCATCCAAAATGAGGTGAAACGCCTAGGTGCGCACGACTTGCCTGGTGGCTTTGTCCTTACAGGCGGGGTTGCCAATACACAGGGAATTCTTGAATTAGCCCAGGTGATCTTTCAAAACCGGGTCCGAATCGCAATCCCAGATTACATTGGCGTTCGGGAGCCCCAATTTGCTACAGCTGTCGGGTTAATTAAATTTGCTTACAAAAATGCAAAGATTCAAGGAAGAAAATTACCAGCACCTGTAAGCGTGCCAGAAAAAGAAAAGCGCGTTCAAAAACAACCGCAACCAAAAACAAAGCCGGAAAAACAACCGGAGGAAAAAATAACATCAAGAGTTAAGAAGTTCCTCGGATACTTTTTCGAATAGCTAGGTTTGGAATAGAGGCATTTATATTTTAAAAAGCGAATCGAAATAATGGTGTTCTTTGGAATATCGACGAATTAGGAGGATTTGTCATGTTGGAATTTGATACTAATTTAGATTCATTAGCAACGATAAAAGTCATCGGCGTTGGCGGCGGCGGTAATAACGCGGTAAACCGTATGATTGAGCATGGTGTAAAGGGTGTTGAATTTATTGCAGTCAATACGGATGCACAAGCATTAAACCTTTCTAAAGCAGAGGTGAAAATGCAAATCGGCGGCAAGCTTACTCGCGGACTTGGTGCGGGTGCTAATCCTGAAGTAGGAAAAAAAGCAGCTGAAGAAAGTAAAGAACAGCTTGAAGAAGCATTAAGAGGAGCCGATATGGTGTTTGTCACTGCAGGGATGGGTGGTGGAACCGGAACAGGTGCAGCACCTGTTATTGCCCAGATTGCCCGTGACTTAGGAGCGCTGACTGTTGGCGTTGTTACTCGCCCGTTCACATTTGAAGGCCGGAAACGCGCAACACAGGCTGCAGGCGGGATTTCCTCCATGAAAGAGGCAGTGGATACTTTAATCGTTATCCCTAATGACCGTTTATTAGAAATTGTTGATAAAAGTACACCAATGCTTGAAGCTTTCCGTGAAGCGGACAATGTTCTTCGCCAAGGTGTTCAAGGGATCTCGGATTTAATCGCTGTACCTGGGCTTATCAATCTTGATTTTGCCGATGTAAAAACGATCATGTCTAGTAAAGGTTCAGCACTTATGGGTATAGGGGTAGCTACAGGTGAAAACCGCGCGGCAGAAGCAGCGAAGAAGGCAATCTCCTCTCCACTTTTAGAAACTTCTATTGATGGAGCACAAGGTGTATTAATGAATATTACTGGCGGATCAAACTTGAGCCTGTACGAGGTTCAAGAGGCCGCAGATATTGTAGCAACAGCATCTGATCAAGACGTTAACATGATCTTTGGTTCCGTTATCAATGAGAACTTAAACGATGAAATTGTCGTTACGGTTATTGCGACTGGATTTAATGATGAAGTAGTAGTTCAGCCGAAACCAACCAGACCTGCATTTGGACAACCAAAACCGGCTACAAGTACTATTAAGCGTGAGCAGAAGAGAGAAGAAATTCCACAGGAACCAATGAGAAGCACTCATACACAACAGTCTGAGGATGCATTAGATATACCTACATTTTTACGAAATCGAAATCGCAGACGTTAATATGAAAAAGAAAAAAGCATGCCAGTATAAACTGACATGCTTTTTTCTTTTTCTAGTTAGACAGTTTGCGGTTCATTTAAATCCATTGCTGGACCAAAAAATTCATAACGGATATTTTCTTTTTGAAAGCCTGCTTCTATTAAGGCTTCATACATCACCTGCATAAAGACAACTGGTCCACACATATAAACAATGGAATCTTTATTATTAACGACCTGTTTTAGCCAATCCGCAGTTATATAGCCTTCTTTATCATAGCATTTTCCTTCTTTATCAAGCTCTGTCGGTTTTTCATAACAAATAAAACTGTTGATATATTCGTTATTAGCCTCAATTTGCTTCACCTCTTCTGAAAAAGCGTGAACACTCCCGTTGATGGCTGCATGGATAAATACTGTTTTTTGTTTTTTATCAGCTAGATGATGGAGCATGCTAAGCATCGGCGTAATTCCAACCCCTCCACTGAGTAAGAGTACTGGCTTTTCTGCATTGTTTTCAAAAATAAATTCCCCGGCTGGTGCACTGATTTCAATTGTATCGCCAGCCTTAAGTTGGCTATGCAAATAGGTTGATACAATTCCTGCCGGTTTATTATTTAGACCATCTTCTCGCTTCACGGAGATCCGGTAATATTTTTTATTTGGAGACTCTGACAGGCTGTATTGACGAATATGTGTGTATTGCTCGCCAGGGATATTGTTTAGCTTTATGCTGATATATTGACCAGGAATAAATTCTGCAATCTCTTTTCCATCTGCCGGTGTGAAGTAAAAAGATGTAATTACATCGCTTTCTTCGACAATTTTTTCTACGATGAAACTTCTGAAGTCCTCCCAGCCGCCGGACGTATTTCCTGCTTCCTCATAAAAACTTTTTTCCACATTGATAAAAGCATCAGCAATCATTCCATATGCTTTTGCCCAAGCTTCAATGATTTCGTCAGTTGCTGCATCCTTTAATACGGCTTTAATGGCTAAAAGTAAATGCTCTCCAACGATCGGATAGTGTTCAGGCTTAATTCCTAATGAGCGATGCTTGTGGGCAATTTGCTTAACAACTGGGAGTATCATTTCTAGTTGGTCTATATATTTGGCAGCAGCATAAACAGAGTTCGCTAAAGCTTTTTGCTGTCGGCCTTGTTTTTGGTTTGCATGATTAAAAATATTTAGTAATTCGGGATGATTGTTGAACATTAACTCGTAAAATGTCTTAGTAATTGTTTCTCCATGCTGTTCTAATACGGGAACAGTGCTTTTAATAATCTCAATTGTTTTTTGATCCAACATATCTAAAAACCCCTTTTCTTTATTTTCACTGTAATTATAGGTGATTAATAAAATAGATTTAGTGATATAAATCACACATAGAATAGAGTAGTCACATTTTCAACGTAAAATAAGATAAATATAGACAAAATCCGAAAGGAAAAGTGAAAATTTCTGTAGTTTCTATTACAGGAAGTGACACACTTCATCTAGTGATGTAAGCTATACTTTTTTTAACAGAATGATAGGAGAAAGAATTAATATGAATGAATAAGAAATTAATTAAAGTAATTCAGTAAACAACTTTTCATTTAAAAAAGTGCTTTTGTGACGAGGTCTCATCTAAAGGGAGGAAAATGTTTGGAGGTCTATTTAGATATTATTTGGGCTCTAAATTTTTTATTTGACAGCCTCCTACTTTATTTGACGGCCATTATTTTAAAGAGAGAAATTCGGCTTTGGAGGCTTTTTACAGGGGGCTTGATAGGCTCGGTTATTATATTATTATCGGTTACACCAATTAGTATTTATTCGGGACATCCGATAATCAAATTAGTAATTTCTATTTTGATGGTGATAACAGCATTTGGCTTTAAACGCTTTCGTTATTTTCTGAATGGACTGATGACTTTTTATTTAACGACTTTTTTAATCGGCGGGTCATTGATTGGTGTCCATTATTTTATAAAATTTGATTTTCAGCTTTCTTCTTCTGTTTTTCTAGCGAGTGTGAAAGGGTTTGGTGATCCGATTAGCTGGCTGTTTGTCCTTCTTGGATTCCCGATTGCCTGGCATTTATCGAAACGGAATATGGAAGGAATTGAAATGACGAAAATACAGTATGATTCTCTAATTAATGTCATCGTCGCGATAAATGGAGTGTCTTACCAGTTTAAAGGGCTGATTGATAGCGGAAATCAGCTATATGACCCAATCACAAAAATGCCTGTTATGTTTGTATCAATAAAAAATAGAACAGCAGATTTTCCGGAGGGCTTAGTGAAATTTGCTCAAAGTCCAGAAAAGATTATCCTCGGGAATGAACCGATATCACCTGATTGGGAACATCTCATGCGAGTTATTCCGTGTAAAGTTGTTGGACAAGAACACCAGCTAATCATTGCGATAAAACCTGATCGGATCGTCTTGGAGGGTGATGATGGGCTTTATGAAGTAGAGAGGGGACTCGTATCATTTTCGACCCAGCAGCTTTCTTCAGACGATGCCTTCCAGTGTATTGTTCACCCGAAAATGATGACAGGTACAAGAAAAGCGCAAGCCGCAGGGCAGGTAAAGCATGCATAACATCTCAAACTTTTGATGGGAATTCCAGGTAGCGTGAATTTTACACCATTTGCATAACACTTTTAAGAGGGAGGGCATTTTATGAAAAACTTAAAGCTTCGCTTATCGTACTATTGGTATAAATTATTAATTAAACTAGGGCTTAAAACGGATGAAGTATATTATATCGGTGGAAGCGAAGCGCTGCCTCCTCCTCTTAGTAAAGAAGAAGAGGAGATTTTGTTAGAAAAGCTGCCCAACGGCGACAAGGCAGCAAGATCCATTTTGATTGAAAGAAACTTAAGGTTAGTTGTTTATATTGCCCGAAAGTTCGAAAATACGGGTATCAATATTGAGGATTTGATCAGTATTGGCACAATTGGGCTGATAAAGGCAGTGAATACATTCAATCCCGAGAAGAAAATTAAACTGGCTACATATGCCTCCAGGTGTATTGAGAATGAAATCTTAATGTATTTAAGAAGAAATAACAAAATTCGCTCAGAAGTCTCTTTTGACGAGCCTTTAAATATTGATTGGGATGGCAATGAGTTATTGCTCTCAGACGTACTAGGTACTGAAGAGGATATTATTACAAAGGATCTTGAGGCGAATGTAGATAAGAAGCTGCTTTCCAAAGCTTTGCATCAACTGTCTGAACGAGAAAAGCAGATTATGGAGCTGCGCTTTGGCTTAGGAACAGGAGAAGAAAAAACTCAGAAAGACGTAGCGGATATGCTTGGTATCTCGCAGTCCTATATTTCGCGATTAGAAAAAAGAATAATAAAAAGGCTTCAAAAGGAATTTAATAAAATGGTTTAACATTTCTATTGCAGGAATTGTTTTTGTAACAATGTAAATCATATCGAAAAGGTAAAACGGTCATGGAAGTTGTTTATTCGTGCCCAAAAACGCTTCGAATGGGAGAAGGCGGTCACCATAAGTGGCCCAACTATATATTATTAAGTAACTGTTTTTTAGAAATGAGCCTTTTAAAAAACGTGATTAAAAATTTTTATCAAAAAAAGCAGCCGAAAAAAGCTTGTTTCTATCGTGTTTTTACCTGATTACTTGTCCGAGATAACATTTTGTAAATGCATATTTTTCCCTCTCAAGGAAATACTGTTTTTTGTACAGCAGCTCCTGTGAGGAGGGAAAAGGATTGACTCGAAATAAAGTAGAAATTTGCGGTGTTGATACTTCAAAGCTTCCAGTTTTAAAAAACGAAGAAATGAGAGAGCTCTTCAAGCAAATGCATAAGGGGGATATAACCGCTAGGGAAAAACTCGTCAATGGGAATTTGCGTCTTGTTCTTAGTGTTATTCAACGTTTTAATAACAGGGGCGAATTTGTTGACGACCTATTCCAGGTCGGCTGTATCGGTCTGATGAAATCTATTGATAATTTTGATTTAAGTCAAAACGTGAAGTTTTCCACCTACGCTGTCCCCATGATTATTGGCGAGATAAGAAGATATTTACGTGACAATAACCCGATTCGGGTCTCTCGCTCATTAAGGGATATCGCCTATAAGGCATTGCAAGTGAGAGAACGCTTGATGAGTAAGACATCGAGAGAGCCGACAGCGGCGGAAATCGCTAAAGAACTTGATGTTCCTCATGAAGAAATTGTTTTTGCTTTAGATGCCATTCAGGACCCTGTTTCCTTATTCGAACCCATTTACAATGATGGGGGAGATCCGATTTATGTTATGGATCAATTAAGTGATGAAAAAAATAAAGATATTCAATGGATTGAAGAGATAGCATTAAAAGAGGGAATGAGAAGATTAAATGAGCGGGAGAAGCTGATATTAAGGAAACGCTTTTTCCAGGGGAAAACCCAAATGGAGGTTGCAGAGGAAATTGGTATTTCCCAGGCACAAGTATCTAGACTTGAAAAAGCCGCAATCAAACAAATGAATAAAAATATTCAAAGCTAAAGCCGCCAATTTGGTGGCTTTAGCTTTTTTAAAAAAGGCTGTTTTCGTAATCTTTGTAGCTTTATGGGTTGGATTTATATATAAATCTGAGTTGATTGGAGCGAAGGGCACTTGACTCCTGGGGGAATAGAGGGAGCGGGAGACCCCACAGGCGTTTACGCCGAGGAGGCTCCCGTCCCTCCCCGCGGAAAGCAAGTGCCCGCAGCGGAAATCAACGGGCAAAATATTAAAGCCAAAAACAACAATATATGCGAAAACAGCCTTAAAAAATAATATAACTTCCTAACCTGTCAAAATAAAATAAAGGTATAAGATACCAATATTTCATTCCATTCATTCATATATTTAAGTAGAACCAAATGGCGGGAGGAAGGCATGATGATAAAAATTTCTGAGTTTCAGCTTAAAGATGTTGTAAATGTCGCAAACGGGAAAAAGCTTGGGAATATTGGGGATTTTGATATAAATATTCAGACAGGGAGAATTGATGCGATTGTTATTGGCGGAACAGGAAGGGTTTTAGGCTTTTTTGGCCGTGATGATGATATTGTCATTCCATGGAGAAATATCTTGAAAGTTGGTGAAGATGTTATTCTCGTTCGCCATAATGATTCCAATCTGTTGAAAGATGTCGAGGAAGTAACGTAATTATGCTTTTACCACTGTGAAGAGGCTATTCGTTATGGTAAACTATAGAAAAATGACAAGAGGTTTTTTTATGGAACCATTTATTCTAAAAAATAGCGAGTATTTTGTCATAAAGGAATGGGCTGAGAAGTTCCATGGCTTAACAGCTGGCTTTACAAGTAAGAATGGTGGCTGCAGCCAGGAGCCTTTTTCAACGATGAATGTTGGGTTACATGTGAACGATTCATTTGAGACTGTTAGCCAAAATCGTAAACGAATGGCCAATTTACTGGATTTTCCGCTTGATAGTTGGATTGGAGCCGAACAAACGCATGAGGTTCACATTGAAAAAGTATCATTAGACAGTGCAGGAAAAGGCTCTCTTCTATACGATGAATCTTTTAAAGGAACCGACGGTTTTTTTACATTTGAAAAGGGAATTTTATTAACTCTATGTTATGCTGATTGTGTTCCACTGTTTTTCTGTCATGAGGCGACGGGCGCAATAGGGGCCGCGCATGCTGGCTGGAAGGGAACTGTATATGGGATAGCTAGGGAAATGGTACAGTTATATCAGCGGGAAGGCATGGACGAAAAAGGGATTCACGTCATCATTGGACCCTCGATATGCGAAAAATGTTATATTGTTGATGATCGCGTCATCTCTTTAGTTGAAAATAAACTAGAAGATATCGAAAATAAGCCATATAATCAAGTAGGAGATAATCAATTCCATCTTGATTTAAAACAATTGAATAAAGAAATCCTTTTAAAAGCAGGCATCATGGAAAAAAACATGAAAGTATCAAATTTATGTACCAGCTGCGATACCGATCATTTTTTCTCCCATCGGAGAGATAAGGGGAAGACAGGAAGAATGATGAGTTTTATCGGCTGGAAGGAGGATTTGCAGACTTAAATGAAAGTAGAAAAAAATCTTGAAAAAATTCGAATGCAAATTCGAGAGGCTTGCGAAAAGTCTGATCGAAGCGTTGAAGACATAAAGATTATTGCAGTTACGAAATACGTCACGACAAATCGAGCATTAGAAGCACTTGAAGCAGGCGTTACCCATTTAGGCGAAAATCGTGATGACGGCCTTTTAGAGAAATGGGAAGTATTAAAGGACAAGCCGACATGGCATTTTATCGGTTCGCTACAAACGAGAAAAGTCAAAAATATAATTGATAAGGTTGACTATATCCATTCATTGGACAGGATTTCTCTCGCTAAAGAAATTGATAAACGTGCCGAGAACCCAATAAATTGTTTCATCCAAGTAAATGTTTCCGGGGAAGAATCAAAGCAAGGAATGCCGCCGGAAAAAGTCAGCGAATTTGTATCTAGTCTGGGCGAGTTGTCGAATATAAAGATTGCTGGACTTATGACGATGGCTCCGTATACTTCTGAAGAAAACGTTCTGCGTTCTTGTTTTCGTAAGCTTAATGCTTTACAGAAAGAAATACAGCAAATGGGGCTAGACTATGCTCCGTGCACAGAGCTTTCAATGGGGATGTCGAATGACTTTCGAATTGCGATCGAAGAAGGGGCCACAATGGTGCGGATTGGCACAGCTTTAGTAGGTGAAGAGGAGTAGGAGGTTGAAAAGAAATGAGTTTAAAATCAAAATTTAAAACCTTTTTCTTTCTTGATGATGAAAACGACTATAAGGAAGAGGAAATCATCGAAGAAGAAACAGAGCCAATCAAACAGACACAAAAACAACCGACTCAAAAAAACAATATTGTTAGCCTCCAAAGTATCCAAAAGGCATCCAAAATGGTCTTAGTGGAACCCCGTGTTTATGCTGAGGCTCAAGATATCGCTGATCATCTAAAAAATCGACGTGCTGTCGTCGTGAATCTACAAAGAATTGAAAAGGATCAGGCTAAACGAATTGTCGATTTTTTAAGCGGCACAGTTTATGCTATAGGCGGGGATATTCAAAAAGTCGGGACAGATATATTTCTATGCACGCCCGACAATATTGAGGTATCTGGGAATATTTCGCAAATAATGCAAGAACATGAATTTGAAAATTCGAGGTGGTAACTTTAAATGGATATTTTATTTATCATTTTATTAAAATTAATTTCCTATTACTCATGGGCATTAATTATTTACATACTTTTGTCTTGGTTTCCGAATGCTAGGGGATCGGCCATCGGCCAGTTTTTAGCCCGAATATGTGAGCCATATTTAGAACCGTTCCGAAAAATTATTCCACCCCTTGGTATGATCGATATCTCACCAATTGTTGCCATATTAGTTCTTCGATTTGCATCAGATGGATTAGTGGCGTTGTTCAGATGGATTGCTTAATTTATTTAAAAAACGGGCTTAATATAGGCCCCTTTTTGTTTAAAGGGGATTTATTATGACGATTTATCAGCATTTTCGTCCCGAAGAAAAGGAATTTATTGATCAAGTTCTTAACTGGAAGGACACAGTTGAGGCTACATATGCACCAAAGCTAACCGATTTTTTAGATCCACGGGAACAGGAAATAGTAAAAACGATTATTGGCAATCAAGACGTGAAATTGAAGATGTTTGGCGGTTCTCTTACGGCTGAAAGGCAACGTGC
This sequence comes from Bacillus sp. FJAT-29790, assembly GCF_019039215.1. Classification (GTDB taxonomy): domain Bacteria; phylum Bacillota; class Bacilli; order Bacillales; family Cytobacillaceae; genus Cytobacillus. The sequence goes on from NZ_JAHNZZ010000001.1 coordinate 388,680, forward strand.
CTTTATTTTTCCAGATTATTATCAATGTGAGGAAGAGGACTTTGGGATTTGCCTTTTTGAAGTAGATTATCCTAAAAAATTTATCACGCTCGAACATCCTCAGGTCCTTGGGAGCTTAATGTCTCTAGGATTAAAAAGAGGAAAATTCGGTGATATCCTATTTCAAGAAGACAGAATTCAGTTTTTCGTTTCACAAGATATTGAAGACTACATAAGTATGCAATTAGAATCAATTGGAAAAGCAACCGTAACGCTTAGAAAACAGCCATTGAAGAATGTTATTCAGGCGGGTGAAATTTGGCAGGAAATGTCGATAACAACGTCAGCCCTTCGCTTGGATACTGTCATTTCGGCGATTTACAATTTGTCGAGGCAAAAATCGCAAGTTTATATTCAACAAGGAATCGTAAAGGCAAACTGGACGATGATTGAAAATCCAGCTTTTGAATGTAAAGAGGGCGACATCATTTCAGTCAGAGGCCATGGCCGTTCGAAAATCATGGCCCTTGAGGGTAAAACTAAAAAAGATAAATGGAAAATAACTGCAGGGAGACAAAAATAATTTGTAATGGTGCAGGATTTTGATGCAAGTTGTCGAATTGTTGTTTATAAGATTTATGAAATTGGAATAGAGGTATTGAATCAGAGTACATAAATAAGGAAATTGGCGGGAAGCCGGTTTCCTCCAATCTGACCTCACACCCCTAGCACTGACACTGATTTTGGGAGGTGGCCACGATGCCATTAACACCGTTAGATATTCATAACAAAGAATTCAGTAAAGGATTCCGCGGCTATGATGAAGATGAAGTAAATGAATTTCTTGACCAAGTAATTAAAGATTATGAGATTATTATTCGTGAGAAAAAAGAATTAGAAGAAAGACTAAATGATCAGAATGAGCGAATTGGCCATTTTACCACCATTGAAGAAACGTTAAATAAGTCCATCGTAGTGGCTCAAGAAGCAGCTGAAGAAGTAAGACGAAATGCGCAAAAAGAAGCGAAGCTCATCGTCAGAGAAGCTGAGAAAAATGCTGATCGTATTGTGAATGAGTCTCTATCCAAGGCAAGAAAAATCGCACTTGAAATCGAAGAGTTAAAAAAGCAGTCTAAAGTGTTCAGAACTCGATTTAAAATGCTGGTTGAGGCACAGCTCGATTTACTGAACAATGATGACTGGGATCATTTGCTAGAATATCAGCTTGATGCAACAGAATTAAAATCTGTACACGAAGAAGATTCATTGGCTTGACGAAAGCCAAGTTAATCGCATATAATTTTAAACAAAGTAAATTTTATGATTATTAACTGTGAGAGGGACAGTACAATTTTTCAAAGCTTATACGCAGTGTGTTTTTTAAAGAACAATCTGCAAGCGAGCCGGGGGCGGTGAAAGCCCGGAATAAGCGGAAAGTTGGAAAATCACCCTTGAGTTCCGTGTCGAACATCCTTCCTGGATTTATAGGCTTCGGCGAATCATTCACGTTACGAATGTTCTAAGCGGATGGAAAGAACATGCTTTCTGTCTACAAGGGTGGTACCGCGGGAGATAAACCTTCTCGTCCCTTTCTGGGATGAGGGGTTTTTTTGTTTTTCGGGTGTTTTAACCCGCACCGAAGTTGGTAATCATGATGCTAATCAATAGTAACGGGAGGAATATGTAATGGATTACAAAGATACTTTATTAATGCCGCAAACGGAATTTCCTATGCGCGGAAACTTACCGAAGCGTGAGCCTGAAATTCAGGAAAAATGGGAAGAAATGAATATTTATGAGAAGGTGCAAGAACGTACGAAAGGACGCCCGATGTTTATTTTGCATGATGGCCCTCCTTATGCAAACGGCGATATTCATATGGGGCATGCGTTAAATAAAATTTTGAAGGACATGATCGTCCGGAGTCGGTCGATGAGCGGCTTCAATTCGCCATATGTTCCTGGCTGGGACACGCACGGCCTTCCAATTGAGCAAGCATTGACGAATAAAGGGGTAAAACGAAAAGAGATGACGGTTGCAGAGTTCCGTAAGTTGTGTGAAGAATATGCTTACGAACAAATTGACAGCCAGCGCTCACAATTTAAACGCCTAGGTGTTCGAGCAGATTGGGAAAATCCTTATGTCACGTTAAAGCCAGAATATGAAGCACAGCAAATTAAAGTCTTTGGTGAAATGGCGAAAAAGGGCTATATTTACAAAGGTTTAAAGCCTGTATATTGGTCCCCATCGTCTGAATCAGCATTAGCTGAAGCAGAAATTGAATATAAAGATAAAAAATCTCCATCCATTTATGTTGGTTTTAAAGTGAAGGACGGAAATGGTGTACTTGAAACAGGGACACAAATTGTCATCTGGACAACAACTCCATGGACAATTCCAGCAAACCTAGGGATTGCTGTTCATCCAGATCTCACTTATGTCGTCGTTGAAGAGAACGGCCGAAAATATCTTGTTGCCGAAGATTTATTGGCTGCAGTGACAAAAGAGGTAGAGTGGAAAAATCCAAGCGTCGTTCAAAAATTAAAAGGGACTGAACTTGAAAGGATTGTTGCAGAACATCCGTTATACGGCCGTGATTCTCTAGTTGTGCTTGGTGAGCATGTTACGACTGACGCGGGTACGGGTTGTGTTCATACAGCTCCAGGACATGGGGAAGACGATTTCTATGTCGGAAATAAATATGGTCTTGGCGTATTATGTCCTGTCGATGACCGTGGTCATATGACAAAAGAGGCAGAAGGGTTTGAAGGTCTTTTCTATGATGCTGCCAATAAGCCGATCACAGAAAAGCTTGAGGAAGCAGGCGCATTATTAAACCTTGCGTTCATCACTCACTCTTACCCGCATGATTGGAGAACAAAGAAACCGGTGATTTACCGTGCGACTGCGCAATGGTTTGCATCGATTAAAGATTTCCGCAATGAGCTATTAGACGCTGTTAAAGAAACAAAATGGATTCCAGCATGGGGTGAAACACGTCTCTTTAATATGGTTCGTGACCGTGGAGACTGGTGTATTTCTCGTCAGCGTGTGTGGGGGGTTCCAATTCCAGTATTTTTTGCTGAAAATGGCGAACCGATTATCACAGACGAAACAATTGATTATGTATCTAATTTGTTCCGTGAACATGGTTCAAACATCTGGTTTGAAAAAGAAGCAAATGAATTGCTTCCAGAAGGCTTCACTCATCCAGGAAGTCCGAATGGCAAGTTTACGAAGGAAACCGATATTATGGACGTTTGGTTTGATTCAGGGTCTTCCCATCAGGCAGTTCTTTTAGAACGCGATGATCTGCAAAGACCGGCTGATCTGTATTTAGAAGGTTCTGACCAATATCGTGGCTGGTTCAACTCTTCACTTTCTACTGCTGTAGCCGTTACTGGGAAAGCTCCATATAAAGGCGTTCTAAGCCACGGTTTTGCTTTAGACGGTGAAGGAAGAAAAATGAGTAAGTCGATCGGAAATGTTGTCGTGCCTGCTAAAGTTATGAACCAGCTAGGAGCAGATATCTTGAGATTATGGGTGGCATCAGTTGACTACCAGGCTGATGTCCGGGTTTCTGATCCGATTCTAAAGCAAGTTGCTGAAGTATACCGGAAAATCCGTAATACATTCCGTTTCTTGCTTGGTAACTTGGCTGATTTCGATCCGGCTTCAGATGCGGTTGCATATGAAAACCTGCGTGAAGTTGATCAGTTTATGCTTGTAAAATTAAATAAATTAATTAAAAATGTCCGTGAAGCATATGATAATTATGAATTTGCTGGCATCTATCATGCAGTAAACAATTTCTGTACTTTAGACTTAAGTGCGTTCTATCTGGATTTTGCAAAAGATGTCCTTTATATTGAAGCAAAAGACAATGCTGAGCGCCGTGCGATCCAAACCGTTCTTTATGAAAGCTTGATTACATTAACAAAATTAGTTGCACCAATTCTTTCGCATACAGCTGATGAAGTTTGGAACTTTATTCCTTCTGTTACGGAAGAAAGTGTACAATTAACGGATTTCCCTGAATACAAGGAACTTCCAAATGCGAAAAAACTTGAAGAAAAATGGACGTCTTTCATGAAGCTGCGTGATGATGTATTAAAAGCATTAGAAGAGGCACGTAATGAAAAGGTTATTGGAAAATCGCTCACTGCGAAAGTAACCATGTATGTAAACGATAATGTGAAAGAACTGCTTGATTCCATCAATGAGAATTTAAAACAGCTCTTTATTATTTCTGGCTTTGAAGTAGCTGGAAAGTATGAGGATGCACCTGAAAATGCAATTAAATTTGAAAATACGGCGATTGTCGTTTCAAAAGCGGAAGGTGAAACTTGTGAACGCTGCTGGATCGTAACTCCAGAAGTTGGTCAGGTTGAAGAATTTGAAACATTATGTCCTCGTTGTGCTGATGTTGTAAATAATCATTACAGCCATCTTGTTTAATCTCGTTTATTAAATGTCTGCCCCCTGTTTTTTAAACAGGGGGATTTATATTTTATAGATACTTCCACCAACGTTAATTGTTGTTCCCTTTGTTAAATCTTTACCTGACTTTTTAAAAAAGCTTGCGGAGATAATAGAAGGAAACAACATGAACGGAGGAGCAGACATGGATGCAATAGAAAAAAAGCTCTATTCAGAACTCCGTAAAACAAGGCAGGAATTATTAGAAAAATTAACAGATGATAACGCCTCGTCTCTCATTAAGCCAATGATTAAAGATGAGTTAGCAGATATTGAATACACGCTAAAAAAAATGGACGAGGGGCTTTTTGGCATATGTGAAATTTCCGGAGAAGTGATGCCCGAGGAACTCTTAAATATTATACCGACTTTAAAATCAATGGATGATTGCAGCAAACTTGATTATTTCTATCGCAAATCGCTTTTTTCGTAAGGTTGTTTTCATAAAGTTTGTTGCTTTTATCATGTGATTTTTATTTAATAATCTGAGTTGATTGGAGCGGAGGGCACTTGACTCCTCGAAAATGCTGTCGCATTTCCTTCGTGCGTGGGCAAATTCAAGGATGTAAGTTCAATGTCCTGCGGGAAAAGAGGGAACGGGAGACCCCGCAGGCGATAACGCCGAGGAGGCTCCCGTCCCTCCCCGCGGAAAGCAAGTGCCCGCAGTGGAAATCAACGGGCAAACTTTGTAGTCCAAAACAACAATATATGTGAAAACAGCCTTTCGTAATAAGCATGACTGTCGTTTTTAAGCAAGATGTGCTAAAATGCAAAGGTAATTAAATGAATTTTGGGGGTTACCTTCGTGTTTTTTTACATAATTGCATTGTTTGTCATTGCTCTTGACCAATTTACGAAGTGGCTGATCATAAAGAACTTTGAATTAGGCGAGAGTGTCAAAGTGATTGAAGATTTTCTTTATATTACTTCCCATCGAAACCGTGGAGCCGCATGGGGAATATTAGAAGGACAAATGTGGTTTTTCTATGTAATCACAGTCATTGTAATCATCGGAATCGTATATTACATTCAAAAAGCGGCGAAAGGAAAATGGCTTTTAGGTGTCTCATTAGGATTGATGCTTGGCGGGGCGATTGGAAACTTTATCGACCGATTATACCGAAAAGAAGTCGTTGATTTTATTAACACATATATTTTTGGCTATGATTTTCCAGTTTTTAATATTGCCGACTCTGCATTAGTCATCGGTGTAGCAATGCTCATGGGGCAAATGCTGCTAGAAGAGAGAGAGACAAAGAAGGAGAAATCTCATGGAGAAAATGGAACACATAATTCTTGAAGATCAAGTAAGTGAACGAATTGACAAGGTTCTATCAACGGTCAATAAAGATTGGTCGAGAACACAGGTCCAGCAGTGGATCAAAGACGGACATGTTCTCGTGAACGGCCAAAAAATAAAAACAAATTATAAATGCAGCACGAACGACAAGATTGAAATCATTATCCCGGAACCAGAGGAATTAGATGTTGTTCCAGAAGAAATGAATTTAGATATTTATTATGAAGATCAGGATGTCCTCGTGGTTAATAAACCAAAAGGGATGGTTGTACACCCTGCACCTGGTCATACGACCGGAACACTCGTTAATGGGTTAATGGCACATTGTAAAGATCTATCTGGAATCAATGGTGTAATGAGACCCGGAATCGTTCATCGCATTGATAAGGATACATCCGGCTTGTTAATGGTAGCGAAAAATGATCTGGCTCATGAAAGCCTTGTTAATCAATTAGTGAATAAAACAGTAACGAGGAAATATCGAGCGGTTGTTCATGGAGTTATTCCACATGATTATGGAACGATTGAGGCGCCGATTGGCCGCGATCAGAAAGATAGGCAAAGCATGACAGTAGCGGATAATGGGAAGCATGCTGTCACCCATTTTCATGTTCTTGACCGGTTTAAAGATTTCACATTTGTCGAATGTCAATTGGAAACAGGGAGAACGCATCAAATCCGTGTGCATATGAAATACATCGGATACCCACTCGCGGGAGACCCGAAATATGGACCAAGAAAAACGCTTGATATTGGTGGGCAAGCTCTACATGCGGGGATTCTCGGATTTGTACATCCGAGAACGGGAGAATACATGGAATTTGAAGCTTCGTTGCCTGCAGATTTTGAGCATTTAATCGAACAGCTAAAAAATAATCATTGACAAGAAATTGCGTGTACGATAAGATTATCTCAGTTGAATAAGTCCTTTAATACAGTCCCGTGAGGCTGAGAAGGAAACGGATAAAGAATCAAGGGGAAAGTATACCCTTATTCTTTAAAGAACGAATCGTTTACCCTCTTGCCTATCGGTGAGAGGGTTTTTTTATAGGCTGTTTGCGTAAAGTTTGTTGCTTTTATAATGTGATTTTTATTTAATAATCTGAGTTGATTGAAGCGGAGGGCACTTGACTCCTACGGGAATAGAGGGAACGGGAGACCCCACAGGCGGTAACGCCGAGGAGGCTCCCGTCACTCCCCGCGGAAAGCAAGTGCCCGCAGCGGAAATCAACGGGCAAACTTTGAAGGCTAAAACAACAATTTTTGCGAAAACAGCCTTTTTAAAAGAAATTATTGCTTTTGACGAAAAATCTGTTGAGGTGATGAAAATGCCGCAAAAAGCAATCGTCCTTGATGAACAGGCTGTCCGAAGAGCGTTGACAAGGATTGCTCATGAAATCATTGAGAAAAATAAAGGAATCGAAGGCTGTATACTCGTAGGAATCCGAACAAGAGGAATATATATAGCTGAACGGCTTGCTGAACGAATTGAACAAATTGAAGGAGCAAAAGTTACGGTTGGAGAGTTGGATATTACATTATATCGGGACGACCTAACAAAAAAAACAATAAATCAAGAGCCGCTTGTAAAAGGGTCAGATATTCCTAAAGACATTACCGACCAAAAGGTAATTTTAGTAGACGATGTTCTTTATACAGGAAGAACGGTAAGAGCAGCCCTTGACGCGCTCATCGATATCGGCAGACCATCTTCCATACAACTGGCAGTCCTTGTTGACCGAGGTCATCGGGAATTGCCGATTAGAGCAGATTTTGTTGGAAAAAACATTCCGACATCAAGCTCAGAGAAAATTGTTGTTGAGCTTAAAGAAGTAGACGAATTAGATCAAGTGAGTATTTTTGAAAAATAAATAAGCCCTTTTAAAAGGAGTCCAGAGAGGCTGCCAAAGGGGGAAGATAGCTAAGCGATTGGTTGCTTTGCTGTGCTCTTATACCCTCTTTGTGCCTTTTAAACGAAGAGGGTATTTTTATTTAACATGTGAAAGAATAAAGAAAGGGAATTGTGCAGCGCCGATCGTTTTGCACCTTTCCTACAGGGGGAGAACTTAGGATGAACAAACCTATATTAGATATTAAAGATGTGCCATCACCAGTTCATTGGGTGACATTGAGTTTACAGCATTTATTCGCCATGTTTGGAGCAACCATTCTAGTCCCATACTTAGTCGGATTAAGCCCGGCGATTGCCTTAATTTCAAGCGGGTTAGGCACTCTCGCTTTTCTCATCATTACTAAATGGCAGGTTCCAGCCTATCTCGGCTCATCATTTGCCTTTATTGCTCCGATTATTGCGGCTAAAGCTGCGGGTGGCCCTGGAGCAGCGATGATCGGAACCTTTATGGCAGGATTAGTGTACGGAATTGTTGCCCTAATCATAAAAAAGGCAGGTTACCGTTGGATCATGAATCTGCTTCCTCCTATCGTTGTTGGTCCTGTCATTATCGTTATCGGACTTGCATTAGCTGGAACTGCAGTGAATATGGCAATGAATTATGACCCAGTAACGAAGGAATACAGTTTATTGCATTTCTCGGTCGCTCTCGTAACGCTGGCGGCAACGATTATCTTCTCGATTTATTTACGAGGAATGCTCGGAATGGTGCCGATACTAGGCGGAATTATTATTGGGTATCTCTATGCATTATTAGTTGGTGTCGTCGATTTTTCAGGTGTGGCAAAGGCCGGATGGATAGAGAAACCGGATTTTCTGATCCCTTTTGTACATTACGATGTGAACGTAACCTTATCTATCGCTCTACTGATGGTTCCAGTAGCGGTTGTAACCTTGTCTGAGCATATCGGTCATCAGCTTGTACTTAGTAAAGTAGTTGGCCGCGATTATATTAAGGAGCCTGGCTTGCACCGCTCAATTCTCGGAGATGGCATGGCAACAATGATTTCTGCATTAATCGGCGGGCCACCGAAAACAACATATGGAGAAAATATCGGTGTTCTAGCGATTACAAGAGTTTATAGTGTATATGTTCTCGCGGGTGCAGCGGTGATCGCAACGATATTCGGATTCATTGGCAAAATCACCGCTTTAATTGGTTCGATTCCTGTTTCGGTAATGGGCGGTGTCTCCATCTTATTGTTCGGAATAATCGCCTCTTCAGGTTTGCGAATGTTAGTAGATAGCAAAATTGATTTTGGCGACAAACGTAATTTAGTCATCTCATCAGTCATCCTTGTCATTGGCGTTGGCGGTGCTTTTATCAAAGTATCAGATGAGTTTCAGTTGCAAGGGATGGCGCTGGCGGCAATTTGCGGCGTGTTATTAAATCTGATATTGCCTGGCAGAGAAGATGTTAAGGATGATTTGTTTGAAATAGAAGCGGACCGGAAAGATGGTGTGGCTTAATTCCTTTTAAAGAAGTCCAGAGAGGCTTGTAAGGGTGTTGAAAGCAAAAGGGTTTAAGGAGAGGTATACTCTTTGCCAAGTTTGCTCTTCAACTCTTCAACACCCTGACAAAAGTCAGGGTGTTTGTTTCGGAAGAAATGAGATCAAAATGAAAGCTATAATATATATGACTAAACATAATTTCATTAGAAAATAAAAAAAGGTGGCTAAAAGATGAACCATTTACTAACTACTTCAGATTTATCCAATGACGAGATAAATAAGATTCTGGCGGATGCCCAACACTTTATTAATGGCGAGACATGGTCACCCGGAAAAAAAGTATTTGTTACAAACCTGTTTTTTGAAAATAGTACGCGGACGAAATGCAGTTTTGAAGTAGCAGAGAGAAGGCTAGGGCTTGATGTTATTCCATTTGAGGTAAGTACTTCAAGTGTATCAAAAGGTGAAACATTATATGACACGGTGAAAACACTTGAAGCAATTGGAGTGGAATCAGTCATTATTCGCCATAACCAAGATCGGTACTTCGATGAACTCGTAGGGAAAGTCGATCTTCCAATTATTAATGCCGGAGATGGCTGTGGTCACCATCCGACGCAATCCTTGCTCGATTTACTAACCATCAAGCAGGAATTCGGTTCCTTTAACGAGCTAAAGGTTGCCATTATCGGCGATATTAAACATAGCCGTGTAGCGAGGTCAAATGCCGCTGCACTAGTCAAACTTGGTGCGAATGTTGTTTTCTCAGGACCGAAAGAGTGGTTTGATGAAGAAAGTTTTGAAAATGGCTCTTATGAAGAGGTTGATTCAGCGATAGAAACAGCTGATGTTGTCATGCTGCTTCGAATTCAGCACGAGCGCCATGACCAAAAGGGAACGCAAACAGTGGAAGAATACCACCAAGCATTTGGTCTGACAGAGGATAGAGAGAAAAAAATGAAGCCTCGAAGCATCATTATGCATCCAGCACCAGTAAATCGAAACGTCGAGATTGCAGACAGCTTAGTTGAATGTGAACGTTCAAGAATTTTTAAACAAATGCAAAATGGAGTTTATATTCGGATGGCAGTATTAAAAAGAGCGTTAGAACAATCAAATGGGGGATGGTAGGAAATGACAATTATTATCAAAAATGGATATATGCTGACAATCGATGGTACACGCAAAAAAGCAGATGTTTATATAAATAACGGGAAAATCGTGGAAATTGCTGAGAATATGACAACTGAAGCAAATGAAACGATCGACGCCAATGGATTGCTTATTGCTCCAGGCTTTATTGATCTCCATATCCATTTGCGCGAGCCAGGCGGCGAAAAGAAAGAAACAATTGAGACAGGAACGTTGTCTGCCGCAAAAGGAGGGTTTACAACCGTTGCGGCTATGCCAAATACGAGACCTGTTCCTGATACAAAAGAACAATTGCAGTGGCTTAATAAACGGATTGAAGAAACAGCTGCTGTCCGCGTTCTCCCATATGCATCCATTACGATTCGCGAATTAGGCGAGGAATTAACAGATTTTACTGCTTTAAAAGAAGCTGGCGCTTTTGCGTTTACAGATGATGGAGTCGGTGTCCAATCAGCGGCGATGATGCTCAAAGCAATGAAGAAAGCAGCTGAAATTAATATGCCGATTGTCGCTCATTGTGAAGAAAACACCCTTATAAACAAAGGATCTGTGCATGAAGGTAATTTTTCAAAAGAGAATGGGCTTAATGGGATTCCCTCTGTTTGTGAGTCCGTTCATATCGCTAGAGATGTACTGTTAGCAGAAGCGGCCGATTGCCATTATCATGTGTGTCATATAAGTACAAAAGAGTCGGTAAGAGTTGTCCGTGATGCAAAGCGAGCAGGAATCAAAGTTACAGCAGAGGTAACTCCCCATCATCTCTTATTATGTGAGGAAGACATCCCTGGGCTTGATGCCAATTATAAGATGAACCCTCCTTTAAGAGGCTCAGCAGATAGGGATGCGCTGATTGAGGGGATTCTTGATGGCACGATCGATTTTATCGCAACAGATCATGCGCCGCATTTAGCCACGGAAAAAGCTGAAGGTATGCAATTGGCTCCATTTGGAATTGTTGGATTGGAAACAGCTTTCCCTCTTCTTTACACTCATTTTGTTGAAAAAGGAATTTTCTCATTAAAACAGTTAATTGACTTTTTAACTATAAAGCCAGCAGAAGCATTCGGTCTCTCTTCTGGGAAAATAGAAGTTGGTGCAGCAGCTGATTTAGTTTTAATAGATTTAAATAAGGAAGAAGAAATTAATCCGGAACAATTTTTATCAAAGGGTAAAAACACGCCATTTGCAGGCTGGGAATGTAAAGGATGGCCAGTCTTAACGATGGTAAATGGAAAAATTGCTTGGAGCAAAGGGAGTGTTCTGGTATGAAAAAACAGTTGATTTTAGAAGACGGGACCATTTTTATCGGGGAAAGCTTCGGTAGTGATACAAATACGATTGGTGAAGTCGTTTTCAATACCGGGATGACCGGATATCAGGAGATTTTAACTGACCCTGCCTGCTGTGGCCAAATCGTCATCATGACATATCCGCTCATTGGAAATTACGGCATTAATAGAGATGATTTTGAATCGATCAATCCAAGCATTGGGGGAATCATCGTCAAGGAAGCGGCTGATTATCCATCTAACTGGAGAAACGAAATGATACTCCATGATTATTGTCAAATTAAAAATATCCCCGGGATTGCGGGGATTGATACGAGGAAACTGACAAGAATGATCCGAAACCATGGAACATTAAAAGGAGCCATTTGCAGTATTGAAGAAGATGTAGAGACAATCGTGGAAAAACTTCGGGCAACGGAGCTTAGAACTGATCAAGTCAAACAAGTGTCAACAAAAAGTGCTTATCCGAGTCCTGGACGGGGAAGAAGAGTGGTTTTAGTAGACTTTGGCATGAAGCATGGTATTTTAAGAGAGTTAAACAATCGTGATTGTGATGTGATTGTTGTTCCTTATCACACTTCTGCACAGGAAATATTGAACTTAAGTCCGGACGGTGTCATGCTTTCGAATGGGCCTGGAGATCCGAAATCCGTACTTGAAGCAGTAGATATGATTAATGGTCTATTAGGAAAAGTGCCAATCTTCGGAATTTGCCTCGGCCAGTTGTTATTCGCCCTTGCATGTGGGGCCGATACAGAAAAAATGAAGTTCGGTCATCGTGGAAACAGCCATCCGGTTAAAGATTTAAAGACAGGCAGGATCGTGCTTACTTCACAAAATCATGGATTTGTAGTTAAAGAGACTTCTATTGATGAAACAAGACTTGAAGTGACACATATTGCTTTAAACGATGGAACAATTGAAGGGTTGAAGCATAAAGATGTTCCTGCATTTTCTGTGCAATTCCACCCCGAGGCTTCTCCAGGTTCTGAAGATGCCAATGGTGTATTAGAACAATTTTTGCAAATGATTGAATCTGAGAAACAGGAAGGTGCTTACAAATGCCAAAGCGTACAGATATAAAAAGTATTTTAGTAATTGGTTCAGGTCCTATTGTCATAGGGCAGGCAGCAGAATTTGATTATGCTGGCACTCAAGCCTGTGTTGCTTTGAAGGAAGAAGGGTATCGTGTTATTCTTATCAACTCCAACCCTGCCACGATTATGACGGATACTGAAATTGCTGATGCCGTATATATTGAGCCTCTCACTTTAGAATTTGTAAGCCGCATCATCCGAAAGGAAAGGCCGGATGCGCTCCTTCCTTCATTAGGCGGACAAACCGGGCTTAACCTCGCTGTTGAGCTAGCTAATTCAGGCGTGCTTGATGAATGTGGGGTTGAAATTTTAGGAACAAAGCTTTCAGCGATTGAACAAGCGGAGGATCGTGATCTCTTCAGAAGCTTAATGAATGAGCTTGGGGAACCAGTACCAGATAGCGAAATTATCCATACGCTCGAAGAAGCTTTTACGTTCGTTAATCGAATAGGCTACCCAGTTATTGTTCGTCCTGCTTTTACACTCGGAGGAACGGGTGGTGGTATTTGTAACAATGAAGAAGAGTTAATTGAGATTGTAAAAAGTGGATTAAAAAGCAGCCCAGTCACCCAATGTTTGTTAGAAAAAAGCATAGCTGGATATAAAGAGATTGAATACGAAGTGATGAGGGACTCTAACGATAATGCGATCGTCGTTTGTCATATGGAAAACGTCGATCCTGTGGGGATTCATACAGGAGATTCGATCGTTGTGGCACCATGTCAGACACTCACTGATCGGGAAGTTCAGATGTTAAGAAATACCTCATTAAAAATCATCCGTGCACTTGAAATCGAAGGCGGATGTAATGTTCAGCTCGCATTGGATCCATACAGCTTCAACTACTACATTATTGAGGTGAACCCTCGGGTAAGCCGTTCATCGGCATTAGCCTCAAAAGCTACAGGCTATCCCATTGCTAAGTTAGCAGCAAAAATAGCTGTCGGATTAACTTTAGATGAAATGATGAATCCTGTCACAGGAAAAACATATGCTTGCATGGAGCCAACAATCGATTATATCGTGACAAAAATCCCGCGCTGGCCATTTGATAAATTTGAATCAGCAAATAGATTACTAGGAACGCAGATGAAAGCAACTGGCGAAGTAATGGCCATGGGCCGTACATTTGAAGAATCGTTATTGAAAGCAGTACGCTCACTTGAAGCAGATGTTTATCATCTAGGTTTCAAAGATGTAGAACATATAGATGCTGAACTGATTGAAAAGAGAATCAGAAAAGCCGGAGATGAGCGTTTATTCTTTATTGGCGAAGCACTTAGACAGGGAATTAGGATTGAGACGATTCATGAATGGAGCCAGATTAACCTGTTTTTCCTTCATAAGATGGAAAAGATCGTTTCGTTTGAAAATGAAATTGCCAAAAATCCATTCCATTATGAAATTGCAAAGAAAGCAAAGGAAATGGGATTTGCCGATATTGTCATTGCTGGCTTCTGGAATACGACAGAAGTAGAAGTGTACAACTGGAGAAAAGAAAATGGCCTTGTGCCAGTTTATAAAATGGTTGATACATGTGCGGCTGAATTCGAGTCAGAAACCCCTTATTACTATGGTACGTATGAAGATGAAAACGAATCAATTGTTTCAGATCGGAAAAGTGTCGTTGTCCTAGGTTCGGGTCCGATCCGAATTGGGCAGGGAGTTGAGTTCGATTATGCGACAGTACACTCTGTCTGGGCGATTAAAGAAGCTGGCTATGAAGCAATTATTATCAACAATAACCCAGAAACGGTATCGACAGATTTCAGCATTTCCGATAAGCTGTATTTCGAACCATTAACAATTGAAGATGTCATGCATATCATTGACCTGGAACAGCCCGAAGGTGTCGTTGTTCAGTTTGGCGGTCAGACAGCAATAAACCTGGCTGACAAACTTGTTGAAAGAGGCGTGAAAATTCTTGGAACTTCGCTCGAAGATCTCGATCGATCAGAAAACAGGGATAAATTTGAACAAGCTTTATCGGAGTTAAATATTCCTCAGCCAAAAGGAAAGACAGCCCTTTCGATTGAGGAAGCTGTAAACATCGCAAACTCAATTGGTTATCCAGTTCTCGTGCGTCCCTCCTATGTCCTTGGCGGCAGAGCGATGGAAATTGTATATAAGGAAGCTGAGCTTCTTCATTATATGAAGAATGCAGTGAAAATTAATCCAGAGCATCCAGTGTTAATTGACCGTTACCTGACTGGAAAAGAAATTGAAGTAGATGCAATCTCTGATGGTGAAACCGTGGTAATCCCTGGCATTATGGAACATATTGAAAGAGCAGGCGTACACTCTGGAGACTCCATCGCTGTCTACCCGCCGCAAAGTATTTCGGCAGCAGTGAAAGAAAAACTGATTGACTACACGGAAAGACTTGCTAAAGGATTGGGCATCATCGGCTTATTAAACATTCAATATGTTGTAGCAAATGAGGAAGTATATGTAATTGAAGTGAATCCGCGTTCAAGTCGGACAGTCCCTTTCTTAAGTAAAATTACAAATATACCGATGGCAAATGTCGCGACAAAGGTCATTTTAGGTCAATCACTGAAGCAGCAAGGCTACTATACAGGTCTTGCACCGGAAAAAAGCGGTGTTTTTGTAAAAGTCCCAGTCTTTTCATTCGCTAAATTAAAGCGCGTTGATATTACTCTAGGGCCGGAAATGAAGTCTACCGGTGAAGTAATGGGAAAAGATACGACTTTAGAAAAAGCATTATATAAAGGACTAGTAGCTTCCGGGATGAAAATCCATAAGTTTGGCACGGTTCTGATGACGGTTGCTGATAAAGATAAGGAAGAAGCAATTCAACTTGCAAAGCGGTTCGTATCAATCGGATACAGATTAATGGCAACAAACGGAACTGCTCAGTTGCTGCAATCAGAAGGTATTCCTGTCAAAGTAGTAGACAAAATTGGTTCAGAAGGGCCCAATCTTTTGGATGACATTCGAAATGGGGAAGCCCAGATTGTCATCAATACATTTTCAAAAGGGAAGCAGCCTGCCAGGGACGGCTTCCGAATTCGTCGGGAATCGGTTGAAAATGGTGTTCCATGCCTGACTTCACTTGATACAGCTGCTGCCATTTTGCAAGTGCTCGAGTCGATGAATTTTTCGGCGGATGCGATGGCTAAAGCTGAAATCCAGGAGGCGGTCCTTTCGTGATCAAAAAGGAATTATGTAAAATTATCTCGCAACAAGAAATTGCTGAACATATTTTTGAGCTCACCCTTCAAGGTGAGCTTGTTCATGAAATGAAAGAACCGGGTCAATTTGTTCATTTAAAGGTTTCCGATAGTCTTGATCCGCTTCTAAGAAGGCCGATTAGTATTGCAAATATTGATAAAGAGCAAAATCAATTTACGATGATTTATCGTGCTGAAGGGAAAGGAACGGCTTTGCTTTCAGAAAAATTGGCCGGCGATTTTGTTGATGTGTTAGGTCCATTGGGAAATGGGTTTCCGGTGGAAGAGGCTAAAAAGGGGGAAACTGCCCTTCTAGTTGGTGGGGGGATTGGTGTACCGCCGTTATACGAATTATCACAGCAACTTATAAAACAAGGAGTAAAGGTGATTCACGTACTTGGCTTCCAATCAGAAAGTGTCGCTTTCTATGAAACGGCTTTTTCACAACTTGGTGAAACCTATGTGGCAACGGTAGATGGTAGTTTTGGTACAAAAGGGTTTGTGACAAATGTGATTGAAAATGAAAAACTTGAATTTGACATCCTTTATACTTGTGGTCCGACACCGATGCTGAAAGCACTTGAAAGTGGATATAAACATAAAAAAGTTTATCTTTCCTTGGAAGAGCGGATGGGCTGCGGCATAGGGGCGTGCTTTGCATGTGTTTGCCATACAGGTGATGATCCAGATGGCTTCACATATAAAAAAGTGTGCAGTGATGGACCAGTCTTTAAAGCGGGGGAGGTCGTATTATGAGTGCATTACAAATAAGTCTGCCTGGATTAGAATTAAAAAATCCGATTATGCCGGCATCAGGCTGTTTTGGCTTTGGGAGAGAATTCAGCCAGCTATTTGATCTTAGCTTACTAGGTGCAATTATGATCAAAGCAACAACATATGAACCGCGGTTTGGAAATCCGACTCCCCGTGTAGCGGAAACTTCTGCAGGGATGTTAAATGCTATTGGGCTGCAAAATCCCGGTTTAGAAAAAGTGGTCAATGAAGAGCTTCGCTGGCTAGAACAATTCGATGTTCCGATAATTGCAAACGTAGCAGGTTCGTTAGAAGAAGATTATGTGGCGGTTGCTAAAGAGATTTCTAAAGCGAAGAACGTACATGCTCTTGAATTAAATATCTCCTGCCCGAATGTTAAGACCGGGGGAATTGCCTTTGGTACAAATCCAGAAGTTGCAAAAAACCTTACGAAACAAGTTAAGGAAGTTTCCAAGGTTCCGGTATATGTAAAATTGTCGCCAAACGTAACCAATATTGTCGAAATGGCAAAAGCGGTAGAAGACGGCGGTGCAGACGGTTTAACAATGATTAACACCCTTCTAGGCATGAGACTCGATTTAAAAACAGCTCAGCCGATTTTAGCTAATAAGACAGGCGGCCTTTCCGGCCCTGCCATTAAGCCGGTTGCCATCCGAATGATCCATGAAGTCAGCCAACAAGTTTCCTTGCCGATTATCGGAATGGGCGGTGTTCAATCAGCGGAAGACGTCATTGAATATTTTTACGCAGGTGCAAGTGCTGTGGCAGTCGGGACAGCGAACTTTGTAGATCCGTTTATTTGCCCGCGAATCATTGACGTATTGCCAGAGTTGTTAAGAAGTTTAGGCTTTGAGCATATTTCTGAATGTACGGGAAGGAGCTGGAAGTAATGGTGAAAAACTCACTCATCATCGCGCTTGATTTTGCCGGAAAAGATGAAGTTATTAAGTTTTTAGATCAATTTAATGATGAAAAGCTTTTCTTGAAGGTAGGAATGGAACTTTTTTATCAGGAAGGCCCCAAAATTATTTATGAAATAAAAGAAAGAGGCCATGATATTTTCCTCGACTTAAAGCTTCATGATATCCCGAACACAGTGAAAAGCGCCATGAAAGGTCTTGCCCGTTTGGAATGCGATCTTGTCAATGTGCATGCCGCTGGAGGAAAAGAAATGATGGCTGCTGCGCTTGAAGGCTTAGAAGCTGGGACATCTTCTGGTAGGACTAGACCTGCTTGTATAGCTGTCACTCAGTTAACAAGCACATCGGAAGAGCAAATGAAATTGGAGCAGCTCATCAACGCTCCATTGAAAGATTCCGTTCTTCATTATGCTTCTTTAGCGAATGCCGCAGGCCTAGATGGTGTTGTGTGTTCAAGTTATGAAGCAAGGGAGATTTGTGATTTACTAGGTGATTCTTTCTTAACTGTCGCACCAGGGATACGGATGAAATCAGATGACGTTCAGGATCAGAAGCGTGTGGCTACTCCTGAATTTGCAAAATCAGAAGGTGTTTCAGCCATTGTTGTCGGGCGTTCGATTACAAGATCTGAAAACCCGGCTGAACAGTATGATAAGTTTTTACAATCATGGGGGGGACTGCATCAATGAATCGTAAAATTGCCGAAAGATTATTAGAAATAAAAGCTGTCGCATTAAAGCCAAATGACCCTTTTACATGGGCATCCGGTATTCGTTCACCGATTTATTGTGATAACCGCCTGACATTGTCATACCCTGTCATCCGAAAAGAGATTGCTAACGGATTAAAGGAAACGATTGAAGAAAAGTTCCCTGGGACAGAAATAATTGCAGGGACAGCTACAGCGGGAATCCCTCACGCTGCTTGGGTAAGTGATTTAATGGGCTTGCCAATGTGTTACGTCCGCTCCAAGCCAAAAGGCCATGGCAAAGGTAATCAAATTGAAGGAAAAGCAGACGCAGGCCAGAAAGTTGTCGTAGTGGAAGACCTAATTTCAACTGGAGGAAGCGCGATAACAGCTGTTGAGGCATTGAGGAAAGCAGGCTGCGAAGTATTAGGTGTCGTAGCAATCTTTACATACCAGCTGGAAAAAGGAAAAGAATTATTGGAGGAAGCTAATATTGCTGCATATTCACTGTCAGATTTTGAAACCCTGTCGCAAATTGCTAAAGAAAAGGGTTATATTAAAGAGGAAGATATGAAAAAGCTTGCCGAATGGAGAATCAATCCGTCTGATTGGGGAAAGTGAAAAATAACATTAAAAAAGATAAGCCAAGTCTACCGGGGGACGACTTAGGTAAAAAGTACATATAAAAACAACAAAATCACCTCGAGATAGCTTGTATATTTGCAACCAGAAAACACCTGCTCAGGTGTTTTTGTTTTAGATTACTTTTTTGGCAATCAAAAACTCACTTACGATAATAGCAGATTGTGGAAACTGTAATCCTAATTGCCAAGCCCCAATTCCTTTTAAACGATAGTCAACGACCAGCCACTCATTAATTAAGAGAGTGGGTTCTTTACACTCATAACTAATATTTAACAATGTTTGAAGCTCAAACATCAAAAGTCGAATAAATACTGGTAGACAAACTTAAAAAGGGGAGGTGTGTCTCCGTGAATCATGTAAATTGCAATTTTTCACCGATGAAGCAAACTTTAAAAGAGGATATACGCCAATTAATAACGACACTACAAAATAACCAATGTTCTTCCTCTTTCAGACGGCAATCCAAGGTCCCTCCCTTTTTGCTGGATTTTTTCCTCTCTTGATAGTGGTATACAAAAAAGGAGGGGAATGATCAGAATCCCCTCCTATCTAAAATGGTTTTTTAGCGAATAGTTATTAATGCACCAATTGTTCAAAGAGGTAAAATCTAAAGTCTTAGTCAGCTGGTCTTGGACCGGCATCGATACCAGAACTTTCGACTGTCATGATCGGACGAACGGTTACGTCTCCATTTACAAGAATTTGGCATGATAAACGTAACTGATCATCAATGCCTTTTTCCGCAAAGGCGTTCTTTTCTTTATTCGTTACCTCATTATAATCACCGGCTAGAACTTCTACTCTGCAGGTTGTACATCTCGCCATCCCTCCGCAGCGATGGAGAATATTTACACCGTTATCTTCTAGGGCTAAAACTAATTTTTTACCCTCTTCTACTTCAAATGTTCCTTCTCCTACAACAGTTACATTTGCCATTTTATTACCTCCTCATTTGATATGATAAAGAAAAAGGTCATTAACATATTATCGCCTTACTAAGCAAATTTTAAAAATCCTCATATTCGATCGAACTTAAGAGAAAAGCAAGCTATTTTCTTTCATTTGATTGCACTCGTAGTTCAAGCAAAAGAGCAATCAGGCTAATAAATCCCAATTGCTCTTTTTTCATATTATTGATTAACCTGTTTAACCAAATTAGCAAGTCAAGTGTTTACCTTAATATTTTACGGATGCTTCTACATCCACTCCATATCGCCTTTTTGGTCAACATTAGTTACAAACGATTTTTCCCGACAAAGTAGCGGATATGTGGAAAATCCTAGCTAAGTCAAAAGTTCATTTTTGAAATAAAGACATGTGCAAAATTGACTAATCCTATTTATAAGACTAATAAGAACCATCACGGTAATAGCCACCATAACCATGATGGTACTAATAGCCACCATAACCATGATGGTACTGATAACCGCCATAACCATGATGGTATGGATAACCGCCATAACCATGATGGTACGGGTAACCTCCGTAACCCATACCGTAACCAGGAAAGCCGCCATAACCCATGCCGTAGCCATAACCTCCAAATTGTCTTTCCATTTTCTATCTCCTCCTCAAATTGTTTCAAAATTAGTGTATGTGTCCATGTTCAAAGATGTATAGGTACTCGCCTATTTGTAAATGTATTATTAGTTCTGATTTTATTTATTGGTAGCAAAGAATTTTCAAGGAGTTGACAATTGAAAATAAATATATTAATATTATCTCGAGTTAGAGATAAATAATTTTATGATATTTTAAATAAAGATAATAAAGGGGGCCTTGTTATAGAAGAGCATTTATCGTTTGATTCTTTTGTCACCTTAATAAAGGCTTCAAAATCTGTACAAGAAAAAATCAAACATGATTTAAGTAAATATAGCCTCAGCCCTACTGAATTTTCTGTGTTAGATGTACTTTATCTAAAAGGAAAGCAAACGGTTCAGCAGATTTGTAATTCCGTTCTGCTAGCTAGTGGTTCCATGACATATGTTATCGATAAATTAGAACAAAAAGGTTTACTGCAGAGATGTGATTGCCGTGAAGATCGAAGAGTTGTCCATGTGGTTATTACAGGTCAGGGAAATCTCTTAATGAATAAGGTTTTTCCAGAGTATCAAAAGCTAATACAAGATATTTTTGAAAATATAAGCGCTGAAGAGAAAAAAACGATGAAAAGCGTCTTAGAAAGAATTGGTCATACCGCAAAAATACTGACTAGATAAGAATATCAATTAACAAGTAAGAACTATTTTTCATTTTAATATCTCATGTTCGAGATTCTCAAAAGACAGATGAATAGTTCATAAAGAATTTTGAAAAGCTAGTAAAAAAACGGAGCTGTCTGTAAATCTGAAGGAATTCACAATTCCAACTTAAAGGAGTTGGTGCATTCATAAAATTTATTAGTAAAGACATAATATTATAGGTGGTGCAGGGAATGGGTTTTTTAAACAGATTATTTGGTGGATCTAATAATAAGGAGGAAAATACAATGACTAAATTAAATATCGGAATTATCTTAGGAAGCACTCGTCAAGGGCGTGTAAGCCCACAAGTAGGAGAATGGGTAAAAGGCATTGCTGACAAACGTGGAGACGCAAATTATGAAATCGTAGATATTGCAGACTTCAATCTGCCATTTTTAGGAACAACGGATGGTCAAGAACCAGGAATTGCAGCCTGGAATGAAAAACTTGCTAACTTAGATGGATTCGTATTCATCGTTCAAGAATACAATCACAGCATTACAGGAGCATTAAAAAATGCACTTGATTTTGCTCGTGAAGCTTGGAACAATAAAGCAGCAGGTATCGTAAGCTATGGTTCAACTGGTGGTGCTCGTGCAGCTGAACATTTACGTGGCATCATGGGAGAATTATTGATTGCTGATGTTCGCACGCATCCAACATTGTCACTATTTACTGATTTTGAAAACATGTCTGTTTTCAAACCAGCTGATTTACACCTTAATAATGTCAATGATATGCTTGACCAAGTTAACTCTTGGAGCGGTGCATTAAAAACTATTCGCTAACAAACATATTAAATGGGAGGGGATGATGATCATGCCCTTCCTTTTTTTATTAGTATTCAAAAATGGTGAAAAACTCGCATTTGCATAGTGCGTATGCTAAAACTCCAGAGCTGTTAGAGACTTCTTAATAAATCTATAAAGGCAAAAAAGCTAATGCTTTTAGAATTCCAGATTTTGTATTTGTAGTTGTAGTTGAATCTTTACAGTAGGTTGGTTATGTAATTTATCTTACATATTTAATTCAAAATACAAAATAATATAAAGGTGTTACTAACCTGTATAAGGGTTAATATGACCTTCAATATTCGAGGAGGATAAGTATGTCTGCATTTAATTTAGGGGACAAAGTACCTGATTTCATTCTTCCAGCAGTTAATGGTAAAGAATTCTCTTTTGTATCACATCAAAACCAGCATAAAAGTTGGCATCTCATTATCTTTTTCAGAGGATCATGGTGCCCTGTTTGTGTTCATGACTTAAATGAGCTTGAAGAAAGCAAAAGTTTTTTTGCAGGTAAGAATGTACATCTTATTACAATCTCAACCGATCAGTTGGAAAATTTAAAGAAGATGGTTGATGATCACAACCTAACTTTTACTGTCTTAGCGGATGAAGATTTAAAGACATTGAAAGCATATGATGTTTTTTATCATGGAGAAGAGGCTCCATATGAGGATCATGGCACGCATGGAGAACCAGCTTATTTCCTCGTTGATGAAAATGGACAGCTTCTATATCAACAAAGACAAACAAGTCCATTTGGGCGCCCATCATCTACTGAACTTCGCAAGATCGTCCAGTATATTAGAAAAAACTTAAAGATAAATCAATAATAATAATAAAAGAGCAGGACACTTGTGTTAAGCCGTTCTCTTTGGATGTGCCCTTAAAGAAATATAAACTATTAAAGCAGTAGGTTTCATAATATCAGATATTTCATAAATATCCAGAGGGCAATATCCATGAAAATCGCAGCAATTATTGGCAGCAAACGTAAAGAATCTTACAATAAAAAGCTTACTGCTTTTATTCTTGGATCGAGTGATGAATAATTTTGTTGAATGGATTGAAAAAAATAAATTGTTATAAAATTACAATCAGCTTGTAGAGAAAGAGGTATTTTTTTCTACAAGCATTTTTTTTATTTGTTAGTGGATATTTGATTATTTCATTCGAATGGATATTGAAAGAAACAGATACTGAAAGCTTATTTGCAATTAAAAATAATGTGGTAAGAGAATCAACGAAAGAACTAATCGGGGACTGGCTCATAGAGACTTATTCCTTTAAACGAGTAATTGCTGAATTATTCGATCAAAATAAAACGGTTTATCAAACAGAAAAAGAGGCTACTGATTGTTTAGGAACTAAGGAGTTCTTAAAAAATTTACTTCTATTGAAAACTGAAGACATACAAAATGCTTCTGTTGAACAGTATAGCTAAAGATGCACCTTTTTCTAGGGAAAAAAGGTGCGGGATAATAAATTTGGTCCAATCTAACAAAAAGTAGGGGTAAGGATGAATGAAAAACAAATCGTAGGTGAAAAGGCTGTTGAGTATGTAAAGGATGGTATGGTGGTGGGGCTCGGAACAGGATCTACTGTTTTTTTCACTATCAAAAAGCTCGGGGAATTAGTGAAAGATGGATTTACAATTAAAGGAATTCCCACTTCGGTTCAAACTGAAAAAATGGCAAAGGAATTTGGTATTCCACTTACTACTTTGGAGAAAGTCGATTACATTGATGTTGCTATTGATGGCGCCGATGAAGTAAATCCTAGTTTGGACTTGATAAAAGGAGGTGGTGGAGCGCTTCTAAGAGAGAAAATAATCGCAGGTGCTGCAGATAAGTTTATTGTCATCGCAGACTCTTCTAAAATGGTTGATAAGTTAGGATCGTTTCGAGTTCCTTTGGAAGTAGTTAGGTTCGGTCATACAACGACCAGAGACCATATTCGTAAACTTGGTGGTACCCCTGAAATTCGTCAAATAGATGGAACACTGTTTATTACAGATAATGGTAATTTTATCTATGATAGTGCTTTTCCAAATATTATTTATCCTGATAAACTGGAACAAAGCCTGAATATGATACCTGGTGTCATCGAAAACGGATTGTTTGTTAGGATGGCAAGCATGGTGATCACTTTTGACCGCAATCTGGGTGTAGTTACTAAAATGAGAAATCAAGATCTAAAAACATGACTTGTATCAAATATTTAAGAGGCGTCCCGAGCAATATGCCTATCACTTTGCTTGGGACGCCCCTTTAGTATGACGAAAAATTCGATATATAAAAAAGAACCTTTTCATAAAATAGCTAAGAAAAGATTCCTCCAATTTTATAACCACTTTTCAGCCCAAATTTCAATTGTTTGAAGTGCTTTGCCCAATTCAGTTCCCTTTTTGGTTTAGGAATATTCTGTCCTGACAGGACGGTCGGTAATAACATTCCGAATCACAATTCCACAATCTTCAAGTTCATATCCTAACAACTGGTGCTGAGGTAGTGAATCAGCGTCCAATTTTTTCTGAATTATACGGAGAACGCTACGTAGACCAAGATGTACTAAAAAGGGGACTACTGGCTAGTTTCTTCGCCGTTGTAGCCCCTTTTTCAAAACCCGTTTTTTCTACCAAAACAAATCAGGCAAGCAAAGGCTGCTCCCCTTGTTCTTTTTGAAAATCCCCTATCATTGTTTAAGTGCGAGGACGGTTTCCTCATTAGGTGTAACATAAACAGTCTGTTGATTGTCATAAATAACAAATCCAGGCTTTGCCCCGCTAGGTTTTTTTACATGCCGGACTTGAGTAAAGTCGACAGGCACAGAGCCGGATGTTCGTGCTTTGCTGAAATAGGCTGCTAGTGTTGCTGCTTCAAGAATGATTTTGTCTGTTGGTTCTTTGCTGCGGATGAGAACGTGGGAACCAGGAATATCCTTCGTGTGAAGCCATATTTCATCTCGTGCTGCGAGTTTATTTGTTAAGTAATCATTTTGTTTATTGTTTTTACCAACCAAAATTTCAGTTCCATCTGAAGCAGTATAACGATCAAGAATCGGCTTGACGTTTTGCGATTTTTTATTTTTTCGTTTTTGCCGCTCTTTTAAGTATTTGCCCTCAATGAGCTCTTCTCTAATTTCTTCAATATCTTTCGGTGAAGCCGTTTCGACCTGCTGGAGTAAAGTTTCAAAATAGGTAAGCTCTTCTTCCGCTTTTCCGATTTGCTCTTTTACAATCTCGACGGCATTTTTTGCTTTTTGATATTTCGTAAAATATTTCTGTGCGTTTTGTGATGGTGTCTTTTGAGGATCTAAAGGAATAGTGACCATCTCACCATTATAATAATTCAAAACTTCGATTTCTTTGAGCCCTTTATGAATGGCGTAAATATTCGATGTAATCAGCTCGCCATTTAGTTGGTGAATATCGGCGTTCTCTGCTTCCCGTAAAGTCGCTTGCAGTTTTGCAATTTTCTTTTCATTTTTTTCTTTTTCATTAATGATAAAGCGTTCCATGTCACTTGATTGCTGTTTTACGCGATCCCGTTCTGCTTTTCCAAAATAAAAGCGGTCAAGCATTTCGCTAAGAGAAGCAAACGCTTTAGCATTACCTTGCAAATGCTCCAATGGGAAGAGATAGAAATTTTCTCTTTGTTCACTAATTGTGATAGATGGACTAATACGATGATTCTTTAATAATTGGATTAAAGATAAAAATGTTTTAGGCAATGTCGTGCGATTGGCCAGACCCGCATGAAAGATGATTTCCTTTGCAAACAGTGGAGAAAGCCCCGCAAATCCCGCTACTAACTGCTTATCAAGCTTCCCGCTGTTAAAATCAATGCGCCTTAATACTTCTTCCTCATCTGCTTCAAACGGATTATTTTTATCCTGCTGGGGAGGCAAAATATATTCCTGTCCCGGTAAAATGGCGCGATGGCTGTTGACGGCGAATGAAACGTGTTTGATGCTGTCTAAGATGATGTTTCTTGATTTATCAACCAATGTTATGTTGCTGTGCCGCCCCATAATTTCTACAATTAATTGTTTATAAGAAATATCACCAATTTCATTTCTTCCTTTAACTTCAAAAATGATAATTCTGTCCAATCCGACCTGCCGAATTTCTTCAAGAAAGAAGCCTTCCAAATGCTTTCTTAACAGCATACAAAACATCGGCGGTTCAGATGGGTTATCATGTGCCTCATTTGTAAGCTGTACTCTTGCATAGCTGGGATGAACGGAGAGCAGCAGCTTATGATTTTTGCCGTTCGCTCGCACGACCAAAATAATTTCATTTTGATAAGGCTGATGGATTTTACTGATTCTTCCCCCTTTTAACGCTTGGGTAAGCTCTTCCGTCATGGCCCTTGTAAATAAACCATCAAATGACATAGGGAACATCCTTTTCTATTTATTAGTAAATGCGTTTTTATCTACATATCATAGCATTTTTTAGGACGAGGCTGAATAAGCTGTCTTTAGAGTGAGATAGGGACAACTATGCTTCACTTTAATTTTAGCATAAGAAGCAGGACGGTTCGCTAATGGCGGATTCTCTTTAAAAGGAAAAAGGAGGAAGTGTGATGTCCGGATGAAATTTCATGAAATGAATACAAAAGAGGTTGAGCAGGCCCTGAATACAGATGTGCAGGCAGGTTTAACTGAAGATGATGTAAAAAAACGCAGAAAACAATATGGCTATAATGAGCTGGAAGAAGGAGAAAAGCAATCGGCTTTACTCTTATTTTTTAGTCAATTTAAAGATTTCATGGTCCTTGTCTTATTAGCGGCAACCCTTCTATCAGGGTTGCTTGGTGAATACATTGATGCTGTTGCGATTATCGCAATTGTGATTATTAACGGTTTACTCGGCTTTTTTCAAGAAAGAAAAGCTGAAAGATCCTTACATGCCTTAAAAGAACTTTCTGCACCGCAAGTAAGTGTTTTAAGAGATGGAGAATGGACAAAAATCCCCTCTAAAGAAGTGGTTGTCGGAGACCTGCTTAAATTCACAAGCGGGGACCGGATTGGTGCCGATGTAAGAATCATCGAATCAAATAGTCTTGAGGTGGAAGAGTCAGCGTTAACAGGTGAATCATTGCCTGTTCAAAAAACAACCGGCTCATTAAAAACAGGAAACATCGGCATTGGCGACATGGAAAATATGGCATTTATGAGTACGTTAGTAACCCGGGGCAGCGGAATGGGTGTCGTAGTTGCAATTGGGATGAAGACAGCGATGGGACAAATCGCCGATTTATTGCAAAATGCTGAAACAATGACCACTCCTTTACAACGCAGACTAGAGCAATTGGGGAAAATTCTCATTTCGGCTGCATTGTTATTAACGATCTTAGTAGTTGTTGTAGGTGTGCTTCAAGGCCATGATATGTATACGATGTTCCTTGCAGGCGTTTCCTTAGCGGTTGCCGCGATCCCGGAAGGATTGCCAGCCATCGTAACTGTCGCTTTGTCTCTTGGTGTCCAAAGAATGATCAAGAAAAAAGCGATTGTTCGTAAGCTGCCTGCGGTTGAAACGCTTGGCTGTGCGTCCGTTATTTGTTCGGACAAAACGGGCACGATGACGCAAAATAAAATGACTGTCACGCATATTTGGAGCGGTGGCAATGAGTGGCAGGTAGACGGGATTGGCTATGAACCGCAAGGTAATTTTTATCAAAATAATAATCGATTCGAACCTTCAAATGATAAGGCCCTACAGCAGCTGCTTATGTTTGGGATGCTTTGCAACCATGCAGAGGTAAAACAAAAAAACAGCGAATTTATTATAGATGGGGATCCAACAGAAGGTGCTCTCCTTGTTGCCGCAATGAAAGCCGGCTTTAAACGCAACAGCCTTCTGAATAAATATCAAATCATTAATGAATTCCCATTTGATTCTGCCAGAAAAATGATGAGTGTCGTCGTCAAGGATCAACATGGGAAGCAATTTATTGTCACGAAAGGGGCGCCAGATGTTTTAGCAGGCGTTTGCTCATCGATTCTATGGGATGGAAGGCGGCAAATATTATCACGAGAAATGGCGGGGCATATTCAAGGAGCCATTGAGGATCTAGCCTCCCAAGCTTTAAGAACAATTGCGATTGGTTTTAAAGAAATACCCGCTAAAACCTTTCTATTAGATGAAAAAGAGGCGGAAAAGGGGCTAACGTTCATTGGTCTTCAAGGAATGATAGATCCTCCTCGACCTGAAGTGAAGGAAGCTGTAAAAGAATGTAAAGAGGCTGGAATCAAAACAATCATGATTACAGGTGATCATGTTATAACAGCAAAAGCAATTGCGAAGCAGCTGGGGATCTTAACAAGTACATCTAAAGTATTGGATGGAAAAGCTCTTTCCGAAATGCAAGTTGATGACCTTGAAGAGGTTGTAGACGATGTATCTGTTTTTGCTCGTGTTTCTCCCGAGGATAAATTAAAAATTGTGAAAGCTTTGCAAAATAAAGGTCATATCGTGGCAATGACCGGGGACGGAGTGAATGATGCCCCGGCGATCAAAGCTGCAGATATTGGCGTAGCGATGGGCATTACAGGAACGGATGTTGCTAAAGAAGCTTCAGCTCTCGTCCTCCTTGATGATAATTTTGCTACGATTAAATCAGCTATCACTGAAGGCAGAAATATTTACGAGAATATTAGAAAGTTTATTAGATATTTGCTTGCATCCAATGTTGGTGAAATTCTCGTGATGCTATTTGCGATGCTGCTTGGCATGCCTCTTCCATTAGTTCCGATCCAAATCCTCTGGGTAAATCTCGTAACTGACGGATTACCTGCCATGGCCCTAGGACTTGATCAGCCTGAGGAAGATGTTATGAAACGGAAGCCAAGGAGTCCAAAGGAGGGCGTATTTGCAAGGGGACTTGGCTGGAAGGTTGTTTCGAGAGGATTTTTAATCGGATTAGTAACTTTGTTAGCGTTTATTTTTGCCTATAAAGCACATCCGGACGAACTTGTTTACGCGCAAACTGTCGCTTTTTCTACTTTAGTAATGGCTCAGCTTATCCATGTGTTTGATTGCCGCAGTGAGAAGTCAGTTTTTGCAAGAAACCCTTTCGGAAACAAGTATTTAGTTTGGGCGGTCATTTCGTCTTTACTGTTATTGTTTGTTGTTATTTATTATCAGCCGCTTCAGCCAATTTTCCATACGGTGCCGGTTGAATTACATGACTGGTTTATGATAACAGGTTTTGCGTCCGTGCCAACTTTTTTACTTGCAGGTTCATTTTTGGCAAGAAAAAGAAAATAATTTATGGTATAATCCAAAAGGTAGTAGAGAAGTGCTCTATTACCTTTTCTTTTTGCATACATTCCCCATCTTTTATGGTAAAATACCAACTAATTGCTTATAATGGAATTTTACATATTTACTTTATTCAGCAGAAGTCTCTAAACGATATAAGTAGCGAGATAATGCAAATAGGTATCCAATTTAGTGGGAGTCAAACCCCGTTGAATAAAGTTAAGCCTTCGGCGGATGCCACAGATTTTTTAAAGGAATTTATCGAGCAGGCTCGATAAAAATATGGGCGCAAATACGCCAAGGCGAATTTGATTAATGTGTTGTAAATGACATTTCTTCATGTTAGGGATGTGTTTGGATGGTCGAAAGTATGACTGGGTTTGGCAGTAGTAAAAAGGAATCTGGATCGTTTTCAGCTTTAGTTGAAATTAGAACGGTGAACCATCGTTTTTCCGAATACCAGATTAGAATGCCAAGGCAGCTTTTACGAATAGAAGATAAAATGAAAAAAAAGCTTGGTCAATATATTCAAAGAGGAAGAATCGAAGTATATGTAACAGTGGAAGGCGAAGGAATGATGAATCGCCAGATCCGTGTTGATTGGGCGCTTTTAGATGAATATGTTCAATCCGTCAAGAGAATAAAAGACAAGTATTCTATCCGAAATGAAATGACCTTCCAAGACGTAATGCGAGAAGAACTTATCGCCATTGAAGAAAAAGAGACCGCTAATGAAGAAATTGAAAGAATTGTCCTTTCTGCTCTTAATGAGGCGTGTGTTCAATTGAAGCAAATGCGAATAATGGAGGGTGGAGAGCTCGAAAAAGATGTAAATCATCATCTTAATCGTTTAAGTATGCGGGCTGCTGAATTAAGAGTTTATGCGAAGGAAGTAGTTCGGCACTATCAAGAACGGCTAACAAAACGAATGACAGATTTTTTGAATGGTCAATTGGATGAAGCGCGGATTCTTACAGAAGTAGCCATTTTTGCAGATAAAGCAGATATTAACGAAGAGCTGACGAGACTTCAAAGCCACATCAAGCAATTTGTTATCACACTTCAAGGAAAAGAACCGATTGGGAGAAAACTAGACTTTTTACTTCAGGAAATGAACCGGGAAGTGAATACAATTGGTTCGAAGGCTAATGATTCAAAAGTAGCATCCGAAGTGGTGGAGATGAAAAGCTTACTGGAGAAAATGAAAGAACAGGTTCAGAATATAGAATAGCAGGGGCAGTAGTTTAGAATAAGGCTTTCGGGGCCAAAATATATAACTGAAGCTTGGAGGACCAAGATGTCAATTAAATTAATTAATATTGGCTTTGGCAATATTGTCTCCGCCAATCGAATCATCTCAATTGTCAGTCCCGAATCAGCACCTATAAAAAGAATTATCCAGGATGCCCGTGACCGCGGTTCGTTAATTGATGCGACATATGGCAGACGGACAAGGGCTGTCATAGTAATGGACAGTGACCATGTTATCCTTTCAGCAGTGCAGCCGGAAACGGTGGCACACCGCCTAAATGACAAGGATGAAATTATTGATGAAGGGTAGGATCGTTTGATGCAGGAAAAAGGCTTATTAATTGTTTTATCCGGCCCTTCCGGTGTTGGTAAAGGGACAGTAAGGAAAGAAATCTTTTCGCAAGCTAATACATCTTTTGAATATTCTATTTCGATGACGACAAGAACTCCGAGAGAAGGAGAAGTTGATGGCATCGATTATTTCTTTAAATCCCGAGAGGAATTCGAAAATTTGATCGAGCAAGATAAACTGCTTGAATACGCCGAATTCGTTGGGAATTACTATGGCACACCTGTAGACTACGTAAAAGAGACACTTGAAAAAGGTAAAGACGTCTTCCTTGAAATTGAAGTTCAAGGGGCTCGCCAAGTAAGGGAAAAGTTTCCTGATGGCTTATTTATTTTCCTTGTACCGCCAAGCCTCTCTGAACTAAAGAACAGGATCGTTACAAGGGGTACTGAAACTGAAGATGTGATTAATAACCGAATGAGTGTGGCTAAGGAAGAAATTGAAATGATGCACTTATACGACTATGTCGTGGAAAATGATCAAATTGAACTTGCCTGCGAAAGAATTAAAGCAATTGTCGTTGCTGAACACTGCCGCAGAGAACGGGTTGAACCAAGATATATTAACATGCTGGAGGTAGATTAACCGATGCTTTATCCTTCTATTGACTCATTAATGACAAAAATTGATTCAAAATATTCCCTTGTTTCAGTTGCTGCAAAACGGGCGCGTAAGATGCAAGAAAACGCCAAGCCACTTATTGATAAATATGTTTCCCATAAGAATGTTGGCAAAGCACTCGAGGAAATCAATGCGGATCATCTTCATTACCGCCTCGGGGAAAAGCAAGGGGAAGATAAGTACGAATAAACCAAAAATAACAACCTTTAAACAGGTTGTTATTTTTGTTTTCATTTCCAGTTTTAATAGATGAAATAATAATATTCTTCTTGCATAATAAAAGATATAATTTCAGAAATGGATGGGGGTCCAATGATGCTGAACGGGAAAAAAATACTATTATGTGTGACAGGTGGAATTGCTGTATATAAAGCAGCGGCGTTAACAAGTAAGCTTACCCAGGCCGGAGCAGATGTGAAGGTGATTTTAAGTGAATCTGCAGGGGAATTTGTTACTCCTTTAACTTTTCAGGCTTTGTCTAGGAATGATGTGTATACTGATACATTTGATGAAAAAGATTCAAAAGTGATTGCCCATATTGACCTCGCGGATTGGGCTGATTTAATTTTAATTGCACCTGCTACCGCCAATGTGATCGGGAAGCTTGCGAACGGAATTGCTGACAATATGATCACAACGACACTATTGGCTGCTACAGGACCTATTTGGATCGCCCCAGCAATGAATGTCCATATGTACAGCCATCCGGCTGTTCTTAAAAACATCGAAACACTTCATGGCTTCGGTTATCAATTTATTGAACCTGGGGAAGGATATCTTGCCTGCGGATATGTTGGGAAAGGCCGTCTTGAGGAGCCAGAAAAAATAACGGAAAATATTGCGGGTTTTTTTAGCCATAGCGGTCCGGAATTATCAGGAAAAAAGGTAGTCATTACTGCCGGCCCAACGAGAGAAAAAATTGACCCTGTCAGATATATTACGAATCATTCTTCAGGGAAAATGGGCTATTCCATTGCGGAGGAAGCGACGCGGAAAGGAGCTGAAGTGATTCTTATTTCAGGTCCGGTTTCTTTGCCGCCGCCTGCGGGAGTCCGTCTCATAAAAGTTGAAAGTGCAGAAGATATGTACAATGCGGTCATGAAGGAATACACGACAGCTGATATCGTCATTAAAACAGCAGCTGTTGCTGATTACCGGCCGAAAGTAAGTTACAGCCATAAGGTGAAAAAACAGCCTGGTGAAGAAGTTTTAGAGCTTGAAAGAACGAAAGACATTTTATATGAACTCGGCAAGAGCAAGAAAGAGCAAATCTTAATTGGTTTTGCAGCTGAAACGGATCATGTCGCTGAGTATGCGAAAGGAAAGCTAATCAAAAAAAATGCCGATATGATTGTCGCTAACAATGTGGGAACAGCTGGCGCTGGATTCGGAACTGATACGAATATCGTTACATTTTTCAAACGTGATGGAACTTCAGTGGAACTGCCGCTAATGTCAAAAAAGGCAGTTGCTTTGAAAATACTTGAAGAAGCTTTTCAATTGTTAAGGGATGAAACAAAATGAACATTGCCAGTATTATTGTAGATGTACCGGCGAAGCAAACGGACCGGGCATTTGATTACTTAATCCCAGATCATTTAATCGGTGTGATCGAACCGGGCATGAGGGTGGTTGTGCCATTTGGACCAAGGAAAATTCAGGGGTTTGTAACAGCGCTAAAAGACAAATCAGATTTTGCTAAATTAAAAGAGCTAATTGAACCAATGGATTTAACGCCAGTGCTGAATCAGGAGCTTCTTTCCCTAGGGAACTGGCTGACAGAAAAAACACTCTGCTATAAAATCTCTGCCTTCCAAGTCATGCTTCCTGCTGCTCTAAAGGCGAAATATGAAAAAAAACTTAAATTAACCGGGATTGTGAATGAAGGGGAAATGCCTGCTGAGATTCAAAGGATGTTCGAAAATCAAGACCTCATTTCCTGGGAAGAAGCGGTGAAGATGGGTTCGATTTCCCTTTTGCAAAAGGAAACGGCTAAAGGGAGCATCGAAATCATTTATGATGTAAAAGAGCGGGTGAAAAAGAAAAAACTAAAACATATTTTTTTAAATATGAGTAAAGAAGAACTGGCTTCACAAAAAGATCAGTTGCCTTCCCAAGCAGCGAAGCAGAAGAAGGTCATTGATTATTTCCTTCAAACAGATAGCCCTGTGGAGCTTCGTCTACTTTTGTCCCATTTGGGTGTTTCATCGTCTGTTATTAATGGATTAATCCAAAAGGGCATCCTAAACCAGAAGGAAATGGAAGTGTACCGTGATCCGTTTGAAGAAAGAAATTTTGCAAGAACTGATCCGCTCCCGCTTACGGAGGAACAAACGAATGCGATAACGCCCGTTCTTCATTCATTGGACGAAAAGAAGCATCAGATCTTTTTGTTGTACGGGGTAACAGGAAGCGGAAAGACGGAAGTCTATCTTCAATCCATTCAAAAAGTCCTCCAAGAAGGAAAAGAAGCGATTGTTCTTGTCCCGGAAATATCATTGACACCGCAAATGGTCAAACGGTTTAAAGGAAGATTCGGGGATCAAGTGGCTGTCATGCATAGCGGTCTTTCTGCAGGCGAAAAATATGATGAATGGCGAAAAATCCAAAGAAAAGAAGTAAAAGTCGTTGTCGGAGCGCGATCGGCTATTTTTGCCCCTTTTGAAAATCTCGGAATTATTATTATTGATGAGGAACATGAGACAAGTTATAAACAAGAGGAGAATCCTCGCTATCATGCGCGCGATGTAGCGATTGAAAGAGCATATCAGCATCGTTGTCCTGTTGTCCTCGGCAGTGCAACCCCGTCTCTTGAATCATTTGCAAGGGCACAAAAAGGCGTATACAAGCTGCTTTCATTGCCGAAAAGGATGAATAATCAGGCCTTGCCTGCAGTCGAAATTGTTGATATGCGGGAAGAATTGCGTGATGGAAATCGCTCAATGTTTTCACGATCACTGCTTGAAAAAATAAAGGATAGATTGGAAAAAAAGGAACAGATCGTTTTATTCCTTAATAAAAGAGGCCATTCGTCCTTTGTCATGTGCAGGGACTGCGGATATGTTGTAAACTGTCCAAATTGTGATATCTCATTGACATACCATCGGTTTAATCAACAAATGAAATGCCATTATTGTGGATACGAAGCTTCGGTTCCAGACAAATGCCCTGAATGTAACAGTGAGCATATTCGCTATTTTGGAACAGGGACACAAAAGGTAGAAGAAGAGATCATCAAAATCCTGCCTGAAGCAAAGGTTATTCGAATGGATGTGGACACGACAAGCCGCAAAGGTTCACATGAAAGGCTACTGGATCAATTCCAGGAAGGAAATGCTGATATCCTCCTCGGGACACAGATGATTGCTAAAGGACTCGATTTTCCGAACATTACCCTTGTGGGGGTATTATCCGCAGACACGATGCTCCATTTACCCGATTTCCGCTCTTCTGAGAAAACGTTCCAATTATTAACCCAAGTAAGCGGGCGAGCAGGCAGACATGAACTGGCAGGAGAGGTCATTATCCAGACGTATACACCCGAACATTATAGTATTGAGCTAGCAGGTGATCAGGACTTTGACCGTTTTTATGAAAGAGAAATGATGATGCGGAAAATTCATAAGTATCCTCCATTTTATTATGTCTCACTCATAACCGTCAGTCATGAAGAATTAATGAAGGCCGTATCAGTTACAGAAAAAATTACAGCCTATATTGGTTCCCGGCTATCAAAGGATGCGATTTGTTTAGGTCCTGTAGCTTCTCCCATTCCTAGGATCAATAATAGATATCGCTATCAATGTTTGATAAAATACAAACGAGAACCAGAACTAGGCCGCTCGTTAAAAAAAATGCTCGATCATTATCAGCAAGAAACAGCATTAGGCGATCTGCAAATTTCGGTGGATGTCAATCCATATATTCTAATGTAGATCAATCTGTTATGAACGTTGAGAATATGGGCGAAAATAGACTAAAGAATAAAGAGAAAGTGGAGGAAATGTTTTGGCAGTTAGAAAAATTATCACTTATCCCGCTGAGATTTTAGAGGTACAGTGTCAGCCTGTTACCTTTTTTGATAAAAAGCTTACTAAACTTTTAAATGATATGTACGATACGATGCTTGAATTTGATGGTGTAGGGCTTGCGGCACCACAGATTGGTCTTGATAAACAAATTGCGATTGTTGATATAGATGATGAAAATGGAACCATCGAATTGATTAATCCTGAAATACTCGAAACGAAGGGCGAACAACTCGGCCCTGAAGGATGTTTAAGTTTTCCTGGTTTGTATGGGGAAGTCATCAGACCTGACTATGTAAAAATAAAAGCCCAGGACAGAAAAGGGAAATATTATACACTTGAAGCAGAGGGCTTTTTAGCAAGAGCGATTTTACATGAAATTGACCATCTGCAAGGTGTTCTTTTTACATCAAAAGTGACGAGATATTTGGACGAAGAAGAGTTAGAAGGGTTGGAAGTTGAATGACGAAAATAGTATTTATGGGGACCCCGGATTTCTCCGTTCCTGTTTTGCAGCAAATCTTAAATGATGGCTATGAAGTGATCGGAGTAGTTACACAACCTGACCGTCCGGTTGGGCGTAAGCGGGTATTAACGCCTCCACCTGTTAAAGTTGAAGCTGAAAAGCACGGGATTCCTGTTTTTCAGCCAGAGAAAATTCGGCAGCCTGAAGAATTAGAGAAAATCCTTGCCTTGAATCCAGAATTAATAGTCACTGCTGCTTTTGGACAAATTTTACCTAATGAATTGCTGGAAGCTCCTAAATACGGATGTATTAATGTGCATGCCTCTTTGCTCCCGGAACTTAGAGGCGGGGCGCCGATCCATTATTCGATCATCCAAGGAAAAGAAAAAACGGGTATTACAATCATGTATATGGCTGAAAAGCTTGATGCAGGAGATATTCTGACCCAGGTGGAAGTTCCAATTGCGGAAACAGATACAGTCGGTACTTTGCATGATAAATTAAGCAAGGCTGGTTCGAATCTTCTATCAGAAACGTTACCAAAACTGTTGAACGGTGAATTGGAGCCTATTCCACAAAAGGATGAGGATGCTACTTTTGCTTCTAATATAAGAAGAGAACAAGAAAAAATCGACTGGACGAAGACCGGAGAGGAAATCTACAACCATATTCGCGGTTTAAATCCATGGCCTGTTGCTTATACAACATTGGACGGAACGGCAGTAAAGGTATGGGAATCAGAAAAAATAAAAACCGTTTTAAAAGAGGCCCCAGGCACAATCATAAATTTGGAGGCTGACGCCCTTGTTGTGTCCACAGGAAACGAAACGGCGATTAAAATAATCGAGCTTCAACCATCTGGAAAGAAAAAAATGACGGCTGAGCAATTTTTAAGAGGGGCTGGATCTCAAATGGAGATCGGCACTCAATTAGGGAGATAGCAATGAGCAAAAAGAAAAACGTCCGGGAAACGGCAATGGACCTACTGGAGTCCGTTGAAAAGAACCAATCGTACAGCAACCTGCTTCTAAATAACGCGATCAACAAAAATAATATTAATCCGAAAGATATCGGTCTGTTGACAGAATTAACATATGGTACACTGCAACGGAAAATGAGTCTTGACTACTTTTTGCAGCCATTTCTAAAAGGGAATAAAAAGATAGAAAGCTGGGTTATGCAATTATTGAGGCTTACGCTTTACCAAATGGTTTATTTGGATAAAATTCCTGATCGCGCTGCTATTTACGAGGCTGTTGAAATCGCTAAAAGCCGCGGCCATAAGGGGATTTCGGGAATGGTAAACGGCGTTTTGCGGAACATTCAAAGACAAGGGCTTCCATCACTGGAAGAAATAAAAGAACCTTCTGAGAGGCTGGCTATTGAAACAAGTCATCCATTATGGCTTGTGAAAAGATGGGTCGAACAGCTTGGTTTTGAAAAAACGAAACAAATGTGTGAAATTAATTTAACAGCTCCTTTACAGACAGCAAGAGTGAATTTCACGAAAACAACGAGGGAGGAATGTTTATCCCTTCTTACGGAAGAAGGCTTTCATGTTGAACCGAGCAAGGTGATTCCAGAAGCCATCAAATGTTACCGTGGAAATCTTGCAAACTCAAATGCATTTAAAGATGGCTTAATCACCATTCAAGATGAAAGCTCCATGCTTGTTGCTTATGCCTTAGGGGTGGCAGAAAATGAAAAGGTATTGGATGCATGCGCAGCACCTGGCGGAAAGTCTACTCATATTGCTGAAAAGCTGCAAAATACTGGACAAGTTGTTTCCCTTGACTTGCACGAACATAAAATAAAGCTGATAAATGATAATGCTGGGAGGCTTGACTTATCTAATATTCAAACCAGTGCACTTGATAGCAGAAAGGTTCAGGAGCATTTTGAAAAAGAGTCATTTGACCGGATCTTATTAGATGCTCCGTGCTCAGGGCTTGGGGTTATGAGAAGAAAGCCAGATATGAAATATACGAAAAATGAAGTAGATTTGTCACAACTGCACAACATCCAGAAAAACTTGTTAAAAGCCGTTTCCCCTTTATTGAAAAAAGGTGGTATTCTAGTTTATAGTACTTGTACGATTGATATGGAAGAGAATCAACATGTAGTCGCATCATTTTTAGCCGAAAACACGGATTATGAAGGGGATACTTCAGTTAAGGAACGAATGCCTGAGATGATTCGTCCGTTTGTAAAAAAGTATGATCTTCAATTATTGCCACAAGATATCGGCTCCGATGGCTTTTATATAGCCTGTTTAAGAAAGAAGGTATAAGGTATGGAACCAACAACTGCTAAGAAAGAAACAATAACAGATCAAAAACCGTCCATTTATTCTTTACAACTTAATGAGCTAAAGGACTGGTTAAAAGAGAATGATGAAAAGGCGTTCCGTGCAGAGCAGATTTTTGACTGGTTGTATACGAAAAGAGTTGCATCCTTTGATGAAATGACCAATTTGTCAAAAGGGATGAGAGATAAATTAGCTTCGACCTTTACATTAACGACCTTAAAAACACTTATTCAACAGCAATCTTCAGACGGAACGATTAAATTCTTGTTTGAGCTTCATGATGGGTATTCCATTGAAACAGTTTTAATGAGGCACGAATATGGAAATTCTGTTTGTGTAACAACTCAGGTTGGCTGTAGAATCGGTTGTACATTTTGTGCATCCACGCTAGGCGGATTAAAACGTAATTTAGAGGCAGGAGAAATTGTGGCGCAGGTCGTAAAAGTACAACAGGCACTTGATGAAACAGATGAGCGCGTCAGCTCGATTGTTATCATGGGAATTGGAGAGCCGTTTGACAACTATGATCAAATGCTATCCTTCCTGAAAATTGTTAATCATGACAAAGGATTGAATATAGGTGCCCGCCACATCACTGTTTCGACAAGCGGAATCATTCCAAAAATTTATCAATTTGCGGATGAGAATATGCAAATCAACTTTGCGCTCTCCCTTCATGCGCCAAATTCGGAGCTAAGGAGCCGACTCATGCCGATTAACCGCGCCTATAAACTGCCTGATCTCATGGATGCCATTCGCTACTATGTAAATAAAACCGGCAGACGTGTCAGCTTTGAATATGGTTTATTTGGCAATGTCAATGACCAAGTAGAGCATGCAGAGGAATTAGCTAAGTTAGTAAAAGGGATAAAATGCCATATTAACTTAATTCCCGTTAATTATGTTCCAGAAAGAGATTATGTTCGAACACCAAAAGAGCAAATTTTTAAGTTTGAAAAAACATTAAAAAATCACGGCATAAATGTAACCATTCGCAGGGAGCAGGGGCATGACATTGATGCAGCATGTGGACAACTTCGTGCAAAGGAGAGAAAAGAAGAGACGAGGTGACAAGATGAAAGCTGTTTTTAAAACAGACCGAGGCAGAGTTCGACAGCATAATGAAGATAGTGGCGGAGTTTTTATTAACCGCAGCGGCCAGCGCCTTGCCATTGTAGCAGATGGCATGGGCGGGCACCGTGCGGGTGATGTTGCAAGTGAAATGACGTTAGCAAATTTGAAGATGCTGTGGGGAAATACAGAAGAAATCCAAAAAGCTGATGAAGCAGAAGAATGGCTGAAATTAAACATTGCCAAGGTGAATGAAATTTTATTTGAGCATTCGAAAACTTTTTCCGAATGTGAGGGTATGGGTACAACCGTTGTAGCTGTCATTTGTACAGACCGTTTTTCAACTGTAGCCAGTGTTGGCGATAGCCGCTGCTATATTCTAAATGAAACTGGATTCCAGCAATTAACGGAGGATCATTCCCTTGTTAACGAATTAGTCCGTTCCGGGCAAATTTCGAAGGAAGATGCAGAACATCACCCGATGAAAAATGTTGTGTTAAGAGCATTGGGGACTGAAGAGACAGTCGTTATGGATATAAAAACGATTATATTCGAAGACGACGACATATTACTATTATGCTCCGATGGTCTGTCAAATAAAGTCAATGAAATGGAAATGCTGGGTATTCTAAAAAGTGATAAAAGTCTAGATGAGAAGGCTGCTAAACTTATCGATTTGGCCAATGATCATGGCGGAGAAGATAATATCACTCTGATAATTGTCGAGTTCTTAGATGGCAGTGAGTCTGGTGATGAACAATGCTAATAGGTAAAAGACTTAGCGGGCGTTACAAAATTCTTGAAATCATTGGCGGCGGTGGGATGGCCAATGTTTATTTAGCTCATGATATGATTCTTGACCGGGATGTAGCTGTTAAGATGCTGCGTCTTGATTTTGCCAATGACGATGAATTTATTCGCCGCTTTCACCGAGAAGCCCAGTCAGCAACAAGTCTTGCCCATCCTAATATTGTCAGTATTTACGATGTTGGTGAAGAAGATTCTATTTATTACATTGTAATGGAATATGTGGCCGGTCAAACATTAAAGCAATACATACAGAAAAATAGCCCAGTTCGGATGGATGAAGCTATTGATATTATGAGACAACTGACATCGGCTATTTCACATGCCCATCAGAATCATATTATTCATCGTGATATCAAGCCCCACAATATATTAATTGATCACCATGGAAATGTGAAAATCACCGATTTTGGGATTGCAATGGCATTGAGTGCGACAAGCATTACGCAGACAAACTCGGTGTTAGGTTCTGTGCATTATTTGTCTCCTGAACAGGCAAGGGGCGGAATGGCTAATCGGAAGTCTGACATCTATTCATTGGGAATTGTCATGTTCGAGCTGCTAACGGGAAGATTGCCATTTTCAGGGGAATCAGCAGTATCGATTGCGCTCAAACATTTACAATCTGAGACTCCATCTTTACGGCGTTGGAACCCTTCGATCCCTCAAAGCGTCGAAAATATTGTTTTTAAAGCGACAGCAAAGGATCCTTTTCATCGTTATGATAGCGTAGAGGAAATGGAAGATGATTTAGGGACGGCATTGGACCCCGATCGAATAAATGAAGGGAAATTTTGGGTTCCAATTGATGCTGATGCCACGAAAGCAATTCCAGTCATAACAGAAGATCGTCCTTATGCGAACATGGATGAGACCCTTGTTCATGGGAAAGATGGAACAAACGGCCATAATAATCTAGAATCGAAGCCAGTGAAAGATAAGAAAAAACGCAAAAAATGGCCTATCATTTTAGTTTCTGTCTTTTTGAGTCTTCTCATACTTGGTGTTCTTACAGTTACGGTCCTACCGGATTTGTTATCACCAAAAGACCTTGAAATTCCAGATGTATCAGGAAAGGGAATTGAGGCGGCCGTTACACAGCTCAAAGCTGCCGGCTTTATTGTTAGTGATCCGAAAAAGATATATGATGCTGACATTGACGAAGGTCTTGTCATAAAAACGGATCCTAAAGCTGGGAAAATCGTAAAAGAAGGAACAAACATTGAGATTTATGAAAGTTTAGGCAAGGAAAAGTTCGCGTTGGACGATTATCGGGGACAACTTTACGATGACGTCGAGAAACAACTGTCAGGCCACTTTAAGAATATCACGAAAATAGAAGTTAATAACGAAAACGAATCCACTGGAACGATTCTTGATCAAAACATCAAACAAGGAGAAGTTATACCAGAGGAAACAGAATTAGAGTTTACTGTTAGTTTGGGACCAAAGCCGATTACTTTAAAAGATTTAAAAGAATATAATGTAAAGGGTTTACAGGAATATGAAGAATCGACCGGATTGGTAATCGATATGTCGATGGAAGACTATTCTGATGATATTCCCAAAGAGCATGTGATCTCTCAAAATCCTTTGCCTGGAGCAGTCTTGTCAAGGGGCAACATCGTTAAAGTTGTATTGTCAAAAGGAAAAAAAGAAATTCCGCCTAAAGTAGTCCCTGTGGAAATAAATATTCCGTATGATCCCACAAAAGAGGGACAGCCTCAGGAAGTCCAAATATATATTGAAGATATGAATCATAGCTTGACAGAACTTTATGATACACTTTACATTACAGAAAACAAGAAGATAAGTATTGAATTATTGATTCCATTTGGACAAAAGGGTGGTTATAAACTGGTACAAGATAGTAATGTGATTGATTATCAGACAGTACCATATCAGTAATAAACAAAATCGATATGGATTTTGAAAGTTAGCGTAAATTATGAAAAATATTTGATTGAAACAACCAAACTAACTTAATAAGGCGGTTTGAATAGAGCTACGCTTAATTAAATATTTTATGCTGATGTCGTCAATTTTTTAACAAAATTGGCTTCTCAAGTTAAGTTAAGTGAAGCTCCCACCTTTTTGTAAGGAGTGTTGCTATGCCTGAGGGCAAGATTATTAAAGCGTTAAGCGGCTTTTATTATGTATTGAGCGATAGTGAAACCGTTCAATGCCGCGGACGGGGGGTTTTTCGGAAAAATAAGGTAACTCCACTTGTCGGTGACGAAGTTGTTTTTCAAGCTGAGAATAATAAGGAAGGCTATATTTTAGAAGTGAAAGACCGCAAGAATGAACTCGTTCGGCCGCCAATTGCCAATGTAGATCAGGCTATTCTTGTCTTTTCTGCGGTCGAACCTGATTTTAGCACAGCCCTTCTAGACCGTTTTCTTGTGTTGGTGGAATTTAATCATATTAAGCCGGTCATTTGCGTCACGAAAATGGATTTAACAAATGATGCGCAACATAATGAAATAGTAGCCTATGCGGAAGATTACCGAAAGGCAGGTTACGATGTTTTGTTAACTTCTTCGGAAACGGAGGAGGGCATAAAAGATTTATATCCATACTTAGAAGGGGAAATATCTGTTTTTGCTGGACAATCAGGTGTCGGAAAATCAACTCTTCTTAATGCGCTTAGACCTGATTTAGAACTTAAAACAAACGATATTTCTTCCCATCTTGGCCGTGGGAAGCATACAACAAGACATGTCGAACTAATTAAAGTCGGAGAGGGCCTAGTAGCTGATACGCCTGGGTTTAGTTCACTTGAATTTATGGATATAGAAGTGGAGGATCTCAACGTCTGTTTTCCTGAAATTCAAAGCAAAAGTGAAGACTGTAAATTCAGGGGATGCCTGCACATCGCAGAGCCAAAATGTGCGGTTAAAGCTTCCGTAGATAATGAAGAAATCCCACTGTATCGATACGAGCACTATAAGACATTTTTGCAGGAAATAAAAGAGAGAAAGCCGAGGTACTAATTATGGTAAAGATTGCACCTTCGATATTATCCGCCGATTTTTCCAAGCTGGGAGAAGAAATAAAGGATGTGGAAAAAG
The DNA here is from genome assembly GCF_019039215.1 of Bacillus sp. FJAT-29790. Lineage (GTDB taxonomy): Bacteria > Bacillota > Bacilli > Bacillales > Cytobacillaceae > Cytobacillus. The sequence goes on from NZ_JAHNZZ010000001.1 coordinate 431,837, forward strand.
GAGGAGCGGATTATATTCATGTGGATGTAATGGATGGGCATTTTGTTCCTAATATTACCATTGGTCCTTTAATTGTCGAAGCTATCCGTCCAGTGACAAAGCTTCCTTTGGATGTTCATCTGATGATCGATAATCCGGACCAATATATTGAGGCGTTTGTTAAAGCAGGTGCCGATTATATTACGGTTCACGTAGAAGCTTGCCGCCATTTGCATCGAACGATCCATTTCATCAAGTCATTTGGAATAAAAGCAGGTGTCGTGTTAAACCCGGCAACTCCGGTTCATACAATAGAGAATATTTTAGAGGACATCGATATGGTTTTACTTATGACAGTAAACCCTGGCTTTGGCGGCCAAGAATTTATTCATTCCGTACTTCCGAAAATTTCTGCAGTTAAAGAAATGGCGGACTCAAAAGGGCTTAATATTGAAATCGAAGTGGATGGCGGTGTGAATGAAGAAACGGCGAAGCTATGTATTGAGGCGGGAGCGAACGTTCTTGTAGCCGGTTCTGCTGTGTACAATCAAAAAGACCGCGCAAAGGCAATTGCTGCAATAAGAGGGTCCAAATAATATATTAAAATTAGAAGTCAGCTGGTGAACGGCTGGCTTCTTATAGCTTTTGGCTATGTTAAAGCTCAATGTTGATTTTTGCACTTTGTTGATTGGAGCGGAAGGTGCGTAGACTCCTGCGGGAGTAGCGGGATAGGTGAGACCCCGAAGGCGCAGTGCGCCGAGGAGGCTCACCGCCCGCCCCGCGGAAAGCGAAGCGCCTGGAGTGGAAATCAGCAGGCAAGTTTAACAAAGCCTAACTTTTAATAAAATTAGGGTGAATAAGATGATAATAAATATACTTGCTGGCGGTCCAGAAGAACTTTTACCGGATCTTAAAGATTATTATTCGGAGACTGATATTTGGATTGGTGTTGATAAAGGTGTCCTTACTCTCATGTCCAATGGAATTATACCATCAATGGCATTTGGTGATTTCGATTCGGTCACAGAGGAAGAGATGACCATGATTGAGGAGAATGTGAAGGAATTAAACCGATTTAAACCTATAAAGGATGAAACGGACATGGAGCTTGCTTTGAATTTTGCCTTGGAACAAAGTCCGGAATTAATTCGATTATTTGGGGCAACCGGGGGAAGACTTGACCATTTGTTTGCCAATATTCAACTGCTTGTAAAACCAACCTTAAACCGGGATTTCGTTCAGGTGGAAATGATTGATCAAAAAAACATCGTCTATTTGAAGCCACCAGGGAGTTATTCGATAAAAAGAAATTCAACATTAAAATACATTTCATTTGTTCCAATTACTATGGAGGTCTGCGGTCTAACGCTGCAAGGCTTTAAATATCCCTTAAAAGATTGTCATATTCCGTTAGGATCTACCTTATGTATTAGTAATGAACTTATTAATGATTATGGTAATTTTTCATTTTCCGAAGGCATAATAATGGTTGTAAGGAGTAATGATTAAAATGAAAATCATGAGTACTTATCTTTATTATTTGAATAAGATGGTAAGGGTGAATGAAGTAAAGCTGGATGCGCAAGACTCGTGAGGAGGGACACGAATAATGAGATTTTATACCATTAAACTGCCAAGATTTTTAGGTGGTATTGTTCGCGCTATGTTAGGAACATTCAAAAAAGATTAAATAAATACATGAAAAGAAGGAGCACCCACTATGGGTGCTTTATTTTTTGATAAAGGAAATAAAAATAATAAAAGGACATCCAAAATGGATGTCCTTACACTTTATTAAACGCGTTCTACTTTACCTGATTTTAGCGCTCTTGCAGAAACCCAAACACGCTTAGGCTTACCGTCTACAAGAATACGTACTTTTTGAAGGTTAGCACCCCAAGTACGCTTGTTAGCGTTCAATGCATGGGAACGTGCGTTACCTGTTGTTGTTTTTTTACCAGTTACTACACATTTACGTGGCATATTCATTTCCCTCCTTATTACAAAAGCTGAAGCTGATTTTCATGCTTACATTTGCCATGTCAGATGATCAATCTAATTCTATGAGAAAAACAGCAGAACTGCTTTTCGCACATTAAAAGATACTTTAATAATTTATCATACAACCTTCTTGATTGCAATAGAAACAATAGTCTTTCAAGAAAATTTCCTTGACATAGCCTATAGTCTGATAAGCTATAATAAAGAAGGGAGAGTTTGACTTTCAAAAAAATAGTGCCTATAGTAAAATGTTCATTATAAGATAGGAAGTTTATGTTCTTTTTAGTTAGGAAAATTTCAAAATCCGGGTGCCTTCGCTTTTCTTATCTGGAAAAATTTCCAAAGGGGGAATAAATCATGTCTATCGAACTACAAACAAAATTCGGGCAAATTGATATCTCGAATGATGTTATTGCAACGATTGCCGGCGGAGCAGCAGTTGACTGTTATGGGATTGTTGGAATGGCCTCAAAAAATCAGATTAAAGACGGCCTGACAGATATTTTGCGGAAGGAAAATTTTACCCGTGGGGTTATCGTTCGCCAAGAAAACGATGAAGTACATATTGATATGTATATAATTGTAAGTTATGGAACGAAAATTTCTGAGATTGCCCACAACGTGCAATCAAAAGTAAAATACACGCTGGATAAAACAGTAGGACTTGCTGTTGACTCGGTGAATATTTACGTTCAGGGCGTTCGTGTAACGAGCCCGTAGTGAGGAGGAAAGACTTGTGTCAATAAAAGCTTTAGATGGAAAACGTTTTGCGGAAATGGTTATCCAGGGGGCAAACTATTTATCCTTGAATGCCAAGTATGTAGATGCGCTAAACGTTTTTCCTGTTCCTGATGGCGACACAGGAACAAACATGAATTTGTCAATTACTTCCGGTGCGAAGGAAGTGAAAAATAATGTGCAGGAGCATATTGGAAAAGTGGGAGCAGCCCTTTCTAAAGGCCTACTTATGGGCGCGCGAGGGAATTCAGGCGTTATTTTGTCGCAGCTATTCCGAGGTTTCTCAAAAGCGATCGAGCAAAAAGCAACGATTAACGGACATGAATTTGCGGCAGCACTTCATTCAGGGGTTGAAACGGCCTATAAGGCAGTGATGAAGCCTGTTGAAGGGACAATACTAACGGTTGCAAAGGATTCAGCTAATAAAGCTGTTCAAATAGCTACAAATGAAGAAAATATAATTACCATTATGGAAGAAGTAGTGAGAGAAGCAAAAGCTTCCCTTGACAGAACACCTGACTTACTGCCGGTGCTTAAAGAAGTAGGTGTTGTCGACAGCGGGGGTCAAGGGCTTGTTTTTGTTTATGAGGGCTTCCTTGCTGAATTAAAAGGCGAAAAGCTTCCTGATAGTCCATCAGCCCTTCCGAAAATGGAAGAGCTTGTAAGTGCGGAACACCATAAAAATGTTCATAGCTTTATGAATACTGAGGATATTGAGTATGGCTATTGTACAGAATTTATGGTGAAATTCGAAAGTGATAAGCTTTCAGAAAAACCGTTTTCAGAAGAAACCTTTCGCCAAGACTTAAGTAAATACGGTGATTCATTATTAGTAATCGCTGATGAAGAGCTTGTTAAAGTACATATCCATTCCGAGCAGCCAGGCGATTGTTTATCATATGGCCAGCGCTACGGAACCCTGATTAATATGAAGATTGAAAATATGCGCGAGCAGCATTCGAACTTAGTTGATACTCCGCTCGTTTCTGAAACTGGAAATAGAACGAAGAAACAACTTGAATACGGGATTATCACGGTTTCAATGGGCAGCGGCATTGCCGATTTATTTCGCAGCATCGGAGCACATGCAGTCATTGAAGGCGGTCAAACAATGAATCCAAGTACGGAAGATATTGTGAAGGCAATGAATGAAATCAATGCGAAGAAAATTATTATTCTGCCTAATAATAAAAATATCATTATGGCTGCTCAGCAAGCGGCTGAGATGACTGATTACGAAGCCATTGTCATTCCATCGAAAACAGTCCCTCAAGGAATGTCTGCGTTACTTGCGTTTAATCCAGGTACAGGATTAGCACAGAATGAGGCAGGAATGACAGAAGCATTACAGCATGTGAAAACTGGCCAAATCACCTTCGCTGTTCGTGATACAAGTATTGATGGTCTTGAAATCGAAAAAGATGATTTCATGGGAATTGCCGAAGGTAAAATTATTGTTAAAAACAAAGATAAAGTCCAGTCTGCCAAAGACTTGCTTGCGAAAATGATCGATGAAGATTCAGAAATCTTAACCATTCTAAAGGGTGAAGATGCTTCTGAAGATGATGTAGAAGCCATTGCCAGCTTTATTGCTGAAGAATTCGATGATATTGAAATTGAAGTGCATGATGGGAAACAGCCATTGTACGCATTCATTTTTGCGATTGAATAAAACACTTGGTATCAGCTTGTAATTAATACGATATTCATTAGAGGATATATAAGATATATCCTCTTTTTTGTGAAGGAAATGGGGACAGGGCTACGTCAACTTATTAAGTAAAACCAATCTGCTAGAATTTGTTGAAGTGGAAAATGGCCTCTTCGGTAGTTTATTAGAGGAGTTCTATAGTAAAGAGGTGATAGATGGATTATGACCAGAATTTCTTTGCGCGTGAAAATGTTTATCTTCTCATTTATTCTCGTTGTTTTCTCGGTCGTAACGAGCGGCTGGATTATGATACACAATATTTCAGGTGCTTTTGAAAAGGAATTGGGTGCGCGGGCGATTGCGATTGCGCGTACAGTGGCGCAGCTGCCAGACATCAAAAGCCATGTGGGGGAAAATGGCGGTTCTGTCATTATTCAGCCAATCGCAGAAAGAGTTCGATTAGCAACAGATGTTGATTATATTGTTGTCTTTGATATGAATCGGTTACGTTATTCCCATCCTTCAGAGAGTAAGCTAGGAACGACATTTGAAGGGGGCGACGAACAGGCAGCATTATCCGAACACGAATATATTTCGAAAGCCCAGGGGGTGTTAGGGTACGCCATTCGCGCTTTTGTTCCGATTATGAATGAGGAAGGTGTAAGGCAGGTTGGGGTTGTTACTGTTGGTATTTTGTCCCCGACCATTCATAGTTTAGTTGTTGAATACCGTGATGATATGTTCTTTTCTTTGTTTTGGGGTTTATTGATTGGTTTTATTGGTTCCCTTTTTATTGCGAATCATTTAAAAAAGCAAACGCTAAACCTTGAACCATACGAAATTGCTCGTCTTGTTGAGGAGCGTTCCAGTATGATGCAGGCGATGGATATTGGTATTTTAGCGACCGACGAAAAAGCAAACATTATTTTTATGAATCGTTTGGCTAAGCAGTACACGAAATTTCATGGTCACACAGTCACGGTTAGTGAGATGTTTCCCGATACTTGGCTTGCAAAGGAATCTCAAGGAAGCAAGGAAGTCATTTACCGCCCCTTACTGTGCCATGGCATCATGTATTTAGTGAGGATTTATCCAATTAATGTTCAAGATCGGCCTGTCGGCTCCCTTATCATGATGACGGATCGGAAAGAAGCCCATATGCTTGCAGAAGAATTAACGGGAATAAAAACCCTTGTTGATGCATTGCGTGCCCAAAATCATGAGTATATGAATAAATTGCATAGTATTGCTGGCTTAATCCAGCTAGAACGGACAGAGGATGCATTAAACTTGATTGTCGACGAAATTTCTGATGAACAAGATGTTGTTCAGTTTTTAAAAGATAATATGGCTGATTATTCCGTGTTAGGACTTTTACTCGGGAAAAGATCACGCGCGAAGGAACTCGGCGTCGCACTCATTATTGATGAAGAATCGTTTTTGGCGGAAATTGTGAATGGATTTTCTAGTGGAGACCTTGTTACAATTATTGGGAATTTAATTGATAATGCAATGGATGCGTGTTCGAAACTAGATGAACGGACTGTGACCTTCTTTATTCAAGGAGATACTGAATTTTTATTTATAGAAGTTCAAGATAGCGGGCTTGGCCTGCCAGAACAGCCAGAAAGAATTTTTGAATACGGTTTCAGCACAAAGGCGAAAGAAGGAAGGGGAATCGGATTGGCGCTAGTTAAACAAATTGTCGAAGCAAACAAGGGTGAAATTTCATTATCTTCAAATTCTGATTCAGGCACGACAATTGCTGTAAAAGTGGGGGAGGTGCATGGAAATGCCGAAGATTTCCGTTTTTATTGTTGAGGATGATCCGATGGTGCTGGAAGTAAATAAAGGTTTTCTGGAAAAGATGACCAGCTTCACTTTAATTGGAATGTCAGCCAATGGAAAAGATGCATTAACGCAAATAATAAAGCTAAAACCTAATCTTGTGTTGCTGGATATGTATTTGCCGGATATTTCAGGATTGGAGATTTTGGTCGAACTACGAGCAAAACGGGTTCCTTGTGACATTATTATGATTACAGCGGCTCGAGACGCTGTAACTATTAAGGAAGTCATGCGTTTAGGTGCGGTTGATTATATGGTGAAACCTTTCCGGTTTGATCGGTTTAAAAAGTCTCTTGAAGACTATTATAAAATGACAAAAAAAATAAGCGGACTTGAACATTTGAGGCAGGAAGATATTGATGAATGGTTAGGCAGTTCCGGCAGCGCAGAAGAGCTACCAAAAGGATTGAACGAACTGACAATGAAACAAGTTTTACTTGGTTTAGTTGGAGAAGAAATTCCAATCACCGCGGAACAATTAGCGCAAAATGTGGGGATGGCAAGGGTAACAGTAAGAAAATATTTAGATTTTCTGGCCAGCAAGGAAAAAGTTTATATTGAGATGAAATATGGGAATGTGGGGAGGCCAACTAAGTTTTATTCCCTGAAATAAAAAATATAAAAATAAGTATAGGTCCACCCAAGGCCATTTTTGTTCCTATTAATACGCTGTGCAGAAGATAGTAGCCCTTAAATGTTTTGCAAAAATAAAGGATAAAAAGCAGAGACCAAAAAGACCAAAATGTTCAATATTTTCTTAATGTTGAATTTAATCAAAAAGTATATAAAATAACAATAATCAGATTATCTATTAATTTGGAGGATTCAATTGTACCTAAATAATATTTGCAAACGGAATACTATCCTATTTATCTGGGGGCTACTTCTCGTTTTCTTATTTGGCTGTCAATCGACCGGTTATCCGATGGATTTTGAGCAATTAAGTGAAGAAGAGCGAATTGTTATTCGTTTTTCCCATGTTGTTGGTGAGGAAACACCGAAAGGATTAGCTGCTCGTAAGTTTGCTCAGTTGTTGAAAGAACGTAGCAATAACTATGTAGAGGTACAAGTATTTCCCAATGGTTTCCTTTATAAAGATGGCGAAGAATTGGAAGCGCTTTTACAAGGCGATGTTCAGATGATTGCGCCGGCGACGTCAAAAGTGACTTCCCTCATTCCTGAATGGTCTGTCATCGATTTGCCGTTTGCCTTCGATTCATATCAAGAAGTTCATGATTATTTAGCAGGACCGATTGGCCAAGAGCTTGCCGCGGAATTTGATAACGAAGGACTCCTTATGTTAGGAATGTGGGATAATGGCTTCAAACAGATGAGTAATCGCTCATATCCGATTTATCGTCCCGACGATCTCGAACAGTTAAAGATGAGAATTATGCCAAGCGATATTATTTATCGGCAATTTTCACTTTCTGGAGCGGTACCAAAGGAACTCGATTTTAATAATGTGTTTCACCACTTGGAAAATGGGGATATTGACGGACAGGAAAACACGCTGTCCAATATTACAAGCAAAAATCTTCATTTGCTGCAAAACTACTTAACGGTTAGCAACCATGGCTATTTAGGCTATGTATTATTAATGAACAAACAATTTTGGGACGGGCTTCCCGACAACGTACAAAAGCTCATACTGGATACGTTAGAAGAGGTGAATGAATGGGAGAGGGAGACCGCTCACAATTTAAATGCTAAGAAACTAGCTGAATTGGAATCTTGCGACTGTATCAACATCTACCATCTTACAACTGAAGAACGCCAAACATGGGAAAGAGCTTTTAAACCGGTTTATGACTTTTACGCAGAGCGGTTTGGAGCTGAATATATAGATTCACTTCCAAAATTCAGGAAGTAATCCTGATTTTTTACATGAATAAAAGGGGCGTGAGAATACTAGTTTTTATATGGTGAATTTCATGTAAGCGAAGTAATAATTTAGCAAATTAATAGGGGGGAAATTAGAATGAGAAAAATGCTTTTGATTAGTATTATTAGTTTGTTTGCGCTGATTGCAGCAGCATGTTCAGGCGGAAGTAGTGAAAGTACTGGAGGCTCGGAAGAGAAAAAACCAGCCGCAGAAACGAAACCAATTGTGATTAAATTTTCACACGTTACAGCAATTGATAGTGTAAAAGGGAAAGCAGCTGATCGCTTTGCCGAGTTAGTCGCAGAGAAAACAGACGGAAAAGTAAAAGTAGAAGTATATCCGTCCTCTCAATTATACGGAGATAACGATGAATTAGATGCACTTGTTTCTGGAAATGTTCATATGATCGCTCCATCTGTAACAAAAATGGTTAAATTGGATCCACGTTGGCAGTATGTTGATATGCCTTTCTTATTTGAAAATCAAGAGCATGCACACAAGTTTTTCGAAAGTGATGTTGCAAAAACTTTATTAAATAGTGATCAATTAGCAGCTAATGATATCATGGGCCTAGCATTTTGGGAAAATGGATTCAAGCATTTTACAAATAATAAACACCCATTACAAAAACCTGCCGATTTTGCTGGGCTTAAATTCCGTGCACAAGCAGGAAAAGTGTTAGAGGCACAATTCAATGCTCTTGGTGCTGGTAGCGCGACGATTGCTTTCGGTGAAACTTACGCTGCCTTACAACAAGGAACTGTTGATGGACAAGAAAATACTTACAACAATATTGATACTCAAAAATATCAAGAAGTACAGAAATATATGTCTCTAAGCCAACATGGTCGCTTAGACTATGCGATTTTTGTTAACAAGCCATTCTGGGCCAAAATGCCGGAAGATATCCGTGCACAAGTAGAGGAAGCACTGAAAGAAGCAACAGAACTTGAATGGAAACTGGCAACAGACGAAAATGCGGCAAGTTTAGAAAATATTAAAAACTCCGGAAAAATTGAAGTTCTTGACTTGACTGATGAAGAGCGCGCTGCTTTGGCAGAAGCTTTACAACCTGTATACGATGAGTTCAGTAAAACAATTACTCCTGAACTCATCGATGGCATTCGTGGTCTAAAGTAAGCACTCTCGGGTGTCGATCTGAATTTTGATCGACACTTGTGCATTTTTACGAGCAGAGCGTGTACTTAATTATCAGGACAAAGAAGGAGTGCGATAAATGAAGAGCTTGAAAAAGTTTTGGGATTTATTTGAGGAAATTTCAGCGGGAACGTTCTTTTTCGCGGGAATTACGCTCATATTTTATGGTGTATTAATGCGATATGTCTTTAACGAGCCAAAAGCTTGGGTTGAAGAAGTCGTTAGATACGTGATTATTTGGGGAACGTTTCTCGGATTTGGTGTTGCACTAAGGCATAACCATCATATTCAAGTTGATATTGTTTATGACAAGCTTTCAAGACGCGGTAAACGTCTTGTTGATTTTTTCGCAACGTCAGTAAGTATTTTGTTTTGCGCTGCTTTTACGTATTACGGCCTTATTCTCGTTGAGAACAGATTTAACTCAGGGATGGTTTCCCTCGATGTTGGCATTCCAATGTGGATCGTATATTTGATTTTACCGATTTCTGGAACTTTATTTTTAATACGTTTTATCGAACGGCTGGTTAATTTGCTGCGAGGAAAGGAGGAGCAATATGATAATCCTATTACTTAGTATTTTCTTCGTATTAATGGTACTTAGAGTACCGATTGCCATTAGTCTCGCCTTATCAACAATGGTTGTTCTCGTGCAAAGTGACTTTAACATGACCATGGTACCGCAAAGAGTATTTACAGCGCTCGATTCGTTTCCGATGATGGCAATTCCGGGCTTCGTGCTCGCAGGTGTATTACTTGCCCGCGGCGGAATTTCAAAATATTTAATCCAAGCATTGAGAGCATGGGTTGGACATTTGCCAGGAGGTTTATCTGTTGTTACGATCCTTGCTTGTATGATTTTTGCCGCTATTTCTGGTTCAAGTCCAGCGACAGCAGCCGCAATTGGATCGATTATGATCCCGGCGATGGTGAATGCCGGTTACGATAAAAAGTACTCAATGGGACTCGTTGCGGCCGCAGGAACACTAGGGATCCTCATTCCACCAAGTATTCCCTTAATTATCTACGGGATAACGGCTGAGGAATCAATTGGAAAGCTGTTTATGGCTGGTGTCATTCCTGGTCTATTTCTCGGAGGAGTTCTCATTGTGTCAGCTATTTTTTATGCAAAGCGAAACGGTTATGGAAAAGGGGAAAAAGTTTCTTGGGAGGAAAGGGGCAAAAGCTCGCTAAAAGCGATTTGGGGCGCTTTTTTACCAGTGCTTATTCTTGGCAGTATATATAGTGGGGTCGTCACACCGACTGAATCAGCTGTTATTGCAGTGTTCTATGGAATTATTGTCTCTGCATTTATTTATAAAGAGCTTCACTGGAAAGACGTTCGACCGATTATTGTTGAATCACTTAATATAACGGCAATGATTTTCTTAATTATTGGAGCAGCCAGCCTGTTTGGACTTTATCTAACGAACGCGCAAATCCCTCAACAGATAGGTGCATGGATTGCTGACAGTGATGTGAATAAATGGACATTCATGATTATTGTAAATATTCTATTCTTTATTATGGGTATGTTCTTGGAAGCTGTTTCAATCATTCTCATTACGCTGCCTATTTTGCTTCCAATGCTCAAGCATTTTGATATCAATTTAATTCATTTTGCAATCATTATGACAATTAATATGGAATTAGGTATGATTACACCACCAGTAGGCTTGAACTTATTTGTCGTAAGCGGCATAGCCAAAGAAAAACTCGGTGCAGTAGTTAGGGGTGTAATCCCTTTTATCTTCCTGATGATTTTAGTGCTTATTGTTGTCGTAATATTCCCGCAACTCTCGCTCTGGCTACCTGAACGAATGCAATAACTTAATTAGGCGTGAAATAAATAAAACAAAAGTGCTTGATATTATGTGCGACCTATGAAAGACATACTGATTGTATAAAAAATAGGGAGTCTTCCTCAAATTTTTAGAGAGTTTAGTGTTATAACTTACTCAATAAGACATTCGGGGAGGTACTCCTTTTTTTTGAAAAAAATAGGCAAAACCATTAAGCGGTAAGATCATAAGAAACGATGGTGAAGAGACACATTATTTAACTCGACTTAAGAGTTAGCCTTTTTGTAAAAAATATACCTTCCTATTAAGACTCGTGCTTCTTATTAACAAGTTCTTGTGCAAATTGATTTAAAGTTTATCGATAAATCTTTGGGTTGTATCTCTGCTAATGATAAGTGGATCGTCTACTTGGGATAAATAGCACGATATGCAACATACACTTGTTTTTTCAAAAGGTTACTAAAATATTCATTATGTTTTGATTATTATATTGAATTTTTTATTAAAATAGAATTGAAGTTTAGAATAGTAAGAAAGGATGATTTAAAAATGGCTTATAGGTCTCGGACTGAACCATGGAAATTAACCATTCTAAGATTGTTAAAAACACGAATGACTTTGTCAGAAAAAGACAGCCAGCACTACTTAAGTCTTAAAAAAGGTTATGAGGGAGAGGTAATGTTTGATGCATTGATAGAAAATCTTCAGTGTGATTGTTATATTTTAAATGATTTGCTATTCAAGATTAATAACTCAATGTTTCAAATTGACACCTTGATTATTGCTTCAGAAAAAGTCTATTTTTATGAAGTGAAAAATTATGTAGGAGATTATTACTGCGACTCAAATCAGTTATACAAAGTGCCTAGGTCTGAATATAATAACCCACTTCACCAATTGAACCGAAGCGAATCCCTGCTTCGTCAATTGCTCCAAGATATAGGAGTTACTCTCCCAATTGAAGCCAAAGTAGTTTTTATCAATCCCGAGTTCACCTTATACCAAGCTCCCCTCGACAAACCTTTTATTTTTCCAACACAGGTCAAGAGATATTTGAAAAAATTAGATGCGACGCCGTCAAAATTAACTGAATATCACATGAAGCTAGCTGATAAGCTTATTTCTCTTCATACCGAGGAAAATCCTTATACTTTATTACCGCCTTATAATTATGAGCAGCTGAGAAAAGGAATTACCTGCAAAGCCTGTAGCTCATTTTTAATTTCTGTTCAAGGACATTATTGTGTTTGTAGCGATTGTGGGCAGGAACAGCTGGTCACAGATGCTGTTTTGCGTAGCGTGAAGGAATATTTACTCCTCTTTCCTAGGGGGAAAATCACTACTAATATTATTTATGATTGGTCTGGCGGAGTGAAAGATAAAAGAACAATTAGAAGGGTGTTATTAAAAAAATTTAAAAAAATTGGAACTCATCTAGGGACCTACTATGAGTGAGTAAAACAAGATGCTGGCATTCAAGCGCTGTCCAAAGTCAAAATGTCGTAAAAGGTGAAAAGACGGACACTTCAAGGGGAATCAAGCGTTAGAATGTCCGTTAAGGGAGAAAAGACGGACACTTCCAGAGGAATCAAGTGTTAAAATGTCCGTCAACGATGAAAAGACGGACATTTCAAGAGGAATCAAGCGTTAAAATGTCCGTCAACGATGAAAAGACGGACACTTCCAGAGGAATCGAGCGTTAAAATGTCCGTCAACGGTGAAAAGACGGACACTTCCAAAGGAATCAAGCGTCAAAATGTCCGTTAACGGAGAAAAATACGAGCCTGCCCTGTTGCTAGGATAGTAATGCAAAAGGGATGAGGCATTTTTTGTAATTTTCAACATTGGACAGGCAGTGGACAATAATCTTGAAAAATATGATAGGATGAGTATATGTGTTCTAGTATGCTGTCTCCTTCGAGAGTATAGAAAGGCAAAAGAGACTAAAAAGGCCATGAATGAAGGATGTTTATAAGAAATTAATATTCAAATTTATAAAAAATATAAAATCTACTAGTAACTGTGAAAGGGGGTTCGGCGGCTAGTCCAAAAGGTGAAGCTTTAGGAGCGTGGATCTTTGGCAGTCCGCTAAAAACGTGAATCATAATCTAACTCAGTCTATTACTGCCATTAAAGGAATCGGTTCAGAAACAGCAGAAGCTCTAGCTGAAATGAATATTTTAACCGTCAAAGATTTATTAGAGTATTTCCCGTTTCGTTATGAAGATTACCGGATGCGGGATTTAGCAGATGTGAAGCACGAAGAGAGAGTAACGGTTGAAGGGAAGGTTCATGGTGAGCCTTCTCTTGTCTACTATGGAAAGAAACGATCGCGGTTAACCGTAAGAGTGCTTGTCGAAAGATATCTTATCCAAGTCGTTTTATTTAACCAGCCTTATGTTAAAAGTAAAATTGCTATAAATGAAACAGTCACGGTGACAGGGAAATGGGATCAGCACCGTCAGACGATTACAGCGAATGAAATACATATCGGTTCATATTCTAAAGCTAAGGATTTCGAACCGGTATACGCTGTGAAGGGGAAAATAACCGTAAAAGGATTAAGACGTTTTATTAATCTCGCATTCTCGCAATTTGGGGGCTGCATTGAAGAAACATTACCGGATCGATACTTAACAGAATATAAGCTAATGAACCGGTTGACCGCTTTAAGGATCATGCATTTTCCGACAGACCAGCAGGAGCTTAAGCCGGCGAGAAGGCGGTTCGTCTATGAAGAGTTCTTTTATTTTCAATTGAAAATGCAGGCTCTGAGAAAGATCGAAAGAGAGCAGTCAAAAGGGATTAGTCAATCGTATCATCTCGAAAAGCTTAAAGCATTCATTCATTCTCTGCCATTTACATTAACAGCTGCCCAAAAGCGGGTCGTAAATGAAATCCTTTCCGACATGAAATCACCCTACAGGATGAATCGGCTTTTGCAAGGGGATGTAGGATCGGGAAAAACAGCGGTAGCGGCAATCGCCCTCTATGCAAGCAGGACAGCTGGCTTTCAAGGGGCACTTATGGTTCCGACGGAAATTTTGGCCGAACAGCATGCAGAATCATTGAAATCAATGCTTGAACCTTTTCAAATCCGCTGCGAGCTCCTGACCAGCTCTGTGAAAGGCAAACGACGAAGGGAACTATTACAATTGTTAAAAGAAGGAGAAATCGATGTTTTAATCGGTACCCATGCTTTAATCCAAGACGAAGTTGAGTTTCATAATCTTGGCCTTGTGATAACAGATGAGCAGCACCGTTTCGGGGTTGAACAGCGAAGAGTTTTGAGGGAAAAAGGTGAAAGCCCTGATGTGCTGTTTATGACAGCCACCCCGATTCCGAGAACCCTTGCCATTACTGTTTTTGGCGAAATGGATGTGTCAATCATTGATGAAATGCCTGCAGGAAGAAAATCAATTGAAACCTATTGGGCAAAGCCCGACATGCTTGATAGAGTTCTCGGATTTGTGGAAAAGGAATTGGCAGCCGGCCATCAAGCATACGTGATTTGTCCCCTCATTGAAGAATCCGATAAACTTGATGTCCAGAATGCGATCGATGTTCACAGCACATTGACCCATTATTTTAATGGACGTCACCAAGCTGGATTGATGCATGGTAGGCTGACATCAGATGAAAAAGAGACAGTTATGAAGGCTTTCAGTGGAAACGAACTTCAAGTTCTCGTTTCGACAACGGTTGTTGAGGTTGGAGTAAATGTTCCGAATGCGACCATGATGGTCATTTATGATGCGGAGAGATTTGGCCTTGCCCAGCTGCACCAGCTAAGGGGAAGGGTCGGTAGAGGAAGCGAGCAATCCTATTGTATACTCCTGGCCGATCCAAAGTCAGAAGTCGGGAAAGAGCGCATGAAAATCATGACTGAAACAAATGATGGCTTTATCCTTAGTGAAAAGGATCTGGAACTAAGAGGCCCCGGGGATTTCTTTGGAAAAAAACAAAGCGGGCTTCCTGAATTCAAGGTTGCAGATATGGTTCATGACTACAGGGCATTAGAGACGGCGAGGAATGATACAGCACAGCTCATTCAGACAAATGAATTTTGGCATTCCCCTGAATATCTGCATTTAAGAAATTATTTAAAGGACTCAGGTGTTTTAGAAGGGGAAAAGCTTGATTAATTTAAAGTATGAGAATTGTCTAGATCCGGCGCCTCCGCTTTTCTGCTTGCAATCTGTTTTTTAAAATCATATACTACTATTAGTACCTAGTCTTAATATCTCGGACGGTGTGATAAATGCGAAGAAATAAAAAAGAACGGCAAGCTTTATTGAAGGAGACAATAAAGGAAAATCCTTTTATTACAGATGAAGACCTTGCTGAAAAATTTTTAGTCAGTGTGCAAACGATTCGGCTGGACAGGCTTGAATTATCCATACCGGAATTGCGTGAACGGATTAAACATGTTGCAGAGAAAAAATTTGATAATGAAGTGCGATCATTGCCGATCGAAGAGATCATTGGCGAGATTATTGATATAGAACTGGACAAAACAGCGATTTCTATTTTAGATATAAAAGAAGAGCATGTATTTAAGCGCAACCAAATTGCCCGTGGACATCACCTATTTGCTCAGGCTAATTCATTAGCGGTTGCTTTAATAAATGACGAGCTTGCATTGACAGCGAAAGCGAATATTAAATTTACCAGTTCAGTGAAAGAAAATGAAAGAGTCATTGCCAAAGCAAAGGTTGTGCAAATGGATACGGATAAAGGCAGGACGATTGTGGAAGTAGCTAGTTTTGTTAACAATGAGTTAGTCTTTAAAGGTGAGTTTGATATGTATCGCTCAAAAAAATCAATAAAGGATGAATATGAGCATGATAGTAGCAGTTGATGCAATGGGAGGCGATCATGCTCCTAAAGAAATCGTTCTTGGAGCAATGAAAGCTGTTGCTGAATTCAAGGATATTTACATAAAGCTCGTTGGCGATGAGCGAAAAATTAATGAACATTTAACAAGCAGTGAAAGAATTGAAATTATACATACGGATGAGGTTATTTTACCAACCGATGAGCCTGTAAGAGCTGTGCGGAGGAAGAAGAATGCCTCCATGGTTCTTGCTGCACAGCAAGTAGCGGAAGGGAAGGCAGATGCCTGTATTTCGGCTGGAAACACCGGTGCACTTATGGCAGCCGGACTTTTTGTAGTCGGGCGGATTGAAGGGATCGAACGTCCAGCGCTTTCTCCGACCTTGCCAACAATTGGCGGCGAAGGATTTCTGCTACTTGACGTAGGCGCAAACGTGGATGCTAAGCCTGAACACCTGCTCCAATATGCAATTATGGGTTCGATTTATGCGGAAAAAGTCCGTGGAGTTTCAAACCCAAGAGTAGGTCTTCTGAACATTGGCACAGAAGAGAAAAAAGGGAATGAGCTCACGAAAAATTCATTTGAACTTTTACAGCAGGCAGATATTAATTTTATCGGAAATGTAGAAGCACGTGATTTGCTTGAAGGTGCAGCTGACGTAGTTGTTACTGACGGATTTACCGGCAATATGGTATTAAAAACGATTGAGGGCACCGCGCTTTCCGTTTTTAAAATGCTAAAAAGTGCTTTGACAAGCAGCTTTAAAAGTAAGATGGCGGCTGCTGTTTTAAAGCCTGATTTAGTCCAACTGAAATCCAAAATGGATTACTCGGAATATGGCGGCGCAGGTTTGTTTGGTTTGAAGGCACCTGTCATTAAGGCACACGGCTCTTCTGATGCAAATGCAATATATAATGCAGTTCGGCAAACACGAAATATGGTTGAAAACAACGTTTCGAATACGATAAAAGCGGCTATTGAAAAAGAAGCTGAGAAAAAGTTTTATTCGGAAAAATGATTGTTCAGCAGAAGTCTCCTACTTCTATAAGTGGTGAGATTAATGCAAATAGGTATCCAATTCAGTGGGGGTTCAACCTCTGGCTGAATAAAGTTAAGCCTTCGGCGGATGCCTCAGATTTTTTAATGGAATTTATCGAGTAAGCTTGATAAAAAATTTGGGCGCAAATACGCCAAGGCGAATTTGATTTATCTAGAAAGTTTGATTCAAACAAGGAGGAGACTATATGGGTAAAATCGCATTTTTATTTCCAGGCCAAGGGTCTCAAACAGTCGGGATGGGAAAAACATTAGCTGAAGCTGATGAAAGGGTAAAGTCATTTTTTGATAAAGCGGACGAAAAACTGGATTTTCCTCTTTCAAAGCTTATTTTTGAAGGTCCGCAGGAAGAATTGACATTGACTACAAATGCACAGCCTGCCTTATTAACAACAAGTATGGCTATTTTAGCGTTTTTTAAACAGTCAGGGATTAATCCTGATTATGTTGCCGGTCATAGCCTTGGCGAATATACTGCTCTAGTTGCTGCAGGCGCATTTTCCTTTGAGGATGGTGTTTACGCTGTCCGAAAAAGAGGAGAATTGATGGAAGAAGCCGTTCCAAACGGGGAAGGCACGATGGCGGCCGTATTGGGTCTTGATCGAGACAAGCTGCGTGCTGTTACGGATGAGGTTACAAAAGAAGGAAATTCAGTGCAGCTCGCAAACTTAAACTGCCCTGGCCAAATTGTTATTTCAGGCTCGAGAAAAGGGGTAGAAATTGCCTCGGAAAAAGCAAAAGCAGCAGGGGCCAAACGTGTTCTTCCTTTAGATGTTAGCGGCCCATTCCATTCAGAGCTTATGAAACCAGCTGCTGAAAAGTTCAAAAATGTACTTAATGATATTGAAGTAAACGATGCACAGACACCAGTTATTGCTAACGTAACTGCTTCAGAAATGGCATCTTCGAATGAAATTAAAGAGAGATTGATCGAACAATTATATTCTCCAGTTCTTTGGGAGGATTCTGTACAAAAGATGATTGATTTAGGCGTGGATACCTTTATAGAAATTGGACCAGGGAAGGTCCTGTCTGGCCTTGTGAAGAAAGTGAATCGATCAGTCAAAACGTATTCGGTTTCAGATGAAGAAACATGTAATTCAGTGATTGAGGCTTTGAAGGAGGAAATACGATGAAGTTAGAAGGAAAAACAGCCCTTGTAACAGGTGCTTCACGTGGGATTGGCAGGGAAATTGCTCTTGAACTAGCAAGGCAAGGTGCTAATGTCGCGGTGAATTATTCCGGAAGTGAAGAGAGAGCAAACCAAGTGGTTGATGAAATCAAAGCACTAGGAAGAGAAGCGTTTGCGGTCCGATGTGATGTTTCAAATGGTGAATCGGTTGCTAGCATGGTAAAGGAAACAATCGATACATTTGGTAAACTTGATATTCTTGTTAATAATGCCGGAATAACAAAAGACAACTTATTGATGAGAATGAAAGAAGATGAATGGGATGATGTCATTAATATCAACCTTAAAGGTGTCTTCTTATGTACAAAAGCAGTATCTAGGCAAATGATGAAACAGCGAAGCGGACGTATTATCAATATATCATCGATCGTCGGCACGAGTGGAAACCCCGGTCAAGCAAATTACGTTGCTGCTAAATCCGGTGTGATTGGGCTGACAAAAACAACTGCTATGGAACTTGCTTCACGCGGAATAACCGTTAATGCGATTGCACCAGGATTTATCACGACGGATATGACAGATAAGCTAAGTGAAGAAGTAAAAGATCAGATGTTAAAACAAATTCCATTAGCTCAATTTGGGGAGCCGTCTGATATCGCGAACGCTGTTGTTTTCCTTGCATCTGATGACAGCCGCTATATGACAGGGCAAACCCTCCATGTAAACGGCGGAATGTTTATGTGATTAGAATTTAGAGGTGGGAATTGTAAAAATCGGCATTCACCGATAGTCTTTATATAAGGCTGTTAACGTAAACTTTTTTGCTATATTAGTGTGATTTTATATATAAATCAACGGGCAAACTTTTAAAGCCAAAAATAACAAACTATGCGAAAAGAGCCTTATATAAAAATGCCATCTCCTAATAATAGAGCAAATTGAAATGACATGTAATAAAAATTATTGATAAACTAAGTTTATTAATTACGGAAAATACTCTATAATGTCTTGAGGGGAGGTGAATACGCATGGCAGATGTTTTAGAACGTGTAACGAAGATCATTGTTGACCGTCTTGGTGTTGAAGAATCTGAAGTTAAATTAGAAGCTTCTTTCAAAGATGATCTTGGCGCTGATTCCCTTGATGTTGTTGAATTAGTAATGGAATTAGAAGATGAGTTCGATATGGAAATCTCTGACGATGATGCTGAAAAAATCGCTTCAGTCGGTGACGCTGTAACTTACATACAAGCTAAGCAATAATCGATGAGATCCTATTAAACTTTTACAGTGAGGGTTTTTAACCCTCACTGCACATGATTTTTGGTATTTCCTGTCCGTTATTACCTGCTTTCTTACCAGGTAGTTACGGACAGTAAATACTTCAGTGAAAAGCTCCGTTCAAAGACGGGGCTTTCTTCTATGAAAAAGTGGCTGTTACAGCCAAGTTTTTTTAATCAGCGAAGTAGCCCTTAAAGCTTCTTTGCGTTTTTTATTTTTATTACGTAAACTTATATTTGATTGAAACTTTAACTAGGGTGAGGCTATATGAATATGAACGGAAAAGATAGAGAAAAAAGGATATCTCGCACGATCGATAAGCAATTTAAAGACTTTCAAAAAAAGATTGGGATCGAATTTCAAAATGAAAAACTCCTAAAACAGGCATTCACCCATTCATCCTATGTGAATGAGCATCGCAGAAAACCGAATGAAGATAATGAAAGACTTGAATTTTTAGGGGATGCTGTCCTGGAGTTAACGGTCTCACAGTTCTTGTTTATTAAATATCCGATGATGAGTGAAGGGGAATTAACGAAATTAAGGGCTGCGATTGTTTGTGAGCCGTCCCTCGTTTCATTTGCCAATGAATTATCCTTTGGCGATCTTGTGCTGCTAGGAAAGGGTGAAGAAATGACAGGTGGAAGGGAAAGGCCTGCACTGCTTGCAGATGTCTTTGAAGCATTCATTGGCTCCTTATATTTGGATCAAGGCCTAGATACAGCTGTCAGTTTCCTAAAAAAGGTTGTATTTCCAAAAATTGATGCAGGAGCCTTTTCTCATTTGATGGATTATAAAAGTCAGCTACAAGAGCTGGTTCAGCGTGACGGTGCAGGTTTAATTGAATATAAAATTCTACAGGAAAAAGGTCCTGCACATAACCGGGAATTTGTTTCAAGAGTTTCGATGAATGGCAAGGAATTAGGTACAGGCACCGGACGTTCGAAAAAAGAAGCAGAGCAGCATGCTGCCCATATGGCCCTAAAGGTTTTGACAAACAAGATTCAGAACGAACGCTGAAATAAAAGATAAGAGATTAGGGGGAGCAGCAGTTGTTTTTAAAACGGTTGGATGTACTTGGCTTTAAATCGTTTGCAGAAAGAATCATGGTTGATTTTGTACCGGGTGTCACTGCTGTTGTTGGTCCGAATGGAAGCGGGAAAAGTAATATTACCGATGCAATCCGTTGGGTTTTGGGGGAACAATCCGCCAAATCACTTAGGGGAGCAAAAATGGAGGATATTATTTTTTCCGGCAGTGATTCAAGAAAATCATTAAACTTTGCAGAAGTTACGCTTACTTTAGATAATGAAGATCAATTTTTGCCTATTGAATATAATGAGGTTAGTGTGACACGGCGCGTATACCGGTCAGGAGAAAGCGAATTTTTAATTAATAAGCAAACATGCAGGCTAAAAGACATCGTTGATTTATTTATGGATTCCGGACTAGGAAGAGAGGCTTTTTCGATCATTAGCCAAGGAAGAGTCGAGGAAATCCTGAATAGTAAAGCTGAAGAACGCAGGACGATTTTTGAAGAAGCGGCCGGAGTGCTTAAATATAAAACAAGAAAGAAAAAGGCTGAAGGAAAACTAACGGAAACGCAGGACAATTTAAACCGGGTGAACGATATCGTCTACGAACTTGAAAGCCAGGTTGAGCCATTAAATATGCAGGCGTCGATTGCGAAGGATTATTTAGAGCAAAAAGCTGAGCTCGAAAAAATTGAGGTAGCATTAACTGTCTTTGAAATTGAGGAGTTGCATGCGGAATGGGAACAGCTTACGAATGAGCTCGATCTGCATAAAAAAGACGAAATTCAGCTTTCCGCAAATCTGCAAGGCAAAGAGGCTAAAATCGAAGAACTAAGGGACCATGCATCCGCATTAGATGAATCGATCAATGATTTGCAAAGCGTACTGCTTCATGCAAGTGAAGAGCTTGAAAAACTGGAAGGCAGAAAAGAAGTCTTAAAGGAAAGAAAGAAAAATGCTTCGCAAAATAAAGATCAGCTTCAAAAAAGCCTTGAAGAACATACGGAAAAAAAGCTAGCCCTGGATACCCAGAAAGCCAGTCAATTTACTATTCAAGAGCAATTAGAAAAAGAAGCTCTCAAGCTGCAAAATGAATTAAAGGAAAAACAGGGTCAGCTCAAGCTGCTTAGCGAAAACACTGAACAGAAGATCGAATCGCTTAAAAGTGATTATATTGAAATGCTCAATATGCAAGCCGCCTCCAAAAACGAGCTGCAAAACATTGACCAGCAGCTTAATCAGCTAGGAATGCGGAACTTAAGGCTTGAACAGGAAAATGAAAATTCACTTCAGGAGCGTAAAAAACTAGCTGAAAAAAAACAAAAAATCATGGCTCAGATTGTATCTATGCAAAAAGAATTGGAAGATCAGGTCCATCTTTTTCGCGATGAGCAAAGGAAGCTGGAATCTGTTAAAAATAACTACCAAAAGCAAGAAAAGACACTTTACCAAGCGTATCAATACTTGCAGCAGGCAAAATCAAGACAAGAAATGCTTGAAGAAATGGAAGATGATTTTTCTGGATTTTTCCAAGGCGTCAAAGAGGTCTTGAAGGCTAGAGGAGAAAAGCTTCAAGGCATTGAAGGTGCTGTTGCTGAATTAATTCAAGTTCCTAAGCAGTATGAAGCCGCGATCGAAACGGCATTAGGCGGAGCTATGCAGCATATCATCGTTAAAACTGAACAGGATGGAAGAAATGCCATTCAATATTTGAAGAAAAAATCTTTTGGCAGGGCTACCTTCCTACCTTTAAATATAATCAAGGGTAAAAGCTTAGGCTCCGGTCAGCTTCAATCTGTTCAACAACATCCTTCATTTGTCGGCGAAGCCGCAAAATTAATTCGTTTTGATGCCAAATATAAGGAAACAATGAGTAATCTGCTTGGCAATGTAATCATTACGAAGGATTTAAAAGGCGCGAATGAAATGGCAAAGCTCCTACAATACCGTGTAAGACTTGTTACTCTTGATGGAGATGTTGTCAATCCAGGCGGATCAATGACAGGTGGAGCGCTCAAACAAAAATCCTCTTCCATTTTAAGCAGAAAAGGCGAACTGGAAGAATTGAAAGCTAGAATTGCTGATATGGAGGCAAAAACAGCCCATTTAGAACAACAAGTAAAAACGCTAAAAATCGATATTCAAACAATGGAAGGACGTATAGACAATCTTAGAAAAGTGGGAGAAGATGTTCGCCTGAAGGAACAGGGCGCGAAAGGTGATCTTCGTGAAGTGGAATTTGAGGAGAAAACCTTGAATGAAAGGCTTTCACTTTATGATATGGATCAGGCCCAATTTTTTGAAGACAAAGAGAGGCTGGCAGAAAGGAAGTCAGAGTTGCAGATTTTACTATCAGACTATCAGTCAAAAATTGCTTCCTTCGATCAGGAAATTGCGCTGCTGACAGAAAGGAAAAATACGATACAAATCTCTAAAGAAACCCTGTCTGCAGAGATCAATGATTTAAAGGTCAGCTTTGCCTCAAAAAGCGAGCAATTGAACGCAGCAAAAGATAAATATGAAGTCCTTCAAGCTGAATCGGCAGCCAACATGGAAAAGCTGGAGACGATTAAAGAGGATCTTGGCCTTTTATCATCGGAAATGACGAATAGTTTTTCCGGTGAACAGCAATTAGAAGAAGCTGCGAGAAGAAAGCTTCAGGATAAAACGGAAACAGTCGGTTTAATTTCCTCAAGAAGGGAAGAGCGCATGAAGCTGCAAACCGTTCTTGAAGATTTAGAACTGGAAACAAAAGAGCTGAAACGTCAGCATAAAGGATTAATCGGCGGTTTGAAGGATGAGGAAGTAAAGCTGAATCGTCTTGATGTCGAGCTTGAAAATCGCTTGAACCATCTAAGGGAAGAATATTTGCTGAGCTTTGAAGGGGCTAAAGAGGAGTTTCCATTAGGAATCCCAGTTGATGAAGCAAGGAAAAAGGTAAAACTCATAAAGCTAGCCATCGAAGAATTAGGTACCGTCAATCTTGGTGCCATTGAGGAATATGAACGCGTATCTGAACGATATGAATTTCTCCTTGAGCAAAAGAATGACCTTCAAGAAGCGAAGGAAACATTATTCCAGGTCATTGATGAAATGGACATAGAAATGACAAGGCGTTTTGAACAAACATTTAAGGGGATCCGCGCTCATTTCGAATCTGTTTTTCAGTCATTATTTGGCGGGGGAAGAGCTGATCTGCGCCTTACAGATCCAGAGGATTTGTTGAATACAGGCGTTGAGATTGTTGCCCAGCCACCAGGGAAAAAGCTTCAAAACCTAGGGTTATTATCAGGAGGAGAGAGAGCTCTTACTGCGATTGCGCTCCTATTCTCGATTTTGAAGGTCCGTCCCGTACCATTCTGTATTCTTGATGAAGTGGAAGCCGCTTTAGATGAAGCAAATGTATTTCGTTTCAGTCAATACTTAAAAAAATACAGTTCAGAGACTCAATTTATTGTCATTACACATCGAAAAGTGACGATGGAAGAGGCTGACGTTTTATACGGAGTGACGATGCAGGAGTCAGGTGTGTCGAAATTAGTTTCTGTTCGACTGGAGGAGACGAAGGAATTAGTTGGAAAATAAAGTGGGCTTTTGACTGACCTGATGTTTTTA
>NZ_JAHNZZ010000001.1:456041-503781 GCF_019039215.1 Bacillus sp. FJAT-29790
GGTAACGCCGAGGAGGCTCCCGTCCCTCCCCGCGGAAAGCAAGTGTCCGCAGCGGAAATCAATGGGCAAACTTTGAAGGCTAACACAACAATATATGCGAAAATAGCCTTTTTTATTCATTCAGACAGTTAACTAGCAATAATTATTTATCATAAGGAAGTGAAAAGATGAGCTTTTTCAAAAAATTAAAAGAAAAAATAACGAAACAAACGGATAGTGTAACAGAAAAATTTAAAGAAGGGTTAGCTAAAACCCGCAATAATTTCTCCGGCAAAGTGAATGATCTTGTCGCTCGATATCGAAAAGTGGATGAGGATTTCTTTGAGGAGCTTGAAGAAATCTTAATCCAGGCCGATGTCGGTTTTGACACAGTGATGAAGCTTGTTGAAGAGTTGAAACTGGAAGTGAAACGGAAGAATATTCAGGACCCTCAAGAGGTTCAAAGTGTTATTTCCGAAAAGCTCGTAGAAATTTATGAAGCTGGAGGAAAGAAGACCTCCGAGCTAAACATGCAAACCGACTCATTAACTGTCATCCTTTTTGTTGGAGTAAATGGAGTTGGAAAAACGACAACGATCGGAAAGCTCGCCCATAAATTCAAAAATGAAGGAAAAAATGTCCTTATGGCAGCTGGGGATACGTTCCGGGCTGGAGCTATAGAACAGTTGGAAGTATGGGGAGAAAGAGTCGGAGTAGACGTAATCAAACAAGGTCCGGGTTCTGATCCCGCTGCAGTCATGTTTGACGCGATTCAAGCAGCAAAATCACGAAATGCTGATATCCTTATTTGCGACACGGCTGGCCGCTTGCAAAATAAAGTTAATTTAATGAAGGAACTTGAAAAAGTGAAACGGGTTATTGAGCGTGAAGTTCCCGGTGCTCCGCATGAGGTTCTTTTAGTGCTTGATGCGACAACAGGGCAGAACGCGATGATTCAGGCTAAAACATTTAAGGAAGCTACAAATGTTAGCGGAATCGTATTAACAAAACTTGACGGAACCGCAAAAGGCGGCATTGTTTTGGCGATAAGAAATGAATTGGATATTCCCGTTAAGTTTGTCGGTCTTGGAGAGAAAATGGATGATCTACAGGAGTTCAATGCGGAACAATATGTGTATGGGTTATTTGCCGACATGGTTGAAAGAGAAACTGAAGAGTAATCGTTTTATAAAAGGCTGTTTTCGTAAAGTTTGTTGCTTTTATAATATGATTTTTATTTAATAATCTGAGTTGGTTAGAGACAGCTGACCATACGATCTTCCCTCCTCCAAATGTAAAGATAATATCTTGACATGTTCGAAAGTTCTAGGTAAACTTACTATGTAAAGGCTTTTCACTTAACAAGGGGGAGTAGGGATGTTAGAAAAGACAACGAGAATGAATTATCTCTACGATTTTTATCAATCGTTGTTAACTCCTAAGCAACGAAGCTATATGTCCCTGTACTACTTAGATGATTTTTCACTTGGAGAGATTGCGGAAGAATATGACGTTAGTCGTCAAGCCGTTTATGATAATATAAAGAGGACAGAAGCAATGCTTGAAGAGTATGAAGAAAAGCTGCTATTATTTCATAAATTTCTGGAGCGAAGCAAGCTCTTTTCCAGCATGAAGGCAATGTTCACGGGAGATTCTGAAATCAACAGAAAGATCACGAAGACGATAGCTGAGCTTGAGAAATTAGATTAGGAGGCGGCAACATGGCATTTGAAGGATTAGCCGACCGACTGCAGAATACAATCCAAAAGATCCGCGGCAAGGGGAAAATTAATGAAGCGGATGTAAAAGAAATGATGCGTGAAGTTCGTCTTGCCCTTTTAGAAGCGGACGTTAACTTTAAGGTCGTCAAGGAATTTGTCAAAAAGGTAAGTGAACGTGCTGTCGGACAGGAAGTGTTAAAGAGCTTAACACCTGGACAGCAGGTTATTAAGGTTGTTAAAGAGGAACTGACAGACTTAATGGGTGGAGAGCAAAGCAAAATTGCTGTTTCTAACCGCCCACCGACTGTTATTATGATGGTTGGATTACAAGGTGCAGGGAAAACGACGACAACTGGCAAGCTTGCTAATTTGCTGCGCAAGAAATACAATCGTAATCCAATGCTTGTTGCAGCTGATATTTATCGCCCCGCTGCGATTAAACAGCTTGAAACGCTTGGAAAACAACTGAGTATGACAGTTTTTTCGCTAGGTGATCAAGTAAGCCCTGTTGAAATTGCTAAACAGGCGATCGCAAAGGCAAAAGAAGATCATCAAGATTATGTTCTGATTGATACAGCTGGCCGATTGCATGTGGATGAAACATTGATGGATGAGCTCAAGCAAATTAAAGAGCTTTCTAAACCAGATGAAATCTTCCTCGTCGTTGATGCGATGACTGGACAAGATGCCGTCAATGTTGCGCAAAGTTTTAATGAACAGTTAGGATTAACTGGTGTCGTTCTTACAAAGCTAGATGGTGATACTCGTGGGGGAGCAGCTTTGTCGATTCGCTCTGTCACGAATACTCCGATCAAATTTGTTGGTCTTGGTGAGAAATTGGACGCACTAGAGTCCTTTCATCCCGAACGAATGGCTTCCCGGATTTTAGGGATGGGAGACGTCCTTACACTGATAGAAAAGGCCCAAGCAAATGTTGATGAAGAGAAAGCAAAAGAGCTTCAACAAAAAATGCGGACAGCTTCTTTCACATTAGATGACTTTTTAGAACAGCTTGGTCAGGTCCGAAATATGGGACCTCTCGATGAACTTTTAAAAATGATGCCTGGGGCTAACAAAATCAAAGGCTTGAATAATCTTCAAATTGACGAGAAGCAAATTACTCATGTTGAAGCCATTATTAAATCGATGACAAAGGATGAGAAAATTCATCCCGAAACGATCAATGCAAGCCGCCGTAAAAGGATTGCAAAGGGAAGCGGTACATCTGTTCCTGAAGTGAACCGGTTATTAAAGCAATTTGAAGACATGAAAAAAATGATGAAACAAATGACAGGCATGTCGCCAAAAGGGAAGAAAAAGGGTGGCTTTAAGCTTCCGTTTAACCCTTTTTAAGCAGTTATAAAGTTTTTCTTACTCTGTAAAGAAAAAAACCTTTACAAACTATTTATGTATCTGATATTATACTATCTTGTGTGAAACTATTTGGAGGTGCTTTTTAAAATGGCAGTAAAAATTCGTTTAAAACGTATGGGAGCTAATAAATCTCCTTTCTATCGTATTGTTGTAGCTGATTCTCGTTCACCACGTGATGGACGTTTCATTGAAACAGTAGGAACTTACAATCCAGTCGCAGAGCCGGCTATCGTTGACATCAACGAAGACTTAGCTCTTAAATGGCTTCAAACTGGTGCAAAACCGTCTGACACAGTTCGTAACCTTTTCTCTAAACAAGGCATTATGGAAAAATTCCATAACGCAAAACTTGGTAAGTAATTTTATATAAATGAAAGAACTTATCGAAACGATTGTGAAGCCCCTTGTTGATTTTCCGGAAGAAGTTCAGGTGAATGTTCTTGAAGAAGACAACCGCGTTACCTATCAGCTTTCAGTCAACAAGAATGACATGGGGAAAGTAATTGGGAAGCAAGGGCGCGTTGCAAAAGCAATACGAACTGTTGTTTATGCAGCAGGATCATCACAGCAGAAAAAGATCTTTATGGAGATCAGTGAATAAGAAAAGCGGAGATCGCTGGCGATCAAGGCTGAACAAAAAAAGGAGGGGAAACCCTCCTTTTTTTCCAATTATAAAAACTCTTGGCTGTTTTCTAAAAGATTGTTGCTTTTATCACCATTGAAAACGGTGAGTGGATTGGAGCGGAAGGCACTTGACTCCTGCGGGAGATAGAGGAAAAGTCGAGACCCCGCAGACGGAACGTCGAGGAGGCTTGACTTCCTCCCCGTGGAAAGCAAGTGTTCTGTAGCGGAAAGGAACGGTCATTGTTTATTCCCGATAACAATATTTTTTACGAAAACAGCCTAACTCTTCCTTGTACATAGCAGAATTATTCACGATTTTAGCCTTTAGGAGGCGTTGTTGGTGAAAATACTTCAATCTGTCGTGGTAAAGCAAGTTCTTACGGAAAATAGTAAGGATAAATTATTTGAAAACTATGCTACGAAGAAACAGCAGCTGGAAAAGGAATGTGACCAGCTCCGGTTTGAAATGAAAAAGTTAGAGAAATCCAAGAAGTTCCAACCGATCAGTTTAAAAAAGCATTTCGAAAAAGAAATAGAAATGCGTCAAGAAAAAGTGAAGCTGCTTGATTTTCAAACGGAACAATTACATATGCTACCATTAGGAAGCGAACTGAAAGAAAAAGAGGTAAAGGCGATTATTGAGATCAATGAAGGGGATCGCTGGGAAGATGTTCAAAGCGGGAGAACGATCATTATTAAGGATGGAATTATTGATGAAATTCGCTAGAGGTGAATAACGAGATGGAAAAATGGTTTAATGTTGGAAAAATCGTAAATACTCATGGCATTAAAGGGGAAGCAAGAGTCATTTCAAAAACTGATTTTGCGGACGAGCGCTATAAACCGGGAAATAAATTATCATTGTTTATGCCTGAATCCAATATAGCGACTGAACTGACAATCAAAACACATCGGAAACATAAATCATTCGATTTAGTATCATTTATCGGTTATGAAAATATAAACGACATCGAAAAAATGAAGGGCGGAATTTTGAAAGTTGCAGAAAGCCAGCTCGGCCAGCTAGAAGAGGATGAATTTTATTACCATGAAATTATCGGCTGTACAGTGACAACGGTCGACGGAAAAGAAGTGGGCAAAGTTCGTGAAATCCTTTCTCCGGGAGCAAATGATGTGTGGGTAATTAAAGGTACGGCCGGGAAAGAAATTCTGATTCCGTACATTGAAGATGTTGTGAAGAAGGTAAATGTTCATGAAAAAATGATTATAATTGAGCCGATGGAAGGGCTGCTTTCATGATGAAAATTGATGTTCTCACCCTTTTTCCTGAAATGTTTGCTGGCGTCCTCGGCCATTCGATTTTAAAAAAAGCAGCTGAAAATAAGGCTGTTGAATACAATGTTGTTAATTTCAGAGATTATGCTGACAATAAGCATCAAACAGTCGATGATTATCCATATGGCGGCGGAGCGGGGATGGTTTTAAAGCCGCAGCCAATCTTTGATGCTGTTGCAGACTTACAGAAAAAAGGGGGATCCTCTCCGAGGGTTATCCTTCTTTGTCCACAAGGGGAACGGTATACGCAGAAAAAAGCAGAGGAGCTTGCGAATCTCGAACATCTTATTTTCGTTTGCGGTCATTATGAAGGATACGACGAAAGGATCCGGGAGACGGTTGTAACGGATGAAATCTCAATTGGTGATTATGTTTTAACCGGCGGAGAACTAGGTGCAATGACTGTGATTGATAGCGTTGTTCGTCTTCTTCCAGGGGTTCTTGGGAAAGAAGAATCACACATACAAGACTCTTTTAGTACAGGCCTACTTGAACATCCTCACTATACCCGTCCTGCAGATTTTAGGGGAATGAAAGTTCCTGATGTTCTCCTCTCTGGTAATCATCGCTTAATTGATGAATGGAGAACGAAAGAATCTTTAAGAAGAACTGTTCTTCGCCGTCCAGATTTACTAGAACATATCCAATTATCCAATGAACAGAAAAAATGGCTAGAAGAAATTAAAAAAGAGAACAAATAACATTGATGTTGTAAGCTCGTTATGATAAAATATTTTTTGTGACTAAGGCCGACTCGTTCAGTTTTATGTCCTATAAAGATGTTCCGCTGCAATCAGAAAAAAAGATGTGCAAGAGCGTCTGTTGGAAGGAGTTGAAAACGATGCATAAATTAATCGAAGAAATCACAAAAGAACAACTTCGTGCGGATGTTCCTGCGTTCCGTCCTGGTGATACTGTACGTGTACACGTAAGTATTGTTGAGGGAACTCGTGAGCGTATTCAGGTGTATGAAGGTGTTGTGATTAAGCGTCGTGGTGGTGGAATCAGCGAAACTTTCACAGTTCGTAAGATTTCTTACGGTGTAGGCGTAGAGCGTACATTCCCTGTGCACACACCAAAAATTGCGAAGCTTGAAGTTATTCGCCGCGGTAAAGTACGTCGTGCGAAACTTTACTACCTACGTAAATTACGTGGTAAAAAAGCTCGTATTAAAGAAATTCGTTAATAGTCTAATGGAAGGAGCTTGTTTAACAAGCTCCTTTTTCATTGCTAATATTTTAATGTAAATGTAAAATAATAAGATGAAAATTACTTTAAAAAGCTTTGAGAGATAAGAACGAGGGAAAGCTATCAAGGACAATCATCGTAGGAAAAGGAATGTCTTTTACGAGGATTTGGCATAATTGTCGAATGGATGCACTATGCTTTTCTAAGAACGGGAGGAAATAAATGACGAAGAAGAAAAATGAACTGTGGGAATGGACGAAGGCCCTTGTAATAGCCGTTCTCTTAGCGGCAGTTATCCGATATTTTTTATTTGCACCGATTGTTGTAGATGGGTTATCTATGATGCCAACACTGCATGATCAAGACAGGATGATCGTAAATAAATTCAGCTATAAAGTAGGAAAGCCGAAGCGTTTTGATATCATCGTTTTTCATGCCCCGGAAAATAAAGATTACATAAAGAGGGTTATTGGTCTGCCAGGGGATCGGATTGAATACAGAGATGATACCCTATATGTAAATGGTGAAGCCTATCAAGAACCGTATTTGGATGAGTATAAAAAACAAGTGATTGACGGCCCGCTGACTGAACCATTTACGCTCGAGGAAAAGACTGGACAGGAAACCGTTCCGGAAGGCCATCTTTTTGTCATGGGTGATAACCGCCGATTTAGTAAGGATAGCCGGCATATCGGAACTGTGCCAATGGAAAAAGTGTTAGGTAATACAGGTATCATTTACTGGCCGATCGAAGATATTCGGATCGTTAAATAACAATAATGTTTTTAAAAAAGGCTCTTTTCTAAGAGATTGTTGCTTTTAAAACGAAACCTGTTGTAGGTTGATTGGAGCGGAAATCAACCAATCCGCACTACTTGGTAAATAGCAACAAAGTTTACGAAAACATCCTTGTGAAAAGAGTCCTAAATAAAGTAAGGAGCTGGCAGCATTGACTATACAATGGTTTCCTGGTCACATGGCGAAAGCCCGCAGACAGGTGACAGAAAAACTTAAACTAGTAGATATCATCTTTGAACTTGTTGATGCGAGAATTCCTTACTCTTCCCGAAATCCGATGATTGATGAGATTATTCAGCATAAGCCGAGATTAGTGCTTTTAAACAAGGCTGATATGGCTGACAAAGATGTGACGAAGCAATGGATAAAGCATTTTCAGAGTAAAGGAATAAAAGCGCTGGCAATTAACTCTCAAGCGGGACAAGGCATGAAAGAAATTGTTGCAGCATCACAGGAAATATTAAAAGAAAAATTTGATCGCATGAGAGCAAAGGGCGTAAAGCCCCGGGCGATTCGCGCCATGATTGTAGGAATTCCAAATGCTGGAAAGTCGACGTTAATCAATAGACTTGCGAAAAAGAATATTGCGAAGACAGGTAATACGCCTGGTGTTACAAAAGCCCAGCAATGGATTAAGGTTGGAAAAGAATTGGAACTTCTGGATACGCCAGGAATTCTTTGGCCGAAATTTGAAGATCAAGAGGTCGGCTTGAAGCTTGCATTGACAGGTGCGATTAAAGATGCGATCTTAAACTTACAAGATGTAGCTGTTTATGCACTTCAATTTCTAGAAAAAAGATATCCGGACCGCATGAAAGAACGTTACATGCTTGAGATCATTCCGGAAGATATTGTGGAATTGTTTGACCACATCGGAAAGCTGCGCGGATGCCTAATGGGCGGCGGAGAAATCGATTATGATAAAGTCACGGAGCTCATCATTAGAGAATTCCGAACAGAGAGAATGGGTCCGATTACGTTAGAGCGCCCTGAAGAATTAGTCGTACAAGCTGAATCAGAATAAAGAAATTGAAAATTGATCAATATTGCACTCCGGGCCTTCTTTCATAGAAGGCCTTCATTTTTTCATAAAAAACCCGATACATAGAGTATGGAATTCAAGGAGAATCATCATGGAAAAACTTAAAATTCGTGAAATTGAAGACAGGCTTGCAGAAGAAATAGACCTTGATAGCGTCTTCGTTAAGTCATTGGAAAAAGATGAGCGCAAAGGTGTACAGCTTTTATTGAAAAAATGGCAAAAGCGAAAAGAACGTGAAAAATTGTCTTATGAAAAGCATCTTCAAATGACCTTTTATGAGGAAAAATATCGGAACGAAGGATTTAGGTTCATTGCGGGTATTGATGAGGCCGGCAGAGGCCCGCTTGCAGGTCCTGTCGTAGCGGCTGCAGTCATTTTGTCATCAAACTTTTATTTACCAGGTCTTGATGATTCTAAAAAGCTATCCGAACAAAAGCGGAATGAGTATTATGAAATAATTAAATCTGAAGCCCTTGCGGTAAGCGCCGGAATCATTGATGTCGAGGAAATTGATCGAATCAATATTTTTGAAGCGACAAAAAAGGCAATGCTAACAGCGGTAGCAGGATTGGATATTAAACCAGACTTACTTCTCATTGATGCTGTTAAGTTAATCACTCCGTATCCACAGGAAGCGATTATTAAGGGTGATGCGAAAAGCATCTCAATTGCTGCAGCGTCGATTGTCGCTAAAGTGACCCGTGATCGCATGATGATTGAAATCGGAACAGAATATCCCCAATACGGATTTTCACAAAACATGGGGTACGGGACGAAAGAACATCTTGCTGCTATCCAAACATCCGGCGCTACACCCCACCATCGAAAAAGCTTTGCTCCCGTAAAGGATTATATAGGCGAAAAGAAGTAAGCAGGTGAGATAAATGCGACCATTCAACATCGGACAAAAGTTGCTAAGACAAGAAAAGACAACAGATCAAAAATCTCTTTCTTTTAGATCAGGGCAAATTGTTAACGGCAAAGTATTGAAGCTGTACCCGAATCAGATTGCTAGCGTTCAGATTGGATCACATAAAGTGATTGCGCAATTAGAAACCCCATTATCGGTAAATGATCGTCACTGGTTTCAAGTTCAAGCTGGTGAAGGAAAGGTACACCTCAAAGTGTTTGAGACGCCTAGTGAGAATGGAAAACCTCCTATGGTCGAGAACCTTCTAAAACAGCTTACTCTTCCTGTTTCGAAGGAAAATGCTGCACTGATTCAATTCTTTTTGAGAGAACAGCTCCCTATCACGAAAGACTCAATCCAAATGGCTACAGAATGGCTTAAAGGCAGCCACTCATTCCACGACAGCATGCAGGCTATCAAGCTACAGTTGTCCAAGCAATTGCCATATACGAAGGATGTTTTCCTTTCTATATTATCTGTCATGAAAGATGAATCGCTTTCATCAATGCTGGATCAACTTCAATCACAATTAAAAACCGATCTTTCCTCAGACACCGCGAGCCGATTGTCTTCGCTTATTAATGAAATCAGCATGACTGAAAAGGAAAAAGCCAGCAACATCGCTCTTGTTCAACTTGTGAAGGAGTGGGTAGGATCATTCGGGAAAGAACGTTCTGAAACAGCTTTTAAGCTCTTGCAAAATCTTGGATTTATAGCTAAGGATGAAAGTGAAGATGCAATATTGAATCAGGCTGTGGAAAAATGGGTTGGAAAAGAAAATAAACTGTCAGGTCAAACAAATGGCAGATTATTAAGTGTAAATTTATTTAAAGAAATATTGGCTAACAATCAGCCCGGCAAACGTGAAGAGTTTATTCTTTCCTTAACAAAGCTTCAAAACCATTTAGAAGGCAACCCCGCAGGAAGCTCCGGATATGGAGATGTTAAGGAGCTAAAACATTTATTAACTGAAGTAAGAGCAAATAACCTGCCAATTCCACTAAGTGAAGGTAAGATCACATCTTTGTCTAAAGAGATTTTTCGAGCGCTTATTCCGGAAATAAATATGGATACTAATAAAAGCCCAGATTCAAGCCTTTCATTACTAACCAGCATGATTGCTAAAAACGGAGAACAAGCATTCATGCAACTAGCGAAAGTTCTTTCCATGGACGATTCTGACCTAACAATAAAGTTTTCTGCGCAGGAACAAGCCTTACTTGCAAACTTGAAAAAAGAGGTCCAAATAGGGAGTGTGCAGTGGGAAAATTCGCATGTGGTTAATGAACAAATAAAGAAAGTAATCAGAATAATGGGGCTTTCATATGAACATGAAGCCTTTAAAATATTGAAACAACCAGAAGTGGACGGCATAAACAAAATAGATACACTTAAACCTCTTCTAATGCGGCTATTAAACGAGGAAGCCCCAGCCCATATCAAAGATGCAGCAGAAAAGCTTTTGCACAAAATAACAGGCTTCCAGGTGCTGTCACAGGAAGTTGGTCCGATTCAGCAATATATATTCCAAATCCCATTGTCTTTTTGGGACAAAAAAACCGATTTAACGATGCAGTGGAGCGGAAAGAAAACAGAAAATGGCAAGATTGATCCAAATTACTGTCGTGTTCTTTTTTATTTAAATCTCGATTTTTTAAAGGAGACAATCGTAGATTTGCAAGTCCAAAATAGAGTCATGAATATTACGATTATTAATGACAAAAACGATTTAAAAATGCTTGCAGCACCGTTATTTGCAAACTTGAAAGAAGGTTTAGCTATACTCAATTACCAGCTATCTTCAATCACTTTTGAAAAACCTGCTGACAACAAACAAATCATCGAAGCAAAAGATGCTGTTACATCTCAGATCATGCCTAATCAATTCAATGGAGTGGATTTTCGGATATGAAAAATAGGGAAAAGGAGCTTCGAAAAGTGGCTGTCGCACTTACCTATGACAGCTATGGACAAAATGCCCCGCACATCGCAGCGAAGGGAAAAGGACTGATCGCAGAAAATATTTTAGAAAAGGCAAAAGAATACAGTATTCCAATTCAACAGGATCCGTCATTAGTAGAACTTCTCGGAAAACTTAACATCAATGAACAAATACCAACAGAATTATATCAAGCAGTTGCTGAGGTATTTGCTTTTATTTACAAAGCTGATCAAGTGGCCGGTGGAAAAAAACAATGAAGGCAACCTAATCCTATATTAAAAAATTATTTTCACTCTTGAAAAGAAGGAATCTACTATGAACACAGGGTTATATGGGTAGTTAATGTTAGAAATTTTTAAAGAAAGATAATATTTGCCTAATAAAGGTGGACAAGGTATGTGTCATTTAATAAAATGGAAGCGCAGTCTATATTTTAAAGAGTTTGATAGGAGGATGGGAAATGAATATACATGAGTACCAAGGAAAAGATGTCCTCAGAAAATACGGGGTAGCAGTTCCAAATGGAAAAGTGGCTTTTACGGTTGAAGAAGCAGTAGAAGCTGCAAAAGAATTAGGGACTGAGGTTTGTGTAGTAAAAGCGCAAATTCATGCTGGTGGTCGTGGAAAAGCTGGCGGTGTAAAAGTTGCCAAAAGTTTAGATGAAGTACGTACATATGCGAATGAAATTTTAGGAAAAACGCTTATTACGCATCAAACAGGGCCTGAGGGGAAAGAAGTTAAACGCTTACTTATTGAAGAAGGCTGCGACATCAAAAAAGAATACTATATTGGTTTAGTATTAGATCGCGCAACTTCAAATGTTGTATTAATGGCTTCTGAAGAAGGCGGCACTGAAATTGAAGAAGTGGCAGAAAAAACGCCAGAGAAAATCTTCAAAGAAGAAATCGATCCGATTGTCGGTTTAACTGGATTCCAAGCACGCCGGATCGCTTTTAATATAAACATCCCGAAAGAACTTGTTGGGCAAGCAGTAAAATTCATGATGGGCTTGTACAAAGCTTACATCGAAAAGGATTGTTCAATCGCTGAAATCAATCCGTTAGTTGTTACTGGCGATGGAAAAGTAATGGCACTTGACGCGAAATTAAACTTCGACGCCAATGCTTTATACCGCCAAAAAGATATATTAGAATACCGTGATTTAGAAGAAGAAGATGTGAAAGAAATCGAAGCTTCTAAATATGATTTAAGCTACATTTCTTTAGACGGAAATATCGGCTGTATGGTTAACGGTGCAGGCCTTGCGATGGCGACAATGGATATCGTTAAACACTATGGCGGCGACCCTGCCAACTTCCTTGATGTTGGGGGCGGTGCTACAGCAGAGAAGGTAACGGAAGCATTCAAAATCATCCTTTCTGATCAAAACGTAAAAGGTATTTTCGTAAATATCTTTGGCGGAATAATGAAATGTGATGTGATTGCAACAGGTGTAGTAGAAGCTGCAAAGCAAGTTGGCTTGGAAGTTCCTTTAGTTGTTCGTTTAGAAGGAACAAATGTTGATTTAGGTAAAGAAATTCTTAACAAATCCGGCTTAAATATTGTTGCAGCTGAATCTATGGCTGACGGCGCACAAAAAATCGTTTCATTAGTAGGGTGAGAAAGGAGAATTAACAGTGAGCGTATTTATTAATAAAGATACTAAAGTTATCGTACAGGGGATTACAGGTTCAACAGCCCTTTTCCATACTAAACAAATGCTTGAATACGGCACGAAAATTGTCGGCGGTGTCACTCCTGGAAAGGGTGGAACAGAAGTAGAAGGAGTACCTGTTTTCAACACGGTTGAAGATGCGGTTAAAGCGACGGGTGCTAATGCTTCCGTTATCTATGTTCCAGCTCCATTTGCGGCAGATGCCATTTTAGAAGCGGTTGATGCAGAGCTTGATTTGGCTATTTGTATTACTGAACATATTCCTGTATTGGATATGGTGAAAGTAAAGCGTTATATGGAAGGCAAAAAGACGCGTCTTGTTGGTCCAAACTGTCCTGGTGTTATCACTGCGGATGAATGTAAAATCGGGATTATGCCTGGCTACATTCATAAAAAAGGCCACGTTGGGGTTGTTTCCCGTTCAGGAACATTAACATATGAAGCTGTTCAC
Source organism: Bacillus sp. FJAT-29790 (assembly GCF_019039215.1). Taxonomy (GTDB): domain Bacteria; phylum Bacillota; class Bacilli; order Bacillales; family Cytobacillaceae; genus Cytobacillus. The sequence goes on from NZ_JAHNZZ010000001.1 coordinate 469,042, forward strand.
CAACTAACACAAGCTGGAATCGGTCAGACTACAGCTGTAGGTATTGGCGGTGACCCAGTTAACGGCACTAATTTCATCGATGTTTTAGATGCTTTCAATAATGATCCTGACACATATGCTGTTATTATGATTGGTGAAATCGGTGGAACAGCTGAAGAAGAAGCGGCTGAGTGGGTTAAAGCGAATATGACAAAGCCTGTTGTAGGATTCATTGGCGGACGCACTGCTCCTCCAGGGAAACGCATGGGACACGCTGGTGCGATCATTTCTGGCGGTAAAGGGACGGCAGATGAAAAGATTCGCGTTATGAATGAATGTGGAATTGAAGTTGCTGAAACACCATCCGTTATGGGTGAAACGTTAATTAAGGTCCTTAAAGAAAAAGGCCTTTACGATAAGTGTAAAACGCATTAATTTCGCTTTTATTTAGATATTTAACAGTCTAAAGTCCCCCTTTTATAGGGGGGCTATTTCTACATTCAAGCTACCTTTTTTATAAATTTAGGGGAATAGCGCATCTCGTAATTGTCTTCATGAGCTCATAAGATTAAAATTAGCGGACGAATAAATAACCAATTAGGAGGTTTCCAATGGACGATTTCACATTAAGGCTCGCACATCTGCATCACTGCAGAGATATAGGCTGGAAAACAATATATAAGATATTAAAGTCAGATCCCGAACTTAAATCCATTTACCAATACTCCTTCAATGACTTCATTGTACAGCAAACGCAATTCCCTCTCTCAACTACTCTCAATGACCTTCAATCCGATGTAATTCACGAGCAAATCCGTCAGTACACTCCAAATGGCATCCAAATTATCACAATTTTTGATCAAGAATATCCTGCCTTATTAAAAGAAACTTATCAGCCGCCTTGGGTATTATATGCAAAAGGTGACCTTTCATTATTAATAAAAGACATTCATTTAGCTGTCGTTGGCTCAAGACAACATACGGCATACGGAGAAAACTCAATAAATTACCTATTTCCTAAATTAATAGAAAAGGGTGTCGTTATTGTCAGTGGATTAGCAGCAGGGATTGATACAATTGCTCATCATTCTGCGATTAATCATGGGGGGAAAACGATCGCAGTGATTGCTGGCGGCTTGTATCATATCTATCCTCACACCAATAAAAAACTTGCCTCTGAAATGATGAGAAACCATTTAATCATTTCTGAGTATCCCCCAGATACAAGGCCAACAAGATGGCAATTCCCAATGAGAAACCGAGTAATCAGTGGCATGAGCAAGGGAACATTGATTGTCCAGGCGAAAAGCAAAAGTGGATCATTAATTACAGCTAACTATGCTGTCCAAGAAGGCAGGGATGTGTTTGCTCTTCCTGGAAGTATTTTTAGTCCTTATTCAATGGGAACAAACGAGCTAATACAGCAAGGAGCAAAGCTAGTAAATACCCCTGAAGATATATTAGAAGAATTGATTTTTTAATGGAATTTATCGAGCAAGCTAAGGTGGAAATATGGACGCAAATAACGCCAAGGCGAATTTGATTAATTTTTCATGTATTTTTCTTGATAAATGGATGTATAATCTTAAAACTAATTTGTTAATAACAGTGAAGCATAATATTATTTTTAACAATATTATTCAAAAAGGTTGAAATTCTTTCGAAACTGTTATACATTTTGCAACAGATGTTCGAAATTAAGAATATTTATTCGATGGTCATATGGTTGATAAAAATCTTATACAGTGAATGGGACATTGAAACCAAGTTTTAGAAAATGGCTGTTTTCGCATAGACTGTTGTTTTTAACTTTGAAAGTTTGCTCGTTGATTTCCGCTGCGGGCACTTGCTTTCCGCGGGGAGTGACGGGAGCCTCCTCGGCGTTACCGCCTGTGGGGTCTCCCGTTCCCTCTATTCCCGCAGGAGTCAAGTGCCCTCCACTCCAATCAACTCAGATAGTTAAATTAAAATTATGGTCATAAAACAACAAACATTACGAAAACAACCTAGAAAATAAAAGAATTTGGCTAACTTGCTGGAGACATCCAATCTCAATTCGCATTTCTAACTTCGCACCTCTAGAATGTAACCGTTTTTAGGTTTTTACGATTTTGTTTGACAAAGACGAAAGAGATGTACAATAATAGTGGATATTTCATAAGAATAAATAAGCTGTTATATAATTCAAGGCTAATAAGGCTGTGAAACATAAATAGATAGCAGGATAACCCTGCTAAATTATTAAATAGAGCGCTATTGTTTTTCTAAATATCCCTCTTAAGGAGGATTAATTGATGTCAGAGTTTCTAGTAATCGTTGAGTCTCCCGCAAAGGCGAAAACGATCGAGCGTTATCTTGGTAAGAAATATAAAGTGAAAGCATCGATGGGGCATGTCAGGGATTTACCGAAAAGCCAAATGGGTGTTGACGTAGAAAATCATTTTCAACCGAAGTACATTACAATCCGCGGAAAGGGCCCTGTTTTGAAAGAGTTAAAGACAGCAGCCAAAAAGGCAAAAAAAATCTATCTCGCAGCTGACCCTGATCGTGAAGGGGAAGCGATTGCTTGGCACTTAGCTCATAGCCTGAACATGGATGTCACTTCTGATTGCCGCGTTGTTTTTAACGAAATTACGAAGGATGCGATAAAAGAGTCTTTCAAGCATCCAAGGCCGATTAACATGGATTTAGTCGATGCCCAGCAAGCTAGAAGGATGTTGGACAGATTGGTTGGTTACAACATCAGCCCATTATTATGGAAAAAAGTCAAAAAAGGTTTAAGCGCAGGGCGAGTTCAGTCGGTGGCTGTCCGGTTAATTATAGACAGAGAAAAGGAAATAAAGGCCTTTATTCCAGAAGAGTATTGGTCAATAGATGGCGAATTCCTTAAAGGAAAAGACAGCTTTGAAGCATCTTTTTATGGGGTAGGGAATGAAAAAGTCGAGTTGAAATCTCAATCGGATGTTCAAAACGTACTAAGCCAAATGAAGGGCAATAAGTTTGACGTAACGTCTGTGACAAAAAAGGAACGGAAGCGAAACCCAGCTGCACCATTCACTACATCATCCCTTCAGCAAGAAGCAGCGCGTAAATTGAATTTCCGTGCGAAGAAAACGATGATGCTTGCTCAGCAATTGTATGAAGGAATAGACCTCGGCAAGGAAGGTACAGTCGGTTTAATCACCTACATGAGGACAGATTCAACTCGAATCTCAGAAATTGCCCAAGGAGAAGCTGCTGATTTTATTGAAAGATCCTATGGGAAAGAGTTTCTTCAGACCGAAAAGAAAAAGGAAAAGAAAAAATCAAATACACAGGATGCTCATGAGGCGATCCGGCCAACAAGCGTCGCAAAAGAGCCAAGTAGCTTGAAGGAATATCTTTCTAGAGACCAGCTGCGTTTATACAGGTTAATATGGGAGCGCTTCGTTGCTAGTCAAATGGCATCAGCCGTAATGGATACGATGAGTGTTGATTTGAAAAACGGAGAAGTCATTTTTAGAGCTACCGGTTCGAAAGTGAAATTCCCTGGCTTCATGAAAGTCTATGTTGAAGGCACAGATGATCAGTCGGAGGAAAAAGACAGAATGCTTCCTGATTTGAAAGAAGGAGACGAGGTTCTAAAAAAAGATATTGAACCAAAACAGCATTTTACACAGCCCCCTCCAAGATATACGGAAGCACGACTTGTGAAAACGCTTGAAGAGCGTGGGATTGGCCGGCCTTCCACATTTGCGCCGACTTTGGATACAATCCAAAAGCGAGGGTATGTCGCCTTGGATAACAAAAGATTCATTCCAACTGAGCTCGGAGAAATCGTGTCAGAATTAATTCTTGAGTTTTTCCCTGACATTCTTGATATCGAATTCACGGCGAAAATGGAAAAGGATCTGGACTATATTGAAGAAGGAAAAGTGAACTGGGTTCAGATTATTGACGGCTTCTATGGTGATTTCGAAAAGCATCTTCAAAAAGCTGAAAAAGAAATGCAAGAAGTTGAAATAAAAGATGAGCCAGCTGGTGAAGATTGTGAACAGTGCGGAAATCCGATGGTGTTTAAAATGGGGCGCTATGGCAAATTCATGGCATGCAGTAATTTCCCTGATTGCAGGAACACAAAGCCGATTGTTAAAGAGATCGGCGTTAAATGTCCGAAGTGTAATGAAGGTAATATAATAGAAAGAAAAAGTAAAAAACACCGGATTTTTTATGGATGTGACCGGTTCCCGGCATGCGACTTTATTTCCTGGGATAAGCCTTTACCGCGCAGTTGTCCAAAATGCGAAAAGCATCTTGTTGAGAAAAAACTGAAAAAAGGTGTACAGGTTCAATGTGTTGAATGTGACTACAAGGAAGAGCAACAAAGTTAAGGGTGAGCTAAATTGCTCACTCTTTTTTGTGCGAATCATTAATTGACGGTCACCGCGCAAAACTTGTCCTTGATGACGCAAGGAATAACTAGTGCATGAAAGGTAGTTGAACGACATTTATATACCGGGCGGAAGCGTATACTCATGAATGTTTTTCTATTGGTAAATGAAGTAAGCATAAGGTATAACTGCAAATAATTGGGTAAAAGATAGATTTTTTAATGAAAATAGAACTTTTTTATCCTTAATACGTATTGTTAATTGCAAAATGATTATGATTAAGGGTAAAGTAAGAAAGGATTGTTTTTGGATATAGTGGCGAATTGGGGATTATTTACATATGTACGTTTGGAGGTTTGAAAAATGAAAGATCTAGCAGTAAATGTTATCGGTGCAGGCTTAGCTGGAAGTGAGGCAGCGTGGCAGATAGCGAATCGCGGTATTCACGTTCGCCTATACGAAATGAGGCCGGTGAAGCAAACTCCTGCACACCACACAGATAAATTTGCAGAACTAGTATGCAGCAATTCTCTGAGAGCGAATACGCTTACGAATGCAGTCGGAGTCCTAAAGGAAGAGATGAGATTACTAAATTCCGTAATTATCGATTCCGCCGATGCAAGTTCTGTTCCGGCAGGAGGGGCTTTAGCTGTCGATCGTCATGAATTTGCAGCTCGAGTAACTGAAAAGGTGAAAAACCATCCGAATGTTACGGTTATTCATGAGGAAGTGGCAGAAATTCCTGAAGGACCGACGATCATTGCGACAGGGCCGCTTACAAGTGAAGCTTTATCTATGAAATTGAAAGAGCTCTCAGGTGAGGAATACTTGTATTTTTATGATGCGGCAGCCCCGATTATTGAAAAAGACTCCATTGATATGGAAAAGGTTTACTTGAAATCTCGATATGATAAAGGGGAAGCAGCCTATTTAAACTGCCCGATGACTGAAGAGGAATTCGATCGTTTTTACGAGGCATTGATTACTGCGGAAACCGTCCCATTAAAGGAATTTGAGAAAGAGATTTTTTTTGAGGGATGCATGCCGATTGAAGTAATGGCTAATAGAGGGAAGAAAACAATGTTGTTCGGACCGATGAAGCCTGTTGGCCTCGAAGATCCGAAAACAGGCAAAAGACCATATGCAGTCGTTCAGCTTCGTCAAGATGATGCAGCAGGCACTTTATATAATATTGTTGGATTTCAAACTCACTTGAAATGGGGCCCGCAAAAAGAAGTCATTCAATTGATTCCAGGCTTAGAAAATGCGGAAATCGTTCGTTATGGAGTTATGCACCGAAATACATTCATTAATTCGCCGAAAGTATTGCGATCTACTTATCAATTTAACAATCGAGAAGATTTATTTTTTGCTGGCCAAATGACTGGAGTTGAAGGTTATGTCGAATCAGCTGCAAGCGGATTAGTCGCAGGAATAAATGCAGCTCGTTTTGTTAAAGGAGAAGCTCCGCTTGAATTTCCGCCTGAAACAGTGACAGGAAGCTTGGCACATTATATAACGTCCGCAAATGCAAAAAGTTTTCAGCCAATGAATGCAAACTTTGGTTTACTTCCTGACATCCCTGTGAAAATAAAAGGGAAAAAAGAGCGCAATGAATATCATGCAAACCGAGCTTTAGAAACAATTCAGAACTTTGTGAAAAATACGTAAATTCATTGCAAGGGCTACTAAAATGTGTTAAGCTTTAGAAGCCCTTGTGAGGTGGTATAAATGGATCAAATTGTGAACAATTCGTTAAAGTTGTTTATTGAATATTTACAAATCGAAAAAAGTTATTCACAATATACTATTGAACATTACCAATATGACATTAGAGAATTCTTTATGTTCATATCTGAACAAGCAATCAAAGATTTGGAAGATGTTAAGTATTTTGATGTTCGTATTTATTTAACAAAACTTTTTGATCAAAAGCTTGCAAGAAAATCGGTTGCTCGTAAAATTTCTTGCCTGCGTAGTTTTTTCAAATTTCTGGTGAGAGAAAAGATAGTTGCTGAAAACCCATTTGCTCTCGTTTCAATTCCCAAGGCTGAAAAAAGGCTTCCAGAGTTTTTTTATGAAGAAGAGCTACTACAGCTTTTTCAAGCCTGTGAAACGGATACGCCAATTGGGCAAAGAAACAAAGCACTTCTCGAACTTCTTTATGCTACTGGTATGCGTGTAAGCGAGTGCAGCCAAATCTGCATAAAAGACCTAGATATGTATATTTCAACTGTGCTGGTTCATGGAAAGGGGAAAAAGGAACGCTACATTCCTTTCGGAAGCTTTGCACATGACGCCTTACAGCTTTACATACAAAATGGCCGGAAGCTCCTGCTTACGAAAGAGGCTTCCAACGACGCTTTGTTTCTAAATTATCGAGGAGGTCCATTAACTTCGCGTGGTATTAGACTGATCTTGAATAAGTTGCTTGAACAATCAGCTTTAACTGGAAAAATACACCCTCATAAGCTTCGGCATACGTTTGCTACCCATTTGCTAGCGAATGGCGCCGATATGAGAACAGTTCAGGAGTTGTTGGGTCATTCCTTTTTGTCATCAACACAAGTGTATACGCATGTGACCAATGAATATTTGAGAAAAACATATATGACCCACCATCCTAGGGCATAAGGTCAAACTTTCTTTTAATAAGAGGCAAACAATGGATAGAGTGGGATCGTTTGGGTAAGAACTGCAAAGGAGGGTTATTAATGTCTCAATTTCATGCTACTACTATTTTTGCGGTCCAGCATAAAGGAAATTGCGCTATGTCTGGAGATGGTCAGGTAACTTTTGGGAATGCAGTTGTGATGAAGCACACAGCACGAAAAGTGCGGAAGCTGTTTAATGGAAAGGTAATTGCTGGTTTTGCTGGCTCCGTAGCTGATGCATTTACCTTATTTGAAATGTTCGAAGGAAAGCTAGAAGAGTTTAATGGGAACTTGGAGAGGGCTGCAGTTGAGCTTGCGAAGCTATGGAGAAGCGATAAAGTTTTGCGCAAGTTGGAAGCGATGCTCATAATCATGAATGAGGAGAAATTGCTCCTGATTTCAGGAACAGGCGAAGTAATTGAGCCCGATGACGGGATTTTAGCAATTGGCTCTGGTGGGCATTATGCATTGGCGGCAGGCAGGTCGTTAAAGAGATATGCCGGTGACCATCTGTCAGCAAGGGAAATTGCTCAAGCGTCACTCGAAATGGCAGCTGAAATTTGTGTGTATACAAATAACAATATCATTGTTGAAGAACTTTAAGGGAAGGAGTGCTGATCAATGATTAAAGGAACGAATTTAACCCCGCGTCAGATTGTTGAAAGGCTGGACCAATTTATTATCGGGCAAAAGGACGCAAAGAAAGCTGTTGCTGTTGCACTTAGAAACCGATACCGTCGCGGATTGCTTGATGAGAAGCTCCGAGATGAAATTACGCCTAAAAACATTTTAATGATCGGGCCTACCGGCGTTGGTAAGACTGAAATAGCCCGAAGAATGGCTAAAATAGTAGGTGCTCCGTTTATTAAAGTGGAAGCAACAAAATTCACTGAAGTAGGATACGTTGGAAGAGATGTTGAATCAATGGTGAGAGACCTAGTGGAAACATCTGTGCGCCTTGTGAAAGAAGAAAAGATGGCTAGTGTAAAGGAACGGGCAGAAGATAATGCAAACCGTCTTCTTGTTGAATTGCTTGTCCCTTCAAATAAGAAGACCGCTAATTATAAAAACCCTTTAGAAATGCTGTTTGGCGGCGGAAACGATCAGTCGGACCAAGATTCTACTTTAGATGACGACTTGAGCCTTCAAGGAAAACGCAAGATAGTGAGAGAAAAACTTGCTCTTGGAGAGCTTGAAAACGAAATAGTTACCGTTGAAGTTGATGAACAGCAGCCTTCGATGTTTGATATGCTTCAAGGTTCCGGTATGGAACAAATGGGCATGAATATGCAGGATGCTCTTAGTGGGTTAATGCCGAAACGACGGAAGAAAAGAAAATTAACTGTCCATGAAGCAAGGAAGGTTTTGACAAATGAGGAAGCCCAAAAATTAATTGATATGGATGAAGTGACACAAGAAGCAGTCTTTCGTGCTGAGCAATTTGGAATCATTTTTATCGATGAAATTGATAAGATCGCAAGCAAAAATGGCGGTGGATCCTCTGCTGATGTATCTCGTGAAGGGGTGCAAAGAGATATCCTTCCAGTCGTCGAAGGTTCCACAGTTGTGACGAAGTATGGCTCGGTAAAAACAGACCATGTCCTATTTATGGCAGCTGGAGCATTCCATATGGCAAAACCTTCAGATTTAATTCCGGAACTTCAAGGTCGTTTTCCGATCCGAGTTGAACTGAATAAATTGACGGTAGAAGACTTCTTTAATATTCTTGTAGAGCCTGATAATGCGCTTATTAAACAATATGAAGCATTATTGGAAACGGAAGGTATACAAATTGAATTTTCTGACGATGCTATTCGTAGGGTTGCTGAATTTGCTTTTGAGGTCAATCAAAATACGGATAACATCGGAGCGAGAAGACTCCATACCATCATGGAAAAATTATTGGAAGATTTATCATTTGAAGCTCCTGATATCACAATGGAGAAAATTTCAATTACCCCTCAATACGTTGAGGAGAAACTGGGAGCAATTTCACGCAACAAAGATTTAAGTCAATTCATTTTGTAGAAAAAAATGTCTGCAATTGTTTTAACAAATAGGAGGAAGAAATAATGGATTTATTAACAAGAACAAGAAAAATTAATGCAATGCTGCAAAGAGCAGCTGGGAAACCGGTAAACTTTAAAGAAATGGCGGAAACATTGAGTGATGTCATCACTGCAAATACTTTTGTCGTTAGTCGCCGTGGGAAATTATTAGGTTTAGCAGTAAATCAACAAATCGAAAACGATCGTATGAAGAAAATGTTCGAAGACCGTCAATTCCCTGAAGAATATACGAATAATCTTTTTAATGTTCAGGAGACATCATCAAATCTTGGGATAGATAGCGAATACACAGCGTTTCCAGTTGAGAACAAGGAGCTTTTCAGCAGTGGCTTAACGACAATTGTTCCAATTATCGGCGGTGGGGAACGTCTTGGCACACTTATCCTTGCTAGGCTGGCAGATCAATTCCATGACGATGATTTAATCCTTGCTGAATATGGCGCAACTGTTGTAGGCATGGAGATTCTTCGAGAAAAATCGGAAGAAATCGAAGAAGAAGCCCGCAGTAAGGCAGTTGTTCAAATGGCGATCAGCTCCCTTTCTTATAGTGAACTTGAAGCGATTGAACATATTTTTGAAGAACTTAATGGAAGCGAAGGATTGCTCGTTGCGTCAAAAATCGCTGACCGTGTTGGAATTACTCGCTCCGTAATCGTTAACGCCTTGAGGAAATTGGAAAGCGCTGGTGTAATTGAATCCAGATCCCTTGGAATGAAAGGTACTTACATTAAAGTCTTAAATGACAAGTTTTTATTAGAGCTTGAGAAACTAAAGTCAAGCTAAGGAAAGTTCGGATCTTAATCTAATTCTTAATCATAAAACGCCCGTCTTCGACAAGACGGGCGTTTTATTTGTAATTTAATTGTCTAAAATAAATCTAGGTACGAAGGTCCTAATTCATAAAAAATTGCGGCAAATTCGGAAATAGCTTCTAATTATTCCTCGGAATTCACTACAACTTTAAACAAATCGTTCGCAAATTTGTAATTATTTAAATTGATTTCCCATTTATTAACATCAAGAACAATTCTATAATTAAAAATGGGCCTAATGTCACACCAAAAGTAACCCCAACTACATAGACATATTATTTCATTTTCATTACAATAGAGTTGTTGACAAATTTATTCCTTTATCGCTAAAATTCTACATTTTTTTATAATAATATCAAATTAATTGGCATTTACCCCCATTAATAAAGTAATATGGGTATTGAATGAGGTGGGTTTATGAAATTATTTTCCAACACGATATCAACAATTGAACAAGGTTTAAATTATTCTTCACTAAAACAGAAAGTAATTTCGCAAAATATTGCGAATGAAAGCACACCGGGATATAAAGCAAAAGATGTCAGTTTTAAAGAAACATTACGGTTGGCATCAAATCAATCAATGGCTGCAAATCGCACCGATAATAGACATTTCGAATTCAAAGGAAGGCCCATTTCTAATTCGGGAGTCATCACGAGAAAAAATGTGTCGTTTAACCATAACAGAAACAGTGTAGATATGGACAATGAAATGGCAGATTTAGCTACGAACCAAATCTATTTTAATGCAATGATAGATAGAATGAGTGGGAAATTCTCCAGTCTACAAACTGTCATTCGAGGAGGTAAGTAAGAATGTCAATTTTTCATAGTATGAATAACACAGCCTCTGCCTTAACTGCACAAAGACTGCGAATGGACGTTATTTCATCCAATATGGCGAATGTTGATTCGACTAGAGCGAGAGTTGTAAATGGCGAATGGCAGCCTTACCGTCGTAAATCAGTTGTTCTCGAACCGAAAGAAGGGCAATTCTCCAGTTTTTTAAATACAGCCATGAATAGAACTGGTAGCCATTCAGTTGGCAACGGGGTGAAAGTTTCAAGGATTATTGAAGATCAAACACCATTTAAGCTCGTTTACGACCCTGAACATCCTGACGCAAATAATGAAGGCTATGTTGAGCTGCCTAATGTTGATCCGTTGCGGGAAATGGTTGATTTGATGAGTGCCACTAGATCGTATGAAGCAAACGTGACTGTTTTTAATGCTTCCAAAGGGATGATGATGAAAGCATTAGAAATAGGGAAATAAAGGAGAATGGTTAAATGAATAAGGTGACATTCATGCCTGTTACTCAAATGTTAAAACCACAAAAAAACACCAAGACCCATACATATACACCTTTCGAAGCTCATAGGAGTTTTTCGTCCGTATTGAAAAATTCAATTGAAAAAATTAATGAAGCTCAGATTCAATCAGATAAAATGACCGAAAAACTGGCAAGAGGAGAAAATGTTGATCTTCATCAAGTAATGATTGCTTCTCAAAAAGCCAGTATAACAATGCAGGCTGCATTAGAAATCCGGAATAAAGTGATCGAAGCCTATCAAGAGACAATGAGGATGCAAGTTTAATAGGAAAGCCGAAGCGCCATGTGACCTAGAGGGCGATATTTTAATCTGTTGTTAAAGCTAAAAACTAACGAATAGCGGTTATTAGCTGCCAAAGAATGAGACAGAATAACCGGGGGATTAAGATGAATGAATCATTTCAGAAATATGTAAATAAAGCTAAAGAATACTGGAGAAGCCGAACCAAAAAGCAAAAACTTGTGCTCTTTGGTTCCGCTCTTTTATTTATAGTCATAATTGCATTGGGATCCCTTTTAGCAACTAGAACCACTTTAGTGCCTTTATACAGCAATTTGTCACCATCTGAGACAGGCACAATTAAAGAAAGCTTGGACGGAAGGGGCATTAAATCGGAAATAACCGATGGAGGCTCAACCATAAGAGTCCCTGAAGAGATTGTGGATACACTTAAAGTAGAGCTCGCTGCTGAAGGGATCCCTAAATCGGGAAGCATTGATTATTCATTTTTTAGTCAGAATGCCGGATTTGGCAGCACTGATAATGAGTTTAATATGAATAAGCTAAATTCGATGCAAGGGGAATTAGCGAACCTGATGAAAGCGATTGATGGTGTGAATGATGCCAAGGTGATGATCACCCTTCCACAGAAAGGGATCTTTGTCAGTGATCAAGCAGAGGAAGCTTCCGCATCCATTATTCTTAATACAAAACCAGGCTATCAGTTCGAGGAATCTCAAATTCAAGCACTCTATCATTTAGTTTCAAAAAGCATTCCCAATCTGCCTACTGATAATATCGTCATAACAAACCAGTTTTTTGAGTACTTTGACTTAAAAAATAATAATTCTTCGCCAGGCGCTTCATTTGCTGCACAACATGAAATAAAGAAGCAAATTGAAAGAGATGTCCAACGTCAAGTTCAAGGGATGTTAAGAACCTTGATGGGGCAGGAAAAGGTTGTTGTGTCAGTTACTGCTGATATCGACTTCACCCAGGAGAATAGGCAGGAAGACCTTATAACACCAGTTGATGAGGAAAATATGGCAGGGATTGCGATCAGCGCTCAGAAAATTACTGAAACCTTTACTGGAAATGCAGATCAGGTCGGTGGACTTCCTCAAGGACAAGACCCTGCTGATGCACTTGGATCTTCTTATTTAGAAGGTAACGGCTCAAATGGTGATTACGAAAGAATTGAAGAAACAATCAATAATGAAGTAAATAAAATACGCAAAGAAATTGTTGAGAGTCCCTACAAAGTAAGAGATCTTGGAATTCAAGTAATGGTGGAACCACCAGAAGCGGACGATCCAAACTCACTTCCGCAAGAAAGAATCGATGATATTACGAAAATCCTTGGGACGATCGTCCGCACAACGATTGATAAGAAAGCTGGTAACGCGGAGTTGACTGAAGCGGATTTACAGAATAAAGTCGTTGTTTCAGTCCAACCGTTCAAAGGGAAGGTAGAGTTCCCGAATGAAATTAAGCCAGTCATGCCAATGTGGGCGTATATCGCAGGCGGTATTCTTTTAGCTATTATCGGGGGGCTTATCTTCTTATTTATTAAAGCAAGAAGAAAACGAGCGGAAGCTGAAGAAGAGAACAGTAAACAGGAAGAATTAATTCAAGTCCCAGATGTTAATGAAGAGCATGAAACAGAAAGCACGATGCGCAAGAAACAACTTGAAAAAATGGCAAAAGAAAAACCAGAAGACTTTGCAAAGCTGTTGCGTTCTTGGATTGCTGAAGATTAGGAGGGATGGATAGTGGCGAAAAGAGATCAAAAAGAATTATCTGGTAAACAAAAGGCGGCCATCCTTCTCATTTCACTTGGTCCCGATGTTGCGTCTTCTGTATATAAGCATTTGAGTGAAGAGGAAATTGAAAAATTAACCTTAGAGATCTCTGGTGTCAGAAAGGTTGACTCGCAAACAAAGGTGGAAATTCTTGAGGAGTTTCACAATATTGCGCTGGCGCAAGATTACATTTCTCAAGGCGGGATCGGCTATGCAAAAACCGTCCTTGAAAAAGCACTTGGTACTGAGCAAGCGGCTATTATTATTAACCGACTAACCTCTTCATTGCAGGTTAGGCCATTTGATTTTGCGAGAAAAGCTGATCCGGCTCAAATATTAAATTTCATTCAAAATGAGCATCCGCAAACCATTTCATTGATCTTATCGTATTTGGATGCTGCTCAGGCAGGTCAAATATTATCAGAGCTGCCGCAGGAAATGCAGGCGGATATTGCTAAAAGGATCGCTGTTATGGATAGTACAGCACCTGAAATAATCAATGAAGTTGAACAAATATTAGAGAGAAAACTATCTGCAACCGTTACACAGGATTATACACAGACAGGCGGAATTGAAGCGGTTGTCGATGTCCTAAATGGTGTTGACCGATCGACGGAGCGGACTATTTTGGATGCGTTGGAAATTCAAGATCCGGAGCTTGCTGAGGAAATTAAGAAGAGGATGTTTGTATTTGAAGACATCGTTACTCTTGATAACCGTGCAATTCAGAGAGTTATTCGTGATTGTGAAAGTGAAGACCTAATGCTTTCACTTAAGGTTTCCAGTGATGAAGTGAAAGAGATTATCTATAAAAATATGTCTAAACGGATGGTTGAAACGTTTAAGGATGAGATGGAGTATATGGGTCCTGTTAGACTAAGAGATGTTGAAGAAGCACAATCAAGAATAGTTGCCATTATTCGCCGTCTAGAGGAAGCTGGGGAGATCGTCGTTGCACGCGGCGGGGGAGATGATATTATTGTCTAGATTAATCAAATCCCATTGGACTGAACCGAATAAGACGGAAAAAAAGGTCATTTCAATTAAAATTCTTGAGCGCCCTAACCAGCCAGAGAAAACGGAAACAGCTCCCGTAAACACAGACATTCAAGTTGAGGCAATTTTGAAGAATGCTCAACTTGAAGCTGAGGCCATTATTAATGAAGCGAAGCTTGAAGCAGAATACATGCAACGGCAAATGAACGAACAAAAACAGGCATTTGAACTTGAAAAAGAAACGATTGCAGAGCAGGCGCGGGAAGCTGGTTTTTCAAACGGATTAGAAGAAGGCCATAAGAAAGGTTATACAGAGTATGCTGAATTAATTCAGTCTGCTAAAGAGGTAGTCGAATCAGCAAAGAAAGATTTTCGAAGGCATGTTGATTCCTCAGAAAAAACGATTCTTAATATTGGCTTAAAGGTAGCACAGAAAATTTTAGGTAAATCATTGCAGGATAATAACGAAGAATTTCTATCTATTGTAAAACTTGCGTTAAAAGAAGCAAGGGAAAATCAGGAAGTCCAACTCCATGTTCATCCTGTTCATTATGAGTTCCTCCTTTCAAATAAGGATGAGCTGATCACATTGTTTCCTAAAGAAATCGATTTTTATATCTTCCCGGATGACGACCTATCGGAATCCAGCTGCATTATTGAATCTGTTAACGGCAAAATTGACGCTAGTATTGATAGTCAGCTCGAAGAAATTAAACAAAAGCTTATCGAAATGCTGGAGGGTGAATAGGAATGAAGCTTGCCGATTTAATCGAGCAGATTGACCAGCTGGATTCCTTCAAACGTTATGGACGTGTAAATAGAGTAGTAGGATTGATGATTGAATCGCAAGGTCCACCTGAAAGCTCCATTGGAGACGTATGTTTTATTCATGTTGGAAATAAACAAAAAAGAAAGATTCAGGCCGAAGTTGTCGGGTTCAATAATGAAAATGTTATTTTAATGCCTTACACAACGATCAATGATATTTCTCCCGGGAGTTTAGTGGAAGCAACTTCTAAACCTTTAGAGATAAGGGTCGGAGCGCAGTTAATCGGGTCCGTTATTGATTCGCTTGGACTTCCGCTTGATGGGTCTCCGTTACCGAAAGGTTTGTCATCTGTTCCTACTGAACAGTCTCCGCCTAATCCGATGCAAAGACCCCCTATTTCATCAGCGATTGAAGTAGGTGTCAGAATGATTGATAGTCTTTTGACAGTAGGGAATGGGCAGCGGGTCGGTATATTTGCAGGTAGTGGAGTTGGTAAAAGTACTCTTCTAGGGATGATTGCACGAAATACAACAGCGGATTTGAATGTGATTGCGCTAATTGGAGAACGTGGGAGAGAAGTACGCGAATTTATTGAACGTGATTTAGGACCTGAAGGCTTAAGCCGATCCATCGTTGTTGTTGCTACTTCTGATCAGCCTGCATTAATGAGAATAAAAGGGGCTTATACGGCAACCGCGATTGCCGAATATTTCCGCGATAAAGGCTTAAATGTCATGATGATGATGGATTCTGTTACCCGGGTTGCGATGGCCCAAAGGGAAGTCGGACTAGCAATCGGGGAACCACCGACAACAAAAGGGTACACACCGTCTGTTTTTGCTGTACTGCCAAAACTTTTAGAAAGAACAGGAACAAATGAACATGGATCGATCACAGCTTTCTATACAGTCCTAGTTGATGGCGATGATATGAATGAGCCAATTGCTGATACAGTTAGAGGAATATTGGATGGCCACTTTGTACTTGATCGATCACTAGCAAATAAAGGTCAATATCCGGCCGTAAATGTATTGAAAAGCGTGAGCCGCGTGATGAATAATATCGTTCAGTCTGATCACGTGAAAGCAGCGGAGAAACTACGGGAAACATTAAGTACCTATATAAATTCAGAGGACTTAATTAATATCGGTGCGTACAAAAGAGGTTCCTCGATAGAAATTGATGAAGCGATCAGGCTTTATCCGACGATTATTTCTTTTTTAAAACAGGGGACGAATGAAAAAGTTTCCTTTCAGGAAAGTATTCAGCAATTATCCAGTCTCGTGGGGAAAGGAGATTGATCTCCATGCAATACCAATTTAAATTCGAAAAAATCCTGACAATCAAAGAAAGAGAAAAGGATGAAGCTTTTAATATTTATAATCAGGCAGTGAAAAGATTTGAAGAAGCTGCTGAGAAATTGTATGAGTACTTGAAGAAAAAAGAGGAACTGGAAGTTTATCAGTCTTCAAGGCTCGTTAGCGGATTGCCTGTGCAAGAAATTAGGCATCATCAGCTTTTTATTCATAATTTAGAAAAGACCATTAATCATTACCAACAAATGGTTGTAAATGCACGCCATCATATGAACTATCATCAAGAAAAGCTGATGGAAAAAAACATCGAAGTGAAAAAGTATGTCAAAATCAAAGAAAAAGATTTAACAAATTTTGTTGAAATGACTAAACAAATAGAGGGAAGACAAATGGATGATATCTCGATTCAGCAGTTTATGAATCGGGGAAATTAGGTGGTAAAATGGACAAGGTTTTAGAAGAAAAAGAATCGAAAAAGTATACGAAGTTTCAAAGCTTCATATTAATTGTCTTTATTCCGTTGCTATTTGCAATAACAGTCGCCCTCATTGCTATGACTATTCTTGGCTATAATGTCTTTGAAATAACGAAGGAATACAGTCAGAAAATCCCTTTTATCTCTACAGAGGAAAAAACGCAATCAGTCGAGGAACTTGAAACGAAGATGATTGAACTAGAAGCCGAGATCAAAGATCGTGAAGCAAAAATCTCACAGCTAGAAACGAAATTGGACAGTAAAGATCAGGAAATTTCGAAGGCACAAAAGGAAAGAGAACGTCTAGAAGAGGAAATTGATGAATTGACTGCGATGAAAGAGGAAAACAAACGGGCATTTAAAGATATTGTAAAAACGTATGAAACGATTTCTGCCAAAAAGGCTGCTCCCATCATTTCGCAAATGAGTGAACCGGAAGCGATAAAAATTCTATCTAATCTAAAAGCAGCGACATTAGCCGGGATAATGGAAAAAATGGACCCTAAGGATGCGGCGCGATTTACTGAGTTATTAACGGTTGAGAAGGAAAATAATGCTTTGAACTCGCCATAATATAACGGATCGAAGGGAGGTGAAGATATGGAAATTGGCGGATTAGGAGCAATTAGCACACTAATTCCTCGGGAAGCGGAACCAGTTTTATCAGGCAAAGGTACGAATGGTTTTTCTGCTCTGTTTGCAAATTTAACCAATAACCCTCCTGTTGCTCTAGAAGGTCTAACTGAAGGAGAAGAAAAAGATGAGTTATCTAGCGAGGAACTAGCTGGACTCATCCAGTTTTTGCAGATCAATGATATTCTGGAGCTTGAAAATGGGTCTGAGTTATTGGAGAAAACAGCGTATCAAAGTATTGATGAAATTATGCGTATGATAGAAGAACAGATAGGCTTGTCATCAGCTGAACTTTTACAGGTATTGAATAGTTTATACGGGAATTTGGTTTTACTACAGGATTTTGAACCTAATAAAGAATTTGGACAAACACTGAAAGCATTAAAGCTTTATGAATTATTAGCAGCCCATCAGGATTCTTTAGGCGATCAAATGAAATTACGGGAATTTATGAAAAATATTAATGAGAAGCTAGAGATGAAATTAGCTAGTGCTGATACTTCTAATAGGGAAGAGTTTCTGCACAAAGCGTTTTCATCTGTAGTCCAAGAGATGAATAGAAAGAATTCAACCGTTTCTGCGGGCTTTGAAAATCTTGAGAACATATCTAAAGTATTGCACAAAACTGAAACGATTCATCCAGGCTTTATTCAATATCAGCAATTATCCAAACCTGAACAATTAACACTAATGGTCAATCATTCCGGTAAGCAAGTGTCGGCAGAGCAATTGATCGATCAGTTTGAATCGATTCTGTCAAAGAGCCAATTTATTAAAAACGGCGGCACGCAAAAACTGTTCATAAAGTTAAATCCGGAACATTTAGGCGCTCTTAGAGTGGAATTGATTCAGAAAGATTCAGCAATTATTGCCCGAATTCTCACATCTACTACTGTTGCGAAGGATATGATGGAATCCCATCTCAATGGATTAAAGCAAGCGTTCAGTTCTCAAAATATCCAAATAGAGAGAGTAGAAATCTCGCAGCAGTTTACTGGGCAGGAACGCACATTTAATCGTGAGCAGCAGCAAGGGCAGGAAAGACAGCAGAACAGGGACGATCAGAAAGAACAGCATAAAGAAGATTTTACCCACTCGTTTGAAGAGGCACTCCTCAATACTGAAGTATAGGTGTGATTACGAATGACAAATACAATTGATTCATCATTGTTTCTATCAAACTATCAAAAAGAGAACCGAAAAACAGGATCAGATATTTTAGGAAAAGATGATTTTTTGAAAATCTTAATGGTTCAGCTTCAAAACCAAGATCCATTAAGCCCGATGGATGATAAAGACTTTATTGCACAAATGGCGACATTCTCCACATTGGAGCAAATTACAAACATGAATAGTACGCTCCATAGGTTTGTCGAATCTCAAGAACAAAGCCAATTAATTGCCTACAATTCGTTTATTGGCAAAGACATAACTTGGCATAATATTGTGGACTCAGCAGATCCGGATCAGGGGCCAACTATACAAGAAGGGATTGGAACGGTTGTTTCAATATCATTCAAAAATGGTCGTGTATATTTAACTCTCGATGATGGCACAAAATTAGAACCGGCCAATATTTCAGAAGTTAGTTTAAAACAAATTTGATTCACATGATTGATGCACGAAATGACCTTAATATAAAATTGAATAAATAAAGGAAGTGATTGGGTGGAAAAGTCAAATTTTAGACCGGTTCAATCACAGCCCGTAAACAACCAACATATTCAGCGACTAAAATCGAATCAAATAAGTGGAAATACTTTTTCCCTTCATTTTCAACAAGCATTACAATCTAACAAATTAACAGTAAGTAAGCATGCTCAGGAACGATTACATCAAAGAGGTATCCAAATTAATGATCTTCGTTGGCAACAAATTGAAGAAAAAGTAAATGAAGCGAAAAAAATGGGTGTAAAGGAATCACTGATATTGCTAAAAGACGCTGCATTAATTGTAAGTGCAAAAAACAATACTGTGATCACTGCAATGGACCGGGAAGAAGCAAGAACACAAATATTTACGAATATTAATGGAACAATTATTATGGATCAATAAATATTGGCTGGACCTAAATAGGAAGCCATTGCTGCGGAATGACAGAAGCAGCTAATACGAAAGGGGTTAAAGTTAAATGCTGCGTTCAATGTACTCAGGTATAGGTGGAATGAAGAACTTTCAGACGAAACTTGATGTAATTGGTAATAATATTGCAAATGTAAATACCTATGGGTTTAAGAAGGGGCGTGTGACCTTCAAGGAAATGGTTAGCCAGACGATTTCAGGAGCTAGTGGGCCTGGAGATAATTCTGGAGGGGTGAATCCAAAACAAGTAGGACTAGGTTCTCAGTTATCTTCAATAGATACAATAGATACACAAGGTAGTTTACAAACAACCGGGCGGGTGCTTGATATAGGTATTCAAGGTGATGGATATTTAATGGTTGATAGAGGGGGTACAACCTATTATACCCGCTCAGGAAACTTATACCTTGATGAAGATGCTCAACTTGTAACATCTTCAGGTGATTTAGTTCTTACTAAGGGCGGACTAACTATTAAATTAAACGGTGGGGATGCAAATCAGATAAAAAGTTTGAGTATCTCTAATGACGGAATGATTAATTTTTTAGTTGATGGATCTGATATAGTAAACCAAGAAGGACCAATAGGCATTGCTAGATTTAATAATAATGGCGGCTTAGATAGGGTTGGAGACAATTTGTTTAAAGATACAGTGAACTCCGGTACACCATTGCCTTTAAGTCCTGGTGAAGATGGGGCTGGAACATTAATTTCTGGTACCCTAGAAATGTCCAACGTAGACCTTTCCGAAGAATTCACCGAAATGATCGTTGCCCAACGTGGTTTCCAAGCAAACACGCGCATTATCACAACATCTGATGAAATTTTACAAGAGCTAGTAAACTTAAAACGATAGTTTAAGGGAGGGACAGGGTTAGAGGAGTCGTTCCTTTAGCCCTGATAATTACATTGATTAAAGTATCGCGACTAAACGGTAAAGCATTTATGATAAATGCAGTGTATATCGAAACGATAGAATCGTTCCCTGACACAACGATTACGTTAACAAACGGGCGGAAATATGTTGTGAAGGAGACAGCGGATATTGTTTTGCAATTGGTAAGAGAATTCTATCAATCTGTTAGCCTTCTTGGAAGGCATCATCTGGGGGAAAGTGTGAATGAAGAATAATAAGCTGGTAATGATCATGTTAATTCTGCTTGTTGCCATTGCCCTTGTTGGAACTGTTGCAGTCATTGTTGTGAAGCAGCTTAACGACAATTCCAGTTCGAAAGAGCCTTCCATTGATCAAGTATTAGAGGCATCTGTTGATATTCCGCAAGTAACAACTAATCTAGCAAGCAATGATTTTATTCGTATTTCATTAAAGATTCAAACAGATAGCAAAAAGGCGAAACAAGAACTAGAAAAAAGAGATTTTCAAGTGAAAGATCTCATTATTCAAGAATTGTCTGAAATGAAGGCAGATGAAATCCAAGGGAAATCAGGTCAAACGAAGCTAAAAGAGGACCTAAAGACAAAGATAAATAGCCTGATGCAAAAAGGAAAGATTGAAAACGTCTATATCACCGAATCGATCCTCCAATAAAAAATCTGGCAGAAATTAGTTAAACTGGAGGTGAGGCAACATGTCCGGCGAAGTTTTATCCCAAAACGAAATAGACGCACTGTTATCGGCTTTATCTACAGGTGAAATGGATGCAGATGAGCTAAAAAAAGAACAGACTGAGAAGAAAATAAGGGTCTATGATTTTAAAAGAGCGCTCAGATTTTCTAAAGATCAGATTAGAAGTTTAACAAGGATCCATGAAAATTTTGCAAGACTATTGACTACGTTCTTCTCTGCCCAATTAAGAACATATGTCCAAATTACCGTTGCTTCGGCTGATCAAATTCCATATGAGGAATTTATTCGTTCGATTCCAAATATGACCATTTTAAATGTATTTGAAGTACCCCCATTGGATGGCCGAATCCTAATGGAGGTCAATCCAAATATTGCGTACGCATTAATGGACAGAATGATGGGCGGCAAAGGATCGAGCATTAACAAAGTTGATAATTTAACAGAAATTGAAACGAAGATTATGTCGAATACATTTGAACGTGCGTTCGAAAATTATCTCGAAGCATGGAGCACAATCGTTGAAATCGATCCGCAACTGATGGATTTTGAAGTGAATCCGCAATTTTTACAAATGGTCTCGCCGAACGAAACCGTTGTTGTCATTTCTTTAAATACAACCATTGGTGAAACTAGTGGAATGATTAACATTTGTATTCCTCATGTTGTTCTTGAGCCAATTATCCCTAAATTATCTGTCCGTTATTGGATGCAGACAGATAAAAAGGAAAGAGTCCCTGAAGAACTCAGCCGCTTAGAAAAACATATACAAAGTGCTGAAGTGCCGGTAGTCGGTGAACTGGGGCATTCTGAAATTAGTATTCAAGATTTTCTAATGCTCGGGATTGGAGATGTTATCGAGTTAAACAGGCAAATCGATCAGCCACTCGTCATAAAAGTTGGCAACATCCCTAAATTTGTTGGACAGCCAGGGAAGATTAATAAAAAGTTAGCAATACAAGTATTAGACATTGTGAAAGGGGGAGATGACGATGATGAGCGATGATATGCTTTCACAAGATGAAATAGATGCTCTGTTACGTGGGTCTGACGACGATGATATGGACGTAGCAGACGATATTTTTCACGTTGAAGATTATCTCTCGCATATGGAACAAGATGCATTAGGGGAAATCGGTAATATTTCATTTGGCAGTTCGGCAACAGCATTGTCCACCTTGCTAAATCAAAAAGTAGAAATAACGACACCTGCTGTATCTGTCATCCCACAAAGAAAATTGCCTGAGGAATTTCCTCATCCATACGTTGCGATACAAGTCAGTTACACAGAGGGATTTCACGGGACAAACTTATTAGTAATTAAACAATCAGACGCAGCTATAATTGCTGATTTAATGCTCGGAGGTGACGGACAAAATCCCGCCGATCTATTGGGTGAGATTCAATTAAGTGCCGTCCAAGAAGCGATGAATCAAATGATGGGATCTGCGGCTACATCGATGTCAACGATATTTAGCAAAAAAGTGGATATTTCTCCTCCATCCATCGATATTTTAGATGTAAATCAAGGAGAAGGGACAGATAAAATACCGGGCGATGATATTCTAGCGAAAATATCTTTTCGGCTGAAAATAGGGGATTTAATTGATTCCAATATCATGCAGCTTTTGCCGCTTCAATTTGCTAAAAGCTTAGTCGAGGAATTATTAAACCCAGGTGGTAGCTCTATGGATGAAGCCGCTCCTATGGAAGAAATAACGATGCAAACGCCAGTTTCTCAAAATCATTCAGAGATGACGTTTGATAAACAACCAATCGAACAAGAACCTATGTATTCCCAGGCGCCTATCCAGCAAAGTGAACCTGTATTAACACAAGGAGGCTGGCAGCAAGCACCACCTGCCTTTCAACAGCCTACCCAGCATGCAGGTCATCATAACGGGCCTCAGCATTTTGGTTCGGTATACCAAGGGGCTGTACAACCGAATGTTCAGCCGGCAGTATTTTCTAATTTTGAACCATACCCGCTTCAAGAATCGGAATCAAAAAATTTAAATATGCTCCTTGACATTCCGTTACAGGTAACAGTAGAACTTGGAAGGACAAAGCGGTCTGTAAAGGATATTCTCGAGTTATCTGCTGGATCAATCATCGAACTTGATAAACTTGCAGGTGAACCAGTTGATATTTTAGTAAACAATCGTCTCATTGCTCAAGGTGAAGTGGTTGTCATCGATGAAAACTTCGGAGTACGTGTGACAGATATAATCAGTCAAAGTGACCGAATAAAAAAACTTAGATAAAGCATGGGGGTAAATGTTATGGCGCATAAAATTTTAATTGTAGATGACGCAGCTTTTATGAGAATGATGATCAAAGATATTCTATCGAAAAATGGATTTGACGTGGTTGGTGAAGCAGCGGACGGTGCCCAGGCAGTAGAAAAATATAAAGAGTACCAGCCGGATTTAGTCACAATGGACATTACAATGCCCGAAATGGACGGGATTACAGCCTTAAAGGAAATTAAAAAAATAAATCCAAATGCGAAAGTGATTATGTGTTCAGCGATGGGGCAGCAGGCAATGGTTATTGATGCCATCCAAGCCGGTGCGAAGGATTTTATCGTTAAACCATTTCAGGCTGACCGTGTCATTGAAGCAATCTCGAAAACATTAGGCTAATGAATGATTATTTTTAGAGGGTGCAGTCAATTGCGATATGTAAAACGAACATTACTTTTGCTGCTTCTTATTACTATTGCTCTGCAAGGGTTGGAGGGATCAGCTTATGCAGAGCAATTGAATAATAGTGTGAAAGATTGTTATGAACATCCTGAAACTTGTAATTATAACGAATTGCCAAAGCAGGAAGGACAACAAACGAATAGTGAAGCAAAAAAGATAGGCCTCAATGCTTGGGATTTTATCAAAATGATTTTTGCAACTGTATTTGTTGTAGGACTGCTTTACTTTTTGCTCAAATTCATTAATAAGAAAAGCAAAATGTATAAAAGCTCACAGATGATTGAGAATTTGGGCGGAACTGCACTAGGCACAAATCGTTCCGTGCAATTAATAAAGGTAGGAAATCGAATTTTGGTCGTCGGTGTAGGCGAGAATATTCAACTTTTAAAAGAAATTAATGATTCTGAGGAATATAGTCAAATCATCTCTGAATACAACGAAAAAATGGAACTGCTTGTCCAGCCAAGCGATATTGTGACAAAGGTCCTTCAAAGAACGAAGAAGGGTCAATCGAATGAAGGAAAAGGGAACCATTTTCAAACATTGCTTAAAACTCAATTAGAAGATATCACAAAAGGAAGAAAAAAAGTATACGAAGAGATGGAGAAGAAAGGGTCAGACGAGCGATGAATGAATTTATGGAGTTTTTTAACAACAGTTCGCCCGAAAATGTTTCGACATCAGTTAAGCTCGTTTTAATGCTGACGGTGTTGTCACTGGCACCGAGTATTCTCATTCTAATGACATGCTTTACAAGAATTGTGATCGTTCTCTCCTTTGTCAGAACGGCGCTTGCTACACAGCAAATGCCTCCGAATCAAGTTTTGATCGGATTGTCGTTATTTCTATCTTTCTTCATTATGGCTCCTACATTTCAGCAGGTGAATGAAGAAGCGCTGACACCGCTTTTTAATGAAGAAATTAATTTGGAACAAGCATATGAAAAAGCTTCCATCCCATTTAAAGAATTTATGAGCGCCCATACAAGGCAAAAGGATTTAGCGTTATTTCTTGAATATTCCAAAGCAGACCGACCAGAATCAATCGAAGATATTCCTTTGACAGCGCTTGTACCAGCCTTTGCTATTAGTGAAATAAAGACAGCTTTCCAAATTGGATTTATGATTTTTATTCCTTTTTTAGTGATCGATATGGTTGTTGCCAGTGTTTTAATGTCCATGGGAATGATGATGCTTCCGCCAGTAATGATATCATTGCCATTTAAAATATTGTTGTTTGTCCTTGTTGACGGTTGGTATCTCGTTGTTAAATCACTTTTACAAAGTTTTTAAGCAGGTGAACGTCCAATATGAGTCCAGAAACAGTTATTTCAATTGCGAAACAAGGTATTACAACCGTTTTGCTTATTTGTGGGCCGATACTGCTGCTCGCACTCGTTGTTGGCTTAGCCGTCAGTATCTTTCAAGCAACCACACAAATTCAGGAACAAACGTTAGCTTTCATTCCAAAAATCGTCTCCGTTTTAGTCGGGATTGTTTTCTTTGGACCATGGATGCTCAGCCATTTGATTTCCTATGCCAACGAAATTTTTTCGAACTTAACGAGGTTTGTGGGATGATTAAATGATAGATTTAGCCCCAGCGTTTCCAGCTTTTTTACTGATTTTTGTAAGGGTAACATCTTTTTTCCTGATGATGCCCCTTTTTTCATATCGCTCTATTCCAACAGCTCATAAAATCGGATTCGGTTTTTTTATGGCCTTAATCATGTTTTTTACAATGGATACACCGATTTTAGAGATTAATAGCACTTATTTCTTATTGATTATTAAAGAGGCGCTTGTCGGTTTGCTAATCGGTTTTATTGCCTATTTGATTCTCGCTGCGATCCAAATTGCTGGCGGCTTTATCGACTTTCAAATGGGATTTGCGATTGCAAACGTAATCGATCCGCAAACTGGCGCCCAAAGTCCCCTTATGGGTCAATATTTATATACGATCGGTCTCTTCTTTTTACTGACGGTAAATGGCCATCATTTAATGCTTGATGGGGTGTTTTATAGTTATCGGTTTATTCCGCTAGATCAGCCGTGGATCCCATTTGGCAACGAAAAGATGGTGGAATATGTTATTAGATCTTTCAACTCTATGTTCGTTATTGCATTCCAAATGGCAATTCCAGTTGTTGGCAGCCTCTTCCTTGTTGATATCGCATTAGGAATTGTTGCACGAACGGTTCCCCAGCTTAACGTTTTTGTCGTTGGGCTTCCATTGAAAATCGGGGTGAGCTTCATTGTGCTTATCGCCGTGATGAGTATCATGCTGCTTGTTGTTTCGCAATTGTTTGAAACGATGCTAACCACGATGCGCGATCTCATGGCTCTTATTGGAGGTTCATAACGGATGAAACACTTATTAACTTTAGATTTACAGTTTTTTGCCGGAGAAAAGACAGAGAAAGCAACCCCGAAGAAAAAGCAGGATTCGAGGAAAAAAGGACAGGTTGCCAAAAGTCAGGATGTGAACACTGCTGTTGTCCTATTAGGCGTGTTTCTGATACTGCTTTTTGCCGGTTCCTATTTAAAGGATATTATTATTTCAATTATGAGACATACCTTTCAAGAATTTATGCTAATGGAATTAACGGAAGCTACTATTCAGACTATTTTCCTTGCGATATTAAATGAACTTGTTTTCTTTTTAGCTCCAATCATGCTTGTAGCTATGGTCGCAGGAGTCGTGGCTAATTATATGCAAGTCGGTTTTTTATTTTCACCTGAAGCGATCCAGCCGAAGCTGGAAAAGTTAAATCCAATTAAAGGATTTAAACGAATTTTCTCTATAAGAGCCATCGTTGAGCTGTTTAAATCAATTTTAAAAATTAGTTTTGTTGGCTTTGTTACTTTTATGGTTTTATGGAACAGTATCGATGAAATCCTTAATTTATCACAAAAGTCAGTTGGCGCTGCCATGATTACGATCGGGAGCTTAACAGTTAAAATGGGGTTGTATGCATCTGGTGCGCTCCTATTTCTATCAATGTTAGATTTTCTTTATCAGAAATATGATTTTGAAAAAAACATCCGCATGTCCAAACAGGATATAAAAGATGAGCATAAAAACAGCGAAGGGGATCCCCTTATTAAATCAAAAATCAAGCAGAGACAACGGGAAATGGCGATGAGAAGGATGATGCAGGAAGTTCCAAATGCTGATGTCGTAATTACAAATCCTACCCATTATGCGATCGCCTTAAAATATGATGAGTCTAAATTAGACGCTCCATATGTTGTCGCAAAAGGAGTCGACTTTGTCGCTCAAAAGATAAAATTAATCGCGAAAGAACAAGATATTATCACTGTTGAAAACAGGCCTCTTGCGAGAGCTTTATATAGCCAGGCGGAAATCGGCGATGCAATCCCAGAAGAATTTTTCAAAGCTGTCGCAGAAATTCTTGCTTATGTTTACCGGATTAAAAATAAAATTTAACTTTGAAAGTAAGTGTTCAACTGAGCTAGTTGTAGTCTAGTTCAAGGCACCATTTAGTTGGTGTCTTACGCTTTTCTTGCGAGGAGAGAAGATTGATGTCAGCAAGAGACTTATCAGTATTATTAAGTGTAATTTTAATCGTAGCTATGCTAATTATCCCTTTTCCATCATGGCTATTGAGCGTACTTATCCTTATTAATATTACATTAGCCTTATTAGTTTTACTTACAACGATGAATATGAGTGAGGCACTTGAATTTTCAATTTTTCCATCACTTTTACTATTATTAACTCTATTTAGATTAGGCTTAAATGTTTCCACAACCCGTTCAATTCTTTCAAAGGGTGAAGCAGGTGGAGTTGTTGAAACATTTGGTACCTTTGTTGTTGGCGGAAATATAGTTGTTGGGATGGTTGTCTTTTTAATCTTAGTTATTATTCAGTTTATCGTCATCACGAAAGGAGCGGAGCGTGTATCCGAGGTTGCGGCTCGCTTTACGCTTGATGCCATGCCAGGAAAGCAAATGAGTATTGATGCGGATTTAAATGCTGGGATGATTTCCGAGCAGGAAGCACGCGCGAGGCGGGATAAAATAAGCAGGGAAGCAGATTTTTACGGCTCAATGGATGGTGCGAGTAAATTCGTTAAAGGAGATGCGATTGCTGGGATCATCATCGTATTGATCAACTTAATATTCGGGATTGTCATCGGTGTGATGCAGTTAGGACTATCGGTTGCCGATTCCGCTGCTAAGTTTTCCCTGTTAACCGTTGGGGATGGGATTGTAAGTCAAATTCCAGCGCTTCTAATCTCTACTGCGACTGGAATTGTTGTGACAAGGGCTGCATCGGATGGAAATCTCGGAAAAGATATTACTGCCCAGTTGTTTGCTTTTCCGAAGATGCTTTATGTAGCTGGAGCAACGATCCTTTTGCTCGGAGTTTTTACTCCTATTGGCATTCTTTTAACTTTGCCGATTGCCCTCCTTCTTGGTATCGGAGGTTATACGATCTCCCGTACGCCAGAACCAGATAAGGAACAATTGCAGGAATTGGATGAAGAACTTGAATCAGGTGAGATGAAAAGTCCTGAAAGTGTTGTCAGTTTATTAAATGTCGATCCCATCGAATTTGAATTTGGCTATGGACTCATCCCGCTTGCTGATGCCAACCAAGGTGGAGATCTACTAGATCGGATTGTCATGATCCGCAGGCAGCTTGCCATCGAGCTTGGTCTTGTCATACCTGTCGTCAGGATACGGGATAATATTCAGCTTCAGCCTAATGAATATCGGCTCAAAATTAAAGGCAATGAACTTGCCCGTGGAGAGCTCTTGCTCGATCACTATTTGGCGATGAGCCCGGGTATTGATGACGATTCGATCGAAGGAATTGACACAATTGAACCTTCGTTCGGCTTGCCAGCTAAATGGATAACAGAAGATATGAAGGAACAAGCTGAAATTTTTGGCTATACAGTTGTTGATCCGCCCTCTGTCGTTTCTACCCATATTACCGAAATAATTAAAGGAAATGCACATGAATTACTAGGTCGACAAGAAACGAAACAATTAATTGACCATCTAGGTGAAAGCTACCCAATTCTTGTTGAAGAAGTTACTCCTAATCCCCTTTCAGTGGGTGAAGTCCAAAAGGTTCTTGCTAAGCTTTTAAAGGAGAATGTGTCCGTTCGGAACTTGCCGATTATTTTTGAAACACTGGCTGATTTTGGAAAAGTAACGAGTGATACGGATTTGTTAGCGGAATATGTACGGCAGGCACTAGCA
The DNA here is from genome assembly GCF_019039215.1 of Bacillus sp. FJAT-29790. Lineage (GTDB taxonomy): Bacteria > Bacillota > Bacilli > Bacillales > Cytobacillaceae > Cytobacillus. The sequence goes on from NZ_JAHNZZ010000001.1 coordinate 498,080, forward strand.
CGTCAAATTACCAATCAATTTTCGCAGGGCGATGATTCACTGAAAGTTGTCACATTATCTGGAAAAGTGGAGAAACTAATTGCAGAAGGAATCCAACAGACAGAGCATGGCAATTTTTTATCAATCGACCCGACTGCTTCACAAGGAATACTTGAAGCGATTGCTTCCCAAGTGGAGCAATTATCGCTTATCGAGCAAACGCCAATTGTTCTATGTTCACCTGCAGTTAGAATGTATGTGAGGCAATTAACTGAGCGATATTTTCCGCAAATACCGATTTTATCATATAACGAGCTAGAAGCGAATGTAGAAGTACAAAGCGTTGGGGTGGTGAATATTGATTGAAGGTAAAAAAATATGTTGCTTCTTCGATGGCTGAGGCGATGAAACAAATACGCGCAGAGCTTGGCAGCGATGCTGTGATTTTAAACTCGAGAGAAATTCAAACCGGCGGCTTTCTTGGTCTTTTTAAAAAGCGAAATATTGAGGTGGTCGCAGCTGCTGATCAACAGCAAAAACGGCATTCCTTTCCAATTACGAAGCAAAAACAGATCGTTCAAGCAGTAGCAAGCCCGGCCCAACCTAAAGCGGGTTCTCTGAAGCAGGAGAGTTCTGCTGCTGGGCAAAAGCCTGCTGAAGATCTTTTAAAGGAAATGAATGAATTAAAAACGCTGATCAAAAATATGTCCCCAGACAATAGCGGATTAGCGATATCCTATCCGGCCCCGCTACAAATCATGAATAAGTTATTGATGAATCAGGAGCTTGATGTGTCAGTTCAAGAAGAATTATTAAGTTCAATCCTTGAAAAGTGGTATGTTGAAGGAGCGAATGCTTCAATCGATACAGTCTATTCTTGGCTTGAGAAGGAACTTTCGGATCGGATTTCTCATATCCCATTTGGGGGGATTTCTTTTAAGAAAAAATACATCAATGTAGTAGGTCCAACGGGTGTCGGCAAAACGACAACCCTTGCAAAAATGGCCGCAGAATGCGTGATTAACCATAAAAAGAAAGTTGCCTTTATTACAACGGACACATATCGAATTGCGGCGATCGATCAATTGAAAACATATGCAAAAATATTGAATGTACCAATGGAAGTTTGCTATACGATTGAGGATTTTAATAATGCTGCACGAACGTTTGAAAACTATGACCTTGTATTAGTAGATACAGCCGGTAGAAACTTTAGAAATAAGCAATATGTGGATGACCTAAAAAAGGTGATTGATTTTGAGAACGATATAGAGACCTATTTAGTTCTTTCATTAACAGCTAAGCAACGTGATATGGAAGACATATATGATCAATTTTCAATTATTGAAATCGATAAACTTATTTTTACAAAAGCGGATGAAACTTCAAGCTATGGGGCTATGTACAATTTGATTAGCAAATACAACAAGGGTGTAGCATATATGACAAATGGCCAAAATGTTCCAGATGATATGATCGCCGCAAAACCAAGTCTAATAGCAAAAACAATTATTGGGGTCGAATAAGATGAAAGACCAAGCAGAAGAATTACGTTTAAAGCTTAAAATGGCAGCTAATGAAAAGACCCCGAAGACTCTAGCAGTTGTAAGCGGAAAAGGGGGAGTGGGGAAATCGAACTTTTCGTTAAGTTTTGCCATCTCACTATCTTTAAAAGGAAACAAAGTGTTGTTATTTGATATGGATATGGGAATGGGAAATCTTGATATCCTAATGGGGAAAACATCTGAATATTCAATTGTTGACTTTTTTGAAGGAACTGTTCCGCTAAAAAAGGCTATTATGAATGGTCCGGAAGGTCTTCGTTATATCGCGGGAGGATCGGGGCTTTCCCATTTAGTCAAACTAGATGAAGAACATGTTGAAAAATTTACACAGGAGCTATCCGGATTATTTATAGAATACGATTATGTAATTTTTGATATGGGGGCTGGTGTAACTGACGAGTCATTAAAATTCATCCTCTCTGTTCAGGAAATCGTTGTAATTACTACTCCTGAACCGACCTCCATCACCGATGCATACGCGATCATGAAACATATACATTTAGTAGATTCTAGTATTCCTTTTTACATAGTAATCAATCGCGTACAATCAGAGCAAGAAGGACAACAGACATATACGCGAATTTCAAAGGTCCTAAAGAGCTTTCTTGACAGGAATTTAATTCGCTTGGGAACGCTGCCAGATGATCGCAACATTCAACAAGCGGTTAGAAGGCAAATCCCATTCATCCTTTATAATGAGAAATCTTCCGCTTCAAAATCCTTGTCGGATATAACCGAACGATATTGCAGGCAGCAATTTAGTGAAAAACCTGCAACAAATACTTTTCAATTTATTTCAAAACTAAAGCAATTTCTCTTTGAAAGGTAGGCATCGCTATGAGGAAAATTAATGTGCTTGTAGTAGATGATTCGTCGTTTATGAGAAAGCTTATTTCTGATTTCCTTTCTGAAGATCCACAAATTCAAGTTATTGGTACGGCAAGAAATGGAGAAATCGCAATTAAGAAGATAAGAGAGTTAAAACCGGATGTAATCACGATGGATGTTGAGATGCCAGTTTTAAATGGTTTAGAGGCATTGAAGTTGATCATGGCCAAACAGCCTATTCCGGTCGTGATGCTTTCTAGTACAACAAAGGAAGGTGCAGATAATACGTTAACCGCTATTCAATATGGGGCGATTGACTTTATCCCAAAACCTTCGGGTGCGATTTCTCTTGATTTACATAAAATAAAGGAAGATTTAGTTCAAAAGGTTATCTCTGCTAGCAAAGTTAATCAAAAACAACTGAATAAATTTACAACAAATAGAAATTTGACTACTAAACAAGTCGAAAGATATAGTAAAATAGAACTAATGAATCCTTCTAATCACAACTCAGTTAAGAAATGGAATACTGATGCAAATAAGATTGTTTGCATCGGGACATCAACGGGCGGACCGAGGGCTCTTCAAGCTGTTTTGACAAAGCTGCCTGCGGATTTGGATGCAGCAGTTCTTATCGTTCAGCATATGCCGGCCGGTTTCACAAAATCATTAGCGGCTAGATTGAATTCGATTTGTGATATTTCTGTCGAAGAAGCAAAAGATGGTGAGGTTGTTCAGAAAGGAACTGCGTATATTGCTCCGGGCGGGTTTCATATGAAAATAAAGCAGGCCGGAACAAATCTATTGATTCACCTTGATCAAACAGAAGCTAGAAACGGTCATAGACCAGCAGTGGATGTTCTATTCGAATCAGTAAGTGAGATTAAGGATTCTTTGAAAGTGGCAGTCATTATGACTGGGATGGGATCTGATGGGGCAAAAGGGCTTATTGCATTAAAAAACAGCGGAATTGTTATAGCAATCGCAGAGTCGCACGAAACTTCGATTGTGTACGGGATGCCGAAAGCCGCGATCGCAACAAAGTTAATTGATGAAGTCCAAGATGTTGAAAATATTGCAGAAACTATATTGAAATATGTTTAATGCCGAGGGGTGTGGGGCACGTGGATATGAATCAGTATTTAGAGGTATTTATTGAAGAAAGTAAAGAGCATTTGCAATCATGTAATGAACAGCTTCTAGAATTAGAGAAGAACCCGGAAGATATTAATATTGTCAACGAAATTTTCCGATCAGCTCATACATTAAAAGGGATGTCGGCGACAATGGGATATGAAGACTTAGCAAAGCTCACCCATCAAATGGAAAATGTTCTGGACGCCATTCGTAACCATAAGATTAAATTTAATCCAGAAATTCTAGATGTGGTTTTTCTCGCTGTTGATGATCTTGAAGCGATGGTACAATCGATTGCCGATGGAGGCGATGGCAAAAGAGATGTGTCAGATGTCGTTGCCAAATTATTATTAATCGAAAAAGGCGAGAGTCCTGTTCAAGCTGTTGCAAAATCAGAGGTAGCTGTTGCCGTTGCCGAACGTATTCCAACTGTTAAGAGCATATATGATGAATTTGAAATGACTGTTCTTCAGCAATCAAAAGAACAAGGCTTTGAGACGTTTGAAATAACCGTTTCGCTCCGAGAAGACTGTTTATTAAAAGCTGCAAGAGTATTTATGGTATTTGAAATTTTAGAGAAAATCGGAGAAGTGATCAAGTCAAATCCTTCAGTAGAGCAATTGGAGGAAGAACAATTTGACCATGAGTTTACAGTAACGATCGTCTCAAAGGATACGAAGGATGATATTCAAAAGAAAGTGATGAAAGTTTCTGAAGTGGAAAGAGTAGATGTAAACCTGCTTTCTCTAGCTGATCTCCGCCTAATTGATAATGAAACTAAAGAGCCAGTAACATCTAAAGAAAAAGTGGATGAAGAAAAAGAAATGGCGTCAAACGGTGAGCTTAAAAATCAGGAGGAGAAAAAGACAGCGTCCTCCGCTAAACAATCGAGCAGTAAAACGATTCGGGTAAATATTGAAAGATTAGATATACTAATGAACTTATTTGAAGAATTGGTGATCGATCGTGGCCGCCTAGAACAAATTTCACGTGACTTAAATAATCAAGAGCTTTATGAAACAGTTGAGCGTACTTCAAGAATCACGGGTGATTTACAGAACATTATTTTGAACATGCGGATGGTTCCAGTTGAAACTGTTTTTAATCGCTTTCCACGCATGGTCCGTCAATTAGCCCGTGACTTAAATAAAAAAATTCACCTTGAGATTATCGGTGCTGAAACAGAGCTTGACCGGACGGTTATCGACGAAATCGGTGATCCGCTTGTCCATTTGATCAGAAATGCACTGGATCATGGCGTAGAAACACCTGAAGTAAGGAAAGCCAGCGGAAAAAGCGAAGAAGGTACGGTTGTGCTAAAGGCTTACCACAGCGGAAACCATGTCTTTATCGAAATTGAAGATGATGGTGCTGGTATAAGCAGGGAGAAAGTATTGGCAAAGGCTTTAAAGAGCGGAATTGTGACGGAACAAACAGCAGCAGCTATGACGGATCAGCAAGTTTATGAACTGATTCTTGCATCAGGCTTCTCAACTGCAGAAAAGATTTCCGATGTATCGGGGCGGGGAGTAGGCCTAGATGTAGTAAAAAGCACGATTGAATCATTAGGCGGGTCCATTTCTATTGATTCAAAACTAGGACATGGTTCTGTTTTTTCAATTCAATTGCCACTGACCCTATCGATTATTTCAGTTATGCTTACTGAAATTCAACAAGAAAAATTTGCTATCCCGCTTTCATCTATAATTGAAACGGCAATTGTTAAAAAATCCGATATTTTAAATGCCCATAATCAAAGAGTCATTGATTTTAGAGGCAAGGTTGTTCCGCTCTTATTCTTAAAAGATCTATTTGAAGTCCCTGTTTTAGAAGAAGAAGAAGATGAATTCTACTCAGTTGTCATCGTAAGAAAAGGGGACAAAATGGCGGGATTAGTTGTCGATTCCTTTATTGGGCAGTTAGAAGTTGTATTAAAATCATTAGGAAATTACTTAACAAATGTATTTGCAATTTCGGGTGCAACCATTCTTGGCGATGGCCAGGTTGCATTGATTGTTGATTGCAATGCGCTTATAAAGTGATAGGACGCATTCAAAGAAAAATAGATTAGCTGTCACGGTTGCAGATTAAATGAACAAGACTGTTTTCGTAAAGTTTGTTGCTTTTATAATGTGATTTTATTTAAAAATCTGAGTTGATTGGAGCGGAGGGCACTTAACCCCTCGAAAATGT
>NZ_JAHNZZ010000001.1:503996-512983 GCF_019039215.1 Bacillus sp. FJAT-29790
GGCAAACTTTGAAGGCTAAAACAACAATATATGCGAAAACAGCCATGAACAAAAAAGAAATGGTCCAATGCTAGGCCGTTGACTGATTTTCTATGAGAGGAGTGGAGCCGGTATGACCGATACATTAGTTGCTGATACAAAATTAATTGTGTTTCAATTAAAAGAAAAAGAGTACGCGATTCCAGTTAATCAAGTTCGATCAATTGAGAAAGTCCAGCATATTACGAGAGTGCCCCGTACAGAAAAGTTTGTAAAAGGGGTCATCAATTTACGTGGGGTAATTACACCGATCATCGATTTAAGGAGCAGGTTTGAGCTTGAAGAAGAAAGCTACTCAGATCATACACGTGTGATCATCGTTGGGTTTAATGATATGGAAGTAGGCTTTATAGTGGATTTAGCTAATGATGTAATTGATATTCCAGCAAGCTCAATCGAACCGCCCCCAGAAATAGTCGGTGCGGTCGAAGCCGAATATATTAATGGTGTAGTGAAATTAGGAAAAAGATTATTAATCCTAATTGATCTTGAGATGATTCTAAACACTGAGGAACGATTAAGTAAACTGGGAATTGAAGGATAATTAGATGGATTTTATAGGGAATATTTCATCTATGCATCTTGATATATTGAAAGAAATTGGCAATATTGGTGCTGGCAATGCTGCCACAGCTCTTTCGACCTTACTAAATAAAAAAATTGATATGAAAGTTCCTAATGTCCGGATTGTTTCATTCGATGAAATGATGAATATAACTGGCGGGGCAGAAAATGTCGTCGCTGGTGTGTTTTTAAGGATTGAAGGTGACGCCCCTGGAAGTATGTTTTTTGTGCTGCCTATTCAGCAGGCAACTAATTTTATCCAGGAAATGATAGGCGATGAAAGCTTTAGCTTTGATTCCCCACCTTATAATGAGATGGGCCTATCTGCTTTACAGGAGCTTGGGAATATCCTTTCAGGATCGTATTTGTCCTCTTTATCTGATTTTACGAACCTATCATTATATCCATCTGTGCCAGCTCTAAGTATTGATATGGTTGGGGCTATAATTAGCTATGGGTTAATTGAATTGTCACATGTAAGTGATTATGCAATAGTGATCGATACTGCTCTTAATGAGGATATGGAAATGAATAAAGAATGTGTAAAAGGCCATTTTTTCCTGCTGCCTGATCCCGAATCCTTTAGTACGATTTTCAAATCTTTAGGAGTACCGATCAATGATTGAATGCAGAGAAATTATTAAAGTTGGAATTGCTGATATGAATATTGTTAGAACGCCGAACTCAATCAGAACATCCGGATTAGGATCATGCGTAGGCGTCGTCGTCTATGATCAGGCGAAAGAAATTGCCGGACTTGCTCATGTCATGCTTCCAGACTCATCACTTGCAAGGGCTGGCTCCTTAAATATTGCCAAGTATGCGGATACAGCTGTGAAAGATCTCGTAACGAGGCTGATCCGTAATGGAGCAAGAGCTTATTCTTTAAAGGCGAAAATTGCAGGCGGGGCTCAAATGTTTCAATTCTCTAATACGAGTGATATTATGCGCATCGGTCCAAGAAATGTCGACGCTGTAAAATCGGAGCTTGCTGCATTAAAGATTGCGATTGTAGCAGAGGATGTTGGCGGAAACAGCGGAAGAACGATTGAGTTCAACCCACAAACATGTACATTGAATATCCGCACAGTTAACAAGGGTGTTCAGGAAATCTAGAGGATGAAAGAGCACCTCATACATTAAGGGATAGTGAAAGGAAAAAGAATCAGCTTCTTTCTAAGGGAAGAGCTGCTTTTCCTTTTTAAAAGTGTTCACTACTCTAGTGTATAAATAACTTAGGTTTTTTGCTATCATTATGATTAAGACGTTTGAGGAGGGTGGCCATGGTAAGTCAATTGACTGAGGAACAATCACACTGGCAAAATTGGGTCAACTCGCGTGATGCTCAAGCGGGAAATTATTTGGTGAAAAAATATATGCCTCTTGTCAGTTATCATGTTCAGCGAATATCGGTAAATCTTCCGAAAAATGTAATAAGGGATGACTTGAGAAGTCTTGGGATGTTGGGTCTATATGATGCTTTAGAAAAATTTGATCCAAATCGTGACTTGAAGTTTGATACATATGCATCCTTCCGAATTCGCGGTGCGATTCTCGATGGTTTAAGAAAAGAGGATTGGCTGCCGCGGAATACGAGGGAAAAAGCTAAAAAAATTGAAGCTGCGATTGAAAAGCTAGAGCAGCGGTTGATGCGAAATGCAAGTATAGAGGAAATTTCCTCTGAACTAAATATGAGCGAGTCTGAGGTACAAGCAGTTATAAATGAACATTTCTTTGCTAATATCCTTTCAATTGATGAAAAATCAAATGACCAAGATGAGAAAGATGGGCACTCGTTTATTATTAAAGATGAGCGGGCTGAAGTTCCGGAAGAGAAGATCTTGAAGGACGAAATGATTCGTGAAATGGTTGAAATGATTTCACAATTAAATGAGAAAGAACAGCTAGTCATTAGCTTATTTTATAAAGAAGAGTTAACGCTCACAGAGATTGGACAAGTAATGAGCCTTTCCACTTCAAGAATATCTCAGATTCATTCAAAGGCGATTTTTAAATTAAGACATGCTTTAGAAAAAGTAGTTTAAATCGAAAATTCTTCTCATAAGGTTTTGGTCATTAGCAAAAATGATTTCAATCGGAAAGAGGTGGCCTAAGTGGAAAAGTATTATCGTATCACTATTGCCCAAAATCGATTATCGGCAAAAATAGAATTGATAGAAAACGAAGAGAAAGATTTTTCTATTTCAAGTGACGAATTAAATGATTTCCTCACTAAAAAAAATGTTACTTTTGGCTTAAAATCGGACCTTTTAAGAGATCTTTGCGATAATCCAATGTCAATCAGCTATCCGGCTACAATTGCCGAAGGAATCCTGCCCAGAGATGGGGTAGATGGGTACTTGCTGAATGAAGTAAAAAATGATAAAAATCAAACAAGAGAAAAATTTAATTTTCGAAATGTCATGGAAATACCATCCGTCAAGAGTGGTCAAATTCTTGCTTCCATCATCCCCCCTACCCCAGGAACGCCTGGAACAGATGTATCCGGGAGAATAGTACCGGCAAAAAACGGGAAGCCCGTTCATATTCGTCCAGGAAAAAATGTTATCCTAAATGGAACACATTATTATTCCGTATCAGATGGACAATTAAGTTTGACAAACAAGATGATTTCAGTTAATCCTGTCTTTGAAGTAAAAGGGGATTTGGATTTGAAAACGGGCAATATTGACTTTATTGGAAATGTCATTATAAGTGGCAACGTTCCGAGCGGTTACGAAATAAAAGCAGGCGGGGATATTAAAATAGGCGGTCTAATTGAAGGTGCATTCATACATGCCGATGGAAATATCCTTATTTCTGGTGGGGTTACTGGCGGAAATAAAGGTCGTGTAACAGCAGGAGGTACTATTCAGGCCGCTTATTTAAATCAAGCAAATGTCCAGGCAGGGCAGGATATATTAATAGGCACTTCCATTTTACATAGCAATGTTCAAGCAGGAGGATCAATTCATTGTAGACAAGCCCTTGTCATTGGTGGAGTTTTAATTTCTTCCAGAGATCTCCATATAAAGGAAGTGGGCAATCATTTGTTTACCAAAACAGAGCTGCGGGCCGGTTTCGATCCTGCTCTCACTGAAAGAGAACAAGAACTGAATGCTGAAAAGGCGATATTAAGTGAAAATGATCAAAAGATTACAAGCATTGAACAAAAATTATTGCAAATAGGGAAATTAAAAGGTCAGTTAACAGAGAACCAGAAATCAATGATACTCAAACAAAGAACAACCAAAAACCTAATTCAAAAACAACTCAATGAAATAAATACAAAGATAGAGGAATTAGAAGAAGAAAGATGCCTGCAGAAGGTATCTTCCATTTATATTTATGATACTATTTACCCGAATTCGACATTGATTTTTGGGAAATATGCAAAACTACTGCAGAAAAAACATGTGAATGTCAAATTCTTTTTCTCTCATGGGGAAATCGCTTCTGAGCCCATTGTTTAAATACATAGGTCAGAATATTTAGACATCTTGAATTTGGATAATAATCTATTGTTAGCTCTTTTTGTGAATTTCTATAAATTTATAAAAAGAGCTAGGGATGTAAATGAATGAAGCCGGAAATTCCGCCGGTTTTTTCAAATCTTATCTCTGACTTCCCACCTTTAAAAGGATGTGAGTGCGTTGAGTCTGAAATTGATTGAAATGCAAATCGCTTTGCCGAGGACAATGGAAGCGGGGAAAATTCAAGAGCAATTGCAGCAGCGAGGACAAAACATGAATGATTTTGCCGCTCAAGCTTCCCAAAAGGAAGAGGAACAAAAAAGAAAAACAGTGATAAAGCAGGAACAGAAATCGAATGTAAAGCTTACCCAAGAAGAAAAAGACCATAATAAAGGCACGGGATCTCAAGGGAATCGAAATGATAAATCGACAGAAATGGTGAATGAGAAAAAAGAGCAGCACCCGTACAAAGGAATTGTGATTGATTACAGTGGATAGAGGGATTACATGACCACTTTTTTATTACTATTGAGTTTGTGTTTAAATATTTTAGCGTTTTTTGCTATTACCATATTATTTCTTCGCCAGAATCGGTTTTTACAGATAGAGAAAAAGCAAGAGAATATAATTTCTGAAATGGAAGAGGTTATTTCAGCATATTTAGTACAAATGAAAGAGGAAAATGATGATTTTATAAACCGGGTGAAAAAACTTGAGGTTCAAACCAATGCAGCTACTGCTAAGGTCAAAGAAACGATTAAAAGCGGCAGTTCAGATCAGGCTGAGCAAAACAATCCATTTCGTAATCGGATTGCAAAAGCCCCTGTTAACAAAGCCGCTCACACTTATAAGCGGAATGTGACCGCTTCGATTTCGAGAACTAGAATTGGCGCGATACCTCAAAAAAATAACGATAAAGTGGAATTGCCCCCACTTGAAATTTATGGCGATAAAGCCGAAAGTGCTAGCAGTCAAATGAGTATGACTACACCTGATAAATCCGGTGAAAGCTTTGAAAATCAATCATTTCTAAATGAAGTACTTCTCCTGAAAAAACAAGGTTTATCCGAAGAGGAAATTGCTCAAAAACTGAATAAAGGTAAAACGGAAATTGCGTTACTGCTTAAATTCAATCAAAATCATCAGGAATAACTTGATTGTTCACTACACTTATGCTATATTAACAAATGGTGTTAATACACACGCTTATGGATTTAGCCGGATGGTGCTGAAACACTCAGTCCCGGTTGAAAATGATATGAGCGGCGGAAAACAAACCATTAGGAGGAAAAACAATGTCAGTCATTTCTATGAAACAATTGCTTGAAGCTGGTGTACACTTTGGACACCAAACACGCCGTTGGAACCCAAAAATGAAAAAGTTTATTTTCACTGAGCGTAACGGCATCTATATCATCGACCTTCAAAAAACAGTTAAAAAGGTTGAAGAAGCATACAACTGGGTAAAGGAACTTGCTGGTAACGGCGGTACAATCCTTTTTGTTGGTACAAAGAAACAAGCACAAGAATCAGTTAAAGAGGAAGCAATCCGTTCAGGTATGTACTATGTTAACCAACGCTGGTTAGGTGGTACACTAACAAACTTTGAAACAATTCAAAAACGTATTGCTCGTTTAAAAGATATCGAAAGAATGTCTGAAGACGGAACTTTTGAAGTACTTCCTAAAAAAGAAGTTGTTCAATTGAAAAAAGAGCAAGAGCGCTTAGAGAAGTTCTTAGGCGGAATCAAAGATATGAAGAGCATTCCTGATGCTTTATTCATCATCGATCCACGTAAAGAGCGCATTGCAGTTGCAGAAGCACATAAATTAAACATTCCAATCGTTGGTATCGTTGATACAAACTGCGATCCGGATGAAATTGATGTTGTTATCCCTGCAAATGATGATGCTATTCGTGCTGTTAAACTATTAACAGGTAAAATGGCTGATGCAATCCTTGAAGCAAAACAAGGTGAAGAAGTTACAACTGCTTAATTAGAAAAGCGGAAGCCCTTTTGCTGAGTGGGACATTAAAAAAGGTGATTAAAGGGAGCACCCTTTATCACCTTTTTTTAAAGAAAATCAGCTGAACTAATACAATGATCGTTTCATTTATTGGCCAAATTCGGTTTGTATGTAAACGATATAGGCAAAGATAAAGGTATAAGTACATAACTTATTTTAAGGAGGATTTCATAATGGCAATTACTGCTCAAATGGTTAAAGAACTACGTGAAAAAACTGGCGCGGGTATGATGGATTGCAAAAAGGCACTTCAAGAAACAGAAGGTGATATGGAAAAAGCAATTGATTTTCTACGTGAAAAAGGGATCGCTAAAGCTGCTAAAAAAGGCGACCGTATCGCTGCTGAAGGTTTAACTTCTATTAAAGCTGAAGGAAATGAAGCTGTAATTCTTGAAGTTAACTCAGAAACAGACTTTGTTGCAAAGAACGAAGGGTTCCAAGTTCTTGTTCAAGAATTGGCTGATCATTTACTTGCTAATAAACCTGCTTCAGTTGAAGAAGCTTTGGCTCAAACAATTGCAAATGGCGCGACTGTTGAAACTCATATCAATACTGCAATCGCTAAAATTGGTGAGAAGCTTACGCTTCGCCGTTTCGCAATCAAAACAAAAACAGATAATGACGCTTTTGGTGCATACTTGCATATGGGCGGACGAATTGGCGTATTAACTGTATTAGAAGGCACAACAGATTCAGATGCAGCTAAAGATGTTGCTATGCATATTGCTGCCCTTAACCCTAAATATGTATCCCGTGATGAAGTTTCCCAGGATGAAGTAGAGCGTGAGCGTCAAGTACTTACTCAACAAGCTCTTAACGAAGGAAAACCTGAAAACATCGTTGCAAAAATGGTTGAAGGCCGTATAAGCAAATATTTTGAAGATGTTTGTGTGAACGATCAAGCATTTGTTAAGAACCCTGACCAAAAGGTTGGAAAATTTGTTGAATCTAAAGGCGGTAAAATCCGTGAGTTTGTGCGTTTTGAAGTAGGAGAAGGAATTGAAAAGCGTGAAGATAACTTTGCTGAAGAAGTTATGAGTCAGGTTAAAAAATAAATTTTCTAATACAAACTCAGAATGTAGCAAAAATGATTATCTGCTTTAAATTTCAGGGAACACATTGTGTTCCCTGTTTTTCAAGATTTTTATTAGATGTCTAGCTTCAGGCACCATCGTCAAGAGGGGCTTGAAGTGAAAACTAAGCGCCTTGCGCTTTTCTTGATCTAAACTAGATTTGGAGGTTCTTATGAGCAACCCTAAATACAAACGCGTTGTTTTAAAGTTAAGTGGAGAAGCTTTAGCTGGGGAGCAAGGTTTCGGAATAAATCCATCAGTGATAAAATCGGTAGCTGCTCAGGTCAAAGATTTAGCCCAACTAGGTGTAGAAGTTGCTGTTGTTGTAGGCGGCGGGAACATCTGGCGGGGGAAAATCGGAGAAGAAATGGGAATGGAAAGAGCGAATGCAGATTACATGGGGATGCTTGCAACAGTCATGAACTCATTAGCACTTCAAGATAGTCTTGAGCAGCTTGGTGTCGAGACAAGAGTTCAGACATCTATCGAAATGAGACAAGTAGCTGAGCCATATATTCGCAGAAAAGCAATACGCCACCTTGAGAAAAAACGAGTAGTCATCTTTGCTGCTGGAACAGGAAATCCGTATTTTTCAACTGATACTACGGCTGCTTTACGCGCTGCTGAAATTGATGCAGAAGTCATTTTGATGGCAAAAAATAATGTGGATGGTGTATACTCAGCTGATCCGCTTGTAGACAAAAATGCTAAAAAATATGACGAGCTTTCATATCTAGATGTGTTAAAAGAAGGATTAGCTGTAATGGATTCCACAGCATCATCTTTATGTATGGATAATAATATCCCATTAATTGTATTTTCGATCATGGAGCAAGGAAACATTAATCGTGCCGTAATGGGTGAAACGATCGGCACAATCGTAAGGGGGAAAAAATAATGCCAAAACAAGTTATTGCGAATGCGAAAGAAAAAATGACAAAAGCAATCCAAGCATATACTCGCGAATTAGCAGGAATTCGTGCTGGAAGAGCGAATGCATCTTTGCTTGATCGAATAACAGTAGAGTATTATGGTACGCCTACACCAGTTAATCAAGTAGCAGGAGTATCTGTTCCTGAAGCACGTTTACTTGTCATTCAGCCATATGATAAATCCATTCTTGGCGATATTGAAAAAGCGATTCTTAAATCTGATATTGGGTTGACTCCGTCAAATGATGGAAATATTATTAGACTTTCAATTCCACAGTTGACAGAAGAACGTCGAAAAGATCTTGTTAAGCTTGTGAAAAAAGAATCAGAAGAAGCAAAAGTAGCCATCCGCAATGTCCGTCGTGATGCAAATGACGATTTAAAGAAGCTGGAGAAAAACGGTGAAATTACTGAAGACGATTTGCGCGGATACTCAGACGATATTCAAAAGCTAACTGATGAGCAAATTAGCAAAATCGATTCTGTTACTAAAGATAAAGAAAAAGAAATATTAGAAGTATGATGAATCTGTCTTAAATAACTATAATGACCCTCTATGTATAGGGGGTTTTTTTACTCTATGCAGATTTATCGCAGATTAACGACTCTAGAGTAAACAAATGATTTTTGGTCGTTATTCTTATTTAAACAAAACATACATATTCTCTTAATAGAGATATCTTTCACTATTTTTGGTATGATAATATCATGCAGAAATTAGGAATATCATTTTTCACCAGTGGGAAAAAGGCCTTGCGCTTTTCTACTGTCTAGCACCAGGCACCTAGAGGGTTGAGTCACTGATCAACTCGTCAAGAAGCTAAACATTCTTCATGCCGGTTTATTATAATTGTCGGAGGTAAGATTAACCTATTTTAA
>NZ_JAHNZZ010000001.1:513092-543409 GCF_019039215.1 Bacillus sp. FJAT-29790
TCTTCCGATCTCCGAGAAAGAATTTTGAAGATACAAGAGCAGCAAATTCCTTCCCATGTGGCAATCATCATGGATGGCAATGGCAGATGGGCAAAAAAAAGGGCCCTGCCAAGAATAGCTGGACATCATGAAGGAATGAAAGTTGTTCGTAAAATAACGAAATTGGCAAATGAGCTTGGTTTGAAAACGTTAACCCTTTATGCGTTTTCTACCGAGAATTGGAAGAGGCCAAAAATGGAAGTGGATTTCCTTATGAAGCTTCCAGAGGAATTTTTAGGGACATTTCTGCCGGAGTTGGTTGAAGAAAATGTCCAAGTTCGAATGATTGGCGATATGGAAATGCTCCCTGCACACACAAGAAATGCCATTTCTAAAGCGATGGCAGACACATTAGGGAATGATGGATTAATTTTAAATTTTGCTCTTAACTATGGAAGCAGGGCAGAAATCATTGAAGGGATCAAGCTTGTCTTAAATGATTGCAAAAGTGGTATAATGAATGAAAATGAGCTGAACGAAGATATTTTTTCTTCCTATTTAATGACAAGGGAACTAAGTGATCCTGATTTACTAATCCGTACGAGCGGTGAAATCCGCTTAAGCAATTTTATGCTTTGGCAGCTTGCGTATACGGAGTTTTGGTTTACAAATGTTTTATGGCCCGATTTTGGTGAAGAGCATTTAGTTGAAGCGATTGAAGTATTTCAGAATCGCCAGAGAAGGTTTGGAGGAGTTTAACAAAGGTGTTGAAAATTAGATGAAACAAAGAATTGTTACAGCGATCATATTTGGTGCGATCTTTCTTCCTGTCATCATTTATGGCGGAATATCAGTTGTATTATTAGCCTATTTATTAGCAACGATTGCACTTTACGAACTATTAAAAATGCGAAAGCTCAACCTTTTTTCTGTTCCGGGTCTTATATCTTTATTGTTGTTATGGATTTTCCTGCTACCTAGTCAGTTTCAGGACATCCTTGCAATGATCCATTATACAAAAATAGAGTTTGCCCTGCTTGCTGTGCTCTTATTTTTGACTTATACAGTAGCAACAAAGAATCGGTTCACATTCGATGATGTGGCATTCTCTATCCTTGCTACCTTATATGTAGGAATTGGATTCTATTATTTTGTTGAGACACGCGAAGCTGGATTGATTTATCTTTTTTTCTCGTTATTTATTATTTGGGCAACAGATTCGGGCGCCTATTTTATTGGCCGATCGATGGGAAAAAGAAAGCTATGGCCAGAAATTAGTCCAAATAAAACAATTGAAGGCTCTTTAGGGGGAGTCGTTTGTGCCCTTATTGTTGCCGTCTTATTTGTAATTTTTACGGATATTGAGGCGTCCTTCATGCAACTATCATTGATAACAATCATTTTATCCGTTTTTGGGCAAATAGGGGATCTCGTTGAATCAGCTTTGAAACGTCATTATGACGTTAAAGATTCTGGAAATATTTTGCCTGGTCATGGCGGGATATTAGATCGTTTTGATAGCTTGTTATTCGTGTGGCCTTTACTGCATTTTATTTACCTGTTGTAAGAATAGATTCTTTCAAAAGTTCTTTCTTTAATTTGTCATAGAAATTCCAAGGCATCATGGATCGTTGCAAAGGGATACTTTAAGCTTTCGGTTTTCACATGTTTGTGCCTTTTCAACAGGAGTTGAGTTTATTGAAGAATATTAGTTTAATGGGGGCAACTGGATCAATCGGCACCCAAACTTTGGACATTATTAAGGAGCATCCTTCCGAATTTAGGCTTGTAGCGATGTCGGTCGGTCAAAATATTGGGCTTACAAGGAAAATTATCAAGGATTTTCAGCCCGAACTCGTATCAGTTTTAGAAAAATCAGTCGCAAATACCCTTAAAGCTGAATTTCCGGGTATAATTTTTACATATGGAAATGACGGTTTAGTTGAAGTAGCCGTTTATCATAAATCTGACATCCTTGTTAATGCAGTATCGGGGAGTGTAGGACTCACCCCCACTTTAGAAGCGATTTATGAAAAAAAGACAATTGCTATCGCAAATAAAGAAACGCTGGTGACAGCAGGCCATTTAGTAATGGAGAAAGCAAAGCGCAATCATGTCTCCTTACTTCCAGTGGATAGTGAGCATTCTGCTATTTTCCAAGCGCTACAAGGGGAAAAGGAAAAAAATATTGAAAAATTAATTTTAACAGCATCTGGGGGAAGTTTCAGAGATCGTACACGCCAAGAGGTAGAAAATGTTACAGTAGAAGAAGCTCTTAATCATCCTAATTGGTCTATGGGAGCGAAGATTACTATTGATTCAGCAACGATGATGAATAAGGGCCTTGAAGTAATTGAAGCTCATTGGCTTTACGCAGTGCCGTACGACAAAATTGATGTGTTATTGCATAAGGAAAGTATTATTCATTCGATGATTGAGTTTCATGACAGCAGCATCATCGCCCAGCTTGGAACACCTGATATGAGAGTCCCAATTCAGTATGCTCTCACATATCCGGACAGGCTGCCGCTACCATCTGCAAATCGTCTGAACTTAGCCGAAATAGGGAAACTCCATTTTGAAAAGATGGATTTTGACCGCTTCCGCTGCTTGCACTTTGCCTATGAAGCAGGCAAGGCAGGCGGGACAATGCCTACAGTACTTAATGCCGCAAATGAAGCAGCTGTAGCTGCGTTCTTAGATGGAAAAGTTGCTTTTCTGCAAATAGAAGATCTTATCGAAAGAGCCTTGAGTATTCACAACAATATCTCTAATCCTGGCCTCTCTGATATTCAGGAAGTAGATGTGGAAACGAGAAAATATGTAAACTCACTTCTATAAAAAGGTGGTTATATTTTGAGTACAGTTATTGCCTTTATTATCATTTTTGGGGCCCTTGTTTTTTTTCATGAATTAGGCCATTTTGTTTTTGCAAAAAGAGCTGGAATTCTATGCCGAGAATTTGCGATTGGCTTCGGCCCTAAAGTTTTTTCACATAAAAAAGGCGAAACGATTTATACGATTCGGCTTTTACCAATCGGCGGCTTTGTGCGTATGGCTGGTGAAGATCCAGAAGTGGTTGAAATAAAACCGGGTTACCGTGTTGGTTTATTGTTTAATGAAAAAGATCAAATTAAGAAAATTATTTTGAATAATAAGGAAAAATTTCCTGATTCAAGAATAATCGAAGTTGAACATGCTGACATTGAGCATGATCTGATTATTAAAGGGTATGTTGAGGGGGAGCAGGAAGAAAAGCTGCAGTCCTTCCCGGTTAGTTCAAGTGCTGTCCTTGTGGATGACGGAATGGAAACGCTGATTGCTCCATATGATCGGCAATTTGCTTCAAAAACACTCGGGCAAAGAACGATGGCTATTTTTGCGGGACCAATGATGAACTTTATTCTTGCTTTTGTCGTATTTGTTTTAATCGGCATTATGCAAGGGATCCCTACGAACGCTCCTACATTAGGGAAGTTAACGCCTGATGGTGCAGCAATGGAAGCAGGATTACAAGAAGGCGATATCATCAATAGTGTAAATGGGGCCGAAATTTCAAGCTGGTCAGATGTCGTGGAGATTATCAAAAAAAACCCAAATAAAGAGCTGCAATTTTCACTTGATCGCAATGGAAAAGAAATGACATTGCCTGTCACTCCGAAAACTCAAGAAGTTGAAGGAGGAAAAATAGGAATGATCGGTGTTTACCAGCCAATGGAGAAATCGCCAATAAAAGCTATTTCTCACGGTGCGAAAGAAACATACCTTTGGACGAAAGAAATTTTTGTTATGCTCGGAAAACTGGTTACTGGCCAGTTCTCTATTAATGCCTTATCCGGACCTGTCGGTATATACGTTTCAACAGATACAGTTGCAAAATCAGGGATTTTCTATTTAATGAAATGGGCAGGCATATTAAGTATTAACCTTGGAATTATGAATTTACTTCCTATTCCTGCTCTAGATGGCGGAAGACTGATGTTCTTCGCGGTAGAAGCAGTAAGAGGAAAACCAATTGACCGCCATAAAGAAGGGATGGTTCATTTCATCGGCTTTGCCCTTCTTATGTTATTAATGCTTGTTGTCACATGGAATGATATTCAGAGATTTTTCTTGTAAAATCAATTTAAAAACAGCCAATTTACTTATATGAGGTGCTAATAGATGAAACAGAGCATGACACTTATTCCTACTCTTAGGGAAACGCCAGCAGATGCAGAAATAAAAAGCCATCAACTATTGTTAAAAGCCGGATTTATCCGCCAGACTGCTAGTGGAGTATACAGTTACTTGCCCTTGGCAAAAAAAGTCCTGCAAAAGATTGAAACCATTGTCCGTGAAGAAATGAATAATGCGGGCGCAGTTGAAATATTAATGCCGGCTATGGCTCCAGCAGAATTATGGCAAGAATCCGAACGATGGTATAGTTATGGTCCCGAGCTTATGAGAATGAAAGATCGCCATGGCCGTGATTTTGTATTAGGGCCTACACATGAAGAAGTGATTACGAGCCTAGTTCGAGATGAGGTAAAATCTTATAAAAGATTGCCTCTAGCACTATATCAAATTCAAACGAAGTTCCGGGATGAGCAGCGTCCGCGGTTTGGAATTTTACGTGGTCGTGAGTTTATAATGAAGGATGCCTATTCCTTCCATGCCTCACAGGAAAGTCTGGATGAAATATATGAAAAGTTATATAGAGCTTACTCAAATGTATTTAGCCGCTGCGGTTTAAACTTCAGGGCTGTCATTGCGGATTCTGGTGCAATGGGCGGAAAAGATACGCACGAATTCATGGTATTATCTGATGTAGGTGAAGATACGATTGCTTACTCGGATACTTCCGATTACGCGGCAAACATTGAAATGGCTCCAGTTATTACGCGATATGAAAAAAACAGTGAAGAGCAAAGAGAATTACAAAAGGTCAAAACTGAAAACAAAAAAACAATTGCAGAAGTTTCTTCCTTCCTCGATGTGACTGAAAAACAATGCGTGAAGTCCTTACTTTTTAAAGTGGATGAAAAATATATTTTAGTATTGGTGCGCGGGGACCACGAAGTAAATGATATTAAGCTGAAAAACCTCTTTGAAGCACGAACAGCCGAGCTGGCTGGAGCGGAAGAAACGAAAGAGATTCTTGGTTGTTCAGTAGGTTCGCTTGGACCTGTCGGAGTGAATAACATTGAAATCATTGCTGACCATGCTATTGAGGGTATTTCAAATGCAGTTTGCGGTGCAAATGAAGAGGATTACCATTATTTGAATGTCAATCCAGATCGTGATTTTAAAGTAAATCAATATGCAGATCTTCGTTTCATTAAGGAAGGCGATCCTTCACCTGATGGCCAAGGAAATATTCTTTTTGCAGAAGGAATCGAAGTTGGGCATATCTTTAAATTAGGCACTCGTTATAGCGAAGCGATGGGTGCAACCTATTTAGATGAGAACGGCAGAAGCCAGCCGATGATTATGGGCTGTTATGGGATCGGGGTATCTCGTACGATGGCTGCAATTGCTGAACAATTTAATGATGAAAACGGTCTAGTCTGGCCGGTGAAGATGTCACCTTACGACCTTCACCTCATTGCTGTAAATATGAAGGATGAAAGTCAGGCAACACTTGCTGAAGAGTTATATTCGCAATTAAAACAAAAGGGCTATGATGTTCTAATGGACGATCGCCAAGAGAGACCTGGTGTGAAATTTACAGATTCAGATCTGATCGGCTTGCCAATCCGGGTTACTGTTGGGAAAAAAGCTGCCGAGGGAATTGTTGAAGTGAAGGTTCGAAAAACAGGAGAAATGCATGAAGTCCATAAAGCTCAGCTTGAAGAAACGATAACACAATTATTGAAATCACTTTAATAACAAAACGGATTCCTGCTGGGGAATCCGTTTTTTGTTAAAAGTTGTTTTCGTAAAGTTTGTTACTTTTATAATGTGATTATTATTTAATAATCTGAGTTGATTGGAGCGAAGGGTAAACTTTGTAATTAGCCAAAAGCGTTAAATTGTTACAATCCTCCACTGTTGAAAGCTTCACTCTATGTTATAATAATCATCGTCTGTATTTGTTCGACTTATAAATGAAAAACGATAAAAAATAAGGCTGTTTTCGTAAAGTTTGTTGCTTTTATAATCTGAGTTGATTGGAGCGGAGGGCACTTGACTCCTGTGGGAGATAGAGGGAACGGGAGACCCCACAGGCGGTAACGCCGAGGAGGCTCCCGTCCCTCCCCGCGGAAAGCAAGTGCCCGCAGCGGAAATCAACGGGCAAAATTTGTAGGCTAAAAACAACAATATATGCGAAAACAGCCAAAAATAAAAATTAGGGGGGAGAATGATGGAGGAAGCCCTAGATAACAAGGAGCGATTCCAACTCTTGCTCCAGCAGCTTCAATTAACCGATGATGCCACTGTTCAGCATTTTCATCATGCGGAAATAAACAAAGTGGTTATTGAGAAGCGGGCAAAAAAATGGCATTTCTTTTTCAGTTTTGAACAGATTTTGCCTTATCGTGTTTTTAGTCTTTTTACAACTCAGCTAGAAAAAACTTTTTCTCATATAGCGAATACTACTTTTACTATCCAAGTGAAAAACCAGCAATTTAATGAACAATTAGTATTAGAATATTGGCATTATTGTGTTCAGGAAATGGAAGGGATGGCCCCGCCGCTTATTAAATTACTAAACGAACAAGTTCCTGTACTGCATGGTCACAAGCTAATGATTAGTGTTGGAAATGAAATGGAAGGCCTCTCGATTAAAAGAAAGTATGCCGATATGATTGCGAGAGTATACGAGACATTCGGTTTTCCAACATTCAGTATTGATACGGAAATTTCTTCGGAATCATCGAATGAGGAATATGAGAAATTTTTAGAGGCAAAGAAAAAAGAGGATCAAGAGCGAGGACTCCAAGCATTACTTGAAATGCAGAAGAAGGAGGCTGAGGCAGAATCAGGTGATACTTCTGCATTACAGGGCCCGCTTATGATCGGATTAACGATTAAAGATGATGCTGATTACAGAAAGTTGGCTGAAATTGTCGATGAGGAACGCCGTGTAGCGATCGAAGGGTATGTTTTTTCAGCAGAAACGAGAGAGCTTCGTAGCGGCCGAACCCTATTAACCTTTAAAATTACGGATTATACAAGCTCCATTCTCGTTAAAATGTTTTCCCGTGATAAGGAAGATGCGGCTTTATATCAGCACGTCCAAAAAGGAATGTGGCTAAAGGTGCGCGGAAGCATCCAAAATGACACCTTTGTCCGGGATCTAGTTATGATTGGAAATGATATTAACGAGATTAAGCCGATCCAGAGAAAAGATACAGCACCGGAAAATGAAAAGCGTGTGGAACTTCATCTTCATACGCCAATGAGTCAAATGGATGCTGTAACGAATGTCAGCACACTTATTGCGCAGGCAAAGAAATGGGGACATAAAGCGATCGCCGTTACCGATCATGCAGTTGTTCAATCATTTCCAGAGGCATTCGGCGCTGGAAAGAAGAATGATATAAAAATACTGTATGGGGTTGAAGTGAATTTAGTTGATGATGGGGTTCCAATCGCTTATAACAGCGCACACCGGAAACTCTCAGATGATACTTATGTTGTATTTGACGTGGAGACAACAGGTTTATCAGCTGTTTATGATACTATCATCGAACTTGCGGCAGTGAAAATTCATGACGGAGAAATTATCGACCGGTTTGAATCCTTTGCGAACCCGCATCATCCCCTTTCAGCAACAACGATAAACTTAACAGGTATTACCGATGACCTTGTTGAAAATGCCCCAGAAGTTGGGGAAGTCTTGCAGAAATTTCATGATTGGACAGGGGATGCAATATTAGTCGCTCATAACGCATCTTTCGACATGGGGTTTTTAAATGTCGGCTATAAGAAGAACAATCTGGGCAAGGCGCAAAATCCGGTCATTGATACGCTTGAACTCGGCCGTTTTCTCTATCCGGATTTGAAAAACCATCGTTTAAATACCCTTGCCAAAAAATTTGATATTGAATTAACCCAGCATCACCGAGCCATTTATGATGCCGAAGCTACCGGCTACCTTTTTCTGAAAATGTTAAGGGAAGCAAACGAAAAAGAAATTGAGTTCCACGATCAGCTCAATGATAATATGGGGCAAGGAAACGCATATCAACGGGCAAGACCATTTCACTGTACTCTTCTTACTCAAACAGAAGCTGGCTTGAAAAATCTATTTAAATTAGTGTCCATCTCTCATCTTAATTATTTTTATCGTGTTCCACGGATCCCGCGATCACTGCTTCAAAAGTATCGCGAGGGGATACTAGTAGGCTCTGGCTGTGCAAAAGGTGAAGTATTCGAAGGGATGATGCAGAAGTCACCTGAAGAAGTGGAAGAAACCGCCCAATTCTATGATTATCTTGAAGTGCAACCAAAGGAAGTCTACGCCCATCTTCTAGAGCTTGAACTCGTCAGAGATGAAAGAGCGCTAGAGGAGATTATCGGCAATATTGTCAAACTGGGTGATAAACTAGAATTACCTGTGGTTGTGACAGGCAATGTCCATTACTTAAATCCAAATGATAAAATTTATCGGAAAATATTAATTAACTCACAGGGCGGAGCGAACCCCTTAAATCGTCACCGTCTCCCTGATGTGCATTTCAGGACAACAAATGAAATGCTAGACGCTTTCGCATTTTTGGGAAAAGAGAAGGCGAAAGAAATCGTTGTTGATAATACAAATAAAATTGCAGATATGATCGATGATATTAAGCCGATTAAAGATGATCTGTTTACACCTAAGATCGAAGGCGCAGATGATGAAATGCGCGATATGAGCTACGCGATGGCGAGGAAAATATATGGGGATGTCTTACCGGAAATTGTCGAGGCCCGTTTGGAAAAGGAACTAAAAAGTATCATCGGGCATGGGTTTGCAGTTATTTACCTCATCTCTCATAAACTTGTGAAAAAATCGCTTGATGATGGGTATCTTGTTGGTTCCCGTGGATCGGTCGGTTCATCATTCGTGGCTACAATGACGGAAATTACAGAAGTTAACCCGCTTCCTCCTCATTATGTTTGCCCAGAATGCAAGCATTCCGAATTCTTTAATGATGGTTCAGTAGGCTCTGGATATGATTTGCCAGATAAGGATTGTCAGATTTGCGGTGCCAAATATAAAAAGGATGGCCATGACATCCCATTTGAAACGTTCCTTGGATTTAAAGGGGACAAAGTACCGGATATTGACTTAAACTTTTCTGGTGAATATCAACCGCGTGCACATAACTACACGAAAGTGCTTTTCGGTGAAGATTATGTATATCGTGCAGGAACAATCGGGACTGTAGCGGATAAAACTGCTTTTGGATATGTAAAGGCCTATCAGCAGGATAACAATTTGCTTTTAAGAGGAGCGGAAATAGACCGCCTTGCCTCCGGATGCACGGGAGTGAAAAGGACGACTGGACAGCATCCAGGGGGAATCATTGTTGTTCCTGATTATATGGATATATTTGACTTTTCACCCATTCAGTTTCCGGCTGATGATAAAAACTCTGAATGGAAAACAACCCATTTTGACTTCCATTCTATTCACGATAATTTATTAAAGCTCGATATTCTTGGACATGATGATCCGACTGTTATCCGGATGCTTCAGGATTTAAGCGGTATCGATCCGAAAACGATTCCGACCGATGACCCGGAAGTGATGAAAATATTTAGCGGAACTGAATCCCTAGGTGTTACAGAAGAGCAAATCATGTGTAAAACAGGTACATTGGGAATTCCCGAATTTGGAACCAGGTTTGTACGTCAAATGCTAGAGGATACAAAGCCGACAACATTCTCTGAGCTTGTCCAAATCTCCGGTTTATCGCATGGGACGGATGTATGGCTTGGGAATGCCCAAGAACTTATTCATAATAAAACATGTAACTTAAGTGAGGTTATTGGGTGTCGAGATGACATAATGGTCTATTTAATCTATCAAGGGTTAGATCCGGCTTTTGCCTTTAAAATAATGGAATCGGTCCGAAAAGGAAAAGGCTTAAGTGATGAAATGGAAGCGGAAATGAGACAGAATGAAGTTCCGGAATGGTATATAGATTCATGTAAAAAGATTAAATATATGTTCCCTAAGGCCCATGCCGCTGCATATGTATTAATGGCTGTCAGGATTGCATACTTTAAAGTTCATCATCCTCTTTTGTATTATGCAGCATATTTTACCGTTCGTGCAGAAGATTTTGATGTCGATGCGATGGCAAAAGGTTCTCAAGCCATTCGAGCACTTGTTGAGGAGATCAATGCGAAGGGACTTGATGCAGCTCCAAAAGAGAAGAACTTGCTTACGGTCATGGAGCTTGCCCTTGAGATGAGTGAGCGCGGTTTTCATTTCCAAAAGGTGGATTTATACCGTTCGAGTGCCAATGAATTTATTATCGATGGTCATTCACTAATTCCTCCGTTTAATTCGATTCCGGGACTTGGTACGAATGCAGCTTTTAACATTGTCAAAGCAAGAGAAGAAGGAGAGTTCCTTTCGAAGGAGGATCTTCAACAGCGTGGTAAAGTGTCTAAAACGATTATTGAGTACTTAGATAACCACGGCTGCTTGGGATCGCTCCCTGAGCAAAACCAGCTTTCCCTGTTTTAATTGAAGGCTGTTTTCTAAATGATTGTTTTTAATAGTTTTTGTATGACGTTGATTGGAGCGGAAGGTGCGAGATCCTCAAGATGCATCCGCATTTTTTCGTGCGGTGTTAATTCACAGATGTTTATTCAATGTCCTAGCGGGAGCAGCGGGACAGGTGAGACCCCACAGGCGCAAGGCGCCGAGGATGCTCACCGCCCGCCCCGCGGAAAGCAAGTATCCTGGAACGGAAATCAACTGCACTCTTTTTTGTTAAATAGCAACAAAGTTATCGAAACAGCCTAATTGAAACATGTATAAAGGAAATAGAAGCTCAAACCCTTGAGTTGACTGCTATTCATTTGCATAAAAATATTGGTTATGGTATAGTTTTAATGGAAATACTACTGATAACTCTCGTTAAAGAAGAGTGGGGCAACCCACTCTTTCGTGTTGTGTACGCTATTTTTTTACAATACTAGCGCGGTTCCATTTGAAAATCCAAAATCAACTTAACGTTATGAATGCTGTTAAAGGAGGGATATTATGAGCAAAGTGACTGAAAAGGTTGAAGAATTAGTCACTCCCATTTTAGATGAACTAAATTTAGAATTAGTTGATATTGAATATGTTAAAGAAGGCAAAGATTGGTTTCTTCGCGTATTTATCGATAAGGAATCTGGAGTGGATATCGAGGAGTGCGGACTTGTCAGTGAACAATTAAGTGACAAGCTTGATGAGGTTGACCCAATTCCTTACAACTATTTCTTAGAGGTTTCATCGCCGGGAGCTGAACGCCCTCTTAAAAATGATAAGGACTTTGAAAAAGCAGTAGGTAAAAATGTTTTTATTAAGACATACGAGCCAATTGATGGCGAAAAAACATTCGAAGGGATTTTAACCGGGTTTGACGGCCAAACCGTGACTGTTGAAATCAAAATAAAAACGAGGAAGAAAAGCGTTGAAATTCCATATGAAAAAGTGGCCAATGCTCGTTTAGCAGTGGTTTTTTCGTAATCTTAAGAAGGGGATTTATCCAACTTCAAAGGAATTTGCTTTTTAATGAAATAGAGATTAAAGGGGGATAAACATCTCATGAGCAGTGAATTGTTGGATGCTCTGACCTTGCTTGAAAAAGAAAAAGGCATTTCACGCGACGTGATTATCGATGCCATTGAAGCTGCGCTTGTATCAGCATATCGTAGAAACTTTAACCAGGCCCAAAATGTCCGGATTGATTTGCATCTAGGAAAAGGGACGATGAGAGTCTTTGCCCGTAAAGAAGTGGTCGATGAGGTATTTGATCCAAGACTGGAAATTTCAGTTGAAGAAGCGCAAAGAATCAATCCGAATTATCAGCTAGAGGACATTGTGGAATTAGAAGTGACGCCAAAGGATTTCGGCCGAATTGCAGCGCAAACTGCGAAACAAGTAGTTACACAACGCGTTCGTGAAGCTGAACGTGGCATCATCTATACTGAATTTATTGATCGTGAAGAAGATATTATGACTGGAATTGTTCAGCGGCAAGATTCAAAGTTCATCTATGTTAGTCTTGGTAAAATAGAAGCTATTCTTCCTGCGAATGAACAAATGCCTAACGAGCAATACAGACCCCATGATCGAATTAAAGTTTTTATTACAAAAGTCGAAAAGACGACAAAAGGACCACAAATTTTCGTATCCAGAACCCACCCTGGGTTATTGAAAAGACTATTTGAAATCGAGGTTCCAGAAATATATGACGGAACGGTTGAAATTAAATCGGTTGCCCGTGAAGCAGGCGATCGGTCCAAAATCTCTGTTCATTCAGATAATGAAGAAGTCGATCCAGTAGGTTCTTGTGTTGGGCCGAAAGGAACACGTGTTCAAGCTGTAGTGAACGAACTTAAAGGCGAGAAAATCGATATTGTCAAATGGTCTGCTGATCCAGTTGTTTTCGTTGCCAATTCATTAAGCCCTTCTAAAGTGTTAGATGTAATTGTCAGTGAAGATGATAAAGCAACAACCGTCATTGTTCCGGATTACCAGCTTTCACTGGCAATCGGTAAGCGAGGTCAAAACGCCCGTTTAGCTGCAAAGCTAACCGGATGGAAAATCGATATAAAATCAGAAACAGAAGCACGGGAATCAGGTATTTATCCACGTGAAGAAACATTGTTGAATTATGACAATGATGATTTCGAAGATGAGTCAGAATTTGATATGCAAGATGATATGGATTAATTGAGGTGAATGATCGTGAACAATCGTAAAAAAGTTCCCATGCGTAAATGTGTCGCAACCGGTGAAATGAGACCGAAAAAAGAACTCGTTCGCATCGTTCGCTCGAAAGAAGGAGAAGTATCGGTTGATCCGACCGGAAAAAAGTCCGGGCGCGGTGCTTATCTTTCTAAAGAAAAGGAAGCAGTAATGCTTGCTAAAAAGAAGAATATTTTAGCCAATCATTTAGAAGTTTCAATCAATGATTCTATATATGAAGAGCTCTTAGAGCTCATAGAGAAGGAGAAACGACTATCCAAATGAATTCAAATCAATGGATGTCATTGCTTGGCTTAGCGAATCGGGCACGAAAAATTACTTCGGGTGAAGAGCTTGCCGTCAAAGAAATTAAAAATGGTAAAGCGAAGCTCATATTGATATCAGCGGACGCTTCTGTTAACACAGCTAAAAAAGTTACAGATAAATGTAAATCTTATCAGGTACCCTATAAGCTTGTTGAAAACCGGGAAATGCTTGGTCAGGCTATCGGTAAAGAGGCACGGGTTGTTGTAGCTGTTTTAGATAATGGATTTGCTAAAAAACTGAAGTCGTTGCTCGATTAATTCCAGCGGGGGTGAAAGTATGAGTAAAATGCGCGTTTACGAATATGCAAAAAAACATAATGTATCAAGTAAAGATGTAATAACGAAATTAAAAGACATGAAAATAGAGGTTTCTAATCATATGACAACAATTGAAGCAGCTTCCGTACAAAAATTGGACGGGATTTTTGGCAAGAAAGACGAAAAGCAACCTCAAAATAAACAACAGACCCAAAATCAGCAAAAACCACAGGATAAAGCACAAGGGTCCGCACAAGCTAGTTCTTCTGCGGACACGGGGAAAAGTTCTTCTCCTAATAAGGGCAATGCTAAGCAAGCATCTAAAGCCGGAGATGGAAAAAAGCCTTTCAACAAGAATAATAATAACAAAAACAATAACAACAAGAATAGAAACAACAATAAAGGGAGAAGCCAGCAGCCACAGGCGGCACCTGCTCCTAAAAAGGTAAAGGAACTTCCTTCTAAAATAACATTCAGCGATTCATTAACTGTTGCTGAATTAGCTAAAAAACTGCACCGTGAACCTTCTGAAATCATTAAAAAATTATTTATGCTTGGTGTCATGGCAACAATTAATCAAGATCTTGATAAAGATGCGATTGAATTGATTGCAGGTGAGTATGGAGTTGAAGTGGAAGAAGAGGTTCATATCGATACAACGGATTTAGAGGTTTATTTCACTGAGGATGAAAATGCTGAATTAGTTGAACGTCCTGCCGTTGTTACTATTATGGGCCACGTTGACCATGGAAAAACGACAACATTGGATTCGATCCGTAATACTAAAGTTACTGCTGGAGAAGCAGGCGGTATCACACAGCATATCGGTGCCTATCAAGTTGAAGAGAACGGAAAGAAAATTACATTCTTAGATACACCTGGACATGCGGCGTTTACAACGATGCGTGCTCGTGGTGCGAAAATTACTGATATAACAATCCTTGTCGTTGCAGCAGATGATGGAGTTAAGCCGCAAACAATCGAAGCGCTTAATCATGCGAAGGCTGCTGAAGTACCAATTATTGTCGCTGTTAATAAAATGGATAAAGAATCCGCAAATCCTGATCGTGTTATGCAAGAATTATCCGAACACGGATTAGTGCCAGAAGCTTGGGGCGGGGATACCATTTTTGTTCCGATCGCTGCTTTAAAAGGAGAAGGAATCGACAATCTTCTTGAAATGATTCTACTTGTAAGTGAAGTGGAAGAGTATAAAGCAAACCCTAACCGTAATGCAGTTGGTACAGTTATTGAAGCACAATTGGATAAAGGCCGCGGTTCTGTAGCAACCCTCCTTGTTCAAAATGGAACATTAAAAGTTGGAGACCCTATAGTTGTGGGTAACACATTCGGCCGTGTTCGTGCAATGGTGAATGATCTTGGCCGCCGAGTGAAAGTGGCAGGCCCATCAACGCCAGTAGAAATTACAGGCCTTAATGATGTTCCACAAGCAGGAGATCGCTTTGTTGTATTGCCTGATGAGAAAACTGCTCGCCAAGTTGGTGAGGCACGTGCTCAGCAAACATTACATGCACAGCGCAGTGAAAAAACACGTATAAGCTTAGATAACTTGTTTGAGCATATGAAGCAAGGAGAAATGAAAGACCTTAATATCGTTGTGAAAGCAGATGTTCAAGGTTCTGCAGAAGCACTTACAACTGCATTGCAGAAAATTGATGTCGAAGGTGTAAATGTTCGTATTCTCCATACAGGTGCAGGAGCAATTAACGAATCTGATATTACGCTTGCTGCAGCATTTAATGCAATTGTCATCGGATTTAATGTCCGTCCTGATAATAATGCTAAACGTGCTGCGGATACAGAAGGCGTTGAAATTCGTTTGCACCGTATTATTTATAAGGCGATTGAAGAAATCGAACTGGCGATGAAAGGGATGCTTGATCCTGAATTTGAAGAAAAAGTGATCGGTCAAGCTGAAGTGCGTCAAACATTCAAAGTATCAAAAATCGGGACGATTGCTGGTTCATATGTAACGGACGGGAAAATTACCCGTGACAGCGGAATCCGCTTGATCCGTGATGGCATTGTTATTTTTGAAGGTACAATTGACGCGCTAAAACGTTTCAAGGACGATGCAAAAGAAGTCAGTCAAGGATACGAGTGTGGTGTTACAATTAAAAACTTTAATGACGTTAAAGAAGGAGACGTTATTGAAGCATATATTATGCAGGAAATCGAGCGTAAATGATTATTGGCCTTGCAGCCTGTGAATGTATTATTTACGACACGCATTCTTTAAAAGAAAAACGAGCTGTTTTGCAGCGAATTCTTGCCCGCTTGAAACAAAGATACAATGTATCCGTCTCTGAAGTGGATTTTCAAGATGTATGGCAACGAACGAAAATAGCGATTGTGACTGTATCTTCTTCGCGAGTTTCAACGGAGCGGGAATTGCAGTATGCCCTAAAGTTAATTGATTCGTTCCCTGAAATCGAACGGACAATAACTGATATTGAGTGGCTTTAAGAAGAGGTGAAATAGAATGAGCCTTCGAGCAAACAGAGTTGGAGAACAAATGAAAAAGGAACTGGGTGAAATTATCGGCCGCAAGCTAAAAGACCCACGGGTTGGTTTTGTGACGGTAACAGATGTTCAGGTAACAGGAGATCTTCAACAAGCAACTGTATATATATCGGTCCTAGGTGATGAAGAGCAAAGGGAAAACACGCTGAAAGGTTTAGCGAAAGCAAAGGGATTTATCCGTTCCGAAATTGGATCTCGTATCCGTTTGCGAAAAACCCCTGAAATTCTCTTTGAATTCGATGAATCCATTGATTATGGAAATCGTATCGATACATTGCTGCATCAAATTCATGATGAAGAACGTTCAAAAGAGAAAGAGGATTAATCATCCTATATACATGAATGGATAGACAATTGTCTATCCATTTTTTTCGAATTTTGTTAAATTAGGAGGAGACAAGTGTGGAAGGCATTTTACCACTGTTTAAACCGAAGGGGATGACCTCACATGATTGTGTGTTTAAACTTCGCAAAATCCTGAAAATGAAAAGAATTGGCCATACCGGCACCCTTGATCCAGATGTCACCGGTGTTCTTCCTATTTGTTTAGGGAAAGCAACGAAAGTCGCAGAATACATAACAGATGCTGGGAAGGCATATGAGGGAGAAGTTACAATCGGTTTTTCAACGACAACAGAAGATTCTTCTGGTGAAATAGTTACCGAAAAGAAAATAGAACAATCGTTTTCACGTGAACAAATCTTAGCTGTTCTAGCTAAATTAACGGGTGAAATCTCTCAAACTCCGCCCATGTATTCAGCTGTTAAGGTAAATGGGAAGCGTCTTTATGAATATGCGAGACAGGGAATTGAAGTCGAACGGCCAACAAGAAAAGTAATGATTTATTCCAATGAACTTCTAGATGATAGAGCCATTTTTAACGGAGAAACAATTCAGTTTCGCTTTCGGGTTTCTTGTAGTAAGGGAACATACATACGCACGTTGGCGGTTATGATTGGTAACGAGCTGGGCTACCCTGCGCATATGTCCGAACTTGTCAGGATTCAATCGGCGGAATTCTCATTAAATGACTGTTTGACATTTGATGAAATTGAAAAAAGAATAGCAGATGAAACTCTTTCAGAAAGTATCCGGCCGCTTGAAGCTGCACTCTCTCATTTGCCGAAATATCTTATAAATGATACAGTTGCAAAGAAAGTAAAAAATGGGGCAGTCTTGCACATCCCTGATCATTTAATACACACGAAAGGCCCAATCGTTCTTGAAACAGAGAATGGCATGGCCTTGGCCATATATGAACATCATCAAACGAAGCAAGGCATGATGAAACCGGTTAAAGTATTAAGAAATGAATCGTAGTCATTAAGGCTCTGTTAGTAATTTATGTTGAAATGAAGACTAGCGGGGCGATTTGCCTGAAGAGAACCTTTTTTGCGGAGCAAGGTAACTGACTTCAATCACATCATGGTTTAGCTTCGATGAGTTTACTACGTGCTACCTTGCGACGAGCTGAACAAAGCTTCCTTGAATACGCTTTGGCGCAGGAGCATTGTTTTTACCCGCTTCTCGGAAGGTAAATCGGACCCGCGTGTCTATAAACAAAACTGTTTAACAAAGCCGATTAGAAAAAGGTGAACCATCATGGAAGTTATCTCAATACATCATCCACATCAATTAAATAAATTAGATTATCCGGAATTAGCAATGGCATTGGGCTATTTTGACGGTGTTCATCTCGGGCATCAGAAAGTGATTTTACAAGCGAAAAAAATTGCGGGTGAAAAAGGGATTAAAAGTGCAGTAATGACCTTTGATCCTCATCCATCTGTTATTCTAGCCAAAAGCACACAACATGTTGAGTATATCACGCCTCTTAAGGATAAAATTCATTTGATTTCTAATTTAGGTATTGATTATTTATTTATCGTCCACTTTACCCGGGAGTTTGCTAATTTACTGCCTCAGGAATTTGTGGATCAATATTTGATAGGCTTAAATGTACAGCACGTTGTCGCAGGCTTTGATTATTCCTATGGCAGAATGGGAAAAGGGACAATGGAGACTTTGCCATTCCATTCAAGAGAACAATTCGATTTTTCTGTTGTCCCGAAACTATCAAGCAAAGAAGAGAAAGTAAGTTCAACATTAATCCGGTCTTATATACGCGACGGCGAAACCGAAGGACTGCCATCCCTTCTTGGCCGATACTATACGACATCTGGTACTGTTATTCATGGGGATAAAAGAGGCCGTACAATTGGATTCCCAACTGCTAATGTTGATCTAGGAGCCGATTATATTATCCCGCCGCTCGGTGTCTTTTGTGTACGTTTCTTTGTTGAAGGCAGATGGTATGACGGGGTTTGTAATATTGGCTATAAGCCCACATTTAAGAAAGAACAGTCAGCAAAACCGTCAATTGAGGTACATATTTTTGATTTTGATCAGGATATTTACGGACAGGACGTAATCATTGAATGGCATTTACATTTAAGAAGAGAGCAAAAATTCTCGGGGATCGATGAGCTTGTTGACCAAATCGAAAAAGATAAAGAAAAAGCGCTCCATTATTTTGAAAAAATCAGGGTTTAGCCTTGCTTTTTGTCGCAAAAAGTTGTATTCTTATTAACGTATTAGAAATGAACCTTTGCTTGGCAAGTTGAGTCACCGACGCTTGCTCAGTAACAGGGGATTGAAAATTTAGGAGGTGAAACGGATGGCAATCACTAAAGAACGTAAAAATGAGCTAATCAATGAGTTTAAAACTCATGAGAGCGACACTGGATCTCCAGAAGTTCAAATCGCTGTCCTTACTGCAGACATTAACAAATTAAACGAGCATTTACGTACTCATAAGAAAGACCACCATTCACGTCGCGGTCTTTTGAAAATGGTAGGTAAACGTCGTAACCTTTTAACTTACCTTCGTAACAAAGATGTTCAACGTTACCGTGAGTTAATTAATAAACTAGGTTTACGTCGATAATCAGAAGAAGCGGGATTATTCCCGCTTTTTTATTAGCTTTAAAAAGAACACTTGTTTACATGAAACAAATTCTTAAAGCGTTTTATTGATTGAAAAACGAACGATTTTTCCATGTATTATAAATGTTCGTTTAATAGAGAATGATATTATATATATGATTAATATTTCGTTTTTCGGTTTGGTTTAATACATTATGAAATATACTTACATACATAAAGAAATATTTTTAACGATCTGAAAAAGTGTACATACTATAATTGTGCAATTTTTTATCATATATGAACATTTATTTTATGTTTTTTATAAAGCAAAGGTAGAGAGGGGTTACAAGATGGGACAAGATAAGCATATTTATTCCATAGATTGGGCTGGACGCAAGTTAACAGTAGAAGTCGGTCAGTTGGCGAAACAAGCTAATGGCTCCGCATTAGTTCGTTATGGAGATACAGCTGTACTAAGTACGGCAACAGCATCAAAGGAACCGAAAAATTTAGATTTTTTTCCTTTAACTGTAAATTATGAGGAACGTCTTTATGCAGTTGGGAAGATCCCAGGAGGATTCATTAAAAGGGAAGGTCGCCCGAGTGAGAAAGCGATTTTGGCAAGCCGATTAATTGACAGGCCAATTCGCCCATTATTTGCGGACGGTTTCCGTAATGATGTACAAGTCATCAGCATGGTTATGAGTGTTGATCAAGACTGTTCTTCCGAAATGGCAGCGATGTTTGGCTCTTCATTAGCTTTATGTGTATCTGATATTCCTTTTGGCGGGCCAATTGCCGGTGTAAGTGTTGGCCGTATTGACGGTGAATTTATCATAAACCCAACAGTCGAACAGGCTGAAAAAAGTGATATCCATTTAGTTGTAGCAGGTACGAAAGATGCAATCAATATGGTTGAAGCAGGTGCAGAAGAAGTACCTGAAGAAACAATGCTTGAAGCGATTATGTTTGGTCATGACGAGATCAAACGCTTAATTGCCTTCCAAGAAGAAATTGTAGCTGAAATTGGTAAAGAAAAGAAAGAAGTTCCTCTTTACGAAGTTGATAAAGATTTAGAAGCTGAAGTTCGCAGCATTTGTGAACAAAATATGATTACAGCTATCCAGGTTCAGGAAAAACATGCTCGTGAAGATGCGATCAAAGCAGTTAAGAATGAAGTATTGGAAAAATATACAGAGCAGGAAGCGAACGATGATGATCTTAAACAAGTGAAACAAATCCTTGATAAGATCGTAAAAGGTGAAGTGCGCAGACTTATCACAGAGGATAAAGTTCGCCCGGATGGCCGTGGACTTGATGTTATTCGCCCACTGTCTTCAGAAGTAAATATTCTCCCGAGAACACATGGTTCAGGATTATTTACACGTGGACAAACACAGGTGCTAAGCGTTTGTACATTAGGTGCTCTTGGAGATGTTCAAATTCTTGATGGTTTAGGCATTGAAGAAGAAAAACGCTTCATGCATCATTATAACTTCCCTAATTTTAGCGTTGGGGAAACAGGACCAGTTAGAGGACCTGGCCGTCGTGAAATTGGCCATGGTGCATTAGGTGAACGAGCTTTAGAGCCTATCATTCCTTCTGAAAAGGATTTTCCATATACAGTCCGTCTTGTTTCTGAAGTATTGGAGTCAAACGGCTCGTCTTCTCAAGCAAGTATTTGTGCGAGCATTTTAGCGATGATGGACGCTGGTGTGCCGATTAAGGCTCCGGTTGCTGGAATTGCAATGGGACTCATTATGTCAGGGGAACACTATTCGATCTTATCGGATATTCAAGGAATGGAAGATCACCTTGGTGATATGGACTTCAAAGTTGCTGGAACTTCTAAAGGGATAACAGCATTGCAAATGGATATTAAGATTGAAGGCCTTTCCCGTGAAATTCTTGAAGAAGCCCTTCAACAAGCAAAAAAAGGCCGTATGCATATTCTAGATTCGATGCTGAGCACCCTTTCTCAGCCAAGAAACGAGCTTTCACAATATGCTCCGAAGATCTTAACAATGACGATTAACCCAGATAAAATTCGTGATGTCATTGGACCTAGCGGTAAACAAATCAATAAAATTATTGAAGAAACCGGTGTGAAAATTGATATCGAGCAAGATGGAACGGTATTCATTTCCTCTATAAATGAAGAAATGAATCAAAAAGCGAAGAAAATTATTGAGGACATTGTTCGTGAAGTTGAAGTTGGACAAATGTATCTTGGCAAAGTAAAACGAATTGAAAAATTCGGTTGCTTTGTTGAAATATTTAATGGAAAAGACGGATTAGTTCACATTTCAGAGCTAGCTGAAGAGCGTGTTGGGAAAGTAGAAGACGTTGTTGCTATTGGCGACGAGCTACTTGTAAAGGTAACTGAAATTGATCGTCAAGGCCGCGTTAATTTATCTCGTAAAGCAGTACTAAAAGAGCAGAGAGAACAACAGGAAAAAACCCAGCAATAAAGATTGAGGTTATTTTTCCGTTGAGACATCCTTAAAGGACAGACATAATCAGTTCTGTTAGTCCAATATTAGAGTCAGGGGGAACCCTGACTTTTTCCATATTGGTATTGCATCTTGTTTTTTCACCATTATACATATTAAGTAATATGCATTCGTTCTACCTTGTCCCTCCTGAACATAATGTTTAGTGAAGGAGGCTTGCATGATGAGGAAGTTTACCCATTTCGTTATTATTTGTTTAATCGCCTTACTATTAGTGAATAATCCGCTCACTAATCAATATGTATCAGGATTAAAGTCAGAAGCTGTTTCCGTAATGAAACAAAAAGATGCGTTATATAAGGAAATAGCTGTGAAGTCAGCTGATTATTATATTGCCCCTGAGGATGCAAGGATTGACCGTGTCTGGAAAACGATTCCTGGACTTAACGGGGTGCAAGTTGATATAGAGGCCTCATATAAGAAAATGAAGGCTGACGGAAAATATCAGGAAGAAAAGCTTGTTTTTGAACAAGTGAAACCAAAAATTCAATTAAGTGATTTGCCGCCATCTCCCATATACAAAGGACACCCGGAAAAGCAGATGGTCAGTTTTTTGATCAATGTCGCATGGGGAAATGAATATTTGCCTGATATGCTTGCAACATTGAAAAAGCATCATGTTTCTGCGACTTTCTTTTTAGAAGGAAGATGGGTGCAAAATAATCCTGAACTAGCAAAAATGATTGCTGATGCGGGCCATGAGATTGGCAATCATTCCTATACTCACCCGAATATGAAAGTAATTTCTTCTGCACGAATAAGAGAGGAAATCCAAAAAACCAATACAGTGATTAAAGCGACAATTGACAAGTCAGTTCATTGGTTTGGGCCTCCTAGCGGGAGTTACCGGGACGAAACTGTTCAGATCGCTGCTCAGGAAAAGATGGGAACTGTTATGTGGACAGTAGATACAGTGGATTGGCAAAAACCAGCCCCTGAACAGTTACTTCATCGTGTTTTGAGCAAGGTTCACAATGGTGCTATGATATTAATGCACCCAACAGATCCAACAGCAAAGTCACTTGATCAAATGATCGTTCAATTACAAAAAAGAAATTTACAGATCGTTACTGTTTCTGAGCTTTTAAGCCCTGAAAGGCCGATGGAAATAAAAAATGAAAAATAATCATCATTTAGGCAAAAGTATTAACAATATGAACTAATTAACCTCATCATAGATAGTGGTTACAGAACAGGAGGAATTTATTTGATAAAGAAATATACATGCCAAAATGGAGTAAGAGTCGTACTAGAAAATATTCCAACCGTTCGTTCCGTAGCAATAGGTGTATGGATTGGAACTGGGTCACGGGATGAAGATTCAAAAAACAATGGGATTTCTCATTTTCTTGAGCACATGTTCTTTAAAGGAACGAAAACAAGGTCTGCAAGAGAGATCGCAGAATCCTTTGATAGTATTGGCGGGCAAGTGAATGCGTTTACATCAAAAGAATACACTTGTTATTATGCAAAGGTTCTTGATACCCATGCTCATTTTGCACTGGAAGTATTAGCAGATATGTTCTTTCATTCCACCTTTGTGGAGGAAGAATTAAATAAAGAGAAAAATGTTGTATATGAAGAAATTAAAATGTACGAGGATACCCCTGATGATATTGTTCATGATTTGCTTAGCAAAGCTATTTACGAAAATCATCCACTTGGCTATCCGATTTTAGGTACGGAAGAAACACTTGCAACTTTTAATAGCGAAACATTGAAGGAATATGTGCATAATATGTATACTCCGGAAAATGTAGTTATTTCTATTGCAGGGAATATAACAGACGATTTTATTAAAGAGGTTGACCAGTTTTTCGGTTCTTATGAAGGTGGAAGCCATGAAAGAACTGAACAAAAGCCGGAGTTCCATTCCCAACGTATTACGCGTAAAAAGGAAACGGAACAGGCACATTTATGCATCGGCTTTGAGGGATTACAGGTTGGGCATGACGATATGTATAACTTAATTGTTTTAAATAATATTCTTGGCGGCAGTATGAGCAGCCGGCTGTTCCAGGAAGTCAGGGAACAAAAGGGACTTGCTTATTCCGTTTTTTCATATCATTCAGCTTTTCAAGATAGTGGGATTGTCACACTTTACGGAGGTACAGGTGCGAAGCAATTAGATGTCCTATTTGATACGATGCAGGAAACGCTTAGCAAGCTGAAACAGGAAGGTATTACAGAAAAGGAACTTAATAACAGCAAAGAGCAGTTAAAAGGAAGCCTCATGTTAAGCTTAGAAAGCACAAACAGCCGAATGAGCCGAAATGGGAAAAACGAGCTTCTGCTTCGCCGCCATCGTTCATTAGATGAAATTATTGAACAAATCGATGCTGTATCCCAGCGTGAAGTGGATAATTTGGCTAAATCGATTTTTACCGACAAATATTCCGTTGCAATAATTAGCCCGGATGGGGAATTGCCAAAAAACATATAAGTATTACGACAGTCTGTTATATTTGGCAGGCTGTTT
Source organism: Bacillus sp. FJAT-29790 (assembly GCF_019039215.1). Lineage (GTDB taxonomy): Bacteria > Bacillota > Bacilli > Bacillales > Cytobacillaceae > Cytobacillus. Next base: position 537,006 of record NZ_JAHNZZ010000001.1, read on the forward strand.
TTTTATGAGGCTGTTTTCGTAAAGTTTATTGCTTAATTACCATAATTATAATTTAACTATCTGAGTTGATTGGAGCGGAAATCAACGGGCAAACTTTGAAGGCTAAAAACAACAAAATATGCGAAAATAGCCTTTTATGAAGATGAACAGGCAGTAATATATCTATCATGTTTAACTTTATTCAGCAGAAGTATCTTAACGATATAAAAGGGGAGATGAATGCAAATAGTATCCAATTAAGAGGGGGTTCAAACTCCGGCTGAATAAAGTTAAGCCTCCGACGGATGCCTCAGATTTTTTAAAGGAATTTATCGAGCAAGCTCGATAAAAATCTGGGCGCAAATACGCCAAGGCGAATTTGATCTTTGCATTTTTGTCTAGTCTAAAAACGAAGATATTGCGATAAAAATATATAGAGGATAAAGAAACGGGGGTGTATTGATGAGACTTAGTGAATTAAGCGGTAAAGAAATAGTGGATGTGAAAAAAGCAGAAAGGCTTGGCGTTCTTGGTCAGACGGATCTCGAAATTAATGAAAAAAGTGGACAAATACAAGCATTGGTTATCCCATCTTTGAAATGGTTCGGATTTAAAAGACAAGGCGACGAAATAAGAGTACCATGGAGCCATATAAAAAAAATTGGGCATGACATGATAATCTTGGATATACCCGACGAAGAGGAAGATTGAAAGGAAAGCGGAAGCCCCCCATCCGAACAAACAAAAACCAGACTGACGATTCTCAGTCTGGTTTTTTAATCTTTATTCAGCAGAAGTCTCTATATGATATAAGTGACGTGATGAATGCAAACAGGTATTCAATTCGTTCGGGTTCAATCCCCGGCTGAAAAAAGTTAAGCCTCCGGCGAGCCTTTCGATTTTTTAAAGGAATTTATCGAGTAAGCTAAGGTGAAAATCTGGGCGCAAATACGTCAAGGCGAAATTGATTTTTATAACCTACTTTTCTTTAGGTGGAAAACTCACCGATTTTTGGGTTGATACATAAGATGTGTAAGTAGTTTAGATATCAATTCCTGTACGATTCTTTAGAAGTAGGTGAGGGTTTCATGCTGACAGGGATACAAATCGCGGTCATTGGCGGTGATGCAAGGCAGCTAGAGATCATTCGTAAATTAACGGAGCTGGATGCCAAGCTCTCATTAATTGGTTTTGAGCAGCTAGACCATGCCTTTACTGGAGCCGTCAAAGAAAAAATTGACGAAGTGGAGTTTTCAAATAAAGATGTACTTATTCTGCCAGTGCCTGGAACAGGTTTGGATGGTCAAATTGAAACAATTTTTTCGAATGAAAAGGTGTATTTACTAAAAGAGATGCTTATGGAAACTCCTCCACATTGTACTGTTTACTCTGGGATCTCCAATTCCTATTTAAACAGTATTACAAAACAGGCCAACCGCCGCCTTGTACAATTATTCGAAAGGAATGACGTTGCTATCTATAATTCTATTCCAACAGTAGAAGGAACGATTATGATGGCCATTCAACATACAGATATTACTATCCATGGGTCAAATATAATGATTCTTGGACTTGGGAGAACGGGAATGAGTTTAGCTAGAACATTCTATGCACTTGGAGCAAAAGTAAAAGTTGGCGCAAGGAAAACTGAACATTTTGCAAGGATTACTGAGATGGGCTTAACTCCTTTTCATTTAGATGAGTTGGAGGTCGAGGTAAGGGATACAGATATTTGCATCAATACAGTCCCGCATTTAATTGTTACTGCATCTGTTATTTCGAAAATGCCTGTTCATACTTTGATTATTGATCTTGCCTCAAAGCCTGGTGGAACAGATTTTCGGTATGCAGAGAAAAGAGGAGTAAAGGCATTGCTTGCACCCGGTCTGCCTGGAATTGTTGCTCCGAAAACAGCAGGACAAATACTAGCAAACGTTCTTTCTCAATTAATAAAAGATAATATGTAAAACGGAAAGGAGAATTTTTCATGAGTTTAAAAGGTAGACGTATCGGTTTTGGTTTGACAGGATCACATTGCACATATGATGCCGTATTTCCGGAAATAGAAAAGCTTGTCAACGCTGGAGCGGAAGTCCTGCCTGTTGTCACGTTTACAGTTAAAAACACCGAGACCCGATTTGGTAAAGGGGAAGACTGGATCCAGAGAATTGAGGATTTAACAGGAAATAAAGTGATCGATTCCATCGTAAAAGCGGAACCGCTCGGTCCGAAAATTCCTTTGGATTGCATGGTCATTGCCCCATTGACAGGCAGTTCGATGAGTAAATTTGCCAATGCGATGACAGATTCCCCCGTCCTCATGGCAGCAAAGGCGACATTGCGTAACCAGATGCCTGTCGTTTTAGGGATATCAACAAATGACGCGCTCGGGTTGAACGGAGTTAATTTAATGAGACTTATGGCAACGAAAAATATTTACTTTATTCCTTATGGCCAGGATGACCCGGTCAAAAAGCCGAACTCGATGGTAGCAAGGATGACCTTACTATCTGAGACCATTGAATCTGCAATCGAGGGGCGACAATTACAGCCTGTAATTGTGGAAAGATTTAAAGACGGAAATTAGCCCCTTAATTTTTCTAGCAAAGTTTATTACTTTAGCGAATGAATATGTTAAAATGGATGTTATTATAAGAAAATTCTCTCATAATAAACAATTACTTTTTGCTAGAAAAATAATTTATTTGGAAGGGGAACTTTAGATTGGAACAGAAAAAAGGATTTCATGTAGCAGTGTTAGGAGCAACAGGTGCGGTAGGTCAGCAAATGTTACAAACCTTGGAGCAAAGGGATTTCCCAATTTCGAAATTATCACTCCTATCCTCTGCTCGTTCTGCAGGTAAAAAGGTACAATTCAAAGGAGAAGAATTTACAGTACAAGAAGCAACAGCTGAAAGTTTTGCAGGTGTTGACATCGCTCTATTCAGTGCAGGGGGCAGCGTTTCAAAAGAGCTGGCAGCTCATGCGGTGGAAAATGGGGCGATTGTTGTTGATAATACGAGTGCTTTCCGAATGGATGAAAACGTGCCGTTAATTGTACCTGAAGTCAATGAAGAGGATCTTCATCAACATAAAGGAATTATTGCTAATCCAAACTGTTCGACCATTCAAATGGTAGTCGCTCTTGAGCCGGTTAGACAAAAATATGGACTTGAAAAAGTGATTGTCTCTACTTATCAGGCTGTTTCCGGATCTGGTGCAGCTGCAGTAGAAGAACTAAATGAGCAGGCAAAGGCTATTTTGAATGACGAGCCATTCGAGCCTGCAATCCTTCCTGTAAAAGGGGACAAAAAGCATTATCAGATTGCCTTTAACGCGATCCCTCAAATTGATAAGTTTGAAGAAAATGGCTTTACGTTTGAGGAAATGAAAATGATCAATGAAACGAAGAAAATTATGCATCTACCTGAACTTCAAGTTGCTGCAACATGTGTACGCTTACCAGTTGCAACTGGGCATTCAGAGTCCCTTTATTTTGAAGTGAGTGAAGAGGGAGTAAGTGCCCAAGAACTTAAAGCCTTGTTGGAAAATGCACCAGGAATTGTTTTGCAAGATGACCCGGAAAATCAAATTTATCCGATGCCTGCTGATTGTGTCGGCAAAAGTGACGTTTTTGTTGGCCGAATCCGCAAAGATTTAGATGAATCAAAAGGATTCCATATGTGGGTTGTTTCTGATAATCTTCTGAAAGGCGCCGCTTGGAATTCTGTTCAAATTGCAGAGAGCTTAATTAAACTTGGATTAGTAAAATAAGAATAACTAGGCATAATATATTTTTATTAAGCATTTTTGAAAAATATGTAAGGCAATACGATGGTGGCGTGAGCATAGCCAAGCTTCGTTAACTTTTTCATTAAATCGCCTCTAAATGCAATTATTTTCGTTACCCTGACTAAGTTAGATGTGCTGCTCGTCCCTATCTGTTTGGCTTTGTTAATTTACGATGTTGATTAGTGTTAACAGGCCTTCTTTTAACTTTATTCAGTAGAAGTCGCTAAACGATATAAGTGGCGAGATGTATCCAAACAGGTATCCAATTCTGTAGGGGTCCAAACCTCGGCTGAAAAAAGTTAAGCCTCCGGCGGATGCCTCAGATTTTTTAAAGGAATTTATCGAGCAAGCTCGATAAAAATATGGGCGCAAATACGCTAAGGCGAATTTGATTTAAAGAAGAGACGTTCAGAGGTGTAATAATGAAAATAATCGTGCAAAAATATGGAGGCACATCCGTACGTGATGCTAGCAGTCGCGCATATGCTTTAAAGCACATTCAAAAAGCACAATCCGATGGGTATAAGGTTGTTGTTGTTGTTTCAGCCATGGGCCGTAAAGGCGATCCATACGCTACAGATACATTGCTGTCACTCGTGGAAACAAATAAAGCGACAATTAATAAAAGGGAAAGTGATCTTTTATTATCTTGCGGAGAGATCATCTCCAGTGTTGTTTTTACAAACATGCTTTTAGAAAATGGGATTCGCGCTACTGCCTTAACAGGTGCGCAAGCCGGCTTTCGAACGAATAATGATCATGCTAATGCAAGAATTATTGAGATGAAATGTGATCGGCTACTTAAAGAATTTGAAATATATGATGTTATCGTTGTTGCTGGCTTTCAGGGCGTAGCAAAAAACGGGGATATTACAACCATTGGCAGAGGCGGAAGTGATACATCCGCAGCTGCTTTAGGTGCGGCGTTAAATGCTGAATGGATTGATATCTTTACTGATGTTGAGGGAATAATGACAGCTGACCCGCGAATCGCTGAAAACGCACGCCCAATAACCATCGTTACTTACACAGAGGTGTGTAATATGGCTTATCAAGGTGCGAAGGTTATTCATCCGCGAGCGGTTGAGATGGCGATGCAGGCGAAAATTCCAATTCGGATACGTTCGACCTATACAGATGGCTTAGGTACTCTTGTAACGACATTGAACAAGGTTAGCCGTGGGACAGATTTCAAGGAACGACTAGTTACGGGAATCGCTCATCTTTCGCATGTTTCACAAATTAAAGTATTAGCGAAGAAAGATCAATATAATTTACAAGCCGAAGTCTTTAAAGCAATGGCAAATGAAGGTATAAGCGTCGACTTTATCAATATTTATCCAAATGGCGTTAACTACACAGTAACAGAGGAAATGACTGAGAAGGCCATCGGTATTTTAAAAAACTTAGGACATGAACCGATCGTCGAGAAGGACTGTGCGAAGGTATCCGTTGTCGGTGCTGGTATGCAAGGTGTTCCGGGGGTCGCATCCAAAATTGTTACAGCCTTATCCGAGCAGGGAATTCGGATTTTGCAATCAGCAGACAGCCATACAACGATATGGGTGTTAGTTAAACAATTCGATCTCGCCAAAGCGGTTAATGCACTGCATGATGCCTTTCAATTAGAAGAAGATTGTTGCTTGTACGGGCGAACGGATATAAGCATAGTTAAAGGAGTGTAGTAATGATTCATTTTGGCCGAGTTTCAACAGCAATGGTTACTCCGTTTGATAAGAAGGGACATATTGATTTTCCGAAAACAACCCAGCTTATTAATCATTTAATCGAAAATGGAACAGAATCCATTGTCGTAGCTGGAACAACAGGTGAGTCACCTACATTGTCAAAAGAGGAGAAGCTAGCCTTATTCCAGCATGTAGTAAAAGTGGTTGAGAAACGAATCCCTATCATTGCTGGCACGGGAAGTAATAATACGTATGCTTCAATCGAATTGACGAAAAAAGCCGAGCAATTAGGTGTCGATGCGATCATGATTGTAGCACCTTATTATAATAAACCGAACCAGGAAGGACTTTTTCAGCATTTTAAGGCAGTGGCGGAAGTTACAAAGCTTCCAGTAATGCTGTACAATATTCCGGGCCGGTCGGCTGTCAATGTGTTGCCCGAGACAATTATCCGGCTTTCTAAAATATCGAATATTGTGGCTGTGAAAGAAGCAAGCGGTGATCTGAACGCAATGGCAAAAATTATCGCTCATACAGACGACAATTTCCTCGTCTACAGCGGCGATGATGGAATGGCGCTTCCCATAATGGCGATTGGCGGAAACGGGGTTGTCTCTGTTGCTTCCCACGTGATCGGGAATGAAATGCAAGCAATGATTCAGGCCTTTTTGAATGGTGAAAATGAAAAGGCAGCGAGGATGCATCAAGAATTATTGCCCATCATGGAGGGTCTTTTTGCGGCTCCAAATCCAACACCAGTTAAAACCGCTCTTCAGCTTAAAGGGCTTGACGTCGGATCTGTCCGTTTGCCATTAGTTCCATTATCAGAGCAAGAAAGAAGAGCATTAGCCGCGTTGTTTCAGAAAGAAGAATAGCACATTAAGCCAATCAGTTAAAACTGGTTGGTTTTTTTATGGCTGTTTTCGTAAAGTTTGTTGCTTTTAA
>NZ_JAHNZZ010000001.1:543419-567729 GCF_019039215.1 Bacillus sp. FJAT-29790
TTTTTATTTAATAATCTGAGTTGATTGGAGCGGAGGGCACTTGACTCCAGCGGGAATAGAGGAGGCTCCCGTCCCTCCCCGTGGAAAGCAAGTGCCCGCAGCGGAAATTAACGGGCAAACTTTGAAGGCTAAAAGTAAAATATTTGCGAAAACAGCCTTTTTTATTAAGAACTAGCTAAACAAGGATGAAACCTCATTAAAAAGAGAAAATAGGTATAAAAGGAGTGATTCAATTTGAAAAAACAAAATCATAGAAGCAATGAACCTACTATGGCAGAAGGGATGAATACAGAGGATGAATTGCAAAAGAATGCCACGGCTGAAGAAATCGCAAAGGGTGAATATACGAAAGTGACTACTTTATCATTAGACGAGAATGATCCAAGTTAAATTCTAGCCTGTTAGTCGTTCGACATTAACTTTATTCAGCTGAAGTCTCTAAACGATATAAGTGATGATATGAATGCAAACAGGTATCCAATTCAGTGGGGGTTAAACCCCGGCTGAATAAAGTAAAGTTCCGGCGAGCATTTCGATTTTTCAAAGGAATCTATCGAGCAAGCTAAGGTAAAAATCTGGGCGCAAATACGCCAAGGCGAATTTGATTTTTTATTCAGGTTGTCATGTTTTTCTTCCTTCAAGTATAATATTGGTAACTGATCTAAGGTCGGCCCAACTGATTATAGGAGGAAATATAAATTGAACAATCAAAGCATCAAGTTAATGGCACTTGGAGGAGTGGGGGAGTTCGGCAAAAATATGTACCTTGTGGAAGTAGATGGGGACATATTCGTATTAGATGCCGGCTTAATGATCCCAGAAAATGAAATGCTCGGAATTGATATTGTAATCCCAGACATTACCTATCTTATTCAAAATAAGGAACGTGTTCAAGGGATATTCTTAACACATGGACATGAAGATCATATCGGGGCTCTCTCCTATATATTAAGAGAAATTAATATTCCTGTTTATGGAATGAAATTAACACTGGCTCTTGCAAAAGCAAAAATGAAAGAACAGGAGTTTAAGGGACAAGCCAATTTCATCGAAGTTCATTCCGATTCAGATATTGAATTTCCCTCGGCAAAAGTTTCCTTTTTTCATACGACTCATAGCATCCCGGATAGTGCAGGGATTTGTATTCATACATCTGAAGGTGTCATTGTCTATACGGGAGATTTTAAATTTGATCAAGCGGCAGCTGATCTTTATAAACCTGAGATCGGGAAAATGGTGCAAATTGGCGAAAAAGGTGTCCTCTGTTTGCTTTCTGACAGCACGAATGCGGAAAACCCCGGTTATTCCCTATCAGACGCAATCGCAGTAAGACAGTTAACGGATTCCTTTTATCATTCTCCCGGCAGAATTATTGCCGCATCTTTTGCATCAGATATAATAAGAATCCAGCATATTTTTGATGCTGCATATGAGAGTCAAAGAAAAATAGCCATCGTTGGCAAAAATCAGAAGTCGGCATTCGACATTGCTCTAAAGCTGGATTATTTAAAAATACAGGCTGATAGCATTATTCCGATCACAGAAATCGGCAGCTATCCGGATGATAAGATTGTTATTTTAACGATTGGGTCGCAAGGGGAGCCGATCGAAGCATTGCAAAAAATGGCTAAACAGACGCATAAGCAAGTCCATATCCAGCGGGGGGATACGGTCATTCTTGCCGCATCACCGCTTAGAGGCAGTGAAGTATTTATTTTTAAAACGATCGATTTGCTTTTCAGGGCTGGGGCGAATGTCATTTCAGGAAAAAGAGTTTATAACCCGTCAAGTCATGGCAGTCAGGAAGAACTTAAATTTATGATCAATTTAATGAAACCAACATTCTTCATGCCTGTTCATGGCGAATATCGGATGTTAAAAGCCCATGCGAAAATAGCGAAAGAATGCGGTTTAACTGATGATCAAATTTATATTCCCGAAAAAGGGGAAGTGGTAGAAATAAAAGAAGGACGAATTCGTTCAACGAGCCGAATTCTATCTGGGAATGTGCTAATTGACGGAATCGGGGTAGGAGACGTTGGAAATATTGTCTTAAGGGACCGCAAGCTTCTATCTCAAGATGGAATATTGTTAGTTGTTGTGACATTGAGTAAAAGAGAAAAGAAAATAACAGCTGGTCCGGAAGTAATTTCTAGAGGCTTTGTGTATGTAAGAGAGTCTGAAGAACTTCTTGAGGAAGCAACAAAACGAGTTCGAGAAATTGTCGAAAGAAGCATTTCAAAGGAATCCTTCGATTGGTCGGGAATAAAACAAGATATGAGGGATGAACTGAATCAATACTTGTTTGAAAAAACAAAACGGAGGCCGATGATCCTACCGATAATTATGGAAGTGTAATAACCTAAATGGCACAGCGTGAATCGCTGTGCTATTTTTTTGAACCTACGTACTTGTCGATTGATTTCCCGCATGAAATACCCTTCAAGGTTCATACTAGACTTATATGGATTTTTAACTTTATTCAGCAGAAGTCTTCCACTTCTATAAGTGGCGAGATGAATGCAAATAGGTATCCAATTCAGTTGGGGCTTAAACTCCGGCTGATTAAAGTTAAGCCTCCGGCGGATGCCTCAGATTTTTTAAAGGAATTTATCGAGCAAGCTCGATAAAAATCTGGGCGCAAATACGCCAAGGCGTATTTGATTCCACCAGCAATTATTGCTTGAAGGGAGAATGAAGGATGGGTAATGATTCGAAACAAAATGGCGCTAGAAATGAAGGGCAGGAACAACCAAAGGATGAACAGTCATCAAGCCTCATAGAGAAAATTCAACAGCTTGGCCAAACGAATGTCCCGCAGCTCTCTCAAGACTCGAAGATCCATTGTTTAACGATTGTTGGCCAAATCGAGGGACATTTGCAGCTTCCTCCGCAAAATAAAACGACGAAATATGAGCACTTAATTCCACAAATTGTAGCAATTGAGCAAAACCCAAAAATCGAAGGATTATTGGTGATCTTAAATACAGTTGGTGGCGACGTGGAGGCCGGTTTGGCTATTTCTGAAATGCTTGCTTCTCTATCAAAACCAACTGTGTCGATCGTATTAGGGGGCGGCCATTCAATCGGCGTGCCAATCGCTGTATCGTGTAGTTATTCTTTTATTGCTGAAACGGCAACAATGACGATTCATCCAATCAGGCTGACAGGACTTGTCATCGGTGTGCCACAGACATTTGAGTATTTGGATAAAATGCAAGATAGAGTCGTTAATTTTGTCACTAAGCACTCGAATGTAACAGAAGAACGATTCAAAGACTTAATGTTTGCAAAAGGAAATTTAACAAGAGATATCGGAACAAACGTAATTGGTACAGATGCGGTTGAACATGGTCTCATTGATGAAGTGGGAGGAATAGGCCCTGCGATGAAAAAATTAAATGAATTAATCGAACATAATAAACAAAAGAATGAAGGGATTGTTCAATGATCCTTTATACGATGATGCCACAAGAATTAATTTATCAGACAGATGCAAATGAGTTTGGCAAACAAAAGCTGGTTACATATGATGGAATCCCGCTTTTAGTTGATATAGAGGAGGGACAGAACTGTACGGTTATCCGCGTTATGAGCAGTGATCCCGCCCATTTTATGAATGAAAAATATACTCCTGGTACAAAAATTACATTATCATAACTGTGCATAAATGCATTGTGATATAATAAAGATGAATTTAAAGGGCAGCCAAAATATGGCTGCTTTCTTTTTCATAGAACGGAAATTGTTTTGAAAAAGCCATTGTTTAAATGGGAATAAGTAGAAAAATTAGGTGATAAAATGGCGAAAAAAAAGAGAAGACAATCAAGAAAAAGTGTAAATATGAAAAGGACCATTCAATTTGAATTAATCGCTCTTGCCTTGTTAGCCTTTGCAGCAATCGCAATGGCGAAACTTGGTGCTGTTGGAAAGGCAGCAGTCCTATTCTTCCGGTTTTTTATGGGCGAATGGTATATGGTAGGCCTTGTTGGTGTGGTTGTTTTTGCCGTCTATTTAATGTGGAAAAGAACCGTGCCATTTGTATTCAATACTAAATTAGTCGGCATTTATCTTATATTAAGTTCGCTGCTTCTGCTCAGCCATGTGACCCTTTTTCAGCTTCTTTCAAATGGGGGAAAGTTTAAGGATCCGAGTGTAATTGCCAATACATGGGAATTGTTCTGGATGGAAGTGCAGGGGCAAACGAGTACGACAGATTTAGGCGGCGGAATGATCGGGGCAGTCCTGTTTGCTTTATTCTATTTTTTATTTGATGAGCCTGGAACTAAAATCATTTCTTTCGTCTTGATAATCGTTGGATTCATTCTAATAACAGGGAAAACATTTGGTGACGCACTAGGAAAAATGCTAACAGCGATGTGGAATTTTAGTAAAAATCAATGGACTGCATTTAAAACAGATATGACCGATTGGAAGAACACACGCAAAGAAAAAAAATTGGCAAGACGAACCGAATTGGAAGAGCAGAGAACTAGAGCTGAGGAAGTAAATGAGCCTGTGCTTACGATTAATAGTGGAAATGAGATTATTGAAGAACCTCAAGCTGAGCCAATTATCTCTAGTTTTACGGAAAGAGCCTATTACAGCAATGAACAGGAAGCACCTGTGAGCAATAAGGGCATAGAAAAAGCAATATCGGATGAAAAATTAGATCCCTCACCACCGATCACTTTTACAGAAGTGGAAAATAAGGATTATGAATTGCCTCCCCATAGTCTATTAAAGCTCCCTCGCCAGACAGACCAAAGCGGGGAATACGAGTTAATTCATGCCAATGCAGCTAAGCTTGAAAGGACTTTTCAAAGCTTTGGTGTAAATGCAAAGGTGACTCAAGTCCATCTCGGACCTGCTGTTACGAAATATGAGGTTCATCCTGCTGTAGGGGTGAAGGTTAGTAAAATTGTTAGTTTAAATGATGATATAGCATTAGCACTTGCTGCGAAGGGAATTCGTATAGAGGCACCGATTCCAGGGAAATCGGCAATCGGAATTGAGGTCCCTAATTCGGAAGTTGCAATGGTATCGTTAAGAGAAGTAATTGAATTTAAACAAAATGACAAGTCTGACTCAAAGCTATTAATCGGGCTTGGACGAGATATTACAGGTGAATCGGTGCTTGCAGAACTGAACAAAATGCCCCATTTACTCGTAGCTGGAGCAACAGGCAGTGGTAAAAGTGTGTGTATAAACGGAATTATCACAAGTATTTTAATGAGAGCAAAACCACATGAAGTCAAAATGATGATGATTGATCCGAAAATGGTTGAACTGAATGTATATAATGGAATACCTCATTTGCTTGCTCCAGTTGTTACAGATGCTAAAAAGGCTTCACAAGCATTAAAGAAGGTTGTAAATGAAATGGAAAGACGGTATGAATTATTTTCCCATACCGGAACGAGAAATATTGAAGGCTATAATGATTATGTAAAAAAACATAATGAAGAAGAAGAAGGACAACAGCCACTTTTGCCATACATCGTCGTTATTGTGGACGAGCTTGCGGATTTAATGATGGTTGCCTCTTCTGATGTCGAAGATGCGATCACAAGGCTTGCGCAAATGGCGCGTGCGGCTGGAATTCATTTGATTATTGCGACGCAACGTCCGTCTGTCGATGTCATTACGGGAGTCATTAAAGCAAATATACCATCACGAATTGCTTTTGCTGTCTCATCCGCAACCGATTCGAGAACGATTTTGGATATGGGAGGAGCCGAAAAATTGCTTGGTAGAGGGGACATGCTTTTTCTGCCAGTCGGTGCCTCAAAACCAGTTCGTGTGCAGGGAGCATTTTTATCAGATGAAGAAGTAGAGGAAATTGTAAACTTTGTGATTGAACAGCAAAAAGCACAGTACCAAGAAGAAATGATTCCCGAAGATACACCGGAAATGACTGGTGAAGTGGATGATGACCTTTACGACGAAGCAGTGGAGCTTATCTTGGAAATGCAAACAGCCTCGGTGTCCATGCTACAGCGCAGATTTAGAATTGGTTATACAAGGGCAGCAAGGCTTATCGATGAAATGGAAGCAAGAGGGATCGTGGGACCGTATGAAGGGAGCAAGCCAAGAGCTGTTTTGCATGGTAAGCCATCTGAGGAAGCAAGCTCATAATGTAGTATGGAGCAATTAATGAAAACCCGTTGTTCAGACGGGTTTTTTCATTAATTGAAATTAAATACGTACTCCCTCCGCTGCTTATCAAAGAAAGGGATAATACTTATTTAATAGGTAAAAAGTATGATTTAATGAATTTAAATAAATAAGATATTTTTGGTGAAATATAATAGGAAGAGATCCCCTTAATTTACTGTTTTTATGTCATCATTCCAGCTGAAAATCAGGTAATTACAAGGGTAAGATGCTATTATTATTCAGTAAGGGAAAAAACTCACCGCCTATGGAAGTTTCACTTTATTTCTTTGGTGAATAGTGTTATAGTATTTTCGATTAGTAGGAATGATTGAACATCAGAGGTCTGATGTCCCTGAGAAAATAGTTGGAGGAACCCTGCATGTCAATTAAGTTAGATAACCGACATTTATATTTACAAGTAATCGATCGTTTAAAGCAGGACATGGAAGAAGGAGTCTATAAAGAAAGAGAAAAACTGCCTTCGGAATTTGATCTTGCTAAACAGCTTGGAGTAAGCAGAGCAACACTTCGTGAGGCCCTTCGAATTCTCGAAGAGGAAAATGTGATTATCCGTCGCCATGGGGTAGGAACTTTTGTGAATGCAAAGCCCTTGTTTACATCAGGTATCGAGCAGCTTAACAGTGTCACAAATATGATTTTGCAAGCAGGGATGAAACCAGGTACTATTTTCTTAAGCTCAGTGACATCGGGGCCAACAGAAGAAGATATTCGTCGTTTTTCATGTTCTGCAGAAGAGGATATTGTGGTGATTGAAAGGGTAAGAACAGCAAATGGAGAGCCGGTCGTTTATTGTATTGATAAGGTTCCTGAGAACATTCTAACGAATACATTCACTCATGTACAGGAATCGCTCCTCGATATTTTGGAAAACGAAACAAACCGGAAAATTACATATGCCGTTGCCCAAATCGAGCCGCTTGGCTACCATGAAAAAGTTTCACCGATCCTTGAATGCGATCCTGAAACAGCATTGCTTGTCTTAAAGCAAATGCATTTCGATGAATTGGATGAGCCCATCCTCTATTCGGTCAATTACTTCAGAGCTGACAAGTTCAGCTTCCAAGTCCTCCGAAAAAGAATCTAATCTATACGGCTTTGAAAACGCATTCAATCAAAACCAAAGGGGATTTCTACTAATGATTCAAAAAAAAACATTAGGGGGTACAAACCTTGAAAAAACGTAAATTTGGGTTGGCGCTGTCACTAGTACTTGCCGCTGGAACGATTTTAAGTGCTTGTGGAACAGCTAAAGAAAAAGATGGAGCAGCGACCGAGGGAGAAAAAGGCACTACTACTGAAAGTACATTCTCTGTTGCGATGGTAACAGATGTTGGTGGTGTTGATGATAAATCATTCAACCAATCTGCTTGGGAAGGTATTAAGGCATTTGGTGAAGAAAATGGCCTAACAAAAGGAAAAGGCGGCTATGAATACTTACAATCAAAATCTGATGCTGACTATGCTACAAACTTGAACAAACTTTCACGTGAAGGTTTTAATGTAGTATTCGGTATTGGATATTTGATGGTAAATGATATTAACGATATTGCTGTGCAACAAAAAGATACGCACTTCGGAATTATTGATGGTGTCGTGGAGCAACCTAACGTTGTTAGCGTCCTGTTTAAAGAGCAAGAGGCTGCATTCCTTGCAGGTATTGCCGCTGCTAAAACAACGAAAACGAATAAAATTGGTTTTATCGGAGGAATGGAATCCGATGTAATCGAGCGTTTCGAATCAGGGTTCGTAGCTGGTGTTCATGCGATAAATCCGGACCTGAAAGTAGATATTCAATATGCAGGTGCATTTGATAAAGCTGAAATAGGTCAATCAATTGCTTCAAAAATGTATGCTTCTGGAGCAGATGTAGTTTTCCACGCTTCAGGTGCAACTGGTAATGGTTTATTTAAAGAAGCACGTGATCTAAAGAAAAAAGATCCTGCTAGAGAAATCTGGGCTATTGGAGTTGACTCTGACCAAACAGCTGAAGGAATTGTTGAGGTTGGCGGAAATAAACATAATGTTACCCTTACTTCTGCTATGAAAGGTGTAGCTCACGCAGTTAAAGACATTTCTGAAAAATCAAAAGCAGGAAACTTTCCTGGTGGCGAAACGATCATTTATGGTTTAGCTGAAGATGGTGTTAGCTTAGCACCAATTAATGAAGAAGTATCAGTGAAAGCTGACATTGAAACTGTCGTAAATGAATGGGTAGAAAAAATTAAAAGTGGTGACGTTAAAGTTCCAGGTACAAGAGCTGAGTTAGAAAAATTTTCGGCAAAATAGAAAGCATAGATGAAAGGAATAAGCGGGTTGCATTGCCGGCCTCTTATTCCTTTTCTAATTGAATAATTCTGGGCTTTAGTGCCTACGCTCATGAATGTCTTTTATTCCTAAAATCTTAATTGAAATGTAGAAGTCATTCTATCTTTCACTTAAGATTTTAGCAGCCTAATCTTAGTATTATTGAGGGCGTATATATTAAAGGCTGTTCTCTAAATGACTGTTGTTAATAAATAGATATTATATGTAGTTGATTGGAGCGGAAAGCGAGCTCCTGAAGCGGAAATCTACTAGACCAGTTTTACTCAAATAGCTTGGTTTATTCCTAGCTTTTGTTGTGCAATAAAAGTCTGACCTCTAACCACTAATTATTTCCTTTTATTTTGAGCAAGGAGTGAAAAATGATGGAGTATGTTATTGAAATGCTCAACATTCGTAAAGAATTCCCAGGCATTGTCGCAAATGATAATATTACACTGCAATTGAAAAAGGGTGAGATTCATGCATTGCTTGGTGAAAACGGTGCTGGAAAATCGACATTAATGAACGTCTTATTTGGTTTGTATCAACCTGAAAAGGGTGAAATACGTGTTAAGGGAAAACCTGTAGAAATCACAAATCCTAATATTGCTAATGATTTAGGAATTGGAATGGTTCATCAGCACTTCATGCTAGTCGATCCATTTACGGTAACAGAAAATATTATTTTAGGAAAAGAAACGACCTCAGGCGGAAAGATTGATATTAAAAAAGCGGAAAAAGAAGTCAGGGAAATTTCGGAGAGATACGGGTTATCAGTAGATCCTCAAGCTAAAATAGCTGATATTTCTGTAGGTATGCAGCAGAGAGTTGAAATTTTAAAAACATTATACCGCGGCGCAGAAATTTTGATTTTTGACGAACCAACAGCTGTTTTAACACCACAAGAAATTAAAGAGCTAATTCAAATTATGAAGACTCTAATTAAAGAGGGAAAATCGATCATCCTGATTACTCACAAATTAAAAGAGATCATGGAAGTGTGTGACAGAGTAACTGTTATCCGAAAAGGTGTAGGAATTGGGACAGTGAATGTAAGTGAAACCAATCCTAATGATTTGGCTAGCTTGATGGTAGGTCGTGAAGTGACCTTTAAGACTGAAAAAATAGAAGCGAATCCACAACAAGAAGTTCTTGAAATAAAGGATCTAAATGTGAAAGATTCTCGGGGCCTGCATGTGATTAATGGACTGAACCTTAGCGTAAAAGCAGGAGAGATCGTTGGTATCGCCGGCGTAGATGGAAACGGACAAACAGAGTTAATCGAAGCGATTACAGGTTTGATTAAATCTGAAAGTGGGTCAATTAAGCTGAAGGGAAAAGAAATCCGTAGTCTTACGCCAAGAAGAGTGACTGAATCGGGTTTAGGCCATATTCCACAGGATCGCCATAAACACGGACTTGTGCTTGATTTTCCGATTGGGGAAAATATCGTTCTTCAAACATATTATCAGAGACCATATGCAAAAAATGGCGTTTTGAATTATAAAGAAATTTATAAAAAGGCTAAAAGCATTATTCAAGAATTTGATGTCAGAACCCCAAGTGAATTTACCCCAGCACGGGCATTATCAGGCGGGAACCAACAAAAGGCAATTATTGGGCGTGAGGTTGACAGAAATCCGGAATTGCTGATTGCTGCCCAGCCAACACGGGGGCTCGATGTTGGGGCGATTGAATTCGTGCATAAACGTCTGATTGAACAACGTGACAATGGAAAAGCTGTATTACTCATTTCATTTGAACTAGATGAAATTATGAATGTAAGTGATCGAATTGCGGTGATCTATGAAGGGGAAATTGTTGCAATCGTCACCCCAAAAGAAACAACAGAACAGGAACTTGGCTTATTAATGGCTGGTTCGAAACGGAAGGAAGCGGGTGAAGTAAATAATGTCTAGCAGGTTAAGAAATATGATTGTGCCCGTTGTTGCTGTCATATTAGGGATTATTGTAGGAACGATCATTATCATTGTAACTGGCTTCGATGCTGCTGCTGCGTTTACAGCTTTATGGAATGGAGCTTTCGGAGACATATACTATACTGGTGAAGTCGTCAGGCAGGTCACTCCATATATACTTGCCGGATTAGCTGTTGCCTTTGCTTTTAGAACTGGACTCTTCAATATTGGGGTCGAGGGACAGTTGATTGTCGGCTGGCTTGCAGCTGTATGGGTAGGTGTTGCTTTTGATTTGCCCAAATTTATTCATTTGCCTTTAGCAGTACTTGCCGCAGCATTAGCTGGTGCCCTTTGGGCTTTTATTCCTGGATTTTTAAAGGCACGATTCCGTGTTCATGAAGTAATCGTTACCATTATGATGAACTATGTTGCATTACATGTATCAAACTATTTTATCCGTTCAGTACTGTCTGAAAATCGTGACCGTACGGACAGAATCTTTGAATCTGCATCCCTTCGTTCTCCTTTCCTTGAAGGATTAACGGACTATTCCCGCTTACACTGGGGGATTTTGATTGCACTTATTTCCGTATTTATCATGTGGTTCTTATTAGAAAAAACATCAAAAGGCTACGAATTAAGAGCAGTTGGTTTTAACCAACATGCTTCAGAATATGCTGGGATGAATGTTCGTTCCAATATTATCTTATCAATGGTAATTTCCGGTGCTTTTGCAGGGTTGGCAGGAGCAATGGAGGGTCTTGGAACATTCGGCTATGCAGCCATTAAAGGCGGTTTCACTGGTGTTGGTTTCGATGGTATCGCTGTTGCGTTACTAGGTGGAAACGGACCAATCGGTATTATTTTTGCCGCGCTATTATTCGGTGCTTTAAAAGTAGGAGCATTAAATATGCCGCTTGAAGCAGGGGTTCCGAATGAATTAGTTGATATTATTATCGCTTTAATCGTTTTCTTTGTTGCGGCAAGCTACATGATTCGCATCTTTATTGACCGCATTAGCAAAAAGGGGGTGAAATAAGTGGGCTTTATGGACATATTGTTAATCATCATCCCATCTACTTTACTATGGGCAGCACCACTTATTTTCACAGCATTAGGCGGTAACTTCTCAGAACGCTCCGGCGTAGTTAACATTGGATTAGAAGGCTTAATGGTAATCGGTGCATTTACGGCAATCGTTTTTAACTTATCATTTGCTCATACATTCGGTAATCTAACCCCTTGGGTAGCATTGCTTGCTGCCATGGTAGTCGGAGCTCTTCTTTCTGTCCTTCATGCTGTTGCTTCCATTACTTTTAGGGCAGACCAGGTGGTTTCGGGTGTCGCAATTAACTTATTGGCAATCGGTACTGCTTTATTCCTAGTAAAATTAATTTATGGTAAAGGCCAGACGGATATTATTCAAAAAGGGTTTAGTAAAATCGATATACCTTTTCTAAAGGATATTCCGCTCATAGGCAAATTGTTTTTCCATAATACGTACTATACATCATATGTGGCGATTATTGTCGCTGTTATTGCCTGGTACGTTATGTTTAAAACACCATTTGGTTTGAGGCTGCGAGCAGTTGGGGAACACCCGATGGCAGCTGATACGATGGGTATTAATGTCATAAAAATGCGTTATATCGGTGTGATCATATCTGGTGCCCTTGCTGGAGTCGGTGGTGGAGTCTATGCTCAGTCCATTTCTTCTGATTTCAGTCACGCCACAATTAGCGGGCAAGGTTTTATGGCGCTTGCAGCATTAATCTTTGGGAAATGGCATCCATTAGGCGCAATGGGAGCCGCACTTTTCTTCGGATTTGCCCAAAGCTTG
The DNA here is from genome assembly GCF_019039215.1 of Bacillus sp. FJAT-29790. Classification (GTDB taxonomy): domain Bacteria; phylum Bacillota; class Bacilli; order Bacillales; family Cytobacillaceae; genus Cytobacillus. The sequence continues at coordinate 555,663 of NZ_JAHNZZ010000001.1, forward strand.
AGTATAATTGGTTCAAGTTTGCCGTTCTTAGAAAACATTCCGAATGTATTCCTATTAATAGCTCCATATATTTTAACAATCTTAGCATTAACCGGATTTATCGGACGTGCGGATGCACCTAAAGCTTTAGGTGCCCCATATATTAAAGGAAAGAGATAATAGAGGAAAATGACCCTTTTCATTTTGAAATAGGGTCTTTCTTTTTGGCTATTTTCTAAACGAATGTTGTTTTTAAATAAATTCTTTATGAAGTTGATTGGAGCGGAAATCAACTAGACCATATTTTGATTAAATAGCAACAAAGTTTACGAAAACAGTCTTCTTTTTTAACCTATACTTAAAAGTATACTTTCCAATAAAGTTAATAACTTGAAAATGAGAAATGGGGCAAGTTATAGTAAGAATATGATTCATATCAAAGGAAAGTATAGAATATAACCTTTGAAGTGTTTACATATAATAGTAAAAGTGAACCCTAAAACAAAGATAGTCATTTAAGGCTTTCTTACTTGAAAAAAACTAAAGGTTTGTTAGGAGGACGGACATGGATATTATTTCTGAATCAATTAAATCAATGAGCGGCTATAAACTTCATGTTGTAAAAACAGAAAAGTATAAAACAAATACATTGGTTTGGAAAATGAAAGCCCCTTTAAATAAAGAAACGGTCACCCAAAGAGCACTTTTGCCCTATGTTTTGCAAAGTAATAGCGAAACGTATCCGACGACTGGAAAGCTGCGTTCATATTTAGATGAGTTGTATGGTGCAACTCTTTTTGTTGATTTAGCAAAAAAAGGGGAATATCATATTATTAGTTTTTCAATGGAGATTGCGAACGAAAAATTTTTATCAGACAATACCCCATTATTGAAGAAAGCATTCCAGTTTCTAGCGGAGATTTTAACAAAGCCAAATACCCGCGGAAACTCATTTGAACTACAAACAATTGAAAAAGAAAAAAGAACGCTTAAACAAAAAATTCAATCCGTTTACGATGATAAAATGCGTTATTCTAATTTCCGCCTCGTGGAAGAAATGTGCAGTGATGAGCCGTATGCTTTGCATGTTCATGGAGAGATGGACGCTGTCGAGCAAATTACTCCTGAAAGTTTATATCACTATTATTTAGATGCTTTTGCACAGGATGAATTGGATTTGTACGTAATCGGGGACGTGAATGAGGAGGAAGTGCAAAATTTTGCACAGGAGCTATTGGCATTTAAGGAGCGAGCGCCTCAAGGAGTAAAGTCTGCTAGTGTTAATCATAAGGATAAAGTCCATGATGTAAGAGAAGAACAGGATGTTAAACAAGGGAAATTAAATATTGGTTATCGCACAAATGTGGTGTATGGCGACGAAGATTATTATGCACTTCAAGTGTTTAACGGCATTTTTGGCGGCTTTTCCCACTCTAAGCTTTTTATAAATGTAAGGGAAAAAGCGAGTCTTGCCTACTATGTTACGAGTCGTCTTGAGAGCCATAAAGGGCTGATGATGGTGATGTCTGGAATTGATAATAAAAACTATGATCGAGCGGTTAGGATTATTAATGAACAAATGGAAGCCATGAGAAATGGGGACTTTACAGAGGCTGAGATTGATCAGACAAAAGCAGTCATTAAAAACCATCTTCTTGAGACGATTGATACATCTAGAGGTGTTGTTGAAGTTCTTTATCATAATGTTGTCTCCAAAAAAGACATCTCTCTTTGCGATTGGATGGAGAAGATGGATCAAGCTTCGAAGGAAGAGATCGTTGCTGTCGCAAATAAAGTAAATCTGGATACGGTTTATTTTTTAACAGGCAAGGAGGCGGGTAAGTAATGGAAAAAATCACTTTTGATCAGCTCCAGGAAGAAATGTATTATGAAAAGCTAAACAATGGCCTTGATGTATATATCCTTCCAAAAAAGGGCTTTAACAAAACCTATGCAACTTTTACAACAAAGTATGGTTCTATCGATAACCATTTCCTGCCGCCGGGGAAAAATGATGATGTAAAGGTTCCTGATGGCATCGCTCACTTTTTAGAGCATAAGCTGTTTGAAAAAGAGGATGGAGATGTATTCCAGCAATTTAGCCGCCAGGGGGCCTCTGCAAATGCTTTTACATCCTTTACGAGAACGGCATATTTATTCTCAAGTACTTCGAATGTCGAAAAAAACCTTGAAACCTTAATTGATTTTGTTCAAGAGCCTTATTTTACTGAAAAAACTGTTGAGAAGGAAAAAGGAATTATTGGCCAGGAAATTACGATGTATGATGATAATCCGGATTGGCGTTTATACTTTGGATTAATTCAAAATATGTACAAAAACCATCCGGTAAAAATCGATATTGCTGGAACGATTGAATCGATTTCCCATATTACAAAGGATATGCTCTATGAATGTTATCATACTTTTTACCATCCGAGTAATATGCTCTTATTCATTGTTGGACCTGTTGAGCCGGTAGAAATTATGAATCAAGTGAGGGAAAACCAGGCTCGTAAGGAGTATAAGGAACAGCCTGAAATCAAGCGCAAATTCGAAGAAGAACCATTAACGGTTGCCGAAAAAAAGCAGATTTTAGAAATGAACGTGCAAACTTCGAAATGTTTGGTTGGGGTTAAATCGCAAAATGTCAATCAAGCCGGAGAAGTAATGCTTAGGAACGAATTAAACTTAAATGTTATGCTTGATATTATGTTTGGAAAGAGCTCAGATAATTATAGTTCGCTTTATAATGATGGGTTAATTGATGACACATTTTCCTATGATTATACACAGGAAACAGGTTTTGGATTTGCGATGCTTGGGGGAGATACAAGTGATCCTGATCGATTGGCAGAAACGCTGCAAGGCATGCTTTTAAAAGCGAAAGAGAAGGGGGCCATTACGGACGAAAGCTTAGAACGAACAAAAAAGAAAAAGATCGGTGCTTTTCTTCGGGCCGTCAACTCTCCTGAATATATCGCAAATCAATTTACCCGTTATGCGTTTAATGACATGAATTTATTTGATGTTGTCTCCACCCTGGAAAGCATTTCATTAGAGGATATCGAGAAAGCGGCAAACGAGTTTATCTCAGAAGAAAGATTTTCTGTATGTCAGGTGATTCCGAAAAAGTAAAAGGATTTGATTGAAAAAGAAAAAGAAGAAGGCGCCAAGATTTGGCGCTTTCTTTGTGGAAAAGGTGCGCGTAAAATGAAAAAAAAATTTGCTTTAATTACGGGAGCGAGCGGTGGCATTGGGGAAGCAATTGCTGTTAAATTGGCGGAGGAAGGCTATTCCTTATATTTACATTACCATCAGAATAAGATGGCAATAGAAAAACTTTTAGTTCGACTTCAGTCTTATGAAGGAGAATTCATCCCTATCCAAGCGGACTTGTCTACCAAAAAAGGATATAAAAAAGTCGCAAAAAATATTTTTTCCCTTGATGCTATTGTTCATAACTGCGGAATAAGCCTTTATGGGCTGCTCTCAGAGCTTGAGGAAGAAGAAGCGGAAAAATTAATTAATCTTCATGTGACAACACCATTATTATTGACAAAACAGCTGCTGCCTAAGCTCTTGACTAAAGAAAGCGGTAATATTGTTGTTATTTCTTCGATTTGGGGGCAAACAGGTGCTGCATGTGAAGTCGCCTATTCAACTGTAAAAGGGGCCCAAATTGCATTTGTCAAAGCATTGAGTAAGGAGTTGGCCTTTAATGGGATTAGAGTGAATGCAGTGTCACCTGGGGCTGTTCAGACGGCCATGCTCGAAGGCTTTTCCTTCGAGGAGCTTGAGGATATAAAAAATGAAATTCCAATGGGGAGATTAGCGGCACCTGAAAATATTGCTGATTCAGTTTCGTTTCTTCTATCAGAGCAAGCGTCATATATAACTGGACAGGTTCTGGGTGTAAATGGAGGCTGGTATACATAGATTGTTCAATGAAAGTATGTTTTTACAAAGGAAAAAGTAAAGACGATCGCAGGAATCATGAATAATTTATCTCTCCATTAAACAAAATAACACTGTACTAGTGTACAACACTGTTTAAAGGAGGATATTCAATGTCTGTACTCGATAATTGGCAGCAGTGGAAAGATTTCCTTGGGGATCGTCTAGATCAGGGGCAAGAGCAAGGGATGAGTAAAGATACCGTCAATAATCTTGCCTTTCAAATCGGAGATTACTTAGCGAAACAAGTAGAACCAAAAAATGAACAAGAAAGAATTCTTGCTGATCTTTGGTCAGTTGCGGATAAGAATGAACAGCAAGCTATTGCAAACATGATGGTAAAGCTAGTAGAAAACAACGGAACACAATAAACGGCGTATTGAATTAACTAAAAGGCTTTGTAAAACAATATTGTGGTCTAGTCGTGGGTTCGATTTCCCTTTCGAGAGGCGGGTTAAAAACAATGCTCCTGCTCCAAAGCATATTCGAGGAAGCTTTGTTCAGCTCGTTGCAAGGCAGCACGTGGTAACTCATCGAAGTTAAGCCATGATGTGATTGAAGTCAGTTGCCTTGCATTTGCAAAAAAGGCTCTTTCCGACGCACAGGACGTGGCGTTTTTGTCGATCAGGCAAAATCGCCCCGCTAAAATGTATTTTTCATTAACAAAGCCAACTAAAAAGAGAGGGATCCCTCTCTTTTTTTGTTGTGTTTCAGAATATAATGCAGATCGTATTGGTTTTTCCTTTCATCTTTATCTGAAATCATTTATGATAAAAGGGGTTAAAAGCTTGTCATGAGGCAATGGTACTGAGGAGGTTTTAAGATGGAGAAAACAGAGTGGTATTTGGAATATGAAATACAAAAGAACCGGCCCGGCTTGCTTGGTGATATTTCTTCCCTTTTAGGTATGCTTTCGATTAATATAGTGACGATCAACGGTGTGGATGAAGGACGCAGGGGACTATTAATATTAGCAAAAAACGATGAACAAATTGTTCGTTTAGAGTCAATTTTACATACAATGGATACAATAAAATTAATAAAACTCCGTGAGCCGAGATTACGGGATCGCCTCGCCGTCCGCCATGGGAGATACATACAAAGAGATGCCGATGATAAAAAAACTTTCCGATTTGTAAGGAACGAGCTTGGACTATTGGTTGACTTTATGGCAGAATTATTTAAGCAGGAAGGGCACAAGCTAATAGGAATTAGGGGAATGCCTCGCGTTGGAAAAACGGAATCAATTGTTGCCGCAAGTGTTTGTGCGAATAAACGATGGCTTTTTGTTTCTTCGACTCTTTTAAAACAGACGATTCGCAATCAGCTGATTCATGACGAATACAATGAAAACAATCTATTTATTATTGATGGGATTGTTTCTTCTAGACGGGCAAATGAGCGCCATTGGCAGCTTGTCCGTGAGATTATGAGTATTCCTGCTGTGAAGGTTGTCGAGCATCCGGATATTTTTATCGAAAATACGGAATACTCGATTGACGATTTTGATTATATTATTGAACTTCGCCATGATCCGGAAGAAGAAATTAAATATGACATTGTCGATAGAAACCAAATGTTTTCTGAGTCGGATTTTGCTGGCTTTGATTTTTCTTAAGTTGGAAGGTGTTAAAAATTGACTGAACTAGGGTCTAGGTTAAAAGAAGCACGATTGGCTAAAGACATGAGTCTTGATGATTTGCAAATTGTAACAAAAATTCAAAAGCGGTATTTAATGGGGATCGAAGAAGGAAACTATAGTATGATGCCTGGGAAGTTTTATGTACGGGCCTTCATTAAACAATATGCGGAAGCGGTAGGTATTGAGCCGGAAGAGCTTTTTGAGCAATACAAAGCTGAGATTCCTTCGACTATGAATGATGATATTCCTGAGAAGCTTTCAAGAGTTCAATCGAGGAAGGATCTATCAGGCGGGAATTCAAGAGTTTTTGATATTCTTCCTAAAATATTAATCGGGATATTTATTATTGGGTTTATAGCGGTAATTTACTATTTTGCTCAACAACGAAATGCCGGTGAAGGCGCAAAAGAACCAGCTGATAAAAATGGGCACGAAACGGTTAATGTAGAAGAATCAGAAAACTTTGTTAAAGAACCGGTGAAAGAAAACGGCAAGGATCAGACACCTGAAGAAAATACTTCAGGAGAAGATCAGATCCAAGAAGAGGTGCCGGAACCACCTAAGCAGGAAATAACTGTTGCCGGGTCAAGCGGGAGAAACACTGTTTATGAATTGAAAAATGCTGATAAGTTCGAAGTGAAAGTAGTTACTACAGGTGAGTCATGGGTAAATATTTTAAATGGGAAAGGCTTTTCCTTTTTCCAAGGTTCGTTGAAAAAAGGTGACAAGGAAAGCGAAACAGTTGATTTCTCAAAAGAAACGGAAGCTGTTATTATAGTTGGCAGGTCAACCGAAACGGAGATTTATGTGAATGACGAAAAAATTGAGTACGCCATTCCTCCCGCCCAATCTGTCCGGCAGGATATTACCATTCGCTACTTTCCGAACAACGAATAGTCATCATATGATGACTATTTTTCGCTTATTTATATTACTCTTGTTAAGATACATTAATAATGGCAACCGGGAATCCTCCGTTTGCTCTCTCATCTACTTCACAAGCTCCACAGTCCGATAAATCTCGAGGGACTCGCTTTGGTACAAGAGTAAATATGGTTGCGAAAATTGCTATTTCAAAATTGGAGGTAAAACATGAATTTGCCAAATAAAATTACAATTTCTAGGATCTTTCTGATACCGCTATTTATGATTATTATGCTTGTTCCTTTTTCTTGGGGTAATTTATCCCTCCTCGGCACAACACTCCCTGTCACACATTTTGTGGGCGCATTGATTTTTATTTTTGCTTCTGCAACGGACTGGGTGGATGGCTATTATGCAAGGAAATATAATTTAGTAACAAACCTTGGGAAGTTTCTCGATCCACTTGCTGACAAATTGCTCGTTTCTGCTGCATTAATCGTCCTGGTGGATCTTGGATTAGCGGCGTCTTGGATTGTTATTATTATTATTAGCCGAGAGTTTGCCGTTACAGGCTTACGCCTTGTGCTGGCAGGTGGCGGAGAAGTGGTCGCTGCTAATATGCTAGGAAAGGTTAAAACATGGGCCCAAATTGTCGCTATTTCGGCATTGCTTTTACATAATATTATTTTTGAACTGCTATCTATTCCTTTTGCTGACATTGCTCTTTGGGTCGCTATGTTTTTTACAATCTGGTCAGGTTGGGACTATTTTGCGAAAAACAAAGAGGCTTTTCTTAAATCAAAATAATAAGGCTGTTTTCCTAAAGTTGTTGCTTTTATAATGTGATTTTTATTTAATAATCTGAGTTGATTGGAGCGGAGGGCACTTGACTCCTGCGGTAACGCCGAGGAGGCTCCCGTCCCCTCCCCGCGGAAAGCAAGTGCCCGCAGCGGAAATCAACGGGTAAACTTGCAAGGCTAAAACAACAATAAATGCGAAAATAGCCAATAATAAAAAGTTTTTTATAAGGTGGCGTTTTAATGAATGCAGAAATTATTGCGGTTGGTTCAGAGTTATTGCTTGGGCAAATCGTAAATACAAATGCCCGTTTTTTGTCGCAACAGCTTGCGGAGTTAGGCATTAATGTATTTTATCATACGGTTGTGGGAGATAATCCCGAACGCCTAAAGTCTGCAATGGAGATTGCCGAAAAACGTTCGGATTTCCTTATTTTCACAGGAGGTCTTGGGCCGACAAAGGATGATTTGACAAAAGAAACAATCGCTCGCCATTTGAATAAACAACTCATGATGGATGAACAAGCACTTCAGTCAATTGAACATTATTTTGAACGTTCAAAACGGACAATGACTGAAAATAATAAAAAGCAGGCAATCGTTTTGGTAGATTCACATATCTTGCCAAATGAACACGGCATGGCGCCGGGCATGTTGCTTGAAGCCGGAAAACATATGTACATGCTTCTTCCTGGGCCGCCCAAAGAAATGGAACCAATGTTTTTGAAATTTGCCCATCCTGCTCTTCGTTCGAAGCTTCAGGCAGAAGATGTGATCGTTTCACGTGTATTAAGGTTCTTTGGCATTGGCGAAGCGCTGTTAGAGACAGAAATCGAGGATCTTATCGATACTCAAAGTAACCCGACCATTGCGCCGCTTGCTTCGGACGGGGAAGTAACTCTTAGAATCACTGCAAAGCACAAGCAAATGGATACTGCATTACAATTATTAGATGATACTGAGAAAGAAATACTTTCCCGCGTCGGTAACTATTTTTATGGCTATGATGATACGTCCCTTATGCATGAGCTCATTAAATTAATTAAAGACCAAGGATTAACCATTGCTTGTGCAGAGAGCCTAACTGGAGGAATGTTCCAGCAGGAGTTTACTGCGATTCCAGGCGCAGGTTCATTTCTTAAAGGCGGGGTCGTTTGCTATACTAATGAAGTGAAAGCGAATGTCCTGAATGTCAAGGAAGAAACGATTGCTAAAAATGGGGTTGTGAGTGAACAATGTGCAGCCGAGCTTGCTGAAAATGTTTCTAGTCTAATGAATGCAGATGTAGGCATCAGCTTTACAGGTGTGGCCGGCCCTGAGGAACTAGAGGGTAAGCCAGTTGGCACTGTTTATTTTGGAATATCCATTAAAGGAAATCCTGTCAAAGTTGAAAAGATGAATTTTGGCGGCACGAGAGAATCCATCCGCATAAGAAGTGTGAAATATGGCTGTTACTTTTTAATAAAGAGTCTTAAAGAAAATCAGAATGTGATTTGACACATTCTGATTTTTTTTATTTTCGCTCCCATTATCCACTCTCGTATTGGATCTAATCGTTCTTCATTTCTACTTGTTATTAATAGTCAGATTACTAAGGCCTTTTCATTTTTCTAGGCAGTGAACTCTTTGAAAATAGTATTTTCTCCTAGCAAATTCGCCATTTTCTACAAGAATTGAAGGCGAAAAAAGACGAATGGACGTTCGAGTTTTTGCTCGACAAACGTTTGAAAAACAGTTATAGTTAAAATAGGTTTTGAGAGCATAAGTCAAACTAGTAATAGATATTTTCGTTTAATGAAGAGGAGGAAGATTAATGAGCGATCGTCAAGCAGCATTAGAGATGGCGTTAAAACAAATAGAGAAGCAATTTGGTAAAGGTTCAATCATGAAGCTAGGAGAACAATCTGACCGCAAAATATCTACAATACCAAGTGGGTCCCTTGCTTTGGACGCGGCACTCGGAGTAGGCGGATATCCAAGAGGGCGTATCATTGAAATATACGGACCTGAGAGCTCAGGTAAAACAACGGTTGCTTTACACGCAATTGCAGAAGTCCAGGCAACAGGCGGACAAGCAGCCTTTATCGATGCCGAACATGCGCTCGATCCTGTGTATGCACAAAAGCTTGGGGTTAATATTGATGAATTGCTACTTTCACAGCCGGATACAGGCGAGCAGGCACTAGAGATTGCCGAAGCTCTTGTGAGAAGTGGCGCAATTGATATACTTGTTGTTGACTCTGTTGCTGCTCTTGTTCCAAAGGCAGAGATTGAAGGAGAAATGGGTGACTCCCACGTCGGGTTACAAGCGCGGTTGATGTCCCAAGCACTTCGTAAACTATCAGGAGCTATCAATAAATCTAAAACAATTGCAATTTTCATTAACCAAATTCGTGAGAAAATTGGAGTTATGTTCGGAAATCCTGAGACAACCCCTGGGGGCCGCGCGTTAAAGTTCTACTCAACTGTACGTCTTGAAGTACGTCGTGCCGAGGCCCTAAAACAGGGTCAAGATATTGTTGGAAATAAAACAAAAATTAAAGTAGTCAAAAATAAGGTTGCTCCTCCATTCCGTGTAGCTGAGGTAGATATAATGTACGGCGAAGGAATTTCTAAGGAAGGCGAAATCATCGATTTGGGATCTGAGGTCGATATTGTTCAGAAAAGCGGCTCGTGGTATTCCTACAATGAAGAGCGCTTAGGCCAAGGACGCGAAAATGCGAAGCAGTTCCTGAAAGAAAATCCTGATATTCGCATGCAGATTCAACAGGAACTCAGGGAGCACTATGGTCTTGATACCGAAAAAACAATTAGCGGAGATGAAGGGCAAGACGAATTCCAACTTATTGATTAATTAGAAAAAAAGCAAAGCTGCATAGAAGTGGCTTTGTTTTTTTATAGCTAGCATGCATCTATATTCACTAGAGTTAATAAAAAAATAATAACTTTGTTGGGAATTATGGCAGACTATTTAATCTTGAAATTGTTTTTGAAACAAATACAAAATATTAACAAATGCAGATACGACAAAACCTTGACAATGAAATTACACAGCTTTACAATTAAAAATGTATATTTTACATTTTATGATTATTAAAACGTTGAAAAGCATTTGGGCTGTATGTTGACGTGACAATGTACATGCCGACACTTTAGAAACGTAACACAAAAAAGTTCATAGCAAGAGGAGGTGAAATGATGGAACTAATTATACCAATCATCTCCAGTTTGCTTGGCCTATTCGTCGGTGCAGTTGTTAGCTATTTTGTTTGTAAGTCCATTGCTCAAGCAAAGATTGCGGGAGCAAAAGATTCAGCAGAGCAGATTTTAGAAGATGCAAAGCGAGAAGCGGATGCTTTAAAGAAGGAAGCAAAGCTTGAAGCAAAAGATGATATTCACAAGCTTCGAACAGAAGCAGAACGTGAAATTCGTGATCGAAGAAATGAACTTCAAAAACAAGAAAATCGTTTACTACAAAAAGAGGAAAATCTTGATCGTAAAGATGAAACGTTAGATAAACGTGAAGCGCAATTAGAGAAGAGGGACGATTCTCTTAACAAAAGACAACAGCATATTGAAGAGATGGAAAGCAAAGTGGACGAGATGGTGCGAGCACAGCAAACTGAGCTGGAACGCATCTCAGGCTTAACTCGTGAAGGAGCAAAGTCCATCATTTTAGAGCGAGTTGAGAAGGAAGTGTCTCATGACGTCGCAATAATGGTAAAAGAGAGCGAAATCAGAGCGAAAGAGGAAGCAGATAAAAAGGCAAGAGATATCTTATCTCTAGCAATCCAACGATGCGCTGCAGATCATGTCGCAGAAACGACAGTATCTGTTGTAAACCTTCCTAATGATGAGATGAAGGGACGTATTATTGGACGTGAAGGCCGAAATATCCGAACTCTTGAAACTTTAACTGGCATTGATCTTATAATCGACGATACACCAGAAGCGGTTATATTATCTGGTTTTGATCCGATTCGTCGCGAGACAGCCCGCTTAGCCTTAGACAAGCTTGTGCAGGACGGACGAATCCATCCTGCACGGATTGAAGAAATGGTTGATAAAGCTCGTCGTGAAGTGGATGAGCACATCCGTGAAATTGGTGAACAAACTACCTTTGAAGTAGGTGTTCACGGGCTCCATCCAGATCTTATTAAAATCCTTGGCCGCTTAAAATTCCGGACAAGCTATGGTCAGAACGTGCTTAAGCACTCGATGGAAGTGGCACAGCTATCCGGTTTGCTGGCAGCAGAACTTGGTCAGGATGAAGCATTGGCACGCCGTGCGGGCTTGCTTCATGATATTGGAAAGGCCATTGACCATGAAGTTGAAGGTAGCCATGTTGAAATTGGGGTTGAGCTTGCAACGAAATATAAAGAGCATCCAATTGTTATTAACAGCATTGCTTCCCACCATGGGGACACTGAGCCTACATCGATTATCGCCGTTCTTGTCGCAGCAGCCGATGCACTATCAGCAGCGAGACCGGGTGCAAGAAGAGAGACGTTAGAAAACTATATTCGCCGACTTGAGAAGCTTGAAGAGATTTCTGAATCCTATGATGGTGTAGAGAAATCATTCGCAATTCAAGCGGGTCGTGAAATCCGTATTTTAGTTAAACCAGAGCAAATTGATGATCTTGAAGCTCATCGACTAGCAAGAGATATTCGTAAGAAGATCGAAGAAGAGCTCGATTATCCAGGTCATATAAAAGTGACGGTCATTCGTGAAACACGAGCCGTAGAATACGCAAAATAAAGCGGTGCAAATTGCATCGCTTTATTTTTTGGCTATTTTCTAAATGATTGTTGTTTTTTAATAGATACTT
>NZ_JAHNZZ010000001.1:567739-749626 GCF_019039215.1 Bacillus sp. FJAT-29790
CGGAAGGTGCGAGACTCCTGCGGGAATAGCGGGACAGGTGAGACCCCACAGGCGCAGAGCGCTGAGAAGGCTCACCGCCCGCCCCGCGGAAAGCGAGCAACCTGGAGCGGAAATCAACTAGACCACACTCTAATTAAATAGTAACAAAGTTACGAAGCAGCTGTTTTTATCAGCGAGCCTTTCGATTTTTTAAAGGAATTCGAATGAATAGATCAAGTCGAGATTGTGTTACACTTAACAATAAGAAATAAGATCAAGAAAGGGCAATCACATGAATATTTTGTTTGTAGGAGATGTAGTAGGCTCAATAGGGCGTGATATGATAAAAGAATATGTTCCGAAGCTTAAAGACAAATACCGACCTCAAATCACCATAATCAATGGCGAAAATGCGGCAGGCGGTAAAGGAATTACTGAAAAAATTTATCGAGGGTTTCTGGAAGTCGGGGCTCAAGCTGTAACCCTTGGCAATCATACTTGGGACAACAAGGAAATATTTGAGTTTATCGATAAAGCCAAGTATTTAGTGCGCCCGGCCAATTTCCCTGAAGAAAATCCGGGAAAAGGAATTGTCTATTTGAAATATAATACGGAAGAAATTGCAGTTATCAGCCTTCAAGGGAGAACGTTCATGCCTGCAATCGATTGTCCGTTTAGAAAAGCGGATGAATTGATTAACGAAGCCAGAAAAAGAACCCCATTCATTTTTGTTGACTTTCACGCCGAAGCAACAAGTGAGAAGCAGGCAATGGGATGGTATTTAGATGGAAGGGTTTCGGCTGTTATTGGGACGCATACACATGTACAAACTGCAGATAACCGGGTTTTACCAGAAGGAACAGCTTATTTATCTGATGTAGGAATGACAGGCCCATATGATGGCATATTAGGTGTAGAAAAAGAGGTCGTGATGAAAAGATTTTTAACGGGCCTGCCAGTCCGTTTTGAAGTTCCGAAAGAAGGCCGAACGCAATTAAGTGCTGTTTTAATCGATCTTGATAATAAAACAGGCAAAGCCAAAAAGATTGAGCGAATAATAATTAATGATGACCAACCATTCTTCTCATAAAGTTAAGCCTAAGGTGAGCCTTTAGATTTTTTAAAGGAATTTATCGAGCAAGCTAAAGTAAAATTCGGGCGTAATACGACAAGGCGAATTTGATTGGTTTATACTGCACGTTAGTTTGTGATAAAATAAAGATGACTGTATTCCTTTGCCAAAATAGGCTATGGAATACAGTCTTTTTTATTGGAGTTCGAACGATTAAATGTTGTGAGAATTTATGCAAAGGTGCATTGCGGGCTGTTTTTATTATAGAAATGTGCGGAATATTCCATTATTTTGTCCAAGCCGGAATATGTGATTTAAAAACTGAATATAGTAGCAATGGAATGATATATACCTGATGTGTTCATTTCCAGATAGGCAAGAATCGAAATTTGTTATGCCCTTTTGCCCAAGAGAGGGATTGCTTTTTCCTAGAATATGAAGGCTCACTTCTAACAGGCAGCATTAAGGGGGTATGAAAGCGAAACAAGTTTTGGTCATGAACATACAGGAGGGGTAAAACAAGGAGGAGCTAGGAATGGAAATATTAAAAGTTTCAGCAAAATCTAATCCTAATTCTGTAGCAGGTGCGCTTGCGGGTGTTTTGCGCGAAAGAGGCGGTGCAGAAATCCAAGCGATTGGTGCAGGTGCATTAAACCAGGCGGTAAAAGCAGTAGCGATCGCAAGAGGATTTGTGGCGCCTAGCGGAGTGGATTTGATTTGTATCCCGGCATTTACAGATATAAAGATTGATGGAGAAGAGCGTACAGCGATTAAACTTATCGTGGAACCGAGATAAGAGGAAAAGCGCAAGCGCCTTCGGAACGATCAAAAAGCCGATTGTTCCTGCGATGGTTATTCTAAGGAGCTTTCCTTATCCTGTCGCATTGTCGACACTAGTACGTCCTATACGTCGGGGCTAGGCGCTGGAGCTAGACTGTTCTCCAACTTCAAAAAGCTTATTCTTCTTATTAAAAACCAATGGACCTGTTTGCATATAAAGCAAGCAGGTTCTTTTCTTTGCCTATTCTTAGCAAGTCGAAATCCGAATGGTTTTCCCCTAAATGAACTTTTTAAAATATTATTCTAGCATCCAAGTTGAAATTTATAAGGGTTTTCTGGAAAGGGTTTCCGAGATAAGAGCGAACTGTGAAAAATGTGGCAATCTAAACTACCGTCCCTTATATTTTATAAATGAAAATCAACATATCTAATATAAATTTATAAAAAATAAAATATTCATATAATCGACAATAATTAGTCTGAAAGGGTTGCTTTTTTTTTGACTTAGGTCTAGAATTGAAAGCGTTTAGTACCTTTCGAAATCCTTATTCAGTATACATTTTAATCATTAAGATAAGAGCAATAGAAAGGGACTACACTTATTTAATAAAAACGTTTTTTACATATTTTTTTAACGTATCCAAAGGGGTGTAAGACATGATCAATCAACTTTCATGGAAAGTTGGAGGGCAACAAGGGGAAGGTATTGAGAGTACTGGGGAGATTTTCTCAATTGCATTAAATCGTTTGGGCTATTACTTGTATGGGTATCGCCACTTCTCATCACGGATTAAAGGTGGTCATACAAACAACAAGATCCGCGTGAGTACAACTCAAGTCCGTTCGATTTCGGATGATCTTGATATTTTGGTAGCGTTTGATCAGGAAACAATTGACCTAAATTACAAAGAACTTCATGATAAAGGCGTTATCATAGCGGATGCCAAGTTTAGTCCAAAGAAGCCAGAAGATACGAAGGCTGCATTGTATTCGATTTCATTTACAGATTTAGCTACCGATCTAGGCACATCCCTTATGAAAAACATGGTTGCAGTGGGTGCAACATGTGCAGTTTTAAACTTAGATATTAGCGTATTTGAAGTAGTAGTTGAAGAAATTTTTGGACGTAAAGGGCAGCAAGTTGTTGCTAAAAATATGGAAGCCATTAAAGCGGGCTTTGACAGTATGAAAGAAAATCTAGGTGAAACAGCAGAATTAATGGAACTTGAAAAGGCAGATGGCAAGCAGCGTTTATTTATGATTGGAAATGATGCGATTGCACTTGGCGCGCTTGCTGGCGGATGTCGCTTCATGGCAGCATACCCAATTACACCTGCTTCTGAAATTATGGAGTATTTAATTCAGAAGCTTCCACCTATTGGCGGAGCTGTTATTCAAACGGAAGATGAAATTGCTGCGGTTACAATGGCTATCGGAGCAAACTACGGGGGCGTTCGTGCGATTACTGCATCAGCTGGACCTGGTCTTTCTCTTAAGATGGAAGCAATTGGCTTATCCGGAATAACGGAAACTCCATTAGTTATTGTTGACACACAGCGTGGCGGCCCTTCAACAGGTCTTCCAACGAAGCAAGAACAATCAGACTTAATGGCAATGATTTACGGTACGCACGGAGAAATTCCAAAAATCGTAATGGCTCCAAGTACTGTTCAAGAAGCATTCTATGATACTGCTGAGGCATTTAACCTTGCGGAAGAATACCAATGTCCGGTCATCGTCTTAACGGATCTGCAGCTTTCTCTAGGGAAGCAAACAGTTGAACCGCTTGAATTTGATAAAGTAGAAATTCGCCGCGGCAAGCTGGCAACAGAAGAATTGCCTGAAATTGAAAACAAAGGCTATTTCAAACGTTATGAAGTAACGGCAGACGGAGTTTCTCCACGTGTCATTCCAGGGATGAAAAATGGAATTCACCACGTAACAGGTGTTGAGCATGATGAAACGGGTAAGCCGTCTGAATCAGCAGCGAACCGTAATGCTCAAATGGATAAGCGCTTCCGTAAAGTAGAAAATATCAAATTTGATACACCTGTTCACAAAAACGCTCCGCATGAGGAGGCTGACCTATTAATCGTAGGCTTCAACTCAACACGCGGTGTCATCGAAGAAGCAATGGGACGCCTTGAGAAAGATGGCCTGAAAGTGAATCATGCGCAAATACGCTTGATTCATCCATTCCCAACGGATGAATTATTGCCACTCGTTAAATCTGCTAAAAAAATCGCTGTTGTTGAAAACAACGCTACTGGGCAATTGGCTAATATCATGAAGATGAACGTCGGTAACGCTGAGAAGATTCATAAGCTGTTAAAGTACGACGGGAATCCATTCTTGCCACATGAAATTCACACAAATTGCAAGGAGTTGTTCTAAATGGCAACATTTAAAGATTTTCGAAATAGCGTAAAACCAAACTGGTGTCCAGGCTGTGGGGACTTCTCAGTACAAGCAGCAATGCAGCGTGCAGCGGCAAACGTTGGATTAGAGCCTGAAAACTTAGCAGTTATTTCAGGAATTGGGTGTTCAGGGCGTATTTCCGGTTATATTAATTCATATGGCTTCCATGGAATTCATGGCCGATCTCTTCCAATTGCACAAGGTGTGAAAATGGCAAACCGTGATCTAACTGTGATCGCTTCCGGTGGTGACGGGGATGGATTTGCCATTGGGATGGGACATACAATCCATGCGATCCGTCGTAATATAAATATTACGTACATTGTAATGGATAACCAAATTTACGGTTTAACAAAAGGGCAAACTTCACCGCGTTCAGCAGCTGGTTTCAAAACGAAATCAACGCCATTAGGTTCCATTGAGCAAGCGATCTCTCCAATGGAAATGGCCTTAACTGCTGGTGCGACGTTTGTTGCTCAAAGCTTCTCTACTGATCTTAAGGATTTAACTGCATTAATTGAAGCTGGTATTAATCATGATGGTTTTGCTTTAATCAATGTATTCAGCCCTTGTGTTACTTATAATAAAGTAAACACATATGACTGGTTTAAAGAGAATTTAACAAAACTAAGCGATATCGAAGGGTATGATCCTTCTAACCGCGAAGATGCTATGCAAACATTAATGAAACATAATGGCCTAGTAACTGGCCTTATCTATCAAAATACAGAACGCAAATCTTACCAAGAATTGTTACAAGGATATTCTGAAGCTCCTTTAGCTCATGCTGATCTTAACTTGGATCAGGCCCATTTCGATAAATTAGTTGAAGAATTTATGTAATAAAACAAAAAGAAGCCTATTATAATATAGGCTTCTTTTTGTTTGGCTGTTTTCTAAATGATTGTTGTTTATAAATAGTTATATAAAGTTGATTGGAGCGGAAGATGCGAGACTCCTGCGGGAGTAGCGGGACAGGTGAGACCCCACAGGCGCAGAGCGCCGAGGAGGCTCACCGCCCGCCCCGCGGAAAGCGAGCATCTGGAGCGGAAATCAGCCTACTCCGCACAACTAAGTAGAATAGCAACAAGGTTTGCGAAAACAGCCTTTTGTTTAAAGGGAGTCCTATTTCAATATTATTAAGAAAATATGCTTTAAAAAGAGAAAACCTTTAGGCTAATTTTGTGACAACTATCACGTACGGATATATTAAAATAGTCTATCATTAATAGTTGCAGAATGGTTAAGAATATTTCCTTTGGTTAATAGTTGTAATATCCATCAACTTCGAGGTTGAGACGGGATTTCTATTGTTTTCAAGGCTTAAAGGCCTTATACTATAATAATGTGTGCATAGATTTATGCCATAGCAATGCACCAAATAAAATTATGTGTAGAAAAATAGATCCGTACTTAAACCAAGTATTTGCGAAAGGAGAAAAATTTATGAATGAAAAACAACGACTAGAAGGGCAACAAGTGCAAACAGCTAATCCTTCGGACAAAAAATCCGAAAAGGATTTCAGTAAGTATTTTGAATCAGTTTATACACCACCTTCCTTAAAGGACGCAAAGAAGCGCGGGAAAGAAGAAGTAAAATATCATAAAGATTTTGATATTCCAGAAGAGTTCCTTGGCATGGGAAAAGGGCGTAAATTTTATATTCGCACTTACGGCTGTCAAATGAACGAACATGATACTGAAGTAATGGCAGGTATTTTTCTTGGGCTTGGGTATGAACCGACTGATACCGTTGAAGATGCGAATGTCGTTTTATTAAATACGTGTGCGATACGCGAAAATGCAGAGAATAAAGTATTTGGCGAGCTTGGTCATTTGAAGCCTTTAAAATTAGAAAGACCGGATATGCTTATAGGGGTATGCGGCTGTATGTCCCAGGAGGAATCGGTTGTCAACAAGATCTTGAAAACATATACGCAAGTCGATATGGTTTTCGGAACCCATAATATCCACCGTCTTCCGAATATTTTGCGTGAAGCGTATATGTCAAAGGAAACAGTCATTGAAGTATGGTCTAAAGAAGGCGACGTGATTGAAAATCTTCCAAAAGTTCGCCGCGGCAATATTAAAGCTTGGGTAAACATTATGTACGGCTGTGATAAGTTCTGTACGTATTGTATTGTGCCTTATACACGAGGAAAAGAACGGAGCCGCCGGCCTGAAGATATCATTCAGGAAGTTCGCGGGCTTGCTGCCCAAGGCTACCAAGAGATTACGCTTCTTGGCCAAAATGTGAATGCATACGGAAAAGATTTTGAAGATACTAAGTATGGCCTTGGCGAATTAATGGATGAAATCCGGAAAATCGATATTCCACGTGTGCGCTTTACAACGAGCCATCCGCGTGATTTTGATGATTATCTCATTGAAGTATTGGCTAAAGGCGGTAATCTTGTCGAGCATATTCACTTGCCAGTACAATCAGGTTCAACAGAAGTCCTAAAGATTATGGCACGTAAGTATTCAAGAGAGCATTATCTAGAGCTTATTGGTAAAATCAAGGCAGCTGTTCCAAATGCAACCTTTACAACAGATATAATTGTCGGTTTCCCAAATGAGACAGAGGAACAGTTCGAAGAAACGATGTCCCTTTATCGTGAAGTAGGGTATGAAGCTGCGTATACATTCATTTATTCTCCACGTGAAGGAACACCTGCTGCTCAAATGGAAGACAATGTTCCAATGGAAGTGAAAAAAGAGCGATTGCAGCGTTTAAATGCACTTGTTAATGAGATGTCTGCAGAAGCGATGAAGAAATATCAGGGTGAAATTGTCGAAGTTCTAGTAGAGGGCGAAAGTAAAAACAACCCTGATGTATTAGCAGGCTATACGAGAAAAAACAAACTTGTTAACTTTGTTGGCCCAAAAACAGCTATTGGTAAACTTGTAAAAGTGAAAATTACGGATGCGAAGACATGGTCATTAAACGGAGAAATGATTGTAGAACATGACGCGTTAGAGGTGAAGTAAAATGGCAAAATACACAAAAGAAGACATTGTTGCTCGTGCAAAAGAGCTTGCCCAGATGATAGCAGAAACGGAAGAAGTAGATTTCTTTAAGCGTGCAGAAGCACAAATCCATGATAATGAAAAGGTTCGTGCCACGATTTCGAATATTAAGGGACTGCAGAAACAAGCTGTAAACTTGCAGCATTTTGGTAAACAAGAAGCTTTGAAAAAAACAGAGGAAAAAATTGTTGCTCTAGAGAATGAACTTGATGAAATTCCGGTTGTCCGAGAATTCAAGCAATCTCAAATTGAAGTAAATGAATTGCTGCAAATTGTAGCCTCCGCTATCTCAAACACTGTAACGGATGAAGTGATCACTGCAACTGGCGGTGACCTTTTGAGCGGGGAAACAGGCGCAAATATTAAAAATAGCAGTTGCTCCCATCATTAATTTTTTTGATGGTTTTAACGACAAAAAACACCTGGATCAAAGAATCTGGGTGTTTTTTTGCTATATATGTTTATTGGGTTGTTTTAACTTTGTATCAAAATCCTGTGTAAGTTGATGGAAAAAGTCAGCGGCTGCTTTACCCCCTGTTGCTTCCCCGGAACATTCGCCCTGAAAAAGCATACTATGAATTATGCCAATACTTTTACCTGACATTCATCAAGAAATATCGCACACTAGTCTAATATCCCGCATAGGATGAATTGAAAATGAATGAGGAGGTTCGCTCGCAATGGGAGAATACAGAGAGATTATAACGAAGGCGGTCGTTGCGAAAGGACGGAAGTTTACGCAGTCCAATCATACGATTTCCCCTGCAAACCATCCGTCAAGCATACTTGGCTGCTGGATCATAAACCATACGTACGAGGCGAAGAAGGTCGGTAAAACAGTCGAAATTAGCGGTTACTATGACATTAATGTTTGGTATTCATTTAACAATAATACAAAAACAGAAGTTGTTACCGAACGTGTTGACTATAAAGATGTCATTAAACTAAAATACCGTGATCCAGACTCCTTTGATGACCAAGAAGTAATTGCCCGCGTCTTACAGCAGCCGAACTGTACTGAAGCGGTTATTTCCCCAAATGGAAATCGAATAATCGTTCATGTGGAAAGAGAATTCCTTGTTGAAGTCATCGGTGAAACAAAGGTATGTGTTGCTGTACACCATGACAAATGCGACTGTGATGATGATGAGGAAGTTTGGGGATTAGATGTTGATGATGAAGAGTTTGAGGACTTAAATCCTGACTTTTTAGTAGGAGATGAAGAGGAATAAACGTTTACTAGGAGGTTTTGCTTCCTAGTTTTTCTTTTTCGGCTAGTTATGAAACATTATAGCGTTATTAAACAATTGAAAACAAGGGTTTTATTAAGAATCATTTTGTAATATAATAAACGAAAGTTTCAATAATTCAGAATGCAAGGAGGTAAACCGAGTGGCAAATTATTTACTGTTTGTATTTATGTGTTTTATGCTCATTATTTTGCCGGGTCCTGATACAGCCATTATTACGAAAAATACGATTTCGAAACAAAAAGCAGCAGGTGTGCAAACTACTTTTGGAACGCTTGTTGCCCTTCTTATTCATACGCTGGCAGCCGGATTAGGCTTATCGGCATTAATTGTAAAGTCGGCTTTTCTTTTTACATTTTTAAAATATGTTGGAGCGGTATACCTCATTTATCTTGGCTGTAAATCAATGCTGTTTATTTTGAAAAAACAGCCAAGCTCTGAACAGGCAGACAATAAACCGAATAAATATGAAAATAAATCAAGCTTTCGGCAGGGATTCCTTACAAACCTTCTTAATCCGAAAGTGGCTGTTTTCTTTTTGACTTTTTTGCCTCAATTTGCTGGAACAGGCAATAACGCTTTCATTGAATTCTTAACTTTAGGATTAACCTATACGGTTTTAACAATGATCTGGTTTTTCTTTTATATTAAATTGATCAATTATGTGAGCGAATTTATGAAAAAACAGTCTACAATCAAGGCTGTCGAGGGGCTAACGGGAGGAATTCTGATTTTGTTTGGGATCAAATTGGCTTTTGAAAGCAGATAAATTAACATATGAAAAAGCAGTCTCTATTAGATTGCTTTTTTTCTTTTTTCCATTATTATTTATCAGGACCCAATATTGTTCCACTGAGCAATTAGGAAGTCTATGATATAATGAAAAAGAAGTTTTCATCGGAAAATCTATTAATATTAAAAAAGGATACAATCAAAAAGTTGGAGGATATTATGGCAGCAACTTATACGCCTATGATACAGCAATACTTAAGAGTAAAGGCAGATTACGAAGATGCCTTTTTATTTTTTCGCCTTGGCGATTTTTATGAAATGTTTTTCGATGATGCAATTAAAGCATCACAGGAGCTAGAAATCACATTAACGAGCCGAGAAGGCGGATCTGAAGATCGTATTCCTATGTGTGGGATCCCTTTTCATTCCGCTGCTCCATATATTGATCAGCTCGTTGAACGAGGATATAAAGTAGCGATTTGTGAGCAGACAGAGGACCCAAAACAGGCAAAAGGAGTTGTGCGCCGAGAAGTCGTCCAGTTAATTACGCCTGGCACGATGATGGAAGGCAAGGGTCTTCAGGAAAAAGAAAACAACTACATCGCCTCTATTTCGCATTTTGAAGATGATACATTTGGTTTTGTTTACAATGATTTATCAACAGGTGAAACAAAAGTTACGATGCTTAGTGCAGGTTTTGAAGAGGTATTAAATGAGCTTTCGTTGTCGGGTGCAAAGGAATTGGTCATCGCAACTAATTTTGACGTGGAATGGCAGAGGAAAATAAAAGAGCGTTCAGTCATGACGATTTCATTCGAAGATGATTGTGCCTACCGGGAAACTTATCAATCATTACTAGAGGATATCAACCAGGAGAAGCTGAGTCAAACTGCTTCCAGACTCCTTAACTACTTATATAGAACGCAAAAAAGAAGTTTAGATCACTTACAAAAGATATCAACGTATCAGACGCACCACTATATGAAAATTGATTATTTTTCGAAGCGGAATCTCGAACTAACAGAAACGATTCGTTCGAAAGGTAAAAAAGGCTCCTTGCTCTGGCTCCTTGATGAAACAAAAACAGCAATGGGCGGAAGGCTCCTAAAGCAATGGGTTGACAGGCCGCTAGTGAATGAAGAAAAAATAAAAAGCCGTCACACACTTGTTGAAACATTCATTGCTTCCTATTTTGAACGTGAAGAAATCCGAGAGAAACTGAAGGAAGTTTATGACCTTGAACGACTCGCAGGCAGAGTAGCATTTGGGAACGTTAATGCACGTGATTTAGTACAATTAAAACGTTCCTTGCTTCAGATTCCACATTTACAAGAACTATTAAATAGATTATCGAATGTGGAGGCAGATAAGCTTGCTGAACGCCTTGATTCCTGTGAGGAGGTAGTTGATCTTCTTGAAAGAGCAATTGTTGAAAACCCTCCGCTTTCCATTAAAGACGGCAATATGATCCAGGATGGCTATCATAGCGAGCTGGATAAATTTCGTGATGCAACTCGGAACGGGAAAACGTGGATTGCGCAGCTGGAGAAACAAGAGCGGGAAAAAACGGGCATTAAGTCCTTAAAGGTCGGCTATAATCGTGTTTTCGGCTATTATATTGAAGTGACAAGATCCAATTTACATCTTTTAAAAGAAGGGCAATATGAACGGAAACAGACATTAACGAATGCAGAAAGATTCATCACACCTGATTTGAAAGAAAAGGAAGCACTCATACTTCAGGCAGAAGAAAAAAGTGTGGAGCTTGAATATGAGCTTTTTACAGCTGTCCGTGAGCATGTGAAAGAATTCATTCCGAGATTACAAGCTTTGGCTAAAACGGTCAGCGAACTTGATGTTCTGCAATGCTTTGCAAGCGTAAGTGAAGAGAGACATTATGTCAAACCGACATTTTCAAAAGATCGAAAAATTATCATTCAAGATGGACGCCATCCTGTAGTTGAGAAAGTGATGAATGCACAGGAGTATGTTCCGAACGATTGTTACATGGATAATGAAAGAGAAATCCTTCTGATTACTGGACCAAATATGTCTGGGAAAAGTACGTATATGAGACAAATTGCGCTCACAGCGATTCTTGCTCAAATTGGCTGCTATGTACCAGCATCTGAAGCCGTCCTCCCTATATTCGATCAGGTATTTACCAGAATTGGGGCCGCTGATGACTTAATCTCGGGTCAAAGTACATTTATGGTGGAAATGCTTGAAGCAAAAAATGCGATCGTGGGTGCGACTCAAAATAGTCTCATACTATTTGATGAAATCGGGCGCGGAACATCAACATATGACGGTATGGCGTTAGCGCAAGCAATTATCGAATATATTCATGATCGAATAGGTGCAAAAACGCTATTTTCCACTCATTATCATGAATTGACTGTTTTAGAAGAAGAGTTGGAAAAAGTAAAAAATATTCACGTCAGTGCAATCGAGCAAAATGGCAAAGTTGTGTTCCTTCACAAAATTAAAGAGGGAGCAGCTGACAAAAGTTATGGGATTCATGTGGCCCAGCTTGCTGAATTGCCAGAAGAGCTAATAAAGAGAGCAAATGAAATTTTAACGGGGCTTGAACAAAAAGACCGATTAATAGAGACAGCTAGTAGCGTTGAAAAAGGTCCGCAAAAAGTAGCAGAACCAGCTACCCAGCTTTCTTTCTTTGAGGAAACAACAGAAGTAAAAGCACCAGCCTTGAATTCTAAGGAAAAAAGCATCTTAGAAAAAGTAAAAACACTGGATATTTTGGATATGACGCCAATGCAGGCATTAAATACCCTTTATGAGATTCATAAAAAATTAAAAGGTTAACTTTATTCAGCAGAAGTCCCACTTCTATAAGTGGCGAGATGAATGCAAACGGGTATCCAATTTAATGGGGTTCAAACCCTGGCTGAATAAAGTTAAGCCTCCGGCGGATGCCTCAGATTTTTAGGGAGCAAGCTAAGATAAAAATCTGGGCGCAAATACGCCAAGGCGAATTTGATTAGATAATGAAGTGGCAGGAGGTGGAGGATAATGAGGAGAATTATTCAGTTAGATGACGCGCTTTCGAATAAGATTGCGGCTGGAGAGGTTGTGGAACGGCCTGCATCCGTTGTAAAGGAACTTGTAGAGAATTCGATTGATGCCGGCAGTACAATCATTGAAATTGAGGCAGAGGAAGCAGGGCTTGCGAAAATTCGTATCATTGATAATGGAGATGGGATTGAGGAAGACGATGTGCTTACTGCTTTCCAGCGCCACGCAACGAGTAAAATAAAAGATGAAACCGATCTGTTTCGCATCCGGACCCTAGGGTTTCGCGGAGAAGCCTTGCCAAGTATTGCATCCGTCTCTAGAATTGATCTGAAAACCTGCACAGAAGATATTGGCACGCGTGTACTTGTTGAAGGTGGCAAGGTTGAAGCAGTTGAAAAAGCCCCTGGTAGAAAAGGAACGGACCTGACAGTGTCGGACTTGTTTTTCAACACACCGGCCCGTCTAAAATATATGAAAACAATTCACACGGAGCTCGGCAATCTGACAGATGTGGTCAATCGTCTTGCTCTTGCCCATCCCGAAGTGTCGATCCGTCTCGTTCACAATGATCGAAAGCTTTTGCATACGAACGGAAATGGCGATGTCCGTCAAGTGCTAGCCGCCATCTATGGAATGAATATTGTGAAGAAAATGGTTCCAATCAAGGCGAGCTCACTTGATTTTCGTCTTAGCGGCTTTGCAGCATTGCCCGAGGTGACAAGGGCATCGAGGAACTATATTTCCACGATGATAAACGGCCGATTCATTAAGAATTATCCACTCGCAAAAGCCATTCAGGAAGGCTATCATACACTTTTGCCAATTGGTCGTTTTCCGATTGTTTTACTAAATATTGATATGGATCCACAGCTTGTAGATGTAAATGTCCATCCTTCGAAAATGGAAGTGCGCTTGAGTAAGGAACATGAATTAAATGAGCTTGTGACGGAGGCAATTAGGGCGGCTTTCAAGGCGCAGGAGTTAATTCCATCTGAAAATCCGCAGCCAAAACCAATTCAGCCTCAGTCCGAACAGACCTTTTTTGAATTAGATCCTATACCGGAAAAAGACAGTTTTCAAGATGAAAGGGCTGAAAGGAATCCGAGCCCTTTCGTGATTCGTGAACATAAAGGTCCGTCTGAAGGAATCGCCGCCAATTTTTCAGTTTCTTCTGTTGATAAGGGACCTGAACAAATTGTCGAGGAGTCTTTGCCATTTAATGAGGGTGACAATCGAAGTTTCACTGCATGTCATGAGGAACAATCCATTGAAAGCCGTCAACCACGAGTTCCCGCACTATATCCAATTGGACAAATGCACGGGACATATATTTTTGCCCAGAATGAAAAAGGCATGTATATTATTGACCAGCATGCAGCCCAAGAAAGAATTAAATATGAATATTTTAAAGAAAAGGTTGGAATTGTTGCAAATGAGTTGCAGGAAATGCTTATCCCGCTCACATTTGAATATTCAACAGACGATGCGATAAAAATTGCTGAATATAAGGCCGAACTCGAAAAGGTCGGGGTTTTTCTCGAGCCGTTCGGCCATAACAGTTTTATTATCCGCTCCCATCCACAATGGTTCCCGAAAGGCGAAGAACAGCAGATCATAGAAGATATGATCGAACAGCTCCTTTCCATGAAGAAAGTCGATATTAAAAAGCTGCGGGAAGAAGCCGCCATCATGATGAGCTGCAAAGCATCCATCAAAGCAAATCATCACTTAAGAAATGAAGACATGCAAGCATTACTTGACGAACTAAGACAAACATCCGATCCATTCACATGCCCGCATGGACGGCCGATTATTATTCATTACTCGACGTATGAAATAGAGAAGATGTTTAAACGGGTGATGTAATTTCTAAGTAGGAGTACCATTTAGTTATTTTGTTGAGTACGTGACAAATTAGTGAATTAAAATAAGCCCTTCTCATGAGAGGGGCTTTATAGAAATGAATAGAATGAGGTAAACTTTTATTATTCCTGTATGCCGTCTTGGAAATTCTTATGCCAGTTTTTATCCCCGGTGTGTTCGAGGTCCTGTGTAGTTCGCTCCAAGACATCAAGCATCCATCGTTTGGTTTCATTTAAGGTATCATAGAACAGTTTTTCTTCAACTCCAGATGTCTTTATTCCAGCTAGGGCATTCGAAGCCATTAGACGTCGATGTTCGTCTGCTTTTTTGTCATACTCATCAAAAACATGTTTTACGAACTTCGCAATTTCTCTGTGTTCCTTAGTTACCCTTTGCTGAATATCAAATAATCTTTTATCCATTTAATATCCCCCCTAAAAATATTAATCCTTATAATATTTCCCAAAATAGCAAATGCCATAACTCGTTCGCTCCCTGAAAACATTCAATAATTCAAAAGAAGAAAATTGCGAATAATAACTACCCTATTAAAAAAAGAAGATAAAATTGGTTTCAATTTTATCCTCTTCCTTTTGAATATCAATTATTAAAACAATCTAGTTAAAACTTTGTCCTATGCGTCAAGGGTTCTGTTTATTTCTTTTTCACTATGCACTGTCGCAATGCTATATCTATTTAGATTTAGCTGATTTAATTGCATTGATTATTTTCCATGACGAAATAATAAGGACCCTTTACCGTACAGCTTTTTGCAGCTTGTCAATAAACTTTAATGCTTTTCCCGTCCCAATGGCAACGGATTCTAGCGGGTTTGGTGCAAGATGGACGGGTACAAAGATTTCTTTAGCTACCCATTCCTGCATTCCATTCATTAGAGCGCCCCCACCTGATAGAATCACACCCCGGTCAACGATATCGCCGCTTAATTCAGCAGGACTGTCCTCAAGTGTAGCACGAATGGCCTCAAGAATATGGAGTAATGATTCTTTCATGGCATCGCGTATTTTAAACGAAGACAGGGTAATGGTCTTAGGAAGACCGGTAACAAGATCGCGGCCCCGGATCTCCATTGTTAATTCATCATGGTCTACGAGGGCGTAACCAATTTCCATTTTTACTTGTTCAGCCGTTCTTTCGCCGATAAGAACATTGAATTCTTTGCGGACATATTGAATGATATCATCGTCCAGTCGATCACCAGCGACACGGATTGAATGGCAAGCTACCACCCCGCCGAAGGAGATGATTGCTACTTCTGTCGAGCCTCCTCCAATATCAACGACTACGTTTGCAACCGGTTCATCAACCGGCAAATCCGAACCGATGGCAGCGGCTACAGGCTCCTCAATTAAATGAACATGTTTTGCACCTGCATTACGGACGGCATCGTGTATAGCTCTTCTCTCCACGCTTGTGGAACCCGACGGAGTACAGACAATAACATTTGGTTTTCGAATCGCAAAGCCTAATTTTTTCGATGCTTTTCTCATTACATGGCGGAGCATCTCAGTTGTTGTATCATAATCGGCGATTACGCCACCCTTTAAAGGACGAATTGCGATAATACGCCCAGGAGTTTTGCCGATCATTTCCTTTGCTTCTTTTCCAACTGCCAGCACCTTTTTCGTATCCGTATCAATCGCGACAACAGAAGGTTCGTTTACTGCGATGCCTTTATTTTTACTATAAACAAGTATATTAGCTGTTCCAAGATCAATGCCAATTTCGGAAGTTGCAATCATTTTTTTTCACCCAATTCTCTTAAAATAGTACACAATACAACCTTCTATTACGTTAACATGATTACGGGGGTCATCTTTCATTTGTAAAAGAATCGTTATGGAATTGTAATGAAAGATGAAAAATTCGCCATTTATCCCTTATTGCGTTAGTCAAAATGAATAGGATCAGGAAAATCTGTTAATAATGGTTAAATGTTGGAAAATGAACTTATTTTTTAATAAAAGCTAACCGCTCCCGCTGAAAGAAAATCGTCTTTGTGATACGATAAGGATGAAGCGTCCTTAGTTAAGAACGGGCGATGGCAAATAAGTTCGGCAGTGAAGGCAGTGTGAATAGATTGAAGGAAAAAGAAAAGCTTGTTGTGCTAATTGGGCCAACTGCAGTAGGAAAAACGAAATTAAGCATAGACCTGGCAAAAAGGTTTAACGGAGAAATTATAAGCGGCGACTCGATGCAAATTTATAAGGGAATGGATATCGGAACGGCCAAGATTAAGAACATTGAAATGGATGGGATTCCGCACCATTTAATTGACATAAAACAACCGGATGAACCTTTTTCTGTTGCTGAGTTTCAACAATTGGTCAGATCCAAAATCACTGAAATCGCACGAAATGGAAAACTTCCGATGATCGTCGGCGGAACGGGTTTGTATATTCAATCTGTAATATATGATTACCAATTCTCAGATGCGCCTTCAGATGATTCCTTTCGGGAAATCCTTGAAAAAAGAGCAGAGGCAGAAGGAAATGAGCAATTGCATCATGAATTGATGCAAGTCGATCCGGAAAGTGCGGGACGAATACATCCTAATAATGTCCGCAGAGTGATCAGGGCTTTAGAAATTTATCATTGTTCGGGTAAAACCGTAAGTGATTACCAGGAAAAACAAGTTCCGGAACTATTATATAATACAGCGATTATTGGCTTAATGATGGAACGTGAACAATTGTATGCACGGATCAACAAAAGGGTTGATTCCATGGTTGAGGAGGGGCTGCTTCCTGAGGTTGAGAAGCTGTACAAACAAGGGATAAAGGATTGTCAATCTATTCAAGCGATTGGCTACAAGGAGCTTTATGAATATTTCAATCATCGTGTCTCTCTCGAAGAAGCAATTGTTCAATTAAAGCAGAATTCCAGGCGCTACGCGAAAAGGCAGCTAACTTGGTTCCGCAATAAAATGAATGTGGAATGGTTTGATATGTCGAAAATTGCTGATTCAATAGAGTTTGAAAAAAAATTCACAGAAATTTCAACGTATATTGAAGGAAAGCTGAAAATAAAATCGAATACATAGTATTAGAGATAAAAGAGGAGGATTTATAATGAAAACATCTATTAATATTCAAGACCAATGTTTAAATCAGCTACGCAAAGACAACACAAATGTAACAGTATTCCTGTTAAATGGATTTCAAATAAGAGGCCAGATTAAAGGCTTTGATAATTTTACTGTTCTTTTAGAATCAGAAGGAAAGCAACAGCTTGTGTATAAACACGCGATTTCTACATTTGCTCCGCAGCGCAATATACAGCTGGATATGGACATACAACAGTAAATTCACTGTGTTCAGTTCTCATAAATACAACAATGCCCGCTCCATCAATGGAAGCGGGTTGTTTTAGTTCATCTTTTTACCCAAGGCGAGGTTTAAGCTTGTAAATTTCTTTAATGAAGTTTGCTTGATTTGAATACATATAGATTAGATATATCTGCTCGCAGATTAATCTGCCATACATTCCAACTAACTGCATATTCACTTCATTGTGAAACAGCTTGTATCAGTAGAAATGAGGAAATAACGGATAAAGGGTTAAAAACAATTAGGAATTGAGATAGGCTTTTGTCACAAACAAAACTTCTAGGCGTATACTGTTCCTTAGAATGTGAGGTGAATGCTTTTGGATCAGCCGATTCGCTTGAAGAATAATGGACAGATTAGTATTGTTCTAAATTCACAAAAACGAACATTATATGCGAAAGACCAGCCTAATTCTCAAGCCATTTCGAAGGAAATCCCCCCCGAGCATACAGCTCTAAAAGATATTGAAGATGAACTCGGAACACTAGTGGGAATGGAAGAAATGAAGAGAATGATTAAAGAAATTTATGCCTGGATTTATGTGAATAAGAAGCGGGAAGATGCCGGCCTAAAGGCAGGGAAACAGGCACTGCACATGATGTTTAAAGGAAACCCAGGGACAGGTAAAACAACGGTGGCAAGATTAATCGGCAAGCTTTTTCAAAAAATGAATGTACTATCAAAAGGACATTTAATAGAAGCGGAGCGAGCTGACCTAGTTGGAGAGTACATTGGACATACAGCACAGAAAACGCGGGATTTAGTCAAAAAGGCGATTGGCGGGATTCTCTTTATTGATGAAGCGTATTCACTAGGGAGGGGGGGAGAAAAGGATTTCGGAAAAGAGGCCATTGATACGCTTGTTAAACATATGGAGGATAAGCAGCATGAATTTATTCTTATACTTGCAGGATACTCAAGAGAAATGGACTATTTTCTCACTTTAAATCCGGGTCTTCACTCGCGCTTTCCATTAGTCGTTGATTTTCCTGATTACACAATTTTGCAGCTCATGGAAATTGGTGAGAGAATGTTAAAGGAACGTGAATATACATTGAGTCATGAAGCGGAGAAGAAGCTCCGTGAACATTTATTATGGGTAAAAACACATTTGAATCCAGTAAGCTTTTCAAATGGAAGATATATTCGAAATGTCATTGAGAAATCAATCCGTACCCAGGCGATGAGGCTGTTAATGCAAAATAGCTATGACCGCCATGATTTAATGACCATTCGGAGCAATGATCTTACTTTTGAGGACAATTAATAAGGATTCCGGCCAATGGGGATCCTTTTTTTGCCTGATCTAAGATAGAAAATAGAGTTAGCTACTCATATTTGGTATGATGTTATTAATGTACATAAGGAAAGAAGGATGTTGATTGGAACATAAGCATGAATTTGAAAAAGTCATTCTCGTTGGATGCCAAACGAAAGAAGATGATCAGCGCTTCAGATATTCAATGGAGGAGCTTGGCTCATTAACTGAAACGGCAAAAGGAACTGTTTTGGCTACTTTGACGCAAAAAAGGGATCGCATTCATTCGGCTACATATATAGGTAAAGGCAAGGTTGAAGAATTGTTATCTTTACAGGAAGAACTTGAAGCAGACTTAATCATTTTTAATGATGAGTTGTCCCCAAGCCAAGTAAGGAATCTTTCTGCGGATCTTAACGCAAAAATTATTGATCGTACTCAGCTAATTTTAGACATTTTTGCCCAAAGAGCAAGATCGAAAGAAGGAAAGCTCCAGGTAGAATTGGCTCAGCTCCAATACTTGATGCCGCGTCTTGCTGGTCAGGGAACCCAGTTATCAAGGCTCGGGGGAGGAATTGGCACGCGTGGTCCCGGTGAAACGAAGCTGGAGTCGGACCGTCGCCATATCCGTAATCGCATCAATGAAATCAAAACACAGCTTTCTGTCATTGTGCAGCATCGGGATCGGTACCGGGAAAGAAGAAAAAAGAATAAAGCATTCCAAATTGCTCTCGTCGGCTATACAAATGCCGGAAAATCCACATTATTTAACCGATTAACAGAAGCGGATTCCTTTGAGGAAAATCAGTTATTTGCTACTCTTGACCCGATGACAAGAAAAGTCATATTGCCAAGTGGATTCATGACACTGTTAACGGATACGGTCGGTTTTATTCAAGATTTGCCGACAACATTGATTGCAGCATTCCGGTCCACGTTAGAAGAGGTTAAAGAGGCCGATCTGCTGCTCCACATCGTCGATATGTCCAGCCCGGATTATTTTCAGCATGAACAAACAGTAAATAAGCTGTTAGAGGATTTAGAAAATGAGGAAATCCCGCAATTAACCGTTTATAATAAAAGGGACATGCAGCATCACGATTTTGTCCCAATTGCGAAAACAAAGGCCATTCAAATAAGTGCTTTTGACGTTAACGACAGAAGTAAACTAAAGCGATTAATCGAAGAAATGGTGCTTGGAATGATGAATGCTTATCATGTGGAAGTACCTTCAGCGGAAGGTAAACTTCTCTCCCAGCTTAAAAATGAAACCATTTTTCGTGAATTAACCTTTCATGAAGAAAAACAATTATATGTCTGCAAAGGTTATTTTTTAGAGAATCATCATATTGCAGGTCAATTGAAAAAATACACAAAATAGATAGGGGTACAACATGTTTCAACAGTTATCATTCGGGGAAAAGCTGCAACCAATCGTCAAAGAAGTGGAGCAGCAAATTGCAAATGTATTGCAAAAAATAGATGGCAGAATTGAGGAAAATCAATTCCGGGTTCTAAATAGTTTTCAAAATCATAAAGTGAGTGATTTCCATTTCAATCCTTCCACGGGCTATGGATACGATGATACAGGAAGAGATACGCTCGAAGAAATATATGCGGAAGTGTTCGGCGGTGAATCGGCAGTTGTCCGTCCGCAAATTATATCAGGCACGCATGCTATTTCGATTGCTTTGTTCGGAGTCCTTCGTCCAGGTGACGAGCTGCTTTATATAACGGGGAAACCTTACGACACCCTTGAAGAAATTGTTGGCATTCGGGGGAATGGGGTCGGCTCATTGCAGGAATTCGGTATTTCTTATGATAGTGTGCCATTAACAAGTGAAGGAAATATTGATTATGAGGCAGTTGCAATGGCGATCAAACCAAAGACAAAAATGATCGGGATTCAACGCTCAAAAGGGTATGATCCAAGACCTTCATTTACCGTTTCACAAATCGGCGAAATGATTCGATTTGTGAAAGAAATCAAACCTGATGTCGTAGTTTTTGTCGATAATTGTTATGGGGAGTTTGTTGAAGAAATGGAGCCGTGCCATGTCGGAGCGGATCTAATGGCTGGCTCTCTCATCAAAAATCCCGGCGGCGGGCTTGTGAAGACAGGCGGATATATCGTTGGAAAAAAAGAATGGGTGGAAGCATGCTCTTATCGGATGACTTCTCCAGGAATCGGTGCTGAGGCAGGCGCTTCCTTATATAGCCTGCAGGAAATGTATCAGGGCTTTTTCTTGGCTCCGCATGTTGTTGGCCAGGCATTAAAAGGAGCCGTATTTACAGCCGCGATTCTTGAACGGCTTGGAATGAACTCCTATCCAAAATGGGATGCAGAAAGAACAGATTTGATTCAATCTGTGCAATTTAATGACCGCGATAAAATGGTTGCATTTTGCCAGGCAATTCAATTTGCATCCCCTATCAACTCCCATGTGACGCCTTATCCAAGTGCGATGCCAGGTTATGAAGATGAGGTCATCATGGCAGCTGGAACCTTTATTCAAGGTGCAAGTATCGAGCTGACAGCTGATGGTCCGCTAAGGCCTCCATATGTGGCATATGTGCAGGGAGGACTTACATACTCCCATGTGAAAATGGCTGTGTGCATCGCATTAAACCGATTATTAGACAAAGGATTCATTCAATTAAATTAAAGGCTGTTTTCGTAAAGTTTGTTACTTTTAAAATGTGATTTTTATTTAATAATCTGAGTTGATTGGAGTGGAGGGCACTTGACTCCAACGGGAATAGAGGGAAGCGGGAGACCCCGCAGGCGGTAACGCCGAGGAGACTCCCGTCCTTCCCCTCGGAAATCAAGTGCCTGTAGCGGAAATCAACGGGCAAACTTTATAGGCTAAAAACAACATATGCGAAATGAGCCAAATTAAAAGAAAGCAAACGGGGCAGCTATTTAATTAGTTGCCTTTTTGTATGGGAATAATGAATTATCGGTCACAAACACAGAAATTTCCTTAGACGCGTGAACCAGCACATTGAAGCAAGTCGAAAGACATTTTCATATTACTTGGGAGTATGCATTCATGAATGTTTTATCGAAGGAAAACCTTATGTTAGATAACCTAACATGATGTTGACAATTGACCTAACATTCAAATATAATAATTTCATGAAAAAGGAAGAGGAGTTGAAATAAGTGACTGGAAGTGAGATTCGCCGTTCCAGGCCGCTATTTCCAATTGGAACTGTCATGAAGTTAACCGAGTTGTCTGCCCGGCAAATTAGGTACTATGAAGAGCACCAATTGATTTCTCCATCTAGAACCGATGGAAATAGAAGGCTTTTTTCTTTGAATGATGTTGACAAATTGTTAGAAATTAAAGATTTAGTTGACCAAGGTGTGAATATGGCTGGGATAAAAAAGCTCTTTTTTGTAAAAGAACAGCAAGTTGAAGCACCAGATTTACAAGCTGAAAAACCTGAGCGGGAAATATCCAATGATGATTTAAGGAGGCTACTGCGAAAGGAACTGGTTCAAGCAGGGCGATTTAACCAATCGTCTTCACATCAGCATAATATGCAACGTTTTTTTCATTAGGTTGTATTCGTATAGTTTGTTGCTTTACTACAGTAATATTAATTTAAAAATCTGAGTTGATTGGAGCGGAGGGCACTTGACTCCAGCGGGAATAGAGGGAAGCGGGAGACCCCACAGGCGGTAACGCCGAGGAGGCTCCCGTCCCTCCCCGTGGAAAGCAAGTGCCCGGAGCGGAAATCAACGGGCAAACTTTCAAGGCTAAAAACAACAATATATGCGAAAACTGCCTTTCATTAAAAATAGGTTTGTTAATACGAGAGGGGTTTCTACATGGCAAAGTTTACAAAAGATGACATTAAAAGAATTTCATTAGAAGAAAATGTGAAATTTATCCGTCTGCAGTTTACTGATATTTTAGGAACGATTAAAAATGTTGAAATTCCAATCAGCCAGCTAGAGAAGGCGCTTGATAATAAAATGATGTTTGACGGCTCTTCGATTGAAGGATTTGTTCGGATTGAAGAATCAGATATGTATTTATTCCCGGATCTGGATACATGGGTTGTATTCCCTTGGACAGCCGAAAAGGGGAAAGTGGCCCGCTTAATTTGTGATATATATAATGCCGACGGAACCCCTTTTTCGGGAGATCCTCGCAATAATTTAAAACGTATCCTAAAAGAAATGGAAGATATGGGCTTCACGGACTTTAATCTCGGGCCTGAACCGGAATTCTTCCTGTTTAAACTGGATCAGTACGGCAATCCAACACTTGAACTGAACGATAATGGAGGATATTTTGATTTAGCACCGACAGATCTTGGGGAAAACTGCCGCCGTGATATCGTCCTCGAGCTTGAGGAAATGGGCTTTGAAATTGAAGCCTCACACCATGAGGTAGCGCCGGGACAGCATGAAATTGATTTTAAATATGCAGATGCGCTAACAGCTTGCGACCAAATTCAAACATTTAAACTAGTCGTAAAAACGATTGCCCGTAAGCACGGCCTGCACGCTACATTTATGCCGAAACCATTGTTTGGTGTTGCCGGATCAGGGATGCATTGCAATGTTTCGCTTTTTAAAGATGGTGAAAATGCTTTCTTTGATGAAAAAGGGGATTTGCAAATGAGTGATCATGCACGTCAATTTATTGCGGGCATAATTAAGCATTCAACTGGATTCACTGCGGTTACGAACCCAACTGTTAACTCCTATAAGCGTTTAGTGCCAGGATATGAAGCACCTTGTTATGTAGCGTGGTCCGCTCAAAACCGGTCACCGCTCGTTCGCATTCCATCTTCACGCGGCATAAGTACTCGTATAGAAGTCCGGAGTGTCGACCCTGCTGCGAATCCTTACTTGGCTATGGCAGTCTTATTAAAAGCGGGCCTTGATGGCATAAAAAACAACCTTGTTCCTCCAGCCCCTGTCGACCGCAACATTTATGTGATGAGTAAAGAAGAACGCTTAGCTGAAGGGATTTATGATTTGCCATCAACATTAGCACAAGCTCTTGACAAACTAAAAGCAAACGAAGTAATCGTCTCTGCTTTAGGCGGGCATATATTTGAACATTTTGTCGAAGCGAAAGAAATTGAATGGGAAATGTTCCGTACACAAGTCCATCCGTGGGAACGGGAGCAGTATTTGCAGACGTATTGATTGTATTTAGCCTTGATGCCATTGGCGTCAGGGCTTTTTTGTTCTAGGAGTTCTCCGTATAAAACAACAATAAAAACCCCGTTCTGGATCGAACGGAGTTAAACCTTCAAAGCATTTTTTTAATGAATATGGCGGAAAACGCCGATAACTTTCCCTAAAATGGAGACATTACTAAGAATAATTGGTTCCATTGTAGAATTTTCAGGCTGGAGTCGAATATGATCTTTCTCTTTGAAAAACCTTTTAACTGTTGCCTCGTCGTCTTCAGTCATAGCTACGATAATATCACCATTATTTGCTGTATTTTGTTGCTTTACAATGACATGATCTCCATCTAAAATCCCAGCCTCGATCATACTTTCCCCCATAATTTCTAACATAAATACATGTTCATCAGATGGAGCCAGTCTCTCGGGCAGAGGAAAGTATTCTTCGACATTTTCAATAGCAGAAATAGGTAGACCGGCGGTAACTTTCCCGACAATTGGCACATTTACCACTTTGTAATTTGGCGTCTGTGCGGAGTCATCCAAATCAAGAATTTCAATGGCGCGAGGTTTAGTTGGATCGCGGCGAATTAGTCCTTTGCTTTCCAATCTGGCAAGATGGCCATGAACAGTAGAGCTTGAGGCAAGTCCAACTGCTACTCCAATCTCCCTAACAGAAGGGGGATATCCTTTCAGCCTTACTTCATCTTTAATAAAACTTAGAATATCTTGTTGCCTTTTCGATAATTTAACCATCATAATCACACCTCATATGATTTTCTTTCCCTAATTATAGCACAATTTGCAATTGAGTACAAACATAAGTTCGAATTAGTGTTGACATGAAACGAATGTTCGTTTTATAATTAACTCATAAAAACGAACATATATTCTATGAGGTGTTTAATAATGAAGAAACTATGGGAATTATACTCTTATTCTATTATTTTATTTGTTTTAAGCTTATTATCAGTATGCATCTTTCTTATTCATTTAGATGAGCATGAAAAGAAGGATTTTATGAAAATAACCGTGAATGAGGGTGATTCACTTTGGAAAATTGCCGGGGAATTTTCTGATGAACACAAGCTTACCTCTACGGACTTTGTTAAATGGGTAGAGAAAAATAACGGTATTTTAGGTGGAAGGATATTTCCGGGAGATGAAATTGTCATTCCTGTTGTATCCAACAAAAGCAGCCAAACTGAATATGCCAGTTCATATTTAAAATAGATTTATTGTGAGGAGAGCAAATGAAAGCGATCATCTACTGTAGGGTCAGTACAAAGAAGGAAACACAGGAAACATCCCTTCTTAGGCAAGTGGAGGAATTAACCGAGCTTGCAAAAAGGAATGGATTCGAGATTATTAAGATAATTCAAGAAAAGGCAAGTGGCTACGAACTTGATAGGGAAGGGATACTTGAGCTTCTTTCTCTGATTAAAGAGCCGGAAGTTAAGATTGTCCTCATTCAGGATGAAACTCGGTTAGGTCGAGGGAATGCCAGGATTGCAGTTCTTCATTGCATTATTAAAGAAGGAATTAAGCTTTATAGCATTTCACATAATGGTGAGCTTCAGCTTACCGAATCAGACTCGATGGTTTTAAGTATTGTCGGAATGGTAGAAGAATATCAGCGCAAGCTACACAATATTAAGATTAAACGTGGAATGAAACGTGCTGTGAAAAATGGGTACAGACCTGAGAAAAACTTAACTAATAATGGTATCCATTCAGGCAGAGAACGAATAGATGTTCCAATTGAAGAAATTGTTAGGCTGCGGAAAAACGAATTAACTTTTTCCGAAATAGCAGCTACATTAAGAGGATTTGGCTATCAAATATCTAAAGCAACCGTTCATCGCAGATATCAGGATTACATCGATTCCCACCCTCAATAGTG
The DNA here is from genome assembly GCF_019039215.1 of Bacillus sp. FJAT-29790. Classification (GTDB taxonomy): domain Bacteria; phylum Bacillota; class Bacilli; order Bacillales; family Cytobacillaceae; genus Cytobacillus. The sequence continues at coordinate 593,571 of NZ_JAHNZZ010000001.1, forward strand.
GTCTTTCCTTGTCAAAGGAGCTCATTTTTAGTAATATTTCAATTGAGTTTAGCTAAACAAAAAAGGAGCTTAAATATGCTGTCGAAAGAGAAACTTGCTCGTATCAATACACTTGCAAAGAAGGCGAAGGAAGCTAAATTAACTGAATTAGAAGCGAAAGAACAATCCGCTCTTCGCAGAGAATATTTAGAAACTTTCCGTTCTTCGATGCTAACTACGTTAAAGGGTGTAACCATTGTTGATCCAAATGGGAATGATGTTACTCCTGAGAAGCTAAAAGAAGTTCAAAATAAGAACCATCTTCATTAAGATGGGATATATAGAGGGAATATTGCCGGTGACTTATTCCTTCTTTACATATGTCAGCTTCATTTGTGACAATATAACAGCAAAGGGATTTTTTTAACTAAATCCGATATAAATTGTTGTGTTAAAGAGAAACTGACTATACTATTAGATAGTAATTACTATTCGCAGAGAGGATGTATATAATGTTTGATCAAAATGATGCTTTATCAATAAGCTCCATTCGAACTTTATCAATCGATGCCATTGAAAAGGCGAATTCAGGACACCCAGGTATGCCAATGGGTGCTGCACCTATGGCCTATACACTTTGGACACGTTTTATGAATCATAATCCAAAAAATCCAGAATGGTTTAATCGTGACCGCTTTGTACTTTCAGCTGGTCATGGATCAATGCTGTTATACAGTCTCCTACATCTTTCAGGCTATGATGTATCAATGGAAGACATTAAAAGTTTTAGACAATGGGGAAGTAAAACTCCAGGTCATCCTGAGTATGGTCATACAGCTGGTATTGATGCAACGACAGGTCCACTTGGGCAAGGAATAGCTATGGGTGTCGGAATGGCAATGGCTGAACGTCATCTAGCTGCAGTCTACAACAAAGAGAATTTCAATCTGGTTGATCATTTTACATATAGCATTTGCGGTGATGGAGATTTAATGGAAGGCGTTTCTGCGGAAGCAGCTTCACTCGCCGGCCATTTAAAGCTTGGTAGATTAGTTGTGCTTTATGATTCTAATGATATTTCACTTGATGGGGATTTAAATAAATCTTTCTCAGAGAGCGTTGAACAGCGATTTAAAGCTTATGGTTGGCAATATTTAAGAGTTGAAGATGGAAATGATCCTGCAGAAATTGCAAAAGCACTTGAAGAAGCCAGATTAGATGAAAACCATCCAACACTCATTGAAGTAAGAACAGTTATTGGCTATGGTTCCCCAAATAAATCAGGCAAATCGGATGTACATGGCGCTCCGCTTGGTGCTGATGAATTGAAATTAACGAAAGAAGCGTACAAATGGACTTTTGAAGAAGATTTCCATGTTCCTGAAGAGGTTTACGACCATTTCAGAAAACAAGTTTTAGATCATGGTGAAAAGAAAGAACAAGAATGGAATGAATTGTTCTCACAATATAAAAATAATTATCCGGAACTTGGTGCTCAGCTTGAACGTGCTATGAAACGCGAGCTTCAACAAGGATGGGATAAAGAAATTCCGGTTTATGAGGAAGGGAAGAGCTTGGCAAGCCGTGCTTCCTCTGGAGAAGTATTGAATGCAATTGCCAAGAACTTGCCATCATTTATTGGCGGTTCTGCAGACCTTGCAGGTTCTAACAAAACAATGATTAACGGCGCTGCAGACTATACGCCTGAATCTTATGACGGGCGTAATATTTGGTTTGGTGTCCGAGAATTTGCAATGGGAGCGGCTCTTAACGGAATGGCATTGCATGGAGGACTTAATGTATATGGAGGAACGTTCTTTGTTTTCTCTGACTACCTACGCCCAGCCATCCGACTTGCTGCATTGATGAAGCTGCCGGTAACATATGTGTTCACACATGATAGTATTGCAGTTGGAGAAGATGGCCCGACACATGAGCCAATCGAACAGTTGGCCGCATTACGCGCGATGCCTAATTTGTCTGTCATTCGTCCCGCAGATGGAAATGAAACAGCAGCAGCTTGGAAGGTGGCTGTCGAATCAACTGATAAACCAACAGCATTAGTATTAACTAGGCAAAATCTGCCGACATTAAAAGGAACAAATGAAACAGCCTACGAAGGTGTTTCAAAAGGAGCATACGTCGTTTCACCTGCTAGCAAAGACAAAGCAGATGTATTATTGCTTGCTGCTGGTTCAGAAGTGAATTTAGCTGTTGATGCACAAAAAGTATTAGAAACAGAAGGAATCTTCGCTTCTGTTGTAAGTATGCCTGCATGGGATCGCTTCGAGGCTCAAACAAAAGAGTACAAAGAAAGTGTAATTCCGAAAGATGTGAAGAAAAGATTAGCGATAGAAATGGGTTCTTCACTTGGCTGGCATCGTTATGCGGGTGATGAAGGAGAAGTACTAGCGATTGATCAATTTGGTGCATCTGCTCCAGGTGAAAAAATCATGGAAGAGTACGGGTTCAGTGTCAATAACGTTGTTGCTCGTGTTAAAGCTTTACTTTAATAAATTCAAAATAAAAAGGATAGATGGTTGCAGATTTGTCAGCAACCATCTATCCTTTAAAATTTTATCGGAAAAATTTCTATTAAGATGTAGGAACTAAATTCCAATAGAAACAATTTTATCCCTTTTATGAATGCGCAGCTTTATTAATAGCACTCAATGCGTTAGTGATATCATCCCTTGAAACATCATAATGAGTAACAAATCGAACAGATGAAGGTCCAAAAGCAACAGCAAGAACTCCGTTTTCTTTTAACTTTTCGACGAATTGGCTGGAGCTGATATTTAAGTCTTTTACATCGGCAACGATGATATTCGTTTCAACTTTATTGACAATTTGCAGGCCGTTTATTTGCTGTAAACCATCTGAAAGATATTTTGCATTTTCATGGTCTTCTATTAACCGGTCCCTCATTTTCGTGATAGCAATAAGGCCTGGTGCAGCGATTACTCCCGCTTGACGAAGACCGCCCCCAAGTCTTTTTCGCCACTTTCTAGCACGCATAATAAACTCCCTGCTCCCGGCAAGAATAGAACCAATGGGCGCACCAAGCCCTTTAGATAAACAAATTTGGACGGTATCACAGTATTGGGTAAACTTCTGAACGGGTTTATCTACAGCTGCTGCTGAGTTAAAAAGTCTTGCACCGTCCACGTGAACCGGGATATTATTTTCCACTGCTATGTAATAAATTTCCTTCATGTTGGAGATGGGCACCACTGCTCCGCCAGCACGGTTATGCGTATTTTCAAGGCAAATTAATCCGGTTTCTGGAAAGTGTTGGTCTTCATCCCGGATAGCATACTGAACTGCGGAAGGATCCATAGCGCCCCTGATGCCGGCAATCGTTCTTGTTTGTACCCCGGCAAAAGCAGCCACAGCACCGGTTTCATAGTAAAAAATATGACTCTCAGATTCTAGGATAATTTCTTGACCTGATCGGCAATGAGTGAGAACAGCCACCTGATTCCCTTGGGTTCCGCTTGTTACAAACAAAGCAGATTCTTTTCCAAGTAGATCGGCAGCTATTTCCTCTAATTTTAGGATCGTTGGGTCTTCACCATAAACATCATCCCCAACTTCCGCTTCGTATGCGGCTTTTCTCATTTCTTCTGTCGGTTTTGTTACTGTGTCACTTCTAAGATCAATCATCTCTCAACCTGCCACCCTTTTTTCTTTTCATGTTACGTTAAATATAGAAGAATATCAACGAATCGTCTGTACGAATATCATTTCTTAAAATCTAATGGTTGTATGTTTCCACTGAGAAGTATTCTATTTTTTTCGATAAGAATCAGAGCCTTTGACTAGGTTTGGATTGTGAAATTTCTGAATTCGACAAAATAAGTGGAAGTTTTCGACGCTTTAAGACACATTGTTTAATAACACTTCTTTATAATGGAATGAAAGTGGGTTGTCCCGGAAGGAGAGGTTTGGATGAGAGCCTATCGGTTATATTTAATTGAAGAAGAGTTTGCCTCCCATTACTTCGGTAGGGAGAGAATGTTTTTCCAATTATTCCAGGAATATGAAAATTCGTCGGGCACATTGAAATCCATAATAGCAAAACAAATTCAATTTATCACAAAACCGATACCGGGATTAAAACTTCACCAATATATAAATCAGCAGCTATTTCGAAAAAAAGATTTTCTGACAAAAAAAGGTGCATACTATATAGAGATGGGAAAAAGAAGTCATGCCAAACTTGAAGTATATGATCAATGCTTAGTTTTAAAAGCGAATGGTAATTATGATGCTGAAACAGTATTTTTTGAAGTATTAAGGAAAAGTGAATCTTCATTCTTAGCGATTGATATACAACATCATCGTTATGGCTGGCTAAAGCCGATTAAGGAAAGAAAATTCGTATAAAAACTAGAGAAAAACACGAGCAAATATTGTATAATAACCTTTGGTCTAGTACACTGTATGATAGACAACATGAAGGAGGAAATTTGGATGTGGCCTTATATTCTAGTTGGTATTCTGGCGCTTCTTGCTGGTGTAGCACTAGGATTTTTCATTGCTCGGAAATATATGATGAGCTATTTAAAGAAAAATCCGCCAATTAATGAACAAATGTTAAAAATGATGATGATGCAAATGGGACAAAAACCGTCTCAGAAGAAAATCAATCAAATGATGAACGCCATGAATAAACAAACAAAATAATAGCGGACAAGCACTCAATTACGGGTGCTTTTTCTTTTTTGTGTTAATAATAAATTGTGGCCAAACTACTCAGAACTTGTCTTTAGATATGCGGAATAACTAGCGCAGTGAAAGCAGGACGACCGATATTTATATACTGGGTTTATGAGAGTATTTAATGGACATTCACGAATATATAATCTTCCTTATTTTTGTAATATTTGATAAACTATTTAGGCTATTATAATAAAAATTGCCAATTATTAATTGGTGGGAGGAATTTATTAAACCCAAAAAGTTATAAAAACCTATGTGGAGTAACGCCGCAATAAACCCATTTCGATATTCTTGAAGAAGTGAAGGCGAACCTTTTAAAGTATTTTAGTTTGATATTTCTTACCATGAGTCACTAACTCGGAGGATATGCATATGAAAGTATTTTTAGATTTAATGTGGTTTTTTAAACAGGAGAAAAAAGCATACTTGACCGGGATTCTTTTGCTTTTGTTTGTGGCTCTGCTTCAGCTGATTCCTCCACGGGTCATCGGAATTTTTGTGGATCATATTAAAAATGAAACAATGACAACTGAAATTCTTTATATGTGGGTGGGAGTATTAATAGGGACAGCTTTAATTATGTACGTATTGCGTTATTTTTGGCGGATTCTAATTTTTGGGTCGGCGGTTAAGCTTTCAAGATTGTTAAGGAATAAGCTTTATTATCATTTTACAAATATGTCTCAATCCTTTTATCAAAAAAAGCGGGTGGGCGATTTAATGGCTCACGCTACAAACGATTTGCAGGCTATTCAGCAAACGGCTGGTGTTGGCATTTTAACCCTTGTGGACTCATTAGCAACCGGCGGCTTTGTTATCATCGCAATGGCAGCGACGATCAGCTGGAAACTAACTTTGATCAGTTTAATTCCGATGCCCATTATGGCAATCCTGACTAGCTGGTATGGAACCCTTCTGCATAAGCGTTTCCATAAAGCACAAGAAGCATTTTCGGCACTAAATGATAAAACGCAGGAAAGTGTTACAGGGATTAAAGTAATTAAAACATTTGGGCAAGAAAAAGAAGATATTGAGGATTTTAAAAAACAATCAGAAGGTGTTGTTCAGAAGAATATTTCTGTTGCAACGATTGATTCCTTATTTGATCCGACAATATCAATTATCGTCGGCATTTCCTTTTTCCTTTCGATTGCTTTCGGTGCCAAATATGTGCTTAACGATGAATTAACGATTGGACAACTCGTTTCTTTTACAACATATTTAGCGCTTCTCGTTTGGCCGATGCTAGCATTTGGATGGCTGTTTAATATAGTTGAGAGGGGACGTGCCTCGAATGACCGTGTGTCAGCACTTCTAGCTGAAAAGGTTGACATACAGGATGATCGTGATTCTTTGGAAATCGTCCCGAGCGGGGATATTGAATATCAAATTTGTCATTTTGCCTATCCAGATGAAATAGACCCACTATTAAATGATATTCACTTCTTGTTAAAAAGGGGCGAGACGTTAGGTGTTGTTGGAAAAACAGGCTCTGGAAAAACAACTTTATTGAAATTGCTCATTCGTGAATTCGAAGGATACGATGGGACGATCAAGTTTGCAGATAAGCCTTTAAACCGCTATAAAATGAAAAAGTTGAGAGAAGCAATCGGCTACGTCCCTCAGGATCATTTTTTATTTTCGGTTACTGTCGGTGAAAATATCGCTTTTGCCAATCCTGAAGCAGATGTGGAAGAAATTTATGCAGCAGCGAGACTCGCTAATATTCATGAGGACATTCTTCAATTTACCGATGGCTATCAAACGATCGTTGGCGAAAGGGGGGTATCTCTCTCCGGCGGACAAAAACAGCGAATCTCAATTGCTAGGGCTTTATTAATGAATCCGGAAGTATTAATTCTTGATGATTCCTTATCTGCTGTTGACGCGAAAACGGAGGAGGCGATCCTCTCCTCCTTAAGGCAAAACAGGGAAGGAAAAACAACGATCATAACTGCACATCGATTAAGTGCCATTCAGCATGCCAATCTTATTCTTGTTCTTGAAGCGGGGGAAATCCTGCAAAGAGGCACTCATGAAGAACTAATGGCAGAAGATGGCTGGTATAAAAAGATGTATCTGTACCAGCAGCTAGAAGAACTTGTTGAGCATGGAGGGTAGGAAGATGGAAAAGACAACAGTAATTAATGGGAAAGATCAGCGTAAAATTCTTTTCCGCCTGCTTTCTTATACAAAACCGCATAAGAGAACATTGGTCCTGGCTTTCAGTTTGCTTCTAATCACGACAATTGGAGATATACTTGGACCAATATTAATAAAGACTTTTATTGATGACTATTTATCGTCTCGTAATCTAGCTTTTGAACCGATTTTTGCTCTTGGCGCTGCCTTTATTGGCATTCAAATCTTAAATGTGATTATTTCTTATTTTCAATTGTTGAATTTTCAGAAGGTTGCTTTGAAAATCATCCAGCAGCTTCGCATAGATGTGTTTTCAAAAGTTCAATCGCTCGGATTGAAATATTTCGATAAAACACCGGCTGGGAGTATCGTTTCGCGAGTAACAAACGATACAGAGGCAATTAAAGATATGTTTGTCGAAGTGCTCGTTTCATTTATCCAAGCCGCTTTTCTATTAATAGGGATATTTATTGCCATGTTTATTTTAAATGTAAAGTTGGCATTTTTCTGCTTATTCATTTTGCCGCTTATTTTTTTGATTATGCAGACCTACAGGAGATTCAGTTCAATATTTTATCAGGATCTAAGGGAGCGATTAAGCCAACTCAATGCAAAAATGAGCGAATCATTGCAAGGTATGGCGATTATTCAGGTTTTTCGGCAAGAAAAACGGCTGCGCAAAGAATTTGGCGATATCAATGATCTGCATTATAGGGCTGGAATGAAAAATATTAAAATCGACGGCTTACTATTAAGACCTGCTATCGATCTTGTCTATGTTTTCGCACTTATTCTTGTTTTAAGTTATTTTGGGCTCACATCGATGAATAGTCCGATTGAAATTGGTGTTCTTTACGCCTTTATCAGTTATTTAGATCGTTTTTTTGAACCTATTAACCAGATGATGATGAGGCTCTCTATGTATCAGCAGGCGATTGTTGCTGGTTCTAGGGCATTTAAGTTATTAGATGAGACGGAACTTGCCCCTGCTCAGCGACCGGGGGGGAATAACCGAATCGAGAAAGGGGAAATCGAGTTTCGTAATGTAAGCTTTTCTTATGATAATCAGAGAGATGTAATGAAGAATATTTCATTCACAGCTAAACCAGGGGAAACGGTAGCGCTTGTCGGCCAAACTGGCAGTGGAAAAAGCTCGATTATTAATTTAATGATGCGTTTTTATGAATTTGAAAGGGGCGATATATGGATTGATGGGCAATCCATTAAATCTTATTCGACGGAGGAGCTAAGGAAGCGGATGGGCCTTGTTTTACAGGATCCATTTCTATTTTTTGGCTCGATAAAAGACAATATTCGCCTTCATAATCAGGATATAAGCGATCATGAAATCGAAGCTGCGGCCCAGTTTGTGCAGGCGCATTCATTTATTGAAAAGTTGGAAGATGGGTATAATCACCAAGTTGTTGAAAGGGGTTCTACTTTTTCCAGCGGCCAAAGGCAGCTTCTTGCCTTTGCAAGAACGATTGCTGCAAATCCCAAAATACTTGTCCTTGATGAAGCGACTGCAAATATTGATACAGAGACAGAAGAGGCCATTCAAATTGCACTATCAAAGATGAGAAAGGAAAGAACGACGATCGCAATTGCCCACCGGCTATCGACGATTCAAGATGCGGAGTTAATTCTAGTCCTCCATCAAGGAGAAATTGTGGAACGTGGAAATCATCAAGAACTATTGGCTAAGCGCGGATTATATCATAAAATGTATTTGTTGCAAAATAGTTCTGGCGAAATAGTAGAAGATGTGGTTGGATAGATTGCACTTTCAAAGAATGGTAGGAGATTTAGTTTATTAATAATGAAAACCAGCTTCGTGCGGACATCGCCATAGCTGGTTTTTTTATTGGGTATGAAGTTTCTTGATAAAAATCCGGTTATATTCATTCAGTAAATGATCCAGTTCTTGGCTATACTTAACTGCTTTCGAAGATGTTAAACCGTTTTTCATGGCCACTTGAATTAATTCTAGTCTTTTTTGTTCAATTAAAGTAAGTAACTCTTGTTTTAACACGGCCATTTATCCTTTCATCTGGTTTTAATAAATAATCATGTTTATAGGCATAAAATGGATCAATGTAAAAACATGAAAAATAATAACAATAATTGTAACATTTACTCTAGTATAACGAATTATGGGATTTAATTCAAAAGAAATTTATAGAAACTGCCATAATATTTACAAAAAGGTTAGATTCTTTTAACGTTTTGAGAAAACTTCCTAATCAGAAACAATAAATAATAGGACACAAATTGTTCAAAACTAATCATTATCTTTTCATACCAAGTTTTGTTAGAATGAATGATGAATCATTGTATACAGGAGATGTTAAGATGACAGATTTGAATGTGTTCATTGCATTAGGAGCCGGGTTTCTAAGCTTTATTTCTCCTTGCTGCTTACCATTGTATCCTGCGTTTTTATCTTATATTACGGGGATGTCTGTGGGTGAGCTGAAAGAGGAACATGCGATGCTCCAGAGGCGAAGCATGTTGCATACATTATTTTTCCTGATTGGATTTTCGCTTATTTTTATCGCAATCGGTTTTGGGACTTCCTTCCTTGGCCGTTTCTTTGTTGATTACCAGGATCTAATTCGACAACTTGGTGCAATATTTATCTTTTTCTTTGGATTAATGGTTGTTGGTTTTATTAAACCGGAGTTTTTGTTAAAAGAAAGAAGGTTTGAATTTAAAAACCGTCCATCTGGTCTAATCGGTTCCAGCTTAATAGGAATGGCTTTTGCTGCAGGCTGGACGCCTTGTACAGGCCCAATTCTAGGTGCTGTTATTTCATTGGCTGCATCTAATCCGAATTCGGCGATGATCTATATGATTGCTTACATACTTGGATTTGCAGTGCCATTCTTCATTCTCTCGTTCTTCGTTGGCAAACTTAAATGGATTAGGAGAAACAGTCTAACAATCATGAGAGTCGGAGGCTTTATAATGATGGTGATGGGAATTGTCTTATTCTTTGACTGGATGACGAAAATCATTGCAATGCTGTCACCTTTATTCGGCGGGTTTATGGGCTTTTAGGGAGCTATTTTTGCCGTAATAAAGTTGCAGTTTCTAATAGAATGATCTATAGTACAATAAGCCTATTGACTTTTATAAGTATCGGCGGAAATTGTCGTATTCTTTAAATTGAAATTTCCCTCATCTTTCGATATATTGAATTAAGTGTTTTATTATTGGGGGATCTTGTTTATGATATTGCGACATAAAAGTGAAAATTAAATTCTGTTTTATAAAAGAAATAGAATTTTAATAGAGAAAACTTCCGTTGTAGTGGGTCGAGGGGGAACAGCGATGGCAAGAATATTAATTGTAGACGATGCTAAATTTATGAGATTAACTTTATCCAATATCTTAAAAAAAGCAGAGCATGAGATAGTTGGCGAAGGAGAAAATGGGAGAGAGGCAGTCCGTCTGTACGCGGAATTGAATCCCGAATTAGTAACAATGGATATTACGATGCCGGAAATGAGCGGAATTGAGGCAGTAAAGGAAATTAAAAAGGAATATCCAGGAGCAAAAATAATCATATGCTCAGCGATGGGACAACAAAAAATGGTTGTAGAAGCTATTGAAGCAGGAGCTAAGGATTTTATCGTCAAGCCATTTGACGAGGGCCGCGTATTGGAGGCTGTAAACCGAGTATTAAATTAATCTAACATAGGCTGACTCATAGGGGATTGGGAAGGTGCGAACCTGTCTAATCCTTTTTGGTTAGCTCTCTTCTTTTATTTAGGCTGTTTTCTTAAACTTTGTAGGCCAAATACAACAATATATGCGAAAACAGCCTTTATTTATTAACTTTTCACAAACTGCACAAATAGGATATAATGGAATGGTAAATAAAAAAATAAAGGATGAAAGATTATGAACATGGTTATTGCTTCATCGATTGGAGCCATCTGCATGGCTGTTTTTGCCATGTTCATCCGTATGAAGGCTGCAAAACAACCGGCAACCGCTAAAAAGATCATATTGCCACCCGTTTTCATGAGCACCGGTGCGCTGATGTTTTTATTTCCTATATTCAGGGTGACGCCACTTGAAATTGTCGAAGCAGCTGCAGTTGGAATGATTTTTTCAATTTTGCTGATTAAAACATCTTCGTTTGAAATCAGGGATAATCAAATCTACTTAAAACGTTCAAAAGCGTTCTTGTTCATTTTGCTTGGTTTGCTTATTGTCCGGGTTATTGCAAAGTTGGTCTTAAGCTCCTATATCGATATCGGTCAATTAGGAGGCATGTTCTGGATCCTTGCCTTTGGCATGATCGTTCCATGGCGCATTGCGATGTTTATGGATTTTCGTAAATTACAACAGCAGCTATATAGTTCTACGAACAAGAGGCCTACCATCTAATTCAAAGGTCACCGGAAGTTATTTCGGTGGCTTTTCTATGGTAAAAAAGCGGATTTGTCTCAAATTTCTCAGAAAAAAACCATTCCAATGGATCGGAATGGCTAAAATAAATGCTCGTATGGAGTCATATTTATTTTTTTCTCTGATAATTTTTTTCTGAGAAATTTATGATCTCTTTTAGGCGTAGCTAAAATATAACCACGTATGATCAAATCTTCATTGATATTCGATGCGTGCTCTTTTACTGCAAGCTCACCAATTTTTCCAGCAATTTTTTGACGGGCAACATCTCGGAACAGTTCAGGGACTGGACTAACTAAATCTTCCAGCAGATTCTTTTCTTCCTGTTCCCATAGGTGGATCGTTTCATTGACAAAATGCTCTTCCCAATCCAAATCCGATTTACCGTCCTCTTTCGGCAATCTTTTCAAAAACTTACGAAACATAAAGAAACCGCCAATTGCAAAGAACGAAATCAATATAACAACCCAAAACAGGATAAACCACATAAACCAGCCTTCAAGCATTTTCCTCACCTACACACATATTTTCCTATCTCTATTATAATCGTTCATGTATTGGCAGACAAGACATGAACGATTTGCGAGAAACTTCAGAAGGTTTTCCTTGATTGATCTATTGTAAATTAATATAATAGAATAAGTCCTTTAATGGGGCTGAATGGGGTACTGGTGTCCTCCACGGTCTTCAAAACCGCTTGTGACCTGCGTGCCAGGTCAGCTGGGTTCGATTCCCAGACAGTCCCGCCATCCTTGATACCTAAGGGTTTTTCACATATAAGTTAAGTTATTTCTCCAACGGTTTAATTGCACTTTTTGAGCGAGTTCGTTGGAGACCGTTTAACGAGACCGTGTGCGTAAAATATAGTTTATAGCCTTCTACTTGATAAAATGTAGGAGGTTTATTCATGTCAAAAATGAAAAAAACTAAGGTTAGAATGTATTCTAGAGTAGGTATTCATGTACCTAATAAAAATAATATTGAAGAATATTCAATAAGAGAATTGTTTGATATGTTCTTAGCAGATAAAAGTATTGAAGGGCTTTCTGAAAGAACACTACATGACTATAATGTCCACTTTGATTATTTGATGGGTTTCTTAGGAGAGGAAATAACTAATAACCAGTTCAGTAAGGAACTTTTCAAAAGCTATATTGCTTATATGTTACATGAAAAAGGTTTAAGTCCAGTTACAGCAAATGTAAGAATTAGAACTGTTAGAGCCTTTTTAAGATATTGCTACCTAAATGACTATATTGTTGAACCTATTCATGAATATTTTAAGCCAGTTAAAACAAAAGAGGATACATTAGAATCTTTTACCTCTGATGAAATAAAGAAGTTACTTTCAGTAGTAGATGACAAGTCTTACAAGGGCTTTCGGGACAAATTAATAATTTATTTGTTATTAGACACACTTGTAAGATGTTCAGAATTAGTTGGAATGAAAAGGAAAAATGTTGATCTAAAAGCAGGATTTATTACACTAGAATCAGAAGGAACAAAAACAAAAAAGGCGAGGACTGTTCCCGTATCAATTCGAACAACAAAATTGTTAAAGGAGTATTTAGCCATAACAGAAGAGTATGAAACCGAATTTTTGTTACTAACTTATGAAGGAGAACCATTATCTGATAATACAGTGAGAAAAAACTTAGCTGAGATTGGCAGTAAAGCAGGAGTAAAAAAAAGAGTATCACCCCATACTTTTAGGCACACGGGAGCATTATTCTATATTTTGAACGGTGGTGACCCTTTTAGCCTTCAAAAGATACTTGGACACACTGATATGTCGATGGTGAGAAAATACATTCAGATGACAAATACAGACGTTAAAAAACAACATAATCTTTTTTCTCCGCTAAATATGGTATTTAAATAAGAGTAGCCCCCTCAAAAGAGGGGGCTAGTTTAAAGGGAATTTAACTTTTTCGTAAAATATTAAACAGGAGTTTCCGCAAGTTCGTTTCACATCGCACTCGATTGGAGAACAAAATAAAGACTTCAATTATCTCCGTGTTTTTTATCTCCAACATATTTCCACAAGTGGTATATCCCCCAAAACAAGATTGTGTTTAAGAGTAGAAATATGGGGACCATCAAAGGATTTTCCGCAAAATAATTCGACGCAAAGACAGAAACACCTACCAAGATAATTATGAATGGGAGCAGAAGAATCCAATACCGTTTATCTTTAAGAATTTGAAAACTAAACATGCAACCACCCCTATTCCATACATGATAAATCTTTTGAAAAATAATACCTTGTTTATCCAACAATATGGCTCCGTTTGTTGAATCGATTCTATACACGGAACCTTTTAATTTATCTTAACACAGATTTTCTTGTTTCCTCCAAAAAAATTACTTCAATTGACTTTAGGTGGGCACCTTTGAGCGGGAGTTCTCGTTGTTATGTTCAACCAATTAGCAAGCGTTTTAACGCAGGATTTAACAAAGGCGCATAAATTTATGCGATGCTGTTAATTCCTGTACCAATTGTTGTGCCAAATCATCCATATAAAGCGTTCAAACGTTGATATACCGACTAAAAAGGGAACACCAATTCATACGTGAATTGTGTCCCCAATCATTGTGTTTTTTAATGTTTTCTTCCCAACAACCGAACCCGTTACTTTTTGTGCATCGTCTTTTTATGTTCGTTATATTGTGTTTTTTATCAATACTGAATAAATTGTTTGTATTTTAGCAAAAACATGAAGAATTAACATTTTAATATGTAAAAGATTCATGCTTTCTGTCTTTGTAGCGGCTGAGGGAGCTTCAGTAAACCGATTTATGAATATTTGGAGAGAATAAAGCCACATAAGAAAATAATAGCATCTACCAAAGGTTGAATAAAGACATAGATTGGATAGAGATTGAGAAAAACTTAACACTTTTTTCGCCTTAAACACTTATTACCGCATAGGAATAGTCAGATTAATGACAAAAAAATCAAACTATAATTCTGTTAAACTATTGACTTTTTTTATAAAATATGAGATAATAAAGAATGTACCATTTTTAGGGTATAGAACCCCATCTTAAAATTATCAATTACCTAATTTTATTATACAAATATTTTGGGATGGTGTCAACAGATTTTTTATAAAAAAAGGAAGGTGAAAATATAATGGTAAAGTCAAGTTTTACTTAGTGGGAGATCAGTAATTGCAGATGTTTTTGAAACCTGAATATAGGAAAAGAATTATCAAAAAAATATATGGAGGTAAATGGAAAATGAAAAATGAAAAAATGCAGTTCCCTATTGAATTAAAAAAATTAGATCAGTTAGCTTACAAAAAGCTTTATGATAACGCAAGAAACATATATGACAGATCACAAGATCACACAGTAAATGGTCAGCGAGAAGAATATAAAAATACAAAATGCTTGTTAGGTGCAAATATTCCGCAAATTAGAGACAACATGTGGAAGGATGATCGTTTAAAGCAAGAAATGCGAAAAGCAATGATGGTTTATTTAATAAATGGACAGGCTATAGAATACGTCCCTGAAGTACATAGGACAACAAAAGATTACGATTTTAACGTGGAAATATTAAATAAAAATGTGCATTCACAAGAGGGTAGCATGCAGAGTGCTGTAATCATGCGAGAGACTACGGAAAAATATGAAGTGATTGGAATAGAGGTTTTCTCCAGTAAATCGCAGCTTGCCAAAAGATTAGGTGTGAGCAAAAACTTAATTTACACATGCGAGGCAGGAAAAATAATAAAAATTGACGATATTGTAATTAAATTCCAAAATGTCATCAAAGATAAATCAAAATTAATTGGGTGAAAGCGTGAAAAAAAGGGAAAACAACAAGGTAATAGGAAGCGTAAATGTACAGCGCTTCCTAGAATGTCATTGATAAAATATTACTTTTACAATAACAATCTGTATAGGGTTTTCTTTAAACGAAGGACATTAAATAATATTGGCTCAGGAATTAAAATCCAAAAATGATTTTCAATTTATATCAAATTGATGAAAGGTTGCAGAAGGCACTGGATGAATACAAAGCAAGATAATCACAAACTAACCCCATACAAATTCTATTAAAAATTCGGAGGTAATTTATTTATGAAATACGAGGAAATTGCAAAACTATTACAATATAATAAAGAATACGAAAGCAAATTATTTATGCCAAATGAGATATTTAAAGATTTAAAGGCGAATATCAAGAACACCCCACATATTGCATTTGCTTACTCTTATATCTATCTAGTAACGTGGTTATGCAGATATACGAAATACATTGGTAGCAATGAATCACTTAGCAATCCCAAAATCAAGGAAATATTAGGGTATAATCCTAGAACGCAGACACTTAATTACCTCATAAAGAAAAACGGTTTGCTAGATAATATTGGATATACAAGAATAGATAGAGACCTTCCATATTTAACAAGATTGGAAGATAATGAATTAGAATTTACATGGCTAAGTGATTTAGACGATGCGGAAACGGAAAAACTGATGAGGAGAGATATACCAAAGAATTTTACAATAAAATTTCCAGTAAAGGCATTTAATCGGTATGTTGAAGAAGATGGAGATTTGGGAGTAGCAGGAACGTTTTTTGGGATTGAGAACACCCACTGTATTCCATTTGAGGTCTTTATGTATTGTATGGGTAATGAAGAAATTGGTTGTACAGGATTTTACCTATACGCTTATCTCAAACACAAGAATGATATTTTCAAGAGAGGGTATGATGTACCACTTGAACGATTGGTTGAAGAAACAGGAATTGCTGATAGAACCCTTGACAAATATCTTAATGAGTTGAAAGGATACAAGGTAATCAGATTTAAGCACAATCAGAAATTCTTTGCTGTTGGATTAAGAGAGAGTGAAAGAATGGCAAATACTTACATAACAAATGAATATGTTTTGTTTGAAGATAATCCTGTACCATTCAGAAGGATTGACATTATGAAGAAACAGGATTATCTCGAAATGTTGAAAGAAGAAGAAAACTTGAATATTCAACTAGAGCAATTGCCATTCTAGTTTCGTATTTCAACAACATATGAATTTGCGGTACATATAATATATATATATATATATATATATATATATATAGATTACAATTATTCTTAGCCCCTATTTTACTTACCGCAAAAAGATATGTTATTAATTTTCTATTCGAAAATTTACACATATAGGAACATACATTTGTTATAAATTTACGATACGAGAGCATCAAAACAGACTGAATATGCTTATATATCAAAGTTTTAGTCGTGTAATTAACATCCCAAAGATTATTCTTAGACAAGCTGAAAAGTTAGTATTTTCAAGGTTTAGATCATTCCGAACATGATTGACGATAACCAATATAAGGGCAAGAACTTGTACGAGGTTAATCTACTAATTCCATACGATAAAACCAGTATTTTTGTTTTATATTCTCGAATGTATTTATGTTTTTAATCAGTTCAGTGTCGAGATCACTACACGTCAAATGAGTCAGTTTATTCATAATATCCATTGTGACAATGTCATCGTCTTTCAATTCATTATGACAAGCCCCACAGCAAATTCCCATTCCCATTTGGATTCCATTCTTTCATTTATTCCTTTGTCCATTGTGTAGCATGGGAATAATTATAAATGTTTAAGTGTTTGATGAATTGTATAAGGGGCCCTACCAACAATACACGGAAAACATACGCAAACAAATTTCGACATGAAGAAAGCCGATTTTTCGGGTCTGTTTAGAGAGCAAAATATCTGCTCTCTTTTTTAGTTTCTAAATATATCCAATTTGCGGCTCATAAATGATAATGAACTATGACTAAGGAGGGATAATTTTGAAAAATTTTTTTTGTTTTTTGTTTGTATCATTACTTTTATTTACTGGGTCTACTATGACAATTGCGGAAAGTCCATGGGATCAAAAGGATGTAGCAATAGATAAAAAATGGACTATAAAATTTAATATGGAGGTACTAAATGAAACCGTTAATAAAGAAAATATTTATATTGAAGATTCAAATGGTAATCGTTTAAGTAATGTGATTGTCAGCATAGGCAATAGTGAAGATACTGTAGTTGTCGAAAACTTTTTTAATTATGAATATGAAAAAAATATTATTTAATTATTACAGATAGGGTTAAGGGTAGGAATGGTAAGAGTTTAGGAAATCCAGTAAAAATGCAGTTTACAACTATTAATGAACCAGCTAATGATGAGCCTTTTTACATTGTAGAAGGTGTAGGGGAAAAACAAATTACAACAGATAAAAAAGCGCTCTGGCGTATTTTATTTAATTTAGAAGTTGACCCGAGTACTATTAATCAAGAAAATATATATGTTGTAGATGAAAATGGGAATAAAATGGATACTACTCTGAAACTTTCAAATACAGACGGCAGACATATTATAGTTCTGCCTCCACATGAAGGATATTCATATGAAGAAGTTTATAAGTTAATAGTGAAAAATGTGAAATCAAAAAAAGGAAAAATATTGGATAGAGAAGGAGAAATGCTGTTCCTTATTAAAGATGAAAATTCCCCGTTATAATAAATGATATTTCGTAAATGAGAGCGACCTTTGTGTCGTTCTCATTTTTTTATTATCTCATTGAGGATGATTATCAATTATGTAATGCCAAAATACACCCTTGTTATTATTTACGATATGATTGCCGTGGAGCACACTAAAACCCTTTATCTTCAAGCCTTCAATCATCTTTAGTATCGTGAAACTTAATATCCCTATATCACTCTTAAGGTCTGTATTTTCAAGGGTTCGCAACCTATTCGGAAGAATTAATGATAGCTGAAATTAAATAAATATAAAGTAGCATTTTAAAAAAGTGTTCTTAAACAATATTCTAGGAAATATATTTATTACAAGTAATAATGGGCTTACCTAAAGGAGGAATACAACATGTTAGCTACAGATTCAATTACCACTATTTCTGGCACAAAAGGTAAACAGTTTGGCAAAGATGTTTATACTTCACTAATCAAATTTAAAGATTTGGAGGAGTTTTTGGCAGTTTTCCCTCATGTCCAAAGAAATGTAGATAAAAAGAGAGTGAATTTAATATCAGGTTACATTTTAAAGGGGTTAGAGGATGAAAATATGAGCTTCTTAACTTCACTTACTGTTACATGTAGAGGGAATATGTTCTTTAATGACTCCAAGCAGATGATCGCAATTGACACAACTAGCCGTTTATCAATTAATGATGGTCAACACAGATTTGAAGGGGTCAAGAAAGCGATAAGTGAGCTGAGGAAGGAAATCAAGAAAACTAAAGCTGGTGAAGTTAAAAACGCTTTAAAACGGAAATTGGATTATTTAAATGATATGGTGCTCCCAATCGTTATTTTTGCTAACATTTCAGAAAATGAAGAGAAGCAGTTGTTTCATGATTTGAACAACTTGGCAAAGCCACCTAGTAAGTCTGTAAGTTTAAAATTTGACCAATCTAACTTATATATCAGATTAGCAAAGGAAATTTCTCTAGGGAACGATTACCTTGTTTCGTATGGCATCGACATGGAGAGTGACAGACTTTCTGATAAGAATACAAATTTCGCTCTTTTAAGTACAATAGCGAATAGCATATGTTTCTTATTGGTGGGTACAGAAAAACAAACCGAGGACTTTCTAACGCAAGAAAACTTCCAAACTTATAAGTCCCAGGTTAATGAGACTTTCGATAATTTATTTTCGACTCTGCCGGACGACATTACCAATCGAAAAAAATATCTATTAGGTAAAGCAACAACCTTACAGGGGATATGTAAATTTATTCATAATACTAAGAGTAAATTTATGTTATCAGATGAAGTGATTTACGGAATAATAGAAACAACAGAGTGGAGGCACAACGATATTTGGTTAAGCCATGGTGGCTCATGGGATAAGGATAATAAAAACATTACTTTCCCTGGCAGTGGCACGGGAATAAGGGCGGTTTATCAGATGTTAATGGCTAACCTAAATAAATTCCAAAGTGAAGAAAAAGGGTAAGGGCTCTCTCCTTGCCTTTTTTCGTGGATACAAACGATAATAGCCATTAATGTATTAACTCCATGCGATAGACCAATGTTTTTGCTTTATATTTTCAAATGTATAAATCTTTTTTATTAGAACAGAGTGCAAGCCGATACAAGTGTAATGGGTAAGTGTATTGATAATGTCGATTTTAACTATATTAGCATCTTTTAAAACTTTATGGCAAACGCCACAGTAGATATTCATTGTATCCCTCCTTTCATTCTTATTATACATAAGAGCGAGAAGTGGTACGAACAAAATATATCTTGAATCAAAAGTATCATATCTTAGAAGTATTGACCCTGTTTTTGAGTTGTAGTATTATCAAGGTATAGAGGGGTATCGTAACTTAGTGTCATAAATGCATATCGAAAAAGGGAGAGGATAACATGAAATATGGATATGCTAGGGTGTCAACAGTTGGACAAGATTTAGATGCACAGATTCAAACATTGGAGAATGAAGGTTGCAAAAAGATTTATTCTGAAAAGTTTACTGGGACTAAAAAAAACAGACCTGAGTTTCAAGAATTGCTATCAATCTTAAAAGAAGGTGATACATTAGTAGTTACAAAACTGGATAGGTTTGCACGTTCAACAGTAGACGGTATTCAGACAATAAAAGCACTCTTTGAAAAAGGTGTTAAGGTCCATGTTTTAAATATGGGATTAGTTGAAGATACACCAACAGGAAGATTAATATTTAATATTATGAGTGCATTTGCGGAGTTTGAAAGGGATATGATTGTAGAGCGAACCCAAGAAGGCAAAGCAATAGCAAAGCAAAAAGATGATTTTAGAGAAGGCAGACCGGTTGTTCATAAGAAAAAAGCCATTGAACACGCTTTAAAGTTACTGGAGAGCAATTCATATAAACAGGTAGAAGAAATGACAGGCATTAGCAAAAGTACACTAATTAGAGCCAAACGAAAGCTAAAAGAGCAAGTATAAGGGCTAGGTCAAATTTAACTCCTTCCTTGCAAATAAACTAATTTAGCTAAATATGACTCAAGTGGAAACAGTGAGATATTAGATGTTCTCAAGAGAAATAAGGAACAAATTATAAATATATGTAGATAGCTAGGCTTATTGCACTATAGAATCTTGAAAATATTCGACAAATATTATTCCCCCTTCAATTGTTCCCGGTGGCAGATATCCTTTCACGGGGGGTGGTTTTGACCATTTAAGTGGGTGTAGTGCCGTATATAAGGTAGAGCACACCTAGCCCTCTACTACAGCTTGATTTCGAAATTGAATTTTTGTTAAAGCAACGCAAGTGATTTAACATATAACAACGCTTGGTATAAAACGAAAGCGAGTTGAAACATATTTATCATTAAACTCCTTGATTGAATTACTTGTAATAACCGCTTGTATAGGCTTATTATTCACATATCCATCCGTTCCAAAATTATCTAACAAATGGTTAAAGTCATTTTCTTGAAACAGTAAACAGATAAAACTTCATGTGATTTTCTGCTTTCTTATTGGAATCTGTTGAAGAATGAACTATCACTTTTATCATCGACAGGCATTTGTAGATCCTTTCTCTCTAATTGGTCAATTCGTTACTGTAGGGTATCGGCAAATTCCGAAATGCTCATATCATCTTGTTTATAATTCTTCATGAGTGAAGGTTGGTTTGCAATGGATTCTAAAACGGATAAAGCAGTTTTATAGATAGAACGCTTGGACAGGTTAGAATTGGGTTTATATTCGTCATAGTGCTTTAATCCACTTTCTTCTAGGTAAATTTGTATTTCTTCATGTGAAAGTTCAATGCCTTGAACCTCTAATTCAAGGCGTTGCAGATTGTTCATAATTTCATCTCCTTTGTAAAATAAAAAAAAGCAAAGAAATTATTTCCCTTGCTTCTAACAGTTTAGGTAAGCCAATTAATTTAGTTGTTATTTTGATATAGTATTACAGTAAACTTTCTATACCAATGATTTGCCTGATTAGTGATTTTATTATATTTATCACTTCCCAATTTTAATTCACTCGCTGAATCATAGAAAGGGATTTCGAAAATCGGATTTGATAGGTCATTTACAACAATTTCGAGAACCAATTTTCTTATTGATTCAATAGATTCTGTTTTACCACCTAATCCCCCAACAATTGCACCTACCCCTCCTGCCAATACGCCACCAACAATTGCTCCACCTAATTGTGAACCTCTTGAAGTTGATGTAATTGTACTTGAATTAGCATTAAGTTTCACTTCAATGATGTCACTAAATTTAACGTTATGTACTTTAGGAATACTATTTGCAATTTTCAAATCCACATAACTAGGTACCTCAACAATAATAATAGATGATAGTTCCTCATTAATAGATAGAACCTTTCTCTTTGATAAGGTTCCAACATTTGATATATATTTTTCACCATTTATATTTTCATTTAATAAAATCAGTTTTATTCTGGAACTGAAATCCTCAGCGTCTTGGGCATTTCCATTTAATATAATAATACCCAAAGTAATCCAGAGGATAAATCCCAAAAACATTAGGAAACCCCAACCATCTGCACGACCTAAGAAAATAAGTATAAATCCTACGGGAAACATTAAAAGCATCAAACAACCTTTTACTGAATTCAATTTTCATTCTCACCCTTTGACAAGATTATTATTTTTATTTAATTTATGTTTAACTTTACAGGTTGTTAGTTAAGCATTCTCTGTTTTTGCTGTTTAAACTCTTCTTCTGTCAGTATTCCTTTTGAGTATAAATCGGCAAGTTTAGTTAGTTCATCAGCCACATATGTACTTGATGAATTTTCAGAAATTATATTTCCATCAGTTCGGTCTATGATATGGGTTAGAAGGTTGTGCCAATGATTGGCTTCCTTTATTTCATCACCAGTCATGAATGCTCCAAGGTCATGAGGGGATATAAATATCACTCTATGGACAGAATTTTTTGCGTTGTTTACAACGATCTGTAATTCTAACTCCATTACTACCGAAGTTGATTCACTCGAACCACCTAATCCACCAATAATTGCCCCAACCCCACCTGCTAAGGCCCCACCAATAATTGCCCCACCTATTTGACTACCTCTTGAGAATTTCGTTATGGTTACACCATCCTTTATAATTTCTGATTGGATTATTTCAGCGAAAGAGTAAACGTAATATTGGTAATCATATTTATTCATAGATGACAATTCCCCATTGCCTTTATGTTTATTTTCAATTATACAAACTTTTTTATTGTCTTCATCTATTGCTATATATGACTCTCGGCTAGGGGATATAAATTCTTGTGTAATATTAAAATCCTTAATCGCTTTTACGATTTTTTTAAATTTTTCCTCTAATTCATCACCATAGCCTAATCTACGCTTTGAGTTTAAACGTTCTCCTAAAATCCCACTCCCTACAATTCCAAATAAACAAAAAAATATAAATCCAGCACCTAAATCAACAAAAGAAAATAACATTATTGCAAATATAATCATTCCTAAGCAACCTATTCCATAACCCATTAACAGCCCTCCCACATATTTTATAGTTAAATATTACCACAACAATAGGAGGGTATAATAAAATTATTTAAATATTCCCAATTTTATTATCTTTAAACTTAGACGGTGAAGGTGAAAAGGTAATTTTTTTACATGTGTGTAAAATGGTATGCTGTAGGCATCATTTTCCTTTTTGGGGTATCGTATAGCCAAATAATAAGTATTTTTAATCAAATATAATCAATGTCCTCATAATGAATCTTATGGGGACATTATTTTTGGGAATCTCATTTGAATTATTTGGAATAAAATTGATATTTTATCGAAAATAAACCACTATTCCGTATAGGTAGCGGTCTAAAGGTTGTTAAATAATGGGATTTATTCACGAAATTACTTACCTAATACCACTATCTATATCAAATAAGTACAAGAGAAGGAGCCTAATAAGAAAATTGAAGAGGAATTAAAATCTCGTACCTTTAAGTTGGTAAAAGTAAAAGGCTCATATGGAACATACATAGTTAAAAAGAGGATATTTCCAGATGATGTGAGGAGTGTTTTTTATATCGTAGCAATAGTAGGCACAATCATAGCTATATTCTGATATTTTGACAAATAACTTCTATAAATATAGGGGTTATTTTATTGAATAAAAGGGAACATTTGTTCTATAACGAAGAAAGGAGGGATGCGAAAAGGCAATTAGTGATCGGGGAAAAAATGGCAGACAGCTCACTTTCTGCCGGAACATGTGGCAATACTGAAAAAGGTGGAAATAGAGGATAATTTTCTTGCAAAGCCAATTATTGATAAGTATGAGGTTGTGGAACTTGAAAATAAAATTCACTATGCTATGGAGTTTGCTTTTAGTATGAAGTTAAAGATTTGGCGAGAAGGGTCCTTTAGGGAATATGAAGGAAGGGTGACAAGGCTGGATGGGATTGGCAAAGTAATTTATTTGGTGACTAAAGATGGAAATTTAGAAATAGAGATTTAACATCTTAAAATTTGTTACTTTACATATGGAAGACAAAATAGCAACACCATACAATAATTTGCTGGAACAATAATACCTTCAAGGTGCTTTCCTTCTAAAATTTCATTATCAAAGACCACACTTATTTCGTTTAAGAGTACCACTTCCTTTTTAGTATATGACTACATAATTTGACAAGTAGTGCTAAATGCCTGTCATAAACCTTGACAAATTGTTACAATATTACTAAGGTTTTTGAAAATTTCAAAGTATATGTAACTTACTTTGTAGAGATATCAACAACATGGAATTATTTTATCTAGATGTTGTAATACTTCAGTTGATGATAGAGGAATAATTATTCCCTTGGTTGATCAAGATTTAATATTTATGTTAAATCAAATGAAAAAAACAATTATCAAGGCAATTGAAAGTGTATTAGCAGATAGATTAAAAAAAGTCAAATTAGGTTAAAACAAAGAAAGATATGGTGATAGAATGAAAGAATTAATTGAAGAAATAATTCAATTTAGAGATGAACGTGATTGGAAACAATTTCATAATGCAAAAGACCTAGCCATTTCATTATCATTGGAAGCAAGTGAGTTACTTGAGAATTTTCAATGGAAAACGAGTGGGGAAGCCATTGAAAAGAACATTGAGAAAATAAAAGACGAATTAGCTGACGTTGTTATCTATTCTATATTGTTATCGAGTGAGTTAAGTATTGATCTAGAAGAAATAGTGAAGAAAAAAATGGAAAAGAATAATCTGAAGTATCCAATTGAAAAATCAAAGGGTACAAGTAAAAAATATACTCAACTTTAATGAGAGAGGTTAGTTAAATGACATGGTGGATAGTTCCTGCTGGAACAAAAACTGATAAGATTGCACTTCGAAATGTTAAAAATACCCTAGAAAGTCCATATCATATAGAAAGTAAAAGAAATCTTCTGAATGAGGATACTCTTAAACAACTTGAACTAGTTGATTCTGATAAGTTAGTTCACGTTTGGGGGGCAAAAGGAGGTAAGGATAATAAGAAAAATTGGAAGTCCCTTCAAAGAGGGGATAAGATTATTTTTTACACACAAGGGAAATATATGTATCTTGGAACAGTTTACTCAAAGTTACATGATTATGATCTTGCTAAAGAAATTTGGCCTCCTAAAGATAAGAATAGTGCAGTATTCGAATACATATATTTCTTGATTGATGTTCAAAAAATTAATATTGATGGAAATGAATTTAACAATTTACTTGAATATGGTGGAAGCCCAAGAGGCTTTAATACTATTGCATCAGAAAGAATAGATAAACTTGTTGACCAATTCGGAAGTGTTGAAAAAGCGCTAGAATCGTTGATGGGGAAACAGAGAATTACTTCACAAAAAATTGTAATGGTTGAAATGAT
This sequence comes from Bacillus sp. FJAT-29790, assembly GCF_019039215.1. Taxonomy (GTDB): domain Bacteria; phylum Bacillota; class Bacilli; order Bacillales; family Cytobacillaceae; genus Cytobacillus. The sequence continues at coordinate 618,743 of NZ_JAHNZZ010000001.1, forward strand.
CGAGGATGATAATTTCCTATCAGATATTGAAAATACTCAGCAACCTTCACCAAAAGAGGATGATAAACCAAAGGAAAAACCTAATAGGATATCTGGAGGAAATAGTAATGGGAAATGGAAAAGAGATGCTTCTGTTGCATTACGTGCAATTATGGATGCGGATTACAAATGTGAAGTTAACTCAAGCCATTCAACCTTCACATCAAAGGCAACAAAAAAACCTTACGTAGAAGCCCATCATTTAATACCAATGCATACACAAGAATTATTTGATAATAGTATTGATGTCACTGCAAATATAGTCTCCTTGTGTCCAAATTGTCATAGAATTTTACACCATGCTCTTATGAATGAAAAACAGCATTTATTAGAATTACTTTATAATGAAAGAAAAGAACGATTGAAAAATTGTAATATTAAAATATCTAAAAGGGACTTAATATCATTTTACAACTAAATAGCTTTTATTATCTGTCCTAAAAGAGTACATAGTTTTCAAAAATTCACTTAAAACTGTGTACTTTTTTATGCCTTTGAAAGGATTATTAATTGAAAAGGTATCAATTTAAAATGAGATATTTGAAGTTAATAGACCTAGAGAAAAGCAGATTTATATTAGTGGAAGCCCATCAGTTCAGGAACAGTTTGAGAAAGGGTTAGATGTGGTAGCAAATATTATGTTGTTATGTCCTCTATGTCATATAAAAGTGCATCATACAACAATAGAATATAAGTAGCCCATTCCTTAGTGTTATTTTTAGTTTCTATTTATTAAAAGGTGTCTTAAATATCTTTATTCACATATTTATCACAATTTTCAAAAGGGTTAAACTTGTGCTCATGGAACTGTTACCTATAAGGAGGATGGTCTATGTGAACATTGAATTAGCAAAGAAGAGAATTTCTGAATTACAAAACTATGTTGATTTGACTGAAACTTATGTGGCTGATTGTTTTGAAAAACACATAATTAAAGAGTATGCAATTACTGGAAGTGTTGTTAAAGTTGCTGAAAAGATGAATGAGTTAGGATTTAAAATTGGAGAACGTAAAGTAGAAAGTAATGATGTTTCTGCTGTAATAAATACAAATCCTAGTAAAAATGATGATGAATTACATAGGATTGTTAGAAGACTTTATAGAAATAAGTTGAAGAGTCATCCGTATTTGTAGATCAGTAAGGGGGATTAGATTTCCCCTTTGATGATAAAACAGATAATAAAATATGGATGTAGTCAGTTTGTTGAAGAAAAAAGGAGACTGTTGTATGAATTACTCAATTATAGCAGAAAATGATGAGTCGCAGTGGGAAGACCAAACAGGTATATTATATCATTTCCCAGCAAGGTATAAAAACATCCTTACACCTGGTACTAAAGTAATTTATTACAAAAGCAGAATGAAAAATAGAGAGTTTGCCTCTATGCGTTTATCTAAAGAACCACATTACTTTGGATTGGCTACAATAGGAGAGGTGTACCCATATACAAATACTGCTAAGAATCAATATTTTGCTAAGATAGAAGAATATATACCGTTTGGAGAAGCAATAGACTTTAAGGATAGCAAGAATAACTATTTAGAAAATGTAAGTAAAAGCAACTATTGGAGAGATGGAGTAAGAAAAATAACAAAGGAAATTTATATTAAAATTGTTAGTTTATCTAACTTAGATATTCAAAGTTCGAAATCAGATGAAATTGAAGTAGAAATAATAGAAGATACTTTACCGAGTATTCATGAAGTAACCCCAAAAGTGGTTGATAATTTGTTTATCAAAAAAATTATTACAAACGACAATAACTCTAAGACTAAGCAAAATGCAAGGGGAAATGGATATTCAAGAAATGCTAAGAAAATAGGGGACAGAGCCGAACAAGTAGTTTTAAAATATCTAGCGGATGAAAAAATGAATAGTATCAGATGGTTAGCAAACGAAGGTGAAAAACCAGGCTATGATATATCTTGTAAAAATAATGATGGAAATGAAATTTATATCGAAGTAAAAGGTACTACTACAAGTAAATTTGATGGCTTTATTATTACAGATAATGAGTTAAAGACGTCTGAAAAATTGGGAGACAAATTCTATATTTACTTTGTCACGAATTGTTTAAGTAAAAATCCAAGAATCCAGCCAATCCAGAATCCTTACAAAAAGGTGAATTTAAATGAGTGGGAATTGACCCCATTATCATATAGGGTTTCCTTTTCATAATCGATAATGATTCAATCAAGAGTAAGAGAATTTGAATAGAAACAAGATGAGATTAGATAGTACATAGTTATCTATTAATATATATATAACTGTTAACTATCTAGATAACTTAAAGAAGTAGTAAAATACATGTTATCAAAAATACTGAAGGGTCTTTCCAAGAAAAAGTCATCTAAAGAAGAATCTATTATATCCACTACTAAACCTAAAGAATTCAAATCTAATGTTACACCAACAAGAATCGGTGAAGTTGGAGAATATAAGATAAACAGTACATAGTTTCCTTTTTTATATAAAGATATAGTTAGGAAACTGTGTACTATCTTAATGTTGTTTAGATGTTTGACCGACTGCTTATTAATGCCTGTTTATATGCTTCATCAATAAGAGGTTTAACATATTCCAAACTCTTTACATGTTTCAATTTAATATCAATTTGATTAGGTTCTTTGTCTTTTTTGTTTTCATTCTCTAAAAACTTATCTTTGTAGCGTTGTATTTCAGAGATAATGTTTTTGTATTTATCGTAAATACTATCACGATTTCCATTAGGAAAATGAAATAGCAAACGATTTACTTTAGCTGATATTGATAGAAATTTCTCATTACATTGCACAACTTGAAACATAATTCCATCTGAAATATTACAAATGATTGGGGTGTCTAAAGTATGCAATTTGTTAGAAACATATTCATAAATATCGTTTGGAATAGTTCCTTGTTTATTTAACTTTTTGATTACATTTTCCTTAGTGCGATAAGGCGACCCTCCTTTAGGTATTTCAACTAAATTTTCTAAATATACTTCTATGTCCTTTTTATTGAAATGTTTATACTCTATTTGTAGTTCTTGTAGTTTTAATTGATAAATATCTTTTATTGGATAGTTTGCGATTAGCATGAATCTTGAATTGCTATCCCCTACCAAATTTCTATAATTTAAAATTTGTGAAATGGCTTCATCACTTACAACTTCTTTTACTTCGATATAAAGCTTTACTCCATTTTTGTCATGAAATAAAATGTCACATCTCTTACTTTTATTAATTATCGATTCCCTTTCAATTAATGTTAATCCATCTTCAATTAAGTCATACCTGATTAGTAACTTATTTTGTAAAACAATTTCTTCGTTGTATTTCATTTAATCCACTCCTAATTAATTATATAGAATAATCATAACACTTGTAAGGTTTGTTGAAGCAGGATGTAAGCGAATCTTTTTTGAAAAGGTTACAGGAACAAGTACCACTAAAAGAAATGAATTGAAAGCAGCTATTCAGTTTTTAGTTAAAGGTGATACTCTTGTAGTGACAAAGATTGACCGCTTAGCGCGTTCGATTATTGACCTAAATAACATCGTTAATGAATTAAATGCAAAAGGTGTAAACGTTCGATTCTTAAAAGAAAATATTGAGTTTCAAGCGGGAGAAAATAATAATTCACTTCAAACATTACTCTTTAATATTCTAGGTTCATTCGCACAGTTTGAAAGAGATATAATTGTAGAGCGTACTGGAGAGGGTAGAGAGAGAGCAAAAAAACAAGGTAAACACATGGGTAGACCTTTACAAGATAAAAAAGCAATTGAGAAGGCATTAAAGTTGTACTATGAACGAGAAACAAATAGATTAAGTGTTAATGATATTGTAAAAATGACAAGCGTACCACGATCCACTATTTACGCAGAATTAAGGAAAATAAAAGGATAATATTATCCCCTTATACAAGATTTGATAGTTAAGGAAGGATTTTATTTAATAGTGTAGAAATAATGTATTTGCATCTTTAGGATTATACCAGAATAGTTCAAATTAACTATAACAGAACGAGGGTTGATAAAGTGGGTTTCAAAGCAGAAGTTTTACGTGTCCTGATCGCTTCACCTTCAGATGTACAACAAGAACGTGATGAGATTGAAAAGGCAATTTTTGAATGGAACAGTGTATATGCCGAACATTTACAGACTGTACTTCTTCCGAGCAGATGGGAGAATGATGTTACCCCAACATATAGTGGAACATATTCTCAGCAAGTAATAAATGAACAGTTGGTAAAGAAATGCGATATTCTTATTGGTGTGTTCTGGGCAAAACTTGGCACTCCCACAATAGAGCATTCCTCTGGGACACTAGAAGAAATTAGCATTTTTATTGAGCAACAAAAAGAGGTTATGGTTTATTTTGTTGATAAGCCTATTCCTAGAGATTTTGATTTTGATGAAGTTAAAAAGGTTAATGCCTATAGAACTGAATATGGAAAAAAGGGGGTTTATGCTTCTTATAACGTAAATAGAATTGTCGAACATTTATTTCAAAAGGTTATTGATTATAAATCGAAAAATGAAGTAGTAAGTAAAAGTGATCAAGTTAATACTCAAACTAAGGATGTTACTGAAGAAATAGACAAAATTCCTTTCGAAGAATTAATATTATCAGGTAGGCTAACCCAAAATGAAATTCTTTTACTCGGTTACATACTTGATACTGGAAACAGGAATTTTGGCTCAAGATGGATGGCAGATGAAACGAAGAAAATGATACAGAATTGGAATGAAAGATGTTCATTGTCGAATGATATATTGCCTAACTATGAAGGGGTAATAGCAAACTTAGTCGAGCGAGGATTATTAGAAGCAACAGAATATACTAGTCATGGTAACGTAAGATTATTTACAATGCCTATAGCTATATTTGATCAACTTCGTGATCTACCAGTAGGAATAAAATATGAAATTAACAATGTGGTAGAATCTTTTTATTTAGAATTACCGTTTTAGGTAAACACTTTTCTTGTTTCAACAACAAGTGGGGATAATTTAGTAAGAGAGATCGTCTAAAGACACTCTTTTTTACGCTTATTTTCACTATATTTTAGTACAAATTTACGTTTTAAAATCTGTTGGAAATAAAAATGAATATGATTCAAAGCTTAGGCACTCAATAGAGTGTCTTTTTTATATTATCGGGGGCATTTTTCACCAAATATAAAAGTTTATTTATGGAAATATGGTTTAGCTCTTCTGCTCCTGCACTCTGAATTAATCTTGGGTTTGAGCTCTTTTATAAAAAATTTCAATGGTTATCATTGCTAGCTTTATAACAAAAAACTATTCTATAATTAGCTTTTTCTTGAATTGCTCAAGTGGGATAGTATAAAAGTTGGTTTTAAAATACAAAAACCCTGTCTTATGTTGTTGGAAAATGTTATTATTTGTATTACTGTATCTCTTTTTTAGGAGTGAATATAAGTGGATAATATTAATAGAAGAAGTGTTCTGGAAAGAGCTTTTCATAGATTCAGTAAAATGCAAGTGATTGAGTATATCAAAGGTTACAAAGTGGGATATGTTCTTGACAAGGATAAAAAAAATAAAATCGATTTAATAGACGATTTCCTCCTTTTAGATAAAGTACTTAGTGAACAAGATATAATCGACTTAGCTGAAATGGCAGTTATGAAAAGGAAAAAAGGTTTATCCGCGTATACTTATAACTATAAAAATTTGGGTAAACTAAAAGATAAAAACATTGAGCAGATAAGAACTGAATTTGTGAAATCTTATGTATTAACTCCTGTGTATGAGGTTGCTCTAGTTAATGTTGAATCGAATGATGAGAAACTTGATTTAATCATCAAAGTGAAGGAGTATGGAACATATTGGAAGATGGGGGTTCAAGATTTAAATTCATTAACAGCTGTTTATGATAATAAAGTTACTTTTGAGAAGGAAGGTAATAAGGTATCAATTGAAGCAGGGGACGATAATATTGAAGACGTTATAGAAAAATTCCTTTCAAATAGATTGGGGATACCTTTAATCCCTTACACTATTAAAATGTTTAGTGGTTTCTATTCTGACCAAGATAGTGCATCAGAAAAAACTATGCTAATCTTTGACTTCATATATAATAGGCTACCCTCAAAAGGAATTAGTTCAAGCTTTAATGATGTAAAATTTAAAATGAATAATACTTCTCAAAGTGGTGGAGTAAAAGGTATTACTGTTCATGGTAATGATATTATTGCTTCAGATGAAGCATGTAAGTATATTACCCTTTCGAATGATATTGTCTCATTTAAAACAACCTCGTTATACCAAGGGGCAAAGGTAAATGTGCAATTTAGCTTAAAAGGAAAAGACTTTGATAAGTTAAAAATTGTTATTCTTGATAATAAATCAGAAGAATATAAACAAGAAGTAATGAATCTTATGCAAGAAGAATACATTCTTATGTGTAATGATGGGATAAAAAACATTGAAGAAACTAGAAGAAAACTTGAACCTATTTACCAAAATTTCATAGCTTCTAGAACATAGAAGCTATATAACCTCTTTAAAGTAGGTGATATTTAATGCTTTACAGGGATTGTATCTTTTATAAATATAGTGGAACGCCTAATTGGAGGGATATGCAGAGCAATAGTAATGATAATTATTGTTCGTTTAGCTGTGATTCTTACGAGGGGGAAATTCTACAAGCAAGCATTGCTTGGTCAGACCCAATAAAGGTAAGAGACAAAATTATCACATCAGAGCGGAAAACAATAAAGTTTTTTGTTTTTAAGGAAAACAAAGTTATATGCATTTTTGGCGGTTCTGAAAGTCAAATGGCTTATACAATTTCGAAATTATTTACTTTTTTTTCTATTTCGTTGAAAAAAATAAATATATTTGAAAGTTATAAACAAAAAACTTTAAAATCAACCTTTTTTAAGGGATTAACCTTAACTAGTCTTGATATTGCTAAGCAACAATCTGGTTTTGATAATAGTACATATATTAATATTTCGGTCAATGATATTGAGAAGAATAATCTAGCGAAATACATCAATTCACCAGAAATTCTAAGTTTAATCATTCTTTATAAAGAAAAACAAATATACTTTTCATTGGATGTATTTTCTGTTGTTTCTTTTTTTGATACCGATGAATTTAATTCTATTTTTGAAGTATGTAGAAGGATTGTGGTTGATATTGTCTAAGTGGTGGTCTACATTTTTAGTAATAATTCCATTTGTTCTAAACATGGGATTATTATTTGTATTTAAAGATTTCCAGAGTGTTTTTCTAGTGAATGATTTACCAGATTCAATTTCCAATTCCTCTTCCTCTATTTTGGTTAGTTGGTTGTTTGGAGGAATTATGTCATTATTAGGTTTCATTACATTATTTATTGCCTTTTCGTACGAAAATAAGCTTTTAACCGCTTCAAAAATTAAACAACAATTATTAAGACCATATGCCTTAAGTCTTGAAGAAATAATGTTGAATTTTAGCGTCTATAGACTTTATATTTCAAAAGATTTTTTACTAAATTATATTTATTGGGTTTTTATTATTGTTTCAAGTATTTCTATCTTTACTTGGGGAATAATTATTAGTTTTTATACTAATTTCGAATTTATAACCCTTCCAATTAGTTATATGCAAATAACTGATATAATTGTGGTAGTAATTTGGGGATTATTATCTTTTGTTTTAATAGCTATTTCAATATTATTAAACCTCATCCGCTCTAATAAAGACCCTTTAGAGAAAGGCTTTTTACTAAATGAAACACAATTATCAGATGTCCAAATACTTCACGAAAAGAATGGTGACTTGCAAGAACTTTTCTTTAAGATTGCTCCAACTATAACTCTACTGAGAAAACCTCAGGATGTTGAGGAATATGAGTTGAACATTTATTTTCCTATTAAGCTTTCTAATATGAGGTTTGTTGCACAAATATACAATACCAATAGGGACGTATCAATTCGAACGTTTGGTGTAATACAAAACGTTGATAAAATAGGGGGAAGTTTTTCTCATATCTTTACCAATCAACTGAGTTTGACAAGTATTAACTTGAATGAAAACTCTAATGGTGTCTTGAAGTTTTATGATAAAGATAACAGGTTAGTAAGTTTGTTAATGTTAAAAGCAAATAAAAGTGATGAAGGCATTAAATATCAAGTTACTGAGAAGGTAGATTTAAAAATTATTACAAATGATAATGATTACAGGGATATAGAAAATAGAAACGATGAATTTATGGACTACACATTGGGAGTATTATAATCTTTAATATAACAAAAGTGTCTTAATTTTGTACTAGGGTGCAATTGACCAGTTTTAATGATTGATATGTTGATTTAATTGGTAGCTTCACCCCCACAATCGGAACGCATTTTGGATGGCTTATTTGTTAAATGAAACGTAAACGTAAACGTAATCAACGAATAGACTAAAAGAAAAGAATGTTTAAGCACTCACTAGTGAAGGTAAGTGCCTTTTTGTATATAGGGTGGTGCTTTTGACCAATTACATCGATTTATACATTAAATAATGTAAAAGCTGTATCACTCCCACAATCTGTTAAATATCACTTGTGTTTTGTCTCTTGAATACGTTTGATATAAAGGAAATATATATTGTTAACTACATAAAAAATAGAACAAATGAAGGCTAAAAATGTTATAATATAGTTGAGAATGCTATAGACTAAACCGTTGGTGGAATTGGGAAAAGACCGTTGGAATCCCCTGCTACTTAAGGGCTGAATGGGGTACTGGTGTCCTCCACGGTCTTCAAAACCGCATGAAGCCTGCGTGCCAGGCTTGCTGGGTTCGATTCCCAGGCAGTCCCGCCAAAATACAGATTATTATTATTACCGTACGTTGATTTTCACTCGTGCGGTTTTTTCGTAACAAGTTAACTTCAATTAAGTTGGGATTTCAATTTAGATGAATCTAATTTGAACACTTATTGACGTTACTGGTTAATTGCTTCATATTTCTGTGGTTACCCACTTCTTTATCAAACAAAAAAGCGGCGACTATATTTAACATCTCATTCTTCCTGCGATCGGGTTATTGATTATTGTATAGGTTTGATTTAATTTATCGGGATTTGTACTCACTTTTGGACTTTGTTGGGTATTGGTCGGTTCTAGATACTACTTCTTCATAACTAAGACTAAAAACAGTACGCCTAGCATAACAGGCATAACTGGATAATAAGCTTGGGAAGAAAATCGTTTTTCGTTTTCTTCCCAAGCTTTTTTTAGGGACTTATTTGACTGTATTTTTTTATCAGCGGAAAACAGGGGATTTTAATTACATTGATTATTGGGAGAATTAAATTAATTTCTGGTTAATCGCCTAGTTCATTTCTGGTTTCCACAGCATATCTTAAAAGGGACGATAACACTATTCTTTGTGTCTGAGCTTAATTAATACACAAGGACTCTTTGGGGCAATATTTATTGCCTCTTTTTTTGTTGCTTTCATATAAAATCCTCCTCTAAGGTCGAGTTATTGTATTCATCGTCTACAGCATGTGCACGGATTTAATATGCAAAAGGTTTATACAAACGATTTCGCCGGTAGCTAGTACAAATTCAGCGAGGTTATTTTCTACCTTTTTTAACAAGCCTACTTTTCTAGGGTCCATTCCTCCATCAAAGATGACCAGTTTTCCTTCCACCTTTTTTAACTGGTTTTCTAAGGAAAGGAGTAATGGAAGGTTATTCGGACTTTTACTGAAGGGGAGGCTCTCCTTACTTAGTGTATACGGCGTAATGTTTTGGGTGTATGGGATTAGCCATTTGATGTGATGAATCGGAATATATATCGTCTTATAAAGAGGAGAATCGAAAGCAATATAATCATTTAAGACGTTTGTGATATATCCGTAGAAAGATAAATTTCTTGCCACATAAATTTCGAGAAAATTTCCTTTTGCATTTGTCAATACATCTTGATAAGAAAGGGGGTCCATTTCTGCTGTTACAGTTGATTTACTGGGCGGCGGATCAACTAGCTCATCTTTGTTTCTATTAAGCTTGATTTGATGTACATGAAATAAAGGAATATACATATATTGCTCTCCATTAAACAATACAAGAATTTCTTTTCCTGCGTCGATTAATATCCCATTAATCGATTCTTTTCCTATTTGTACATTGATTTGTTTACTCTGCAAAGCGGTTAAATCAGTCAAGATAATTCCTCCTTTAAAATTTTAGTGTTTTTTAGGCAAATACCATTTGTACCCAGTAGTACAATAAGAACAGGGTGAAAATTGTGGATATTGGAATGACAATCAATGATACGCTCAGATAATCCTTCCATTTCACTTTGATCTTATGCTGTTTGAGGATATACATCCAGATAAGCGACGCAAGCGTTCCGATCGGTAACAATAAGGAACCCATGTCACTTCCAATGATGTTAGCAAGATAAATCGTTTTTAATGTAACAGGATCGAGTCCCATTTGTGTTAAAGTAATCGTTCCAACCATTAAAGCTGGATGATTATTAAAGATATTAGATAGAAGGGAAACTAATCCACCCATCGTTAAGCTCGCATAAAGTAAGCCCTGGTTTACAATCGGTTCACATAATTGCACGAGGAACGCTGTCAATCCTACATTGTGAAGCCCGTAAATGATGACGTACATGGAAAACGCAAAAATCAGAATGTGCCATGGGGTCTTTTTCAAAATGTCAACGGGGTTTGTGCGTAGATGATACCATCGCCACATAAGTAAGCAGACGGATCCGAGTACGGCAACTAGCGCAATTGGTATGGAGAGAAAGGAAGCAACAAACAATAGACAGCGCATAACAAAGACGAACAGCAAAACCTTTAACATAAATTTTGTGCGTTTTCCCTTTGTTTCCACCGAGAGTTTTGATCCTTTTAATGGATGGAAATTTTTGGTGAAAAAGTTTTCCTCAATCTCATAAGTGGAATCAGGCAATTTTTTCGGCAATTTTCTTTTCACGACGAGAAACATCAACCAGGACATAAACAGCAAACCTAATGTTGCGGGTACAAACATCATCGCGGTGTGCATATACAGTGTCATATTCACAATTTCCAATGCGATTAGGTTAACGATATTGCTTACGCCAATCGGGGCACTGGAGGCGGTTGCAGTAAGGGCTCCACTTAAAAGGTACGGAATTTGTTGATGGGGTTTTAATTGAAGGTTCCGTAGCAGTAGTATCAAAATCGGTGTCGTAATCAATATACTCCCATCATTATTAAATAAAAGTGTCATCAAAAAGCATAACAGCTGGACGTACCAATATAGCCTGTACCCTGATCCTTTAGCTAAACTGGCAAGACGGGCTGCTGCCCAGTGGAAGAAACCGAAACTTTCTAAAATGACTGCCATGACAATCGTCGCCATAATTGTAATGGAAGCTCCACCAATCTTACTAATAATATCTGATATGTCTGTTCGTGAAACAATTCCTGTTAATAAAATAATCCCTGCACCAATAGCCGCTGGAAACGCTTCGTTTATCCCTTTTGGTCTCCAAAAAATTACGAGCATGGTCATTACGAAAACAAAAATGGTGATTCCTAACTGAAATGTCATCTTCCCACTCCTTTCAATATTTCGGGTAGAGTCACATGACCCTACTTGTCCGTTTGCTTATATTTATATTCGCCCCGAGAAAGAAGGAACTAGATTATTGACTTATTTTGTCTAAATGTATGTTTGTCTGATAGAGATAATTGTACGATTAAGATAGATAACTATTTTTGCAGTTCTCTATTATACTTGCAAGTATCCTGTTGTAGATCGCATTTAAAAAATCCTCAAAATCGTGTGTGATCTGTATTTTAGATTCAGCTTGGTTCGATTCTTTGTCGGTCAAGCCAAACTTGATATTGTATGATTCATACTCCGCATGGTGATTTTTTTATACGTGCGTTTTTTTTATTTTTAGTAGGCACATTCAAAAGATGAGAATCAATTTCCAGATTCTATCTACAAATTGTATAAACTATTAATTATATTGTGAATTTGTTACAATTTGCTTAAGTTTTAATAATATTAACAAGGGGGATATGTTATGAAAGGGGTACTAAAGTTTTTAGTCTTATTTTTGCTATTTACATATTTAAATATAAATTCAGTTGAAGCCCATAGTGGTAGGACTGATAGTAGCGGAGGACATAATTGCAGTCCAAAATCAGTCGCAAAAGGCTTATGTTCTGGTTATCACTATCATAATGGGGGAGGAACCACTAATACAGCCCCTGCACCTGCTAAAACCGTATACAATCCAAAAGTTTACTACGATAAAGGTTATCAAGCTGGTTATGACAAAGGACATGAAATGGGATACAAAAAAGATTCCTCAATCTTCAGTTCTACTGATAATAACAGTGACTATATCGAAGGATGGTCAGCCGGATATCAAAAGGGTCTAGAAGATGGATTAAATAAAATAAAAAAAGAAGAAAAGGATGCGAAAGATAAAAAAGATGGAGAAGAAAAAGGGAAAAAAGACGGTGCAACTTCCTTTTCAGCAGGGAAGAATAATAACGATTACTCATACTCCTCAGGAAGCTCAGAACTTTATATAATTGCTTATAAAGAAGCATTTACTACTTCATGGCAAATAGAAAAAAGTAGAAAAGATGCTTTTGAGAATGGCTATGAGCAAGGATTATTGCAAGATGAAATTGTTATCCCAACTAATTTTGAAACAGACATACTGAGATCTGAATATGAGAAGGGCCACAAAGAAGGAGTGAATGAACGGGATAAAAATGAGATGATAAAATACGAAAAAGAAGGACATTCTTTGGGTTATGATGTAAAGGAGTTTGCCGTGCCTGCGGATTTACAAAAAGAAATTTATATTGATGCTTTAAAACAAGGATATGAAGCTGGTTTACAAAAACGAAAAGAAGAAATTGTGAAAGAAGGCTATACATTTGCCTTTAAACAAATGAAGTATGAAAACAATTTGTATGAAGGAAAAAAACATTTTTCGAACTGGTTTAAAGAAGGTTACGAAAGCAATGATGTTGCTGCAGAAATTAAAATAAAGGCAATAAAATTAGGAAAGGAAAACAAGGAATACACGATCCCAGAGAAGTACAAGGTAAATGCTGATGCTATTGCTTTATATGATAAACTTTTCTTAGAAGGACAAAAAATTCAAAAAGAAGAAAATAGAAAGACCCGTGCCACTTTAATGGCAGCTGGTGTAATAGGTTTTCCAACAGTAGGTGGAATATATTATTGGACTCGTAAGCGTAAAAAGAAAATCGAGTAGTGACATGCAGGCTTCAAGAAATACTTAAAGATAGTTATTATGATATATTTTGCTATTAACATTAATTTTAGGCTAGCTAGGCCTTACCGAGAAGTTCCTTTCAATATTTGTATTAATCCGAACAGTGATTCACTCATGCGATTTTTCTGCGTTTTGGAAATTACTGGACTTAATCTTTATTTATGAAGGTGAGGAGTATTTTTGTTTATTTTCATGAGAAAAGAGGGAAGTATAAAGGAAGAAATACAAACGAAAAATATAAAAATGAATACAGCCAAGAACAATATTAGGTGGGTGTTGTTCTTGGAATAGAAAAAAGAAATTGCCTTCTATTATTCTGTATGATAGAATTGCATACAATATCTAGTATTTATCTTTCGTATATATAACTACATATGGAGATTAAGCATTGGTGTCCTTCTTAGGACTTAATAGGGAATTCGGTGAAAATCCGGAACTGTCCCCGCAACTGTAAGTGCAGACGAATAGAGCAGACCACTGTACAGGGTAACTTAGCGGTACTTGTATGGGAAGGGCTTTTAGTAGGATGAAGCACAAGTCAGGAGACCTGCCAACTTAATCGAAAGTTTCTTTTCTTCGGGGATTGAGATGATGAAACGATAGTGTAATGGTCACAGTTTATTTTACTGTTTCTTTAGTTTATTCTGTCGTTTGATCCGCTCAGTTTCTGGGCGGTTTTTTTATTGCCAGAAGGAGGAAATGGTGAATGAATAATCATATAAAAGATGACCTACTAGCATTCGATTTATTAAAAGAATCTTATCCGCATTTGGATATCGAAGAGTTGGAAAATAGAGCTAGGCAAATGAATAATTTAGATGGCGAAGCCTTATATGATCAACTGATACTGGAATGTTTGTCCTATTTAAGCATTAATGAACCAGATTGGACATATGTGGCATCACATCTCTTACTAAAGAAACTCTATCATGAAGCGGGGAAAAATCGTAGATATTCTTCTGAAAAGTCCTACGGAAGTTTTTATACATTAATAGAAAAGCTAACAACTCTTGAAATCTATCATACAGATCTTTTGGATAGATATTCGAAAGCAGATGTCGATGAGTTAGGTGATTTTATTCTTCCTGATCGAGATAAACTATTCACTTACCTGGGCCTTAAAATGCTTGCAGACCGATATTTAGCTAAAGACAAACTGAAAAATATTTATGAACTGCCTCAAGAACGATTCATGGTCATTGCAATGGTATTAATGAAAAATGAAGCACAAGATAAGAGGCTAGAGCTCGTTAAGGAAGCATATTGGGCAATGAGTGGCCTTTATATGACCGTTGCTACGCCTACGTTAACAAATGCCGGTAAAAATTGGGGCCAACTTTCAAGTTGTTTTGTGGAAACAGTTGATGATAGCCTCGATTCTATTTATGACAGTAATACGGATATTGCTGCCCTTTCGAAAAACGGCGGGGGAATTGGTGTGTATCTCGGAAAAATCCGCAGTAGAGGCAGTGATATTAAAGGATTTAAAGGAGCCTCCTCTGGCGTTATTCCATGGATGAAGCAGCTAAATAACACAGCAGTCAGTGTGGATCAGCTTGGTCAGAGACAAGGGGCGATCAGTGTTTATTTAGACATATGGCATAAAGATATCTTCTCCTTCCTTGATGCGAAGCTGAACAACGGAGATGAAAGGCATCGCACCCATGATCTGTTTACCGGCGTCTGTATCCCAGATTTGTTTATGGAAAAGGTTGAGAGCAGGGGGGACTGGTATTTATTTGATCCCCATGAAGTGAGAAAGGTAATGGGCTTTTCTTTAGAGGATTATTACGATGAAGGAGATTCAGCAGGCTCATTTAGGCAGAAGTATAAGGAATGTATTGATAATAAATCCCTTTCAAGAGAAAAGGTACCAGCTATCGAAATTATGAAATCAATTATGAAAAGCCAGCTGGAGACTGGGACTCCATTTATGTTTTACCGGGATGAAGTAAACAGGAAAAATGCCAATTTACATAACGGGATGATCTACTGCACGAACTTATGCACAGAAATTGTTCAAAACCAGAGTGTGACAAGAAGAGTGGAGGAATATACAAAAGACGGAAAAATCATTATCGAAAAAATACCCGGTGACTTTGTGGTATGTAATCTTTCATCTATTAATCTTGCAAGAGCACATCAAGATCGGGTGTTAGAGAGATTAATTCCAATTCAGGTGAGAATGCTCGATAATGTGATCGATATTAATACAATCCCAGTATTGCAAGGGCAAATTACGAATCAAAAATATCGAGCCATTGGGCTTGGGACGTTTGGCTGGCATCACTTACTAGCGGTCGAAAAAATTCAGTGGGAGAGCATGGAGGCAGTTGAATTTGCCGATCGATTATACGAGAAAATTGCGTTCTTGACGATCCAGAGTTCAATGAAATTGGCAGTTGAAAAGGGAAAGTACCCTGCTTTTAAAGGGTCGGAATGGGAGACTGGTATATTTTTTGAAAAACGAAGATATAGCAATGAAGCTTCTGAGTATGACTGGGATTTCTTGAAAGAGCAAGTAAAGCAAAACGGGATCAGAAATGGTTATCTCATGGCCGTGGCACCGAATGCATCAACTGCCCTAATTGCAGGGAGCACGCCAAGCATTGACCCTATATTTAAGAAACATTATTCAGAAGAAAAGAAGGATTATCGTATCCCTGTCACAGCACCTGACCTTAATAGTGAAACGACATGGTTTTACAAATCTGCTTATCATATTGATCAGGAATGGAGCATTAGGCAAAATGCGGGAAGGCAAAGGCATATCGACCAATCTATTTCTTTTAACTTTTATATTTCAAATAATATAAAGGCCAAGGATCTGTTAAATCTTCATCTCTCTGCATGGAAGCATAAATTGAAAACAACCTATTATGTTCGTTCTACATCTTCAGAAGTAGATGATTGTGAATCGTGTTCAAGCTAAAAGGAATTGGAGGATTCAACATGGAACTATTAAAGAAACGACAGATAATGAATAATACCGCACCAAACCGTTCTACCGCTATTGTGAATGGAGAGTGCTCGAATATATTAAATTGGGATGATGTCCGATTTTCATGGGCTTATCCTAAATATAAGAAAATGCTTGCAAACTTTTGGACACCCTTTGAAATCAATATGTCACAAGATATGAAGCAGTTTCCCCAATTAACAGAAGACGAACAGGATGCTTTTCTGAAAATTATTGGGCTTCTGGCACTGCTCGACAGCATTCAAACCGATTATGCTGGAAAAGTAGCAGACTATTTGACAGATTCGAGTTTGTCTGCACTTATGATCATCCTTGCTCAGCAAGAGGTCATTCATAATCATTCATATTCTTATGTCTTGTCGAGCCTTGTGCCGAAACAAAAACAAGATGAGGTATTTGAATTCTGGCGGACGGAACCTATTTTAGTTAAAAGAAATGAATTCGTCACGAATGGATACCGAGATTTTGCCGAGAACCCCACACCGGGGAATTTATTAAAATCTATAGTTTATGATGTCGTGCTTGAAGGATTGTTTTTTTATTCAGGCTTTGCTTTCTTTTATCATTTGGCACGTAATCAGAAAATGGTCTCTTCTAGTACGATGATCAATTATATTAATCGGGATGAACAAATTCACGTTGATTTATTCATAAAGATATTCAAAGAGATCTTAAATGAGAATCCGGCGCTAAACACAAATGAATTGAGCGAATTTGTAAAAGCAACCTTTAAAAAGGCTGCAGAACTTGAAATTGAATGGGCCCGCTTTGTTATTGGTAATAAAATAGAAGGTATTCTACTTTCAGATGTTGAGGCATACATTAAGTTTTACGCTAACGTAAGAGCTAATCAATTAGGTTTTGAAAGACCTTTTGAGGGATATCGGACGAATCCACTGAGATGGATCGTTGCATATGAAGAAGTGGATTTTGGGAAATCGGACTTCTTTGAACAAAAATCCAGGCAGTATACGAAAGTAAACCAGGTTGATAATGGATTTGATGAATTATAAGATTTCTAAAGTGTGAACCTTGCTTTTGAAGCAAGGTTTTTTTTTGTAACTTGTTGAACTCATAGGAGTACGATTAGGTTAAGTACAAAGGCGTTTAGTGTGTAAATTTATACATTATGGATATTGTCATTGTTTTACCACTATGATAAATTATTTTATTGGATTATACAAATATACCAATTTTGTAAAAACAGAATATAAAAGTGGAATGAATGAAAGTAGGGAATAGGATGAGGTTAGTAAAAGGATTATTTGGTATCGTAATTGGCATATTTTTATTAGGTTTAGTTGCAATTTCTCCAGTAGCATTAATTGGTGTAGGGATTTCGATTTTCGGATGGTATTTAATGAGACAGAAGAGGAAAGGAAAGCAGATTCCTCTGAAGGCTGGCTGGGTACTTACTACAGGCATATTACTCACATTTATTTTGGCTGGAATGTTTGGCGAGACGGATAATGAAGTAAAAGATGTAGTTGAAAATAACCATAAATCCCAAGTTGAAGAGGGTACACATAAAGAAAAACTAGCCGAGGAAAAGGCTAATAAGCAAAAAGAAAGATTAGCTAGTGAGGAAGCCGAAAAAGAACAAAGAGAGAAAGAAGAAGCTGAAAGGCTAGAAAAAGAAAAACAAGAGGCCCAAAATGCACAACAGGAAAAAGAAGAATTAGCTAAAAGGTTTAATTTAGAGGCATATATGGTTGCTCGAGTGGTCGATGGCGATACATTTGTGCTTTCTGACGGTAGAAAAGTCCGCTTGATCGGGGTTAACACGCCTGAGTCGACGACTAGGACTGAAGTGTATGGGAAAGAGGCAAGTATTTATACGACTGAGAATTTAAATGGAAAACAAGTTTGGTTACAAAAAGACGTTTCCGAAACGGATCGATACGGGCGCTTATTAAGGATCGTCTGGTTAGACATTCCGACGAATGATATGGACGAAAATGAAATACGGTCAAAAATGTTTAACGCTGAATTAGTTTTAAATGGATATGCTGAGCCATCTACCTACCCACCTGACGTGAAATATAGCGAGCATTTCAGAAAATTTGCAAGAGAAGCGAGAGAAGCGGGTACAGGTCTATGGGCGTTTGGTGAAGAAGGTACAACGAAAGGTGACTTTGATACGAAGAAAGACGCTACTAACAGTTCAGGTTCTGCCTCTGCTGGCGGTTCAACTTTGGGTAAAACTTCGACATTGCCATCTGCCTCGAATGGCAGTTCTACTTCAAGTACAGCATCATCGTCTCATGCAGCACCGGCTAGTGGAACGAATACGACTGATGCCCCAACATCCGCGGTCAGTGGAACTAGGGAATCTTATAAAAACTGTACGGAACTTAGAAAAGTCTACCCGAATGGTGTTCCTTCCGACCATCCAGCTTATGAGTCAAAACATGACAGGGATAAAGATGGTTGGGCATGTGAAAGATAACACTGCTTATTGCAAATAGGGATCAAAAACTGAAAAAGCGGTCACCATAGTATCAACAATCCATTAGAAATAAGCCTAAATCAAAATGGTTTATGGGGTTTTTTTGTTTGTTTGAGAAGTCTATTAATATTTAGCAAAGATTAAAGGGTTTTTTGATCCAATGTAGAAGTGATAGTAGTGTAGGAAAAGAATTGTTCATTTATTTTAATGAAATTTATTTTTAGGAGGATGGATAATGCGAAACAAAGAGATGCTACTTATACCTGGACCTACACCAGTCATTGATTCTATTTATGATGCGATGGCTCAGGAAACCAGGAGTTTTGTAGATTCGAGGTTTGTCAAGATTTATAAGAATGCGATTGAGAAAACGAAGGAAATGTTCAAAACAGATGGTGAAGTGTTTGTAGTTGCTGGTACTGGAACTATGGCAATGGAAATGGCTCTTGTAAATACCGTTGCTGCGGGGGAAAAGATTTTAGTCATCAGTCATGGCTTTTTCGGTGATCGATTCATTAAATTAGCGGAAGCTTTTGGCATTGAAGTGGACGTACTCCAAGCTGTTTGGGGGAAGCAAGTTTCTCTTGAAGCTGTAGAGGAAAAACTTGCTAAAGGGAAGTTCAAAGCGGTTACAGTTACTCATGCTGATACGTCAACTGGAGTTGTGGCTAATTTAGATGCACTTGTGCCAATAATTAAAAAGCACGGAGCACTGGTCATCGTTGACGGCGTCTGTGCGTCTGCTGCGATCGAAGAAGATATGAGTAAGACGTATGGCGATTCTGATGCTAAGATCGATGTCGTTTTAACTGGGTCCCAAAAAGCAATTGGCGTACCTCCAGGCTTGGCTGTCGTTGCATTTAACAAAACTGCCTTAGCAGCACGGGAACAAATCGGGCGTGTGCCTGCTTTCTATTGTGATATACATAATTGGATTCCAGTAATGCATGATCCTAGTAAATACTTCGCCACTCCGGCGGTAAATCTTGTCTACGCGTACGATGAAGGAATGAGAATCGTATTTGAAGAGGGATTGGAGAATCGTTATAAGCGCCATGAAGCATTCGGAAAAGCGGTTAGAGCTGCCCTTTCTGTATATGGGATGAAGGCTATCGCTGATGAAGATGTCGCTGCCCCTACACTTAGCTGTATTCTTTATCCGGAAGGAATGGACGATGTTGCATTCCGTGCTGCTCTTGCGGAAAAAGGGCTCATTGTCGCAGGTGCACTTGCTCAGTTGGCAGGTAAGGCATTCCGGATCGGTCATATGGGAAATACGACGGAACAGATTCTTGAAAAAGCGATTTTATTGATTGGAGAGACGATGAATGAGCAGGGATATTCGGTCGATCCGGCTAAGGCAGTGGAATGCTTTAGAGAGTTTAGTGTAAGCTTGCGTGCCTAACTAAATAGCCATGCATAAAGTATAAATCTTGAACTATTCAAAAAAAGTTCACATCTAATTAGGTGCGGAATGAGAAAAGGGTGACACGGTATAATATTATAACCTTGTCACCTTTTTTTTCTTGAGATTAATAACTCCATATTTTTTCATGTTTGTCTATCTATAGGGAAAATATAAACAAATCGGCTTTTTTTCTAACATTGCAAATGAAGCAGATTTTTTGAGCAATAATCAATGAATATTTAGATATCTAAACGAAATCAACATAATATGGTACGAGCGGAGCGCGAATATTACCGAATAATCAAGTAAAATAAGACTACTCCTTATTGTAAATTAAAAACTGGATCTGTTTCCTGAGAAACAAAATCAATTTCAAAGCCGAGATCCTTCAGCATTTGGTGATCGGCTGTTCCCTCCTGACCAGCAGTGGTTAAGTAATCCCCTACGAAAATGGAATTGGCTGGATATAAGCCGAGTGGTTGCAAGCTGCGTAAATTCACTTCGCGTCCACCGGATATGCGGATCTCCTTCGTCGGATTGATATAGCGCATAAGGCAAAGAACTTTCAGGCAATATCTTGGGTTTAGCTCACGTGTCCCTTCTAAAGGTGTTCCGTCAATCGCATGTAGGAAATTGACCGGGATGGAATCTGCATCAAGCGCTTTTAAGCTTCTCGCCATTGATACAACGTCCTGAATTGTTTCTCTCATTCCGATAATGACGCCAGAGCAGGGGGAAATGCCATGTTCCTTAATCAATTCAACCGTGTTCACTCTGTCCTCATAAGTATGAGAGGTTGTAATTGATTCATGGTGGTCCGCTGAAGTGTTTAGATTATGATTGTACCGGTCGACTCCAGCTTCTTTTAATGCCTTTGCCTGTTCAGGCTTTAGGAGCCCGAGACATGCACAGACTTTCAAATTGTATTTATCTTTGATCTCTTTTACAGCCGATACAACCTGCTCAACTTCTTTATTGCTTGGACCTCTACCGCTCGCAACAATACAATAAGTTCCGACATTCATCTGGAAAGCCTGATTCGCACCTTTTATTATCTCGTCTTTATCCATCATCCGATACTTTTCGATTGGGGCTGTTGAAACACTAGATTGAGAGCAGTAGCCGCAATTTTCAGGACATAAACCTGATTTCGTGTTAATAATCATATTTAACTTTACTTTATTGCCATAATAATGACGGCGAATTTGATAGGAGCTATGTAAAAGCTCGAGGAGATCTTCATCAGGACATTCTAATATCCCCAATGCTTCTTTATCTGTTAATTCATACCCTTCCAAGACATCTCGTGCAAGGCTTTGCCAAATTCCCATTTCTTCGGCCTCCTAATCTATTAATATTTTATGCTGTCCGCTGGATTTTCCTAAACTGGCTGCGGGCTAACACTTTATGTTCCAGTCGGTTTGCCATCAAACCAGCGAAAACGGCGAGAATGATATCTTTAGGCAACGGAACAATCATCCAAGTCCATGCCAACTTGTATGTAAATCCGTCTGGAGCGGATGCCCATAGCTTATAGGCGAAATACATCCAATTTGTACCAAACCCATAGTTGATGATCATTCCGATTAATGCAGCTGTAATATAGACAGGTAAGCTTTTTTTCATTTCAATCAGTTTTCCAGTTACGTAAGCTGTAAAAATATAAGAAATGATGAATCCAAAAGTAGGACTAAGGATATGAGATAATCCCCCACCAAATTTTGCGAAAACTGGGGCTCCCGCAAGTCCGACAAAAGCATAGACAGCCATCGTAATTGCACCTAACCGACTTCCAAGAATCGCCCCTGAAAGAATCGCAAAAAAAGTTTGCAATGTTATCGGTACACCGCCAACAACCATAAATGGAACAATCGAGGTAATATTGGCACCTATGCACATCATTGCGACAAACATCCCAGCAAGTGTTAATTCAATCGTTTTTAAGCCCTTTTTCATAAAATTCCCCTCCATAAGAAGCATTTGTTCTAGCATAATCGCTTATATTGTATTGTGTCAACTTAAAATTTATTAAGTTAACATAATGACGGAGGACTTAACTTTTTATTTGTAAATCGAGTCCATATTCATCGGTTAAAGTATGGAGGAAGGGACAACTAGGAAAAAGAAAACCAAGTTAACATGATCCTTGGAATAATGCTGTTTGACCGCAGTGTAACAAGTAGAAAGCAGGGAGCCCGCATATGGAAGTTTCATTTTATGTGTATATTGTTTCCAAGCTTTTTTCTTTTTTGTTGAGGCATTCGTGGGTATAATAAATAGACCCAATCACCTTATCTTTGAAACTTCGAAACTAATTTTTAAGAGTGTGAGACCAAGAGAACTTTTTTGAAGGTGTAAAACAAACGGAAAGGGTAAGAGGCGATTGATCAAGTAATTTATTGATTGTAATTAAGGAGAAGTGAATTGATGAACAGCTACAGTAAATTATTATTAAGGTTATCAGCATTGTTTGCATTTATTGGCGCATTTTTAGGTGCACATATGGCAGGCGCTGGTGGTTATGCTTTCCGGCCAATCCATGCTCATGTATTAGTTGTCGGATGGTTAACACTATTCGCATGGGCTGTGTATTATAAAGTATTCACGCCGAAAATTGGGATTCTAGCAAAGCTTCATGTCTATACTGCGGTGATCGGCTCCATCGGATTAACAGGGGGAATGGCACTTTACATCTTTAAGCCAGCATTTCTCCCAGAGACAGTAAATACAGCGGTTTACATTGGCGGAGGCTCAATTTTATTGCTAAGTTTCTTGTTGTTTTTTCTCTTAACGTTTACGAAAGAAAAATAGAGCGGCAAATGTACCTAGATTCTTAGTTCCAATTTTTCAATCAGTATGCCCCATAAGGAACAGCCCGCTCGAATGAACGGGCTGTTCCTCACGATTGTATCCCTTTCCGTTTGTATGGTTTACGAATACCAGGCATCACAAAGCGATCAATGCCAATTTTTCCAGCATTATAGCCAGCTACTAAAATAAAAATTGTTAATAATACCATTTGCGCATTCGTACTGACAGTTCCAGAAAATAGGAATGCAAAGTTCATAACGATTCCGAAGAAAGCGGCCGCAGTTGTTAAACAACCTAGGATTAATCCTACTCCTACAAGTAGTTCACCCCACGCAACCAAGAAGCTGAATAATCCCGCATTCGGAATGGCGACCGCCTCCAAAAAGCTCGCCCACCATCCTTGGACAGCAGGATGATCTCCGCTCGCTTTTGCTACAGCTCCTTGCAGGAAACCGGAAGCATCAAAACCATCTGCCACTTTATGGTACCCGGCAGTAAGCCAGGAATACCCAAGATAAACCCGGATAACAGTCAGTAATCCAGCTGCAATTTGATTTTCTCTTAACCATTTTACGATCATCTTAATCTCTTCCTTTCAAAATAGTAGATTAATTAATACATGTATAAAGTATCATAGAATGGGATAAAATCCCTTGTGTTGTGATACTCGTCACATAATTGCAAAAACAATTTGACAAAATTATGAAAGTTTCACCTTTTGGAAGATTTGTCGCAAATTAACGGGAAGTAAGACCACCACTTCAAGGCTTTGAGAAAGCGAGGAACTAATATGATCAAAGTGGTTAGAAACATCAATTAAACATTAAAAACACCCCCATAAAATAAGTATGCGAATTTTGGAAATGAATCTTTCGATTGTACATATAAGAACATACTTGTATAATAATGACGTAAAAGTAACGAATGATGTAATTTGGAATAGTCGATGTAATGGCAGTATCTTTAATATGATATTGTAACGGACTCTTGATAATTTTTTGAAAAAGTGTTGTAGAAGCGCTTATTTCATATTACTATTTTTATGTAGATTTAAAGTGGAAAGAGAGTGTTCATAATGGGCCGTAAATGGAATAATATTAAAGAAAAAAAAGCGTCAAAAGACGCTAATACGAGTAGGATATATGCAAAGTTTGGACGTGAAATTTATGTAGCAGCTAAACAAGGCGAGCCGGATCCAGAATCAAATCAAGCGTTAAAAGTCGTTCTCGAGCGTGCAAAAACGTACAGTGTACCAAAAACGATTATTGACCGTGCAATTGAAAAAGCGAAAGGCGGTTCAGAAGAAAGTTATGACGAACTTCGTTATGAAGGCTTCGGACCAAATGGATCAATGGTCATCGTAGATGCACTGACAAATAATGTGAACCGTACGGCGTCAGATGTGCGTGCTGCATTCGGGAAGAATGGCGGGAACATGGGTGTAAGCGGATCTGTCGCATATATGTTTGATGCCACAGCTGTTATCGGTCTAGAAGGTAAAACTGCAGATGAAGTGCTTGAAATATTAATGGAGGCAGATGTAGATGTGCGTGATATTTTAGAAGAAGATGACGCAGTAATCGTTTATGCTGAACCTGACCAGTTTCATGCCGTACAAGAAGCATTCAAGAATGTTGGTATAACTGACTTTACCGTTGCCGAACTAACAATGCTTGCGCAAAATGACGTATCACTTCCAGAAGACGCACTCGTCCAATTTGAAAAAATGATCGATGCAATAGAGGATTTAGAAGATGTTCAACAGGTATACCATAATGTGGATTTTGGTGAATAATACATGAGAGCAGACGCCTGTTATTTAACAAAAGGTCATCTCATTTAGATGGTTCATTGAATTTTTTTATAAATATCATAAGCAACCATCTCTAAAATACGCCAATAATTAAAAGGACCATCCGATGAAGTTACATACCTCATCGGATGGTCCTTTGTTTTCAAACCTTAATAGTCGGTGACAAAGAATCCTCTGTCCAAAAAGGATTCGATCAATTCGCTGATTTTGAAAGA
This sequence comes from Bacillus sp. FJAT-29790, assembly GCF_019039215.1. Taxonomy (GTDB): domain Bacteria; phylum Bacillota; class Bacilli; order Bacillales; family Cytobacillaceae; genus Cytobacillus. Next base: position 643,731 of record NZ_JAHNZZ010000001.1, read on the forward strand.
TATTTGTGGTGAATCGTAATTTTCAAAGGCATGTTCACAGTTATTTTTATAGGCCATCGTTTCGTCATAATGAGTCATATGCCGCTCTATGTCCGCCTCATTATCTTCACGGTCTTTTTGTCTTTTTATGACAGTATCACGATCAGCATAAATGAAGAAACGCATGACACGCTCACCATACATTTTTTTCAACTTTTCGGTCCCTTCCGGATTCAAAGTCAAATAGACAAGATCATGGTTTTGGAAAGCATTGACGATATCTTGTTCGCGAATGCCATAACGAAATCCATCGATCTCGACACTTTCAAGAAATTCCTGTTGGTCTTGCATGTGTTTGAAGGTTGCTTCATTTACAAAATGGTAGTCTTCACCATTTTTTTCATAATGCCGGGGAGAACGAGTTGTATAAGACAGAACAGTTTCCATATCAAATGCGGTAGCAACCATCTTCGCAACGGTTTTTCTTCCAGAGCCATCAGGACCCGTGTAAATAAATATTTTTTCTTTGTCTTTAATTTGATACATGGACAAACCTCCTTTAATGATTTAAAAAAGTACCTTTATAACGTAAAAATGCTATCAGTACTTTCTTCTTTCTGCCCGTTAAATTGGGATAAATTAATTATATCAAATATTAGGAAAAACATGTCTAATTTTTCTGATTTTTAATTTATAAGAATGAATATAATAAAAAATGACCCCCAAAATATAAATTGGAGGTCTTTTCTTTGGATTTTTGCATCTTTACTTCTTTTGTTTTCAGCCGAAAACAACTAATTATTACATTCCCATTTCCCCGTTATCATAGCTAAATTGCCATGCAATTCCAAACTTGTCCGTCAATTGGCCATAGCATTTGCTAAAAAAAGTTTCTTGAAGGTCCAACGCAACAGTGCCGCCTTCTTTCAGTTTATTAAATTGGGATTTAATTTCATCCATGTCCTTGCTGACAACAGCAAGGCTGATGTTGTTACCTTCAACAAAGGGCATATCCGGAAAAACATCAGAAAACATCACAGTGCTTCCGCTAATATTAATTCGAGTGTGCATGACTAAGTTTTTTGCTTCCTCTGGAAGAGGATATTCCGGGTTTGGCGGAGACTCACCAAAGGTCATAATTTGTGGTTTTTCTGTATCAAAAACCTGTGCGTAAAACTCTACTGCTTCACGGCAATTTCCGTTAAAATTCAGATAAACATTAACAGCCATTTTTTTCGCTCCTTCGTTTTGAATTGTTAATCATTGGTACATGATACAATAATAAATTGTATCATTTGAATGTCTTTTATCAAAATAACAACCCGAAAAAATTTATGAAGGAATGATTTCACCTTTTAAAGACATTAAATCAAAAAAGTTCCTTTTTATTTCAAAAACAAAAAGGAACTTTTTCCTATTATCTTATTGAATTGTATTCTTTCTTGGTTCCGTCTAAAAACACAATATCTAATTCAAATTTTGTATAATCGCTTTTGAGATTAAATGCTTTCAGCACCTCAGCGATCACTTCACTTTTAGGTGTTGCCGTGTCAAATTTCAATTGTTCAAAGGTAGGATTAAGTTCGCTTAAAGCTACGTCTCCATTCACTATGATCCCTTTTATTTTATCTTTAATTTCAGCTTCAATTCCGTAATCATAATCGACTTCGTAGGATTTGTCCCTAGCATAATCAACATCTAACTCAAATTTCGTAAAGTTAAATTTGTTTTCAGTCCCTTTTACTGTCGTATCAGTACCATTATTCGTAATCGTATCAGTACCATTATTCGTAATCGTATGATCATTATGTTCAGCCGGGACATTTTCAGGTGGTGGGGAAGTAGCATTATTACAGCCTTGAAGTAAAATGAAAGGCAAAAACAGGATGAAGACAATATTTGACATTTTCATAAAAGAGCCTCCTTTTTGTCTACTATTAACAAAATTAGGTGGATTTATGCTTTAGTTGGTACACTAATAATAATTTTACCTTGTGCAACATTGTTAGATGTATTTACTTTTTATTGTTTTCCTCAAAAAGGTTGCTCTAGACCCACTAAACTTAGGTTTGATAACATAAAAAGTGTTAATAATAATAAATGGGGTAATCAAATGAATTCATCTAAAATAGCATTTTTATCAGTATTAAGTAATTCCTTTGTTGTTGTTCTAAAAATAATTGTTGGCTTATTTACCGGATCGGTTGCTGTTCTTTCCGAGGCTATTCATTCGTCCTTAGATTTAATGGCTTCTTTAATTGCTTTTTTCTCAGTACGAATTTCGAACAGGCCTGCGGATAAAGTCCACCCATATGGTCATGGAAAAGTAGAAAATCTTTCTGGAACCATTGAAACATTATTAATTTTTATTGCTGGCATTTGGATTATTTATGAATGTATCCACAAGCTAATAAACCCGGAACCAATCCAGCTACCGCTTTTGGGAATAGTTGTCATGTTACTTGGGGCTGTCATCAACTTTGTAGTATCAAAAATTGTTAGAAGAACAGCTGATAAAACGAAATCAGTGGCGATGAAATCTAATGCGATCCATTTGCTTACAGATGTATATACATCTTTAGGCGTAGCAGTTAGTTTGTTACTAGTAAGTCTTACTGGATGGTATTTTTTGGATCCGATTATCGGAATTATTTTAGCTGTTTATATCATGTTTGAAGCTTCTAAATTAATGAAAGAATCATTTCCTCCATTAATGGATGCAAGGTTATCACCGGATGAAGAAAGAAACCTCATGAAGCTGATTGAATCCTATAAGGAGGAATATATTGAATATCACGATTTTCGCACAAGACGTTCCGGTCGATATGAATACGTAGATTTTCACCTTGTTGTTCCGTCACATTATAGCATTGAAACAGCGCATGAATTATGTAACCAGATAGAAGAAGATATCAATCATCTGTTTACTCATGCTCAAGTATTAATACATTTAGAACCTGAGAATGAGCGTATTAAATAAAGACTAAACAGAGGTCTTACTTCTAAACATTGAATTACTAACTCATAAACGTGAAAAAAGGGATATCCTGGCGTGATATCCCTTTTTTTACTTCTTACATTCTTATTATTTTTATTCAATGCTAGTGTGAAAAACGATATGAAATTTTGTAACTAGATAATAATTTCTTCTGCCTCCGGTTACAGTAGAATTGCTCTTTTGTTAATCTACCTAGAAAAGCTGATGGCAGATCTGATAAATACTGAAAATTTTAAATTGCTGCTTGTAGTCTTTATATACTCCATTAAATGCTATCTTCTCTCAATGAAGAAGGCATTTTTTTTATATTAAAAAGTAGGGGATGAAATCCATCGTTTAGAAATTCTTTATCTTTTGCATACCTGTAACTTACCGCTATTTCTGTATGTTTACAAAAAATTAATAAAAGAAGACTTGAATTTAATATATAAGCAAAATATTATATAAACGAATGGTTATATATTAATGCTCGGATGAATTTAGGAGGTGTTTTCATGCAAGTATCAACTGTAGAAATAGAAAAAGCTGCGATGATATTAAAGTTGTTAGGCGATAAAACCCGTTTAACAATGGTGAAGATTTTAGATTCACATGATTGTTGTGTTTGTGAATTTGTTGAAATATTTAAAGCGAGCCAGCCTGCTATTAGTCAACACATACGTAAGTTAAAAGATGCTGGAATAGTAGGGGAAATGAGAAGGGGACAATGGATCATTTATTCATTGAATAAAGATAGTTACTATTATCCAATGATCCAAAATCTTCTCGGGCATCTTCCAAGTCAAGAGTATAAATTACAAGAACTAGAAGAACAGGGATTACGAATCTCGTGTGAGTAATAGGGGGATTATGCATTGACATCAGTAATTTTAGCATCTTTGATTTTCTTAATTACACTTATCTTAGTTATATGGCAACCTAAAGGTTTATCCATCGGTTGGTCTGCTTGCGGTGGAGCTATTCTCGCTTTAATCGTTGGAGTAGTTGATTTTAAAGATGTAGTAGATGTAACATCCATAGTTTGGAATGCAACATTAGCGTTTATCGCTATTATTATTATTTCCTTAATACTTGATGAAATTGGATTTTTTGAGTGGTCAGCTCTTCATATGGCAAGAGCAGCAAGAGGAAATGGCGTTCGAATGTTTGTCTATGTGTCCGTACTTGGAGCATTAGTAGCAGCATTTTTTGCGAATGATGGTGCCGCACTAATTTTGACTCCTATTGTATTAGCAATGGTTCGAAATCTAAAGTTTAATGAAAAAATGGTTTTTCCATTTATTATTGCAAGTGGATTCATTGCAGATACTACATCACTTCCGTTAGTAGTAAGTAACTTAGTTAATATCGTGTCTGCAGACTTTTTTGGAATCGGATTTGCTGAGTTTGCTTCAAGAATGATTATCCCGAATCTCTTTTCATTAGTAGCAAGTATCTTGGTTTTATATCTATTTTTCCGTAAAAGCATTCCAAAGAATTATGATCTGTCTCAATTGAAGAAGCCTATAGAGGCTATTCGAGATGATAAAATGTTCCGATTGTCTTGGATTGTATTAGGAATCCTACTTATTGGGTATTTTGCAAGTGAATTTACGGGTATTCCTGTATCGATTATCGCTAGTATTGTCGCAATCTTTTTCCTTTTTATGGCTAGAAGGAGTCATGCAGTTAACGCTCGTACTGTAATAAAAGGAGCCCCTTGGGCGATCGTATTTTTCTCAATTGGAATGTACGTAGTTGTTTATGGACTAAGAAATGAGGGATTGACTAATATATTAGCTGATCTCATTCAAGTGACAGCAGATCAAGGTCTATTTGCTGCAACAGTAGGTATGGGATTTATTGCTGCGATCATTTCTTCGATTATGAATAATATGCCAACAGTCATGATTGATGCACTTGCGATTGCTGATACGAATACAACTGATGTAGTTAAAGAAGCCCTGATCTATGCGAATGTCATCGGGGCAGATTTAGGTCCTAAAATCACGCCGATCGGTTCTCTTGCAACTCTATTATGGTTACATGTCTTATCCCAAAAAGGGGTTAAGATATCATGGGGAACGTACTTTAGAACAGGTATTGTTTTAACAATTCCAACACTGTTTATTACATTAGTTGGTTTATATATATGGTTGGTAATCATTCACTAATTATTAATGGAGGAATAAATGATGTCTAAAAAAACAATTTACTTTTTATGTACAGGTAACTCATGTAGAAGCCAAATGGCAGAAGGATGGGCTAAGAAATATTTAGATGATGAGTGGAACGTATACAGTGCGGGTATTGAAGCGCATGGCTTAAACCCGAATGCTGTAAATGCAATGAAGGAAGCGGGAATTGACATCTCAAATCAAACATCTGATATTATTGACTCTGAAATATTAAACAATGCAGATTTAGTGGTTACTTTATGTGGTGATGCGGCTGACAAATGCCCGATAACACTACCACATGTAAAAAGAGAACATTGGGGATTTGATGATCCCGCTAAGGCTGAAGGAACTGATGAAGAAAAATGGGCTTTCTTCCAGCGTGTGCGTGACGAAATTGGTGACAGACTCAAACGTTTTAGTGGAAATTGTGAATAATACAATTAAATAACCAAGACAATAAACGCTAGGTTTTCCACTAAAACGAATTCAAAAAGGATAAAGAATCTTTAATAGAAAAGATTCTTTATCCTTTTATTTTTCTCTAAATTACATCCCTATTTATTTCCATCCGCATTTAAGAAAGTAATAGAACTCGGCAGCAATCATGTAGTTTTAGTATGTCTAATCGTTTGGATTGTTTAATCATATAAAAAAATGGTAATGTTTTCGTTTCTATCAATGGTTGCCAATAATATTTCGTGAATGTCAGCATTGTATGTAGACTTAATCCTTGTTTTCAGCCAGTCTTCATCTTTTCCCATTTTGTCCAATTCAGATAACTCAATTTTTCTTTCTTTAATAATGGTTCTGGGAAGAACGAAGGATTTAGGGGTTATTCTCAAATCCGAAGGTGTAACCGGTTGATATTGTGGCTTCAGAAATAGAGAAAGAGTTCCGCCCGTTTCCCACATGGCTAAAGCGATTTTTTGGATATCCTCAATATTCGCTTTCCTCAATTCTGTCATTAGATAATCAAGTGAAATTCTAGCTTTGGCTAGGTTTTTGTAAAATATTTTTCCATTTTCAATTAAGGGCAATGGAGGTGATTCAAAAAACTTTCTTAGTTTATCTGACTTTAAACTCCCAATGATACTTGATGTGTATAAAATTACAAATACGCTCATTGTTATCATTGAGCCTTTGAATCCCAATCTTTCATCTGACAATGGGTGAGCAATGATGTTCCCAATGACTAAAGCTATAACAAAATCAAGTAATCTTAACTGTGAAATTGACCGTTGCCCCATTACTTTTGCTACAATAAGCATAAAGAAATAAGCTACAATGGCCCTCAAAATCCATTGAATGGCAGTCAATGATTCTTGACTATAGAAAAAATCCATCCGTACTCACCTATCCATTTCTTTTTGAACAGACGCTATTGATAATATGTCCTTTTCAGCAAATTTTAATAAAAAAAGAAACTACATGAGAACTTTTGCTCAGGTGGTTATAGTATGTTTACATACTGGATTGTTCGCCGTCACTCATGAGAGAATTTTTTGAGAAAAACTTTTATTTAATTGGCTATGTTAAAGCTTAATGTTGATAATTGCACTTGTTGATTGTAGCGGAAGGCGCGAGACTCCTGCGGGAGAAGCGTGTCAGGGGAGACCCCGCAGGAGCGTTAGCGACGAGGAGGCTCCCCGACCGCCCGCGGAAAGCGAGTGCCTGCAGCGGAAATCAACAGCTACATTTATCACAGCCATTTAATTTAAAGAAGAGAAGTAGTGGTTTGTCTTTAACACTAATTTCCTTTTCGAATATTATTTAAATAAAAGGCAGGTGAGTTAAAGTGTATTTGGTTGGTTTCTATTCGCCAAAAGCAAAATCAGGTGTAACTGAATTGGCTTTATCGATTTATTATTGGCTTATAATGAACACGACATTATCTGCTGCATTTATATCTTATGGGACTTTAGAAAAAGAAGAGATTTCAAATGGGCTTATCCACGAATTCTCGAAATTACCATTAACAGAACAAAAACGCAAAGTTAAAAAGATGAAGAAAGAATACGATATTATTATTTACGATGCATCTAGTCAACTTTCCGAAGGGGTATTAAAACTTTTGCCAATAGTGGACAGGTTATTTGTTGTCGGTGAAGAACATACAGATTTTGCAATCAAATTGCATCAAATTATTGGATTTAATAAAATGTTTGATAAGAGCGTAAAGCGTTTTATTACACATTTACAAGGGAATAAAACGTTTATTATCCGTGAAAATAAGGATGATCGCGTTATTGGCTTTAATTATTCAAAAAAAGAAGCAAATGATATTGGTCAAATGGTGTATACAGATTATGTGACTCATTATTTAGAGGAGAAATTTATTGAAAAAAATCAAAAAGTCTATAAAAAAATCAAACAAATTCCAATAGACGATTTGGATAAAGGCTTATATGAACTAGGGATTGATTTTGAAAAAGCATTGCTCTTTCATAAATATGTTGTTCTACGGGTGGAATTAGGTCAGAATTACAACGAAGCACTAGAAAATCTTTTTCCACTTTTAATTAATTCCTCATTCAACGAACTTTTAGAGAAATTTCAAAGCGAAATAAATCTTATTACAAAACTTAATATGTTATAAACACTCATATATAATGCCTCTAAAACTTTTCGTTCTTTATGATTTCAAGAGAATCAAGTTGATCTCAAATACGATAATAATCCTTTGAAAAAAGACATAACACCTCTTTTTAAAATTCAATTTCATTTGTCTTTTTTACATAGGCAAACCATTGATGAAGGACTTCATTGTGGTGGTTGATAATTTGAGGAGCCTTAAAAATCCCCGAATCATAAGTACTATGTCCGTCTTTTGCGAGAATCACATCATACCCAAGACTATATGCACGACGGCATGTTGCATCCACACACACTTCTGTTTGAATTCCGGTAATGACTATTTGTTTTATTCCTTTGACATCTAATTCTTGTCGGAGATTTGTTCGTTGGAATGAATCTGGATGATTTTTTTCAATAATGATATCATTTTCAAATGGAGTAATGAAAGGGTGTATTTTCCATCCGGATGTTCCACGTTCAAGAGGTTTTCCAGGTATATTGTTAAACTTCGTATAAAAAATGGGAGCTCGCACTAAACGAGTTTTGGAAATGAGCAACTGGATGTTCGTTAGTAATTCATTTCCTTTATATAAAGGTTTAGATTCCTGAAACGAGCCTATTTGCACATCAATAATTAGCAAAGCCATATGGGTTTCTAGCACGAATATTCCCTCCGAAATCTTTTATTCAAATCAGATTTTAGTATGTATCATCGATAATGATTTATCCAGAAATACACCGCTGATTAAAAAAACATTCATTTCTAAAGTAAGAAACAAATGACCTAAACTTGAATATTTTGTTCTCTTATAGTAATTTCATTAGGTCCTTTTTTTTTGAGTGCTATTTAATGATGGGTAAAGCTTTTTGACGTAAAAAAATTCCGCTTCATTGGAAGCGGATGAGATAAAGTGAGACTGGATCGAATTTGGAATAACTCATCTAAAATCAACATATAGTATATTTGATATTGATTGGATACTATATATCGTTGTGTAAAATCAGGTATATTTCGACTTTAAGAGCAATCTATTATCTGAGTTTTAACTTAAAAAGTTGTTAAATCTTGATTTAGTAATAATATTCGCATTTATTTGACTCCCTCGTATTCATAGAAACTACTGATTTGCCGATCCTCCATTAAAACTTAAAAACAATCCCAATAAAAAGCCCGGAAAGAATTGAAACTAGAGGAGATTTTAGTTACATTTAAAGTAAGGATAGATTAATAGCGAATGATTGATATTTTTGTAGAATTATAAGGAAATTGGCAACTTTTCTTTTGTCTGCAACGTCTAATTATTGAAAGGGTAAAAACACCTTCGACTAGCTTAGACTATTGATTTTAACTTTATTCAGCAGAAGTCTCTAAACGATATTATTGGAGAGATGAATGCAAAATTGTATCCAATTTAGTGGGGGTTCAACCCCCGGCTGAATAAAGTTAGCCTCCGGCGGATGCCTAATGTTTTTTATGGAATTTATCGAGCAAGTCCGATAATAATCTGGGCGCAAATACGCCAAGGCGAATTTGATTTGATCATCTTAGAATGAGAAGGAATGGAAAGGTGAACCATCTTGAAAAGAAATGTGAAAAGGAAAATGGTCAAAACAAATGAAAAGGTGATTATTTCTATTTTAGTCTGTATTGCCTTAGTCTTAAGCATTTATGAACCGGGGAGAAGGAATGAGGCATTAGCTGTTTCGCCCCTCACACAGCCTATTAATATGATGTATTCATTAATGATGCAAAGAAATTTAGATCCATTCGAAGAAATGAATGTAACGATCAACCATTCCTTTCGTTCTTTTTATAAAATAAAATCGCAAATAAGCAGTGATAACCAAGACCAAATCGTCGAGGACAAAAACGTAAAGCCGGAAATTGAAAGCCAAGAAGTAATCATACAAAATTTTATCGATATGGATGTTAATAGTAGTGTCCAAGTTTCTGAGTCTGCTAAAGAAGAAAAACCTGAATCTGTACAAGAACAACTTGAAAACAAAACAATATACTTAACCTTTGATGACGGCCCTACAATGTATACAAACAATATTGTTGACACATTAAATGCATACGGAATGCAGGCAACTTTTTTCATGCTTGAGCCGAATATGAACAAGTATCCGGATGAATTACTTAAACTTATCAACGATGGCCATGTTCCTGCGTTACACGGAGTTACTCATGACGTTACGAAAATTTATCGGTCGGAAAAAACGGTTGTAGAGGAGATGAATAAGGCCCAAGAAACATTACTGAAGCTAACCGGTTCAGCAACAAATTTAATTCGAACGCCTTATGGATCAGTTCCACATATGAAACCAGCCTACATTCAAGCTGTGAAAGCAGCAGGCTATCAATTATGGGACTGGACTGTCGATAGCCGGGATTGGAAATATAAAAATGGTGAATATGTCGCCAATGTTATCGATCAATTAGAAAAATTTCCATTTCAAAATCGTCCAATTGTTATTTTATTTCATGACAAAAAAACAACAGCTGAACATTTACCCGAACTTTTAGACTATATAAAATCCAAAGGTTATGATACAGCGGTTCTAAATGAACAGCTAACAGCTTATCATTTTTAAAAAGGGCTCTTTACTAAAAGATTGTTGTTTTTTAAATAGGTTTTGTAAAAGAAAACCGTCCAAAAAGAAGTTGATTGAAGCGGAAAGCGAGCATCCTGGAGCGGAAATCAACCTCTCTTCTCTTTTTGTTATAAAAAACAAAGGAATTAATTCCTTTGTTTTTTATTTGATTAAAATAGTCCGAAGAATGCAATATCATCCACAATCAATCGCAAAATGATTTCTTTTGATCATAAATGAACGAAAATGATTGATTTTTGCAATCGGTTTCAGTAGAATATAACCAAGAGATAAGTACTATGCAGTTAGGAGTGATGTTTTGTTAACACCTGAGCGCCATCGAGCGATCTTAAATCTTTTGAAAGAAAAGAACGTTGTCAAAATTCAGGAGCTTGTTGACGTAACAAATACATCTGAATCAACGATTAGGCGTGATCTTAGTCAATTAGAGGAAGAAAAATTTCTGAAAAGGATCCATGGCGGTGCAGCAAGGCTTCAAGGAAAGCTACTCGAACCGAGCATGTCGGAGAAATCTACCAAAAACCTTCAACAAAAACGAAAAATCGCCCAATATGCTGCAGGATTAGTTGAAAAGGGCGACTGTATTTATTTGGATGCTGGTTCGACGATTATTGAAATGATTCCCTTTTTACCGATAGATGATATTGTTGTCGTTACAAACGGTTTAATGCATGTGAATGCCTTGCTTGAACGAAATATAAGGACATTTTTGATTGGCGGGTTCGCGAAGCCAAAAACGGGAGCGATTATCGGAAGAGGAGCCATTGCCAGCCTTGAACATTATCGATTTGATAAATGCTTTATGGGTGTGAATGGAATTCATCCCCTGTCAGGCTACACGACTCCTGATCAGGAAGAGGCGATGATTAAGCAACTGGCCATTTCTATTTCACGTGAAGTCTATGTATTGGCAGATCAGACGAAATTTTCTGAGATTGCCTTTGCGAAAATCGCTGATATTCATCAAGCTGACATCATTACGAATGAATTAGACATCGATAACAAAGAGCAATATATGAGTAAAACGACAATAAAGGTTGTGACATCATGATATACACATTGACATTGAATCCATCTGTAGACTATATTATCGGGCTTCGAAAGGTGGAATTAGGGGAATTGAACCGGACGGAGAGGGAAGCTAAGTTTCCAGGCGGTAAAGGAATTAATGTCTCTAGAGTACTGAAAAGAATGGGCGTACCTAGTAAAGCAATCGGGTTCACTGGCGGTTTTACAGGTAAATATATTGAGGAATATTTGCAGAACGAAAGCGTTGAAACAGACTTTGTTCATGTAGATGAAGATACAAGAATTAATATCAAAATGAAAACGGACAATGAAACAGAAATTAATGGGAAAGGGCCAACAATTACAGATGAGGCGTTTTGGGCATTGAAAGATAAAATCAGCAGGCTTTCAAACGGGGATCTCCTTGTGCTTGCTGGCAGCATTCCATCCACAATGCCCAATACAACATACGAAGAGCTCGTTCAAATTTGTGCAGAAAACGGCGCCTCCTTTGTAGTTGATGCTGAAGGTGATTTGCTAAAAAAAGTCCTTCCATATAAGCCGTTTTTAATCAAACCAAATCATCATGAGCTTGGAGAATTATTTGATACAACGATTTCCAGTGTTGATGAGGTTATCCCTTATGGGGAAAAACTCATTGAAATGGGTGCGCAGAATGTGATTGTCTCACTTGCAGGGAAGGGAGCAGTTTTAATTACGAAAGAAGCTGCTTATATCGCATCAGTGCCGAAAGGGGAAGTAAAAAGCTCTGTTGGAGCTGGTGATTCAATGGTCGCAGGCTTTCTAGCAATATATGAAAAGGAGAAAGACATCGAGAAAGCGTTTCGATCAAGTGTTGCCTTCGGAAGTGCAACTGCATTTTCAATCGGTTTATGTACGAAAGAAAAGGTAGAAGAATTACTGCCTCAAGTTTCTATTCACCGAATTAATTAAAGGGGAGAACAAAAATGAGAATAACAGAGTTGTTAACGAGAGATACAATACTTCTCTCTGTGACCGGAACTGGCAAGCTGGATGCCATTAACGGTCTTGTAGATACGCTTGATAAAGCGGGTAAATTAAATGATCGCAATGCGTTTAAAGAAGCGATTTTAACAAGAGAAGGACAAAGTACAACCGGAATCGGTGACGGCATCGCAATTCCTCATGCAAAAACGAAGGCAGTAAAAGAAGCGGCGATCGCTTTTGGAAAATCGGTTGCAGGTGTCGATTATGAATCACTTGACGGCCAGCCAGCTCATTTATTCTTCATGATTGCGGCTCCAGAAGGCGCAAACAATACGCATTTGGAAGCGTTGTCTCGTCTATCTTCAATTTTAATGAATGATGAAGCCCGAAAGAAATTAATGGATGCTGCAAGTGAAGAGGATATTCTTTCAATCATTGATAGTTATGATGAGGAAGAAGAAGAGGAAGATCAAAACATTGCGGGCAGTAAACGTTTTATCGTCGCGGTTACGGCATGCCCGACTGGAATTGCCCATACGTATATGGCCGCGGACTCGTTAAAAGCAAAAGCAGCTGAATTGGGTGTTGATATTAAAGTTGAGACAAACGGTTCTAGTGGCGCAAAAAATGTTTTGACGAAAGATGAAATAGCAAACGCCACAGCAGTTATTGTTGCGGCCGATACGAAAGTGGAAATGGAACGATTCAGCGGCAAACATGTGCTGCAAACAGCCGTTGCAGACGGGATCCGCAAACCAAAGGAACTGATTGAAAAGGCACTTGAACAGGATGCTCCTATTTATCGTGGCGGAAATGGAAACAGTGGTGCAACAGAAGGCCAGAAAGAGCAAAAAGCTGGCATCTATAAGCACTTAATGAATGGTGTTTCCAATATGCTTCCATTCGTTGTCGGGGGCGGAATTTTAATCGCGATCTCATTTATGTTCGGCTATAATGCATTTGACCCTAATGATCCATCCTATCATCCAATTGCAGATGCACTCATGACGATTGGCGGGGGAAATGCATTCGGATTAATCGTGCCAATTCTTGCTGCATTCATTGCAATGAGTATTGCTGACCGGCCTGGATTTGCTGCTGGAGCTGTTGGCGGTATGTTGGCTGCGAGCGGTGGCGCAGGTTTTCTTGGCGGAATTATCGCTGGTTTCCTTGCAGGATATTTAGTTGTTGGTTTGAAAAAAGCTTTTGCGGGATTGCCTGCTTCTCTTGAAGGGATAAAAACGATTTTACTTTACCCGTTACTTGGAATTGCGTTAACTGGATTTTTGATGCTTTATGTTGTCAATAAGCCAGTAGGGGCTCTTAACACAGCTATTACAGAGTGGCTTTCAGGTTTAGGAACTGGAAATGCTGTTTTACTAGGTGCCGTTTTAGGCTTAATGATGGCATTTGATATGGGTGGCCCGGTAAATAAATCAGCATATGTATTTGGAACTGGTTTACTAGCAAGTGGTGTATACGAACCGATGGCTGCGATCATGGCCGCTGGAATGGTACCGCCACTGGGAATTGCTTTAGCAACTACGATTTTTAAAAGCAAATTTACAAAGCAAGAAATTGATGCTGGAAAAACAAACTATATTATGGGCTTTTCGTTTATTACGGAGGGTGCCATTCCTTTTGCTGCCGCTGATCCGCTGCGCGTGATACCTTCGATTATGATTGGATCTGCTGTTTCGGGTGCGATTTCGATGATGGCGCATATCGGATTAAGGGCACCACATGGTGGAGTATTTGTCGTGCCTCTCGTTGAAGGTTCATGGCTTGTTTATTTATTCGCTATTATCATTGGTGCTGTTGTCTCTGCTCTTTTAATCGGATTCTTAAAAAAGCCAATTAAATAACACATTAAAAAGCCGGTAAGCAATTTACCGGCTTTTTAATGTTAAAAATATTTCATGTAGTTAGAGCAATAGCAGCAGATCGATTTTTTGCGAAAATTTAAGTTGTTTTTTAAACGAAAATCTACATGAAAAGGTTGGCATAAAAACCCGCTTTGTATTATATGCTCTTATGAGTATGTCTGAGAGGGGAGATTGTGTGGTTGCAGGTTTTGAAAAAGCTGCTAAATTTGAACATGGATTCTGGCTGCAAATATTAGGGGATCATGCCCGCTTTATCCATGATTCATTGGCACCGCAAGAAAAAGAATTCATTGAAACTGCGAATGGGTTTATCCGAACATTCGACCAACTGCTTGGCAGAGTTGGAGTGGGCGATTTAGTAGAACTGAGTGTGAAAGCTGAAGATGAGACATTAAAATTGAGAGAATTTAAACTGAAAATCTTAGAGCGTCACCTTGTTGGTAAAGTTAAAATTCATCTTGGGCCCGTATTTTTTAACCATATGGTGAACGAATTAGAGGAATACTTAATTGTATTAAAATATTTGAAAAAGGGAGAGGCTCCTCCAGTATTTCACGAGCTGCATCATCATTTAATTTGGTTATTAGATGCGGCTGGACATGCGGGGGCTATATCTAGCAATATGGCCTGGGTTGAAACAGGCATTAAAAAGTCAATCGACGAATATTTGAATCATTTTAAGGATTTTTATTTAAAAGCTGTTGAAATGACGGATTTTCTGCGTACAAATCTCACTTCATTCCCAGCACTTGATCTCTTTAATAAAGAGGTTTCTCTGGAAATGAAGCTGTTTATGAACTTTCTACATGAGATTGAGGAGCTAGGGCTTAGTAAAGAGGCTTTAGGTACATTTGCACCGCTCATGGCTGACCATATGTTCAGGGAAGAATGCTACTATTTGATGAAACTCGCTGAATCCACCCAAGGGGATAAACCGGATTGTAATCCCGCAAAGCCACGTCTAAAAGAGTAATTAACAGCCACCTTTTAGGGTGGCTGTTAATTGAAGTTGTAATCTTCTAAATAAGTCCAATTACGCTACAACAATACTTTAAATGGAAACAGAAAGCACAGTAGATATTAACAAAACCGAAGATAAATTCAAGATTTTCACACTGCTATTTCGCTTCTCCCTCATCCGGTTTAATCGCCATAAACGTAGCAATGACGGCTAGAATTGCCAGTCCGCTTAAAATGTAAAAGAGTGATTTCTCAGCATTCTTCATTAAAACCGCGATTACAGGCGGGCCGGCGGCTACCCCAATAAATCTCATAGAGCTATAAATGGATGTTATCGTTCCCCTTTCTTTTTTTTCAATTCCAACAGTAATTAAGGCATCCAAACATGGCAAGGCAATACCAATGCCAATTCCACTAAACACGAATAACATAATCATAAACCACATGCCATTTGAGAAACTAAGGACGGCAACAGAAATAGCCAGCAGGACAGATCCCCCAAAAATAATCCACTTCATTAAGTTTTTTTTCTCTTTAATCACTTTACCTGTCACATAGGAGGAAATACACAATGCACCTAATGGAACAGCGAGGAGGAATCCTTTTTTAATATTTTTTATATCATAAGTCTTTTCCAGAATCTCTGACAAATAAAACAGGACCCCGAAAAGTACAAACATTAAAATAACGCCAATGATAAAAATGGCGAATAACCATCTTCCATTATTTTTAAAGGTGTTTTTTATGTTTTGGATAAATTCCTTGAATGGTAACGGTTCTTCTTTTGCTTTAGGCGTCTTGACTAAAAATAAAACAAGCAATATCGAAATGGTGCAAAAAACAGGAAATGAAAAGAACGGTAAATACCAAATGAAGCCTGCTAAAAATGCCCCAAGAATTGGGCTTAATACTTTACCAAAAGTATTGGATGTTTCGATCATGCCGAGAGAACTGCTTACTTCTTCATCACTTTTGAACATGTCGCCAATCAATGGCATGACAATTGGGGCTGCACCTGCAGCACCAACTCCCTGAAGAGCCCGCCCAGCTAATATAAGCCAGTATGGATCATCCATTTTCCATGCTGCCCAGCCGGATATGAGGCCTCCAATCCCAGCAATGAATAGACTTGGAATGATCACTTTTTTCCTTCCAACATAGTCGGACAAACATCCGGCAACTGGTATTAACAGAATGGCAACGATGGAGTAGACCGTTAAGATCATACTCGCTTGAAACGCTGAAATATTTAGCTTTTTTTCCATGGCAGGCAAGACAGGGATCAGCATCGAATTTCCAAGTGTCATTACAAGTGGGATCGAAGCAAGCGAAAGGATGGCCCATTTCTGATTTTTTACATTGTCTCTGGACTGCATCCCTTGAACTTTCTTGCTTCCAGATTGTAATTTTTCAACATGCTCCATTGATTCTTTCCTTTCCTTAAACGTAATCAAACTTAATATTAATATGAGCTAATAAACGAAAAACTAGAATGGAAAACAGCTTACTTTTTATGGGAAGTTTTAGATAGGAAATTAATGTTTGGCTTTGGGATGATAAAAAGGATAAAATAGGAAAAAACAGATAGAGATATGGGGTGCGGAATAATGGAGAGGAAAATCATTGCATTAAATATTGGGAGAGCCGGGCTGCATCTATGGAAGGGGACAACGGAAAAATCTGCAATCGGGAAAAAGCGGGTAAATGAAGCCCATTTGACAAAGAATGGATTCCGAGGAGATTTTGTCGCCAATCGAGAAGTTCATGGTGGACCTGAGAGAGCCGTTTGTTTATATCCGTTCGAACATTATCAGCAATGGGAAAGGGAATTTAACAAGTCATTTCAGCTGCCTGCATTCGGTGAAAATGTTTGTGTGGAAAACATGTTAGAGCGTGACGTTTATATTGGAGATACATACTCCTTCGGCGAGGCAATCATCCAAGTTTCTCAAGGGCGAATTCCATGTGCAACCATTTCAAAGCATAATCGCGAAGATAAACTGCTTAAAAGGGTCGTTGAAACAGGCTATACAGGGTATTTTTTCCGTGTACTCCAAGAGGGGCTGGTTTGTGAGGATTCGTACTTAAAATTACTAGATAGAACCCAAGAAAAATTTTCAGTTCTCACAGGAAATCATATTATGTTTTATAACCGGCAAAACCGGAAAGTAATCGAGGAGTTCCTTGAGGTTGAGGAGCTTGCAGAGGTTTGGCGAGTGAAATTCATTAACACATTAAATGAATAAGCTGTTTTCGCAAATTTTGTTGTGTTTTTATAATAAGATTTATTATCTCGAAAAATAGGTAATCAGTCACAAAAAAAAGGTTCATGGTGACCGAAAGCTCGTCGAAAAGAGAAAACGGTCACACAAAGAGGGCATAAGTGCCCGAAATCTCGTCGGAAAGAGGAAAACGGTCACTCAAAGGGGGGATAAGTGTCCGAAATCTCCCTTGAAAGAGAAAAACGGTCACACAAAGGGGGGGATGGTGCCTGAAAACTATTTATATCATAAAGAAACAATCTTTTAGAAATGAGCCAATGAATAAAATAAAAAACCCCCTTGACATTTTCCATAATTGCGAATAATATAATAAGCAATATAACGTACGGCGTTGACGAAGAGTAGTAGCTTAAACGGAAACTTTAGAGAGCTGATGGGTGGTGCAAATCAGTGTGGACGTTTTAGTGAATGGACTTCCGAGCCTCCAAACCGAACCTTTTTCAGTAGTAGGCTTTGGCGAACGGTCTCATCGTTACAAGGGACAGATATTCAAACGATTTTCGTTTTAATATCTGTTAAGTGAGCTGAATAATCAGCTAATGAAGGTGGCACCACGGGTCTCTCGTCCTTTTTAGACGGGGGGCTCTTTTTGTTTTTTCAAAAAAGTTATCATCCGTAATAAAATAAATAAATCAAATCGTTGAGTAAGAGGAGTACATTGATTTCACTTCGTTTCAGAGAACCAGGCGTTGGTGTGAGCCGGTACGAAGAGTCAATGGAATGGACTTACGAGAGACTTCTTGAAGGACAGTAGGGAAGTACGGATTTCCACCGTTATAGGGATAGGGTATCGATTGAAGTGACATAATTACCATAGCCGTTTAGGCCAATGGGCATTCCATTTCATCCGTACCTGAAATAAGGGAGCAAAAGCCTTTGCTCTAAACTGAGGTGGCACCGCGGTCTGCAGATACGTCCTCTATACGCACAATTTTTGTGTGTATAGGGGACTTTTTTATTTTTATGCTGTGTGTTTTCCAATTTATTAGCAAATATTCCGGTTTTATTAGCAGGTTTTCGCAATCTATTAGCAAATATTCCGGTTCTATTTGCAAGTTTTCGCAATCAATTAGCAAATTCCCGGTTTCTATTCGCAAAGTACACAATTTGTTTGCAAATCCGCATGTCTATCAACAACAACATTAAGTAAGGGGGAAAAGATTTGGAAAAGTCAATTCAAGATCGATATATAGTTGAAGAGCTTGAGGGCGATACGTTAACACCGATCCTAATTTATCAGCGTATGAGCGGGAAGAAAAAATTCTTGTTTGAAAGCTCATTAAAGCATGAAAAGTCCGGCAGGTATTCGTTTATAGGGGCGGATCCGGTGATGGAATTAAAGGGGGATGGGAACAACAGCATTGTAATCACAAACGAGGGGCAAGAAATAATCCACGAAAAGCCGTTGGAAGTATTGAAAAAACTCATGCCTGAAGACAGAATGAATGGGTTTGAGACATTTCCGTTTTGCGGGGGTGCAGTCGGCTATGTCGGTTATGATGTCATCGGACAATATGAGGATATTGGCCGTATTCCAAAAGATGAGTTGAATGTACCTGATGTCCACTTCTTATTTTTTGAAGATATCGCAGTATTTGATCATCTTGAACAAAAGGTTCATCTCGTTGCAACACCAGTAAAATCAAATACCGATATCGATGCTTTGAAACAACGGATCGTAAAAAGAAATGCTGAAATCAAAAACGGAGCAACCGGTAAAAATTCCGAAGATTCAAGGTTATCAGCATTTAAAGCCTCTACCCCAAAAGAAGATTTTATCGAAAAAGTAAAAAAAGCCAAAGAGTATATTTTGGAGGGAGATATTTTTCAAGTCGTGCTATCCCAACGTCTGCAGGCAACGATGGATGGGGATCCATTTTCCTTTTACCGAAAGCTTAGGGTGCAAAATCCATCTCCGTATATGTATTATTTAGACTTTGAGGACTACGCTGTTGCTGGTACCTCACCAGAAAGCTTAATCAAAGCGACAGATGGAAAAGTAACAACAAACCCGATTGCGGGCACAAGGCCAAGAGGGAAAAGTGAATTGGAAGATGAGCAGCTCGAGAAAGATTTGCAAGAAGACGAAAAAGAGCTTGCTGAGCATCGCATGCTTTTGGATCTTGGCAGAAATGATCTAGGCCGTGTATGTGAGTTTGGGTCTGTTCAAATTGAAAAATACATGAAAATTGAGAAATATAAACATGTCATGCACTTAGTGTCAGAAGTCGGCGGGAAGCTGAAAGAGCCTAATTCAGCGATTGATGCTTTGATTTCCTGCTTGCCGGCCGGAACCGTTTCGGGAGCACCGAAAATTAGAGCGATGGAAATAATAAATGAGCTTGAGGATGTAAAGAGAGGGATTTATTCAGGTGCTGTCGGCTATTTTTCCGCAAATGGAAATATGGATTTTGCCCTTACGATCAGAACGATGATTATTAAAGACCAAAAGGCTTATATTCAGGCGGGAGCCGGAATTGTGCATGATTCAATTCCTGAAAAAGAGTACGAAGAAACAATCCACAAACTAAAAGCTTTTTTGGGAGGGCAAGATGATCTTACTTATTGATAATTATGATTCGTTTACGTATAACTTATATCAGTATTTTGGGGAATTGGGAAAGGAAATTGTGGTTGCAAGAAATGATCAGATTACGATTGAAGAGATTGAGAAGCTTAAGCCGGAAGCGATCGTATTGTCACCGGGACCTGGACGGCCGGAGCAGGCTGGCCTTTGTATAGATGTCATCAATAGCTTTTATGACCGGGTTCCAATCCTGGGGATCTGTCTTGGACATCAAGCGATTGGCTATGCGTTTGGCGCTATTATCAAGAAAGCCAAAAATATCATGCACGGAAAGGTTTCAAAGCTAAAACATAATGGTTCTCATTTATTTCAATACATGCCACAGCCGATAGACGTCATGCGCTATCATTCACTCATCATTCAGTCAGGGACTTTGCCGGAAACCTTTCAAGTGCTAGCAAGATCGATGGACGATGATGAAATTATGGCAATCAAACATGAACACTATCCGCTTTTCGGGCTTCAATTTCATCCAGAATCAGTCGGAACAGCACAAGGTAAGCCCATTTTAGAGAATTTTTTACATGAAATTGAGAGGGGTAAGAACAATGAAAGTCATTCTGCAACGATTGTCTGAACGTGAATCCTTAACAGAGCTTGAAATAAAGGAAGCAGTGGACCATATTTTTTCCAATGATGTTACAGATAGTGAGATCGCGGCTTTCCTAATTGGTTTAAAAACAAAAGGAGAGACGGTTGAGGAAATTGCGGGCTTGGTTAAAGCATTACGGGAAAAATCTCTTTCGTTTAGTAAGAAAATTCCTAATGTTATGGATAATTGTGGAACGGGAGGTGATGGTTCCAAAAGCTTTAATATTAGCACCACCTCCGCGTTTGTCATTGCTGGAGCAGGAATTCCGGTTGCTAAGCATGGGAATAGAAGCATTTCGAGCAAGACTGGAAGTGCCGACGTATTGGAGCATATTGGCATTAACTTGAACCTATCGCCTGAGGCGACGGAAGAAATTTTAGAAGAGGTTGGCATTGCCTTCTTGTTTGCACCACATGTTCATCCGCAAATTAAAAGGATTATGAAGGTGCGCAAGGATTTAAGGATCCCAACAACTTTTAACCTGATTGGGCCGCTAACGAATCCGGTCGAACTAGAGACACAATTGCTCGGCATCTATCGCCGGGATTTAACGGTTATGTTTGCTGAAGTGTTAAAAGCACTTGGCAGGAAACGAGCAGTTGTATTGAACGGGGCAGGTTATATGGATGAGGCCTCACTTCAAGGGGAAAACCATCTCGTTATTCTTGAGGATGGAAGGATTATGGAGAAAATTCTTCATCCAGATGATGTCGGATTATCCGTTTATAATAATGATGCGATCAGAGGCGGAGATTCAAGGGAAAACTCGGAGATTCTAATGAAGGTTCTAAATGGAGAAAAAGGTGCTTTTAGAGACACTGTCGTTCTGAATGCAGGGATTGGCATTTTTACAGGCGGCAAAGCGGGAACCATTCAACAAGGGATAAAAATCGCACGGGACACCATCGATTCGGGTGCAGCTTTAAATAAACTTGAACAGCTAATAAAAGCAAGCCAATCTTTACAGAAAGAGGTAATTTAAATGACAACGATCTTAGATACAATTTTGGAAGAAAAGAAAAGAGAGGTTCACAGGTTAAAAGATGAGAGCGGTATGGTTACGAGCAGTTTAAACCTTCCGAAGCGTTCATTTCTTTCGAAGCTTGAAAAGGCCCAACAACTTTCGATTATCGCTGAATTCAAGCGTGCCTCTCCTTCTAAAGGGGAGATCAATATGGCATTAAATCCAGAGGAGCAGGCAAAATCCTACACTGATTTTGGGGCCGATGCGATTTCAGTTCTGACTGACACATCTTTTTTCAAAGGAAGCTTCTCTGATTTAACTGCTGTTAGTGAGGCTGTGGATGTACCTGTTCTATGCAAGGATTTTATCATCGACGAAACGCAAATCATCCAGGCGAAAAAAGCTGGGGCAAATTTAATTTTATTAATTGCCGCAGCTATGGATGCCTCCAGATTGAAAGAACTTTATGAATTTGCGCTTGCGCAAGATCTTGAAGTACTGATGGAAGTCCACAACGAAGAAGAAGTGGAAAAAGCACTTAAGACGGGAACGCGGCTAATCGGCGTTAATAATCGGAATTTAAAAACATTTGATGTTGATTTGGCGGTTACTGAGAGACTTGCTACCTCTATAAAAAAGGCTGGGGCTTTCCTCATTAGTGAGAGTGGGATTAAAACCGAAGAGGATGTTAAAAGAGTCATTGCTGCAGGAGCAAACGGAATTCTCGTAGGAGAAGCCTTTATGTTAGCTGCTAATCTTGAAAAATTATTAAAAGGGATGAAATTGCCATTAAACGAGGTGGTTCAGCAGTGAAAGTCAAAATTTGCGGAATCACGGATATTGAGATGGCGTTATTTGCAATCGAAAATGGAGCAGACGCTATCGGCTTCGTATTTGCGGAAAGTAAAAGAAGTATCACACCAGAAAGTGCTGGAGAAATCATCAGCCAATTGCCAGATGGAATTTTAAAAGTGGGTGTGTTCGTAAATGAAACGAAAGAAATGATCGAGGAAATCGTAAACCTTGCAGGAATCAATACCATTCAACTTCATGGAGATGAATCTCCGGAATTTTGCAGTGGGTTTAGCCTTCCTGTCGTTAAAGCTTTAAGCATTAGCTCTACTGAAGACCTTTCAAAAATAAATGACTATTCCTGTGAATACCTATTACTCGACAGCCCAAAAGGGAAATACCGGGGAGGAAATGGGATTGCATTTGATTGGAGCATGCTCGCAGATGTTGAATTAAATGAGAAAAAAATCATCCTCGCGGGAGGATTGACGATAGAGAATGTGGCTGAAGGTATCGAAAAGGCAGCGCCATATATGGTAGATGTTAGCAGCGGGGTTGAAACCGATGGGAAAAAGGATGCGGCAAAAATAAAAAGATTTATAGAAAAAGCGAAAAGTACGATGAAGGAGGAAGTAAAATGACGACTTACACATTACCAGATGAACGGGGCCATTTTGGTATATACGGAGGAAGATATGTACCAGAGACATTGATGCAATCTGTCCTTGAGCTAGAAGTAGAATACAAAAAGGCGATAGCAGACGACTCTTTTCAAAAGGAACTGCAAGGTTTATTAAAAGACTATGTAGGCCGGGAAACACCCTTGTATTTTGCCGAAAACCTGACGAGACATGCAGGGGGAGCTAAAATCTATTTAAAACGGGAAGATTTAAACCATACAGGCGCACATAAAATCAATAACTCGCTCGGCCAGGCCCTTTTAGCTGTAAGGATGGGGAAAAAGAAAATTGTCGCCGAGACAGGTGCCGGTCAGCACGGAGTGGCAACAGCAACAGCATGTGCGCTTCTCAATTTGGATTGTGTCATTTATATGGGAGAGGAGGACATTCAAAGACAGCAGCTAAATGTTTTCCGCATGGAGCTCTTAGGTGCAAAAGTTGTCAGTGTGACATCAGGCAGCGCTACGTTAAAAGATGCGGTCAATGAAGCGCTTCGTTATTGGGTAACAAATGTGGAGGATACGCATTATATTTTAGGTTCTGTCATGGGGCCACATCCGTTCCCAATGATTGTTCGTGATTTCCAAAGTGTAATTGGAAATGAAACAAAAAAGCAATACATTGAAAAAGAAGGAAAGCTGCCCGAAGCTGTTGTAGCCTGTATCGGGGGCGGCAGCAATGCAATGGGGATGTTTTATCCTTTTATAAAAGATGAGAATGTACGCATGTATGGGGTGGAAGCAGCTGGATTAGGGATTGATACAGATAAGCATGCTGCGTCTTTGACAAAAGGGGTGCCGGGTGTGCTCCATGGGGCACTCATGTACTTGCTTCAGGATGAGAACGGACAAATTCAGGAAGCCCATTCGATCTCGGCTGGATTGGATTACCCAGGCGTAGGTCCAGAGCATAGCTATTTAAAAGATACGGGCCGTGTGCAATATAGTTCTGTTACAGATGAAGAGGCAATGGAGGGATTGCAGCTCTTGTGTAAAATGGAAGGAATTATTCCGGCGCTCGAAAGTTCTCATGCCGTAGCCTACGCTTTAAAACTGGCACCAACAATGAAAGAGGATGAAGGGCTTGTCATTTGTTTATCAGGCAGAGGCGACAAAGATGTGGAAACAGTCAAAGCAAGATTGGGAGGGGAAAGAAAATGAACCGTATTGAAAGGGTATTTCAGACTCTAAAGGAAAACAATGAAAAGGCATTCGTTCCATATATTATGGCGGGAGATGGCGGATTGGATGCATTGCCAGAGCGAATTACATTTTTGGAAAAAGCAGGGGCGACAGCGATTGAACTCGGTATTCCTTTTTCCGATCCGGTTGCCGACGGTCCTGTTATCCAAGAGGCTGGAAACCGTGCGCTCAAAGATGGTACTTCGCTTAGAGGCGTGATTCAAACGATTGCAAATATCCGGCCAATTGTTCATATTCCGATCATTATCATGACCTATATGAACCCGATTATGGCTTACGGAATACAGAACTTCATCTTAGATGCACAGCAAGCCGGCATTGATGGGCTGATTTTGCCAGATTTGCCGATCGAAGAGGAAGAGATAATTGCTCCATTTGCTGAAAAAGCCGGAATTGAAATTATTCGGCTCGTTACATTAACGAGCCCACTTGAACGAATTCAAGAGATTTCTAGCAGAGGAAAGGGATTTCTATATGCTGTAACTGTAAACGGAATAACCGGGGCAAGAAAAGGATTCAACGATCAGCTTGGTGAGCATCTTGAAAAGGTGAAAAGTGTTAGCAGGCTCCCTGTCTTGGCGGGCTTTGGTATTTCTGAACCTGCCCATGTTCAAGAAATGATCCAACATTGTGATGGCGTTATTGTTGGAAGTAAGATCATTGAACTGTTGAAACAAAAGGATTTTTCCGGAATAGAAGGTTTAATAAATGCATCCAAAACAGTAGCAGTCAAATCCTAAATAAATAGCTTCCTTCCATCTTTGGAGGAAGCTATTTATTTTTGAGGATAATAGTGGTCTGAACTCCGTTTGAAACTATTCCGCTAAACCATTTAGGCTATTTGGTAAAAAATTGTTACCGGATTTATTTTACCGGGTAATTGCGATCGAAGTCCGGATTATTAATCTAAATTGATGGAAAGATAAAAGAAATTATTGAATTTTTTATAAAAACAGTTCAAGCAGATTTAGGCGTTTCATTAGGGGTATTCAATGTTTCAATTAGTTTAACAGCCTTATTCTCAGGGATTTTCGTTGTGGCTGCAGGTGGAATAGCCGATAAGGTTGCGAAAGAAAATTACATATATCGGTTTAATATTAAGTATTAGTGGTTCCCTTTGCCTTATTTTGGCTCAAGGAGCTACACTGCTGATTATTGGTCGGATCATTCAAGGGTTTTCTGCTGCATGTATTATGCCAGCTACAATTGCTTTAGTGAAAGCTTATTTTGATGATGCAGATCGGCAACGCGCTTTAAGTTACTGGTCAATTGGATCTTGGGGTGGATCTGGAATTTGCTCTTTTGCAGGTGGGGCCATTGCAACATACATGGGTTGGAAATGGATTTTCGTCTTTTCGATCATTTTTGCTCTTCTGGCAATGCTGTTAATTAAAGATACACCAGAAAGTAAAGGGGAACAAACAGGTTCTTCAAAATTTGACTTCAGTGGTTTTGTGGTGTTCGTTGTCACTATGATTGCATTAAACGTAGTGATTACACGCGGTGCAGATTTTAGATGGACAAGCATCCTCACATTGTCTTTAATCGCGGTCACAATAATCGGGACAGTTGTTTTCCTTAAAATTGTTACAAATAAGTCAAACGGTTTTATTGATGTTGCGTTGTTTAAGAATAAACCTTATACAGGTGCTACGATTTCAAACTTTTTGCTAAATGCTGTAGGCGGAACACTTGTAGTTGCGAATACATATGTACAAATGGGCAGAGGGTATACTGCTTTCCAGTCTGGGATGTTATCCCTCGGATATTTAGTGTGTGTATTAGTGATGATTCGAGTTGGTGAGAAGTTTTTACAACGATCAGGTGCAAGAAAACCAATGATCATCGGCTCCTTAATTTCAGCGATTGGGATTAAGTTTATTGGCTTTAACTTTCTTGCCGGGCGTAATCTATACGATCGTCGCTTTCATTGGGTTTATGCTATTCGGGATTGGTTTAGGAATTTATGCAACTCCATCTACGGACACAGCTGTTGCTAATGCCCCTGCCGATAAAGTTGGTGTTGCTTCAGGAATTTACAAAATGGCAAGTTCACTTGGCGGTTCGTTCGGAGTCGCAATTTCTGCTACTGTTTATGGGGTCATTCTGACGGCTGGTAATATCGAATTGGCTGCCTCTATTGGACTCTTAACAAATGTACTGTTCAGTGTACTTGCGCTAATTGCAATCATTAGTACTGTTCCGGCAAGTGAAGGAATTCGTTTAGAAGATTCATCACTGAAAGGTTTATCGCATGTTAAAGGGCAGTAAAATCTTCATTGAGGAAATTTAATTATTTTTAAGGCTAATCATGATCATAAATATGTAAAAAACTTTAGATATGTAAGAAAAAACGGACAATCCAAGCGATGTCCGTTTTTTTTATTTACTAAAAGTTATTATCCTCTTCCAATAAACATCGGCAAATCGGTATGACCCATCCCCCGAACATACACAAACAAATTGCCTTTATGATGGATTTCATGATCCATTGCCATTTGGAATAACTGACGGCCGGTTAGCTCCATGCCAAATACTTTCGTTAAGTCAATCACTTGGTCTAATTCTTGATCAGTAAGGGAAGCGATTAGATCCTTTGACTTTTCTGTAAAATCCTCTCCTATATGATTAAGGTTTGAGTGTGTAGTTTCTAGTTTCTCAATAAAAGGAGAAGCATTTCCATCTTTAATTGTTTTTACAAATTTATGAAATGACGTATACATATGTGTAACTAGTTTCTGAGCAGTCATAGAAGTTTCAGTAGGCTTGTACTCGTAATTGGCTTCGTCAATTTTCTGAACGAGGTTATTTGTAACTGAACGATGCGATAAAAAATGATTTAACATATTAGATTGACTCAAGATTATTCCTCCTAATAAATTCGTTTCAAGAGTATCACCACGATCTTATCACAAAATATTCCCACTTGCATTTCGAATGAATTGAACTTTAGGTAGAAGTTCCTTTTATCCTCAATTTTCTTTTTAGCAGCTTCGCACAGTTACTTATTTTTCCTTTTAGTACCATTAGCAAACTCCTCACGTATTTTTCAACATTAGATTGACCAAATACGCTGCGGTTGACAAAGAAGTAAATTGTTTCCTCGATGATGGCTAATATAATAATAGGAATGATGATTAATAGAAACCAGATCCACATGAAACGACCCCTTTCTTTCAAGTAATTCCAAATTCATATTCTTATTTGGCTTTGATAAATCTTATTGTTGAAAATCAATACTTGAGGGGAGATTTTGCCTGTAGAGAACCTTTTTTGTGTTAGCAAAAACCGCTTCTCGGAAGGTAAATCGAATCCGTGTGTCTATCAACAAAATTGATTAACATTGCCTTATTTTTAATAGGTACGAAAGAATACAGTACGACCAATTATGCTGGAGGAATGGTATTTGTCAAAAGTAAAATGAAGAAAATAAGGCCTATAAGTAGAAATAATAGGGATGCAAAGTCTACGTAATTTGGACGTAATGTAAACTCTTCTCTTTTCGTCGCTAATCCTGTCATCGCGCTAGTTTGGCTGTCATTAAATTTCGTCATCGTCCCACCGCTGCTAGAAAACCAAATTGTCACTGTCGCAAACAAAACCACTGCAAAAAACATCAATTCAATAAAACGTATGGAAAAAGCGAGGCAAATAGAACAGTAAGCCCAGTTTCAATGGCCATAGTGGTTACGAAAATGATGATGCTCTTTTTCAAAATATTCCCTCCTCTAAAGATGCATATGAAAAGGTTTCGGAAAAATGGAAAATCAGTAAAAAAGATACTGTGGGGCCGTTATGATGATGTGAATTATGTAGAACATGTTATGCGCTATTACAATCGAGGAAATGGTGGTGTCGTGGGTGACGCTACACAGTCATTTAATGCGGAGGAAGTCCATTAACATTATGAAAAAGTTTCTTGGCAGACCGTATGTATGGGGGGAAAGACACCCACAGCAGGAGGGTTTGACTGTTCGGGATTACTGGAATATGCCTTTGCACAAGTCGGCATTGATATGTATGGGACAGCTCAATCTCAGTACAATAAAACAACATCTGTTCCAGAAGATAAAATTAAGCCAGGCGACTTAGTATTTTCCCGCATACAAGCCCGGAGCATCATTTATGTCGGAACGGTCAATTTAGTAATGCAATTAGCAGAGGCGGTACTTCTTATTCTTCCGTTGAAGAGTGGAAAAAACTATATACCATCTTAGGTTTTAGACGGATCTGAGGTAAACGTCATAGTGCCTAGCCAAAAGAAAAATTTATTAATGATTGGAGTTGTTGTTGCTGCTTTGGTAATTATGTACGTTTTCAGTTTGCGATTACAGTTGCAAGGAAGCCAGAGCCAATCAGGGAAACTATAAAGAACAGATTAAAAGTATTGAAAAGGTATTAGAGAATTCAGTAATACTCAGAAAGGGATTTATCATCTTCAATTACTTGAACTTGAAGGTGATAATTCGTACTTTGTTTTGTCTCTATCTTATAAAACTAAAATTGAAAATCAGGAAGAAAATGATCGTATTTCATACATCATAGAAAAGATTATTTCAAACCCTTTTTATGTTGGGCAATCCTGGTTCCGGCTTATCGGTAATGAAGGAAGAATAATACGCAAACTTTTTTGCTATTCATTCAGAGAATATACAGTATGAGATATTGCAATTGTTAAAGATATTCATTTTAAATTTTATCCATTAACGAACGACAGAGTCTTTCGTTAATGGATAAATCTCACGTGTATCTGTATATAAATTGGTGGAGATGCTCGAAAAAGTCCCAATAAGGTAAACTCTATTGATACAGCTTTAATAGCACTTTATCTAAAAAAGTTTTTAATGTGAATGTTGTTAATTGTCAAAATCCCGACGGTACCCCATTATAATCCCATTCATTTTTTAAATTAAAGTTAAGATCCTGTTCCAATGGGCTAACAATTGTCCGGGATCAGGATTATTTTTTTTGAAAAAGAAACATGCAACGATTTTTTGTGTTCCATATATATGTTTATTTGAACTACTAGAATATTAATGTCTATCTCAAAATTTAATTCAATATTGAATTTAATGTTTCAAAAATGAATCAATTAATTCAAGAAATCATAAATGAATAATTTAATTATGAATCTTTTGAAAGAAAACATGATGAATACTCCTTTTTATATCTGCTTTCCAACGAGATTGAATTTTGGCACTATTCTTGCAAGTTGTATAAGTGCAAGGAACATTGCTTTTATTATTTTTTGCCAATAAGACAAATAAGGTGGACATGATGTGTTCAGGCATAAGTTCAATGCAACTTGTGGAATGGGAAGGTAGAAAAAAAGATAACAAGTGAAGGAGTGAGAAATTTAAAAACGGACTTGTGAAAAACGTGATAAAAGGTCGGTAAGTGATGAAGGGTACTTAAACAGTTGAAAGTAACGAAACTGTATCTAAATGATTTGATTGAATCTAGTAGCAATTACTAAAATAACCAGACGTTAAAATAAATCTCTCTATGCCCTGGTTGAGTATTAAAAAGAATAGCAAAACAAAATGTGGAGGGAAAATGAAAATGAGTAGAGCAGTGATCGTCTCTGTGGCAAGAACCCCAATTACTAGAATGCGAGGAGGTTTTAAAGATCTCCATCCCTCCATTTATGGAGGGATTGTCATCAAAGAAGTGCTTCAAAGGGCCCAAGTCGAAGGTGAGGAAGTGGATGACGTCCTATTAGGAAACTGTAATGCGGGCGGAGGAAACATCGCGCGCTTGTCTCTACTAGAAGGTGGGCTGCCCATAACGGTACCGGGAGTTACGATTGACCGGCAATGTGGATCGGCAATTAATACTGTAGCGATAGCTGCCGACTCTATCAATGCCGGAAGTGGGCGGATTCTTGTGGCTGGGGGAACAGAAAGTTTAACAAGGGCTCCTTATCTATTGGAACCCCCAAGTCAATCCTTTGACCGAGTCCCACCTAAGTTTTTACTGAAACAGTTGGCACCAGATCACATCGGAAGTCCGACGATGGGTATTACCGCTGAAAACCTTGCGGAACACTATAACATCAGCCGGGAGGAACAGGATGCTTTTGCCTTGCGAAGCCAGCAAAACATGAAAAAAGCGGTGGAACAAGGATTTTATAAGAATCAAATCATCCCTGTACCCATTAAAGGAAGAAAAGGAGAAGTCATTTTACTTTCTGAGGATGAACACCCAAGACCGGAAACGACTTTGGAAGGGCTGGCTCCTCTTCGCCCGGCATTTAAGAAGGATGGTACAGTAACCGCGGGTAACGCATCTGGTGTTTGTGACGGAGCTTCAGCGCTGCTTATGATGTCAGAAGAGGAAGCGTTGAAAAGAGGGCTGGAACCGCTTGCAAGAGTAGCTGATTGGGCGATCGCGGGTGTGGATCCGAACATTATGGGGATAGGTCCTGTCCCAGCCATCAATAAATTATTAGGGAAAATGGGTTTGACTTTAGAAGATGTGGATTTAATTGAAATCAATGAAGCTTTTGCCAGTCAAGTACTCGCGTGCGATCGTGAACTAAACATGGATATGGAAAAGCTCAATGTGAATGGAGGAGCAATTGCCCATGGGCACCCAACTGGTGCGACCGGAGGGATGCTGGTGATGAAGCTTGCACATGAAATGAAGCGCCGGGGTGTTAAGCGTGGACTCGTATCGGCTTGTATCGGCGGTGGTCAAGGAATTGCTCTAATGCTTGAAAGGTAATGGAAGATGCAGTACGAAAAACATGCTTGTTTTTTAATGTACCTATAAATGTCGTAGAGGAGGTCATCTAATGAGTCGTTTACAAGATAG
Source organism: Bacillus sp. FJAT-29790 (assembly GCF_019039215.1). Taxonomy (GTDB): domain Bacteria; phylum Bacillota; class Bacilli; order Bacillales; family Cytobacillaceae; genus Cytobacillus. The sequence goes on from NZ_JAHNZZ010000001.1 coordinate 674,795, forward strand.
GATTGCGATTGTCACCGGTGCAGGGCAGGGGATTGGTGCGGAAACAGCGAAGCGATTAGCACAAGACGGGGCAAAGGTGGCAGTATTTGATCTGAATGAAGAGGTTGGTCGTGAAACAGTTCAAGCTATTCAATCCAACGGTGGAGAAGCGATTGCGATCGGTTGTAACGTTTCTGACGTTGAGCAAGTAAATGCTGCTGTTGAAAAGGTTGCTTCTCACTTTGGACGGATTGATATTTTGGTGAATAACGCTGGAGTGACCCGTGATAACCTTCTTTTCAAAATGTCAGTGGAAGACTGGGATACGGTGATGAATGTGCATCTAAAGGGCAGCTTTTTATGTGCGAAAGCGGTGCAGAAATTTATGGTTGAAGAACGCTATGGAAAGATCATCAACATTAGTAGCGCATCGGCTCTGGGAAACCGTGGACAAGCCAATTATTCAGCCGCCAAGGCCGGATTACAGGGGTTTACTCGAACCCTAGCGATGGAATTGGGTCCTTTTAACATTAATGTAAATTCTGTTGGTCCTGGGTATGTCGTAACGGACATGACAAAGGCAACATCAGAACGAGTAGGCTTGGATTTTGAGGAACAGCAAAAATTAATTGCAGAGAGAAATCCGCTTAGAAGAGTCGGGAAACCTGAAGATATTGCCAACGTAATCGCCTTTCTAGCCAGTGAAGACTCAAGTTACGTGAATGGACAAATTATCTACGTCAACGGAGGAGCCCGCTAGGTCTATTCATCATAGTGGTCAATCAAAATAATTTACAGAAAAGGGAGATGGAGAAACATGGAGTTTTTATTGACAGAAGAACAGAAAATGGTGCAAAAAACAATTCGGGATTTCGTGCAGAAGGAATTAATTCCGTTAGAGCCCGAGGTGTTGCGAAATGAGCGAGAAGGGCGTCCGGGAATTTCACCAGAAAAGCTCCACGAACTTCAGATGAAAGCGAAAGAAATTGGTTTTTGGGGAATTGAAACCCCGGAGGAGTATGGGGGAGCAAACCTTGGGGCTGTAATGAGCGCAATTATTGCAATCGAAATCGCTAAAACTTTCATTCCATTTCGACTAGGCGGTGCGGCAGATAATATTCTCTATCTCTGTAATGAAGAACAGAAGAAAAAATACTTGATCCCAACGATTAACGGAGAACGTCGCTCTTGCTTTGCTATTACCGAACCAGGAGCCGGATCTGATGCTAGGAGCATCCGCATGTCGGCAGTGAAGGATGGGAATGACTGGGTTTTGAACGGGGAAAAGACTTTTATCACACAAGGGCATGAAGCGGATTTTACCATCGTGTTCGCAGTTACGGATAAGGAAAAAGGTGCAAACGGCGGGGTTACTTGTTTCCTTGTAGATCGGGATATGGGGTGGCGTTCCGAGTATATTCATACAATGGGAGAATGGGGACCGGCCTCTCTCGTCTTTGAAAATGTGCGGGTTCCGGAAGAGAATATTTTGGGTGAATTAGGTAATGGTTTTGAGCTTGCCATGAGATGGATCGGCAAAGGCCGATGGATGATTCCCTCCAGAGCGATTGGATCTGCAGAAAGATTGCTGCAGATGGGCGTAGATTATTCCAAAATGCGTATGTCTTTTGGCAAACCAATATCTGAATATCAAGCGATTCAGTGGAAGCTTGCGGACTCCGCGGTAGAAATCGAGGCGACGAAATGGCTCGTTTTACGTGCGGCGTGGATGGTAGAAAACGATATTGATGCGCGTCATCAGTCAGCAATTGCCAAGCTATACGGCTCTAATATGGCCAACAATGTGGTGGACCGGGTACTGCAAATTCATGGCGGAATGGGTTATACGAAAGAGTTGCCGATAGAACGATGGTATCGCGAATTAAGATTGCTTCGTATTTTTGAAGGTACTGACGAAATCCTGCGCCGCACAATTGCTCGCAATCTGATCAAAGGACATGTGAAGATTGGAGAACTCGCTTAATAGTGAAGACATGCTTAGCCCGTTATGAAAGGAGGAAAAGAGTTGCTAATAGATCCTAGTTTTATCGGAAGTACAAGTGAATCGAAAATCTTCGAGATCGAAAAAGGAGCCATTCGCAGTTTTGCTGTAGCCATTGGCGATGATAATCCCTTGTACACAGATGAGGCGTTTGCTAAGGAATGCGGGTATCGAAGTATCGTTGCTCCTCCTACATTTCCAACTACGATCCGGGTGATGAACCCGAAAGTCAATTTTGAACCAAGCCGAGTTTTGCACGGAGAGCAGGAATATCTTTATGAACGGCCAATTGTAGCAGGAGATATCTTACGCTGTGTCAGCTCTGTTACTGAAGTCTATGAAAGAGAAGGAAAGATTGGCAAGATGACGTTTCTTGTGCAGGAAACCCGCGGCGAAGATTTTGAAGGTAACTTGGTGTATCGCGGAAAAAACACGCTGATTGTGCGCTGAATGGAGTGAAGTAAATGAATGGAATTGACTGGACTCGGGCAGAAATCGGGCAAGAGTTAGAGCCTCTCGTCAAGCCGGCAATTGATAAAGTCCAATTAGTGAAATACGCCGGAGCGTCTGGAGATTTTAATTTGATTCATACCGATGTTGAAACAGCAAAACAAGTTGGTTTACCAGGCACCATTGCACACGGAATGCTTAGCATGGGTTTTCTAGGTCAGCTATGCAGTCAATTGGTCGGAACAAACGGTTTTGTCAAGCATTTGATGGTTCGGTTTGCAGGCATGGTTTTTCTTGAGGACGTTCTGACCTGTCGGGCCAAGGTTACGAACAAGAATGAGGAAGAGCGTACATTGGATTTGGAAATTCTCGTAGAGCGCGAGCCCGGCAAGACCTTGACAACAGGTAAGGCAACGTTGAAGTTCTACTAAATATGGAAGGGCAAAATGCAGCCAAGTCCTTGTGAGAACGGCTGCATTTTGCTATACGATGGAATCTACTTAAGCTATATTCCATTTTTATCAGGTTAAATAAAAGAACTATTTTTAATTATGATGGATTTTTAGAATTATTTTTTGCATTTAGATTTGATAGGAGAAATGGAAAAATATTGTAAAGAAAGGATGAATATTTTTGCTGGTATTCCTTAATTTTATTGCCTTTCTGGCAGTAACAGGTTATGCGATTTATCTGGTTGCGAATCTTGTCTATAGCCGTGTAACCTTCATCAAGTTAGGGAAGAAATCTAATTTGGGAAAAGATACCCAACAGCGCATCAAAGAAGTTTTAATCAATGTATTCGGCCAGAAAAAATTGTTTAAAGACAAGAAAAGCGGTTATATGCATTTGGTATTGTTTTATGGCTTTTTCATCATACAAATAGGCCTCATAGAAATCATAATCAAGGGATTTATTATTGGTTATGAATTTCCATTCGGAGTAGCGCACAAATATTTCAGTCTCATGCAGGAGTGGACGACCTTCCTTATGCTGTGCGCAGTTGTATACGCTTTTTACCGCCGTTATATTGAGAAGCTGAAGCGGTTGCAATTCAAGCGAGATGCCAAAGCCGCCTTTGTCTATATTGGACTGACCACGCTGACCGTGTCCATCCTGCTTACGCTGGGCTTCGAAACGATCATGCTCGGGCACAAACCTAACTCCGTCCATGCTCCCTTCTCTGGAGTGATTGCGACAGTGTTCTCCGGCATCGGAACGGCGGCTGGAACCGTGTGTTTCTATGTATTTTGGTGGGTACACCTACTGAGCGTTTTATCATTTATGGTGTTCGTACCGCAGTCGAAGCAAGCACATGAGCTATTCGCTTTGTTCAACGTCTTTTTCAAGAAGGTAGGACCTGTTGGAAAGTTGAGAAAAATTGATTTTGAGGATGAAGAAATCGAGGAATACGGCGTCGGGAAAATAGAGAATTTTACCCAGCTGCAGCTGATCGATCTGTACGCATGTGCAGAATGCGGAAGATGCACGAATATGTGTCCTGCTTCAGAAACTGGGAAGACGTTATCTCCGATGAATCTTATCATTAAAATGAGGGATCATTTGACAGAAAAAGGAGCGGCTGTTACCTCGCGTAACCCATGGATGCCCGGTTATGTTTTTGGATCTTCTGCATTATCTCCTGCATTAACAGCTGGATCATCAGCGCAGGAAACAGCGGCAACAGTTGAAATGCCTAAATTAATTGGCGATGTAATCACCGAAGAGGAGATCTGGGCTTGTACGACATGCCGCAACTGTGAGGATCAATGTCCCGTTGCCAATGAACATGTAGATAAGATTATAGATATGCGTCGATACTTAGTGTTAACTGAAGGTAACATGCCGCACGAAGCAACTCGCTATTTCCAAAATATCGAACGACAAAGCAATCCCTGGGGCCTTAACAGGAAGGAACGCATTAAATGGCGCGAAGGCAGAGAAGACATTGTGGTGCCTACCGTTGATGAAGTGAAAGATTTTGAGTTTCTGTTTTTTGTAGGTTCCATGGGATCCTTTGACAATCGGAGCCAGAAAATTGCTCAATCGTTTGCCAAAATCATGAACGCAGCGGGTGTGAAGTTTGCAATCCTCGGCAACGAAGAACGGAATTCCGGCGACACGGCCAGGCGCATGGGCAATGAATTTTTATTCCAGCAGTTATGCCAAGAAAATATTGCCAACTTCCAGGCTTATCATGTCAAAAAAATTGTGACGATCTGCCCGCATACGTATAACACATTCAAACATGAATACCCCGAATTCGGCTTGGAAGCGGAAGTGTATCATCATACTGAATTGATTTGGAAGTGGATTCAGGAAGGTCGGATCAAGCCAACGAAGCAAGTAAAAGAATCGGTCGCTTATCACGATTCCTGCTATATAGGCAGATATAACGATATTTATGATATTCCTCGTAAAATTATAGAGTCGATTCCAGGTGTGAATGTATTGGAAATGGAGCGTAATAAGCAAGATGCCATGTGCTGCGGAGCAGGAGGAGGCATGATGTGGATGGAGGAGACGCAAGGAAAACGCGTTAATATCGAGCGTACAGAACAGGCTCTTCGTTTGAACCCGACAGCGATTGGAAGCAATTGCCCATATTGCTTAACGATGATGAGTGATGGAACGAAGGCTAAAGAAGTCGAAGATCGAGTCAAAACCATGGACATTGCTGAAATCGTAGAAAAATCCCTGGTATGTTAATAACAACATTTGAGAGAGAGAGTCGATGATACAAAATGAATCATTTAATTCAAAAATAAGCGATTTTGATTAATGAGATAAACTTTAAAACTGGTTTTCGAGTGGTTTACAGCATTCTATTTTGGCATAAAAATTGCTTTATACATTTAGTGTAAGAAGTATTCTGTTAGGAAAGGGAGTAAGAGGATGAAAATACTAGTGTTGTTAAAGCAGACGTTTGATACCGAAGAGAAAATTTCTCTCCAAAATGGCAAGGTTAGCGAACAAGGGGTTGAATTCATTATCAATCCGTATGATGAGTATGCTGTGGAAGAAGCGATGAAATTAAAAGAGAAATTAGGGGCAGAAGTAACAGTACTTACTGTGGGGCCGTCACGAACGGAAAGTGCGCTTCGAACTGCTCTTGCAATGGGTGCGGATAAGGCTATACAGATTGAACAGGATGGTTCAGAAGCGGATGAATATGTTATATCGAATATGATTGCTGCGGCTATCAAGAACCAGGCCTTTGATCTCATTCTTGGTGGTAATACAGCAGTGGATTCAGGGGCAGGCCAAATCGCCATCCGAGTAGCGGAAATTCTAGGAATTCCCCATGTTGCAACCATTACTAAATTATCTTTTAACGGAAGAAAAGCTACTGTTGAGAGAGATGTAGAAGGAGATTTGGAGACGATTGAAGTAGAACTTCCATTTTTGGCGACTGCCCAACAAGGGTTGAATGAACCACGATATCCCTCCCTTCCAGGGATTATGAAGGCAAAAAAAAAGCAGATCGAGCGTCTTATTCCGGATGAACTGGGGATCTCAAAAGAGGAGCTATGTGCCCGGACAGAGGTCCTTGACCAATATTTGCCCTCGAAGAAGCAAGCAGGTCAAATTCTAACAGGAGAAATGTCTAACCAGGTTAGTGAATTGTTTCAACTGCTCCGCACAAATGCAAAAGTTATTTAATGGGAGAGGATTGAGAAAGATGAGTAAAGTACTTGTAGTTGCTGAGGTAAAAGACGGAAAATTAAGAAATGTATCCTTTGAAGCATTAACATTAGCTCGATCTTTAGGGGCAAACGGGGAAGTAAGTACAGTCCTTTTTGGCCCAGGAGCAGCCGCCTTTCTGGAAGACATCAGCAAATACGGAGCCGACCGGCTGTATGTGACTGATGAGCAAGCTTTATCTACTTATACAACGGATGCTTATGCCGAAGCATTGGCTGGATTGATTGAAGAAGTACAGGCAGATATCATTCTCATGGGTCATACGGCCATTGGAAAAGATCTAGCACCGCGGATTGCCGCACGATTGGGAATCGGATTGATTTCCGATTGTACGGGAGTAGAAACAAAGGACGGCAAGATTGTGTTTGCCCGTCCGATTTATGCGGGCAAGGCATTCGAGAAGAAAACATTCCGTGAAGGAAAGAAATTTGCCACTCTTCGTCCAAATAACTTTGAGACGTCAGAGAAGCATGTCCAGACTGAGTTGGTTTTCTTCAAACCAAAAGTAAAAGATTTCCGAACAATTGTGAAGGAAATCGTGAGAAAAACTTCAGGTGAGGTAGATCTAAGTGAGGCTAAAATCGTTGTTTCCGGCGGCAGGGGAGTAAAGAGTATGGAAGGATTTAAGCCGCTTAGAGAATTAGCAGAGGTCCTGGGAGGAGCAGTTGGAGCCTCACGCGGAGCTTGCGACGCTGAGTATTGTGATTATTCTTTGCAAATTGGACAAACAGGAAAAGTCGTCACTCCTGATCTCTATATCGCATGCGGAATTTCAGGTGCCATCCAGCACTTGGCTGGTATGTCTAATTCGAAAATTATTGTTGCAATTAATAAAGATCCGGAAGCACCCATTTTTCAAGTAGCCGATTACGGGATTGTCGGAGATTTATTTGAGGTTGTTCCTATGTTGACGGAAGAAATCAGAAAGGCATTGGTAACCAGTTAAATAGATAAGGCATCATTTCCCATTATGTAAAGTGAAATATCGCTTTTTTCATAAAGCGACGATAAGATTCATAAGGCTAATGTCAAAATTTAATTTCTGAGAAACTAAATGTGTGGGAGGATATAAAAATGTCAAAATTTACACAAAAGGAATTTACAACAGCTGATGCCATTGTACAAGAGCTCGTTTCTGCAGGTGTTGAAGTCGCTTTTGGAATTGTAAGTATTCACAACTTGCCAATCTATCAAGCTATTCATCGGGATGGAAACATTCATTTGATCACTGCACGCGGGGAAAGTGGTGCGGTGAATATGGCTGATGGATATGCACGGGCAACCGGCAAATTGGGAGTTGTGATAACAAGTACCGGATCTGGAGCAGGAAATGCCGCAGGTTCATTAGTTGAGGCGTGGAATGCAGGTATTCCACTTCTCCACATAACAGGTGAAATAGAGAGCCCGTATATAAATGTAAGACGACAATATATTCATGAAGCGAAAGATCAACTAACGATGATGGAAGGTGCATGTAAACATGCATATCGTCTCCGTAAACCTGAACAGGCGGTTCCAATGATTCGTAAGTCAATCCATGAAGCCTTTGAAGCTCCTACTGGACCAGTTACTTTGGAGATTCCAATTGATTTCCAATCAGCGATCATTCCAAAAAGTAATATTATAGAAAACAACAAAGGTGTTACTACTCAATTAATTGAAACAGACTTTGTTTTACCTGACGAGATTGTTGCAAAAGTCTATGAAGCGCGTCGTCCTGTTCTATGGGCAGGAGGCGGGGTTATTAAATCCGAAGCGGCAAATGAAATAAAAGAATTGGCAGAATTAATCGGAGCACCAGTCATTACAAGCCAAGCGGGAAAAGGCTCAATTCCTGAAAATCATCCATTATGTATAGGTTATTTTTCTTCTACTCAAGATGTTCGGAATTTTGTGCAAAAGTCAGATTTACTGATTAGTGTTGGTACCCAATTCCGAAGCACAGAGACAGCCCTTTGGGATAGCTTTCTTCCTGAAGACCATATTAGCATTAATACTGATATAAATGCTTTTAACCTCAATTACCCAATTACTCACGGTATTGTAAGTGACGCAAAGCAACTATTAAGAAAATTAATTAAAAGTATATCTAAAAGAGATATTTCAACAAACAACGAGTATTTGGAGGAAGTTAGACGCGTTCGTGATAACGCACGGTGCTCGTTACTTGAAACGCTTGGGCCTTATAAGCACTTTGCAGAAGGTATACGAGAGATCTTACCTAATGACGCCGTCTTTGTTCGTGATGTAACTGTTCCTGCTAACTTATGGGGAAGTCGCGTAATTGATACTTATGAACCAAGAACATCTATTCATGCTGCTGGTGGGGGAATAGGACAAGGACTTCCGATGGCAATCGGTGCACAGGCAGGTTGTAAAGATCGTACTGTTGTCTTGATGGTAGGAGATGGCGGATTTATGGTCAATGTTGGCGAAATGGCAACAGCTATCCAAGAAAATTTACCGATCGTTATTATTTTGTTTGACGACTCAGGGTATGGCGTATTACGTGGCATCCAAGATGTGGTATACGGAGAGCAATTCGCAGTAGATCTATTAAGTCCTGATTTTGTTAAGTTAGGCGAATCAATTGGTTTTGAATCAGCACGGGTTGGTTCACCTAAAGAATTTTTAACAGAATTTGAAAGAGCGGTTACCAGAGGAAAAGCCTCTTTAATTGTTGTAGATATGAAATGTGTTGGTCCAATCGCAAAAAAGAATGCAGTCACACCTGCAGTAGTACCAGATTATCGACCTAAAGCATTCAACTGAATAGCTAATATAGTCAGAAACTCTTTGGACACAGATAATCCTTTATTATAGCATTCCAAGTCTTTTATTTGTCTTAGTACATTTGAATCATTCCAACAACAAGGGGGAAAGGCATCAGAAGCGCTCAATGACTTTGTACGACAGCAGTAGGAATTGAATATAGCCTTAATAAACATAAAATATCGATATCCGATTTTCTATTCTAAAGCACATTATAGTATCGCTGAATGGTCACGAGATTAACGCTACAGTTTGTACAAAGGATACAAAAAAGGGTTGCTTAAATCGAATCCGTTGTCCCAGGAAAGTAGACTTTGGTGTTTTCTACCTACTCAGCTTGCCTTCTTTAGGGTAAATGAAATAGTAAATACAACTAACGGTAACAGAGTGGAGCTCAGATTATTGTATTTAGACACTGATAAGTTTAGAAAGTTTGATGCCAATACCGGATGGATTGCCCATTCCATGATCTATTTCAAGATAAGGGGAGGTTTTTTAATGTATATTAATGGACAATGGGTGAAAACGAATAAGCAACTAGATGTGAAAAACCCTGGAACAGGTGATGTAGTAGATCAAATCTATCTAGTAGGAAAAGAAGAAACAGAGAATGCGATCCAAGCCGCAGAAGCTGCTTTTCCATTATGGTCTGAATTAACTGCTGAACACCGCGCTGACTATCTTGAGAGAGTTGTAAACAAACTTAAAGAAAAAAAAGAATATCTTGCTGAAATAATTACAAAGGAAATGGGAAAATCCATTCATAATGCACGTTATGAAGTTAATAGTACTATTGCCTTCTTTAAGTGGTATGCGGAGGAAGCGAGAAGAGTTTATGGAGATACGATTCCAGCTTCCGCTACTAATAAACGTATTTCAGTTATCCGTCAACCTATTGGGGTTGTCGCAGCTATTACACCTTGGAATTTCCCTTTATCAATGTCGGCACGTAAGCTTGGTCCTGCACTAGCTGTCGGCTGTACTGTTATTATCAAACCATCATCTGAGGCACCTCTATCTTCTGTAGAATTATTTAAGATATTTGATGAAGTCGGATTTCCAAATGGTGTAATTAATTTAGTTATAGGAAAATCAGGTGAAATTGCCGAACCACTTATGAAAAGTAAAGTTGTCCGAAAGATTTCTTTTACTGGATCTACGGAAGTTGGAAAGATACTAATTCGTCAATCTGCAGAAACAGTAAAGAAAGTTTCTATGGAACTAGGCGGTCATGCTCCATTTATCGTATTTGAGGATGCTGACATTGACTTAGCTGTCGATGGACTGATTCAAAATAAATTTGCATCTACCGGCCAACAATGTGTCTGTGCGAATCGAATCTATGTTCATGATGATATCTATGATGAATTTGCAAAACGTTTTCAAGGAAAAATCGCTAAATTGAAAGTAGGAAATGGACTTGACGAATCAAATGAAATTGGTTCTATGACAAACGAAAGTGGAATTGAGAAAGTACATGATCAAGTCAAAGATGCTGTAGAAAAAGGTGCAAAAGTCCTTTATGGCGGGCACAGATTGACAGATGGTGATTTAGCGAATGGATACTTTTATTCTCCGACATTACTGGTAGATGTGAAGGAAAGTATGAAAATATGTTTTGAAGAAACATTTGGTCCAGTGGCCCCTTTGATCCGGTTTAATTCAGAGGAGGAAGTTATTAAGAAGGCAAACGATATTGAGTATGGTCTTACATCTTACTTTTACACGAACGATTTATCTAGGATGTATCGAGTTTCTGAAAAATTAGAATATGGAATGGTGGGAGTAAATGATCCTGCTCCTTTTGCTGTGCAAGGACCATTTGGAGGTGTAAAAGAAAGTGGTTTAGGTCGTGAAGGTGGATATTATGGTCTAGATGATTATCTTGAGACAAAGTTAGTTTCTCTGGCGATTCAACTTTAGTATTTATATTTTAGTACATTTAATCACTAGTGTTGCATTAAAATAGCTTGATTTTTAAAAAGACTCAAAATGCTCAATAACCCTATTTAAGCAAAGGAATAGTCCTTTTTTATGGATAAAGTCAGGTGGTAACCCGTCTAAATCCACTAAAAAAGGACTTACGCATGGACAAAATTCCACGAAAAACTTCATTTGGACAATGGTTTTCACCAATAAATCTGTGTTTATGCAACACTATTGAAATTGGACAAATTAATCAATATTATCCTCAACAAGCAGTCATTCTGACCAATACAGGAAGTATCGGGTGAATTTATTTGGGGATGGATTTTTCTCAAAGTGAACTCCTCGCCTACATTTATCTAATTTATGAGAAATAATGCTGGATCCAGATCAGCTTTTATCATTCACCACAGGGAATGATAAAAGTGATTTCTACATAAGTTCTCTATCGAAAGAAATTTTCCCATCATGAATCTAAATGAAAAATCTGTACGATCATTTCGGAACACAGATCTTAAAAGACCCATAGACTAGAAAAGATAAATTATCAATATGATTGATGAAGAAGCCTGAGTCAGCAGATGCCAGGCTTTATAATTTTAGAATTTTTTAATTATACAAATTTAAGCGTATGGAGTTGACTGTTTTTAATTTTAAAGGTAAGATCCTAATGAATATTCTAAAAATTCATATAAATAATACTGGGTATAATTTACGTTGTAGGAACTTCTAGCATTCGAATTAGATAGAGAATACCATCTCTAATAAAAAAAGGAGTGGCAAGCAATGGATAAATCTCCGGATTGGCTGGAATCTATTCCATTTCCGATGATCTTAACAAATCAAGAATCGGTAATTAAAAGCTATAATTCTCTCTTTTTCAAGCTCTTTGACAATATTGTTGTTGGAGGAAATATACAAGAGTTATTTAGTGAATGGAAAGTACTTGGGAATCTTCTTGTATTAGCGAAACTAGAGGATCAATCTTATTTATTGCAACATAACTATGTCGAGTGTAAAACTGAAACATCGGTACTATACATTGTATCTGACGGCAACTCCATTCAGCATTCACAAGGTATGATAAGAAAATTAGAGCATGAGAATAGAGAACTAGACGCCGTTTTTGAGAACTCCTCCGATGGCATTTACATTACAGACAGTGATGGTTTGACGCTTAAAATAAATGCCGCTGTGGAGAGAGCCCTTGGCCATCCCAAGGAAACATTTATAGGAAAGAATATCAAGCAGTTACTCCAGGATGGGGTTGTGAATGAAGCGCTGTCCTTTAAGGTGCTTGCACAGGGGAAGACCATCCATTCAGTACCAACTAACCACTTCAACACACACTTAAAAACGGCTGTACCCATTTTTAATGAGGCCGGAGAAATCAAGAAAGTGGTCACCTATATCCGGGATCTCTCAGAATTAAATCATCTTTACCAAGAGTTAAATAAAGTATTAGAAATAAATGAGATGTATAAAGAAGAGTTGGAAAAGCTAAAAAACAAAACATGGTGGGATCCAGATATTGTTGTAGAAAGTAAACAGATGATAGATATATACGAGATGGGAGATCGAATTGCCAATTATGATGCTACTGTGTTAATACTTGGGGAAACAGGTGTAGGGAAAGATATATTTGCCCGGCATATTTACCATGCTAGTCAAAGACGGTTAAAGGGGGATTTCATAAAAATTAATTGTGGATCCATTCCTCCGGATCTCTTGGAATCAGAGTTATTCGGTTATGAAGCAGGTTCATTTACAGGTGCGAGTCGGTCGGGAAAACCCGGATTGTTTGAACTGGCCGATAAAGGGGGTTTGTTTTTAGATGAAGTGGGGGAGCTGTCATTGGCTTTACAGGTCAAGCTGCTCCGCGCTTTGCAGGATAAACAGATTCAGCGGATTGGCGGAACAAAACCAAAAAGTATAGATGTAAGGCTTATAGCAGCAACCAATCGAAATTTAAAAGAAATGGTCGAAAAGGGCGAATTTAGGGAAGATTTGTATTATCGCTTAAATGTACTTCCGATCTCTATCCCTCCTTTGCGGGAAAGAAGAGAGGATATATTGCCTCTTGTTCAATCGTTTCTTCAGAAAGTAACTGAAAAATACGGAATTTCCAAGGAATTCGACCGGAATTTAAAAAATTTTTTCTACCACTATAATTGGCCCGGGAATGTGAGGGAGCTGTCTAACCTTGTGGAACGGCTAGTCATTACGGTGCCTAATAATTTTATCACTGCGTCTGATCTTCCGGAAGAATATAAGGACAAAAAGGAGGTACCTGCTGCCTATATCAAAGAAATGACACTGAAGGAAGCGGCGGAGGATGCTGAACGTGAGATATTATCTGTTGCTGTCCAAAAGTTTAAAAATACATATGAACTGGCGGAAGGTTTGGGGACGAGTCAGGCAACGATCGTAAGAAAACTTAAAAAATATAATTTGACAATAACACCTGCCTGAATGAATGTTCAAGAACGAAAAGAAATAAGTATTGCCGATTTAACTTTGCATCTTAAGGATAAAGATGTGTCGGCAAAACTTATTCTTTTTTTATGGAAATAACATTTGTCCGATTAGCCTGGTTAATAGAAGCTATATATATGTTCGGCTTCTTCCTGCCGGGCTTTTCCTTTTTAGCCTGATTAATGTTCAGTTTAATTCAAAAATGAATTTTACGTTCAAAAGTGGTTTAACTAATCCATGGAAAATCGGACAGGATAATTTAATTATGAATCTTGCGAGATAAAGAATAATGTAAAATCCCTTATTGTCATTGTTTTTAACCAAGTCTGAATTTTGGCACTCTTCTTGCAAGTTAGATATATGTAAGGAATAATGCTTTTTTTATTTCTTATCCACAAGATAAAAAAGAGGGGAGATGATGAGTATAGTAAGGTGGTCTGCAGTGACTTGTGAGAACGGGACAATGGATAATATGGGGAGTGGAGGAATGAGTAATTTAAACCGGCCACCGGGAAAAAAGTTGTCAGGAGGGGGTCCATATTACATTGGAATCCCGTCCATATTAATGTTTAGGGATTTTTTATCCTTCACAGAAGATAATTCTACGAATATACGGTGATTTATGACAGATTAGAGAACAGTCTTTCTGATGGGGTGAGAGGGAAATAGCTGAACCTCTTAAAGTATATTGATTGTTTCTCCGGAAGAGTATGGAGGTATAAAGCAATCATTTTCAACTACCTGTATAGATGTAGTTCACTTAATCTATATATCTATGCTCATAATTAATATTCATAATCGGTTACAAGAGAAATCATTTAATGAGGTGAGTATCCGTGAAAAAAAATCTTAATTTAGAACCTATGTTTTCTCCCAAGTCTATTACGATCATCGGTGCATCACGCGGAGAAGGAAAAATTAGTGCAAGACCGTTATATCTTTTACGTAAACTAGGATATCAAGGATCCATTTACCCTGTTAATGCAAAATACACAGAAATAGAAGGATTTCCCTGTTATCAGGATATTGAAAGTTTGCCAAAAGATATTGATATGGCCATTCTTTCAATTAGGGCAACCGATGTCTTGCCTGCCTTGGAGAGATTGGCGAAAAGATCAGTGAAAAGTGCGGTTGTTTTTAGTTCGGGTTTTGCGGAAATTGGAGAAAATGGGCGGGAACTTCAACAGCGTCTGACTGAATTCGTTGAACGAACAGGTATTCCAGTATGTGGGCCTAACTCCTTAGGTTTTTTCAATTTAAAAGACAAAGTAGTTGCTTCGTTTCAACAAATAGAAGCTAGCCGTATGGATCCCATAGCATTTGTAACGCAAAGCGGAGCTTTTGGAACCCTTACCTACAAAATGCTTGAAGAAATGGAAATAGGTTATCAATATTTTGCTTCTTCCGGGAATGAGGCTGGTGTCGATTTTTTTGATTATGTTCACTATTTTGCCGAGCAGGAAGAGATCAAAGTCATTGGGGGTTACATTGAAGGGGCAAGGGATATTGAGAAAATGGATAATGCCATCCGCATGTGCCAACAACAGGATAAGCCGCTGATCTTGATGAAGGTAGGGACGTCCCAATTAGGAGCCACTGCAGCAATTTCCCACACCTCTTCTCTAGCTGGGGATGCATCGATTTACTCCAACTATTTTCAACAAAGGAATGTTGTCCAAGTTGATGATGAACAAGAACTAATCGATACAATCAATCTGTTTCATAAGGCAAAAACGAGTCCTAAAAGAGGTGGGGTAGCGATCGTTACCATTTCAGGTGGAGCCGGAATCGTAATGGCTGATAAATGTGAACAAAACAATGTTGAGTTAACCAAGTTGATGCCAGAGACAGTCACACAGCTTGAAGAACTTCTACCTGCATTTGCATCTGTCAAAAATCCAATTGATGTGACAGCGCAAATCATTCAGGATCTCGATAAACTTTCTGATAGTATCAATGTATTATTAAAAGATGATGGGGTAGAGGCGCTTGTGATTTACATGCAAATAGGGGACCCTGTCGCTCCTGTAATTATTCCTAAATTATCAAAAGTGGCTAATGAAACGAATAAAACGTTTGTTGTCTGTTGGGCCGGGGCTTCAGAAAAGACGAAAGAAATGTTATCTGCTGAAGGTATTTGTTGGCTTCATACTCCAAGCCGTACAATTCGGGCCCTAAAAAATCTGATGCATTATAACAAACGAAAAGAACTGTTGTCTGAACAAAAGAACATTTTTGCGGAAAGATTGACCGATCGTACGGAATTGGAAGCGATCGAAGGAACGATTAATGAGTATACGGGAAAAAGTTATTTGGAATCATATGGAATTCCAATACCAGCAGGAAATATAGCCAGAAACGTTGAGGAGGCTATTGAAGCAGCGAATGCAATAGGATATCCAGTTGTATTAAAAGTACTGTCACAGCAAATCGCCCATAAAAGCGAAGTTGGCCTTGTGAAAATCAATGTGAAATCGGCCGCGGAGGTAAGAAGTTCTTTTGAAGAAATCATGTCCAACGCTTTAAAATACGACCCTAATCTTCAAGTTGACGGAATTCTTGTGGAGGAGATGATTGGGGAGGGTGTCGAAGTAATGGTTGGTTCGATTCAAGACCCGTTATTTGGTCCATGTGTTCTGTTAGGCTTAGGAGGTATTTTTGTTGAGGTATTTAAAGATTCGGTGATCAGACCAGCTCCATTAACTATAGAAGATGCAAAAGAGATGATACAGTCCATAAAAGGATATGCCATTTTAAAAGGTGTCCGCGGTAAAGGCCCTTATGATGTCCATGCATTGGCGGAAACACTCGTAAAGGTTTCAGAGTTAAGCTTGGACCAAAAAGATTGGCTGCAAGAATTGGATATAAACCCAGTAATGGTGCATGAAGAAGGAAAAGGTATCACAGCTCTTGATGCATTATTCGTTGGAAAGCAAGGAGCATTATCTTTATCTCATTAAATAAAAACCGGTCGGAGGAAGTGGGTAGTTTATGCGCTGGGTGATACTTGCATTTGCGTTTTTTGGTACAGTACTCAATTTTGCAGACAAGTCGGTAGCAGGATATGCAGCTATCCCTATTATGAAAGAGTTTAGTCTTAACTTCACTCAATGGGGATTGGTTGGAAGCAGTTTTTTCTGGTTTTTTGCGATTGCGGGTGTGGTGGGCGCTTCATTATCCGACCGATTCGGAGCCAAAAAGATAATGGCGATCATGGTGATATCTTGGACAATCATACAATCTGGATCGTATCTAGTTTCAGGGCTAACCGGACTCGTTTTGATGAGAGTGCTGTTGGGTATTTTCGAGGGGCCTTATTTTGCCACCGCCGCCAACCTTGTTACCAAGTGGTTTCCGCCTGAACGTCGAGGTATCGCCATCGCCCTTATGAATTCCGGTGGTACAATAGGTGGTTTAGTTATGGCCCCAATACTCGTTTCCTCTATTAGTGAAATGGGTTGGAGGAATACTTATGGAGCTTTAGGCCTGGTTGGTATTGTCTGGTTCGTCCTATGGTTATGGCTTGGAAAGGAAAGCCCAAAGCAAGAGACGGAGACCTTGATATCGGGGGTAACTAAGCCTGCATCAAAAATCGGTTGGTCAAATATTTACCCCGTTTTACTGTCTCGTACCTTTATTTTAGTTTGTCTTGCTACTTTCGCGTCATATTGGTTCTTGGCATGGATGCAGACGTTTTTGGCTGCTTATTTTGTTCAAGCAATCAAATTGACACCGAAAGAAATGGGTAATTATGCATCCATTATCGGAGTTACTTCTGCCACCCTTACTTTGTTGTTTGCCATGTTTTCAGATAGTATATATAAGAAAAGTCAAAGCATACGCAAATCACGTGTATTTGTGGGAGGAGGGGCTGTTACTCTGGCGGGTCTGCTTTTCTTTTCCATGACCATTTTTCATCACCCTATGTATGTGCTATTCGTCATGTGTGTCGGGAAAGCACTGGCGTATGTCATGTTCGTATTGTGGCCAGCGATTGCGGCCAACTTGCTTCCTGGAAGAGGAGGTTTAATATTAGGGATCGGGACAGGCTTTGCCCAATTGGCAGGGATCATCGGGCCACTTGTTACCGGGGCTATTGTACAATCAGCGGGTGATAATGTCATACTTGGCTTCGATTATTCGATTTTATCTATCGGGACGTTAATGGTATTGTTTGGACTTGCTTTTCTTCTATTCTGTAAACCAGATATGCAAGCGGGGGGCCTGGCAAATCTTAGGAAAAATGAGTCGGTGAGTTAAAATGCATAATCGAAACAAACCAAGATCTTATGTTTCGTCAATGGGACCACCAGAGTAATCTTGTTTCACGGCTGTTTTAAAAATATATTTCCTTGATTAGACTAAGGGATCGGGTTATTTCCGATCCCTATAAAAATAGATTTAAAACTTCGTCAAAGCATCAACCGCATCCACCAAATCACTATACGAATCCTTTATATATCGACTCATCGTCGCAATATTGCTATAACCAGCGAGTCCCCTCACTTTTTCAATATCATTATTCGTCGCCTTTAACATCAACTTACAAAAAGTATGCCGGAACATATGAGGTGTTAATTTCTTCTTTGGCAAACTATAGCCTTCAATCATTGTCTGAAACCCGCGGACAGTGAATTTCGACGATCGCTGACTATAAAATACATATGGGGAGTCAGCGACATATAGCTTTTGTTTAGTCATTTCTGCCTGATAGCCTAGCCAATCATGGATTTCTGCCAGCGGCGTATTTGAAATCGGAACTGTTCTGACCTTTATCCCTGTTCCTATGATTCTAATCTCTTCAAATCTAAATCAATGTCCTTTATTTTTAAATTAGATAGTTCATCAACACGAATTCCGGCGTAAGTAAGCAGATATATGATCGCTCGGTCTCGACGATACTTTTCTTCTGGTTTTACCGCCTGCTTTTGAAGGATTTCTTCCTTATTATATACAGATGATTTTCAAACTCCACTTCTGTTAGCCTGTTATGTTTTCCATAGTGGCCCCTCATTCTTCGAATCGTTTCCATCCCCCTTTATAAGCGACCAATTATGCTGACGGATAGTTATTTGTCATACACAGAAAGGTAAAGAACACAGCTTTTCACGTTTATCGGACACATTTGTGCTATTATCGGACAGCTAGACGAATTTATCGGACCACACAAACAATTCAGCCCCAAAGTCCATCCTTAATCGCTAGCGATGTTGATGTTTTGTCTGATTTTTGAACAACGTATCAAAGATCAGGGGATTTCCTCCTGAGGATAGGGAGTTTCCCCGATATGTTAAAACAACTCCGTCTCATACAATAAGAGTAAGTTATTTGGTTTGAATGAGGAGGAGTTAATAATGCAAGCAAAAGCGATTGAAAACCAAAAGTCGGCAAGTTCATTTAACAATGCATTTGCTTCCAACTTTGCTAAATCTATGTTTCTAGCAGTCAGTGGACTTGTGATCTTATCTTTTATTGGTACGAGAATGTTTACGCATATTGATTTAAATCTATATGGCTATATGGTTGGGACGATCGTCTTTCTAGGAGGTTTCTTTTACCGGTTTATTGCTTGGGGAGAAAGGCCGCCAACAAAAATTTTTATAAAAAAAGGCATCAAGCTTCTGTTTAGAAAATCCACGCCACAAACATCAGTTGAGCATCTGGCAACATACAAATTCATCTGGAATCGGGGAATTTACCGATGGACCCAACACATCTTAATTGGTTGGGGATGTATCCTTTCTTGTTTTGTGACGTTTCCGCTTGTATTCGGATGGATGTATTTCACGATGGATGACAATGGCTACTATACAGTCGTTGGCATGGGTATCAATTTAATGACCGTAAAAGCAGACGGGATCATTGCTTTCTTTTTCTATAATGCATTAAATTTTACCGCCGTCATGGTGATTGCCGGGGTATGCATGGTTCTTTACCGCCGCTTGAAAAACATGCAGGCAAGAGCGGAACAGAAATTCATCTATGACTTCCTTCCATTATATATGCTGTTATTGGTGAGTATTACCGGATTGGCATTAACATTTATGAACGTATTTTTACATGGCGCAGGGCAGCCAGCAATGTCTTTAATCCACCAATGGTCAGTTGTAATTACATTAATTTACCTTCCATTTGGGAAGCTTGCACACATTCCGTTCCGCCCAATGAGTGTCCTTGCTCGAAATTACAGAGAGCATTATGCAGAACAATCCATGAAGGAATGTAAAGTTTGCGGGGATCATTTTGTTTCAACAGAGCAATCAAAAGATGTCGTCGAAGTACTCGACGTGAACGATATTAAATTCAAAACAAAGGAAGGCTTCCATCTTGCTGAACTATGTCTTCCATGTCGCAGAAAGTACCGGATTTCTCAGTTCTCCGGTCTTCCTACCCACGAGGTAAAAGTTAAGGAGGCAAACCAGAATGCAAAGGGATAATTTTAGGAACGAGAGAGATAAATTTTTCAAAGAAATTGAAAACCTTAATCATCCAAATGAAACCTTAATCAAAACACATTGTAGCTACTGTGCTATGCAGTGTGGGATGAACCTAAGGGTAAATACAAAAACAAACAAAATCATTGGAGTAGAGCCTCGATATGATTGGCCGGTCACACTTGGAAAGATGTGTCCAAAAGGAGTGACTGCTTATCAACAAGTAAACCATAAAGATCGTTTATTAAAACCGTTAATTCGTGATGATCAATCGCTTAAAGGGACGAAAAACGGCTTCCGGGAAGCAAGTTGGGATGAAGCTTACAACTTGATCGTAAAGAAATTCACTGAGCTTCAGGCAGCCTATGGGAATGATACGCTCTCCGTATATAGTGGAGTTTCAATGACAAATGAAAAGTGTTACTTGACCGGTAAATTCGCTCGTGTTGGACTCCAAACACGCTATATTGATTATAATGGCCGATTCTGTATGGCAAGTGCAGCAGGTGGTTTAAATCGCTCATTAGGTATAGATAGAGGTTCGACGATACCATGGACGGATGTACAGGATACCGATTGTATTTTTCTTGCTGGCAGTAATACAGCCGAATGCCATCCGACTATGATGTTCCGGGTTTGGGCCATTCAAGAACGAGGCGGCTATGTGATTGTTGCTGATCCAAGGGAAACACCAGTTGCTAGAAGAGCAGACCTTCACCTTGATTTAAGACCTGGTACTGACCTTGCACTTGCCAATGGGATTTTAAATTTATTAATTCAAAATGGCTATACCGATGAAGAATTTATTAAAAATCATGCAAATGGCTTTGAAGAAACAAAGGAACTAGTAAAAGAGTTCACACCAGAGTATACGAGTACGATTACAGGTGTGGCACCTGAGAAAATTATTCGGGCTGCAGAATTGTACGGAAAAGCGCCAAATGCAATTGTCATGTTTGCCAGAGGGATCGAGCAACAAATTAAAGGGGTAGATAACGTTTCTGCCTACACCAATATGGCACTTGTTACAGGGAAAATTGGTCGTGCTAAATCAGGTGTTGCGACCATTACAGGGCAAGGAAATGGTCAAGGTGGACGGGAACATGGGCAAAAAGCCGATGCTCTACCTGGATATCGTAAAATAGCGAATCCGGATCACGTAAAATATGTTTCAAAGGTGTGGGGGATTGAACCGGAAGAAATGCCAAAAGAAGGTGTATCCGCATTTGAAATGTTTGGATTAATGGAACAAAAGACCATTCGTGCTCTATACCTATTATGTTCAAATCCTGCCGTTTCTGCACCAGATCAAAATTATGTTCGTGAGCAGTTGAAAAACTTAGACTTCATGGTATGTGTTGACTTTTATCTTTCAGAATCTGCTGAATTTGCTGATGTCGTGCTACCTACAACATCTTGGGCAGAGGATGAAGGAACAACTACAAATGTTGAAGGACGAATAATAAAGATTAATCAAGCACAAATGCCTCTAGGCGAATCAAAGCCTGACTGGAAGATTCAAGTAGAAATTTCCGAGCGAATGGGGCGCGGCAAATATTTTTCTCACTTAAAAACCTCTGAAGACATATTTAATGAACTTCGTGTCGCTTCCAAAGGAGGAACGGCTGATTACTACGGCGTAACATGGGAAAAGATTGACAAGCAAGATGGCGTGTTCTGGCCATGTAAAGATGAAAATGATCCTGGAACACCACGATTATTTTTAGATAAAAAGTTCAATCATCCAGATGGAAGGGCAAAAATTTTTGCATTACCATATAGACCGTCCGCAGAAGAGCCAGATGAAGAATACCCAATACGCTTAACAACAGGACGTGTAGTTTACCATTATTTATCAGGGAATCAAACGAGAAGAATTCAATTCCTTCGCGATATGTGTCCGGAACCATTTGTAGAAGTACATCCGGAAACAGCAGCAAAATACAATATTGAACACGAAGAATCCGTCCGTCTCTATACTCGTAGAGGAGAAACAACCTATAAAGTGAAAATCACTGAGGCTATTCGGAAGGATACTGTGTTTGTTCCTTACCACTGGGGCCATGAAAATTCTATTAATCTATTGACAATCGGTGCTCTGGATCCAATTTCAAGAATGCCGGAGTTCAAAGCATGTGCAGCGCAGATTGAAAAATTAGAATTAAAGAAGGTGAAGTAAATGAAAAAGAGGCTATATTTAGAACTTGAAAACTGCATAGGGTGCCGTTCTTGTTTGGCTGCCTGTACGCAGTGCGGCGGGCATGAGGAGCGAAACCGTAACTATGTTTATGATGTGAATCCGCTTGTAAACCGTCAAACGATGCCTCTAATGTGCCTTCACTGTGTCAATCCGGCATGTGCAAGAAGCTGTCCGGCGCAAGCGATTCAAATTCACGAGACAGGAGCCGTGCTTTCGGCTCTTGTGGAAAAATGCATTGGCTGCCAAAACTGTACAATTGCTTGTCCATACGGGATCCCGAAGTTTGATACAGAGCAAAATCTAATGTACAAGTGCGACTTATGTATCGATCGCTCAAAAGACGGCATCCCGCCAATGTGTGCAAGTGTATGTCCGACAAACACGTTACAATGGCTGACAGACGAGGAGATTGAACAGAAACAGAAGCAATTCAATCTTGATAATGGCAAGTGGGTTACAAGCATGCCATATCTTGAAGGTGAAACAAATGTAAAAGTAAATCTCCCTGGTATTTTACAAGGGATAACAAAGTTGTTTTAGGAGGGATTATGTATGGCTGAAAAAAATAATAAAATTCCCTTTAATGAAGATAATTACACACATAATATTGATCGGAATAACGAACGGAAACTCGACAGAAGAGGTTTCATGAAAACATTAGCGGGTGCTGCCGGCGTATTCGCAGTCTCCTCCCTTCCATGGGGTGCTGTTGCCGCAAAGGAATTAATGGGCCTTGGAGAAAAAGAGTATCCTCATAAAAAAATTACAGATGTGAGTAATCTTGCAATCGGCGATGCAATTGATTTCAAATTCCCGGGCGAGCATGACGATGCGATTTTGATCAGATTATCGGAAAATAAATATGTTGCCTATCAGAATGCATGCACACATCTTCGCTGCCCAGTTTTCTGGGTGAAGGAGCAAGAAGAAATGGTTTGTCCGTGCCACCATGGGAAATTCGATGTCGAAACAGGTGCGCCTACGGCCGGACCGCCTAGACGACCATTGCCAGAAATTCAGGTGAAAGTTGAAAAGGACGCAATTTACGCGGTAAGGGTGAAGCGCTATGAAGCATAAGTTTGTAGGAGTTGCCATTCTTTGCGCCATCTTGATGCTTAATATCATCTTTACTCAATATATGGTTCATCAGTTCTTTTATGAAAACTATGTCAATGTCTTGATCTTTTGCGGATTAAATATCGTGTTGTTTCCGATCGCGATTTATTCCTATAATAAGATGAAAAACGTAAAGGCGTGAATCAAATGAACAGTGAAACATACCTTGATTTTTGCTTTGTAAGAGAGGCATCCGGGAACTTTGCTTCAGAAATAGATAAAGTGCTTTCAAACCTTTTTAAAGGTGTCCGTCTGAACTGGTATTTAGATGAAAAGTCTAAAGACGGGGTTGAAATTGTGGTTGCGGAAGTAAAAGGAATGAGTAGATGGGAATCAGAAGAGGAAACGATTGAATTTATTGAAGGTCATGCTGAAGATGTATTTTGGGAATATCTTCAGGGCTACAAAATGTTCATTTATCCTAATAAGAAAGGGTGCAATGGCTGTGGAACCCACTGAGATTGAGAAAATCCAGTCATTTGTATCGTTAAAAGCCGAAGTAGCGATCCTTAGTCATCAAGACGAGGATCAAGCTCCTTTTGTGAAAAAGACGATTCAAAAAACAGAGCTATGTCCTGACGGAACGCATCTGCGCATTTATTTTGATTATCATTACTTCTTTGCTGTTCCCTTAACCACGAATGTGTCGTATAGCGAGAATGAATGGAAAGCATATGACCCGGATGCAGGCTTAAATTATGTTATTAGAAGAGAGTGTGATCCAAATGATTAGAAAAGTCCAGCTTCCATTGCAAACTTTAAATCTTACGGTTGGTTTTGCGGTATGGGTGTTATTATCATCATTACTTCCATTTATTAAAGAGGATATCACTATTCCGGCTGAGCAACTAGCATTGGTGACGGCGCTTCCCGTTGTTCTCGGTTCGATCTTACGAATTCCAGTCGGATATTATGCCAATCAGTTCGGAGCAAGAGTCCTCTTTCTAATCAGCTTTATCCTGCTTTTATTTCCAGTTTATTATATTAGTATTGCAGATTCAGTGTTTGATCTGTTACTTGGGGGATTATTTTTAGGGCTTGGAGGCGCTGTTTTCTCCGTCGGCGTCACATGTCTACCGAAGTATTATCCGAAGGAACGCCATGGTTTTGTTAACGGGATTTATGGTGCTGGTAATCTCGGAACAGCCGTATCAGCCTTTGCTGCACCTGTTGTCGCATCTAAATTTGGCTGGTCCACGACTGTTCAGTTATACCTGGTTGTATTAGCTATCTTTATAGCAGCCAATTTCTTTTTGGGTGATAAAAAGGAAACAAAAGTGAAGACTCCACTTATGGAACAAATTAAAGGGGTCTATAAAAACGAAAAAATGTGGCTTCTATGTTTGTTCTACTTTATCACGTTTGGATCGTTTGTTGCTTTCACAATCTATTTACCAAACTTCCTTGTTGCTAACTTTGGGCTTGATAAGGTTGATGCTGGTTTAAGAACAGCTGGATTCATTGTCATTGCGACTGCGATGCGAACTGTCGGTGGATGGCTTGCTGACCGCTTTCATTCTCTGAAATTATTAATGTTTGTTTTTGGTGGGTTCACAATCTCTGCAATGATCCTTTCTTTTGCCCCGTCAATCGCCTGGTATACATTTGGCTGTTTAACGATCGCTTTTTGTGCAGGAATGGGGAATGGTGTTATATTTAAACTTGTCCCGATGTATTTCCAAAAGCAAGCTGGAATAGTGAATGGAATTGTCTCTGCAATGGGCGGGTTGGGCGGATTTTTCCCGCCATTAATACTAACACTATTATTTAATCTTACTGGACATTATGCTATTGGTTTCATGGCCTTATCGGAAGTGGCACTAGCAAGCTTAATACTAGTTATCTGGATGTATTACCAAGGGAAAATGGGCTTAGCGAACGAAGTAGTCAATCATACAGTTGAAGGTATTCTGGTCACCGATACGAAAGGCAAAATTATTTCAGTTAACCCTGCTTTTTCTGAAATTACTGGATTTCAATCAGAAGAAGTCATTGGGAAAAACCCAAATATTCTTAAATCCGATAAGCAATCAAAAGCGTTTTATGAGGATTTATGGAAATCGATTGAAATAAATGGGTTTTGGCAGGGGGAAATTTGGAATCGACGCAAAGATGGCCGGCATTATCTACAATGGCTGACCATAAGTGCGATCAAAAATGATGCCGGTGATGTCGTACAATATGCTGGAATGTTCAGTGATATTTCCGGCCATAGGGTAAAAAGAGCATAAGTGGGGAGGAGGGGTGGAAATGGACACACAGCCAGTTGAAAAAAATATTAGCTCTTATATCATTCAATCCCAAGAAGATGAGATTAAAAGGATCGCCCTCGAGCTTCATGAAGGTGTAGGACAGACTTTATACAGTCTCTATAACGGATTGCAGTTGATAGAATCAGCGATTGAACAGCCGGCAATGAAAGGATATGTTGGCGAAATGGCCCAAATGCTTGAGAAATCGATTCAAGAAATCAGGCTTCTGGCTGTTGAACTGCACCCTCCGACTCTCATTACACTTGGGCTTCTGCCTGCAATCAAAAGCTATTTGAAGCTATATACGTCAACATATGGGGTTGTCGTTGATTTGGAAAGCTCTGGAGAGGAAGTTCGCATCTCAGAGAGGGAAAGGATTACTCTTTTTAGAGTTTGCCAAGAAGCCTTGGCGAATATTGCCAGATATGCTGATACGATGAAAGTTAAAATTACCTTTAAATGGAAATTAGGTTGTTTATCCATCCTGGTTATCGATGAAGGCAAAGGGTTTGATGTTGAAAAAGGGATGAATCAATCAACCGGCCTCGCAGCGATGAGAGAAAGGATGCATTTAATTGGCGGAAAATGGACCCTTTCATCTAAAATAGGGGAAGGGACTACGATCAAGCTTGACCTACCGTTAGTATAGAGCAAACGCAACAAGGGATTTGCGATTCGCAGTCCCTTGTTGTGTATTTTTTATTTTGGCTATAAAGAAAAATGTTGATCTAGACCACAGGTTGATTGCAGTGGAAGGCACGAAGACTCCTGCAGGAGAAGCGAGTTAGGCGAGACCCCGCAGACACGAAGTGTCGAGGAGGCTCGGTGGTCGCCCGCGGAAAGCGAAGTGCCTGGAACGGAAATCAACTATCAAGATTAACAGAGCCTTTATTTACTGTTATCTTTTTGGAAAAAGCGTATAGTTAAAATATACTTTAAATAAGAACGCAAAATAAAGTTAGGGGGAGTTGACTTGATTAAAATTCTGCTTTGTGATGATCATGCAGTTGTCAGAATGGGATTGAAAATGCTTTTAAACAACCATTCTGATATAGAAGTAGTCGGAGAGGCTTCCGAAGGGAATGAAGGAATCCAGAAAGCCCTTGAACTTCAGCCGGATGTTGTTGTTATGGATTTAAGCATGCCACATGGGAAAGACGGTTTATCTGCCACATCTGAACTAAAAAAGTTATTACCTGAAACCGCTATTTTGATTTTGACGATGCATGACGATGAGGAATATTTATTCAGAGCCATTCAAGCAGGTGCTTCGGGGTGTATTTTAAAGAGTGCGCCACATGATGAACTTTTGGCTGCCATCCGTTCGGTTTCAACCGGCAACGCTTATTTGCATCCTTCTGCGACAAAAAGGCTGATGGAGGAATACATAGGCAGTGTGAAGAATGGAAAGGCGGATACGTTTAATCTTCTCTCTGACAGAGAAAAAGAAGTACTGACATTGGTCGCAAAAGGTTTTTCAAATAAAGAAATTGCTGAGCAACTGATTATTAGTGTAAAAACGGTTGAAACGCATAAAGGGAACTTGATGGAAAAGCTCCAAATGAAAACAAGGCCGGAGCTTGTTGAAATTGCTTTGAAAAAGGGGCTAATGGGATATGGCATATAAAGGATGTAAGCGATTATGCATCAATCAATAAGTAAACAGCCGATTGCTCAAGCTTGTGAAAAAATATTGTCAGAAATAAACGTTGATTTTGTTGGTCTTGCTTTGCAAAACAATGATGGGCCTGATGTCAGCTGGCATTATGCCGCTGGAAACAGCAACGAGAAATATAAGAGAATTTCTGTTCGTTATGGAAAAGGAATTGCGGGAAAAGTCATTTCGACAGGCAGTTCGATAACAATCAATCATTTTCCTGAAAACATCCCTGGGAAAGCATTAGAATATCCGATTATGCTTGCTGAAAAGCTATGTTACGCTTTCGCTGTTCCAATTCTCTATAATGGAGTTCCAAAGGGCGTATTATTAGTAGGAAATCGAACAAATGATTCAATTTCAGAGCGTGAACAAAATATGATTAAGCAGGCTGCGATCACGTTGGAAGGAATGTTAGCGGGCTTATTGTAACCGGCAATGTGGGAGGTAAGATTATGAACAGAAATAATCAAACACATGATGAAATGAAGATTGCTCCTCGTTCTAGCGATGCGACTATTCTCGTAAATGAATCAGGCATCATAACGTTTGCCAATCAGCTTGCAAACGACCATTTCGGGTATCTGGCTAAAGAATTAATCGGGAAAAGGATAAAGGAATTTATGCCTGAGGTAGATCTTCAAGATACTGTGGAGGGCATTGTTTCTCACCAGCACGGACAGCACCGGAACGGCCAAGCTTTTTCCTTCTTTTTCAGGGTGAATTCTTTTTCTCTTGGGGAGGAACGTTTTTTTCTTATTGTTTTTCATAGTGTAAAAGATCAGTCAAGGCTCAATAAACAGCAGTCCTATCAATTAAATGAGCTAGTAGATTTAAAATTCGCCCTCGATGCTTCGACGATCGTCGCCTTCACAAATAAAAAAGGAATCATTACCTACGTGAATGAGAAGTTTTGTGAGGTCTCAAAATATTCAGCGGAAGAACTGATTGGGAAGGATCACAGGATTATCAATTCCGGTTATCATTCAAATGAGTTCATGAAAAATCTTTGGCAGACCATATCAAGTGGAAATGTCTGGACCGGTGAAATTAAAAACAAGGCAAAAGATGGGGCTTATTATTGGGTAGATACGACGATTGTACCTTTTCTGGATGAAAGAGGAATCCCATACCAATATTTAGCGATTCGCCATGAGGTAACACAGCGTAAGCAGGCAGAGGTAGAGCTCCAAAATATGATGGGAAAGATTATTTATGTACAGGAAGATGAACGAAGACGTTTATCCAGGGAACTCCATGATGGAATGGGTCAAAACTTATATAGCCATCTAATTACAATCAGCCGGCTACAGACCGAAATTGATCATCCGCTTTTGGATCAGATGCAGGCTGAAGCAACCGAAATTATTGAAGAGCTTCGTAATCTTTCTTGGGAACTTCGCCCATCGGTACTTGATGACCTAGGACTTATTCCCGCGATTCGTTCATATTTAGTCCGGTTTTCAGACCACCATCAAATCAATGTCCATTTTGATTGTTACTTGAGTAAACGTCTTAGTGCAAACATAGAAATTTCGATATACCGGATCATTCAAGAGGGTTTAACGAATATTGGGAAATATGCTGAATCAGCAGAAGCCGCCGTTACGATTCGCGAAATCGATGATGTCATCCGGGTGATGATTGAAGACCAAGGCAAAGGCTTTGATATTGACAAAATCAAACGGGGAGTAGGCATTTTCAGTATGGAAGAAAGAGCCCGTGCTGTAGGGGGAACACTCTCGATTAAATCGGTTGAAGGAAAAGGGACGATAATCATTTTGGAAGTTCCGTTGGAATAAAGCAACATTGTAAAACATCGGAAATCAAACACCGGTGTTTGATTTCAGTAGCGAATGAGCCAATTATTCCTATAAGGAAAAAGCTGCCGATAAGGCCGGCAGCTTTCGCAATTAATTAAGGTACCCTAATAATACACCGCCCAAAGCTCCTGTTAATACAATTATCCAAGGGGGGAGCTTCCAAAAACTTAGCATGCTGAACAATATGGCAGCAAAGGCAAAGTCAGCTGGTTTTATAATAGAGCTTGTCCAAATAGGCTGGTAAAAGGCGGCAATTAATATACCGACAACCGCTGAATTCACGCCCATTAATGCTCCTTTAATTTTCGAATTACGGCGAAGGTGATCCCAAAATGGCAATGTACCCATTATTAAAAGAAAGGCAGGCAAAAAGATCGCAAAGGTCGCAAGTAGCCCACCCTGCCAGCCATTCATAACAGCACCTATATATGCAGCAAAAGTGAATAACGGTCCGGGAACTGCCTGTGCGGCGCCGTATCCAGTAAGAAATGATTCTGCGCTAATCCACCCAGAGGGAACAAATTCACGCTCTAATAATGGTAAAACAACATGGCCACCGCCGAAAACGAGCGCACCTGAACGATAAAAACTGTCAAACATTGCAATCCAAGTAGATGCAGTTAATTCTCTTAAGATCGGTAGACTGAAAAGCAGCCCAAAGAATAGCACTAAACACCCGATCGCAAATCGTTTTGAAAGCGGAAAATGAAAGTGATTTTCTACTGTATTACGATGTTTTTTATAAATAAGATAGCCGAGCACTCCTGATAGAAAGATGACGCCAACTTGGGTAAAAGCAGTTTGCCAGAGTAATGTAGCTGCGATCGCAACAAGGGCGATTGATTTTCTCGGCAAATCGGGTGCAAGATTCTGTGCTATTCCTAAAATCGCATGTGCAACAACAGCAACCGCCACAATCTTCAACCCATGAATCCAGCTTGCATCTACTGTACCCATTCCTTGAAGCAAGAGTGCAAACAAAATTAAAGCAATGACAGAGGGCGTCGTAAATCCGAGAAAAGCCAATATCCCGCCGATTATTCCCCCCCGTAACACTCCAATGCCGATCCCAACCTGACTGCTTGCTGGACCAGGGAGAAATTGGCACAATGTGACTAAGTCAGCATAGCTGTTTTCATCCATCCATTTTCTTTTGCGGACGTATTCATTATGAAAATAGCCGAGATGGGCAACTGGTCCGCCAAAAGAGGTGAAACCTAATTTCATAGAGATGCATAGAATTTCAAGTAATGTCATTAAATTTATAGTTCTTTTTTCGTTCCTCATTAAATGCTCCTTTTTGAGTAAATTTTACAATATATTTAACTAGACCAAAAAACAAATAAAATTATATTTTATTATCTCTATTATTCTGATAAAGGCGGATAATGGCAGCTATGAAAGAAATTGTTCGTTTTTTCATTTTTAATAAACCTTTATTAAATTCAATCTGTTAACTGAAAAATTATCTTCGTATCGTTTCAATGACTTTTGCTAAAATTGACATATTAATCTAAGGTTAACAAAGTTCATATAATAAAATATAGGATTGAACGGAAAACTTTACAAACATTTAACATTGGTTAATATGGAAAATTAGAAAAAAACAAAAATTTACGTTTGATCTTTTAATAAAGGATGATTTCATTATTTGAAATGAAAAATGTGAATGATTGTGGTTTAATAAAGGATGGATTTTACGAATCACATTTTTTAAAGGCTGGAGGAAGAAGAATGGAAAATAAACTGCTGCCTCATTCACTCGAAGTGATAGAAATCTGTCTGCTTGCGGGGAAGATCATGCTGCAGGGCGGGGCGGAAACGTACAGGGTAGAAGATACGATGTCTAGAATTGCCTCATCTCTTGGTATTCCTCATTCACATAGCTATGTAACACCAACCGGAATTATTTTTTCTATCGATGGGACCGAGCCTGCCAAGTTAATCAGAATATCTGAGCGTTCAACGGATTTATATAAAGTAACATTAGTTAATGGCATTTCACGTAAAATAAGTAGTGGAGAATTAACGGGGATAGAAGCCTTTGACAGGCTGAAGGAAATTGAAAAAGCTGATTACGCGTTTCCGACATATCAACAAATTCTAGCCGCTTCGATTGCAAGCGGGTGTTTCTTATTGATGTTTCTGGGGCAGTGGATTGATGTGATTCCTGCAATCATTGCAGGGGGTTTTGGTTTTACTTGTTTTGTTTATGTTCATAGGGTTGTTGAAATAAAGTTCTTCTCAGAATTTCTTGCTGCTCTCGTGATCGGATTAATTGCCTTTATTTTTGTTAGGACTGGAATTGGCTTGCAGCTGGATAAAATTATCATTGCTTCTGTCATGCCACTAGTGCCCGGCTTGCTGATTACAAATGCGATCAGAGATTTAATGGCTGGACACCTTGTTGCAGGTTTATCTAAGGGTGTAGACGCATTATTGACAGCTTTTGCGATTGGAGCAGGAGTCGCAGTTGTATTTTCTGTTTTTTAAGGTGTTATGCAGAAAGCCATGTTCATTATTGAATGGATTTTCGGTTATCTTCGCTATTGTTGCTCATACTTTGCAATAATTGGTCTCATTATCAAATTAATTGAGCCCATTTTTGAAATAATTGATCCCATTATCGAAATAATTGAACCCATTTTTATAATAATTGGTCCCATATAGCATAATTCCCTAGTTAAAAAATATTATCATTGCTTTACCACTAACGGAGGAGTACGAACGATGGTTCTACATCTAATAACAAGCTTTATTGCTTCGGCTGCTTTTGGTGTCCTTTTTAATGCGCCGAAGAAATCATTAATCAAATGCGGTTTTGTTGGAATGGTCGGGTGGATTATTTATTTCTGGCTTGTAAATATACAATATGATGCTGTTGTAGCATCGTTATTTTCCGCTTTTTCAATTGGGTTGGTTAGTCAGCTTTTTGCTAGGATCTATAAAACGCCGATGATTATTTTCAGTGTTGCAGGGATTATTCCTTTAGTGCCTGGAGGAAAGGCCTATGACGCCATGCGCCACCTCGTTGAGAACGATTATAAAACTGCCATTGAACTTGCGGCAATGGCATGCATGATATCTGGGGCCATTGCAGCCGGACTCGTGATGTCTGAAGTGCTAAATCAAGTCATATTGAAAATAATATATAAGAGACCATCCGAAAAGTAATATTTGTTAGCAAGAAAGATGGACGAAATCCGTTACCAAAATTAAAGATTTTGATAACCATTCTGTAACTCATTTAGCTCGCTGCGGGAGTACAATTCAGATAGAAATAAAAAAACCGAAACGAGCAAATGGAGGAATAGAAAATGAAAGCAAAAAAATGGGTAATCGCAGGTCTTGCAGTTACGACGCTGAATGTGCCGTTGCTTTTTCAAAATGAATATGCACAGGCAACGGAGCAACCGGGAAAAATTGTTCTGAATGAAAAGGAGCATAACAAGATTAATGAAGCCCAAGTAGTTTCGTTAGCAAGCAAATGGAAACAAAGTGAGAGCTATGTGCAGAGGGGAGGAAATTATAAAAAAGGGGAATACGAAACATTTAATTATGAAGGTAAGACCTACCGATATTTATCAGGCGATATTGGGACAAAGAAAAAGTTAATGAAGTATTTAACAGGAACGTTAACAAAATCTCAGGCAAGGCAATTTATTGCTAATCGCGAAATCATTGAGTATAAAGGGAAAATGGCTCAGCCAGAAGCGGATGGCGGCTCTCTTCTTCAATGGAATTTAGCAAAGGCATCTTTTATAAAAGAAGAAGGGAAAAACAGCATTTATAAATTGGATGTACCTGTTGGGGAGACCACTGAAACGGAAGCCTTTAAGATCGAAGTCCGTTACGTTCCAGGAATAGGCTGGAGAATAACTGAGGTTCCCTACAGAGATATTAATCTCGATATTCCATTCAATATTAACCCCGTGTTCATTTTCTTTAACTACTTGCTTATCGATCATGAAACCTCTAAAGAGCAATTTATCTTTAGTGATTTTGATACAGAAGCTTTCAAAAGAGGAATAAAGAAGCTCGAAGTACGCACGATGGAGGAGCACGCTCGAACAAAAACACAAGTGGAATATATCTCGACGTTTTATGTTGAATTAGAAAATGGTTATAAAGGCGAATTGAAAAAAGGCAATAACCAAATGTATTTCCTCATTGAAAATACCGGTGAAATGGAATTTAAAATTGTCAGTGCCGGGGCGCATCCTCATATTGTAAAATAATTATGCACCATTACCAGTTTCAAAGATAACTTACAGAAGCAAAAAAGGAAGGAATATTAACCTTCCTTTTTAGTTTGCCGTCATTTACATGAAGGCAAAAACTTTTAATATGAGTATTGTTATTTCAAAGGAAATAATTGATAATCAAGAAAGATGGAGTTGTTATACTCATCTCAGGTTATTTGTAGAAATGATGGCGTTGTACGCCATATTTTTTAGTGTGAGGGGGATGACATTGAAACTACGTGTTTCTGCAGTGCAGTATCATCTGCATACTATTCATTCATTTGAGGATTTTGCAAAGCAATGTGAACATTATATTAAAACGGCTCAGGAATTTGATTCGGAGTTTGTTTTGTTTCCTGAGTTTTTTACCACACAGCTACTATCAATTGATAATGCCCAAGGAAAAAGGCCGACAATTAATGATCTGCCAGACTTTACTGAACAATATATGAATCTATTTTCTAATTTAGCAAGAGAGTCAAATATGCACATTATTGGCGGCACACATGTGATTAATAAAAATGGCCGCTTATATAATGTGGCGCATTTATTTTACCCAGATGGCAGAATTGCAGAACAGGCGAAATTGCACATTACTCCAACAGAAGTTCAGGAGTGGAACATGTCTCAAGGGAAAGATTTGCAAGTTTTTGATACAGACAAAGGCCGCATTGCTATGTTGACCTGTTATGATATTGAGTTCCCAGAGATTGTTCGAATGGCGAAAGCAAAAGGAGCAGATGTTATTTTCTGTCCATTTTGTACGGATAACCGTCATGGATTCCACCGCGTCCGTTATACAAGCCACGCACGCGCAATTGAAAATCAAGTGTACGTAGTCTTGGCAGGCACGGTTGGCTCACTGCCAACTGTTGATTTCATGCGTAGCAACTTCGGACAGGCTGCAGTCATTACACCTAATGATATCCCGTTCCCGCCAAAAGGGATCATGGCTGAAGGGGAAATAAATGATGATATGATCATAACGGCTGATCTTGATTTAAGCCTTTTATACGAAGTAAGGGAAAAAGGTTCGGTCACAACATGGCGTGACCGCCGAGTAGATTTGTATCCTGATTGGGAAAAAATAGATTCTTGAGAGTGATAAAAAATGGCATATAAAAGCGAATTTTATGTGTTTGATCAAGAGAAACCGGTCCCTGTTGTCATTCGGAATTATACGAGAGACGATTTTGAAGAATTGATTAAAATTCAATCCGAATGCTTCCCGCCTCCCTTTCCGTCCGAATTATGGTGGAATAAGGAGCAATTGAACAATCACGTAACATTGTTTCCTGAAGGCGCCCTTTGTATCGAAGTAAATGGTCAACTTGCAGGCTCGCTAACAGGACTTTGCGTTGATTTTAATCCGGCGAACCCTTCCCATACTTGGGAAGAAATCACGGATAGCGGATACATAGGAAATCACAATCCCGAAGGAAATACGCTTTATATTGTTGACATAAGCGTGCGCCCAAGGGTTCGCAAGCTTGGACTAGGAAAATACTTAATGCAGGCGATGTATCAGGTTGTTATCCAGCGCAGGCTTGACAGACTGCTTGGCGGGGGAAGAATGCCAGGATTTTATAAAAAAGCGGATAAGATGACTGCTTCACAATATGTGGAGGCTGTTATTCAAGGAGAGTTTAACGATCCGATTATCACATTTCTCTTACGCTGTGGAAGAATCCCTCTATCTATCGTTGAGAATTATTTAGATGACGAGGAATCACTAAATCACGCCGTATTGATGGAATGGAAAAATCCATTTAACTTTATTCAGCAGAAGTCTCCCACTCCTATTAGTGGCGAGATTAATGGAAACAGGTATCCAATTTAGATGGGGTTCAAACTCCGGCTGAATAAAGTTAAGCCTCCGGCGGATGCCACAGATTTTTTAAAGGAATTTATCGAGCAAGCTCGATAAAAATCTGGGCGCAAATACGCCAAGGCGAATTTGATATAGAGGAGAGTATGTCCCATGGAATATAAAAGAATTACAAGTATAGAAGATCCATTATTTGTTAAGATGCATGAGCTGATGAAAGAGGTTTTTCCACCTGAGGAAGTGCTTGAATTTGAATTGTGGAAAGAACCTTTAGAGGATCCGGGAATTCGCGTTTTTGTTGCTGTTCATCATGAGGATGTAGTGGGGGCGACAGAATATAGGTACTATCCGGATTGGAATATTGCGATGACAGACTTTACCATCATTGGCCGTCCAGGCCTAAGTCTTGGACGTTTTTTGGCACAAAATCGCTCAGAGGACTTGAATGAGCTTGCAAAAGCGAATGGTAAAGAACTTTTTGGCATGTTCGCAGAAATTTATGATCCATATCAGCTAGAGGATCACGAATTTGGCGGCGTCAAGCCAATGAATCCATTCATTCGCCGTGAAGTTCTTTCCCATCTCGGCTATAAACGTCTTGATTTCCCATATGTCCATCCATCATGGAAAAATGACGGAGAAGCGGTAAAAGGACTCGATTTTTGTTTCATGCCGACAGATGACAATGTTTCAGAAATTCCCGCGAGTCTAGCTGCAGATTTCTTAGTTGCTTATTATTCAGTCCTTTCGAATAAACCTCAGGAATGGGTGCAAATGATTGAGGATTTAAAAAACCAAACAAATGTAAACTTGCTCCCACTATAAAATGATGAATAGAATTTGTATACTTTTAGAACCCTATCAAGCCAGAGTTCTGTTTAAATGGATGAAAAGCTGCTGTTGAGACCTCAACAGCAGCTTTTTGGCTTAAATATTTTGAGCATATCTTTCATCAGGAATTTTATTCAACATCACATAAAGACTTACTGGATCACTTCCGCTATTCACAAAGGCAAATTCCTCATCTCCGCTTGCATGAATGACATCTTTTTCAGTAACTTCTGATGGCTCCCCGTTGATTGTTAATGTCCCGTTTCCTTGTAGAACCAATAAATAAACTGCTGTTCCTGGATGCTTGTGAGCAGGCAACTGCTGGCCAGGCATGAAGTTTAGGACAAATACTGTACTTTCACCCTCGCGAAAAATAATCCTTTTAGTAAATTGGTTATCACTAAACTCCTGAGCCTCTACAAGTGATTTCTTTTCCATCATTATGACCCCCAAATAGAGAATGATTCCTACATGTTAATGATAATCAATTTCAATGGAGGGTGTGATGATTTAGATCACTTAAATGAATGACCTTTAAGTAATTTTATTATTTGTATTTTTGCTGAATGTTATTTATAATATATTACCAAAAATAATGAACGCCTTAAATTACCAGCACAAGAATTAAATAAATCACATGCGTATGAGCAATAATATCGTTTGTAAGTGATTATTACAAAGGCTTCTTAAATGTTGATTTTGCAGCATGCCAAGAAGAAGAGGTAAGGATCAATCGGCAAAAACCGATTGGCTTATTAGGTATGTGTTATGTATGAGCATCAACATGCAGAAAAGAGCCAATACGAAAGAAAGAGGGTATTAAAATGACAGTAGGAACTCAGGTAAAACAAGCGATTGCGGGTTTAAAGAGTGCACAAGCAAGCTTAGAGGGATTTGCTTTAGCAACTGACAATAAAGCAGCAAAACAATTATACCAAGATGCAGCACAGCAAACACAAACAATCATTGACAATGTTGCACCGCGTCTGCAGCAAATTGAGCAAGAAGAGCCGCAATACAAACAATAATAGCCTTGAATTGGTTGGCTTTTAGCCAACCTTTTCATTATTTTAACTTTATTCAGCAAAAACCTCTAAACGAAACGAGTAGCGAAATGAATGGTAAACAGGTATCCCATTCAGTAGGGTTCAAACCTCGGATGAATAAAGTTAAGCCTCCGGCGAGCCTTTAGGTTTATTAAAGGATTTTATCGAGCAAGCTAAGGTAAAAATCTGGGCGCATATGAGCCAAGGCGAATTTGATTTTGAAATATTGCCGAATAGGAAGATGAAAATATGACCATAATTTCGAATGTAAAACAATGTGTAGCAACAATTAAAGGAATTGAAGCGCAGCTCTCATCTTTAGCTTTAAATTCCCAAGATCCTGAAGCTCAAAGGACCTTTCATGAAACGATGTCCATGATGAATGATATCAAAAAAGATCTTCAAGTCCGTGTAAATGAATTAGTATTTGAAGAACCACAATATAAATCTTGAATCTTAATGTGTGGGGTGACGAAATGTCTGAATGGAGCCATATCATCGTTCGTTCGCTCGTATTTATTGCTTTTTTATTCGTAATGACCAAGATTTTAGGGAAAAAACAAATTTCCGAAATATCATTTTTTGAATATATCGTCGGAATGACAATCGGTAGTATTGCTGGCGAAGTCATAATGGGACTTGATGGTCCGATTGGGCATGGAATACTTGCCATCTCCATTTTTGGAGTAATTGCATTTTTAGTTAGTATTATTTCTTTAAAAAGCAATAGCTTTCGGGACTTTGTTGAAGGGAAAGGAACCATATTTATTAAAGACGGAAAGATTATGGAGGATAACTTAAAGAAGGAAAAATATTCAACGGATGCACTAAGTACTTTGCTTCGTCAAAAAGATGTTTTTAATATGGCAGATGTGGAATTTGCAATGTTAGAATCTACAGGTGAATTAACGGTTCTTTTGAAAAAAGAAAATAGACCCCTAACCCCAAAAGATCTTAACATGAAAATGCCTAAAGATAAAGTACCTCAGACGATTATAAGGGATGGTCAGATCGTTAATAATGCACTTGCTGCTGCTGGAAAAGACCGTAAATGGCTTAATATTGAATTAGATAAACTAGGTATTACCCTAGATAACGTGTTTTTTGCCCAAGTAGACTCTTATGGAGATTTAACTGTCGATCTTTTCGATGACAAAATGAAGCAACCTTCCCCACAAACAAAACCGCTTTTAATGGCAATGCTCAAAAAATGCCAAGCTGACCTAGAAATTTTTGAATTGGAAACCGATTCTAACACGGCTAAACAAATGTACAAAAAAAATGCCAAAAAACTAGACGAAGTCATAAAAATACTTAGCCCATACTTAAATGGGTAATAAATTGAATAAGTACCAGTCACGGAACAGGCGTCCCACCAGTTTATCAATAATTTATGTGGGTATTTCCATGAAATTGTGCGGGCAGTTAAAAAAGCCCCTGACCATAATGGGCTAGGGGCTCATAGAAGGAGATATAGGAACTAATAAGTTGGTCATCGACCATCCATTGCCATAGTGGGTCATCGGTTACTGGTAAAAGTATAAATGGTTATCGGTCATTGGTTTGCCAATCGCCATGAATTCAGTACTAAGATGTACACAAGGGGGATCTCCTTCTACGCCTTGAAGAGGAGTCTCACCGCTTCAAGGTTTAGAAATATCTATCGCTGTCAAAGTCTAATTCAACAGCATAATTTTTCGCATTTATTAAATTAGACAGACGGTTCGCCTGACGTTCCATGTCTAATGCTTTTAGGCGGTAGTCTTCCGGATCGAACATGGCGACCTTAACCATAGAGCTAGAATCGCCAAGCGGGTAAAGAAATTCCTCTTTAGCTGTGGATCCAAACTCCTTGTATTTACGTGCTCTGGCACGGAGCTGGGAAGCGAATTCAATTGCCTCTACAATGGCAAGAGATTCGTTATTGAAAATGATTTCATTCTCAATATTTGCTTTGTACATAAGCCGATCAAGAAGTCGGAAATCTTTACGCACTTCTTCAATATCCTTTTCAACTTCTATCAAGTTCCGTGCTTGTTTTGGCAATTGACTCCCTTTTTCCATGTCGATATAGGCGACCCGGCCCATTTCTTCTTCTAATTCATGGATTCGCTTTGATAGGACACTCTTTAATTTAACTGCTACTGCGAGTGAAATTTTCGACATTCTATCGCTCCTTTACACACGATTGTCCATTTAGATTAGCATAGGATTAATTATTCAACAATATTTTGCTAGAGCGGAATTGTGTTATTCTACAATTCTTTTGACATGGGAATATACGTTGAATGAATTCCCGCGAATAAATCCTACGGTCGTAATGTTTAATTCTTCGGCCAGTTTGATGGCAAGGTCCGTAGGGGCGGATTTTGACAGGATAATGCCAACACCGATCTTGGCCGCTTTTAGCAGCACCTCAGAAGAAATTCGCCCACTGAATGCGATTATTTTATCTCTAACAGACAATTTGTTTTGGATACAATAACCAAAAATTTTATCTAAAGCATTGTGTCTGCCGATATCCGTTCTGCTGATGATCAATTCATCTGTTGAGAGTAAGGCGGCATTATGAACCCCACCAGTTTTTTGAAAAATAACGCTGCTATTTTGCAGTTGTTTCATAAGGGATAGACACTGTTTTGATGTCAATATCAGTTCGGAAGTAGACGTTTTCGCTGTCCGAGCATCATTATGAAAATAAAATTGTCTGCTTTTTCCGCAACACGAACCGATGAAACGCTTTGAGTGAAATTCGTGGCTTGTAGTTGTTTGAGCATATAGGTCAACATAGGCAATGCCTTTGTCTTCGTTAATGTGAATATTTTTAATTTCATCCTTCCGCCGAATAAATCCTTCTGACGCTAGGAACCCAAGTGTAAGTTCCTCTAAATTATCAGGGGAACAAACCATTGTCGAAAATTCCTCGCCATTGAGGAAAATTGTGAGGGGATGTTCGGATACAATTTCATCAAATTGTTCTTGTAATATACCATTTTCGAATTTGAAAATTTTATTACTGTGGCTAATTTCTATCGTCATCTTAATCCACCTGCCTAACTTAGCTGAATAACAAAAATACTAGCATATATTTTTCAGATGGCAAGGGTTAAAGATATATTCATAGTGTGAAAACTAAAAAAGTTGTATAAATTAAATAATAGTGATATTATCTATTTAGTTCATAATGTTGTAACATTTTTGATATGAGATAGCGATCCTGTCGTCAGTTAAGAGTGATACAGCTATTTGAAAGCGATTAATTGTTTATGTCCAGCAGCGTTCCTGCTGGAATTAAAAGGATTGAAGACGCATGAATAAATATGAAGCCGAATTTAGCAATCTTGTTCGTTCCTTTCGAAAAA
The DNA here is from genome assembly GCF_019039215.1 of Bacillus sp. FJAT-29790. Taxonomy (GTDB): domain Bacteria; phylum Bacillota; class Bacilli; order Bacillales; family Cytobacillaceae; genus Cytobacillus. The sequence continues at coordinate 714,894 of NZ_JAHNZZ010000001.1, forward strand.
AACATATGGGCAAAGGGCCGAGCAAAGTGACAACCACTTTCTGTAAAAACTGGGCCATTTGCGAAATGGAGGGAAACCTCTCACCAGTCGAAAAATTCATCGCAAGCGCTGATGATGGCAAACAAATGCTTCGGGCAGCCAGAACAGAAATGGTAAAAGAGATGTATAAAAAGAACCAGCCTTTTGAAATGGAAGAGTTCTTACAGGCGAAGTTAATTGATTTATTTGTGGACATCGATATCGAAAGAGACTTTGGAATGTCTATATTTGTTTTTGATCAGGATATTGAAAAGATGTACAAAATCTAGCGTTGGCACTTGGTAGCGAACCTGCTAAAGACTAACCACCAAACACTGCATGTGTCTGGTGGTTTTTATTTTATATAAATAACAAAATAACGAAAAAATGGTCCACATTTAGAGACGTATCAGCATTTAACGGCCAAAATTTTTAATATATCGGTTAGTTTAGTGCATTTATCGGCCAAATTTTTAATATATCGGCCAAAGTCCTAGCGTGATGGAAAAACTTCTAAAGGGGTAGAGCATATGGGAACAACAAAACATACAGGACCTATGAAACTAGATAAATCAATTAAGCCGTCATTATGGGCGGGTTTAGCACCAATGGGGCTTGGAAAGGTAAAGCCGCATCATATCCGGGATACGATGAAGGTTGCCTGGGATAATAAGGATAACTTGCCATATGCATATAGGATTTTAACTCAAGGTGTATGTGATGGCTGTGCCCTTGGCGTATCGGGGTTATACGACCAAACGCTTAACGGCCCTCATCTTTGCACGACTAGGCTAAATGTTCTCCGCTTAAACACAATGCCGGCGATCGATCCAAAGTGGCTGGAAGATGTGGAAAAAATGAAAGAATTGGATAGTACACAGTTGCGAAAATTAGGGAGGATTCCGTACCCGCTTTCTCGTAAAAAGGGAGAAAAGAAGTTTACGAGAATTTCATGGGACGAAGCGTTAAATCGAATCGCAGATAAAATTAAACAAATTGATCCGAAGCAGCTTGCTTTTTATTTAACAGCGCGTGGAATAACAAATGAAGTTTATTATACGGCAGCGAAAACAGCTCGCTTTCTCGGCACGAATAACATTGATAATGCTTCCCGTATTTGTCATTCTCCAAGTAAAACAGCTTTAAAACGGTCGCTTGGAATCGGGGCATCTAGTTGCAACTATAAAGATTGGATCGGGACAGACGTCCTCATTTTCTGGGGTTCAGTTGCGGCGAATAACCAGCCTGTATCAACAAAATATATGTATGCGGCGAAAAAAGCGGGAACGAAAATTATTACGATTAACCCTTACCGTGAGCCAGCAATGGAAAATTACTGGATTCCATCGATTCCGGAAAGCGCCGTTTTTGGAACGAAAATCGTTGATGACGTTTACCAAGTTAATATTGGCGGCGACATTGCCTTTATGAACGGTGTAATGAAGCATTGGTTTGAAATGGAAGAAAAGCAGCCAGGTTCTGCAATTGATTACAATTTTGTTAACGCACATACTAACGGTTTTGCCGAATTAAAAGAGCATCTTTTCAGCCAAGATTGGGATCAACTTGAGAAATCCTCTGGTTTAACAAAGGAACGGATGTATGAATTTGCTGAGCTTTTAGCAAATTCCAAATCAGGGGTGTTTGTGTGGAGTATGGGGTTAACCCAGCACCGTTTTGCAACAGATAATATTTCACAAGTAGCCAATCTTGCTATGCTTCGTGGCTTCCTAGGCAGAGAGCATTGCGGCGTGATGCCAATCCGGGGGCATAGCGGTGTTCAAGGCTCAGGTGAAATGGGTGCAGATCCGTTCGTATTGCCTGGCAGTGACTTTGATGAATTAAATGCGAAGCGGATGGAAGAAATCTGGGGGTTCCCTGTACCGAGATGGCAGGGGGATACTGTCGGCCAAACATTAGAAAACATTATGCTTCCAGATGATCATGAACGAAAAGTAAAGCTCTTTTTTACAAGTGGCGGGAATTTCCTTGAAACAATGCCAGACCCAGATTTCATTCAGCAAGTTCTTGAGAATGTTGATTTGCGTGTTCACCAGGATATCATTTTCAACACATCAACACTTGTCGATGCAAAGGAAGAAGTCATCGTCCTTCCAGCCATGACCCGTTACGAACAGCCGGGAGGAGGCACATCTACAAGTACGGAAAGAATGGTTTACTTTAGTCCGGAAGTTAAAGGACCGAGAATCGAGGGAGCCCGTGCGGAATGGGAAATCTATGTGGATCTTGCCTCAAGAGTTTATCCGGAAAAGAAACATTTGATCCAATTTAACCATGCAGCAGAGATTCGCAATGAAATTGCTGTAGCTAATCGCAATTATGATGGCATTCAGCATTTGAAAAATCGTGGGGATGTCTTCCAATGGGGAGGAGCATGGTTATGCGAGGGTGGTGTATGTCCGACACCGGACGGTAAAGGGACTCTTCTCGCCATTGAAATTCCAGAGCTCCGGAAAACAGAAGGTCAATTCTATGTTACTTCAAGAAGAGGGAAGCAATTTAACTCGATGGTATATAGTGAACAAGATCCATTTAACGGAGCCGATCGTTATGACATTATGATGAATGCAGCTGATGCAGCTGTGCTAAATATCCGTGAAGGCGAATCGATCGTTGCCTACAACCGCTTTGGTACTTACCAAGGACATGCTAAATTCGAAGATGTGAAAGCTGGTAATATTGCGGTATTCTGGCCGGAAGGAAATGTACTGCTTCCGAAAGGCGTATACGAACAATATGCGAAAATTCCCGAATACAATACTAGCATTATCCTTGAAAAAGCCGAAACCTTTCATGCGCAAAAAGATCGCAAATATGTTGAAAAAAGAATTGAAGAACTCGAAATGAGCATCGATTAAGCCGAGTTTCTTCTATTATAATAAGCTGATTATGCTTTGGATGTTATTCCTCAGCATAATCAGCTTTTTTTCTTTTACGGAATCACTCTCTCAACTATGAGTAACAAACATCCGTTCGACTTCACCATTGCGATGGCTGACTGGATTTTCCCCCCATTTCTATGATTCTACTAGCTACTAATTGTATCTGGGGAAAGATGGCAGCAATTGAAATGTTTTTGTAATATGAATAACATATTCCTGTCAAATTATGATGCTATAATCCTTTTTGAGAGTAAATTTATCTTTAATTTTGTCATATTACATAGAAAAAACACGAATGATACAAATGATTGTCAAATTAAGTTATTCAATACATAGACCACTTGCAATAGTAGCGAGAGTATTTTACGTGGAATTTTAGAAAGCAGGCGAAATGAGTGAAGAAGAAACTAATTATTTTAAATACGACACTTATGCTCGGACTTGGCAGTGCATTTGCGCTTCCGTCTGTTCATGCAGAATCCTTTAATAAACAAAAGAGCGAAATTCAAAACCAACGATTAAGTGTTCAATCAAGCTTACGAAAAGCAGATCAAGAAATGGCTGCTGTCCTTGAGGAACTTGCTAGAATTAATGCACAAATAAAACGTGTTGATCAGGCCATAATTGATAATAACAAAATGATCGTGAAAACCGAGTCTGATATTGTTAGCACAAAGGCAGAAATTGAGCAGCTGCAAGAAGAAATGTCTGTAATAAAAGAAAGAATTGAAAAGCGAAACCTTGTCTTAAAACAACGCGCGCTTTCTTTCCAAGAAAATGGGAATACCATTGGTTACGTTGAAGTGCTGCTTGGTTCAACTAGCTTTGGTGATTTCATTGAAAGGGTCGGTGCTGTTACTAAGATTGTGGAAGCTGACCAGGATATATTGGCTCAACATGATGCTGATAAAAAGAGTTTGGAAGAGAAACAAGCTTCAATCGAAAACAAGCTTGCTGGTTTAACGAATATGAAAATGGAGCTTGAAGGCATGCGAGCTCAAATGGAAGAACAGAAAAAACAAAATGATGAATTAAAGCAAGAACTTAAAGTGAAAGAGCAAGAAACGGCTGTATTAAAAGCATCTCTACAAAATCAAGACAGTCTCCTTGCTTCAAAGGAACTTGAAATCCAAAGAATTCAGCAAGCACAAAATTCAATTGTCAAATCCACATCGCGTTCATCTAATGAACGTAAGAGTTCAAACAATAATACAAAAAGTAGTTCCAATCAGGTGACTAATATAAAAAGTAGTTCCAATAATCAGGTGACTGCAACGGCGAATACGGTTGTAGCTAGCGGGAATATCGGTACTGTAATCTCTGCTGGATATAAGTATATCGGTAATTCAGTTTATGTATTCGGTGGTGGTAGAACCGCATCTGATATTGCAAATGGCAGATTCGATTGTTCCGGCTTCGTTTCTTGGGCGTATTCACAAGCAGGGATTAAATTACCGGCTTATACGGAATCATTGAAGAATTCAGGTCGACAAGTGCCAACAAGTGATATGCAGCCTGGAGATTTAGTTTTCTTTGATACATACAAGAAAGATGGGCATGTAGGTATATACATTGGCGGTGGAAAATTCATTGGTTCACAAAGCTCGACTGGTGTAGCAATTGCGAATATGAGCAGTGGATATTGGAAAAATACATTTAACGGACGAGTAGTTCGTATTTAATAGGTAAATGAGCATCGATGACTAAGAATCGGTGCTCATTTTTTTTATCGTTTGTAGATTTCTGTTTCGTTTGTTATTTTTCACAAAAATGTTATTAAAATAGTCACAATTTTTATTAAATTCATACTAATCAATTGATTTTTTCCTTCTGGAATGGTTTAATAATTGTAAACATCATGTGAGTGCTGACCGGGAAAAAAGCATGAAACTACATAATATTTCATTTTTTTTGCTAGGGAATAAAAACAGCGTTTCTTATTATGAAACAACAAGGAGTGTTAAAAGTGATCGCAGCAGATCTTCTAGCAGAAATGCAACAATTTTTAATGGAAGAACAAATAACTATGGAAGAATCCACAAGCCATCCGTTTGGCAATAACGGACACATTTCGGTTTACCCAAAATCAGAAGAAGAAATCGCCACAGTCTTGAAGTATGCCAATGACAAAGAATTATCGATATCGGTTATGGGAGGAGGAACGAAAAGAGGGTTTGGGGGTGTAATCGAATCGGCCGATATATTACTATCTCTCGCAAACTTTAAAGGAGTTGTTGAGCATACGGTAGGGGACATGACATTAACCGTTAAATCAGGGACTACTTTTCAGGAGGTGCAGAATTATTTAGCCGAATTCAGACAAAAGATTTCGCTCGATCCTTTCTGGCCAGAATATGCGACAATTGGTGGCATCATCGCTGCTAATGATAGCGGTCCCAGAAGGCTTAGGTATGGTGCTGCCAGAGATGCAGTCATTGGCTTAAGAACTGTTTATCCTAATGGTTTGGTGATCCGATCAGGTGGAAAAGTTGTAAAGAATGTGGCCGGCTATGATATGAATAAGCTATTTATTGGTTCCATGGGTACGCTCGGCGTTGTTTCAGAAGTAACTTTCAAACTTAGACCGCTCGCTAAATATGAATCACTTGTGCTACTAACGTTCCCAGAAGGAAACCTTGAAGAAATGAAAACATTTGCAGTTAAAGTGCTTGATTCACTCATAGAACCGGTATGTATCGAACTGTTAAATCCCTTATTATCATTCAGACTGACTGGCCAAAAACAGTATACATTGGCAATTAGCTTTGAGGATGTAGAAAGCTCTGTTCATTATCAAGAGGAATTTTTAAAAGGCATCCAACCAAAGAAAACAGAACTTACGATTCTTCATCAAAAAGAGGCCCAAACCTTTTGGGAGCAATTTTATACAATCTCCCCAAATGGTGCCATTACTGAAAAAGGAACTGAAACAACCGCAGCCTTAAAAATCGGCGTTGTAAATCTGGATGTTCTAAAGATGCTAAAGGAATCCGAATTACTGCAGGATAAAAACAATGTAATTATCGAAGCACACGGCGGATTGGGGCACGGATTATGTCAGGTAATAGTGAAAGGGGCAAGTGAAGACGTCGTAGCAGCAATTCATGAATTAGGAAAAATGGCAGAAATGCTAGGAGGATATGCAATCGTAAAACATTTGCCGTTTATCAATCGCAAAGATGTCAATGTGTGGGGCAACAGACCTTCCTACTATTTCCTGCTAGAAGGAATTAAGGAAAAAGTGGATCCGAATAAAATATTGAATCCTAAACGATTTGTGGGAGGGATATGAAGTGAGTGTTACTGAACGCGATTTAATCCAAAACCCGCCATGTACATCGAGCCTAAGTAATTATCTTTGGAGTGATCCGCCAGATGAAAACAAATGGGCAGACTGTGTTCACTGCGGGATGTGCTTGGAATCGTGCCCGACCTATGAGCAAACAGGTCAAGAACAGCATTCCCCGCGCGGGCGTGTCTATCTTATTAAGTCAGTGGCAGAAGGAAGGCTGAAAGTGAATGAACAATTTATAGACCCTGTTTTTGCTTGCCTAGATTGCCGCGCTTGTACAACTGCTTGTCCAGCGGATGTGGATGTAGGCGGCTTAATTGAAGAGGCCAGAGGACAAATTCGCCAGGCCATGCCATTAAAAGGGTGGCAAGGGACAGTCAGCAAGTTCTTCTTGCGCGGAATGTTCCCACATCAGAATCGTTTAAATTCCCTCGGGGGCTTTTTAAAATTTTATCAAAAGAGCGGCATACAAAAGGTAGTCAGAAAAACTAAGCTGATCAACGTTATGCCGGAGCATTTAGTAAATATGGAAGCGATTATGCCTGAAGTAAAAGAACCAGTGAAGAAAAAATATAAAAATCAAAGCGTGATCAAAGCAAGAGGGGAAACAAAGAAGGAAGTTTCATTATTAACAGGTTGTATTATGGACGTCATGTTTAGTGACATCAATCAATCAACAATTAACGTCCTGACAAGGAATGGAAATGATGTGAAGATTCCGCAAAACCAAACATGCTGTGGGGCTCTTCATGTCCATGCGGGTGATCGGGAGATGGGCAGAAAACTCGCAAAACAAAATATTGAAGCTTTTCATGATGCAGAGAAAGTCGTTGTCAATGCTGCCGGCTGTGGCTGTATGATGCAGGAATATGCCGAATTATTCCGCGAAGAGCCGGAATGGCGGGCGAAAGCAGAGGAGTTTTCGAAAAAGGTCGTAGATATTTCCAAACATCTTCATGATACCGGTTATGATAAGCCGGGTGCTGAGCTCAATACAAGGATCACCTATCATGATGCCTGTCACCTTGCCCATGGCCAAGGCGTGCGCCAAGAGCCGCGTGATATCCTCCTCGATATACCTGGGGTCGAAATGGTTCATATGCCAAACGCTGATCGATGCTGCGGAAGCGCCGGGATTTACAATATTACAAATCCGGAAATGGCAGATGCAGTACTTGAAAGTAAAATGGAAAATGTCCCAGACGACGTTGAAATGATCTCTATGGGAAATCCGGGCTGTATGCTGCAGATGGCGGTTGGCGTTCAGAAATATGGCAGAAATCAAAAAATCGTCCATACTGTTCAGCTTCTTGATTGGGCCTATCAGAAGGAGTCCGACTTAAAGGAGGGGAAATAAATTGGCATTAAAAAAGATCAAATCAACTGACAAACACATTCAAAATCTAGCTGAAATTGTCGGTGGTGCTCGTTCAATTCTCTATCAAAAAGAAGATTTACTAGCGTATGACTGTGATGGGTTCACGCTACACAAGCATTTGCCAAAAGCAGTTGTTTTTCCAAAAAATACGCAGGAAGTTGCAAAGTTAGTAAAATACTGTACAGAAAACGGTCTGCCATTCCTCGCACGTGGTGCTGGAACAGGCTTGAGTGGCGGCGCGATTCCCATTAATGAGGAAGTCATTATTAGTCTAGTCCGAATGAAGCGGCTTTTAAGTGTAGATCTCGAGAATAGAAGGGCAGTCGTTGAACCAGGATATATTAATCTAAAGTTGACAAATTCGATTTCTGATAAAGGATATTACTATGCACCTGATCCTTCGAGCCAATCCTGTTGCACAATCGGCGGGAATGTGGCCGAAAATGCTGGTGGCGCTCACTGCCTTAAATATGGGGTAACGACCAATCATATTCTTGGCCTTGAGGTTGTGATGCCAAATGGGGAAATTGTTGAAATCGGCAAAAATGGAATCCTAGACGCTCCGGGCTATGATCTGCTTGGATTGATAACCGGGTCAGAAGGAACATTAGGGATTGTGACGAAAATAACCGTCCGTATTCTAAAAAATCCCGAGGGAGTGCAAACAGTCCTTGCCTATTTTGATAATGTTGAAGATGGGAGCAAGGCTGTTTCAGAGATCATTTCGGCTGGCATCGTACCTGCAGCGCTAGAAATGATGGATAAAGTCGCTATTGAAGGGGTTGAGGCAGCAGCATTCCCGGTTGGCCATCCAAAGGATATTGAAGCGGTCCTGCTCATCGAAGTAGACGGAATTGCTGCCGGGATTGATGAACAAATTAATCAAATTCTTGAAGTGTGCAAAAAGTGGAATGTCCGTGAAGTTAGAGCTGCTAAAGATGAAAAGGAGAGAGCAAGCTGGTGGGCAAACCGGAAAACTGGATTCGGGGCGATGGGCGCGATCTCACCTGACTATTTAGTTCAGGATGGAGTGATTCCAAGAAGTAAGCTTCCAGAAGTACTGAGAGGAATTAATCAAATCAGTAAAGAATCCGGTCTGCGAATCGCAAATATTTTTCATGCTGGTGATGGAAACTTGCATCCGCTAGTCCTTTTTGACGCAAGAAAACCAGGTGAAATTGAAAAGGCCTTAGTTGCCGGAAGTGCCTGTTTGAAGGTATGTGCAGATGTCGGTGGCACGATCACTGGAGAACACGGAGTCGGAATTGAAAAACGGGAAGAAATGCGCTTTGTTTTCAAAGATGAAGAAATTATCGCCCAGACTGATATACGTGAAGTCTTTAATCCACATAATCTATTAAATGCAGGAAAGCTGTTTCCAACGCCAGGACGCTGTGTGGAAATTAAGAAAGAGATGAAGGAAGCTGCTGCTATTTCTTGATCAAAATATATTTTTAGATTATTGAATAATATTTCAAACTATGTTATTCTTTTTTTAAATTAAATTTGAAACAGTGTTGCGTAATAACAAACACCATAAGAAGTACTCAATTCAAAATATGAACGAATTTAAGGAGGAAGTAAAAATGACAAATTATTCAAAAGTAGGAAATCTGCAAGTGGCTAATGAACTTTATGAGTTTATCAATGCTGAGGCTCTTCCGGGAAGCGAAGTAGAGCAAGAAAAATTTTGGCGCGGATTAGAGGAATTAATAGATGACTTAACACCTAAAAACAAACAACTGCTTGCTCGGAGGGATGAACTCCAGAACAAAATTCATTCATGGCATCGGGAGAATAAAGATTTTGATTACTCTGCGTATAAAGCGTTTTTGGAGGAAATTGGCTATCTTGAAGATGAAGGGGAGGATTTCAAGATTGCTTCGGAAGCTGTAGATGACGAAATCGCCATTCAGGCTGGACCACAGCTCGTTGTTCCTGTAAATAACGACCGCTATGCATTAAATGCGGCAAATGCCCGCTGGGGAAGCCTATATGACGCCCTTTATGGGACAGATGCCATAAGTGAAGAGGACGGAGCGGATCGCAGTGGCGGCTATAATCCGGTTCGGGGGGAAAAGGTCATCGAATTTGCGAAAGAATTCCTTGATCAGACCGTACCTCTAAAAGGTGGATCACATAAAGATGCGATTCAATATAGCGTTGTGGAAGGAAAATTAGCTGTAACACTTAGTGATGGTCAGGAGTACGGATTAGCAGATGAAGGGAAATTTGCGGGCTATCAAGGTGAGCCTGAAAAACCGGCTGCTGTTTTACTTATAAACAACGGCCTTCATTTTGAAATTCAAATTGACAAAAGTCATCCGATCGGCCAAACAGATAATGCTGGTGTTAAGGATATTCTGCTCGAAGCAGCGCTATCAACCATTATGGACTGTGAGGACTCTGTTGCAGCAGTAGATGGGGAAGACAAAGTCCTTGTTTATCGCAATTGGTTAGGTTTAATGAAGGGGGATTTATCAGCAACCTTCACAAAAGGGAATAAAACAATTACTCGCACGCTGAATCCCGACCGAAGCTATTCATCGCCAAATGGGAAACCATTCAAGCTTACTGGCCGATCCTTAATGTTTGTCCGCAATGTTGGACATTTAATGTCAATCAATGCGATTTTAGATAAAAACGGAGAGGAAATCCAAGAAGGAATTTTAGATACTGTTATGACAAGCTTGCTTGCCAAGCATTCTCTATTAGGAAATGGCCAATACCAAAATTCTTCAAAAGGATCGGTGTATATTGTCAAACCTAAAATGCATGGATCTGAAGAGGTTGCCTTTGCTAATGAGCTTTTTGATCGTGTTGAAGACTTACTTAGTTTAGGACGAAACACGCTTAAAATCGGGGTAATGGATGAAGAGCGTCGCACATCATTGAACTTAAAAGCTTGTATTCGTGAAGTAAAAGATCGTGTTGTATTCATAAATACAGGTTTTCTCGATCGGACAGGCGATGAAATGCATACTTCAATGGAAGCTGGCCCGATGATCCGAAAAAATGACATGAAGGCATCAAAATGGCTTCAAGGGTATGAAAAATCAAATGTCAATAATGGTTTGGCAACAGGCTTCCAAGGACGGGCACAAATTGGAAAAGGAATGTGGGCTATGCCTGATTTGATGGCAGAGATGGTAAAGCAAAAAATCGGTCACCCTAAGTCAGGGGCAAACACGGCATGGGTTCCGTCACCAACCGCTGCTACGCTGCATGCTCTTCATTATCATGAGGTTGATGTGAGAACAGTTCAAAACAAACTATTCGAAGAAATAAAGGATTTACGTGATGAGATTTTGCAAATTCCAGTCGCTCTGAATCCACAATGGAGCCCAGAAGAAATTCAAGCGGAACTTGATAATAATGCACAGGGGATTCTTGGCTATGTCGTTCGGTGGGTCGAGCAAGGAATCGGCTGCTCGAAGGTACCTGATATCAATAATGTCGGGCTGATGGAAGATCGTGCAACATTAAGGATTTCGAGTCAGCATGTCGCGAACTGGCTGCACCATGGAATCTGTACAGAAGAACAAGTATTAGCGACATTGCAACGGATGGCGAAAGTGGTGGATGAGCAAAATGCAGGCGATTCTGTTTATCGCCCGATGGCAGAGGATTATGACAATTCCGTCGCCTTCCAAGCCGCATGTGATCTGGTGTTCAAAGGCTATGACCAGCCAAGCGGCTATACAGAGCCGATTCTTCACCGCCGCCGGTTGGAAGCGAAGGCTAAGTTTGCTGTAAAACAATAATTTAACTTTATTCAGCAGAAGTCTCTAAACGATATAAGTGGCGAGATGAATGCAAACAGGTATTCACTTCAGTGGGGGCAAATCCCGGCTGAATAAAGTTTAGCCTCCAGCGATCCTTTAGATTTTTAAAGGGATTTATCGACAAAGCTAAGTTGAAAATCTGGGCGCAAATACGCCAAGGAGAATTTGATATTCGATTAACAGGGCATTCGGTCATTTTTGAATGCCCTGTTATTTAAACCTTTAGGTCCTGTAATCGAAACGGAACTCGATCCGTTAACGATCAAGGTTGAAGCAAGGTTGAACGATGAGGAAAAACAAAATAGCAGCACAGAATTGATGATCATCTCCATTCAGAAAATGATTTCCTATCTATCAAAAGTCATGACCTTAAAACAAGGGGACGTTATTCTTACCGGAAGTCCGGCCGGGGTGGAGTGTGTAGGGAATGGAGACGTGATTGCGTGTAAAATTAAAGAGATTGGGATTCTTCGAAATACATTCGTCACAGCTCGCGAATACGCAAAATCTCATTAATTCACACTAAATATGAGCTGAATTAACAAGCAATAATGATGGACTAAAAAGGTATGCATCAGAGGTGAGGCAAGTTTGGAAAGAGAAAATATGGTCAAGTCTGTAAGCCGTGCCTTAGATATCATCATGCTAGTCAGTATGAGAAAAGGCGGGCTAGGGGTAACGGAAATCGCGAACCAAATTGATATTAATAAAAGTTCGGTTTACCGAATTCTTTCGACCCTTGTCCAATATGGGTATGTGGAACAGGATAAAGAAACGGGCCGCTATAAATTAGGGTATAAGTTTTTAGAGGTAAGTTCGAAGCTTTTAGAGTCGATTGACTTAAGAGAAGAGGCTAGGCCATTCTTGCAGGAGCTAGAAAATGAGACGAATGAAGTCATCCACCTTGTCGTATATGATCAAGGAGAAGTCGTCTATATTGAAAAATTAGAAGGAAATGAAACATTAAGGATGCACTCGAAAGTCGGGAAACGAGCTCCGATGCACTGCACATCTGTCGGGAAGGCAATCCTTGCCCATCTTCCTTCTAGTATTGTACTCGATATTTTGGAACGAAAAGGAATGCCAGTCCATACGGATAAAACGATTACAGATAAAGAAACATTCCTTCAGGAGCTCAGCTCTGTAAGGAAAAGCGGGTTTGCTCTTGATTTAGAAGAAAATGAGTATGGAATCACTTGTATTGCTGTACCGATTTTTGATCATTTAGGAAAGGTGATTGCAGCAGTCAGTATTTCCGGTACAACGATGCGCATGGCAGATGACCGCTTAAAACAGCTGCAGTCAAGGATGATCCAGATCGGCAGTCAAATTTCGGCAAGGCTTGGGCATATTAGGTAGGATTAGTAAATGATTTTGAAGAAATTTGTTCGATATATCGAAAAAGATATATCGAACAAATTTTTTTGTTCTAAAGAGTTTGATTAAATTTCTGAATATTGTTGATATTAAAAAAACGAGCTGTATAATGGTATTTAGGTGGAAAAGATGTTGTATAACAAAAATAATATAGTTATATAATAATATTTCTACACTCGCAACAAAAGTTATCATTTGTTTGTCATTATGAATCAGAAGGAGGAAAATGTCGTATGAGTACGGGAATGTTAGCTTTTTTATCACTTTTACCGATTCTGGCTGTCGGGGTTTTTCTTGTAGGGTTAAAATGGCCAGCAAGTAAGGCGATGCCGATCTCCTATATCATTGCAGTCGGATTGGCATTCTTCATTTGGAAGGTGCCTGGGGCCAATATTGCTGCTGCATCGGTTCATGGATTGGTTGTCGCAGGAACGCTTTTGTACATTATATTCGGTTCGATACTACTTCTAAACACACTACAGGAAAGTGGTGGACTCAGCACGATTCGTCAGGGCTTTACCGATATATCTACGGATCGACGAATCCAAGTGATCATCGTTGCATGGCTATTTGGTTCATTTATTGAAGGTGCCTCAGGCTTTGGGACACCAGCGGCAGTAGCTGTTCCACTTATGGTTGGATTGGGGTTCCCAGCAATGGCAGCGGTTGTAGCAGGTATGGTTATTCAGAGTACACCTGTTTCCTTTGGAGCAGTCGGAACACCTATGCTCGTCGGAGTTGGTTCAGGTTTATCAGCAGACGCAAGCATTACGGATAACTTCCTGGCATTAATCACTGCAATTGGAGGGCAAGTTGCGATCTTGCATATGATTGCTGGTACACTTATTCCACTTTTTGTTGTAGCCTTGATGACTAGATTTTTTGGGAAAAACAAGTCATTTTCTGAAGGGATTAAAGTATGGAAGTTTGCTTTATTTGCAGCCTTCGCAATGACATTACCGTATGTCATTGTGGCAAACACACTTGGACCTGAGTTCCCTTCCATGACCGGGGGATTAGTTGGTCTCGCCATCGTCGTCTTTGCTGCAAAAAAAGGCTTCCTTATGCCATCAAAGGAAGAAAACTGGGATTTTGCCGAGAAATCAAAATGGGATCCAGAATGGAGCGGCAAGCTTGAAATTAAAGACATTTCACACCAAAATGGAAAAATGAGCATGATCCGTGCCTGGTCACCATATATTTTAGTAGGATTCTTCCTGGTGTTGACAAGACTAAAAGCACTACCATTAATGGACTGGCTGAAATCAGTGGTGTTAAAGGTAGAAAATATTTTTGGGTCCGGAATTAACTCAAGCTTTGAAATACTATTTTCGCCGGGATCTATTTTCATCTTAGTATCGATACTTACATTTTTCATTCATGGTATGAATGGAAACGCATACAAACGCGCTTGGTCGCAATCTGGAAAGACGACTCTTGCCGCATCGACAGCACTTATTTTTACCGTCCCAATGGTACAAGTATTTATTAATACGGGTGGGGGAACAGCTGGATTTGATAAAATGCCGATTGAATTGGCAAATGGAGCTGCCGCGCTAGCAGGTGAATTCTGGCCATTTTTCGCCACATTTATTGGCGGTCTCGGTGCCTTTATTGCTGGAAGTAATACAGTTAGTAATATGATGTTCGCTTTATTCCAATACAATGTCGGCTCGCAAATTGGAGTGGATGCGACATGGATTGTTGCTCTACAGGCTGTTGGCGGAGCTGCAGGTAACATGATCTGTGTTCACAACGTCGTAGCCGCATCGGCAGTAGTTGGTCTCGTCGGGAAAGAAGGTACTGTCATCCGTAAAACACTGTTCCCATTCGTATACTATGCCTTATTATCTGGAGCAGTAGGTTACTCAATTGTTTGGTACTCACAAAAGGGCATCTTCAACATTGGATCATTCATCGCAGTTGCCATCGCATTCGCCGCAGTATACATCATTGCAACCAATAATAGGCGAGCGAATTTACTTCTTAGTCATAACTCCTCATCAGATGTGAAATCAGCGAAGTAAGAACAAGTCGCACCTATCCAAGCTTTAACTTCTAGAGGCTAAGCGCTGGATCTGGATGCTGAAAACGCTCAAATGATAAATCTATAATTTCCGATGTAATAAATGAAAGTCAGGGAGATGCAGACCTGACTTTTATTCGTTTATTGACGATTTAGGGGGGAGAAAAACCCCCTGGAAGAAGGTTCATTTTATTCCCACCTATTAACCAAATTAGCAGATTGTAGTATAATAGAAAGGTATAGCAAGCTTTGCAAGCTCAGCTATTGAAACGACTTGAAGTATTGTTGCCTTAAGGGATAAGCTACTAAACCTCAGAAGAAAAGGCAGCAAAACCCACACGGATGGAAGTTTCATTTTATGTGATGGAAGTTTCTTTGTTTTAGGGGCTGGTGGGGTTTTTCCATGCCTTAAAAAGGATTTTCTTATCAATAACATAAGGGAGGTCGCATAATGGGAGAGGCTGCAAAAGTAAAAACAGTTTGTGGTTATTGCGGGACAGGATGTGGATTAGTTCTCGAAGTAGAGGATAATAAAATTGTCAAAATAAGAGGGGACAGGGAAGCACCTGTCAACAAAGGACAAACATGTGTCAAAGGATCATTTGCCTATGAATATGTTCATGCCAAAAGCCGTTTAACATCCCCGCTTATTCGCAAAGCAGGACAGCTTGTTGAGACATCTTGGGAAGAGGCCTATCAGTTTATTGTTGAAAAACTACAAGGAATCAAGGCTCAATTTGGCCCAGAAGCGATAACAATGTTTGCAACTGCTAGAAGTACAAATGAAGTGAATTACATCACACAAAAATTTATGAGAACAATTATCGGAAGCAATAATATCGATGGCTGTAACCGAACCTGACACGCTCCAAGCGTTGCCGGTCTGGCGACTGTGTTTGGCAGTGGATTTCCAACTAATACTTTAGAAGATTTTGACAAGGCTGAAGTACTCTTGTTAATGGGTTCAAATACAACAGAAGCTCATCCGATCATTGCAAATAGAATGAAAAAAGCGGTCAAATCAGGCTTGAAAATTATTGTGATTGATCCACGGAAAATTGATATGGTTAAGAGTTCCCACCGTCATTTGCAAATTCAAGTCGGATCAGATATTGCCCTGATGAATGCAATGATTCATGTGATTATCAATGAGGAATTATATGATCCAGCATTTATCAGTAAACATACGGTTGATTTTGATACATTAAAGGAGCAAGTGAAAAAATACACACCAGAATATGCAGCGGTAATAACTGGCCTATCGGCTCAAGATATCATTGACACGGCCAGAGAATATGCAAAAGCGGACAAAGCGATGATCGCATATACTTTAGGGATTACCGAGCACCATTGTGGCGTTAATAACGTTTTTGATGTTGCCAATCTTGCTTTATTGACAGGACATATCGGAAAAGAAGGAAGCGGGATCATGCCATTGCGCGGGCAGAACAATGTTCAAGGTGCGGGCGATATGGGATGTTTGCCGAATCAGCTTCCTGGTGCTGTGAGCATAACAAATGATGAATACCGCGGGCGTTTTGAAAAAGCTTGGGATGTCAAAATCAATCCGATTGCGGGAGATACACAAACAAGGGCATTTGAAAAAATGGAAAATGGCAAAGTGAAAGCGCTTTATTGCATTGGTGAAAACCCGCTAATGGCAGATGTTCATATGAATCATACCCAAAAACTGCTAGAGAAGCTGGACCTTTTGATCGTGCAGGATATTTTCCTAACTGAAACCGCAAAATTAGCGGATGTTGTCCTTCCTGCCAGATCATGGGGAGAAGTAGAAGGGACGTATACAAATACGGATCGTCGAATTCAGCGCGTGCGAAAAGCGGTAGAACCGCATCCGAACATTAAGGATGACTGGGAGATTCTTTGCGAGATATCAACAAGAATGGGCTATTCAATGAGCTATAATAGCAGCGAAGAGATATGGGATGAAATGCGCTCGCTTGCATGGGAAATGTATGGCGGCATGCCTTACTCAAGATTGGATCGGGAATACAGTGTCCATTACCCTTGTCCTGACGAGTCGCACCCTGGAACGTTGATTTTGCATGAAAGGTATCATGACCAAAGTGAAGGCAGCAGTAAACCATCTCCATTTGTACCAGTAATGTATACCGAACCTGTCGAAATGCCGGATGAGGAGTATCCATTTACTCTAACAACAGGCAGACGCTATGAATCTTATAATACACATACGCAAACGACTTTTTATGCGAGTGGGGTCAAAATCAAGCAAACAGAAGAAACGGCAGATATTCACCCGGATGATGCAAGTAAACTAGGAATCGAAACCGATGATTTGGTCGAAGTCAGCTCGAGAAGGGGCAGTGTAATCGTAAAAGTGAAAGTGACTGATCAAGTTGTTCCTGGACTTGTCTTTATGAGCTTCCACTTCAGCGATGTTCCGACAAATGTTCTGACAATTAATGAATTCGATCCGATTTCCGGTACAGCAGAATTTAAAGCATGTGCGGTGAAACTCACACCTGTAAAAGCGGCTAACTAGTTCGAAGTTATAAAGGAAAAGAGATGTGGGTAAAACCTCATCTC
Organism: Bacillus sp. FJAT-29790; assembly: GCF_019039215.1. Classification (GTDB taxonomy): domain Bacteria; phylum Bacillota; class Bacilli; order Bacillales; family Cytobacillaceae; genus Cytobacillus. The sequence continues at coordinate 732,241 of NZ_JAHNZZ010000001.1, forward strand.
TTTTCCTTTTTTCTGTGTAAAAACTAAATCGTCGTTGGATTCGTTGAACAAGCCTTGATGTACGTAGTAATCACCAGCGCAGTGAAATGAAGCCGACGACATTTACATACTTGGTTGAGATTGCAAAATCATGTTTTTTATTTATGTTAAGAATTAAAATTCAATCAATTTAATTAATTTCTCAAAAACCTCTTCCCTTTTCCTAAAAGATGCCATATAATCAAACTGTATTAACTGTACTATGAATAGTAATACACTACATACAGATGGGAGGGTAAGTATGTTTGAGTTAGATGTAAGGAGTCGCAAACCAATATATGAACAGTTGGTTGAGAGATTAAAAGAGATGGTTATTACTGAAGTACTGAAAACGGATGAACAGTTGCCATCTGTAAGAACGCTAGCACAGCAGTTGACGATCAATCCAAATACAATTCAAAAAGCCTATCGCGAGCTAGAGACGCAAGGCTATATATATTCAATTAAAGGAAAGGGAAGTTTTGTTAGTCCGGCAAGTCCAACACAAAATGGGGAGAAGTTGATGAAAGTGAAAAATGAACTGGCTAAACTCCTTTCTGAGGCATTGTATCTCGGGATGTCTGCAGACGAATTATTCACAATGATAAAAGAAATCGAAGTTACGATCGGAGGTGGAATTGATATTGATCAAGATCAGTAATGTACGAAAATCATTTGAAGAGCTAGAAGCACTTGAAAATGTGAGCATTCAAGTGAATAAAGGATCTATTTATGGGTTACTTGGATCAAACGGTGCGGGGAAAACGACGCTATTAAAGCTGTTAGCAGGGATTTACGTTCAAGATGAAGGCGAAGTTGCCATTGATGGACAACCGGTCTTTGAAAACCTAGGGACCAAACAGAAAATCTTTTTCATTCCCGATTTCCCTTATTTTTTACCGCAATATACGGTCAAACAAATGGCGCAGTTTTATCAAAATATCTATCTAAGCTGGGATCAGATCCGGTATGAAGAGCTCGTTCAGTTTTTTCAAATGGATGTTCAGAAAAAAATCCATAAGTTTTCAAAGGGGCTACAAAGGCAAGCAGCTTTTATCCTTGCATTAGCAACGAAGCCTGAAGTACTCATCCTCGATGAACCAATGGATGGTTTAGATCCAGTGATGAGGAAAAAAGTGAAAACCTTATTGATTGAAGATGTGGCAGAGAGAGAAATGACGGTGTTAATTTCATCGCATAACTTAAGAGAAGTCGAAGATATTTGCGACTATGTAGGAATCATGCATAAAGGTCAAATCATCATCGAAAAAGAATTAGATGACCTGAAATCAGATACGCATAAAATTCAGTTAGCATTTAAAGAGAAACTCCCATCTGGAATCTTTGAAAATATGAAACTGCTTCATCAAGAACAAAGAGGAAGCGTCCTTCTTTGCATTGTGAAAGGCAATGAAGAAGAAATCGTCGCTGGTATCAATCTATATAAGCCGGTTGTTTTCGATATCCTGCCGCTTACATTAGAAGAAATCTTTATTTATGAAATGGGGGATGTTGGCTATGCAGTCCAAAATATCCTTGGTTAATCGCGAGTTTTGGCTGACGATCACCCGCAGTGTCGGATGGGTGTCGATCGTGTATTTTCTTGGCTTGTTTATTTGTATTCCTATGAATATTTTGATGAATGCATCTGGAGAAAAACGATTGTTCGTAAGGGTGGGGAATTTATTTCAGCATGAATTGGAAATTCAATTTATCTTAATGATTGGGATTCCCGTGCTTTTAGCCGTCTTTCTATTTCGTTTTTTGCAAGTGAAGCAATATAGTGATTTAATCCATAGCTTGCCGATTAAACGAGAAAGAATCTTTCATCAATATGCGATTGCTGGGTTCATCTATTTAACACTTCCGGTAATTTTCATCGCATTGATTCTATTAGCTCTTTATATCCCATTAGAGTTGAGTGATTTCTTTACGATAAGTGAAATTTTTTCATGGCTTGGGATCACGATTTTGTTCAATACATTAATCTATATGTCAGGCGTAATGCTTGCAATGGTAACGGGGGTATCAGCCGTTCAAGGGGCATTAACCTATGTTCTTTTATTGCTGCCGCTCGGCTTTCTTACGCTAATCAACTTTAATCTTCCGTATTTTCTATATGGATTTCCGAGTGAATACTTTTCTGAAATAAAATATGTTACTTTTTCACCAATTGTTGCTGCCGGAGATCTCTATAGTCGGCCAATTGGGACAACGGTAATTATTAGTTATCTGTTTGTCACTTTAATCTTGTACGGATTAGCTTTAGTTATTTATAAACGTAGAAAAGTTGAAGCAGTATCACAAGCTCTCGTTTTTCCAATTCTCAAACCAATTTTTATATATGGCGTGACTTTTTGCGCCATGCTTGTAGGTGGTTTGTATTTAGGAACAATGGGCGGTGATAAACTTTGGGTTGTTGCAGGATATGTGTTTGGAGCGATTTTAGGCTATTACATAGCAGAGATGGTCTTGCAAAAAACATGGCGGGTATTTAATCAAGTAAAAGGATTGCTCATTTATACAGGCGTGATGGCTGTAGTTGTCATCTTATTCCAATTCGATTTCACCCAGTATGAAAAAAAGATTCCGAACATCGATGAAATCGAACGTGTTCATTTGAGTAACAGCCCTTATTATTATCGCGATTCAATCGAAGACGGAGAAGGACGTTTTTATCTACAAGAGCCAGATAATATTGCATTAGTGCGCGGGTTACAAAAGGAAATTATTGCTGATAAACATAAAAATAAGGCAAAGAAATCAGAGCATAAATGGGCATTTTTCATTTATGAATTGAAAAATGGCAAGAAAATGGTACGTAATTATGTGATTGATGAAAGAGAGTATGCCAACTACTATCAACCAATCTATGAATCAAAAGAGTATAAAATGAAAACGAATGAAATTTTTCAAGTGAAAGATGAACAAGTGGATCGAATTTCTATTTTAACTTATGGCCCAATCGACAAAAGGGTAGTCATCGCTGCTCCGAGTGAGATCAAAGAAGTAATTGAGGTTCTTAAGGACGATGTCGATTCAGCCACTTTTGAACAAATCATCGATGAAAAAGAAGGATATGCGACTATTGAGTTATTGTTAAGTGATAAAAAGACCGTCGGAATGGAATGGAGACGATCTTACAAAGGGTTTGACAAATGGCTTGAACAAAAGGGCTTGCGTGATCAGGCTAAAGTAACTGTTGATGATCTATCATACGCCCTCATCGTCCCGAGAAAGGATCTGCAATTCAGTCCAATGGGATTTAATCATGAAGAACTATTTGCTGAAATGGAAAAGGCTACCACCGTGTTAAAAGTGACCGACAAAAGCATGCTAGAAGAAAGTCTTGAAAATGCCCATTGGTCTAGTAATGGGAAGTATATTGTCGGATTCTACTATAAAAATAATAGAACAATATATATACAAAGCTTTGCAGGCAAAGATATACCGGACTTTGTGAAAGAGCATTTTCAATAAAATAATCATTTGGGAGGGAGGATGCATATGGACAACAACCGTTTGTTTGATTTGAAGGAAATATGCGATCTATACAGCAAGCGGCTATTGCATATTGCTTACTGTATTACGAGAGACTATCATCTTGCTCAAGATGTCGTACAGGAAGCCCTTCTTAAAGCCTATCGAAATCGTGATCGCATTCAGGAGCAGGAGAAACTAGGAGCCTGGCTGTCGTCGATTACGACACGAACAGCGATTGACTTCGTCAGAAAAGAAAGGCGAATAAATGAAAGGCTAGATTGTTATATGGACCTTGAAAATGTGGATGTGCACATGAACCAAAACGTCGAAAAAGAAGTGGAAATAAATCTATTTAACGAACAAATCCACCGTGAAATTAATTCCCTTCCACCTGACCAAAAGAATGTGTTATTACTAAAAATTAAGCACGGATTAAAAGAAAAAGAAATTGCTGAAATGCTCCGACTAAATCCAAGCACCGTAAAAACAAGGTTATATCGTGTTCGGAAGCACCTGAAAGGGATGCTGCTGGAGAGAGAATTGGCTTGAAAGGTTATTATGAGCCCCCCTGGATCAATGCCCAGGGGGGCGTTTTTCAATCCTAAACCCCCACTAATTGACGTTTTACCTTATTTAAAAAAGCTTTGAACCTTTTCTATTAGCTCCTCAACAGCAGGAGATAGATAACGATCTTTTAAATAAGCAAGATAAACTGTACGTTCCAAATACTCTGATTCAATAGTATGAGTAGCGATATTTGGATTTAAGTTATATTTAATATAGCTTTCCGGTAGGATCGTAATGCCAAGACCTTGTTCAACTAGGCTGCAGGCTGTTTCAAATCGCTCAATTTCATATCGAATGTGATGGTTTATTTTTTCTTTTTCGAACGCATTTAATATATCCTCTCTTGTTTGAAATCCTATTGTACTAATTATTAAATCTCTGCCTTGCAAGTCAGGAAGAGTGACAACATCTAATAGATTTAGCGGATCCTCATTATGTGTGACGAGGATTAACTTTTCGTGGTAAATGGGAATCAGTATAATTTCTTCTTTGTGTATCGGCTGATTTGTAATCGTAAAATGGACATCATAATGAATGAGTGAATCAAACACTTTTCTTTTTCCCAATAGCTCTTTAAATTGAAAATGGATTTTAGGGGAATTCGCTTTAAATTTTTTAACAACCTTTGGAAGCCAGAATTTAGCGGATTCAATCATTCCGATCGAAATATTACCACTTCCCATTTGTTTCATTTCATCAAGTTCTTTGAGCATATTGTCGAATTTTCTTACTAGTTCTAAGGATTTCTCATAAAAAACACTTCCGGCATCAGTTAATGCAAATCCCCGAGTGCTCCTCTCGAGCAGCTGAAAGCCTACATTATCTTCTAATTTCTTAATGGCATTGCTTAATGAAGGTTGAGAAATGTGCAGGATTTTGGCAGCTTTAGAATAATGCTTTTCTTGGACGACTGTAACAAAATAACGCAGTTGGCGAAGATCCATATTATATTCTCCCTTTATTTATAGTTAAAAACTATATATTAATATAATTTTCGTATTGGTAATAATATATTTATCAATTTATAATTTCATTAAAGCTATTACTCAGAATTTTTTTAAAAGGAGAAGCCATGTATACTGAACCATCAAAAGAAAATTGGTATGGACGAATTGACAGCAATACAGATCCTTTAAGTTTTAGATTTCATCAAAGAGTTAATTTGAAAGGATTGCCATCTGTTACTGCTAATGAAAAAACATTTGGAATCATCGGGTTCAAGTGCGATGCAGGAGTTAATCGTAATAAAGGTCGTATTGGCGCAGCAGAAGCTCCGGATAAAATCAGACAGGCATTGGCTAAACTTCCTTGTCATTTATCGGACCAGACAGAAGTCTTGGATGCTGGAGATGTTCATTGTGAAGGTGACCAAATGGAAGAGGCGCAATCAAATTTAGGTGAAGCTGTTGCTTACCTTTTGAACAAAGGAGTAATTCCAATCATTTTAGGAGGAGGTCACGAAACATTTTATGGGCACTATCTTGGAGCTAGGCAATCGATTGGCCCGAACGCCAATCTAGGAATAATTAATATAGACGCCCATTTTGATTTACGATCCTATGAGGAACAAAGCTCATCAGGTACAATGTTTAAGCAAATTCTAGACAATGATCCACAGTGCGGCTATTTTTGTGCCGGAATACAAAAGTCTGGGAATACAATGGCCCTATTTGCTACTGCAAAACAGTATAATGTTGACTACATTTTAGAAGAAGAAATGACAATATCTGATGTAGAAAGAGTAAGGGAACAGATTGATCATTTTATTAACAAATATGATCATGTCATCCTTACTTTATGTACAGATGCCATTAATTCTGCGTATGCCCCGGGTGTTAGTGCCCCATCTCCATTCGGTCTTGAACCAAAAGTAGTGCGTTATTTAGTACGCCATATCGTCTCAAATGACAAAACCCTTTCATTTGATATATCCGAAGTAAATCCTACCGTTGATGAAAACAATAAGACAGTTGCGTTGGCAGCACAGTTAGTTAATGAAGCAATAATAAACTTTTAATAACATGATTATCGGGGGTAACATATGAATCTGGAATTAAATCAAATAACAACCGTATTTCTAGCAGTGGCTCTTCTGATGGCTGGTGGACTGCTAATTAATAAATTAAGTTTTTTGAAACGCTTTTGTATTCCCGCACCAGTTGTAGGGGGATTACTATTCGCTATTCTTGTAACCGTATTAAAACAGACGGAAATATTAAATATTTCATTAGATACATCTTTACAAAGCCTTTTTATGCTCACATTCTTTACTACTGTAGGATTAGGAGCAAGCTTTAAACTCGTCAAGCTTGGTGGAAAGCTGCTCGTAATTTACTGGATCGCGTGCGGATTCTTAGCACTAGCTCAAAATCTTATTGGCATAACACTTGCGAAAGTTCTTGGCTTAGAGCCATTACTAGGGATTATGGTTGGTGCTGTTTCCATGGAAGGCGGTCATGGTGCAGCAACAGCCTTTGGTGGAACCTTAGAAGAGCTTGGTATCAATTCGGCCTTATCTGTCGGTCTTGCAGCTGCAACCTTTGGTCTGGTTGCGGGAGGGTTAGTTGGAGGACCTACAGTAAAATACTTAATAACGAAATACAAATTGAAGCCGACAGAAACGGAGGCAGCTGAAGAGGTATCAGCTGCCAATGAAACTGGAGAGTCATCCAAAGGGATCAACTCTCATAAGTTCATGACTCAAATTCTCATCATCACTTTATGTATGGCTGCGGGTTCTTACTTAGGTGAGTTATTTTCAAAAGCGACAGGCTTTGTCCTTCCGAGTTATGTTGGTGCAATGTTTTTAGCCGTTATCTTTCGAAACATCCTTGATAGTATTAATAAAGAGGCTGTAGATATGAAGAGCATCAATCTAATTGGCGATGTAACACTAGGAATATTCCTTTCAATGGCACTAATGAGTATTAAATTATGGGAAGTGGCTGATTTAGCATTGCCAATGCTAGTGATTGTATTTGTTCAAGTACTTTTCATTGTCCTTTTAGGCATTTTCGTATTATTTAAATTGCTGGGCAAAAATTATGATGCTGCTGTAATGGTCGGAGGGTTTACAGGACATGGACTAGGTGCTACGCCGAATGCAATGGCGAACATGTCAGCCATTACGGAACAATTTGGACCATCCAGAAAAGCATTTCTAATTGTTCCGATAGTAGGTGCGTTTTTAATCGACGTATTTGCCATGCCGATTATTATTACGAGTATTAATTTATTGAAATAAAATTGTTCGGACTCAATCGTGTTAATGAAAGTGATATCAATAGATTTGTGCAAAACGTCCCGGTCCAAAGGGACGTTTTTTGTTGTGACAAAATAAAAGGGAAGCTGTAGGGTGAAATCACAAGACGAATGAAACTGCCAGTAGGAACAAAATTACATTTAACTATTGATGAATCGATCCTTTAATTGATTGTGCAGTTTGATGGAGAAGAGGTGTACTATTTTGCATTGATTGAAGGTTAAGCTTGTAGTAATTAACAAATAAGAGAAGAAGCACTTGCTATCAAGCTAAAAGACTAGTTGATTGCAAGTGCTTTTTCATCATTTAAAATAAAAAAATGGAACTTTCCGACTATTTTGATCTTAACATCAAACCGTTTTCAATTTCATTTCGTTTCCTTTAAATGAACGGGAACAAAATAATAAATTGGAGGAATGAAGATGAAGAGAGCACTTTTCCTATCTGCCCTTCTTTTGGTTATATTCACGGTTGCAGGATTGTCGGCATTCGCGAATTTTGATCAGCTTTCGGGGTCCCAAACGCTATCTAAATCTAAATCCATCGAGAATGATGGCGTCATTAGAGTGTATGGGCCAGGCGGACCACTAGGACCAATAAAGGAAGTAGCAGAAAAATTTTCATCTGAAACGGGAATCAAAGTAATTGTGACGGCTGGTCCTGAAACAAATTGGATTGATCAGGCAAAGCAGGATGCGGATATCATTTACGGAGGTTCTGAGTATATGCTTCGTAATTTTATGTTCGACTATCCAAGGATGATTAATGACAAAACGCTCTCAGAATTATATCCACGATCAGCAGGAATATTGGTCCGGAAAGGAAATCCGAAGAAGATACAAACCTTAGAAGATTTAACGAAAAAAGGTGTGAAAATTGTAGATGTAAATGGTGCAGGACAACTTGGTCTGTGGGAGGATTTAGCGGGCAGAAAAGGACTGATAACAGAAATCAGCAATAATATTGATATCTCTGTGAAGTCCAGTGCTGAAGCGATTGAGTTATGGAAATCAAATGCTAAGTTAGATGCATGGATTACATATGAATCCTGGCATTACCGTCTTGAGGATGTAACGGAACTAGTTGAACTCCCGGAAGAAGAAAAGCTTTACAGAGGAACACCGATAGCTCTTACGAACATCACAAGTAATAAAAAAGAAGCACAACGATTCATTGATTATTTAAAAACGGAATCTTCTCACAAAGTCTTTCAAAAATGGGGATGGAAGTAGTGGAAAAAAGTCGAAAATTATCAGAATCTAGGAGGAATGAAAATGAAAAAGTTAGTACTTACATTAGTGATGTTTTCTATTATCTTGGTGTTAGTGGCCTGTGGTAACAGTGAAGTCGAAAAAACAGATGGGAAACAAACAGAGCAAGTACAAGCTGACAGCCTAAAATCATTAGAGAATGAAGGTGTTGGTAAATACTTAGCTGATTCAAAGGGAATGACTTTATATTACTTTACAAAAGATGAGTCAGGTAAAAGTAATTGCAGCGGAGAGTGTCTGGGCAATTGGCCGGCATTTACAGAGGAAAGTTTTACAGTTCCGGAAGGATATAATCAAAAAGATTTTGGTGTTATTACTAGGGAAGAAAACGGAATAAAACAAAGAACCTATAAAGGTTATCCCCTATATTACTTTGTAAAAGATCAAAAAGAAGGGGATATCAACGGTCAAGGTGTTAAAGATGTGTGGTTTGTTGTAAATAACGAAACCGAATTTTAATAACCTTGCTAATTGCAAAGGAACTATCAAATAGGATGGTTCCTTTACTTATCTCAAGATAGTATAATGACAGAAATCTATTTTGATTTAATAGTAGGGAGTGCATAGATAGAGTGAATGAAAAACACGATGGGGAATTAATGGAATTAGTGAACAGAAAACACCGTCCTGCTTTGGAAGAGCTCTATAATCGATACATAAAACTGGTGTATAGTTTTGTTATTAAGTTCACTAATGGAAACGAAGAAAAGGCAAAAGAAATTATTCAATTAGTTTTTTTAAGGCTATGGACAACAAACAGCTGCTATGATCCCGAAAAAGGTCACTTTGTTAATTGGCTCTTAACCATAGCCCGCAATATTTGTATCGACTATCTACGAAAAGAGAAGATACTTTTACAAAATCATCAAAATCAGATGATCGATATTGAAGACCCAGTCAACGAAATTGATCAAAGAGTGAATGTTAGTGAAATTACCGCAGCGAAAAACGAATTAACGAAGCCACAAAGAAAATTAATAGATATGTTATATTGGAAAGGCTATTCTCTTACTGAGATAGCGAAGCTTGAAAATGAGCCACTGGGTACGATTAAGAACAGGCTGCACCAAGCGCTCAAACGGTTAAAGAAGCATTTAGAACTGGAGGATTCAAAATGAGAAGGGAATGTGATAACTTACTTTTATATATTGCAAATGAATTAAATGACAATAAACAAATGGAATTTGAGGAGCATTTAAACCATTGTACGGAATGTACAAAAGAGTATAAAGAATTATCCCAAGCTTGGAGTGCTTTACAATTTGATTATATAGAGACAGATGTCCCTGAGTCTTTAAAAGAAGAAGTGCTCGATTTCGTTTTCAAACATGATACTGATAGCCTCTATGAACCACTTTTTTCAAAATTAAAAGAGTTTGTCAGAGTACTTCAAAAGCAATTTACTCCTTTTACTGCCGGCATTATTACACTCCTTTTCATCGCCATGGCAGGTCTTGGAATATGGAGTGTTCAGCAAACAATTCATCAAGAGGCAATTCCAAAAAATGAACCGATCGAAATTTTATCAGCCATCCCTTTAAAAGCATCCGAACATAGTCATTTGAAAACGGGCGGTATGGCCTATATTGTTCAGCAAGGATCAAGGAAAAATTTAGTGGTTCAAGTATACCAATTGCCTAAAATAGAAGGTTCGGAGGTTTATCAGGTATGGATCCTAAAAAACAGCAAAAGAGAAGACGGCGGAATATTCAAACCTGACGAGAATGGATACGGAAAACTAACCTATCAGTTAGCGGAAGGGCAAATTTTTGACCAGATTGGGATCACAGTAGAACCGGACTCGAATAGTACACAGCCTAGAGGAGTGAGGATTGTAGGGTCATTATAGAATAAACGAGTCTAGAAAATGCGATATCGCATATTTAGATTTTTAACAAAAACATGAAAATATATGTTTAAAAATTTATAACTACTATTTTTTTGAATATTTCATGAACTTTGTCAGAAGTCGTACTTTCACATACCATGCTAGTGATAATGAACAAAAAAACATCATTTTACTTACGAACAGGCTGAATGGCCTGTTCTTTATTTTGCGAAGTTAAATATTTTAATTCAAATCTAAAAATCTGTCAATAGTAAGGAAATAACTGAAGTACAATCTAGATGCGAGTAGGAAAAAAGATCTACCATCCTTTAGAAAATGCTTTTACAACAGGAGTAAAGTACTGTTATCATTGGGTTGAGGTGGTAGTTATGTCAAATATTGGGGTACTAGCAAAAATTATGGGAACGGGATATACCCAATTCGGAAAAAAAATTCTGGCTACCCAGCTGCGTTTTTCTACACTGGAGGCCATTTTTGAAGTAGATGAGCAAGTACAGAGAAAACTAGATCCGATAAAACGAGTCGAGATTCGTGAGTTTATGATAAAGGCACTTGAGGCTGGCGAGGATTTCTACTTTTCACCGTTTGTGTTTTCGGCACGTGGAGGAATAAAGGAAACAAGGGATGGCTGGGAATTAGAACCAGGATGTAAACTATATATTTTAGATGGTATGCATAGATCTGCAAGCCTATCTTCAGCAATTAGCCATTTGAAGGCAAGAAAGGAATCGGCCGAAGAAGGAGGTCGTTTTGAAGAGGCCGAGAAATTGCATAAATACATCGAATCTCTGAGGGAATATCCTGTTTCTATGCAAGTATACTTAGAGCTAGAACAACAGCAAGAGAGGCAACTTTTTAGTGACATTAATAGCGAAAGAAGAGAGGCTCACATCGGTCAGGTCATGCTTTATGATAAACGAGATGGTTATACTGAATTAACTAGAAAAATCGCAAAAAATTTTGAAAATCGATTTGAAATTGAACAAAACCTATCTAGGATAACTTTCCATAATTCGTCACTTACATCCCTTGCCACGATGAGGAAATGCCTTATTGCCATGTTCGAAGGAAACATATCAGTCAAAAGAGGCGAACCTTCTTACCGCTGTAAGCCTGATGAAGCAGAAAGGATTGCAAAGGAATTCTTCGATGTATGGAGCAATATTTTTCCTAGGCAAACAGCCGATCGAAGCCGATATGTTAGTGGCTTTTCAGGAATCCAAATCTCCCTTGGATATTGTGTAAATCAGCTTATGAAAAAATACGATTTGTCCTATTCGAAAGCGATAAAAGGACTTCTAATTCTTAAAAAGGGTTGCACATGGAAACACGATGACTTCATATTTCAGCATCTATATGATTCTTCAACTAGAAAAATTAAAAACCACTCTGCAAATAGAAACATACAAAAAACAGCATTAGAATTTATCAAAATAATTGAAAATGAAAGGCATTGGTCAAATGATTATAAATAATGTTTTTACAAAGCGCCAGTCTTTTATTACATATACGTGTAAAGAACTTTTAGCGATGCTAGTAGATGGGAGGCTTCAATTAAGGGAGACGAATCAGCTACATGTAAGGGGAATTAAAAAATATCTTTTTGAGAACGCTTCCACGGAGGAGATCTATTTCCCGCCGATCGTTGCTGCTGTTGAAAATGGAAAGCTGGACAATGGAAAACCTAAAAAAATGAACATTGTTGACGGGTCACTTCGATTAAAAGCTTTGAGCCAAATGGAAGATTTCTTTTTAAAAGCCATGAAAAGCGAGAACCAAGAAGATGTAAAAAAAGCATACGATCTCATGCATCTTTTAGATAAAACAGAGCTCTCTGTTCAGTTATTTGAGGGCCTAACAAAAGCAGAAGAGGACCAGCTTTATATTGATATGAACACAAAGGGAAAGCAAGTAGCCCTGTCTAAGCGGATCGAATTTGATTCAAGAAGCGCTTTAAATCAAATCACAAACAAGGTACTGCAAACGAATAAAAAACTCCGTAAAGCTGGAATTGAGACGGAGAAGCGTTCGATCATTCGTCCTGCAAACAAAAATTTTCTATCCTTATCGCAGCTTCGCTTGCTTGTGGCGGTATTTCTAACAGGAAAAATGACGGTAAAGACGACTGAAATTAAAGCTGAATTGGTGTTAAAAGAGGAAGAATATATCGAATTAATTAATATTTGGTTTGAGAAGTTGTTCGACTTATACCCAACTGAAAGAATCGGAAACTATGAAGAATGTATGCTCGCAGGCTTTCCACTTGTGATGGCAATAGCTTGCTATACAAATAGAGAGATGGTGAGCGAGCCTTACGAACAAAGGAAAACGGATATCATCCGGAAACTTGATTCCTTAGTGAATGTGGATTGGAGCAGGAGAAATTCGGTATGGAAACAATTTAATGGCTTAAGTCGTGGGTATGGAAACTATTATTATTTGAACAATGATCGGTCGACACATATGCAGATCATTAGTTGGCTAGAAAACCAAGGGAGGTGATGAACATGTAACAATAAAAGAAAAACCCTCTGGGTTCAGTCGTGGTGGACGGGGACCAGAGGGTTTACCGGAGGCCGGAGTATACCAACCTCTTAAAGTTAGTATACTCCTTTTTGAAAAAATATTAAATGGTGTAGAATCTTAAAGGAGTGTAGCTTAATGAAAACAATATCGTTCAGTAAGTATGTAATCGTTCCTGAAACAGTCATGATTATCCCGGAATTTGATTCATTCGGTAACATTTATTCGAAGGTCATAGAAGGTAAACATACATTTCTCGTAAAAAAGAAGCCAAGGGATATCGTAACCTTTAGCCTAAATCGTTACGGTTCAGATCTGCAAGGAGCGATGAAGGGCTCAAAAACAATTATCGGTCCATGCCATATGCCGCCCATCCGCATCAATGGCACGCCTGACATGTACTGGATCCCGTATATTTCACCAAACCATGATCTTTGTGTATGGCTAGCCCTACATCATATTGAAGATTATGAGGAAATTACCAACAATGAAACCCGCGTAATTACATCCCATGGCCATAGCATCCCCTTAGACATCGGAATTAAAAAGCTTGTAGATAGAATAAACAAAGCTGATCAGTTAAAAATAAAAATCGAAAAGCAGACGAACAAAACATGGACGTTTTTCTATGACCCTAAAATAGGAATAGAGTTAATAAAAGATGAAAGAAATAATTATCAGGTTAAACGAGAGAAGAAAGTGGAAGAGGAAGAGTAAGATTATTATAGAAAGGTTTTACCGTAATTTGAACTCTGCAAATTAATAATTGGTTTAGAAAAAAGACCGGTATCGGTCTTTTTTTAAATGAAATAGCAAATGGAAACTATTATTAATTGATTTCATAATAAAAAAGCTTATTAAGCAGGAGAAATTGACATAAGAATGGAAAGAATTATCAAATATTTCTTTTAGGAGGTTTGCTGATGAACATTCAAGATTGCCGTGCAATTATAACAGGAGGGGCATCAGGTCTAGGAGAAGCTACTGCTAAAAATATTGTAAAAAATGGAGGGAAAGCACTTATTTTAGATTTATCAGAAGAACGTTTTAAGAGGCTTCAGGATGAGTTGGGGGAGGATGTTTTTTTTATAAAAACGGACGTAGCGAAGGAAGATGAGGTGAAGGCTGCCATTGAATTCGGTTATGGAAGGTTAGGAAAAATAAATACAGTTGTTAATTGTGCCGGAATTGGAATTGCAGCCAAGCTTCTGGGACGTAAAGGGGTCCATTCATTGGATGCGTTTTCAAAGGTGATTTCGATCAACTTAATCGGAACATTCAATGTTATTCGGCTGGCTGCAGAGCGGATGATACAGAACGATGTAAATGATGATGGTGAAAGGGGAATAATCATCAATACAGCCTCTGTAGCTGCCTTTGAGGGGCAAATCGGTCAGGTGGCATACAGTGCATCTAAAGGAGGCGTTGTCAGCATGACATTGCCAATCGCCAGAGAGCTAGCAGCGTACGGAATTCGAGTAATGACAATCGCACCCGGTCTATTTCATACACCGATGTTTGATTCTCTGCCAGAGGAAGCAAAAACATCCCTTGGGAAGATGGTTCCATTTCCTTCAAGGCTAGGGTTTCCAGAGGAATACGCAAAGCTTACTGAAAGCATTATTACAAACCCAATGTTAAATGGGGAAACCATACGTCTTGATGGCGGGATTCGGATGCAGTCTAAGTAAAAGCAGGTATTCTCTAATTATAGAAAACTAGGAGGAAGAAAATCAGTCAGATTAAGGCTAAGACTCTTTTATACATTTAATAGGCTTTACCTTTGAAATGAGAGTTATATATCGCCCTTTTAGGTAATTAGAATTCCGAATATTAAAAATATACAAATGTTTTAATTAGGATATTTAAGAACTTTTCTAGTGTATACCATATCGAGTTTATCATTGAATTTTCACGAAATGAATAGAGAGGAGAACTCAATGACTGCACAATACTTAAAAGAAGAACATGAAATATTTCGCAAGTCACTGCGTCGGTTTTTAGAAAAAGAAGCTTATCCTCATTACAGCCAATGGGAGGAAAATCGGATCATTCCAAGGGATTTCTGGATAAAGATGGGGGAGCAGGGCTTTCTTTGTCCAGATATTGAAGAAAAATATGGTGGAAGCGGAGTGGATTGGGGCTTTGCGGTTGTAATCAATGAAGAGCTTGAACGGGTAGGGTCAGGCCTAGTCGGAATTGGATTGCACAATGATATTGTCGTTCCTTACATAACCGCTTATGGAACGATAGAGCAGAAACAGAGATGGCTTTCTCGCTGTGCAACAGGAGAAATGATAACCGCAATTGCAATGACCGAACCTAGTGCAGGCTCAGATTTAGCAAGTATTACAACGACAGCAAGGTTAGAAGGAGATCATTATATTTTAAATGGCCAAAAAACCTTTATTACAAATGGAATTCATGCGGATTTAATTATTGTTGCTTGCAAAACGGATTCTAATGCAGTGCCAAAGCATAAAGGTGTTAGCCTAATTGCTGTTGAACGAAATTCACCTGGATTTACTAGAGGAAGAAAACTTAACAAAGTAGGTTTACACTGTCAAGATACAGCGGAATTGATATTTGAAGATTGCGTTGTGCCAAAGGAAAACTTGATCGGTAAAGAAGGCAAAGGCTTTCTATATTTAATGGAAAAATTACAGCAGGAACGTCTTGTCGTTGCAATCGCAGCACAAGTGGCAGCAGAAGAAATGCTAAAGATGACGATTGACTATGTCAAAAGCCGCAGAGCATTTGGAAAACCGATTAGTCATTTTCAAAATACCCAGTTTAAAATTGCTGAAATGGCGACAAATATCGAAATGGGTAGAGCATTCCTCGATCAATTGATTATAGAGCATATGAGAGGAAGGGATGTCGTTACTAAGGTTTCGATGGCAAAGTGGAAATTAACCGATAACGCAAGGAAAATCGCAACAGAATGTATGCAGCTTCATGGCGGCTATGGCTATATAGAAGAATTCGAGATTGCGAGACGATATCGGGATATCCCAGTAGCAAGTATTTACGCAGGCACGAACGAAATAATGAAAAGTATCATTGCAAAAAATATGGGTTTATCGCAGATTAACGGGCAGTAAGACCCCCACTGATGGAAGATTCACTTTATAGGGAGGTAGAAGAAATTTGCGTGAAGCAGTTATCGTTGAAGGAGTAAGGACTCCTATAGGAAGAAGAAAAGGATTATTAAAAGATATTAGGCCAGATGAACTGGCTGCAATTGTGTTAAGAGCATTAGTAAATCGTGCGGGCATTGAATCAAGAATGATTGATGATGTCATATTAGGATGTGTGTCCCAAATCGGAGAGCAAAGTGGAGATATTGCTAGAATCGCAGCACTTATTGCCGGTTTTCCTATTGAGGTGCCAGGCACAACAATTGATCGACAGTGTGGATCGAGTCAGCAGGCGGTTCATTTCGCCGCTCAGACCATTCTCGCTGGAGATATGGATGTTGTCATTGCCGGCGGAGTGGAAAGTATGTCAAGGGTTCCGATTGGATCGAGCTATCAAGGGGTGCCTTTTAGTGAAAAATTAACAAGTAAGTATGAGATTATTCACCAAGGATTGTCTGCGGAAAGAATCGCTGAAAAATATGGCTTTACACGTGAAGAATTAGATCAATTCTCATATGAAAGTCATCAAAAAGCTTTAAAAGCGCAAGCTGAAGGATATTTTTCTAAAGAAATTACTCCAATCGAAGTTACCTTGGAGAATGGAGAAAAAATGATTGTAACAGATGATTCAGGTCCACGGAAAGAGACATCTGTTAAGACTCTTGGTGAATTAAAGACTGTCTTTAAAGAGGACGGGGTCATTCATGCGGGAAACGCAAGTCAGATCAGTGACGGAGCAGCAGCTTTATTAATCATGTCTAGAGAGAAGGCTAACGAGCTTGGACTGAAGCCGAGATTTCGAATCCTAACTAGAACAGTTGTCGGTTCTGATCCAACGCTTATGCTGACCGGGCCGATTCCGGCAACAGAAAAAGTATTACAGAAAGCTGGTTTAACAATTGATGAGATTGATATATTCGAAGTGAATGAGGCATTTGCTCCTGTGACGTTAGCTTGGTTGAAAGAAACGGGCGCTAATCCAGCGAAGTTGAATCCGAACGGCGGTGCGATTGCGCTGGGACATCCTCTTGGAGGCAGCGGTGCACGTCTGATGGTCACGATGATGCACGAGCTTGAGCGGACAGGAAAAAGATACGGCCTACAAACGATGTGTGAAGGCCATGGAATGGCAAATGCCACAATTATTGAACGTTTAGATTGATCAAGATTTTTACTACTTCATCAAGGTTTGCACGATTTATTGTTGATTTTTCATTTCATTTTTAAGCTGTGTTAAAGCTTAATGTTGATAATTGCACTTGTTGATTGTAGT
>NZ_JAHNZZ010000001.1:749636-829165 GCF_019039215.1 Bacillus sp. FJAT-29790
GAGAAGCGTGTCAGGGGAGACCCCGCAGGAGCGTTAGCGACGAGGAGGCTCCCCGACCGCCCACGGAAAGCGAGTGCCTGTAGCGAAAATCAACAGCTACATTTAAAACAGCCTATTTTTAAAGGAGGAAAATGAAAGATGACAATTACAATTGGGAAATTATTCGACTTAACTGTTAGCAAGTATCCGAACAAGGAAGCATTATATGATGTAAGCAAGAATCTTCGGCTCACATATAAGGAATGGAGTCTTGAAATCAATAAGCTCGCGAATGCTCTTTTACAGGAAGGAGTAAGAAAAGGGGATATCGTATCAACTTATTTATTTAATACGGAAGAACTGGCAACTGCTGTTTTTGCCTGTGCGAAAATAGGTGCCATTTTTAACCCGATTAATTTTCGCCTTATGTCCGAGGAAGTCGCTTATATATTAAATGATGCGAAACCTAAAGTCGTGTTATTCGAGAAAATGCTCGAATCCGGCATCAAACCAATTGCCAATCGTTTTCCGCAAACTGCCTTTTGGCAAATTGATGATGAAGCACCATCATACGCAGCAAGCTACAATGATAAGGTAACGAATGCCTCGCATTTGGATATAGATACAAATATTCATGAAAGCGATATCTATGCCATCATGTACACAAGCGGCACGACTGGCAGGCCAAAGGGAGTCATCCACCGCCATAGGGAAATTGTTGAGCAGAGTCTGATCGTTATTAGTGCAACCAAGCTGGACAGTAATGATCATGGCCTTGTCACTGCACCGATGTTTCACTGCGCTGAATTACATTGTGCATTTATTCCTCGTGTTCATATCGGTGCGAAAAATACGATTCTTCATCATTTTGATCCAAAGCAAGTTCTTCAGTTAATAAATGATGAAAAAATTTCGAAGTTTTTTGCCGCACCAACCATGTGGAATATGATCCTGCAAGAAAATCTTGAGGCCTATCAGCTTCAAAGTTTGAAAATAGGTCTCTATGGTGCAGCACCGATGGCTCCGGCCTTAGTTTATGCATGTAAAAGCAAATTAGGCATCTCACTCATACAGGCGTATGGAATGACAGAAATGGGTCCGGCAATCACATTTTTATCTGAAGAAGACCAAATTAGGAAAGCAGGTTCTGCTGGTCAAGCCTGCCTAAATCATGAAATCAGAATTGTAAGGCCGAAGGAGGATGGCCCTTCAGAGCCAGATGATACCGTTCTAGCAGGTGAAACAGGAGAAATTATTGTGAAAGGTCCTTGTATGATGAGCGGCTATTATAATAATGAAGAAGCATCAGAAAAATCAATGTATAAAGGCTGGTACCATTCGGGCGATATTGGCTATCTCGATGAAGAAGGCTATCTTTGGGTAAAGGATCGGGTCGATGACATGATCATTAGCGGTGGTGAAAATATATATCCTCGGGAGGTAGAGGATATATTGCACTCCTATAGTGGTGTCTTAGATGTAGCTGTAATTGGGCAGCCGGATGATCGCTGGGGAGAGACGGTAACAGCTTTTGTCGTAAAAAAGGATCCAGCCCTAACGGAAGCTGAGCTTGATGAATACTGTAAAAACAGCGAGGAGTTGGCTAATTACAAACGCCCGCGTAAATATGTGTTTTGTGATGTGCTTCCAAGGAATGCAAGCGGCAAGATTCAAAAATTCATCCTTCGCAAACAGCTTGAAGGGCTATTTACGAACAATGAATCAAAATAAAGAAGGGGGCATTCCGTGCTAAAAGGAATTAGAATCATCGATTTCTCAAACTATTTGCCAGGTCCTTATGCGACACTGAGACTTGCTGAACTAGGTGCTGAAGTGATTAAAGTAGAGCCTCCCAATGGAGATCCAGCTAGACATCTAGGGGTTAAAAAAGAGGGAACAGGCATCATATACCTTGCAAATAACCGTCAGAAAAAAAGCATAACACTTAACCTGAAGGAAGAAGCTGGCAGAGATATAGCATTACAATTAATTCAAGCAGCAGATGTCGTACTAGAAAGCTTCCGGCCAGGTGTGATGAAAAAGCTTAGTCTCGACTATGAGTCTGTGATCAAACATAAAGAAGACATCGTCTATTGCTCGCTAACAGGCTATGGCGACAATGGGCATTTCAGCAAGCTTGGAAGCCATGACTTAAACTATATGGGGGTGAGCGGTGTCCTAGCGCAGTTAAAGGATGGAAGTGGAAAGCCTATTCATCCAAGCATTCAAATAGCTGACTATATGGGCGGATTTGCGGTTACGGAAAGAATTCTTGCAGGTTTAGTGTCAAAATCCTTAACAGGGAAAGGAAGTTATCACTGCATTTCCATTGCAGAGGTGCTGACATCCATCATGGGTAACCATCTATTAATCGAAAAAGAAACAGGTGATCTAACGGGTATATCTCTTTTAAATGGAAAGATCATATCCTACGCTATCTATGAAACAAAGGATAGTCGCTATGTCACTCTTGCTGCAGGTGAACTAAAATTTTGGAAAAACTTCTGTCAAGCTGTTGGCAAAGATGAATGGATAGCAGCTCATTTCTCAACAGCCGAAGAGAATAATCCTGTCTATGAACAAATGAAAAAATTGTTTAAAAGCCGAAATTTAGTAGAATGGATTGAATTTGGACAAAATGTGGACTGCTGTTTAACTCCGATTTTGGAAGCAAATGAGCTGCTAGAGTTTTCCTTATTTAAAGAAAAGAGCACGGTGTATACAAGTAATCAAGGGCTGCTGCAGGTGAAAATGCATGGGGATATACAAGTTAAACAGGCAACGCCACCACCGGTGAGTGATGAGCATAAAGAAGTGGTCCTAAAGGGGTTGTTGGGAGCAGGGGAAGAACAAATAGGGATATAAGGGATACAAAAAAATCCGCTTGGATATTCAGGATCCAAGCGGGTTTTTACAATAAATAATTATTTTGTCCGTAATGTGTGTACAAAAATGAGGAAACTGTCTTTTTGTGGTGCCTGACACCGTAGTTTATGAAGAAATAAGACTGATAATCTCTTCGCGTTTTTTTACAAAGTCTGGTTCTGCCCGGTACATTCGGCTTTTTCCCTCTTCAATTTTATACGGCAAATCGCTGTAAATTTCTTTAATGATGCGGCCCGGCCGTGAAGATAAGACGATTATATGTGTACCTAACAACAAGGCCTCTTCGACATCATGTGTAATAAAGAAGATCGTTTTATGCGTCTCTCTCCATATGTTCCGGATATTATCTTGCATTTGTTCTTTTGTCATCGCATCTAAAGCTCCGAATGGTTCGTCCATTAACACAATCCGTGGATCATTTGCTAATACGCGGGCGATTGAAGCCCTTTGCTTCATGCCGCCGGATAGCTCATATGAAGCTGATTTTTTGAACTGAGAAAGACCGACCATTTTTAAATAGTGATCGACAATTTCACGTCTTTCTTTCGTTGGGATTTTCCTCATCTTTAACCCGAATTCCACATTTTCTTCAATATTTAACCATGGATACAGCATTTGTTGCTGGAAAACAACACCCCTATGCCGATCAGGTTTAGGTGAGATAGGCTTGTTGTCAAGCAGAACCTCACCGGATGTCGCTTGATGAAAGCCTGCTAAAATACGTAATAATGTTGTTTTTCCACATCCGGAGGGGCCTAATACACAGACGAAACTTCCTTCTTTAATGTCTAAATTTATATTTTGTAATGCAGTAACAATTTGCTTATCTGTTTGATACGTTAATTCGACATTTTTTATTTGGATAACTGTAGACTTGGCTATCTTTTCTACAAGAGCGTGACTTTGATTAATGGGGGCTCACCTCCTAATCTATTTGAAGAAATTGTGGTTCAATAGCATCTTCATACGCTTTAAGGTCAGGTACTGACTCAATGGCCTTCTGGGTTTTTAAGAAGTCTGCAGTATCTTTTAACGCCTTTGCAAATGCGCCTTTTTTATCAACTGTTCCTAAAAACTCGTCTGAAGCTTGTTCATTCGCATCTAACCAAATTAATTGATCCATGAAAAATTCCGCGTCTTCTTTTGATGCATTCAACTCATTCTTTATCGCTTCAGAAGCTTGGTCTTTCGATGAACGATAAAGTTGAACGGACTCATTTAATATTTTAATATATTGTTTCAATACATTTGGATGATTCTTAATAAAGTCCTTTGTTGCGATTCCCACGTCTGCAGTGAGAATTCCATCTTGTGCGAGGTCACGACTCGTTAAAATAATGTTGCCGTCAGCAAGCATTTCTCCTAATGTTGGATACCAGACATATCCACCATCAATTTGTCCTTGTTTCCAGGCTGCTAACATGTCAGCCGGTTTCATGTCTAAAATAGTTACTTTATTTTCGTCAATTCCTTTTAATTTAAGAGCTGATAGCAAACTATAATGTGTTGTTGAGCCGAAGGAAACAGCGATTTTTTTGCCAACAACATCTTCAAGTGATTGAATCCCGCTATCCTTCTTTGCAACTAGCGCCTCATTATCGCCAATTACATCGTGAAGCCAAATGACTTGGTATGGTAATTTTTGTGCTACTCCTGAAGCAACAGAACTTGAACCAATTAGGCCAGCATCAATTTCTCCGGCAGCCATGGCAGTATTCACATCAACTGCTGCTTCGAACGGAAGCAGCTTTACTTTAACACCATCGAACTTCTCCTCGAACATTTTGGTCGCTTTTGCAAGCAACTCTGCATTTGGGATTACTTGATAACCAATGCGAAACTCTACTGTCCCATCAAAAGGTTTCGATGCTGTTTTCCCACAGGCACTAATCATTACTAGTGCCAAAACAAGCATCATACTCAGGAACAATCTACTAAAGCTTTTCTTCATCTCTTTCCCCCCATTTTCTAATCTTTCCCCTTCCATGGAATCGCTTTCACTTCAATCTTACGAAGGATCCGGTCAAGTAAAATCCCTGTAACACCCATCAAAATAATGCCAACATACATGATGTCACTTCGTAAGTATTTACTTGCATCAAGCACTAACCACCCGATACCGGAAACAGCGGCAACCATTTCTGAGGCGACTAAAGTTGTATATGCAAAACCAATCGCTGTTCTCATTCCAGTGAAAATTTCCGGTAAACAGGACGGGAAAATAACAAAGCGGAACGTTTGCCACCTATTTGCACCTAATGAAGATGCGGAATGGATGCGGTCTTCCAATACGCCTTTTACACCGGACACGGATGCAATATACATTGGAGCAAAGGCGGCTAGATATAATAAAGCCACTTTTGAGAGATCTCCTATTCCAAACCATAAAATTAATAGTGTGTAGTATGACAGCGGAGGCAGGGGACGATAAAATTCTAAGACTGGGTCTAATGCGGCTCTAACTTTTGATGAATAACCACTGATTAATCCTAAAGGAACGGCTGTAATTAATGCGAAGAAAAATGCTGTAGATAATCGATATAGACTATCTAGTAGATGATATATTAAACTATTTCCTTTATAACCATTAACAAGTAAATCAATAAAGGCAGCCCAAGTTTTCGCGGGCGAGGGGATAAAGACTTCAGAGAAGATATTTAGTTTAGTAGCTGTATACCATAATAAAAATATGATACCAACCGAACTCCACATGATGGCTGTTTCCTGTGAGGCTCTCCACTTGCTCTTTTTTTGTCTGACGGTCGGTATTGCACTTTTCATATTGCTATCAAGTGGTGTAAGGCTGTCATAAAGTTGAAAACTATCTTGTTCAACTTTATTATTCATGTTTCCGTTCATAAAGTTACTTCACTCCCTTTACATTAAGCTAAAATGGTTTTGTATATCGGACATTCTAATTCATACATTTAACCCTTCCTTCCTAAATCAAATTGCCTTGGCGAATTTGCGCCCAGATTTTTATCTTAGCTTGCTGATAAATTTCTTGAAAAATCTGAGGCATCCGTCGGAGGCTTAACTTTATTCAGCCGGGGTTTGAACACTCACTGAATTGGATTCCTATTTGCATTCATCTCGCCACTAATAGAAGTGGAAGACTTCTGCTGAATAAAGTTTAACTGCATTCGTGGATCGTAAGGATAAGTATTTGATGTAAATCGTATTATATGGGATAGAAAATAGGTTATCAATAATTTCTGAAAGTTATGTCTATTCAAAATACAAATAAGAATTATGAGTAAATTTCATAAGATATATTTGGAGAGAAGAATAAATTCGTAGAATGGGGCATCTTTTTGTAGTAAATAAGGAGTCGAGAATGGCAATTGGATTTGACGGATACTAGATAAAGTCTGAAAAGGAGGTTAACAAGAATGAATTAATGAATTATTACTTGGAAATTTTTTTCGCAGCATATATAGAGGAACGATATTCTTATGTTAAAATGAAAGAAATTCATTTTAACATAAGAATGGTCTTAAATTTAAAATTGTAGGAGTGATGAGAACTAGTGCGATTTGCGAAAATGATTCCAAACATGCTAACACTAGGTAATTTATATTGTGGATTTTTGTCAATTGGATTTGCTGCGAATGGGCAATTTAAAAACGCAGCTATCTTGATATTAATTGGTATGATGCTGGACAGCATGGACGGCAGGGCTGCGAGAATGTTAAACGTTGATGGGGAATTAGGAAAACAGCTTGATTCACTCGCCGATATTGTCACATTTGGGGTTGCGCCCTCATTTTTAGTTTATTATACATATTTTTTCCAATTCGGCGTATTAGGATTTGTAGTAGCAGGATTATTTCCTTTGTTCGGTGCTTTTCGATTAGCCAGATTTAATATAAGCTCGAATAAATCGTCTTTGAATTATTTTGTTGGCGTTCCGATTACCGCAGCTGGGGGAATATTGGCAATCCTCACTTTATTCGGGGATAAGATTCCTCATATCATTACAACGGTTGTTTTTACAGGCATGTGTTTTTTAATGGTAAGCAAAATTAGAATCCCAAGCTTAAAAGAAATACCGCTCCCGAAGTATGGGACGATTGTTACAATCTTTATTGGAAGCCTTTTATACTTGATTTATAAAGGTAAGTTTGGCCAATTTCCATACTTGATTTACATTGCTACACCGCTTTATGTTGCCTACTTAGCCTATCGTTTTGTTAAGTGGAAAAATAAATAAAGGAAATTTTGCGGGGGAATTTTATACGTGGTGTTTAATGCATTGTAAATGCTGTTATGATTAATTGTTTCGATAATTAAAGGAGAGAAATCCCCTTTAATTATCGAAAGAACACTTTGTCAATATTGTATTTAGCCTGAAGTTTATTAATAATATACGTTTCATAGATTTCTCTTTCCATTGGATCCTCTACAAAACAAACCGCGATTTTATATACTTCGTCCCGATACATTTTAATGGGGGATACCGTATCTTCGAAATGCTTTCTTACTCTCTGTCTTAATTTTCTAGCTTTCCCGACGAATAAAAGATCATCATTTTTGTTGAAAAACATGATTAGACCACCTTTATCTCTTGGAATTCGATGGTAGTCTGTAAAGCCGTACATATTGCTTAATTCCGGTTCACTTGCCTCTCCTAATTGTTTCCGTTTTGTTATGACAATATCTGGAGATGGTATTTCGATTTTTATCATTATTTATCACATCCTAGTCTTTGTAGATCGTACCACACGATAACAGTAGAAATCCAGTATATGTTTGGGGATCTAATGAATAATATGCTGAAATAATAGCCCCTTTAGCCAACACCTTCTAATTGAATGGAATAATCAGTCAATCCTTCCGCAAAACGCGCATGTCACCATTTTGCCTCATTTAGAAAAATATTTAGTTTTAGAGAAGGATTAATTAAAGCAAAAGAGAATACATTTAATATTCGAAATTTTTGGAATTATAGGTTTTCTTGTTTGGAAAAGGGGGATTATGGTGGGAATTCTAGAAATTAAAGATGTGACTTTAAGATTTGGGGGAGTTGTTGCTCTGGACCATGTTGCGTATGAGGTAAAGGAGGGTGAAATTTTTTCCTTAATCGGTCCAAATGGGGCTGGAAAGACGAGTATGTTGAATTGTATAAGTGGTTTGTACCGGCCAACGGAAGGATCGATTTTGTTCAAAGGCGAAGAGATAACTCATTTTAAGCCTCATAAACGGGCGGATCTCGGGATCGCGAGAGCATTTCAAAATATTGAATTGTTTTCACATTTATCTGTTTTGGACAATCTTATGCTAGGCCGGCATGTACGAATGAAAACCGGTGTCCTAGCTGGCGGGTTATATTGGGGAAAGGCGCAAAAGGAGGAAGTGGAGCATCGAGAGAAAGTGGAAGGTGTCATCGATTTTTTAGAAATTGAAGATATTCGAAACACACCTGTCGGAACATTATCTTATGGACTTCAAAAACGAGTGGAGGTCGGTAGAGCACTTGCGTTGGAACCTGAAATCCTCTTACTGGACGAACCGATGGCAGGAATGAATAGCGAGGAGAAAGAAGATATGGCCCGCTACATTATCGACATCCATGAAGAAATGAATACGACGATTATTTTAATTGAGCATGATATGGGTGTTGTTATGGATCTGTCGGATCATATTGCAGTTCTTGACTTTGGGAAGTTGATTGGTTATGGAACACCATTGGAAATCCAAAACAATCCAAAGGTCATCGAGGCTTATTTAGGGGAAGAAAACGTAGGATAAATAAAGGGGGGAGTGATTTCATGTCCAGTTCGAATAAGACATTTCCTCAATTATTATTAGAGAGGGCGAATACAGCTGGGGCACATGTGGCTTTAAGGGAAAAAGATTATGGCATTTGGAATGAGATAACGTATGAAGAGTATTTACGGCAAGTGAAGCTATTAAGTCTAGGGTTGGCGAAACTAGGGCTCCAAAGAGGAGATAAGGTAGCAATCATTGGTGATAATCGGCCGGAGTGGGTAATCAGCGAATTAGCAACCCAAAGCTTAGGCGGGATATCGGTTGGCATTTACCAAGAATCTCTTCCAAATGAAATAAGCTATATTTTGGACCATTGCGATGCAACAGTTGTTGTTGTTGAAGATCAAGAGCAAGTTGATAAAATATTTGAAATCAGGGAAGAGATTCCGAAGGTCGAAACGATTATTTATTATGATCCACGTGGGATGAGAAACTATCACGATGATTTTTTACTCAGCTTTAAGGACGTACAAAAACTTGGCAATGCGTTTGATATAGAAGCTCCTGATTTTTTTCAAATGGAAGTGAAGAAAGGAAAGAATGATGATGTAGCTATTTTTTCGTATACATCTGGTACAACAGGAAATCCGAAAGGAACAATGCTTACATATAAGAATTTGCTTGACATGGCTAAAAATCTTTCAACGATTGACCCACTTTCAGATAAAGACGAATATGTTTCCTTTCTCCCTCTCGCCTGGATTGGTGAGCAAATGATGACAATGGCTATGGGCTTATATAACGGGATGACTGTTAACTTCCCGGAAGAACCTTCCACCGTTTTAGAAGATCTGCGCGAAATTGGACCACAAGTTATGTTTTCACCTCCTAGAATCTACGAAGATATGCTTTCAAAATTTCAAGTGAAAATACAGGATGCCGGTTGGTTAAAGAAAAAAATCTATCAATGGTGCAAGCCAATTGGGGAAAAAGTCGCAAAAGCACATTTTGAAAATACTCCGATTTCTTTCGGTACAAAATTAGGTTATAAAATTGCGGATTATTTCATGTTTAGTTCAATTAGAGACCATTTGGGCTTATTGGGTATGAAGCGGGCCTATACGGGTGGTGCGCCTCTAGGACCAGATGTATTTGAGTTTTTTCATAGTATTGGTGTGAATGTGAAGAGTATTTATGGGCAAACGGAAGTGTCCGGAATCTCCATCGTTCATCGGGACGGAGATATTAAATTTGATAGTGTTGGCATTCCGATTCCTGGTACAGAGGTAAAGATATCCGATGAAGGTGAAATTCTCATAAAAAGCTCAAGTATTTGTAAGGGCTACTACAAAAATGAAAAATCGACGAAAGAAACGATTCAATCCGGATGGCTGCATACGGGCGATGCAGGCAGATTAGATGAAGCGGGGCATTTATATGTCATCGACCGGATTAAAGACGTTATTCGCCTCCATTCAGGGGAAATGTTTTCCCCGCAATTTATTGAAAATAAACTGAAATTTAGTTCATACATTCAAGAGGCGGTAGCCATTGGAAAAGACCGACCATATGTCGTAGCGATGATTAATATCGATATGGAAAACGTCGGAAGATGGGCGGAGAAACATCAGATTAGCTATACAACATATACAGATTTATCTTCGAAATCAGAGGTTTTAGAACTCATTCAAAAACAAGTCAACGAGATGAATCGAACATTACCTAAAAAAGCTCGTGTGAAGAAATTTGTTCTTCTTTATAAGGAACTGGATGCGGATGATGAAGAACTAACTCGGACAAAGAAAGTACGCCGGCAGTTTGTGGCCAAAAAATATGAAGCCCTCATTGATGGAATGTATTCCACAGAAGAGCAGATCCATGTCGAGGGGACGATCAAATATCGGGATGGAAACGAAAAGCTTATTCAAACAACACTTCGAGTAATCTTTATGGATGTGGAAGAGGGGGCTGCTTAATGGTCTTTTTTTTACAAATGTTAGCTACAGGGATCGTCATTGGAAGTGTTTATGCATTAGTAGCATTAGGATTTGTATTAATCTATAAATCTAGTGATGCAATCAACTTTGCACAAGGAGAATTCCTACTAATCGGGACATATGTTTGCCTTACATTAATAACGGCTTACAATATCCCGTTTATTGCAGCATTATTTATTGCCCTTCTATTCAGTGCAGTGCTCGGCTTTGCGATTGAGCGAATTGTTTTGAGACCGTTTATCGGGGAGCCTGTCATATCAATGATTATGGCGACCATTGGCTTATCGAGCGTCTTGGCTGGGATCGTCCATATTATTTGGGGCCATGAAACACGAGTATTTCCGCAAATTTTTTCGGATCAGCCTGTTCGGCTTGGGGAAATTGTCATTGCGCCCGTTTATTTATGGTCACTGCTCATCGTCGTTATTATGCTGCTCATTTTTACTCTCTTTTTCAAATATTCGAAGCTTGGGATTGCCATGAGGGCTACAGCGGATGATCAGCAGGCTGCTATGTCTATGGGTATAAGTGTGAAAACTATTTTTGCTGTTGCATGGGCGATCGCGGCAATTGTTTCGGCAGTTGGCGGTATTTTGCTTGGGAATATTAACGGTGTGAATGCTTCCCTATCAGCAATTGGACTGAAAGTATTGCCTGTTGCCATTCTCGGAGGACTGGACAGCATTCCCGGAGCGATTATTGGCGGGCTAATTATCGGTGTGATCGAAAGTATGACAGGCGGTTACTTAGATCCGCTCGTTGGCGGAGGTCTAAAAGAGGTTATGCCGTTTGTCATCTTAGTGTTTATCCTTATGTTCAAGCCTTATGGGCTATTCGGGAAAAAAGAAATCGAGAGGGTGTAAGCGGATGAAAAATCCTTTTGTGATGGGCTGTGGCGAGTTCCATGTGAACTATAAACAAGACATGGCCATTTGGAAAATCTCCCGGGTCAGAATGCGCGTTTTCATCATACTTGCGTTATTCGCCATCTTTCCGTTACTTGCCTCCGAGTATGTCGTCGGTCTAGCCACTTTATGTGGAATCGCAGCCATCGGTGCCATTGGGTTAAATATATTAACCGGTTTTACTGGGCAAATTTCGATTGGGGTAGGGGCTTTTTTAGGTGTGGGCGGTTATACTTCTGCGGTTTTGACAGCTAAGCTTGGCTTAAGCTTTTGGATTGCCATGCCAACCGCCGGAATTATTACAGCAATTGTAGGCGGTCTTTTTGGGTTACCATCTCTCAGGCTGAAAGGGCTCTATTTAGCCATTGCAACACTAGCTGCGCAAGTAATTATCCTCTTTGTCATTTCCAGATGGGATTCAGTGACAGGTGGTACAGCGGGAATGGTACTTTCAAGGCCGGAAATCGGTGGCTTTGTTTTTTACAGTGAAACAAGCTATTACTATTTGATGTTTGCGATATTGATCATCACGACTATGTTTACATTGAATCTTTTTCGATCGCGAGTCGGACGAGCATTTATTGCCGTAAGGGATCGTGATATTGCGGCAGAAGTTATGGGTATCGATTTGTTTAAGTATAAAGTTCTGGCGTTCATCGTAAGCTCCTTCTTCGTAGGAGTAGCGGGTGCGTTACTTGGCCATTACACAATGGTCGTAAGCCCGGAACTGTATAGCATTACTGTTTCGATAGAGTATTTAGCAATCATTCTCGTTGGCGGATTAGGGAGTGTGTTTGGCTCGATTTATGGAGCAGTCTTTATCACATTATTACCTGTTTTCCTGCGTTCGGGTGTTGATTTATTAAGCGGAATTTTCCCGGATCTTTCAGGTGTACTCGCAGGTATGAAAGAAGTGGTTTTTGGGCTAGTTATTATTTTATTCCTTATTTATGAACCACAAGGGTTGGCGAAAATATGGAAGAACATTAAAGACTATTTTAAGCTATGGCCATTCTCGTATTAGCAACTAGGCCAATAAAGCGCTGGAATTTTTGAAAGTGATTTAACTTTATTCAGCAGAATTCTCGCTTCTATAAGTGGCGGGATGAATGCAAACAGGTATCCAATTTAGTGGGGGTTCAAACCCTGGCTGAATAAAGTTAAGCCTTCGGCAGATGTCTCAGATTTTTAAAGGAATTTATCGTGCAAGCTAAGGTAAAAATCTGGGCGCAAATACGCCAAGTCGAATTTGATAATAGGGGGTTACTTTCAATTTTTAATAATTCATTATCAAGATGACAAGGGGGAGGAAAATGAAAAAAGTATGGGCTGTATTGTTTGGTGTCATGTTAGTCTTGGGAATGCTTGCAGGATGTTCAGGCGGAGAGAAGAGCTCAGGAGGGGAAACAAGTTCAGGGGGAGAAGTAAATTCGGGAGGAGAGAAAAGTTCAAATGAATCAAAAGGAACAATCAAGATTGGCGGGCTTTTTGACATTACAGGTGGAACTGGAGATGTTGGAACGCCGTATGCAGAAGGAGAAAAGGCATTTTTCGAGTATCTTGCTACACAGGGGGATATTAATGGCTATAAAATCGAATTAGTTGGCGATGATTACGCCTATAAAATTCCGGAAGCCCAAAAGCTTTATCAAAAATATAAATCAAAAGATAAGGTAGCAGCTATTTTGGGTTGGGGAACAGGTGATACAGAAGCACTTCGTCAACAAGTAGCAGCTGATAAACTTCCATTTTTCTCGGCTTCTTATTCGGAAACTCTCAAAAACTTGGAAGAAAGTCCATATAACTTTTTGACAGCTGCGTCTTATTCAGACCAAGCAAGATCCGTCCTAAAGTGGATTAAAGATAATCATAGCGGTGGTACGCCAACAGTTGCTTTGATTTACAACGATACAGCTTTCGGAAAATCCCCGATTGAAGATGCAAAAAACTTTGCCAAAGAAATTGGCGTGGACATTGTTGATGAACAGATTGTTGATTTAAAGGCACTTGATGCGACGTCCCAGTTATTAAATATGGAAAAGAAAAACCCTGATTATGCGATTATCCAACAAACTTGGGGTGCGACAGCAACGATTTTAAAAGATGCTAAAAAGCTTGGGATCGATACACAATTTGTTGGACTGAATTGGGCAACTGGAGAAGGATTGCTTCCGATTACAGGAGATGCCGCTGAGGGATTCATTGGTGTTGTGACACATGCATTCCCTTATGAGGATTTACCTGGAATGGCAGAAATTAAAGGGTTTTTAGAAAGTAAAGGAGAGAAATTAGAGGATAAGAACCAAAAATTTGTTCAAGGATGGGTAGCAGCCAAAATTATGATAGAGGGAATTAAATTAGCGGATGACCCGACAACAGGCGAAGGAATTCGTGCCGGGATTGAAAAACTGACAAATCTTGATTTAGGCGGACTTGCTGCTCCAGTTTCGTTCGCTCCCGATAATCATGCGGGTACACATCAAGTTCGTCTTGCAGAAGTGAAGAACGGGAAATTTGAAGTCTTTACTGATTATATTGGGTATTAAGGAGTATAGGGGCGGTTGTTCATACGCCCCTTTTTAAATAAACCGGCTGTTAAATTGCAAAAAAAAGAAGTACTGAAATTTATTCAATTTACCAATTCCACTTTTTATAGGAGGAAGGATATGCTGACGATTAATAACGTTGAGGTCATGTACGATCGTGTCATCCTTGTATTAAAAGGAATGTCCATGGTTGTACCAAAAGGAAAGATTGTTGCCCTTTTAGGAAGTAATGGAGCAGGAAAAACAACGACATTGAAAGCAATTTCAGGGCTATTAAAAAGTGAGAATGGGGAAGTAACAGGCGGGTACATAGAACTGTATGGGGAACGGATTGATGTAAGTGATGCCGAGGCAATTGTCAAAAAAGGGATCTTTCAATGCATGGAAGGCCGACGTGTGTTTGAACAATTATCTGTTGAAGAAAATTTAATCGCAGGTGCCCATACCCGTAAGGACAGAAAAAATATTAAGAATGACATTCAGAAGGTATATAACTATTTTCCGAAGCTTGATATGCTGAAAAATCGGCAAGCAGGTTATTTGTCCGGAGGTGAGCAGCAAATGCTTGCAATTGGGAGAGGTATCATGGCTAAACCGAAAGTATTGCTGTTAGATGAACCTTCCCTCGGGCTCGCTCCTCTCCTAGTAAAAGAGATTTTTACTATCATAAAAAAAATCAATGAAGAGGAAGGCACGACGATTTTAGTTGTTGAACAAAATGCGAATGTCGCCTTATCGATCGCTGACTATGGCTATATTATGGAGAATGGAAGAATCGTCATGGATGGTACGGTTGAAAGATTACTAGCTAATCAAGATGTCAGGGAATTTTATCTCGGGATGAGCGATAAAGGCAGGAAAAGCTATAAAGATATTAAATCGTATAAACGAAGAAAGAGGTGGCTATAATGAAGCAGCTACAGGCTGTCATTCAATCTGCATTTGAACATGCCGAAGGGTTCAAACAGCGCATGAAGAAAGCAGGACTTGCACCGGCGGATATCAATTCTGTTGAGGATTTGGCGAAAATTCCTATCTTAAAGAAGGATCTTCTACCTGAATTACAAAAGGAAAATCAACCGTTTGGCAATTTGGCGACGGTTGATTCAACGGGAATGGCAAGAATTTTCATGTCACCCGGACCAATTTATGACCCCCAAACGCATGATAAAGATTTTTGGCGATTTTCTGAGGCGCTTCAGACTGCAGGTTTTAATGAAAAAGACATTGTGCAAAACACATTTTCCTATCATCTATCACCTGCTGGGTTTATGTTTGATTCAGCATTAAGGGAAATAGGCTCTACCGTGATCCCGGCTGGCACAGGGAATAGAGAGCTGCAAATACAGGTAATGAAGGATTTAAAAGTCACTGGGTATGTGGGAACTCCGAGTTTCTTTGCAATCTTATTAGATGCGATTGAGGAAAAAAACTGGACGGTTGGAAAAGAAATTCATCTGAAGAAAGTGTTTTTTACTGCCGAAATGCTGACAAACGATCTCAGAGGAAGATGTGAGGACAAAGGCATTTCAGTATATGAAGGATACGGGACGGCTGATTGTGGTTGTTTAGCCTTTGAGGATAAGCAAGGATTAGGCTTAAAACTGACAAGCTCAGCCATTGTGCAAATTTGTGATCCGCTGACCGGAATGGAAGTAACATCCGGTGAAGGTGAGATTGTTGTCACCCTATTTGACAAGAGCTATCCGCTCATTCGTTTTGGTACAGGTGATTTGTCACGCTGGGTGGAGGGATATGAAGGAAAACGGATTGCAGGTGTACTTGGAAGGGTAAGCGATGGAGTCAAAGTAAAAGGAATGTTTGTTAGAGAAAAACAGCTTGCGACTGTATTGGAGCAAGCCGGTTACAGTACTTTCCAAGGAATCATCACAAGCGAAAGGAATCAAGATCGATTCGAAATTTTGATTGAGTCGGAGGCAGAACTAGATGCCGACCTCATTGCCAAGATCCAGGACGTAATCCGGGTTACACCAATACTAACAAGAGTTGCTCCGGGTATAATTAATGGGGAAGAAAAGCGTTTGATTGATCAGCGTATGTTTGAATTGAAAAAGGTATAGAAAGAAAATGAGGGGCAGATTGCTCCTCATTTTCTTTCTATACCTTTTATTGCTGTATAAACTAAACAAACAAGTTTGATTAGTTATCAAACATATCATTCAATTTTTCATACGTTGCTGGATATTTTGCTTCATATTGGAGGTAATTTGGGACTGGGTAACGGACACCGCCTTTATGTGTTTGTTTCAATCCATCTATGAAATTTTGGGCGAGCGAGTAAGGGAGGGAAAAGGCCATTTCATGATCATGTGTCTGTGCAAATACTCGGTCCCCGTAGCAAGGCAATATAACTTGAGGTTTGTCTGATTTCATTGTTTTGATCACGATATCAGCACAATCTGCCCGAGCGGTAAAGGAAGATGTGATTTCCCCGCCTGAATGATATAGCGCACCAGCGACCATTCTCATCACTTGCGCCGAATTTCCGTAAGCAACAATCACCTCTGGTTCAAAATTAGCACGTGTTAATGGTGCGATTAAAACCGTACCCGCTTCATCCTTCGAAAACTTAGGAACAGCTGCCTCTGTTAGCACACCTAAATCACATGTTTTTGTGTACATTCCATCCGTTAAATTTCCTTCTTTATAATAGTCCAATTCATCTTCAAAACCGAACGCCACCTTAGCAATTGGGCAAGAAAGATCCTCACGGTCCATGGCTATCGCCCATCCATACCGTCTTGCCATCGTCACACCTTGGCAAATACTGAATGTTTTCCCGAAATCTTTATATGGACGTTTTACCCGGACCGGCAGTGCTTCCCCTTTTTTCATCACTCGAATGGCTAACGGAAATGTATCAGGCCTCACAAATGAAGAAATGGCAGCATCTAATTCACTCAACACTTTAAGATTTGTTGTTTCTTGCATCGTTTCATCTCCCTCCCTTTAATATTTTAAATATTCGGTAATAAAGAGGAAGATTCCTGCTGGAATATAGGTTTAGGATAAAGTTATCTAAAATGAGAGATGATTGAATAATTCTTTCCCATTTCCTTTTCAATTTCTGCCTTTAATAACATGCAGGCAGGGTAATACTGACAAGATATTGTAATCGCTAACAGGATATGATAAAAAAGAACTAACTTGTTTATTTGATCCATTATTTAGCATAAAAATACATCTTTATTCCGGTTACTTTAGCACTATTATAATGATAATAGATTAGGTAACTAGAAGTGTCCGATTTCTTCCTGGGTAATTGGATATATACGTTTAGTTTCATTCCCTTTATTTTTTTATCTAAGTCTTCACATTGAAAAAGGAGTGAGAAAATGGCTGAAATGTTTGATAAAAATCGCGTACAGCCATGGATTAATTCATTGCAGGAGCTAATTCGAAAGGGAAGTGCGAATGACAAGAATCTAATAGAGCTAGAAGATGGCATTCAACAAATTGGCAATCTTATAGAGGATTTCTCCAATTTGAAATACGCATTGGATGTTTCTGTTATTGTTGCCGCCACTGACACGGCTGGAAAAATTATTTATGCAAATGATAAATTTTGTGAATTATCTAAGTATAGCCGTGCTGAGCTAATCGGAAAAGACCACCGTATCTTAAACTCTGGTTTTCATGATAAATCATTTTTTCAAAATATGTGGGAATCTATTAAGAAAAGTAGAGTTTGGGAAGGAGAGGTTAAAAATAGGGCAAAGGATGGGACATTTTACTGGGTTAAAACGACAATTGTCCCGTTAAAGGATAAAACAGGTTTACCTTTCATGCATATTGCCATTAGGACAGATATATCAGAAGGGAAGTTAGCACAAGAAAAATTAGTAACGGCCCTACAAAATGATTTTCGACATGTTGTAAACTCCATGCACAATCTCATTTTTAAAATAGAGAGAAATTACAAAGGGTTATTTACTTATAAACTAGTTACTGGCAAATTAGCTGAAGAATTAGATTTAGCAAATGAAAAAATGAATAACAAAAGTCCTCATGACGTATTTCCAAATGACTTAGCTAATATGCTAGTATGTAAATATGAACAAGCCTTCTTAGGACAACCTATTTCTTACAACTATCCTTATCAGGAAAGACAACTGTTCACATATCTATCACCCATTTTTCGTGAAGACAAAGTGGTTGAGGTAATTGGTTGTATAAATGATATTTCTGAGCTGCACAAAGTTCAAGGTGAAGTAGAGTTTATGGCCTATCATGATTTACTGACAAGTTTACCAAATCGAAGGAAACTTTGTGGTGATTTAGATCACTTATTTGAAGATAGCCGTAAAACCAATCGGCAAATAGCGCTGTTTTTTCTTGATTTGGATCGTTTTAAACAAATAAATGATTCCTTAGGTCATACTGTTGGCGATCAACTTATTAAAGAAGTTTCCTATCTTTTAAGAAAAGCGGTTGGGGCAATAGGAACTATTTATCGATTGGCGGGAGATGAGTTTATTATCATCTTTCCAAACATTGATAAAAAAATGATTTCCACTTTTGCGAATCAGATTTTATCAATCTTTAAAAAAGCGATTATTTTGCCTCCTAATCTGGAAGTATATATAACTTGCAGTATCGGCATTAGTCTCTATCCGGATCATGGCGAAAACCAAGATTCTTTATTAAAAAATGCAGATGCCGCCATGTATGCTGCTAAAACGAATGGCCGAAATTCATTTGAAATTTATGAACCGGCAATGAATGAGTCAGAGAAGGAAGTTCTTTTGATTGAACATCATTTGAGAAAAGCCATCGATAATAATGAGCTAGACTTATATTTTCAACCGAAGGTGAACTTGTTTACAAGAGAAATAAATGGGATGGAGGCTTTATTACGATGGAATAGCCCTTTGCTTGGCAATGTGCCTCCAGATAAGTTTATCCCAATTGCTGAGGAGTGCGGCTTTATCATTGAGCTTGATAAATGGGTAATGGAAAGAGCTTGTCAGCAAAATAAAGAATGGAATCATAAGCATTTTTCCTCTCCAATCCGAGTGGCAGTTAACATTTCACCTCTTCATTTTCGCCTTCCTAATTTTCATCATGTCGTTCAGAAGGTGTTAGAAAAAACAGGCCTTGAACCCAATTTATTAGAAGTGGAAATTACGGAAAGCAGTTTTATTGATAATACAGAAGAATGTATTACTTGTTTAAATAAATTAAGGGAAATGGGCGTTACAGTGGCCATTGATGATTTTGGGAAAGGATATTCTTCCCTAAACTATTTAAGAAAGCTGCCAATTCATGCACTCAAAATTGATCGCAGTTTCATTCAAGAGGTTACAAAAAACAGGGATAACATCGCAATTGTGAGAGCGATTACATATATCGCCCATGAATTAAATTTAAAAGTGGTAGCAGAAGGCATTGAAACACAAGAAGTCATTGAAATCCTCGAAGAAATAGGATGTGATGAAATCCAGGGCTATTACGTGAGTGAGCCCCTCCCGAGTAAGGATTTCGAAACGACCTATCTCCGTCTAACAGGGGGGGAAGTTGCTTCTGATAAATTTCCCGCCCTATCCAAACGATAAAAGGAGAAGAGCGAAATGAGGAGTATTAAGTCAAAATTATTAGTTGTTATCGTGCCAATTATTTATATTTCTTTAGTTTTGGTTGCTTGGATGAATCATAATAAGGCAAAAGAATTTTTAGAGGCAAACTTTGAAGAATTATCTTTCATTCATTTAGAAAACACTCAGACGATGCTTGATGACGCTTTCAGGATACATATCGATAGATTGAAAGCGCTTTCTATTGGTACCGGATTAATCAGTTAAGATAAGGATTAGTATCACAGATGACATGGAAAGTATTTCGGCCGTAACGGAACAGTCTTCCGCTGGAGCTGAAGAGGTCAGCGCCTCCAGTGAACAACAGGCTGCAGGTGCGGTGCAAATCTCTCGAAATGCCATTGAACTATTAAATTTAAGTAATGATTTACAAGAAATGCTAAAGCAGTTTAAGATTAAATAAGATTAGAGCCCGATTCCCAGGTTACATAAATGCATCCGAGGAATCAGGCTCTTTTTGTACGTCAAGGTGGAAAAATTTCAACTATCTGAGATCAGAAGCCGGAAATCGGGTTTAAAAAGTTTAGTGATTTGTTCCAGTACGTTTTTTCGGCAAAATGGATGTGTTACCGTATTTTCTCCACACCGACACGTCCCGAAAAGAATGTCGCTCCGCCTCCCATGTCGGCGATTCGATCAGGGGATAGGGAGTTGACTAGCTGTTTTGTTCCTTGTGTATCTGCCCAAAGCCCTTGCGAAACAACGACACCAGGAAGAACACTTTCCCCGACTGACACTTTTAGCTCACATTCTCCGCGATGATTCCACACTCGAACATGATCCCCATCCGCAATGCCTGCTGATGATGCATCCTCAAGATTCATGTGTAATCGAGGCTCCTTTTCGAGGGAGGTGTGTTTCTGATTGTTTGAAAAGGTTGAGTTTAAGAAATTATGATTAGGTGCCGGGATAAACAAAAATGGAAAATCTCCGTCATGCACTAATGGAATATAGGTTGGCAACGCTGGGTGCCCATCCTCTTTCATTTTTTCTGAATACAACTCAATTTTCCCGCTCGGTGTCGAAAGTTTTCCAGGAAACAATGGTTTTATGTTTGATTTTAAATATTGCTGATCAGCCAAATCCTCATAATTAAATCCAGCTAGATAAGGGTTTTTCGGATTATCGATTGCCGATGCGATCATTTCTTCATCCGTCTCGGCAAAAGCAGGTTCATCGTAGCCCATTGCCCTTGCCAGTAATCGGAAAACATCCGTATTTGATTTAGACTCTCCGAATCTTTCGATGACGGGCTGCTGAATTTGCATATAATGATGCCAGTATGAAGTGTAGAGATCAGTATTTTCATAGGATGATGTGGCTGGCAAGATTATATCTGCGTATTTTGCCGTTTCTGTTAAAAATAAATCATGCACGACAATAAATAAATCTTCCCGCTCTAAACCTTTTCGGACTTTATTGCCTTCTGGGACAACAACCGCAGGGTTACTGCTATACACATACAATGATTTTACGGGTGGATCTAATTCAAGTAATGCATTGCCGAGTAAATTCATGTTAATGACGCGCGTTTGTTTATTTTGCAGTAAATCTGGACGCTGTAAATTTGCTGTATTAATAGCTAAATAGCCCGAATTTCCCTTGATTGCACCGCCGCCTTTGACTAGCCATTGACCAGTTAAGGCAGGAAGACATGAAATGGTACGAATGCACATGCCGCCGTTATCGTGATGCTGGGGTCCGTTCCCGATCCGAATATAGGAAGGGGGCGTTTGTCCATACATCCGTGCCAACTTATAAATATCTTCCACAGGCACACCGGTAATGCCAGAAACAGTGACAGGGTCGTACTGTATGACATGCTCACGAAGTTCTTCGCGGCCGACCGTATATTGTTCTAAAAAAGCTGAATCCACCATGTTCTCTGCAAATAAAATATGCATCATCCCAAGTGCGAGAGCCGTATCGGTGCCTGGCAAAATCGGAATAAACCAATCGGCTAGTCTTCCCGTTTGGTTTTTGTGGACATCGATGACGACGATCTTCGCTCCATTTTTCCGTGCTTTTTGGGCAAGTGCTACTTGATGCATATTTGTGCTGACGGCATTAACTCCCCAAAAAATGATCAATTTTGAATGAATAGTATCTTCTGGGTCAATACCGAGACTTCCGCCCATCGTATAGTTGTAGCCGACGGTTCCGGCTGATTGGCAGATGGTCCGGTCTAGTTGTGAAGCGCCAAGTCGATGGAAAAAACGCCGATCCATTCCTTCTGCACTCAGTCTCCCCATGTTTCCATAAAAACTATATGGGAGAATACTTTCTGGTCCATCTGTTTGGATTAGCTCTTTCCAACGAGTAGTAATTGTTTCGATGGCTTCCTTCCAGCTAATTCGCTCAAACTTTCCTTCTCCTTTGGCCCCAATACGTTTCATTGGAAATTGCAAACGCTTTTCATCATAAATACGTGCCGTCATATTCCGAACTTTGTTGCAAATATTTCCTTTTGTCACGGGGTGATTCGGATCCCCATCTATTTTTACAATTTTTCCGTCTTCCTTATGCAGGAGTAAACCGCATTGATCAGGACAATCAAGAGAGCAAACAGATGGAAAAACACCGTTACGTTCATTTACAAAAGTGGTCATATGTGGTCTCCTTATTGATTAAATCGTATTTTACTAATGTAAGAGAATTGGTTTTTTAATATTGTTACTATCATAAGGCAGTTTGAAAAGTCTAGCAAATAATTTTTTCCGCGGGTAACCGTAAAGTACCCTTAATCCGTATCTCGCATTGTTTAAAACGATAAAGGAAAATCGATTTTTGTTTGTTATGAGTCTGTGAATGTGTATGATTAGGAGAGGGTCTTAAACTTAATCTATATGATGTTAACTTTGCTCTCATTACCAAATCAAGGAGTAACTATTAATGAACCAAACATATTCTTTAAATGAAAAAATCAAGCAAGTTTTCATCTTATTAATTCCGATATTAATCACACAGCTTGGGATGTTTTCAATGGTGTTTTTCAATACGATCATGTCAGGGAAATACAATCCGTCCGACCTCGCAGGTGTGGCAATCGGCTCATCGATTTGGAATCCGATCTTTACCGGATTAAGTGCCATTCTCCTTGCTGTATCTCCGATTGCAGCCCAGTGTTTTGGAGAAAAGAAGGGGCGGGAAGTTACTTCTATTGTAAAAAGCGGAATTTATTTAGCTTTCTTGATTGCGATATTGGTGATCATTCTAGGATTCTTCTTTTTAAACCCATTGTTAAATCAAATGAACTTGCCATCAAGTGTTCACGGTACGGCATTTGATTATTTGGCAGGCCTGAGCTTTGGAATTATTCCACTCTTTATTTTTAACGTATTAAGATCGTTTATATATGCACTTGGAAAAACACGTGTAGTCATGGTCATCTTACTTATTTCATTGCCATTCAATTTCTTTTTAAACTATGTGCTGATATTTGGGCATTTTGGATTCCCTGAGCTCGGTGGGGCAGGAGCAGGGTATGCGACCTCAATTACTTATTGGCTAATAGCGGGAATGACAGCGTTTATTATTAAAAAACATGAACCATTTTCATCATTTAAGGTGTTTTCCAATTTGCAAGAGTTTTCGTTCGCCAGATGTAAGGAAATTTTAAAAATTGGCGTCCCAATGGGGCTTTCGACCTTTTTTGAAACGAGTATGTTTGCCGTCGTAACGATCCTTTTAAGTAAGTTTAATATCGCCACGATTGCTGCCTATCAATCAGCATTAAATATCGTATCCTTCCTATATATGATCCCTATCAGTATTTCCATGGCTCAGACTGTTCTCGTTGGGTTTGAGGTTGGAGCAGGGCGATATAAGGATGCAAAAACATACAGTTGGCTGGGGATTTATCTTTCGATCGTCATCGCTCTCGTTACCGGACTGCTCGTTGTTCTTTTTCGCTATGAAGTGGCCGGTTTTTATTCAAACGAGGCGTCCGTTATTACATTAACTGCGCATTTCCTTATCTACGCACTGTTTTTCCAGATCTCTGATGCCATTCAAGCAACAGCACAAGCAGCGTTAAGAGGGTATAAAGATGTCAATATTTCGTTCATTGTCACCCTTATCGCCTATTGGCTCATTTGTTTGCCACTTGGATATATTTTAGCCAATCA
Source organism: Bacillus sp. FJAT-29790 (assembly GCF_019039215.1). Taxonomy (GTDB): domain Bacteria; phylum Bacillota; class Bacilli; order Bacillales; family Cytobacillaceae; genus Cytobacillus. The sequence continues at coordinate 773,404 of NZ_JAHNZZ010000001.1, forward strand.
AACAAATATAGGCGCTTCAGGCTATTGGATCGGGTTAACGGTTGGCCTGTTAGCGGCTGGGATTTTTTTAAGCATAAGGCTGTTTTATATTCAGAGGCGGAAATTTGTTCACTCGGAGCTTGGGGAATAGCTGTTTTTTTGATGCATGACAGCCCCTAAATGTAATTGTATACTAAAGAAAATACTGCAAAGAGGAGAAACACATGAGACTGATAACTATAGACGAATATCATCCGAAACTTATGCAGTTAGCCAGGCCTGTTTTAGATAGGCAACGGCGGGTATTGCTTGCTGCTGGAAGAACCATTCATCCAACATACTTAAAAAGACTTGAGGCAGTCGGGGTTCGTTATCTATTCGTAGAGGATGCCATTTCAAAGGGGATTTCTATGGATGAAATTGTGGATGCATCTTCTTGGATAGAGGCGATTGAAACCGTTCAAGAGGCTTTTCAAGATGCTGCCCAAAATGGAAACATACCAGTTATTACACTCGAAAGACTTGTTGCCAATCTAGTGAACGAAGTAACAAAAAGGAAGGCAATTATACTCTTTCCTACAACATCCCTTCATGAAGAATTGCAAGGTTATGCTCATGCGGTGAATGTAGCCTTATTATCCTTGCAACTGGCCAAAAAGAAGTTCATTCCGCCCAGTCAGTTAAAAGAGGTCGCTATGGGGGCATTGCTTCATGATATTGGCAAGGTGATTAAAGGTGCAGAAGATCATCCTGTATCAGGGTTTGAGTTTCTGCGGAAAATCAGGGAAATCAGCTTAATATCTGCACATATAGCTTATCAGCATCATGAAAAGACAGATGGAACCGGGTTTCCGCGAGGGATGTCAGCAGACCAAATACATGAGTTTGCCCAAATCTGCTCCATTGCGAACATGTATGATAATCTATTATCGCATGACGCCATGCCTCCGCATATAGCGATGGAATACATTATGACACAAGCTGGCACGAGTTTCAGTAATGAACTTGTTCAACTATTTGTTCAAGAAGTGCCTTCTTATATTCCCGGTACTCGGGTGCTATTAAACAATGGGAGAGAAGCAATCGTGACGAAAATATTGGGCAGTATGCAAAGGCCCTATATCCGTTATCTCGAATCTGGGGAAGAATTGTCCCTGGCAAACAACCATACGTTATTAATAACTGAAGTGCTGTATAAAGATAGGGACAAAATGCCTGCTGAGGGCGATGGGGAATAATTGAAAAAATTGAGTCGGCATAGCCACCACGATTAAATGCTTAATCCGACCTCATAAAGCCTCTTATTACAGATTTAAATCCTAGTTCATAACACCATTGGAGGGTTATTTCATTTAGGCTGTTTTCCGTAACCTTTGATGTTTTATTCGAATGATTTTTTTATAAAAATCTGAGTTGATTGGAGCGGAGGGCACTTGACTCCTCGAAAATGCTATCGCTTTTCCTTCGTGCGTGGGCAGATTCAAGGATGTAAATTCAGTATCCAGCGGGAGATAGAGGGAACGGGAGACCCCACAGGCGGTAACGCCGAGGAGGCTCCCGTCCCTCCCCGCGGAAAGCAAGTGCCCGTAGCGGAAATCAACGGGCAAACTTTATACGCAAACAATATATGCGAAAACAGCCTTTTGTTATTTTTAAATAATTTTTATCTTTGTTTTTTCCACTAGCAATAGGTAGTGAAGCGTTTACAATGTTTGGACAGTTCATGGAAAAAATATTTTATTTATCCATTTTCGATAAAAAAATGATAGAATAAGAAAATAGAATATTTTAAAAACTATTTGTGGAGGTTTCATAATGGCTGAATTACGCAGTAATATGATTAAAAAGGGATTTGATCGTGCGCCGCATCGTAGTCTTTTACGAGCTGCAGGAGTGAAAGAGGAAGATTTCGACAAGCCGTTTATCGCGGTTTGTAATTCATATATTGATATTGTTCCAGGTCATGTCCACTTGCAAGAATTCGGAAAATTGGTAAAAGAGGCAATTCGTGAAGCAGGTGGAGTTCCATTCGAATTTAACACGATTGGTGTGGACGACGGGATTGCGATGGGACATATCGGGATGCGCTACTCATTACCAAGCCGTGAGATCATTGCAGATTCAGTAGAAACAGTCGTAGCTGCCCACTGGTTCGATGGTATGGTTTGTATTCCGAATTGTGACAAAATTACACCGGGAATGATGATGGCTGCAATGCGTTTAAACATTCCAACCGTTTTTGTCAGCGGTGGTCCGATGGAAGCAGGACGCACGAGTGATGGCAAAAAGATCTCATTATCTTCCGTATTTGAAGGGGTAGGTGCATACCAAGCAGGTAAAATTGATGGAGATCAGTTACAAGAACTAGAACAGTTCGGTTGCCCTACATGTGGGTCATGTTCAGGCATGTTCACAGCTAATTCAATGAACTGTTTAGCGGAAGCTTTAGGACTTGCCCTGCCTGGGAATGGGACAATTCTGGCAACGGCGCCAGAGCGTAAAGATTTTGTAAAAGAAAGTGCGAAACAGCTTATGGAGTTAATTAAGCTAGATATCAAACCGCTTGACATCGTAACGGAAAAAGCGATTGATAACGCATTTGCTCTTGATATGGCACTTGGAGGTTCTACAAATACAGTTCTTCACACATTGGCACTTGCAAACGAAGCCGGTATTACATACCCGCTTGAGCGAATCAATGAGGTCGCATCTCGCGTACCACAATTAGCTAAGCTTGCGCCGGCTTCTGATTGGCATATTGAAGACTTGCACATGGCAGGCGGGGTTTCTGCTGTTTTAAATGAATTAGCCAAAAAACCAGGCGCTCTGCATCTTGATGTCATGACGGTAACTGCGAAAACATTGGGTGAAAATGTGGCTGGAAGAGAAATTGAAGACCACAACGTCATCTATCCAATTGATAAACCGCATACGCATACAGGTGGCTTAGCTGTTCTATTCGGCAACTTAGCTCCGGATGGCGCCATCATTAAAACGGGTGGTGTGCAAGATGGCATTACACGCCATGAAGGTCCAGCGATCGTTTTTGACTCACAGGAAGAGGCACTAAACGGGATTATTAACAAAAAAGTAGAAGCAGGACATGTTGTGATCATCCGCTACGAAGGACCAAAAGGTGGACCAGGCATGCCAGAAATGCTTGCACCAACATCACAAATCGTAGGGATGGGATTAGGTCCAAAAGTAGCACTCGTTACGGACGGCCGTTTCTCCGGCGCTTCCCGCGGCTTGTCTATCGGTCATGCTTCACCGGAGGCAGCTGAGGGCGGACCACTCGCATTTGTTCAGAATGGAGACCATATTATCATCGATATTGAGGCACGTACGATGGATGTTCAAGTATCTGAAGAAGAATGGGAAAATCGGAAAGCCAATTGGAAAGGGTTCGAACCAAAAGTAAAAACTGGTTATTTAGCACGCTATTCTAAACTTGTAACGTCCGCAAGTACCGGGGGAATTATGAAAATCTAGTTTAAGTAGTGTTCATATTTCCTAAGAAACTTTAGGGGTGAACTGACAATTATTTTCTGTCATTAAATAACGATTGATAGTTTTATACTATCAATCGTTATTTTTTTTTATAAATAGAATAATTGGCTGGTAATCTTATACGTGACAAGGAATATATTTAATTAGGGAAGAAAAAAATGATGGAATGGGGAGAAACATGATAACTGTTAATTTAACTCAACTTCGAATGTTAGAGGGGTGGCTCGAAAAAGAGCCGCTTAGTCATCGAAAAGTTGCTTTTCCATTTTATAATGCAACGGGTACTGAAAATTCATCGGTTGTTTATTTTGAACTTGAGCCAGGGCATTCACTTGGAACTCATACCGATAGTGCCGAAGAGATCATTCTTATTCTTCAAGGAAATGCCGAATTATCTCTAGGAGAAGAAGTTGGCCAGTTAATAAAAAATGAAATGGCAATAATTCCAATTATGATCCCGCATAATGTACGCAATATCGGGATAGGAACGCTAAAAGTAATCGGCTTTTTCTCAAGTTCAAACGTAGAAAGTACCTTTTTGGAACCAGTTATGCCCCTTAACCAGAAGATCGCTGGCGCTCCACCTATACCGACGGATCACCCACTAACATGGAATGAAATTGCAAATAAAATCATTCCATCATAATCCCCATCCTTATGATTTCATAACTCTTTCGAGGACCTAAAACAATAAATAAATGTAGTGCATTTCGGTTGGTGAAATCGCACTACTTTTTTCTTTCTTTTATACCTGTTGTTTTTTATATAAAATAATGATTGAATTATCAGAAAACAGCTGTTATAATAGAAAAAAGGTCAAGGAGTTGATTTTTAGTGAAAAAATATTTGCTTAACTCACCCCATCAACCTGAAGAAAATTTGGATTCCCAAATTGCGGAAAAAATTTTAAACAACGCCTTGCAAGCATACCGGAGAGAGAAACTTAAAATGGAAATTGACCAGACATTAAGTGACAGAAACAAGGAAGAGTTCCTGCGCTTAACTGAGGAATTAAAAAGTATTTCATAACATTGAAAAATCGGTTGCATCGATCTCGAATAAATGAAAATATCTTAAAATATTTGGAGTAACTAAAATCAGGCAGCCAGATCCTTAAAGGGTCCATGCTGCCTGATTTTTTAGCAGTATAGGGGCTAGCGAAGCTTGATCATGAATTTATTTAGAAGGGCAAGCTACGATTTGGCACGTAAAGCCCAGATTCGTTCCCGTGAAATGACTTTTTGAACAGTATCGGGCACGAATAGCTTTTTTCCGGTCCAGTCCCGTGCTTTCAGAATTTTCGGTATTCGACTTTGAACGGGATTAGCCAATAAAAACAACAAAGTCTGTGAACACAGTCTTAATAAATAAGGTTATACTTTATTTTAAATCGGACCAATCAGAATAGTTCCCACTTCCATTGCAGCCAGGACAATCAAAATGATTTGTATGAAAAGAATATTCATTCGAGGGATAGTTTAAAAATCCTCTACCGTAACATTCAGGGCATTTATTTGCTTCTTTCATTTGAGAAACATGGTTTTCATATCTTGTAGCCCTCCATTCATTAAAAGCGTTCAATAATCCCATACCTAACACCTCAACCGTTTTTTCTTATTTTTTGTCATAAAGTAAATTTATATACGTGGCTGGATAGCGATGATTAGTCTGGTGCTATAAAGTTGGAGTTTTATTAAAAGACTGTGGTTTATAAATAGGTTTTGTAAGTTGAATGGAGAGGAAGGTGCGAGACTCCTCGAAAATGCTATCGCATTTCCTTCGTGCATGGGCTAACCACAGATTGATCAAGTTCCTTTTAAGAAACGAAATCCATCCCAAAAAAGGCACCAATAAGAACTGCTTCTCGGAAGGTATATTGAACCGGCGTGTCAATCAATAATATTGTTTTAACAAAGCCTTAACTGAAAGAAAAGCATATCAGAAACCGTATGATGGAAAGCTTCACTTAAGCTTAAAGACAAAGGAACTGATTCTAAAGAGATAGCCAATGGTTACCTCTTTGAAATCAGTTTTTTTATTTTTCATCCATTCATATTGAGTTCACAAAACTGCTTTATTGTATTTCTTAAGAAAGCTAATCTGAATTTTTCTAGGAGGAAAGAAGTATGAAGAGATTATTATTACGCTTAGTAGTTTATTTATGTACTTTTGTACTGATTGTCGGTGTAGTCGGATGGGTTGGGTATTCCCGTTCCTACAATGATTTTTATGGTTCTGTTTATGATGAGCCGTATCCATCTTATCAAAAAGTTGAAATTCCTGAACATAATCCGAAGAAACCTACAGTGGCAGTCATGTTGGGGGATGCATCAACTACGACTGAAGTATTTGATTTTCTGATTCCGTACGAATTATTTGCGATGACTGCCGAATATAATGTATACGCTGTTGCCCCTGATAATGATTTGAAGTCATTATCGGGCGGACTGGAAGTGATCCCGCATTACACTTTTAATGAATTGGATCAATTATTAGGGAAAAGTCCCGATATTATCGTAATCCCTTATATTCCTTTTGTCGATGAAAAGAAATATCAACCGGTACGTGAATGGTTACAACAACATTCTGCAACTACTTTAGTAAGCATATGTGGCGGAGCATGGAATCTTGCTGATGCGGGTTTGTTAAAAGGGAAGACAGCTACGACACACTGGCAAGCGATTGATGGAATGAAAAAACTGTATCCCGACACTAGTTGGAAAGGAAATCAACGGTATGTTGATGAAGGAAACATCGTTACCTCTGGTGGTCAAACGGGAGGATTCGATGCTGTTCTCTATGTCATCAAACAAAAACTAGGAGATTCAATGGCCGAAAAAGTGGCGAAAGAAGTAAAATATCCAACTTACCACTTTGTGCAAAATCCAACCGTAGATCCATATTCAATTGATTTGCGCTTTGCAACATATGTTCTAAATTATGCCTTTCAGTGGAATAAGACAAAAACAGGCGTGCTGCTGTACAACGGTATGGAGGAAATGGCTTTGTCATCGATTTTTGATACGTATGCAGACACTGGTACGACCAAAGTCTTAACAGTTTCCAATACGGAACAGCCGATTATAACAAAACATCATCTTAATCTGCTTGCAAGATATCAAACATCGAATGTCCCTGAATTAGATCGTATGATCATCACAGGAACTGAGGCGAAATCTCTGGCTAAGGAGGAAGTGAAACGCTTGAAAGAAAACGGCCATGCGAGTGAGCTTCTATACATGCACAGTGATTCCCCGGATAGATTTGTTTTCTCGGCGCCGCTAGAAGATTTAGCCAAGCAAGAGGACCTTATGACTGCTAATCATGCTGTGAAACGATTCGAATACCGTGCAGACGATTTAATCCTTGAAGGGAGTGCATTTCCTCTTGAAACATACAGTAATATGCTCTTAGTTTTATTCTTTTCTGTACTATTAGCTTTATTTATTGACAAAAAATTCATCGAAGACAAAAGATTCAACAAATCGAAAGAAACAACTTCGAAAACAATTTAAACTTAGTCATACCAGCATAGCCCCTTTTGTTACTCAAGTACGATGAGAACAAAAGGGGCTAGAAATTAAGAATCGGGCTGTAATGCGGAAGAGGACGAATAAATCTCAAGTGATCTTAAGTATGGAAAGTATTTTTGCAAATCTTACCAAAAAATATATTATAATGTAGGAAATAATACATCATGCTTTTTGTCTTAATTCCAAAATTTATAGAGTGGATTATAGTTGAAATTTGAAATTAGATTTGTTTTATTCAGGGGATTCTTATTTAAACAAAAATAGCCACAATTCATCACTTAGAATGGGGAGATGAGCGAATGAAAAAGAAAAAAACAAAAAATAAATCTGTCGGGGCTCTATATTTAATTATCGCTCTATTTTCCGTATGAAGAAATACTAGCAGGAATGAACGTGAGCAGGTGAAATGAATCTGCAGTTGAATCGATCATAAAGGAGAGATTAAAATTTGCCCAAAATATTAGTGGTGGATGATGAAGCCCATATCCGCGAGCTGGTAGGCTTATATCTTAAAAATGAAGGGTTTGAAATTATCGAAAAATCGAACGGCAAGGAAGCCTTGGAGTACGCTGAGAACCATATAGCCAGTCTTGATCTAGTGATTTTGGACATTATGATGCCTAAAATGGATGGATGGGTTTTGTGTGAGCAGCTTCGTGAACTAGGGGATATCCCTATTTTGATGATGACAGCGAAGGGCGAGGCATCGAATAGAATTAAAGGATTTAAACTTGGAACAGATGATTATTTAGTTAAACCATTTGATCCCGTAGAGCTGGTTTTGAGGGTGAAGGCTTTGCTAAAGCGGTATCGTATTTCTACTTCAAATGTGATTAAACTTGGAGAAATAACATTAGATCGAAAGAATTATCAAGTAATCTACCAAAATGGGGAAACGGTAACACTTCCAATGAAAGAATTCGAATTGCTGTACAAAATGGGCAGCTATACAGGACAGTTATTTACACGAAATCATTTAATTGAAACGATATGGGGCATGGATTATGAAGGTGACGAGCGGACGGTGGATGTGCACATAAAGCGTATTAGAGAACGTTTTGCTGAATTTGATTCTGATTTCCGTATTGTGACAATCCGCGGACTTGGTTATCGGTTGGAGGTGTAACGGGATTAAGTCACTGTATACTCGCGTTGTAGTCATCTTCGTAGGAATCGTTATATTGAGCTTGTTTATCGCCTATTTTAGCACTACATTACTCTATCAAAAGCGCATTCATAGTTCGATAGAAGAAACTTTGATCAAGAACGGTCAAAAAATGATCCAAATTTATCAGTCGACAGCAACTTCTGCTGATGATTTGCCCGAATTCATGCAAAATTTCTCGGGGTTTGTTCCTACTAATATCCAGCTTTATAATAAGGAAGGCAAGCCATTGCTTGTCATGAATAAGACGCCAATACATGTTGAAGACAGAAATATTGAACAGGTCATTGCTGGTGGCATTGCCCGCAATATAGTTACAGGAGAGTATCACCTTCCTATTATTGGCCTTCCTTTTCAGGTAGATGAGGAGCCATACGCATTATTTATAACTGTTGAGAAAAATAGTGTCGACGATGAAATTATGAATTCTATTCACCTTATGTATGTCATCATTTTACTTTTAGGTAGTTTGCTCATTCTAATTGCTGCGCGATATCTTGTCAATCCAATTCTTCAGTTAACGAAAGCAACTAAGAGGATGGCAAAAGGAAAATTTGATTTTGAGATTCAGACAAAGCGCAAGGATGAAATAGGCGTGTTAAGCACAAGTTTTAAAGAGATGGCTAATGAGATTTCTAAGTTAGATCGAATGCGGCAAGCATTCGTTACCAACGTCTCACATGAGATTCAATCACCCTTAACATCCATTTCAGGATTTTCCAAGGCACTTAAACAGATGAAAATGAGCGAGGAAAGCAAAAACCGCTATTTGACAATTATCGAAGAGGAGAGTGAGAGGTTATCCCGGTTAAGTCAAAATTTGCTTAAGCTTTCTTATTTACAACAGGAGCAGCACCCATTGAGTGTAAGTACTTTTCGATTGGATGAACAGCTCCGCACGGTTGTTATCAATTTGGAGCCGCAATGGAAAGCGAAGGAAATTTTTATAGACGTACAGCTTCAAAATATTACCATTCAAGCGGATGAAGACCAACTCAAACAAGTGTGGACCAATTTAATGAGTAATGCCATAAAATTCACCCCGATTCACGGTAAGATTAGCATTGAAGCTATAATCAAAGGTGATTATAGCATTGTCTCTATTACAGATAATGGGATTGGAATACCGTTAGAAGAGCATGCCGATATTTTTAAACCATTCCATAAGGTCGATAAAGCTCGTGATCCTTCGGTAAAAGGAAATGGACTCGGGTTATCGATTGTAAAACAAATTGTCGATATTCATAATGGGAAGATTCAAGTATCTGGGGATCTAGGCGAAGGTTCAACATTTAAAGTTACCCTTCCGCGGTCATTTATGTGATTGTTCATTAGACAGTATAAAGCCCGCTTCCATTAATATTAATGATGGTCGGCATCCGCAATATACACCTGAAGTATTGGATTTATTAGCGAAATATGATGCTAAAGCTAATTTTTTTGTTGGTTCCCGTGTCAAGGAATATCCGCAAATTTTCTCAAGGCTTGTAAAAGAAGGGCATTAAATAAATGGGCTTATCTCGCTTCTGAAAATGCTCAGTTTTTAGAAAAAAGAAAAGCGACACCGTTCAAATAAATTGAACGGTGTCGTTGTTTTACATTTTTACGATTAAAATAAGCTATGGATAACTAGAGCCCTTGCTTTTTGGAAACAAATTATCTTAGCGTTAGGAACATTGTTAGTAATCAACTAAAGTTTAATTCTCTGCTAATTTAGTTGCAACTTTTTTCCCGGATGATATCGTATCTTCCGCTTGTTTTGCTCGTTTGATAAAGAAGGCGAGAATGAGAGCAAGACCGGCAATAAAAACAGTCACTAAGAAAGCATCATTAATTCCTTCTAGCATTGCTTTCATCGCAATCTGTTGTTTCATTTCCGCAAGTGCTGCTGCAGTTGGCTGCTCTGTTGCATGTTTCATTGCAGCTGCAGCAAGTTCTTCTGCATGCGTTTCAGTACGTGTAGACATAACTGTTACTAACAAGGCCGTTCCAATTGCGCCGGATACTTGCTGCAATGTATTATTCATAGCAGTTCCATGCGGATAATAGCGAGCGGGCAACTGGTTTAAGCCATTTGTTGACACAGGCATCATGACCATGGACATGCCAAACATCCGGGCTGAGTAAAGAATCATTAAGTTAGTATATGAAGTGTCTAGTGTTAATTTACTGAAATAATAACTCGTGATTACAGTTATTGCTAAACCGATGATGGCTAATATACGTCCGCCAAACTTGTCGAATAATTTACCATTAATCGGTGACATGACTGCCATTAAGATCGCTCCTGGCATCAACAATAATCCTGCATCAAGCGGAGATATCCCCCGAAGAGTTTGGACATAAATAGGCAGTAGAAGCATAGCGGAAAACATCGCCATAGTAACTACCATAGAAATAGCCGATGATAAAGCAAACATTGGATATTTAAAGATCCTAAATTCTAGCATTGGCCGATCTAACTTTAATTGCCGGATAATAAATGAAACCAATGAAATGAACCCTACAATTAAAGTCCCATATACTAGTGGACTATCCCAGCCTTTCGTAGCGGCAGAACTAAAGCCATAAAGCAACCCGCCAAAGCCCAAACTTGATAAAAGAATTGAAAGCATATCAAGCTGAATATTGACTTTATCTTTTTTATCTTTAAGCAAGAAAAAAGCAAACAATAAAATGACAACTGCAATTGGCGTGACAAAATGGAAAAGCATTCTCCAATCATAATGTTCAATTAACCAGCCTGATAATGTCGGCCCAATCGCTGGAGCACCCATTAAAACTAAACCAAAAACGCCCATCGCGGCTCCTCTTTTTTCAACAGGAAAGCTTGTTAACATGACATTCATTAACAAAGGCATCATAATCGCGGATCCAGAGGCTTGAACCATACGACCGATTAATAAAAGGGGAAATGCATGCGCAAAACCAGCGAGAATGGTCCCAAGCGTAAATAAGCACATCGCAGTTAGGAATAACCGGCGAACAGTATATTTTTGAATTAAAAATGCCGTTGCTGGAATCAAAATTCCATTTACTAACATATAGCCCGTAGTTAGCCATTGCACGGTCGATGCTTCGACATCTAAGTCCTTCATAATCGATGGCAGTGCAATATTTAATAACGTATTGTTTAAAAAAGCAATAAAAGCTCCGATCATCAGTACAGCAAGAATCCCATATGGTGGGCGATCAGTCTTTTTTATAGAATGGTCCATTGTTGTTCCTCCCTGTTAGACTCTTAGTCCATTATTTTATACCATCGTTTATCGCAAGGAACTATCATATACCAACAGTTCAAAAATTGCAATGGGAAAATATCCATTTTATTTAATGGGTTTGTTTAAACCGTAAAAATGAAGTAATATGGCTTTTATACAGGTAGTCTAAATAAGATGTAAGGTGATAATATGAACGACAGGAAACAGCATGTGATAAAAATGGCCCACCATTTATTTATTGAGAAAGGCTTTCAAGCCACGTCCATTCAAGATATATTGGATTATAGTGGAATTTCGAAAGGAACATTTTATAATTATTTTTCATCTAAAAATGAATTATTAATCGCCCTTTTTAAAATGATTTATAGCAAACTGGAAAAAGATCGCAATGAATTACTAATCGGCCGAGATCCCTCTAATATTGAAATCTTCATTAAGCAAATTGAACTGCAAATGGAGATGAATAAAACAAATAAGTTATATCCCCTTTTTGAGGAAGTAAACTTTTCGAATGATGCGGATCTTAAACAAATTATAAAAAAAGGGCAATTGAGGATGCTTCGCTGGTTACACGGGCGGTTCATTGATCTTTTCGATGACAGTAAGGAACCCTATTTATTGGATTGTGCCATTATGTTTACAGGGATTTTGCAACATAATCTTAAATATCATGCAATCGCATATGAATCGAATGCTCGCATCCATCAAGTAGTCCGATATAGTGTAGAGCGTATCGTCAAGATCGTTAACGAAGTTGCAGAAGCACGTGATCAGTTAATTAACCCAGAGCTTATAGAGAGCTGGTTACCCGACTGTAAGAAGTCTGACCTGAATTTTCAGCAGAAGCTTTATCGTACTGTTTTAGAATTGAAAAAGGCGCTCACCAATAACGAGAACCAGTCGAAATACAACGAGCTGTTAGACTTTGTTCAAGATGAACTCCTACATTTAAAGAATCCGCGCAAATTTCTACTAGAAAGCGCCCTGGAATCTTTGAAAGCAGGTCAATCCCTTTTTGGGACAAAAGAACTCCAAAAGCTTGATCAACTAGTTGACGATTATTTTACTCAAATAGAAGAGCAAGACTAAAAGTACACCCCTATTCATTGAAAGAGTAGGGGGGTTTTTGATTCCATTAAATTGCAGGAGGTTTACGAGACTTGTCGAATTAATGAATGATATCGTTTTAAAATAGAGGGTGAAAATGTGGACTTAATGGATATTCAGCCTGTCGTTCAACGGATTGCCGATGCGATTGCAGCTGTTTTGAAAATAGAAGTTGAGATTGCCAACCATCATTTTATAAGGGTAGCAGGTACAGGGGAACAAATAGAAAGTGTTCTTCATAAAATGGAAGGCGATTTAGTCTATCAATCTGCTATTCGGACAGGCCGACCGGTAATCATTGAAAATCCAGGCAATGAACAGGTTTGTGAGAGATGCAGATTTTTTGGGAATTGTTCGGAGACAGGAGAGATATGTGCCCCGATTACCTTTAGAGATCAACCTATAGGTGTGATCGGTTTATTAGCATTTAATGAAGAGCAGCGTATACGACTGTTTGAAAATACAGAGGGAATCCTAACATTTTTAAGTAAGATGGCCGATCTATTAGCTAGTAAATTACATGAGCATGATATGATTCAACAGCTTACAAGAAATTCAGAGAAAATGCTTAAAGTGATGAATCTCGTTAATCAAGGAATTATTGTGTTAGATGAAAAAGGCACCATTGAAGAAATGAATTTAAAAGCGGAAATGTTATTAGGTATTGAAAATAAAAGCTTGCTCCCAGTTGAGGTGAAGAATTTTTTAATCGAAATGGTTCAAGAGATGGAAGAAGTGAGTCAAACGGTAAACATATCAATTAACAAAGAAGAAAGATCGTTTTATATGAATAAGCAAAAGTTATCTGCTGCTGGGCGTCATTCTGAGTATTTATTAATTCTTCAAGATGTAAATGAAATTCAGCATCTGGCAGAAAAAACAACAGAAGAGCAAAAGAAACCGTTCGATCAAATAATAGGGGTCAGCCCTCAAATAAGAGTGGTTAAAGATTTTGCCTATAAAGTTTCTCAATCTCACTCTACAATTTTAATTCAAGGTGAAAGCGGGACGGGGAAAGAAGAGTTTGCTAAAGCCATACATCATGCTAGTATGCGGAAAGAAAAACCCTTTATTACGGTCAATTGTGGTGCAATTCCAGAACATTTATTAGAAAGTGAATTGTTTGGGTATGAAAAAGGTGCATTCACTGGTGCTAATAGTAAAGGGAAACCTGGTAAGTTTGAATTGGCACATACAGGCACTATTTTTCTTGATGAAATAGGGGAAATGCCTCCATTACTGCAAGTTAAATTATTGCGTGTTCTGCAGGAAAGAGAGATTGAACATCTTGGCGGAACTGTTCCCATTCCGGTTGATGTACGTGTGATTGCGGCAACGAATAAAGATCTGCAGGAAATGGTGAGTAAAGGTACGTTCAGAGAAGATTTATATTTCAGGTTAAATGTGATACCGATTATGATTCCACCTCTAAGGAGCCGGAAAGAAGATATTCTTGCCCTAACCGAGCATTTTATTTCTATGTTCAATGATCTTTTTCAAGCAAATGTGTTGGGCTTTGGGAAAGAAGTCAAAGAAATGATGATAAATTATCCATGGAAAGGAAATGTTCGGGAATTAAAGAATTTTATAGAATATTTGTTTAATTTCATTAATAATGGTTGGGTCACAATGGAAGAAGCCGAAGAGTTAATTCATCACAAATTAGAAATAAATGAGGGAAATCCCACAATTAGCAGTCCTTCCTTTTCACTTCTCGAGATGGAAAAAGAAATGATCAAAAGAGCGCTAGATTATGTTCGCCATCATGAATTAAATATCGAGGACGCTAGTGAATTGCTTGGAATTGGAAGGGCAACTTTGTTTAGGAAAATAAATAAGTATCAAATCGATACTTAATCTCATTTTGATACTTTCGTTTTCATACGACTTTATTTCTAAATTTTACGATAAAACAGCACCTCTTTAGTATCATTTTGATACGGAAGTGGGTGCTATTTTTTTTTACATCCCTCTATTAAAAGGATTCATTGATTTGGCATGATTTTTGCAATGTTAATATTGTGAAACGACTAAAGGAGGAAGTACATATGATTCAGCAAATTCAAACAAGTAAAGGACCAGCAGCTGTAGGTCCCTATTCACAAGCTGTGACAGCGAACAGTTTTGCTTTTTAATCAGGGATGCTGCCATTGGATATTGATATTGGGAACATTGGCAAGAAGTTTTGTAGAAGTTTCAGCTATACCGAAAGGAGCGTTAGTTGAGATAGAAGTCATTGCAAAATTGAAATAGAGGGTTTTTTTTACAATACGAATAAGGAGAAATGTTAAATGCTATTTAAGAGTTTTAACCTATCAATCGACGCCGAACGATTGGTCAGCCGAATTAATAAACTAGGCCAAATTGGGCGTGACGGAGACAGTAAATTGACGAGGTTGGCGGCCTCTGAAACGGACAAAGCGGGGCGTGACGCGGTGGTGTCATGGATGAGGGACGCCGGCTTAGAGATCGCGATCGACCGCATCGGTAATATCTTCGGTATTTGGCGTGGTCCTGACTCTGGAAACCAAGCCCCAGTCCTAGTCGGTTCACACATCGACACAGTAATCAATGCTGGTATTTACGACGGCTGCTATGGCGTAATAGCTGGTATCGAGGTGATCAACACCTTGCGGGAGGCCGGGGTTGTCCCTTCTCGCCCGATAGCGGTTGCAGCGTTCACTAATGAGGAGGGTGTGCGCTATGCGCCCGACATGATGGGCTCCCTTGTGTATGCGGGTGGTCTCCCTATCGAGGAGGCGCTGGCAACGGTGGGTACGGACGGGACATTACTAGGTTCGGAGCTTGAACGTATTGGCTATGCGGGTACGAAAGATCCTGGCTTCTTGCAGCCACACACCTATGTCGAACTCCACATAGAGCAAGGACCGGTACTTGAGCGTGTGGGGATCCCGATTGGAGCTGTGGAAAACCTTCAGGGGATCTCATGGCAGCGCGTCACGATCGATGGTGTTGCAAATCACGCCGGTACGACACCAATGACAATGCGACGCGACGCAGGGCAAGCAGCCGCACGTGTGATGACATTCTTGCGTGATCGGATCGCCAGTTCGAACGCGCCCACCGTAGCTACAGTTGGTTGCATTAATTTCGAACCAAATGCTATCAACGTTATCCCTTCGCGTGCCACGTTCACTGTAGATTTGCGCAATCCTGATGAGCAGCGATTAAAGAACGAAGAAGCTGCACTCGCAAACTACCTCAAAGAACTTGCTGCTGTAGAGGAAGTTTCGATTTCTGTAGAGCGACTAGCGCGCTTTGAGCCGGTTATCTTCGACGCCGATATCGTTGAGCTGGTGGAGCATGCTGCCAATCATCGTGGCCTGCAGTCAAAGCGAATGACGTCCGGTGCTGGCCACGATGCTCAGATGATCTCCCGTATCTGTCCGACTGCCATGATCTTCATTCCGAGTGTCGGCGGGATCAGTCATAACCCACGCGAGTACACACGGGAACCGGATTTGGTTGCAGGAGCCAACGTATTGCTCGATGTAGTTGGCCATCTCGCAGGCGTTCAGTAAATTGGCGAGTGTACGTCGATGTAAATTTAGATTTTAAGCCTCAAAAGTAGTCTTACGACAATCGCAAATATGTATCAAGTTCCAACAATATGGTCCAAGGGTTTCAGCTATACCGTTAGGAGCATTAGTTGAAACAGAAGTAATTGTAAAATTAAAACAGGAGTGATTTTCATGCAGAAAACAATTCAAACCGATATAAAATTTGCCGAAAATAATTTTTATTCATCAGAATATAACAATGAGGAGTTATCAATTTTTGACGAAAGGGATATAAAAAGCGTACATGAATTTCAAAAAACACATAGCTCTTACACAGAAACACCTTTGCATCACTTGAAACACTTAGCTGAGCATTTAAATGTGGCAGATATCAGAGTAAAAGATGAGTCACATCGATTTGGCCTCAATGCTTTCAAAGTGATGGGGGGCATATATGCAGTTGCGAAGTACTTGGCTGATCGCCTCGGAGAGAAAATTGAAGATCTTTCTTTTCAAACATTACAATCTACAGAAATTAAAGAGAAGCTCGGTGAACTCACTTTTATTACAGCAACAGATGGTAATCACGGACGTGGAATAGCTTGGGCAGCGAGGGAGATCGGGCAAAAATCAGTGATCTATATGCCAAAAGGGTCATCATTACAGCGGTTGACAGCTATTCGCAATGAAGGGGCTAAGGCTGATATTACAGAAGTCAATTACGATGAGACTGTCAGAATGTGTGCAGACCTAGCTAATGAAAATGGGTGGATTATGGTTCAGGATACCGCGTGGGAAGGTTACGATGATATTCCTCTTTGGATTATGCAGGGATATGCCGCTATGGCAAAAGAAATCGTGGAACAAATTAATGAAGACGGTGCTGAGCAACCGACACATATATTTCTCCAGGCAGGAGTCGGATCATTCGCAGCGGCCATTGCAGGTTATATGATTAACCATTATCGAAACAATCCACCGATCATTGTTGTAGTTGAACCAGATCAAGCAGATTGTTTTTATCGTTCTTTTGTAAATAAAGAGGGTATTAGAGAAATTGTTACTGGAGAAATGAACACAATCATGGCAGGGTTAGCTTGTGGAGAACCGAACACAAGAGCTTTTCGGTTGCTTGGCCAATATGCTAAGGGAACATTCTCATGTAATGATAATATCGCTGCACTCGGAATGCGAGTGTATGGGAACCCGCTGAAAAATGACCCCCGTGTCATATCAGGAGAATCGGGTGCCGTTACACTAGGATTACTATACTACTTACGCAAACTAACGGACGACCCTCAAGCTTGTCGTGAGATTTTACTAGATTCGGATTCTCGGGTACTACTAATAAGTACGGAAGGGGATACAGATTTATCAAAATATCAAAAGGTCGTATGGGAAGGTCTTTGTCCGAATTGATGTAAAAGACATATAAATTAAATGGAGTGATAAATTTTGTTGATATTTCCGAAATCAAATGTTTTAGAACTGCTTCGTGAACTTATTAGAATTCCTTCCGTTAATCCTACCCTTGCACCTGAAGAGGGTCACAATGAAATGAAAATAGCAGAATTTGCTGTGGAATGGCTTAAAAAACATAATGTAGATGCACGTATAGAGCTTGTCGAACCTGGCCGACCAAATGTATTTGCAGAGGTTGGAGATGGAGACGGCCCAACTATATGTTTATGTGCACACTTGGATACTGTTGGTACTGCGGGGATGGAAATTGCCCCCTTCGAACCAAAAGTAGAGGGCGATCGTGTATATGGACGGGGAAGTTGTGATATGAAAGCAGGAATAGCCACTATAATGTCCACAGCAGCTACTTTAGCAGCAGCAGGTTCTATAAAGGGTAAACTTATTTTAGCACTTGTCTGTGATGAAGAATATGCTAGTATCGGTGCTGATCATTATGTGCTCCATCACAAAGCCGACGCTTGTATTCTAACAGAACCAAGTGACTTGAAAATGGTTATTGCTCATAGAGGATTTTTATGGGGAAAGGTGACAACTTCGGGTCGCAGCGCTCACGGCAGCAGATGGGATCTAGGCAATAGCGCGATCTCAAAAATGGGCAATGTAATCGTGGGGTTAGATCATTTAGATAAGAATGTTTTAAGAAATCGAAGGGAAGATCTTGTTGGCCCTGCCTCTATGCACGTAAGTCTTATTAATGGTGGTGTAGGAGTTTCCACTTATGCACCAGATTGTCAAATTCATATTGAAAGACGCACCCTGCCTTCAGAGAACGTAGACAGTATAAAATCAGAGATTGAAAGAGTGATACAGAATGCATCTGAAGGTTCCCTAATAGATTGGTACTTCCAAAGAGCTCCTTTTTCCTGTGATCCAAACGAATTAATTATTAAGCATGTAACTGAATCTTATAAATCCTTACTAAGCAGGGAGCCTGAACGTGTAGGCTGGGGTTTTTGGACAGATGCTGCAATTTTCCAGCAAGCAGGTATTCCCACTGTTAATATTGGTGCGTCCGGATTCGGACTCCATGAACCTGTAGAATGGGTTGATTTTGAGTCCGTCTTTCTGAATACGAATATTTTAATCAATACCGCTAAAACGTTTTTGAAAGGAAAAGAGGTTATAGCAGGGATTTAATGCAAATAGTGGAGACCTTCTTATGAAGGGTTTGAATTGAAATAATAGGTAATAATGCGGCCTATGAATTGGCTGAAATCATTCAACGCGTTGAAAAAACGAATGCTGACCTGATGAAAAAGGATGGTCTAAAGGGCACAATGGTATGGTCGAGGACTTCAAGTATCAGTGCATCTTTAATGCTGTAGATTTTATTCAGCTTTAATTCATAAAATTTAACTGAAAATCAGGCCTGTCCCCAGTTGGGATCAGGCACTTTTTTTTGTTATGGTGAGGTTATAATCGATTTGGCTGATAAACTATGAAATTTGGCTGACAAACGGTTGGAATTGGCTGACAATCTATCAAATTTGGCTGACAAATTACCGAAATTGGCTGATAAATGAAAGAAGCTTTAATAAAAAAGGATTTTTTGATAGCATATTGAATTAATATCTTGATAATAAATGCAGAGGAGTGACATTTTGATTAAGAAAGAGAGGAAAAAGCCGATAAAGCTTAGAAAATTGGAGGCTTTGGTGAGAAGATTGCCTACAACCCATCCTAAAAAACAATTTATTATGGATCATTTGGCTAAAAACGAAGCTGGCTTCCGTGGTGAACAGGCACTGGATTATCATTTAACATTTTTGCCAAGTGAGAATTTTTTTATTTTCCATAATCTTAGATTACAGGATAATAAAAAACGTTTTTTTCAAATTGATACACTGATTCTAACCCCAAAATTTCATCTTATCCTTGAGATAAAAAATATTTCGGGTAATTTGTTTTTTGATCAAGAATTCCATCAATTATTGCGTACCTACAAAAACGAAATCCAATCATTTTCTGATCCTCTATTACAAGTTAGAAGACAGAGATTTCAATTGCAATCATGGTTACATCATAATAAATTTCCACTTGTCCCAATTATCCCATTCATTATCATTAGTTCCCCGTCCTCAACGATTCAAACAAATCCAAGGTATTCACATTTGCTTCGAAATGTTATCCATTCAGACGCACTTCCCTTAAAAGTAGAAGAGCTAGAGAAAAATCATCAACAAGCGCTTATATCGAAAAAAGAATCAACCGCCATATCC
Source organism: Bacillus sp. FJAT-29790 (assembly GCF_019039215.1). Classification (GTDB taxonomy): domain Bacteria; phylum Bacillota; class Bacilli; order Bacillales; family Cytobacillaceae; genus Cytobacillus. The sequence continues at coordinate 793,141 of NZ_JAHNZZ010000001.1, forward strand.
CGGAAGTTAGTAAAAATGCACGTGCCTTATAATCCCGATATCTTGTCACTTTATCAAATTAGCAAAAAAGATATCATTCAAGGGGTTTATTGTGACAATTGTTTTTCGTTCTCGATGAAGAGAGTGTGGGGGGCTTGGCAATGTACACACTGCAATGACTTCTCTCCTCATGCTCATCTGCCAGCCATCGATGACTATTCACTATTATTCGGATCAAATATCACGAATCAAGAATTAAGAGCTTTTTTGGGAATACAATCGGAATCAGTCGCTAGAAAAATACTTACTTCAGTTTGCAGTGAATCCTATGGGCAAAAGAAAAATAGAGGCTATGAGCTTCCGATGTGGTTGGAATGAAGAGTTACTAATATAAAATGCATTCGGATCACATACCTTTGTAGGATATAATTTGCAAGTTTCACGCTTATTCGACAAAAAGGAAATGGTTATTACTGAATTTACCCTTCTTTTTGCTTAATTTTTAATAATAATGATTTTAAGAAAAAGGAATATAGTAAACTTTTACCACTCTTTAAAATATTAATAATAATCTGTAATAATAACCATTGCCTAATAACCACTTACTTACAAAATTTGTTCAAAAAGCACTCTTTTTTCACATGTTTCGTAAAGCGAAATTTGTCTGAATGATAGGTACGATATTCTATTAACACATTTTAATCGAAACAGTAGAATTGTAGATGGTTACACTAAACGATGAAAATGGGGGAATGAATGATGAGCTTAAAAAAGAAAGTTCTATCTGTTTCATTATCTAGTTTAATGGCATTAGGAGCTGTAACAGCTGTTTCGATTCCGGCAAGTGCTGTTGGAAACGGTCCAAGCGCTGGAAATGGGTCCATCCAAACATCCATCTTGCATACATATGATAGCATGGTAGACTATCTTAAAAAACAAGATGCGAAGCAAGCAGCAATGGAGCTTGAAGTCATTGGGCAAACTATAAAAGGCCGCGATATTTACATGGCTAAATACATATCTAACCCTAGCAATCCAACGATTCTATTTTTAACACAGCAACACGGAAATGAGCAGCTAACAACTGAAGGAGCACTAGAATTTATCAAACACTTAGGTACTGGCAAGACAAAAGGTGTATTGGATAATGTAAACGTATTGATCATTCCAATGTTAAATGCAGATGGCGCAATGGGCGATGTTAACTTCTCCCTTGATAACTACTTGGCTGATGGGGATCGACACCTAACTCGCTACAATGCGAATTATGTTGATTTAAATCGTGAACATGATAAAGCGACGAGCAAAATGGAAGCAGAAGCCAGGGCATTGCATGAAAACGTATTTGCTAAATACAAAATTGACTATATGATTGATTTACACCACCAAGGAACAAGAAGTGAAACGGATGGTGAACTAGTTTCCGGATCAATCCTATATCCAACAAACGCCCAAGTAAAACCAGAGGTACTAGAAAAATCGAAAAAACTTGGATCAGTTGTTTATAACGCTATTGAAACGCAGGGCTGGGGACATATTGGTAAATATAACGGAGACTCTGGCGCAAATATTGGCAGAAACGGCGCTGCGATTCGTTATGATATTTCAACTCTACTTTTTGAAATGCGCGGCATGTCAGATCACTATATTGAGTCATATGCGCTTGGTCAAAAAAGTAATGGCTATTTAATCAAGCAAACGATTACTACACTAGATGCAACGGTTAGAGCGATTGCAGATCGATCAATTGAAACAGCTGATACGAGCTTCTGGGACACACTGCCAACCCAAAAAAATAGACCTGGAGAAGAATCGGACGAATAAAGAAATAAAGCAGATTCCCCGTAATCTAAAAAAACAGGGTTGCTAAATGATTTATATTTTTCTCTTAATCTCATAGGTTTATATTAAATCGATTGTTACTTCATGAAATATAGTTGTTAAAAAAATTCCGGTCACCATGCCCTCATATGGAGACCGTTTTTCCATTTTTGTTGAGTATTAGGTCACTATGTCCCTTAAGATGTCCGTCCATTTTCTTCTTCCATGAGATGGTTTTCGTATCTCAAAGTCCGCTATTCAATAAAATTATGAAGTAATCCCACGTTATTCACCTTACCACTTTTCTATATTTATGAAATGGATTACTTCCCCCGGGTGTCACATCATTTTTCTTATTTTATTATTTGATTAATAATTCAAAATTGGAATAAAAGTGGGAAAACCCCAAAAGTTAATGAATTTCCCCCTGTTCGTTTTGAGCGGATTTACGAAGCCCCATAAAAATAGGCGTTTACTTCAGTAACAATACCTAATAATCGTTCATATTTTGTTGGGGAGACGTACCAGTGGATTCACTAATGAATGATTGTACTCTATCCCCCTTTATTGTTGCTGGAACATCCTTAAAAAAAATTTATGGAGGCTATGCCAATGTATGATTTTCAAAGAGATCTCCAAATGTTGAATGTTGGTGATTTCCACGCAAACGATGCAATTCCTTGGGATCCAAGCTCTATGGATCGACAATTTGGTCTTTTCGGTTTTGGTTCTTGTTTTGGCTTGGGGTTTGGTTCTTGTTTTGGCTTGGGGTTTGGTTCTTGTTTCGGCTTCGGCTGTTTTGGTTTTGGTGGTTTCCGTTGTGGTGGTTGTGGTGGCTTCGGTTTCCGTTGTGGCGGTTTCCGTTGCGGTGGTTGCGGTCGCTGCGGACGCTGCTTCCGTTAATCGTTTTTCGTTTTCTATCGAAAAAGATGGTTTCCAAAGGAGAAGATTTTGCCCCTGCATATGTTTTTGCCGGGGCTTTTTTCTAAAAAATTAGACATATGGGACATATTTCGGTACATAGGGTAATAGTGAAAATGATGATGGTGATTTAAGAATAGCACACGGGTAAGGAGGAGCGAAATGACGAATGTAACCCCGTCTATGCGCTTGAAATTGAAAAGGGACACGTTTTTTCTCCCTGAACCAAATAGTGGTGTATATTTTCGGAACAACTTATGTTCGTTTCGAATGGAAGGCAGTACGATCGATCAGTGGGTTGAAAAGCTTGTACCAATGTTCAACGGGGAGTACGCGTTGGCGGATTTGACGAAAGGATTGCCGGGCCCGTATCGGGATCGGGTCTATGAAATTGCGGATGTGCTTTATCGAAATGGGTTTGTACGGGATGTGAGCCAAGATCGTCCACATCAACTGTCGGATCAGATTCTTAAAAAGTATGCTTCTCAAATTGAATTTTTGGACAGTTTTGGCGATTCGGGTGCGTACCGTTTTCAAACCTATCGCCAGGAAAAGGTGTTGGCAGTTGGCTCCGGTCCTTTTTTTGTTTCCTTGGTTTCTGCTTTGCTTGAATCTGGCTTGCCAAAGTTTCATGTCCTAATTACAGATTCGGTACAGACCAATAGACGGCGTTTAATAGAACTTGTGGCACATGCCCGTAAAACAGACCCCGAAGTAGCTGTAGAGGAGGTCATCCTACAGGGGAATGGGGTGAGTTCATGGCGGGAGACTGTGCAGGCGTATCAATCAATTTTGTATGTTTCGCAGAAAGGGGATATAGAGGAACTACGGGATCTCCATGGGATTTGTAGGGAAGAAAAGAAGGTGTTTATACCAGCTATTTGCCTGCAGCAGGTGGGGCTGGCAGGTCCTGTGGTGCATCCAGACTCTATGGCATGCTGGGAGTCTGCGTGGCGCCGTATACATCAATCTGTGCTTCCCGAAGATCAGCAGTTAACCGGCTTCTCATCCACAGCAGGGGCGATGTTGGCTAATGTAATCGTGTTTGAATTGTTCAAAGAGAGTACAAGAAAGACCGAATCGGAACAAAATAATCAAATCTTTCTACTTGATCTGAATACGTTGGAAGGAAATTGGCATTCCTTCATGCCACATCCGTTAGTGGATGGTCGTGTTTCTGCCAAATGGGTTCAAGATTTAGATTTGCGGCTTGAACAGAGCTTAAACAAAGTTGAGGAGAGTAAATTGCTTCTTTACTTCAGTCAATTTACATCAGCTGACTTAGGAATTTTCCATGTTTGGGAAGAAGGGGACTTGAACCAGCTGCCATTAGCTCAGTGTCGTGTTCAGGTAGTCGACTATTTGTCGGAGGGACCGACTGGGCTTTTACCAGAACTGATTGGTACCGGCTTGACGCATGAAGAGGCAAGAAAAGAAGCGGGACTGGCCGGGATTGAGGCGTATGTGTCACAAATAGCTGATCTGCTTGTTACGACTCTACCACCACATCATGAAGTAGATGATAGTATGGCGGATCGAAAGGGTTTAGTCGGTATCGGAACGGGAGAAACGTTTGCGGAAGCTGTTGGCCGCGGATTGAAAATGTGTTTGGAAAAGGAATTAAACAAGCAATTGGCTGATCAGACGAATTTCGTCTCACGGGTTCACTTGAGTGAGATAGAAGATGAGCGATGCCGTTTTTATTTGCAAGCACTGACTACGATGCAGGGTGCACCAATCATAGGCTTAGGAAAGGAAGTGTCAGGTTTCCCTGTCGTATGGATTGGTACGAATGGAAGTTGGTACGGCAGTGTAGGTTTGAATACCACAGAGGCGTTACGGAATGCGCTACAACAGGTGCTCAAGAAGGTACAAAACCGAGCGATTTGTCAAACGACACAGGCGTTGGAGGTTTCGTCTGTACTTCTGGAAGAAAAGGAGCTTCAAAGCCTAGTCATTCATCCGTGTGAAGTTTCCACAAAACCTGATGTATTGTATTCCGCAATTAAGACCTTGGAAAGAAACGGCAAGCAGCTTCTCGTCTTTGAACTTGAATTGGAACCATTTTTGAAAGAGGGACTTGAAGGGGTGTATGGAGTTATGTTACGAGAGGAGGAAGCCAAGTGAGTGCTGTCGTATTAGTGGTCGGAGAAGGATTGTTGGCTGATCGCGTCTGTACAGAACTGTCTGCACAATACGAGGTCGTTCGTCAAGCTGATTTCGAGACAGAAATACCAGAAGCGGCTAATTTGGTTCTTGTATTGGACGATACTTGGCATCCCTCTGTTCATCAAAAAGCGGAAGAGGTGTTGCGAATAGCCGGCATCCCTTGGCTGCGAGGATTCGTTTCATTTGGTGAAGGTGTGATCGGGCCATTGGTTTATCCAGGTAAACTGGGTTGCTCCCAATGTGCAAATTTAAGACTTCTAATGGCCGGACGAGACCGTAAAGAGATGTGGGAGATAGAGCAAAGACTGACGGAGGTCGGTGAAGTGTCGCGCGATCCATGGGTATCGCGATCGGGCGTTTTACAGATGGCCCATCTGATTGAGGCAGAGGTGCAGAGCTTATTACAGGGTGATAAGGTTCGCTCGGAAGAACGGATATTATTAATCAATCTAAAAACGCTGAAGAGTTCATCCCATTTCTTTCTGCCTGACCCGTTGTGTCCATTTTGTGGTCAATTACCTGACGATTCAGCGACTGAGGCCCGAATATCGCTGCAACCTAGTCCAAAGATTAGTTCCGATAGTTACCGCTGCCGCTCGATGGATGATCTGAATAAAGTTTTAGTTAAAGACTATATGGACAATCGGACCGGCTTATTAAATGGAAAAATGTATGACATCGTGACGCCATTTGCCGATGTCGGAGCCAATTTGCCGTTGTTCTCAGGGGACGAGGGAGTGGCAGGTAGGACACATTCATATGCGGTAAGTGAGCAGACCGCTATTTTAGAGGGGTTGGAGCGGTACTGCGGTTTGTCTCCCCACGGCAAACGAACAGTGGTCCATGATAGTTTCCGCAATCTGAAACATGAAGCACTCAATCCGTTCAAGGTAGGGGTGCACGCGAAGGAACAATATATGAAGCCTGATTTTCCGTTCGAACCGTTTCATCCTGATCGCTCAATGAATTGGGTATGGGGCTATTCGTTTACGCAAGAGCGTCCGATTCTTGTTCCAGAGTTGCTTGCTTATTATAGTTTGGGCTGCGGTGACGGATTTGTGTATGAAACTTCCAACGGATGCGCATTAGGCGGAAGTTTGGAGGAGGCCATTTTCTATGGAGTGATGGAAGTAGTGGAGCGTGATTCGTTCTTGATGACTTGGTACGCGCAACTAACACTCCCGCGTCTTGATCCTTATTCAGCAAACGACCAAGAATTACAGTTGATGATTGAGCGTGCACGAGCGGTTGCGGGATACGATCTATACTTCTATAACTCGACAATGGAGAACGGTATTCCAAGCGTGTTGGCGTTGGCGAAAAACAGAAAGGAAAAGGGGATGAATATCATCTGTGCCGCCGGTTCGCATTTGGACCCAGTGCGAGCGGCGAAAAGCGCGGTTTACGAGTTGGCAGGTATGATGCTGACGCTTGACGGGGAATTTGAAGCGAAAAAGGAGAAGTATGCACGAATGTTGCAAGATTCTTCACTAGTACGGAAGATGGAAGACCATGGAATGCTGTATGGTTTACCGGAAGCGGAAGAGCGCCTGAGGTTTTTATTGGACGAAACCCGTCCGATGCGAACGTTTGATGAGGAATTCAAATGGAAGGCAAAGCATACAGATCTGACTGATGATTTGCAGGATATACTTCAAGTGTTTTGCCGATTAAATCTAGATGTAATTGTAGTGGATCAAACGACACCGGTAACGAAACGAAACGGACTGAATTGTGTGAAAGTGCTGATTCCCGGCATGTTGCCGATGACATTCGGGCACCATCTTACTCGCGTAACAGGGCTGGATAGGGTGTTAACAGTGCCAATGGACCTCGGATACTCGAAACAACCGCTGACACATGAACAGCTCAATCCATTTCCACATCCGTTTCCATAGTGGTGTTTAGGAGGTAGGAGGATGGTTCTAGAGGCATTTCTGCACAATCTTCATTTTGACAATGAAAAAATCACTCCGCCGGACTGGGAAGTGGACTGGGATGATGCACCGCTAGCCTATAAGCTCTATCGCGGCTTGCCGGTTGTTCCTTTATCTCTAGAAGTACCGCTGACGCTAGACGGAAGGGGAATACCTGCAAAGCCTGACCTTCGTACAATCGGTCATTTTCTATGGTACACGTTTGGCCTTACTCAGGTTTCCCAGTTAGTCCCTCCTTTAGATTCCACGGAAAATACGGTTGACTTCGTGCAGTCGTATAGGCGATTTGTTCCTTCCGGTGGGGCGTTGTATCCAAACGAATTATACGTGTATTTGAAGCTGGAGGATCTGCCTGCTGGGGTGTACCATTATGATGTAGCACATCACAGCTTAGTGTTATTGCGAGAAGGAAATTTCGATTCATATATAGCCCGCGCTCTGGGTCATCGCTATGACGAGGACACTTGTTTTGGGACTGTTTTTGTATCGACCATGTTTTGGAAAAATTTTTATAAATACAATAATTTTGCCTATCGTCTGCAAGGGCTGGATGCTGGGGTGGTAATTGGACAGTTATTGGAAGTAGCAAAAAGTTTTGGCTTTGCATCAGGTGTTTTCTTTCAATTTCTTGATCGGGCCATCAACCATCTTCTTGGGCTTTCCGAACAGGAGGAGAGTGTGTATGCGGTTATTCCTCTATCTGTGGAACCTACAAACTGGTCAAATAACCGGAGTGACGTAGCCGGGATTGTCTCTGCAGACGAATTGTGCCGAGAATTGACATCCCTTCCTTATAATCACTATCAACGGTCGCAGAAGGTCGCAGAGTGCCCGTTTTTGACTATGATGAATGAAGCATCTATGCTGGAATCAACGCAGTCGTTTCGAAAAATCGAGGTGAAGAAGAATCTAAATTGTGACGGTCAAGCACAAGTTCTTCCTCGCATGAAGAGGATGTCGTATGATCTTGCAGCGGTCTGCAGAGAGCGATATTCTCCGGAGATGGATTTCGTTTTGGGAAAGGTAAGTCAGTCTCAACTGGCCAATCTTTTGCAGGAGACAATTGCTTCCTTTTCATATCGCAATGATTTGGATGTAGCACATTCGAAGCAAGAGTCTCGTGTCTCGCTGTATGTCTGTTTGTATAATGTTGAGGGCATTCAAGATGGTGCTTATTATTATGATAGTGCTGCTCATGTTTTACGGCAGGTAGATCTTGGAGATCATCGACTCGAGTTACAAAAAGGATTGGTTGGATTTAATGTGAATTTACACCAAGTACCACTTTGCCTTAATGTGGCAGGGGATAGCGATCACTTAATACCAGCACTCGGTTACAGAGGATATCGTATCCAACAAATGGAAGCGGGTATGCTGACACAGCGATTATTGTTATCTGCGACAGCCATTGGGATGGGGGGACACCCACTCCTCGGGTTTAATGCGAAAATGAGTGATGAAATTTTCAAGATAGATACACATGGAAAAACCAGCCTAATCCAAATCCCGATTGGTCCATATCGACAACGTCCATGGATGAAAGGCAGTTTGCATAGTTAATTGAGCCTAGTAAGGAAAGGGTTGTGAAAAACCTGTTTTTATGAAGCGCCTTGGATAAGGGAAAAAGTGTGAACATGGTTTTGGTAGTATTATCTCTCTTATATTTGTGGAAATTGAGCGTGCGAATTCAATGATCGTATAACTGGAAAACGAGGCCTGTTCCCCAATGTATTTACGAATTCACGCATTGGGGATCAGGCACTTATTTTTGATTATGGTCAAGTTATAACTGATTTGGCTGATAAACTATTAAATTTGGCTGATAAATTACCGAAATTGGCTGACAAACTACTGAAACTGGCTGATAAAAGAATATATCCGAAAAAAAAAGAACGCACTGTCGGTTAGGATAGTAACTAACGTTGGATTCACGGAACTGTTTGAAGGGTTTCTTCTGTTTTTTCGCCTGATTTATCTGGTCAAGTTGTTTTTATCCTCATACAAGAGCTTCTGGCTACTATTTCAGATATTGAAAGTAATAAACTTGTTATGAACAAATTCGTAAAGCTCCGAATGAAAAATGTCCACATTAAGGCAAATAGGGGCTATGTGTAAATTTCCCCCTGAAAGCGCTCTTTTGTCATTAAAAACGGGACAAGCATTTGCGAGTGATTTAGAACTCCAAAAACTCCACCAGCTAATAGTTGATTATTTTACTCAAATAAAGGAAAAAGATGAATATCCCCCCTTATCTTTGTTTGAAAATTAGGGGGTTATTTAATGTAATTAAATCATATGTGGATTTAGATTAGTTGTGCAGTTGTAATATCATTCTTAATCACAAATCTTCTTCAATTGCTGGATAGTAGAAGGGCATTTTGGAAGACTTATTAGTGATATAGAAACAAATTGAAGCAGAGAATAACTGTTTATTCATTCCATGAAAGATAGTAGTTAAATTGTGGGGAATAATAGTGCATAATTTAATCTTAGCGACACCAGAATCAATGCCAAAATGGTCAAACGGCTCAAGTTATTGTAGAATTTAGTTTTGTACTTAATCCATTGGGCAATAATAAATACATTTCCAGAAGATGATAACATTTACTAAATTAGTTTCTCTAAGCATTTTGTTATGGAATCAATTCCGGCAGGTTTTAGATGTTTCACTAGCTAAATTGCTTAACACAAATTCCGTAATGTTATGTAGTAATTTAGGAGGTAGAAAAATGAAAGCATTAATTATTGAATCGTTCGGTGGACCTGAAGTGTTGCAGTATAAGGAAATTGCTGATCCTATTATAAATGAAAATGAAATCTTGGTAAAAATGCAGGCGATTGGCTTAAATTTTGCTGATATTTATAGAAGGAAAGGCCATTACCATTTAGCAGGAAAACCACCTTACATATTGGGTTATGAAGGTGCAGGAATTGTAGAACAGGTTGGTTCAGTTGTTACTAAGTTCAAAGTTGGAGATCGTATTGCATTTGCAGATGTCCCATTTGCAAATGCAGAGCTAGTAGCCGTTCCTATTGAGAAGGTTATTCCTATACCGGATGAGATCTCTTTTGAAACAGCTTCTTCCGTTTTACTGCAAGGCCTAACCGCTCATTATCTAACAAATGACAGTTATCAAGTTAAGTCAGGGGATACTGTTCTTGTTCACGCTGCAGCGGGAGGGGTAGGTCAGCTGCTTATTCAGATTGCAAAAATTTTAGGTGCTCAAGTAATAGGTCTTACATCATCCGAAGCAAAATCTTCAGCTGCTTATGCGGCTGGTGCTGACAGTGTATTCTTATATAGTGATAAATGGACTGAAAAAATAAAGGAAAAAACCAATGGTCACGGAGTAGATGTTGCTTACGATTCTGTGGGATCTACATTAGAAGATAGCTTTAACGTTACAAGAATCGGAGGCACGGTAGTATTTTATGGGATGGCAGGAGGGGACCCTACGCCAGTGGATCCGCGAATGCTAATGGATACTTCAAAAACATTAACTGGTGGAGACCTTTGGAATGTTCTAACATCCTTTGAAGAAAGAAAAAAACGTTCGGGTCAGCTGTTTAATTGGATCAGTAATGCTCAAATAAAAATTACAGAACCTACTATTTTTTCATTAGAAGATGGTTGTAAAGCACATGAATTACTTGAAAGTCGAAAAAGTACAGGGAAGATTTTATTGCTTCCATAAAAAACAGGAAACACAATTCAGAAATATATCTTCTTATATAAATAAATGCAGCCTACATACGGCTGCATTTTTGTTATAATCGCGGTAAAAACACGCAGACTGGAGTTTTTATTGTTACTTTATCCTCATCATTTTTATGTATCAAAAAGTAAATGAATAGCAAAAGGCTGTTTTTTTACCTAAATAATTGAATTTTCTAAAAATTTCAGGTATAATAGAAAAGGTCAAGTAGTTAATCTAGTTGATTAAATAAAAATCAGACATTCCTTTCCATTTTGGAAGGGGATGTCTGATTTTTTAAGGGCTCTCCCCTCAATACGATATGGATTGAACAGGTAGAGGGTCATACAAATTTATTTTGAGAGAGAAAAAGAGCAGTTCGGTAAATAGATTCACAATCAGTAGGTTCTATCAGTGTAATTGATTTCTTCATGTGATTTAAATAGATTTGCTAGGGAGGATGCATAACTTGAATTTTGAACATCTTAAAGTATTTCACATGGCAGCAAAGAAAAGGAATTTTTCTGAAACAGCCAAATTACTACATATGTCACAACCGAGTATCAGTTTGCAAATTCGGCAGCTTGAGGAATCATTAAACATCAAACTGTTTAAACGGACGACGAGAAAAGTCGATTTGACCCCAGCTGGTGAGATCCTTTTTAACTCCTCCGAGAAAATCTTGAATTTAATTCATCAGACAGAACAGGAGATTGCCCTTCTATCGGATTCGAATTATGGTGTTTTGAACATTGGCGCCAGCATGACAATAGGAGAGCATATCCTCCCATACGCTTTAGGGAAATATAAAAAGGAATATCCAAACGTAAATATTATCCTTGAAATCTACAATACAGATCAAATCATCGAGAAACTAGTCAATGAGGAAATCCATCTCGCATTTGTTCAATCGATGATTTCTTACCCGAAATATCGTCAGCTCCCCTTTTTTGAAGATAAGTTAATCCTAATTGCATCCAATAATTACACTCATCCGCTTTTGGATCACCAGCAACGAAGCATTAGCTTGAATGATATGTTTTCACTCCCCTTAATTTTAAGGGAAGCAGGCTCAGGAACAAGACAAGTCATAGAGGAACAGCTGCGTCGTAACAAACTAAATCCTGAAAAGCTTCAGATCATTCTTGAACTTGAAAACACCCAGTCTATAAAATCAGCAGTTGAATCAGGTATGGGATTATCGATTATTTCCCAAGCATCCGTTCAACACGAGCTCCGCTTAAAAACACTTCGTCAATTTTCTATCGAGGGAATGAACTTAAAACGAAATTTTTATTCTGTTTACGATGAGAAAAGGCTAACATCTGCAAGCGAATCCTTTCTTTTATTTCTTCATAATTACTACAGCATGAAAAGTAAGACATCAGTGTAGATATGGACCCTAACTGACATCCAGGTGTCAGTTTTTTAAATTTCTAATAATCGAAAAAGCCAATAGATCAAGCCAGAATGGAAATTCATAATAATTCTTTATATATGTAATAAATTATCCAAATATATCAAATATTTAAAATATATTGATAATTTAAAGGTGATTGAATTACCATAAGGAGGCAGGCTTCCAAAATTTCTAAATCTGATGACCACATCATGAAATTGGTAATGAAAGAAAAATTGGATAGGATGGAGGAGCAAGTATGACAAAGAACGTAAAAGATCATGTGAAAAGCGCAGGTGTGATCGATGTGAAGGATGTTATTTCAACCATGATGGAAAAAGCTAGGTCTGCGATGAAAACTTTTAATGGATATTGCCAGGAACAAGTGGATGAAGTGGTTCAAGCAGTTGCCTGGGCAATCTACAAACCGGGTCATGCAGAGGCATTAGCAGAACTTGCATTAATGGAAACAGGTTTAGGCTGTTATGACGACAAAGTCACAAAAAAGCGGCGTAAAACGCTTGGAACGCTTCGTGATCTAAAAGGGGCCAAATCAGTTGGCGTAATAAACGTTGACGTAGCTAAAGGAATCACCGAAATAGCAAAGCCGGTAGGTGTTGTCGCTGCCGTCGTTCCTTCCACAAATCCTGGTGCTACACCAGCTAATATCGCTATGATGGCCTTAAAAGGACGGAATGCGATTATCATTGCCCCATCACCAAAAGGATTAACTACAAGCCAATTGCTTCTTCAATATATTCATAAGGAATTTGAAAAAATCGGTGCACCTCTTGACCTTGTTCAAGTTTTGCCGCCGCCAGTCAACAAAGCCATTACAAAAGAACTAATGAACCAGGCTGACTTCGTTACAGTAACAGGATCTGCTAATAATGTGTACAACGGTCAAACATCCGGAAAGCCAAATGCTTGTGTTGGAGCTGGGAACGTTGTATCCATTGTAGACGCAACTGCCAATATCGAAGAAGCCGCCCGTAAAATTTATTTGAGTAAAACCTTTGATAACGCTACAAGCTGTTCCAATGATAACTCTGTGGTAATTGAAGCCGCTGTCTATGACGAAATGATTGCTGCATTGCAAAAAGAAGGAGGTTATCTTTGTAACCAAAAGGAAAAAGAGCTGCTGCAGCATGCCATGTGGATAGATGGAAAACGAAATAGCAGAACAGTTGCGAAAGATCCTTATGTTTTGGCAAAAGAGGCTGGCCTGGAATGTGCAAAAGCGAAAAATGCAAAGTTTTTTATGGTCAAAGAAACAGGTGTCGGGAAAGAATACCCTTTTTCTGGAGAGAAACTAGCCGTCGTATTAACGGTTTATAAGGCCGCTGATTTTAATGAAGCAATAGAGCTGACAAAAGAGATTCTTCAATACCAAGGCCGCGGCCACTCTTGCGGGCTGCATACGACTGATGAATCACATATAGAGCAAATCGGGATGGAGATCGATGTGTGCCGTCTGTTAATCAATCAAGTTCAGGTATATGGGAACGGGGGAAGCTTCAATAACGGCCTTAATTTTACACTTTCAATGGGCGGTGGTTCATGGGCAGGTAATAATATCGGAGAAAACTTATCATATAAACATTTCTTGAACATCACAAGGGTTTCGCGTGTTATTCCAGAAGTGGTACCTACTGATGAAGAACTTTGGAGTACGTATTGGAACAAATATGGCCGCTAAAGAGGAGGGATATTGATTATGAAATTATTTGAATACCAGGCCAAAGACATATTTGAAGAAAGTTCAATTCCTGTCCCAAACAGGATATTAATTAAAAATAATGATGAAGCCGAAAATGCGGTGAATGAAGTGGGTATCCCTTGTGTACTAAAAGCACAGGTCCTTCACGGAGGAAGAGGAAAAGCCGGACTTATTAAGCTTGTATCAGAATTGGATGCAGTACAGGAAAATGCAGACGGAATATTCTCACGGGCGAAAAATATGCCGTACTTATTAATTGAAGAGGCCATCAACATTGAGAAGGAACTGTATGTTTCTATTAGCGCAGATCCCATGACAGGATATGGGATGATAATGGCTTGTGCAGAAGGCGGAATTGATATAGAAGAAATTGCAAGGACGATGCCGGAACAAATCAAAAAGTTGCTTGTGGATCCGTCTGTTGGTCTATTGCCATATCAAGCTAGAAGTCTCCTATATGAGCTAGGCATTCAACAGGAAATGATCGGACAGGGGACGAAAATTCTATTAAACTTATACGATATTTTTCAAAAGTATGAATTGGAATTGGTGGAGATTAACCCTTTGATGATCACTAAGGAAGGGGGGTTCATTGCAGGTGATGGTAAAGTAAGTATTGATGACAATGCATTGTTTAGACACCCGCAGTTTTCAATGACAAGGGAGTATTTTGAAAACGATGCTCAATATGAAGCTGCACAGGAAGGGATTCCTTATCTCCAATTCGACGGCAATATCGGCTTAATGTGTGCTGGAGCCGGATTAACCAACACGGTTTTTGACCTTGTGAATGATTATGGCGGAAGTGTCGCTAATTATCTTGAATTTGGTGGTCCAAATTACCACAAGGCACGAAAGGCCATGGAGATTATGATGAAAAATGACATTAAAGTGATGCTAATTGTCACATTTGGCACGATTGCCAGAGCAGATGTAATGGCGAAAGGGGTCGTTGATGCCATTAAAGAATTAAAGCCCGACTTTCCAATTGTTACGGCGATTCGGGGGACAGGAGAGGAAGAAGCACATGAACTTCTTCGCGGTGCGGGGCTTGATCCGCTAAAAGATACAGAGGAAGCGGTAATCACGGCAATCGCACTGGCTGGAGGTGGAAAGCGATGAGCATTATTTTAGATAGGCGTACGCGAGTATTGGTACAGGGAATTACGGGCAAGGAAGGGGCTTTTTGGACACAGCATATGATTGATTACGGAACCAACGTGGTTGCTGGAGTTACACCGGGCAGAGAAGGACAATATGCAGCAGGGGTCCCCGTTTACCATACGGTCCGCCGTGCAGTAGCTGATATTCCTGTAGATGCCTCACTCCTATTTGTTCCTCCGAGGTTTGCCAAGGATGCACTAATGGAAGCGCTGGATGCGGGAATTAAGAAAGTTGTTATTTTATGTGATGGGATTCCATTGCACGATGCCATGCAAATGAGGAGAGCTGCCCGATTGGCTGGTGCGATGGTGATAGGAGGCAATACATCAGGCATTATTTCAATGGGGCAGGCTATGATGGGATTTTTCCCGTATTGGCTGGATCGTGTTTATCGTCCTGGACGCATAGGAATCATGACAAGGAGCGGTTCTTTAACAAATGAAGTTACCGCAGAGGTCGTTCGTGCAGGTTTTGGCTGCTCATCTTTAATTGGAATCGGGGGAGATCCAGTTCCAATGACCCGATTTGCTGAAGTACTTCCATTATTCGAGGCAGACCCGGACACAGACGCTGTTGTTATGATTGGTGAACTTGGTGGGACGATGGAGGAAGAAGTTGCTGAAGCAATTGAGAATAAAGTCTTCACCAAGCCTTTGGTTGCTTTTCTAGGAGGAAGGACTGCACCAGAAGGGAAAAAGATGGGTCATGCTGGAGCCATCGTAACGGCAGGTAAAGGAACGGTGAAAGATAAAATCGCTGCATTGAAAAAAGCAGGAGCATACGTTGCTGAACGTCCGAGAAATGTCGGTATGCTACTTGAATCCTTTTTGGTCGGCAATAAGCGTTAAAGCCGCTAACTATAAATAATAGGTATTAGTAAAGTCGGATGTAAGCGCTTTATTTATTCTTAAATCATCTTTAAAAACTTAGGCGAAAAGATTATTATTCTGTCTATCAATTTTGAGACCTTACAAAATACTCTGGAAAAATCTTTGGAAAGAGTGGTGTGCTAGATCCCTGCCAAAAAAGAGGCAGGGATCTGAAATAAAACGAATTCTTCATGAAACCAATGTGTGGTGTTGAGGTTTAGGAACATAAACAAGATTTTAGGGAGGCAAGGGGATGAAGAAAAAAATCACTGTTGGTAACAAAGTGTTATTTCTTCTATGTGCTATGTATTTTATCACGTATATTGATAGAGTCAACATTGCCACAGCTGCTCCGTTTATGCAAAAAGATCTTAATCTGTCCACGACCGAAATGGGTCTCATATTGTCAGCCTTCGCTTATCCATATGCTTTTTTGCAGATTTTTGGCGGATGGATCGGAGATAAGGTAGGTCCACGTAAAACATTGACCTTCGTAGGAGCAATTTGGTCAGTGGCAACCATCGTTACAGGAATGGTCACAGGAATGTTCAGTGCCATATTGGCACGAGTTGGGCTTGGTCTTGGAGAAGGAGCCGCATTTCCTACAGCAACGAGAGCGATGGCACAATGGCTGCCCAAAGATAAGTTCGGATACGCCCAGGGGATTGTACATTCGGCTTCCCGGCTTGGAAATGCAGTAGCGCCGCCCCTTATTGCATTATTGATAGTTGCCTATGGCTGGCGTGAATCGTTTGTCATTATGGGTGTCATTAGTCTTGTTTGGATGGTTGTGTGGATGTGGTATTTTCGAGATAACCCGAAAAATCATCCGAAGATGACATCTGAGGAGCTAGAGAAGCTGCCAAGGTATGTGACGAAAAGTGAGAAGAAAAAAATCAAGGTTCCTTGGAAAGCATTATCGAAAAGGATTCTTCCCGTTACCTTTGTAGACTTTTGTTACGGATGGACATTATGGGTGTATTTAACTTGGCTGCCTTCCTTTTTATTCACAGCCTACGGACTGGATATCAAATCTTCAGCGTTGTTTGCGGCGGGTATCCTGATGTCCGGTGTTATCGGTGATACATTGGGAGGTGTGATATCAGACCGAATTTATCGTAAGACGAATAATCTGAAATTGGCACGCCGGTCTTTATTAATCGTTGGTTTATCAGGTTCATTCATCTTCCTTTTACCTACTTTATTTGTACACAATCTGGCGTTTATCGCCATTTCAATGAGCCTTGCCTTCTTTTTCCTAGAACTGTGCAATGCCGTTCTATGGGCGATCCCAATGGATATTGCGCCTAATCATTCAGGAACCGCGAGTGGTATGATGAATACAGGCTTCGGTGTGGCCGGAATGCTGTCACCTGTAGCTTTTGGTTTCTTAATTGCTGTCTCTGGCAACTGGCAAGTACCTTTTATCATGTCTATTGTCTTACTGGTTGCGGGAATTATCGTTACGTTAAGGATTGATCCTTCCAAACAACTAGAAGAAGACACCGATATCCCAATCGATCCATTAAATCCAAATGTGAAAAGTGTATAAGGAAAAATGAAAACCTACTTCCTAGTTAAAAATACTTCGAGTTTGTTTTGGTAAATCCCCAACATTGCAAGGAAGCTATTATCCTCTGCACTTAGTTTATGTTTAATTCTTCAATATTCGATTACAAATTTATAGGATCATTCGGAAAGGGTAAAAGACCACATAAGGAGCGGAAATATAATTTCCTTGCTTACGTGGTCTTTCTTCAATTTAAATAGATTCTTCGATTAAATTGCTAAGTTTCAGTATTCTTTGTAGCTCTTTATTTTCTGTATCATTTAATGAAACCATTGGCAAGCGAACCCCTCCAACGTTTACTCCAAGTATATTTAATGCTCCTTTTACCGGTGATGGGCTTGGGGCAGTAAATAATGCTTTCATAATTGGGAGAAGGGCACGATGTGCAGAGGCCGCATCTTGGAGTTTCCCATTTTTGAAGCTATTGATCATTTCTTGCATTTTATTCCCTATAATATGGGAAGCGACAGAAACAACCCCCGCTCCACCGATAGCTAAAACCGGTATTGTTAATCCATCATCACCACTGTACAGCGTAAAATCATCAGGCGTTTGCCCAATAATTTCTGCCATGGCATCTAAGTCACCGCTTGCTTCCTTAACGGCAACAATATTATTAATCTCTGAAAGCCGAACAATTGTCTCTACTGTCATGTTAACAGCGCTACGTCCTGGAATATTGTAAAGCATGACAGGTAGCTTTGTTGATTCGGCAATCGCTTGAAAATGCTGAAATAATCCTTCTTGGGACGGCTTGTTATAGTATGGGGTAACAAGCATGATTCCATCGACTCCTGCACCCTCAGCAAGTTTAGTTAAACTGATCGAAGCTCTCGTGTTATTCGAGCCAGTCCCAGCGATGACTGGAACTCTTCCATTAACAGCTTCAACAACAAACTTAAATAATTCTACTTTCTCTTCCGTAGTTAGTGTAGGCGACTCTCCTGTTGTGCCAGCCACAACTAGTCCATCAGAACCGTTAGCTATTAAATAGTTTACTAAAGTTCTTGTCGCGTTAAAATCTACCTCCCCATTATGATCAAATGGCGTCACCATTGCGGTTAAAACTTGGCCAAAATACATAATTTCACACCCTTTAAATTATTTTTTGTATAAATTAGAGGTGGTTAAGGCATTCAAAAGTAAACGCAAAAAAGCAACAACGAGGATTCGCTGTTGCAATAGAAACAAATTTATAAAATCGTTCCCGTGCGTGAGATAGCCCTCCATATAGTTTCCTATATGACAATTCTGCATTTATTCAATAACAGAACCAGCTTCAAGATCAATGAGATTCTTTCCACTTCGGCAAATTCCCCTTTTCACAATCGTCATTGGATCTCATTATCCTCACATTGTGTACTAATGGTCTTTGCGCCTCTATCCTCACTTCAAAAGGTATTGAAGTAAGAAAATATATAATTGAGTAAAACTATATCAGAAGATTCTTCTAATTGCAAGGATAATTCAAATTTCCTTCCAAAAAAAAGAAAAATCGATTTAAATGTCATAGGTTAGCTTTTCTTTCGAGGTTTTAAGAACTTAACTTCCTTACTTTGAGATGATTCCAACAAGCATAAAGGACCGGTCCCATGGAAAAAGGCTCGATTGATTAGCAAATAATATTTTACCATATGTATAACGCAAAAGGTACCATGTATGTGTATGCGAATTGGCTTAAGAATGGTATTCTAATAATGTGAATTTAACTTTATTCAGCAGAAGTCTCTAAACGCTATAAGTGGCGAGATGACTGCAAATAGGTATCCAATTCAGTGGGGGTTCAAACTCCGGCTGAATAAAGTTAAGCCTCCGGCGGATGCCTCAGATTTTTTAAAGGAATTTATCGAGCAAGCTAAGGTAAAAATCTGGGCGCAAATACGCCAAGGCGAATTTGATTTATCGTCAAAATAAATGAAAATGTTTAGCACGTTAAGACGAAAAAAAGGAGGCAGTTCAGGGTGAGTGAAACGAACTATTTACAAAGTGATGCGATAGACATGTTAAAGGCTACTAGTCGGACTTTTTATATTCCTATTAGTCTCCTATCGCCGGGATTAAAGGAAGCAGTAACATCTGCTTACTTATGCATGCGAGCAATTGACGAGATTGAAGATCACCCCGGGCTTCAGCTATCATCCAAAAGTGACCTATTGCTTTCGATAAGCCAAATTTTACGAAGACCTTTTGATGAAAATGCGTTAATGGGTATTTTTCAACCATACAAATCCCTACTACCCGAGGTCACATTACGACTCGGTGACTGGATAAAATTTTGCCCGCCAGCAATTTTGGAAAACATCTTAGAATCGACATCTATTATGGCTAAAGGTATGGCGGAGTGGGCTAGCAAAGAGTGGAAAATTAAGGATGAAGAGGATTTAGATCAATATACATTCTATGTTGCAGGCTTAGTTGGAGTCATGCTAACAGATATTTGGAAATGGTATGATCATACGGAAACAGATAAAGAGTTGGCTATCGCATTTGGCCGCGGTTTGCAGTCTGTCAATATTCTCCGCAATCAAATGGAGGACGCAAGTCGGGGGATCAATTTCTTTCCTGATGGGTGGGAATTCGAAGATATGTTAATGTATGCCCGGCGTAACTTAGCATTAGCTGATGAATATGTGAAGGATATTAAAACCGAAACCATCCTTCATTTCTGCAAAATTCCTTTAGCCCTCGCATATGGTACGTTGGATGCGTTAACAGCTGGGAAAGAAAAAATGAGTAGAGCTGCTGTAACTGATGTAGTTAGCCAAATCGTAGGTAAATAAGCTTCAAGATCCAGGAACCCTCTAGAAAACGGAATGGTTCCTGGATCGTAATATATAGGAAGCAGCCATTTTTGTTTTTACAGGAAGTTATACTAGACTTTTGTAAAATCTGTTAAAAATTAAGAGGTTTTTTTATGATGATCATTTATAGGGATTAACGACCCTTTTTTTATCCAGTATAGAAAGCTGTCAATTGGAAATACGCCTCTGCAATCTGGATTGCACATTTGGATAACCACACTTCTTGGCGTAATCTCCAATACCTTTAATTTTTCAGAGTTGCTAATGTTAGGCATAAAGCAGCTTTTCATTTCAAACTCCATATTGATATCTAAATTGATAATAAACACACCCCTAGATTTTTTTCACTTCAACATTAGTTTTTCCTTCCTTATATAATATATCCAAATGTTGGTTGAATAAATAACATCAAGGATAATTAGGAGAGTTTCCTAAGGAAAATCTACCTACCCCTATTTTGTTATAAATACGACTATTGGTGTGTTTTCTTGTTTTAAATCGAATTCTCGTATGATTCATGTATAATAAGAAATTGCGAGATAATAGATTCAGGTTAGGAGGCCATATAATGATGGAATGGACATTAACGATCCTGTTTGCTGCAGCAGTTTTGCTGCTTATTTTGTCGTTTTATAAAACGAAGCAATCATCATCAATAGTAGAGCAACAAATCGATCAACTTACCTTTTCTTTAATGAATGAAGTGAATCAGCTGAAACAGCAAATTCGGCATATTGAGCTAGATGCTGATATTATTGTACAAGAAGCTGGAATACAAGCAGGCGCTTCTGAGCATCGGTTATTATTGCGAGAAATGCTCGATTTACAAAATCGTGGGTACTCATATGAAAGCATTTCAACGAAAAAACAGCTGACTAAGGAAGAAGTAGAACGTTTACTTGCTCCTTACATAAAAACAAAGGAAGAAAGGGGCAAAGTTGCCAATGAAAGCTAAATCTATGCGCAGCTTTGCCGCAGGACTGATTGTCGCGGCAGGTTTATGTGGGTTAGCATACTTTTCGGGTCCTAGTGGTAAGGCGACTACACAGACCTCTGAAAAGCTATCAGTAGCCCAGATGAAAAGCTTGTTAACTTCTAAAGGCTATGTCATACAAACTGAAGAAGAATTGAATGAACAGATATCTGCCGCTGTAGCAGCTAATGTTAACGTAAAAGAAAAGCCAGCGGAAAAACCATCAGCAAATCCATCAGAAAAACCAACGGACAAGATAATTTATCGTACGATGCTAACCGTGTCTTCAGGTATGACAAGCATTGATGTCGGTAAAGCGCTTGAGCGGGCACACATTATTGATAGTGCGAGGGAGTTTTCTAATCAAGTTGAAAAGCGAGGCTTGTCTTCTCGTTTACGCATTGGTACATATGAAATAGAAAGCGAAATGAAAATCGACGAAATTTTATCTACTATTTTTAAATAATTCGTTATAAAGTTGCAGCCGAAATAAGGCTGCATTTTTTTTATCCTAATCACTTCGTGGGAAATCGTGGGAATTATCTAATGTTCTTGAGCCTTAGAGAGGCGGGCTCAGTTAAACTGATAATTAATTGCATATATAATTTGGCACAGTATTGTTGTAAAAATATATTCGGCTATATGATACAATCGTGGTAATTAGATATATGGATTAGATTCCTAGTAAAGCAAGAAATACCCTCACACGATACGGGTGATATTTCCTGTTTTTAAAGTATAAGCTATATTTAGAAGGTTTTTGGGGATGGGGAGTGTAATGGAGTGAAATCAATAACGATTGAAAATTTAGTTCGAACTTTTACGTTAAAAGTATTAGCAGGGGAAAATCAATTGCATCGGGCGGTCACGAAGCCGCAGACATATCGTCCCGGATTAGAATTTATTGGCTACTTTGATTTTTTTCCAATGGAACATGTTCAGGTACTCGGTAAAAAGGAAATTACGTATTTACATAAGTTAAGTGTTAATGAACGAAAATTGCGGATAAGCAATATCGTAAAATACCACCCTCCATGTTTCATCGTAACCGATCGACAGGAAGGGCTGATGTATTTGACCCAATTTTGCAAGGAGGAAGGCATTCCGTTATTACATACACACGAATCCACTTCTGAATTTATTGCGAAACTTAATGCGTATTTGGTAAAAACACTGGCGCCGGAAATCGCGATCCACGGAGTTTGTGTCAATGTATTCGGGATGGGGGTTTTACTACGCGGCAATTCGGGAATTGGCAAAAGCGAAATGGCGCATACGTTAATCGGTCGGGGGCACAGGCTAGTAGCCGACGATATTGTCGTGCTGAAAAAACTCAGTCCCCAAACGCTTCTCGGAACTCATAATGAGACAAACAAAGAATTTCTTGCCTTGCGTAGCATTGGACTCTTAAATGTGGTTCGCCTCTATGGCAGAAAAGCATTTCAGGAAGAGTCACGGATTGCTCTCGATATTGAACTAACAAAATGGGAGGAAAATTGCTTAAATAACGAATTGGAGCTTGAATCTAAATTTACGGAATATATGGGTGTTCGGATTCCTCATATTGAGATTCAGCTTCAGCCAGGCCGAGATGTGGTGGGGCTAATTGAAGCAGCGGCAAATAACTGGTACCTAAAGCAGCAAGGATACAGCGCCGCGGAAGAGTTCATGAAACGGATCGAATCTGAACTCCCGGATACGATCTGAGAATAATTATTGATTCTATTTCATTTTTGAAAAAGTACAAACCATTCCTTTTTTTATAAATTAAACGGAATATTTCTATCGGTGATGTGACCAACATTTATCGCTTTGTTTACATCCGTAAATAGGATCACATCACCCATTCGGCTACATGGTTATGCTTACTAAGTTTAAAAAGTCTAAATTCAGTATTGTAAGATGGTTATACAATGGCAACACTAAAGAATAAATAGCTCAAATTTAATAAAAAATAAACTGGGATTAAAAGGGGTATTTGATATGTCTGAAGAAAAAAGTAAAAACAATACAGAAAACAGCAATATAAAAAAAGCGAACGTCGGTGATATGATCGAAATAAAAAAAGGTGATGAAAAAGGGAAGAAGGGAAAAGTTGTCGTATCAAGGGAAAACTCGGTTATTGTGGAAATTGGGATAAACACGAAAAGGGACGAACCAATCAAAACAGTCGTTAATCATAAAAATTATAAGTTAATTTAGTGAATGAATTTCAATGACTATATTTAATTAGCTCAGATAAAATAAGGCGATTCGTTGACTGAACTAGGAAACAAATGGAAAAACACCTCGTTCTTTAGGAGAAATCACTGCCACAAAGAAGAGGTGTCGTCTTTACAATAGACCAAAATAGCCAAAACGATAATTATGTGGCTCTCACTTTGAAGCTGATTTGGTTACTATTTTACGGAAATTAACAGTCAAATAAGAAAATCCAATTAATCGAAAACCAACTTCAGCAATGGATCGAAAGCTTGCCTAATTATATCAAGGTATTATTTGTCAATTTCAAGTCAGTGAAGTTTGGATAAATAAGGGGATGTGAAATATGATTATTAAACCGCGCATTGAACCAGAAGAATTAAAGATTATGAGATGCTTGCACAGGAGAATGAATTTATCAGTTAAAGATAGGAATAACTATTTTAATCTTGAAAAGGGCTTTGAAGGTGAGCGGAATTTCGATGAATGGCTTAAAAACCTCTCAAATGATTGGATTATTCTAAATGATTTATTGTTTGAGAGTAATAATACGTTATTTCAAATAGATACATTATTAATATCTCCAGAGACGATTTACATGTTTGAAGTGAAAAATTATGAAGGCGATTATTATATCGATGACGATAGATGGTTTACAATATCGGGCTCTGAAATAAAAAATCCATTGCTTCAGTTAAAACGTAGTGAATCCTTACTCAGAAGGCTACTCAATGATCTTGGAATAACAACTCCAATCGAATCCAATTTAGTCTTTGTCAACCCCGACTTTTACTTATATCAAACACCACTAAACATACCAATTATCTTTCCACCCCAGATTTTACGATTTATAAAAAAATTAAACTTGAATTCTTCAAAAATAAGGGATAATCATTTAAATTTCGCTGAAAAAATAGTATCTATTCATATAAAAGAGTCACCTTACACGCGGAGATATGATTATAGCTATGAAAATCTAAAAAAAGGAATTACTTGTGCTACCTGCTACTCAATAATTGATGATATCAATGTGGACATATTAACATGCAATAAGTGCGGATCAAAAGAAGATGTAACATCAGCAGTTTTACGAAGTACGGAGGAGTTTATCCTTCTTTTTCTAAACGAAAAAATCACCACTAAAACTATTCACGAATGGTGTAAGGTGATTAAGTCCAAGAAAACAATACGAAGGATTCTATCGAAAAAATATAATAAAAATGGAAACTGCAGGTATCTTTATTTTGTTAATGCAGCGATTAGTAGTGATTAGGTAAAAGAAGATGTAGTTTCGTACATTAGTAGGTTCGATGTAATTTTTTGGGAATCGTAGAACTTGGAAATGCTTAGAGAGTCATTTAGAACCGCTTGATAACTGGGTATTACTCCCATAGCATAGCGTCCAATAAGCCGTTATACTTGGTAATCGCCTCATCTCTGTCCAATAAAAGTGCTCAATAGGCCCACGAGCTTGGTAAATCTCTCACATTGGTCCAATAGGAGCGTTTAATGAGCCCGCGAACTAGGAAATCTACTTATATTGGTCCAATAGAAGCGTTTAATAGGTCCACGATCTAGGAAATCCCCTCATCTCTGTCCAATAGAAGCGCTTAATGAGCCCGCGAGCTTGGTAAATCTCTTATATTAGTCCAATAGAAGTGCTTTATGGCCTGAGAAAAGGGTATTAAGGGTCAGTCCCCGCGAATTAATGCTATACTCGGCCGAGGGACTGACCCTCTTGCCAGAAAACAAACATCCACTTATCGTGATCGTTTTTTGTTTATAAACTACAGAGGATTTTTTCTGATTATTGTTATTGTTTTAATTTACTAATTCCTGTCTTATTTTATATGAAGTTATTACTATGATTTATTCCCATTGCGCGTCGATTATTTTATTTGGTTTTCTTGGTATATCTGTAGAAATGTCCTTTTGTCTTGCTGCGAGTCATCCTTTTATATGTATTTCAGCAATAGCATCGCTTTGGAATTCTACTAGGGTTTTACAATGTCATTGAAGGAGTATCCAGTTATTTGCTTGCATTGATACCTTCTTATAGAGAAACAATAAAAGCTCATTTCAAAAGTCGACTAAATTACGTAAAGGATTAGCCAAAGCAAAAAAATCTTATATTTTATTTTGGCTAATATTTGAAAAATCACATGCTGCTTACCAGCAAGTACACACCCGTAGAGATGAGAATAACGTATGTGAAAATGCGAAATGTTTTTTGATCAATTCGGAGAAACAGCAATTGTCCTAAATAAAGTCCAAGTAACACAAAAGGGAGTGCGATGGCACTGAAAATCCAAGTCGTTGCTGTTGTGCCGGCCGTAAATGTTTGGGCCAATAGGCTGATCAAATAAATAAACATATTATAAGCTAATGTTGTGGCTCTTAATTTCTCTTTATTTGTATCAGTACCTGAAAAGTATAGGAGAATTGGCGGTCCCGACATGCCGATACTGGAAGTCAAGATCCCCGAGCAACCCCCCACTAAAATATCTCTTGTTTTTGTTTGCTTCACACGAAAATTTTTAATAAGTAGGAATGTTAATATTAACAGCAAAATACCGAGTCCAATTTTTAATAAATCCAAGCGAAGTGTTAAAAAGATAGCAATTCCGGCGGGCAATCCAAGAACACTTCCTACAACAAAATTTTTTAACAAATCGAAATCGATATCTTTCCTTATTTTTGCAATAAACACCACTGATGTAATGAGGGTCAGGATCAAATTGATCTGGATGGCATCCTGTGGATTAAACAACAGCAACAGAAAAGGCGTCGCCAAAATAGAAAAACCAAACCCCGTGCTAGTCTGCAAGATAGATGCTATTAATATAATAATCATGAATAGAATAATTGAATTCATAGTAAACCACCTTTTTAATCACCGGATCATTCAAATAAAGAATAATTAAGTAAATATTTCCATTAACAATTATTTTAACAATTTAGGAGTGACTAACCAATATTTTTATTTGAAGGTAACTAGGGACCGACCGATTATTTTCCTCCATGTGAATAAGAACCCATATATTTGTGGCAGCCTCTTTTATCTCTTTTACCTCCGTTTCTACTACTCTATGTTTGTTAATTAAAGGTATTTCGTGTTTCTTCATTGACACCTTCAGTTTTTTCCTATATTTTAATATGAGTTTGTTTTTAGGAGGAAATATGGAGACTCAGAATCACACACAGGTCAAAATTACAACAGCAGATCCATCAGCACTAGGCTTATTCGGTCTTGCCATGGTAACATTAGTGGCATCATCACAAAAATTAGGGTTAACAGAAGGGCTTTCATTTATCTTGCCATGGGCATTTTTTTTAGGAGGCCTAGCACAATTATATGCTTCTGTTCTTGATGCAAAGCATAATAATATCTTTGGGACAACTGCATTTGGCGCATTTGGACTATTTTGGTTCGGTGTTGGAACAACATGGTTGATCCAGTTAGGATTTTTCGGTGAAACACTCGCTGCGAATGCAGATCCGAAACAGCTTGGATTTGCATTTATCGGGTATTTAATTTTCAGTATCTTTATGACGGTTGGTGCGATGGAAACACATAAGGTATTATTCGTCATCTTCGTCCTTATTGATTTCTTGTTTATTGGTTTATCTTTAAGCTCGTTTAACATTATGCATGATTTTACTCATATGTTAGCTGCAGTAGCAGAGATGTGTATTGCTTTGATGTCTTTCTATGGATCAGCTGCGATCGTGTTGAACACACACTTCGGAAAAGTTGTGCTGCCAATTGGAAAGCCGTTTGGGATTTTAAAAAAATCCAATTAACCTCGATTTTTTAAAGCAGATATTGAAACGTTTATTAATGATTGGATTAAAAAGCCGCTTCCTAGAGCATAATAATTTAATGAAACGGTTTTATGAAGCGATCCCAATAATAAGAGGAAATAGGGTTTTATAAACCTTATTTTCTTTTTTTTATAGGATGTTTTCGCAGACTTCGTTTTTTTTATTGATTTCCAATCTACTTTCAAGTCTAACATTGGAAATTTCTAACACTAAAAAGGGGGCAGTGCGAACAAGAACTCCTAGAAAAGGGAATCCACTACGCCATCTTTAGTGTTAAAAAGTCTATGGGAATGGACTATTTTCCTAATCCAATTTAGGAAGTATGTGAGTACAGCCACCTGGCGAATTAATGCTTTACATGGCCGGGGGACTGATCCCATACTACTGTGTCTTTTTAGTAGGCACCCGTATAATTTACTTTTAATCAGCACTTGTCTATTCAGTTTTATTCTGAGTGCATATGATATTACTACCACGGAGCCCGAAACATCTTTCATTGAAAGTCCAATATATACAAAACTCTGCCGCCATTACATCCGCCGTATTCATACGATCACTTCACTATCTATTGGAATACCCGAAGAAAGAACTAAGTTCTTTTGCGTTAATCGTTGTAATGTTCATTCTACTTATCTTGGTAGGATCTTCTTTCATGGGCTAATAATTATACAGAGCACAGAGCAGATTGGCTTAATATGTCCTTTTGACATATAGACTTCTGAAATGAAGGGAGGATGAATGAAATGTCATTTTTTAGATTTGATCGAAGAGACATCTTTTTTCGTAACCGCTTTAGAAGAAGACGTTTTTTCCCATTTGCATTAAGAAGACGCAGATTCTTTTAAGCTACTGAATTAAACAGTTTTTCCATGGGCCTACGGGCTTTTTTTTGAGAAATATCATTTTCCGTGAAAGTTAGTATGTGACTAGAAGGAAGCTGAATGGCTTACTGATTCAAATAAATGCAAAAGTTCTTTAGCCCAAGGAGATACTTGCTAACGATCAGTTGAGGATGAACAAAACTCCAACTGATGGAAGTTTCGCTTTATGAAATTTTTTCAACCAAACCAAAAATGTAAAAATTGCCAGATGGATATAGGTTCAATAACCATCTGGTAATTTTTCTAATATTTTTTCTATTGGGATGGCAAGCCCTGTGTGATCTTTCGTTGATTTGGCATAGACAACACCAATCACATCTCCCTTTAAACTGATAACAGGACTGCCGCTATTTCCTTTATAGATTGGCGCAGATAGCCTTAATACCCCATTTTTATCGGATCCTTCTAAAATTTTCCCTTCATTCGCAATTTGATTGTGAAAAAGTGGATTCCCAATTACATAAATTTGATCCTGAATATGCCATAAATCAGAATTGCTTAAGGGTAGAAAGGGCAAGTCCCTTCCAGTAATCTGTAAAAAGGCAAGATCTAAATCGGGATCTGCATGAATAATTTTCGCATTTAATAATTCTCCGTGTGGAAAGGCTACCATTATTGGATGCATGTCTTCAACTACATGCTTATTTGTAATGATTAGTCCACTTTCAGAGATATTGAAACCGGTCCCTTTTGAATTCTGATCTTGAATCGTAACCACAGCTTTTTTATATTTTTGGATATCTTCTTGTTTCGAAAGCTCAGCTGACTTTTGTGAAAAATGGATAGAAGGTATATTGAAGACTTGCGGCCAGATTTGAATCATGCTGACAAACAAAGCAAAAGCTAAACCAATCGCAATTGATTTGCTTATAAATGATTTACGTTTATGCTGTCTTTCCTTTAACAACTCATCTTCTTTATTTGGTAAAAAATCTTCCAACGACGGCTCATCAAAATGATCTTCATTTTCGACTTTTTTATAATCCATATGAAAAATCCTCTCATTATGTATGATCGTTTGTTTGTCCATAAATTTACTATACTATTGCTCCCCAAAAATGACCATTATTAAAGAAGGCGAAACAAGTGGGCTAGTGGAAGGTAAAAAAGGAAACTCTGTGCTGATGCCTGTTTTCAAATCCTTTACCGTTGTGAGGTTGCGGGGGCCAGGCATGAATTTCTGATGCGGTTTATGAATCAACTTTATGATATGATAGGATTTTGGAAACTTTTAAAGCCCCATATAAATGGGACAGTCAGACAAGAAGAATGGTTATGGACTAGCCAATAATGTTTTCATTTAATCAAAAGGATTTTGACTTAGAAGGGATTGGATCATTTGAAAAATAGTAAAGCAAAAAATGAGTTACCAGAGAATTATGAGGAATTAAAAAAACATGCTAGCCGAACATCTAATTGGAGAGAACGTTTAGATGCCGTAGATGAGTTAGGGCAGTGGAATAACCCAAAAATAATCGAAATACTAAAACGAATAATGAATAACGATGCCGTGTATAGAGTGCAAGAAGAAGCATATCGAAAGCTGA
Source organism: Bacillus sp. FJAT-29790 (assembly GCF_019039215.1). GTDB lineage: Bacteria > Bacillota > Bacilli > Bacillales > Cytobacillaceae > Cytobacillus. The sequence goes on from NZ_JAHNZZ010000001.1 coordinate 822,614, forward strand.
AAAAATTTGGTGAAGATGTTCAATTACCACCTAGGAAAAAAGGCGAGTTGATTAAAGGTGTAACTAAAATCTTGTTAAGAATCAAGAAGAGTTTGCCGGCAGGCCATAGCTATGAAGAATTCAAAGAGAAATTAAAAAAGATGAGACTTGATGTGTATGATACGTACGAAGGTGATAAGGGCGCTGACTTTGATAAATGGCTTGAAGATATGTGGGCGGTAGAAACGAAAAGGTAGAAAAACTCAAAGTATGTTATTAATTTTTCTAAGTGAACGAAACTGATTGCATTTATTTGCAATCGGTTTTTTTATACCCTCGACGAGTTTACTTATAGCGTATCATTTTTTTAGGATTGATTGATCTTTTTTTTATTCATAAAGGGAGCAGACTGATCAATGTTCTGGCGCAATTAGATAAGAGAAAAAGTAGTAAAGTATACTCATCTGAACTCCAATCTGGATTTAAGAATCACTTTTGAAATTGAAAAGCCAGACACGCTCATTTTACGAATTGTGGACAACATGATGAAACGCTAAATAATCCATGAGAAGGTGAAAATTACCTTCTTTTTTTGACTATTAAATAGGATAAAAGAAGTGTGTTATCTTCCTCGGCGAAATGACAAAACCTTGAGGAGTGACAAGTTTTATAGGATTTGGTATTATTTAACTAGTAAAAAAGTCGTGTTTTAGTATAGGAGCATATAAAATGAAAAAAAGTATACGATTTAAAATAATTTTAATCTTTTCATCCATTGTGATGTTATCATGTTTTGTTATTTCTTATCTTAGTTATCATTCCTCCGTTAATTTAATCGAAGATTCATTAAGCGATATAGCGGGGAATATTGCCAAGCAAGCAGCTGGTGTCATTGATGTAAACAGATATCAAAAAGAAATAACCTTGGATGGTGGAGAAACTAGCTATTATAGAGAATTACGCTTGGAATTGAATGATATTAGAGAAAAAACGGGAATGACTTATTTATATACGATGTCCCGTAAAAAAACTGACAATGGGTATGATTACTATTATATGGTAGATGGCTTGCCTATAGGTGATGAGAATGAATCACAATTAGGAGATAAAGAAGATGCAAATGAGTATCCAAACATTGCAGAGGCTTTTGAAACAGGGAATGTAAAAATTGAAGTGTCAAATTCAGAAGAATATGGCGGTCTCATCACTACATACGTCCCACTAAAGACCGCTTCCGGTGAAGTGATCGGAATTGTCGGGGCAGATTTAGATGCCACTCAAGTCTATGTATCAATGGACTCTTATAAAAATAAGGTCATTAAATCGGCTCTCATTATTCTATTAGTAAGTGGCATCATTGTCTATTTATTTACCCACTATTTAGTTAAGCCATTAAAAGATTTAACCGTACAGGTTTCAAAACTTGGTGATGGAGACCTGACCATTGTGCTTGAGTCAAAGCGAACGGATGAAATAGGTGTTTTAACAACGGCCTTTCAAAAAATGATGAACGATTTAAAGCAAATCATTCAAGGGATCAATAATAATTCGATTAAGTTAGTGAACGCCTCAAATGAACTATTTGTTAGTACGAACGAAGTGAAGGAAGGCAATAACCAGGTTGCCATTGCTATGCATGAATTAGCAGAGGGAGCAGATAGTCAGGCTAGTTCTACAAATCAACTCTTTCAAATAATGAAGGATTTTACGGATCAAGTTCATGAAGCAAGTGATAAAGGGACCGAGCTTTCAGTTACCTCCAATCAAGTAAAAGAATTAACAAACAAAGGTTCTAATTTGATGAATGAATCAGAAAAGCAAATGGAAACCATTTATCAAGGAGTTATGGAATCGATTGAAAAGGTGAAGAGGTTAGATTTACAAACGAGAGAAATTTCAAATTTGGTTCAAGTGATTCAAGAAATTTCTAATCAAACGAATTTACTCGCATTAAACGCAGCGATAGAAGCAGCTCGTGCAGGGGAACATGGGAAAGGCTTTGCTGTTGTAGCAGGGGAAGTTCGTAAATTAGCTGAACAGGTATCGGGATCAATTGGAAATATTATAAAGATTGTTGAAGGTGTGCAAAGGGAATCACATGAAACAGTCATCGCATTACAGTATAGTTATGATCAAGTGGCTGAAGGAACGCAAAAAATAAAAACAACAGGTGAAACATTTAATGAAATCAATGAAGCTGTATTAAATATGCAAATGCAAATTCAGAATATCTCGGGGAATTTAAAAAGGATTTTTACACAAAGTGAAGAAATCAATCATTCGCTAGAAAATGTTGCTTCCATTGCGGAGGAATCGTCTGCAAGAATTGAACAAACATCAGCCTCTATACAACAATCGACGAATGTTATGGGCGAAATTGTAGTCAGTTCTGAATCAGTTACCAAATTAGCTGATGATTTAAAACGCTCTGTTGACCATTTGAAGTTGGAAAGAATATAGTTAAATCAATGAAATACAGCTTCATTATTTGATTTCCATCTTTTTTTCTAACGGACCGGACCAAAACGCTATTTTTAGAGAGCGCCAGTGTACAAAGGCAGAATCCATAAATTGGAGGGTTATGTCCTTTTTGTGGATTTGGCGATTAAATAATAAAATAATTGACTGTATATTTTTTAATTAAGATTAAGCCGAAATATCCCAATTCATGAATGAATCTTGGGTATTTTGGCTTATTAATTTGTTTACATTAGAGGGGAGGGGCTAGCTTATCTAGAATCTTTTTTCCAAATCACATTTTCTTGTTTCTTTTCATTGACTACTAGTTGGAAAATATCTGGTCTTGAGTAATGTCCTACAACATCAAAATCGAATTGGCTCTCAGTAATCTTCTCGAGGTCAATGTCAGCATAAATAATTTTCTCTTCTCCAAATACTGGTTCTACAACATATTCACCTAGAGGATCGACTACACAACTTCCTCCTCTTGTTAATTCATGTAGCAATTTTTCAAATTCATCACGTGAAGTTATTTCTTCTGGATACATATCTTTCGTTGAATATTGATTACACGAGAGAACAAAACATCTCCCTTCGGCTGCGATATGACGTACTGTTGCAAACCATGTATCGCGAGCATCTGCTGTAGGTGCTATATAAATTTGAACACCTTTTGCATACATAGCAGCCCTAGCGAGTGGCATATAATTTTCCCAGCAAATAAGTGAACCAATTTTTCCGTAAGGTGTATCAAACACAGGCAAGGTGCTGCCATCTCCTTCGCCCCAAATAAGTCTTTCTGAACCGGTTGGTTTTAGTTTTCTATGTTTTCCAAGTAGTTCTCCGTTTGGTCCAAAGAATAATGCTGTGCAGTAGAGGGTACCTTGACTATATTCATCATCTTTTTCAATGACACCTAACACGACATAAGATCCGGCTTTTTTGACTGCTTTACCAATTTCTTTTGTTTCTGGCCCCGGTACTTTAATAGAGTTTTTCCAATAATTAAGAAAATCTTTCCTGCCTTCAGCCGATCGACTTCCTACTACTGTGCCAAATGACATTCCTCTCGGATACGCTGGTATGAATGCCTCAGGGAAAACAATGATTTTTGCATTGTTTTCAGCAGCCTCTTCTAACAGTCTAATTGTTTTCTCAATCCCTTTTTCTTTATCCATTACTTCCGCACCAGCTTGAATGACAGCTACTTTAAATTGAGTGATTTTTTCCAATAATATCATCCTTTCAATGAATTATCGTTGTTATGTGAATAATCTATTAACTATAGATAGTAAAATAATAGTGATTCAAAACTTATACAAATGATGATATAGGTTCAAGGAAAGTTATATAGAAACTGAAATAAAGATATTAAAGGATCAAGTGCAAAAGCTTGAATCACAATTTAATGAGATAATGGAGCATTTCTGCCTTATCGAATCACATTTTCATCTTGCAGAGAAACGTCTCCTGCTTCCCAATAAACTTTACTTAATCTATATACTGAGTTTACTAGGCATTAATATTCAGATGGTATGATTGGTTTAGAAACGAAGGAGGAGGTAGAATAAATGAATGTGCGTGCAATATTTATTGATATGGATGGTACATTACTTAAAGCCTCAAACTACATTTCCCGCCGAAATATGGATGCTATTTATAGGCTCATTAATCAAGGAGTAAAGGTTTTTCTAGCCACTGGTCGACACTATGAAGTAACCGCTCCGTACCATAAGGAAATTGGATTAGGAACACCGATGATCTGTTTGAATGGTGCCGCTATTCACGATGCAGAGACAGGAAAAGTTATGCAAATGGAAACCGTCCGATTGAACGAAGAACGATTTCACAATCTGACCGCTGAAAGTCCATATAATGTTATTATCCATACAGCAAATGGGCTTTATTGTAAGGAAACAAATGAAGAAATCGATTATTGGACAAAAGTTGGGCAAATTCCGCCACGGTATATTGGAGATTTAAGGCAGGCAAATTATCAAGATGTTCTTAAATATAGTGTTCGAACAGGTGCACCAAGTCCTGAATTATCCGCTTTGTTTAAAAAGGAAGCACAAGTCATCGATTGGAATGACGGGTTTGAGATGGTTGCTCCTAATATTTCCAAATGGTCTGCTATTAAAAGCTTACTTACCGAATTTCGAATTAGTCCAAATGAAGTCGTAGCCATTGGAGACGGACCTAATGATCTAGAGATGCTTCGTCATGTCGGTACTGGTGTGGCAATGGGGAACGCTAGCGAAAAGATTAAAGCGGCAGCTGATTTTGTTACAGGTCACCACGAGAATGATGGATTAGCTGAGTTTATAGAACGTTATCTACTTAAAACATATGAATCATATGCGATTTAGAGTTTTTTATAAGCAATATTTTTTAAACAGAATAGTATATCTTCATTAGAACATTTTCATTCATGTGTTCTTTTTTTTTATATCAACCTTCCCACAATTTACTAATTACCCCCAATTTTTGATATTTTCCCCTTTAATGCAATAAAAAATAGCTTCTATAATGCTCAAAAAGAGCAAATTTCATACTAAAGTTATTCAACAATCTAAGAAAACAAATTTCAGGATAGTCTCATAATCCTTGGGAGACATAATAAGACGCTTTCCCTTTTCCGGAAAATCGTCCATTAATGGAATAACTAACAGATAGACTCAGTCCTAAAATCACTTAATTTTTCTTCAACAGACGCACTCTGTTAGTTAAAGAAGTTTATTTAAATCGATTGATTGAAAAAGGAGAAATGTTTTGTTCAGTCTTCCCTGAAATAATCAATTCACTTAAAATTTGTCCTACTACACTGCTAAATTTAAAGCCATGTCCTGAAAAGCCTGATGCAATGACGACGTTTGAATAGTTAGGATGCAAATCGATAATGAAATCTTCATCAGGAGTAAGTGTATACAAACAGGTTTTACCGTACTTCAATTGTTGTGTAGAAGGCATATAGTGATGTAAAAATTGTCTTAAATCTGTCGTGTCTTCCTCAAGTTCACCAAATCCAGGGATGGCTTCATCTGGATTGATTGTCTCTCCTCCATCATGTCGGCCGACTTTTAATCCGGAACCATTGATGCTTGGAAAACCATAATATTGTCCTTGAGTTGTCTCAAACGAAAAGGCAGGGAAATTCTTATAATTATACAAATCTTCATTGGCATCAAACCAAGCAAATGTTTTTCTTACTGGGTTTAGAGGAAGATTTAAATCCAAATCAGAAAGGAGACTTCCTGACCATGCTCCTGCTGTAACGACTAACGCATCAGCGTTAAAAGTTTGATCCTCAATTTTGACGATAACTCTTTTATCATTAACTGATAATTCTTTCACTTTGCTATTGGATAAGATGGTAGCTCCGTATCGCTCAGCAAGTTCTCGATAGGCTTTAATGCATTCCTCACAATTCAGCACTCCTGATGTGGGTTCAAAGCACCCAATATACTCGTCCGGTAAAGTGATGCCCGGCCAACGCTTATTTACTTCACTTGAATTTAAAACCTCAAGTGGTAATGAATAGGTTTTTGAACTTGAGATGATGTTCTGGATAAAATTCGTCTTTTCATGGCCCACGTTTAGAACCCCGGTTTGGAGAAACAATTGTTTTCCCGTCACTTTCTCTAAGTCGTTCCATAATTCTTGAGCCTTGAGCGCCAACGGAACGTATTCTTCACCTTCACCATACGCATGCCGAATGATTCTCGTGTCTCCATGATGACTCCCTTTGTTATGAGGCGGGTTAAAGGAATCTACTAATAAAGTTTTTTTCCTACTCTTTGATAAAAAGTAACCTGCCGCCATCCCCATCGAACCTGCTCCAATTACAATTACGTCATAATGCATATTACGTTACCCCCTTTGTAAATAAATCCCCCTACAACTAAAGTCTTAAGTATTGGCTATTATTCTCCTATTTCAGCAATATTCTAACACTGAATAATCACGCTAACCAGCTTCGTTTAGCTTAAGGACAAACTTTTACAATATAAACGCGATTGATATCCAATTTTCTTTTAAATTGCACCTCCATAATCTGGCCCGATCGTAATATAAGGTTAGCCAGATTTTTCTGGTTGACCTTTTTCTTTATGG
>NZ_JAHNZZ010000001.1:829521-861296 GCF_019039215.1 Bacillus sp. FJAT-29790
TTAGAGTAGCCATAATTGCTTGTGCAAATAAGCTCTTACATTGGATTTATGCCCTATTAAAAGGAAAACACCTTTCCAAAATATGGATTAAAAATCATATCTAAGTATATAAAACAAAACCTTCCATTTTAAAAAGGAAGGCTTATTTGGTATACCCTTTTTTAGTATATCATGTACGTTTTACATTTTTTATTGAAAAATCTTGACAAACTATTAGCTGGTTTTGCTGAATAACACTCGAAAAAAGTAAAATAAAAATGCCCAAAAATAGAGGACATCAGTAAAGAACATTTTTTAGTCTGACTTATAATCTGTACAACTTATTATCGAGTTGAAAAAAATAACTGAATAGCGAAGGTGGCAATTCACCTTTGTATCCAGCTATTCAGTCAGTATTATCTATTGAATTTATTTTTTTCCCAATTGCTTCATGATACTTTGGTTCAAATCTTCACGATACTTGGCGACATAGGTTTTAGCGTTTGCCACTAGTTCGTCGGCAAAGGACGCCACGTCGGCCCCAGTGATTTCCAGCACTTGTCTGCCTTCTGCCGCACCGGTTTCGAACAACTCGATTAATTCATACTGCATGTGCAGCATATCCATCCCGTTGCCCGCTGAGAAATTCCACATGTAGTTTTGAATTTTCTTAAATACAAACTGATAGTCTTCTGGCAGGGCTTCTACCCGTGCCATCATCATCTTGTACTCTTTTTTATCACCAATCATTTTTTTAAACATTTCTAACATGTTATTTTTCCTCCTTTTTAATAAAGCTGAACAAGACACTCCAAAAATTTCGGACGTAATATCTTATGAGGCTAGATTGACTTCAAGACGTTGATTTTTGATGATACAAAATCCCATTTTTTCCAAAACAACTCAAGTTCCTGGCGGCCAGCCTCATTAAGTGAGTAAAACTTGCGGGGCGGCCCCATATCTGATGGTTTTTTTTCTATGCTCACCAGTTTTTTCTTTTCTAATCGCACGAGGATGGTGTAGACCGTCCCTTCCACGACTTCGGTGAAACCAAGCTCGTTCAGGCGGCGGGTAATCTCGTAGCCATAGGTTTCATGGCGGCTGATGATTTCCAGCACGCAGCCTTCCAGCGAACCCTTCAGCATTTCAGTTAAATTTTCCATGTTCAGATCCACCTCTATTTAGTCTGACTTATATTCAGTATAACTTAGTACTGAATTAAATTTTTACTTAATAGCTTTTGCGAAATTACGCTATTAAGTATTACTTATTACGAGTACATTGTAACACCGAGTAGTAGGGGGTGTCAATTATTTTTCTTAAAAATAGTTCAATACCAATTTTAACGGCTATGCAACACTTCCACAAATTGATACGGTATCTATTTCGTTTAAAGGAAATGAATCAGATGGAAAGAGCAGAAGTACTGGAAAAAAATATTTTTGAGTGAAATTTATTTTGTTGATTTTTATGAAAAATATTTGAATTAATATTGCATACATATATATAAGAAATCGTTAAGTAGAGGTAGTGTATATTATGAATAAAGAGTTAATAAAAAATGCCGATGCATGCTACCGATTGGCGGAGCGGAAGGCTGCCCAATATTATCAATTTCTTTATGTGCAAGTCGTGCAAAAGACATATATACCTACTCTGACAAAAGATATTCAATCCTGGAAACATAATCATATTCATCATCATTCATTAGTATCCTTTTTTTCGCGAGGAAAAAGAAAACCTGATTCTAGGGAGTATCACAATTATATTCAATGGCTAGATAACACAGGCAAACTAGATAATTACTTGGATCGAAGCATCTCCTATATTTTCTTGAGGGATCTGGGCAAAGCCTTGGATTCACCTGAAACACAGGCTAGGGTTCGGCGTGTAGTTGGCAGTTTAAAAAATCACATGACTCATTCCACCGCAACAGATGAGATGTTTAGTATGGCTGGGTTGTATCGGAAGTCTCAGAAGGAAGGCATTGAATCCACTATGATCTGGGTGATGGACAAACTAAAGACTGTGTCTTCTAATATTCCAAAGGGGATGGATGCTGAGCAGGCCCAGCGAAAACTTATCAAAATCATGGCCGGGGTAATCATGCATGTGGTCGATGAGATGGGCGCTGGCATATCTCCTGAAGAACGTACGCAGAAACTTGATGAAGCGATTAGGCTAGGGTATTACTATGGTCTGACCTATCCATTCATTGACGATCTTCTTGATGCCAAAGTCTTATCCGAAAAAGAGAAAAGGCAATATTCCGATTTAATACGTATCACACTTATCACAGGGGCTGTGCCAGAACTGGGCGAGTGGACTGGAAAAAACGCAAATCTAATCAGATATATTCATTCGGAACTCCGAGAGGCATTTAAATATATAATGGCCTATCAGCGACCAGAGACAAGAAGCAAATTTTTCGAGCATTCATATGTGTTTTTTAATTCCCAGGAAGTGGACCGTGTTAAAGATTTATCGAATGCAAATTACACCAATGAAGAGCTTTATATACCGATCATTTTAAAATCCTCTTCTTCACGATTGATTGTTCGGTCAGTAATCAGTGCTTCTGAGGATGAGGGTTTTGACAACAGAACATTCTTTTATGGAATTTACAACCAGCTGGCTGATGATTTTGCAGATATGTTTGATGACATGAAAGAAGGTGCTGTAACACCTTATACTTATTATTTAAAATATCATCATAAACGTCCGGATCTTATTAATCCCTTTGAATTATACTGGACGGTCATCTCCCATTTGATCCATAATGTGTACCATTCAGATACCAAGACCTGCGAAGTGATTTTGGATCGTGCGATAAATGGCCTAAAACGATTTAAAGAACGAATGGGAACAAAAAAATACAACGAAGTTATGGAGTTATTTGCTTCTAAAAATCTGGAATTCAATAGTTTAATCCAAAAGATGGTGCGGAAAGCGGATGATGTAGATTTCTTTGATAAACTCCTTCGAGACCATATGATTACCATGCTGAAAAATGAACGGAAAGAACAGGAAGAATTTTTAGATACGATCGAAACCGTACGCAATCAGATAAACAACATCTTACATATCCCAAAAACTGATCATGTTTCTTTGATGAAAGTGCCAATCATTGATGCTGCAAATTACAGTTTGGAAGGCGATGGAAAGCGGTTGAGGCCAATAGTAACTTGGTTCATGGGCGTTAACGAATATGGATTAGAAAGTTCAGCAATCGTTCCACTTCTAAGATCATTGGAATATATGCATACTGCATCCCTAATCTTCGATGATTTGCCATCCCAAGATAATGCGTCCATCCGTAGGGGACGTTCAACTCTCCATCAAGTATATAACACTGCAATAGCTGAATTAACTGGTCTCTTTCTTACCCAGAGGGCAACCCGGGAACAAGCATCTCTTGACCAGTTCGATTCGAAAATTGTTCTTAAATTGATTCAATATTCGGCCCAAATGACAGAGGAAATGTGTAAGGGTCAAGCGATGGACTTGGATTCTAGAGGGAAACAATTGACTCTGGAACAATTGAAAATGACGAGTTTTTATAAAACTGGGATTGCATTCGAAGCTTCCCTTATCATGCCTGCTATTCTCGCCAATGCAAATGAGTTAGAAATTGAAGCTTTGAAAAAATTCGCCCGTCACGCCGGCATTGCGTTTCAGATTAAAGATGACCTACTTGATGTTGAAGGAGATATGATCGTACTCGGAAAACCAATTGGCAAAGATGCTGAAAACAACAATAAGACTTTTGTGACAATCCTAGGTAAGGAAGGTGCCAGAAAAACAATGTGGGAACATTACTGCCTTGCGATAGAAGCCATGAAAAAAATGCCACGCAAGACTCCTTTTCTGAAGCATCTATTAAATTATATTGTGAACAGGGATCATTAAGAGCTAGATACACGTAAAATCCAGATAGAATACCGAGAGTTTTATTATTCACGAGCACTTCACTCTGGACATTGTGAGGCGGTTGCGAGGATAGTTCTGAAAGAAGAAGAGGGAGCCTAATTAGGCTTCTTTACTTTTGGTTTTTCTTAACTTGCTTATTGTTCAAATTTTAAAGGGTAGTTTAGTATTAGTAGAGGTGAGCCTTATCATAAGTAAATAAGGTTTTAATTGCCTTTGACCGAGTTGTTGACTTACAAAAAAAAGCCATTCCGCTGAAAGTGTTGTGGAATGGCCTTTTCATATTAACGTTCGTTCTTAGTCGTAAAATCAGGTACGAGCCAATAGATGAGCAATCCGGCAATGGTGGCGTAGGCAATACCATTATGAGCATATCCAACTCCTATGATAAAGATGATTGAGACGATGACTAAATTTTTCATATTACCCAGACTAACATTTTCCTCAATGACGTGACGGATCCCCATTCCTGCGATCATACCAAACAACAAGATACATATGCCGCCCATCACTGCAACTGGAATGGATTGGATAACAGCTCCAACTTTACCGAACAAGCCAAGAAGAATCGCAAGAACAGCAGCACCTTGAATGATCCTACTGGAAAACTGGCGTGTGATGGCTAGAACCCCGAGGTTTTCCGCGTAAGTTGTTTGTGCAGGTCCGCCGATGAAGCCGGAGATTAATGTTGCAATGCCATTCCCCCATAGGATGCTTGAAAATCCAGGATTCTTTGTCACATCTTTTCCTGTAATCTCATTTAGTACAAACATATGTCCAAGGTCTTCGATGATGGTAACCAAGGCAATCGGTGCCATTCCGAGGATCACTACCCACGTGAATTCCGGCATGACGACATGCGGAAGAGCAAAAGTCGGTGCACTGGCGATGGTATCAAAATCAACAAATCCACGTACCGCAGCATAAGCATACCCTACTGCAAGACCAATTATGAGCGGCAAGAGGCGGATCACCTTAGTACCTGCAAGCGTAGCGATGACCGCTGCAAGAAGGCTGATGATAGCGACATCCCAATGGGTCGAAGCCATGTTGGTCACCGCCGTGGTTGCCAGCGAAAGACCTATTATACTTACAACCGGTCCGACGACAACTGCAGGAATTACCTTTCGGACTTTTTCGAAGCCGACAAATGAAATGATAATAGATACAATAGCATAAACAATGGAAACGCTGATAAGACCTGCAACCGCTTGACCTGGTGATTTTAGCTCCCCCACATACAACGCTAGCGGAGCAATAAAGGCAAAGGATGAACCTAGATACGTAGGAACCTTTCCACGTGTAATAAGATGGAAAATTAAGGTTCCTAAACCACTGGCAATAAGTGAACTTCCTGGATCAAGACCGGTTAGTACTGGAACCAAAACTGTCGCACCAAACATTGCAAACAAGTGCTGTAATGATAATGGTATCGCGCTTAAAAAGTTTTTCAAACGTGTCCCCCCTTAAATAGTGCCTTCATATATGATATATTTCTTCTATTTAATTTTTAGAATATAAATTAAATAGAAGAATAATTTATGTCTTAAGTAATTACATTATTTTGTTTTCTGTAGATGAAGATTATTACAATGAGAGTAAAACACGACTCCTCATCTACACTTGGAAAATAAAAACCTCATTTAGATTCATCACGGTGAACCATCTCATAAGTAAATGAGGTATTATATCAAAATGATAATCTTAGTAAAGTTATGAGAATTGACTTCATAATGGATATGACTATAAATAGGAAGTATTCATAGTCTAACTCATTAATAAAACCGCTGAGTTTATACTCAGCGGCCTTACTATTATTTTTTAGATTTATCCTTTGATAAGAAGTTATAAATGTTGGCTTCGCCTGACCCGTATAGTGGATCATTCCCGACTTTGCCAAAATCAATGGAGCTTTTTCTTATGGCGGCTGCCACTTGGGAAGGATTATACTCAGGGTGAGCGGCTTTAATGACTCCAGCTACACCAGCGACTTTCGGTGCTGCCATGGAAGTTCCATGTAAATAGGAATAGCCATGCCATTGTCCATCACTGAACTGTGTAGTTGCATTCCCACCTGCGACCGGATAAGTAGGGTAAGTAGACAATGTTCGATAAGTGTAATCACGTTTATCTAAATAGTTTCCGGCTGGGTTCTGACGATATAAACTATCATATAATGGACCATTATCCCCACCAGGACCGGCCACGTCGATGACATTTCCGTAATTAGAGTAGAAGGCAATGCTCTTATTGGACCATTCATTTGAGGAAGATACAGTAATCACCCCTGGAATTTGGGCTGGAACGACACGAGATGGACCTTTAATGTCTATACCGTAAGTTTCCTTCCAATATGCCTGCATATCATGTAAATCATTCAGGTTTTTTGAGTCATTACCAGCAGACACCACAACAGTAACTCCTTTTTGGATTGCATACTGAACGGCACGGTGATAGGCTACCATTGAAGCAGAATCACCTTTCTCATCTAAGTTTTGAGCCATCCAACGCCAGCCCCCAATTGACATATTAATCACTGCTACTCCATCGTTTGCTGCTGCTACAATTGCATCGGTAATCCATGATTGTTGTGCTCCTCCGGTTGCTCCAAAAACACGGTATGCTCTTACCGTTAAATCTGGACCTACACCTTTAACCTTCCCATTAGCTGCAATGGATCCAGCCACATGTGTACCGTGGCCATTTTGGTCCCAAGCATCTTTTGTACCTGGTACGAAGGTTTTCGAACCCGCTAAATCGGCATTTTCCTTCAAATCCGGATGGCTAAAGTCAATTCCTGTATCAACAACTGCTACAACCGTATCATGATTACCTTTATTTAAGTTATAAGAGTCACCTTCATGTGTTAAACGCTGCATGTCCCATTGTTTATCCCAATAGCTTGCTGCGTTTGTATCCAAAGTGACTTTTTCTCCATTTGGGGTACCAGGAGCAAAATTCACGGCGTCATCCGGATCAGTTTCTAAGTATGCTTCAAGTTCTCTTCCAGCTGATTGGATGTTTGTATCTTGTTTCACCTTTGAAAGGAAGGTTTGATCTGTTGATGCTACCTCAATAATCCCAATTTCAGGTATAACTCTTTCGACAGCCCCTCCCGCCTTAGAGATTGTTTCTGAGAAATTACCAGGTATTTTCCCTTTATACGCTAATACATAATGCTCCTTTTCTGGTGCAGCCTTTGTTTTAGTTGTTGGTAACCCAACGAGTAAAGAGAATGATAGAGCTGAACAAATAGATAGAACTGCAAGTTTCTTCTTCATTTGATTTCCCCCTTATGAATATGTAAAATATAAACAATATTATTATAAGCTATTAAATCTATTTTTTGGACAATCTATCTGAATATTTCAAATAATGAGATAAAGTACCTAACTATAGTTTTTTATATTCAATTTCATAGTAATTATGGAGGCACTTTTACTTATTACTAAAAGACTGCGAATTTGTTAAATAAAAAAACCTCATTTAGATTAGTTAAGGTGAACCGTATCATAAGTAAATGAGGTTTCGGGGTTCGAAATTCGAATTAATGTAAAGATAATTATAGTGGGAAGGCATATAATAAAAATAATCAATTTTTATATAATTGTGAAGGGAAAATGAAGATAGTTTTTCTATGCTGTTTTCGTAAACTTTGTTGTTTTTTAGTGTGATTTTATTCAATTATCTGAGTTGATCGGAGCGGAGGGCACTTGACTTCTCGAAAATGCTATCGCATTTCCTTCTTGCGTGGGTAGATTCAATGATGTAAATTCAGTATCCTGCGGGAAATAGAGGGAGCGGGGGACCCCACATGCGGTAACGCCGAGGAGGCTCCCGTTACTCCCCGCGGAAAGCAAGTGCCCGAAGCGGAAATCAACGGGCAAACTTTCAAGGCTAAAAACAACAATATATGCAAAAAGAGCCTTTTTCTAAAAAGCAACAGTGAGTAAAGTGAAGAAAGGTGATAGTGATGATAGCAATTGAGAGCTTACGAAATAAATTAAAAACACTGATACTGGCTGCTAATCGATATCCTTTGACGATGCTATTTCTTTTAGCTGTTGCAACAGTTAACGTTAATTCAATTAATCTAGGCATGGAGGATTACTCTAAGTATCTATTTACCTTTATTATTGGAGCGTTGCTGAGTGCAGTGGGACAACAAATATATGAGCGCTTTTATACGAAAATGAGTGAACGGATTATACTCATGGGAGTAGTAGTCCTGCTTTCGACCCTTTATTATTTCTCCATCCGTTCTTCTTCCGTTTTTAGTATGGAGAATGGTACAAAAACAGCGGTAATGATTTTTGCGTTGACAATGGTTTTTATTTGGGGGCCAACTATAAAGAGTAAAATCACGTTTAACGAAAGCTTCATGTCTGTATTTAAAGCTTTCTTCACTACGGTTCTTTTTACGGCCGTCATTGCGGGAGGCGTCAGTTCAATTATTTTCGCGATCGATCGTCTTCTTTTTACAGTAGACAATAAAGCCATTCCACATGCTTTGAATTTGATTCTCTCTTTATTTGCACCGACTTTTTTCTTATCTTTGACGCCGCTTTATCCGGGTAAAATGGATACAAGTTTAACTAATGAGGAATTGGTTCTGCGTGAGGAGAAAATTAAGAAGGCCATTAGTTGTCCGAAGTACCTGGGAATTTTGATTTCGTATATCATTATTCCATTAACGGTTGTGTATACGGTTATTCTTTTAATCTATGTCCTCATAAATATTCGTGGCCAATTCTGGACAGGAAATTTATTGGAACCGATGCTGGTCTCCTATGCGATCACGGTAATTTTAGTTTATATTCTTGCCAGTAACCTGAATAACTCATTTACTAGTCCCTTTCGGAAGATTTTCCCTAAGATATTATTGCCCATTGTGTTGTTTCAAACGATTGCCTCTTTTTTAAAGATAAATGAGTTGGGTGTTACGCATGGGCGTTATTATGTGATTCTATTCGGTGTTTTTGCATTCATTACTGGGCTGATCTT
This sequence comes from Bacillus sp. FJAT-29790, assembly GCF_019039215.1. Lineage (GTDB taxonomy): Bacteria > Bacillota > Bacilli > Bacillales > Cytobacillaceae > Cytobacillus. Next base: position 838,432 of record NZ_JAHNZZ010000001.1, read on the forward strand.
CAGCTTTTTACCGATTCGAAAGAATGGTCTATTTGTCGCAGTATTGCTCATTTTTTCAGTTATTTCCATTACTCCGCCTATTGATGCTTTTACGGTTAGCCGTGTCAATCAAACCAATCTGTTGGTGAAAACACTTAAAGAAAATAACATGCTTGAGAATAATACAATCTTACCAAATGCAAATGTTTCAACAGAAGATAAAAAAATTATCACTCGAACGGTTAGTTATTTAAACAGTATGAACTATGCGGATGAAATCGAATGGTTGCCCAATAAAGTATTTTTCTACGATAACTTTAAAAAGACGTTTGGATTTGATGAAGTATACGATCAACCAATTGGTGGAGGGACTCAAAGCTGGTTTGCTTATTTGGACTGGGAACGAAGTCCGGTAGTAAATATTGAGGGACACGACTTCATGATTCATATGAATATAAGTAGTTCACAAGCTGGGAAGACTGGTGAACAAGCAATTTCACTTGAGCGAAACGGTATGAGATATACTCTGATGAAGCAACGTCATTGGGATTATTTTACAATCAGTGTGATGAGTGAGGATAATGAGGAATTGATTCAATTCGATACAAAGGAAATCTTTAATCATATATTTGAGAATGACCAAGAGAGTAACGAAGGTAAAGGCAATATGTTGACGGTGGAGAAGGCTACTCTAACGAAGGAAAATGACAAAATGAAAATGACCGTTCTAGTCAATTCCATTGATGCCTTTGATTCTCAGTACAACGCTGATTTCTATGTTTTTCTTAATATAAAATGAAGTCAGAAGGAAGAAGGGGGGCAGGAACCTCGTCCCTATAGCTATCTCTGTATTCTCAGCGAGTTCCAAATAAATAGGGCTTCATTAGAAAAACTCATTAAGATACATCACAGAGAAACTTACCATAAGTAAATGAGGTTTTTAAGATTTTTCTACCTTTTATATTCAAGTTTTCACTGAGTTTCAAGGATATTTTATAAAAGTTAAACTAGAATTGCCAAAAAAGGTAGAGAAATTATTGAACGAAGATGATTTCTCTACCTTACCTTCTGATTGAAACTTTTGTTGATAACATTCAGGTTGGAAAATTCCAGCTTCGTTTTCATTCTTAAATAGTCTGAGTTTCCTATCTCGGCAGAAAATGTCTTCACTAATCTTTAAGTCATTGTCGTCCCTAATTGAAATCGGCACCCAACGCTTTTTTTATTGGTTTGCAATTTCCAGGCTTTTGAGGAACCCAGCTTTTAACTTGGAAACCACTGTCGTCATGGTTTAAGGCTTTATTTAGTTCGTGCTAATGGTTACTTACAATTCGGGTCTGATTTGGTGTAGCTCCTGTAGCAATTGCTGCGTGTAAATGCGCTGTAAGAGACGGCGTAATAGAAGTGGGACTTTTTGCCGAAACCCCGTTATCTCTCAGCTGTTTAATATAAGGTAATTAGTACAATATTCAGTTAAAGATAGCCGTCAAACATATTTTAGATCAGGTAAATGAAGCGTTTGACAGAATGGTCTATGGGATATTTGGCCAATGTGTGGATATAGGACAGGACATCCCTATTGATAGGCTAAAGGCCATTCATTATGCAAAACGTACTTTAAAAGCTCAACAGAGGTTTGATAAGGCGGTAGAATCTATTCCACAGACAAAACTTTCCTTTGCTACACCGAAAAATGATAAAAGAGGTGACGAGCGGCTACAAACGGTAGATGAACTGCAATATGAGCACGGGAACTCGTCTCATAGAAATAAGTAAACCTGGTTGGAAAAGTATGAACACGGAGTAATAAATTTTTTGTAGTTAGCTCATAATAACTTTGATTTGAATAGAGGGAGTTGATTGTAGTTGGAAAACGGAGCTGGAAATTCTACGGAAGCTGCACTTATTAAATATAAAGAAGGACTAGGTGTGTTTACCGAAAAAATGCCTGAATTTGTAAGCCAGTTTAATGCGTTTACTAGAGAATGCTTTAAAGAAGGGGCATTAACTCAAAAACAAAAGCAGTTAATCGCATTAGGAATTAGTATATATGCCCAGGATGAGTATTGTATCATCTATCACACAAAAGGATGTCTTGATCAGGGATGCTCGGAGCAAGAAATTCTTGAAGCTGTAGGTGTGACTGCAGCATTTGGTGGGGGAGCTTCCGTGAGTCAGGGAGTTACATTAGTTCAGGAATGTATTCATGAAATGAATCAATTGAAACAGTAAAGTGGTTTCATTCCGAAAACGAAAGTGAATTATTTTAGGTGAAATCGAAAGGTTTCATCTTTTTTATGGCCAGATATGATTTCTAATGGTCTTGTTTTAAAGGACTACTCCTGTTAACACAAAACCAGTTATAAAATTATTGCAAAAGTCGATTTAAAAAGTCTACATGCTGTCTATCTTTGTCTAGCACTTCTTCAATTAATTGACGGCTTTCTGGATCTAAATCCCCTTTTACAATTTCTTCGGATACATGAATCCCGTAATAATCTTCTCCTTTTAACGCACTTTCAATAATACCTACGGAAGTATCAGGAATCCTAAATTGATTAATAAAGCCTTGAATAGAACTAATCATCCCTTCATCATTTACTGGTGTACCTCCAATGTTTTGAATTCTTTCCGCAACTTTTAGGGCATGGTTCTTATGGTCTTGTTGAATTCTTTGAAATTCACTTTTGATGTAAGGGTCCGTTAATTTCTTAATGTGGTATTCGTAAGCATGGATCCCCATGTATTGACCCTCTAGAAATTTATTTAAAGTTTTTATTACACTGTTTTCTTCCATTTAAATTCCCTCCTTTTTGTTAGCTTCCTCCAAATATTGTGGATTATTCCTTTTTGGAAATGGTAAGAACCATCTTATTTTAGAAAGCATTTGGATTCGCACATAATATAATCCCAATTTTAGTGTATAGATTCCCATTTCCTACACATGATAAAAATAACGTTCTAAGTACTAAAGGTAGCTAGTGTAACCGAAGAGTAAGAAATTACGTGTTGAAGGAATTTTAATTTAAAGGAGGCATGATTCATGAGAACCCTACAAAGAATTGCCTTAACATTAACAATAATTGGGGCTATAAATTGGGGATTAATCGGTTTCTTCAAGTTTGATTTGGTAGCAGCAATATTTGGTGGACAAGGCGCTTTTTTATCAAGAGTTATTTATAGTTTAGTTGGGATAAGTGGACTAGTCTGTTTATCCCTATTGTTTAAGCAATGGGAAGAGACAGATACGAAAGAAGATGTCAATAATAGGCGTGCCCAAGGTAGGCTTAATTATGGAACTGAATTTGGTGAGGAAACAGATTTATCTCCTTTAAAAAGACCTACAAGAGAAGATGAATAAAAAGAAAATAAAGAAAGTCATGCAACCGCATGGCTTTCTTTATTTTCCATTTTTATATGTGTTTAAACAATGAACAACTAACGATTAGGAAGGAGTTCTCTTTCTTTAAACTTGGGGCGATAGCTACAAGGTCCTTCTGATTTTTGTAAGTTAATTATACAAAAAACCTCATTTAGAATCTTTACGGAGAACATTACCATAAGTAAATAAGGTTTTTCTATCAGATAAAACAATCCTATTCAATATGTATGGCTGGAGATCCACTGTTCAAGTTGACTTTTAATTAATTTTTTGATTATCTATTGTTTGTTTTAGAGCTTCTTGAAGAATCTCAATTAAATGATGTAGTGCGACAGCTCAATCAAGTTCATTAACTTCGCCACATAATTCGTAAAACAGATCACCTAGTGTACGTTAATCAGTGTTGCAACGATTTTGCCACGATAGAACAATATAATGGGCTAAAACAATAGTGGTACCACTAATCACTTTATCATGAGTAGAAAAGCGAATCTTAATGTAAAACCTACGCCAATAAAAATAAAAGAAATGCGATTCCCTAATTAAGGGAATCGCATTTCTTTTATTTGATTTTTATATTCACTTCTTTTTCAATGGCTGCCGGATAGTCAAGCAGTTTTAATTTGATTGGTCCAGGTGGTGCATTTTCAGAAGGATATGGAATTTGATATATAATAAAATCTTCACCAGGTGATCTAGATACTCCTTCATTTCCACCAATAATATTACCATTCTTATCGATAGCATGTGTGAATATTAATTCGACATTGGAGTCAGTTTTGGTTTCTAATTTTAATTGAATTATATCTCCCCATGCTTCGATTTCTGTAAATTTACCGTCTTTAGGTGCCTTAAGGATTTTTTTGTTTACTGGATCGATTTCGAGCCACAGTTCATCTTTATTAAGTGCCCGGAGAGAACTGAATTGCAAATTTAATTTTTTCGGGTTGGAGAAGTAGTTACTTTGCAAATGTATGATGAATTCATCTTCATTAATAGGATCATTACCTTTCACTCTTAAATCCCAAACCTCTCCCGTTTCGTCTACTAACCGAAGATCATTAAAGCCAAAAATTTGTTTACTATTTTGTGGATTAAATGAAACATGTACATCTGTTTGTGATGGATAAACTACGACCTCTTTAATGGTAATCTCTTGACCTTCAATTACTACTGTCTCATTCAGATCAAACACTTTCTTTTCTACAAACATGCTTTCATCTAAATGCAACGGAATTTCCCAAACATCTTTCTGGACTTGCCCATCAATACTAAATTGGGATGAAAAAATAAGGTCCTTCGGAAGCTGCTTTTCCTCATTAAGAGTGAATCTTAATTCTAATAGCGATTTTTTATCTATTAACCAAACTTCTCCATGTTTTTGAGTAGAAAGTTCTTCGCCTTTATTATTTAAGAGTTTAAAATCACCTATGACATGAAGACCTTCATTTTCAGCATGATAGTTATAAAACAAAGTTAAACTTTTTTCATCATAGATAACAGAATCTATTGTTAGATGTATACCGGCGTGTTCGACAGTAGCATTCACTTTTTGGATATAATCATTTTCAGCAGCTGCCAATAAGCCTTTGTCATAGCGAACAAATTCAATAACCTTGTCCATTCCAGGAATAATTTTCATGTAGGTAGCCATAGTCTCAGAAACATTCACTGTTGTGAAAAAGGAAATAATGATAATGCTTGCCGTTAATAGTATTTTAAACGGGCGTAATTTTCTCTTTTTTAGCTTTAGTTCTTTTCCGCGTTTCATGCCTTCCAAGATTGCTGAATCAGCCTGATCATCAGAAAAGACATATTCATTGTAAAAATCTCTTGATTTCTCCAATTCTTTTTCTTCCTTTTCAAACATTAAGCCCACTCCTATCCTCCATCTGATTTCTCAATGCTTTCAGTCCTTTATATAACCATGTCTTTATTGTACTTTCTGGACTTTCTAATATTTCAGCAATATCCTTTATCCGAAGATCGTGGTAATACTTGAGGATAATGACTTCTCTAGAGCGGGAGTCTATTTTCAGTAAGGCTTCTTGGATTTCTAATGTTTGACTGTGATCCACTGATTCCGCTAGGTTATCTAATAGAGAGGGATCTGCTATTCTCTTATTCTTCCGGCTTTGATCATGGCAATAATTCAGCATGATTCGAATGAGCCATGTTGAAAAATATTCAGCTTCCTTTACTTTTTTAATGGAGCGATACGCCCTAAATGTCACTTCCTGCAAAGCCTCCAGTGCATCCTCTTCATTTCGCAGATAAGAGAAGGCAACCTTAAGTAAACGAGTTTTGTGAATCAGCATAAGTTCGTAAAAAGCTTCATCATCTCCTTTTTTTGCTCTTTTTAATAGTTTATTAATATCCAAGGAGAACCCCCCTTTTATTCATTACTAAACATTAGACTCTGCTAGGCAATAAAAAGTCTTAATAAAAAATTTTGTTCAGCTATTGTACTTACATTTAAACACTTAATTATCAAAATGTATCTTCTCTTAATAGTGAAGCGGGCGTTAGTTCAAGGAAAGATTTTTTTAAGGGAGAACCTAATAGGGAAGTAGCTTTTAATTATGCTGCCTACCTTTTAAATGGAAAATCAGTACTAAATTAAATAATCACATCAGTCGGACAAATAAGTAAAGAAGCAGCTAGAGTAAAAAGCAAGTGTAAGACCATCCGAAAAAGTATTTTATTTTTTTCACATTTTACATTATGAGGAGATCGCTAATGAGAACTAGTTTGAACATATTAATTTTGTGTGGTAAGAATTATTTAGGAAAGGGGACTACTATATTTCTGATGATACTGATGAATTCATAAAAATGGAAATTCGTATCGTTTGAATGAATAATATTTTTTCATTTAAAGTAGTTCATGGATAGGGTGTGAGACCTCAGTACAGTAATGCTTTAATACTAAGGGATCTGCACTTTTATTAAAACATACAAACGGATAATGAATGTGCAAAGGGAGTGAAAATATGGAAAGAAAAAGAGCTTTAATAATAGGTGCCACAGGGTTAGTAGGAACTAATTTGGTTAATTTATTGTTAAAGGCTCCTGAATATGAAAAGGTAATTGTTTGGGTTAGAAAACCTACAGGAATTAAAGAAGAAAAGCTTGAAGAAAAAATTATAGATTTTGAAAAAATAGACAGCTATACCCTTGATGAAAGGGTGGAGCATGTATTTTGCTGTCTAGGAACGACTATTAAAAAAGCAAAGACTAAGGAAGTTTTTCTAAAGGTTGACTTAGACTATCCTATTTCTATAGCTAAAAAAGCAAAGGAACATAATGTTTCTCAATTTCTTGTCATTTCCGCTATGGGAGCGAATAAAAATTCTCGAATTTTCTATAGCAGTGTAAAAGGACAGCTAGAAGCTAAGCTTAAGATGCTAGAACTGCGAGGACTCAAAATTTTTAGACCGTCTTTGCTTTTAGGGAATCGAGAGGAATTTAGATTAGGGGAAAAAGCAGCAGAAGGTATGTCAAAAGTGCTTCCCTTTATGTTTATTGGACCTATAAAGAAGTATAAGCCTATAAGTGCATTTGTAGTAGCAACAGCCATGTATCAGGAAGCTATATTAGAACAAACAGGTTTTAAAATATTTAATTCTGACCAAATTCAAATCAAGGGTAATAAATAATAAATTAAATCGAGAGAGAAGATATTTTCTGATGCTAGACCCCTAGTGGTGGAAAATCATGTTCAAAAGCTAATAGAACCGCTCTATTGTACCGTAAGTGGAGAAATCCGATGTTCAAGGGCAAATAGAACCGTTCTATTGGACCGCAAGTGTAGAAATCCGATGTTCAAAGGCAAATAGAACCGTTCTTTATTGGACCGCTAGTGTAGAAATCCGATGTTCAAAGGCAAATAGAACCGTTCTATTGAACCGCTAGTGGGGAAATCCGATGTTCAATGGTTAATAGGAACGATCTATTGGACCAATACTGGAGAAATACTATGTTCAAGGGCAAATAGAACCGTTCTATTGAACCGCTAGTGGGGAAATCCGATGTTCAATGGTTAATAGGAACGATCTATTGGACCAATACTGGAGAAATACTATGTTCAAGGGCAAATAGGACCGTTCTATTGGACCAATACTGGAGAAATCCTATGTTCAATGGCAAATAGAACCGCTCTATTGGACCACTACTGGAAAAATTCTATGTTCAAAGGCAAATAGAACCGCTCTATTGTACCGCTAGTGGTGAAAAATCATGTGGGGATAAAACGCAAAAAAAGGCTGGGAACAGGACCCAATCCTTTTTTTCGACCGGATTTTAACCTAAATAAGCAGAACAAAAAGCTTGAGTGATACTTTCCTTAAAAACAATGCAAATCGTGTATTGACGAGGTGGCGATCTTACTATATTATAGTATGTAAGCAAGGAAGATAAGTTAACCAGAGTAGGATAACTTTTTGTATCTGTATTTGAACCGCCAGAAAAATTTTCACTAAATTTCTCTGACGATTTAAATGAAATTTCATAAGTTCTTTAACCAAAATGTGCTAGCTAAACACATATTCTATTTAAAGGATTTTGAGAAAATTCAAATAGCAGGAATACTGGTTTCATCTTCTTAAATACTCTGTTCGTTTTTTTAGCTGATAAAATAATATTTTTAAAAAAGCCAGCTGAAACATTATATGATCAGCTGGGATTAAAAATATTACTCATGTTAGAATGGTTTTTTGTTCGGTCAGGCATAATTTACATGCATAACAGCGTTAATTGATTGATTACTACTGTTCCAAGCATCCCATTTACAGGTAAACCATAAGCACTTTGGAAACTCATCAAAGAAGACTTATTAAACATGTTATAACCTAATTGCTGAAACATCATACCGTATTGTCCAATTTGTGATAGGTTATAACCTGCTAGAAATGGATATTTATCATACATTACATTAGTTAATTGATTGATTACTCTTGCATTTAGAATTCCATTTACAGGTAAACCGTAAGCACTTTGGAATCTCATCAGAGAAGTTTGATTATAAATGTTGTAACCTAATTGTTGAAACAACATATTGTACTGTCCAAGTTGTGTTAAGTTATAACCTGTTAAAAACGGATATTGGCTGTAAGTTAAAGACGCTAATTGATTTAGTACTTCTATACTTAGAATTCCATTTACAGGTAAACCGTAAGCTCTTTGGAAACTCATTAGAGAAGCTGGACTATAAATGTTATAACCTAATCGGTCAAAATGATGATCAAAATGCGCAAGTTGCATTGGTTTATAACCATTTAAATGTGAATAGTGTTGTTTCATGCCTTTGTTTTGAAATTGTTGTTTCATGCCTTTGTTTTGAAATTGTTGATTCATGTCTTTATTTTGAAATTGTTGATTCATGCCTTTGTTTTGAAATTGTTGATTCATGTCTTTGTCTTGAAATTGTTGATTCATGTCTTTGATTTGAAATTTTTGATTCATGTCTTTGTCTTGAAATTGTTGATTCATGTCTTTGTCTTGAAATTGTTGATTCATGTCTTTGTTTTGAAATTGTTGATTCATGCCTTTGTTTTGAAATTGTTGATTCATGTCTTTGTCCTGAAATTGTTGATTCATGCCTTTGTTTTGAAATTGTCGATTCATGTCTTTATTTTGAAATTGTTGTTGAACAGGTGTATTGCCGTCATCATTATTGAAAGTGGCAGCATGAGCTCCTGTAGTAGGTGCGAATGCTGATCCTAAAAACGCTGCTGCTGTTGCCCCTGTTAAAAAAGTTTTTTTCACTGATTTAATCATGTTTTATTCCTCCTATTATTTGAGTCTAAAAAAAAAGACTCTTATCGTTCCCCGGGGTTAAAGTTAAAAAAGTTAGGTAAATAATAATTTGTTCATTTGAGTGTTCTTTCTTTTATTTACCAATGAGCTTTCGTAACCTATGAACCTATCCTACTCGCATTAATTGTATGTTGCAACTAAAAACTCTTCCCTTTAATTACATTTAATTACTTTATAGGTGAATGCCGAACATTTTTTGCTTTATAAAGTAGAATTATTCACACGATTATCCTTGTAAGATCAGCTTTTATACCTCGTTTATATGAAACTACCTCCTAGCTTGAAGGGAAATGAATACAAGTCCTATTAAAGAAGTGAGGAAAACGAATATCAGTGTCTAATTCACTCGTAGCTAAATTAGAATTGATAGAACCCTTAATATTTTATATGAGATTTTAATTATGAGGAAGCACTCTAATCTCCACTTCAGTATTGCATTAAAACAATAGGGGACAGGCACTATTTTTTTAAGGCAATAATAATACCGCTAGTGGAGAAATACGATGTTAACGGGTAAATAGGGCCGCTCTATTATATCGCAATTGAAGAAATACTATGATCAAGGGCAAATAGGGCCGCTCTATTGTACCGCTATTGGAGAAATACTATGTTCAAAGGCTAATAGAACCGCGCAATTGGACACTAACGAAGAAATACTAAGTTCAACCAGGTCTATATGACTGATATTGCAATAATTGTAAAATCAACAAGGTTTTCAAAAACGGCCTATTTATTAAACCTTTATCCTTTAAAGCTGTAATTTTTTATCTTAGCAGGCGCCAGGCCTCCTTTTTTGAAAGAAGAAGCAGATGTCTGACAAGGTTTCTGTTTTTTTATTTTTGGATCTTACACAATAATGGGAGTTAAGCTACTATGGCTTAACTCCCATTTCATTTTATATAAAGGGATGACTGTAATATCATAAATTATGACAGGAAAGATTTTTGTTCTTCTAGAAATACTATAGGAAGCATGCCAAGCGTTTGTGGCTTTCCTTTTATGCTGCTTTCTTTTGTTTTTGGTCTAAAAGATGACTAAAGAAAGTGAGCAGACTTGCACAGACTGCAACTATCCCGCCAACCCATGTTACATTCATTAAATTTCCTTGATGGTATACAATTCCGCCTAATGCAGAACCAAAAGCGATACCTACATTACTTGCCACTGGCATAAGTGAAGCAGCGAGTCCTGTTGCTTTTGGCTGATAAATTCCGGCAAGGTCAATTAAATAAAGCTGGGTAGATGTTGTTAAGAGGATGGCCATTAACGACATCAAGCCAATGTTTACCAGTCCTAAAATAAAATGATTTGTAGTCCAAAATAAGCTTGTCAGAACAACTGCCTGCACGAGAAAAACAAACCGAAGGCGACCGATTGCATTGTGGCTGGCAATTTTACCGGCGAGGATGTTGCTGAAAATCGAGATAAATCCGTAACCAAATAAGATTAAACTAATTGAATGATTGGGTACTCCCATTCCCTTCAAGATAGGAACAAGGTACGTAAAGACAGCATAAGTTGCGCCAAATCCGAGAGCGGGAATGAAAAAAGCCATCAAAATTCTAGGCTTGGTCAATAAAGAAAACTGGTCCCGTATTGAACTGCGTATTTGGCTGAGTTTATTAGGCAAGACGAAAAAGGATGCCAAAAACGCCAATCCACCTAGGAAAGTTGTTAACATGAAAGTGGCATTCCAGCCGTACCATTCGGAGATGACAACACCAATTGGCACTCCAACAACATTTGCAAGTGTGAAACCACCGAAAACGAATGAAATAGCAAGTCCGCGTTTTTTAATCGGCATGGTTTCACTTGCAACAATCATGGCGAGAGAGATTAATACTCCTGTTACAATCGCCGTCATAATCCGAAATGCAAGGAGCATGATGTAGTTCGTCGAAATGACGCACAAAGCATTTAGGACGATGAAAGATCCTATCAAAAACAACATCCATTTCCGCTTTGGAAAATGACTTGTTACTGACATCACTAGTGGTGTGGCGATGGCAAACGTAATTGCAAACGCAGAAACGAGTGTGCCTGCTTTTGCATTTGTCATATGAAGGCTCGAGGAAATATCGGTTAAAATTCCGACAATAACAAATTCGCTTGTCCCGAGAACAAATGTTAATAAAGAAAGTGTTAAGATGAGCAACCAATGTCGCTTGGATAATTTTGTGGGGTGCATAAATACCTCTTTTCTTAGATGAATGTGAATGTGTCACGTAGTAGATACACAACCTAAACATCATACCATAAAATATTTCTGCGAGAAAAACCCCTTCTTATCAAATAGAGGTAAACAGGATCGACAAGGCGGCAGAGGTAGCAGAAAATTATTTAAGAAATCACACTTCTGTTATAGTTGGTGCCTGAGCCCCATTGCAGTAATACGTTAATATGTTGGGGGTCAGGCACCTATTTTCATGGATATAAATAGCTTCTTAATATAAAAAACCAGTCTCGGGTGGGCGTTATTTAATATTTTAATGGGGCGAAATATTTACGTGCTTGGTAATATTTTTTTGATAGAAAACCTAACCACTGCTTCAACCTCAACAATTCTTAAGAATTATGTAAGGCACATTTTCTTATTGCAGTTGTTATATATATTCTCTACTTATTTATTATATTTTAAAGGCTACTTTGATAAAGTGGTTGGTCAATAAAAGAAAGAATAATAAAAATTTCAAACTAAGTATAAAATTTACATTCAATTAATAAAAAAATTGTATTATAGAATAATCACCAATCAATTTTAACGACTGACAAAATTAGAAATAGGCGACACCTTGGGGGTGATTGGAGTGTTTAGAAAAAGGAAAGAGCAGATAGTTAATAAAAAATGGTTAAATAAAGCGGTTGACAAGGAAGGTATTTTTGTTTCGAATCCGTTACTGGAAGAGAAATTAATGATGATTCAATTGTCAACGGAGGAGTTACATGCAGTTGCATGTATGAAGCCTTTGGTAGAGGTCCATATTGACACGTTGGTAAGTGAGTTTTATGACATTATTTTGAAAGTAAAAGAATTAGAGCAAATAATTGAAGAGCATAGCAGCGTGGAAAGGTTAAGGAAAACCCTAAACGCGCACATTATCGAACTTTTTGAAGGCACTATGGATGAAAACTTTATCGAGAAACGCCTTCGAGTAGCAAAAGTTCACTACCGCATTGGATTAAAGCCTTCATGGTATATGGGAGCTTTTCAGAACCTCCAATACGCTTTGTTTCATGTCATGATCGACAATATCAAAGACACCAGTGAATTCAGAACGATTTGGGGAGCTATGACTAAACTTTTAAGCCTGGAACAACAGTTAGTGTTAGAAGCTTATAATCAAGAAAAGGATGAAAAAATCAAAGCCACATTTAGAGATGGCCAGAAGGATTTGCAGCAAAGTGTGATGGAAGTAAGTGAAGGTCTTGTTGCAGTTTCTGAACAAACAACAGCTTCCGTGGAATCCCTGATTTCCAATAGCCATGAAGTAAGCCATTTAGTCGAAAGCAGTTACAAACAGGCAAAGATGGTTTTACAACAAGTACAAGATGGACAAGAGACTCTAATCAGCCTTTTAAACAGCATGAAGCAAGTCGAGCTAGATACACAAGTTATGAGAGAAACGGTACAGCAGTTGGAGGACTCATCTAAAAACATCCACGCAATTGTGGGAATTGTCCATTCGATTGCTGACCAGACTAACCTATTAGCCTTAAACTCTGCTATCGAGGCTGCAAGAGCAGGAGAGCATGGCAAAGGGTTTGCGGTGGTATCCCAAGAAGTGAAAAAATTAGCTGAGAAGACGAAGAACTCCATTGGGAATATTCAACAATTGGTGATGTCTTCCCAAACATTTACAAGTGAAGTTATTCATATGTTAGCCCGAGTAGAAGCGACGGTTCAAATGGGTTCAAAAGCATCACAAAGAACTAACACTTCGTTCCAATTCATTCGTATGTCGATTGAGGAAAATGAGAAGAATCTAAAGAATATGGATGAAAGAGTAGTAGAGTTAGTGAACGTTATTGAAGAAATTGAGGAGGCAACCACTGATATCGCCACATCAGCAGAGCATCTAAGTCGATCTGCAAAGAATAGTTAAATCCTTATATTTGAAGGCTGAATCTGGAATCGGAAAGCGATAGGGTGAAAATAAAGATTAAGAGCGCAAAAACAATGAACTGCACCCTAAATTTTAGACACAGTCTAAAGTTTGGAGGTGTTTTTCTTTTGGCAAAATATACCTCGCTACTTGTGTGACCGTATATTTATTAAACATTGTGGACAAGTTACCGTAGTTATATACAAATATAATTAGATTTGTGTACATAAATTTAGCACCTTAAGGAAAGGTCTCATTTTAGCCCCCTAAAAATAGTTATCTAAAAATAATTAGAGATTGTGAAAATTTGATCCTAAAGTAACGGAGCAGAATATTTAGGGGCGCCCGAACCTCGCTTTGGGTGCATTTCCTGTAATTAAAGTCACTAGACAGGTTATTTTTATAAGGGGAGAAATACTTTATAATAAATAATTAGAAATAATGCAAAAGAGGGACTACTATGGAGATTGAAAAATTCTTTAAGGAAATACCTATTCTTGAAACAGAACGCCTTTTATTTAGAAAGATAGAATTGGATGAGTTAGATGATTTATTTGAGATTTTCTCTGACCCAGAAATAACACATTCTATGACTTGGGAAGTCAATAAGACGAAGGAGGACACCATAAATTAAATTTATAAAAGTTATTACTGAACGGCATGAAAAAGGTCAATCTGTTGATTGGGCAATTGTACATAAAGAGAGCAAGAAAGTTATTGGGAATTGTGCTTTTATTGGTTGGTCTAATAAACATAGTAAAGCAGAATTTGGATACGTTTTGAATAAAGCGTATTGGGGAAAAGGGTTTGCAACTGAAGCTCTTAATGAATTAATTCGATTCGGGTTTGACGTGATTCATTTAAATCGAATCGAGGGTGTCTGTGACATTGATAATGTTGGCTCAGAGAAAGTAATGCTTAAGGCTGGTATGAAGTATGAAGGTACTTTGAGAAAGAATGTATTCATAAAAGGCGAATTCCGTGACAATAAGATTTTTGCGATGTTAAAAGAAGATTATTCGTAGTCAGAGTGTTAGCCCTGATAGGCAAGTTTATTTCTTTTATTCATTAAAAGATACAGAAAAAGATTTTAGTGGTAGATATGCAATTTATTATGTTGAAACAAAAGAAATGGTAGCGGATGGAATTTGAATTAAAGGGCGCTTTTCTGAAATAAGGAAAGCGTCTTTATTCATGAAAAGGGCCATATAATGGAATAAGACTTTAAACGAAACTAGATATTTATGTGAGATTTTGAAGAAATCTAAAGGAGCAGTTTAGTTTATGTACATTTCTTCACAAAGTTAAAAAAGGAATTTTCTCTAATTTTTTACAACAGTATAACGTTGATTCGGGAATATTGAACTTCGCTACCTGCTAATTGAATGCTACTTCATCTGGAGACCTTTAAATTAAAATGTTTCCTTTCTTCTGACAGACTTATAAAATTTCGAAAATAATCAATTCAATCATCTTTTCGTATAGAAAAACTTATTAAGAAGCATGCACTAAAAAAAATATATATCATATATAGGTGATATCCCGTTTGATTGCTTGAGGAGGATATTATGAAACCTATGTTACCTAGTGAAAAATATTTCGGTAATTTAGAACTAGTTTATGCATTTTATGGGGCTATGCCTACAGGTGTTACTGTTTCAGAGACCGGTCGTATTTTCATTTGCTTTCCGAAATGGGGAGACGATGTTAAATTTACGGTGGCGGAAATTGTTGAGGATAAATTGCAGCCTTATCCTAACTTACAAACCAATTTGGTTAACCCTAAGAATATCAACAAGACTTTCATCAGTGTCCAAAGTGTAGTTGCTGATGGAAGGGGAACGCTTTGGATATTAGATACAGCAGCACCCAATTTTTCTGAACCTATTAAAGGGGGGGCAAAATTAGTCGCTGTTGATTTAGAAACCAATACAATAAGAAAAGTATATACCTTTACAGAAGATGTTGTCCTGTCTACAACTTATCTAAATGATGTCCGTTTTGATTTTCGTGTTGGAAAAGCAGGTTATGCCTATATAACGGATTCTTCTTCAAGAGGACCAGGAGCTATTATCGTCGTAGATTTATCAAATGGAAACGCGTTTAGACGGTTAAATGGGGCAAATTCAACTTCACCCGATCCATATTTTTTACCGAAAGTAGAAGGTCAAATTTTAATGAATCGAAACAAAGACGGTTCAACTTCTCCATTTAGATTGGCGTCTGATAGTCTTGCGATTTCTCCCGATGGAAAGATATTATTTTTTGCTCCACTAACCAGTCGTCATTTGTTCTCAATCTCAACAGAAGCCCTGAGAGACAGAACGATACCGGATATGGATTTACCTTATCATGTGGAGTATTGGGGAGAAAAAGGTGCGTCTGATGGAATGATCACCGATGCAAAGGGAACTGTATATGCTGGAGATTATGAAAACAACAGTATCCGTAAGATATTGCCAAATGGCATAATGGAAACTATCGCACATGATCCGAGAATTTTGTGGCCAGATACTTTTTCTATTGGTCCGGATCAATATTTGTATGTCATTGTGAACCAATTACATCGACAGCCTAGATTTCATTATGGAAAAGACTTACGACAGAAACCTTATAGTTTACTTCGTATCAAAATTGATGAATTTCCTGCTCCGACCTTTTCATAATAAAAATAGTCAATTAATTGTTTTCATTATATAGTTTAAAACAAACACGAGTAAGCAAGAAGTATTAACTTTATTTACTTCTGCCAAATAAACTCAAAATGGTTTAATAGGAACAGTTTATTTGGTGAGTGTTAAACTGTTCCTGGGAATTTTTTATAATGTCGGTAAGTTCAATGCTGTATTGATATTAATTAAATCCAAACTGATCTGTTCGTTTGTATCCCAAGCATGGTACCATCCTCTTTCTACCATATATGCGGATATTTGTTCATGCATATCAAGAGCTTCAACTAAATGGCGAGTGAGCATTTCTTTAATTTCCGGTGTTCCTGCCTCTGTAACTGCCATGGCGTAATTTCTAATTCCACTTTTAGCTGAAATGAGTAGATCCATTGCAACCACTTGATCCGATAGTGCATCCATGCCAGTTAAAGTTTCAATGATTGGATTCATGTTCATTCATCTCCTAATTTACTGCTTAGCGTTTGTAAGGATAGAAGCATATTCTTGTAATTGTCTCGTAGTTACATCAATGTCTTGCTGCATAATATCTTTTAATAGCTGATCTGTAACTAACGCTTTCATCGTTTTGGATTTAGTTAAACAAGTGGTCTTAAATGCAGCCATCTCATGGACCTCAAGAACTTCATGTAAGGCGTAGTTCATTTTTTATACCTCCTTTCTTCAAGGTTTCAACACGACTTTTATACAATCATCCATTTTTGTGTCAAAAATCTCATAGCCACGCTTTGCTTCACTAAGTGGAAGTACATGACTTACGACATCTCCTGGATCAATTTTTCCGGTCGAAACTAATTCAAACATATATGGCATATAATGAATCACAGGTGCTTGTCCAGTGCGTATATTGACGTTTCGGTTCATAATATCACCCATTGGGAATCCATTATATCTTCCACCATAAACGCCTGTGACCTGGATGTTTCCGCCTTTTCGAACTGCCTGTGAAGCGATGATAAACGCGCTAAACGATCCCCCTTGAAGTTTCATTCCGCTAGCAAGGAACTCCATATCAGTCATTTTACCGTCCATACCAACTGCATCGATGACAACATCAGCGCCGCCCTTCGTCATTTCTTTCAAATGCATTCCCACATTTTCAAAGTGTTCGAAATTTACAATTTCAACTTTGTTGGTACGTTTGGCGTGTTGCAAACGATAGTCTACATAATCTACGGCAATGACACGCTTTGCTCCTTTTAGCCAACAGAATTTTTGAGCAAAAAGACCAACCGGACCACAGCCAAGAACAATAACTGTATCTCCATCCTTTACGCCTGCATTGTCAACACTCCAAAAACCAGTAGTCATCGCATCGGCAATAACTGCTAACTTTTCATCTGGTTCTTCACAAGTCTCTGGAATTTTGAAATGAGTAAAGTTGGCAAATGGCACTCTTAAATATTCAGCTTGCCCACCTGGATAGCCACCCGTCGTACCAGAATATCCGAAATAGGCACCCATATCACCATTATCATTAGAATTATCACATTGGCTTTCCAAATGGTTTTTACAAAAATAGCATTCACCGCATGCAATATTAAAGGGGATAATTACTCGATCTCCCTTTTTTAGTTTAGTCACACCTGGACCAACTTCTTCGACGATTCCCATTGGTTCATGACCAATAACATAGTTTTCTTGCAGGTTAGGAATCATGCCATGAATTAAATGTAAATCAGACCCACATATAGCTGTACTCGTTACTTTAATAATCATATCATCTGGTTTTTCAATCTTTGGATCTGGAACTTCTTTGACTACAATATTTTTAATACCTTGATACGTTACTGCCTTCATGCTATACAGCCTCCAGTGTTAGTGATCATCAGGTGTCCGGTCAAACATACCTTTTCTATTGGTCTCAACAGGGAATAGATTCATTTTGCCAATCATCAATGTATTGTTGGCAGAGAGTTGATCTAGTTTATACTGTTCACTTAGTTCGTATGGATGGAACCATTTTTTATTAATCATAAGTTCTGTAATTTCTTGGTGCATGGCAATACCTTGCATTAAATGGTTTCGTAAGAGCGTTCTAACATCAGGTGATGCTGACTCCGTTAATGCGACCGCAATATTGCGAACACCATCCTTGGCACGAAGAAGTAAATCCATCGCAAATGTCGTATCTGCTAGCTCAGGTACGTGTAGCGCGTTTATAGGGTCTAAATAGTCCTGGTTCAATGAATTTGCCTCCTTTTCAATTTACTATTGGTGTTGGACGGTTTTGAGGAACTGGAGCTTCAAAAGGTGCGCGTTGATAAACTGCCTGTAATTCTCCAAGCGCTTGCATGGATTGTTCAACATCTTTTTGCATTAATGCTCTCAAATCATCATCAAATACAAGTCCTTGCATTAGTTTTGATTTCGCTAAGCAAAGGGTTTTAAAATTAATCACTTCATGTAAATCCAATGATTCATGATCGGCTAGTTTTTGATTATCCATTTCTAATTAACCTCCTTATTCGATCTTACAATCAATAGTATTAACGAATAAGGAGGACTTTAATGTTTTTTAAAAATTGGTAAATTATCTTAAATAGTTAGTATATTCATAAAGTGGGGGAAATCCATTTATTGTGATTGGCTGAGGCTGATTGCTGCGGCGTTCTTTTTTTGTAGCTAAAAAAATATTCAACCTGAAATTATAGAAGCCAGGTTTATTAACTATCTTTTTTTTGTGTCTACATGACAGGGTCAGATCATCTTGATAAAGGTTTATTATATTCAAAAATGAATAATTCGATAAAGTGGTGTATACATACTTCTATGAACAAAATTTTCTAAAATGAATTAACTAATTTAGTTTTTTATATTCTTTATCATTAATCATTTTTTTGTTTTGTAATTCAATTTCTGCCAAGCCCCCGTATGTTAAATGATGATACCTAATTTCTTATGAAGTTAACTTAATAATTGATAATTGTTCCTTCTCGAATGTTCTGATAAAAAAAACAGATAATATTTATAAACGTTTCAAGGAGATGAACCAAATGAGTTACCGTAATTATCTAGATGTTTTGGGCTTAAGTATTCGTGCTCGTCATCATATTAAAAAAGAAAACCATAACCCTTTCAAAAATCCTATAATTCATAAACGAATAGATGGTCTGGAGATTGTACCAATTGATAGGACTAGATTGTGGGGAAAATAATTATCCCTTAAAAACATTTCAAGCATCCCCACAAATCAATATCAGTGTTATTCCATAATCGGGCACTTTTCTGAAATAAGGAAAGCGTCTATCTTCATGAAAAGGGCCATTTAATTGAATAAGACTTCCAAATAAAGCAGTTGAAGAAGGGATAGTAATGTGTGTATTTTTTGTGCCTTTCTTAGAATTCATGGGGGGATTTATCACCCCCATTTCACTTAGATTATTTTTATCGATCCGTTCTTAATCTGACACTTGTGATGATTAATAGCAAAGTGTTCATTATTTGGGTTAGGATGTCTAGGATATTTATTTTTGATAAGAATCTTTTTTGATTGAGAAGTTTCAAATACAAAAATATCGTTCTTATAATTCTTCTCAATCATGTTTAATAACTTAGCTGTTTCCATATCATAATAACAAGCCTTATCATTTGAATCTCCACTGCATTGACCATAACCAAGAAACAAATGTGTAGTTGATTCAAGCGATTTCTTAATTTCTAGTCTATTTGCATCCATTGCAGTACGATATTCTGATGGTGTTAAATTATGAATTAAAAGATAAATCTTGGGTGACGTAGGTTCATAAAAAGGGTAAAGGTTATAAAACCTTATCCAATGGATATCAGGGATGTTTTTATGAATGTATTTGGTAACAAAGTTAATGGTATCATCGGAGTTAACGCTATCAGCAGTACTTGGATTCATAAGGATACAGGAAGCAACGCATCTCTTTAAAGGAATTCTTAAAGAAGTTCTAATTTCAACTTTACTATTAAGAGGATTCTTATTTGTCTTTATCCCTTTTATTCTAACTAGTTTGGAGTCATAACTTCTTTTCGCCAAAGTGTCACCTACTTTTTTGATAATATCACAAATAATAATATCATATTGGAATTGGGGGAGATGAAGTGAAGTGATTCTATCGAAAAATAAAAAGCCCCGTTCTTAATCCATTGATTTACTAGATAATATGGATAACTATGAATTTTAATGGTGTGATTGTTCAATAAGAGCAGTCGCTTCTTGTGATAACGGTGTAGTTTAGGTAAAGAAGGATAGAGCATTTTTATGTATATATATTTATGAATTACCAGCGGGAAAATATCATATTTATTTAATTTGTTATTTTATTATTGTACAATTAAATTATGTTATTAACTGGTTTTCGTTCGATTCGAATTCTCCCGACCTCTGGAAAATTAACTTCATTTATGAGTAACAATGGATGGTTTGTTGGTGCGTTATATGGAGGACTTGTTTCTTCTACAGTGGCAAACTTACTGAATTTAATTTCTAATATGGAGTTGGTGTTTACAATGATTAATATTAGTGTAGTGGTAGTTGCCTTGGCGCTTTGCGGGGAGCCTGGTGGCCAGTATCTATAAGCCAAGTGCTTTAGAAAGGATACAGCACCAAATTAAATTAATGTTAGTTTGATTTATGCTGTATCCTTTCGCTAGTCAACTACACAAGCTGGAGCAATTTAAGGGCCCGAATTGCTCTGGTAGTTAGTTTAGTGACTGTTATTTTCAATTGCTTTATTTTATATAAGCAGACGCTCTTCATTTTAGAAGGGCTTTTTTATTATGTTCCATATTTCCCACCATTCCAGAATCTTATTTGTTCAACTAAACCAGCTAATAGAAGTTCATTTGTAATTCAGTTAACGGGCGCTTTTCTAAAATAAAGGAACAGCGCTTATTTTCATTATAGGGCCATATTGTTGGGGAAACTCGCCTGTACGGTGTGAAGTGGGGGAAAAGCTGGCGATAACTTCAAAAGCTTACCTATCACTATAGTAACATCTATATATAGGTTAAAGTTTAGTTTATGAAGTTTTTACTTAAAGTATCGAGACAGGTTATTTGAATAACAATTTGTGAAGAATATCGAGTAAATTTAAATTCAAAAGAGGATAATAATCAAATGAAGAGTCCGAGTTACTTTAAAAAGGAAAAGGGGAGCAGAATAAAAATTTCTTCTCCCCTTTTACCAGTTATAAATTAACTAACAATCTTCTGCCTTATAATGATGTAATGGAGGTGGAACTAGCCATCCTTTTTCTTTATTTAGACGAAGAACTTTAACTCCAAGTGCTGCCTTTTGAATATGAAACTGTCCAAACATCATTCCGATATCTTCTCGAATTGATTGCCCCATTATTGTACTGCACGCTACTAATCCTGCAGCAATGCTCATTGAAAGAGCAGCTGCTATTTCAGGATCTGCAAAACGTGCTCCAACTGGAATATCCTCTAAACAAGCTTTAGGTCTATCTGGAGGTGTTGGCGGTAATCCAACTCCATTCGCTTTTAATAAAGTTTCAATCTGTTTGATTTCTTGTTGTCCTCCTTGAATGGCTTCCTCAAGCAATTTATGTAAATCTTCATCACCTGCATGGTTTAGGTGAGTTTGATAACCTGCAATTGCCCCTTTAGCCGTTAAAAGAAATGACCATGTGCTAAATACTTCCCCATAATGCATAGGTTCATCTGCTGGATTTCCACTTAAAATTCCCATTGTAATCCTCCTAATCAAATTCATATTTTGTGCCTCCTTTCGCCAAAGCACATATTTTATCATTCTCCATTCGCAGCTTATTAATTCATTATTTTGTGGCTTCGAAATAACGCAGTATCATTTGTCTAACTGTTTATTATAAAGTTTGATCAGGAATCCTGTTTTAAAATGTATCATTTTCCTTAACTGCAATTAGGCCATTTAATTGAATAGCAATTTAAGGAAAATCGGATATGTATCTTAGAGTTTAGAAGAGATTGTGAAGTTTTGTACTTAAAGTAACGGGGCAGTTTAGTTGTGCGACTTCTTTAAAGAAAATTAGTTCGCTATTCAAAATTTAAGTAGTTTGAATTTATATATCTTGCCTAAGTTAAAAAAGACTAAATAATAGCATTTATAGTGTAGTGTAATATTTGTATTCGTAAAAAGGAGGTTTTTATTTTTGAATATTTTAATTTTAGGTGCAACTGGACGAGTTGGAAGTCAAATAGTGACCTATGCCCTGCATGACAGACATCAAGTTACTGTATTAGTTCGCACTCCAAAGAAGTTTCAAATAAATAATGAAAATTTAACCATTATTCAAGGAAATGTATTAAATAAAGATGATATAGTACGTGCAATGCATGGGATTGATGTAGTTATTAGTGCACTGAATACTGATGGCACAACCACTCTATCAGAAAGTATGCCACTTATTATCGAAGCAATGGAAAAAGAAGGTATGAAACGAATAATAACAATAGGAACTGCGGGTATTCTGCAAAGTAGAACCACGCCAAATTCTCTGCGTTATCAATCAAGTGAATCAAAGCAGAAGTCAACCCGTGCAGCGAAAGAACATCATAAGGTGTATGATCTGCTTAAACAATCAACACTTGAATGGACCATTGTATGTCCAACGTATTTACCTGATGGAGAAAGATTAGGTGAATACCGTGTGGAACGTGATTTTTTGCCAGTGGATGGAGTTAAAATAAATGTATCGGATACAGCAGAATTTACATATAAGCAGATTGAAAGTAACAATTATATAAAATCACGTGTGGGAATCGCCTACTAATTATATTCTCTTACATTATTACTTGCTGTCACAAGGTAAAATTTATTGTTTGTGAAAAAATGTACTTAAACTAAAGAGTGCTAGAGTTCAAGAAGAGGGATGGCTGCGGGCAATCCCTGTCTTCTTGTGCTAACGGTCAGGATAGTTCAACT
>NZ_JAHNZZ010000001.1:861306-900923 GCF_019039215.1 Bacillus sp. FJAT-29790
TGAATAATTTGAGGTTTATATTTGCAATCCCACTTATTCTTATTGGTGCTTTTTTGATAGGGTTAACCAGTAATGGCATTGGTGTTAAAGGTAATGTCATTATGGATATTATAGGATGCGGATTAATGTTAATTGGATTTAAATTAATTGTTGCAAGAAAGAAAAATCAATCATCTTAAACAAACGGGCGGATTTGTCTAACAAGGGGTTATTGCGGCAACTCTTTCTTTATTGAACTAAAGAAGCAGTTTAGTGGATGGAGGGATTAAAAAACATAAGTATTTAAAATTATGTGAAATTCCAAAGATGTGCGGATTAACTCCTTAACTTGTCTCTATCAAAATGAACGCAATTTGCATTTACTTATTACATAATAGAATTTTTTTGAAAGGGTGTAATATTTACGATGGGTTGTAATAGTTCAAAACCCTGTGGTTCTTATACGGCTGATCCATCATTCTTCGCCTTTACTCGAGAATGCGACGGAGGCTTCGTTCAAGTATATCGAGCATTTACAAAATGTCTTCCTACAGTAACACTCCATTTCGCTAATACTGGTAGCTGTCCCGTTACATTAATTGTAAAACAGAAGAAAAAACGTCAATCAATTCAAATAGAACCGAACCATTCTTTTTATGCTTCTTTTGATTGTGTTAAGAAAGTAAAGGTTCAATGCAGTAATTCACCAGGAGGTACTTGTGGCTTTTTTGGGGATATACAAATTCACGGTTGTGTTTCTTGCTGCTAATTTTGACCAATAACCTTAGAACACTAACAAACAAAAAAGGGCGAATCCTAACGTTAAAGTATCCCTTTATTAGCAATTTATCTTCTGCTAAAGGAAAAATAAAATGCCAGACATAAAGCCCATTTCTGAGCCGATGTCCAAAACTTTTGCCAATATTTTTTTCTTACCGTGTTAGAAAAGGCTTAACTCAAAAAGAATTAGCAGACTTTTCATTCTAAAAAGGTAATGCTTTTTTAAGAACTACTTAGGTAAGTAACCTTGATTGAAGGGAAATTAATGCTTGTTGAAAAAAATCCTGACACATGGGAAGATCTTTAGGATTGTGTTGGTCAAATATTTGCAGATATTGGCTTTAATACTCAATTATACAGAAATATCAAGCGATAAAACGGCTAAACAACAGATTTTATCTGTTCCTCCATTAATCATTCTTTTCTTTATTCTCCTTTTGCAATTTCTTGTTTATTTTGTATTGTTTAGAAATTCTTTTAATGATAAATAAACCTACAATTAAGGCAAATAAGTTTAGTGAATCACCAAAATTAATAGATAGACTAAAGTTGTTATTTATATTTATATCGTTCTTGTTTTTGGTAGTGCCTTTAGAATTATTTTCCCTGTTATTCAAATTTATACCCCCGATTTGTTTATACTTCTTTCACGATTGTTACTCCTTATACATTGATAAAATATATGAACAAGTATATCCTTGTATGCTGACAAGGAAGTGAATGATTACACTTAGGTTCTAGTCAAGCCTAAATATGTTTCACAGTGAGATGAGTTGCCAGACAATTACCCAAATGAAGATATGACCGTCGGGAGTGAGGTTGTTTGGGAATTTCCATACGGGGGAGAATCAATAGCTAGAATTATGAAGGCGGTCGAAAATAAAGAATTAAAAATTGCATTGATTGTTACCAATTAGAAAGTACAGCCGTTAGAAGGGGATATTTCTTATCTTTATCAATTAGAATCGAATGGCGAAGGTACGCTTCTAAAAATTGAAATTGGGGATTTTTCACTATACAGAATGGTGAAATGTATTATGAAGCATCAGTAGAGTTTGTAGAGAAGGCGAAACAATTGATCAAAAATTTAGCAGAAGCCCTTAATTGATATGTTTTTAGTGAACATTCATAAATACAATATACATATCCCTCAGTGCCACACTAAGGGATTATTTTTAATTTACAATAACATTATATCAATTTCCTCCAGGATAGATTAAGGAAGGGTTTGCAATATTGTTTAATTGTAGGATCATCTACAATCGTCCCATAGTTTCTTGCAATCTGCCAAAGAGTCTCACCCAGAATAATTGGTGCCAGACCCCCCAGTACAGTAATACTTTAATTCACTGGGGTCAGGCATCTTTTGAGAAGGAAGCAGCTTTTATTAGTTAGATTATAGACACATAGACTTACAAACTTATAAGAAGTTTGATATTCTAAATTAATGAACCATTATTTATAATAATTGTAATTTATTGATAAAATTTATTAGCTTTCAGCTATAAATAAGGAAATTTATTACATGCTTGTATATGAAGCTACTAAAAGTGAATTTATCACAATGCTCATGATGGAATGATTGTTGACCGGATAACAGAGAAGTTCATGGAACAAATTGGTCGCACATTTAAGATCGAGGTAAGGTCATGGGAAAACTCAATGATGCATATGTATCGATTATTGAATGACGATGAAATTCCAAATGTGAAAACAAGAAAAATCAGGAAGTGATAGTGATTACGCTCAAAAGGGGGGGAAACACGTTTATGAATCCAGTAAAAATAGATTCCATTTCTATCACTGCAATAAGAGAAAAAGACGTGGAATTCATCATTGATTGGTTCGATCAGCATCAGCAATCGTTCTACACACTTGGTTGGTCCTATCTTAGTAATCAGCAGCAAATGGAAGAGCTCTTTTACCAGTCCATTATAGAAGTCCAAAAGGAATGTCCTCGATATAAAAGTAAAACACCTTTCGAAACGCAGGTTACATCCATTTTCATACATAACTGTCGAGAGCTTTCTGGTGATAGAAGTTTGCAAGGTTCGGAGGAAACTGAGCCACCACGTCAGGGTGTATTTAAAGCACTTGATCAATTGCAACAGGACGAGAAAGAAGCTATAGTCCTTACATATGTACAAGGATTCTCTCGAGAGGAAGCGGCGCATCTTCTCCAAGTTTCAGTGGAAATGATGAAAGAACTTTTGTTTTTCGGAATCCAGTCACTTAGAAACGAAATGAGGTCCGGAACAACCTTTCATGGCTGTAAGGAGTATCAAAAGGATTACCTCGATTACTTAGAAAGAAAGATGAATCGGCCGAAAAAGATTGATTTCGAAGTACATATTTATCATTGTCAAGAATGTCAGGAGGATCTGGCTACCTTTCAGGATGTCATGTTAACCATGTTAAATCTTACTGAAAGGATTGGGGATTTCCATGTGCCAGCTGATTTCATGGAGAATGTCAAAGCTAGGCTAGCAGAAAAGGATAAGCACAGACAGCTGAAGTTCAAGAAACGTAAAAGAATGGGGATTATTTTTGCAAGTGTTTTCGTATTATTAATGGGTATAGAATTTTTTACAAGGTCTTTTACCAACCTCTACTATACATTGACAGAAGATGATCAGCAATTGCGTGTCTTTTTACAACAGGGCCTCGGTGAGAGGCTGAACCTGGAAACGGAAAGCAATGGGGTGAAAATTAGAATCAAGAGCGCGATTGCTGATGATATTCAGACGCTTGTTTTTTATGAAATAGAAGATACAGCTGAAGATAATCAATATGTGATCGATTATTATGAGGGTTTATCTGTGGAGAATGAACATGAAATCATGAGTAGTGATACATATCCAAGATACTATCCTCCTGACTTTAAATCGGATGTAAATAATAAAGAAAAAAACGTGTTTCAAGGAAAGATGAGTTTACTACCACTCTCAACGGATAATGGGACAATCAAACTTAAGATTACAAAACTTCAAAAATTGATTCGTGATTCCTCTGACCAGAATAGTTTTAATGCTTACGTGAACATGGACTATGATATAGGGGATTGGAGCTTCGAGATCCCTGTAACGAAACAGCCCTCTACCGAATATGCATTGAATGAAGAAACAGAAGTTGAGGGGATCCCAGTTCGATTTGAAAAACTAACCATTGCTCCAACAGCGACGATTCTGCAATATGCTATTAATAGTGAACAGCCAAAGATGCAGATAGAACAACTTAATCTTAACAATCTAGAAGTGAACAATAAAAAAGTGAAAGCTGATAGATATGGTAGCTCTCATTTATATTCAAACATGGATTGGATTACACTTCAAAAACACTTTGACCCACTTTTTGGAGAAAAACCAAAAGGGGTTAACGTTCAATTCGAATCTGTTCATTTAATGATTTGGGATCAGAATACTATCATACTGGATGTTGCCGGAGAATATCCTCGAACCTTTGAATATGCTGGTACTACAATCTCCATTGACAAGGTCGAAGTGGGGGATCCTACCACTATTGTCATAAGTAATCATGAAATCAAGAATCGGCCATATGAGTCGATTGAATTCCATATTGTGGGTGAGGATGAGAATGAAGTTAGTGGGTGGGAGATGTCTTCTGAAGGAGTGCTTGTTGATAAAAACGGGGACGAATTCGATATGAATGAAATCCCTATTGCATATGATGAAATCGATCAGCCCCGTTATTTCACTACTGTTCAAGACATAAAGGTTCACAGTAACAACGCTGGAGAGGGCGTGATTCCTAAAAGGCTTGAGATTGATGGATATCGTACAAAAAAATATTTGGATGATGTTGTAAAGATTCCTTTGGAATAGCTGGCGAAGGAAAGGAATGAGGTAATACAGAAAGCATGATAGATATTTCAACTTTTGGGCCAGCCCCCTAGTCCGATAAAGTTTTAATGTACTGGGGGATTGGCCAACTAGCCTGGGAACGCCTAAACCTTCGATGTTTAGAGTCGCATTTGCCTATAAATTAATTTGATTCAGCTCAAGCGATGGATGCTTGGGCTTTTTTATGTCCAAAATGTAATTAGCGACATAAGCTCCTTGAAACTTTCCAAGCCAGTTCTGCTTGACACGACACTATTTTATGTCCTATTATGAATCGGAAAATTGAAGCGGGGTGTTCCTTGATGACAAATAGTCGAATGAATCCTAAGGTTGATGAATTTTTAAGTAAAGCTAAAAAGTGGAAGGAAGAATATGAGAAGTTGAGAAATATTGTTCTTGACTGTGACCTGACCGAAGAGTTCAAGTGGATGCATCCTTGTTACACGTTTGAGAAAAAAAACATCGTTTTAATACATGGATTTAAAGAATATTGTGCGCTTCTGTTTCACAAAGGTACCCTGTTAAAGGATGCCCATGGGATTCTAATCCAACAAACGGAGAACGTACAGGCGGCGCGCCAGATTCGGTTCACCAATGTGCAAGAAATAATTGAAATGGAACCTGTCTTGAAAGCATATATAAATGAAGCCATTGAAGTTGAAAAAGCCGGTTTGAAAGTGAAATTGAAAGAGAATACAGAATACATCATTCCAGAAGAACTTCAATGTAAATTCGATGAAATCCCTGACTTGAAAACTGCTTTTGAGGCGTTGACACCGGGACGGCAAAGAGCATACATACTTTATTTTTCGGGGGCCAAACAATCCAAAACACGGGATTCAAGGATTGAAAAATATATGCAGCAAATTCTCAATGGAAAGGGATTAAATGATTAGTATATTCGATGGGAAAATCAATTAAAAAAGCAAAAGCTGACATGGGATATTGCCTTCGTCAGCTTTTTTATGTTAAAACGTTAAACGTGATACCTGTTCGTCTCCGATAATAAGCCCGTCTATTTCTTGGAAACCTATAAATGCCCCCAATGACGGACAATTTTTAGTATATTTTCAAATTTAAAGACTCTAATCAATGGGCTATAGATTAGAGTCTCCGTTGCAAAGGTATTCTATTTATCTATTTGGATTTTGATTGTAATTGGTTCAACGTCCATTTGAACGTTTAATGCGGCGTATGATCCGACTTTGTCAATTCTGCCCCAGAACCCTTCCGTTTTGTTTGTTTTTCTAAAGGTAAATTTGAAGCCGATTCCTTTTTTGTCGTCCTCCATGTCAAACCAAATGGCTTCTGCTTTTTTGGCCTCGTTATCAATGAGGTCTTCAGTTAGCACCTTTTTTAATACTTGCGGACCGAAGATATCGGTTGCCATTGGATTTTTGCTATAGTATTCGATCCCTTTTGTCGTTTCGTGCTTTTTATTAAGATCGAACGTCCCAGCAGTTACGTTGAAACGGTCGCCTTTTTCCAAGTAGTGCATCGTTACATTGTTCATCGTAAAGCGCTTCCCCTTAGGTGTTGTCGCCCCCTGTAAATCGACAATTAATAAGCCGCTCTCACCAACAACTTCTATACTGTCATCCGCGCCATGGTATACCATGGCGGAATTTTCATCAATTCCAAAGCCATAACGTGTTTTATTATATTGGGTTGCCACAAGCAAACGTCCAAAACGACCCCGTTCGAGAAAATGCTGGTCAACAATTCCGTGTGGAAAAAATCCGAAACCGGTAGTTAGATACAGTTGATCGTTATCTACCTCTTGATCAGAGTGTTTAAGAAGATGAACTCCTTCCGTTAAGGCACTGACGCTCGTTCCATTCGCAATCATCGGATTGCTCATAATCGCAGCTCCTGCACTTGAACCGCCAAGAACCGCGCCGTTTTCATATATTTTTCGAATGGCTTTTAATACGACTGTATCTTCTCCATCTGATGTCATTAACGTTTTAACATGTCGTAATTGATCACCGCCCACAAACCAAATCGCGTCAGCTTCTTCTATTTTTTTCGCTATTTCGGGACTATTTCCGTTATCCTTCCACGCAGATTCATCCACGTCCTTTGTCGAAGGATCATCAATTACTGCGATTGGTGCCGTATAAATATTCGCAGCGGAAACACCGTAGTGAACGAAATCCTCTTTATATGCATTAGCACTTCCAATCGGTTCAGCGCTAGAAGCAGGAATAATCGCAATCTCTAAATCTTTTAGAGACTTCCCTTTATATTGTTGGGCTAAAGTTAAGTATTCCTTGTAAACCGCCTCATTATCTGAATCCAGAGCACCACCAACAATGACGAGCGAACCAGCATTCTTAGTTACATTTTTATTATTCTGAGCTGCTTCTACATCATATGATGATATCGTTATGGCAAACACCGTTAACACAAGAACACAAATAATGGATAATTTCCTCAACTTTAATCCCTCCAATTTTTTATTCAAATGTACCTTTTACAATCGGCACTTTATTTTCGACCATCACTTTCCCTTTGGCGATGACAGTGTCAATATCGAGAGTCTCTTTATCTAGTAAAACAATGTCAGCATCTGTTCCTTCTTCAATGCGACCCTTGTTCGAAAGCTTAAGCACATTTGCAGGGTTTAATGTAATAACCTGCAGGGCTGTTTCTAATGAAATTCCATCATTGATAACGGCATCTCGCGCCTCCATATATAAGGAGGAAACTTTTCCAACTTGAAGACCAATTAATTCTCCATTTTCGTTAAAAGTAGGCAGACTGCCTTGGCCATCAGACGAAAAAGTAATATTTTTTAGCGGCACACCGGCATCAAGCATCCGCTTCAACCCTTCGCTGCACTTCACTTCTCCTTCTTCAAAAAACTGCGGAACGGAACTCGTCGTAAAATCAACGTAACCACCGTTTTTGGCATACTCAATCCCAGCCAGGAATAAATCTTCATTCCGGTTAATATGGGTTGGGTGAAAGTGGGAAATAGGAATATTCGTCTTTTCAATGACTTCCTCAATCAAAGAGAGCTTATCTGCCCCATCGCCGAGATGAATCTCAACAAGGCCGGCCTTACCAGCTAAAATCCCGCCATTTCGGGCAGCGGTAGCAATTCTTGCAATTTCATCAGCCGCTGGTTCCGATGACCGATGATCGGCGATGGCAATTTCGCCAATCCCGATAATTTTGTCAATAAAAATGAGATCTTCCTCGATTTTGCCTGTGATCGTTCTTACTGGCAACTGATACGAACCTGAATGAATAAAGCATGTCACGCCTTCTTCTTCTAAGCCGTTCGCTTTCGCAAGCAGGCTTTCCATTCGTCTCGTTGTCCCATCCGTACCAAGAAGGCCGACGACCGTCGTAATGCCTGCAGTGGTTAAATCAGTTAACATCAACTCCGGCGTCCGGGTTTTGAAACCACCTTCGCCCCCGCCCCCAATGATATGAACATGGGCATCGATAAATCCAGGGACAACGATTTTGTCTGAAGCATCAATAATCGTAATAGGAACGAAATGATCAGGTTGTTCAATGAGCTCTCTTACATAACCGATTTTACTATCAACTAGCAATATATCCTTCTTGCCTAAATAATAAGGTGCATACACTTCCCCATTTTTAATTAAAGTAAGCACTATATTCCCCTCCTACGTTACACTCTAGATGTGCTCTTTTTAAAACGGACCATAATTGATTAGATGTGCGACAACAACTGCAATTAAGCCAATTACAAATTGGATAATCACTAACGGTAAAACCCACTTTGCCCATTTCGTCCATGGAATCCCAGCGATCGCCAACCCAGCCATTAAAGTACCGGCAGTTGGGAAAATAATATTTCCGATTCCATCAGCAAATGAGAAGGATAGAACAGCAGTCTGTCTTGTAATATCAAGCAAATCAGCGAGCGGCGTCATAATAGGCATTGTTAACATCGCATGTCCGCTTCCAGATGCTAAAATAAAGTGAATCACCGTTTGGAAACTATACATACCGATAACACTGATCGTTCCCGGAACATGACTAATCGCTTCCGATATTCCGTACAGCATCGGATCGACGATATGCCCTTGGTTTAAGACAACTAATGTCGCCCGCGATACCCCGATAATTAACGCACCGGTTATTAAAGCAGCGGAACCGCTCATAAAGTTTTTCACAAGATTATCAACAGAAAGTTTGCCAATGATGCCAATAACGATCGTTAAAATAATAAATAAAGCCGCAATCTCAGAAAGGTACCACTCATATTTGATTACTCCGTAAGCTAGAACGACATAGGCTGATAGAAATGCCCCAAGAATTAATTTATGTTTTGTTGTCAATTGCACATTTGATTTCAGCAGCTCGTTGGCAGCTGTTTTGTCGTAATTGCCGTAAAAACCTAATTCAGGGTTTCGTTTTACCTTCATCGCATAGCGATAAACAAAAATCACAGAAACTAGATAAACAACAACAAACAAGATTAAGCGTAATCCAATCCCTGAGAATAATGGAAGTTCCGCAATCCCTTGGGCAATACCAACTGTAAATGGATTCATAACAGCTGTTGTAAAACCAGCAGCCGCACCAAGGAGCACAATCGCCATCCCCGTGATCGTGTCAAAACCAAGGGCAATGGCGAGCGGAATTAATAAAGGTATATAAGCTAGCCCCTCTTCAGCCATCCCCATTAATGAACCTCCAGCAGCAAAGAACAGCATCATAATTGGGATTAACAGCTTTTCGCGTTTAGCTAGTTTTTTCGCCATTGTAGCGATTAAGACATCAATGGTCCCAGTCGCTTTGAATACACCAAAGAAACCCCCAATGATTAAAACAAAGAAAATAATACCGCCGGCTTCCACCATTCCTTTATGAATGGCTTTCACCATATCGAATGGATTTACTGGTGAAGATTCCGTCCATTGAAATGAATCCGCCTCAACAATGGTTCTGCCATCTACTTCTACTCGGTTGTATTCCCCTGCTGGCAAAATCCATGTTAAAATCATCGCCACGATAACTACTCCGAATAATAACGCAAAGGCATTGATTTGTACCGGCTTCTTTTTAGGCGCGGTTGGCGGTTCCACGTTCTTGCTCAATTGACTCATAAAACCATCTCCTTTTTAACTTTTAATGAATGACACTTAATTTATGTGCAATTATTGTGCCAACTCGAGGGTTGTGCAAATTCTGAAAATTAAATCATTAAAAGCTTTATATTGGTTCTTTTTGGGTCTTTTTGGTAGAATGAAAGAACCAATATAAAGCAAAAGGAGGATTCTACTATCAAACAATCACTTACCTTAATTGCAGGAAGTAGGCAGACAAAACAAGTTTTGCATGAACAGCTACAACAGTTATTGGGAGATTACGTCCAAATTGGAATTTACTCCACTGATGAAGGACTTCCCACCCAACTGACCGATGATTTCTTTTTGTTCTCATCAGAGGTGACAAGGCTAGAATCGCATGAGGTGTGTCAGATTACCGGCAAAGAAATGATGGTTGGAAAACGGACAATCCATCACCGATTCATTGACCAGCTGTTAAAAATCCCGCTTAATTCTGATGTGCTGATTGTCAATGATGATGATACCGCAACGATTGAAGTGATCGAATCGCTTTATCAGCTAGGTATTGATCATTTACGGTTCATCCCATATAAGAAGGACCAAATTTTTTATAAAAATATCGATATCGCCATATCTCCCGGCGAAACCCATCTTTGTCCGCCCTCAATTAATAAAGTCATTGATATTGGAGTTCGGCTGTTTGATATGGCAACGATTTTAAAAGTAGTAGAATACTTTTGTTTAGGCGAAAAAATCTCGTCATTGATTTCAGAAAGATATATTCGTAACATCATTGATTTACAACGGGAGCTATCATTCGCGGAACAAAATGCAAAACAAATGAAGCAGCATATTCAAAACGTGGTCAACACTGTCGATGACGGCATTATAGCGATTAATAAACAGCATCGAGTCACCGTTTTTAATCGGCGCTTAGGGGCCTTGTTTCATCTTCCTGTTGATGACGCCATCAATAAGAAATTGGAGGAAGTGATCGTCCAACAAGATCTTATCGACTTTATCTTACATAGTAATGAAGAAAGTAAATTTTTTACGATTTACGGTGTGGATCTTGTCATTTTCCGTCATCAAATGGAAACGGAAAATACAATCGTGGCGACTTTTAAGAGTATTCATCAAGCGTTTGAAGTTGAAAAAATGGCGCAGAGGGAATTGAAAAACAAAGGTTTTTACGCCAAATACGACTTTGATGACATCGTTGGGGACCACCCGCTCCTCAAAGAAACAAAACAAATCGCCAAAAAGCTGGCCCTCTCCGAGCATCCGATTTTAATTCAAGGGGAAACAGGGACGGGAAAAGAATTATTCGTCCACTCGATCCATCTTCATTCAATGCGAAAAAACGGACCATTTATCGCCATCAATTGTAGTGCTTTAACCGAAAATTTACTTGAAAGCGAATTGTTTGGCTACGAGGAAGGGGCTTTTACTGGTGCGCAAAAAGGCGGAAAAAAGGGGTTGTTCGAATTAGCGGATAATGGAACGATTTTTTTGGATGAAATAGGCGATATTAGTCTCGCCGTTCAATCCCATTTATTACGGGTCCTTCAAGAGAAAGAATTGCGGCGAATCGGCGGGAGAAAAGTCATTCCCATAAATGTCCGGGTCATCGCGGCCACAAATAAGGACATTCAACTAAAATCGGAAGAAGGCTCATTTCGTTCTGATTTATTTTACCGCTTGAACGTTCTTGCGCTTTCTGTTCCACCGCTTCGAGATCGAAAAACGGATATCCCGTTATTGGTCAAACATTTTATTACGAAAAGCGGAAAATGGGTCAAGGTTGAAGAAAATCTCCCAGAACAGCTACAAAAACACGAATGGTTAGGTAATATCCGTGAATTAAAAAGCACGATTGACTATATGCTCACCATCTGTGATGGAAATAAGATTGAACTGAAAGACATTCCTTACAACCGCTTTCAAAAAAATAGGAAGCAAGAGATAGTAACGAGCTATCCAATTCCTAACAATTTATTAGAAATATATGAATATACATTTATCCTCGAAACGATTAAAAACTGTAATGATAACGGTAAGCCCTCAAGTCGACAGCATATTTCAATGGTTAGCGAGGAAACCGGTTCTTTTTTATCGCCACAGCAAGTTCGCAGACGATTGGATTACCTCGAAACCAAAGGCTTCATTACGAAAGGCCGGGGAAGATCCGGGACAAAAATTACCACGATCGGGGTAGAGTATTTACACCAGCTTAAATTACATGCAACATAACAACAGCCGATAAACTTAATACTGCTCCTTTAGGCTTTCTTTATTTATTAAACTGACACGAGAAAAAGCGGTTGAGGCGACAAGAGGGATTTTGTCACTTCAACCGCTTTTGGACTAAGGTGCCTGACCCTCAATACGGTAAAGCATTAGATTGCCAGGGGGGCAGGCATCTTATCTTAAAATTAGTAATGTTATGAAAAGAGAATTAAGATAGAACACTAGAAAAGAGTTTAGATGTTTTTCGGTTTATCTACCAAAATAAATTAATTTTAAGGTAATATGCTACATGAAAAGAGATAGTAGGAATTATCGATCACAGGAATTATGTAAAATAGTTAGACAAAAAAATGTACTTTTGTCATTCCGTCATTTCAGCTAATAGAAGTTATGTTGATTATTTAAGGAAAGAGCGCAATTGTTGAATAAATAAATCCCAATTTCTCATTTATATCACTGAGGGATTGGGATTTTTAATCCTTTAAATCCTTAACACGTTAAATCCGTGTTTGGCTGTAGGTACTCTGTTAATTGGTTTGTAAAGTTTTGAGCAGTTTTTGATAGATAATGATTTTTCAGCCATATTAAGCCTGTAGATGCAGATAACTCTGTATCTTTAATTTTGAAAGCCTGGATATTGTAGTTTTTGTATTGTTTAATGACGGTTTCTGGAACAATAGCTCCTCCAAAATTACATGCGACTAAATCTAATAAAAGGGAGATATCAGAGCATTCGGCAATAATGTTCGGCTGTAGTTGAGCTTTCGAAAATGCTTCCAAAATCATATAATGAACTCCCAGTCCTTCTGTACTCGGTAAAATCAGAGGGTGGTTTTGAATGTCAGCAAGCATAACCTGATGATTAAAAGGTTCGTTTTTATTTGAAGTTATAAAGTAAAAAGGTTCTGTATGAAGATGGATAGCTGAAAAATCATCTAACTCGAGCGGTAATCGTATAATCGCCAGCTCTACAATCCGGTCTTTCACTAATTGACAAAGTTGAGATGACTCATTTTGATGAATTTTATAGGTAATCTTAGGATATTTTTTGTGGAATTGGTGAAGTAACTCAGGTAATCCGACTACCGAAAAAGTATTAATACCTATCGTCAATCTTCCACTTACTCCGTTTCCGACTTCCTTTACTTCCATTTTGGCTTCTTCCATTAACTGAGTCATTTGTAGTGCATACTTATATAAGGATTTTCCTGCTTCCGTCACTTCTAAAGATCTTCCATTTCTCTCTACTAATTTCGTTCCCAATTCATCTTCCATTGTTTTCAGGTGCTGACTAAGTGGAGGCTGGGAGATATGAAGTCTTTCAGCTGCAGCAGAAATTTTTCTTTCTTCTACAATAGCTATAAAATATCGAAGTTGTCGAATATCCATCTGCAGAAATACACCCTTCCTATATGAAAAACTTTAGTAAAATTAATTTTTTTTATATTTTTCATATACTGCATTCTAAGATATCATGATTTTAGATAAAAAGAAATTTCTCGAAACGGCTTTAACAGCGATGACTTTTCGATAGGAAAGATTTTCAAGGTGTTAGCTAGAACATCGAGATACTTAAATAAAAGCTTTTCTTGTTGGAGACCCTTATTTATCAGCCATGTAGAACTAATTTCTATTCGCACTTAGAAGTCTCAACAATAAACATCATGTATAAGGGTGAAATAATATGAAGCAACAACGTTTTTACAGCAGTTTAAGCATATTTCAATGGTTTTTTTTCTTGCTGGCCACTTCTATTGCATTACCGATCGTAATTGGACAGGTATTTCATTTAACGATAGAGGAAATATCCGAATTGATGCAACGAACTTTTTTTGTGGTGGGCATTAGCTCTTTCATACAAGGATGGCTCGGACATCGATATCCGATCGCTGACGGTCCTGCAGGTTCATGGGTCAGTGTATTTGTCATTTTAGCGGGTATGGCGATTCAGCAGGGGGAAAGTAGGACAGAAACATTACAACTATTAGAAGGCGGCTTGCTAGTTACGGGATTTTTACTATTTATTCTCGGTATAACCGGACTGGTTAATCGGTTGCTGTTTTTGTTCACTCCTTTAGTTACTGGTTCTTTTCTTTTGATTCTGACTCTTCAACTTAGTGGTGTTTTTTTAGAGGGAATGCTCGGAATACAAGAACAGTTCAACCTGGATTATGGAATAGCAGCGATTTCATTTGGCGTATTTGTTTTAGTGATTGTGCTATCAATTAAAGGAAAAGGATGGATGAAAAGTTACTCTGTGCTGTTAGGAATTTTAATTGGGTGGTTACTATATTTCTTATTAGGAAAAGCCCCCAATACGATTTCCACACAGGCTTCCTTTATTAAATTACCAGAAATTTTTGCATGGGGGACTCCGCAGTTAAATGCTGGAATGGTTATAACCTCCATTATCTTTACGTTTATTGTAGTCTCTAATACAATAGCTGCCGTTACGGCTGTTAAACAAGCGGTTCCAGAATCAGAAAAATCCGAAAAACAAACCATTAATCGCGCTAGTTGGGCAGGTGGTATTACACATGTTCTATCAGCTCTTTTTTCTACGATTGGAATTGTGCCATTGCCAGTATCGGCAGGATTTATCCGATTAACCGGGCAAAAACGAATGATGCCTTTCCTGGTAGCGAGTTTAGCTTTATCAGGTATAGCCTGCGTTCCGGCGATCGTCAACTTCTTAGCTATGCTTCCTGCCCCTATTGCTTGTGCCGTAAGTTTAGCATCCTTTGTCCAAATGATCGGGATTTCGTTTCAGTCCCTTTTGAAAGACGAATTAGATCAACGCCGGTTAACTATATTAGGAATCACATTGCTAATCAGTTTTGGAATAATGTATCTTCCTAAAGAAATATTTCAGAGTCTGCCTACGATTCTCCAATATTTTTTAAGCAATGGTCTCATTGTTGGTACGATCATCGTAATTATGCTAGAACAACTATGGAAAACAAAAAACATTAGTAAAAAAAATCATATTTAACTTTTCAAGGAGTCTTTTTAAATGAGTCACGTAGAATTCACGAAAATAGCAATCGAGTATTTGCTCTTTGGAAAGAAATGAATAAATAAATTACATGTTTTCTAAGAGAAAAAGCCGTAGAATGTAAATTTCACTCCTCAGGTAAAAAGAACGGAGAAACAGTGGGAGAATAGAGGCGAATATTTTATGCGGAAGTGGATGATGGCATTTATAGGATGTATTCTCTTGCTGCAAGGTTGTATTACTAACACTAGTGGAGAACTGAAAAAACAAGCAAAGGAGAAGGAAATCGTGAGCGAAGAATTAAATAAACAGTTGCTTCAAGCAGCAGAACGTGGAGAGGCAGACACCATAAGCGAACTCATTAAGAAAGGTGCGAATATCAACGCACAAGACTCAAAAGGACGGACTGCAGCTATGGTTGCGACCTATAACAATGATGTAGAAACCTCAAAAGTACTCATCAAGGCAGGGGCAGATGTGGACATCCAGGATGATATGAAAAACAATCCCTTCCTGTATGCTGGTGCAGAAGGATATATAGATATTCTAAAACTTACGATTGAAGCAGGGGCCGATCCGGCGATTACAAACCGGTATGGGGGAACTGCTTTAATCCCTGCCTCAGAACATGGATATGTGGATGTAATCAAAGAACTTCTCACCCATACGGATATTGATGTGAATCATGTCAATAATCTCGGTTGGACCGCTTTAATAGAAGCAATTATTTTGAATGATGGAGACGAAAAGCAGCAGCAAACGGTGCAATTGCTGATAGAACATGGGGCGGATGTGAACATTCCAGACAATAATAAGGTGACTCCTTTACAACATGCACATGTGAAAGGCTTTAAAGAGATTGAAAAAATTTTTTTAAAAGCTGGGGCAAAATAAATACTTGAAGCTGTTATGATTGCCAAACTCAAATAACAGCTTTTTTAAACCCTTATCTGTTCACATCAAGGAAAGATGATTTATCGTTAAGGCGCGTTTATATAGGAACGCGTCTTTTTTACTTAAAGGGATATTTAATTGAGTAATTGCTATTTTTTTTTAACCCTCCTTGAACAAAAAACAAGGGATCCCCTTGAAATTTGTCCGATAGAAAGGGTCAATGAACCAAAAAATAAGGGGTCCCCTTATAGACTGTTTAGTTTGAATGCTAAGTAGAATAAAAAATCGGTGTATTTTCCAATTAACGAGTGTCGTTCAATAAAGGAATTTATGATACAGTGTTACAATACTAACGGAGAAGTTTAGTCCTCATACAATTATGAGTAAAAACAAGGGGGAAACTAATATGACAAAGATAAATAAGGAGTTGTCTCTAGAACAACGTGAAGAACTACTCGGAACTTTGAAAGCCCGTTTTGAGAAAAACATGCACCGCCATAAAGGTCTTGAATGGGCTAATGTACAAGCTAAGCTCGAAGCTAATACTGAAAAACTGTGGTCACTCAATGAAATGGAAGGAACTGGCGGTGAACCGGATGTTGTTGGCTATGACAAAGAAACGGGCGATTATATTTTTTATGATTGTTCAGCGGAAAGTCCTAAAGGTCGCAGAAGTGTTTGTTACGACCGTGAAGCGCTGGAGTCAAGGAAAAAACATAAACCAGAAAATAACGCTATTGATATGGCAACGGCCATGGGCATTGAACTTTTAACGGAAGAACAATACCGGGAGCTGCAGAAACTTGAAAATTTCGATATGAAAACCTCGAGCTGGGTGCAAACACCTGCTAATATTAGAAAACTTGGTGGGGCCATCTTTTGTGATCGTCGATACGACACTGTCTTTATGTACCACAATGGAGCAGATTCCTACTATGCTGCCAGGGGTTTCCGTGGCTCGCTAAGGGTTTAAATTTAGGATAAGGTGCCTGACCTCCACTACAGTAATGCTTTAAAACACTGGAGACAGGCACCCTTTTTACGGTAATCTTTTCCTCCTGCGTTACCATCCAATAAAACAGACAAAATCCCTACCCTTTAATTAGTTGGAGTAATCCGAAAAGTCTGGTGCTATAGATTGTAGAACTGCCTCTTTTTTTGAAATGGTAGTAATGTACCACGAGCATGTATTAAGACTTTAAATAAAATTCAACCCTTATCCCTTCTAAAATATTACGGCCAAAAGAAAAAATGGGTATTTTTTCATTGGCCGTGGACAAGATAAAATCGGAAGGGGGTCAATCATGACAAATTATTTAATTTTTGATCCATTAATTCAGATGGGAATCAAGCAGATAAAACGCGAATCGCTTTCAGATGAGGAAATCATCAAGGAATCAGACAATATAGTAGACAGGATAGCGGGTTTTATGGAAGAAAGTGTTTCTGAACTGTTAAGAAATAACCCTGGGCTTACAACACACATTAAGAATTGCATTCAAGAACAAATCAATACAACCCAAAAAATCGCCACTAGTTCACAGGAAAGCCAACTAACAATAACAATGGTGGTATGATTCCAGAAAATAAATGGAAGCCAGGAAGTCAGTCTGGGATTGATGTTAACTTCCTAAACATTCCAGGAGTAGAAAACGCTACGAGTGAGTTCAAGTTTCCAGTAGGTTGTGATTATTTTACAATTAAAGGAATTATTATTAGGAAAGATCCTATTACGGTTAGTAGCTACACTAAAAATAAAGTATATCCAGCATTTAAATTGGTAGACGGAGATGGGACAGTTAGAATAAGACCTGCTGAAGGTAGACCTAGTCAAAATGATAACTCGTACACATATAAAATCACAAGACATGTGGAGTGTGTGTCGAGACTGGTAAAGAAAAAGTGAAACGGCAAGAATCAGGACTGTCATCTTCCAAGTTTTACTTGTAGTCAAAACGAAGAAAGCCTGCTAGAATTGCAACCAAAGTAACCACTCGAGGGGTTACTAACTTAAGTTTCGCAGCAGAAATCCAACATTAAAGCCTTGATATAACTAGGCTGTGAGGTGGTGCGAAACATGAGTTAATAAATATATCTATTAAAAAATTTATCTAAAAGAGGGATACTATCCATGAGCGGCTATAACGCAGTATTAGCAAGAAATACGGAAAATGCTCCAAACGGTATCGGTACATATTCACAAACTGTAGCTTTCTCTCATTACAATCATCTCTCAGCTCAATTACCTATCGAACCCAAAACTGGTAAATTGGTAGCTGGTGGTATAAAAGAGCAGGCTGAACAGTGCTTTAAAAATATCAAGGCAATTGTAGATAGCATCGATCATGTTATGAGCGATGTTATTAGAATCACTGTATTCGTTAAGAATATCAAAGATATTGACGCTGTAGACGAAGTTTATAAAACATTCTTCCCAACCTATGTTCCTACACGGACAAATGTCGCAGTTGCAGCTTTACCTATGGATGCTTTGGTGCAAATTGAAGCACTTGTTTCAAACGGTGAAGGTACAATTCCAAACGCACCACAAGCAGGCGACCTCATAAAGCTTACAAATAACACGGCAAATGCACCAACAAGTCCTTTATCTACACAAACTGTGTCTTTCTCTCATTACAATAATCTTTCAGCTCAATTACCTATCGATCCGAAAACGGGTAGATTGGTAGCTGGCGGTGTAAAAGAGCAGGCTGGACAGTGCTTAAAAAATATCAAAGCAATTTTAGAAAGTATCGACGTTCCTTTTGACGATATTGTTAAAATTAATATCTTCCTTAAAAACCTTTCGGATATTGAAGCCGTAAACGAAGTTTATACAACATTTTTCCCAGATTCGGCTATCGCCAGGACC
Source organism: Bacillus sp. FJAT-29790 (assembly GCF_019039215.1). Taxonomy (GTDB): domain Bacteria; phylum Bacillota; class Bacilli; order Bacillales; family Cytobacillaceae; genus Cytobacillus. The sequence goes on from NZ_JAHNZZ010000001.1 coordinate 879,994, forward strand.
GCAGCCTATGTCCCTGCACGGACAACAGTTGCAGCTTCAGCTCTACCTATGGATGCTTTGGTACAAATTGAAGCAGTGGTGTCACACGGAGATGGTACACCTCCACAAGCTGTTGAAGCCAGACATGGAATCGTTATATGGGCAAACAACACTGAAGATGCACCAAAGTGTTCTCTATCTACACAAACTGTAGCGTTTTCTCATTACAATCACCTTTCAGCTCAATTACCTTTGGATCCAAAAACTGGTGGATTTGTAGCTGGTGGTGTAAAAGAGCAGGCTGAACAGTGCTTGAAAAATATCAAGGCAATTGTAGAAAGTATCGACCACGTTATGGACGATGTAGTTAAAGTAAATATCTTCCTTAAAAATATTGCGGATATAGATGCTGTAGACGAAGCTTACAAAACATTCTTCCCAGGCGGTGTTCCTGCACGAAGAACAATTGGCGTATCAGCTTTACCTAAAGATGCTTTAGTCCAAATCGATGCAGTTGTAGCAAACGCTGAAGGAACACATCCAAAAGCATAACAGGCATTTGTTTATAAATTCAGGAACTATCAAAGTTACTTGTTAATGCCGATGGTGAATTCGAAATCGCATATCCTATTCATAAAAAGGGGCTGTCTCAAATGAAAAGCGAGACAGCTTTTGTTTTTTAACAGTGCAGATGAAAAAGCATCGAGATTTTAGCCGATTATGGCAGAAATCTTGATGCTTTTTTAGTTTCCGGGCATAACAAAAAAAACTGGGTTAGCATGCGAATCTATGCGATTGAATTTTTATAGAGGGTAACACTTAAACTTTGAGTTTGGATACTTTTGTGAAGTTTGTTCAGTTTATAGCCAAAACACAGAAGCATAAACCCAACCTTCACACTTTGTTTCTCTCTTGTTAAAAATCTTCGAACTCCGTAATCTTCCTTTAAAAAACTCCGAATACACCTTCCGCTTGGATTGATCGATTCATTCGCAAGAAAATTCCAAGCGGGCTAATAATGTTCTCAAGGGGTCTGTAAAGACTTTATCAAGATAATTGAATAATTGTTCAGAATAAAGCTCTCAAACCACAACAAGTTTGAAAGTTTTATTGCGAACAATTTTTACTAAATGGTAAAGTTGTAGCAGCACTACAAGGTGCCGAACAGAAATGGTGCCCGTTCCAATCTAAAAAGAGCAGAGGATAGGACTCTAAAAAAGCGGATCATTATAATTCCTTTTAAAGAAAATTCCCTTTCGCCAAGGCCCCAATAGGTCCTCAAGACATCATTTTTGTCTACTCAAGGCATGTTGAAGCGGTCACGAAATTGAAGTTAATTTTGTAACCACCTAAAAAAAATTATAAAAGCTCTAGTCTATTAACTAGGGCTCTTCGTTATGGGAGGTGCGAGAATATTTCATTCATGTAATAATAGAATACAATATTCACTATTTATAACGATTTAGGAGAGGAATTAGATGTATGCTAAGCTAAAGTTTGCACTATCCATGGCCATATTCGGATCAATCGGTCTATTTTCAGAAAAAACAGGTCTGCACTCGATAGAATTAGTTTTTATCCGATGCCTCAGTGCAAGTATCCTTTTAGGAGCCATATGGGGATTTAGTACACTAAAAACAAAACAACAGGTGAAAATTACGATTCCTCGTCGGGAATATTACCTTGCTTTATTATGCGGATTATTTCTTATCATCAATTGGGTCTTTTTCTTTCGATCTTTAGAAGTTATGTCTATTACAGTGGCCGTATCTATTTATCATTTGGCACCTGTGATTGTGCTTCTCGTAGGCTCTTTCATCTTTAAAGAAAAATTAACAGGAATGGGATTGGCCTTTTTCTTTGTTTGTCTTTTAGGAACATTGTTAGTTGGAGGCATTCATCAGCACACAAGTATTGCTGGGTTTTTATCCACGGGTGTTTTATGGGCGTTTGCAGCAGCGCTCTTCTACGCTCTTACGTCGATCACGGGAAAGGGAATTCAATTGCTCAGTCCTCTAGTAACAACCGTCATTCAAACGAGTCTCGGTGTATTATTATTGATGCCACTAGTGGATTGGTCATACTTTACCCAACTTACCTCTGAAAACTGGTTCTATATTCTTGTTACTGGATTTATCCATACTGGCTTTGTCTATTACTTGTTTTTCAATAGTTTGCGAGAATTAAAGGCTCAAACGATCGCACTATTAGTCTTTGTTGATCCCGTTGTTGCCATCTTATTGGATGTAACTATTTTGAACTATCGTCCGGATGTCTATCAGCTTCTCGGAATATTGCTCGTATTTGTGGGGATCAGTTATTCTCCTAAAAAAGAAAGAAGTGTAGAAAAGAGTAAATTTATTCGCACAAGCTAATTGTACATAGCACGCTGTTTGGTAAGAAAAAGCGTGTTATAAGCTCGGCTAATTGGCTCATATCTGCTCGGTTAGTTTTGTATATTCAACTTTAAAACCCAGCTACCTTCACATAAGAAGGTTAGCTGGGTTTCTTTATTATTTATTTCTAATCTTTATAGAACTATTCCACTCTGTTATCCAAGGAGTCTCACCAGAAAATCTAGTTACGTCAGAACTCACTGTGTCAAGACACATTTTCTTCAGCTGTATATTCCTTTAATGGGTTAAACTGTTTCTCGCTTTTCGCAAGAACAACTGTTGCCACTGCGTTACCAATTAGATTTGTTATAGCACGTGCCTCTGACATAAAGCGGTCTACACCCAATAGCAGAGCTATACCTTCAACTGGAATAGGGCTGCCTGGAAGAGACGTCAACGTTGCGGCCAATGTAATAATGGCAGAACCAGTTACTCCTGCAGAACCCTTAGAGGTAAGCATCAGCACCCCGAGTACTATGGCAATTTGCATCCATGAAAGGTCGATGCCATAGGCTTGGGCGATAAACAAACAGGCCATAGTGTAATAAATACACTGTCCATCTGGGTTAAATGCATATCCAGTTGGAACTACAAAGCCGGTAATTGACTTAGAACAACCATACTTTTGCATTTTATCGATTAAACTTGGCAAAGCAGACTCTGAAGAAGAAGTTCCCAGGACAAGAATAATCTCTTCTTTGATATGTTTAATTAAGTTGAAAATGCTAAATCCGTAAAACTTGCATATAGCCCCCAATACAACTACAACAAACACAAACATTGTGGCGTAAACAGCACCTAGCATTTTACCGAGTGAAAAAAGAGACTCAATGCCAAAATTCCCGATTGTATACGCCATAGCTCCGCCAGCCGCCAAAGGCGAGAATTTCATAATCATAGAAACAATCTTAAAAAACACGTCATTAATTTTTTCGAAGAAAGTAATAAGCGGTTTTCCGTTCTCCCCCAAAGAAGAAAGCGCAACGGCAAACAATAAAGCAAAGAACAAGATTGGAAGCATAGAACCGGTGGTAAAAGCCCCTATAGCACTATCTGGGACAATGCTTAAAATAAAATCTTTGAATGTAAGGCTGGTTCCTGCAGCTTGTTCTGTAATTTTCGCAACATCAGCAGCACCTTTACTAGCACCACTTGTATCCAAACCATCACCGGGTCTGACAATTAACATAACCACTAACCCGATGACTAAGGCAAAAGTTGTCACAACTTCAAAATAGATTAATGATTTAGTTCCAATTTTTCCGATCTTCTTCATGTCCCCCATACTGGCAAAACCTAGAACAATGGTAAGGAAAATAATTGGACCGATGACCATCTTAATCATTTTTATGAATATATCTACTAGGATTTTTAATTGAACACCAAAATCAGGGAATAGATATCCAATCAAAATACCAGTAAAGATGGCGAATACCACCTGTACAGTTAAATTTTTTAGAATTTTTTTCATGCAGATTCCTCTCTCTCCATATTTAAATGTAATATGGTCTTCATTTTAGATTTCTAAGCTACTCTAGTTAGAAACTATAGTCTGCAAAAATTTTAGCGATAGGAGCACATACAAAAATGTTTACTCCTTATGATAATACGAAAAAACGAATGATTTCTTTTTACCCAATCTACTTTTTCTTCATATTTTTGTGTGATGTGCATTTTTTCTAATATCAAAGTTATCACCGAGATTTTGAAAGCGCATCCAATAATATCACTCCTTTATTTCTAAATTAATGGTGCAAGGAAGTAAATCAGTAGAATACCATTGCACAAATTTTATATTAATGCATACATTAATGTCAATATAATTTTTAGAATATTTAGCCACGTCGTGTTATGATAACTTAAAAAAACACTATTGGTCATATTTAAACGCAACGATACCAAGGATTTTGTTCGTTGTTTGTCAATGTTCGGAATCTTATTTTTATTAAAATAAATAAAGGGTATTGACCGTTATGTATACATTGTTTAATAATTAGCTTATAAGATATTCAAATTAAAGATAAAAAGGAGAGTTATTATGAGTATTGTTATGGATAAGACACAGCAAAAAGAAAAGATGACGGATTTGATGGCGAAGTTTGTATCCCTTGTCAGCTACAAACTTCCTGATGATGTGGAAAATAAACTGAGGGAACTAAGTGAAGAGGAAAATAATCCACTTGCAAAAATCATCTATAAAACTATGTTTGATAACCAGAAGCTAGCTTATGAGTTGAAGAGACCTTCATGTCAGGACACAGGAGTACTTCAGTTTTTTGTAAAGTGTGGCCAGAATTTCCCGTTGATTGGGCAATTAGATAGTATTCTAAAGGATAGTGTGTTTAAGTCTACTAAAGAAACCCCATTGCGACATAATTCTGTAGAAACATTTGATGAATACAATACAGGGAAGAATATCGGTGAAGGCTCACCAAGTATCTTCTGGGAGATTGAAGAAGACAGTGACAAAGTAGAAATCTATACGTATATGGCAGGAGGAGGCTGTACCCTTCCTGGAGTGGCGACAGTTCTAATGCCGGGTGAAGGTTATGAAGGTGTAGTAAAGTTTGTGCTGGACCGGATGACTAGTTATGGAGTCAACGCTTGCCCTCCACTACTTGTAGGTGTCGGCGTCGGTACTTCTGTTGAAACAGCAGCTATGAATTCTAAAAAAGCACTTATGAGACCTGTTGGAAGTCGGAATGAAAATGAAAATGCAGCGAAGATGGAAAAGCTGCTTGAAGATGGAATAAACGCAATTGGTTTAGGGCCTCAGGGACTTAAAGGATCTAAATCTGTTATGGGTGTAAACGTTGTGAACACATCAAGACATCCTTCTACGATTGGAGTTGCAGTTAATACAGGGTGTTGGTCCCATAGAAGAGGAAAGATTACTTTTGACAGTCATTTGAACTATGAAATTAGTACTCACGAGGGGGTAATGCTATGAGTAAGAAAGTATTAACAACACCTATTAAGGATGATGATCTTAAGGATATAAAAATTGGCGACATTATTTACCTTACAGGTACACTCGTTACTTGCAGGGATGTTGCGCATAGAAGACTCATTGAAGAAAAAATCCCTTTACCCGTTGATCTTAAAGGGAAAGCCATATTCCACGCTGGTCCCATTGTTAGAGATCTTGGAAATGAAGAGTACGAGATCGTTTCTATTGGTCCAACAACGAGTATGAGAATGGAAAAGTTCGAAAAGGAATTCATCGAAGAAACGGGTGTTAAACTCATTGTTGGAAAAGGCGGAATGGGTAAGAACACTGAAGAAGGATGTAAGGCTCATAGAGCGTTGCATCTCGTCTTTCCAGCTGGAAATGCTGTTTTTGCGGCAACAAAGGTTGAACGTATCAGAGAAGTACACTGGAAAGACCTTGGAATGCCTGAGTCTCTTTGGGTATGTGAAGTGAATGAATTCGGTCCTCTTATTGTTTCCATTGATACAGAAGGAAATAACATCTATGAAGAAAATAAGGTGGAGTTTAATAAAAAGAAGGAAGAACAATATGAGTTAATCAGTCAGCAGGTAAGATTCATCAAATAAGTTATGGAGTTGGTGTGATCATGCAGGTACTACAAAAAACTCAAACGATCGTTCGCTATCAGCGACATAACGGAAAAGTATATTTTGGAATGCTTGAAGATGATGAAATTTTACAATTGTCTAGTGATTTTACTGAAATTGTAAACAACGAACTGAAATTTGATGGATCAAGAGTTAAATATAGTGATGTGAAGATTTTAGAGCCAGTCGTACCCTCAAAAATTGTTAATTTTGGCTGGACATATGCTGAACATGCAAAAGAGACTGGGGGGGAGGCTAATCTGAAAGAGCCGTTCTTGTTTTTAAAACCAACCTCTTCCGTGATTCCGGATCAGGGGGAAATCATACTTCCGTCAAGTGATTTAACCAAGCAGGTGGAAATGGAAGGGGAAGTGGCACTTGTAATTGGGAAACGCGGTAAAAATATAAATCAAGAAGAGGCATTGGAGTATGTTTTTGGCTGTACGATATTTAATGATGTGACTGCAAGAGATCTAACAAAATCGGATCCCCAGTTTACACGCGGCAAAGGTTTTGATACTTTTGGCCCGTTGGGTCCATGTATTGTGAAGGGGATAGATCCAACCAATTTACGAATCACTACAACATTAAACGGCAAAGTCGTACAAGAGGGTAATACGAATCAAATGTCGCTTTCCATTCCTTTCCTAATCAGCTGGATTTCACAGGTTATGACACTGGAGCCAGGTGATATTTTGGCTACTGGCTCACCTTCTGGAAGTTGTCCAATGAAGTCGGGAGATGTTGTGGTTGTTGAAGTAGAGCAGATTGGTAAGCTTCAAAACTATGTAAAATAGTACTAACAAAAAAGGCTGTAGTTGATTTCAGTGAAATCTCTACAGCCTTGTTTTTCCTTTCAATCATATGGATTCTTACATCACTGAAAAGTCGTCTTGCATTACCGTTCCTCTTCTGGTAACGGAGGCATAGAGCGAAGTGCTTCTAGAATTTCGTTACGAGATCTAGAGCGATGGGATTGCAGCATCGTTCGTACTGCTTCAGGCTCACCCGCCCGCATAACTGCTAAAATTGCCTTATGTTCAATTACTGAATGTGTTGGCTTTGGTCGAAGTCCAATTGTGTACAAGCGTGCACGATAGAGTTGGTCAGACTGACTGTCCACAATCCCTCTAAGGCGTGGGTTTTGGGCTAAGTCTACAATGTAATTATGAAATTGATCATCAAGGTCTGTCCATAAAAGTAGATCATTTAGTTCTAATGCCTTTTCCTGTTTGTCGATCATACGCTCAAGATGGTTTAACTCTTCGTGAGAAGCACGGTCAGTAGCAAACCTTCCTGCAATGCCATCCAGCGCTTCCACTACTTCATAAATATGTTGGAGCTCATCTGCTACTAGTGGTGCAACAATAAAACCCCGACGTGGTATGAGCCGTACCCATCCTTCCATTTCTAAACGGACAAGGGATTCACGTACAGGCGTCCTGCTCATGCCAAGTATTTCTGCCATCTCCCTTTCCAGCACAGTCTGTCCAGGCTGTAATTGAAGGTGGCGAATCGCATGTCGAACAGCTAGATAAGCGCGTTGTGGCAATCGTGACTCTCCATTCATATCTAAAGTAGACAAAAATGAACGAACGGCTATAGAAAGGTCAGATTGATTTATTTTTTGAATATTAGAATCAGGTATTTGAGGTGTTTTTTGATTTTTCATTACAATATCACTCATCCCAACAAGTCTTAAATTTTATGTATAGAAAAAATAAATAATGTTGAATAGCTTATAATTGGAAAGTTAATTATGATTCTATAGGTAAATCATAACAGAAAATTAATCACTCCCACAATCGATAAAATAGAAAAAGAGATAACCGAAAAGAAAGCACATAAGTGATGATGAAAGATAAGTTCCATAATATCTATTTCTTTGCCGGAAAAGTGAAACTGACAATCATTTACACTAGTAGTTCAGAAGAAGCGGAAACGCATTTCTGGAGAATGACAGGGAAAAGGGCATTGAATTGTCTTGAAATGTCTCCGGATGAAGACGTATTCATCGGTTATCGCTACCTAAGTTTCCGTGAATGGAAAAAAGAACAAAGGGGATTTCCTTGTTTGGTTAGGTATTATTGATGTGGTATAGGAGCGTTAGTCCTTACACAGCAATACTTTAATATGGTGGGGTGCAGGTATCTTATCTTAAAGTTTGTAATGTTATGAAAAAAGATTTAATATAGGGCACTAGAAAAGGATTTAGATGTTTTTCGGTTTATTTACCAAAATAAATTAATTTTAAAGGAGTGTCCTGGATGATTTTTTATATGACTGAAAATGGTTTTGCAACAGAATGTGCCTATGGAGAACTTAATGTGTCTGGTGAAGACCAATACGGATTTCGCCCATATCAACTTCTTGTTTCATCTATTGCCGTTTGTAGTGGGGGAGTTTTACGTAAAGTTTTAGAAAGAATGCGAATTTCCTATCAAGATATTAAAGTACAAGCGGATGTAGAAAGAAATGAAAAGGCAGCGAATCGAATAGAAAAGATTCACCTCCATTTTGTAATTTTAGGCGAAGAGTTGAATGAGACAAAGATAGAAAAAGCTTTAAACGTCACTAGGAAAAATTGTGCCATGGTTCAATCTGTGAAAGATAGCATTGAAATTACTGAGTCCTTTGAAATAGAAGATACAAAATGAAAACATGGTGTGTATTTTAGGACAAGTCCCCCAGTCTGGTAAAGTTTTACCGAACTGGGGGACTTGCTCTTTTTCTTGCAAGCAAACCATTGAACTGTCTTGAACTTTGTCCGGATGAAGAGGTGTTGCTTGCTTAATTTTTGCGAATGGAAAAAAGAAAAAGTGAGGTTTCCTGTTTGGTTGGATTTTATTGATGTGCGTCTGAACCCCAGTGTAGTAATACTTTTATACGATAGGGGTCAGGCGCCTTTTGTTAGCACGATAATCCTTTCTTCCCGCTTTACCATTCATTAAAACAGACAAAATCCCTATTTTTAATTAGTCAGAATAATCCGGAATCACCATTTTATTTAAAAATTCTTTCAACTATACTAGTACTGTATTTGAAAATAATGATAGTTTGGGAGGTTATGTGTTGAAAAGATTATGGATGTCTTTTGTCGTAGTAATGTTCTTTGTGTCAGCTCTGTTTTCATCTCAAGCAAATGCAGCTGACACCATTCCTGGTGGTCCATCGACAAAGGGAAACACGAGTATGGACAGTATGATTACATACGATGACATGATTAAAGAACTGAAGAAAATCGAACAAACGAGTAAAGGGAAGGTAGAAGTATTCACGTTAGATGAATACGGAAAGAGTGAGCAGAACCGAAGCTTCTACGTAGCTAAAGTTGGTACAGGCCCAATAAAAATTTGGGTACAAGCGCAAATTCACGGAGATGAAAAATTAACAACGGATGCCGTATTAGAATTATTGAAGACTTTTGGTAGTAATGGATCCAAAGATATTGAAATGATCTTAAAAGAAACAACTATTTATGCAATCCCAATGTATAATCCGGATGGAAGTATCATGAACACACGAACAACTATGCTTCATGATGAAAATGGACAACCTAGAGTAGACAACAGAGGGCGTTCCATGACGATTGATTTAAATCGTGATTGGGCAGAAAACGGGTTTCAAGCAAAAGAATCACTTGTCTTCTACAAATACTGGGTAGATGTGAAACCAGATTTCGCTGTGGATCTTCACCATCAAGGGTTTAAAACAGTTTACGGAACAAATAATTCCACATCCATGTCGCTTGGAGTATCATTAGCACCAAATGGACCGACTTTACCAGGTATTAAAAACGGCTTATACAATGACCTTACACGCCAAATGCACGTCTATGTATACGATGCATTAAAAGATTACGGCAATATGCATATTGATCGTTACCAAACGGGTAGTGGTGATAAGAGATACGAGATTGATATCAAAGGAGGAGTTGTTTCTGCTATGATGATGGGCCTTAACTACAACAATATCAATCCAACTAATCACAGCAATCCAGCCATCTTCTTTGAAACGAAAGGAAATACAAGAGATGGAAATCTCGGCCAAAAATCAAACGGGCATTTAATCAAACAAAATTATCTTGGATTAAAAGCCTTACTTTACGGCCTAGCCACAGGTGAAGTAGAAAAGGTTAATCCAAACCGTTGGGAAGAGATTCCTGCTTACCCGCTAGCTGGGTATCAAACAGATTCTGGGATTATTCCAGTGAGTTTTTAAAAAATAACGAAGCACCATAAGGATTAATTGAACTGCACCCCAATTGTTAGAATCGGCTAAACATTGGGATGCAGTTTTTTAATGGAAATCAGTATTCCGTATTAATCATTTATTTGAGCCTTTAATTCTTAAATTAGCATTTATTCAGTCTCTAAAATCTGTTGCATCCATTCAATTGGTCTTGTATACTAGTGAAGTAAAATCGAACAATATAGAGTTAGTTAGTGTTAATGTTCGGTTTTAGAACAACTAGGAGGCATACATCTATGAGAAATAAACACAATCTTAAATTTTTCACCGTAATTATGCTTGCAACTTTCATGTTATTTGGATGTTCTGCGAAACAAGAAGTCTCTAATAAATCTTCTAATGAACAGCAAAAAGCAGAAACAAATAATGCAAAAGCTGAACAATCGCAAGATCGTGTGATCGGAATTATTGGAGCTATGAGGGAAGAAGTAGAAATCCTTCATGACAAAATGCAAATTGAAAGTACAGAAAATGTAGCCGGAATGGAATTTTATAAAGGAACATTAGATGGTGAAAACATTGTCTTAGTTCAATCAGGAGTTGGAAAAGTAAATGCAGCTGCATGTGCTCAAGCATTAGTAGATCATTTCGGTGTTAACTATCTAATTAATTCAGGTGTTGCTGGTGGAATAAACCCTGATTTAAAAGTTGGGGATATTGTTATTTCAACAGATGCTGTCCAACATGATGTTGATATAACTGCATTAGGGGAAAAACCTGGTGTCATCTCTAGAATGGATACAAGTACTTTTACTGCAGATGAAAACTTAATCCAGCTAGCAGAGAAATCAGCTGAAGGATTAGGGGAGGATATCCATGTTTTCAAAGGAAGAATTGCTAGTGGTGATCAATTTATTGCAAGTGCGGAGCAAAGAGCAGAAATTATTAAAAACTTTTCACCATTTGCAGTTGAAATGGAAGGAGCTGCTATTGCTCACGTAGCCCATTTGAATCATGTACCTTTTGTTATTATTCGCGCCATCTCGGACGATGCCAACGGTGAGTCAAAGGTAACATATTCAGATTTTGTCAAAGTGGCAGCTAAAAATGCTAGCCAAATGCTAGAAGAAATGATCAAAGGTGCTAACGAAAGCTTGTAAGTTTAAACACAAAAGTATTAATATAAAACATATTTGTAAGCTAAGGGTGATAGTTCAACTTTAATTCAAGTGGGCTGTCACCCTTTCTATTCTATTCACAATTCCCTTTTCGGTAAAAAACAATCGAATGATTAAATGAATCGAGGAATTTTGTTAAGGAGCCTAACCCTTAGTGTAGTATTACTTTAATACGCCCGGGTCAGGCTCCTTTATTTTCATAGATATTTTGTTTGTTAAATAGTTTGATATATTACTATTGTCCTACTTGTTGTATAATTATGGTATTATTTACAATTTAGGGGTGAGTATTATATTAGATGGCCGATTATATTTTTTTAACAAACTTTAAATTCCATTACAAAAGATTTCTAGTAGACAAACTTAAGCTAGGGAAATTCGGGTTTAAATAATCGCTGGGTATTCAATTATATAAAAGTCGCAAAAAAGCGACCTTTTTTAATATTTCTACTCATTTTATTTCATTTTACGAAAGGATTAGGCGTATGAAAGAGGTTGTAAAAGAACTATTAACAAATCAAAAAAACACTAGTGTAGACATTTATAAACTGGAAAAACAAGTGAAGGAACGGTTGCAAGATGATGTCATTGGACTGTTTTATAAAGAATTTGCCGATAGTGTAATAGAGTTAGAAAATGAAAAAGTTATAGAAAGAATGAAAACAGGCAAACCTTATTCCAGAGACATCCGAATAAACACTAAATATCGAAAAGTAAAAGAGATCATCAATAACGAAAATGAACTAAAAAATGAACTATTAACGAGTTTTCATTTCAAAATGAAAATGAGCGGGTATGGAAAAAACCTCGAACAATATAAAAAGGATAAACCCATATTGGATTTGATTAGTCAATTCTTGTTCCAAAAATCGGAGAAGGATTGTTATATCAGTGTCAATGAACGTTCATTTGAATTATTTGATGATGAAAAATACCTAAGTTCAGAACAGGGAAGGAAACTCATTTCCAATATAGAAGTGACATTTGAGGATTTATGCTGTTTTGAAACCTTTGAACCTTTTTTTCATTTTGGATTAGCCACACATCATAATCAAAATGTGATGATCATTGAAAACAAAGACACCTTTTTCAGTTTAAAAAAATTAAATTTAGAAGGGATCCATCGTTGGGATGGGATTCCGTTTGAAATGTTGGTTTATGGAGAAGGAAATAAAATCACCAAATCGTTCGAGTATTTAGATGAGCTGAAGGTCCCGTTTGAAACGAGCCTCTATTACTTTGGCGATTTTGACCCAGAAGGGATCGCAATTTTCCATCGACTTCAAAAAATGAGCAAAAGAAAAATTGAGTTATGGAAGCCTTTTTATATCGAAATGTGGAATCGAAGAAAGGGAACGGTTATAAAGGAAGACAAGAAACAAAGATGGAGTGAGACAGCCATCCAAACCTTTTTATCCCACTTTGACGAGCAAATGAAAACTGCAATGGAAAACTATTTAATAGAACGTCGATATATTCCGCAGGAAGCGTTAAATATCGAAGTATTAAGGAGCTTGTCCGATGGAATTAAAAAAACTGTATGAAGGAATATCGGAACGATATAAAAATTTGGTCCTGTTTATGCCTATCTATCAATTAAAACAAGCAACCAAGTACAACTACGACTTGATGGAAATCGGGTTCAGTATTTTGCTGTTTATCATTGATAAGATGCTGACTGATAAGGGCTATGTAACGAATGACCAGTTGAATCAATGTCTATCGCAACTGATGAAAGAAATTTATCACGAAGAATTAACCTATGACGAGATTGATGCATTGCGAGCGTATGTTGTAGATGAAAAGCTTCGAAATAGCGGAAAGGAATTTACATTCGAATATACGGACTATGGCAAAGATGCCAAAAATAGAATCCAGTTTTCTCTGATTGAAACCCATAATTTTAAATACAGTGATCATCTCAATAACAAAGTAAAATTAAAGCTGACAGAACGAGGAATTGAATTGCTATTCAAAACTAAAGAAATGTTCTCAGAGCTTCAAATCAGCATTACAATGCTTTACTTTAAACAACAATTGGAAAAGTCCTTATACGGTTCCGCGTTAAATACCGTTAAGGACTTAATGTTCCAAATCGAAACCCAAATCCGGGCGATTGAAGATTACGAAGAAAAAATTAGAAGAAATACCTTATCTGTTTTTAACCGTAAAGAAATTGAGGAACGGTATGAAAATTCCTATAAACAAACATTGGAAGAAAAAGAACAGTTAAAAAGTTTACGAGAATATGTGAGCAATGTCATCTCCAATTATATGAACGGGAACTTAAGCACGAAAGAAAGAAAAAAATATGAAACCATCCTGACTATTGAACTGTACTTGAATCGTTCGATGACCAAACACGAAACCTTGTATGTGAAAAAATACGATCTATTAAATACTCTAACTGGTTCGATTAAATTGCTGATTGAGAATGCCTTTTCAAGGAACTTTCACTTTGAACAGGAGATTCTCCAGGTATGGGTAGAGAAGGTGGTAACAGAAGAAAAAATACACAAAATTTTTAAGCCATTAATGCCGATTAAGCGGACGAAGTATTACCATCCTTTTCTCTCTTTCAGCTCGCAATTGATTAAAAAAACAAAAGATAAAATTGAAGAAGAAATTGATGAAATTGATGAAGAAGAGAAAGAAAAGCAGCTAGAAGAGGAAGAAAAGCAAAAAGAATGGGAGTTCCAAGCCGAGTTAAAAATCCTGAAAGTCATCTTGGAGCCACTTCTGGAAAAGGAAAGCTATTTTATTTCAGAAGTCTTAAAAGACATTCAAAAAAAGGACTTTAGATTATATCAGGATATTAATTCTATCTATTTACAACATTTTTTAAACATAAGCGTAGAAATGCATAGCTGGAACTACAAAGATTTCGAAGGAGAGGAAGATATAAACAGTCTGACCTACCATAAAAAAGGGACGAAGCTGTTGGCCTATTTAACGAACGAATTAAAGGAATTGGAAGACATTAAAGGGTTTGAAATGTACGCTACGGAAAAAGAAATGGAGTTTGCGGATGGAATTAAAATGACTGATTATTTCATTAGAAGGAAGGTAAGTGAAAGTGTTTTATGAGGAAGAAATGGTCAAAAAAGCCTTTTTGCTTTACCAGGAGGTAATGACAAAAGGGGAAATAAAAAGAAAAGACAATCCAGAAATTTATGGGTACTATTTTGATTTGGAAATTCGGGATATATTAGAAAGAATTTTTTTACCGTCCTCCGAGTCAAAAATCTTTTATGTGGAAGATACGTTGTATTTTGTGCCGGATCTTGAAAATGAAGCCTTTTCCTATTCTAATGAAGAACTTCGAAATGTAATGGGGTTGAATAACAATCGAGAGTTGTATCTGGCTCAATTTATTTGGATGAATCTAATTAGTGAATTTTATGGGGATCAATTTCAGCAAACGAATAGAACCCTTAGTTTCGTTAAAGTGGACGAAATGATTAAAAAGGTTAAAGAATATATGGACAAGTTTGGAGAAAAAACGGAAGAGGAACTATATGTTTTATCAAACGAATACCAACTGGATCTTGCTGGTTTGATAGATGCCTGGAACAGCTTAGAGGAGTTAACCCAAAAGGATAAAAACGTGAAACGTTATAAAAACAAGCGATACAGCTTCTTTTTAAGGGTATTGGGATTTTGGGAAAAAGAAGGGTTGTTGCAGATTAAGGAAAACCAAGAAATTACCCTCACGAAGAAAATAGAGAGCATTGTTGGTGCCTACTATCAAAATGAGGAGCGAATCAATAAAATTAAAGAATTGCTGGATTTTACAATAGTAAAGGAGATGACCGTTTAATGCCGAAAGTAAATCGAATCCGGGTAACCAATCTGAAATTGGACAAAGGGGACAAAGCGTTCGGTGATAAAATTTTTAGGCTTTACGGAAATAATTCCCTCTTTATTTTGGAAAACGGCGGAGGAAAAAGCAGTCTCATTCAATTAATTTTGCAAGTCGTTCTTCCCAATTACGGGATAGATGGAAAAAAACTGAAGGATAATGTGAGGAAAGGCAGCACCATCCACATTGCCGTCGAGTGGATTCCAGATGATGAAAACTACGGAAAATTTATCACCGGTTTTTCCTTCCATAATTACGGAGGGAAGATGGATGGGAATCCCAGCAAAAAAACGTACGAATATTTTAATTACTTGATAGATACCGATTTTGAAGGTGCTCCAAAACTAGAAGAGCTGAAATTTGTTAAAGATGGAAAGGTGATAGGAACAGACGAATTCAAAAGAGATATAAAAAAGAGTAAAGGGGTGCACGTTCGCGATACCAATTCCGAATACCAGGGAATCATTAGACAGTACGGCTTGGTGGAATCGGAGTGGAAGAGCATTGCAAAAGTTAATTTGGAAGAAGGAGGGGTAAAAGAATTTTTTGAAAAAGCGGAAACCACAACCAGTTTAATCGAAAAGTTGTTTATCCCCTCCTTATTAGAAAGTTTGTTTGAAAATGATAAAGAGAGAAAGGCCATTCTCGTTGCATTCAAAAGATATAAAGATAGTTTACTAGAGTTGCCTAAACTAGAAAAAGACCTAAATGATTTTAAAGTCGTCACGAATCACAGTGATGTGGTCATTGATGCTTGTAAAGAATACAACCAAGTGCTCCATATGCTTAAGGAAAGCAAAAGAGGGCTGGCCCAGCTTTATAAAATGGTACAACAGAGTTCGGAGGCAAGCGTCAAGTGGTTAACCATTGCTCACAAGGAATTAGTGGAAATGGAGCGGACTGAAAAAGATCTTAAGTGGAAGTTGGCATCCTATGAAATTTTTCTTACCAAAGAGGATATGAAAAAACTAAAAAGTGAATTAGAAGATTGGGATGTTCAAATCGACTCCGAAAAAAAAGCAGTGGCATACTCGGACCGAAAAGTAAAAGAACAAACTGCTGCCAAATTATATGAGGAATATCGAACTCACAAAGCTAACGCAAATAAGGCAGAATCCAGTCTGATGGTTATGTCATTGGAAAATAACGAGAAATCGGAACAGCTACAAAAAAGCAGAAAAACAGTTTCAGAAAATTACCGGTATTTGTTCAACCAGAATGCCAAAGAACAAGGGGTTTTACATCAAGAGAGAAAAGACCAAATTGGGATTGAAAAAGAAGCAAAACAGACATTCAGCCAATCGAGCCATCAAAGAGGTCTACTCGTTATAGAAAAAACACAAAACGAATTGTTCCTCTCACAACACGAAGAGGATGAAATTAAATTAAAACAAGCATTGTTAAGTGTATGGCAAACGGATATCCCCCAAACGAAAAACCATTTAATCGATTCGATAAAAGAGAAAAAAATAGAAGAAAAAAATCTGGAAGAAACCTTAACCCGAGTGGAAAACGAAATAATAGAAAATGAAAAAAGAAAAACCAATTGTGCTAATGACATAAAAGAAGTGGAACGTTCTTTTGAAAAAACTGAAAAAGACTTTGAAATCCTCGCTTCTAAGGAATCGGAATTGAAAAATAAAATATCAGCTCATTTGTCGATTTTTATCCGGGAAAATTTATTTGAAGACCGTGACCGAATAGTAAACAACTTGGAAAGTCGAAAAAGAAATCTGGAAAGCGAGAGCATTAAATGTTCGATTGAAATGGGACATTTGGACCAAATCAAAAATAGCATTGAACAAAGGGGGTATCACGTCAACAGTGAATTGGAAGCCGTAAAAGACTTCTTAATCAAAAAGGGAATTGATGTGGTGTTAGGGATCGACTTACTGACAAAGTTGGCTTTGAGCAATGAACAAAAAAAGGAATTGGTCAAAAAGAATCCACTTCTGACTTTTGCGATTGCCATTGAACAAAAACAATTAGTCTCCATCCAAAAAGCATTAGAGGGTTATAAGAAAGAATTATCCATCCCCATCTTGTTTATTGAACGGGCCGAATTGGAAAATCAAGATAAAAAAGAAATGATCTTTTTACTGGAAAATCATCTTCACGTTTTTCATCGATTCCATACTCGATTCAATCCAAGTGATTGGGAACAATATACCACCGACTTAGAAAAGGAAATCTCAAGGTTAAATAAAACGAAAGTAGATTTGTCAGCCAAAACAGATGAACTTCAGCAATTACACAGCAAATTAAATGTTTTTTGGAACCAATATTCTTCTGTTACTCGACAGATGTTTGGAAGTCAATTAAAGGAATGGGAAAAACAATTAACGGAAAAGAAAGGAGAACTTTCCCGTTTGAATAATCAAACACAGGAAAATGAGGCGGAAAAAGAAAAGGCTAAAAAATACTTAAAGAATGTTAACGATTTGATGGTAAAACTGGATAAAAAAATAACTCTCATCCAGCAATTTAATGAGCGATATATGAACATTGGCAAAGCAAAAGAACAATTAGCAGAAGTTTCAAACAGCATAGAGTTATTGGATAAAAAAATACAAAACGCAACCAACGTATTGGAAAAATGCCAAGCAGAAAAAGAAAAAATTGGAGGCTTACTGCATAATCTTGATTTAGCACAAAAAAACTTGGAACGAGATAAAACAGAATACCAATATATCCAAACCGAAGAAGAAAGAATGACTACCCTCGAAAAATATGAAAAGAACAAATCAGAATACAACGCCTTACGGAAACAAATGTCCGGAGAAGAAGAAAGAATGGAAGAATTAAGAGAAAATATCGAGAACTACAATTCTTTGGCTAAAAAAATGGAGGAACAAATCCAAAAGGTTGGATTTAATATTGAATCCATTCTGCGTATGGGGATTGTATATGACCCATCGTTGTTGGAACAATTCGAAGCGGATTTACAAGAAGTACAGGAACGATTGACCCAGCTTACCCAAAGTAGAGCAGGCACACAAAAGAAGTATGACTCAAAAGAGACGGAAGTAAAAGTGCTGGTGAAAAAGCTAAAAGAGGGCGATGAACAAATTGAGCCCTATGAATATGGCAGCAGCTACGAAAGTGAATTTGCCTTAATTTCAGAAGAGCTCAAACAAAGCATCAGCAAGATGGAAGAGAAAATACAAAAAATCAATCTCACCAAAGACTTAGAAAATGAGAACCAAGTTGCTATAGAAGAATTAAATGCGTCGAAAGATCTGATGTTGGAATTCTCTAATATCACAGCGGTAAAGGAGAATGATTGGCGAACGGATAAACCCATCAAATTGGTGAGGAATTACAAAAAAGAGATTTTAAACAGGCAGGAACAGCTTAAGGACAAACAGATTAGGGCAAAAAAATCCATTGAGTTATTAATGGAAGAAGTGGAGAAAACCAATAACCATACCATCGTTTCAATGACAAGGGATTTAACAAGAGTTTTAGAGAGTACGAAGGATGATTATGAGAAAATCATCTCGACATTTGTTCTCTTATTGGATGAAATCAAACATTTTGAAGAAACGATTGAAATCAGCAAAAAGCAAACCGAAACGGGACGGGACCTGCTAATCGATCTAATGTACGAACGGGCTGAATTGCTTCATCGAAACATCTTAGAAATTCAAAAAAGCACCCAAGTAGAGAGTGGGGGTGAAGTGCTCACCTACTTTAGGTTCAATTGGCCGAAAAAAGAAGATGAAGATATTAAAAGACAATTACGGGATTTCGTAGATGGGATTTTAATGCACCTAACTTCCCTTCAAGTCCAGGGTGTTTCGAACGACGAAATGGATAAAGAGTTTGAAAAGAGAGCGGATATGATTAACATTTTGAATTGTTATGCGGATATTTCCAGATGTAAAATCGAAACATTAAAACCACGAAACGAATTGTTAGCCGCGAAGAAGGAATGGGAATTGTGGGACCGGACCAAATCTTGGAGCAACGGGGAATTACACGCAACCAGAATGTCAATGTTTATCGGTTTTAACAGCCACTTACGTAAAAAACGGTACTCAAGAGAAAACGCTTGGAAATTTTTATTGGTGGATAATCCGTTTGGAGAAGCGAGCTCCGATCACGTTGTCAAGCCGATGATTGATTTGGCCAACAAATCACATACCCAATTATTCTGTTTTACAGGCATCAAAGATAAAAGTATCCAAGAGGAATTCGAGACGGTCATTCATAATAAGTACATCTTACAAAGAGATATCCTATTTCTGGATAGTAAAACAGAATATAAGAAAGAGGAAGATCAGGAAGCAGCACTACTAGAAGTTGTCTTTTACGCAAAATAAAAAATGAGCAACAACTGAGCCCTTTATTTACTGTTTTGAAAAAACAAGATGGGATTGCTGCGGCAATCCCCATTTTTTATTGAATTAGCGACCAGTTTAGTTGAAGATTAATCAGCTAAAAGTCGACTCTTGTGTTATGATTTCATTTACAAATAATAGGAGGTGACTAATGTTGAAAAGATTAACTTGGCTTGAATTTGCAATTGATTTAGAGAACGAGAATTTTGAAAATTATATTGAATTTATGGAAGAAAATATTCTTAAGGAACAGTCACAATTAGAACAATCTTATGACGAATATATATAAAATTATCCGCCAGAGGATCACGATCAAATTTTTGAATATATGTATGAAGATAAAATTTTATTATATCCGTCAGGTTTTCCTAAGATAATGCGAACGTCAGCTTTAATATCACAATACTCATATCTGAAAAAAACATTTCAATACAATTTCCAAAGAATGTGAAAGAAATTATAATATATCAATAAGTCCTGAAGATATTAGGCATAATGGTGTGAAAAAATATTTATTTTACTTACATAGAGTGGTGGGGTTAAATATCAACGAAACTGAAATATTATGGCAAAAGATATATGCTTATAACCAAATAAGAAATCGTTTTGTTTATTCACCAGAAGAAAACTATACGGCGAAAGAAAAAGCCACTTATGAACAAAAGGTCAGGGGATTGTCATTCGAACAAAATCAGATTAACCCAAATAAATTTATGCTAAAAAGTGTAGAAAAAGAAATTAATACGGACTTTTTAGAATTACTTACTCAAGCACTACAAATTGTTAGTGATGAAATAAAAAAGAAAGATAAAGAGCTCGGGCAATAAGCCCTTTTCAAATTGAATTTACAGGGTAGGAAAGTTAAAAAATAAATAAAAGCACTATTCTGTTTATAATAAGATACCGAAAATCTTATTTACAGTCTTGCCAGGTTACCGAAAGTATATAACAAACTTTATGAAAGAAATGTAAAAAGATGATTTTTTATATCATTAAGTAGCCTATACCATGAACTGACAAGGGTATGTACCATTATTACGAAAGTAGTAATCTGAACAAGTAAGTATCTGTCATGCTATTTAAGTAATTGTTGATGTTAGAATGTAGTTAGTACTATATCAATGAACATGTCCCACCGTCTCCACCATTATATAAGTTGTTAGATTACTTATTTTGTTGTGACTTGAACCATAATCTTGCCGCTTTGGCAACTATATGCTTCAAAAAACTCTTGGCAAACATATGCTTCAATAAATTTAGATTTGGAATAAGTCGTGACGTTAATAAAAAAGTTTGATCAAAAATCCTGTGTTGAATATGCAGGATTTTTTTTTATTCCGCAAAACCAGCTAATAGTTTGTCAACATTTTTCAATAAAAAACTTTATTTATCCATGCTATAC
>NZ_JAHNZZ010000001.1:901441-903062 GCF_019039215.1 Bacillus sp. FJAT-29790
CAAAACCAGCTAATAGTTTGTCAACATTTTTCAATAAAAAACTTTATTTATCCATGCTATACTTAAATTGTCCATGACAAATAACCTTCCGAATATACTGTTTGGAAGGTTTTTCATCTGATAGTTAGATGTAGTAGTTAAGCTATATCTTGGAAGGTTGTTTTGCTTTTCAATAAGGCATAGATCCAATGTAAGAGCTTATTCACACAAGCAATAACTGCAACCCTAAATGGTTTACCTTCATCGCGTTTTTTATCATAATACTCTCGTAGTTTTTTGTTTCTTGCAATGATCTCATCTGTTGTCTTTTGCTTTCTGGTATCACGAATACCGCATCTTACAGCCATATATAGAGATCGTCTTAATCGGCTAGATCCTCGTTTAGTAATTTTGTTTTTTGTAGCTGTAAATCGACCAGAAGAGTAAACACTAGGGTCTATTCCTGCAAATGCAACTAACTTTTTAGGGTGATTAAACCTTTCTATCTCTCCAATTTCTGAGATGATTGTTGCCGCAATTTTTTCTCCGATACCAGGGATAGATTGGATAATCTTATATTCTTCCAATTCTTCAGCGAGGGCATCTATTTCAGCTGCTAACTTCGATAGGTGCTCTTCGTATTGAAGAACGATATTGATTAATATCTTTAGACTAAAGATGTGACTGTCGTACATATTATGTTGAAATGGATTTCTTTCAGCCGCCTCAATAAGTTTCTCTGCTTTCTCTTCAGCCCACTGATTTGATCGACTCTTACACAAGGATGAAATAATGTCGATTAACGCTGACTTTGATACTTTAAATACAGACTCTGATGTAGGAAATGTATTAAGGACATTTAAAGAGACTCTGGAATATAGAGCTCCAAAAACACCTCGATACTCAGGAAATACTTGATCCAATAGAGTTTGTAATTGTAATTTTGTTTGAGATGAGACACCTACAATTGCTTCCTGTTGTCTGGTGAGGTTTCTTAGATTTAATAACTGAATTCCTCTTTTTCTATGAGGCTCTAACTCTTCCTTGTAGAATAGCTCGCAAAGTTGGTACGCATCTACAGGGTCTGTCTTTACCTTTCTAAGATTGGCACTACGTGAGCGATGAGACACAAGAGGGTTCACCATAATATACACATAGTCTTGTTCATCTAAAAACTGGACAACAGGGGAATGATAAGGACCAGTTGATTCCAAGATAACCGAAGGTTTCATCCCCTCTGATGCTATCGTAACCTCCTTTAAGAAATCTAATAAACTATCTAAACCATCCAAAGTATGCTTTACACTAAAGCTTTTACGATAAGGTTTTCCTTTATCTAAAAAGGCTTGAACCTGACTCTCTCCTTTTGAAACATCCAGACCAATCACTGGATTCATTTATCAATCTCCTCCTAGAAATAAATTAGTCGGTAACCCCTAAACTCCTTGTAATGCCATAGGTTCGCTTGTTAAACGGGATCTATGTCCCAACCAGCCTAAAACATGTTTATACAAGTAGGGGGTGAACAGTTTTGCTGACGGGATCCAGTCCCACGGGCGCTGCGTTCTACCCCGACTACCGCTATCATAAGACCTCATGAAAAAAGGTCAACCAGAAAAAACTGGCTGACCTTATATTACGA
>NZ_JAHNZZ010000001.1:903542-949638 GCF_019039215.1 Bacillus sp. FJAT-29790
GCTATCATAAGACCTCATGAAAAAAGGTCAACCAGAAAAAACTGGCTGACCTTATATTACGAACGGGGTGTGATTGCTGAACAAGAGCAGTCGCTTTTTACTAACGAAGCAGGTTCGATAGTTTTCTATTGATAAGTCAATTTGAAGAGGGGGTAATTTGGAATAAAGAGCGGTCACAAATTTGGAACTGAATCGATTTAGTAAAAGGGGCATTAGTTGTGCCTAGCTTTATGGGCTTGTACTACTCCATATTATATATCAACGGTTACTCAAGAATATTTTACAGCCTTTTTTAAAAAAATAATATCAGTTTATTTTAAATTTTCTAATTTCATATTGCGGATTAAATAGAGCTAATGCTATATTATTCATAACAACTTGTCTGATGAGTTTATGAGTTTGTTGAAAAGGAGGTGGATGTAGGTAAGGAAGATGTTATCACGCTTTACAAAAGTAAAAGAGTTGGAGGTGAAAAAATAATGAAAGACTCTCATCAAGTTGATGAAGGTCAAAAAGGACTACAGGAATTAGGCTATATATAAGAACTTGACAGACATTTGTCATTAACAGGAAATGTAGTTCTATCCCTCTAATGTTGCTCTAGCGATGGCAGTGTTTCTTTTTGCATTAGCTCCAATCGCTCTAACGGGAACTACATCTGCATTTGGGTTAGTTATTCTAAAGCTTTGTTGTAATCAGTGTTGCCTTTATCATCCCGATCAAATCCAAGAACTCCTTATGGTGTATCAAAAGCGACTCCAGAAATGATGGCTACGGCATACAACAAATGTATGGCATGAATACAATAGCCTTGCGAGTTTGTCAACTTGGGGGGACGGGACAGGTCATGCAGGAATATTTCCAAGATGCTATAAAAGCTGCTGTAAATGATAAAACGTTTAAATTAGCCACGGCAAGTGATAAAAAGTGTCAGTTGGTTTATGTAACGTACGTAGTAAGAGCCTTATTAGCGGCTTGTTTTACAGAAAAGAAAAATGTGTTGGCCGTATATAACATTACAGGAGGCTAGCAGCAAACATTTAGGGAAGTAAATAGTTGTTGCAAGAGATTATCCCTGGTGCAAATTTGATGTTGGGCCGGGCGATTTGGGCTATGATCATCATGGCTTATTTGATATCCGTGTGCGGCCAAAAATGATTTAGGTTTTGTCCCTCAGGTGAACTTATTGGATGGACTAGAAATATATGTCAATTGGCTAAGATAAAATGAATTTTTCATTTTCTTTAATGGCCCATTTTAAATAGGTTGGAGAGAGGATTAGGAAATGAAAAAATATGCAGTTAATAATACCCCACTTTACCTGACCGTGAAAAATACTTTACTTGAAGCAATAAAGAATAAAGAAATTGGCGATAATGGAAGACTACCATCTGAGCAAGCCCTTTCAGAAAAATTTGGTGTAAGCCGAGCTACCATTCGTAGTGCATTGCAGTCACTGGAAACCGAGGGTGTAATTAATAAGAGGCATGGCAGCTCGACGGTAATTAATACTGAGGGTTTACAGGTAAAGATGCGTATTGACGAATTTAAAGGATTTTTCCACCTTATTAAGGAAAGCGGGCATCAACCATCTATTGCGCAAAAAAATCTAGTTACAGTTTCCCACGATTCGAGAATTGCAAATTTTTTAGGTATAGATTATAAAGAAGAGGTTTTACTAATCCAACGGTTGTTCACGGGAGACGATATACCTGTCATTTTGGCTTCCGAGTACATCCCACAACGTCTTCTTACTCAAGAACTAAAAATAGACGATATTCCTGAATCCATTTTTGACCTAGCAGATATGTTTTGCATAGACACAATTGCACACACCATTACTGAAATTCGTTCATCTATGGCAAATCCTGATCAGAAAAAAAAGTTGGGAATGGAAAAAAATGAAACACTTATTAAACTAGAAGAGACCCACTATGGCAAACAAGGAAAACCCCTTATATTTTCGGATATACTCGTAAGGGATAAAATAATCCGTTTTCATTCCATTAGGAAAAGATAAATTACTCTTATTAAGGATTGAACCTGAAAGTATTTGACAAGAACGACCCAGTACAGATGACTTTACTATTGAGGAGGGATACAACGATAACACAGCTATATAGAACCTTGAGGTAAGACAATACTAGTATCCTCTAAAGAACGAATTTAGATGTCCATGGGTAGCTGTATCCCAATTTTGTATGAGTCGCTAAATCCGAATACTTAATTCATTTCGAGAGAAAGCAAAAGTTAGAAGATTGCTCGGTTATTCATTACTCCTAAAATAGATGGTCAATAAAGAGTCATTTGGTAAGTTACAAGGGTTCTCACAGATAATCCTGATATCTAGGTTTGAACTTTCCGGATTATGTGGAAGAGAGAGTAAAAGAAACAATTGTGGTAACCAGTTTTCTCAATCGATGCGCAAATGGTAGGAAGAAATCTTTATTTACTTTAGCTGGTTCTGGGCATAGGATGCTGAGAACCGAGTTGAAGCTTTTCAATAACGACACTATTTATGGCATAACAGAAGCTGAGTTATTAATAGAATTTGCTCAAGTAATATTGAAACCGCTTACTCATTGAGATCATTTAGTAATTAATTTTGAAAAATTTAATGATAGCTAATTACAACCAAAATTATCTGACTATTATTAATAGGGGGACTATAATGTCTAATCAAAATATAAAGAAAAGCGGAAACTCAAATAATACCTTAAAGAGAAAGCTCAGTAGCTGGCACGTCCTTGGTATATCAATGGCAGACGCATCACCTGCCATGGCTGTACTCCTATTGAGTACAGGAGTATTTTCTATCGGAGGTACATTTGCCATCGGTGCATCCTTAATTTTAGCAGCTGTTATAATCATGATTTCATTGACTCTTGCAGAACTATCCTCTATGTACCCTTATAGCGGAGGTATGTACTCCATAATCAGTAATGTGCTTCCCAAACCTCTCGCATGGATAGCCATGTTTAACTTCCTTATTCAGGGAGTTATTCTGCCAGCAAGTTTTGTACTAGGGGTAGGCCAATTTCTTAAGGATTTGATTCCGAGTATACCAGTTTCAAGCCAGATAATAGGGCTGATTGCTTTGACTCTAATAATGGTTATAGCAATCATGAGTGTAGAATTAGGTGCTTGGGTTGTAATAGCCATGATTATTATACAGGCAGTTGTGGTGTTAGCTGTGGTAGGGGCTGCCATTGTTAATCCAAATCAGGCATTCATTGATATGACATTCAATCCCACTATGCTAAAGGATGGTGTTCTTGTTCCTGTTACTTTAGGAGTTATGATAACCACTTTAGCGCCAGCCTTTAGTGTAATTAACGGTTATGATGCTGTGTTAGGGTTTGCAGAAGAACTAAAGGGTGGTCCAAAGGTTTTGGCACATTCAGTGATTAAGGCTGCAATACTAGCATGTGTTTTCATTATAGTGCCACTCATTGCAGGCATAATTGCTGCCCCAAACTTAGTGGAATTCTTTAGTTCAAATTCCCCGATCGTATATTCGGTACAACAAGCCTTTGGATCTCAGATAGGAGGTTTGATCACTATTGGAGTAATCTTTGCCCTATTTAATGCTGGATTATCTATTTTTATGTACTTTAGCCGTGTTCTCTATTCTACAGGCCGTGATAAAGTCTGGACACCTAGCATTAATAAAGCATTATCAAGATTAAATAAGCATAGTGTTCCAGGATTAGGAGTTTTGGTATTATTTGTTCCCGCTACAGTTTTAATTTTTGTTTCACATCTTAACTGGCTTATTATTTTCGCTGGAACGATAATATCCTGTGTATATTTCTTTATCGGATTATCTGGTATTTTGAGTAGAATTAAAAATAAGGATGCAGAAAGGCCATTTAAAATGCCATTGTGGCCGTTGCCAAGTGTAATTGTTGTTCTTTTTGTTGGTTTTGCTATTGTGTCTCAAGAAACTCAATATTTGATAGGTGAATTAATTCTTGCAGCGGTAGCTTTTATATCTTATTTTGTCTTTTCAAAAATTAGTCAGAACAATCTTGTTAGTAAGAATAGTATTGAAAATGACAAATCAGTCTGAAATAGGAGGAGAAAATATGTCTAAAAAAGTTGTAGTTATTACTGGTGCAGGAAAAGGGATTGGTTTGGCAACTGCCAAAAGGTTCGCCTTAAGTGGAGATTTTCTTGCACTCAATTTCCACAAAACGGGTGATGAACTAGCTGAAATAGTAAAAATTGCAAAAGAAAATGGTGGGGACGGAATAATAATACAAGCAGATTTGAGTGAACATGATCAGGCTGTAAATTTTATTAAGAAAACGGAAGAATATTACGGAAGAATAGATGTGTTGATTAATAATGCTGGCATTCTTCAATCCAAAAGTGCTCACACGATTCAATGGCAGGAATGGCAGAAAATGATGGATACAAATTTAGGGAGTACATGGTCCTGTATCAGTACTACACTGCCTGGGATGATTGAACGAAAAAAAGGAAGGATTATAAATATTAGCTCGGAACTAGGGTTAGTTGGATTCCCAACATATGCATCTTACTGTGCTTCTAAAGGGGCAATCATTGCTTTAACCAAAGCTTTAGCTAAAGAATATGCTCCCCTTGGCATTCTTGTAAATTCTGTTGCACCTGGTCCAGTGGAAACGGATATGTTAATTCATGACACAATTGAATACAATGATGAGACTAGGGAACAAATTCCTTTAAAACGCTTTGGACAGCCAGATGAAATTGCATCCGTCATTGAATTCTTAGCCGGATCGGGTGGAACATTCCTAGTGGGGCAAATCATCAGCCCTAATGGAGGAACAGCAATATAATATTGGGAGAAGGGAAGGGGATAGATAGAATGAGAACTCGTATTATGGCAAACTTAACTTGGCCGGAGATTAAAGAAGCAGTTGATCGGAATACCGGAATAATCTTGCCCATAGGATCAACTGAACAACATGGATACCATTTACCTATTTGTACAGATACCGTTTTACCCTTTGAACTAGGAATGGCGATATCGGAAGAACTGGACATGATTGTCGCACCTCCACTAAGTTATGGGTATAGATCAAGGCCAACAACCGGTGGGGGACAAACATTTATTGCTACAACTTCAATTAAAGGTCAAACCTTGATGAACGTGGTAGAAGATATCCTACATGAATTTATTCGTCATGGCTTTAAGCGAATCGTCCTGTTGAATTGGCACTTTGAGAATGCTAACTTCATTTACGAGTCTGCTTTTCTTACAATGGAAAGAATTAAAAAAGAAAATCCTGATGTCAAAATCATGGTAATGGAATTGCCATTCCAATCCCTTTCGGAGGAAACCATGAATTTCATTTTTCCTGACGAATTCCCAGGGTGGGGAATCGAACACGCTTCTATTTTTGAAACCTCATTGATGCTGCATTTACATCCAGAGTTAGTGCTATTCGATAGAGCAGTGGATGACAAAGCCGAGGTTTACCCTTTCTACGATGTATTGCCTATTCCAGAGAAGATGGTAGCTAAAAGTGGAACTTTATGGAAAGCCACTCAAGCTAGTGCAGAAAAAGGGAGAGTCGCATGGGAAGAATTAGTCCCAATGCTTGAAGATATTATCCTAACGGAGCTTCCAAAAAAATAGGTTCAAAAAATGATACAAGAACACCATGGCGGGTGTATTCAGCACTCTCACCATTGATTATTCTCAATTACAGCCAAAGTAGGAGGAAAAATGAGCAACAATTTGTCTTTTTCTTTACCCAACGAAAGTAGAATTACCTTTAACGTTAAAAATGTATATTGTCTAGGTAATTCCGGACGAACCCAAGTAGACATTCAAAATCATATACTAGAACTAGAAAAACAGGGGATTTCAGCTCCAATGAACACTGACGCGACGATTCATCCAATCAGTGATTATTTAGTAACCCAAGATGGGAATATTCAAGTTTTGGGAAATAATACAACTGGCGAAATTGAATATTTATTACTCATAAATGAAGAAGGATCTTTCATTACTGTAGGCTCAGATCATGCTGATAGAGTATTAGAGGCACAATCTAGTAAATACTTTAAACAAATTTGTCAGAAGCCAATTGCAAAAGTATTATGGCCCCTGGAGGAAGTAATCGGGCATTGGGACGAGATTAAGTTAACGTGTGAGATCATGGTTCATGATCATTGGGAACTTTACCAAGAAGGAACCGTTGCTTCTCTTCTAGGGGTTGAGAAGGTTATAGAATTACTTCAAAAAAATAATGTGTATAGTACCGAGGGTATTGTTGTATACTGTGGAACAATCTGTCTATACAAAGGGAAATTTATGTATCCTACATGGTATAGAATGACAATGCATGATCCTATATTAAACCGTTCTATTATTCTTTGCTATAATATCGAAATTTTAAATGATATAAAGGATAAAATCGAAATTAGTACTTGACTGGGTGATTGATAAAAAAGGAACTCCCCTTCTAAAAGTGATAGGTGCGACTGTTCATCACAATGCCTGGCTTCAAAAAGAGCCAGCCGGATCTTAACATTGATATTGAATCGGTTTTAATTGCGTTAGCTCAATACCATGTTAATGAATTTGAGGGAAGTGGGAAAATAAATCAGGTTTTAGT
Organism: Bacillus sp. FJAT-29790; assembly: GCF_019039215.1. Taxonomy (GTDB): domain Bacteria; phylum Bacillota; class Bacilli; order Bacillales; family Cytobacillaceae; genus Cytobacillus. The sequence continues at coordinate 910,157 of NZ_JAHNZZ010000001.1, forward strand.
GGAGGAATTCACAAAAGATGTAACAGTTACAGATAATCATCAAATTTTAGCTCAATTATCCATAAATACTTATTGGACAACTAACTATGATAAGCTAATTGAAACAAACTTAGAGGCTAAAAATAAAAGGGTTGACACAAAAATATTACCGGAAAGTTTAAGCCATAAAATGCCTAATACTGATGTCATTGTTTACAAAATGCATGGCGATAGTTCCTTATCACACGAAGCAGTTTTAACTAAAGATGATTACGAGGGATATTACCTTAAACGAAAATTATTTAGTACAGCACTTCAAGGTGATTTGGTTTCTAAAACCTTTCTATTTATTGGTTTTAGTTTCGATGATCCGAATTTATCATATGTTCTAAGCAGAATAAGAATCTTATTAGGCGAAAACTCGCGAAATCATAACTGTTTTATGAAAAAAGTTGATAAAATTGATTACAATACAGATGATGAGTTTCGTTATGCTGTGATAAAACAAGAGTTGAGAATTAAAGATTTGAAGAGATATAGAATTAATGTACTTTTAGTTGATAGTTATAGACAAATTACAGAAATACTTATCCGAATAACAAACATTGTGAAGCGAAGAAATGTTTTTATATCTGGAAGTGCTACTGATTTTGGAAAATGGGGAGAAACTACATCATTTAAATTTAGTACGGATCTGAGTAAAGAAGTTATTAAAAATAAAAATAATATAGTTTCAGGGTTTGGACTAAGAATAGGAAGTTGTATTATAGCAGGTGCGTTAGAAGAACTATATAAAAGTAAGGAAAGAAAAGTCGAAGATAGGCTGAAATCAAGACCGTTTCCACAGAATACATCAGGAGAAATGCACCTTAACGAATTATGGACTAAATATCGAAAAGTGATGCTTTTTAATGTTAGCATTTCAATTTTTATTTTTGGAAATAAAAAAGACGACAACGGTAATATAGTTTCAGCTAATGGTATGCTAGAGGAATTTGAAATTTCAATAGCTAGTGGTGCAATCCCTGTTCCAGTAGGGGCAACAGGTTTTATAGCCCAACATATTTGGGAAACAGTAATGGCGGATTTTGACAAGTTCGTTGTAAAACATAGGGACGGTTCTTGCGTTTTGGAAGGGGAAATCGATTAGCTACCATAAAATAATGGTGGAATATAAGGGGACAGCAGAGTCGTCCTAGTATATCTTGATTCATTCAAACTCAAATTCCTGATTTAAGAAGAACAGTCGCTCTTTTGACCTTTGAGGAGCATAAAGTGTTTTTTTCTATTCATTCCTAGCAATTTTAAAGAACAATTGTACTGTAAGTCTCTTCAAGTCTTGGGATTGGGTAGTACCTAGGTAACATTAGAACCGTCCCGTGATTTTACGGATATACATTGTAAAAGAAAACAAAATGAAAAAAGCCTAATTTCCAGCATACAGTACCTAGAAATTAGGTTTTAGTTCCAGAAGAAAAGCAATTTTTAGTAATAAAGATAAAGTTGGGTTATTACCTTTTGAAAAAGTCTCTCTTAAAAAACTACTTTTTTACTCTGCTACACGGTACGCTTTTTTTAGCCCTTTAATTATTCCCACGTGCAATCCTTCGTGATACATCGAGAAATTCAGAAGCTCACCTATTGTTGATAGTGATTTAAATGGTTCTGCCGCTTTTTCATCCAGATGTCCAGCTAAAGCTTCCTTTATTTTTGCTGGCTGTTCTTCTAGAAGTTGTTTCAACTCATCAAGTGTCGGTATCTCACCTTCCCAATCGTCTGGCTTTGTACCTGGGGCGAATAGTTCAAGGTATCGAGTTGGCGTTTCGAAATGTTTCCCTCCAAATTTTGAAAGTAAAATATTTTGAAACGTGTAAATGTGACCTAGATTCCAACGGATCGTATTGCGGAATCCTCTTGGCATTAGATCTGCCTGTTCTTCTAATAGATCTTCCATTTCATTTAATGTTTTTTCCCTGATTAAATCGATTTGCTGGAAAATCATTTCTTCATTCATTTTCACATCATGCCCCTTTCCTTTGTTTTCCATCATGCCTACAGTCCTCAACAATTTTAATCAGATAGTTGAATAATAAATATTTACAAAATAGCTTTATTTCAAGAATTTTTAGCTTATGATTTCTGCTTTTTGCTGGTGGGACCCCCAATAAGGAAGTTATATTCGCCCTTTTTCCCTAAATTGAGAAATATGAGCAATTTGGTTGAAATCTTTTATTCTCCATTGCTCTTGTTGAAAGCAAATATTGCTAATACTAGCATTTATTAGTTTTGTTTTTCCGGTTCCTATCTTGCCATTTGAAAATGAAAATAAAATAGCATTTCAACTCCTCCTTGAAAATTAATTTTCTACATTTGATTTAGAATTTCTTATTCTATTCTTCAGGTAGTTTAAGAGTGTGCTAAAATTTATCCTGGACATATAATATGACTATAAATAACACTAAATGTGTATATTCATATATTTAAAAGAGATAAGAAAATACCACAGTTTTAACTTTCTACTAATTATTATATTTTCACTGTTCTTTCTATAGTTGATTGACTTGAGTGTTGTTTTTTTATAAGAATGACAAATAAGCTTGCTAATAAACAGAAAACCCCTGCCCAGAAGAATGCCAATGTGTAAGTGTTGAAAAATTTATAGATCAGACCCCCGCCAAAAGCAGCTACTGCAGCACCTGCCTGATGAGATGCAAAAATCCAACCATAAATTATTCCACTTTTTTTAGTGCCGAAAATTTGTCTGGAGATGCTAATCGTTGGTGGAACAGTTGCAATCCAATCTAATCCATAGAATACAGTAAAGATCATTAGCATAGTAGTGGAACCTTCCATTAATGCATAAGGAAGTAGGACCAGTGAAGCCCCTCTCAAACCGTAGTACCAAAATAACAACCATCGATTATCGAAACGATCGGATAGCCAACCAGATAGAGTTGTTCCTACTAGATTAAAGATTCCCATAAACGAAAGAAACGAGGCTGCTGTAACTAAAGGTATTCCAAAACTTATACAAAAAGAAACAAAATGTGTACCAATTAAACCGCTAGTTGAAAGCCCACAAATAAAGAAACTACCAGATAATAACCAAAATTCCTTCACTTTCACAGCTTCGAGTAAACCTTTGAAGGCTATAATAATAGGGTTTTCCTTTTGTTCCTTATAGCTATCTTGTATTTCTTCTTCAAGTCCATATGGAAGAATACCAACATCCTTTGGTGTGTTTTTCATAAATAAAAGGATTATGATAAGCATGATGATACAAAGGATCATTATTAAACCAATTGCAGGGCGCCATGAATAATTTTCTATAATAGCTGCTAAGATAGGAAGTAGAATTAACTGACCTGTCGCTGTAGCTGCCATTAATATTCCTACAGCCAGACCTCTTCTTTTCTCAAACCAATGATTCGCTACATATGGACTTAATACCGTTAAAAAAAGGCTTGATCCCAGCCCAATAATAAAGCCCCAAATGATGATCATCTGCCATGATTGATTCATAATGAAGGTTAGCATGATACCTGTCAGCAAAGTTGCCATAGAAACGACCATCATTTTCTTTAAGCCAATCACATTAAGTAATGCTGCCATAAATGGGCCTGATATACCAAATAAGAACATACTTATGCCAAAACCGAGTGCAATAACAGATCGATCCCACCCAAATTCCTTTTCGAAAGGATCTATGAAAACCCCTGATGATGACATGACAATTCCGGCTGCAATAATGGAGAAAAATGTAATGGCAAGAATAAACCAGCTATAGTGTATACGTTTCAAGTCTAAATACCTCCGATGTTTTAATTAATCCCAAAAGTATATTTTCTTAATATTAACCCTTCGCGAATTATTAGTAAAATTGAAATATATGAAGTTATCCATTGATTTTTTTGATACTATTGAATTAAGAGAAAATAAAAGTGGGTGAAATAATGGAGATACGCCATTTTGTTACGTTTAAAAAGGTTATTGAAACGGGCAGCTTCACACAAGCTGCAGAACATTTAGGTTACACTCAATCCACGGTTACTTCTCATATTCAGGCGCTCGAAGAACATTTAGGCGGACCTCTGTTTGATCGGATGGGTCGCAAGGTAAGATTGACTGAAATTGGTAAGAAGCTGTTGCCCTATACTCAGGAAATTTTAGATATTTATGGAAAAATCGAAAGCGTTACAATTAATGGAAAGGAAATCAGAGGGGAAATAAAGATTGCAGCTCCAGAATCATTAACGGTATACCGTCTAGAACCAATATTGAGAGAATATAGAGAAAAATTTCCTCATGTAAGCATCAGTTTAAGTAATGCCCCATGCAGCGATAACAAGAAGGCAATAGTTGATGGTAGGGCAGATGTTGCGTTTGTCATGTTGCCACAGTTTGAGGATTCAGATTTAGTCATCCATCCGTTAATGAACGAACCAATTGTTCTCGTTGGAAGTCCTGAGTGTTCACTGAATATTTTACCTGGAAACTACGAAAATCAGAAGCTAAGTGAGTGTTTCATTACGAACGAGAAAGAGGGCAGTTATCAAAGAATTTTTGGAGAGTTTCTAAGCAATAGTGGGATAGTACCCTCTAACATCATGGAACTTTGGAGTATTGAGGCGATAAAGCGTTCTGTAATGAGTGGGCTTGGTATTGCTTATTTACCCATAATGACGGTGCAAGAAGAAATCAAAGCGGGAAAATTAAAAATGATTCCTTGTGAGGCTGATTTAAAACAGATATGCTCCCAAGTCGTTTATCATAAAAATAAATGGATTTCCCCTGCTTTATCAGGGTTTCTAGATATTACGTTAAGGCAATCAAGAGACTGGTCTTGTGCGGAGACTACTTTTTGATTAAATATGTTAAATTCCTTAAAAAGAGTTTTTAATAATGGAGTAGATTCTAAAATTAAATTTGTACTTAACCTATCGAGTGCTAGAGTTCAAAAAGTGCTAGCAATCTTCAGCAGCCACTGATCTTCTACAATCGGGGCGCTTTAATTGAACAACAAATTTCTTGTTTTATCGTAGTAAATCTTAATGCTGTGGTATTATATGAGGTCATTTGTTGTACAAAAAAAGGATAGATAGAGCATATTTTCAACTGCTCACCTATCCTTTTTCATTTACCCTTATAATCTCTGACATTACATATGAATTCAATGTTGATAAGAGCTTTAAGAAATATCTTGACTTTTAATAAAACAATTGAGTGGTTTTTTAATCGCGCATTGCTCCTGCTTCCCGGGAAGTCATCGCACCTTGTCCTTCACTTACATCTTTTATAATTTCTTGTTTTACTTTTTGTGGATCAGTTCCAGCAAATCCTGATTTCATATTAGAACTAGAACCCAAATTCACTTTTGCTTGTTGCTCCTGTTGCATACAAATCCTCCTCAATTTATGGTTTAACAATCATATTATTTACAAATACACCTAGTATATTCCAAGGATTTACGCTTTCACTCAAGTTACAGGTAAATTAAGATGGATGCATGCGCGAAAAGTGGATGCTGTTTTTCCGGAAATGAGATCGGCAAAGTCATCGATTACCATCTCTTTGCCAAAGGGAAGCAAGTTATCAGAAGATTGGACTCAGCAGTTATTAAATAGAGGAAAGCGAGTAAAATTAACCGTTATTTCGAATCAAAAATGTAGCCAGTGCGATGTCTGGCTGGATGAGAGCTTTCCCTTTCCGTTTGTGATCATTGACGAGAAAGTTTTGTGGCTCGGACTTTCGCTCGAAGGCGCTAGAGGAGTCCAGCCCCCGTATGTAGCGGCTAGGCTTCGTTCGAATAAAATGTGTGAATACTTTTTAAACAGATTTAGTGAAGCTGTTTGGCGATAAGGATAAGGTGCTTGTCCCCTAATGTTTTAAAACACTAGGGGGCGGGCACCTTTTTTCATGTGATTCAAACCTGCAGTTAACTTTTAATTGGAGGCTAGCCATTGCACTACTTGAGGTGATTGATTATGTAGTCGTTCACGAAATGTAACATATGTTTATCTGAATCATGACCGCTCTTTGTGGCGCCTTGTTGGAAAAATAGTGTCCGATTATAAGGAAAAGGGAAACGGGTTAGTAATCTGTGTTTCTATCATTTACACAATATTAACAAACATCTACATTATCCCCATATTTACTTAATATTGGGAATGTACCATTTACTCATTGATATGAATAAGAAATTATAGAAAGATAGGCTTTAATCTTTTGAATCCCTGTTTTTTATGGTTTTTTCGTTTGTATTATTTTTGAACGTATCAAGAAGATGTGGTATACCCGCGGAAAAATATAGCCTAATGCTTAGTAGAGTGTTAATTAAGTAGTAAGGGCGAAAGGGGAATATGTAGCTTGAAACGTGTTGAACTTGTTGGTGTAAGTAAATCTTATGATGGAAAATCCAGCGTCATTCAAGAGATTAATTTCGCAATAGAACCAGGTGAGTTTTTTGTATTAGTTGGTCCATCAGGATGTGGGAAAAGTACAATGCTCCGCATCATTGCTGGACTTGAAGAAGTTAGCGGTGGGTCACTATTCATAGGTGATGCAAAAGCAAATCATCTGCCACCTAGTCAACGCGACTTATCAATGGTTTTTCAAAACTATGCACTCTATCCGCATTTAACTGTTGAACAGAACATCCTATTTGGTCTACATACGAGAAAAGTATCCAAAAAGGAACAAAAAGAAAGATGTATAGAAGCAGCTGGCATGTTAGGTCTATCAGAGTTACTTAAGCGTAAACCTCGCGAGCTTTCAGGTGGACAGCGCCAAAGGGTAGCGTTAGCGCGAGCTATCGTTACGCAATCACCTATCTGTCTCATGGATGAGCCATTATCAAATTTAGATGCGAAATTACGTGCCAAAATGCGTTCTGAAATACGCCAACTCCAAAGGAAATTAGGAATAACGATGATCTATGTCACGCATGACCAGGTAGAAGCAATGACAATGTCGGACCGTATGATGATTCTTAATGAAGGAATTGTTCAACAAATTGGTCGTCCTCTTGAGATTTATAATCAACCTGAAAATTCATTTGTTGCCTCATTTATCGGTTCTCCACCTATGAATTTTGGGGATGGAGAAGTCGTTCGTCAGTTCTTAGAATTGGCATGTGAGCGATCAAATAAAACTAAAATACTTTTAAATCATAAAGAAATCACGGTAGGAGTGCGCCCTGAGCATATTCAGCTTACGAAAGCGGATCAGGCGGGATTCTCTGCAGAAGTTCTAAATGTAGAAGTCTTAGGGACAGAAACATTGTTAACTTTCGGCATTGGAAAGGGAGAGCAATGGATCGCAAAATGGAATGGTCAGTGGGATATACAAGTTGGTGAGAAGGTATCGATTTGTATAGACGAAAATGACCTTTGTTTTTTTGATATGAACGGTGGAAAGCGTATCAATAATAGAGTCACATTGACGGAAATGCAAGCTCCACTTAAAGGGGTTTCGGTATGAGTAGTTTACCAGAAACATACGCAAAGATCTTACCCGTGACTGTAAAAACAACGGGTATGAAACGTAGACGATTACATCATACAATTACTGGTCTGCTTTATTTGTTGCCATCGATCATTTTATTTGCCGTATTTCTTTTCTACCCCATGCTACGGACACTTTATTTAAGTTTTTATATAACAGATGGACAAGGTGTACCAATCACCTATGTGGGATTGGAAAACTTTATATACTTACTAGATTCATCTGCTTTTCACACAAGTATAAAAGCAACACTTTTATTTGTTTTTTATACAGTGCCAGTAGGAATTATTCTTGCCCTCATGTTAGCCTTACTTGCAAATGAAAAGCTGAACGGGATAGGCTTTTTCCGCACAATGTTCTCATCTACGATGGGGATGAGTGTAGCTGCCTCTTCTGTTATTTGGATGTTTATGTACAACCCATCAATCGGTATTTTAAGCAAAATTGCTGAATCTGTAGGACTCCCAGATATTCAATGGTTGTTAGATCCTAAATATGCACTTATGTCTGTATCAGTTGCAACAATTTGGATGAACGCAGGCTTTGCCTTTTTGATTTTGCTAGGAGGGCTTCAAAATATCGATGAGCAACTGTATGAGAATGCACGAATTGCTGGTGTGAGCTATTGGTACCAACTTCGAAAGATTACCCTGCCAATGCTTTCTCCAACATTGTTTTTTATCATTACGGTTTCATTCATCAATGCCTTCCAGACATTTGGTCAAATTGATATTTTAACGAAGGGTGGACCGATTGAATCAACCAATGTGATTGTTTATTCCATTTATAAGGATGCCTTCATTAACTATAATGTCGGTTCAGCAAGTGCCCAAGCGACAATTCTATTCTTCTGTATATTAATTGTTACTATTCTTCAATTTAAGCTAGGGGAAAGGAAGGTACATTATCAATGAGTATGACAAAAAAGGCCTTTCTCTACGGTTTGCTCATTATTTTCACGATTATAATGATGTTCCCAATCCTTTATGCGTTCATGATTAGTTTCATGAAAGGTGGGGAAGTGTTACAAGGAAATTTAATACCTGAATCGTTTACTCTAGATAATTATAAGTCAGCATTTATTAAAGTACCTCTCCTAAATTATTTATTTAATAGCTTTTTCGTTTCAATGGTCGTTATGCTTGGTCAACTTATTATTTCGAGCCTCGCAGCTTTTGCGTTTGTCTTTATTCCTTTTAAGGGCAGGGATGTTCTCTTTTTTATCTTCATTTCGACAATGATGATTCCCTGGGAGGCAACGATGGTCCCGAATTTCCTAACCGTGCAAAAACTAGGTTGGATCAATAATTATTTTGGATTAACCATTCCATTCTTTGCTCTTGCATTCGGGACATTTTTATTACGACAGCAATTTAAAACGATTCCTAAGGAACTTTTTGAAGCATCACAAGTTGCTGGGATCAGCCGATTTCGTTTTTTCTGGAACATTGTGTTGCCTGTCTCCAAAACTAGTTTAGTTACTTTAGGGATTTATAGTTTTCTCACAACATGGAATATGTATCTTTGGCCACTGTTAGTTACAAATAATGAGCGTGTTCGAACTGTGCAAATTGGCTTAAAGCAGATGCAAACGCAAGAAGTTTCAACCGAATGGGGGGTGGTCATGGCAGCGGTCATTGTTGTTATCCTCCCGACATTAATTCTCTTATTTTTAGGACAAAAACATCTGCAAAAAGGGTTAACTCAAGGTGCGATTAAATAGCAAAGGAGAGTTCGCAAAAATGAAGAAATTATTAGTTATCATATCGGGTCTATTTTTACTTATCATGAGTGCATGCTCCAGTTCAGGTACAACGTCAACAGATTCAAAAACAGAGGGAGATGCCTCTAAGAAGGATTCAAGTGGAAAGACAGAGGTTGTATTCTGGCATGCGATGAGTGGGGAACTAGAGACGGCATTAAATGAACTTGCAAAGGAATTTAATGAGTCACAGGATGAAATTGAAGTAAAACCAATATTTCAAGGTACATATGAAGAATCATTAACGAAATTTAATACAGTTGCAGGAACAGAAGATGCCCCTACTATTATGCAAGTCTTTGAAGTTGGAACAAAATATATGATTGATAGCGGGAAAATTCAACCTGTTCAAAAGTTCATCGATGAAGAAAATTACGACACTTCTCAATGGGAGAAAAATATCTCAAACTACTATTCTGTAGATGGAACACAGTATTCAATGCCGTTTAACTCATCAACCCCAGTGGTTGTTTACAATAAGGATGCTTTTAAAGAAGCGGGTCTAGATCCGGAAAAAGCTCCGATGACATATAGTGAGTTAAAGGAAACTGCAAAAAAGTTAACAAAAAAAGATGGGGACAAAACGACGCAATATGGATTCTCCATTCTTAATTATGGATGGTTCTTTGAAGAATTGCTAGCATCTCAAGGCGGACTATATGTTGATCAAGAAAACGGCCGTAAAGGCGATGCAGCAAAAGCAACATATAATGAAGAAAAAGGGTTAAAAGTATTTTCATTAATTAGTGATATGTACGAAGAGGGTACGTTTTATAATGTAGGGCAAAACTGGGATGATATGAGAGCTGCATTCCAATCTGGAAAAATTGCGATGTACTTAGACTCATCCGCGGGTGTTAGAGCGCTAGTTGATAATGCACCATTTGAAGTAGGTGTTTCTTATTTACCAGTTCCAGATGATGCAGAGCGTCAAGGGGTAATCATAGGTGGTGCATCTGTTTGGATGTCAAATGGAATTAGCGAGGAAAAACAAAAAGGTGCATGGGAGTTCATGAAATACTTAACTACTCCAGACGTGCAGGCAATGTGGCATGTTAAATCAGGTTATTTTGCCATTAACCCAGCAGCTTATGAAGAGGAGATTGTTAAACAAGAATGGGAAAAGTACCCACAATTAAAAGTAACAGTCGATCAGCTACGTGAAACAAAAGCGAATAAAGCTACCCAAGGTGCATTAATCTCTGTCTTCCCAGAATCAAGACAGAAGGTAGTAACGGCAATGGAAAGCCTCTATCAAGGTATGGACCCTAAGAAAGCTCTTGATCAAGCAGCAGAAGAAACCAATCGCGCTCTTGAAATGGCAAACAAGAAAAAAGGGAAGTAAGATTTAACTCAACTGACCCAAATCCAGAATGCGGGTCAGTTTTTTTATTTTGCTCTTTTCTAAAAGATTGTTGCTATTAAAAGAAAAACTGTTGAAGGTTGATTGGAGCGGAAGTGCGAGACTCCTGCGGGAGCAGCGGGACAGGTGAGACCCCACAGGCGTTTACGCCGAGGAGGCTCACCGCCCGCCCCGCGGAAAGCGAGCAACTGGAGCGGAAATCAACCACTTCGCACTACTTGGTAAATAACAACAAAGTTTGCGAAAACAGCCTATTATTTATACTTATAAGGAAGGATGGGATTAAATTGAGAAGTAATATGGGGATTTATGGGCACCGTGGTTTCAGTGGGTGTTATCCTGAAAATACGATGATTGCCTTTGAGGAAGCTGAATCCATTGGGGTAGATGGGATAGAGCTAGATGTGCAAATGACGAAGGATGGAGAACTGGTTGTCATTCATGATGAAAAGGTTGATCGTACGACAAATGGTACTGGTTATGTAAAAGATCTTTCCTATGAACAAATCCGCTTATTAGATGCAGGGAGCTGGTTCGATCCTAAATTTTCTAATCAGATCATCCCTTCTCTTTCAGAGGTGTTAGAGTGGGTAAAAGGATTAGATCGAAAATTAACCGTTAATATTGAATTAAAAACGGACCGATTCGATTACACAAACATAGAGAAGAATGTATTATCAAAGGTTTATGAATATCAATTGAACGATCAAGTGATTATCTCATCTTTTAATCAAAATAGTTTAAAACGGGTTAGAGAGATCGACCCATACATTCAGACTGCCCTACTATTTATAGGTGTTCCGTCAAATGTACTGGAAGACGCGAGAACTTTGAGAGTCAATGGTATTCATTGTGAACCACAATTTGCAAGTTCGATTGAAGGACAAAAAATGAGGGAAAACGGTTATCCCATTCGCGTATATACAGTCAATGATCAAAGCTATGTAAACGCATTAAAAAAAGCTAAAGCTTCAATTATTATGACAGATTTTCCAAATCGGTTTCTTTCACTTTAAAGAGCTAATTCGTGCTTGTTGTAAAGAATAGCGTTTTTGGGCATTTCCTTATTACTTGGAATGTTGAAGCTTACAGTTTGGAATATAGGGAGAGAAAGGCAACTACCCACCGCGCGTTGCCTTTTTATAATGGATGATGCGAATGATTTGAAACATATGAAGTCACACTTAAATGTCTAAAAATCCATATTCGAAAATATATGAACCCTTCACGTTTGGTAAATCGAGGCATTCATGGTTAAATAGAATGTAAGAAAATATCTGATAATTGCAAATCCATTCAAGGAAAGCACCCAAGCAGGAGGAAGTATATGATTAAGGAAAGGCTTTGGACGAAGGACTTTATTATCGTTTACTTGATCAATTTTTTATTAACGCTTGTATTTTTTTCATTGATTGTGACGATTGCTCCTTATGCTGTTGAAAAATTCGATGCCTCAACGAGTGTAGCAGGGCTAGTATCAAGCATTTTTATTATTGGCGTTTTGATTGGCCGGTTAGTAACAGGGCGTAAGATTCAAGATGCAGGAAGTAAGAAAATTTTATTTACGGGTTTGATATTATTTATTATCACAACCGCTTTATATTTTGTTGCCATTCATTTACCGATATTGTTACTGAATCGATTCCTTCATGGGTTCGCTCTTGGGGTTGCTAGTACTGCTACAGGAACAATTATTGCCCAAATTATTCCAAAAAATAGGCGTGGTGAGGGGATTGGCTATTATAGCTTAAGTGTTATTTTAGCTTCTGCAATTGGCCCGTTAGTGGGAATTCAACTTACACAAAATGGGGATTATTCAATAGTTTTTATATTTAATTTAATACTATCAATCCTTTGTCTATTAATATCCTTCACTTTGAAAATACCGGTTTTTCAATCAAAGAAGGAAAATCTCGAAAAAGCTGATCATGGCTTTAAAATTTCTAATTTCCTTGAACCAATGGCTATACCCATTTCTATTGTTGCCCTTGTAATTGGTTTTTGTTATTCAAGTGTTATGTCATTTCTAACTTTTTACACGAAGGAAATTCAATTAGTTGAGGCTGGGAGCTTCTTCTTTCTTGTATATGCCATAATTATTATTATTTCAAGACCTTTTACGGGACGATTAATGGATCTAAAAGGGGCAAATATTGTTGTCTATCCTTGTCTCATCATTTTTTCAGCAGGAATGGTTCTATTTAGTCAAGCGCACAGTGGATTCGTTTTACTATTGGCGGGTGCACTTATTGGCATAGGTTATGGAAACTTTAATTCTATTGCTCAAGCAACAGCTATAAAAGTCACTGCGTCTCATCGTTTAGGTTTAGCGACATCAACCTATTTTATTTTATTTGATTTAGGGCTTGGAGCAGGACCTTATTTGCTTGGATTACTTGTTCCGATAATTGGCTACCGTGGTCTTTTTTTGGCGATTGCCTTCGTAGCCTTATTATCTATTGTTCTTTATTACTATCTATATGGAAGAAAGGAAAGAGAGATCTACCAAAGCAATGCAGATAGAACTGCTTTGTGAGACTTCACTATTTAGAATCGACATAAAAGCTTTTAACTTTGTTTCCAGAACTTTCATTGTTAGTATAGTATTGAAAACTTCCAGAAGAAAGGATCATCTGAATGGCAAATATACAAATACCTGTCTCTGTTTTAAATCTTGCTCCGATTCGCGAAGGGCAAGTAGCGAAGGATGCTATAGATTCAATGATTGATTTGGCCCAAGCAACAGAAAAAATGGGTTATACACGATATTGGATTGCTGAACATCATAATACGCCGACGCTTGTCAGTTCAGCCACCTCAATATTAATAAAACATACATTAGAACATACAGAACATATACGTGTAGGGTCTGGGGGAATCATGTTACCAAACCATTCTCCTTTAGTTGTTGCTGAACAATTTGGAACGATGGCGGCTATTTATCCTGATCGGCTTGATTTGGGTCTTGGCAGGGCGCCGGGTACAGATATGATGACCGCGAGCGCATTAAGAAGATCCAAAAATGATTCGGTCTATACTTTTCCTGAGGACGTTAATGCATTGCTTACGTATTTTGGGCCGGAGGAGCGTCAAAGTTATGTGAAAGCATATCCTGGTGTTAATACGAATATCCCGATTTATATACTTGGTTCCTCCACTGATTCCGCTTATTTAGCGGCAAAATTAGGATTGCCATATGTGTTTGCTTCTCATTTTGCCCCTCGATTTATGGAAGAGGCCATTTCAATTTATCGAAATCGATTCCAACCATCTGAATACCTCGACTCTCCATATATGATGGTTTGCTTAAATGTCATTGCCGCTGAAAGTGATGAAGAGGCAAAATTCGAATCAACAACGATGCAGCAATTTTTCTTAAACGTCGTTCGCGGTACTCGAAACCCGTTAAGGCCACCAGTTGAAAGCATGGAACATATCTGGAGCCCGGAAGAAAAACATGCAGCTGCCTCTATGTCCAGTGTTACTTTATTAGGAAATAAAGCTTCCATTCGAAAGCAATTAACGAGTTTTCAGGAGAAATATAATGTAGATGAAATTATGGCTGTATCATATATTTTCGATCCTGACAAACAAAAGCGTTCTTATGAAATCTTCAAAGAAGTTGTTGATGGGAAATGAATCTCCTAATGCCACAATAGACTCGTGTAAACGAGATTTAATATATGAAAATGGAGCCTGAAGTATGGCTCCATTTGTCATTTTAACTAATATTTAATTAACAACAATGCATGAAAGAATATGAAAATTGTTAATTCAATGGGGGAGTTCAGCCATAATATTTTAAAAATTGGAGTGATTCTCTGTTTGCAATCTGTATAGACATGGGAACCGCCCCTTTGTTATTTAAAAAGAGTTCGTTTTAATACACTTATCAAAATGCGTGGCTCCATCAGGATAGTGATCGGTTGAACGAGATTCATGACTTTAATAAAAGTGTTATAGGCATGTTGATGATAACAGATAAATTTGCTTGGCATTCGATTGCTGAATTTTTAAGCCTGGAGGTTTCTTTCCCATTACTTGTTTATATTGCATGATAAGGTTCCTTTATCACGCAACCATTCAGTTGCTTATACTTGACAAGCAACCGTAGAGTTGCTTATACTCGAAATATGAATTGGGACAAAGACGCTATATTTAAAGCACTTGGCGACTCGACTCGGCGGCTTATTTTAGACGAACTTTCCGAACGCAACGAGCTGACGTTGTACGAACTTACGGTACGTCTTATTATGAAGCACAACCTTTCCATTTCGCGACAAGCGATAGCTAAACATCTTTCTGCATTGGAGGATGCAGGACTCGTAATATCAAAACGAAAGGGAAAATATCGAGTACTTATATTCAACAACGAACCACTTAAAAATTTGCTGAATAGATGGATAGAGTAATTTTATAAAATCGGAACAGGACTACTGACAAATGTGTGGGTTGTTTTGCTTGCAGCCAGATTGATAGCACAGCACCATGCGTCACAAATATCAAAGGAGGCAAAACAGTATGAAAATCATTGTTACCAGTATATTCGTACAAGATCAAGACAAGGCACTTGAGTTTTATTCAGAAAAGCTGGGGTTTGTAAAAAAGCTTGACGTTCCCATGGGGAAATTTAGGTGGATTACGCTTGTTTCTCCCGATGATCATGACGGTACCGAGCTTTTACTCGAACCGAATGAGCATCCTGCCGCAAAGGAGTATCAAAAGAAGATATTTGCCGATGGCATCCCAGCAACAATGTTTGGCGTTGCAGATATTCATAAAGAGTACCTACGATTATTGGAAAACGGCGTGAAGTTTACTATGGAGCCGACTAAAATGGGCGAAGTCACAATAGCTGTCTTCGACGATACATGCGGCAACCTTATTCAGATTGCGCAGAAGTAATTTCATGACGAAGTAACTTAGTTCTTAACGACTTAATTAGTAAGTTTTAAGTTTGGTGAAGTGTTTTTTATCAAGAATTAATCAACTTTATGTTAACCCTGTCCTAATTTTAGGACGAGGTTTTACATTTTTAAGGTTTGGAAATAAAAGACTTTGTTGTCATTCTCCAATAGAACTATAACAATGTGAATAACTTCAATCAAATTAACGGTACGTTAATTGAACAAGAATTATGTAGCTTAGAATTGGGGGAATATTTAAGTTATTCCATTAAAGGGCACTTTCCTGTAGCAAGGATCGGCGCTTATTTCGATTTTTGGGCCAGTTTGTTGAAAACTACCTAAACTATCGAGGCAGTTGAGGTGAAGATGATATTATTAAATAAAACTGATTTGAATTAAGGAGACTTATAATTTTGGATACAAAATGTATTAAATTTTATGAATTCGGTAGCCCTAAAGATGTGTTAAGAGTTGAGTCTAAAAGTATTGAACCGCCAAAAGATAATGAAGTCCTTGTTCGAATGTTAGCTCGCCCTATCAATCCCTCTGACTTAATACCGATTAGAGGGGCATATTCTCAGCGTATTTCTTTACCAAATATTCCAGGATATGAAGGAGTTGGTATAGTAGAAGATGTCGGTCCTTTAGTTTCTCAACATTTTATTGGTAAACGTGTTTTACCTTTGCGTGGGGAAGGTACATGGCAAGAGTTAGTTAAGACATCTTCAGAATTTGCAATTCCTATACCTAATTCGATTGATGATTTTACGGCAGCACAGATGTACATCAATCCAATTACAGCATGGGTAGTTTGTACGGAAGTTTTAAAATTAAAACCAAATGATGTTTTATTGGTTAACGCATGCGGTTCTTCTATTGGGCATGTTTTTGCTCAATTATCGAAAGTTTTAGGTTTTCGATTGATTGCAGTTACTAGAAATAATAAGTATACGGAGGAATTACTTCATCTTGGTGCTGCTTATGTGATTGATACATCTAAAAATTTCTTAAATAAAGTGGTTATGGAATTAACTAATGGAATGGGCGCTGATGCTGCTATTGACTCTGTTGGGGGTTCGGATGGTAATGAATTGGCTTATTGTATACGGCCTAACGGTAATTTTTTAACCATAGGTCTTTTATCAGGGATACAAGTAAATTGGGCAGAAATTATAAATAAAGCTAAAGTGAATGCTAATATGTTTCATTTACGAAATTGGAATAAAAATGTCTCAGCAGATAAATGGCAAGAAACCTTTAATCACATAATAAATCTAATAAGTGATAAAAAATTACGGTTGATGACGGTAGATTCTCAGTATGATTTAATGAATGTAAAAAGGGCTATTGAAGTTGTTCAATCTCCTAAAATGACCAAAGGGAAAGTGTTTTTAACGAGCTATTAAGTTAATAATCATCAACTAAACCTAGCAATAGAGAGTAGGAAAATTAATGAAGAAAGAATTTCCGATAATTGAAACTGAAAGATTAATTTAAGGAGACCTCAACATTATTTAAGGAATTTATTCAACTAATACCAGTTAATATGAGTTATATGATTATTCCAGAAAAGCTCATTTTTCATTTAAGGCCCAGATTGTTGAATAACCATAAAAAAGAAAATTGTGTATTTAGGTTAAATTATATAGAAAGAATGTGAAGCAATCTACTTAAAGTAACGGGGCATTTTAGTGCAATCATGAAATTACACTACCAGCCCGCGGTATTTTTTTAACCAGTTGTATAAACGTAAGTAATTGTCCCCCCATAACTAAAGAGTCTCCAACAGAATGTTGGAGATTCTTAAGATTATTTTATAAATTTATCAGGAAACTGCTTCACAACTCCCGTAGAAATAGTATCTGCCATTAGGATTATAAGTGTGATCCCTTCGTCAATTGAAACGATTCTTGCGTTCCAATCTTTTGCCAAGCTAGCAGATAAAACATTTGTCACTAATTTCAGATGCACGTAGAGTAAATTTTATAGATCTGCATTTTTAAAATAGGGGTTGGCACCGCTAAGGAAATCAGCTATTTCCTCAGCATTTCTATACCATTCTTTGTTTATCTGATTCACCAATATTTCATTTCCGCTTTTAGCCGCATCCACAATCTTTCCTGCAATAACAACGTTTAGTTCAAAGCAAATTCCTTCCGTTTTATACGTGCTTTGAAATTAATTCTGTCAAATTTAACAGCTGCTAATTTCGCAGATAATTCCTATACCACTGCTTATCTTTTGTTAGTAAAGCCAAATCGATTTGCCAATCACTTTTCATGCAGCTATTAAGTTCTTGAGCTCGAGTATACGTTGTTTTAACAGTGAAGTATAAACCTACCTCACGGATTAAGTTGAAAATCACCAATTAATGTATGAAATATAGGGATAGATATAAACTAAATTCATTGGAGGTGAAAAGATGGATCAAAAACATAATCATTATGATGGAAGTGTTTCATTTGACTACGTTGTAAACATTGAATCTAATTCAAATGAAACATCTCAAATTACCGATGAAATGCGAATGAGCATTGGCGGAAACCCTTATTTATTTGATGTGAATAAATAACGATTAATAGGGATTTGTACGAACTGACAAATTCTTTGAATCCTTTTTATTCATATATAGTCCAAAAAAACTTATTTTGTTTGTAAGTGCTAAGACAGATTACATAAAAATATTAAAGCAGAAGGTGAAAATAGCATGGCAAAAGTATTATACATTACAGCTCATCCAAATGATGAAACACAATCTTTCAGTATGGCAGCAGGAAAAGCGTTCATTGAGACATACAAAGAAGTAAATCCGAATGATGAAATCGTTCATATTGATTTATATAAAGAGAATATCCCTCATATAGATACGGATGTTTTCAGTGGATGGGGAAAACTTCAATCTGGTAAAGGATTTGAAGAGCTTTCAGCAGAAGAAAAAGCAAAAGTGGGACGTCTTAATGAACTAAGTGAACAGTTTATGTCAGGAGATAAATATGTATTTGTAACACCTTTATGGAATTTTTCATTCCCTCCAGTAATGAAAGCGTATGTTGATTCTGTCGCTGTTGCGGGTAAAACATTTAAATATACTGAACAAGGTCCAGTTGGTCTATTAACAGATAAAAAAGCACTTCATATTCAAGCTCGTGGAGGTGTTTATTCTGAAGGTCCAGCTGCTGATGTAGAAATGGGTCATCGCTTCTTAAGTGTGATCATGAGTTTCTTTGGTGTACCTTCTTTTGAAGGTTTATTTATCGAAGGACATAATGCAATGCCAGATAAAGCTCAAGAAATTAAAGAAAATGGTATTGCTCGTGCCAAAGACTTAGCCCATGCTTTTTAAATCATATAGTAAATTTGTCAAAAGAAAAGTCTTTGCACACAGCAAGGGCTTTTTTGGATAGTTGACAAAGGTAAATATTGAGTGTGTAATCTATCGTTTCAGAATAAATAATGTATTGAGGGCTTATTTTCAATTTCAAAGTGTTGGTTAATCTGTTTTTAAAAGGAGATGTGCAAAATTTCCGAGAATGACACAACTCCTTTAATAAAAAATTTATTACATATTGCTAACTATCTCTTCTGTAGTTATCATACGTTGTTTTCCCCTTAATAAACCTTTTCGAGGGTATATGTAAAAATATCTGATAATAAATTTAAACAGAAGGGGGATGACTATGGAGTCGGAATATATAAGGGACTATGTGATGTACACAGCCATTTTCGCTATGTTTAGTTTTGTTTGGTTCGGGTGGGCTCAGGAGAAACCCAGAGAAAATTGGCGCAAGTATATCGGGGCTGCTTCCGGAATTGCGGTGTTAGTATGCTTTATTGGCGTGTACTTAAGCGTGACGCACTGGGATGCGGCTACTACTTTGTCAGAAAAGGACACGTTTAATAACTACCTAATTGTTTTCTACACTGAATTTTTTATAGCGGGTCTCGGCGCTTTCTTGTTGATCCGAAGTAAAAAAAAGGATTATGTTGCTCCGTGGATTGCTTTGATCGTAGGTGTTCATTTTTTCTGGTTAGTAAACATCTTTAAAGACTCCAGTTTGTATATATTAGCGGTACTTATGATAGTAATTGCGGTAATATCACCATGGGGATCCAAAAAATTGGGCGTTGCCAGCAGTGTAATCACCGGCATAGGGTCTGGCATAGCTTTATTTTGTTTTGCCATATTGGGATTGATTCGCTACCTATTGGCATAAAAATTATTGCCAAAACATTAACTTATCACTCGGAAAACATTTGTCGCTTTCATGGTTTATGGATCTTCAATCATCGGGCGCATTCAACCAATTTTAGGGTAATCGCACTTTAACTAATGGATGTGTTAGGACGAAGAAGAGTTAAATGATTTTAGAGTTGAAAACTTATTATTAGTTTTTCCATTAAAGAGCGCTTATATCAATTTTATTATTTCCGTTGTCTACTTGACAGGGGGCAGTTCAAATAAAAATTGCGCTCTTATTTATGTATAGGCTTTAGTAAAGCTTAGTACATTCAATTGAGATTGTGAAAAAATGTGTTTAAACTAAAGCATGTAGTTTAGTTCAAAAAGAAGTTGATTTTTTTTTAGTAATTTCATCAAGAGCAAAAAAGATTATCGAGCAAATAATCGCAGGAATCAAAAAATTTGGGTCAATAAAGTATGTACCCAACCCAAACCCAATATGGATTAATCCAGATAACCAGATTCGAAAATTGAAAAACTTCATTGAGATAAATTCGGCAATTAGTGAGACAGGTAAGCCATAAACAAAATTTCCAATTAAACTATAAAAAAGCACAATAATAAAAAGAAATAAATCTCCACTAAAATTAAATGATTGTTCCTCAATCAAAGAGATTAGAAAAGAGATTAGAAAAAATCCAATTGTAAAGGTTAATGATGAATAGAAAGCCACTTTAATTTTTCTGAATTTGTCTTTAAATAGATTCTCTCTAATAATAGGAAATAGAAACCCAATCGTTATGATAACAAGTAAAGTTTTAATTATTATAGGTGTAGTTGATAGAAGTAGTATTATTGAAAAAACAAGCACGGAGAAAACAAGAATGTAAGAATTTCCTTTTATCATTAGATACCTCGGACCTTTTTAGTTTTATTGTACTATAACTCGAAGTTAGAAGAAATTAGATGTTTCTAGACAATAATTATTTCCACAGAGTAAAACCTTCTTGAATTACCGGGTGCGTTAGTTTAACAAGAATTATATAGTTTAGGATTGAGGAAAAAATAATTAAGTTATTCCATTAAAGAGCGTTTATCGGTAGCAAAGATAAGTGCTCTTTTTCAATTTTTGGGCGATACCGATGAATAAGGCATATAGAGATAAGTGGACAAGCAGAATAGTTCAATTATTTGCCGGCCTGAATATAAATGTAAATATAAAGGTGTAAAGGGCTTTTTTGCCGATGAACCGCCTTAAGTCCTTTGTTTACTTGCGATGATTACATTACTGTTTGTACCTGAGAAGGTCACGCTGGGGGAATATCAAATAAATGTATTTATGTCTGTAGCGGGATTGGGCTCCGCTTTGATCTTATGGGGAACAAGTCTGGTAATCTGGTTATTAGCCAGAAAAATGTTAAAAGTATCATAACGTAAGAAGTAGATCAAGTGTTAAGTACAAGTTCTTACACAAAGGGTCTTAGGACACTGTTGAGGTGATCGTTAGTGGATACGAATTTGTCGTCAAAACCACCGCAATCAAAATCGTCCTTTTGGGCGGGGATCGCTGTTTTTGTATGGTCCATTGCTTATATGTTGCCACACCTATATTGGGCTTTAGGCGGAAGAATGGGGCTGTTCCTACTAAAACCCAGCGTGGCTGTATCTTCTCAGTTTCAACTAATTAATTGGGTTGCTACACCAATCTTTATTGCTGCAGGACTCGTAGGTCTTGGTTTCATTTATTTAGGCAATAGGAAAATTCTGCGCTTATTGTTGCTTTCCATTTCCGTGTTAGGGTGTTCGATAGCCACTGCTCATGGTATTTTTGGCATTATCTATCGTGGCTTGCAAATCACAGGTGTGATTGGCTTGGAGAATGGGACATTTGATATCCATGATGATATGTACGTGGTGTGGGATCTGGTCATTTTCGAACCGTGGTTTTTGATTGAAGGCATTTTATTTGCTATTGCAGGATGGTCTCAACTGAAAAGAGCGCGGAGCAGGAAAGTTTGGCTTGCTGTGTGCATGCTTGGTACCACCGTTGGGTTGGTCACAGGGTTACTGGGTGTGCGATTTGCGTAGTTTATGTGTTATAGATAGACGAGTACAGCAAGGCGGTAAAGTAATTTTTGTAGAGAGACGGAAGATAAATCGTGGAATTCAGGCATGGGAAAGGAGTCCCCTAAGTATAGTGATAAGTTACTGAAACTGTTAATATCGAGAAAAACGGAAAGAAGGCCAAACAGGCGTATGAGTATTGATAATCTGAGATATATTATCAAACGCGTATCAAATCGAGCTGGGATAAAAAAGAGTATAAATCCTCATCAATTACGACACAGCTATGCTATACATATGATTAATAACGGTGCGCTACTTGAAGTGATTCAGAACTTGGTCATGAGAAGAGTGAGACCACAAAAATATATGCTCAACTAAGTGGAAATTGAGACACGATTTTTATAGTAAATATTTTTGAAAGATTTATAAATTAAACTTTATTCGAAATCGAGGCGCGCATATAAAAATGCGTGTCTTTTTGTTATCGGGCCAAATAATTGAATAACACTTGGAAGTTGATTTGGATATTAATATATTAATTGTTAGAGATCGTGAAAGAAAGTACTAAAAAGTAACTAGCAGATAACTTTAAAAATACGCAATTTTATCAGCATGATTGTCCCATACGAAAAATCTCCCGTAAGCATATAGTAATTTAGGTAAAAGCTAGTTTTTTACTTAAAATATGTTATTAAAAGGGTGATAAAATGGAAAATCAAAAAGAAGAAGACAGATGCTTCAAGTGCGATTTTCTCTACATTGGTGACGCCTTCGACGACACTGTGAAGACTTTCGACCCGGAAACTGGGAAGTTCCTTGGCACTTTTGTTCCGCCAAATAGTGGAAACTTGCATGGTCCCCGGGGACTTATCATTAACCATAAGGGCAATCTCGTTGTTTCGAACCAGAAGGTCGGGCAGCCAGAGAATGGTGACGTATTGAAATTTATTGGACAAACCGGGGCGTTATTGGGTGAACTCGTCCGTTCAGCCGAACCAGGATCTCCGTTAGCACCGCGGGGCATTGTCCTCTCTAATAATAATGTCCTGTTTGTGGCTGATATTGGTGACTTTTTTATTAAAGATGACGTGCCGGTAGACGTACCGGGAGCAGTACGGAAATATAATGGCACCTCGGGGGTGTTTCTTGGCAACCTCAACCACTCTGGCTTCAGCCCTTTCCACCCCCGCGGATTGGTCTTCGGTCCTGACGGCTTGCTTTATGTCTCCGTCGTAGACCTTTCAGATCCGAATAAAGGATGGGTGCTGCGCTTCAACTTGAAATCAGGGGGATACGATTTGTTCATTGTGAGCGATAACAAGAACAACCTCCATCGTCCCGAAGGCTTGGTCTTCGGTCCTGACGGCAACCTCTATGTCACCAGTTTTAAAAACCTTGATGATCCTAATGACACTGACAAAATTCTGATCTTTGACGGTAAAACGGGTAAGTTTCTCGACAAGATTGACCTCTATGCTCCGGGAAAACCGCGTGCCTTCGCACAGGCACTTCTTTTTGGACCGGATGGAAAATTGTTTGTCCCTATTACGGGCCCGTTCGACAATGTTACCGGGGCTCCTACTGGCAAATTTACCGGTTCAGTACGGCGTTACAATGTCCATACAAAGAAATTCAAGGAAATTGTGCTTCCTTATAAAAAGTGTGGACCATTAGGGGTGCCGTGGTACCTGACGTTTGGCAAAACGAATCCCAAGACGCTGGTTTACCAGCACGATCGGGATGACACGTGCTAATCATCAGACGGAAGCTCTTCTTAAGCTTCCGTTTGCACATTAGCCAAATCAGTGGCAACTATGTTGTGTAATAAGACTCTATATCAAAAGGTTAATCAGAGAAATAAAATCTGGCTGACCTTTTGGTTTATTAAATTATGCCTTTATGGTGTAGTTCAATTCGATACATAATCATCTATTGACGGAAATACTGCTATGGTTGGGTTATATGACTATGAAACGAGGAACAATTATATTAACATCTATGTTAGTAAATCCTTGCAGTTAATATACTTTTCTACTTCTAAATAACTTTGTGTTACTTTTTCGGAAGAAAGGATATTAGGCCTTCTTTGTAGATGGAAATTACTAATAATGAAAACAAAAAGGAGAAACATATGTGCCGAAACATTAGAACATTATTTAATTTCAACCCACCAGCTACCGATGAAGAGATTCATGCAGCATCTCTTCAGTACGTCAGAAAGATAACGGGCTATAACAAGCCCTCAAAGGCGAACGAGGAGGCGTTTAATCGTGCAGTTAATGAGATAGCAATGGTTTCTAGGAACTTAATGAATACGCTGGAAACCAGTGCCGAGCCTCGCAATCGTGAGGTCGAAGCTGAGCGTGCTCGTACCAGAGCAGCTAAAAGGTTTGGTACGAATTAGTGATGACTTAAGATTAGAAATGAAATTAAAGAAATTGTATTTATATTTTCAATTCATCATTGTTCATTAAACCAGCTAATTAGAATATGGATGCGTTAATGGTAATTTGACTTGAATCAGCAGTTTTAGTCGCTCTTTGCTAAAGGGGAAGGTTGGTTGAAGAAGGATTTTGTGTTTATTTCTTGAATTTCTATTTTAATCGAAAAATTAATGAAATTAGAGGAGTGAGGAAGAAAATTATGATGATAAAAGGTTTCGGGGGAATATTTTGGAGGACTAAAAATCTAGATGCTATAAAAAAATGGTACAGTGAAGTGTTGAAGATTGAAATAGAAAATTGGAATGGGACTATTATTAAACCCCATTCAGGAAATGAAACTATCTTTTCTTTCTTTACTGAAGATGATAGTTATTTCCCGACAGAACAGGAAGTGATGTTAAATTTCCAAGTTTATAATCTAAACGAAACTATTAAGCATCTTGAACAAATTGGTGTACCTCTTGTAAAGGAAAAAGAGATAAGTGAATTTGGTAATTTTATTTGGATTGAAGATCCTGAGGGTAGACTGGTTGAGCTATGGGAGAAATAACGAGCTGTAATTAATCATATTTTGTTGAACAAACAGGTGCGTTATCACAATAAGAAATAGTGTTGAAGTATTGATTCTTTATTTTAAGATCTTCAACAATCAGACGCTATCCTTGAGAAAGGGTAGCGTTCTTTTACGTATAAGGGCCGGATTACGGAACAAAACCTTTTAAGAAAAATGGGTATTTACGTTAATATTTAGAAGAGCTGGTGAGGAAATGTACTTAAAGTAACGGAGCGGAATAGTTGAATGAGAATAATGCTATAAGTATTATGGTTATAAGTATTGAGGTTGTGAATATTGAAAGATTTACTTTTTGGAAAATTGAAGATAAAAGTAAAAGATCCTTTATGAATGAGAGGGGGCTATTATAATTGTTAACAACAATTGAGCCATCATTTGTTGATGAATTAGTGTCATCTGCAGTATCAAAGAAAAACATATATGGTGCTGTATTATGTGTCGAAAATGGAGGTAACTCTTTATCGCTCTTATACGGAGCTGGGAATCTGACTACAGATAGACCATATTTTATCGCAAGTGTAACAAAATTATACGTCACGGCTGTCTTACTAAAATTAAGATCAGAAAGCTGTCTGAATCTCCAAGATAAAATCTCCGAATATTTTTCTGATGAAATTCTACATGAACTCCACCTATTTAAAGGCATAGAACACTCCAAAGATATAACAATCAAATATTTAATGTCCAATACATCAGGAATACCTGATTACTTTTCCTCTGTTGTGATTAGGGAATTAACAGCAGGAATAGATCAGAGTTGGGGCTTTGAAAGAACAATAGCAAGTGTAAAACAAAAGAAACCAAAATTTGCTCCTGGTAAAAAGGCTCAATACTCTGATACAAATTATCAGCTATTAGGAAAGATTATTGAAACGATAACAAAAAAAGATATCCATACGGTTTTCAAGGAATTTATTTTTTGATGAACTAAAATTAGATGATACGTACTTATATGAAGACGTGAATGATAAACGACCAGCCTCTATCTATTACAAAGATAAGGAAATCTACTTACCCAAATATATGTCATCAATAGGACTAGAAGGAGGCATTGTATCGACAGCGAAGGAATCTATGATATTTTTAAAGGCATTTATCAATGGACATTTCTTTCCAAAAGAATATTTCAATGAGCTTAAAGATTGGAAATTTCTTTTTGGTCCGGGATTATTCTTTTATGGTGTTGGGATTGCAAATCAACCCATATCTATTAAAGAATTAAAAAATGGATTAATTGGATATTGGGGGCAGACAGGTGCTTTTTCATTTTACCATCCAAAGACTGATCTATATCTTACAGGAACGGTCAATCAGTTTTACGGGCATAGTGTCGCAGCAAAGATGATGGTGAAAATAATCAAAAATGTAAAAATAACAGAATAAGTCTATTTTCGGAAAAACAGACGAAATTTGGGGATAGGTTGTGAAGTATTGTACTTAAAGTAACGTTGCAGGTTTATCTAAGAAGGATAAAGCAGACTGCTTAAATAGCAGTCTACTTTTTTGAAGAAAGGAATTCATAAACTATAAACCTTCTGCAGCAATTGCTTTTCCAACGGTATTTGCATCTTATTTTCTTTAAAGATTCGTATATTTCCGGGTTTAAAAGGATTCGATGTTCTGTTTACTAGGAAACTTGAGAAACACCAGCCATCTTAGCTTCCAATTCCCCGCTCTCTGCCATCATCAAGTCGTTCTTGTAGGCAGCTATTGCCAGTTCATACCTCACTTTTTTGCCTGCTTCCGTGAAATCCGCTTCCTTCACAAGACCTGATATTGAATACCGGTGACCCCTGAAATCCACGTTCAGTTCAGTGATTTGGTTGAATTTGAAACTCTCCACGGGAACGCCGTTCTCATCCTTCAACAGGTATTCACCGTATTTCTCGTTGCATGTTTGTTCCACTTCCTCCATAACCTTGAAGGCATCGTCCGGATTTTGCATATAGTTAAGGACAAGGCTTTCGTTCACCCGGCGCATTCTCCGGTTCCCGTTCTGAAGTTCCGTGATGCTACTATATGAGATCGTATAAAGGTATCCGTCATACTGGCGGATCTTCAGGTGGCGTATGCTGATTTCCTCGATTTTCCCCTGACGATTTCCATTGATAATGACATAATCCCCGTGTTGGATCTGGCGCTCAAACAAGTAGGTCATCCCCATAATGTAATCCCGGATGATATGCTGGAGGATCAATGCAAAGGCACCTGCCAAAACGACCGAACCAGTGAAAAGCTTTGCCAGGTTGAAGAAATGGCTAAGCACATAAATAAAGAAGAACACCAGTCCCAATACCTTTGTCACCTGGCTAGCGAATTGCTTAAATGTCTCTTCCCGCTTTTCGTCCAAGATGTTCGTTTTTGCAAAGAAAAGATTGATGGATTTGCGGATTAAATAAACCGTGAGTATAATCAGCACTGCCACCGTTATAATTTTTATGGGCAACTGCTGGAACATCCCCGAGAAAAACATCCTATCAACTCCCACTTTTATTACACTATACAAAAGGAATGTGGATAAGGAGAAAAACCTTACCTTCCCAACAAACCTTAACAATAGCATGATTCCATAATTAAAAAAACCCTCTTTGTGCTTATTGAGGAACGATTATATTGCCAATAATGTTTTTCCGCTGCTAAATGGATATTAAAAGATATAGCGATAACGGTCAATGAGGGAATTGAAACTTAATATTACTAAAAGCGTAATAAAGATACAAATAAAGAATTTGAAGAAATGTACTTAAAGTAAGGGCTGATTAGTTGAAGATGGAGTGTTGAAATTGTTAAATTTTAACTAACTGATAGTTGGCTAATGAGAGGAATGGAGTAAATGACTAAAGACATGTTTGTGAAAATAAGTGATTGTAAACTATATGCTAAATTGGTGGGAGAAAATAACGGAAAACCAACAGTCATAATGGACGCAGGATATGGGGATTTTTCCAAGGCGTGGGATTCAGTAATTGGGGATATTTCAAAGCTCTCTAATGTTCTAATTTATGATAGAGCAGGACTTGGTAAAAGTGAAACAAGTTCTAACCCCAGAATCAGCCGTGAGATGGTAAAAGAATTAAAGGAACTTCTTATTGAAGCCAATATTAAACCTCCTTACATATTAGTCGGTCATTCATTTGGTGGAGTTAATATGCGGATGTATGCAACTGAATATCATAATGAAGTTTGTGGACTTGTCTTGGTTGACTCTACGCCTGAAGATTACAGAGAAAGATTTCTCCCAACAATGTCACAGGATTTTCAACAAGCATACAACAAGCAATTCGTTTATGAAGGCAATTATGATGAATTTATGAAAAGCCTAAAGCAGTTAAAAGAAACCAGACTTAAATTAAATGTCCCATTAATTGTTCTTTCAGCTGGTAAGAAAGCTCATTATTCAAAGGAATCACAAGAGTTATGGAATGAAATGCAGAGGGAGATTCTTGAAATATCCTCAAATGGTGAATTGGTGATTGCTAAAAACAGTGCTCATTATATACAAAATGATGAACCAGAAGTGGTAGTCAGTGCGATAAAAAAGCTGATTGACATTATTTAAGATTAGATTGTGAAGGATTATTCTTAAACTATGGTGTGTTAGTTTATTAAGTGATTTTATGAGAGAGGTCAGAATTAATTATTCCAATAAAGGGCCATTTTGTTGAATAAGTAGGGTAATACAGATGGGAATTTTCTTATGTTGAATTTTTAAGTAACATGATAGTTCGATGAAGGAACCATTACACCAGTAGGTATGATAATCGTAATAGTTACCGGACTTAAGCGTGTTTTTGTAAAGAATGATCTCCATTCAGAATTAGGATCTTAATCTTCAAATATTTTAACAGGAAAATAGGATGTTGTAGTCTTGAAGAATATGGTTTGCCATGAGGTGAACAAGAAACAATGAACATGGGATTATAGCATAGTTTGACATCAAGTTTCTATACATTAAATCAAAATTCAGCAATGCAAAACAATGGAATAGAATCAATTATCAAAAAGATAGGTAGTGCAACAAAAAAAATTTCTCATTCGTTCGTTTCCGATGTCACAAATCAGAGTCTTACATTGTTATATGTATGAAACATAAAAAAGGAGCTGAGGAATGATGAACGACTTGACATGTATCATTATCGGAGGCGGCTATGCAGGGCTTCAAGCGCTTAAATCAATACAAAAAACGACCCAAGGAATGGCGAATGAACGGCGGATTCGGTTTGTTCTGTTAGACAAACAGCCCAGTCATTTGCGCAAATTGAGGTTGTTCCGGCCGACCGCGGTCGAGGAAGAGATTGTAATCCCCTGGAATAATTTGGTTTTAAAAGGATTTGAATTCGTACAAGGTGCGGTTACGTCTGTGGATAGTGGGGAAAAACAGGCTCGATATACGGATGCGCAAGGAAATGATGCACAAATTCACTATGACCTTTTAGTCGTGACGGTTGGTAGCATCGTTCGACGTCCAGATACTGACCAAGGTGGCATCGCCTTGACCGACCCTCAAGCTGCGGCAGACATCCGGGAGCGCTGGTGTACCAACCTGCGGCGGGCTGCTCACGAGACGAACCCTAAAGAACGAAATCGGCTGACAACAATCGCGATTGTGGGAGCGGGGATCAGTGGCATTGAGACGTCTGCAGAACTAGCTCTCGCCATGAAGAAGGAAGCAACGGCACTCGGACTAAATTCATCCGATACCTCTGTCTATTTACTGAATTCACAGGAACGCCTGCTCCCGGAAGTGTCGGAGAAATTTAGACGGAAGCTGGATCAGGAGCTCAGTAAATGTGGAGTGACAGTGCTTAACAATCGCAAGGTGTTACGGGAGGAAGAAGGAGTAGTGACGTTTAGCAATGGCGACAGTCTGCCAGTCGGCCTCTGTATATGGATGATTGGTCTGATACCGAATCCGGGCCTGCTCGGTATGGGCTTGCCGCTTACTCCTGATGGGAAGGTACTGGTGGATGAATGTTATCGCGTCCAAGGGATGTCAAACGTTTACAGCATTGGCGACTGTGCGGGAATCGTCGATCCGAGAGACGGCAGAGCAACTCAGATGACGTGCTTTGAAGCTGGGGAGCAGGGGTTACGACTGGGGAAAATCGTGATGGCAGATTTGGAGGGCCGTCCGGCTCCAAGTCATCATTCAGCCAAATCGAATATGGATGCTTTCACCATCGCACTGGGGCAAAAAGGGTTGTTCTGGATACGCACATGGGGACTCGATATGGTCATGACAGGAAGGATTCCGGGAAAAATCAAGAAGCTGGTAGAGGATCAAGCCAGTTACCTTCGATAGAAACGAAGAGACCAAGATTGCAATAGTTCTAACAGCCCAGAAAAGGAGAAACAGCGAATGGAAGAATTGTACAATCAATATAAAGCGTTGATGTTTACGCTGGCTTATCAGTTGACAGGCTCTGCGGCAGACGCGGAGGATGTGGTGCAGGACGTGTTTTTTAAGGCGCTCGACGTACATCCCGAACGTTTGGAGGAGCCAAAGGCGTATTTGTGTAAAATGGTAACCAATCGCTGTCTCAATCTGCAGAAGTCGGCACGAAAGAGGCGGGAAGTGTACGTCGGTCCGTGGCTCCCCGAACCAATTCGGACGCCAAAGGAGGATACACTCGAGGTAACGGTCGTCCGCCGCGATTTACTGTCTTACGCCATGCTCGTACTGTTGGAGCGTCTGACGCCGACAGAGCGGGTGGTTTTCGTCCTTCGTGAGGCGCTTGGCTTCGATTATCCCGAAATATCCGAACTGCTTGGCAAGCAAGAGACTAATTGCCGCAAGCTGATGAGCCGGGCAAGAAGCAAGATGGAAATATCAGAGGAGGAGACAGTCGCAGCCGAAGCGGTCGAATTGGAATGGGTTAGCCGGTTCCTCACATCCCTCGAGCAAGGTAACGTCGATCATGTGTTGTCCCTGCTGACGGAAGACGTCATGCTCGTCACCGACGGAGGTGGAAAAGTAATCGCGTCTACGCGTCCAGTACAAACACGTGATCGTGTGGCCCAATTCCTGCTTGGGTACAAGGGCATAGCGTCTTATTATCAGGGAAGTCTCCACTTTGAGATAGTTTCTTTGAATGGTGAGATCGGTATCGTACTCCGTGCGGGAGACGAAACTGTAGCCGCTATATTTATACAACCTCTCCATGGAAAGTGTGACAGAGTTTACATCGTACGAAACCCGGATAAGCTTACCAGGGTATAGGTAGGTGGTACCCATTATTGAACTATCGATTCCCGTTAGCTTAATAATAACTCATCATCATTTGGTAAATTTACCCAGCCGACTTCTTTGATAATGAGTAAATGGTACTTGTATTATTTATGTCGCGGTTTCTTTTATAAGATTCGCTTCTCTTGCCAGAAGTAGAGTATAGGAGGAGTAGTTGGAAATATATTCCAGTGGCTACAGCCATGTCACAGGAGATTTGGATTAACCTGCTGGTCAAAGATGTTGAGAGGTCAACTGTCTTTTTCAATGAGATTGGATTCCATGCGGTGAGCGTTGGTAACGAGAGAGCCAAGCTTGCCATAGGACAAACAACGATTCTACTTTTCCCGGATGCGGCGTTTGAGAAAAAGACATACCTTGTTGTTCCACAAAACCAGCCAATAGTTGTCAACATTTTTCAATAAAAATATTAAAAATATCATGTTATACTAAACTTGTGCATACTAAATAACTGTCCAAATACTATGTTTGGAAAGTTATGGTTCACTTGGTCAAATTGTTAAATCAAGCTAAATCTAGGAAAGAAGTTTTGTTTATTAAAAGTGCATAAATCCAATGTAAGAGTTTGTTTGCACAAGCTATCACAGCTACTCTAAAAGGTTTTCCTTCTTCCCGTTTTTTATCATAAAACGCTCGTAATTTCTTATTACGAGGAAGGATTTCATCCGTTGTTTTTTGTTTGCGACAGTCACGAATAGCCCATTTAACAGCCATATACAAAGCTTGCCGTAGTCTGCTTGAGCCTCTTTTGGTAATTCGATTGTAAGTACCTTTGAATGTTCCAGATTCAAAGATACTTGGATCAAGTCCGGCAAATGCGACTAGTTTCTTAGGGTGATTAAACCTTTCAATTTCCCCAATTTCAGAAATAATCGTGGCTGCGATTTTTTCACCGATACCGGGAATTGATCGGATAATCTTAGATTCTTTAATACTTTTTGCTAAAGCATCTATCTCATTTTCAAGCATGGATAGATGTTTTTTGTATTCAAAGAGCATATTAATATACATGTCTAAGCTCAGGGCAAGACTAGAGTATAAAGCCTTCTGAAAAGGGTTTCGAGCTGCGGCAGTCTTTAGCTTTTCAGCCTGTTTGTTTGCCCATTGTAGTGAACGAGTATTACAGAATTCTTTTATTTTAGTTGTTAATGTTTCAGTATCAACTTTCAAGACATCTTCTGAATTAGGAAATACTTGTAATGTTTTTAAAGAAACATCCGAATATAAGTCTCCAAAAACCTTACTATATTCAGGAAAAACTTGATCTAAAACGGCCTGAAATTGTAGTTTGGTTTGTACAAACATGCCTGTAATATTATCGTGCTGTCTCGTAAGATGACGTAAGTTCATAAGCTGAATACCACGCTTTTTATAAGGCTCTAAATCCTCTTTATAATACAGCTCGCAGAGGTGATTGGCATCAATGATATCTGTTTTTACCTTTCGCAAACTAGAACTTTTTGCTTTATAAGAGATAAGTGGATTTACGATAATGATTAAATAGCCTTTGTCCTCAAAGTATTGAACAACAGGTGTATGATAATGACCCGTTGATTCCATTATAATAGGGGGACGCTCTCCTGAAATATCTTCTATCTCTTTAATAAAATCTAATAAACTAGCTAACCCATCAAGATCATGTTTTACTTTAAAACTTTTCTTGTAGGGCTTCTTTCTTTCCAAGTATGCTTGAATCTGACTTTCACCTTTTGCTACATCCAGACCAACGACTGGATTCATTCAAATTCCTCCTTCAAAAATATAATTGCCGGTAACCCCTAAATCCTCCTCATAGTGTCATAGCTTCGCTTGTTATACGAGATCTACGTCCCAACCAGCCTCAAACATGTTTCTACAAGTAGGGGGCGAACCGTTTTGCGGACGGGGTCTTAGCCCCACGGGCGCTTACGTTCTACCCCGGCTACCGTTATCATATATCGATATAAAAAATGGTCAACCAGAAATATTTTCTGGCTGACCTTATAATACAAAAGGGCGCTTTTCTGAAATAAGGAAAGCGTCTTTCCTCATGAAAAGGGCCATATTCTTGTATAAGGAATACCTTGAGGAAGCCCTAAGATAATTTAATTAACAGTGCTGGATAACTAAACAAGAAGTAATAAAAGAGCCAAGGAATATTTTTTTCCTTGGCCTTTGTCATAATATACGGTTATTTGCAAAGAATAATCTAGCATTGAATTATTATTTGGAGGTAACTAATTCTTATGACTGAACATCACACTCAACTTACATCAGCTGAAATAGCTTGTATTTGGACTGCTTACATGAATGATAGTATGTCTAAATGTATTTTAGGTTATTTTCTAAAAGATGTAGAAGATCAAGAAATCCGTCCTATTATTCAACATGCTTATGACCTTTCATCTACCCATATCGAAAAACTTACTCATATATTTCAAAAGGAAAAACTCTCGTTACCGACAGGGTTTACAATTGATGATGTCAATATGAATGCCCCTCGTTTATATACTGATACGTTTATGCTTGAATATATTGGCCACATATCGAGAGCAGGTTTACTAGCATACGGTGGTTTTATTGCTATGAGTGCTAGAAAGGATATAAGAGCATATTTTATTGAGGGTCTTACCGAAGTATCTAACTTATACGACACTGGTGCTGATATATCCCTTTCAAAAGGACTCTTTGTTAGACCGCCCTATATCGCTTATCCGACTAAAACAGACTTTATAGACAGCAAAAAATATTTAAGTGGATTGAATCCATTTACCAACAAAAGACCACTAAATGCAATAGAAATATCATACTTACATATGAATACCCAAACCAACGTTATAGGGGGAAGCTTGGCACTGAGCTTTGCGCAAACATCACCGAGAGAAAATATACAAAAATGGATGTTAAGAGGAAGGGATATTTCAAATAAACATGTTCAAATCTTTACAAAAGTTCTTATGGATGATGATATACAACCACCTACCTCATCAGAAGTGGCTATTACTGATTCAACAACTCCGCCATTTTCGGATAAATTAACAATGTTTTTCATGGGATTATTAGGTGCAGTGGGACTAGGAAATTACGCAACATCAGCTGCTGCAAGTCAGCGAAGTGATATAGCCATGAATTATGAACGTTTATCAATTGAAATCGGTCAATATGCCAAAGATGGTGCTGATATTATGATTCAACATGGATGGTTAGAACAGCCACCCGGAACGATGGATAAAGAGAAACTTGCAAAAAATAAAAACCAAAATAGTTAAATTCATCTCAAGCTGAATTAAGATCGGTTAGCCATAGGAAGTGAATGAATGACAAAGGAAGGACGAGTGGAGAAAGTCCTTTGGAGTATTGCATTACCTGGATTTGGACAACTTTTAAATGGCAAGTTTCCCAAGGGATTACTTTTGATTTTATTAGAGGTTTTAATCAACGTTTTATCAAACTTTAACCAAGTAATTATTTACAGTTTTCAAGGTGAAATACAATTAGCTATTGACCAAACAAATTATCAATGGCTGATGTTTTATCCATGCCTTTATATGTTTTCTATATGGGATGCTTATCGGGATGCTGGATGTGGTGCAAATGTACCTTATTCCTTTCTTCCTTTTGTCTTTAGTGCTTATTTCGTAACCGTAGGGCTGATCTATTCCTCAAGTTTAAAAATATTTGGGGTGTTATTCGGTCCTGTTTTTTTACCTATGTTGTTTTTGATTCCCGGCATAAGTATTGGCTTCTTAATACAAATTGTATTAAGAAATTTGAAAGTAAAATATGGTAACTAACTCGCAGTAAAAGGAGATAGCTTTGTTTAAATAATCCTTGATTATAATTGCAACATATTGATATTATGTGGGGTATTCTTCGCGTTTCGCTTTATTTATACAAAAGAAATATACGTACAGATAAACGGATATTCGATTAATACGCTTATTTTACTTCTACATACTATTGTTCTTGTTGGCTATCACGTAGTTAAATCAAGCACGCCTTTTTCATATTTCGATATTCCACAATCGGGCGCGATTATGGAATATCGCCTTAAGGCGAGCTGTTGCCTTGAAGGCAACAAAATCATTTAACAGGGGGCATGCTGCTGATTTCGGCCAGGGGTCCCGTCAGGAAAATGCGGATTTACAACGCTAAACCCATTTTCTTGACGATTCCCCAGATTTTAACATCGTTAAGAAAGTTTTGGAAACAATAAGCTGATTTTTCCTACGCTAGGGAAGAACCATCTTTTCTACATTTATTGAACTATCGATTCTCGTTAGCTTAATAATAACTCATCATCATTTGGTAAACCTACCCAGCCGACTTCTTTGATAATGAGTATATGGTACTTGTATTATTTATGTTGCGGTTTCTTTTATAAGATTCGCTTCTCTTGCCAGAAGTAGAGTATAGTAGGAGTAGTTGAAAATATATTCCAGGAGGCTACAGCCATGTCACAGGAGATTTGGATTAACCTGCCGGTCAAAGATGTTGAGAGGTCAACTGCCTTTTTCAATGAGATTGGATTCCATGCGGTGAGCGTTGGTAACGAGAGAGCCAAGCTTGCCATAGGACAAACAACGATTCTACTGTTCCCGGATGCGGCGTTTGAGAAATTTACAGGTTCAAAAACCGCAGATACTTCCCATAGCGCAGAAGTAATATTTTCCATTGGCGCTGAAAGCAAAGAAGAAGTAGATGCATTTATTCAAAAAGTAGAGTTTGCCGGAGGAAGCATCTTTGGCAAGCCGAGTGAAATTGATGGCTGGATGTACGGCGCAGGATTTGCCGACCTGGACGGTCACCGCTGGAACCTGTTGTACATGGATGAGAGCAAAATGCCGAAACGCTAATATGGAAACGCCGGTCACCTACTTAAGGTCACCGGCGTTTTTCTACTCCCCGTATAATCTCATATCTGTCATTCAATCCAAAATCGTTGCTTAGAAGGAAAAATTCGTGAGTTAAACTAATACAAATCAACTGTATTAGCCCGTGTTAATTTATTGGTCTTACAATAAATTATATTAACACATATTGGAACTAGCCTATGCACAATAAATGGAAACCTCATTTATATGCATGACGGTGAACCGTTTCACAAGATAAAGACATGGATTTTTTACTAAAACAACCTTTAGTTTAACAATGAGGGACCTTTTCCATTGGAACAGCCCCGATATGGCGACTGTCTTTACTGTATCTCCTGTTATCCTCCATCCGTTACTTCTTGTTTATATTTATCTAAATACGGTTCATCGTAAGGGTTTCCATTTATATACAATGTATCGTCTTTATACTCAATACTGTCTCCGGGTAATCCAATTACACGTTTTATTTAATCTTTGTTCTCTGATGCTTATTTTCACCTTATGATATAATAGAAAGCTCCTTTTTTTCGCTACGGAATATTCCGGTATAACTTAATGCCCCTATGAATGGGAATAACACTAAAAATAACATGGCTGCTGTATAGTTTCCCCCTGTGACATCAACTATATAACCCATAATAACAGTCGTAAATCCGCCAGCAATATTTAATACTCCCATAATTCCGGCTGCCTTACCAGTATTTTTTGGACTTGAATACTTTACAATCAATAGCTGACTTATTAATAATTGACTAGCAACACAAGAAAGCGCAATCCCTAACATTATAGCGGCGATAATTGGGCTAGATACAAATGAAACGAGTAGCAAAGAAATGGCACAGATGATAAAAATGACTGAGCCCATGAATGCAGGTCGACGTGTTTTATCCGCTAAATATCCAGTTATAAAAACAGCGATAATTGCCATGATCCATGATAAAGATGTTAAGGTGCCCATCTCTGAAGACGAAAACCCCCGGGCTTTTTCTAAATAAGTCGGCATCCAAAAACTAATTCCATAAAATAGTACTGCAATCATTAGAAAAGCTGAACAGATTAACCAATACCTTTTATCCTTAAGGAAGTTATGGTTCATATTTGATTCTTGTGCTTTAACCTTTTGTCCACCTTCAATATGGTCTAACTCTAAACGATTAACAGCAAAATGTTGCGAAGGCTTATCCCGAGTAAGGAAGAAGATAAGTGGTATGTTAATAACTAAGGTGATGGCTGCTAGAGTAAAAAAGGAGATTTTCCAACTGGAAACAGCAATAATCCATACAAGCATCGGAATACCTAAGGCTGGACCTAAGTATTGCCCATAAACCCATGTGGATTGTGCTTTCCCTAATTCCTTTGGGTGAAACCAATGTGCAATAAATTTGTTCGTCATTGGAAACATGATACCTTCACCGAATCCTAAAATAATGCGAGAAACCAGTACCGATCCGAAACTTCCCGCTAAGCCGCCCAAAATTAAACTGACACTCCAGAGGCTCAAACCAATGATGGCAGTATACCGTGGCCCAATACGATCGACAACGTACCCCCAGAACACACTGGAGAGTCCATAAAAAAGAGTAAATCCAGTCATCAATAAACCAATCTCTGCAAATTTACCATTAAGTCCCATTTGATTTAAAAAGTTTTCGTTTGTAACAATAACTGATATTCCTACCTTATCCAAATTTCCAACAGCCCACAACAAAAATAGAGCAGGAGCCACATAAAGCCATCTTGTCCGCGAACGTTTCATTTTTTGTCCTCCTTATTGTTAAATAAATTGAACAGATAAAATCTAATTTACTCTAGATATGTATGATAATAAATGATAACTTATCCATGAGTAGATTGATTACTCACGCTATTCAAAAAAATTATGATACCACTTGCGCAAAAGGGAGCAAGTACATATTTGCAAAGATTTTAATAGAGAAAATGGAAGAGCTTGTAGAAGAAAATGAAAGAGAAGGAATTACTTTAACATGTAAACAAGAATTAGTTTCTTTTTATGAAAAATTTGGATTTGTTAGTCATGGCATGTCTGAATCAGAACATGGTGGAGTAAGCTGGTATAACATGATCAAATTAAGAGAGGGATGAATTGATTCTTGTTCCGCAATCGGACGCTGTTCTAGAGTTGGATCTACGCTCTTTTTCATTAAAGGGCCATTTTCTGGAATAATAAATTGTAAAAGTATATAAACTTGAAATATTTGTTATTAAGATTCAGAGAGAAGGGTGTAGTTATTATGATAATCCTTAATGAAACTGATTTTGATAATGTTATTAATTTAATAGAAGGCAACGTAGAGACCGTTCCAACTTTTTCTTATTCAGTGTTGAATCATTATATTAATGGATTTGTTTATGCGGATTCTAAAATTCCTGAGACGGTACTAATTGGAATAGAATCCGGTATTTATTTCGTTACGGGAAAAGAAGACAATCAAGAATTTAATGATTTTCTTTTTGAATTGTATTGTCAAAGAAAAAGTGAGAAATTACGATTCACATTATTTTCATCAAATGAAAACTGGGACCGTGTAATTAATGAGCGATTTAAAGATTGTATAAAACAGATGAGCAGGTATTCTTTTGTATACGGTAATAAGCAGAAAACTCCTGACAAGAATCAATTTTCTGGTGATTATCTTATTAGGAGATTAAACGAAGAATTAATAACAAATTGCTCGGAATTTAATGCGGATTACTATAAGGAATATTGGGGATCTGTCTCCAATTTTATGGAGAAGAGTTTCGGTTTTTGTATTCTTCACAAAGGAAAAGTGGTTAGTGAATGTACTTCAATTTTTTCTTCACTTAAATTCTCAGAAATTGATATTACAACTAACGAAGATTATAGGGGACAAGGATTAGCATCTATCATTGCAAAAACATTTATAGATCACTGTCTCGAAAATAATATAACGCCGCGATGGGATTGTGACATTATAAATAAGTCATCTATCAAATTAGCCGAAAAATTAGGATTTGGAAACCCTATGAAATATTCAATATTTGTATGAAAACATCTATTCAATTATATTGAACATTTTGTTTCAGATAAGTACGAAACAACAATTGATAAATAAATATTGGTATCTTCAACAACCGGGTGCATTTCCAGAGCATGGATCTGTGCTTTTTTTGCATTAAAGGGCCATATTTTTGAATAACACCTAGATATCTAGGTTCAAATTTAGGCGAGTTTGTGAAACTTTGTACTTAAAGTAACGGAGCAGGTTTCTTCAAGAAGAAGTATAATTATTTTTAAAATGAGAGTAAGTTAAATCAAGACAATCTGAGTTTTGGTTGGGGTTAATAATGGATGCTACTAAGGAATTTTCCTCTTGAACTCCCATGAAAATTAAAAAAGCTCAAAACCGAGAAAAACGCATAACAAAATAGATCCAGTAAAAACGCTTTTAAAAAAAAGCTGAGCCTTCTGAGTGTCTTATTGAGTTGACAGATAATCAAGAAACTTCCTTCTATAAAAAGTATAGAATTGGCTGACGCAACGACCAAAATAAGGATTAATCTCCCATGAGTGCTACCCATATAGGGCGCGACAGTCGGTGGTACACCGTGATCCTTGGAGTC
>NZ_JAHNZZ010000001.1:949843-956996 GCF_019039215.1 Bacillus sp. FJAT-29790
ATCCACACATTGCTAGGTCATCTTCAGGAGGTTTCTTATATTAATACGCCTCAGATTTGTATCATTATTTTTATAAAATTTTCTTTTCAAGAATTTTTCCATTATGCGAATCAACTTTAATAACGACGTGATGTCCGAGTTTTGTGAATCCAATTTGATAAAATTCTTCCTCAGGATGAAAAACAGCATTCATTACTTTACCTTTCTCCTCCTTTTCAGCTATTGCCATTGCTTCCACCTTTGATATATTATCCCTGTTCACTCCATTAGCGGCAATTTGTTCTTTATACTCCATAAATTGTATATTTCCGTTATTTTCAATTTGATTATTTTCTGAAATGGCACCTATGCCGACCGCTTTCCCCATAAAAACTAAACCAATCATACTTGTAAAGAATAATGTACGTATCATGAAATAAATCCTCCTCTGTTTTGCTGTTATTCATATAATAACTTGCGAAAATGAGGCCATTCGGATAATAAAATGAGAATTTGATGAGAAATGCGTGAGTGGATGTAAAGGTTAATGTTTTTCTTTTGTATAAAAGATGGGTGTCAGAAAAGTGAGGTTTTACAACGATTTGTATTTTGTTACTTATCTTATAGGTTAATGGAATAAGAAGAACTCAAGGCCGTCAATAAATGCTCTTTTTCTTTTTATTACATACAGAACATTTGTTCGTATACAATAATCTTAAAGGAGGCGATAATATGGCGGTTAGAGACCGAGGAATTATGAAATGGCAAGCCGCATTCAAATTGCCAGAACTAGCGAAAACTCAGTGGGATTTTTGGCGTGATAATGAACGGCAGGCTAAGCCAATCATTGACGAACATGAGGCGGAAGAATTCGAATTGCGGATTATTTACGCAATGGAGTACGGCCATTCGGTAAAACTAACTGTTTGGGATGACGGCTTT
The DNA here is from genome assembly GCF_019039215.1 of Bacillus sp. FJAT-29790. GTDB lineage: Bacteria > Bacillota > Bacilli > Bacillales > Cytobacillaceae > Cytobacillus. The sequence goes on from NZ_JAHNZZ010000001.1 coordinate 950,765, forward strand.
ACTTTTGATATTACTGGCCGTGTTCATTACGTTGATCCCCCAAAATTGAAAGCTTATGGTATTGCTAGTATGTTTTTGTGAAAGATTACACTATAGGGGCAGAATTATATAAAAAAATTTTATGGTAAACCTAAACAAAGAAGAAATATTTGATAGTGAGGAATTGTATGAATACAATCAAGAAGCATAAGCCTAATAAAGTAAAAAAGATTTTACGAGGATTAATAATTATTATAGGTGGATTTTTAGCAGCATATGGACTTGAAGCGGTATTAATCCCAAACAATGTTTCTGATGGGGGTGTGACAGGTCTTAGTATTGTAGGTTCACAGCTATTGGGGTTACCCTTAGGTGCTCTTATTGCAGTTTTGAACATTCCTTTTATCTGGTTAGGATATAAACAAATTGGAAAAAGCTTTGCAATTTACTCGATTATCGGAATTGTTTCACTAGCTTTTAGTACGACCCTCATGCATCAAATCCCAACGATTATTGAGGGAGATACTTTGTTAGTTACCGTTGTTGGTGGGATTATCCTTGGACTAGGAATGGGGTTAGCATTGCGTAATGGTGGTGCATTAGATGGAATTGACATGTTAGCTGTACTACTTTCTCGAAAATTACCGTTTGGCACAAGTGATCTCATTCTGTTCTTAAATATGTTTGTTTTTATTTTCGTTTCAACTGTATTCAGTCTACAAGGAGCCATTTTGTCAGCAATTGCTTACTTTATTGCTTCTAAAGTGATTTCCATCGTTGAAGTAGGTTTAAGTGGCTCTAAAACCTTTAAAATTATTACATCTCAACCAGAATTAATGGTTGAGACCATACGTGATCGTTTAGGTCGAAGTGCAACGTATAAAGAAGCTTACGGAGCTTATTCTAATGAGAAATTTAAGGAAATTACATGTGTCATTAACCGCTTAGAAGAAAGTGAAATTAAAGAAATTATTAATGAAATTGACGAAATGGCCTTTGTTACGGTATATGACGTAGCAGAAGTTAAGGGTGGTAATTTTAGAAAGCAAAATATCCATTAGGTAAAAACCGGCCAATTTATTATGAATTTCCACAAAAAAATCACCTTTTTAGTTTTGTTAAGGGTAATTTTTTACTAGTTTAAGTAACGGGGGCGTTAGTTTTACAAGACATGTACTTATGATCTTCCACAATCAGGCGTGATTGCTAAACAAGAGCAATCGCTTTTTGTGCTTCGTTTTGCTGGTGGTACCCCTATTATTAAAAAATTTCTTGAAAATGTGGATTTAAAATAAAATTCGATAATTTATAAAAAAAATTGATCAAAAGTCCTGTATTGATATGCAGGGTTTTTGTTCCGCAATCGGCCAGGTTGTTGAGTAGCTTATTGTGCGAACGATGATATTTTGAAATTAATTATTGTTAAGCTAAAGAAGGGATAGTTATTAATAACAAAAACACCGGTGGTCGGTGTTTTTTGTAGTGGCTATTTTAAACGACTTATATCTTTGTTAGGTATTCATCTAATTGATCAAAGGTTCCAGAATATCCTTCCTGAGCCATCTCTATTGAATCCTCGAAGGTTTTGATCTCTTCCTCAGTCGGAGATACGGGAGCCACAATTATTGTAAGAGTTGTTTTACCTTCGTCCTCGGTTAACGTAATGGTATTCAGGGTTTCCATAGGCCAATTTGCGTCAAAGGGTGCACGTACAGTGTTACCTTCTTCATCAGAAAAGAAACTGGTGTAAACAATTTTCTCTGGTGCAATAATTTCACTGTATATAAATTTAACCCACATTACGTTGCCGTCAGCAGGTCTCTGGCTGTAGTGAAAGACACCGCCCGGACGGAAATCCGATTTAGAAACCTCGAATGTCCATCCTTTTGGCCCCCACCAATTAATTAGGTGTTCCGATTCAGTTAATGCCTTAAACACAAGTTCACGTGGAGCATTGAAAGTATGAGTGATTTTGATTTGAGTTGACATTGTGATTCCTCCAATAATTTTTGTTTTCAATTCTCTTTATTTTCTCTCTTTTGCTGATCCTCCAAATAATCCATCTCTTATTTTCTCAACTTCTTTTAATCAATATTCTTTCTGAATATACCTAAAAGGCAATATTGCTGTCGAGGAATATTTAAAATATATCTTCATCACAAATTATTACAGACTTTACTTAGGCTAACGGACTTTTGTGCAATATCATAGGCAACTATTTATCTAAAATTATTGTTGCACGATCTTCATCGATGGAGAATGCGTTATTTGAGTTTATGTATTTGACCGGCTGCCGAATTGGAGAAGTTGTAAAATTAAATCGAGATGATATTAATTTTCGGACGAATTTAGTTATTATACATGGAATAGGTGATAAAGAAAGGGAGGTATACTTTACTACCCGTTGTTCTATTTGGTTAAAAAGGTATTTAGATGAACGAGATGATGAAAAAAGAGTATTCATCCCCATCAACTAAGGCACAGCTATGCAACACATATGATTAATAAGGTGCGCCACTTGAAGTGATCCAAAGTTTACTTGGTCATGAGAAGAGCGAGACCACAAAAATATATGCTCAGTTGAGTGGCAAATTGAGACACGATTAATATAGTAAATATTTTTGAAATCTATATAAATTAAACTTTAATCGAAATTGAGGCGCGCATATAAATAGGCGTGTCTTTTTGTTATCGGGCCAATTAATTAAATAAAATCGAGGCCTAATTTCTATTATTAAAAGAAAATTAGGCTTTATAATTTTTATGACGGTAGTCCAATACATACTATATTACAAATATCAAATCACGACTCTAGCGCTGCAAGTACTTCCTCGGTCGTAGCCATTCGACTCATAAGTGGGAAGATAAACTTGATTGGGAATTCATGAGCTTCTATTGATGGAGCAGTCATAGCATCTGTTACAAAAATTTGATTGTAATTGTGTTGATATGCTTCACGAGCAGTTGTATCAACTCCAACATGGGTAGAGATTCCACCTAACACAATGGTTTCTATTCCACGTCTACGAAGTTGTAAGTCAAGATCAGTGCCAAAGAAAGCTCCAAAATGACGCTTTGTGACGATATGGTCTGTTGGTTGCACATTCAGTTCAGGAGGGAATTCAGCCCAATCTTCAGAAAGCTTAGGAGGCAATTGCATTTCTGCATTAGGATGCACCGCATCTTTTCCATCTAAAAAATCGACATGTACAAATGTGATAAATGCCCCTGCTCGACGAAATGCATCTACAAGTTGTGCTGCGTTACTAACAACTGTGGAAGGGTCGTAAGGTGCACCTTTTATACCAGTAATTCCTTTCTGTAGGTCAATAAGGACTAATGCTGTTTTTTCTGGTTGGATTTTTTTCATAAATAACACATCTTTCCTAAAATTAATTTTTCGAACACCTAGATCAGTGGAGAACATCGATAACAACTTTGCTTAATGCAAGGTAGTTAACGTGTGTGCTTTTTGTTTTGTTAGATAATAACCGTAAACGCCTAAAAATAGAACCATCGATAGTGCTGATAAACGATACATCATCGCATAGCTTGTCCAAGCAGCAATGACACCTAGTAGCATGGAACCTAGGCCAATTCCTAAATCAGTGGCTAATAATAGTGCTGCGATACCGGAACCACGATGATTGGGTGCAACGAGGCTGATGGTCCATGCTTGTAAAGAAGGTTGAATCGAACCGAAGCCAACTCCAAATACGAGGCCAGCCCCAATTAAGTCGAAAAGGGAGTTAGTATATGATATCCAGACTAATCCTCCTATCACAAAAAAAGCTCCGGATATACCAAAATCCATGTTGGTCCTTTTTGGTCAAAGATTTTACCGGATATCGGACGAATACTCCGTCTTTTTTTTTGGTACTAAACTAGTTTGTGAAAAGGCAACAATTTTAAACAGAGTAGTACGGGATATTGACAACCTAGGTAAGAAAAAATCAAAACGCGCTCAAGATTTATTAGATAGTTTAATACCAATGGGGATGCTTTTTGGTTGTGCTATCGGTGCAGTTTTTGGAATGTTTTTTCCAATCCCTCTAGTATTTACAGTTAGTCTAGGAGCTGGAATAGGCTATTTAATTGGATTTTTTGCTTATGAAATTTATAGTAAGAAAGGAAACAATCATTCATAAATAGCTATCTTCATGAAAAGGGCGCGATTATGGCAGAACACTTAGCTTTAAACGACTTTATTGTTATATTTTTAAGTGCATAGAAGCATTTACATCAAAAATTAAACAACTATATTTTAACCCCGTCCTAATTTAGTACGGGGTTATACTTGTTTTAGATTTTAAAATTAAATAATTTTATTGTCACTACACACGAGAAATTGGGCTTTTTTCTATTGGGATTTTCTTAACGAGGAATATAAACACTGTTTTTATGTACCCGTCTAACTAATTTCCATTTATCTCTTAAAAAGGGCATTTAATTTCGATTGTTATTGTATCCATAATAGTGTATCACACATAGTATAAACCATATAGTGTACGTCGTTTAGTATATAAAGTTGAGGTGGGTGAATGAGTACTTTACTGAATTCATTAATGATAGAGCTTAGGAGAGGAACGTTGACATTAGCCGTTTTAAGTCAATTGGGAACACCCCAGTATGGATATTCACTTGTTCAGTTATTGGAGGAATCAGGAATTAACATTGATCAAAGTACCTTATATCCATTACTTCGCCGTTTAGAAAAGCAAGAGTTAGTAACGAGCAGTTGGGATACATCTGAGAGCAGACCCCGTAAGTATTATGTTTTAAGTGAATACGGTTTAGAAATTTTTTTGCAGTTAAAAAAGGAATGGATTAAAAATTCAAAAGAACTTTATGGTTTATTAAAAGGGGATGAGGAAGATGAATTTAATTGAGGTTTATATTCAAGAAGTCACTCACAGGCTGCCTGATAAAACCCGAAATGATATTGCGTTGGAGTTGGAGTCAACAATTTATGATATGTTGCCCGAGGATTATTCGGAGGAGGACATTCACCGGGTCCTTGAAACATTAGGCAATCCGGCTATTCTAGCTAGTAAATATAATGAAAAACCAATGCATTTAATTGGTCCGAAGTATTATGATGTATTTGTCACATTACTGAAGTTGGTCATGCCGATTGCTGCCATTGTTTCATTCATTGCGATTGTAGCAGTAAAGTTTTTTAGTCCTGTAGAAGATAGTGCTGTATTAGCAACTGTTTTGGATATGATGTTGGAAGGAATAGGGCAAGTTATAAGCGTGTTGATTCAAACATTTTTTTGGTTTACTATCGTGTTTGCTATAATTGAACGTGTGGATGGGATAAAGGACAGCTCTCCATTATCTATGCGTTGGAAACCATGGTCACCTGATGATCTAAAGCATGTTATCTATGTTCCTAAGTATAAAGCGATTTGAACCAGAAGCTTTTATGAAATCTGCAAGATTAATTGGTGAAGTGTTAGGGCATTTAGACCAATATGTTGGAGATGAATTCCTCGAGTATCGATTAAGAAAGTTGATAGAAAAAGGCGATTTTGAGATGGAAGGGAGTTTAAAGGCGATGAGGTTTTATAGCGTTAGATTAAAACGGTGAATTCTTTAATGACGACTGCGATTTAATCTAATAGGAAAGAGGGGGTATAGATGAAATCAACAGATTTAAGCAACATGAGATTAAAACAGCTAGCTGTTTTTAATGGTCTAATATTATTTGCCCTTATCATCTTTTTCGTTATCATCAGCATTTATATGATCTAATTTGCACAGTTTTTCTTAGTTCTTGGGGTGTGGGCGTTCAATCAAGGAATGATAGGTTTGATAAAACCGCCCTATTGTACCGCTAGTGATGAAAAATCAAGTTCAAGGGCAAATAGAACCGCTCAATTGTACCGCTAGTGATGAAAAATCAAGTTCAAGGGCTAATAGGACCCCTCTATTGGACCGCTAGTGTTGAAAAATCAAGTTCAAGGGCTAATAGGACCGCTCTATTTGACTGCTAGTGGTGAAAAATCAAGTCCAAGGGCAAATAGAACCGCTCTATTGTACTGCTAGTGATAAAAAATCATGCTCAAAGGCAAATAGAACCACTCTATTGGACCGCTAGTGTTGAAAAATCAAGTTCAAGGTCTAATAGAACCGCTCAATTGGACCGCTAGTGATGAAAAATCAAGTTCAAAGGCTAATAGAACCGCTCTATTGTGTCAAGTCCTTGTTTTTGTGTAAATTCACCGGCAAGTGCTTTCAACCTAGACCC
>NZ_JAHNZZ010000001.1:957006-957162 GCF_019039215.1 Bacillus sp. FJAT-29790
TTGAAAAATCAAGTCCAAGGGCTAATAGAACCGCTCAATTGTACCGCTAGTGTTGAAAAATCAAGTTCAAGGTCTAATAGAACCGCTCAATTGGACCGCTAGTGATGAAAAATCAAGTTCAAAGGCTAATAGAACCGCTCAATTGGACCGCTAGTG
>NZ_JAHNZZ010000001.1:957657-1086319 GCF_019039215.1 Bacillus sp. FJAT-29790
AGTGTTGCCAAGAGTGAATAAAATGACTCATCTTTTTTACACAATTATACGGACTTAATCCTCTATTGTACCGCTAGTGATAAAAAATCATGCTCAAAGGCAAATAGAACCGCTCAATTGGACCGCTAGTGTTGAAAAATCAAGTTCAAGGTCAAATAGAACCGCTCAATTGGACCGCTAGTGTTGAAAAATCAAGTTCAAGGTCCAATAGAACCGCTCAATTGGACCGATAGTGATGAAAAATCAAGTTCAAGGGCAACTAGAACCGCGCAATTGGACCACTAATGATGAAAAATTATGTTCAAAGTCAAATACAACCGCTCTATTGGACTGCTAGCTCTTTAAGTCTCCTAAATAAATTTAATAGCTCCATCCCAATTTCAATTTATTTAGTTATATCAAGTATCATTTCTATTTCATGTATCATTTTAGTAAAAGAAACAAAAGGTAAATCACTTACTTTTAAGAAAGAACAGTAAATATTTTCGTCAGCCATAGATATTCGTTTCAGTAAGGCTGATGCCAATCGGCAAATACCATAGCTTCATAAAAGTTGATATAAAAGTCCTTGAAAAATATATCAGTAATTATGAAGTAACAATACTTGTTTGTTATCATTAAAGCAGCCTTTCTTTTGGAGAGGCGCTTTTTTGTTTATAATGTGGAAGCAGCCCTGTGAAAAATGAAATTTAGTTAGGTATTGTCTTTTGTGATTTTTTACCAGAGTGAAGATATATCTGAATTCTCAAATACAAGTCATCTACTTTTATGCACCACTTGTGAAACAAAACATAAAACGAACAATCTACTAATTGTAAAGAGTGGTGGAAAATAAAATGAAGAGAAAAATAATATTAAATTTAGCAGTAAGTATTGATGGATATATAGCATCAGAAGATGGTGGATTTGACTGGATAGTTGGAGATGGTGATGAGAAACTAGATACTCAAAACAAATGGGACTATACTGAGTTTTTAAGTAATATTGATGTAGTGGTAATGGGCAGAAAATGTTATGATCAAAATTTTCATAATGATTTTAAGGATAAGAAAGTTTATGTAGCAACTTCAAAAGATTTAAAAGACCATGACAATATTCATTTTGTAACTGGTGACATATGCAAAGTAATAGAGGATGAAAGACTAAACGAGGGTAAAGACATATTTCCTATTTGGTGGGGGCGGCCTAGTCGATAATTTTATTAAAGCTGACATTGTTGATGAATATGTGATTGGCATAATTCCCACTATATTAGGAAAAGGAAGACCTTTATTCTTAGGAAATAATCCTAAAATAGATTTACATTTACAGGAATATGTTGCAGATAAGGGTATTATGGTATTAAGATATTCAAAAAGATAACTGTATTAAAAATGTTATTGAAATTAATATCATAAAAATAATAATAATTTTTTGAGACTATACGGAAAATGTATGTTTTGTATATTGAGAAAAGATCAGCCTTTTTGAAATTAATTACAAATTTATTGCGGAAGAAATCACTTTGATTGATCTTTTTTATCAAAATGATTTCTTTTAATTTGTCTTAAAATAAAGGCTTATGTAATATTCCAAAGCTACAATTGGCCATTCAAAGAAAATCCCAACAGCCAGGATGAGTGAAAAAAAAGCGTTAATCACCTTGGTATTCAAAAATTGCAATCCATTGAGGAGCTTAAAAAAGAATAATTCATCCCTAGATGTCACTTGGATTTGATATTTTGGAGGTATCACTTGGTAGAAATGTTGAGAGAAAATAATTACAAAAGAAAAGGAGAATTTTAAAATGACAACTTCAGAAAAAAATTTAAGGACATGCAACAAAGGACACAAGTATTATAAAAGTAGTGATTGTCCAACATGTCCGATTTGTGAGCAAGAACGCAAACCTGATCATGGATTTCTTTCACTACTATCGGCACCAGCAAGACGAGCATTGGAACACAATGGAATAAAATCTTTGCATCAGCTATCAACATATAGTGAAAAAGAGATTTTGCAATTTCACGGGATGGGGCCAGCTTCTTTACCTAAACTTAGGTCTGCTTTAAAGGAAAATGGGTTATCATTCAGAATCTAAACACCATGAATTAATACACTTACAGAAAAAGTGTGCTTATGATTACGTGAGTATGATTATATTTGAATATTTGTGTAAGTGATTTGGGGGTTAAGGAAATGGTGAATCTCGGAAAAATCATTCAAATCTTCACGCCAGATGATTCACCGACAAGTGTAAATCCTGCCTTTTAACCAAAAAAATAATCCTCCATGAGTAATGGCTCAGGTGGATTTTCCTGCCTAAATAGGCGATTCTTTTGTGTTAATCGTCTATTGCTGAATCGGACATGTTAGCAGCATGTCCGGTTTTTTTTATTTATGTTGTACTTTTTCTTTTTATAACTGATAATTGAGAAAAAGTTCAATTTCTTTATTATCGAGCATGGAGGAAAAAAGATGTCCTACAATCTAAAAGAAAATTTCAAACTGTTTACCCTAAATTCGAATCGACAGTTAGCCGAAGAGATGGCAAAGCTTTTAGGCTGTGAACTTGGGAAAAGCTCAGTTACACAATTCAGTGACGGAGAGATTCAAATTCGTATTGAAGAGAGCGTCCGAGGAAGTGAGGTTTTTTTAGTTCAATCGACTTCAGAGCCAACGAATGAACATATAATGGAGCTCCTCATTATGATTGATGCCTTAAAACGAGCTTCTGCTAAAATGATCAATGTTGTGATGCCTTACTATAGTTATGCTCGTCAAGATCGAAAAGCGCGGTCTCGGGAGCCGATTACAGCGAGACTCATTGCCAATCTTTTAGAGAGGGCTGGAGCAACAAGGATCCTGACAATCGACTTTCATTCCCCACAAGTACAAGGCTTTTTTGACATACCTGTGGACCATCTAACCGGGATTCCAATCCTCGCAGACTATTTTAAGAAAACAGAAATAGAGGATCTTGTCATTGTAGCACCGCATAATGGGGGAGTTGTTAGGGCAAGAAAGATGGCTAATTTACTGAATGTACCACTTGCCCTCATTGATCGCCGGCGTCCGGAACATGATGAAACTGAAATTATGCACATCATTGGGAATACTGAGGGGAAAAACGCTATTATTATTGATGATCTAATCGACACAGCCGGAACCATTACAACTGGTGCTAAAGCTTTAATGGAGAATGGGGCAAAAGCGGTATACGCCTGCTGCACCCACGCTGTTTTATCGGCTCGTGCTTTGGATCGAATCAAGTCTTCACCTATTAGAGAATTAGTGATAACGAATACAATTAAGGTCCCTGAAGAAAAAAGAATAGATACAATTACATTATTATCAGTTGCCCCATTACTTGTAGAAGCTATTGATCGCATTCACAATGAAAAAGCTGTGAGTCCATTATTTGAATAACGAAAATTAATGTAGATTACACCTATGATTTTGCAGATGATGAGGGTGTATTCACTTGCGGGAAACCTGCTTAAGCATTTGAAGAATGAATTACAGAAATTACAAAAGAATGTATTGATAAGGATGATTATGCCGTTTTTGTAATAGATGCCCATAGAAGGAAACCCATTTCATCCAGAAACGAACTTGTTTCCGCCCTATAATTTAGTGATACAAAAGGATAAAATAGGATATGCATTTATTTATCTGTAAAAACTGGCGAACAAAACCAAGGCTGTTCGCCAATTTTTACGAATTTCCAAAATAAATTAGTAATTTAAGATATTGACTATTGAGGTTTGTCTTCTAGCACTTTGTACAATGTGGGATGCATCCCCTTATTATATTTCGCAACTGAAATTACCATTCTATTGAAGAACTCGTAATACGTTTAATCCCCCTTAAAGCTGCTACTTCTTCTATTAGTCTTTGCATGGCAAGGTTTTTCTGTTTGGCTTCTATCATGATGTCAAAGTCCTGATTTAGCTCTTTTGCCATTTTCAGAAAGGGGAGTACAAAATGTAAGGAGACAAAATCGGCGTGTGAACGATAGGCTTGGTCCGATTTTGGTGAAGATAGGTGAACTTTAGGTACAGTATTAATAGTTTTCCATGTGTTAAATATTCGTTGTAAATAGAGTTCGAGATCGACCTGTCCTTTATTTGCCATGAAGTGATGATAATCGAGAATCATTGGGATGTTTTCCTTTTCACAAGTATTGAGTGTTTCTTGGACATCGTATGTTTTATCATCATTTTCCAGTGTCATTTGCTTCTTTATTTCCTCTGGTAATTTTTTTAGATTCTGATGGAATCGATTTAACGTCTTATTTTTATCGCCATAGCTTCCGCCAATATGAATATTTATTAAACCAGTTTTGAGAGCATTCATAGTATCCAGCATTTTATAATGATATTCCATATCCTTCACTGCATTTATGGTCACTTCGTCTCTTGGACTCGTGAAAAGGGTATATTGGGATGGATGAAAGCTTACTCGAAGTCTAAACTGATTTACTATATGTCCTAATTCTCCCCATTCTTTTTTAAATGGCGTGATAAAATCCCACATTACTTCCGGATGCGTTGCTAATGGAACGATTGCGCTTGAAAACCGATATAGCTCGATTTCGTGCGCAATATTATAATATAGAATTCTTTTTGTGTGATATAAATTTTGTGCAGTAATGGATTTAAGTTTTTCCAATCGTTCGTTTTTGGGTAATGCTGAATATCGTGCAAAAGTTAAAGTCTTTGAAGGGCTTGCATCCCATAATCCTACTGCATTTGCGACATAGCCGAAACGTATCTTCATCTTTTTTCCTTTAATATTGAGTATTTTGTAGAAAATCTATCAAATTCTTTATAATTACTATCATTATCATTAACAAAAAAATTTATGATATACAGAAAATTTCTGTTTTATTTCCATTTTAAAAGTATAAAAACATTCCTAATTAATCCAACCCTAGCCTAATATATGTAAAATCATTACGCCTTTTGTAGTATAATAGAAGAAAACCTCAGATTGTGGAGTGGTACAATTGGCTTTTACAATTCCTGAAACGATTCGTTCGACTGCGACGGCAGGTGAGAGGCTGCTTTTCCGAACGTTGAAGAGCTATTTGCCGGATGATTATATTGTGTATTATAGGTGGGTATATTAGAGTTAGCTAACGGTAGTTAAAAAAAGAACTCTTTAATTTACATCAGGGGTAAAATTATGAAGAAATATAGGTTGAAAAGTGAATTTAAAGGCAACAAAAAAGGAACTGGATTTTATGTTGTAGCAGAATCGGAGTTTATCGGTGTAAAAGAATTTGTATTAAGAACCCAAGATTTAAAACACAGGATCGTCATTACAGAAGATGAACTGAATAAGAATTTTATTTTAATAAAATAGTTCTGTTTTTTCGTCCTTTTGTTTTACTTTTTTTCATATTGAAGTCTTGATCAACATAGACAACATGTTTTTCATTAAATTGTCTTTGTGATGTCAAACCTGCAGTAGCAAGAAAACAATTCTAAGTTCGGCTCGATTCTGTGTGAGCTAATTCTGTTATTAAGATTCCATAGCAGAATCCCCAATAATCTTACTGACAAAATATTAATTCCTCCTGTTTCATCTCAGTGAAAAAAATGTATTAACGAAAATAGGTATAATTAACTGGTAATAAACTTTGTTCTAGAAAAGCCTACCGAATATAGTGCTGTTGATTTTGACGGAATGATCGGAAGATGAAATTCGGAAATGATAGGAACAGGGAGTTGAATATATTTTCATAATTTGTACTAACTACCTATTTCCCTCATATACTTTAAATAATTTGCTATAAGGGGGGATTAATATGGAATTTCATCAAGTGTATGACCCTATGGGGAATGCGTTTCTCTCAACTTTTTTGGCAGCCATTCCAATACTGACCTTGTTGTATTTTCTTGCTTTTCATCCTCATAGGGATAAGTTGGGTAAAACTCATTATGGTATTGCAGCGCCAAAGGCTGCGCTTATTGCTGGGGTAGTCACTATTATTACGGCCATTTGGCTTGTTGGTATGCCTGTTTCTAGTACGTTAGCTGCTTTTGGTTATGGTTCTTTCTTCGGCATGATGCCGATCGGCTGGATTGTTGTTGCAGCCATGTTTTTGTATACGATTACATTGGTTACTGGTCAATTTGAAATTGTAAAATCAACCGTTGTTTCGTTATCTTCTGACAGACGTATCCAAACACTTCTTATTGCTTTTTCCTTTGGCGCTTTTATCGAAGGTGCTGCGGGGTTTGGTACTCCAGTCGCGATCGCTGGAGCATTGATGGTCGGTCTTGGATTTCGACCAATGGCGGCAGCTGTGCTCTGTTTGATTGCTAATACGGCACCTGTTGCCTTTGGGGCAGTCGGGACGCCAATCATTACATTGGCTAATGTCACTGGACTTCCGGAGCTAGCTTTATCAGCAATGGCAGGGCGTCAACTTCCGTTTTTCTCCATTCTAGTGCCCTTTTGGCTTGTCGCGACGATGGTGTTCATGCATAAAGGAAAATGGAAACAGGTCATGGAAATCTGGCCGGCTATTTTGGTTACTGGTGCCACATTCGCATTAGCACAGTTTTATGTTTCCAACTTTATTGGTCCGATGTTAGTTGATATTTTGGCAGGAATTATTTCTATTATTGCCCTAATTTTACTTCTTAAAGTATGGCAACCAAAGAATAAATTCTATCTGCCTGGTGAAGAGGAATCAATGAAGTCCCTGGAGCAGCAGAAATCAAAGTATACAACAAGACAAGTAGTAAAGGCTTGGACGCCGTGGGCCTTTTTAACTCTTTTTGTTTTCATGTGGGGTCTGCCTCAATGGAAAGCCATTTTAAACTCATTAACCCTTTTTGGCATTAAATCATTATATGCGATTCCTGTTCCCTTTTTGGACCAGTTAGTTTTCCGTAGTCCACCTCTTGCAAAGGAGTTAGTACCCGAAGCAGCTATTTATTCCTTTAATTGGCTTTCAGCAGCAGGGACCGGAGTGTTTTTTGCCGCATTATTAAGCGGCTTGTTCCTAAAAATGAGCAAAGACCAATGGAAGCTTTCGTTCATACGAACTGCCCAAAGAATGAAAACGCCATTAATTACAATTGCTTTAGTACTAGGCTTAGGATATACAACGCGATATTCCGGATTGGATGCCATCCTTGGTCTTGCTTTTACCAAAACTGGGGTATTCTACCCATTCTTTGCAGCAATGATCGGCTGGCTTGGGGTCTTCTTAACAGGTAGTGATACATCATCCAATGCCCTTTTCGGGAGTATGCAGAAAATTACTGCAGGGCAGTTGGGCCTAGATCCGGTGCTTATTGCTGCATCGAACTCAACTGGGGGAGTCATGGGGAAAATGATTGATGCCCAAAGTATTGTCGTTGCGACTGCCGCATGTTATGAAAATCGTGTTGAAGGGGCTAATGCTGTCGGTCCAATATTCCGAGCGGTCATCTTCCATAGTATTGCCTTAGCCGCCTTGATGGGAATTTTAGTCATGTTGCAGGCATATGTCTTCCCGTGGATGATTCCAGCGTATACACTATTAATATTATAAAAAAATCTAGTAATATATTATGAGGGCAATGTCCCTTTAAAGCAAAAAGGTATAATACCTCATAAACTGAGGGGATTATACCTTTTTTGCTATATAAATTGAGGAAAACGATTTAAATTGTTCGAAAAAAGTAAATGATAAATGCTTAAGATTTAGTTAAAGCTGTAAACCTGCACTTCGGATAATTACTGCAGCCTTTAAATGTTCCATGTTTACCTTTTCTATCTACCAGTAAGTTTCCGCACCTAGGACATTCATTATTCTTTGCTTTTTGTCTCTTTCCCTTGAGTTGATCTTTGACTTGGGAAACGTGCTGCTTTGCCCTTTGTTTCTGTTCTTTCCTATCAGTCACTTCTAAGGTGGCTAGCTTTCTCTGTATCTGGATGATTTTAAAAGGATTTATATCATTTTCCTCTTTGTAGTTTTGTATGGTAGAGATAAGGTGCTTTCTATTGATTACAGATGCTTTATTAAAAGAATCTGTAAACTTTAGAGTAGCCTCATTACTAAATACAATTATGGACTGAAGCGAAATTTGTTCAGTAAGTTCTTCTCCTAAAAAATGCTTCAAGGCCTTGATATGCCCGTAGTTTTGCCAAATCGGATTATACAATCTTTCCTGCCGTTTATAAATGACTTGTTTCCAATACTGACTGTTTTCTTTTCCAATAATCCAACCGGTATAGTTTTTCGTTTCGATGACAAAGATTCCTTTAGGGGAAAGAACAAGATGATCAATTTGTGAAGTTTTCCCATTCTCAGTAGGAATATATAGATCATTTAATATGGTATATGTAGCTGGATCTAAAGCACTAAGCGTTTTAATAACCTGTTTTTCTCCCGCGAGTCCTTTCAAACTGGCAAAGTTCAACCTAAACCACACTAATAGACTAACCATTAACAATACTAAAAATATTGAAAGCAAAGTTTTCCCTTCTTTCATCTAATATTGAATAAATTAGGAAAGTGAAATATAGGGATATTATACCAGAAGAAATCGAATAATTTAGTTAATAGTAGTAAAAAAGTTATATTTTGTTAAAATTAATAAATGAGGGAATATTAGAAGTGGAATTTTAAAAGATCGAAGTGTTGGTAACAAATCTAATAATAAAGATGTTAATTGAAAAACTTGAAATAATGGACTATTAGTATCTACTAAGTATAAAAATCGGGTATCAAATAATTTCCATTTGTGGAGGAAACCATGAAAAAGGCAATTTATGTAGTTGGAGCAGTGATCATTCAAAACGATAAAATCTTATGTGCTCAAAGAGGTCAATCGAAAGTATTACCCCTTAAATGGGAATTTCCAGGTGGGAAAATAGAACAAGGAGAAACACCCCAAGAAGCACTACGACGAGAAATTAATGAAGAATTGCATTGTAAAATTGATATTGGTGAGCAAATTGATTATACATATCAACAGATGAAGCAGCAATTCTACTGGAAATTACAGAAGCTCGTCACAAAGTTGGTTCGACTATTTTTTGTTCACAGATCGATCCTAATGGGTGGCATATAAAACTAGGAAATGAAACTATTGCGGAGGCTATTTTAGACCGCATTATTCATGACTCCTACCAGATTCTACTAGACGGAGATGTTTCTATGCGTGAGCGTCACGGGTTAGGGAGTTAATTATAATATGACCACATTGACAAGAAAGGAAATTCGGAAAGTTGAAGAATACTATTATTGGATAGGTTACAAAAGCTGGTATCCTTTTCCCGAGGAACTAAAAGAAAAGCTTATGAGTGTTTATGGGGTGGAGCCTTTTCCCCATATCTGGACTGAGCAAGATATTTATGAAGGATCTAGAAAATTAATCTTCAATTATTTCAGTAACAAATCTATGTAATTATAAAAATTAAAAGTCCTACAAGATTGATAAAATCTTAATCTGTAGGACTTTTTTTACATTGGTAAACATATTGGCGTAGCTTGGTAAACCCCTTGTCAAACAGTGGTAAAAAACATGGCAAGGGTGGTAAAATCTAATGGCCGTAATCACCATTAAAAGTAACTACTCATAAGGACTATAATTGGATTAAAAATTTAATTATCTAATACTTTGAACTTAATATGACTGGATTAAGATGAAATTCATAATCTTAAAGTAGAAAAATCAATTCAAAATCGGAATTAATTTGGATATTAGTTGTAACCAATTCCATTAAATTTTCTCTTAAAGACCATTAGAATTCATCATGCCCGAAGATATAATGATTTAAAAAATCGAAGGAAAACATGATGAAACTATACGAAGTAATGGAAGAATTAAACACAGGAAAAACAATTGGTGAGTTAGCAACCAATTTGGGTATTCGAGAAAGTGATTTAGAAAGAAAATTAAGAAATGCGGCTATAGTGTTTGATGAAGATAAAAAGGTTTGGGTATATATGGGGGGTTCAGCAGAAAAATCGTTAAGTAGAAATGTAAATAAGAAAATTCGTACTTTAGAGGCCGATAAACCTTATGTTAATTATGAAAAAGATCAGGAACCGAAGGAAACCGTCGTTATCGAAAAAGATTATGAATACAAATTGTACAAAGATTATTTAAATGTTGATCCTTCATTCTTAATGGAGAAAAAGACATTCTTCTTATCGAATTGAGATATACAAAACAATAAAACGTGAAAGTACAAAAAAATCACTTAAAATTAATGTATTGTTAAATATATTGCTCTTAAAAGGATTGGAACATTATAATATAGACTTTGTTGATAATAATGAAAAAGAAGATATGAGTGACTAAAAAGGAAGAAGATTTTTGATTTCTAAGTGTTTGAAAAAGTAAGATGATGCTTTTGCAGACCCATTTGGGTTTTTCATAAGTTTAGTAGACTTTTAAATTTTAGGGGAAAATTTAATAAAATGGGTTAAAAAGAGTTAATGTGTTAGATAGAATAATAATAGATGATAAATTTTATTTACTTTTTCTTTCACAAAATAATTTAATAGAAGGACCTTTTGGTCGAATAATCAGTGAAAAATCATCGGTAGGATGTGTGACGAAAATAAACGTGACATTCTTATCGATGTTTTTTTTTATAAAGAATCTAGATGGAGGGAAACTAATGAATCAAATGGAAATGTATTATGTAGTAAGAAGAACAAATGAGAAGAACGAACAATTTACAGTGATAAATGCAATATCACTGGATGAAGCAAATGCAATCTTTGAAATTCGCCATAAAGCCGATATGGAAGCAATGAAAGAAGGAGAGGCATATTTTATCTTTGAAGCTGATGAAGCTCTGAAGTTTGATGAATATAATCAGGCGGTATTCCCATCCGGCAGAATGGCTATCATTCATAAAATATGTTAATAATGAAAATGACTCTTGATAGTTATTCTATCAGGAGTCATTTTTATTTATTTCGATTTACAATAATTTAAATTTAAAATATTTAGTTATTGGATTTTGTTTACAATTATCAAATATTAGATTATGTTATAAGTGTGATAGATTTACTAGTAGTATTTGGGTACTATGTATTATTTTGTTACATTATTAATGGAGGTGTCAAGCATGTATGCTGGCTTTAATTTGAATATAAATGATGAGTTAGTTCATTATAAATCAATTGGAAATACGATATACAATACTCAAAAGCAAACAGTTAAAGATGGGATAAGTAAATTTATCCTTGATGATGGTACTATAAACGGAACTGACATGCAAAACAGCTGGTTTCCACAAATTCAGGCGGATATTTTTATTTCTCACTCTCATAACGATAAAGAAAAAGCAATTGCACTGGCTGGCTGGTTAAAACATACGTTTGACTTAGATGTCTTTATTGATTCTTCGGTATGGGGAAGTGCGGATGAACTTTTAAAAAAAATAGATGATCAATATTGTAAAAATAATGATAGTTCAACATATAGCTATGAAAAACGAAACTTTTCTACAAGTCATGTTCACACTATGTTATCTACAGCGTTGATGATGATGATTGATCAAACAGAGTGCCTGCTTTTTTTAAACACCCCAGAATCTATTAATACTTCTTCTGTAGTTAATAATACAAAATCTCCGTGGATTTATTATGAAATTGGCGTTTCAAAGTTTGTTAGAAAGCGTGAACCGAATAGACCAAAGGGCATGATTAAAAAAGGAATATTTGAAAATGCTCAAGACCTTACTATCCAGTATAAATTAGATATAGACCATCTATACGATTTAAACCAAGCTAACCTTCTTGATTGGCAGAGACTATTCGCACAACATAAGGGAAACCATCCGTTAGATTTACTGTATGGTATGAAAAGGCTACTGCTAGAATATTCAGTGTCTTAATGTGAAGGGTTCTTTCTAGAACCCCTTTGGTGATATTGGGAGTATAGGAGATTAAAAGATGAGATTTTATAAGAAGGTAAAGGTCCGCTTTTTTGACAGGACTTTATTAAAAGATTGGTTAGCAGTTCTATCGCCAATAAGTGTTATCATAACATGTATTTCAATAGCGATAAGTATTCCTGATAACTACAAATCATGGGTTTTTATCTCAATCCTCGTTCTTTTCGCCTTGATTTACGTAATCCTATGGGTTAGAGCAAATTTATTAACTGAAACGAAACTAAACATAAATAATTCTACCGTAACGATTAAAGTGGGAGACATTTTTGAGGAGTCTGGATTAAAAGTAATAGCTTTTAATGAATACTTTGATACACAAGTTGATAATCAAATTATCTCTGATAAAACTTTAAATGGCATCTATCTAAGACGTAAGGTAAAAGATATACAGGCTTTGGATCGATTAATAGAACAAGATGAACGTTTAAATTCAGATGGAATTAAAATAGACAGTAATAAAACTAGAAGACGAGGAAAGAAGGATAGATATAAGTTAGGTACTATTTTTCAACATGAGGAATACTTACTAACCGCTTTTTCAAAGTTTGATAATGAAAATAGAGCTAACTTGCATATGAATGATTATATAAACCTTTTATTAAACTTTTGGAATGAAATAGATATTGTTTATAATGGTAGATCCATTGTTATCCCGCTATTAGGGTCAGGATTAACAAGGTTTAAAAATTATGAAATGATTACAGATCAAGAGCTTTTAGAATTGTTAATTTGGTCTTTCAAAGTAAGCAAAATAAAATTCACTTATCCGTCTACAGTATCCATTATCATTCATGAATCTAAAAAGGATAAGATTAATTTCTATAAATTAAAGGAGCAAGCAAATGGCTTATAGAAATGGAACTTATGTTGCATTTGACGGAAATGGAACAACAAATCCAACTAAAGGTGATATGAAATATTTCGGACTTTTACGAAGTTGGAATACTTCTAGTAAAACGGATTTCACTTTCAGTGATAGTCACAAAAAGACATTCCAAGTTAAGGATACTAGTTTAAAAAGAACGTTGCAGGCAAGACTTTTAGAACGAATGAGAAATTCTAAAAACATGTTATTAATAATATCAGAAGACACAAACTGGGATCGTGGAATGTTGAATTTTGAGATTGAAAAAGCTATTGATTTTTATAAAATTCCAATCATTGTTGCGTATACAGGGTATGAATACATTTTGAATCCTCAAGCTCTATCTCAAAAGTGGCCAAAAGCACTTCATGAAAGAATAATAAATCGAACAGCAAAAAGCATTCATATTCCTTTTAAACAAAAATGCATTGCATCTGCTATTTCTCAGTTCAGTGTAAATAATAAAGTGGATCAATTAACTTCACCACTTGATTATTATAGTGAGGAAGCCTATAAGCAATGGGGTTATATTTATTGAAGTCCCCTTAATTCATAAAAGTTTATAAAATCATTGCTGCGGAGTCTCGCTTATGAGTTCTGCAGCTTTTTATTTTAAATCAAACTAATTACTAAGGAAAAAGCATAAATTTCGGTACATATTGTAATTCAGAATTATATATTTTTCTTTTTTTAGGGGTTATTAAACTATATAAGACATTTTGTGTTGTTCCTTTTGACTAAAGGATTGGTTATAAAGGGGAAAGTGTATTAAATTTTTGGTGAATGTGAATTGCAAAAGAAAAGGAGCGATAACAATTGCAAATACCATACCTTGTTGAAATGGACTATAAAGAGTTAATAAAAGAAATAATTGAAAAAAGCTACAATATACTTTTAGCACAGATTTCCAAAGGAAGAATTATCATTGATAATGAAGCATCGTTTCAACTACAGTTTTCTTATATTTTAAAAGTCATAGGTGAATTGCATCAATTTTCTCCTGATGATTTATTTTCCATAAGATTAGAAACTCCTTTCTTATCGGAAGTTGAGCTGGCTAAGAGTAAGTCAAAAAGGGCAAAAATCGATATAACTGTAACAATGGAGAATCGTTTACAAAAAGAGACCAAAGTATCTTGTACGATAGAGTTAAAATACTTTCAATGGGCAAATCATCGAGAACCCAATAATCGCTACGACGCTTTTAATGATCTTCTAAATCTAGAGGAATATGTTTACTCCAATCAATATAATTTTGGGGTTTTTATTATAGGTACCGATCACTTACATTATGTAAATCAAGATAACTACTCTGAGAATACTAGGGACTTTGATATGAGAGATGGCAAGACCTATAAGGCTGGTTCGTTACTAGAATATAAAACTATGAACCCCTATGGTCCCGCAATACAATTAAAGAATGACTATGTATTTAGTTGGGAAAACATAAATCAAAAATACTTTTTAAAGCTACTAATTGAACAGTGAACATCAAAAATTTTAGGAACAAAAATTCGTTGAATAAATTATCTGCTTTATGTTAGGGGAATTCAAATGATAGCTGATATACGAGGGAAAATCAGTCGTTTAGGTTCAAATTTAACGGAACGGTTAGAGGATAATTTGACTGGAAATGTGTTTGGTGTATTAAGATACATGCCCTTTTCTCCAATAATGGGTGAAATACTTGTTAATGCGGTGTATCCAAAATCTATTGGTGAAGATATTCGAGATATCCAATATGGATTTTGGGCTGACAAGGTGCAATTTTGGCCCTATGATCGTGAAGGGGAAATAGATGCACTGATTGAATTTGAAAATATGATTATAGGGATTGAAGTGAAATATACAAGTGGACTATCCTCTGATGATGATATTTCAAATAACGAAGATGTCGAATTCAAGAATAAAGAAGAGATGAAGAAAAGTATCAATCAAATTGCTAGAGAATCTCGCATTATTTCACAAAAAGGGAACAACAAAAAGAAGGTTCTTCTTTTTGTTGCTGATCGCGAATCTTGCAAAGAAGTTTATACGGATATTCTAAAACGAAACATTATAGAGAGTGAAGTAGCATTTGGGTACATCTCTTGGCAAGACTTTTTACTTCAGTTAAAAAAGTTAAAGGTAACAGATCCATATCACCAAGTTATTATTAATGATGTAATTGCACTGCTTACGCGAAAAGGGTTTGAAGACTTTACTAATATGAATATTGAGGTTCCACAGCCAATCAATGTTGAACAGTATTTCCAATTTAATATAAAGAGTAAATTAAAAATTAGTTTTCAAACAGATATATCAATTAAGGGGGGATTATATTATGAGTTCAGCTGAAAATATACGCAATGCTTTCCATGTCGTTTATAAATCATATGAAAATATTCAAAAGTTAATAGATTACTGTAAAACAATCGGTCTGGAAAAGAGTAATTACATTAGTATGGTGGATAAATTTTTACGTTATAAATCAGATAATAATCTATCAGGATGGTTTATTCACAATTTTATAATGTTATTTCAAGATAAAAATGATGCTGAGTTAGACAATGGCTGGCGAAATGGACCAATTTATGTAATGGAGATTGAACTGTATAATCCGGAATCCGAATTTGAAAATATAGTAGATCTTCCTTGTATTCGTCTTTCAAAATTTGAATATGATAATTTAGAAAAATGGGAGTCAGGTTGCTCTCCATCTAATCATTGGAGATTTTATTATCCACTTCGCAGAAATGACATTATGAATATTCAAGAAAATGGGGACTATTTACACATCACTACCAGAGATCAGGAAGCGAGTAATCGTCATTATTGGGGTGTGAAGAAAATAACTAGTAAACGTATTCCACTTATTGAGATCACCGCAGATAATGTTGTAGAAAAGGTATTTGGAACGTTTGATAATTTATAAAATTTGGATAGAATTATCGGTGCTGCTAAAATGGAGTTCAATCATAAGAAGTTACGATTTGGGGAATTGAAGATTAAATTTTAAAAATATATTATCATTGTCAATTTACCTGAGACCGAGACGTTATTGTAAATGGCAAAAGAAACAATTGATGGATTAAAAAGAGGAAGACTAATTCGGAGGATATATGGATAAAAATCGGTATGTTTTTAACTATTATAGTCAAAAGGAAAATAATATTACGAAGGCGTTTCTAAATGTTTTAGAACATTCCGTACCGAAATTGACAGAAAAGTTTATAAGAACCTTACTGCATTTTGATACTAACACGTTTGAATTTAAATATAAATACCAAGTAGTAAGTGGTGAATATAACCTTCATAATAAAGAAGCGAAAAATTTCATTATAGGAATATCAGATACTGAAGAAATTAAAACTATAGAAGAAAATGCCTTATCTAGTGTCCCCGATGGAGGTATTTTTCCAAAAGGAAAAGGCGATTTTAACATAATAATCGAATCTAAAGTAGGGAAAAATTCTTTTTTAACTGAAGGACAGTTGCAGAGACATATAAATTTAGTAAGACACTCAGAAGACATAAATCTAGAATTTTTACTTTGGGATCATATAAGAGAATTTTTTAAAATGTTTAAAGAGACTACTACCGATAGATTAACCATATTTTTAATAGACCATTTTGAAAATCTTTGTATTACTAATGATATAGGTACTAATACTGTTGATAACGATTATTGGTTTTATCAATTTGGTGACTTAGAATATATTGCTAGACAACTAGATCATACTATTATGAATGAAATAAATTATAAAGTATATTATCAGAATACTAGAAACAATGGCATAGGTTATCACCAACATTATAATCGTAGTAAAGAGGGATTTGCAAAACTTCATGTTGGTGGCGATGTCAAATGCCTAATATTAAGATATGGTAGTGGTAAAGATGATTTTGGTATTAAGCTACAGGAAAGAGTTTATAAAGCATACAATTTAAAAGACAGGAGAAACAAATCAAACAGTATTGCCCAACCAAATGAGTTATGGATGCATTTTGATTGGATTGCCCATAATCAAATTGAGTATAGAAAATTGATAGAACTAATTGAGCTGTCTTATGAGAGAAAATATAAGATAAAATAATAACCCGGAATTAAACATGTTATTTGTTAGAGACAAACGCAATTTAAGTGATGGAAGTTATTTGTCATTAAGATGTTACAACATAAATCTTATGGGCTGTAAGTTATAATAACGCCCTAATTCGATTTCAAATTATTAGATAATGGAGGGGAATTTATTGGCTTGGGAACCCGATTGGAATGAAGAAAATATTGGATATCCGAAACCAGAAGAATTTGAAAATATGACTCAAGAAGAATTTGAAGAACATTGCGAATTACTGGACCTTGCCCCTACGCAATATGAATATGCTCGTCTAGACGCTTTGTCTAATAATTTTAACTACATAAGTACAGTTTTAGAGAAGATAGATATGGAAGGTTGGCCAACAGTTGCGGTAGACAGGGATTTAGAGTTAGGTTGGTTAGAATGGGGTAAACCATTAAAGATGCAGAGGAAAGATTATGAAACTCTATATAAAAGCTGTACTCATTGGTCAAACATGTGTGAAAGTCCAATTGAGTGTATGCTATACGATGAAGTAAAGAAAATTGACCTAAATCCGGAAATTAATTTAACTCTAGGGGATTTGCTTTTTAAATGCAAAAGAGATATTGCAGGAAGGTTTACTGAAGGTGCAGGGGAGCGTTATGATCAGATTTACATGATTATGGATGGAAACCACCTAGTTCCTATTCTAATTGTAGAGTGTGATGGGGAAGCAAATCACACGAAAGTGGAAGATATAAAGAAGGATGCAATGAAAGAACATAACCTTTGCAGTCACTTTCCACACGTGCCTGTTCTTCGATTCACGGGTACAGAAATTAAAAGTTCTGGAAAAAAGTGTGCCTCTTTAATTAAGAGTACTTTTGAATTTCTTTGTTCAATATATCCACAATTAAAAGCCAATCCTGACATGGTTAAACAAATTAGGGATAATGCAGTACAAAGATTGGTTAAAATAATATAATGCATTTTTTTAGGAATCCATTGTTGAACTACTGTGTTAGAATGATATTTTCTTCACTTACTGTGGTGAAGCATGGCTGCATGAATAGCTATAGTGTGCGTTTAGTTCAATAAATATTAGGCTATTTAGAATTCTATGTAACTTGAAATCAATCACTTGCATTCAAGGTTTTGCTTTTCTAATGCCTCGGATCAAATTGCAAAATTTTTTAAGGCATTTTTTCTTCTATGGTTTGTTACATAAAGACTTCACGCATGTTGTGTGTAGAAACAAAAGAAGCAGGTTAAAGTAATCACCTGCAAATTATTTTACACGAATTTTACACATAGCTATTGCCAAACCTTATCAAATCAATACTTTAAAGGATAAATCGACCCCGGCCACCGGTATCAGAAAGCTTATAAAGAAAGGCTTCAACAGAAATGTTGAAGTCTTTTTTGTGTTTTTTCAACACGACATAAATAATCGAAAATCGTGTGCGGTGAATCGTGTGCGTAGGAGGCTGTTTATGAAAGACGTGGAGAACTAACGGAGGATGAATTAAGAATTATTAAGAAGAAAATTTCTGATGATGAAGCTTTTGAAAAGTTTTATAAGGACTGCTATCTAAGAAATTTACGACCTGCTACCATCAATTACTATAAAAATGTATTTCATGCAGCAAGACTAAAGATTAATAAGCAGTTAGTAGATTGTGAACAGAAAGATATTGAAGATTTAATTTTGCAGAGTAAAGAATTAATGAAGATTACAACGATTAATACTCGTTTACGCGTATTTCGAGCGTTTTACAACTTCCTATTGATAGAAAGGGGATGGTGATATGCAAAGAAATGAAAAGTTAAACTATTTAATGTTACTAAGAAATGATATTGGCGAAGAACAATTTAAGTTTGCAGCAGCAAACAATTCTTGCTAAAGAATATTCAGAGTTGCTTCAATGGAGTAGCATCAAGAGAAGTAGAATGAATGTGTTAGATCGTATTAATCTAATGTTAAGAAGCATGGGGTGTGACGAGGTAAGCTATGGTTTTATTCGTCAATTCATCTAAGACTTAGTTGATGATGAATGAAGTTATTGTTGAAGTAGTAAGTTTTTGTTGAAGTAGATGAAGGTGAAGTGAGAGTGGTGGTGAGTGGGTTTGTCTCGGACTGTCTCGTCTTCGTCCGGGTTTCGCCCTACCTTTTTTGAAAAAAAGCAAACGAGCTTAGAAATAACGTGGGAGGATACACTTTTAGTGGCGGTACCAAAACTCCAAATGAGAGTTGAAATCCTGCAAAAGAATCTATAAAAGAATAAAATATTTTGTTTTTTCTTTTAATCTATGTATACAGAATTTACCTTATGCTAGAATAAGGGTAAAAAGTAGGGAAGAACATTGTCGGAAATTAGAATTGAAAGTTTTCCAGCCCAAGAAGGTGACTGCTTTTTGGTGAGTATAGGAAAGGAAAAAAATAAAACCCATATACTAATTGATGGAGGATATTCCGAGACTTACCATGATTATCTTAAATCAAGGCTCGAAGAACTGAATAAAGTTGGGGAATATTTAAATTTAGTGGTTGTTACTCATATAGATTCAGACCATATAGAAGGGATAATTGAATTATTAACTGAAAATAAATCAGCCGAAAGTCCCCAAGTTATTAGAATAGATGAAATTTGGCACAACAGTTATAGACATCTCAATTTTGAAAAGAATCAGACTGTATTAAACCCAGATGAAAAATCAATACTTTTTGATATGATAAATAGAGGTAAAATAAGCCATCGAGATAATAAGGCTGACCAGCAAAATCAAAGTAAGGAAATAAGTGCAAGAGATGGTTCTACTCTAGCAGGATTAATATATCATGGAAAATATAATTGGAATAGTTCGATGGGTTCTTCAGCAATCAAATGTAATACACCCGATATTATAAGTTTAACTCCTGACATAAAAGTTCGAATTCTCTCGCCAAGTTTGGAGAGTTTAAATAAGTTAAAAAAGATGTGGGTTAAGGAACTAAAGAAAGACAAATACGATTTTAAGTTAAATGATGATGGACTATTTGATGATGCTTATGAATTTTTTTTATTGAATAAAGATATTTATGAAGATATTGAAGAGGATAAAGACGTCTCACACAAAAATCAGAACCTCAAATTAGAGTCTCTTTTAAAGATAAAAACAAAAAAAGACACATCAGTGGCCAATGGGTCCTCAATTTCTTTTATAGTCGAATATAAAAATAAAAAGTTACTATTCCTAGCAGATTCCCACCCTCAAGATATATATAAGGAAATCGAGAGGTTAAAAAAAGAGTGTAAATATAATACTTACTTTGATTTTATTAAGGTTTCCCATCACGGGAGTAATAGAAACACTAGTCCTGAATTACTTACTCTGATTGATTCACCTATTTATTTTTTTTCAACAAATGGCCAGAAACACAATCATCCTCATCCTGAAACAATTGCCAGGATTATTTCCAGAAGTGGACAGAAAAGGTGCCTAATGTTCAACTACCCTTTGGAGAGTGAGCTATTTATTGATGATTTAAAGAAAGAATATTCTTTTGAGGTTGATTTTGGTAATGGCGAAACATTTAAAGCAATAGACTTATAGAGGTGTAACAAATAATGGCTAATTTTGTAAGGTTAGAAAAGGCAGTATGTAAATTAACATGTGGGGAAATAAAAGATTGTGAAAAAGCAACCGCTTTTCTTATCTCGCCTAATAAGGCAATAACAGCAAGACATGCTATTGAAGATTACTACGATGAAAATAAACAAATTTTTCTTGAATTTTGTAACATTACTAGTAAACCCATTTTCCGAAAAGCGAAGCCTCTTGATATACCTCCAAATATAAATAGTCCTATTGTTATTCTGGAGCTTGACGAATGCGTAGAAACCGATGTTTATTTATCCTTTTGTGACTACGAGATAGAAAAAGATGATAGATATGAAACATTTGGCTATCCGGTTGTTAAATGGCAAATGGGTCAATGGATAAACAGTGAAGTTTCTAGACGGGTTACCCAACAAATGGCAAGACCATTTGATTGGGATATAGATCTAAACCATTCATCAAATATAAAAGATTTTGGAGGTTTATCCGGAGCCCCTTTATTTATAAAAAAACAGTTAGTAGGAGTTTTACTTACAGAATCTAAAGCTGGGGGAAAGGCTATATCTTTAGGTTGTATTAGTATTGAAAGGCTAAAAGACGTTTTACAACATTTCGATATTCCAATTAAGGAGTTTAGTCATGACTTCATAATGGATGAAATATATGAGTTGGACGATGATAGTAACTTTTCTGAGTCAATTTTTATAGCTAAGTTGGAATCGGCTCAAATCTTTGATCACGAAGATTATCAACAAGAATTTTTCAATGCTGAGATTGCAAAGACTTCAATAGAAAGTAGAAACATATCTACTGAAGTAAAAAGTTTTTCTATGTTGCAGAATAATATTAAAAGTATTTGGCGAACTCAACATCTATCCTATAATGATGATTTTGATGGAAGAGAATTGTTAACGAAAGTCTATACAAGAGTTGAAGACTTAAATGAAGGTACACTTAAAAGTACTCCCGAATTACCCCTTTTGGTAAAAAAAGGGATCCTCCATCAACTTTCGGATGAATGTAAAGTTGGATGGACTAAAAACTATAAAGATAGGTTGAAAAGCTATCTAGAAGAGAGGGAGCGTATAGATGGGTGAGTTGAATTTAGTTAATAGGGATTTAATATTAAATTCAACTAGAATATTAATATTAATTTCAAAATTTGAAACAAAAAAAACATTTAAATTAAATTTATATAAAATTATGCTTTACGATTTTTATATGAAATTCCCTCAAACAATGCTATCTAAAGAAGTAAGAAATAATAACTCAAAAGATTTTAATGAGTTTTATTCCTATTTTCATTGGCAGCCAGATAGAGATGAATATAATTTATATCTTCGTTATTTAATTGGTAAAAAGTTAATTGATAAAATTATCATTGGTACTGACTTATGTTACCGAATTAATGAAAAAGGTATTAATGTATTAAAAAGGTTAGAAAGTAGTTATTCTTATGAATTAAAGAGTATTGCAGATTATATAAAGAAAGAAATTTCAAAATTAAGTGATTCAATAATAGAAAGTCAGATTGTTAATGAATCGTTAAAAAGTAATAAGGATGATTACTGATGAGTAAAAGAATATTTTTGGAAAAACTTATACTAATAGGATTTAGGAAAAACTATGAAATAGAATTTAAAAGGGGTTTAAATTTTATTTCTGGGCCTATGTCAACTGGGAAATCATCAATTGCTGAAATGATTAATTATGCTTTTGGAAGTGAGAAACATAATGCCTATATTGAGATAAGGAACAGCTGTAAGGAAGTAGAGTTACAATTTGTTATTGGGGATCGTAAATTTAAAATAGTTAGGCCATTATTTGATTTTAATAGACCTGTTAAATTATTTAGATGGATAGAAGAAAAAAGTTCTTTCAGTGAAGATTTTGAGCTTTTGCCAATAGATAGCCCAGCAAATGAAGCTTCACTATCAGCTTTCTTGTTAAATGAAATTGGTCTTGCTGATATTACAGTTGCAAATCAAACTTTCAGTTATAGAGACTTGTTCAAGTATTGTTATGTAAGACAATCAACTATAGACTCTGAAAATTTATTGAAGGAAAAGGACTGGGGTTCAAGCATAAAGAGACGCCCTACATTTGAAATAATATTTAATATTTATAATGATTTGTTAGGTAATCTTAGACAAAAGTTAAAAGAAAAGGGTCAGTATATTAATATTCTAGTTAAAAAAAGAGATGGTGTTTATGAATTTTTAAAAGAGATAAAAATATCGGATGTAGATGAAATCTTAAAGGAAAAGGAAAGGCTTAACCAACTTCTAGGTGAAAAGAATAAAAAATTAGTTGAGATAAAAGCTTCAGGAAAGTACGATGATGAACTTACTTTAAGTTTAGAAGAAGGAATAGCAAAACTTAAGGAAAAAATTATCAACTATGAATTGGAAATACAAGATAAAATTAAATATATAGAAAAACTAATATTACTTAGAAATCAATACTCGAGTGAAGTTCAAAAAATTGAATTTATCTTAGAAGGTGCTCTGGTACTGAATAAAATTGACTTTGAGATTTGCCCTTCGTGTCTTAATGCAATCGAAGAAAAAAAAGGTTGCAACTTATGTGGTAGTGAACTAAGGGATCTTTCGGAATCAGAGATTAGGATATATAAAAGTGAACTTTTTAGAATAAAGAGAAAATTTAATGCTTTAACTAGTTTTATTGAATCACAGGAATTCTCCTTAAGTGATCTAAAAAAGATTAGAAGGGAAAAGAATGAAGAATTACATAGAAAGCAAAGAGAACTCGACAGATTAAGGAATAACTATATTAGTCCATTTATTGAACAAATTGAACAAATAAATTTTGAAATCGGTAATATTTACAAAAGCTTGGAACAATTAGAGAATGATTTAAAAGTAAAAAGTCATTTTTCTAAACTAAACGAAAAAATATTAGAGGAAGAGAATTTATTCGATGGATTAAAAAAGGAAATTGAAAACTTACAACTTGAAACTATCACTAAAGACGAAGTTATCAAAGATCTGTCTGTTTTATTAAGTAACATTCTAAAGGAGTTCAATTTTCCAAAATTAAGTGAAGCCTATATTAAAGATTCTAACTATTTACCTTATGTTCGTGGTGTGAAGTATGATGAGTTAGGTAGTGGTGGAGCAATTACAATGACAACAATGGCTTACTTTCTTTCTATTGCCTTATTAAAGACAAATAGCAAAAATCATCCTGGATTTTTAATTATTGACTCCCCAAGAAAGAATCTTGGTGCAGATGCTAAGAATAATGATGAATTTAAAGATGAGGAAATATTTAATTCAATAATTAAGTATTTTATTTCAATAACAAATAATTCTACTAATAGTGGTGGTAAAGATAAAGAAGAAGACGTAGTAGAAATAATTAATGATTTGCAGTTGATCGTTATAAACAATGGTTATCCAGATTTCTTAAATCAAAACGACCTCATTAAAATATTTGATGGAAAAGGAACAAAGGATCTTCCTTATGGATTAATAGATGATATTGAAAATCCATAAAATGCTCTTTAAAGTTTGGAATATAATAAAATATCAATTTTATTTCACAAAAAATCACCTCGATTTAGGAATCGAGGTGATTTTTATTATTCTGTATTGCGACGAGTAATAGGAATATATTACTGGCATAAGTTAATTTTCTCTGAGAGCCCCTCAGAAACATAGCTTTTCCTCATTATGTTTATTCCCAGTCTTCTTCTACTCTCGGAAGATTTTGATTGTTGTAAAATTCATAAAACATCTCCGTCAAGAATTTATGCCTTTCATCATTAGACATCCATTTATCAAGATTTTTCACGATCTCCATCATTTCTTCGGCAGTATGCTTTTGTTCATGAAGCTGCTCTTCCTTCGCTTCCATTTCTTTATTGATATGATTTAAGTACATATCATGTAATCCAATTTTTCTAGATAGAAATTGAAGGTCCTTTTTTATATTCAAAATTTCTTGTTCTAAGATTTCCTCAGCAGTTTGCATTTTAAAAACTCCTTTCTTTTGTCTTCTTTAAAAATATTTTACCACACCTTTTTACAAATGATTTAGAGCAGATACAAAGAATAAAGAGGTGATTATGGTGCTACCAAATAAAAAACAATTAGTTCAACATTTATCTGATAAAATGACCAATCAAGATATAGCTAAGATTTATGGGACTACTTTTCAGAAAATAATTCAACTTATAAAAAAATATCATATAAACCCAAATGAACTTAGAAAAGTAAACAACTATATTGTATATGAGCATTGGAATAAAGGTGAAGTTGTTTATGTCGGAAGTGGAGTCTGGTATCGTTGCAGAAGATATACAAATAGAAGAAACTCTGAACATAGAAGATTGATGCAAGAAGGGAAGATCCTTTATAAAATTTTGGCTGAGTTTGAAATTGAGGAAGAAGCAAGACAATATGAAGCTAACTTGATAAAAAATATAAACAAATAGGTCAAGCAAAATTCAATAAACAAACTAGTTAATGCTTGACGATAATACAAACCAAAGGCATAATTGTCAGTAATCGTGTTAATCGGAAAAATAAAAAAATTCATCAACTGTTGTTGTTCCTAACATAATAAGCAGATAGGATATTTTTGGGACTCAAAATCGTGTTCCTTTATGAAAAATAATATGATCTATTAACAGACAGGAAAAGTATTTATCCTGTCTGTTTTTTGCCTCTTAAATACGGTGAGGCGTATCATAAATAGAAAAAAGTTTTGAAAAAGTTTAATTGCAAATTATTGTTTATAAGGAAAAAAACGCAAATGTTTAAATGCTAAAATATTACTAGATAAGTTAAGTAATAAGGTTTTGGATAAAAGGGGGAAGAAAGTATTGGCTAGTCCAAAGGTATTTATTAGTTCTACTTGCTATGATTTATAATATATATTGGAAAATATAAAATACTTTGTAAGAACACTAGGATATGAGCCTATTCTAAGTGAAGATGGAGATGTGTATTAAAATCCACAATCACACACTCATGATACTTGTTTGGATGAAGTCCCAAATTGTCAAATATTTGTTTTAATAATTGGTGGGCGGTATGGAGGTAAATTTAATGGTGCCCAAAATTCAATAACAAATGCAGAATATAAGGAAGCCATAAAACAGAAAAAAATTCAATTACTTTAGTAGAACAGGGTGAAATCAGCTCATAATTGTTTATTATTGAAATGAGGAGAAAGTTATTTTCCTCTTTTAAGATTTATCTAATTAGATGACTGATTCTGTTACTTTAAAGGGAAAATGGCCAAAATAGAAACAGTATATAATGTATAATATGGTAATATCAGAAATAAATAGTTTTGAAGAGAGATACGTTGGTGTCCCTTATTAATATGGGAAATAGGAGAGCTTGTATAATTAATTTTTTTAATATTAAAGTAGATTATTTTCAGCAGGACTAAATTGATTTTGCTATATAAGATTGACATGGTAGAGGTCACTCAAAATATTTTTTTCTAAAGTCCTAAAATCTTCTCGTGATTTCAGGACTTTTTTACATTTAATGTCGTATTCAGATAATTAATATTTATTAATTATTAACCAACCTAATTTGCTATAATGGTTTTATTAATATCTGGAGGGTTATTTGTATGCCTGTTTACAACAAACTAGTCCGCGACCGCATCCCAGAAATTATCGAGAACACCGGAAAGCAATTTTCTACCAGAATCCTAGACGGCAACGAATACATAAATGAACTGAAGAATAAGAGTTTTGAAGAGCTAAAAGAATACATGAACACAACAAGCAACGAAGATGCCATTGAAGAATTGGCAGATGTATTAGAAATTATTCATGCACTTGCCAATTATCACGGTGCATCCTTTGATAAAGTAGAGGAAGTTCGAAAGGAGAAGGCGGAGAAGCGAGGGCAATTTCGTGAAAAAATATTTCTGATTGAGGTTGAAGATTAATATGAGGTTTTACTTGCTTAGAGAACAGGTGAGCTATGAGTCATAAACTGCAGGTTGGGGAAATGAAGGCTGCATATTTAACAGATAAAGAAATATGGGGGCATTTTAATTTTATTTTTTCTGCTAAATCACGAAATTCAACGACATACAAATTCGTTCTGATTAAATCGTTGATTGAGAACCTCTATAATGTGAATGAAAAGCTTGAATTGAATTACGATATTCTGTTCAATAGCTTTTCTCAGATATATTGGAATCTAGTTGTTCATCATGATCTCCATCAGATTAATATGGTCGGTAAGAAAGCAGAAGTTCAGAGAATTCTTTTGGATGCGCAATCAAAGTATCAAATTCCGGATACATTTGTGTTTGATAAACTTTCAGATGAATTGCAAATATTTTTAGTCAATAAGGTAAAAAGGAAATGTAAGCTTAATGTGATGGGAGCCATTTACGGTGATACAGCTGGCACCATATATGATTTTGATAATGAACGGGAATATATTCGCTTTAATTCTGCTTTTTACTCTTTTATGCAGCGGTTTCAGCGTGTGCTAAGGTATATGTCAAATTATCATTTAGCCTTATTTTTGGAAAAGTTCAATGAACAGGGAGATACTACAAAGCTTTTATTGAAAGTTGAGAATGTATCGAAGCGTTCTTCTTTAGATCCATTTTATCAGGTCTTGTCATCTTTTTATGATGGAACATGCTTTTATTGTAAAAAAAGTATTAAAAAGAAGGACCAGGCACATGTCGATCATTTTATTCCATGGAGTTTTGTTCAAGCAGATCAGCTCTGGAATTTAGTCATTGCGTGTTCTACTTGCAATCTTTCAAAAAACGACAAACTAGCGATGGATTTCTTTTTAGAAGCGTTAATGGATCGCAATAGTAGTTTCCTAGCATCACCTTCACTGAAAAATAGAGAGGACATGAAGGTTTACACTAGTAAAAAGTTACAGGACCTTTATGAATATTCAATAGACAATGGTTATACAGATATATGGAAACCTAGGAAAAAAATCTGCCACCCTTAAATTGATGAAATATCGGTAGAAATGCCATATTGTGCAGGCAAAACATTACTGGTATAGATAAAAATTAAAGATAGCTCGGTCCATACGTCCTGGATCGAGTTTTTTCATGGTTGAAATATTACTTCAATCAATGTTCATACACAAAACATTAACGTAATTCCTCAAGGAAATTCGCTAATTGGGTCATACGCTGTTAGCTATGGAAAAGTAGTGAAATAATCTGATTTTTGATAAAAAGGGCTCAATTATTTGGCTTAATAGGCTGATAATACGCAATTCCCCTTATTTACCAATCATAGTTCATTCCTAATAAACCCCATCTCAAATAGCTCCTCAAAGTAAAGCTCTTCAAATTTTTTCTCCAAAATGCCATAAAAATAGGCGATCGCATTTTTAGGTGCGTTTTTTGTTTTTATTTTGCGAATCAATTGCTTAAATGACCGGATGGAAATGGCGAGGGTCTGATCCGTTTCTTTTTCCCGGTTATTTCTATATGCCGCTACTTTCGTCATTCTCCAAAATTCTTCAATCGTTTTTGCTTCCGAAAAAAAGCACTTTACGATTTCAACAAAGGGTTGGGGTACTCGATCATTTGTAAATGTGTAATCAAGGTCCGCTTCTTTACGTTTAATATTCTTTTTAATTTTAGTTTTAGAAAGATTGATAGTTTTATTAGGGTGGTTCAATTGTTCCTTTTTAGGTGGTTCACATTTAGGAAAACGATTGAATACATAAAGATTGCTAGATTGAGAACCGTTTTTTCTTTCTGTTTCATGGACAGTAAAAATCCCAAGTGCTGCTGCTTTCACGATCATTCTTTTAAAAGTAGAGCGGGAAATGCCATTGTTATCGTATTCTTCATGAATCGCTTTTAAGATAGTGCCAATTTTCGCATTACAGACTCCGGGTATTTTGGCAGAAAAACGGACCAGCCGTTTCAAACCGACTAGCTCACCTTTTGAAAATTCATGCTTATATACCGCCATCCACATCTCCATATGGCGATTAAACTCTTGAAGATCTGCAAACGAAGAAAAGTGTTCAAATTGATCAATCCTGCCTGATTTTAAATTCATTTAATTGCACCACCCTTTCACACTTCATATAGTGATGAAGGGCTGAAAAGGACAGTATGAAAAGCCGATATTGGTTACAGAATTGTGACACGCAAAACAGAATGGAAATTCAAAGGAATATACTTCTTAAATGAGCTCATTCAACCAGTGAATAATCTAAAATCATACCAATAAGTCGAATTAAAGACGATTGATAATTTCATGGCCTATTTAGTTATGGAAATATAGTGAAAATTAGGTGAATATAGTAAAATAGTAAAATAGTAAAATAGTAAAATAGTAAAATCCCTTAGGAACTACTGAGGTACACTATGAAGCAATGGACCGCTGTTAACATCCTAAAACAAGAGATTCCAAAAGACGTTTTTTCCGTACTTTGAAGCACAGTCATAAAAAAAATTGAATATTTCAGCAAATACTTCGATTCCATATTGACTCACAGCTAATTCTAGGTAACGATAGTAATAAATCTTTATTTTCTGGAGGATATGATGAAATATATTAGTACACGCGGGAATGTAAGTAAAATTGGTTTTATTGAAACAGTCTTAATGGGACTGGCAACAGATGGAGGTCTTTTAGTTCCGGAAAAAATCCCGCAAGTTACTGCGGAAAAGCTGCAGGCAATGGCACAGATGACTTATCAGGAATTGGCATACGAAATCATTTCCTATTATGTTGATGGGGAAATTCCGGAAAATGAACTTAAGGAATTAATCGGGAAAAGCTATGGAACCTTCCGCCACCCTGAGGTAACGCCTGTTCAAAAGGTAAAGGATAACCTTTATGTATTAGAACTGTTCCATGGTCCTACTTTTGCTTTTAAAGATGTGGCTCTACAGTTTTTAGGGAATTTGTATTCCTATATCGCAAAGAAGACAGGTGTCACGATCAATATTGTTGGGGCTACTTCAGGGGATACAGGGGCATCCGCCATTGAGGGCGTAAGAGGAAAAGAAGGGATCCGAATTTGTATTTTGCACCCTCATGGGAAAGTAAGTAAGGTACAAGAGCTGCAAATGACGACAGTTCATGACGAAAGCGTTTTGAATTTAGCGATAAAAGGAACATTTGATGATGGCCAGAGAATTATTAAGGAATTATTCGCTGATTTGGAATTCAAAGAGAAATATCATTTGCGTGCGATTAACTCGATTAACTTTGCCCGGATTTTAGCTCAAACTGTTTATTATTTCTATGCGTATTTCCAGGTGGCAAAAGACAAAGACATTAAGAGCCTGAACTTTAGTGTGCCGACTGGAAATTTTGGGGACATCTTTGCCGGTTATTTGGCGAAGAGAATGGGTCTTCCTGTCGGGAAGCTCATTGTCGCAACAAATGAAAATAATATTTTAGAACATTTTATCAAGGATGGCGTGTACCAGCTTGGTGAGTTCTGCAGCACATATAGTCCGTCCATGGATATTCAAGTAGCCAGTAACTTCGAGCGATATCTGTACTACTTGCTTGATGAAAATCCAAGCGCAGTATCTGTTTTAATGGATCAATTCAAGTCAGAAGGAAAAATGGTTGTGAATGCTGAGCTGCTTCGACAGGTAAAAGCAGATTTTTCGGCACACGGGGTGCAGGGAGAAGAATGCCTGCAAACCATCAGCAAATATTATGCTGAAACCAATTATTTACTTGATCCGCATACTTCCTGCGGAGTCGCTGCATCTGAAGCATGTAATGACCCAAATGAGGTATGTGTCACACTTGCAACCGCACATCCGGTAAAATTCAATGAATCCATTGCACTTTGTCATATTGAGCAGCCATTCCCAGAACAGATTCGTCAATTGTTTGAAAAGCCACAATATCTGGAAGTCATCGAGGCCGAAAATAATGAAATCGTTCGTAAATTAGAGAAGCATTTTAGTTCTTCCGTTTAATTAAATGTGAAATAAACCCTTTAACAGACTAAATACCTAATGTAAGAGAAATCAATTGTAGGAAACCTTAAGATTACAGGACTTTTACATGAAATGAAACTCCAAGATTATTCAACCGCACGGTGATTCCTCACTTGTGCGGCTTTTTCGTTATACGGAGACAATTGTAAATCCGCTTTCGAAATTTATGCTAAGCAGAATAGATAATTCAGGGGTTATTTCTATTCATATGTTTAGGTTTATCTTATGTTTTGAAAAATATTTTTTTTATGTTCATGAATCAACGTAGCTAGTCTTTCTTATGGTTTATATTTCAGCAAGAGTGCTAATGGCCTCTAAAATAATTTTTTTTAGAACAAGTCATTAAGATAGAAAACTGTAGTAAATCGAGATTCATAATCTATGGATTTATAAACATTTTTATATTTTGAGCGGCTGCTTTTGTATTTGTAGTTAGAACAGCGGATGGAAATAAAATAATTGGGCTGATAGGCAAGGTACCAAAACCAGCTTCAGGCAATAAGTTACTTGTAGAAGCCGAAAGTGGTGAGAAAATGGGTAGACCAATAAAACATACTTCACGTGACGTGGAGGAGTTATCGAGGCTCATGCTAGCGGAAGCGCTCAGCGAAGGCGTTCAAGGGATGAACATGGTAGGAACGGTTGTGGCCAATCGAGTCGAGGCTGACTGTCCTCCTGACTTCAAAGGGTTGCGTAATATCAGACATGCGATCTATCAAACCATACCTGGAACTGGTATTCCTCACTTCGAGCCTGTCTTAAATGGAACATTGTATACACAACGTCCCAAAGAAGCTGACCTCCAGAGGGCTAGGAGTTTGTTACAGGGTTATAGGGAACCTCGTTCAAGAATGAGTTTGTGGTTTTTTAACCCTAGTCCGGGGAAAAAGTACCGAGCTCCTTGTACCGAAACGATGCCAAGATCCCCTATGACGAAGTTCGATTTTGCGCACAGGAACCATTGCTTCTATGTCGCGGTTCAAGGCTATTGCCCAGAGTTTTATAGATAAATTAAAGAGGAGCTGATCTTCTCATGACTTACGAAGACTCTACTTATTATCCAACGAATTATTATCATGGTTATTATCCAGCTTACATGATGCGGAGCAACGGCGCACAACCTGCTGGCTCTCTGATGGCTATGCATTCTGGACCCTCGTATGCCGTTCCGACGGTACCAATGGGGACTGCACAGCAACTTCTGGGAGGCGCGATCGAAGAATCATTTATCGAAAATATTTTACGCATCAACAAAGGTAAGGTTGGTACATTCTACTTTACTTACCAAGGTAACAACAGATGGAATGCGATGGTATACCACGGCCGCGTAGAAACGGCTGGTCGTGACCACATCATCATCAGCGACCCGTCCAGCGGCAAACGCTACTTACTGATGATGGCAAATCTCGACTGGGTAGAATTCGAGGAGAAAATTAACTATCCTTACCCGAAAATCAGTCCGGATGTCCAGGCGTCCCTGACAACATCGGACTGAGTTAGTAGAACACTTAAAACCCGCTTACTTCTTTTTGGAAAATGAGCGGTTTTTTTAGTTCGGACCAATATAGATTGCAAATTCGGCAATAAATTGAAGCGAACTGTTTCGCTGGTGCTATTAACACATTTGAAGATAATACATATGATAAATTCGGTCATGCTTGGTTTCACGAGAAGAGTCAGAGAATCTCTACCGGTATAAAAACAGCTTCACTAAAGGGGGGGAAAGACTCAAATCCTCCTTATGGCTACTTTTTTAAGGAAAATAAATTAGATTCAAGAAATGATGCAACAATAGAACCTGTGAGGAAAATTTTTTCATTATATATGCAAGGAGTCGGATTTGGAACCATCGTAAGAAAAATGGATGAAGGTCATTAGAGTTTACAACTACAGACTTATTGGTAGGGTATAGAATCTTATCTTCTAGAGATGGCTCAATGTTAAACTTCAATTCAGGAATAGGAAGTATGAAAATATCTCCGAAAGATAAAACTTTATTCTCATCAGAATTAAGAAAGCGCATGCCCAATGTAAATATCAAAGAAAGCTATTATGCTAAACCGTAAATGTTCAGCGTTTTTTTCGTTACTAATATATTAACAAGGAAGAAGGGACTAAAACTAATACGGTTTTATAGTCTCTTCTTCTTTGCTGGTATTTTTGAAGAGAATCACCATAATAAACATTACTGCCCATTAGCTTTATAACATTTTTTTAGAGGAACGAGGCATAAAGACATTAAAGTCTCGCTATGAATTCATCTAATCACCCGACAAAAGTGCAAGAGACCGAATAAGGACTGGAGACTTCTTTATCATTAAATATCATTTGCCCTTAATTTTAATAAACATCTGTCCGTCTTTCCTGAAGCATTGTATAAAATGTATCCTTTAATTCTTTTCGCCACGCATCATTCAAATCTGCAGCAATTATCACCTCTGCACCATCTTTAGCTGAGGCAATGACTGTTCCATCAGGAGCATAGATAGCTGACTCCCCAAAGAATGAGAGATTTTCCGATGGACCTATGTGATTAGTGGCAGCTACATAGACTGTATTATCTATTGCCCTTGCCATGCCGAATGTCGTAAATGAAGAGGAAAACGGGTTTTCCCACGCACTTGGTGCTACAAGGATATTTGCACCTTGTAAGGCTAATTGACGGGCAAGTTCCGGGAAGGCGAGATCCCAGCAAATCATTAACCCAATTTTCCCAATTTCCGTATCGGCTAAAATTATTTCTGAACCCGGACTGAAGATATCTCTTTCAAGTGGTGTAAGATGAATTTTACGATAGTTTGCAAGCGCAATTCCGTTTGGATCGATCAGTTTAATGGAGTTGTAGATTTGACCAGATTGATCGAGTTCCACATAGCCATACACGACATATAGATTATTCTCTCCGGCAACTTTACTCATAAACTGAAAAATAGACCCATTCATATCCTCAGCCATCTCTTTTAACGATGAAGTGAGAAAGTAACCTGTTGCAGAAAGTTCAGGGAATACGATCAGCCTGGCTGATGGATTCTCCTTTTTACACTGTTTGATCATATTTTCCATACGGCTTAAGTTATAAGGGATATCCCCATTCTTAAAAGATGCTTGAGCAACACTGATTTGAATATTTTTCTCCATTATTTATGCCTCCAGTTTTGTGGTTTCCCGTCCCGTATTCTGTTCTACCGATGCTTGCTTTGAAAACACCATCAAAACCCAATAAGAAACGCCTGAAATAACAAAAGTAAGAATTGTAGAACCGATGCTTATTGGATGAACATAAGTGAAATAATAGGCAAAGATTGCTCCTGCAAAAAAAGAAATAAAGGCAGCGTAGTTTACGCCATTTCGATATTGATATATCCCTTTAGTATCGAATGCGATGTCATCAGCATCGTAATGCCCTTTTTTAATAATAAAGTAATCTACGAGGACAATCGCAAATACAGGTATAAATAATGTTGCGACTAATAAAACAAAGTTAAAAAAGTTATTCATTAAGGCTTCTTTTAACAAGGCGCCAGTTGTACACAAAATGCCCAAAATAAGAGTCGGCTTCCAAAATCCAAGCTTAGGGAAAACATTCATAAATGACATTGTCGCACTATAAAGAGCCATTACATTTGTTGTTACTACTGAGAAAAACACGACAATTGAAGCAATAAAACCAAATCCGTACGATGACAATAAAATAATGATGTCATATGTGCGTTCCATATTTGACAGAATACTAAATCCACTTACAACAGCACCAAGTCCCATTGCTATAAGTGCAGCTGTAAGGTACCCAAGGTAAGTTCCCCACATGCCGCTTTTTTCAGATTTACAATTTCGATTATAGTCACAAACGGATGACATCCATGAAAAGGCAGTTGCAACGACAATATCAAATGCAATAATACCTGTAATGGCAGGGTTTTCACTTGCCTTCATATTGATCAAGGAGGCGGCGTCACCTGTTGTGAATAGCTTGATAAAAACAATGGCTGAAAGAATAAGCATCACTATCGAGAACAAACTTTCAATTCTTTCAACACCACGGTGCCCATAGATGGTAATGGAAACGACTAGCACTTCTGTTATGATGACGAAGAGATTGATATTGCTATAGCCGGTCATATAATTTACCGCGTAATTAAGACTTAAACCAGCCATATAAGCTTGGATCCAACTCCAGCCAATTAGAATGATTGTATTAACAATAGCGGGGAGAACAGCTCCCTTTTGGCCGAATGCCCCCCTTGTAATGACCATTGTTGAAAGACCTGTCCGTATACCGATATTTCCTGTTAGCGCGAGAGGAATACCTCCGATAGCGGAGCCAATAAGTATGGCTAATATGGTAGCTTTGAATGAAATATCCGGAACAAACATCATTCCTGTCATTACTGTTGTAATGACGACATTCGCTGAAAGCCATAAAGCAAAAGTCGTAAAAAAAGTCATACTCCTATTATTTCTTGCCGTTGGAGAAATATTATCATGCCCAAAATGATTTACAAGTTCACTCAATGAACACCACTCCTTAATTTTAATAATATTCAGTCTATTTTACTGATAGCAAGGTAACGAATCTTTTGGTTGATACATAATGAACCTCCTAATTTTTTTTACAATATTTATATTAAAAGCAAGATTTGTGCCACCTTATAAATAAAGAATATTCAAACAAATTAAGGCTTAGTTAATTCATAAATGAATTAAACAGACTAGGATTGATTTATATTTGAATTGTGATTCATTATTGCATTAATTCAATGCTTTTTATAAAATAAGCTGTACGCCCATTATTTGAATAAAGTCTAGTTCAACATATTTCGTAATGAAAAAGAGCTGCATAGACGCAGCTCTTTACTGTATATTCTATGTATTTCCTTTTGGAGTATCGCTTTATCCGGAACTATCCCTGCTACAATTGATTGAATTGCCCAGTTCTTTTTAAGCGTCCCACTATTGGCACTACAATTATCCCTGCAATTACTACCTGCATAACGTTTCCAGGGATAGAGCCGAATGGAAGTATCCAGTTACTGTAAATAATCACTTCGGCAAAATAGTAGCCCACGATTTTTATTATTAATGCAACAATAACTGCCAGTGTGTTTACAACTACCCTTTTGC
Source organism: Bacillus sp. FJAT-29790 (assembly GCF_019039215.1). GTDB lineage: Bacteria > Bacillota > Bacilli > Bacillales > Cytobacillaceae > Cytobacillus. The sequence goes on from NZ_JAHNZZ010000001.1 coordinate 993,157, forward strand.
CGGGTACCTTTTCGGATATGAGGCCGGCTAAAAAGCCCATTGTACCTACGATAATGAATGTAAACGGTGCCCAGGCAGCCCAACCAGAGAGAAGATCGAAGAAGCCCATTCCGAAGGCTCCTGCTACGGCCCCGGTCTTTTTGCCGTAAACCAAGGCTGCAATAAATAGAGGCACGTTCCCCAGATGGATTAGGCCTCCATTGCCCATTATTGGGAGCTTTATGTTGATGAACATTGTAGCTACAAGGGTAAGTGCAATGAAAAGTGCATTGATTACTAATGTTTTTGTTTTCGTTGATTCTGTCTGTAAGACTGTTGAATTCATAGGATTGCCTCTTTCATTTTTTATATATTATCATACTGCTAATTGGATATTTAATAAATAGATATCTTACTATTTAATAAAAGAGAAGTATGGAAATATAGCATGTGACGGAGGTGTAGGTCTATAGTCTTGCTTGGAATATGGAATCTGTCCGAACTAATTCCATCACTTTCCCTATTAATTATCTAAATTTTACAAAAATAGAAGGATATTAGGAATATCTATAGAATAGTAAGATATATTTAGGGAGGGATATATGATGAATCAAAATATTGATGTATTGGATGAGAAGAAAATAGCGAGTTACCCACAACAACCGCATGGTGGGAAATTAGTTAATCGTGTTCTTGCGGGTAAAGAACGTGATGAAGCGATGGAAAGGGCGAAGCAGTTACCTATGATTATGGTTGATTTGGAGGCGGTCATTACACTTGAAATGATAGCAACAGGGGTATTATCTCCTAATGAAGGTTTTATGGTTGAGGAGGATTACAAGTCTGTTCTTTTGGATGGCCGATTAAAAAATGGATTGGTTTGGCCAGTGCCGCTCAGTTTTGCACCAATTGGCGACATGAATAAACAGATTATTCAGTCATTGTCAATTGGGGATGAAGTAGCCCTTGTGGATGGAACGAGAGAGCCAGTCGCCATTCTTAAATTGGATGATATCTTTCATTACGATCGGGACTTCCGTGCAACGCAACTTTTCGGTACGAATGACCGCAACCATCCTGGTGTAGATTCCATTTATCGACGGATGGGTGATACTGCATTAGGTGGCCCAATCCAATTGCTTCGCCGGGTACATTGGGGGCCATTTGAAAAAATAAGAATGGAGCCAAAAGAAACGTGGAAACTATTTTACGAGGAGAAGAAGTTTAAATCAGTTGGAGGATTTATCACTGGAGCAAACCCTTTACACCGTGGACATGAGTATATACATAGAAATGCATTAGAAGAGTTGGATGGTTTGTTTGTTCAGCCACTAGTAGAACTTGCAAAACGTGAATATACTCGTCATGAGTTTCGTATGTTGTCCTACCGTAGTGTTTTGGATACATATTACCCGAAAGAAAGAACAATTCTTGCACCATTAAGGGTTACATATATCTTCGCTGGCCCTCGTGAAGCGGTACTTCATGCCTTAATTATGAAAAACTATGGTTGTACTCATGCGCTAATTGGACGAGATCATGCGGGTGTTGGTGACTATTATGATAAATATGCTAGTCATACCATTTTTGATGAGTTTACAGCAGATGAACTAGGAATTGATATCCGACTTTTCCATGAAGTATTTTATTGTACTCGATGTGATAGTCTTGCAAGCGACCAAACGTGTCCTCATGATGTGAAGTATCGAATTAATATTTCTGGTACAGGTATTAGGGAATTATTGCGTTACGGTGTATTGCCTCCGAAGGAAATTGTTAGACCAGAATCAGCCCGGATTGCGATGCAAGGGGTTCAGCCAAAGGGTGTAGACGAGAATAACCAAGCCATAGCTCCAGTTGGCAAAACGATTAAAAGTATCTTCCCATATTATTTAAATAGATCTAGAATAGGCGGACCAAAGCGAAAAACGCCTCTTGAGTTAGAACAACTAACAATCGAAGATCTGGAAGCAGCTATTATGGATGTTCGATCGAATGCTGATCAGATTTATGATGGAATATTTAAAGAGTTTAGTTTTGTTTCTGACACACTTCGTTCCGCCCAGCCTGATTGGGTAGCTGCTGCTCGTGAATCTATCTATAAACAACAAGAAATGGTTGTTGAGTATTTAGAAGAAAAAGTGGATAAAGCACCAGACGAAGCATCAGATGAATTTATGTATCAAGATAAGGGTGAAGCAGAGCGCGAATTAGAAGTTGCACGGAAAATATTCGACGATATTCCGTCTTCACTCCGTGCTGAGGAGCTGCAATACCGAATTTGGAACCCACTACCATATAAACGCTATCGAGGAAGTGACGAAGAGTAGTATAAAAAAGGCTAGGATAAGGACTTGCCAAATTTTTTGCGAGAAGCTTTTTCATGGTTTGTGCCGTTTGGGTGTTTGACATAGGACACGTTTCACGGGAATCTATAAAAATGATCTCATTTTAACCGCTCATAAATGTTGTTTGTTCAACGTTTCTGAGTGGTTTTTTTGTTAGAGCAGAGTACTTTCTCTACGTCCAATCAACTTCATAAAAAACATTTTTTAAAATAACAATCTTTTAGAACCTTAAATAAAGACTATTTTTCTAGATTTTCTGTAAAAAAGGAAATTTAACCAATAAATCGGACATATATATGATGTGATATTTAAAATATTTAAATTAATTTTCATATTTGGAAAGTAGGGATGTAAAATTATAACTTTATCAATGAAATAATTCTGAGGTGAAAAAAATTGTTAGTTCCAGTTTCAAAGGCAACTGAGAAAATACATATCTATCCTTATTATTATCTTCAGGGTTTTCCAGTTACCAAAAATGAGTGTTATTTAAGAGAAACGGTATTGGATAAGTTGATTGAAGCGACTAAACTTTTACCGGAAGGGCTCTCTTTTGTCATTATTGATGGTTGGCGTTCATATGAGACACAGCTTGCGATTTATGAGCAAACGAAGTGTGACCTGGAGAAACAAGGCTTCCATGGATTGAAATTAAAACAGGAATTATCAAAATATGTTGCTACACCTACAAAAGATATAACACAACCATCCCCGCATTTAACCGGTGGAGCCGTCGATCTAACAATTGCAGATCAAAACGGCTGGATTCCGATGGGAAGTGAATTTGACGAATTTAATGAAAGGTCCCAACTGGATTGGTTTGAAAAAAAGGCTGATTTGTCATTTGAAGAGACGGAATTTTTAAATAATAGGAGAATGTTAAAAAAGATCATGTTGGAAGTTGGCTTCATTTCAAACGCTGACGAGTGGTGGCATTATGAATTTGGGACAAAAACATGGGCACAGAGCAGGGGAGAAAATAATTATTTCAACGGTATTCTTAAATTAGGGCTATAAGTGATTATTGTATATGCCGTAAGTGTGCATGTGAACGGGTTTTTTCGGGACGATTAACTAAGTGAACGTGTTTGCATAAGGCGGAATTAATATCCACAATTTTATTTAAAAAGGCTATTTACGTAAAGTTTGTTGCTTTAATAATGTGATTTTTATTTAATAATCTGAGTTGATTGGAGCGGAGGGCACTTGACTCCAGCGGGAGATAGAGGGAACGGGAGACCCCACAGGCGGTAACGCCGAGGAGGCTCCCGTCCCTCCCCGCGGAAAGCAAGTGCCCGCAGCGGAAATCAACGGGCAAACTTTATAGGCTAAAACAACAATATATGCGAAAACAGCCTTTAAAAAAGACTAAATTAAAAAGTGAGGGATAAGAATGAAGAAAAAGTTAATGTTCCTTATATTTAGTGTACTTTTAGTTTTGGCAGGTTGTGTCCAAAACTCAAATGCACCCTCCACAGCAGAAAAAGAAGGTTCGGAATCAATTAAAGAAAGCAGCACAGAAAAACAAGTTTTAACGGTTGCCATGACTGCTGACCAAGGTACATTGGACCCTGCAGTTACAATGGACAATTCAGCCTGGAAAATTACGTATCCAACCTATGAGAGATTAGTAGAGTATGACGGTGGGTCAACAGAAGTAAAACCAGGTTTAGCAAAGGAATGGAATGTAAGTGAAGACGGACTAACGTGGACATTCACATTAAATGAAGGTCATAAATTTTCCGATGGAAAAGAGGTTAATGCAGAAGCAGTAAAAGCAAGCTTTGAACGGACATTAAAAATTGGAAATGGTCCTGCCGAAGTTTATGGTGTCATTTCAGAGATCAAGGTAGAGTCCCCTTATGTTGTAACCTTTGTGTTAAAAGAAAATTTTCCACCTTTTTTATCAACATTAGCAGCAAACTATGGAGGAATTGTTAATCCTAAAGTAACAGAACATGAAAAAGATGGAGATTTAGGCCAAAATTATTTAGCAACCCATACAATGGGAAGTGGCTCCTATGAATTAACTGAGTGGAAACAAGGGGAGTATATTAAACTTTCAGTTAATAAAGAGGCGAAGGTTCAACCTAGTATTGAGGAAGTGTATTTTAGAATTGTAGCAGATGGCGCAACACAGCGTTTGCAATTGGAAAAAGGAGAGATTGACATCGCTGAGGGAATTCCAACTGAACAAATTGAATCTGTACGTTCAATGGATCATGTTGAGTTATTACAAAACCCAAGCTTGCTCGTAGACTATGTATATGTAAATTCTACTAAAGGAAATGAAGCATTGAAAGATCCTAGAGTAAGACGGGCATTGAGCTACGGAATTGATTACGAATCGATGATTGACGTTGTTCACCAAGGGTTTGCCACTCCTATGAGAGGACCAGTTCCAGATGGTTTATGGGGGCATAATCCGAATGCCTTCCAATACAAACTAGATAACGAAAAAGCAAAGCAATTATTGGCAGAAGCGGGAGCAGCAGATTTAACATTGACTTTATTGTATTCAGATAATAAAACATGGTGGGAAACTGAAGCTTTAACGATTCAGGCAAACTTAAAAGAAATAGGTATAATCGTTGAATTAAACAAGGTTGCTTATGCTACTTCTCGGGAGATGATGGATAAGGGTGAATTTGATTTAGCACTTGGCGTGTGGAGCCCTGACTTTGGGGATCCATATATGTTTATGAATTATTGGTATGACTCTGTAAACTTCGGTCTAGCTGGAAACCGTGCTTTTTATAAAAATGAAGAGGTTGATCAATTATTAAAGCAAGCAGCAACATCTAATGACCAAAAAGAAAGAGAATCGCTTTATTTTGAAATCCAAGATATTGTGATTGAGGAAGCACCGTACATTTTGCTGTTTCAAAAGGATTTTGTCCTGCCGGTAAGCAAATCGGTACAAGGCTTTGTATACAATCCAATGCTAGAAGGGATATATAATTTGGCAGAAATGAGTAAGCAATAATTGAAAAAACATTCTCGTAAAAGCTAACGCTTTTTCTCGTGTGATGACTATTACAGATGACTTACTTGTCCTGACCGTCATTGAGCCTGTATGGGCAGTTGATCTCCCCACTTCCTCTTTATTGTTTCATTCGTACTTCAAAGTGGGAATCATACTGCCCGTTATTTTGCAATAAGACCGGGGGATTGCCATGGCAAAGATGATTTTTAAAAGGTTATTGTTACTTGTTTTTGTTGTATTTGGTGTAACATTTATAACCTTTATACTTTCAAATATTATTCCTGGAGATCCGGCTAGTATGATGGCTGGGCAGCGGGCTAATGAAGAAACTTTAGAGCAAGTAAGAAAGCAATTAGGCTTGGATCAGCCCATTCTGACTCAATATACGAAATACATGCAAGGATTGCTAAGCGGGGATCTGGGTACATCGATACGTACGCAAAAGCCAGTATTGGATGATTTACTAGTATTTTTCCCAGCTACATTGGAATTAGCAATATTGGCCTTTATCACTGCAATCTTAATTGGGATTCCTTTAGGGATTTTAGCTGCGGTTAAGAGGAATACCTTCTGGGATCATTCAAGCAGAATTTTTACTATCAGTGGCATTTCAACACCCGTTTTCTGGAGCGGTTTAGTTGTAATCTTCGTCTTCTATGGATTATTAGGCTGGTTTCCAGCAAACGGCAGAATTGATATGAATATTAATCCGCCTACACATGTTACAGGTTTTTATCTGTTAGATAGTTTATTAAGTGGGGATTGGGTTGCGTTTCAAAGCAGCCTTCGCCATATTATTCTTCCAGCACTTGTCCTGTCTTTTGCCCAATTGGCTATTATTACACGTCAGGTTAGGGCAAGTATGTTAGAGGTAATAGAAAAGGAATATTTCCGCACAGCCATTGCAAATGGAATTAATGGGCCTTATCTCTTTATTAAGTATGGTTTACGAAACGCCTTAATCCCAACAATCACAATAATCGGAGTCTCGTTTGGTGCATTACTTGGAGGGGCGGTCGTTACGGAAACTATATTTGGCTGGCCTGGAATGGGGAGATATGTGGTTCAATCCATTTCTTATTTAGACTTTCCGGCAATGATGGGATTTACTGTATTTATCTCGATTGGTTATGTGCTTATAAACCTAATTGTTGATATTTCTTATTATTTTCTGAACCCTCAAATAAAAGAATGATAGAAAGGAGGAAGTGAGTTGGAACCAGAACCGCAAACGAATGTACAACCATTACCTTTTGCAAAAAGAAGTGCCCTTTTATACAAGTTACAGAAAAACAAGCTGACGCTAGTAGGCGGGATTCTTTTAGGTGTAATCATTCTTTCAGCTATATTAGCACCATTATTAACTTCATACAATCCGAATGTAATAGATGCAGCGAATAAGTTTCAAGCCCCATCATGGTCCCATTGGTTTGGCACAGATGAAGTGGGAAGAGATATTTTTACTAGAATTTTATTTGGAGCTAGAATATCGCTCGGATTAGGTATACTGGCCATTTTAATAGCTGCTTTAATTGGATTGATAATTGGAACGATTTCTGGCTATTTTGGCGGGGTCATTGATCAAGCCATTATGAGGATGATGGATATGATATTGGCTTTTCCTACCCTCATTCTTGCAATGGCCTTAGCATCTGCATTAGGACCAAGTATTCAAAATGCCATGATTGCTATTGCAATAATTAAAATTCCTGTCTATGTACGTTTGGCCAGAAGTGAAACATTAAGTTTACGGGAGTCATTGTTTGTAAAATCTGCGCAAACATTTGGAATCCATCCGTTTCGGATCATTCGGAAACATATTATGCCAAATTCAGTTTCTCCTGTTATCATTCAAGGGACATTGGATGTAGGCGATGCCATTTTATTAATTGCGACTTTAGGTTTTTTAGGTTTAGGAGCACAGCCACCTGCACCTGAATGGGGAGCAATGATAAGCATCGGCTGGAAGTACTTGCTTGATTTTTGGTGGTATCCAACTTTTCCGTGTTTATTCCTTTTTTTATCTGCAGGAGCATTAAATTTAATTGGGGATGGGATCCGAGATGTATTGGATCCGAAATCAAGCAGATAGGAGGGCGGTGTCATGTTAGAAATAAAAAACTTGCATGTGAACTTTCAAACCTTTAGAGGGACAATTGAAGCATTAAAAAATATAAATCTTTCTGTTGAGGAAAAGGAAATTGTTGGCATAGTGGGAGAATCCGGGTCAGGAAAATCAATCACTGCTCTATCTATTTTAGGTCTGCTAGAAAATAACGCACAAATATCAGATGGAGAAATCTCCTATCGGGGAAAAAATCTATTAACCTTATCAAAAAAAGAGTTTCAAAAGATAAGAGGGAAAAAGATTGCAATGGTGTTCCAAGAGCCTATGACAGCACTTCATCCAACGATGAAGGTTGGACAGCAATTATCTGAGGTTATCCGAAGACATAGAAAAGTGAGCAAAAAAGAGTCGGTACAATTAATGATAAATGCCTTAAAAGATGTACATATTCACAATTCCGAGCATGTAGCTAAACAGTATCCCTTTGAATTAAGTGGAGGAATGCGTCAAAGAATTGTTATTGCCTTAGCAATGGCAGCTCCTCCTGATTTGCTAATCGCAGATGAACCGACAACAGCCTTAGATGTAACAATTCAGCATGAAATTTTGCAGCTTATGAAAGAATTAAATAACAAAAAGGGGACATCGATTCTGTTTATTACGCATGATTTAGGTGTAGTTTCCCAAATATGTGATCGAACGGTTGTCATGTATGCGGGAGAAGTAATTGAGTCCGGCAAGACTAAGGAGGTTTTATTCTCACCACAACATCCATATACAAAGGCCCTTATTGAGGCTTTACCGGATGGAAAGGATGCGTATGAACCATTAAGAGCGATTCATGGGGAGGTGCCAAACTTAATGGAACGGCCGATAGGATGTGCGTTTGCTTCTAGATGTCAGTATGTAATGGATATTTGTCGGTCAAAGCAGCCAGAATTAACATATTGGCAAAATCAACGTGACGTAGCTTGTTGGCTAGAAAGGGATTGATTCTATGCAAGCAATTATCGAAATGACACATGTGCAAAAGCATTATCATAAAGGTAAATTAACTGTAAAAGCACTGGATAATATGTCCATTTCTATATTTGAAGGAGAAGTGTTAGGCCTTGTAGGTGAATCTGGATCTGGTAAAAGTACGTTTGGTAAGTTGATCATTGGACTTGAATCTCCTACAGCGGGAGAAATCCTTTATCATGGCAATCCTTTATGGAAAAGAAATAAATATATACGCCGAAAGCCTGGGGAATTACAAACCGTTTTTCAAGACCCGCAATCCTCACTAGACCCTAGAATGACGATAAAAGAAATCATTCTTGAACCACTCTATGCACTAGATAAAATTGAAAGAAAGAAGAAAGGGTCATATGATAATTTATTGAATTTAATAAAACGAGTAGGGTTAAAGGAAGAGTATCTAGACCGATATCCACATGAATTTAGCGGCGGCCAGCGTCAAAGAATTGCGATTGCCAGAGCCCTCATAACAGATCCGTCATTTATTGTACTGGACGAACCCACTTCAGCCTTAGACGTATCTGTTCAGGCGCAGGTTCTCAATCTATTAAAAGAATTAAAGGAAGAACGAGGCTTAACCTACTTATTTATTTCACACAACATGTCCGTCATTAAATTTATGTGCAGCCAAGTGGCTGTACTTTATAAAGGTAATATTGTAGAAATGGGTCAAACTGATCAACTATTTAATAATCCACGTCACCCCTATACAAAAATTCTATTATCATCATTGCCCAGTCTCTTTGAAAATCATCAACAAAGCATGGAGGGCTTCGCTGAATCCATACAGCCAGAAAATCAAACAAGCTGCGTGTTTTATGAAAAATGTCCAAAGCGAACAGAAAAATGCTTAATAAGCCCTGTTTTCGAGGTAAAGGATCAAAATCATCTAGCTGCATGTCATTATTAAAGGGTAAATACAGAGATGATAAAAGACCATCAGTGGGGGATGATAAACTTACTACAATTGTGTAAAGATGAGAATGGATTTTTTGGAATGTATAATAGAAGAGGGGAAAGTTGAAACAGAAAATGGAAGGCGGAATGTGTGCAGGAGGTTGAATCCCAAATTTTCGTATTGTTTCGTTTGCCGGGCGGATGAGATTCTTACGTTTGGCTAATCACTTGCGGCTTAGAAAAACAGAGAAATTGTTTCAAATTGTAGATGCTTTGAAAAAAGATTGAAATTTAGTTCACTTAGAAGGCAAGTACCAATTTCAGCTGAAATTTCCATATATTTATCTTACAATAAAACATACGTTCTTGATTGTGTGTTAATATGGTAAACTAAAAGAGCAATAGGACGGTCATCGTTCTTGGATGAACTAGGGAAGTTGAAATAATCGGAAATCATGTGTTTCATTGCTTGAAGTCGATGTGTAATGGATGAACATACCATTTTTCCGTAGGAGGAGTTTTTTTATGGATTTACAATTACAAGGGAAAAATGTACTTATTACAGGTGGTTCTAAAGGGATAGGGAAAGCAATTGCAAAAGCATTCATTTCAGAGGGAGCGAATGTTTCTATTGCTGCCCGTAGTATCGAATTTTTAGAAAAGGCTAAAGAAGAACTTGGCGGCAATGTATCTATTTTCCAGGCTGATATTTTAAAAGCGGTTGAACGGGAAAAATTGATCCAATCTGTTATTGAACAACAAGGATCGATTGATGTCCTAATCAATAATGCAGGCGGTAGCAATGGAGGAGCTGCAACAGAAACGGAGATGGATCTATTTTATGAAGCAATGGATCTAAATTATTTTTCGGCTGTTCATTTAAGTAAATTAGCTGTAGACCACATGAAGCAATCCCGCTGCGGCTCGATTATTAATATAACGTCTATTTTCGGAAGAGAAAGCGGCGGGAAAGTTACATATAATAATGCCAAATCAGCTCTTATTAGTTTCACAAAGTCTTTGGCAGACGAAGTGATCCCTTATGGCATTCGCGTTAACAGCATTGCTCCCGGAAGTATTTTGCATAAAACAGGAAATTGGAAAAAACGCCTCGAGGAGGACCCTGAAGGCATAAAAGCGTTTGTTAAAAATGAAATTCCGGCAGGGCGTTTCGGTACACCTGAAGAAGTGGCCAATGTCGTTTCTTTCCTGGCTTCTGATAAAGCATCTTGGGTTGTGGGAGCTAGTATTAATGTAGATGGCGGACAATCTAGGATGAATTTTTAACGTGGATTTGAAACAATTATAGGTTCAACTAACAGATCGTCTAAGAAATTTTAGCAGGAAAATATGAAATGTTATAAATTTAGAAACAGGTGAAAGATTTGAACGGAACATCACATACAGTCATCGGAGCAACAGCAGGATTCATTACAGCAAATATCTTTCAATCTGATCCAACTGCAACAATTTTTCTAGTAGGGGCAGGAGCAATTTCAGGTCTAATGCCTGATTTAGATATTGATGGGAAGCTTAGAAACAAAATCACAGTTTCTCATAAAATTATTCGAGGCGTTGCCCGGTTTATTGCGGTTTTAATGATTTTGTATAGCTTTTTTACTGGAACAGGAATGGATAAATGGATAGGTATTGGAGCAGGAGTTACCATCATTTTCATTTCGTCTTTAATCACTCAAAAACGAATGCTAACTGTTACAGGTATAGGGGTCCTTATCGGAGGTCTATCATTAGCCGAAAATTGGTTATGGTTGTTGGGTATTTATATTATTGTAGCTTCATTTGTTCCTCATAGAAGCTATACACATTCCCTATTAGGGACTCTTTTTTTCGCAATCATAGCGTTTCAATTAGAAGAATCACTTGGGCTTGATGGAGTATTTATTACTTGTATATTGGGCTATTTGAGCCATTTAGTTGCAGACATGAAGTTGCTGCCAGTTAACAAACGGGGAATAAAATTCTTCTTGCCACTTTCGAAAAAGGAATTTTAAATGATTAATAGAAAATGATAGTATCCCAATAAAATAAATCTCTCTTATTTCTTTTCCTTCGGTTAAGTGATTGGCTATTTAATATCGTATCACCAGTTTTAGACGTATAAGTGGTACATTATGCATGAGAACGAGTAATTTTTGGTATTTGACTTTTTATTTTTCATAGTGGATACACCATGCCTGCCCTCGGTGCGTTACCAGTTAACGCACCGGGGGCAGGCGTTTTTTAATTCACCATTATTTTCAACAGAATTTTTCTTTTTTAAGTAGAATTGTCATTTAAATTCCAGTTTTATCAAATTATCATCCAATGTGGCTTATGTCTTTTAAATTGGTTTAAATTCCCATCTACTAGTGATAAATATAACAGTGCGTGTGGTAAATGATGGTAAAAAAGCTACTTATCGAAAAATGAAATGAAATAGAATCATATGATTTGCAAATAATATGTAACAAAGGTTGAAAAAACAAACGAAAATAAAACAAATTGTCCACTTGACAAGATTTAACGAAGGGTATAAAATTTTTAAAGTTCACATGTGATGCGATTATCAACAGTTATAAGAGAAATATTTATTTTAGGTATTAAAAAGAAAGGGTATGTTGCAATATTATCCAATTACCATGATTAAGGACGTATTACCGCAAAGAAAATAGACTTTCATTGATATAGTTCTATTAAAAATGAAGTTAAAAGGGAAATAATGGATTAATGGCTATTATAATTTTTTTTGTAAGCACTTGCAGGTGTGATGGAAGAGTTAACAGTTTTAGTCAATTGTAAGGTTGCAGGTATATACATCATGTGTAAGAGAAGCAAATTGCAACATTTAAATATATATAAACTATCAGGCTTTACATGAGGAGGACTATTATGCCGTTATTAATTATTGCAATAGGGGTAGTATTATTACTTATATTGATTATGGGCTTGAAATTAAACACATTTATTTCCTTAATCATTGTGTCAATCGTTGTAGCTTTATCACTAGGGCTGCCAATGAGTGATGTTGTAAAATCTATTGAAAGCGGTTTAGGTGGAACACTTGGTCATATTGGTTTAATTTTTGGATTAGGTGCCATGCTCGGTAGGTTAATTGCTGATGCAGGTGGAGCCAATCGTATTGCTACAACCTTAATTGATAAATTTGGGGCAAAAAGAATTGAATGGGCTATTTTATTTGCTTCATTTATTGTAGGGATCGCATTATTCCTTGAAGTAACAATTGTATTATTAGTTCCAATTATTTTCTCAATCGCAAAAGAATTAAAAGTTTCTATTGTAAAATTAGGTCTGCCAATGGTTACTGCTGCCTTAGCGGCACATGCTTTCTTGCCTCCACATCCGGGCCCAATAGCTGTCGCTGCAGAATATCATGCAAATGTTGGTTTAGTTTTAATTTATGGAATTATTGTCGCAATCCCGACTGTTATTATTGCTGGTATTTGGTATCCTAAGCTTGCCCGAAAAATTGTGCCAAGTGCATTTACAAGAGAAGGCAGTGAATCTTTCGGTATCCAGAAGAAATTCAAATTAGAAGAAACACCTAGCTTTGGTATCAGCGTATTTACAGCATTATTTCCTGTTATTTTAATGGCTTTAGGTGCAATTGTTGATATGACTCAACCGGCTTTAGGATTTAAAGACAGTTGGTTTACCGTATTTATTCGTTTTATCGGGAACTCTTCGATAGCTATGCTGCTTTCCGTATTGCTTGCAATTTACACAATGGGATTAAGAAGAAAAATTCCTGTGAAGAATTTGATGGAATCGTGTTCTTCAGCAGTTAATGCATTGGGAATGCTACTTTTAATTATTGGTGGCGGCGGTGCGTTAAAACAAGTACTTATTGATGGTGGCGTTGGTGATTATGTTTCTAAAATATTTGAAGGTACTTCGATGTCACCAATTCTATTTGCTTGGATTGTCGCAGCATTATTACGTGTCTGCTTAGGATCTGGAACTGTTGCAACGTTAACAACACCAGGGCTAGTTCTTCCGTTACTTTCAACCATGCACGGTGTTAACTTAGAACTAGTCGTACTTGCAACTGGAGCTGGAAGTGCAATTGCATCACATGTTAATGATGCTGGATTCTGGATGGTTAAAGAGTCTTTAGGTATGAGCTTGAAAGAAGCATTTGGAACATATACCGTACTTTCCACTATTGTTTCTGTATCTGGATTAGTATTTATTCTATTATTAAATGCAATTCTTTAATATATTTCAGTCTGCAAAAGAAACCATTTTATATGCTCTATAAAATGGTTTCTTTTTTTGTTGTTTACAAATTGTTATGGTGAATCGTATTACAAGGTAAATTACTCCACTTCATTATTTAGATTCAGTGTTTTTCAATGATTTCATTATATTCTCTGTAATATCAATAACAATCTTTTGGGTTATGAGCGCATCAACTGCCACTAAAAATATAACGTAGTGGAGTAACCCTGTTCTCCTACGTACAATTTTGGGAATACAAAAAGAGCCCATCGTATCCAGAGGGCTCTCATATATACATTCTTTAATTGTGGGACACAGCCTCTTTTTCACCTGTTAATTTTAGTTGCTGCCGCATGGCATAGGAAAACCCATCTTCATCATTTGTCTTTGTGACAATATCTGCATGTTTTTGAATAGCGAGAGGGGCATTTCCCATTGCAATCGATGTGGTTGCTACCTCGAATTGGGCGAGATCATTCCCTCCATCTCCTATCGCAATAATCTCTTCGAATGGTAAATTCATCATTTGCTGGTATCGCAATAAAGCTTTCCCTTTATGGGCTTCACTAGAAGTAATTTCTAGATTATTAGGAAAAGAAGAAGCCATGGAAATTTCAAACTTATTTGCTAAGGCCAATTTTACTTGCTCGATTTTTTCCAATTGATCGTGATAAACCAATGCAATTAATTTATAGATTTTCAGATTGTCTTGGCCTAGAATTTCATCATAATTGTACTCATTAAAAAGGGAAGTGAGTTCATCTTTGCTTTTATCATGCAGTGGTGGCAAAGTTGAAGGAAAGCCGCCGTAATTGGTATAGACAAGTATGCCTACACCCAATTCTTTTAAAATCGAGAATATTTTCTTGTAAGTAGGAACAGAAATCGTTGCTTCATAAAGAACCTCTCTTGTTTTAGAATATAAAACAGAGCCGTTAATACAAAAAATTGGAAGCTCCATTTTTTGTATCGCTTTTAGTTTGATCACATCTGCAAACGCACGACCTGTGTTCAAAATAATACAGTGTCCTTGTACTTGCAATTCCTTTAAGGTTTTTGAGTTTTCTTCAGATATCTCTTGTTGAGAGTTTAATAACGTCCCATCTAAATCAATCGAAATACATTTCATTGGATTCTTATATTTCCTTTCAATGTTTTAAGGTTCGTTGAAACAAAACTTAATGTAATTTTAGCTGATTCGTTTACATACTACTATATTTATAGAAATTAAAACACAATTTAACGATAATATATTTTGAAATCGCTTTAATAACTACTTTTACTTTCATATAAATTCGCTTATAATTGATTGGTGTTGCAAAATGCACAAATGCCTTTTCGGTTTTCGGATCGAAAAAAACTCTATAATAATCGGTTGCTCTTGCGACAGTATAAATTAATGAATAATTCATGAAAAATATTGAAAATATAGTGATAGGTGGAATTAAGATGAATGAAAAGTATGAACGGCTGAAAGAAATCTTGAAAGAGATGGAAAATGTAGTTGTTGCTTTTTCAGGCGGTGTCGATAGTACGTTGCTATTAAAGGTTGCGGTTGATATTTTAGGGGTAGAAAATGTCTTAGCTGTTACGGCAGATTCCGAAACGTATCCTTCAAGTGAGTTAGAAGAAGCTAAGAAGTTAGCTAAAATGATTGGAGCAACACACCAAGTGATTGAAACCTCTGAATTGAATATACCAGGCTATGCAGAAAATGACCAGAACCGTTGTTATTTCTGTAAAAATGGGTTGTTTGAACAAATCGTTCCGATCATGCATCAGAAGGAATTTCAAAACGTTGTATATGGTTTGATTGCTGATGACATGAGTGAACATCGTCCTGGTGTACGTGCAGCAAAAGAACATGGTGTCCGGGGGCCGCTTCAAGAAGCGAATCTTTATAAAGAAGAAATTCGTGAGCTTTCAAAACAATTAAACTTGCCTACTTGGGAAAAGCCATCGTTCGCTTGTTTATCTTCACGCATCGCTTATGGTGAAAAAATTACGCAAGAAAAATTAACAAAGGTTGAAAAGTCTGAGGCATATTTAAAGGGGCTAGGCATTAAACAAGTGCGCGTTCGAACTCATCAAGAGATTGCTAGGATCGAAGTAGAGCAAGAAGATATGCAGCTAATTTTAACAAACCATAAAGATATTATGGAAAACCTTCAACGATTTGGATATAAATATGTCACCCTTGATCTTCATGGCTATATGAGCGGCAGCATGAATAAAGTGTTGCCAACAAGTGTTAACTAAAGGTAAGTTGTATATATATTAAATGGATAAGTTATTACTAATAATAAGTCGTGTTGATTTTTGCAACAGAGGGTGAAGGGGAAAATGATTAAAGCATTGGTAATTGTTCCTTATGAGGGACTATATGAAATGATGAAAGAGATCGATCAAGAAGTTGAAGATATTCAATTACACATCGAAATAGGTAATTTACATGAAGGAGTAGCTATTGCAAAGAATGCTGAAAATAACGGCTATCATGTCATAATCAGCCGTGGTGGTACAGCCTCATTGATTCAGGAGGCTGTATCTATTCCGGTGATTGACATTCCGGTGTCTGGCTATGATGTATTGCGTATTTTAACACTAGTTAAAGGATTTTCAAGTAAAGCTGCTATCGTTGGATTCTCGAATATTACACAAGGTGCTGCCACGATATGTAAGCTTCTTGATTTTGACATTAAAACATTAACGATTACAAAAGAGATTGAGGTTAAAGAAAAATTAACGAATTTAAAAAAACTTGGCTATGAAGTGGTCATTGGAGATGTAGTTACAGTTCAAGCTGCGAAGCAATTAGGTCTAACAGGAGTCCTAATTACATCTGGAAGGGAAGCTATTCTTGATGCATTAGAAGAAACGAGAAGGTCATATCGTTTATTCTCGCGCTTGCAACAGAATGTTTCTTTATTTCAATCTATTCTCGATTGTAACGAACAAGCAATCGTTGTTTTTAATAGAGAAGAGAAAATTGTTTATGAGAATGAACGTTTCAATAAAGAATTTCATTGGATGAACTTAGAGAATTCGACTGATGTAATAAACTTGATTCAAGAAACAGCCTTAACAGGTGAAAAGCAAACAAAAACGCTTCACATCAATGAGTCATTTTGGAAAATAACCGCATGTCCGATAGAAGATGCTATTGTTTTATACGTTGAAAACAGCCTTCCTAATCAAGTTCTTGTACAGGATGGGAACATGAACTTGAATGCAATTGAATTTCATACAGTTACTTCTTATATCCCTATTTCAGGAAAAAGTGAACAGATTCAGAAGGTACTAAAGGAAATAGATCAATTTAGTAAAAGTGAAGAACCTGTGTGGATTATGGGGGAAGAGGGCAATGGAAAAGAACTAGCGGCCCACTCTATATATTTTAAAAGGAAAACAATGAGTGAAACATTGATCACATTGCATTGTGACTTATTAAGTGAAGAACAACTGAAAGGTTTAATGAACGAAGCCTTTTTTCAAAAATACGCCAATGGGGTTATTTACTTAAAAAACATTGATAAATTAAACTCCTATCTGCAAAATGAATTATATCATATACTCAAGAATGAAAATGAAAAAAAGGTGCAATGGTTGGTGTCTTCTAATGAAACCATTGAAGAAAAGGTTAAAAATGGCACATTTCATCGAGATTTATTTCATACATTAGCGCAATTGAAAATTCATATCCCACCATTGAGAGAACGTAGAAATGATATTGAGGATTTGGTTCATGTATTTATTTCTGAATTACATCCAAAATACGGAAATGAAGTAGTTGGGATTCGACAGGATGCACTAGAGGAACTAACCAATTATGATTGGCCAGGAAATGTAGAACAACTTAAACAAGTAATCGAGCAATTATTTTTACAATCACATTCTTATTTTATCGAGAAGAAAGAAGTTGAAACAGTTTTTTATCAATTAGAGCAGCAAGAGAAGAAGAATGATGCATTAATACCAATCGATATAACTGGCACATTAGAAGAAATCGAAAAACAAGTAATAACAAAAGTCCTTGAAGAGGAAGGATTGAATCAATCAAAAGCAGCTAAACGGTTAGGGATAAACCGCTCTACATTGTGGCGCAAGCTAAAATAACAGCTTGCGTTTTTTTGTGCACAAAACGGTATGGATTGATGCAAATAGAAACATAATAATAATTTATTAAAAAATCTTTATAAATATATTGCTAAATGCAACGCTTTTGTATTATGATTATTGCTGTAAGCGTTTGTAGTGTTCGGAAGTAAAACGATATATAAATGTTGCAGAATTAACATCAAATACAAAAACTTATTATGCAATATAGAATAGGCGATATAAGCCGAATTAAAAAGACGCAATCAATATAAACTATTATTACGTTAAAGGGGGTCGGGGGTTAGGTGAAACTAGCAATTATAGCAGATGATTTAACAGGCGCAAGTGATTCCGCTGTCCAATTTGCGAAACAAGGGTTAAATACGACAGTGCTATTTTCAAATACACAATTACAGTCAACGCATTTAAGTGCAGATGTCATTGTCTTAAATTCCGATAGCCGTGCATTAAATTCTGAAAAGGCCTACGAAGTAGTTTTTAATATATCAAACCAACTGAACAACTTAAACATTTCAAATGTGTTTAAGAAGGTAGATTCAACGATGCGGGGAAATATTGGCCCGGAAATTGATGCGGTAATGGATGTATTTAAGATTAATACATCGTTTGTTGTACCGGCTTTTCCGAAAAGCAATAGAACGACAATAAATGGAATACATTATGTCGATGGTGTGCCTCTTGAGGAAACCGAAATTGCACATGATCCCGCCTGCCCAGTAAAAGAAAGTCATCTACCTACCTTGTTGCAAGAGCAAAGTAAGCGGAAAGTTGAATTAATTTCAATTTCTGATGTGCAAAAAGGAAAAAGCCATTTATATGAAAAAATGAACACGTTGGCTTCAACTGCACAATCAAAAATTATTATCATTGATGCAACAACTGATAAAGAACTAAAAACAATCGTCGAAGCTGCTCAATTATTAAATGAGAAGTTCCTTTGGGTTGGCTCAGCTGGAATTGCATCACATCTTTCCAGCACAGGCAATTCTGAAGAATCGTTACGTAAGGTGCAGGTAGGTGAAAGACTTCCGGTGTTAGTTGTAGCTGGAAGTGTAAAGTCCATCACTCATCGACAAATTCAAGAGCTTAAAGAAAAACATAACGCTGAAGAAATTGTTATTTCCCCAGAAGAATTCTTTTATGAAGATAGAAGAAAACTTGAAATGGAACGCATTGTTAAAGCAGGTCAAGCCTTACTTGAAAAAGGTGATTTAGTGGTATCTACCAATCGTGAGCAAGAGACGATAAATAGAGTTAAGGATCTCCAACAATCTCTAGGTTTATCGAACTTTGATGTAGGCCATACAATTGCTGAAGCGATGGGAGAAATCGCTGGTCAATTAATTGAAAGTAAGCGTATTTGCGGTGCTGTTTTAACAGGTGGAGATATTGCAGCTGCAACATGTAAAGTATTAAACGGTGAAGGAATACAAGTCATTGGTGAAGTCGAAGCGGGTATTCCTTATGGGAAATTGTTCGGCGGTTTATATGATGGTTTACCGCTTGTTACGAAAGCCGGTGCATTTGGAACTGAACAAGCACTTGCAAAAGCGCTTCAAACAATTACTGAACTAAATGCCCACGAAAATACTTGTAATTCATAAAATGAACTGAAATTGAAGCTTTTATACTAATATGAGCTGTAGAAAATGGTACGACCGCTTTTACAGAATAAGTGTTAAATTAAGCGGACAAAATAAGATGTGAAACGGGAGGAAATAATTATGGCTATCAAAAAACCAATAATTGCTATTACAATGGGGGATCCCTCAGGAGTCGGCCCTGAAATTATTGTTAAATCTTTGAATGATAAAAACATTTATGAAAATTGCCGTCCATTTGTCATTGGCGACCTTAAAATTCTTAAAAGAGCTTTAGAAGTAACAAATATAGATCTTCAACTAAATGGCATTTCAAATCCTGAAGATGCAAAGTGCCAATATGGAACAATCGATATTATCGATTTAGATCTAGTTCCAGAAGATTTACCGTGGGGCCAAGTTTCTCCTGTAGCTGGTAATGCAGCATTTCGCTATTTAGAAAAGGCAATTAACTATGCCAATGAAGAAAAAATCCAAGGAATTTGTACAGCTCCTTTAAATAAAGAAGCGCTCCATAAAGCAGGCCATATTTACCCTGGACACACTGAAATATTAGCAGAATTAACAAATACAAAAGATTTTGCGATGATGTTATCAGCTCCTGGTTTAAGAGTTATCCATGTGACCACACATATTGGTATTATTGATGCAATTAAGAAAATCAACGTTGATCGTCAATATACAGTTATTAAACTTGCACATGAGACATTACAAAAAGCAGGAATTAAATCTCCTCGAATCGCAGTTTGTGGGATTAACCCTCATGCTGGAGAAAATGGTCTTTTTGGAAATGGTGAAGAAGAAGAAAAAATTATTCCTGCTGTAGAAAAAGCTCAGGCAGAAGGAATTAATGTACAAGGGCCACTTCCAGCAGATACATTATTCTTTAGAGCAAAACGTGGTGACTTTGACATTGTTGTTGCACAATATCATGATCAAGGACATGGACCAATTAAAGTTTTAGGTCTTGAAGCTGGTGTTAATATTACTGTCGGCCTTCCAACGATTCGTACAAGCGTTGACCATGGAACTGCTTTTGATATCGCTGGGAAAAATATTGCGGACGAGCTATCTTTAAAAGAAGCGATTCGTATGGCGATTGAATTAGCTCCTGAGAAATAAACTGAAACATCCATCAGTGGAGAATTCTACCCGTTAATGCGGGAAAAAATAATGATATCTAAGCAAGGGATCAATGAAAGATCTCTTGCTGCCTTTTTATATTAAGTTTTATTTAAAAAAATCAAACCTTTATTTGTATAGTTTGAATGGAGTGTAGGATGATGACTTTTCCGAAGTTTGCAAAAATAAGACAAAAATTTCAAGTAAACAGTTTAGAAAATATCCCTGCTACGATTACAGACCAATTTCAGCATGTGAATGCAGATGAAAAAATTAAGCCTGGAATGGAAATTGCGATCACCGTTGGAAGCCGGGGGATTGCTAATATTCCATTAATCGTCAAAAGTGTTGCTGATGAAATCAAAAAAAGAGGCGCAATCCCATTTATAATCCCAGCAATGGGAAGTCACGGTGGAGCGACAGCAGAAGGGCAAATTGAAGTATTAGAAGGTTTAGGAGTTACAGAGGAATCAACAGGGTGTGAAATCCGTTCATCTATGGATGTTGTTGAGATTGGTAAAACATCAGCGGGTATTCCTGTTTATCTTGATAAACATGCTTATCATGCAGATGGAATTATCATTATGGGCCGCGTTAAACCTCACACTGATTTTAAGAAGGAAATCGAGAGCGGTGTTTTGAAGATGGCATCCATTGGAATCGGGAAGCATAAACAAGCACTTGCATTACATACATATGGGATTGAAGGAATCCGTGATATGATGCCTGATGTAGGAAAAGTAGTGTTTAAGCAACCAAATACATTGTTTGGAGTAGCTATTGTTGAAAACGCACATGAAGAAACTGCAATCATTGAAGCTATCGAATCAGATCGAGTTGAGGAACGTGAAAAAGAATTATTGGTAGAAGCATTTAAATTGATGCCTAGCTTACCGATAGATGAACTGGATATTTTAGTAGTGGATGAAATCGGCAAGAATTTCAGTGGCACAGGGATGGATACGAATATTATTGGTCGTATTCGTGTATTAGGAGTAAAAGAACCGAAAAAACCAAATGTGAAATATATTATTGCGTCGAATTTAAGTGAAGCTTGCCATGGTAATGCGCTCGGAATTGGCTTGGCTGATTTAACAACTAAGCGTCTCTTTGACAAAATTGATTATAAAGCAATGAATGAAAATGTTGTCACAAGTACATTTTTAGATCGAGCTAAAATTCCGATTGTTCTTGATAATGACCAGGAAGCACTGAAAGCAGCTCTACGTGCTAATTGGGGTGTTGCTTCCGAAGAGGCAAGAATTGCCAGGATTCCAAATACTCTTCATATTGGGGAATTATTTGTATCTGAAGTCATTTTTAATGAGTTGAAAGATAAAGAAAATATCGAAGTAATAGAGGATCTGCACGAAATGAAGTTTGATGAAGACGGTTATTTTTGGCCGATGTAACAGGCACCTTTTTGAGGATAATCTTTTAAGATATAGCAAACATTAAAAAACGGCTAACGGTTTCCGATAAGAGAGAGAAACAATACAATTAGGGTATCAATTAACAGACTAATTCGCATAGCGAGGTAGTCTGTTTTTTTATTGTTATATCAATTCAACAAGGACAATAGTTGTTGTCCGCCATAAAATTGATATGCTAAAATTACTGCTAAATCATATGTTAAAATGTTGGATATTTGACTTTTGAAATAAAGGACATTTTGTATTAGAGGAAATTTAAGTGAGTAAATTTCACAATGTATTTAACTAGACCAAAAAACGAATAAAATAATATTTTGTTATCGCTATTATTCCGATTAAATCGGATAATTAGATATATATAAAGATATTGTTCGTTTTTTAATTCAAAAAAGCCTTTATGAAATTCATTCAAGTAACAAATAATTGAACAAGTACGTCTTATTATATGGGGTATCAAAATGAATAACCTCATATTAAGCCTAATGCTGATGGTATCTTTGTTCTATTTATCAGGTTGTGTTGATTCGGAAACCAAAACCTCGGCTTCGAGACATCCAGACGCAGAAGAAGTATTGCGTCTGGATGAAAATGCAAATATTTTTCAATGGGAAGGGTTAATTTATAAAACTGATATTGATTGGGTAAACGAATTAGAACTTTCCAAGAAAGAATTGGTTGGCGCGATTACAGAATTATTTACAAATCAAGACACTAAATCATTTAAAAATGGTATGGCGAACAAATTACCAATAGGTACAAAAATTTATTCTACAAACGAAAGTGAAGGCATTTTTATTGTTGAATACAAGGGTGAAGAAAAGTATTATTTATCCCTAGTTGAGGGGTAAAAGGGGTAAAAGGGGTTAAGGTTAGTATAAAAACACCACCCCATAATTCCGATGCTGTTTTTGATATTTAGTGTACCTATTAAATTTACTGCTATTTACCTTGTTATTTTAACTAATTTTATTGATTTTCTCTCCCAATAATCCATTCGGTACGTTGTTGCTGTAGCCCATTATGATAATTCTTACTGCTGCATTGATATCTGTTTTACTAATCACCTTTACATATAAGTCTTTTAAGAATCATCAGGTTTAGGCAAATGAGACTGAATAAATTATAATGATCAAAACAATGGGTATTAGATTGTCGTATGGAATATCTCAAGTTAGATATCCTAGCTCACGGGATAATTAAACGCTCCTATTGGACCGAGATGAGTCGATTTCCTGGTTCGTGGGCCTATTAAGCGATTCTATTGGACCGAGATGAGGGGATTTCCAAGCTCGTAGGCCTATAAAACGCTTCTATTGGACCAATATAAGTTTCAATGAGTAAAAAGGGGAATAGTTATATTTTCGATATGTTTAAATGGCGATAAGCATCTGGAGGGAGTTGGATGAAAGAATTAAGTTTGTTATTGACAGAGTTATTTTGTCTACTATTATTAACAGCCTGTAATAATAAAGAGCCACTAATAGAAATTGAAATGAAAGTTTCTCCGATAAGTGATGAGGCATACGGTGTAGTTGGTGGCACTAAAGTTTTGATTGAACCAAAGCAAGAGGACTTTAAAATACTTGACTTTAAGTTTAATATGGAACACACAGATGTTGTGACAAATCGGCAAATTGAGATGTTTGAGGATTGGAAAAAAACGCTTGATAGCATAGATGAAATTCAGCGTTATTGGAATGGAAGTGCTTCAGAAAAAGATAATGCATCTGAAAATTTTGCGGAATATAAACAAGAAATTGTTTTTTACGCAAAAGGATTATCTGACGAGGATATAAAAAAAGCGTTTAAAGATGCTAAGATTACAGTGGCATGGACAGACAATAATAATGAACAAAAAGAAAAGCAATACAATATAACTGATTTAATAGAGTTTGGTTCCGAATAAATGGGTTTTTATTCCATTACTGAGTTGTTTTACTTCAATAAAGAGTAAAGCCTTTTTCTTCTTCAAGTGATGAAGCAGGTTAATCAAAAAAGGTGAAAACGGAATTGGGAGCGAAATGTAAATGAAGGATGGGGAGAAAACCATCACTTTTTGGTTAATTGCACCTGTTTTCTAATTAGCAATTCTAAGCGGTTAGTGATATATACATTGGATCGTATCCCTATGTATAGACAAACTCTTGCACAGTATGTTATTAAATTGGAAATAGCCTATTATGTATTAGAAAAAGCTAGTGCCTAATTCATTTATTTTAAAGGAGGAAAACATCATGATAGCAAAGATTGAAAAAGTTGAAAGCGGCTATAAAGCAACCTTTGAGCGTCTTTTTATGCACCCCGTTGAAAAAGTATGGAAGATGCTTACAGACAATGAACAATTAGCAAAATGGTTTTCCGAACTACGGGTCGATGAACTTCGTAAAGGCGGTTTTATTAAGTTTGATATGCAGGATGGCACCTTTGTGGATATGGAAATTATCGATCTCAACGTATTTTCAGTATTGGAATATACATGGGGTGAAGATATTGTTCGTTTTGAGCTAGAACAAGAATCAGATGGCTGTAAATTAATTTTGATAGAAAAGATCAAGGAAATGACAAATCATACCCCAAAAGACCTTGCAGGATGGCATGTATGTCTTGATGTCATTAATAAACTACTTGACGGCAAGACTATAGGTTCACGAGAAGAAGAGTGGAAAAAATGGTACGAGCAATATGTGCCCGCTGTTAAAAAAGCATCTGAAAATTAATTAACGGGTTCGGTTGATGGGGAGAAAAGTGCTAAAAACAATGTATTTAACAACATAATTAGCATATGTTTTAACAGTGAATTAGCAATATAAATAGCAAGTAAAAACGCTCAGAACTATTCTGAGCGTTTTTTCCATAATATTTTACCAACCTACTAATTTAGAATAACCATTCACAAGTAGTGGGGTCCATACGAGGAAATACAAGGCAGTTCCCAGTAGCCCTAGTATTACGATGGATGTCAACATAGTGAACACATTTATTCGTCGTTCGTTAATCACAAATTTAATCAGCAATAACGCAAGAAGAGATATAGTAATAATAAAGAGGATACCATCCATCAAGCCTTTACTCAGGCTATCGATGGTTTCTGGAATTGACCAAGCGAACGGTATAGCAAGGCTTAGGTCACCCAACAATCCACGCTTATGTGATAGGGCAGCAATTGTACCAATGATTGGGCTGGCTGGTATGGTGAGAAAAAGCCAAGGTGCAGCGTTATTCCATCCATCAGCTAAAGTTACGGATTCACGGACTACAAACAAAAGATAGTACGACACAATCCACGCAACTAGGTAGGTTAATATGCTCACCGTAGCGATAAGTATGGTTTTACGTAATGTATGAACCCCGCGTGATGTTGAGAAGGAAAGCAAAAATCCAACGAATACCCACGGTGCAGTCGAAGCCCCTAAATACATCAGGGCTCCAGGAATTTGTCTGAGGAACTGTGCCAAGATGCCAAAAACAACCCCTACGATGCAGGCTTTTAACCACACCCCGTTACTTGATTTGAATATATTCAGCACGCTAACCCCCTGTGAAATACTGAGATTCATTTTTAAGAACATTTTTTAAAATCCATATATTTATTTTAACATAAAAATTCCAATCTCCTTCAAAAAATAAGTTCGCTTCGTATTAAGCGAACTATCTCAGATAAATTATATCTTTTAAATCAAACTTTTTATCTGTAATTCCCAATCGTTGTGTGGGAGTTTCCATGTTCCGTTAGATTTAAAGGCGAAACAAAAGTTGTAATAAGTTCGCAGGATGGTGATAGCCATTTGAGCATACTTAGGGTTAAAGTTTGAATAGATATAGCTTTTTCCATCTCCTCTTGCCGTAGTTAGAGGTCTTTCCAGAATAGAAAGCCTTCTCCGAATTTGTTGGATAAAGGTAATCGTTGCATTGTCGTTGACATTCATTATTAAAGCAGCGACATCTTTTGGTTCCAACGAAGAAAGGTTTGTCGTACAATCTACGGAACGCAACCCTCTATCAATTGTAGTAAGAGGATGCAAGATAGGGTTATCGGCATATTCAAAGTGTGTTCCTAAAGAAGTGGAAACTTCCTTGTGGAAATGATGATGCTCAAACAATTCCTGTAATTGCAGAAATGCCAATTTTCTTAGAGACCCCGTTCCATATCCTCGCATTGTTCCCCAATTATTTAAATCAACCCTTGCCTAAACAAATTCCTCACGAGCTTGTTTTCTAGTTTTCGTCTTATCTGTTTGACACAAGAAATGATGGGCATCAGATAGTCGTATTTCCTTTGAAAACACTCGATTGATGGATGTCATAAGAGAGTTATCTTCATCGGTCACGAAACATTGATATTACAACAAAAAAGGAGACACCAATTCATATATGAATTGTGTCCCCAATTAAACTGTTATTTAATGTTTTCTCCCCACGAACTGAACCCGTTAAAAATTAATAATTGCTTCTTATAAATAGGGGATGCATATATTTTTATTTCGAAAAGAGGTTGGCACTGTTTGCTACTTTTTGAAGAGTTTTGCATGAAAGGTTGGCACTTACTATCCATAGAAGGTTAGATTCATATGAATCCTACCATTCAAATCAATTTTGAAAATGACTTTGCCTATAGTGTCTTGTCATTATCCGAAATGTTCGTTCAATGCTATCTCCAAAATTAATATCATTTCTGAAAAGCTAAACAAATTGGAAGATGTTTTTATGTTAATAACACTTGGAATAGTGTAGCAGGTGCATAGCTTGTTAGACCGTACTTAAGACAAAAGAAGTACCCACCAATTCCGAAGCATTTGGTGGGTGAGGTTTACAAAAAGACAGTTCATTAACGAGTTCAGCGATTCAAAACCTATCGACAAATATCAACAAAAACCTGCTATAATAAATGTAGCAAATGAAGGAGGTGAGAATAGATGGAAAAAACGCTCAAGTTGATATTAGACAAAATTGATTCCTTAGACCAAAAGGTAACCAGCCTTGATCAAAAAGTAAATTCCTTAGATCAAAAAGTAACCGCAATGGATCAAAGAATGACTGACATGGATGAAAGGTTAACTAGCGAACAAAAAAGACAAGAGGGCTTATTACATCAATTAATTAATACAGTAGCTGCCACGAATGTAAAAGTTTCTGAAACCAATGATAGAATAGATGTCCTTGAAAGGAAAATGGACACTATTATTGAAGATGTTAAAGACATTAAAGATTCTATGGCCACAAAAAATGACCTTGAATATTATGACCAAATGATTTCTGAACACTCTAGAGAAATTTACAAGTTAAAAAATAGTTAATATCTCCATCAAGAATCCTCAATAAATACTTCATTCAATAAATTAAATTCTCCGATCCTTTTTTATTAATGATGCGGGGGTATCTGGAACAAGTACTTACTTCTAATGCTCTATACTCTGATAAGAGCAATGTGTCCGCAATTGAAAAATAAATGGGATACTGGCAAAAGAGCCGGAAGTTTTTAAAACGGCTCCTTTTGCCAATTATTATTAATCCTCAAAATAGTCTCTGAATGCCTTTAAATCCGTATTCCTATCATTTTGAAAATAAGGATTATCCACAGTTGAGTCTTTAGGGTCTAAATTAGTTTTAATTTCTAAAGTCGGCCCGGATGTCCTTCGTTCAGCTATTAACCGGTCATTCAATTCTTCAAAGTCCGGAAGATCTTTGTTTCCGGGTTGTCTCGGTTCTGTCATTGCTACACCTCCTATATAATTAGATTGCTGTTCTTAATGGAAATTATGTAAACATCAGGTGTTGAAGATAACAGCATTTGATTTCATATTTCCTAAAAACTTAAATTTGAAATTATCATTTACTTTGCGACAAGAGGATTTGAATTAAATGATTATATTTTATAAATATAAGCAAAATAAGAGGGTGAAATCGATAATTCAAAGGAGGATATTAAGTGTCGAAGAATAAGCAAACACCATCGGAAGAAGTAGATCAAAAGAAATTATTAAACGACAAAGTCGAAGCACTTCGAAAAAACAACTTCGAAAATAACCATGTCCGAAGAGTCACTTCTAATGGTGCAGATGGTCAATAAAAAGAATAACTACATTAATTGAATGCTTAATACCACTAAGCAGGTAAAGTGAAATTAAAAGGAGTTGTTAAGACAGCTCCTTTTTTAGAGAATAGGTGAATGTTTAAAGATTTTTAGGAGTGTCGCCATTATTAACCGTACTAATTGACAGCAATCAAAATTTATGATATTTTTAACTTGCATTAAAAATATCTCGAATTAAAGATATTTTAATAAAGGGTAAAAACAAATTAAACTGCTTTATTAGATAAAGAAAGTTAATCAACAGGGAAAATCGAAAAAATAGATAAGTACCTTAATTTAGGAGCGCATTTATGGCTCAAGTGGAGGGATTATTAATGAACGAATTAAAAGGAATACATCACGTAACCGCTATTACAAGCAGTGCAGAAAAGAATTATGAATTTTTCACTTATGTTTTAGGTATGCGTTTAGTAAAGAAAACAGTTAACCAAGATGATATTAAAACGTATCATTTGTTTTTTGCAGATGACAAAGGCAGTGCAGGTACAGATATGACGTTTTTCGACTTTCCAGGCATTCCGAAAGGCGTACATGGGACGAACGAGATTTCAAAAACCTCTTTCCGTGTGCCAAATGATGCAGCATTAGATTATTGGGTAAAACGTTTTGATCGATTAGAAGTAACACATACAGGAATTAAAGAACAGTTTGGGAAAAAGACGCTTTCCTTTGTGGATTTTGATGACCAGCAATATCAATTGATTTCAGATGAAAACAATGAAGGGGTTGCTCCCGGAACACCGTGGCAAAAAGGGCCAATTCCTTTAGAATACGCGATCACTGGATTAGGACCAATCTTTGTTCGCATCGCAGAATTTGATTATTTTAAAGAAATGATGGAAAAAGTTCTATTATTTAAAGAAATAGGTCAAGAAGGATCGTTCCATTTATTCGAAGTTGGAGAAGGCGGAAATGGTGCGCAAGTAGTAGTTGAACATAATGCTATGCTTCCTC
Source organism: Bacillus sp. FJAT-29790 (assembly GCF_019039215.1). Taxonomy (GTDB): domain Bacteria; phylum Bacillota; class Bacilli; order Bacillales; family Cytobacillaceae; genus Cytobacillus. The sequence goes on from NZ_JAHNZZ010000001.1 coordinate 1,022,014, forward strand.
AAGGGCAACAAGGCTTTGGTACCGTTCACCATGCTGCATTCCGGGTGGAAGACCGTTCTGTTTTAGAAGAATGGGATAAACGTATTAAAAGCTTTCGATTCCCTACTTCAGGGTTTGTAGACCGCTTCTTTTTCGGATCGTTATACGCTCGAGTTGCTCCACAAATTTTATTTGAATTTGCTACTGATGGTCCAGGGTTTATGGGAGATGAGCCTTATGAAACACTTGGAGAAAAACTATCTTTACCCCCATTCTTGGAACCAAAACGTGACCAGATTGAAAAATTAGTGCGGCCGATTGATACAGTAAGAAGCACAAAAGAATTCATTAAAGAATAAAGAGGCTTCTGATATATAAGAAACAACACCCTTACACTGTAAAGAAATGTAGGGGTGTTGTTTTTATTTTGCAATGTTTAGGCGGAAAATCGAGCTAGGAAAGACCACTTTATGATAGAATATATCAATAATTAACAATTCCCATATAACTACTTTTTCAAACATCAAAAGAAACTTATCACTGGAGGTATTCAGTTTTTCACCTCTCAATTAAACTAGAAGGCAAGGCTCCAATTCAAGGGCTGTAGGAGGATTATTGATGATCATCATAAGTTACATCATCGTATGTATTGTTTTTGGAACGACTTTTTTAGCGATAACTTTAGGAGTGGAAGCAGGCGCGCCTCCTTTTATGTCAGCGGGGCTTCGCTTTTTTCTTGCGGGCTTCATCCTATTTTTCTTTATGGTGTTAAGGAGAAAGGCGGAAATTTCTCTGCTTTTTCGAAAGGAAATGATTTTGACAGGTATCTGTATGACTTTTGGCACCTATGCGACCTTATATTGGGGGGAGCAATATGTAAGTTCGGGGATTGCGTCTGTTTTATCTGCAACGGGTCCTATGATAATGATCGTCATTCAAACGTTTATCTTAGGTGAAAAGTTTCGCGGCAAGTCGCTGATTGGATGTTTGATTGGACTAGGAGGAGTTATTTTATTATTATCATCTAGTGTTACCTTTGAGGTAAGTTCCCTTTGGATGATAGGGTGTTTCGTTATTTTAATTGGAGTGATCAGTTATAATAGTGGGGCATTATATTCCAAACGTGTGATTGGAACATTTAAGGAAACCTCTCCAATCGCGTTGAATGCTGCGCAGATGATGTATGGGGGAGGACTTCTCATTTTCCTGTCGTTGTTTACGGAAAAGCTCGATGTTCAGTCCTTATTATCCATGAAGGCGATGGGTTCTCTCCTATATTTAATTTTTATTGGATCAATGGTGGGGCACAGTTTATTTTATTGGCTTATTGCCAAGACAAACCCAGTTTTCCCATCGACGGCCCTATATATCACACCCCTAATTGCCATAAGCATAGGTGCTATTTTTAATAATGAGCCTCTTACTTGGTTAATGGGGATAGGTGTGATAACGACAATTGCGGGGACTGTAATCGTGAATTTTGATTCTTTAAAAGAATTAATATTAAATTCTCAATCTTTTATCAATAAAAGAAATAAAGAAAAGCTCAGTATATAATGAAAAATGCTAGACATTAATTTGAAGTCCATATATTCTTTTCTAGCGGATAAGGAAGAATCAAAGGAGTTGTTATTGCAGCTCCTTTTTAAATTGGCTAACGAGTCGTAAAACAAGGATTGGTGTTAAGATTAAATAAAAGCATCCTTCAGTTCGTTACACAAATGGTGGTTATTCAGTATTAATCAGTTCCTATTTATCGGAAGTGCCGTCATTATAATTGCTAGTCTTTGTGACATCACGATTTTTTACACTTTTGCTTTTATAAGGTTTTGCACTTTTTGCTTTGTTTGCAGCGGCTTGCCAACGATTCCAGCCTTTTTTACCTGTTCCTTGGCCTGTTCCACCCTTACCCTTTGCTTTACTCATTGAATCAACTCCATTATTCTTGTATATTTAGAAATCTACCATAGGTTAGGACTTGTTTATTATACTAAGGTAAAACCCAAACATAAAGAAAAAAATAAAAATCTGAAGAAAAGGCTGATATAGAGGAATTTAAGAATTCGTTATTTAAGAAAACTCAAATTGATGTATTAATTGGCTTTCAAAATGGAAATAAATTCAGAAATTTGAAAGAGGTAAATCGATGAGCCATTCAGCCGCAGAACTTTTGAAAGCTTCACTGGAGAAATATAACAAGATTGCAAATTATGCAATCAGTTCCTATTCCTTTATATCCCTGCCTACGATTGAGCTATTAAGTTATTCTGAAAATGCGATCTATTTGGTAAGGGATTCTGTGTCTAGTGAGAAATACATATTGCGTGTAAATCGCCCTGGGTACCATACAAAACCAGAAATCGAAAGTGAACTTTATTGGTTGAATGCGATCGATGAACTTTCCGTGATTAACGTTTCGTTACCTTTTTTAGGGGATAATTCTGAATTTATTCAAGCAATTAAGCTAGGTAACGATAAGTATTACTGTACCCTATTCACATTTTTAGAAGGTCATGCACCTGATGAAGATAACGAGAGTAAGCTAATTAGCCAATTTGAGAATCTTGGTAACATTACAGCTCAGTTACATGTAATGAGTGAAAATCACAGTCGGAGATTTGATATGATTACCCGTCTGTCTTGGAACGTCGAAACGATTTTAGGTGAAAAACCAAAGTGGGGAAGATGGCAAGATGGTTTAGCTATTACACCTGAAAGAGCGGAACGGTTTCAAAAAGTAGCGGAAACGATAAAAAACAGATTGGATCGTTTTGGTAAAGAAGCTAATCAATTTGGATTAATTCATGCGGATTTGCGTCTAGCTAACTTAATAGTAGAACACGATCAAATAAAAGTGATTGATTTTGACGATTGTGGATTTGGTTGGTATCTATTTGATCTAGCCGCCTCATTGAGTTTTATCGAGCATAAAAAATATGTTCCCGATTTAATTCAATCTTGGTTAAAAGGGTATCGCAAGATTCGCTATCTTTCAAAAGAGGAGGAAAACGAAATTCCTACCTTTATTATGTTGCGAAGACTACAGCTAATTTCTTGGATCGGCAATCGTGAAAATGAGACGACACAGAAAATGGGAGGTGAATTTACAATAAAAACGGACTCTTTGGCGGAAAAATATTTGGAGAAATATATATATTAAAGAAAATTAATCTCACTAATATAGGACGAAATCCTTTTTGGTATTTTATATTTCTTTTTCTGTAGATATTAAATTTTTGGTCGAAGGAATAAAGAGCGCAGTGAGTGGAGGCCGACCGATATTTACATATGAAGCTCATGAGTGTTTTCGATCTTCATCGAAGGTCTCAATGTAAAGAGAATGGAAAAAGGAATAACTTGTTTTCTGTTCGTAAAAAAGCTAACATTGTTAAGTACCTTTTTTGAAAAGGGGACGGAGCACCGTTAAAAAAGCACAAGAAACAGAAGCTAATATGTTTTATATGGTGGACTAAAGTTTAGCTTTGTTCACACCGCCTAATTGTGCGAGATTCCGTACAGAATTTCTTTTGGCTGTGCTAGTGTCTGTAATAGGAGAGGAAGTTAAAGGTTGGATAAACGTGTTTATTTATTAGCGATTATCTCGTTTATAGTTGGAATGGTCGAGTTAATCATAGGTGGATTATTGGATTTAGTTGCAGGTGATTTAGGCGTGAGTCTCGGACAAGCGGGATTTCTCATGACCGTATTTTCACTTGCGTTCGCAATAGCAGCGCCCATTTTATTAACATTAACGATTAAAGTGGAACGGAAGCGATTGACATTACTTAGTTTGCTCGTATTCTTTATCGGAAATGTGATTGCTGTTTTCAGTTCATATTATAGTATATTACTAGTCGGGCGCATTATAGCAGCAGCAAGTGGGTCATTGCTGATTGCATTATGCTTAACGATGGTGCCAAGCATTGTCGCTGAAAAATATCGTGCCCGTGCAATTGGTGTTGTCTTTATGGGTGTTAGTGCATCTCTTGTTTTGGGAGTACCAATTGGATTGATGCTTGGAAATGCTTTTGGCTGGCGGGCACCTTTTGTCATGATCGCGGTCTTAACCTTAATCTCAATGGCGGGTGTGCATTTCTTTATGGAGAAAATGGCACCTAAACCTCAGATTCCAATCAGTATCCAGTTACGTTCACTGAAAAACCGAAAAATATTTCTAGCCCAATTGACTACATTTTTGCTTTTAACTGGTCATTTAACGTTATATGGATACTTAACTCCATTCTTAAAAATGAAAATGGGGCTTGATGGAACATGGGTTAGTTTTGTTTATTTGATTTTTGGTGTTGCAGCTGTAGCCGGTGGCGGACTCGGCGGGATATTTGCTGACCGGTTCGGCACAAAACCTACCATTATTTCTATAATTATTGTCTTTGGGCTGACCATGTTTGCGATTCCGTATTCAACGATCGCTTTCCCGCTTTTCTTAGTCTTGATGGTGATATGGAGCATGCTCAGCTGGGCGGTTACACCTGCGATGCAAAGCTATCTGATCGAGCTGTCTCCTGAAACTTCGGATATCCAGCAAACGTTAAATAATTCGGCGGTTCATATGGGCATCGCCTTTGGTTCATTAGTTGGCGGTATTGTCATTGAGCAGGCTTCCGTTGAACTAAATGCAACAGCAGGTGGTGTATTTATTATTATTGCCTTAGGCGTAGCGTTACTTTCAATGGCTAAAAGGAGCAGGGAAGTGCTGTCGTCCCAAGGAATTAAATGAATTTGTAGAACATTCAGTTGAATAGTAATGAAAAAAGTCAGTGCGAGAATATGCACTGACTTTTTTCATTAATTAATATATGCTGTTTTCGTAAACTTTTTTTAGTGAGATTTTATATAAAAATCTGAGTTGATTGGAGCGGAGCGCACTTGACTCCTACGGGAAATAGAGGGAACGGGAGACCCCACAGGCGGTAACGCCTAGGAGTCTCCCGTCCCTCCCCGAGGAAAGCAAGTGCCCGCAGTGGAAATCAACGGGCAACTTTCAAGGCTAAAATGAACAATATGTGCGAAAAGAGCCTTTATATTAGAGAAGATCAACAATAAGTGGGAAATAGGCAACAATTATTCAAAAATTTATCTATCCTTTAGTTTGCGTGATATAATAAATTTATATTTTTTCATAATAAATCGAGAGAGGGAATGGCGAGTGAAGCTTACGTATACCGGAAAGACGAAAGATGTTTATGCTTTAGATAACGGAAATTATTTGTTGAAATTTAAAGATGATGTGACAGGGGCGGATGGTGTTTTCGATCCCGGTGCGAATACTGTTGGTTTGACAATTGAGGGAGCGGGTCGTGCAGGCCTAAGTTTAACAAAATACTTTTTTGAAATACTAAAAGAAAAAGGATTACCGACGCATTATATTGAGGCAAATATTGAAGAAGCAACAATGACTGTAAAGCCGGCTACAGTATTTGGCAATGGTCTTGAAGTTATTTGCCGTTACCGAGCCGTCGGAAGTTTTTTGCGTCGCTATGGGATGTATGCAAAAGAAGGTCAGCCACTTGATGCATTCGTCGAAGTGACACTAAAAGACGACGAGCGAGAGGACCCGCCAATTAGTGAGGACGCTCTTCATATGCTAGAAGTTCTATCAAGGGACGAATACAAAGTGTTAAAAGATCTTACCCAACAGATTGGACAAGTTGTTAAAGAGGAACTGTCGAAAAAGGGAATTGATCTCTTCGATATTAAATTCGAATTTGGCCGTGTGGGTGAATCGAAGGAAATAGTTCTAATAGATGAAATTTCCGGTGGGAATATGAGAGCATACAAGGATGGGAATTATATCGAACCTTTACAGCTAGAGAAATTGATGTTAGAAACTAACTAAATCCGTATTTTGAGACGGATTTGTAAAAGGGACTGAGCCAAAAGAAAAACAGCGTTTTGCGCTCAGTCCCATTTTATTAATATGAATTGAATTTTCAAATCAACAATTTTTCCTTAAACAGCCTTCGTCCAAAAGTGTTTACGGCAATTTGTATGATCGATCTAGCCTATCTTTTCCACCGTTCAAGTTTAGGAATATTTCGTGTAAATAATCCAGCAATAAATGTGGGAGCGCCGAACTCAACGATTTTTCCTTTCACGAGCGCTTTCATTTCATCTACCGTTATATTCGGGTGGGTGAATTCTCCATTCATATAGCAGTGGCTACAAAACATCCCACTTTTTGTACCGTCTCTTTCAGTACCGCCACCCAATTCATCTTTTGCTAAAGGCATGCCGCAGCTTTGACAGTTTTTATAGGTCCTCACCGATATTACCTCACAATTCTATAATTACTTGCAAAAATTATAAGACAATTGCCGAAAAATAATAATTAGATTATATATCAGTCTCATTATCGCTCCCATTAAATTTATCTAACATAGTGATTGTATCAACAAGGTGATTATTAAAGATTTGGCGGGCGACTTGAAGCAATTCGATGATCATCGGATCTCTTAGTGAATAGATGACGCGATTGCCATCCTTCGTTCCTGTTACGATGTTTTTCGCCCTTAATACGGTTAATTGCTGCGAGACAGCAGAGCCCTCACTTCCGACTAGCCCCTGAATTTCATTGACATTTTTATCACCTTCGGCTAATAGTTCCAGTATCCTGATTCTTAATGGGTGGGCAAGGGCTTTAAAGAAGTCAGCTTTAAATTGTTGTATTTCAGGGTTCATTTAATTTTACCTCTCTTTTAAAAAAACATTAATTATGATGTCGATAATACTTTTTCTTTTTCTTCGATGTGATCTAATGTACGCGATAGAGCTGCACATTCCTTAAATGCATAGTGTTTGCAACCAAGACATTTATCTTTATTTAAATAGTTAAGTGCATCAGTTATAGCCTCTCCCGTATGCTCAAAGAAATGTTCTTCCCCAATAACGTCATATAAACCTGTTTTTTTCAAAACCTCTCTTGGCTGTGTATTTATTCCAGATATAATAATGGTCCCTTGTTTTGAGAAATGCTCAACAATGCTAGAAAAAGACGATTCGCCAGTAGTATCCATAAAAGGAACTTTTCCCATTCTTAAAAGTAAAACTTTAGGATGATAATGGATCGTTTTCATAATTGACTGCGAAAACGACGCGGCAGCCCCGAAGAATAAGGGACCTTCCACATTATAAATGCTGATTTGCGGACAGTCGCGATTTTTTGTAACAATTTGTGTTTGAATTTTTTTATTCTTATGCTCCGGGTTAGGCAAAGCCTTTGCTGTTACCATACTATCACTCATCCGTTTTGTAAATAATAAGACAGCTAATAATAGGCCGATTTCAACCGCAATTGTTAGATTTACAAGGATTGTCAATAAAAACGTAACGATTAGAACAATGGAATCCCCTGTTTTTGTTTTTAACAAATGATAGAATACATGCCTTTCACTCATATTCCAAGCAACAACCATTAATATTGGTGCCATACTAGCTAATGGAATCATTGATGCGTAAGGAGCAAAGAGGAGCAGGACTAACAATACAACGATTCCATGAATAATTCCGGAAAAGGGCGATACTGCCCCGTTTTTAATATTCGTAGCTGTTCTTGCGATAGCCCCTGTTGCAGGGATTCCGCCGAATAATGGAGTGACAATATTGGCGATTCCTTGGCCAACAAGTTCCTTGTTGCTATTATGTTTACTATTCGTCATACCATCGGCAACGACAGCAGATAATAACGATTCGATGCTTCCAAGGACCGCAATCACGAAAGCTGGCCCAATTAATTGCTGAATTTTCCCGAAAGTGACCTCTGGAATTTTAAACTGAGGTAAAGTACTTGGGATATTTCCGAACGTCGTGCCAATTGTCGCGACTTCATTTGGATAGAAAAAGCTAGCTATTACAGTAGATACAAGTAAACCAACGAGAGGTCCGGGTATCTTCGGAAAAATCTTTGGTGTCAGAAGGATAATGGTCAGACATAATCCCGCTGTCAAAACACTATAAAAATTAATTGTATGAAAATGAATTGCGATTTCTTTCATGTTTTGAAGGAAATATTCATGTTTCTCAACATTTTTAAGACCTAAAAAATTGGCAATTTGTCCTGTAAAAATAATCATCGCAATCCCAGCTGTAAATCCAATTGTCACTGGTTTCGGAATAAATTTTATCAAAGACCCAAGGCGGAAAATTCCCATTAATAATAGGATCACACCCGCTAAAAAACCGGCGATTAAAAGGTTTTCATATCCATGGGTCATTACTATACCAAATAAAATCGGAATGAATGCACCTGTTGGGCCGCCAATTTGAAATTTCGAACCGCCAAACAACGATATTAAAATTCCCGCAATAATGGTCGTGTAAATTCCGTATTCTGGCTTAACGCCTGATGCAATGGCAAACGCCATCCCAAGTGGAATTGCTATGACACCAACGACTAGACCAGATAAAAGATCCTTTTGAAAGCTTTGGAACGAGTATCCTAAATATCTTCCACTAAAAAGCGATTTACAGCTCATGACCAACCCTTCTTCTTTTTAATATTCATATTTTACTATATCTGATTATTTGAATATACTATAATACAAATCTATATCGTTTTCAAACAAATGTCAAAAGAAAATTTTTGTGTGAAAACGATGGAGGAAAAAACTTTTTAATACGAGTAAAATGCATTGCGAATAGTCTAAAAGAAAAATAGAATAGAAAAGGAATACGACATAGAGAGAAGGATCACAATGTGGATTGCTGCTGCATTAGTCACAACACTCAGCTTTGGGACGAATAATGCGATTTTTAAATGGAGTACTGCAAAAGGGCTATCGAAGGTACATATTCAATTTTTCTTTTACTTAGTTGCGTTTTTATTAACATTTAGCTATGGAATTGCCAAAGGATTAGTTCAATTTAACATGCTGACGATTATTTTGGGATCGTTCATTGGGATATTAAATGCGAACGGGAATATTCAGATGTCGAAGGCTTTTGAAAAGGGACCTGCCAGTTTGACATCACCATTAATCGCGATAAATGCGATCTTTCCCATTCTAGGGGCGGGACTTATTTTTCATGAGCAAATTTCATCCATCCAGTGGACAGGCATTATTATTATGCTAGCGTCCGCGGTTTTAATTCAATATGGTCCAAATTCGAAGGGGAATATTCATTATTTACCATGGATATACCGGGTGCTGTTGGCCGTAATCTCGTTCGGCGGGCTCGGAGTATTAATGAAAACCTCCGCCCATTTGAATATTAATTCATTAAGTATTCTTATTTGTATGTATGGAGGTGGATCGCTTTATTTGGCTATTTGCAGCACTAAAATAAAGGAAAAGTGGCTCAAACAAGAGGTCAATATAGGAATGTTTACCGGCCTGATAAGCATCGTCGGCTACAGCAGTTATTTCTTTGCTTTAAATACCGGGATTGCCAGCATTGTTTTTCCTATTGTCAGCTTAAATTGTATAGTTGTAGTCCTTGTTGGCTATTGGCTATTTAAGGAAAGACTAAAATTCTATCAAGTAATTGGAGTCCTTACCGCGTTGGTCGGAGTAGTCTTTACAAAAATTTAATAGTTTAAAAAACAGCTTCATTGTGAGGCTGTTTTTGTTTGTAGCGTATTTATTTAATACAATGACACTAGAACTGCAACACTGTATAGACAGCTAGAGCTTACAATTAGAGTTGTAAATCTTGCGAATAGATGATTCAAATTGCAAATAGAATTTCGGATCTCACGAATAGACAGTCAAAATATGCAAATAAAGTTCCGAATCTCGCGAATAGACAGTCAAAATATGCAAATAAAGTTCCGAATCTTGCGAATAGATGATCAAAAATAGTAAAAATCTGATTAAAGCTGCAAAAAGACAGCCGTTCCCTTTGAATAAAGATTTAGAAACTTATATCGCGAGGCGAAAAATTCAAAAAAAGTGCCCTATTTGAAATTAACGGTTTTTATTTGAGGTATGTTTATTAAATTCAAAAATTATTAACTTTTTATTATTTCCTTGTCTAAAAAAGAAGGCAGAACAGCAACCAATCTAGAAATAGTAATAAAAATAGTAAGGAGTGATATTTTTGATTGTTAAGAAACGCGAAATGCCAGTAATAATTCAAATGCTTGAGGCCTTATTAAGGCGACTTCCAAAAAATCATCCTAAACGCGAGAAAATTATAGATGATTTAATGAAAAGGATGGCAGGATACAATGGTGAGAAAAGGCTGGATTATTATTTAAGTTTTCTAGATGAAAAGGAATTTAAGATTTTTCAAGATCTCCGTTTAGCTAGCGGGAAGTACTATTTCCAAATAGATACGATATTGATCACAACTAAATTTGCACTGATTCTAGAATGTAAAAATTGGGCAGGAACGATTTATTTCGACCAAACCTTCCATCAGGTGCTCCGTACAAACAATGAGAAAGAAGAAGGGTTCCAAGATCCACTTTCGCAAGCTGAGCACCAATGCCGGCAATTGAAAGGATGGTTGAATGCCCACGGTTTTCCCCCAGTCCCTATCGAATATGCAGTTGTAATCAGCCACTCTTCGACGATTATTAAAACCTCACCGGGCCAATCCCAAATATTTAATAAAGTCTGCCACGCCCACCGTCTGTTAAATAAAATCGATTCGTTAGAAAAATTTTATCAAGCTGATTACCTGAATGTAAAGGAGATCGGAAAAATTAGCCGTACTTTTTTAAAAAAGCATGTACCTCTCGAAATTAATATTCTCAAGAAATATGACATTGAACCTACAGAAATTCTCTCCGGTGTCCCATGTCCCAAATGTTCCGACCTTCCAATGATATACGAGTGGGGAAAATGGCATTGCTCCTCATGCAAAATATCTTCAGCTACTGCCCACATTCAGGCGGTTCATGATTACTTTCTCCTGATCAAGCCTAAAATAACAAACTCTGACTTTCGTTCATTTTTACAAATATCTTCCATTCACTCTGCAGCAAGACTTCTTTCTTCCATGAAGCTCCCATACACGGGTAATAAAAGATATAGGGTGTATGAGAAACCACAAGTATAGCAGGGAAAATACTCTATTTACTCTGTAATTGTGATCATTACAAATAGATGGTTGAAACTTGCTAATAGAAGTCTAAATTTCGCGAATAGAGGTCTAAAACTTGCAAATAGATGGCCGAACATTGCAAATTGGCGGGTAAAGCATAGCAAATAATGGTCAATATTCGAAAAAAAGGTGGATTGCAAGCCACCTTTTTAGATCACATATAAAAACACGCACAGGAAATGAGCCAAGCTCCCGAACATAATAAAGATATGGAAAATTTCGTGGAAACCAAGATGCTTAAATTCTAGAAATTTCGGTTTAATCGCGTAAATGACCCCGCCGATTGTGTAAAAGATACCGCCTAGCATTAAGAGAAACAGGCCTGTAGAGCTCAATGTGTCTGAGAGGGGTGAGAGTGCAAAGACGATGATCCAGCCCATCGCAATATAAAGGGCTGTGGAAAGCCAGCGTGGGCAGTTGAACCAGATCATTTTGAACAAAATGCCAGAAACTGCAACAACGGTAACAATAGCAAATAACATCCATCCCGTCGCCCCATTCAAGCTAATTAAACAGAAAGGTGTATAAGAGCCGGCAATTAGGACAAAAATCATCGAATGGTCAAGCCTTCTTAAAAAAGCGATGACCTGAGCCTTGGCAATAACCATATGGTATGTCGCGGAAGCAGAATAAAGTAGAATCATGCTGACTCCAAAGATAATGACAGCCGTGATAGCAAGTGCGGATGATGTGGTGATCGATGCCTTAATGACCATAGCAAGCAGTCCAACAAAGGACAGGATCGCTCCAGCCAGGTGGGTGAGGCCGTTAATCGGCTCGCGAATATAAGATGTCATAGGTAATCCCCCTAATATGATTATATGTAGTTACTATAACTACATATAATCATATACCTATTACGATAAGTAGTCAATGTTTACATAACATCATTTTTCAAGTAAAATTAAAGTAACTAATATGAAGTAAGAGGTTTCATAAATGGAAAATTTCAATCAAATTATCGAAAAGCTTGGCCTAGAAAGCCAAATTACATTAGAGGAGATCCCACAAATTGATTTGTATATGGATCAGGTTATTCAGTTGTTCGAAAATAAATTCAGTAGCTCTAGACGGAATGAAGACGAAAAAATCCTAACAAAGACGATGATAAATAATTACGCAAAAGGAAAGTTATTTATCCCTATTAAAAATAAAAAATATTCAAAAGAACATCTAATCTTAATCAGCTTAATTTATCAATTAAAAGGGGCGCTCTCTATTAGTGATATTAAGGAAACGCTATCAACAGTAAACGAAAAAATTACTGACGATGACTTTGAGCTAGAGCGTTTTTATAATAGTTTCCTTCATATTGCCAGTAAAAACGTTACAAGTTTTAAAGCGGATGTAGAATCAAAGGCGATAGCCGTGAAAAATGAAGTGGAAAAGCTTGAAGATTGGAATTCGAAGGATCTTGAAAACATTCTCATGATTTCTTCACTCGTAAACATGAGTAATTTTTATAAAAGAGCGGCGGAAAAACTTGTCGATGAGATCGTAAAAGAACAAAAAAATTAAGAAACGCCACAAAGGGCGTTTCTATTAATAGTAGCAAATTTTTTCGGGTTCTCGCTCTATTAAAAATTGATTTGCCAAGGTCAAATCTTGCCTGTCATAATTCCCGCAACAATCTCAAATGAGCGAAGGCGATCGTTATGATCGAAAATTTGTGCATTGACCATGATTTCATCTGCCTTTGTTTCATTTAAGAATGCTTGCAATTTTTCTTTGACGCGTTCTGGCCCGCCAATGATGGAGGAACCGAGCTGTTTGTGGAGAATCGCTTTTTCATAATCGCTCCAAAGTTCATCCATATTATCGACAGGCGGGTTAAGCTGACCAGGCGTGTTTCGAATCAGATTCAAGAACTGCTGCTGCATAGAGGTGGCAAGCCTTTTTGCTTTTTCATCACTGTCCGCTGCAATCACATTCGTACCAACCATTGCATATGGTTCATCAAGCACACTGGAAGGGCGAAAGCTTCGGCGATATAAGTCGAGTGCAGGTATTGTATTTTCAGGCGAAAAATGGCTCGCAAAGGCAAATGGAAGCCCGAGCTGACCCGCCAGTTGCGCACTGAAACCGCTTGAGCCGAGCAACCAGATCGGAATGTTTAAACCTTCACCCGGAACAGCCCGGACGTGCATTGGTTCTGTTGTTCTTGATGGATCGAAATAGGTACGCAATTCATCGAGTTGCTGGGGAAAATCATGCCCATCACTTCGCCGATCACGCCTTAATGCGCTTGCAGTAAGCTGATCCGTACCTGGAGCCCGTCCAAGCCCAAGGTCAATTCGACCAGGAAAAAGAGATTCAAGTGTGCCAAATTGCTCAGCAATTACAAGTGGTGCATGATTCGGGAGCATGATCCCGCCGGAACCAACTCGAATCGTCCTAGTCCCTGCAGCCACATGACCGATTACGACCGAAGTTGCTGAGCTGGCAATACCTTGCATATTATGATGCTCAGCAAGCCAGTAGCGATGATAACCCCAATTCTCGGTATGGCGAGCAAGATCTAACGTATTTTGCAGCGAATCAGCTGCAGTTCCGCCGACAACAATCGGGGATAGATCCAATACAGAAAAGCGAATATCGCTTAGCGATTTATGTAAAGCCTGATTAGGCATTGAAATCATCCTCTTTCTAAATCTTTTTTTTTGGCTCTTTGAATATGAAAACGGGCACGCATAGCTCTTATAAGTTCCCGAAAAATGGTCTTTTGACCGAAAACGGGCATAAATAGCCCTTATTAGTTCCCGAAAGATGGCTTTTTGACCGAAAACGGGCACAAATAGCTTTATAAGTTCCTGTAAAAAGGTTTTTTGACCGAAAACAGGCACGCATAGTTTTTTTGCATTCGCATGCTCTAAAGATGTTCGATTTTAGACTTTAAACTGAATAGGAAGTCAATAAAAAATAAAGGCTGGAAAACAGCAATTAATAAACACAAATTATAAAACTAGTGCAGATAGTTTACCCTATAGTATCAATAATGTATTGGCTGACATAATGAAACGACTTGATCAAAAATAAAGGCTGGCAAAAACCAAATGGGTTTTGCCAGCCTTTTATTGTTAAAAGTATACGATATAAATGATCAATGCCAAAAAGATTCGGTAAATGGCAAATGGGATGAGTTTTATTTTATTAATCAGTTTTAGAAAAAAGCGGATTGAAAGCAAGGCAAAAATAAATGCGCTAATAAAGCCGGCAATGAAAAATGGCAAGGCTTCTGGCGTGATGTATTGCCAGTTTTTCAATAATGATAGAAAGCTTGCACCCGCCATGATCGGAACGGCCATAATGAACGTGAAATCAGCTGCAGCACGGTGACTTAGTCCAAGCAAAACGCCTCCAGAGATAGTTGAGCCTGATCGTGAGAAGCCAGGCCATAGAGCAAAGCATTGCATAAGCCCAATCGAAAAGGCCTGTTTATATGTGATTTGATCAACTGTCTGGATTTTTGTGTTTTTTCCTCCAAATAGATCAGCAAGGATCATAAAAATAGCTCCGATCACTAATCCAATTAATACAGTTTGAGTTGAGAATAAATACTCATCAATATAATCATTAAATAGCACGCCAAGTACACCAGCTGGGACTAATCCAACAATCACATGTGTTAACTTTAATCGACTGCCATGGGAATCGGCAGACTTTTTTCGACCGCCCAGTCCTAACATTTCAATAAAGCGATCTTTAAAGATAAACACAGCAGCTAAAATCGACCCTAACTGAATCACGACTTTAAAAGTATTGGCTGTATACTTTGAAAATATCTCCTCTGAATGAAGCCACATATCATCTACAATAATCATATGACCTGTTGATGATACAGGGGCAAATTCCGTCAACCCCTCCACAATTCCTAAAATAATTGCTTTTACAATCGTTAATAAATCTAATTCCATTTGTTTATTTTCTCCTTTTAATACAAGTTTGATTGTGAAGTATAGTTCATCCGTAATTCAAAAAGCAGACAAATTTTTATCCTATCATTGACGCCAAAAAAATTAGTGATTGCTAGAGTTGGCTTTTGAAAAGATAAGTACTTCACACACATTGAGTATACTTGAAACGGTAAAAAAAGTGATAAGATTTCTAAAGTTTAAATGTAAAATTTACGAGAACTTAACAATCTCCCAGAACTAATTAATGAAAAAACACGAGTTCACAGACTCTTCACAATTCCGTGTCGTCTTGTGAGGTATATCACCCAAACGATGACCTTAAATGAAATATTATTAAATTAAGAAATAAAGCAAATAAAGAGGAGTGAAACAATATGGAAAGAAGATTCAAATATCTACTTACTTCTATGATTGGGTTAGGGTTAATGACAGCATGCAGTCAGCAAAGCTTAGAAACGGTTCAGAAACAAGAACCGCATGTACTGGCAGCGGAGACGAAAGCAGAGGATTCTAAGGAAGGGGAAATTATTCAGCCGCATCAAGGACTTAACCAGGCGCCTATTCCAGTTAAAATAGAAAGAATTGGTCCAAACGAAGTGAATGTTGAAATGACATCCCAGATTACAGATATTGAGATTGACAAAGGAAAAATTTATAAAGCATGGACATTTAATGGCGAAGTTCCAGGCCCATTAGTAGTTGTTAACGAAGGCGATACAATCAATTTCACGATGAAAAATCTTGATCCTGCGATCCCGCATAGTATGGACTTTCACGCAGTGCATTCAGCTCCATCGAAGGACTTTGCAAACGTAAATCCAGATGAATCAGGAACATTTAGCTATCCAGCAAATAAACCGGGCGTTTTCATGTATCATTGCGGAACAGCACCAGTTCTTTCCCATATTGCGAATGGGATGCACGGGACGATTATTGTTAAACCAAAAGATGGCTATCCGAATGATAAAGAAATCAATCGCGAATATGTAATGATTCAAAACGAATGGTATAAATATAATGATTTAAATGATTTTACAAACGGTGTACCAAGCCATGTAGTCTTTTCAACGAAGGCGTTGAAAGAAGGAGATCCAAATACAAATGGTGATACGTTCACACTGAAAGAAAAGCCTTTACTTGCTAAAGTAGGCGATAGAGTAAGGATTTATATCAATAATGTTGGACCGAATGAAGTTAGTTCATTCCATGTAGTCGGAACGATATTTGATGATGTTTATATGGACGGCAATCCATTTAACCACTTCAAAGGACTTCAAACGGTCATGCTGCCGGCAAGCGGCGGTGCAGTTGTTGAATTTACGGTTACACGAGTTGGAAGCTACCCAATCGTTACTCATCAATTCAACCATGCACAAAAAGGTGCTGTCGCCATCCTAAAAGTTACTGAAACAGGCGAAGACGACGATAAGGCTACTATGAGCCACTAGAAAAATCAACCAATTTAAATTATACACGATAAAAAGAGAAATGTGAACCCTTAACAGCTTCTTTCTCCTTTTTTAAGGGAGAAAGGAGCTGTTCGAATGATATGCGGTAATGGACGATCAAGGCAGGTGGATAGGATATGTATTATCGGAGTGGACTTTTCTTCCTATTTTTTTGGGTGTTACTAGCCGGGAAAGTGTATGCTGAAGAATTGACCGTATCTAATACTGAAGAATTATTTCAAGCACTGTCGTATGACAGGGAAATAACCGCCATTAAATTAAAACCAGGTGAATATGTTGGGAATTTCATCGTGAGTGAGCCTGTCCATATCTTTGGGGAAAAAGGTGCTAAGCTAATTGGTCCGAATAATGGTTACGTTCTGACGGTTGAATCAAGTGATGTAATTGTCGAAGGCCTCCAAGTCGAAGGCGGAGGCTCCCAAAATGCGGGTATTTATGTAAAAGGTGACCGTGCTTATATTCATCATAATGAAATCAAAAATGTTTTTCATGGAATTTATGCACGGGATAGTTATGGACATCGGTTTGAGAACAATGTCATCACAAGCTTTCCTGGAGATCGAAATTATAAAGGCTATGGAATTTATTTCGTTAGCGCCCCGAACAGCTTGGCGGTTGGCAACTATATTCATGATACGCAAGATGGCATATACGTTTCATTTTCGGACTTTTGTGAAGTGCGGGAAAATCAAATGATACGGGCACGCTATGGGGTCCATACGATGGATTCAAAAAATATTCTCATTTCACAAAACGAAGTAAGAGAGAGCATCAATGGACTAATGATTATGCAAAGTTACGAGGTATTTATCATTGAAAATTTCTTTTATCTAAACACCGCAAAAAATGGAACGGGGATGTTTATTTATGATACCTTTGATTCCAAAATTTCATCCAATATGATCAAAGGCAACTTTAAAGGCATTTTAATGGAAAATGCGCAAAGAAATCGACTGGAGTTTAATACGATCCTTGAGAACGATACAGGGTTGGAGTTAAGAAAAAAATCAAACGGAAATACAATCTCTTTCAACAATTTCCTCGAAAACACAAACCAAATCATTACAGATAAAGATAATGTCAATCAATTTAATAAAGATAATTTTGGCAACTTTTATAGTGATCATGGATCACTCAATTTAAATAATGATGATCTTGTGGATTTCGCCTATAAAAGCGGGAATATTTTTTATAACATCGCAAAACAGGAACCATTATTACAAGTTTTTCATCAAAGTCCGGCCGTCAATCTTTGGAATATGGTCGAACAATATACACCGATGCCATCAGACTCATTTATTGTCGATGAGTTTCCACTGGCCAAACCCGCTCCCGTAAACTGGAAATCGGTAAGTTCTAAAGGGGAAGTTGGCGAAGGTAGGGATTTTCAAGGATTACAAATCTTCATATTCATGTGTGTTCTTTTAGGAAGTACGCTCATTTTATTCACATTGAGGAGGGCAAGATATGAAGCTTAAATGGTTAGCTCTCATTGCTGCTGTTGTATTTTCATTAACAGGTTGTTCTGCTGCGGCATCGGGTCCTGTTGATATTCAAAAAAACCAAGAGAATTGTGATTCATGCAATATGGGAATTATGGATTTGGATTCTGCTGCCCAAATCGTTTTGAAGAACGGAAAGCCGCTGCTTTTTGATGATATCGGGTGCATGATTGAGTATCTCCAGGAAAACAATCCGCAATATGAAGGTGCCTTTGTCCATGATTTTGATACGAAAAAGTGGATTGATCTAGATTCAAGCGTATTTATTCAGGATCAAAAAATCGAAAGTCCAATGAGCTATGGCATCGCCGCTTTTTCAACAAGTGAAGGTGCAAAAGAGTTCCAAAATGAACATGGGGGACATTTGTATTCTAAAAAAGACATGCTTGAAGTCGATTTAAAGAATTTTAAACAATCGGGATCGGATCATTCTCATTAACTTTATTCAGCTGTAGTCTCCCGCTTCTATAAGTGGCAAGATGAATGCAAATAGGTATCCAATTCAGTGGGGGTTCAAACTCCGGCTGAATACAGTTAAGCCTCCGGCGGATGCCTCAGATTTTTTAAAGGAATTTATCGAGCAAGCTCGATAAATTCTGGGCGCAAATATGCCAAGGCGAATTTGATTTGAATGATCAAAGGCAATGAGGGATTCCCCTGAAAAGGAGGAAGTGCGATGAAGCTTAGATTAATATACGCCATGACTGTACATGAACTGCGTTTATTGCTGCGCAGCAAATGGTTATTAAATTTTATGATTCTGTTCATTTTTTTGTCGGCATTGTTATACATTTATGGCTTGCATTCTGTAGAGTCAGATCCTGTAAAAACGACTTATGGATTGGAATCGGTCAATACGAATATTGAAACAATGGGAGTCAACCCTGAGTGGTATGGACTAAAGGAAATAAAAACGAAAGACGACTCCCCCCAAGAAATTAAGCAATCCGCTTTTAACCGTTCGATTGCGATGTTAATTAATTTGTCCTTATGGCTTATCCCGATTATTTGTTTA
This sequence comes from Bacillus sp. FJAT-29790, assembly GCF_019039215.1. GTDB lineage: Bacteria > Bacillota > Bacilli > Bacillales > Cytobacillaceae > Cytobacillus. Next base: position 1,040,960 of record NZ_JAHNZZ010000001.1, read on the forward strand.
ATTCTAGGAGCTAATTCGATTATTGCCGATAAGGAGAGCGGAAGATTCTCTTTATATAAAACATATCAAACATCTAATTGGCATTATCTATGCAGTAAATTTTTCTCGTTGGTGTTTTCATTGTTTATTGTAATGGGCGTTTCCTACGGATTGTTTGGGTTTGTTTTTGCGATAATCGGGAGGTCCTTTCAGGCATCAGTCTATCAAGTATTCATGATTGTCAACTTACTATTAATTATTGTATTTTCAGCCGCTTCTATTTTGATAGGGGCGATTAGCAAAACAAGAATGCAAGGGCTGTCTTTCGCTCTGTTTTTCTGGAGTATCGTTGTTTTTGTGTATGAGTTCGTTCTTTTTTCAGTCATTGAATGGGTTCCATATTCGATGAAACTAGCTAGTTTATTCTTCTTTATCTTACTAAATCCCGTGGAATCCATTAGGGTATGGTCCATTTCGAAATTAAACGCTAATTATGTATTCGGCCCTGAATATTTAATGATTGATCGATGGGAAGCAAATGGGATGCTTACAACCTCTCTTTTGTTATCAATTACGCTTCTAATTTTCATCTCGATTGCTATTTCTACTCAATTATTAAAGAAAAGGGGAATGTAGCATGATGATCGAATTAAATAACCTCTCCAAAACATATAAAAATAAAACGGCTTTGGAACCAGTGGATATTACGATCCAAGCAGGAGAATGTGTGGTTCTATGTGGAGGAAACGGGGCCGGTAAAAGCACGTTAATAAAGATGTTGACCGGGATTGAAAAAGCATCCACTGGCAAATTAGTATTTCATTCAAAAAATAAAAAACCGTTTGCCTATATGCCTGATCAAATGAATTTCCCTCCGGAACTAACACCATTCGAGATCCTACGATATTATGGAAATTTTTTGAATGTCGGAACAGAGGAATTACGTGATGCATTAAAAGAGGTTGGGCTATGGGAACAGCGGAATCAGAGAGTTGGTGGGTTTTCAAAGGGAATGTCACAGCGGTTGAATCTTGCTCAATGCTTACTAATAGATACGGATATTTATATATTCGATGAACCAACAAACGGCCTTGACCCTTATTGGGTCATCAAATTCAAACAAATTATTCAGCAATTAAGGCATCGTAAAAAAACAATTATCGTCAGCAGTCATATTATGAGAGACGCGATCGAAATTGCCGATAAAGTCCTTATTTTATTTAACGGAAAACTAAAATCATTTGATACATTAAACAATATTTATAAAGAACATCATTGCCGCACCCTTGAGGATGTTTTTTTAGCCATTCATATGAATGAACAAATGGGGGCTGATACTTCACAAGCGATTTAGGTGAGGGGATCACTTTGAGAAGCCGGGCCATTTTTCATCATAAATCAAATAACCTTCGGACATTCGCCTATCATCTGGGAGATAAAGTATTTTATTTTTTGGAAAGATGTTGATTTTATTGCAATATTGCTAATTACTGTATTGACATTTTGACAATGGTGCCCTATATTGAATTTAGTTGAATATTACTTTAAGTATTCTGTTAGGTGAGGCTCCTGTATAGAGAAACGCTGCTGCCCAAAAATGTCGAGAGACGCCAATGGGTCAACAGGAAAGATCGGGATAAGGTCTTTTTTAATGTAGCTGGTAATAAGTACCTATGCTTTACAGTGCTAAAACTCAACGAGGGAAACTGGTAGACACGATATTAAGCTGTGTTTGTTTTTTGTATTGAACAGCTAATACGGTTTTTTTGATGCGCAAATCAAGCCTTTATTTCCTCTTGTAGGGAAATAAAGGCTTTTTCTTTGTTATAACAATCATTTGCGCAACCATTTAATTTCCTGGAGGTGATGAAGTGGATGAAGAACCGAGTTGTTGAAATATTATCAATATCTTCGATTGAGACATGCAATATTTGTCAATTTGATCAATACAATGTAAAAAAATATAAGGAGTGTTTTACATTGACTTGGCTAATCATTTTGGCTTTTGCCGTTTCAGCAAGTATAGATAATTTAGGCGTAGGTATTTCTTACGGGATTCGAAAGATACAAATTGGGTTAGGGTCCAATTTTTTAATTGCGATCATTTGCTTTCTTATGAGTATGGCGGGAATTACATTTGGACTTTGGCTTTCTAGCATACTTCCTGGTATGCTTCCTATGATTATCGGAGCGTTCTTACTTTTTGTTATCGGTATTCGAATTATCTTATTGGCGACCCCTCGTAAAACAGGGAATCCAGCAAAGATGAATGAGAAGGAAAAGCAAACTAAAAGTATTAAAGGTATTCTGAGAAATCCGGAGATAGCCGATGTCGATAAGTCTGGAGAAATTGGTTGGGGAGAAGCAGTTATTCTCGGCGTTGCCTTATCAGCAAATGCTCTTACGAATGGGCTAGGTGCAGGTTTACTCGGTCTTTCTCCTCTAGCTATTTCTTTAACAGCTGCAATAGGCAGTTTCATCAGTGTTTGGGCAGGTGTAAAGTTAGGTTCGAAATTAGCAGATGTAAGAATTGGTTCATTTACATTGGGTCAATTTGGAACAGTTTTGAGTGGAGTGATCATATTAGTAATTGCTTTTACAGCATTCTTCTAGAGTAGGAGATTTGTCAAAAAGGATGTAAAAAGTGGGCTGTGATGTTTAGGGAACCAAATGTTTTTAATGCATATTCATATTAAGATAACTTTAATATAATATTGTAAGAATAATAACATATTGACAACGCTTATGCTTATTGTTGACAAAATATCAATGCAGATATATATTAATACCATCTAATTTCTATTTACAAATTCAATTTTTGATTATCGAAGGGAATTGTGTTCATTTCTAGCCTGACAACTATTACAACCTGAATAATTTAGAAAGGAAAATAGAATATGTCTAAAGGAAAAGAAATTAGTAATCTAGGTTCGATGTTAAAAGAATTAATGAATAATCGAGCATTGTCAATGCGGAAACTTAGTGAGCTTACTGAAATTGATACAGCTACGATCTCACGGATTGTTAACGGGAAACGAAAAGCAAATCTCCATCACTTACAAAAGTTCTCAGACAGTCTTGGCGTTCCCATCGCGGATTTATTTGTCGCCGCTGGTTATCCGGTAGAGCAGAAACAGGAAAAGCTGCAATCAGATATTCATACATCTGTGGAAAGTATACAGAATTTCCTCGAATCCTCTAATTTATATGATAAAAAATTCACGCTAGAAAATGTTGAACAGCAATTAGCTAATTATGAACAATTTACGCAAACAGAAGAGGGGAAAGAAACTATTCTTAAGGGCTTTGATGAAAAGCTTCGGAAGGTAGGAAGCGTTGGTCCATTCATTAGTCATTTGAAGGATATGTTTGAGAAATTTCGCCTAAATACGGGTACTTCAGTCGAACTCGCGATTATCGGAAGTGCGCTGCTCTATTTCATTTTACCAGTAGATGTGATTCCTGATTATCTATTTCCGATTGGCTATTTAGACGATGCGGTTGCTGTACAACTTGCAAAAAATTTACTAACGAATCAAAAGATGGACCTAACATAAAGAATATTTAAATATATCAAAATAACAATTAGTTTAATTATGAATTCGACCATATAAATTGGTTTATTTTCGGTCTGACTTTTATTTTAAGTTTATAGGTGATGTTATTACATGAAAAAAAGAAAGAAAAATAATAAATTGACAAGAAATCTTATCTTAATCATTACACTATTATTATTCATATTAATAGTGGCCATTTATTGTATTTATCAATATAATAAAGGACTTACTATGGCGAGCGATGGGATGTATAAGGATGACGGTACAACCTTTGATCCGTTTGAAGGTTCTGAGCCGGAATTTGGAGAAATTAATATTCTCCTAATCGGAAGTGATACTAGAGGTGATGAGCGTGGACAATCTGATACTCTAATGATTGCTCATTATAATCAAAAATCTCAACGTTTGAAAATTGCATCCATTATGAGAGATACGTATGTTGATATCCCGGAATATGGAAAACACAAAGTAAATGCTGCTTTTGCAATAGGTGGGCCAGAACTGGTCAGGAAAACGATAAAGCAAAATTTTGATGTTGACATAAATTACTATGCAGTTGTTGATTTTGATGGATTTTCAAAAATTGTTGATATTATTGCCCCAAACGGGATCGAGGTTGAGATTCCATATGAAATGTCACATGGAATTGGAATGACATTACATCCAGGGAATCAAGTTTTGCATGGGGATCAATTACTTGGATATGTTCGGTTTCGCCACGACCGTCTAAGTGACTTTGGACGGGTTGAACGACAACAAGAAGTAATAACAAAGATTAAGGAACAAGGTGTCAATATTCAAAATTTAGTTAACCTTCCTAAATTACTTGGAGTTGCCGATCCATACATTGATTCAAATTTGGATACTCGAACCATTCTTACAATCGGAAAAGGTTTAATTGCTGGAAAATCCAAACAAATGGACACATTAAGAATACCTATTAAAGATTCTTATGTTGACGAACGGGTTAACGTGGGGGCAGTCCTAAATATAGATTTCGAGAAAAACAAACAAGCTTTAAATGAGTTCTTGTCACTGGACGATGAAAGAATTGTGGCCCAAGAATAATAGGAACGAAATGCATTGATGGTAAAAATAGTTTAATTTGAATTTCTTCGGCTTTCCTTCATTTAGTGTTCGTTAATGGTCACAATGCGATGCAGAATAAAATAGCAGAAATCAAAGGAAATGCCCTCGCCCATGCAAAGGACATAGCATGTAAGTTTTAAGTTCTAAAAAAAAGAATATCGCTTTTTCTATAAAACGCCTAGGATACCAATCTAGGCGTTTTTATTTCAGAAAGAGCATGTCAATATGGTTTTTTTGCGCAAAATTAGCGCCTTCTTTTTGTCATATGATACCATATGTGTGACTGAAAAAATGATCGCAATCAATAAGCCTTATCTAGGGGAATTAAGGTGGAGAAGAATTGGTCAATGGATCTTGAACATAACGACTATGAGAATAATGTTGAGCTTATCATTGAAGACGGGGTTAAAGCAGTCGAAGAAACCGCAGCGGGCTATTATGTGAATTTAGTGACTTCCGGGCGTTTTGGCGATCCGAATGAATATCTTGTTCCATTATTAAATGAAATGTTTCGTGACACGATCAAAACAAAATTAATTGATCAATGCGGATGTGGGGGTTATGTTTTACGCGTATGGAAACAAAGTTAGAAAACATCCAACTTTTGCTTCATTTTAAAAATCAGCAAGTCATTCTAAAATTCTATGAAAATGACGAACTAATTCAAAGAGAGGGCATTGAATTTGAATCGGTTTCTATTATCGGCAGCCAATCGCAATTCAAAAAGGGGGATAAAATCCAATATTCCCTCCAGCTAAATAACTATTTTTCATTAGAAAATAGTGTATTGAAAGTGGATTTATATTTCCCATAATGGGCTGAATATTTTATTCAGCCCATTTATTTACTGTTTGAAAAAGTTTTCTGTATAATAAGGCTGTGACGTTGTGTTAAACGCTACACCAACCCCCAAAAACTGATACTCAGAACGAAGGATGTTCTCTCTGTGTCCAAGAGAGTTCATAAGCCCTTCGTGGGCAAAAATACTGCTGAATTGACCAGTTGCAAGATTTTCTCCGGCAGCAGTGAAAGAAATATGATCGTCACCCATGCGGTCGAAAGGGGACTGTCCTACGAGATTTGTATGGGAAAAGTAATTGTGTTCAGCCATATCGTCACTATGTTTTCGGGCCGTCTCTTTTACTTGATCATTCCATTTTAATATTGGCAGATGATGATTGACACGATCTGCATTCGTCAGGTCGAATAACTGGTACTCAAAGCCTTCTTTCAATTGATCACTCGCCTGTGTATAAAAATCTTTCTTGTTTTGTTCAAGCTGTTTATTAATTATTTGAATCGCAGTAACGGTATTATTCTCGTGTTTATCGTAAAAAATCGTCACGTAGCTATCATCGAGCAAAAATACATCATAATCCCGATTTTCTTGGAATTGAAAAAAGGTCATTCCCTTAAGAATCCGAGTTAATGGCTTTCCTAAATTCTGGAGTACTGCATCCTTAGGGCTGCCGCGCTTTAAGCCGTTTACGGATGCGATTAAATCTTGGTTTGTGTACAGTCCAGCTACATGATTCTTTTCATCGTAAGCGACCATTAGAAAGTTTTGATAGTTTTCATGATACGTTTGCCATTCGGTACCGTATTCATTATAGGAGGAGCGCTTAGCGGAACCAACTTGGCTTTCTACTTCTTCTTTCTTATCCCCTATTTCAATATTATGGATGGAAAAAACTTGATCAGCAGGGGTGGCTAAATTTGGTTTCTTTACTTGTTTTTTCTCTAGTTGATCTTGATTTTGCTGAAGTAATTCACCAGCACTATCCAGCTTTCCCGCAAACTCAAAAATATTTTGGTAAATCGTATCGATTGCTGCTAACACATGGGGATTTTCTTTCATCGCATTGATTTTTGATTTTGTATTTTCAAGCACAGGGTAAAAATCTGTCTTCTCTAATTGTTTCTCGATAAAAGGCCATGAGATAAATAAAATAAAGATTAATAGTAAAGTCCGAAAAAACTTTCTCAGATAGCTCACCGTCCTTTCTGGAAGGGAATAGCTGATGGCCACGAATGCTCCATTCATTCATTTGAATCTATATCCAATTATTATATGTTTTATTAATCATTTATTAAAATCATAAGCACTTTCCTATTTTTGGTGGATTTGAATTTTAGAAAGATTCCCATCTACAATGAGGGCGCGTTTTTTCGTGAGACAAAAATTTACATAATTAAGGATAGAAAAATATTAAAAATAGCACCTACAGATGGGTAAGTGCTGTTTTAAAATGCTTTATTTTTTCTAATTTATAAAAGATTTGATAGATTCATTTTTAAATTCATCCAGTACTCAATCAAGCCCTGAATTGCTTGTTTTTTTCGTAATTGAAACGTAAGAGCTATTTCCAGAATTTCCACCAAGGCCTGCTAATTTCTTCGCTTGCTGCAGCATTTCGAAAGCTTATTATTAGGTCTTGAAATGTTGCTTCTCTCTGATTCACCTCTTGCCAATACTGTTCTCGTTCCCTGTTTATCGTTTCGATATAGATTTCTCGGTCCGTATTTAATGTTTCGATCAGGGCGCTAATTTCGGAGTGTGTAACTTCGGCAGAGCTGGAAATATAATGAATCATTGTTTTAAATTCCTCAGCTGCAGCTTCTGAAGAGTCTGCAATACGATGGGTTAAGGTCCGGATTTGTTCGGAAGTTCCTTTCGAAGCTTTCGCAATCCTCCGAGAAAGGGTTCCGAAAGACTCGGAAGTATGTTCCGAAGCTTTATGTATATGGCTTGAAAGCTCTTCAATATCTGCTTTCGTTTTTTCGTTTGATTTATAAATCGAATCGGACAGACTTTTGACAGTGTGCACCGATCCTTTTGAGATTTCTTTTTTCACTTCATCTAACACCTCTTTTCGAATGCTCGTACGAATTTCTGCTTTTACATGATCGATTAATTGCTCCTTTAACGTTTCCATAGCAGATAAAAATTGTTCCATTTCTTGCATGTTTCTATCAGTTTGAAGGCTCTTATTACTCGGAACGGGTAATAAAGGAGTTTCGAATGGTTCGGAGTCATCTTCTGATTGTATATCAAGATGCTTCTGCAATAATCCACGAATTATTTCTTTGCTTAAATTTTTATCTCTCATCTGTTTGATCGTTTCTAGAAGGCTTATTTCATCGTCAGTATAGTACCGTGCTCCATTTTTTGAACGAGGAATGACAAGCAGCCCGTCTAAATCCTTTTCCCATTGTCTAATCGTTCCACTTGGGACATTGATTTTTTTTGATACTTCATTAATTGTGTATGCCTCCATTAATTGACTTTTCATATTTACTTCATCCTTTCTGGTACAAGATGTTTCGAACGATTCGGAAATAGGTTCCAAAGAAAATTGATTAAGTGAAATATTCCGCACAGACTCCCTCTTATTCCTGCCACTTGACAAAAGCTATCAAAAGAAGACGGATTTCAGCAGAAATAGGCAAGTTTGCAATTTTTCGACAGCGATGGGAAGGAATTTTGAAAAAACTTAGTAGGCGTAATGGGTGATGTAGTTTCGTTGATGTAACTTAAGCGAAGAATATTGGTCATATCATAAGGCTGTTTTCGCATATATTGTTGTTTTAGCCTATAAAGTTTGCCCGTTGATTTCCACTGTGGGCACTTGCTTTCCGCGGGGAGGGACGGGAGCCTCCTCGGCGTTACCCCCTGCGGGGTCTCCCGCTTCCCTCTATTCCCGCAGGATACTGAATTTACATCCTTGAATCTGCCCACGCACGAAGGAAAAGCGATAGCATTTTCGAGGAGTCAAGTGCCCTCCGCTCCAATCAACTCAGATTATTAAATAAAAATCACATCTTAAAAGCAACAAACTTTACGAAACAGCCTATCATAATGACATAAAAACAAAAAATCTGCCATTAAGGCAGAGACACAGATCTATTCTTTCCAATACCCTTTTTGTTTTTTGAGATCAGAATCTCAAGGATTCCATTTTCAAACAGGGCTTTGACTTCTTTCTGGATGATAAGGAAGGGAAAATCGACTTTTCTTATTTTAAAAGGGCTTTCATCAGTTAAGTGTACTTTTTTTAAGGCTTTTATGATTAATTGGTCTTCTTTCAAGTATATGGTTATATCTGCAGGGTAAAAGTCGGTAAGCAGCGCCTCTACGATAATTTCGTTTTCAGTCTCATAAAGGTCGATCCGAAACATCATTTGGTCCAGGTATGAAGTCAAAGGATCAAGGAAAAAGCTTTCCATCCATTTCTCCATATCAGTCAAATGATCGTTATTTGCATCTTCATTTTTACTCATCAGAACCCCCCCTTGCTTTATTATATTATTCAAACAATAACATTAGGTGAAAAATGGTATAATATACAGGCATGATTGGAGGAATTTTAATGAAACACTTGTTAAGATATATACCGCCTATTCACGAATTACAAAGGGACGAGCGTTTCACCCTTTTGATGGAAAGAAAAGGGATCGACTCTATACATATGACAAACTTGATCAAGCAAGTGATTGAAATTGTACGAGCAGAATTAATGAATGGGGAATGGACGGGACCTGAGCCAGGAAATAAAGCATTTATTGATTTCCTTTTCCGGTATTTTGAATGTTCTGTCAATAAGCGATATAGTTACACATTAAAAAGGGTGGTCAATGCGACAGGGACGATTCTCCATACGAATCTTGGCCGGGCCCGTATGAGTGAGCGTGCGGCACGGCATATGCTTGAAACGGCACTTCATTATTCCAATTTGGAGTATAAGCTCGAAGAAGGCGAGAGGGGTTCGAGACATAGCCATGTGGAGGCGCTATTAACTGAATTAACTGGCGCTGAAGCGGCGATGGTCGTCAATAATAATGCTGCAGCTGTTTATCTTATTCTAAAGTCGTTAGCTGAGGATCGGGAAGTGATTGTTTCAAGAGGACAGCTCGTCGAAATTGGCGGATCATTCAGAATTTCTTCAATTATGGAGGAAAGCGGGGCCCATCTTGTCGAAGTAGGAACGACAAACAAAACGCATCTTGCTGATTATGAAAAGGCCATTTCCGAACAAACCGCCATGATCTTAAAGGTACATACAAGTAATTTTAAAGTGATCGGATTTACGCAAACGGTTGATACGACTGAATTAGCATCGTTAGCGAATGATCGAAATGTTATTTTTTATGAGGATCTCGGCAGCGGTGCCCTTTATGATTACCAACGTCATGGAATTGGAGACGAGCCTGTCGTTAAAGACGTGTTAAAAATGGGAACGGATCTCGTCTCGTTTAGTGGAGACAAGCTTCTCGGCGGTCCGCAGGCAGGGATTATTGCAGGGAAAAAAGAACTTATTGACCGATTAAAAAAACATCAGCTTGCCCGTGTATTGCGGGTGGACAAAATGACACTTGCTGCCTTAGAAGGGACATTGCTGGATTATCTAAAAGGCGATATAGGGATAAAAAATATTCCTGTCATTAGGGATCTGTTAATGACGAAGGAAGAATTAAAGGAGAGGACCGAAACCTTTCTTAGTAAGCTTGCCGACCATACAGATAAGTACAAAACTACTTTAAGAGAGAGCTTAGGTCAGGTCGGTGGCGGAACAATGCCGGACGTTGAACTCCCTTCCTATGTTGCAGTTATTATCCATAAATATTTACCTGCATTTCAGGTAGCGAAGAAATTAAGAACGGAATTTACACCAGGAATTGTTGTCCGAATTCAGAAAGAAGAAGTCCTGATTGATTTACGGACAGTCACAATGGAAGAGGAAACACATGTTTTAAAATCGTTATCAACTCTTTGAAAAAACAGCTGTGGCTTCCTAAGAAGCAACAGCTGTTTCTTTATACTACATATCATGACTTGAATTATGCTTTTGCCTGGAATGGTTACGATTTTTCACTTTTTTAGATCCACTTAGCGGTTCGGGTTGGCCGGGATTATCTCCCTTAGGTGCGTTTTTTCGCATATCTTTTCCATCATTTTTATTCATGTTCATCCCTCCTATCAATAGGATGGAGGGTTACTGAAAATTTATGCGGAATATTTTTTTAGAAGACTGCGCAATTTAATTGTACAAATTGACTTAGGGGTGAGATATTTTGCCATATAATAAAAACAAACAGCAAGCATTCCAGGCTGCCCAGCAGGGAGTGGAGGATGCACAGGAATTATATTTTGAAATTGTGAGAGACTCTGCTAATTACGGACACCAACTCAAACATTTGAAGCAAGAAGTTAATGAAGCTTATGAGTCAATTCAAAACGCGTTAGAAGTGGCGTCAGAAACGCAGCGAATCCAATTGGAAAAATTCCAGCACGATTTAAGCACGATGGTGCACGAGGTAAACCAATACGAATAAAATGGAAGATACTTTAGTGGTGCGGTCAATTTTGAAAATGATTTGGAAGCGAAAGGATTGAACTTTCGCTTCCAATTTTGCTATTGATTTTTTTTCCGCTTTTTATTGTTTTGTTTTTGAGCCTCTGTTAACGGTTCATTTGCAAATTCTTCGTTATACCCAGCCCCAATGCCTTGGCCTTTAGCCGCATTCATGCCTTCAACCACATGATTTGCTTTTCTTTTTGCCATCCAAATCACCTCCATTAATATATTGCTTTAAATTTTGTAAAAATATGTAGATGTATGCTACGCTCGTAAAATGAACGCTAGTAAAAAGTTTTATCAACATAATATAAGGCTATTTTCTAAATAAATTGCTGTTATTAAGTAGATTATTTATGAAGTTGATTGGAGCGGAAGGTGCGAGACTCCTTCGGGAGAAGCGGGACAGGTGAGACCCCACAGGAGCAGAGCGACGAGGAGGCTCACCGCCCGCCCCGCGGAAAGCGAGCAACCTGGAGCGGAAATCAACTAGACCACATTTTGATTATATAGCAACATAGTTTACGAAAACTGCCTAATATTAAATAGGGAAGGAACTAAATTTAATAAGATAAACTTATCGGAAACAATAACTTTCTTGTTATTTACTTATAAAGAATGTTGTATTAAGATAAGAATTGTGAGAATAGTTAGGATTGAGGGAGATTCCATCTTTTTGCAATTCTCTAAATCTCAGAACTTGATTATTTAATAAGGGGGATATTCCCATGGCAAATCATGATGTATTTAATGCCCGTAAGTCATTTGAATTAGACGGGAAACGTTACAACTTTTATCATTTAGGTGCTTTAGAAGAAGCAGGCGTAGGTCAAGTATCGAAATTGCCCTACTCCATTAAAGTATTATTGGAATCTGTACTACGTCAATTAGACGGTCGTGTAATTAAAAAAGAACATGTTGAAAACTTAGCAAAATGGGGAACAGATGAAGTAAAAGAGGTTGACGTACCTTTTAAACCATCACGAGTAATTCTTCAAGACTTTACAGGTGTACCTGCAGTCGTTGACTTGGCTTCTCTTCGTAAAGCTATGGCAGATATGGGTGGAGATCCAGACAAAATCAATCCGCTAAAACCGGTAGATCTTGTTATCGACCACTCTGTACAAGTTGATAAATTCGGTACTGCCGAAGCGCTAGGATTGAACATGGAGCTTGAATTTGAACGTAATGCAGAGCGTTACCAGTTCCTTAGCTGGGCACAAAAAGCATTCGATAACTATCGTGCCGTTCCTCCTGCAACAGGAATCGTTCACCAAGTAAACCTAGAGTTCTTGGCAAATGTAGTTCACGCACTTGAAAATGAGAATGGAGAATTTGAAGCATTCCCTGACACATTAGTTGGAACAGATTCCCATACAACAATGATCAATGGAATCGGTGTTCTAGGCTGGGGAGTAGGTGGAATTGAAGCGGAAGCAGGTATGCTTGGACAGCCTTCATATTTCCCAGTTCCTGAAGTTGTCGGGGTTAAATTAACTGGCGAACTTCCAGACGGTGCTACCGCTACTGACCTTGCTTTAAAAGTAACGCAAGTACTTCGTGCTCACGGTGTTGTTGGCAAATTTGTAGAGTTCTATGGTCCTGGTGTGCCAGCATTGCCACTTGCTGACCGTGCAACAATTGCGAATATGGCTCCTGAATATGGCGCAACATGCGGATTCTTCCCGGTTGATGAAGAGGCTTTAAATTATATGCGCCTAACAGGCCGTTCTGAAGAACAAATTAAAGTAGTTGAAACATATAGCAAAGAAAATGGCTTGTTCTTTGATCCGACTCTTGAGCCTGTATATACAAATGTTGTTGAAATCAATCTTGCTGAAATTGAAGCAAATCTTTCAGGTCCGAAGCGTCCGCAAGATTTAATTCCACTTTCTGCGATGAAGAAGGAATTCAACAAAGCGATTACGGCTCCACAAGGAAACCAAGGTTTTGGTTTAGGTGAGAAAGAAATCGAAAAAGAAATTACAGTTAACTTTAATAATGGCGATTCAACGAAAATGAAAACGGGTGCTGTTGCAATTGCGGCGATTACAAGCTGTACGAACACATCTAACCCATATGTTTTAGTAGGTGCTGGTTTAGTAGCGAAAAAAGCGGCTGAACTAGGAATGGAAGTACCTAAATTTGTAAAAACATCGCTAGCTCCAGGTTCTAAGGTTGTTACAGGATATCTACGTGATTCCGGACTTCTTCCGTACCTAGAGCAGCTTGGATTTAACCTTGTTGGCTACGGATGTACAACATGTATCGGTAACTCCGGTCCATTAAAAGAAGAAATCGAAAAAGCCGTGGCAGAAAATGATCTTCTTGTTACATCTGTTCTTTCAGGTAACCGTAACTTTGAAGGACGTATTCATCCGCTTGTAAAAGCGAATTATTTAGCTTCACCACCGCTTGTAGTCGCTTATGCACTTGCTGGAACAGTTGATATTGATCTTCAAAATGAAGCAATTGGTAAGGATAAAGACGGAAATGACGTCTTCTTTAAAGATATTTGGCCAACAACGGCTGAAGTGAACGATGTGGTAAAGCAAACAGTTACACCTGAATTGTTCCGTAAAGAATACGATAATGTATTTGGTGACAATGCGCTTTGGAATCAAATCCAAACAAGCAATGAACCGCTTTATTCTTTTGACGAAACTTCAACATATATCCAAAACCCACCGTTCTTCGAAGGCTTAAAGCCTGATCCAGACGAAGTAAAACCATTAAATGGTTTACGTGTTGTCGGTAAGTTCGGTGACTCTGTAACAACTGACCATATTTCTCCTGCTGGTGCAATCGGAAAAGATACACCTGCTGGAAAATATCTGCGCGAAAACGGTGTAGAAGTTCGCGACTTTAACTCATATGGATCTCGTCGTGGAAACCATGAAGTGATGATGCGCGGAACTTTCGCTAACATCCGTATCCGTAACCAAGTTGCCCCTGGCACAGAAGGCGGATTCACAACTTACTGGCCAACTGGCGAAGTTACATCCATTTACGATGCTTGCATGAAGTACAAAGAAGACGGAACAGGTCTTGTTGTCCTTGCAGGGAAAGACTATGGAATGGGATCTTCCCGTGACTGGGCAGCAAAAGGGACAAACCTACTAGGAATCAAAACAGTTATCGCCGAAAGCTACGAGCGTATTCACCGCTCAAACCTTGTATTGATGGGCGTTCTTCCTCTGCAATTCAAGGATGGCGAAAGTGCTGAAACACTTGGCCTAACAGGTAAAGAAACAATCGATGTTCAAATCGACGAAAACGTAAGACCACGTGACCTTGTACAAGTAACGGCAACGGACGAGGCTGGAAACAAGAAAACATTTGAAGTACTTGTCCGTTTCGACTCAGAAGTTGAAATTGACTACTACCGTCACGGCGGAATCCTGCAAATGGTTCTTCGTGAGAAATTAGCGAACTAAATATATAATAAACACCATGTGAATATTCACATGGTGTTTTTCAACTTTATTTAGCAGAAGTCTCCCATCTCTATAAGTGGCGAGATGAATGCAAATAGTTATCCAATTCAGTGGGGGTTCAAACCTCGGCTGAATAAAGTTATGCCTCAGATTTATTAAAAGAATTTATCGATCAAGCTAAGGTAAAAATCTGGGCACAAATACGCCAAGGCGAATTTGAATCTAGAACGGGAGGCAATCCATGGGAGCATTTTTACTTGGACCTTTTATTATTAAATACGAGTGGTTTATCTTATTAGTTGCGGCGCTTGTTTCATACTTCATCCTGAGATGGGCAACAAAAGCTGAACGTTCATTTCAGGTCACTTTTATGAATATCATTGGTAACGCTGTAATGATTGCTATATTAACATTCAAGTTTAGTTACGTCTTATTTCATCCTACTGTATTTTTAACAAACCCAAAGGCTATTTTATATTTTGCAGGAGGTTTAAAGGGAGCTTTTCTAGGTGCTTTTCTTGCATTTATTTATTTGTCATGGAATTATAAAAAGGGAAGCTGGCCGTTGAAACAATGGATCGCTCCGATTGTTTACGGGATTGTCACATTTTTTATTGCTTTCTGGCTGTTGAGAACCTTATTTTTTATCCTCACCTAGGTTACAATACGGGTAACAGATTGAAAAGGGGTTGGGCAGCATGATCAAGAAGATAATTGCAGCAGTGGTTTTAATTGCACTAATGTCAGTAGCTATTGTCCAAGCAATGGAAAAAGAAGAGCCAAAGCCTAATAATCTTCCAGGACTGGGAATCGGTTTAAAAGCCCCCGATTTTGAATTGAAAAATCTGGCTGGTGAAACGGTGAAACTCTCAGATTTTAAAGGGAAAAAGGTCATGTTAAATTTCTGGGCGACTTGGTGTCCGCCTTGTAAGGCTGAAATGCCTGATATGCAAAAGTTCTATACGGAATCTGGTGATAAAATCGCTATTTTGGCCGTTAATATTGACCCGAAAAATGATGTTTCTGGATTTGCCGATAAAATGGGTGTGAATTTTCCAATCCTTCTAGATGAAAATGACCAAGTGAGCAAAACTTATCAAATATTGACGATTCCAACCACTTTCTTTATTGATGAAAAAGGAATCATCAGAAACAAGCATTTAAGTATTATGACAGTTGATCTTATGAAAAAATATACGAACAATATGTAAAAAATAAGACATCAGCTTTGAGGCTGGTGTTTTTTTATTTGTGAACAATTTATGAATCTTCAGAAAATAAGGACCAATTTGTTTTAAAAAGTGTATGATTAAAGGGAAGTTAATAAATTTTCGAAAAGTTGTAATAATTACAACGATAATTGTCCATAATAAATGTTATTATAGGGTTAAAGGAAGGTGAAATAACAAATGAGAAAACCACGAAAACGTTCATTCGCCGAACTTGTTTCAGAAAATAAACGTCAAATTTTAAAAGATCGAGCTGCAATGGAGAAAATCGAAGAACGATTAGAAGAGAAGCGGCTTCATAAAGCAGAATAACATTTATTACTATAAATAAAACGTAAATAAAACCCTCCTCAAAAGTACATACTTTAACTGAGGAGGGATTTTTTATGAGCAATCCGAAAAGAAGCCCAAATGATTTTAAACCTGATCATATCGGAACCCAGTCACGTGCATTTGGTGGCAATAAAGGAAAGAAAATGCAGGATCAAACAAGCCCCAACCCCCAAGTTATTCAAACAAAAGGTGAATAATTTTTGCCCGCCGCATCATTCCCCCGATGTGGCGGTTTTTTTAATTGATCGTAATAAATGATACTGAATTACCTCATTTTCAGTACTAAAAACAACCACTCTTTTCCGTTGATAATTTTTCGCGAAATTCACAAACTAATTTTGTATCATCAGTCACATCTAAAGGAGGAACAATAAAATGGCATACAACAATAAGCCGAACCCAGATGATCGTAGCGATAATGTTGAAAAGCTGCAAACAATGATCGACAATACAATTGAAAATATAAATAAAGCAGAAGAAACTTTAAGTTTTTCTAATGGGGAAGAACGAGCAAGAATTGAGGCGAAAAACGAACGCCGAAAAGAAAGTATTGAGGGAATGCGTGCTGAAATAAAAGATGAAAGCCAAGCCCGACAAAATGGATATAATGAAAATAAAACTCATTAACTTGAAATTTCGAAAAGTCCTGACCGATTTGTGGTCAGGACTTTGTTTATGGCCCAGCTTTTAGGTGCAGATTCTAAAGGACCACGTCCCAAAGCGGTTAAGGTAGTATTATCTTAGATTATGACATGATATGAGGTGAATAAGTATGAACTAGTTAACAAATCCTAAAAAGAAATGAACATAGAGAATCGTAAACCTAGCGGGATCAAAGATTTTTCAGCGCAATATGTTTAGATGCAACCTCTGTATAATAGCCCAAGTAAGATTGGAGGAATTTGTAAACATGAACAAGCAACAAGTAATTATATGTGAGGATGATAAAGATATGATGCATCATTTAATGGCGGAGCAAATTGCTTATATTTGTGTTGAAGAAGAGGAGGAACGGATGAAAGCGGAATTGGCAAATCACAAAGGGCACGTAACGTAAATGAAAGAGAAATTAAATCGAACAATAATCAGTCTTGTTTTCCTTTTATGTCTTCTATATCCAGAGCATATTCCCTCATATGCAGATCCAGCTGAACTGTCTTATGCAAAATGGGGGCAATTAGCAATGAAGACAGCAAAAGAAAAGTATCCAACAGCTGCGATTGTCGATTATCTCCATATCGGAAGAGAAAATAAAAATCATACATCCATTGAAAAATTTAAACTCTTGCTCAAGGAAAACGAGAAGGAGTTTGCATTATATATCACAATTGAGTTTAACCCCAAAAACGATGCTATTATTCAAATAAACATTAAAAAAGCTTCTAACTAGACGGAATATAAAATACTAGCGGCGAGATTTTGTCGACACTACCTCCTAAATATGCCCACTTTTTGAAGTGGTGTCGGCATCATCATCAGAGTGATTATAATAATATTATGTAAACCAAATGACTAAAGGACTTCCCACAACGGGAAGCCTTATTTAAATTTATTACTCTTCAATTAATTGAAGGATAGGAACACTCATTTCATTCTCAGGGTCAGTCTTTGAATAAATCCTAGCGATTTTCGTTTTTTCGTCAACGTGTTGGATAATTACTGCATTACCCTCAAAAGTAACTTGAATCATATCAGCGGAATCCATTATTTCTTTTGCTCGGCCTACATTCAATTGTACATTCCTCCTTGAATAATAATTTGGCTTATTTAAAGAATTTTATTCGGAAACTGAGAGGATTGCCCATTTATCCACTGTGTAAGCGTTAAAGATATTTTACATGGGATATAGCGCTAGTATAAGGTTCATGATGCCCGTAACCTTCCAGCAAAGAGAAAAGCGGTCACCATAAGTGCCTATAATAATCTTTTACGAATGTGATTACATTAAAAAGAACGAGTGGCAATGCCTCTCGTTCTGCAACTTAAAATTATTTCTTAATTGCTTTTAACCCACGTTTTTTAATTTCCATTTTTAATATCCGAATCCAATCTTTTTCCGAACCAGACTTCAATGCATCACGATACGAGACGACTAACTGTTCATTACTCATAATCTTCATTCTGCATAACCTCCTAAGGGAATGGATTGAATATTCTTGCTATTAATCCATTTTAAACGTTTTGTTCTAATTTGAAAACCCAAAAAACATAGAAATTCGAAAAAGGGACTTTCGAACCTGAAAAATAATTATTTACAATGGGTGACGCAATCTATATCTCTTTTTTTAAATATGGATATTCGAAAATATTGAATATTCAGCTATATGTGGTAACATAAATTGTAAGCGTTTTTTTACAAACATGCAATTACATGGAGAGAGAGGATAAAAGGGGGTATTCGATGACAGAATTATTACATATGACAGTCGGTAAGCTTCTGGAGAAAAAAGCACAACTTCATCCTGAACATGAAGCGGTTGTTTATGCTGATAGAGGATTGCGGATGACGTACAAGCAATTTGATCAATATTGCCGAAAAACGGCAAAGGGACTGATGAAACTTGGTCTTGAAAAGGGGGAACATATTGCTGTTTGGGGGACAAACACACCCGAATGGCTAACAAGCCAGTTTGCTACAGGAAAAATGGGGGCTATTCTTGTTACCGTAAATACGAATTATCGCACAACCGAGCTTGAATATTTATTAAAACAATCAGATGCAACTACGATTATTTTAATGGATCAATTTCGTGATGCTTCATACATAGATATGCTATATGAAATCGCCCCAGAGTTAAAGACAAGTGAACCTGGCCACCTGCAAAGTGCACGCCTGCCTTTTTTGAAAAATGTGATTGTGCTTAGCGATAAGCGTTATCCAGGCACCTTTAGCTGGAGTGATATTTTAACAATGGGGGAGGATGTTTCCGAAAAAGAGCTTGATGAACGGATGAATAATCTTGATCCTAACGATGTCATTAATATGCAATACACCTCTGGAACGACCGGTTTTCCGAAAGGTGTCATGCTTACGCATAATAATATTGTCAACAATGGACTAAATATCGCTAATTGTATGCGTTTAACAAAAGAAGATCGACTTTGTATTCCCGTTCCCTTTTTTCATTGTTTTGGCTGCGTGCTTGGCACTCTTGCATGTGTATCGGTCGGTGCGACTATTGTGCCAGTACAGGAATTCAGTCCAAAGGCTGTTCTGCAAACGGTGCAAGATGAGAAGTGTACAGGCCTGCATGGTGTACCAACAATGTTCATTGCCAAATTAAACGATCCGGATTTCAGCAAATATGATTTATCATCATTAAGAACCGGGATAATGGCGGGCTCCAATTGCCCAATAGAAGTGATGAAGGCAGTCATCGAAAAAATGGGGGCCAGTGAAATTACGATTGCCTATGGTCAAACGGAATCTTCCCCAGTAATTACCCAGACAAGAACGGATGATCCGATTGAACTTCGCGTCGAATCTGTCGGCAAAGCTTTGCCAAACGTGGAAGTTAAAATCGTTGAACCTGGTACAAATCGAGAAGTGCCAAGGGGAGTGCAAGGAGAGTTATGCACAAGAGGTTATCACGTAATGAAAGGCTACTACAAGAATCTTGAAGCGACGAAAGAAGCCATCGATGCTGACGGCTGGCTTCACACGGGAGATTTAGCTGTTATGAATGAAAACGGCTATTGTAAAATTACCGGACGTTTAAAAGATATGATTATTCGAGGTGGGGAAAATATTTATCCGCGTGAAATTGAAGAATTCCTTTATTCCCACCCTAGCATCCTTGATGTTCAAGTGGTTGGTGTTCCGGATGCAGTGTATGGGGAAGAAGTTGTCGCATGGATCATCTTAAAAGAGGGTGAGATTGTTTCAAGTGAAGAGATTCGTGAATATTGCAAGGGAAAAATTTCACGTCATAAAATTCCTCGTTATATCGAATTTACGAATGCCTACCCGATGACCGCATCAGGGAAAATTCAAAAGTTCCTCCTACGCGAGCAGGCGATGGAAGCGTTTGAAAAAGAAACATCAAACAAATAATAAGTATTTTCTCCGTCTTTTCTCAAACTAAAGCCGTATTTATAACTCGTTCATACGACGAATGTGAGTAATCCGGTTTGGGGATAAAATGAATTTAAAGTTGAGAAAAGATGGGAGAGATAGAAATGTTTGACCAAATTTATGTTCTAGAAATGCTACAAAAACAGAAACAAGAAGAAATAAGGCAAAAACCATATTTCGCTTATCAAAAAATGGCCAATAAATCCAAGCATAGGTTTTGTAGCCTACCCGTTGTTAGAATGCTTCCACCATGCCAATGTGACAAATGAAAAGGAATAACGCACAAAAAATAAGACCGCGCTAATAGTCGCGGTCTTATTTGATCATTATTAATGGAAAAATAATTAGATTCATGTTGCAGCGAGCCGGTTATATTCTTTATACTAAACAAATAAGAAAGAATAAGGAGTGGCTCAAATGATTCATCAAAGCTGGAATAAACAGGAGACATTGAAAAAAGTAAAATGTATACACACGGATGCGGCCAAATACATAGTTAACAGAACTTTAACAGTTGGGAATATATACGACGTTAAAAATGAGACAGAAGAGTTTTACTTTATTATCGATAATTCAGGAAAAATCGGAGGCTTTTATAAAGATTATTTTCAGGACGCATAAGATTTATGATAGGGCCTCATTAAAGACTGGATTAGATCAGGTGGGCATGTTCGTGACACCGTATATTTCTGCATTTTAAAAGACGAGTGTCCGGATGTAAAGGAATGGATTATTGCATAAATATTAAGAGGATCTAACCTTCCTTTGGCTAGATCCCCTTTTTGTTTATTTTACCATCTATAGTTAGGGAAAACACTGCGGGCTGTCGTATGGAATTCATTATAGAAACCTGAAATTGGGTGGCCCATTCGAATACGATTTACATAACCACTCATTCGACCATAAAAATCGGGACTAACTGACACATATACATTCATAACGGCAGGATCAGCCATTTTTACTTGATTTATGATTTTACTTTCGAGTGTACTCGTTAATTCATTTGTGCCAGGAATAAATTTAGCAGCAACAAAGGCATTACGATTTGAAACGATCGCATTTGCTTGATCAATTTCTGGCAACGCAAGAACCGCTTGTGCCACACGGTCTGCTACATACATATTTGGTGTTGCATTTAACGGATTAAATCCAGTTCCAACTGGTCCAGTCATATTACCAGTCATATTGCCAGTGTAATTATTATTGTAGCCAGTGTTGTAATTGTAATTATCCCGATAGTTATCCCGGTAATTAACTCGGTCATTAACCCGATAGTTATCCCGGAAATTATCCCGGTCATTAACCCGATAGTTATCCCGGAAATTATCCCCGGTAATCGGATTGCTCACGCGGGTCGGTCCTGTTACACCGTCCTGATTTCTGAGTGCTGTATCATTCACACCATGCCTATTGACACCACATGCGGAAAGAATAACAGCTGTTAATGCTACTGCGATTAAAGCTTGACGTTTCATCAAATCACTCCTTTTTATTTGTGGTTCTATGTTATATTTCCTTCTTTATTTCTTCATTATTCAACTGGATTTAATTGCCGGAATTTGCGTTTGATAAAAGCAAAAGAATGGTAAAATAAAGAGAATAAAAAGCATGGGGGGAAATTATTTGACGTATGTTTTTATCGGGGTTGGCGGTATAGTGGGGAGCTTGCTTAGGTATTTTACCTCAGTTTTATCAGTTCAGCTGTGGGGCAATCAATTCCCTTTCGGAACACTTTTCGTAAACATTCTCGGCGCCTTTCTGCTCGGCATTTTTACATGCAGAGTAAGTCAAAAAGGTAACCTTAGCCCTAATCTCGTACTAGCCATTGGCACGGGAGCGATCGGTTCTTTTACCACTTTGTCGACTTTAAGCATAGAAACCGTTTCTTTAATCGAAAGTGGTGCTTTCTTTAGTGCCTTTTTATACTTACTATTAAGTATGGCAGGCGGGATCTCGGCAGCATTTATTGGGTATCGGTGGAAAAGGGAGAAAAAGTACGGATGATAAATATATTACTAATCGGAATTGGCGGTTTTTTAGGTGCAATAGCTCGTTACATAACAGTTAATTACATAAAAAGGAGATCACGGATAAAATTACCGATCGGAACCTTGACAGTCAATTTATTAGGTTCTTTTTTATTAGGATATCTATTAGGTATGGATGGAAAAGGGAGTTTGTTTTTATTTTTGGGAACCGGGTTTATGGGGGCTTTTACAACATTTTCGACGTTTAAATTAGAGGCGATCCAACTTGTGGATGCAAAGGAAAAACGGTCTGCTTTTAGTTATATCATTCTGACCTATGCGGGTGGAATTACACTGGCTTTTTTAGGAATGATTTTGGCGAGAATGTAAAAAAATAAGCACGGCAAAAGCCATGCTCATTTCCAAATGAAATTAATTAATTGGTGCTTCTTCAGTTTTTCCCACTTTTGGCGATTGGTATAGCTTTCTTCCTAGCAGTGTTTGTAATGTTAGGAAAATCCCGCCTACTGTCCAGTAAAGTGGAAGGGCAGCAGGGGCATTTAAGGAAACCATAACAATCATTAAAGGTGAAAGGAGACCCATGAATTTCATTTGCTTTTGCTGCTGCAGAGGGATGTTCGATTGCGAAACCTTAAATTGTAGATAATAAACGATCCCTGCCGCCGCTGTTATCCAAATATCCGAATGACCAAGATTAAACCATAAAAAGGTATGGGCAGCAATTTCTTCATTTCCTCTGATGGCATAGTAAAATCCCATTAAAATGGGCATCTGAATCAGCATAGGCAAACAGCCGACGTTAAGTGGATTCACTCCATGTTTCTTGTAGAGACCAAACATTTCTTGCTGTAATTTTTGCTGTTCCTTCTGATCCTTTGTTGCTTTTATTTTCGCTTGAATCTCGTCCAATTCTGGCTTAAAGAGATCCATTTTTCCTTTCATCTGCTGCTGGTTTTTATATTGCTTTAGCATTAAAGGCATTAAAAGCAGCCTAATCGCTAGTGTGATTAAAATAATCGCAATTCCAAAGTTACCATGGAAAAAAGTGGCAACTGTATGGATCGAAGCTGCAAATGGTTCTACAAAAAGGCTGTGAAAAAAGCCGCTATTCTGCCCCGTCTGTGTCTGGCATGCTGACAAAAGCAGGGAAACAATTGTAAGCATCATAAAAATGATAAGATTTTTTTTGTTTTTCATCTGTCAAACTCCTCCTATTGTTTTTTAATACGTCAATAGTAAGGAGCTTATAACTTCCGGATCATCACCGGGACCTTCTTTTTTACGAATACATTTTGTTATCCAGTTAAGCAAAATGCTACTTGCTAAATAGTGTTTTATTTGCTGTTTAGGAATATTTGCTTTGGAAACTTCATGCGGGTCATTTAAAGAATCTATAAAATGATATTCAATATTCCACACCCACAGAAACTTAATGATTAAGCCGATCATAAAGGTTCCATAAATGGTATATTCAGCGGGAATATTCGAGATATCCATGAGAAAATCCAACATCTTTTTCACCTCGAAATTAAGGTCAATAGAATAATTATAATTCAAAATGGCTTCCTTCGCAATCGAATCTGGCAAACATGATCCTCTCTTTTATTACGAAAAAAAGTGAAAAAAGTTTCCTTCTTATTACGATTATTTCGGAATATAGTAGATTACGGTAGATTTAAGGGAGAACACAAGGTCTGTGTGACTTGTTGGCCGTCAGCTAGCCATCAGTGTGTAAGAACACATTTTATCAGTAAAAGACCCGGGAATTTAGTCATTTGTTATTGTACACTCTATCAGGAAGTTATAGAATATTACTTGGACTTATTAACTGATTGAACGGTGGGGTATCTTGTCTTTCCAAAAGCGAAAAGTGTTTTTTTTGATGGCTAAAATATTGATTCCTGTTTTAATATTATTCTTGCTGAGCTATGAGGCGAAGGGATTATTTAAAGATTTCAATTGGGATTTACTTAACTTATACTTGGACAGGCTTTCTTTTCAAAAAGTCATTATGATTCTTATCCTGGGTTTGATATCACTATTTCCAATGTTTTTTTACGATGTTATTCTATTGCGGATATTTCATATCCATATCCCGAAAAGAAAACTTGTTTTTTATTCATTGTCTGCGAATGCCTTTTCCAATCTTGTTGGGTTCGGAGGAGTGGCAGGAGCAACATTACGATCCTATTATTATCGGAGATATTTGCCAGATAGCGTACCGTATATTCGGATTATCGCGAAACTGTCTTTATTTTACTTAACAGGTCTTTCGCTGTTAGCATGGCCAGTTATTTTCTCCGATTTACATGTTTATTCAGATATAAAGTTAATAAAAATGGCCGTCTGGGTGATTGTCGCCTACACACCATTATTAATTACCGTCTTCTTTTTTAGAAAAACGTTTTGGAATTTGCAGTATCTAAACCGGGGCTATATTGCTGAGCTGATGATCATCTCCATTTTCGAATGGTTTTTTGTGATTGTTTGTATTTGGGGAATAACTAATTTTTTAGGGGTCTCTGCGCCACTGCACATTCTTTTTCCAATAGTGATCATTTCCGCATGTGCGGGAATTGTTAGCATGATCCCGGGTGGGATTGGCTCGTTTGATCTCGTTTTTTTAATCGGGATGGAGTCACACGGGATTCCAACAGAACTCAGCCTGTTAATCATCATGTTTTACCGTCTCAGCTATTACATCTTTCCGGTTATACTTGGCACGCCATTTGTCCTGCACCAACTATGGGTGAAAAGAAAACCGCAGAAAAAATGAAGGGCTGCCATTATGGGACAGCCCTTTATTTTCTAGCGTTAATGACTAATCAATATCATTGAGGGAAAAATGAACACTATATAGACGAAATGGGTGCGGGTTTTATCGAAAGGCTGTTTTCTAAATGATTGTTTTTTAAAAATAGGAATTGTATGACGTTGATTGGAGCGGAAATCAACTACACCTCTTTTTATTTAAATATCAACAAAGTTTACGAATATAACTTTTCGAAAAGAAAAATAAGTAGGAGGTATAAAATTGGTTAGACATTTTGCAGATGATAGTCTTACTCTCCATACAGATCTTTACCAAATTAATATGGCTGAAACATACTGGGAAGATAGAATCCATGATAAGAATGCGGTATTTGAAGTGTATTTCCGGAAAATCCCATTTGGGAATGGGTATGCCATTTTTGCCGGCCTGGAAAGAGTCATTGAGTATATTCAGCAGTTTCGTTTTACAGAAAGTGATATTTCCTATTTGAGAGACGAGCTCGGTTATCAAGAAGATTTCCTTGATTACCTTTATACCTTAACATTTACAGGAACGATTCGTTCAATGGCAGAAGGTGAGCTTGTTTTCGGGAACGAACCGATTATGAGAATAGAAGCACCGCTTGCACAGGCACAATTAGTTGAAACAGCGATATTAAATATCATTAATTATCAAACATTGATCGCTACGAAGGCGATGCGGATTAAAGAAGTGATAGGGGATGCAACAGCCATGGAATTCGGCTCGAGGAGGGCGCATGAAATGGATGCTGCTATCTGGGGTGCAAGAGCGACAATTATTGGGGGCTTTCAGGCGACTTCAAACGTACGGGCAGGCAAGAAATTCGGCATCCCGGTTTCAGGAACACATGCGCATTCGCTCGTTCAAGCATATAAAGATGAATACATTGCCTTTCATAAATATGCCCGCAGACATAAAGATTGTGTGTTTCTTGTTGATACATATGATACGTTAAAGTCAGGTGTGCCTAATGCCATTAAAGTAGCGCAGGAGCTAGGTGACAAAATCAATTTTATTGGCATTCGATTAGACAGCGGGGATCTTGCTTATCTTTCGAAAGAAGCGAGGAAAATGCTTGATGAGGCTGGTTTTCCAAATGCAAAAATTGTTGCATCAAACGACCTGGATGAATATACGATCATGAACTTAAAGGGTCAAGGGGCAAAAATTGATGTGTGGGGCATTGGCACAAAATTGATTACAGCCTATGACCAGGCAGCCCTTGGCGCCGTTTACAAGCTCGTTTCAATCGAAGACGAATCAGGTAAGATGGTTGACACGATCAAGATTAGCGGGAACCCTGAAAAGGTAACGACGCCAGGTTTGAAAAAGGTTTACCGAATCATCAATCGAAGCAATCAAAAATCCGAAGGGGATTATATCGCATTAGAAGAGGAAAGTCCGCAAAATGAAAAAAGCTTGAAAATGTTTCACCCGATACATACATATATAACGAAATATATTACCGATTTTGAAGCAAAAGAGCTGCATCAAGATATTTTTGTGAATGGCGAGCTTGTCTATACGTTGCCAAGCCTGATGGATATTCAACATTTTGCGAAAGAAAACTTGAATGTCCTTTGGGAGGAAACTAGGAGATCACTAAATCCGGAAGAATATCCGGTCGACTTGAGCCAGCGATGCTGGGATAATAAAATGGAATATATTAAAACAGTAAAAGAAAAGGTAGAGAAATCATTATCACACAAGAACGAGCAGTAAAATTCTCACTGCTGAAGAACCATTTTTAAAGAGATTTATCGGGGGGGAGAAAGATGACTTTGCAGAAAGAAATCATGCAGAAATTATATGTTAATCCAAATGTAGATCCAAAAACAGAAATCAGAAAACGAATTGATTTTTTAAAGGATTATCTCATTAAAACAAAAGCAAAAGGGTATGTACTGGGAATTAGCGGCGGACAGGATTCTACACTTGCCGGACGGCTTGCCCAGTTAGCAGTGGAAGAGCTTCGGAATGAGGGGCATGCTGAGGCGTTATTTGTCGCGGTGCGTCTTCCATACGGTGTCCAAGGGGATGAAGATGATGCTTTACTTGCCCTATCATTTATCAAAGCAGATCGTGAATATCTGTTTAATATCAAAGCAGCAGTCGATGACGTTCAAAAAGAATACGATGCGATTGTTCAAGGCAATCCATTAAGTGATTATCAGAAGGGAAATGTAAAGGCAAGAATGAGAATGATCGCACAATATACTTTCGGAGGAGAAAAAGGCTTGTTAGTTATTGGAACGGACCATGCGGCAGAAGCAATAACAGGCTTTTATACGAAATTCGGCGATGGGGGCGCAGATGTCATGCCTTTAACCGGATTAACGAAAAGACAGGGAAGAGCGCTTTTAATGGAATTAGCAGCAGATGAAAGACTATATTTGAAAATTCCAACCGCAGACCTCCTCGATCAAAAACCCGGGCAAGCAGATGAAACAGAGCTAGGTATCTCCTATGACGAGCTCGATGATTACCTCGAAGGCAAAACAGTGAGCCAAGAAGCAGCCGAAAAAATCGAAAAACGCTATCTTCTCTCCGAACATAAAAGAAGAATGCCCGCGTCCATGCATGATGACTGGTGGAGATAAAAAGGCATTCCGTTGAATAAAAATAGCATTCCAGTAGAAAGCGTTTGGCTAAGTTACATGCCAAGCGTTTTTTTTATGTAGGGGCATTGTTTTGTTGGGTAGGACCCCAAATATAGATTGTTTATTATATCAGCGATAAGATAAGTACAAACGGACATACGTTAAGCCGAATGCCGATAGCGCCGGTTACGTTTTTCTGCTTGAACCCTGAACCGTCCAATAGTGCGGATTGTATATATTTATAGAATATTGAAATTAATTCTTTTTTGTAATATACTAAAAACAATATGGATACGAACCGTAGTTCCGTATTGCGGCTCGAAAGAACATTTTGAACAAGAAGAGTATAAAAGGGATACTGATAACAGAATAAACTCAGTTGTACCTTGCAACAGCTATGAATAATAAATAATAACTTTATTGGAGGATTGGGTTTTCATAAACTCAATTCTTTCAGTGTAAGGAGGAAATATGAAAGCTATTCAAATGTCTAGATTTGGTGATCCAGAAGTACTAGAATACAAGGACATTGAAGAACCTATTCCAGTCGCAAATGAAGTTCGTGTCCGTCTGTATGCTGCTGGTGTAAATCCGAATGAAGCATACATCCGTACTGGTACATATTCTTTTTTTATTCCTGAGCTGCCGTTTACTCCAGGCTTTGACGGGGCTGGGGTTGTGGATGCAGTTGGTGATGATGTAAGTCACCTAAAGGTTGGAGATAGAGTTTTTGTAGCTGCGTTACTTGCCAAGAAGAACACTGGAACATATGCCCAAAAAGTAGTTTGTGATGCAGAGGCTGTGCATATATTACCCGAATCAGTTTCATACCAGGAAGGAGCATCTCTCGGCATTCCGGCATTGGCTGCATATAGAGCCCTCTTTCACAGAGCAAAGATTAGAGCAGGAGAGACGGTCTTAATCCATGGTGCAAGTGGTGGCGTTGGATTGTTGGCAGTTCAAATGGCGAGTGGGATTGGAGCTACAGTTATCGGGACAGCGAGTACAGAAGAGGGGAAATCTTTAGTTAAAGCATCGGGAGCTACCCATGTACTCGACCACATTAAGGAAGATTCCTTTGATAAGATATATTCTTTGACAAATAGTAAAGGACCAGACGTTATTATCGAGTTATTGGCCAATGATAATTTGGAGAATGATATGAAGATAATTGCCCCATTTGGACGGATTGTTGTGGTTGGTAACCGGGGCAGCATTGAAATCAATCCAAGATTAATGATGATAAAAGAATCGGATATCCTTGGCATGGCTCTTTGGAATGCACCACCAAAAGAATATAATGAGAGCTTAAATGGTGTTGCAGCTTTTTTGCAATCTGGAATTTTGCATCCAAACGTTGGAGATGAACTGCCTCTTAGTGATGCTGAAAAAGCACACGCTCAAATATTGAGTAAAAAAGCAAAAGGAAAGATGGTTCTAAACATCGACTAGTGGCCAATGGTTATTTTCTTGCTTTTAGCTAAAACCTTGTTTCCGACAAATTGAATCTAGTAAAACACACAGATTAGACGATTTCTGATAATTATATTAGGCTATTTTCGTAAAGTTCGTTGCTTATATAATGTGATTTTCATCTAATAATCTGAGTTGATTGGAGCGGAGGGCACTTGACTCCTCGAAAATGCTATCGCTTTTCCTTCGTGCGTGGGCAGATTCAAGGATGTAAATTCAGTATCCAGCGGGAGATAGAGGGAACGGGAGACCCCACAGGCGGTAACGCCGAGGAGGCTCCCGTCCCTCCCCGCGGAAAGCAAGTGCCCGTAGCGGAAATCAACGGGCAAACGTTGTAGGCTAAAAACAACAATAGATGAGAAAACAGTCTTATATTAAAAGGAGAGAGTATTATGAGTGAAAATAAAAAGGGGATTGGCACAGGTGGCTACTTCGCGCCTTCTGAAAATGTTATCGAAGTAAAAGGGGATTTTCAACCGCAACACTTAAATATCGAGGATATTCCTTTGCTCAAGGTTGTTGAAGGTCTTGGACTTAAACCGGTTTTTGGCGATAAGATTCAGCTTAGTTTCGTATATATGGAGCCAAACAGTGTTGCCCCTGTTCACTCTCATCCAGAGGAACAAATTGGGACAATGATTGAGGGAGAATACGAATTTGAGTTGAATGGTGTAAAGAAAATGATCCGAAAAGGTGATGTTTACATCGTTCCTCCTAATGTTCCACACGGTGCTGTGACTTATGATAAAGGATGCATTGCTCTTGATATTTTTTCTCCGCCAAGGACGGGTTATAAAGAGATGATGGGTGAGGCCCTTAAAAACTTGGAAACAGAAGTCCAGGAGGAAAAATAAATGACGTCGCAAGAGAGCGCCGCAAAAGGGCCATCACCAAAAGAGGAAATTTCCGGAGGATATTGTTTTTTTAAAGGCGATTTAATGCCTCTTGATGACGCTAATGTCAATATATCAACACACGCGCTTAATTACGGCACGGGTTGCTTTGAAGGGATTAGAGCTTATTGGAATCCAGATAATAATCAGTTGTATATTCTTAAAGCCTTAGAGCACTTTCAAAGATTAATTAGGTCTTGCCATATTCTTCGAATTGAATGTCCGTATACTGCGGAGGAGCTTGTTGACTGGACAGTGAAGGTTCTCAAAAAAAATGAATATAAGGGAAATGTTTATATCCGCCCAATTGCCTTTAAAGGGTCTAGGGTTATTAAAGTGACGCTTAGCGGGTTACGTGATGAGCTTGCTATCTTCACTGTTCCAATGGGTGATTATGTGAAGACACAAGATCTAAAGCTAGTCGTCTCGAACTGGCAACGGATTTCGGATAACATGATCCCGTCGCGTGCTAAGGTTGCTGGCGCGTATATTAATCCAGCACTTGCAAACGACGCCGCAACAGCTGACGGTTATGACGAAGCCATCATGCTCTCTTCAGATGGACAAGTATCCGAAGCAAGTTCGTCAAACTTATTCATCGTTAGAGATCATACGGTTATCACAACACCGGTTACAGCTGATATTTTAGAAGGGATCACTCGCCATGCTGTTTTACAGGTTGCAGACGATTTGGGCATTCCTTATGAGGTACGCCCAATCGATAGGACGGAATTGTATGTGGCTGATGAAATGTTTTTAGCAGGAACGGGTGTCCAAGTTGCTTCAGTTTCTTCAATTGATCGCCGGACAATAGGCAATGGGAAGGTTGGTCCAATTACCGAAAAATTACAGGGTGTTTATTATAAGGCGGTACGCGGTTTAGATGAGCGTTACCTCGATTGGTTAACGCCGGTTTATAAATAATCTAGGAAGGACTGAAACAATAATCTTTTTAGAAAAGAGGTAATCTAATACACTGTTTCCTAATTGGGAACAGTGTCTATTTTTGTTAGTTTCTTTTGAACTTCTAGATTAATTTCTATCTAGTAATCGGTAGGCTAGCTCTACTTTTTCTTGCTTGGTGGCTCGATTTTTTTAAAAGGGTACTCAAGTCCCAATGCCTCCCACTTATATACTCCGAGCTTGTGCTAGGGGAGAACTTACTATAATGGTTTTGTGAAATACTTTTTCTGTTATATAAATGAAATCGAGTATATTAAAATAGTTATTGAAAATCCAAACCAGAACCATGTCGGGATCGTCTATAAGCTTTGAAAAGGTTTTTTTAGGGGTGAAGCGTTATTGGAAAACTTAATTGCTGAAGGATTTTCTGTCCATGAAAAGGAAGAGATTTTAAATGAGATGATGGACCAATACGGCCAGGAGCTGCTTCAGCTTGTTTATTCCTATGTGAAAAATTATGCAATAGCTGAGGAATTAACACAGGAAGTGTTTGTGAAAATCTATGAGCGTTTACATACATTCAAGCAACAGTCCTCATTAAGAACATGGCTCTGGAGAATCACTATCAATCATTGCAAAGATTATTTGAAAAGCTGGAATTACCGGAAAGTACTCATTTCAGACAAATTAGCAGGCGAATCGAAGACGAGAAAAGAAGCTGTTGAAAAAGAAGTGATCCAAAAAAGTGAGGAAGAACTTCTTTCAAAAGCGGTCTTAAATTTGCCTGTTAAATATCGAGAGGTTATTTATTTTCATTTTTTTGAAGAGTTTTCAATTCGGGAAATTGAAACGCTGACGGGGGTTAATCAAAACACCGTAAAAACAAGGATAAAAAGGGCAAAAGATCTCCTAAAGAAAGAATTGGAGGGGAAATTATAATGGATCAGCGTTTAAAAAATCTTAAAAAGGCAATGAAATCAACTGTTTTTAATGAGCTGCCATTCACTGAAAAACATCGTGCTGAAATTAAGCGACAAACAAAAAGACACGGTGATCTGCAAAGTAGCTCAGTCAATGATATATTAACCGTTTTGAATTCGAAAAAAACAGGTTTTGAAATTGCAAAGTTTCTTATTGCGAGGGGTGTAAAAGCCTTTCTTAAAAATGAGGGGTTGTTATATGCTCAGCTCCACAAACTCGAACAGGAAGGACTTATCGATTCACAATGGGA
Organism: Bacillus sp. FJAT-29790; assembly: GCF_019039215.1. GTDB lineage: Bacteria > Bacillota > Bacilli > Bacillales > Cytobacillaceae > Cytobacillus. The sequence continues at coordinate 1,072,897 of NZ_JAHNZZ010000001.1, forward strand.
ATTTAGCAATGATCAAAAGCAAAAATATTATTTTATAACCGATAAAGGAAAAAAGTTGCTGGCGAAGTCGGAACGATCTTCTGACATTTTAAAAACGATAATGATTGATTCGCCGGAAGGAAGTGCTTGAAGTGAGCCTAAAAGGATTTTTAGATCAAGTGACTAACCATATACGCTCTAAAGAAGCCAAGGAAATGGTAGGAATAGAACTAAGAAACCATTTGCAAAGCTTGGTAGAAGAATATGAACAGAAAGGCTATTCGAAAACAGAAGCAGAAACAAAAGCCGTACAACAAATGGGGGACCCCGAAACGATCGGCAGGAAAATGAATAAGCTTCATCGCCCAAAAGTGGACTGGAGCATCATCTCTATTTTTCTTCTGATTTTAGGGTTGAGTTTGCTGCCAACTTTTATGCTTGAAGGATACTATAACAGTATAGGATACAATAATTATTTACTTACTTCAAAGATAAAAGCGATTTTGCTTGGTGTTTTTGCCATCGCCTTCTTCATGTTGTTTGATTATAGAAAGCTAATGAGGCACGGCATGGGCTTGTATGGTTTAGGGATTAGCATTCTGATTCTTCTATCCCTCTTTGGAAAGCTGATGAATGGGCGCCCATACTTTCATTTCGCTGGATTTTCTGCCGATGCAACCGTCGCGCTTCCATTTCTGTTTATCGCATGGGCAATCTTTTTCTCAGCTAGGAATCAAAATATAGGAAAGTTAACAGGCCTGTTTTTATTATCTTTCTTGATATTGGCATATACTTCCCATTTATTTCTTGTACTCCTATACAGTGTTCTTATCATTGGGATGCTTTTTTTTAGTCAATTAAAGAAAAAAGAGAAAGTTATAATTACGTTGGTGAGCGCTGTTATCATGATAAGCGGGTCCACCGTATACTTTTTGAAATATCCGAATCTATATTTAAAAGAAAGATTCCTTGGTTTCATTCACCCTGAACAGCATATAAACGGAGCGGGGTACATAAATGTTAAACTGCAAGAACTGCTCCCAAAAGCCGGTTGGTTTGGTCAAGGGAAACTAAGTGAAGCTGTTGTCCTTCCAGAACTTCATACTGATTTTGTCTTTTTTACAATGACTTATCTTTTTGGCTGGTCCTTCGCGCTATTCCTTGTCACCATTCTTGTTATCTTGTCCATTAGAATGATGTGGGTCTCTAAGGTTATTCAAGACCCTTTTGGAAGACTGATCGTTTTTGGAGCCAATATCCTTTTTACCTTTCAATTTTTATATAGCATTCTTATGACATTTGGCTGGCTTCCAATTGCTGGTGTATCATTGCCATTTTTTAGTCATGGCTCCATGGCATTCGTATTTAATTCCTTTTTGCTCGGGCTTGTTTTGAGTGTATATAGGAGAAAGCAATTTTTCGGAGTTAATTACTTGCAAACAAAGTAAAAGATACAGGCTCCCTACATACGGAAGGGGGTCTTTCTTTTGCGGAAACAAGAGCACCGGTAACATTTACCGGTTTCATAGTTTACGAGAATTTGTTTAAATATAAATATGAAAACATTATTAAAGCTTTGCCTCACTCTTATGTTGTCTGTCGCACTAGTCTTTGGATTTAATAACGATGCAAGCGCATCAACAGTACATACGGTCAAGTCAGGGGATACGATGTGGAAAATTGCCCTGGTCTATCAAGTTGGAGTTTCTGAGATCATCAATGCAAATCCTCAAATTTCAAATCCCAACTCGATTTATCCCGGACAAAAGATTAACATACCAACTTTATCAACAGCAACAACAAATGTTGAAGATCAAGTGGTTCAGCTCGTAAACCAAGAGAGAGCCAAAAATGGCTTAAAGCCGTTAAAGTCAAATTGGGAGCTTGCAAGAGTCGCGAGATATAAATCTCAAGATATGATCGATAAAAGATATTTCGATCATAACTCTCCTACATATGGCACTCCATTTCAAATGATGAAGAATTTCGGCATTTCTTACCGCTCAGCTGGTGAAAACATTGCTGCGGGACAGGCTACACCTAAAGAAGTTGTTCAAGCATGGATGAACAGCGAAGGCCACCGTAAAAATATTTTATCAAGTAACTTTACGGAAATCGGCGTTGGTTATGTAAAAGGCGGTTCATACGGCCACTATTGGACTCAAATGTTCATCGGACGTTAAATGATAGAAAACGCACCAGGAAAATATCCATATCCCTGGTGCGTTTCTTATTAATCTACGACAATGTAAGCAATCATAGGCACGGTATCATGATGTCCTGGATGGACTTTACAAATAAGACGATAGGTTCCTTCTTTTTTAAATTGCAGCGGTACAAGTGTTACTTCTCCTTTTTTCACAACCCCTTCAATATCTGTGCCTTCAATGTAAAATGGATGTTCTTCTCCGTTTACGCCATGTATTTTCAGGTGGACTTTTTCTCCTTTTTCAAGAACAATCGTCCCTGGATGAAAGACGTAAGCCTCAATCTCTTTCCCCTTAGAAATCTTTGACTTGAATTCACCAGTAACCATGTCAATCTCGCGAATTTTGCCAGTCTTTTCCTGGCTAAAGGCTGTTACTGTTCCAGCGTTTACATAAAGCCAGACCGACGCTGAAGCAATAACTGTAAAAATGACAAGGAACATGATGATGGCCCGCTTTTTTATAACAAAAAATTGCATGTGATTCTCTCCCCCTATAGTAAATGATTGTCCACTATAAAGATATGCAAGTAGGGTAGGAAAACTTGTCTCTTTTCTCGTAATATTTCATTTTTTTCTTTAAGGACAAAAAGGAATTATTTCTAATTAGGAAAAACTAGGATTTAAGACTCAATATCGCATAAAACGCTGTAAATTTTATACATCTTTCTTATATAATGGGGATATCATACAAAAAGGGGATGGAAAATCGTAGAAATGATTTTTATTCTAGTATTCTTTTTCGTCATCATTGCGATCATAATGATCAAAAAAAGAAAGAAAAGAAAGTTCAGACTGAAGGATGAGCGAGTGCCGACAAATCTTGGCTTCCGAATTGAAGGAGGAAAGCAGCTATCTAAATGTCTGCGATCTTCATTACCATCTACGTTTGTGAATAATTTAAAAAGACGGTTGCTTGAGAACGAGCCAAGCTGGAAAAATCACGACTTTGATTGGCGTTTTTTTGAGCTTAAACGGTATTTTGTTTTAAACAGCCTGTTGAAAACAGTCCCAATGTTCAGTGAAAAGGTTGATGAGGTTTGGCATGAAATGCTGATGTTTACAAAGGATTATGAAAAGTTCTCGAATAAATTCTATCAAGAATTTTTGCATCACACGCCAAACATGGACTCGACGCCAATTCCGGGGGAAAGAGCCTTCTTTGATTGGGTATATTTAAGTTTGTTCCAGTCTACTGTAAATAGTCGTTTACTATGGAAAGGATTCTTAAAATATCCGATTAAAAAGGAAATTCTTGGGGATTTTAAAAATCTTTCAGAAAAAGAGCTACTCGTAAAATATTTCCGGCAAACAGAGGATTGCTATGATGTAAAAAAATATCTCATTCAAAAAATGAAAACAGAGATTGTACAATCTGAAACGATAGAGTATAAAAACCAACCAACATCGTTTAATAAATTGACCTCAGAAAATGAATATCATACTCTTTTACCTGCATTTGTTTTCTTCTCTATTTACGAAGCCGATCTCTTCCAGCAAAATATGAATTCCCTCTTTCCAGCTTATACGGGAAAATCTGATAAAGGTGGAGGAAGCTCCTCATGTTCAGGTTACGGGTGCAGCAGCTCCTCTGACAACGATTCAGGGGGCAGTTCGAGTTGTTCAAGCAGTTCCAGTTGCGGTGGGGGATGTAGTTGAAGATGAGCAATCCTAGATGGATTGCTTATTTTTAATTCTAAATGATCACCTTCCTAGTTTTATCCACTAAATTTTCATTTTCATAACAATTCCACGTCATTTCTCTCTTTTGATTCTTCATTTGGTACAATCATTATTGGATTAGCAGACATAAAGTCAAACATGCTCATCGGGTATTATTTTTAGTGCCCGATATTGTAATAACTTAAGACATATAGGATGGGTATCAATGAAAAAAATGATTTTATTACTTGTACTTGTATTTTGTATTACTACGCCTTTAATCAAGGTGGCAGATGCGGAGGAAAACTCTAAGCCGGAGATCAGCAGTGAAACAGCGATTCTTGTTGATTCGAAAACAGGAGCGATATTATTTCAAAAGAACGCACAAAACAAAATGTACCCTGCAAGCTTAACAAAGATTGCCACGGCGATTTATGCGATCGAAAATGGGAATTTAGATGATATCGTAACCATTAGTAAAGAGGCAGCAGAAGTAGACGGAACAAGTGTATTCTTAGAAGCAGGAGAAGAAGTTACACTAAAAAAATTAATTCAAGGGATGCTGATTAATTCAGGAAATGATGCTGCCGCGGCGATTGCTGAACATCTGGATAGATCGATCGATAAATACTCGGAGCATATAAACAGTTACTTAACAGACCGGGTACAAGTTAAGAACACTCATTTTACGAATCCGCACGGGCTGTTTAATAAGGACCATTATACAACTGCTGAAGACCTAGCAATCATAACGAATTACGCACTTAAAAATAAAACCTTTCGAGAAATTTATGGAACGAAAGCATTGAAGTGGACAGGCAAATCGTGGGATACTACGCTTCTGACCCACCACCTCATGTTAAAGGGAGAAATTCCTTATGAAGAAGTAAACGGTGGAAAAACAGGATATGTCCAGGAATCCCAATTTACGTTGGCAACGACAGCTGCAAATGAATCGATGGAACTGACAGCAATTGTATTAAAATCGAACGATAGTAAAGAGGGCTACTCTGACACAAAAAAATTATTAGATTACGGTTTTGATCAATTTAACCGTTCTTTAATTAGTAAAACCGACGTTTTTCATGCCGATGGGAAAACCTTCACAACTGGTGGGGAGGATATATTAATAACTGTTCCTAAAAGTTTATTTGAGAAAAGGATGACAAATGAAGGTAAATTAGAATATATCGACGAGAAAGGTGAAGTTGTCCAAACTGTTCAACTCGCTGAAAAAAAGAAAACTGATAACTTTTCACATCAGGTAATAGAAAAGGAAGAACTTAAGACGTCGACAGGGAATTATGGGAAATTTACAATGGTGATTTTTCTCCTCGGAGGGCTAATCATTGGAGTTCGATGGAAAATACAACAATAAAACGGCCATATGGCCGTTTTATTTAAAAATAGAAGCTGCAAATAACATCAAAAAGGAAATAATAATCATCGTTAACACGAAAAGCCAGGCTAGTTCCATATTGCCTGATTCTAAAGATATGTAAATAGCTGTTGGGATCGTTTGTGTTTTGCCCGGAATATTACCGGCAAACATAAGCGTTGCCCCAAATTCCCCGAAAGCTCTAGCAAAGCTAAGAATTGCCCCTGAGATAATGGATCTGTAAGCTAGTGGCACAGTGACAAAAAAGAACACTATCCATTCCCCAGCCCCGTCAACTCTTGCAGCTTCCTCTACCCCGCTGTCCACATCAGAGAATCCTGTTTTAGCTGATTGATACATAAGAGGGAGGGCGACAACCGTAGAAGCGATGACTGCCGCCCACCAAGTAAACATAATTGGCTGGTCAAAAAACCATTGAATCCATCTTCCAACAGGACTAGAATTTCCAAAAATGATGATTAACAGAAAACCAATGACAGTCGGAGGGAGGACAAGAGGGAGCATGAAAAGCGTTTCAACTAATATCTTTCCCTTAAACTTCCTTCGTGCCATCATTTTTGCTAACAGGGTACCCGTAATGAACACCATCACTAACGCAACGGCAGCAATTTTTAATGAAAGCTGAACGGGTGACCAAAATAAATCATTCATTTACATCAATCCAATACTTGAAACCCATATTTTTGAAAAATTTCTTTTATCTTTGCTTCTTGTAAAAATTGGAAAAACATTTCTGCTTCTTCGATATTTTTGGATGTTTTAATAACGCCAGCAGGATAAATGATCGGATCGTGGCTGCTTGAGTCTGCCTCAGCTACAATTTTTATTTTATCAGAAAGCATTGCATCTGTTTTATATACGACCCCAGCTTCGACGTTACCAGTTTCGACATACGTTAGGACTTGACGGACATCTTTCGTATAAACGATATTGTTTTCAACCTTATCCCAGATGCCTAAATGGTGAAATGTTTGGCTAGCATATTTTCCGGCTGGGACAGACTCTGGTGTTCCTAAAGCTAATTTACCTTCACCAATATTCGTAAGATCTTCAAATGAAGCTATCGAATTTTTTGATTCTTTTGGTATGATTAGAACAAGGCTATTTCCAACTAAATCAATCCCTTTGTCCTTTTCGATTAAATCTTGAGAAATAAGTTCATCAAATTTATCCTTTGCAGCTGATAGGAAAAGATCAACCGGTGCTCCTTGTGTGATTTGCTGCCCGAGGGCGCCAGAGCCACCAAAATTGAAAAGAAGCTTAATATTATCGTGCTCATCTTCAAATAATGGTTTAATTTCCATAAGTGCATCTTCTAAACTAGCGGCAGCAGAGACAGTAATCTCTTTGTTTTCCACACCTGTTTCAACTTTTACTTCGTCCTTGCTTTCTTCATTTTGTTTTGCTGGCCCATTTGAAGAACAAGCGGATAAAATGAACAAGAAAAGCAAAATAAAAATAGAATTACGTAACTTCATCATAATTTATTCCTCTCTAGTTATAAATGGTTATATTAAGATATAACTAATTATAACTAGATATAATTAAATTTAACAGTAATATTTATCACACTAGTAAAAAAGTTAGGATGGAGATCATGACAATCAATAATATCTCGTATACGATTGAAGAAATTGCCTCTCTATTAAAGGTATCCAAATTAACCGTATATGATTTAATCAAAAAAAATGAATTGCTTTCCTACCGTGTTGGTAGACAGATGAGAGTTGATGCAAGTGACCTTGAGAACTATAAAGAAAGAAGCAAAAATAAGAGCAGCTATCCAAATGAAAATTCAAGCCAAATGCCAAGCGCGATTGAAAGTCCAAAAACATTTGTTATTAGTGGACAGGACATTGCGTTAGATTTACTTGCGAAACAGCTGGAGAAGGAATCTAGTACAATCAGACCGCTTCGTCTGTATAACGGAAGCCTTAACAGTCTAATTTCCATGTACAATGATCAATGTGATTTAGTTAGTCTCCATCTGTTTGACGGAGATACAGGGACATATAATATCCCGTATGTGAAAAAGATTTTAACTGGCTTCCCATTTATCGTTATCAACTTCCTTTCTAGATGGGCTGGGCTTTATGTCCAAAACGGAAACCCAAAAAATATTTCTAACTGGACAGACTTGAATAGAGAGGATGTTTCTATCGTCAATCGTGAGAAAGGATCTGGGGCCCGTATTCTTTTAGATGAACAGCTTCGAATTCATGGGATTCGATCTATAGATGTAAACGGATACCATGCTGAGGAAACGAGCCATTTAACTGTTGCAGCGGCCATTGCAGGCGAAAAAGCAGATATTGGGGTAGGAATTGAACATGCGGCTAAAATAACCGGTGTAGGTTTTATCCCGTTAATTAAGGAACGTTATGATCTAGTTCTCGTAAAAAATGAAAAAAATGAGCCGCTCATTCAAAAGATAAAAGAAATATTGTCTTCAAATGTAATTAAAGCAGAACTGAATACGATGGGGGATTATGACTTAACCGAAACAGGGAAGATCATGTATGAAACATTCTAATAAATATGTATATACGAAAAGACTGAAGAAGTAGATTTCTTTAGTCTTTTCGTGTATTCAGATAGTTTCCGCTTCTACATAGAGCTTCACTTCTTTATTGCATTCTTTCTTCTACCTGCCGGCATACTTCATCCGCAGATAAGCCGCTTGCCTCAATGATAGGGGCTTGTGTTGAGACATCCTGCATCCCCATAAAGTTTGAATCAATCCCGCTTACGACACAAGCAGAGCAATTTTCCACGTCTGCGGCTGACTTTAAATCTACTACATCATATCCTTTTTCCCGAAGAGCATCGGTTACATTTGTAAGTGACTGTTCCACAGCAATTTTTTTCGCCATTAAATCACACCTCCTCCAATGTTAGATTGTCTTTTCATATAGTTTTTTATTCCGCAAATATGGGTATAAAAAAAGGAACTGGATGAAAAAGTAAGGGTGGAGGTGATATCATGGGAAAACGTAAAAAAGATCCATCTAAGGCAATGTTAAGTTCACCGGAAGTAGAAGGGCAGGGTACAACGAATACAGAAACAGGGGGAAGATCCGCATCTTCTGCACGTCATAAAAAGAAGAAATAAGATTTACGAACTTTATTATCTACTTAAGGTAAATGAAAGATTGTTACATTGACCGCAAAAAGGGTATACGCTATATTGAAACGAGCTTTATTAAAGGCTGTTTTCGTAAAGTTTGTTATTTTTATAATGTAATTTTTATCTAATAATCTGAGTTGATTGGAGCGGAGGGCACTTGACTCCAGCGGGAGATAGAGGGAACGGGAGACCCCACAGGCGGTAACGCCGAGGAGGCTCCCGTCCCTCCCCGCGGAAAGCAAGTGCTCGCAGCGGAAATCAACGGGCAAAATTTCAAGGCTAAAACAACAATATATGCGAAAATAGTCTTATTAAAAGAGCTTTTGTGAATAAAAAATCAGGAAGGGGATTCCTTCCTGATTGCTAGTATTACTTATACATCTCAGCTACTTGTTTTTGTAAATCAGCATTCTCTAAATATTCATCATAAGTCATTTGCTTATCAACTAAGCCGCTCGGCGTCAGTTCAATGATCCGGTTAGCGATTGTTTGAATAAACTGATGGTCATGAGAAGCGAAAATCATCGAGCCTTTGAAATTAATTAAGCCATTATTTAATGCAGTAATGGATTCCAAGTCAAGATGGTTTGTCGGTTCGTCAAGCATAAGCACATTTGAACCGCTCAACATCATTTTTGAAAGCATGCAGCGGACTTTTTCTCCACCGGAAAGCACACTTGCTTTCTTCAGTACTTCTTCGCCAGAGAAGAGCATTCTTCCGAGGAATCCTCTTAAGAAACTCTCGCTTTGGTCATTCGGAGAAAATTGGCGCAACCAATCGACAAGTGTCATATCGCTGTTTTCAAAGAACTCCGAGTTATCTTTCGGGAAATAGGCCTGTGTTGTTGTGATTCCCCATTTATAAGAGCCACTGTCTGCTTCCATTTCACCCATTAATATTTTAAAGAGAGTGGTTTTGGCAATTTCATTTGTGCCAACAAGTGCAATCTTGTCGTCTTTATTCATGATAAAACTAATATTATCAAGCACTTTAACGCCATCGATTGTTTTGCTGATTCCTTCTACACGAAGTAAATCATTTCCAATTTCACGCTCAGGCGTAAAACCGACGTAAGGGTAGCGTCTTGAAGACGGTCTAATATCATCAAGTGAGATTTTATCAAGAAGCTTCTTACGTGACGTTGCCTGCTTGGATTTAGATGCGTTTGCACTGAAGCGAGCGATAAATGCTTGAAGCTCTTTAATTTTCTCTTCTTTTTTCTTATTTGCGTCAGAAGCCATTCGAGATGCAAGCTGGCTTGACTCATACCAGAAATCATAATTTCCTACATAGATTTGAATTTTACTAAAATCAAGGTCTGCAATATGCGTACATACTTTATTCAAGAAATGACGGTCATGGGAAACGACAATAACAGTGTTTTCGAAGTTGATTAAAAATTCTTCAAGCCATTGGATTGCTTTAATGTCCAAATGGTTCGTCGGCTCATCCAATAGAAGTACATCCGGCTTGCCGAAAAGTGCTTGCGCTAGTAATACTTTCACTTTTTCAGAACCTGACAAATCGGCCATCTTTTTCTCATGAAGATCCTCGCCAATTCCAAGACCTTTTAAGAGAATGGCTGCTTCTGATTCTGCTTCCCAGCCATTAAGCTCAGCAAATTCGCCCTCAAGCTCAGCAGCCTTCATGCCGTCCTCATCTGTAAAATCAGCTTTCATATAGATCGCGTCTTTTTCCTGCATCACTTCATACAAGCGGCCATGGCCCATGATGACAACCTTCAACACTTCGAATTCTTCATACTCAAAGTGGTTTTGTTTTAACACGGCCAAACGCTCGCCAGGACCTAACTGAACATTGCCTGTTTGCGATTCGATTTCACCAGATAAAATTTTCAAAAACGTTGATTTACCGGCACCATTTGCACCAATTAATCCATAACAATTCCCGGGTGTAAATTTAATATTAACATCTTCAAATAGCTTCCGATCACCATAACGAAGACCTACATTGCTAACTGTTATCATTTATTTTTATTCCTCCAAAAAACATTATCTATAGAATTATACCACTTTCAGATTAAAATCGCTAATTCATTACATAAAGCACTGATAAAAAAGTAGCAATTTTTGAAAATAGACAGGATGTTTGGAAAAGAAGTCGAATAATTACATTAAGAAAATAATAGCGGGGATATTTGAAAAGGCACCTTAAATATTAACAGAAATTTTTTAATTATTATCCAAGTTGTTCATAGTTTTTTCATATTTATCATGTACAATATAATCATTCAGGCAGGATAAAGGAGTTTTTATTGTGGCCAAAAAACAGCTCGTTGAATTAGTTAACCGATTAAAGAAAGCTGGCATTAATGTAAGTTTTACAAAACCAAGATCGAAAATGCTGATTGCCTTTCCACAAAACAAAAGATTATCCTCAACTACAAATTAGTTTATAAAAATGATAAAAGCGTTGAATGACGATGCATTCAACGTTTTTATTTATTTATATTTTAGCCATGATTTTTTTGAAAGCATCGTCTTTGTTAAATTCTTCACCCATCGGAAATTTCTTGATAAACTTATTATTTTCATCTATTAAGTATACAAACGTACTATGGACATAAAAGCCATCACCCGGATCACGGTACTGAAATTGAAATGTGTCAGCTATCTTGCGAATTTCCTGTTGATCTGCTTTAATATTATTTTGATCTCCAGTGAGAAGAATCCAGTTTCCATCATTTTCAATGTCGAAAGTCTCCATATATTTACGTAATTTTTCAGGAGTATCCCTAAAAGGATCAATGGTAATTGTCAAAAATTCTACCTTTTCTCCAAAAACTCCCGCTTTTTCTAAATCTGATTTTAATAGGTTCATTCTTTGCGTTGTAGTCGGACAGATGTCTGGACAATGTGTGTAAATAAATTCCACTAGTTTCAGTTTTTTATTCGATTGCGAAAACTCGTATTTTTCATCATTCATCGTTACTAGTGAAATATTATCTGGAATTTTGGATGTCATATCCCTAACGATGAAGAATGATATACCAGCTGAGATTCCAAGAATGACAACAATTGCACTAATAATATAAACTTTTTTCATTATTTTCCCTCCCTATATAAAGATAACAAAATCGGAGGAAAATCCTATGGACAATATGTGAACAGATAAAACTAATGTAGGATATTTTGTGGGGGAAAATGATTATAGTATTAAAATAGCTATGTTAATCGCAGTTTAATAGAGTAAAACTTCCACTGAGTGAAGCTTCATTTTCTGCTCAGGAGGGGAAAAAGCAAAAAGGAACCCCTAAGAGTTCCTTTTTGCTGTAGTCTCTAGTTCATTGAAATCCAAACACTCTTCACTTCTGTATAGTTATTAAGCGCATAAGATCCCATTTCACGGCCAATGCCGGACTGTTTGTACCCTCCAAATGGCGAAGCTGCATCAAAGGCATTATAGCAATTCACCCATACCGTACCGGCACGGAGCTTGTTTGCGATGTAGTGCGCTTTTGCAACATCTCTTGTCCAGACGCCTGCTGCGAGGCCATATTCACTGCTATTCGCACGGTTAATTAATTCGTCCAAATCATCATAAGGCAAGGCCGAAATAACTGGTCCGAAAATTTCCTCTTTTGCGATCGTCATCTCGTCCCTAACATCAGCAAAAATAGTAGGGGAGACGAAGTAGCCTTGCTCCTGAGGCTTTTCACCACCAACTAGGAGCTGTGCGCCCTCATTGATCCCTTTTTCAATATAGCCTAATACGCGATTTTGCTGTTCTGTGGAGACGAGCGGTCCAATTTCCGTATCAGCATGTAATCCTGCACCTTGTTTAATCTTTTGTGCATGACTAACCATATCAGCAACGACATTATCGAATTGTTTCTTTTGAATAAATACGCGAGATCCGGCACAGCAAACCTGTCCTTGATTGAACATAACTCCATTAAGAGCGCCTGGAATTGCTTTCGATAAATCAGCATCAGGGAGGATGATGTTAGGGGATTTCCCGCCTAATTCAAGTGTCACTCGTTTCAGTGTTTTTGACGCTCTCTCCATGATCGATTTTCCAACTTCTGTTGAGCCAGTAAACGCAATTTTATCGACGAGCGGATGATCAACAAGCGGCTGGCCAGCTGTTTCACCAAACCCAGGGACAATGTTGATTACACCTGCAGGGAAACCGGCTTCTTCAATTAATTCGGCAAGGTATAGGACAGATAGAGGTGTTTGCTCTGCCGGTTTTAATACGACCGTACATCCAGTTGCGAGGGCTGCACCTAATTTCCACATCGCCATCAGAAGCGGGAAGTTCCATGGAATGATTTGACCAACTACTCCGACTGCCTCATGGCGCGTATAGTTGAAGAATGGACCGTTGACAGGGATCGTTTGTCCAACAATTTTCGTTGTCCAGCCCGCATAGTATCGCATATGTTCGACAGCGAGCGGAATATCTGCATTCGTCGTTTCACGGATCGGCTTTCCATTGTCAAGTGTTTCTAATTGAGCTAATTCTTCTTTATTCTCTTCCATAAGGTCTGCGAGCTTGTACATAAGGCGGCTTCTTTTTGCTGAGCCCATTTTGGACCATGGTCCCTCATCAAATGCTTTTCTAGCAGCTTTAACTGCAAGATCGATATCCTCAGGGCCTGCCTCATATACGTTTGCAAGCACTTCTCCGGTAGCTGGGTTATATGTTTCAAATGTCTGTTGCGATTTGCTCTCAACAAATTCACCATTAATATACAGATGCTTCTTTCCGCTTAAAAACTTTTCAACCTTCTCTTTTAAACTGACTGTTAATTGACTCATAAAACTCCTCCTTAAAATAGTAATCTATGTATATCATGATGACTAGATGAGAAGAATTCTTATGTTGACACTTACATTCCTATCCTAACATTCATATAAAAATGAAAGCAACGAATTACTAAACAAATATTCTGATAATATTCGACATCTGTTATCTATTTTTAAATAAGAGGATATCCTTTTAAACTTTTTTTCCATAGAAAAGGGGCTGTCCCAAAAGTCATCAAAAATGACTTTTGAGGGCAGCCCTCTTTTCGTTATTAAA
>NZ_JAHNZZ010000001.1:1086780-1091813 GCF_019039215.1 Bacillus sp. FJAT-29790
GTGGAGAAAAACGACTCGTTTTTCTCCACCTGTTTTATTTTAGGGACTTATTAGACAGCCCCATCTTTAATCAATATTACAATATTCAACAGGGCAATTCTCACAATCTATTTCATCCTTCAAATAGTGAATATCATGAATAATAAATCTCTTCCTCGTTATAGATATAATTCCTTTAGCCCGCAGTTCGGTGAGCATTCTGCTGACGCTTTCCCTTGCTGTGCCGCAAAAATTGGCCAGGTCCTGATTGGTAAGTGAGATCGTGATATGGATTCCATCATCCTTGACGATTCCATAGCTATTTGAAAGCCGGATAAGTGTTGAGTATAATGCGCCCTTTTTTCCATGCAATACAAGATCTCTAAATTTTGTCATTGTTCTCCGAATATGATCGTTCATCCACTTTAAGAATTCATAGGCGAGCTTACTGTTTTTAAAAAAAGCTGCCTCGAGCTCTGGAATACGAATGGCCGCTACTTCGCCATCTTCGATTACCTTCGCATTAAAGATATATTTTGGCAGCTGCGTAAAAAGCGTTAATTCCCCAACGATGTCGTTGCGTTGACATAACCGTAAGCAAAGTTCACTGCCTTCCGCATTCATTTTCGAAATTTGGACTTTCCCGGATAAAATAATATACATTTCCTTTGCTGGCTGTCCCTCTTGAAATAAATAACTTCCTTTTTTGATTTCAATATTGCGGTCCGCCACTTGCAATAATTCCTCTAATTCATAGGGAGGATTTCCCTCACCCTTTGTCATTTCCAATTTTCTCACCTTCTATCACTTATAATCTACATCTAGTTGAATATATAAAAATATTTGTGATATTTCTCAATTTAATACATAAGAACATGAAAATATCGCCATTTTATGTCTGAATAATGACATTCGCATTTGAAATCAGCGGAAATTTTATTAGATTCCGTTGTTAAATCAACGTTTGCTCCTACTTTATAAAAATGTGAACGTTCTGTGTTCTGTGGAATTGGTCACAGAATTGGCAGTAGGTTAAGAATACTATGAAGATATAATTTTCAAGTAGTATGGCTGATTCATGCGAAAAGCGTCATGCATTTCGTTAAAGGACGAAATACACAGGAAGGGAGGGAACGGAATGAAGAGAGCAGGCTTTTTTAAATTATTAATTGGTGGAATTGCTGCCTATGAGCTTCTTGGCATGATGAAGGCAGGAAATAAAACTGTTTTACGTCCGCCTGGAGCAGCTGACGAGGATGAATTTCTCGCCCTTTGTGTCAGATGCGGGAAATGCAATCAGGTTTGTCCATATGATTCAATTAAAATGGGAACAGAAAATCATGGGATTGGTATTGGCACACCTTTTATTGATGCAAGGGAAACGCCTGTAAGCTTTGCGCCGACTTTCCTTGTGTAAGTGTATGTCCCACCGAGGCTTTATCGGGGATTAAGAATGTTTATGATGTTGAAATGGGCACAGCCGTCATCGACACAGAAGCATGTATTGCTTATAAAGGGATGCGCTGCGAGGTTTGTTACCGTGAATGCCCGCTCATAGATGAAGCGATCAAGTTAAATATTTACATAAAACCAGATGACCCTACCCATGCCGTATTTGCACCTGTTATTGATAAAGAAAAATGCGTAGGCTGCGGGATTTGTGAAGAGAGATGCGTAGTAGATAATCCTCTCGCAATTCGAGTCAAGCCAAGAGAAATAAAAGGTTTATTTTAACTTAATCTTGGCGCAAATACGCCAAGGCGAATTTGATTTAGTGATTTTTAGTGGCTGAAGCAATAAAATTTGGCAATTATTTCTTCATCCTAGCCTTCAAGCCACTTTAAATAAATATAAATAATTTCTTCACTTATAAGGGGGAAAATATGCGATGGAATTGACAAGAAGAACCTTGCTTAAATCAACAGCCATATCCATGACAATGGCCGTTGCTGGCTGTAAAAAGAAAGAAGCAAATCCAGCTGCGACGAATGTAGCGACAGCAGTAGAAACAACAGAGCCAGATGAATGGAAATCAACCGTTTGCCGATTTTGCGGTACGGGCTGCGGCGTTTTAGTCGGAATTAAGGACGGAAAAGTAGTCGCAACTAAGGGAGATCCTGATAACCGATCTAGCAGAGGACTTAACTGCATTAAAGGTTTTTATGTTGGAAAAATCCTATTCGGTAAGGACCGCTTAACGAAACCGCTAATCCGTGAAGATAAGTCCAAAAAGGGCACGATGGAAGGTTTCAGAGAAGCATCATGGGAAGAAGCATTAGATCTAGTTGCTAGCAAATTGAAGGAACATCAAGAAAAAGATCCTAAATCAGTTGCATTTTGGGGTTCAGGCCAACAAACGATAATGGATGGTTATGTCTCTGTAAAACTATGGAAAGCGGGTCTATTAAACAATAATATTGACCCTAATGCAAGACTTTGTATGGCGAGTGCTGTAACTGGATTCATGTCTACTTTTCAATCTGACGAACCAATGGGCTCCTATAAGGATTTAGATGCAGCAGATGTCTTTATTACATGGGGAGCCAATATGGCTGAGATGCATCCGGTATTATATTCCCGGATAACAGCAAGAAAACTCGGAAACCCAAGCGTTAAACACTATGATTTAACAACCCGGCATTCACGAACTTCTGAAACAGCCGATTCTGTATTGATATTTAGACCGCAATCGGATTTAGCAATCGCTAATGCGATCGCCAACTATCTCATTCAAAATAAATTATATGATCAAAAGTTCATTGATGAACATCTCCAATTTAAAGCCGGACCAGAGAATCTTGGTCACTCTTTTAACGATGATTATGATGTAAAAGAAGGGAAAGATGCTGATCAGGTTTGGGATATCACGTTTGAGGATTTCGCAAAAAGCGTCAGTGAATATACGCTTGAAAAGGCAGCGGAAATTTCTGGTGTCCCAGCGGCGGACATAGAGGCATTGGCAAAAGAGTTCGGAGATCCTGATAAAAAGATCATGTCTCTTTGGACAATGGGAATGAACCAGCATACACGTGGAACATGGATTAATAACCTTGTTTATAATATTCATTTATTGACCGGAAAAATCAGCAAGCCTGGAAACGGTCCATTTTCATTGACAGGTCAGCCAAGTGCATGCGGTACTGCAAGGGAAGTAGGGGTTTTCTCCCACAGACTCCCATCTGATATGGTCGTTAGTAACCCGGAACATCGTCAATATACTGAGTTGATTTGGAATCTGCCTAAAGGGTATCTAGACCCGATTGAAAAACCTGGATTCCATACGGTTAAAATGTTCAGAGAGTTAGGAAAGGGAAATGTAAAATTCCTATGGAGTATGTCCAATAACTGGGGGCAAACGATGCCGAAGCTCAACCGTTATAGGGGGCATGATGCTGATGGAAAAGGTGTTCTTGACGGATTTATCGTCGTTTCCGAAGTATACCCAACAAAATCAACAGAAATGGCGGATGTTGTTTTCCCTGCGGCAATGTGGGTCGAACGGGAAGGTCAGTTTGGTAATGCTGAAAGACGTACATCTGTATTCGAAAAATGCACCGAGCCGCCAGGTGAAGCGAAATGGGATATCTGGACACTTGTCCAAGTAGCAAAGAGGGTCCTTGATGGCAAGAAAATTGGCGATAAGCCTGCATTCGATGTCCTTTTTGGCGAAATTTGGGATTATGATAAGAACGACCTGCTTGAAGATGGCCATGAAGTAAACAGTCGCCTTTGGGCAGAGTATCGCTCATTCACAAATCCACATGAGAGCGATAATAAAGAAATTCAAGAATTAGGCAAAAAGCTGAAACTGAAGGCAAAGCAAATGGCACCATATGAGGAATATTTTAAACAGCATGGAATCTGCTGGCCGGTCCGTGAGGTGAATGGCGAATGGCTGGAAACAAATTGGCGGTATGTCCATGGAAAACAGGAAGAAGGATATGATCAGTATGGTGTTGAGGAATTTGGAACAGTTGGAAAGTATAAGGATATTGACTTCTATAAATCAAATGATCATCGTCCAAGTGTCATTTTTAGACCGTTTGAAGATGCAGCAGAAATACCGGATAAGGAATATCCTTTCTGGCTATGTACCGGGCGCGTGCTGGAGCACTGGCATAGCGGCTCTATGACAAGGCGTGTGCCAGAGCTACATCGGGCTGTACCAGAAGCCTTATGTGAAATTCATCCAGAAGATGCTGAAGCAATGGGAATTCAGAACGGAGATATGGTGAAAGTCATCTCTAGGCGCGGAGAGGTAGAGGTAAAAGCCACAACGAAAGGTAGAGGAAACCCACCTAAAGGATTAGTATACGTGCCTTTCTTCGCGGAGGAAACATTAATCAATCTTGTCACTTTAGATTGTTATTGCCCGATCTCGAAGCAACCTGATTATAAAAAATGTGCAGTTAAAATCGTGAAAGCATAAGGATGGAGGTGGAACCATGAAAAGAAAAGAAATATTATTTGTCGTCGCCTTTATGCTCGTTGTCGCAGTAGCTATTGGCACCCAGAAACTAGGTTCTACGGAAAAAGCCAGTTCAGAAGTTCCTGCAGTACAAGCAAACACAGTCATTCCACAGTTAACGGCAGATGGCAGGGAAGAATCAGGTACAATGGTCCTTCTTGGCGCCCCTCCGATGCAGCCTGCGGATCATATCGATCGCTGGAATCCAGATTTGCACCACGAAAGCTGTATGTCATGCCATGCGGTACCAGCTACAGGCGCCCCGACACCGCCGACAAATCATTATTATGATGACGATATTAAAGGGACGATTTTCAGAGATAATTGCCAGCAATGCCATGCAACGCAAAATGATACCAAGACAGCTTTTAATGACGAAGAATAGAAGATTGGTAGCTTAGAGATAACGAAATCTATTTTTTAATCGACAAGTTTTTGAAATTGTAAATTTGTTTCTTTTAAGAAAGGTTGTTTTCGTAAAGTTTGTTGCTTTATTAATGTGATTTTTATTTAATAATCTGAGCTGATTGGAGCGGAGGGCACTTGACTCCTCGAAAATGCTATCGCTTTTCCTTCGTGCGTGGGC
>NZ_JAHNZZ010000001.1:1092005-1259495 GCF_019039215.1 Bacillus sp. FJAT-29790
GGGCAAACTTTGAAGACTAAAACAACAATATATGCGAAAACAGTCTTAAGATATTAGGTGGTTAGATATGCAATCAGTGAATCGCCGATTGGTTCTATTCCACATCTGATATTAACTAAGAATGCGATTATAAAAGAGAAAGATAGGGGATTTATATGGTAATATCAGGTATTTTTATTGAAACGATACCGGGTAAGGCGAATATTGCCGCACAAACTTTACAGACAATAGCGGGAGTAGAGGTCCATCATATTGAGGATGATTTTAAAATCATTCTGACGATCGAAGCCGATACGATTAAGGAAAGCTATGACATTGCCGAAACATTCAAACCGATTGATGGTGTTCTCACCATTTGTTTAGCCTACAGTAATTTTGAAGGAGAACCCGGCTATCAGGAAGCAGTTAATTCCCTATGAGTGAAAGAGTAAACAGGAGGCAATTTCTATCGATTAATTGGGAAGCCACTGTTGGCTTTTTAGGGAATTTCATCGTTCCTCAGCTTGAGCAGGACAGGGATTTTTTCAGACCGCCTGGTGCCCATGATGAATTGGAATTTTTAACCTCTTGTACGAGATGCGGCAAGTGCAAAGAAAGCTGTCCTGAAGAAATAATCAGCTTGTTTACTATGGCTGATGGAGCAAAGCTTTTGAACACTCCATATATAAATCCAAATGTTAAACCATGTACAATTTGTGAGATTTGTGCAGATGTTTGCCCTACTGATGCATTAAGCATCACGAGCTTTTTGGAAGAACGTTCAATTGGAAAGGCAGTAGTCCATGAACAAAGCTGCATTGCCTTCCAAGAGGTCATGTGTGATTATTGTGTACGATCCTGTCCTGAACAAGGAGCAATCCAATTAATTAAGGGAAAACCGGTGATTAATGAAGAAAGTTGTACAGGGTGCGGACTCTGTGTTGCTAGTTGTATATCTGGTAACAATGCAATTTTAATCTATCCAAAAGAAAGCTAGGAATGAGCATGATGATGAAAAAAATACCATTAATCCCAAAATGGACTGTGGCCAGGAGGATTGTCCAATTTTCGATCATTGCTCTCTTTCTTTCACCGCTCGTCTTTGCCACAGTCGAAGGGGATCATTTTTTCTTCGGTTCACTGGCATCATCCAGTTTTGTTGGGATCATTTTTTCAGATCCTTTTGGTGCTTTACAAGTGATGATGGCATCCAAAAAAATGAATATAGCCTATATGTCAGGTGCTCTGATTATCTTTGTTTTTTATTTGGTCATAAAAGGGAGAGTATTTTGCAGCTGGGTTTGTCCGCTTAACACGGTGCTCGAATTCACTGAGAAACTTAGAAAATATATTAAACTCCCTGAAAGGTCATATAACCGCCATTTAAAAAAATATTTTGCCCTTCTAATCTTAGTATTATCGTTTCTGATCGGTGTACCTGTGTTTGAATTATTTTCACCTATTGCCTTCACAATGAGGAATGCTTTGTTTACTTTTGGCATAGGACTCTGGATTATTTTCGCCATTGTATTATTTGAATTGCTTGTTTCGAAGCGAGGCTGGTGCCGGTATTTTTGCCCGTTAGGCGGATTCTATCAGTCTATTGGAAAAGCTGGTGTATTCAAAGTACAATTTGATCATGATGCCTGCGTCGGCTGTGACAAATGCAGATCCGTCTGTTTTGCAGATCCAGGTATTTTAGAGCCCGGAATATTCAGGGAAAGTAAATATGTCATCGCTGGAGATTGCAGTCTTTGTGGTGCCTGTGTCGATCATTGCCCTTTTGATGCTTTAAAAATCACTGGTCAGTTACCGTCGATCCCCATAAAAGAAAAAATCCAAAGCGAACACAAAAACTTGTCGAAAAAAACGATGGCGAACTAATCTGATTCAGGGTTAATTTTTCATAAAAGGAAATACCAGTAAAAACCATATTGTATAACCACCCCCCAAAAAAGTCATTTGGGGGTCTTTTCGTATTACATTTGGAAATGTAAAGTAGTACAATAAAAATTGCTATTAGATTAATTTAAGAAAGAAATTAAGGAGTTTCAACATGAACAAACAAATAAAAAGAAACATTATTACGATGCAAGGGTTTTATCTGTTTACCTTTTTTGGTGTCGGAAGTTTATATCCTTTACTTAGCGTCTACTTGAGCGAGGTTGAGAATCTAAATGGGTATCAGATAGGGACGATAATGTCTATCAGTCCGATTATGATGATCTTCTTTCAGCCTTTATGGGGGATGATATCGGATAAGACGAATTCACCAATAAGGATTCTTACGATTAATACATTCATCGCTGGGTTTTTTGGTCTAGGGTATATGGCATTTAGCGGGTATTATTGGATCTTCCTCGTAGCAGTTAGTATCGCGATGTTTCAAAGTGCGATTATTCCGATTTCAGATAGTGTATCGCTTAAATACACAAGCAAGGTAAATGCCAACTACGGGAATATTCGCTTATTCGGATCGCTTGGGTTTGGCTTAGCCGTTTTCTTAATGGGGAGACTTTCAGAGCATAACCCGAAAGTTATTTTTTTATCATTCTTCCTTTCCTTTTTGCTTGCATCTCTGATGGCCAAAAAAATGCCTACAGAAAAGAACCCAAGTAAGAAAAATCTGTTTGCTGGGGTAAAAGAGCTTCTATCCTTAAAAAAATTTCTCCTTTTCTTAGCGCTTACGTTTCTTATTTTCGGACCAAATTTAGCGAACAATGCTTACTTTGGCTTGTTTATTGAAAATAGTGGTGGAACTTACGCAGGAATTGGCGTTGCGTTTCTAATCGCTGTTTTGTCAGAAATTCCATTTATGAAAGCCGCAGGCAGCTGGATTCATCGGTTTGGCTTGCTGCAAATTGCAACCATTGCTGGCGCTGCTTCATTATTCAGATGGCTGCTTTATTTTACAGAGCCGAGTCTATGGCTCATCTATACAACTGCTGTCATACAAGGTTTCTCGATCGGCTTGTTTATTCCGGCAAGCCTGCAATATTTAAGGAAAATTACGCCTGTTCATATTGCTGCTACAGCAATCACTCTTTATTCGGCAATTGGAAATGGACTAGGGAATTGGTTCTGCACCTTTGTTGGAGGAATGATCTATGAAGAATTTAGTATCTACTTCGTTTATTTATTTTTTAGCCTTTTAACTTTTATCGGCATTTTGTTAAACTTATGGCTTTTGAAAATGGAAAAGGGCAGTGTTGTGAAACGGCTTGCTGCGAGAATATAATGGGAGCGAAAAGACGTCTGCTTTTGAAGTAAAACTTGCAAGAGTAGACGTTTTGGGAAAAGCGGGTTTTATTGCGGCTCATTTGGCAGTCCCGCCTTTTTCCTTTTATTTTTCCCTGTGTAACCTACTGGCAAGCAGCTCCTTTACCTGGTTGTATGATAGTCCGGATTGACTGTTTAGCCGCTTTACTTCTTCAATATCTGTCCCTACAATTGTGACTTTTTTCATGCTTCGCTTTTTATCCATTTTTAATACCTCCAAACTAATTCTTGTTCAAACACGGATATTCATATCTTACCCCCATTTCTTCCTAGAATTCGCTCCACACTAAAAATAGGAAAATGATCTGTCGACATCAGATTAATAATTCCTTAATTGCCCATACTAAAAGAAAAAGGGGGCGTTTGCTATTTTTTTTAAACGAAGAGGTCAGGATGACGCGCCGGAAGTTGTTATGTTGGACACAGAGGTTTATGCTTGCAGCCATGATAGCTGCAACGGCTGGATGAGAAAGGATTTTGCATCAGCTGATTTAAAATGCCCGTTATGCGGAAATGATACAAATGCAGAAATGCGAGAATTACCGCAAATTGAATAGCGATCAAAAATTTATAAAAGACTGTTGTCACTTATACAACAGTCTTTTGCTATTTCGTATGCCTTCTATTAGAAGAAGTTATAGATTTTCATTTTGCTGACCGATTTCACTCTCACCAATAAGGACATTGGCTGTTTCTAATGTTCGATGTTCATTTTTGGAATCACCTGGATAATTGTTCTGATACGGGTATGTCCAGTCAGTGTCCTTTTCCATTTGCTGTTCCTTTTGATCATCAGAAGAAAATATTGTTTTCTTCCTATTCAAAAAATCAACCCCTTTACTACTGGCATGTATTGTTTTCACCAAAATGTTTCTTCATTACTTTTTCAAATAAAGGTTTCTCTTATGCATTGACTATGGAAATAAAAACTGAAGGTGAAATAAGGGGTATCGATGCTGTACTGGTTGTATGGCTCTGTTAAATTTGCCTGTTGATTTCCGTTCCAGGCGCTTCGCTTTCCGCGGGCGGTTCGGGGAGCCTACTCGTCGCATTCGCGCCTGCGGGGTCCCCCCTGTCCCGTATTCCCGCAGGAGTCTTCGCGCCTTCCACTCCAATCAACAGGGTGCAAAAATCAAGATTGGTTTTTAACATAGCCATTTGTATAGATATAAAAAAGCGATGGAGCACAAACTCCATCGCTTTTGTCACTATTCAACTTTTTTAGAAAGACAGCGGTCACATTCCATTAAATAGGACTCTGCCTGTTCCTTAACTTTTTGCCCGCATTCCGGACATACCTTACCTGGCAATGTTTTAAAAAATTCAACTGGATTAATTAACATGTGAATCCTCCTTTTTATAATACAGTATATTTTATTTGTTGTTGTTATAGTACAGTATACACGTTTCGGATTTAAATGTGTAGACTTATTTTGAAATTTTTTTAATTAATTTGAAAATAAGAATAATTACCCATCAGCAATGGCTAGCTATCCGTTTATTTGATGAAAAAGGGGGAGGCAAGGGAAATTTTCTGATTTACCCTTCCAACGAATAGGAGTTTCGATTACAATCTTATAGAATGGCTATATTATTGTTCTTGGTTCACTAAAGTACCATTCGTGTAACATAAGCCTTTAGAAAAAAAGGGGCTGATCTTTTGATTATTGAAATGTTGGGATTAATTAATCCCATGCTTATCTTTGTAGCAATGGTACTAACCTTTATCGCCTCCTATACAGGGTTGGATTTATTTACCTTGATACGTTCTTCCGAAAATAAACGATTTTTATTTTTAGGAGGAACGTTTTCACTTGGGATTGGGATATGGATCATGAATTTCATTGGCATGGTGGCAATCAACATGAATGGATCTGCGACTTACCATATTCCATTTACACTTTTATCAATCGTATTCGGCATTTCCTTCACGGGAATGGCCTTTTATTGCGTAATAGACAGGAAGCTTACACTTAAGAAATTATTGACTGGTAGTTTTTTCATGACAATTGCGGTGTTGTCGATTCATGTTACAGGCATGTATGCGATGAATATGAACATTCAATATGATCCGGTTCTATTCTTTATCTCGACTGTAATCATTTTCGGTTCATTTTTCTTCTCACTGTGGATGCTATTCTATTCAAAAAGCTTTTCACGATTTAATGAAATATGGCTCAAGCCTGTTAGCGCATTTATCATCACGGGTGCAATTATTGAAGGTTATTTTTTATTAGTACGAGCATCCGCTTCTTTTGCGGAAGTAGAAACTGGGCAAGGGACTTCTGCTCCAGAGACGTTCCTAATTTATCTTGTTATTTTTGTTTCGATTCTTATTTTAAGCGGATTGATTGGGTCAAGAACGATCATTAGCAAAATGCTCGCTGCGAGCAACACGAATTTCAAGGATATTAAAACGGCACTTGATGAGTCTTCGATTGTAACCATTTCGAACTCCGACGGGATTATTACGTATGTAAATGATAAATTTGTAGAGATCTCGAAATATGAAAAACATGAAATTCTAGGAAAAAGCCATCATATATTAAATTCAGGCTATCACTCACCCGAATTTTTCAAAGACTTGTGGGAAACGGTTTTATCTGGAGAGATTTGGAGAGGTGAGATATGCAATCAGGCAAAAGACGGCAGGTTCTATTGGGTAGAAACAACAATTGTTCCGTTTTTAAATAAAGAGGGAAAACCATATCAGTTTGTCTCGATTCGAACAGATATTACGGCGCTAAAAACGATTGAAGAGCACTTGAAAGAAACATTAAAGGAAGTAAGTGATATTAAATTCGCCCTTGACCAATCTTCTATTGTGGCATTCACGGATGCGAAGGGAATCATCACGAATGTGAATGACAAATTTTGTGAGATTTCAAAATACAGCAGGGAAGAGCTAATTGGTCAAAACCACTCCTTGCTAAATTCACAATTCCATTCAAAGGAATTCTTCAATCAACTTTGGAAAACGATCCATGGTGGAGAAGTTTGGAAAGGAGAAATCCGTAATAAGGCTAAGGACGGGACTCATTATTGGGTAGATACAACGATTGTTCCGTTTCTTAATGAAGATGGGAAGCCGTATCAATACCTTGCGATTCGTAATGACATAACTGAACGAAAAAAAACCGAGAAAATTTTGCACAGACAGGATAAGCTTGCGACAATCGGGCAACTTTCTGCTGGCGTCGCCCATGAAATCCGCAATCCTCTGACGTCGATGAGGGGGTACACTGAATTCCTGCAGATGGATGAAACGAATGAAGAACGACAGGAGTTTTTTGAGATTATTCTTGATGAAATCGACCGGGTGAATAATATCGTCGAAGATTTCATGATGCTTGCAAAACCAAAAGCGATTGAATTAGAGAATAAAAATATTATCCCAATTTTGAAAAGTGTCCTTTCACTGTTTGAATTTGAGGCAAAAAAGAAGAATATCATCATTCATTTTGAATTCAATGATGAAATCATTCAGATTGATTGTGATGAAAATCGCTTGAAACAAGTCTTTATCAACTTTATTAAAAATGGGTTTGATGCTATGCCAGATGGCGGGGACATGACAATACGTGTGACGGTTCAAAACGATCAGGTTCGTATTTCTATCCAGGATACAGGAATAGGAATTCCACCAGAAAAGCTAAAAAACATTGGAGAACCTTTTTACACGACAAAGAAAAAGGGAAATGGACTCGGATTAATGGTTAGCTTTCAAATTATCGAAAGCCATAATGGCAAAGTCACGATTGAGAGTGAAGTAAATAAAGGAACAATATTTATGATTGATTTGCCTGTGACAAGTGTATGAAAAATGCAAATATTCAAAGTGAAATTGCTGACTTTATTAGTAGTTCCCTAGCTATGAAATGCAAAAAATGAGTAAGCAATTTTAAGAAGTAGAATCGAAGTAAGGCGAGGGCTTAGTCCCTCGCCTTACTTTGATTTGCTCACTCAACCAATCCTTGCATCATATTTAACAATTAGTTTTTTAGTTGTTGCTTCTTTAACCCATGATGGGTATTCTTCCATTAATAGATCGTATAAAGCCTCATCAGAAATGGCTGACGGATCTTCGACACTAAAGAAATTTGCATTATTAATATAGCGGCCTGATAAATTGTCTAATTGTTCCAAGAATGAAAAATCTGTCTGAAAAATACTTTGGAAAAAGCCAAGCTTTTTAGCATCTTTATTCGATTTTCCTATCGCCATAAACTGCCAAAAAATTGGTTCAAATGATGAATTCATAATGTGAATATTGATCCGTATATTCCGCAATTTCTCGTAGACTAATGGGTAGTAAAACGCCATTAGTGAAGTCATTTTATGACTTTGAATCGTTTCTGTAATATTTTACAGTAATGGAAAATTTCATCGAAAAAGGTAGTCAGCCTTTTTAATCTTTAGTAGAATGAAAAGAGAACCCTTACATAGGTCTTTTTGGTTTACGATATCATCAAAAAATGGATACAATAGTAAAGAAAAGAGTATGAAGCTTCTTTTTTCATGGTGGATCCTTTCCGACGTATTGGGAAGATCTGATTAATTTAATTTTGAAAGGATGATTTGGATTTGGCTATTTCATTATCAAAAGGTCAAAAAGTAGACTTAACGAAAACAAACCCGGGTTTGACGAAAGTAATAGTAGGTCTTGGCTGGGACACGAATAAATATGACGGAGGCCAAGATTTCGACTTAGATGCTAGTGTATTTTTGCTTGATAATGCGGGCAAATGCGCATCTGAGAAGGATTTTATTTTTTACAATCAGTTAGAAGGCGGCAACGGTTCTGTCGTACATACTGGAGATAACCGTACCGGAGAAGGTGACGGAGATGATGAGCAAGTTAAAGTGAACTTAAGCGCTGTTCCTGCAAATGTGGAGAAAATCTCTTTTGTTATTACAATTCATGATGCTGAAGGCCGTGGTCAAAACTTCGGACAAGTATCCAATGCTTTCGCTCGAATTGTCAATGAAGATACAAATGAAGAAATTATCCGATACGATCTTGGTGAAGATTTCTCCATTGAAACTGCTATCATTGTCGGTGAATTATACCGTCATGCGGGTGAATGGAAGTTCTCTGCTGTTGGTTCCGGCTACCAAGGCGGCTTGGCTCGTATTGCTACTGATTTTGGATTGCAGGTTTAATAATAAGGTAAGCCAGGTTGATTTTACTCTTCCTGGCTTTGCATTTATATATGTATATATTTCAGGGGAGGGTTTATTATGGCAATTCAATTGTCAAAGGGTCAAAGAATTGATTTGACAAAAACAAATCCTGGATTGACTAAGGTACTCATTGGTCTTGGCTGGGATACAAATAAGTATCAGGGCGGACATGATTTTGATTTGGACGCTTCGGCTTTTTTAGTCGATGCTAATAATAAATGCCAGAACGATCAAGACTTTGTTTTTTATAACAATCTTCAGCATCCAAGCGGTTCAGTCGTTCATACTGGTGATAACCGTACTGGGGAAGGGGAGGGTGATGATGAGCAGTTGATCGTTGATTTCACCAAAATTCCATCACATGTGGATCGTATCGGGATAACGGTTACTATCCATGATGCAGAACTGCGCCAGCAAAATTTCGGGCAAGTATCTAATGCCTTCGTTCGATTAGTGGACAATTCCAATGAACAGGAATTATTGCGTTTTGATTTAGGAGAGGATTTCTCCATCGAAACAGCTGTCGTCGTTTGTGAATTATATCGGCATGGAGGCGACTGGAAATTCAACGCGATTGGCAGCGGCTTTTCCGGCGGCTTAGCTTCATTATGCCGTAACTACGGTTTGCAGGTGTAAATTGCCTAAAAAGAAGAGCAAAGTTCGCTCTTCTTTTTTTAATAAAAACGACATAAATAAATTAATTGGTTAAAAATAAAGGAGAAAAGTTATGAAGATTGGTCTTGTCAGGCATTTTAAAGTAATGCATGCCTATCCGGAAAAGATTTGGATTACACCATCTGAGTTAACAAAGTGGTTTAAGGATTATGATGCTTCTGATATCGAAGAGGGAGAGACCGATCTGCAGGAAATTGAATGGGAAAAATGCTATTCAAGTGATATGTTTAGGGCTGAAAAAACGGCCTCTGCTATTTTTGATGGAGAAATAATCAAAACAGAAAATTTACGAGAGGTTCCTGCTTATCCGCTTGTTCATCGAAATATCAAATTGCCCTATCAACTTTGGGCAGTCCTTGTCCGATTGGCATGGCTTGTCAATCATCCCTCGCAAAAAGACTCAAAAAAATCAGTCGAAAAAAGAATTAATCTATTTTTGGATGATATCATTTCGGAAGGAAAAGCCAATGTTCTTATTGTTAGCCATGGCGCCTTAATGATTTTTATGCGAAGAGAACTGGTAAAAAGGGGCTTCAGCGGGCCAAGGATCGGTCATCCGGCTAATGGAAAGCTTTATCTTTTTGAAATATAAATTTTGGAAAGTTGTTTTAAAATAATCGAGATACAACACATTAAGGGTGTTGTTTTTACGAGCAAATAGAAAACGGGGATACAAAATCCAATACTTCCTTTTTTCTGCCTCCGTTTTGTACTAAATATGGCTTTCTATACCATAAAATATATCAAAAAGGACCTTGAAAAAGAGGTGTGGTAGGATGGCAATTCATGTTGTGCAATACGGGGATACATTATGGTCCATATCGAAGAGATACAATGTGACTATCCAAACAATATTAAATGTTAATGGGATACCACCGGATAGCGCAATTATTCCTGGATTATCAATCTACATTCCAGATAATAGATTGCCTATAAGATCTGTGTTAATTTCTCAAGGTGATACGTTATGGAATTTAGCAAAGCGTTACAAAACAAACATAAGTTTCATTCTCGTGGCAAATAAAGGAATTACCCCAAAGAGTCTTTATGTCGGGCAAAAAATTAATATACCTTCTCCTGTGAAACGATCAATGCAAACGCTTGGCTTTATCATTCCTTATTCTGCAGAAACTTTTATCCCGGTATTAAGCTCCATTGCAAAAAATCTCACATATTTGGCGGTTGTCTCTTACTCATTAACAAATCAAGGACACGCATATTTGGAATTGGACGATACACGGATTGTTGCTGAAAGTAAAAGGTTGAATGTGAAGCCTCTCCTAATGATTAGAAATTTTGAAAAGGGGAAATTTAGTCCCGAGCTTATCGGGCAGGTACTCGAAAATTCCAATTATCGAGTAAATTTAATTAATAGTTTATTGAATTTCATAAAGAATAAGGGGTATGAAGGGGTAAGTATTGATTTCGAATTTATTCCACCGCCGCGACGACAAGATTTCAACCTGTTTCTGATCGAACTGAAGAGGGCATTAGGCCCGCTAATTTTGCATGTAAATGTTCATGCGAAAACAAAGGATATTCCATCAAACTGGATCATCGGCGCATATGATTATAAAGCCATTGGCGATGTTGCTGACATCGTTGCAGTCATGACAATTGATTACGGATACCCTACAGGTCCACCTAATCCTGTGTCACCGAACTGGTGGATTGAGGAAGTCATTCAGTATTCAATTGGACTAATAAATCCTCGAAAGCTTCAAATCGCATTGCCCTTATATGGGTATGACTGGAGGAAAATTGACAATAGTGCAAGAGCCTATTCCCTTCTTGGCGCCCAAAATTTAGCCCTCTCCACAGGTGCCGTTATCCAATATGATTTAAAAGCAGATTCACCATGGTTTACGTATTGGAAAGGGACAGATGAACATATAGTCTGGTTTGACGACATCCGGAGCTTTAATAAGAAATATAAACTGATTGATCAATACAGGCTTCTTGGAACAACGTACTGGCAACTAAGCCTGTCATTTCCGCAAAATTGGGCTTTTGTAGAGAAAAATTTTATTATTGTAAAATGACCGGATAATGCTTGTTTAGGGTTTTTATTCGTTGCCTAGAGGATGGATTTTATTTCATCTTCGAAATAAAACATTTTCGGGTTTTCTTTTATTGTATAAGAATATCTTTTCATATTTGCAATATAACTTGATTTATTGATCGTTACTTTTTCCCCTGTCGTAATTAAAATAACAACCTCATCTGCCTCAAACTTATTTTTTCGTTTCATTAAAATCCCTTCTTTCTGATTATGGTAGATATAAGGGTATAAAAAAAGACGCCATGAAGGCGTCTTTTTACGCATTGAGGCGATTGACTGCACGCCACATTCGTGCATTCCCTTAAGGCCTGCCAATCGTCTTACACAATTAGCTCATCGCAATATTAATATAGCATAATGAAGAAAAAAATACAAGCATACAATTAGTCAGGAGCATACCCTTAAATTTGCATTTCAAAGGATTTTCAGACACAATAATACAAATAAAGCTATTTCCATAGGAGATAGAATTTACGTGAAGGGTGAATAGATGCGTTCAGCCTTTTTAAGTTAAATAATGAAACTTTAATAGTTAATTTTCGTTTTATATATAGAAGAAACTTTAGTAAGTTAGGAGATCGCATGGAAAGATTTCAACCTATATGGGATGCAATTAGACGATTTTGGCGAAAGAGACATCTATCACAAATTTTACTGCTAATCTTGTTAACCATTTTATTATTAACCATCCTCTTTTTTGCGTTTTTAGCTGTTACAGCAAATGTTGAATCATTGAAAGAGGGATTGAAGCAATCGACAGTCATTTATGATAAAGATGGCGATGTCGCAAGTAATTTAGCGACGAATCGGACAGAAGGAGTCTTTATTGAAGAACTGCCTGATTATGTGAAAAACGCAGTAGTAGCTATTGAGGATGAGCGGTTTTATCAACATAATGGCTTTGATATAAAAGGGATAGCTCGTGCCTTTTTCAATAACCTGTTTGCAGGCAGAATTACTGGCGGCGGTAGTACAATTACCCAGCAGCTTACGAAAAATGCCTTGCTTTCATCAGAAAAGACTTATACACGTAAGATAGAAGAGTTATTTTTGGCCGTAGAAATTGAGAAGAATTACAAAAAAGATGAAATATTGCAAATGTATTTGAATCAGGTGTATTTCGGAAGCGGTGCTTGGGGGATTGATCAGGCAGCGAGCAAATATTTCAATAAACAAGCAAATAATTTAACCATTAGTGAATCTGCCTTACTTGCAGCTTTATTGCAAGCACCTTCCGCACTCGATCCTTTTCATAATTATGATACTGCAATGGAGCGCCGAAATATTGTGTTAGGAAAAATGAAGGAACATAGGATGATCGATCAATCTGAATATGAGGCAGCGATTGCGGAGAAAATTCAGCTGAAGCAAGGAAAAGGCGGTTTCGTTGAAAGAAAGTATCCTTATTATATTGATGCTGTTCTTGATGAAGCGATCAGTAAATATGGCTTGACGCAGGAGGAGATCTTCACGAGAGGATATCGAATATATACCGAAATGGATCAAAACCTGCAATTAGGTCTTGAAAAAGTATATGCAAGAGATTCTTTATTCCCAAGAGGAAGACATGGTGTTCTTGTTCAAAGTGGCGCCGTTCTGTTAGATCCAAAATCTGGCGGGGTCAGAGGGCTTATCGGGGGACGTGGAAACCATGTGTTCCGTGGATTTAACCGTGCAACACATATTAAGGCCCAACCAGGATCAACATTGAAACCACTTGCCGTATATACTCCTGCTTTAGAAGACGGGTACAATGCTAATTCAATTTTGAAGGATGAACCAATGTCATTCGGGCAATACAAACCAGAAAACGCCACCAAACAATATGCTGGTGACGTTCCGATGTATAAAGCCGTTGAAGATTCCTTAAATGTTCCAGCTGTATGGCTGCTTGATCAAATTGGGCTTGAAAAGGGCCTTGATTCCCTCAAGCGATTTGGCATTCCGTTAGAAAAAGAGGATGAATATTTAGGTATTGCACTAGGTGGCATGCGAAAAGGGATTTCACCGCTTACTTTAGCAGAAGCTTATTCGACCTTCCCAAATGGGGGAAAAAGAACAGATGCTCATTTAATCACGAAAATTGTTGGTCCAACTGGCACAATCATTGCTGAAAGAAAAAAGAAAACCGTTAAAGTAACTTCAAAAGCGATTGCCAATCAAATGACTTCAATGCTCCTAAATGTCGTTGAGTCCGGTACTGGCAAAGGAACGAAAATGAATGGCACTGAAATAGCAGGAAAAACAGGCTCAACACAGCTTCCGTATAGAGACGTGAATGGAACAAAAGACCAATGGTTTGTCGGTTACACTCCAAACCTTGTAGGTGCAGTCTGGCTTGGCTATGACAAGACCGATCGAGAACATTATTTATCAAGGAGCAGTTCTGAAACAGTTGTGCCTATTTTTAGAGCGATTATGCAGCAGTCGATCCCATATCTTGATCAAGCAGAATTCTCGACTAAATCTGTAAACAAGAAGCTTGCGCAAAAGGATTTCAAGGAGGAAGTGGGACAAACAATCAAAGAATCGGCTGATAAAGTGAAAGGAACTCTCGAAAAAGAGCTTCCAATCTGGAAAGAGAAAGTTAAGGATGGTATGAACGAGTTAAGTCAGTTCGGGGAATTCTTAAAAGATAAATGGAAGAATAGGACCAATCAATAAAATGGAGGAGAAGAGGGAAACCTGTTCTCCTTTATTTTTGCATTTCACCTTATCGATCTAAGGGGCTTTAATTTCTGCGAAAATATACCGATAATGGTAATAAGATCGAAATATGGCATTTATAGGACTGCTAGCAAATGCTAGCAGTGTAATATCAGTTTGTTATCATATTAATAGTTGGTTGGTATCACCATAATAGGGAGGTTCTTTACATCATGCTTGGAGAAAAAAGAATCCAGCTCAATGTACGTATTGCGAAGGATACTTCTAAAAAGCTCGATGAAATCGTCGAATATTATCAAGAAAACACGAAGCTGGGAAGAGTATATAAGGGCGATGTTCTGACAGATATTATAGAAAAATCGTATGAGGTTATGAATAAGCAGAGGCAGATGCACAAGAGATTTTGAGCAAGGTACTACCCTTAAAGAAAAGAACCTGATATAAAATTAATTACAAACAATCCCAAATAATTACATGAACCAAAAGATAATAAACAGGGAGGGGTATTATGAGAGATGTAAAATTAACAGATATTTATAACCACCGAATCGCACAGAAATATTTAACTAGATCTGGATTATCACACGCTATTGCTGTTTCCTATCATGCATTTCAACTGGCAATGGATCGAGATGTCGATGTGGATTCGGCTGCAAAAGCCGGTTTTCTTCACGATATGGGTCACTATACTTGGTATAAAAATGGGAAATGGGATTATGAATTATACCGAAGGAACGATATTCATGCCATAAAAGGAGCAGAACGGGCACATAAGCTGCTTATTCGATTAGGAGAGAACCCGGTGAAAGCAAAAGAAATCGCTCTTGGCATCCTCTTTCATACCGACTCTTTTCTGCCTGGAGGAGAAGTTGTCAGGACGCCTTTGCAAACAATTATCAAGCTTGCGGATGAAAAAGATGAGGAGGCTGGTGGAGCACATCATTATAGGGAAGTTGACTCTGACCGGGCTCTTAATGCTTTGCAAATTTTAGATAATAAAATCGATGACTATCAAAGGGATAAATAAAGTTAACGCCAGTATAATTTGATTAGAGGAGAGGAAATAGGTTTCTCTTCTCTAATAGGTGTAAGGCAATATTGAAATCATTATGATTTTTCCATTCCTATGTTTTCGTATTTTTTGAATTTTTCACGCAATATATTGTCAAAATAGTTAGAATTCGATAAGATTCGTATAAGGATGGTGATATTATGCGTACGAGGGCCAGTAAACAAGCTGTAAATCTTGAAAAATTTAAATTCAGTTTAATGACCATTTTTTTGCATGTATCATTTTATGGATTGATTATCTTTATTCTTCTAATATTCATTGAACTCTTTAGTAAATAAAATAAACCTTATTTTCTTTGAAAAAAACTTTTTTGAACTGCTAAGACTTTTATTCATGTATAGATTAATGTTATTATTAAGATTGATTTTCAATAGAAGGAGATGTTTGATTTGGCTAAAAAAGGATACATACTAATGCAAAATGGTGAAAAAGTGGAGTTTGAATTATATCCGGAGGCAGCTCCAGCGACAGTTGAAAACTTCGCAAAATTAATAAACGAAGGGTATTATAATGGTCTTACATTCCACCGCGTTATCCCGGGATTTGTCAGCCAAGGCGGCTGCCCAAGTGGAACAGGAACAGGTGGACCAGGATATACAATTAACTGTGAAACAGAAGGAAACCCTCATAAACACGAGGTTGGCTCTTTATCAATGGCGCATGCAGGAAGAAACACAGGCGGAAGCCAGTTCTTTATTGTCCATGAGCCACAACCGCATTTAAATGGCGTTCATACTGTATTTGGCAAAGTAACTTCAGGCATGGATACAGTTAAAGCCATGAAAAATGGCGATGTTATGGAGAAAGTTGAAATTACAGAAGCATAAGTAATGAGAAAAGAGCCGGATTGGCTCTTTTTTCAATACATAAAATAAAACAAAGTGGTCTAGATGTGAAGGGAGAAGCCAAATGAATCCGATAAACGATCATTTAAAAAAGAATCTTGATCTTTTATTTGTCGGCTTTAATCCTAGTATTCGTTCGGCAGAGACAGGGCATCATTTTGCCAATCCGAATAATCGGTTTTGGAAAATCCTCCATGAAGCTGGATTAACGCCACGGAAATTTGATGCTGTGGAAGATTATAAACTATTAGATCTTGGCTATGGGATGACCAATATTGTTTCAAGGCCTACAAAGGCGGCGGATGAAATAACTAAGGAAGAATACAATGAGGGCAGGGAAGAGCTAAAGGAGAAAATCAGATTATACAGACCTAAGATTATTTGTTTTGTAGGTAAAGGGGTTTACCAAGAATATAGCCGAAAAAAATCATTGCCTTGGGGAATCCAAGAAGAGTCAATCATCCCTGGAACGATTGATTTTGTCGCACCTTCATCCAGTGGACTTGTGAGAATGAAAATGGACGAAGTAATAGAAATTTATTCTAGAATTCCTCCACTAATATCAGCAATGAAGGAGAGCCTCGATTCATTCAATTAAGTGAATTAAAGCAAGGAGGCGTAAGTTGGAAACATTTACAGAAAAAGTGATAGCAATCATTAAACAAATCCCCTCTGGCCGTGTGATGACATACGGACAGATCGCAAAACTAGCTGGCAGTCCTAGAGGTGCGAGACAGGTAGTGAGGATTCTTCATTCCATGAGCAAGAAACATCAATTGCCGTGGCATCGTGTCATTAACTCCAAAGGCGAAATCGGGTTAAAGGCCGAGGAACATTTTAATATACAAAAACTTTCTCTGGAGAGTGAAGGTGTGACATTTTTGCCTGATGGCTCGATTGATTTAAAGCTTTTTTTATTTACTCCTGAATTTGAAGATTATGAGTATTAACCGCATTTTATTCTATTGCTTCCAAAATAAAAAGAGGTGTATAAGTATTAACGGGTTTCGTTACTTATCGCTAACAGAAAAAATGTAAAGAAAAAAGACTATCAAAAATGAAAATTTTGATAGTCTTTTGTTATTGGTATAAATTATGATTTATATTTGGGATGTCGTATCAAATACATTGATAAAAATGAGAAACCATGGTAAATTAATATAGAAAAACATTCTAATTCATTTTAAGTGTATATTATCCCTATAATAATTATACAACATGAATTGTCTTTAAGTCAACCCCCATTTTATTTTTTTTAAAGGAGTGATTGATGTGAACACAGAACTTCTCCTGGAGCAAAAACGATTGAACATTGTAATGGAGACAATCACGGAGCAGATCAGCAAGCTGGAAAACGAAACCGTCCGGCGTCGGAATGAAGTGGTCGATATCCGGAAACACTTTTGGGACGACGTCAAGGTTAACACAGATAGTTTCGACGATTATCTCGAGACAATCATTAGCTTGAGACAACAGGCTCAAGTCCTGTCCATAAATCAAAGCACTTACGGGAAAGCAAGTGAGCGGTTGTCCGCGCTACGTCGCATGCAGGAGGTGCCTTATTTCGGCCGGATCGATTTCACCGAAGAAGGTACTTCTGCTGCGGAACGTATCTATATCGGCGTCTCCACGCTCACGGATGCAAGTGGAGAGAACTTCCTAATCTACGACTGGCGGGCGCCAATCTCGAGCGTCTACTACGATTCCCCGCCCGGTCCTGCCGAATATACCACGCCTGGAGGAGTTATCCACGGCATGTTGGAGCAAAAGTGGCAATATATCATCCACGGCGGAGTTATCGAATCGATGTTCGATACGAGTCTCACGATCGGAGACGAGATTTTACAGCAGGTACTCGGCAAAGGCACAGACAAACATTTACACAGCATAGTGGCCACCATTCAACAGGAGCAAAATCGGATCATCCGGCACGATCAAGGGCGGCTGCTCATCGTCCAAGGCGCCGCTGGCAGCGGCAAGACATCGGCCGCCCTGCAACGGATCGCTTACTTGCTCTACAAGTATCGCGATAGACTGAAAGCAGATCAAATCGTTCTATTTTCTCCTAACGAGATGTTTAACAGCTACGTATCTACGGTTTTACCTGAGCTCGGAGAAGAGAATATGCAGCAGGTCACATTCCAAGAATACCTAAACCATCGGCTTAGCGACACATTTCAAGTCGAGAATATTTACGAGCAATTGGAATTTGTGTTGACTGCATTAGGTGCCCCTTCCTACCAGATTAGGACTGCGAGCATCCGATTCAAGGCATCACATCGTTTTTTCGAGGCGATCAAATCATATAGGCAGTCGCTGGAATTATCCGGTATGATCTTCAAAGGTATTAAATTTAGAGGAAAACCGATTATTTCCGCCCAACAAATCAGGGAAAGGTTTTATAGTAGCGACACCTTGCTCCGCTTTAACAACAGGCTTGAGAGGTTAACGGAGTGGCTTAACGAGCGAATGGATGATGCTGAGAAGCGCGAACTGACCAAGCCGTGGGTACAGGAAGAAATCGAGCTGCTTAGCAACGAAGATTACCAAAGGGCTCGTACCCACTTACGAAAAAAACGAGGCTTTACGGAGGATACGTTTGACAATTATGAGAGCGAGATCGAAGCACTCGGCCGTTTGATCGTTCGCAAGAAGTTGAAGCCGCTGCGCGAACGGATCCGAACGCTTCGTTTCGTCGACATTAAGGGAATATATAAGCAGCTTTTCACCGATCAAACGCGGATCAAACCTTGGATGGATGGTAAAACACCCGAGATGTGGGAGGATATTTGCCTATCGACGGTGAAAATGCTTGACGAAGGCAAACTGTTTTACGAAGATGCTACTCCGTTTTTGCTTTTGAAAGAGCTGATTCAAGGCTTTCAGATTGACGCCTCGATCAAACACGTGCTTGTAGATGAAGCGCAAGATTATTCTCCGTTTCAATTCGAGTTTTTAAAACGTTTGTTTCCTTCGGCAAGGATGACCGTGCTCGGCGACTTTAATCAGGCGATATTCGCCTATGCCGGCGAAGCTGTCGATTTTCATACACTTACCGGTTTATTCGGACCGAATGAAACGGATGCGATAACTTTGACCCGAAGCTACAGATCCACAAAGCCGATCGTCGAATTTACGCGCAGACTCGTGCCCGATGGCGAAAGAATTACCGCTTTTGATCGCGTCGGCGAAAGGCCTATGCTGACACAAGTGTCTGATCGTGCCGAACTGCATCATTGCATCGCTTCCAAAATTGCAGACTTGCGGAATCGGAGGTATAATACGATTGCTGTTATCTGCAAATCAGCGGCTGAAAGCGCGGCAACATACGACGCCTTGAGCGACGTCGAAGAAATCAAACTTGTGAAGAGCGGCTCGATTGAATATGAGCAAGGCGTTGTCGTCATACCAGCGTATTTAGCGAAAGGAATCGAATTCGACGCCGTCATCATATATGACGCATCGGCGCAAGTATACGGCGATGAGAGTTTGCGCAGATTGTTCTACACCGCCTGCACCCGGGCTATGCATCACTTGCAACTTTACAGTGTAGGTGAACCGAGCCCCTTTTTGCTCAATGTTGCGCCAGAAAGTTTACTGCTGAGCTAGAATTTAACAAAGGACTAGTCGGGGTAAACATTACCTTAAAGCACCTATGTAAATTATAAGATGTAGGTAGCTTAGTATTTGCTCCTTCATAAGAAAATGTAAATAATTACAAGGGATAGCTCAGTTAACAACTGGGCTTTTTTACACCGATTCAAAAAGCACCGCCAAAGGCGATGCAATTAGTTATAGATTTTCTCTTATACTTCTTGGTGATCTAAAGTTTTGGGTGATAGAAGACGGAACCCGTTATTAAAATTCACACCAGTTTTTACACATTGAGGCTGTAATGCTTCAAAGTCCTACTTTATTTTGTTGGCATAGTCCTCAATCATTTGAAGTGTGACAAGTTTCCGTGCGGGAACAATGCCTTGTTTGGAAAGAATATTTATACGGCTTGTCACTTCATTTATTTTATCAGCCGAAAAAGGATTTCCCTTTATACAATTCGAAATCGCTTCGTCAATATAAAATTCACGTTGCTGATCCAATGCTAAAAATTCAGTAATTCTCTTATTTTGTTTATTTACATGTTGTGAAATAGCTTTATGTACACTCATGATTCTACTCCTTTTTTATATGTCTTTTATATATCATACCAACTTTATTATATTAGGTTAAGAAATAATTACTCTTTTAAGAAAATAAATAATATTATCTCTAGGAAGAAATATTTCATATCAGCCTATCTAATGATTAAACAAGAACAAGAAAAAGTAAAAGCGAAGATACACTGATTTTTTTAAATCATCTTGAATAATCTATTAGACGACTCACAGGGGAAAGTAATCGAAGATAAAGTCGCAGCGATTTTAGCTGAGCAGTAGCGTTATTTGGGAACCCTGCAAATAGATCGTTGAAACTTGCGAATAGAAGATGAAAATTCGCGAATAGTAGTTGAAAATTCACGAATAGTAGATGAAAATTCGCGAATAGAAGATGAAAATTCGCTAATTGACCACATAATCTTGCAACTAGTAAATCCAAACACATTTTTCATTGTAAAAAAGCGGCTTAAGGAGCAATCAATCCCTTGTAAAGCCGCTTTTTTATTCAATTGTCCTCTTATTCAGCTTTTGCAGCCTGAATGTCTAGGTCAATCTTTACTTTATCTCCAACAAGGACGCCCCCAGTTTCAAGAGCGGCGTTCCAAGTTAAGCCGTAATCGCTTCGTTTGACAGCACCCTTAGCACTGAATCCGATTTTTTCGTTGCCCCATGGGTCTTTTCCAGATCCTTCATACGTAACAGCAAATGTTTCAGCTTTTGTTACACCACCGATTGTCAAATCACCAGTTATATCATATTCACCATCGCCATTATTGACAATTTTTGTTGATTGGAAAGTCATTGATGGGTTATTTTCTACATCAAAGAAATCACCTGAACGAAGGTGGTTATCACGGTCGGCATTGCGTGTATCAATGCTAGCGAGATCAATCGTGAATTGAACATTAGCTGAAGATAAATCTTCTGGATCAGCTTCAATTATAGCGTCAAAGCTGTTAAACGTTCCTTTCACGTTCGCGATCATCATATGTTTGATTGAAAAATCTACGCTGCTGTGTGCAGTATCAAGTGCCCATTTTGTATTTGTCATTTTATTCTCCTCCAATTGTTTTAATTAATTTAGTTTTAATTCGAGATA
This sequence comes from Bacillus sp. FJAT-29790, assembly GCF_019039215.1. Taxonomy (GTDB): domain Bacteria; phylum Bacillota; class Bacilli; order Bacillales; family Cytobacillaceae; genus Cytobacillus. Next base: position 1,113,022 of record NZ_JAHNZZ010000001.1, read on the forward strand.
AGTTAATTCTAGATAAATTATATGTAGGAATCAGAATTTTGTCAATAAAAAGTTTTTTAAAAAATGTAACTTATTAAAAATGATTGACGCCCTTCATATAATGATTTGTGATTGCAAGTGTTACAATAATAAAAATAGAATAGTTAAGAGGGAGTCAGATCATGAACCAATTGGAAATTACATATCGAAACGCGACAGAACACACAAAAACGAAAATATTGGAGGATATGAACAATTATCTCGGCAGTCAAGATGTCATGCCCTCATTTGAAGACTATCTTTCTAAAAGAAATCACTATATCGAACAAATCTGGATTAATATTTGGTTAAATAAAGTAACGAACAATGTTTCGAGACAGGAGAAAAAACAGTTTTTAAAAGAAAAAGGGTTTGAAACCGAAAATGTCGACCGGAAAATGATTAATCATCTATTTCGGACCGAGATGAGGACATATAAGCCTTTTGATACGTACAAATGGCTTCATGAAAAATTTGAAATTGATCGAAGCAAATGGACAAGTCGCTACGAAGAAGCAAGAGCCGATTATCTAAAAAAAGTAGAAATAGAACGTTTATTAGAAAAAAAACAAAGAATGCACGATAAGATTGAACAAAACGCAGAAGAGATCATCGAGAATAATAAAGAGCTTCTATATTTATATGTCAGGCATATGTCAGCTGGCCAATTAGCTTCAGATATTAATAATAAGCCGCGATACTACCCCGTAGATACGTTTGCACTTGAAGAAAAACTTGAAGAAATCGGCTGTTTCGAACAAAGTGATTATTCAATAATGGCCGAATTTTTTAATGAGCTAACCGGAGATATTCATGGAACCATTCACTGGGGCCGGAAATATTTTGAGTATGAAACCTATTACGATTTATATGAAAGGCTTATTTCTGCTTTCCTCCTTGATTTGATGCAGAAAATCGTGTTCGAGCAGCTTCCGAAAGCGATTTTAAATGAATATCAGGAAACCTTTTCTGAACCATTAACAACATTCGATTTGAAAGATGAATTGGAATATATAAGTGAATCACTAGCCCATTACTTTATCAAAGTGATACAAGAAGAGTACATATCAGATATACTGCAGCTTACGGTAATCCCTTTCGATCCAATCAAGCACCGCGAAATTTATGAAGAGCATCTCGCTGATCGCGAACGAAAAAAAGCGGAAGAGCTGTTAGAAATCCAACGGAAAAAAGAAGAAGAGGACCGCATGCTCGAAGATATTTTTGGGCGTGAATATAGCCCCTCAGTCGAAAGAAAAATGCAGTATATCCTTCATATTGGCGACACAAACACAGGCAAGACTCATCACGCACTAGAAAAAATGAAGGAAGCAAATAGCGGAATGTATCTCGCACCGCTTCGTTTACTCGCTCTTGAAGTGTTCGATAAACTCAATGGGGAAGGCACTCTCTGTTCGTTAAAAACCGGGGAGGAGGAAAAACTTGTAACCAATGCAAACCATATTTCCTCTACCGTGGAAATGTTCCATGAAAAAGATTTCTACGATGTGATCGTCATTGATGAGGCACAAATGATTACGGATAAGGATCGGGGTTTTTCCTGGTATAAAGCCATTACGAAAGCAAATGCCAACGAAATACATATTATCGGCAGCCGCAACGCAAAAACAATGATCCTTCAACTACTTGGCGATTCTGATATTGAGGTTCTTGAATACAATCGGGAAATTCCATTAGATGTTGAAAGGAAGGAATTTCAAATCAACCATGTTAAAAAAGGCGATGCTCTCATTTGTTTTTCAAGAAGGCGTGTTCTTGAAACAGCTTCAAGACTTCAAAATGATGGGAAATCCGTCAGCATGATCTATGGAAGCATGCCGCCAGAAACGAGAAAAAAACAAGTGCAGCGATTTATTAAAGGGGAAACATCTGTCATTGTTTCCACCGATGCAATCGGAATGGGGCTTAACCTCCCGATTCGCCGTATCGTTTTTCTCGAGAATGAAAAATTTGACGGAACGAAAAGGCGGCTGCTTACATCCCAAGAGGTCAAACAAATTGCAGGCCGCGCAGGCCGTAAAGGAATTTACAATATTGGAAAAGTGGCGTTTACAAAGGACATCAAATTGATGAAAAGACTGCTTGAACAGGAAGATGAACCTGTCCATACATTTGCTATCGCCCCAACAACCTCGGTATTTGAAAGATTTCAAAAATACTTTCGAGATCTCGGTACATTTTTTGAGCTTTGGGAGAAGTTTGAAAGTCCAAAAGGAACAAAAAAAGCGGCACTTTCTGAGGAACGAGAACTCTATGGACGAATCCGTGGCTCAGAAATTGAGGCTAGGCTTGCCATTATGGATCTATATGGCTTTTTACACCTTCCTTTTTCCAAAAAAGAGCCCGAGCTGATCCAGCAATGGGAACAAACAATGCGCGCAATTATTGAAGGCGACGAGCTTCCTGAACCATCTATCAAAAAACGCAATCTTGAGGAATTAGAGCTTTCCTATAAAGCGATTGGGCTTCATTTATTGTTCTTATACCGTTTGGAACAAAGGACAGAAGCGATTTACTGGGAGCGAGTGCGGGAGGAAATCAGTGATCAGGTCCATGAAAGGCTAAAGACCGATGTTAAAAATATGAGTAAAAAATGCCGGCGGTGCGGAAAAAAACTTCCTTGGGACCATGAATTTCCGATATGCAATGACTGCCACTCGGCACAATTTAGGAGAAACTATTGGAATTAATGTTACTTAAAGCATTAAATAAAGTGTGCTTACTTCTCATTATTTAATGATGTAAAGGCGCACCTCTAATAGATGAGGTGCGTTTTTTTACTTTTGTAAAGAACGACTTACACCTGCAGTACTTTGAATTTTCGACGAATTATCTAAATATGTCGAGAACTATTTTGAAAAATGACCTTCCAAATTCATAAATATCTATCTGCGACCACATCCACTTCAGATTAAAAACATGGCTAAATTAAGGATTTTAATATAAGGAAATCCGTTTGGTAATATTTCGAATGAGAAAAACTCTAAAAATAGATTCGAGTTCATTTTACAAATTTCCTTTTTAGGATGTGATAAATTGATATAAGACTCGGAAAATTGTACAAGAAGAGCATTTCCTCATCGATTTTGAATTTCCATTCTCAATCCTTCCATTTGCGAAAAAACAACTTGTTCTGTCCTATTACAAGAGATTTCTTCATTACTATTTTACATATTGGATAATCCAATGCTTGCTCCATTTTAGAGGGTATTTGATGACATATCATATAACCTCTAAATTATTAATAAAATACTGAATTCTCCGCCAACTGGAGAAGAAAAGGGGGTTGATGGGAGATTATTTATGGGCATCTCGTCGCCTATTAATTGTTTTCATTTTTGAGGAGATTAAGGATTATATCTGATTCATTGGGTTTTCCATTATTGAAACTATATTCCACCCATTGCAAAGAATGAAAAAAGGAGGGTTTTTCTTTGGTTAATGCAAAAATACAGCGAATTTCCTATTCAGATCTTGAAAAAAACTTTCAAGAGGTTGATGCGGGCCTGACGAATCAAGAAGCGCTGGAAGAATCAAATCGATGTCTTTATTGCTTTGATGCTCCTTGTATTCAGGCTTGTCCGACCGGAATTGATATTCCTACCTTTATTAAAAAAATTGCTTCAGGAAATTTACTAGGGTCTGCTAAAACGATCATGTCTGCAAATCCAATTGGAGCGAGCTGTGCACGAGTGTGCCCAACGGAAGAGCTTTGTGAGGGTGCCTGTGTGTTGAATCATTCAACAAAACCAATCTTGATCGGGAGATTGCAAAGATATGCAACTGATTGGGCGATCAAAAATGAACAAGCTCTGTTTCAGCCGGGAGAAAGCAATGGAAAAACGGTTGCTGTCATCGGAGGAGGTCCTGCAGGATTATCAGCGGCCAGGGAATTGGCGCGATTGGGGTATGAGGTTACAATTTTCGAAGCAGCAGAAAAAGCTGGCGGTTTAAATACGTATGGGATCGTTTCTTTCCGTCTGCCGCAATCGATTTCATTTTGGGAAGTTGATCAAGTTCAAAAATTGAATGTAAATATTCGAACAAATACGATGGTCGGAAGGGATGTATCAGCAGAATACTTAACTGAAAACTATGACTATATTATTTTCGCAACTGGAATGGCAAATGTCCCTAGCCTAAACATAGAAGGTGAAAATTTAGATGGGGTATTTGATGCCATCGAATTTGTTAAGGCAACAAAAAGCAATCGTTTATCAAAGGATTTTGTCGGAAAGCGCGTTGCCGTCATTGGTGCCGGAAATACAGCCATTGATGGTGCTACCTGTTCTGTTCGTTTAGGGGCTGAAAATGTCAAAATCCTCTACCGCAGAACCGCGGAGGAAATGTCTGCATATGACTTTGAATACGAATTTGCCAAACAGGATGGCGTTGAGTTTCGGTGGTTAACAGCGCCTGCCCGCATTATTGGGGATGAAAACAGGAAGGTAACTGGGATTGAATGCATCAAAATGGAGCTCGGTGAACCTGATCAAGAAGGGCGTCGCCAACCAGTTCCTATTGATGGATCCCATCACACGATCCCTGTAGATGCGGTCATTAAAGCGATTGGACAAACGAGGCACCTAGAATTAATTGAATCGTTTGGTCTTGATCACAATAACGGAGTCGTTCAAGTGAACAAAGAAACAATGCAAACGTCAAATCCAAAAATATTTGCTTGCGGAGACGTTGTTTTTGGCAAAGGGAAGGGAGATGCAATGGTTGTAACAGCTGCCCAACAAGGAAAAGATGTGGCATATTCCATTCATAAGCAGCTCGCAGCAATTGAAACAGTATAACTGGATTCATGAAATCGCTCTCATTTCTATTGCTGCAATGATAACTTGCTATAAAAGTATATCATCTTATTTTAACTTTATTCAGCAGAATCTCTAAATGATATAAATGGTGCGACGTATGCAAACAGGTATCCATTTCAGTTAGGGTCCAAACTCTTGCTGAATAAAGTTAAGCCTCCGATTTTTTAAAGGAATTTATCGAGCAAGCTAAGGTAAAAATCTGGGTGCAAATACGCCAAGGCGAATTTAATGAAAAGGAGAGAAGTAGAAATGGCTGATTTAAGTATTAATCTTGCTGGAATAAAGTCGCCAAACCCATTCTGGCTTGCATCGGCTCCCCCGACCAATTCAGGCTATCAAGTGCAAAGAGCCTTTGAAGCTGGCTGGGGAGGAGCAGTTTGGAAAACGTTAGGGGATCCTATCTTGAACGTTTCATCACGATTTGCTGCAGTCAGTTTTAACGGCCAAAGGGTCGCAGGTTTTAACAATATCGAACTCATTACAGACAGACCGCTAGATGTTAATTTAAAGGAAATCTATGAAACGAAAAAACGGTTTCCCAAACATGCGATTATTGCCTCATTAATGGTTGAACCGAAACAAGAGAAATGGCATGAAATCGTCAAGCGAGTGGAGGATGTAGGGGTCGATGGCCTCGAGTTAAACTTTGGATGTCCTCATGGGATGGCGGAACGGGGAATGGGCTCTGCTTCCGGTCAAGTACCAGAGCTTGTTGAAAGGCAAACTTATTGGGTGAAAGAAGTGGCAAAAACCCCTGTGATTGTAAAATTAACGCCGAATATTACAGATATCACGGTAACTGCGGAAGGAGCTGTAAATGGAGGAGCAGATGCAATCAGCATGATCAATACCATTAACAGCTTAGCAGGTGTTGATCTTGATTCATGGAATACGATCCCACATGTTGGCGGAAAAGGAGCCCATGGAGGATACTGTGGACCAGCAGTGAAGCCGATCGCCTTAAATATGGTAGCAGAATGTGCAAGAAACCCAAGAATTAACATTCCGATCTCAGGAATTGGCGGCATCTCCAATTGGCAGGATGCCGTTGAATACATTCTTATGGGAGCGACAGGCGTTCAAGTTTGCACAGCTGCAATGCACCACGGATTCCGAATTGTTGAAGATATGATCGAAGGACTGGATCATTATTTAGAGGCTAAAGGAATCACATCCGTATCAGAACTTATCGGAAAATCAGTCCAAAGATATTCAGATTGGGGGAATTTGGACCTCAACTATAACATCGTTGCCAAGATCAATACAGATGTGTGCATTAATTGCAATAAATGCCATATCGCATGTGAAGATACATCTCATCAATGTATTGATATGTTAACCGACACAAATGGGAAAAGCTATTTAAAGGTGCGAGAAGAAGACTGTGTAGGCTGTAACCTTTGTTCCATTGTTTGTCCAGTTGACGGAGCGATCGACATGATCGAAGTACCAAGTGAGCTTCCGCCAATGACATGGAATGAACGTCAGGCAGTCCTTAACCTGAGTGCAGACTGTAATTTAGATGTTGCAAAGTAATGGAGGAGGTTCAATCCAGATGAAAAAACTAATTAAAAACGGAACAATTGTTACGGCTGCAGATACATTTATTGCAGATATATTAATCGAAGAAGGAAAAGTATCGGCAATCGGTTTAAACTTATCCGCTCCAGAAGCTGAAATCGTTGATGCAAAGGATTGTTTCGTTTTTCCAGGCGGGATTGATCCGCATACCCACCTGGATATGCCATTCGGAGGCACGGTAACGAAGGATGATTTTGAAACAGGAACGATTGCTGCTGCTTTCGGTGGAACAACAACAATTATTGATTTTTGTTTAACGAATAAAGGAGAGCCATTACGAAACTCAATTCAAACATGGCATGAAAAATCAAAGGATAAAGCTGTTATTGATTATGGTTTTCATTTAATGATCGGTGAAATCAATGAAGCTGTCTTGAACGAGCTTCCACAAGTCATTGAGGAGGAAGGAATTACATCTTTTAAAGTATTTATGGCGTATAAAAATGTGTTTCAAGCAGATGATGAAACACTTTTTCGAACGCTGCTTGCTGCTAAAGAACTTGGGGCATTGGTCATGGTCCACGCAGAGAATGGGGATGTGATCGATTATTTAACAAAGAAGGCAATTTCGGAAGGAAATACTGCTCCAATCTACCATGCATTAACACGCCCGCCTGAAGTTGAGGGGGAAGCTACAGGCCGTGCGGCTCAGCTGACCGGATTAGCGAATTCTCAACTATACGTTGTCCATGTTTCTTGTGCAGATGCCGTTGAAAAAATTTCCGAAGCGAGGAATAAAGGATTTGAAATTTGGGGCGAAACATGTCCGCAATACTTAGTCCTTGATCGCAGCTATTTAGAAAAACCAAATTTTGAAGGGGCAAAATATGTTTGGTCTCCACCTTTGCGAGAAAAATGGCATCAGGATATCCTTTGGAATGCATTGAAAACTGGGCAATTGCAAACCCTCGGATCGGACCAATGCTCATTTGATTTTAATGGACAAAAAGATTTAGGCAGGGATGATTTTACGAAAATCCCAAACGGGGGCCCAATGATTGAAGACCGTGTTTCTATCCTATTTTCTGAAGGGGTAAAAAAAGGCCGGATTAGTTTAAATCAGTTTGTTGATATTACCTCAACTCGAATTGCAAAACTATTTGGCTTATTCCCACAAAAAGGAACAATTGCTGTTGGTTCAGATGCTGATATTGTCATCTTTAATCCGAAGGCAGAACGTGTAATTTCCGCCGAAACCCATCATATGGCTGTTGATTATAACGCATTTGAAGGTATGAAGGTTTACGGCGAGCCTGTTTCCGTTTTATCCCGCGGGGAATTCGTAATCCGCGATAAGCAATTTGTTGGAAAGCCTGGCTCAGGCCAATATTTGAAGAGAGCAAAATACAATGAGTTTATTACAAAGGATCAAAATGAAACATTATCGATCTAGCAGTCCATATTCATTACCTCTAACTTGACTTTTCCGTTTCATAGATCTGAACGACTCCTGCCGGATGGCTTAAAACCAAAGTGTCAAGCACCAACAAGATACACGTTGGTACTTGACCTCACAACAGCAATAGATTGTAGGTTGGATTCATTATAAATCCACTGCTAAAAAATATAAATTGTGAGGTCTGACCATTCCAGAGTTATCCTCTCCTAAGCGTATTCATACTGTTATTCGGTTATTAAAAATGAAGGTCTCAAACTTAAACCGAACGAGGTGTGTTCATATGAAAACGAGTCATTTAAAATCACCTGATTTATTTCCCATTCAACAAAAAGATCGGAATATTACTTCATTAGGCTTTTCATTCATGTGGGTTGGAATGGTTGTCGTGTTAGCAACCTTTGCTATAGGCGGTTCTGGTGTCATTTCCCTGCCTTTACCTCTAGTAATAATCGCAACGGTTATTGGATGCGTTGCCATTGGATTATTTATTTCCTTAATCGCAGACATTGGAATCGAACATGGACTGTCATTCCCAGTCTATATGCGCGCGCCTTTCGGAACGATAGGAACCCATATTCCGTCAGTGACCCGTGGGATCACTGCTTCGATGTGGTTTGGTATTAATACGTACTTTGGTGCAACAGCGATGAATGGCATTTTTAATATGTTATTTGGATTTGATAATTGGTTTATCTGCTATCTTATTTTCGCCATATTTCAATTAGTTAACACAGCGTTAGGAATTAAAGCGATTGAACGATTTGCCGATTTAGCTGCACCCATCATTATTTTAATCTCGATTTGGATGTATGTATCATTATCAGATACGGCTGCTGCGCAAGGAAGAAACATTTGGACTTGGTCCGAAAATCCTGCAACTGGAAGTGCAGCCTTTACTGCTTTTTTAGTAGTAATTTTCAGTAATATGGGGTTTTGGGCTACTTTGGGGGCAGATATTCCATCTATTTCACGATTTTTCAAAGCTCCAGTTAATGAAAAGAACTGGTTTAAGCGTAACAAAGGATCGTTGTATGGAAATCTTGTTGCCATGCCACTGACGCAAACCTTTATGATTATGATCGGCGGTGTATGTTATATTGCAGTGTTAAATTATGATCCGGTTATGGCCCTTCAAGAAGCCGCTAGCGGTCTCATCCTTGGGGTTCTCCTCCTTATGATCGTCCTTGCGCAATGGTCAACAAATACGGCGGCGAATGTCGTTCCTGCGGCAACGATTTTTTCAAACGTTGGCGGTCCTAAATTTCCATTCTGGGCTGGGGTCATAACAGCAGGAATTGTCGGATCTATTGTCCAGCCATGGACCCTGTTTGGGGTCATCATTCCACTGTTATTATTTGTCGGGGGTATTTTATCAGCTATAGTAGGTATCTTGTTTGCAGATTATTACTTGATTCGAAAGAGACGGGTGAATGTCCCCGAGTTATATGAAGATCATGGCCAGTTCAAGTATATGGGGGGCGTAAACTTAGCTGGCTTTATTGCCTGGATCGTCGGAGCGGTTGCTTCCTATTTTGTACCGAGCTATTCATTTTTAGTCGGGTTTCTGATAGGGGCTGCTTGCTACTATGTGCTTGCTAAATATTGGTGGTTTAAGAAATATAAACAAGCCGAAATTGAAGATCCAAGCGACGACAAATATTTGGGGATTTCGGTAGGCCGCGATTGGATCATTGATCCGGGCGGGCTGGAAGTGATATTACAGAAAGATCAAAACAAAACCGTTTGAATTGGTATCCATTCATTGAATTCACCATTTTAAACAGTTGGCATATATCAATGTAGGAGGGATTTAATGTCGGATCATCAACAGTTCCTTGATGAAAGGGACAGGATCGATTTTCTCATTCAAAAAGGCTATCTCATAAACAAGGTAAACGAAAATTTAGATGGGGCATTCGTCGATTTTACCCATCTAGAGGAAAAGAAAACTGAAACGGTTCGTATTGGCACCGCGAATGGGCGAAAATATTTTTCAACGCTTCTATTTCAACAGCAAAAGGGGTGAAAAATCAGCATTAAAAACACTTTTTAACTTTATTCAGCAGTTGTCTATAACGAGATAAGTAGCGAGATGAATGCAAATAGGTTTCCAAATCAGTAGGGGGGTCAAACCCCGGCTGAATAAAGTTAAGCCTCCGGCGGATGCCTCAGATTTTTCAAGGAATTTATCGAGCAAGCTAGAAAAAAATCTGGACGCAAATTCGCCAAGGTGAATCTGATCAAAGGGAGGGAGAATATGGAATTCTTATTAAAGGCAAAAGATAATGCGTATCCTTGTGAAGTCACAATTGATGAGGACAATGGACGCTACATGATTCGAAAATCAGACTCAAGCGGTGAAGTTTTCAATTCTCCTAAGGAATTAGTAGCATGGATTTTGGAAAACTGGCAATCAGGAGATTTTATCGATCAAGAGCAATTTGAATCCATGCTGAAGGAGATTCAAGTATACCTCCCGATCATTCATTAATCTGCATGACAAGCCATCTAATAAAAATGAGAAGGATTGGACTATTATGCTAATACTTCCTAGATAATAAATAAGTATGTAATAAATAGCTCATTCTTTGAGCTTTTTTTGTTAGGCAGCGGAAATCAACGGGCAAACTTTGTGGCTAAATCAACAATATATGCGAAAAAGTTTTATTCTCAAAAAAGCAATTATCATTTAAGTAGGATAGGCAATTTGTAAAAAACATACGGAACGCCGCTCTATTTAGCGTTCATTTTCGTATAAAACAACCATAGTTTTCCATGGCTAAAAGCTGTAAATTACATATAAGGAAATTGATATTGAAGAAGGCGGTGAGATTTTGAATTATCAATCGAATCGAATCGATCAGATTCCACCCTATTTATTTGCAGAAATTAATAAGAAAAAAGCTGCACTGATTCAATCGGGGATCGATGTCATTGATTTAGGTATCGGTGATCCTGACCTCCCAACACCTACTCATATTGTTGGAAAATTAGTGGAAGAAATGCAAGAACCTAAGAATTTTAAATATCCAAGCTTCGTTGGATGTGCCGAATTTAGGCAAGCAGTTGCTGATTTCTATTCACGTCAATACGGTGTAAATATTGATCCGGAAACAGAGGTTCTGGCATTGATTGGTTCAAAGGAAGGGATTGCCCATTTAATCCCTACACTCATCGATCCAGGTGATTACGTATTAATTCCGGATCCAAGTTATCCTGTCTACCGGATGGCTACTCTCCTTGCAAACGGACAGTACTTCAATATGCCCTTGCTGAAAGAGAACAATTTTGAGCCTGATTTTAGTTTAATTCCGAATGAGGTAATTAAACAGGCGAAACTGATGTTTTTGAATTATCCCGGAAATCCAACTGCAGCCACCGTTGATATTAATTTTTTCGAGCATGCCGTTTCTTTTGGCCAACAACATAATATCCCGATCGCCCATGATTCAGCTTATAATATGGTCACTTTTTCCGGTTATAAAGCGCCTAGTATTCTTCAGGTCAATGGAGCAAAGGAGATTGCTGTTGAATTCGGGTCGCTATCAAAAACTTATAATATGACAGGTTGGCGCATCGGCTATGTGGTTGGCAATAAAGAAATCATTAAAGCACTTTCGATTCTTAAAAGCAATACCGATTCTGGGCAATTTACTCCGATCCAAAAAGCTGCCGCCTTCGCTTTGAACAGCGATCAAACATGTTTAACAAAACATAATCAAATTTACGAAGAACGCATGGTGGCCATGTTGGATGCACTGGGATCGATTGGGATTAAGGCGGATCCACCGAAAGGGAGCTTTTTCATTTGGGCGCCTGTTCCTAGCGGATTTACATCCACTGAATTTGTTACGCAAGTATTAGAACAGACTGGTGTAATTCTGACACCTGGCAACGCTTTTGGACCATCAGGAGAGGGGTATTTCCGATTATCTCTATCGGTTCCAAATGAGAGATTATTTGAAGCGGTGAACAGGATTAAACAAAAGCTGCAAATTGTAGTTAACTAATAGGTGTAAGTAAACTCGAATATAGGGAAGAGTGCGGAATTAATCTAGCGAAACCGCGGCTGCGACAACAATATTGTTTAACAGCATTTAATACTTTAATAGAAAATCTGGAGGGATAAATATGAAACAATATCTTAATTTTATTAACGGCGAATGGAGTCAATCATCATCTGGCAAGTTTGTTCCGATCGTCAATCCTGCTAATGGCCAAATTCTTGGGGAAGTAACACAATCCACTGTTGAAGATGTCGACAATGCCGTTCAAGCCGCTAAGATTGCGCAAAAATCATGGCGATTAGTTCCAGCACCTGAGCGTGCAGAACTTCTATATAAAGTTGCCTTTCTATTAAAAGAAAGAAAAGAGGAGATTGCCCAGCTCCTTACAAGTGAAATGGGAAAAGTAATCGACGAAGCAAGAGGTGAAGTGCAAGAGGCGATCGACATGGCCTTTTATATGGCTGGAGAAGGCCGGCGCCTTTTTGGCGACACGGTTCCGTCTGAACTCCGAAATAAATTTGCTTTAAGTGTAAGAGTTCCTATCGGTGTTGCAGGATTAATAACGCCGTGGAACTTCCCGATTGCTATCGCATCATGGAAGTCACTCCCTGCACTTGTGACTGGCAATGCAGTCGTCTGGAAGCCAGCAACTGAAACGCCGATCGTCGCTCATGAATTTGCTCGAATCTATGAAGAAGCAGGGCTTCCAAAAGGATTGTTAAATCTTGTGAACGGATCTGGTAGTATCGTAGGAAATGCAATGGTTGAGCATCCAGATATTGACTTAATTTCTTTTACAGGTTCAAACGAAGTAGGGAAGGAAATTAATGGCCGTGCAGGTGCCCTATTAAAAAGAACATCACTTGAAATGGGCGGAAAGAACGCAGTAACCGTATTGGAGGATGCCGATCTTGACCTTGCTGTTGACGGGATTTTATGGGGTGCCTTTGGAACAAGCGGACAAAGATGTACAGCAACAAGCAGAATTATTGTTCACGAGAATGTGAAAGATAAACTTGAAAAGAAGCTAGTTGATCGTATCGGCGAATTGAAGCTAGGAGATGGCTTAGACGAAACAGTTAAAGTTGGCCCAGTGATTAATCGTTCCTCCCTTGAGCGGATTGATGAATATGTAAAAATCGGCCAAGAAGAGGGAGCTAAGCTTCTTGCAGGGGGAAGTATTGTCACAGAAAATGGGTTGGCAAGCGGAAACTTCTATGCACCAACAATCTTCACCGATGTAAAGCCAGAAATGAGAATTGCGAAGGAAGAAATTTTCGGCCCTGTTGTCTCTATCATTCCTGTTAAGAGTTTAGAAGAAGCCATCGAAGTAAATAATAGCGTAGAATTTGGCTTATCCAGTGCGATATTTACCGCTGATGTCAATCGGGCTTTCCAGGCAATGAGGGATTTGGATACAGGAATTGTCTATATTAATGCCGGAACAACCGGAGCTGAAATTCATTTGCCATTCGGTGGAACAAAAGGAACAGGAAATGGCCATAGAGACTCCGGCGTCGCTTCTTTGGATGTATATACTGAATGGAAATCTGTCTATATTGATTACAGCGGTAAATTGCAAAGAGCGCAGATTGATAATTATTAATCAGTATTAATAATCCAAATAAAATTGTTATAAAAGAATCATTAACCTGTATCCCCCGTTCTAATTAATTGAACAGGAGATGCAGGTTAATTTATTTCACTTAAGTAAATATCTTTCGGATCTTTGTCCAGCCATAAATTTTAACACTTAATTGCGTAATGAAAAATAGCTTTACATAAAGATATTTCCGCTCTGAACATGAAAGTCATCATAGATTTTTTTACCTTTATTCTCAGTTTCGGAATTTTTGATTGCAATATATAGAAGAAGACAATGCTCAAAGCTGGATATATCTAGAGAAGTAATCTCTCCGATTTTATCGAGACGGTATACTAAAGAGTTACGATGAAGAAATAAGATACGCGCGGTTTCACTTAGATTCATATTGCATTTGCAGTAAGTTATAAATGAATGTGAGAGTGTATCATAATTATCGTGGTTTCTAAAATTCTTTAAATTCTCAGTGAGTCTATTAGAAATGTAAGAGGTCAAACTATTTGATAAAAGCTCTAATGTAATATTCCAATTATTATAGTGGTATATTTTAGGTGAAATCTCCGTTTTTTTCCCGGCTGCCAAAGCTTTTAACGAATCTTGGTAGGATTTCTTAATTCCGCGAATTCCTTCACTCGCGCTTCCAATTGAAATAATTGCAGATAAATTGAATTTAGTTTTTAAATAATGCATCATTCTTTGTATATTGTGGTCCAATCTTTTAATAAAAAGATCATAAGATTCGTCGGATTTAATTGTTTTTATAACTATAAATTGATCAATTGTTAATAAAGAAATCATATCCTCTTTGTTATCAATTAAATAGTATTTCAATGTATCCATTAAATTGTTTTGAAGAAATTGCCAGGAAAGCTTATTTTGAATTTGATTATGCTGTCTGGAAAAACTATCAGAAAACATGTCAATTTCAATAAGTAAGCATACGCGTCTAATATCCAATTCTAGATTGAATCCGAGCATCTTACCATATCTGACAATATACTCCGAATCCTCTTCATTTATAGAGTTTATGAGGTAGTGTATTAAATTTTCTAGCGTTTTTGATTCAAGAATACTTACTTCTTTCTTCAGATATTCGTGGCACATTAATTCAACATGGCTCTTAACAAGCTGTGCATATTTCTTAACCTCCGCAGGATCCCCACTAATCCCTAAAACTCCAATAGATTCATTATTGATAATTATTGGTGTGGCAACACCAGGAAGAACATTCTTGAGATTTTTTACATCCTCAAACTCATAGCACATCGTTTTCTTTTTTTCCAACACCTCAATGGAGGGTTGATGATAATCGCCCAATCGGTTAGTATCACTCGATCCAATAATATACCCCTTTTCATCCGTAATGATAATTGGATATTCAATTATTTTCGTAGTATTCACGACAATGGTTTGAGCTAAATCCACTAAAAAGATCAAATGATACACCTCTTCCAAACTTGGATTAATAATAAGAAATTCTCTAAAATGACCTTATATTCCTTGTTAAATTTAACAATTAAATGAATTAAAAATGCTTCGTAATTTGTGAAAAACATCCATAGTTTGCGTTGAATGAAATTTGTATATTGGTATTAATAGGATTTTTAGAAAGAAAGGTGGTTTATATTAATGAAAAATAAGGCTGACATCATCATTATTGGTGGAGGAGTAATCGGTTCCAGTATAGCTTACAATCTGTTGAATGACGGCTTTAATGGCAAAATTTTAGTTTTTGAAAAAGATGGTCTTTATGAATTCGCATCGACACCAAGAAGTGCTGGAGGCTTTAGACAACTTTACACAACAGCAATAAATATTCAGTTAAGCAAATACAGCTTACAAATCTATAAAAATTTTTCTAAAGCTATGGCAATTGATGGTGATGAGGTTGAAATCGACTTTAAACAAAGAGGATATCTATTCCTAGCAGCAGATAAAATGATGAAGAGATTTGAAAAGCATTTAAAACTTCAAAATGAAAACGGTATCAATTCACAGCTTTTACAAAAAAATGAATTATTAAATATTATACCTGAACTTAATATTGATGATCTTGCTGGTGGATTATATTGTGCTGAAAGTGGTTATTTAGACCCTTACTCAGTCATGCAAGGATACGTTAAGTATGCAAAAAAGTTAGGTGCAGAGTATGTTTATGATGAAGTTGACAACCTTATAACTGATCAAGATCAAATTAAAGGAGTGCAACTTGTGAATGGAAGCGAATATTACGCTCCGATTGTTGTTAATTGTGCTGGTGCTTGGGCTTCCATACTAAGCGATAAAGCTAGCATGCCATTACCTGTAGTACCCCTTCCAAGACAAATCTTTCAGTTTGATACCGAAAAACCATTGCAAAAATACCTCCCATTAACGATGGACCCAACAGGCGTATATTTTCGACATGAAGGAGAGAAGTTTATTTCGGGCTATGCAGAGGAAATTGAACCAAGAATTGATTTTAAATGGAGTAGGTCGGCCTTTGTTGAAAATATTTGGCCGGTACTTGCCAACCGGATCAGTAATTTTGAGAAGGCGAAAATTGAAAGAGGGTGGGCCGGTTTATATGATTTTAACACGAAGGATCATAATGCTATATTAGGAGAATACCCATCTATGAAGGGATACTTTGTTGCATTTGGATTTAGCGGTCATGGAATGCAGCAGGCCCCTGCTGTTGGAAAGTGCCTTTCTGAATTAATTCGAACTGGAAAGTATGAAACGCTAGATTTAACGCCATTAAGGGTAGAGCGGTTTGCGGAAAACCAACTAATAATTGAAGATGCTATTTATTAAAAATTTGATAGGTTAAGGCTATTCGTTCATTTTAATAAGCACATCGAAAGTAACAATTAAAACGAAAGATCAGTAAGTATTAGGTTCCCATAAACAATTTTCACTAAAGCGTAAAAAATATTTGTAATTGAAAAAAGGGGCTGAGAAATTTTGGCTGCAAAAAAACTGAATCACCCAAGTGGATATAACTTTCTTGGGCCGAAAGAAAAGAATAGCATTGTCATTCAAAAAAGGGGGCAATATATTACAGGCTTTTCAGTTGGAATACTTTATTTAGATGAATGCTGGTACCCTGTCATACCTGGGAATGTTGCGAATCTAGGAACATATGATTTTCCCGTTAGATTAAAGGTAGTTCCAGATTGCAATACTTCAAAACTACTATCAGGTGATACCTCATTGTTGGAAAGTATTATTATTGCCGCAAAGGAACTTGAAGCAGAAGGTGCAAGAGCAATATGCGCAGCTTGCGGATTCTTCGGGAATTTTCAAGATAAAGTAGCAGAAGCAGTGGATATCCCAGTATATTTGTCAAGTCTTGTTCAAGTACCTTGGATTAAAACAGGGTTGAAGTACAGCCAAAAAATCGGAATTTTGACTGCATATGCAGATGGTCTAACGGAAAGTTTATTTGAGAGTTGCGGTATAGCCAACAAAAAAAATATAATTATCAGCGATCTAAGCGGGGAAGATGAATTTTCCGCTATTATTGAAAATAGGGGATCATTTGATAATGAAAAAGTTCGACAGGAGGTAGTGGATGCCGCCGTCAGCATGGTAGCAGAGAATCCGGATATTGGGGCTATACTGCTAGAATGTAGCGATATGCCGCCATATGCTGCCGATGTCCAACGGGCAGTTAAGCTCCCAGTTTATGATTTTATTACAATGATCAATTGGGTTCATTTTGCGACTAGTCAAAAGCCGTATTATGGTTTTTTGTGAATATTGCACATAGATTAACAGTCAAAATAGCTCTATCATTTAAATACTGAATTTTCGCAATATAAAAAATATTACCCCGGAAGGATGGTGAGGCTAAAAATACATCATTTATTTGTAGCCTAAAAAATATTAATCAATTAATTTAAGGAGTGATTTAATGGCTAAATTTGAAAAACAAGAGGAGGGGAGCTTCCCAAACCTTTTGGCCCCGTTAAAGGTAGGTCCAATGGTATTGAGGAACCGTGTTTTGGTATCAGCTCACAATACGGGATTGGCAGAGGGAGGATTGGCAACTAATCGAGTCATTGAGTATCATCGAACTCTTGCAGCTGGAGGTCCCGGCCTTCAAATTACGGGCGCCACATCGGTCCATCCAACAGGTATGGGTTCCTATCAATCTATGGTAAACCACAATGACGATATTATATCCGGCTACCAAAAGCTAGCTGAAGCTGTGCATGCTGAGGGAGGAAAAATTCTCGCACAGTTGGGTCATTTCGGTGCTGTTGGAAGATCGTCCTTGATGGTAGAAAAGCCACTTTGGGCACCTTCGCCAGTTAGTTCTGAGACCGGTCGGGAAATCCCTCATCAGATGACCAAAGGTGAGATCCAAGAAATTGTCAAGGCGTTTGGTCATGCAGCACGAAGAGTAAGAGAGGGGATGCTTGATGGGATTGAAATAACTGCAGGTCACGGTCTCTTAATTAGTGAGTTTTTGTCAGGGGCGACAAACTTTCGAAATGATGAGTACGGAGGAAGCCTTTATAATCGACTACGCTTTTTACTTGAGGTGATCGACGAGGTAAGTGAACATGCAGGTCCTAACCTAATTATCGGAGTTCGCCTCTCAGCAGACGAAAAAGTTAAGGGAGGAGTTGATATATCTCAGGCAAAGGAAATTGCCCGACGCCTTGAGGCTACTGGAAAGGTTCATTTTATAAATGTTATTTCTGGAACAAATATGGATCGAATTCAGCGCTGGGCCCATTGGCCAGCAACCCCCGCTCCGAACGGTCTATTTGTTGATTTAGCGAAGCAGATCAAGGAGGTCGTTAATATTCCTGTTTTTACAGTTGGGCGTATTACAGACCCAATGCATGCAGAGGAAATTCTATCGACAGATGCGGCAGATATGGTTGGCATGACTAGAGCCCACATCGCTGATCCTAATATTGTAAAAAAAATTAGCCAGGGCAGAACAAATGATATTCGCCCGTGTGTAGGTGCAAACGTTTGTATTGCGAGAACTAGCAGTGGGCATTCTATTCGCTGTATTCATAATCCTGAAGCAGGCCGAGCAGACGAAATGACATCACTAAGTAAGACGGGGCAACCAAAACGTGTTGCCGTAATTGGAGGAGGGCCAGCTGGGCTGGAAGCGTCTAGGGTTGCTGCTATCCGAGGACACTCGGTTGAGCTATTCGAACGGCAAGGTAAACTTGGCGGTCAGTTACGCCTCTGGGCTACATCGCCATCTATGAATGAACTACACAAAATAATTGAGTGGCAAGAAGATCAGCTTGAAAAGTTAGACGTAAAGGTGCATTTGAACTCTGAAATGACTATTGATGAGATAATTAAAATGACTGTAGACACTGTAATTGTTGCAACTGGCTCTCTTCCGCAATCGATTAATTCTCGTCCTTGGGTCTCACATCTTCCTGGTATTACTGAATCTAACATCGTACTGGCTACCCCACATGAGCTACTTGAAGGAAAGATTAGTGAACCTAAAAAGGTGATCGTCTGGGATCATGCCGGAGGAGTGGCAGGAAGTCAGATTGCACTTAGTGCCGCGGAAAAACTTGTGGAAAATGGTGCGGAAGTACACATTATTACCCCTAACTTTGCGGTTGGCGAAGATATTCATCCAACAATGCGTACTCCATTGTATCAGCGTTTGCTGTCAGCAGGGACGGTCTTCACCCCAAACAGTAAGGTTTTGGATGTTGAAGGTTCAAATGTGGTTATCCGAAATGTGTTCTCTCACAAGGACCATCTAATACCAAACGTGGACGTTCTCGTAACTTGTTTAGGGAATGGGGCAAATGACTATCTATATCATGCCCTTGATGGTCAATTACCGGAAGTTTACGCTATCGGTGACTGCCTAGCTCCACGTACCGTTGAAATAGCAATGACAGAAGGAGCAAGAATAGCCCGGATCCTATGACAATTGTGATTTTTTTCGCCAGCATTTTAAATTGATTATTAATTTGATTCTATTATCAAAGATCATTACTCCATTCCTGCGAAACAAAAGCTAAGGGAGGAATTAATATGCAAATAAGTGCAATAGATCTTTTTTTGATAATTATTTACTTTCTAATCGTGTTGTGGATTGGCTATTACACGATGAAAAAAATATCTTCTTTCGATGATTATTCGGTTGCTGGTAGATCAATGCCAATGGCATTAGTTTATGCCACAATTGGTGCAACATTAGTTGGCGGAGGAGCAACAATTGGCAGGGTTTCATTTGTTTATGAAACGGGAATCGTTGTGTTTCTCGCACTTTTAGGGGTTGTCATCAGTCAGGTTCTATCGGGATTCTTTTTAGCTCCACGAATACGCACGATGAAAAATATATATACGATTGGCGATATAATGGACTTTTATTTTGGACGTTCTGGCCAGCTTATTTCTAGCATTATTGCATTTTTGTTCATGGCAAGTCTGTTTGGTGTTCAAGTTTTAGCAATGGGGCGTATTTTGGAACCCATAACTGGGTTACCATTTGTTCCTTTATGTATTATAGGTACATTAATTATTATTGCATATACTTGGGCGGGAGGATTGTTAGCGGTAATTTATACGGATGCTGTACAATTTATTCTCCTTATTGCTAGTATTGCAACGGCTTCACTTTTAGGCGTTCATCAAATGGGCGGTATGACTGAAATAATAGAAAAAGTAGGTGCCATTAATCCAGATAATTTAGTCATTTTTGGTGGACCATGGACATTTAGTGTATTTATTTCAGCATTCTTGGCTTTTTTATTAGGAGATACGTTAGCGCCATATTATATACAAAGATATGCATCATCTAAAACGGCAAGTGTGAGTAAATGGTCAACTGTTTCATTTGGAGTGACATATATTTTTCTAACCATCGTAATTATGGTTATTGGCTTAATTGGGATCATTATATTCCCTGATATGAAAGGCGATTTAGTCTTTGTTAATTTTGTGAAATCGTATTTGCCTGTTGGCATGGTCGGTATCGTTTTTGGCGGATTACTTGCAGTAGTGATGTCGACAGGGAGTTCTCTTTTAAATACTGCAGCCGTTATTTATACAAGAGATATTCATAGTAAACTTATCAATAAAAGCGCAACCGACAAAAGTTTATTAAATACTACAAAATATGCGACTTTAATCGTGGGTATAGTTGGAATCGTTATATCGTTATTGATACCTAATGTGATGAATTTAATGCTTTATACTTATACATTATGGGCTCCATCAATATTACCCCCATTAGTTATTGCGTTAATTTGGGGAGGACCGTCAGAACGAAAGGTATCACCATACGCTGGTCCACCTGCGATCATAGCAGGAATGCTAATGACGATTATATGGTTAAACTTTCTAGGTGAACCATTTGGGATTCCAGGGATTGTAATGGGTATAGTGACAAATTTAGTTGTTTTTGGAATTACCCATATCATGACAGCCAATAAAATCCCGGCTTCTTCTTCAGAGAATATTGATGTATAAGGTACAAATAACTTTTTACCCATTCTGTTTTTGAGGAGGGATAATAATGAGTGGATGGGATCTGCTAGTTTATTTCTCAGCTGGAGTTTGTTACCTTGCGGCTATTGGAGTAATAGTTGGCTGGATAAGCCATGCAAAAAGAAAATAAATTTTGACATTTATCATGAACTAGAATCTTTGAACAAATATATATTATTAAATCAAATAATCCCGGCAAATTTGCAAACTTAACATATTCAAAAATAATTCACATTTTTAGAATAATAGGAACAGAAAACCATTTACAAACAAAAGCATAAGAACCTGATCTCCCTCAGGTTCTTATGCTTTTATTTAGCTTTTTCTCCTCATAACATTGGATTGCTGTATACAAAAGCATACAATTTTCAAAATTGCTTGTATTGAGGGATGTAATTTCACAAATTTTTTCAAGCCGGTAAATGATTGTGTTTCGATGGATGAACATATTTCTCGAGGCTTCACTTAATTTCATATTATACTTGCAATAGGCGGTAAATGTAGAGGCTAACACTTCATAACTATCATGTTCGATTAAAGGGGCTATGATATTCATGAGTTTTTTCTGATAGTCATCCGAAAGTTCTTTTGGCAACAGGCGCAACATCAATTCACGTTCATTATACACGTAAATACCCGAATTCTGTCCAGAGTTTATCCCAATATTCATTGCTTTTTTTGCATTATTATAGGACTCGGAAATTCCCTTAATGCCATGACTAATATCTCCAACTGAAATACATGCCGAGACACGATATTTTGACTCAAGAAATGAATTAATCTTTTCAAGTTTTTCATCCAAGCTGTCAATAAACGATGAATATGATTGCTGAAAGGGGAGGGATTTTATGATTACAAAGCGCTCAATATTCAAAAAAGAAACAATATCCCCTTTATTTTCATAAAATAAAAGGTCTAAAAAATCCAAGGTTTCTCTTTGGAAAAATTGAAGTGGAAAATCACCGAAAAATTCTTCGCTTTCTTTTTTCGAAGATAGTTTTTGCGAAAGATTTTTTATGTCAATTAATAGACAAACTTGATCTGTATGTAAATCAATTTCCAATAAGTTGGAGTATTTTAAAATATGGTCGTTCTCTTCGTTTTCCTTATAATGAATGACTTGATGGACGAATACCTCCAACATCTTTTCTTTTAATTCTACCATTTCTTTCCTGAAAGCTTCCTGACACATCATTTCTACTTGGTTTTTAACCAATTGCCCGTAATTTTCTACTTCCCTTGGGCTTCCAACAATGCCAAGTACACCAATCACTTTATTATTAAACTTAATCGGCACAGATACTCCAGGCAAGATTTTTTTTTCAATTTCATTTTTGCAATAGATCATAATATTTTTTTTAATGACTTCAAGCGAAGGCTGATGGAAGATACCGATGCGGCTTTTGTCCGTAGCACCGATAATATATCCTTCATGATCGGTAATGCTGATCGGATATGGCAAAATCTCAGCCGTCCTTTCAACAATATCTTGGGCAATATGTTTAAGTATTCTCAACATCATTTCTTCCTTTCCTTTTACTTTTTGTTAAGGTTTTCTTTCCAGTGCTGATTAGTAAAAAAATCCAAAAATTCAATCTTAATTATATCTATTTTCGTTTAAAATGTACATATTATTGGGAATTTTTATAATTTATAATTAAGTCAACTAGGAAAGTCACCTGTAATGACATTAGTAGTAAGGCGCATATATATTAATGTAGTTTTAACCTTATTCAGCAGAAGTCTCTAAACAATATAGGTAACAGATATCCAATTTTGTGGAAGTTCAAACCCCGGCTGAATATAGTTAAGCCTCCGGCGGATGCCTCAGATTTTTTAAAGGAATTTATCGAGCAGGCTCGATAAAAATCTGGGCGCAAATACGCCAAGGCGAATTTGATTCAGGTGACTCCATGCAAATATATTATGAAAAGAAGGTGCTGATAAATGAAAGTAGCTGTATTAGGATCTGGATTAATGGGGAAAGAAGCAGCACGTGATTTAGTACAAAGTGAAGGGGTAGAAGCGGTAGGGTTGGCTGATATTGATTTAGCACGAGCACAGAAAGCGTGTAGTCAAATTCAATCGCCAAAACTGAGAGCGTTTTCAGTGGATGCAAGCAATCGAGAGGAACTTGCTAAATTTATTTGCCAATATGATGTCATTATCAATGCGCTATTTTATTCCTTTAATGAGATCGTTGCAAGTACAGCCATTAAAGTAGGGGTAAGCTCTGTTGATCTCGGTGGTCATATTGGTCATATAACAGATCGGATTTTGGAACTTAATGAAGAGGCGAAAGCTGCCCATTCGACAATTATTCCTGATTTAGGAGTTGCCCCCGGAATGATTAATATTTTGGCTGGCTACGGGGGAAGTAAGTTAGATAAAATCGAATCTATTAAGATGTATGTGGGTGGGATTCCCGTTAAACCTGAAGCCCCACTTGAATATAATCATGTTTTTTCATTGGAAGGATTATTTGACCACTATACAGATCATTCATTAATTGTTCGGAATGGACTAAAGCAAGAAGTACCTTCACTTTCAGAAGTAGAAAGTATTTATTTTGAAAAATTCGGTCCGCTTGAAGCCTTCCATACCTCAGGTGGAACTTCAACATTGCCTCATTCCTACCCATTTTTAGATGAGTTGGAATATAAAACAATTCGTTATCCAGGTCATGCGGAGAAATTCAAATTGCTTGTTGACCTTAACCTTACCCGTAATGACTATGAAGTGGAGGTCAAAGGCCAAAAGGTGAGGCCTCGGGAAGTATTATTGAAGGTACTTGATCCAATCGTGGATTTAAAAGATAAAGATGATGCAGTATTGTTACGCGTAATTGTCTCTGGTAAGAAAAATGGCGAGAAAACAACGTACGAGTATGAAATGACAACCTTTAAAGATCGTACGAATAATGTAACTGCCATGGCACGCGCTACGGCTAATACCATTTCAGTTGTCGCTCAGATGATCGGGAATGGAACAATTGCCAAAAAAGGGGTGCACCCTCCAGAACAAATTGTACCAGGCAAGGAATATATTGAAGAAATGGCGAAAAGAAATATTATTATTACTGAAATTGAGAAACAGGAAAAGTCACCAGTTAATGCATAATCGGTTAAGCTCCCATTGCTTAAATAGCAGAGGGAGCTTTTTATTAGTATCAATATATTAAACTAACTAGTTAACAAAGGGCAAACCATAATCTTTATACTGAGCAAAATGACTGACGGCTGCTAAATATAATAGGAATTAGTAAAACCTGATGAAGAGAAGCTAAATTCTTTTCAATTTTAAAAAAATAATATCAATATTGACTTAGATCATTGCTGTGTTTTGCTGTCCACTTTTGCAAAAATGAAAATATAGTAAGATTTTCAAAAGCAAAACTGTAGGTTTTATAAGGTTAGCAGACTTGGCACGACTTTTGCAATGTAAATAAAACAAGAGGAAAACCAAATAGGTATTCGTATTACCTAAAATTAGGAGGATTCAACAATAATGAACTATTCATCAAAACTAGTAAAAGTAAATAAGGATCCAGGGCATGGCTCACACATCTCCCCTGTATATATGACTTCAACATTTGTTTTCGATAACGCAGAAGTAGGAGCAAAACGCTTCGCAGGAGAAGATCAAGGGTTCATGTATTCTCGCCTAGGAAATCCTAATGTACGAGAGCTTGAAGAAAAGGTAGCGGCATTGGAATTTGGCGAAGGCTGTTTGGCATTCTCATCTGGGATGGCTGCTATTACTGGTTGCCTTCTTGGGATTTTACAGGCAGGGGATCACGTTGTTGCTCACACAGCGTTGTATGGAGCG
Source organism: Bacillus sp. FJAT-29790 (assembly GCF_019039215.1). GTDB lineage: Bacteria > Bacillota > Bacilli > Bacillales > Cytobacillaceae > Cytobacillus. Next base: position 1,137,781 of record NZ_JAHNZZ010000001.1, read on the forward strand.
ACACACGCATTTCTTAGCAAAACGGTTAAGAAATTTGGAATTGATGTCACATTCGTACCGTTTAAGACAGGAGAAGAGCTTGAACCACACATGACAGATCGAACGAAGGTGGTCTACTTTGAAACCCCATCCAATCCTACGCTTTCCTTAGTGGATATGAAGAGTGTTGCGACAATTGCCAGGCAGAAGGGAGCTTTGACCGTTGTTGATAATACGTTTTTGTCTCCATATTTGCAAAATCCGATATTATGCGGAATTGATATCGTCGTCCACAGCGCAACAAAATATTTATCCGGTCATGGATATCTAATTGGCGGACTAGTGATATCGCACAAGGAAATTATTGAGCCAATGAGAAAAGAAGTTCAGAAGACGATGGGAGCAAATTTGTCCCCTATGGATGCCTGGCTTCTTTGTCAAGGGATACGTACATTACACATTCGCATGGATCGCTCACAAGAAAATGCCCAGATTTTGGCTGAGCGTTTGGAAAAGCATATAGCAATCGAGAAGGTTTATTTTCCAGGTCTAGCAAGCTTCGAAGATAAAAATATTATGGAAAAACAAATGAAAGGCCCAGGAGCAATGATTTCTTTTGTCCTGAAGGGGGGATATGAAGCAGGTGTTAAACTAATGAATTCAGTAAAACTATGTACTTTAGCTGTTTCTCTGGGAGACGTAGGTTCACTCATTCAACACCCAGCTTCGATGACACATGCGATTATCCCAAAAGAAGAAAGGGAAAAAGCAGGTCTCTATGATGGACTTGTTCGATTTTCGGTCGGAATTGAAGATGTAGAAGATATATGGAAGGATCTTGAGATGGCATTGGCAAAATAGCATTGACATCAGAAAGTTTTTGTCCATTTCAATTCGCTTTCATAGTTTAAAAGGTAGCTAAGCTCTTGCTAATAACTATGAACGAGTATAAATAAAGAACAATGGAGGTTATGGAAATGAAATATGATTTCGACCAAATGATTAACCGCGAAAATACAGCTTGTGAAAAGTGGGATGGTCTAAAAGACCGCTTTGGTGTAAGCGAGGCGATCCCGATGTGGGTTGCGGATATGGATTTTAAATCGCCTCCTCCCGTCATAGAAGCTTTAAGTCAAAGAGTACAGCACGGAATATTTGGCTATACAAATAGACCTGATTCATATTTTGAGGCTATTATTGATTGGGGTAAAAGGAGACATCATTGGTCAATCGATAAAAAATGGATCGCTCATAGTCCAGGCATACTCCCAGCCCTATCCTCGATTATCAATTCATTTTCACAACAAGGGGATAAAGTCATTATCCAAACGCCTGTTTATCATCCGTTCTCTCAGATTATTAAGTCACTAGGACGGGAATCTGTCAGCAACCCACTTAAACTAGAGAATAGCCGATATATGATAGATATAGAGGATTTGAAAGAAAAAATCGATCCCACTGTTAAAATCTTAGTGCTTTGCAACCCGCATAATCCGGTTGGGAGAGTTTGGAGCGAAGAAGAGTTAACGATGTTGGGCCAAATTTGCATTGAAAACAACATTCTAGTCGTTTCGGACGAGATTCACTGTGACCTTGTTTTCAGAGGAAACAAACATATTCCGTTTGCTTCCCTGTCTGAAGAGTTTGCCAATCTTACTTTTACCTGCATAGCAGCTAGCAAAACATTTAATATAGCGGGTCTGCAAACTTCTAGCATCATTATTCCAAACCAAAAATTGCGAGATATTTTTAACAAGGCAATAAATAATCAGTGTATTGGTTCTCCTAACACGTTTGGAATGGTCGCAGCTGAGAGTGCCTATCGCTACGGTGAAGAATGGTTAGAGGAGCTGATCGATTATTTACAAGGAAACTTAGATTTTCTTATTTGTTACTTTCAAAAGAACATTCCGCAAATTAAAGTGATTCGGCCAGAAAGTACGTTTCTAGTGTGGTTAGATTGCCGGGAATTAGGGCTTGCCAAAAATGAACTTGATGAGCTAATGCTCAGCCAGGCGAAAGTTGCAATGAATGAAGGGTATATTTTTGGTGTCGATGGTGAAGGGTTTATGCGAATGAATATCGGCTGTTCTCGCTCATTATTAGAAAAATGTTTACGTCAAATAGATGGTGCCGTTAATTTTTTGTGCAGAGCATAGAAACCAATACTAAATAAATTATCTGAATAATAAAAATATATATAAAAATTTAAATATTTTTAATAGTTAAATCAACATAAGTGAAGTATAATAAATAAAATTGACTAACGTAAAGAATGAAACGGGAGATCAGTATGGTAAACTTTTCCGGTATACAGGAATTTATTCAAACATTCTCAGAAAATATGTCTGAAGTCCTTCGTCTTGATGTAACAATACTTAACGACAAAGGCTTGCGAATCAGTGGAACCGGTGCCTATCTAAATAGGGTTGGAGAGTTTGCACCTGATGGGTCCTTATTAAGAATGATTATGGAGACAGGAAAGCCTGCAATGATCCATGATGTGATTAAAAATAAATCACAATGCATGAATTGTCAATTTTTCACCCAGTGCAAAGTTTCGGCAACGATAGGTTTTCCAATAATGATCCGGAGTAGACCAGTAGGGGTAATTGGCATCATGGGTTTTACCTCTGAGCAGAAAGAGAGGATGATTAGAAATTCCGAGATGTTGATAAGATTTTTGCAGCATCAGAGTTCCCTGCTAGAAAACAAACTGTTATTGCTAGATTACAATCAAGAATTAGAATGCAAAGTGTACGAGGATTTTCCGACCTTAGAAAGGAAAGTTTCTTTTGAAAATATTATCGGCCAATATTCAGGACTGCAAGATCTAATTAAAAAGGCTAGACGTGTGACCAATAGCCCCTCAACAATTTTAATCATGGGTGAAAGCGGCACAGGTAAAGAATTGCTGGCACAAGCCATTCATTATGAAAGTAACCGAGGGAAATACCCTTTTGTTGCAATCAATTGTGCAGCTATTCCTGAAAATCTTTTGGAAAGCGAGTTGTTTGGTTATGAAGGAGGTGCATTCACAGGATCAAGACGTGATGGAAATATTGGGAAATTTGAATATGCACACAAGGGGACTATATTTCTAGACGAAATAGGCGATATGCCTTTATCGTTACAGCCTAAATTATTAAGGGTTTTGCAGGAGAGGTCCATAGAACGAATTGGCGGAAAAAAAACCATTCCTATCAATGTAAGAGTGATTGCAGCTACCCATAGAAATTTAGAGGAACTGGTAGAGAATGGAGCATTTCGAGAAGATTTATATTACCGTCTTAATGTCATACCGTTAAATACGAAACCACTAAGGGAACGCCGCGATGACATTGTGTTATTTCTTAACTACTTTATTAGAAAACATTGCAGGCTTTTGGGCAGAAACGATTTGCGTATCGATCCGGTACTAGAGCAATGGCTGATTCAATATGAATGGCCGGGAAACATTAGACAGCTCGAAAACGCTGTGGAATACATGGTCAATTTCGCTGAATCAAATACCATTGAATTTCACGATTTACCGGATTATCTAAATAAACAGGAGAATTTCGCCGGTTTGAAAAGAGGATTAAGTTTAGAACAAATGATAGCAGAATATGAAAAGAATATTCTACAAACCTTATATTTTGCGGAACCATATCGAAATGATAAAGAAAAGATTTCGCAAGAATTACAAATTAGTCTTTCTACATTATATAGGAAGCTAGATAAATACCAATTATATTAAAATTTTCCGAAAAAAAAAGGGGGAATATGATCATGAAAAAGAGGTTTAAATTTCTTGCATTCTCGTTGATGGCTACACTTGCGTTAACAGCCTGTGGAAGTACACAAAATCAAACAACGACTGAACCTGAAAAACCTGCAGCTCCTGAGAGTAAAACGTTGCTCGAGCAAATTCAGGCAGATGGCGTCGTCAAAATTGGAGCAGAAGGAACGTATGCGCCCTTTAGCTTCCATGATGCATCAGGGAAATTAACTGGCTTTGATACTGAACTCGCAGAAGAAATTGCGAGTAGACTAGGTGTAAAAGCGGAAATCATCGAAACCCCATGGGATGGAATTTTTGCCGGACTTGATTCGAAGCGATTCGATATGATTGTTTGTCAAGTAGGCATACGTCCCGACAGACAGGAAAAATACGATTTCTCTGAGCCGACTAATGTGTCAAAACCTTACTTAATTATTCATAATGACAATGACACGATTAAATCATTTGAGGATTTAAAAGGAAAAAAATCAGCTCAGTCACTAACGAGTATGTTTAAAGATATGGCTGAATCCAACGGTGCTGAAATCGTAGGAGTCGAAGGATTTAATCAAGCGATTGATTTATTAATTTCAAAACGTGTGGATGCGACGATAAATGATGGATTGTCCTACCTCGACTTCAAAAAGCAACAACCTGATGCACCTCTTAAAGTTGCAGCAGAGCTTGATGAACCTACGAAAATGGGTGTTATGTTTAGAAAAGGAAATGAAGAACTCGTAGAGGCAGTCAATAAAGCACTCGCAGATATGAAGGAAGATGGAAAGTATTTAAGCATCTCAGAAAAATATTTTGAAACTGATGTTTCAAAATAAAAAGGGGTGTTTGAATGTTTGCAGATGAAAGGATGCAGCGAATCATTGACATTATAATAAGCTCCTTTTTACCGATGTTAAAAGCAGGGATTGCTTTTACCGTCCCATTGACACTGATTTCCTTTTTCCTCGGGCTCATTCTTGCTCTGCTTACGGCAATGGCACGCATCTCGGGAATTAAAGTTCTCGATGCCATTGCAAGATTTTATGTATGGGTAATCAGGGGAACACCGCTGCTTGTTCAGTTGTTTATTATTTTCTATGGGCTCCCAAGCATCGGGGTAACAATCGGTCCGCTTCCATCGGCCATTATCGGTTTTACGATTAGTGTCGGTGCCTATAATTCGGAGGTTATTCGAGCAGCCATCCTTTCCATTCCAAAAGGACAATGGGAAGCTGGCTACTCAATCGGAATGAGCTATCGTCAAGCATTAAGAAGAATTATTCTTCCCCAAGCAACCCGGGTCTCCATCCCACCATTGTCAAATAGTTTTATAAGTTTAGTAAAGGACACGTCACTGGCCGCTACTATAACTGTTACCGAAATGTTTAGAGTAGCCCAGCAAATTACAGCAACAACCTATGAACCATTAGTACTATATTGTCTTGCAGGATTTATTTATTTAATTTTCAGCACAGTTCTTTCAAACGCCCAAGGACGTATGGAAAAACGATTTGATCGTTATGTGGCGAGCTAATTTGATTGGAGGATATCCCGGTGATTGAGATAAAGAACCTGCATAAGCAGTTTGGAGAAACTGAGGTGTTAAAAGGAATCGATCTGATTATTGAGGAAGGAAATACAGTCTGTATTATTGGACCTTCGGGATCAGGAAAAACAACTTTATTACGCTGTTTGAATTTACTTGAAGTTCCTACAAACGGAATGATTAAACTTGGAAATTTCTCTTTAGCGTTTCAGGATAAAAAACAAATTCCAAAAGATACTGTCATTAAGTTCCGGCAACAAACAGGGATGGTTTTTCAGGGGTATAATTTGTTTCCTCATATGACTGCGTTGGAAAATGTGATGGAAGGTCTTGTGATTATTCGTAAGCAGGGCAAGGAACTTGCACATGCGAAAGCTCTTCACTTACTTGAAAAGGTGGGTTTAAAGGAAAGGGCAAACCATTACCCATTCCAGCTTTCGGGCGGACAGCAACAGCGCGTAGGAATCGCCCGTGCAATGGCGATGGAACCAAAAGTCATACTTTTTGATGAACCTACTTCCGCGTTAGATCCTGAGTTAGTAGGAGAAGTTCTGAAGGTTATGAAAGAACTGGCTAAAGAAGGTATGACAATGGTTGTTGTCACTCATGAAATGAACTTTGCTCGTGAGGCAGCTGATAAGGTTGTATTCATTGACAAAGGGATAATTGTCGAAGAAGGATCACCACAACAAATTTTTGAACATACCCAGCATGAACGTACATTACAATTTTTAAATAAACTTTGTTCATAAAACGAATTAATGATGGATAACCTGGCAAAGCAGTATAGAAAAAATGTAAGCGTTTTAATACTAATGACGAAGGCTATTAAATCGAAAGTATCTTAATAGATTAGGGTAATGAGCAAAAACTGTATGTTCCATTTAATGGGGCTACAGTTTTTTTTCAAATTTACTAAAATCTGACGCCTAATGAAATTAATCGAGGCTAGGGGATAATACGTGCACTCATACCATTTGGAAATGACTAAATGATTTCAATTCAAGTAAATACACCCTAGTTTTTTCTTTAGTAAAAAATCCAATAATTTATAATAAATTCTACCTATTTTTGTGTATAATACACATATTATTCTGAATATTATTAATCTAAAATTAATTCATCATCCCTGAGTTTAATTATGTGGCAAATAATAAAATAATAGGAGGTTATCGGATTGGAAAAGGCTGATGTAAGAGTAAGTGAAAAACTTAGTGAAGCGTACACTCTGCCATCGTGGCTCTACACAAAACCTGAGGTATTGGAAGTTGAGAAAAGAGAAATCTTTAGCAAAACATGGCAATATGCCGGTCATGTTAGTCAATTCAAGAAGCCTGGTGATTACATTACAACGGAAGTAGCCGATCGTCCCGTAATCATTTCATATGGACAAGATGGAGAAATCCGCGCATTTTTTAATGTTTGCACACACCGGGCTGCAAAACTAGCTGAAGGAGAAGGAAATAAAGCAGTCTTCTCTTGTCCCTATCATGCATGGACTTTTCGATTAGATGGATCACTTCATAGGGCTCCTAATATGAATGGAGTTGAAAATTTCGACCATAATGACTTTTGTTTGAAAAAAGTAAAATTGGAGGTATTTGAATCTTTCATTTTTATTAATTTAGATCCGAATGCACCTTCCATGTCTAGTCAGTTTCCCGAATTATTTCAACATGTTAAAAAACATGACCTTGGAAGTTTTAAAAGAACACGAGTAAGAGAAACAATCTGCAAGTCTAACTGGAAAATTGGAATCGATAACTACTTGGAATGTGACCATTGCTCGATTGTTCATAAAGTACTCGTTTCCGTCCTAGACCTGAATCAATACGAGATGAAAATGTTTAAAAATTATTCCTATCAGGGTACACCCCTAAAAGGAATGACTGGGGACTTTGGCCTCGGACAGGGTGGAAGATATTACTGGCTTTACCCAAATACTTGGTTTTCCTTTGATCCTGGTCCTGCAAATCTTTCAATCCATCAATCTATTCCTATCGATCATAAAACTACGAAGTATGTATATACCACTTTCTTTAAAACAGATGAAATTTCAAAAGAAGAAGAAGAGCTAATGGCAATTGATGAGTTAGTAAGAAAAGAGGATCTCGACATTTGTGAGGTCGTTCAGAAAGGTATAGAAACTGGTGCCTATACTCAAGGCAGGTTTTCGCTTACAGAAAATTGTGTTCACCAATTTCATTTGCTTCTGCAAAAAGATTTAGAATCTCTACTTCCCCTTCAAAAAGTAGATACAACCACTGCATTGTAAGAGATAGAATACGATTTAGTCAATATCACCGTTGTGTAAGCGCTTCCGGGACTTTAAAGAACATTACTTTGGAAGATAGGTGAATTTATATGGCAGTTACTCAAGAGAACCAGCCGCAATTAAGGCGGACGATGAAGAGCAGACATTTATTCATGATGTCACTGGGAGGTATCATAGGAACAGGCTTATTTTTAGGTTCGGGTTATGCAATCGGTGAAGCGGGTCCTGCTGGGGCGATATTCGCCTATCTAATCGGTGGGCTGCTCATGTATCTAGCCATGGTATGTTTAGGAGAATTGTCTGTATTCATGCCCGTTTCCGGATCCTTCCAAGCTCATGCGACAAAATTTATTGGTCCAGCTACCGGTTTTGTTGTGGGATGGATTTACTGGTTAAGCTGGGCTCTATATGTAGGACTTGAGTTCGTAGCCGCAGGCGTTTTAATGAAAAGATGGTTCCCTGATGTTCCTGTCTGGATTTGGTGTACGATATTTATTATCTTACTTTTCTCGATCAATTCACTTGCCACAAGAAGTTTTGCTGAAACAGAGTATTGGTTTGCAGGGATTAAGGTGGTTGCTGTCATTCTCTTTATCATTATCGGTTTTGGTGCAATGTTTGGCTTAATAAGTATGGAAAGTGAGCCAGCTCCGTATTTGTCAAACTTTATCGGTGACGGTTTGCTTCCTGCTGGGATGATTGGTGTGTTTATATCGATGATGACTGTTATTTATGCTTTCCAAGGATCAGAAATTATGGGTGTAGCTGCAGGCGAGACGGAAGAACCCGAAAAAAATATCCCAAAAGCAATCCGCAATATTGTTTTCCGTATACTCGTATTCTATGTTTTAGCTATTTTTGTCTTATCCGCTCTTGTCCCATGGAAAGATGCAGGTGTGTTGGAAAGTCCGTTTGTAACTGTTTTTGATATGGTTGGGATTCCTTATGCAGCTGATATTATGAACTTTGTGATTTTAACCGCCATCCTTTCAGTTGGAAATACCGGTTTATTTGCCTGCACACGTATATTGTATTCTCTTTCTAAAAGTGGGATGGCACCAGCCGTCTTTGGAAAATTAAACAAACGAGCTGTTCCAACCAACGCATTATTAGTCACATTGGCTTTTGCTCTACTTTCCTTGCTTACAAGTTTTGTAGCCGAAGATACTCTCTTTGTTGTATTACTTTCCATAAGTGGAATCGGAGGAACACTGACATGGATGGCAATCGCCATGGCACAAATCGGATTTCGTAGACAATACATTAAGAATGGGGGGAAATTAGAAGATCTAAAATTCAAAGTTCGTCTCTATCCGTTTATTCCGATTCTGTGTATCGTCATGTGCTTGTTTATCTTTGCTTTCACAGCATTTGACCCAACTCAACGCACATCACTCTATTGGGGATTTGGATTTGTTGTAGCATGCTACGTATATTATTACTTCCTGCATTCAAGGAGAAAGGCTGACTTGCCTATCAGCATTGATGAGCAAAATAATCCAGCCGTAGAGGAAGAAATCTAAACATTTATAAACTGCAGTTCCAATTACGTGGAGCTGTAGTTAATTTTATGTAAGGGGGAAAACCAAGTGGAGAAAACAGAAAATTTTGACGTTATTATCGTGGGAGGAGGATTTTCTGGATTAACTGCAGCAAGAGAGCTCAGGTTATTAGGCCACAAAGTTCTCGTTTTGGAGGCACGCGATCGACTAGGTGGCCGTACGTGGATAGATAACCGTTTGGGATTCGATCTTGAAATGGGGGGAACTTATGTTCATTGGCATCAGCCTCATGTTTGGACTGAAATCACTAGGTATGGTTTGGAAATTACGTCGGGACCAAAATCAGAAAAGGTTTATTGGATCTCTGATGATAAATCTTTTTCAGCAACTACCGAAGAGTTTAAACTTAAACTTCGAAATACAGTTGAAAGATTGATGAGTGAAAGCAATAGATATATGCCACTACCGTACGAACCTTTGAGTTCTCCTTTAATAAAAGAAATGGATGGAGTTACCGCCGATCAGTTTATGAAAGATTTTGGCCTGACAAAAGAGGAATATGATATTTTACACGGCTGGGTTGCTTCCGATTTTTGCGGAGCACCAGAGGAAGGAGCTATTACCCAAATTTTCAGGTGGTGGGTGTTCTCGCAAGGAAATTGGGATACCCATAGTGCCAGCGTATCTGGATACAGGTTAAAACAAGGGACGAAAGCGTTGGTAGAAGCAATTGCTGCCGATGCAGATGCAGCGATTAAACTTTCAGCCATTGTAAACAAGATCAAACATGAAGGAAATACTGTACAAGTCATGACAACAGAGGGCTCAATTTTTGCGGGAAAAGCTGTGATTGTCACAGTTCCACTGACAACACTGCAAAAAATTGATTTCCAACCGGCACTATCTCTAGAAAAACAAGCTTCTTCCAGGGAAGGACAAACTTCAAAAGGAGTAAAGATTTGGGCACGCGTGAAAGGAGAATTAGAGCCGTTTGATGCTCTAGCACCTGGAAATTATCCGTTAAACTCTGTTCATTTAGATCGTTTTATTGATGGCGACAGTATCCTGGTAGGCTTCGGGCCAAGTGCCACATTGCTCGATCCCAATGATAAAGTCGCAGTTGAAAGGGCATTGCAGCATTGGATTCCAGGCATAGAAGTAATTGAGAGCACAGGCCATGACTGGGTAAACGATGAATTTTCTCAAGAAACATGGCCGATGTTGAAGCCAAATCAGTTAACTTCTTATCATCAGGAATGGAATACCCCAGAAAATGCTGTATTCCTTGCAGGAACTACGTATGCAAACGGCTGGGCAGGCTTTATTGATGGGGCCATTGAAAGCGGAATAACTGTAAGCAGGAGAGTTCACAAATTTATAACAGGCGATTTTACATTTAGAAAGAAACATTTTGTTAATAACAGTTGATAAAATAAGGCTGTTTTCTTAAAGTTTGTTGCTTTTATAATCTGAGTTGATTGGAGCGGAGGGCACTTGACTCCTGCGGGGATAGAGGGAAGCGGGAGACCCCGCAGGCGGTAACGCCTAGGAGGCTCCCGTCCCTCCCCGCGGAAAGCAAGTGCCCGCAGCGGAAATCAACGGGCAAACTATGAAGGGAAAAGCAGTCATCCTAAACCCCATCGTTCTAGCCTCCACCTAAAAAGGAGGAAGCACTTGAGCAACTATTTTTTAAAAGGAGCGAAAAAAATGTATATCAATGGAGAATGGGTTCAAACAAGTGAACATCTAGAGGTAATTAATCCTGCAACTGGAGAAATTGTTGATAAAGTAAGTATCGGAGGGATTATTGAAACGAAGAATGCCATCATAGCTGCAAAGACAGCGTTCGCAAAGTGGTCCTGCCTACCAGCTGTAGAGCGCGCATCTTATCTACTTAAAACGGTGGAAAAGTTAAAGGAGCAGAGAGAATATTTAGCTGAATTAATTACAAAAGAAATGGGGAAATCCATACACAATGCTCGGGTCGAAGTTGAGAGCACTATTTCGTTTTTCCAATGGTTTGCTGAAGAAGCACGCAGGGTATATGGGCGGACTATTCCTGCAAATGTAGATAATAAACGCATCACTGTAACGAAACAACCTGTAGGTGTTGTTGGAGCAATAACTCCTTGGAATTTCCCATTATCTATGATTGCTAGAAAACTTGCCCCTGCTTTAGCTGCAGGTTGTACTGTAATTCTAAAACCTTCAAAAGAGGCTCCTTTATCATCGCTCGCTCTTTTTAAAATCTTTGATGAAGTGGAAATACCAAAGGGTGTTGTGAATCTAGTATTAGGTCAATCAGATAAAATAGTAGGAGTATTGATGGAAAGTAAGGATGTACGTAAAGTCTCCTTTACTGGTTCCACAGCAATCGGAAAACAACTCATTCGCCAATCGGCAAATACAATAAAAAGAGTTTCCATGGAATTAGGAGGGCACGCCCCATTTATTGTATTTGAAGATGCAGATATCGACTTAGCAATTGAAGGCGTAATCCAGAGTAAGTTTGCTTCAGGCGGACAACAATGTGTCTGTGCAAATCGAATATATATTCATGACCATATTTACGATGAATTTGCATCTAGATTAAAGGAAAAAGTATCCAGACTAAAAGTAGGGAATGGCCTAAATGAATCTATTCAAATTGGAGCACTTATAAATGAAGGTGCTATTGCCAAAATGGATGAACAAGTAACCGATGCAATATCTAAGGGTGCTTCAGTACTCTATGGGGGAGAAAGGCTAGTTGGCGGGCATTACGATAAGGGCTGTTTTTATTCTCCGACCCTTCTGATAGATAGTAAAGAAGGAATGAAGGTTTTACATGAAGAAACCTTCGGACCAATTGCCCCTCTAATACGGTTTTCTTCTGAGGAAGAAGTCATTCAAAAAGCCAATAATATTGAATATGGCTTAGCTTCCTATTTTTACACAAATGATCTGTCACGAATGTACCGAGTTTCTGAAAAACTAGAATATGGAATGGTAGGTATCAATGATGCTGTACCTTTTTCTGTTCAAGCGCCTTTCGGAGGAATAAAAGAAAGTGGGTTAGGAAGAGAAGGAGGCAGAGAGGGGATAGAAGATTATTTGGATATAAAAATGACATCTACTCGTATTCAGTTATTAAAAGACTGATAGATATCTTATTTAAAATAACTTGGGCTGATTATTTTGGTTATCATTTAAAAATATAGACTGTTTTCGTAAACTTTGTTGCTTTTCAAATTGATTTTATATAAAAATCTGAGTTGATTGGAGCGGAGGGCACTTGACTCCAACGGGAAATTGAGGGAACGGGAGACCCCACAGGCGGTAACGCCGAGGAGGCTCCCGTCCCTCCCCGTGGAAAGCAAGTGCCCGCAGCGAAATCGACGGGCTAAATTTAAGGCTAAAAACAACAATATATGCGAAAAGAGATAAATATATAAATAATCAGCCTTATTTCCTTCATATTTTTGTAGAAAATGCACATAGATTTATAGAGTGTTCAACAACGATAATGAAACCAATAGGAAATTTTTAGAATAGGAAGGAGTAAAGATATGACGAATCTTTCAGTAATAGGCTCTGGGACGATGGGAAGGGGAATTGCTTATACGGCTGCTTTGAGCGGATTTCAGGTTACCTTACAAGATATTAACGACGAAATCCTTGTACTTGCAAAAAACCAAATCAGTGCAGAAATGAGGAAGAGTGCTGATCGTGGGTTCGTTGATCCTGACAAGGTGGATGAAGCACTCGGAAATATCAGATTGACAACATCCTTAGAAGAAGCCGCGGAACGAGCTGATATAGTCATTGAAGCTGTATATGAAAACATTGCATTGAAAATGGATCTTTTTAAAAAGCTTGATATCCTTTGCCAAAAGCATACAATTCTTGCATCCAATACATCCACGTTAAGTCCTACAGAAATAGCCTCACAAACAAAACGGCCAGATAAATGTGTGGCAATGCATTTTTTTAACCCTGTTCATAAAATGAAGCTGATTGAAATTATCCGGGGATTGGATACATCAGACGAAACAGTTACCACTGCAAAAGAAATCGCTGCAAGATTTGGAAAAGAAACAGTAGAAGTCAATGAATTTCCTGGGTTTGTCACAAGCAGGATGAATTGCCTGATCGGGAATGAAGCGATGAATATGCTAATGGAGGGAGTTGCTTCGGCTGAAGATATTGATAAAGCGATGAAACTTGGATTGAATCACCCAATGGGTCCGCTTGAGCTGGCAGATCTGGTAGGTTTAGATACTCGTCTAAGAAACATGGAATATTTATATCAAACGCTTGGCGAAAAATACCGTCCATGTCCATTGTTAATTAAGTATGTGAAAGCAGGAAGGCTGGGAAGAAAATCGGGTCAAGGTTTTTATACTTACGAAATGGATGATAGGACTGTTTTGAATAAATAATAACTTCTATTTTCATGTCAAAAACATGAGGGCTGCCATGAACCAAAGTGTGGTAAAAGCATTAAGACTATTACAATATTTCACATTAGAAAATCCAAAATTATCACTCGCCGAAATTGCCAGATCGTCTGGATTAGCCAAACCGACAGCATATCGCTTATTAAGAGCACTTGAAGAAGAAGGCTTTTTAACGCGAAACGAACATAATCTTGAAGATAAGAACTATATGCTCGGACTTCGTTTGTTTGAACTCGGTAATATCGTCGCAGAAGGTATGGAACTACGAAAAATTGCCCTTCCATATATGGAGGAACTACGAAATCAAATTAACGAAGTGGTGCATCTTGTCATTCTTGACAGGACGGAAGCGGTCTATGTTGAGAGAGTAGAAACCGATCGGCCAATGAAATTATTTACCCGCATTGGTTTGCGAACCCCATTATATGCCGGTTCGGCACCGAGATTATTGCTTGCATATATGAATGAAAGTGAAAAAGAAGAGATCTTAAAAGAGATGAAATTAGAACCTTTTACAAAATCAACGGTTAAAAATATCGATCATTTACGAACGCTTTTAAATGATATTAAAACAAATGGCTATTCGATTAGTTATGGTGAATTTGTACCAGGTACATTAGGAATGTCCGTTCCAATAAAAAATCATACGTCAGATGTGATTGCATCACTAACAGTTGCGATCCCAGGTGATCACTTTGATGAAAGGCAAACTACGAATATCTTAGAAAGATTACAATTAACAGCCCGGCAGATTTCGCGAAAATGCGGCTTCAATACTTAAAAATTTGCAATCGACCTATATAAAAAAATAGGTTTTTCAATTGATTAACTAATGAAATGGCATTTCATTTAATGAAACAATTTCGAGGAGGGATGGAAGTGATTCAGCCTATCTATGAAAATATAATGATAAGTCCAGAAGAAGCGATCGGAAAAATCCAAGATAGCGACACGCTTTTAGTTGGTGGCTTTGGCCTTTGCGGAACGCCATTTACTTTAATTGATGCGATCGCACAGCAAACAGAAGCAATGAATCTGACTATTATCAGCAATAATCTAGGGGAATCTGGAAAGGGATTAGGGAAGCTGCTTCCAACAGGACACTTAAAGAAAGCAGTCGGATCTTATTTTACATCTAATCGAGACGCGGTCAAGGCATGGAAAAAGGGAGAGCTTGAAATTGAGCTGATCCCGCAAGGTACATTGGCAGAAGCCATCCGTGCAGGAGGGGCGGGTATTGCCGGATTTTATATTAAAACCGGGGTTGGTACTGAGCTGGCAGCAGGGAAAGAAGAAAAAATATTTAACAATGAACGCTATATTTTAATTGAGGGCATCAGGGCAAAGGTAGCACTCATTAAAGCGTGGAAAGCGGATCGATTAGGGAACCTCGTTTATACAAAATCAGCAAGGAATTTCAATCCGATGATGGCAACTGCAGCAGATTTAGTCATCGCAGAGGTGGATGAAGTGGTTGAAGTTGGCGAGTTGAACCCGGAAAGCATTGTTACGCCGCATAATTATGTTGACTTTATCGTTCAAAGCAAATACGAGAAGTCTGGGGGTGTATATATTGAAAAACCATCAGGATATTAAAATCACGATCGCAAAAAGGATCGCAAAGGAATTAACGGGCGGGGCCGTCGTTAATCTCGGAGTTGGAATCCCTACTTTAATTCCGGATTACTTAGAACCAAGCCAGCACGTATTCCTACAATCCGAAAACGGGATGCTTGGGATGGGGCCAACACCTCCGAAAGGCGAAATTGACATGGATTGTATAAGCGCAAGTAAGCATCCTGTTGTCCTTGATCCAGGTGCCTCTATATTCTCCAGCGCAGACTCTTTTGTGATGATTCGCGGCGGGCATATTGATGTCGCTGTATTGGGCGCCTTGCAGGTAAGCGAAAAAGGTGAAATTGCTAACTGGGCGATTCCTGGGACTGACATACTTGGCGTGGGAGGAGCGATGGACCTTATACCGGGTGCGAAAAAAATTATTGTTGCAATTACACATGTTTCAAAAGACTTTTCACCAAAACTTGTTAAAGAACTAACATATCCGAGCAGTGGCATTCGTTCAGCGGAAATGATTGTTACGGAAAAAGGCGTTTTTGCAATCAAAGAGGGCGTTATGGTCCTAGAAGAAATCGCAGAGAATACAACGATCGAAGAAATCAAAGCCACTACAGAAGCAAGATTTATAGTAGCTGAGAATCTCAAATGTATGACTGTTTAAAGAGAGGGAGTGAAAAATTGGCCTATCAATATATCAAAACAGACATAGCCGATCGAATCGGAACGATTACAATTAATCGGCCGGAAGTGCGAAATGCTTTAAATCTTGACACGCTAAAAGAAATCGAAGCTGCTTTGGATGACTGGAGAAATAATAATGATGTGCTCGTCGTTATTTTTACAGGATCAGGCGAAAAGTCGTTTGCTGCAGGGGCAGATATTGCTCAGCTACAAAAACGAACAATGCTCGAAGCCTTACAGCCGAACATGACAGCTGTTTATCGAAAAATCGAAGAATACGAGAAAGCAACGATTGCTTCCATTAATGGATTTGCTTTAGGTGGCGGGCTTGAACTAGCCTTAGCCTGTGATATACGCATTGCATCTACCAATGCCAAGCTTGGCCTTCCTGAGTTAAATTTAGCGATCATTCCAGGGGCAGGTGGAACTCAGCGATTAACTAGGTTAGTAGGGAAAGGGAAAGCGATTGAAATGATATTAACTGGCGATATCTTAACAGCTCAAAAAGCGGAGGAAATTGGTTTAATCAGTAAAGCGGTTCCTTTTGATGAACTAATGACAGAAGCGAAAATGATGGCCGCTAAAATTTTGAAAAAAGGACCTTTAGCTGTCCGTCTTGCTAAAATAGTCATCCATCAAGGCGCAGACCTTGATATGGGTACAGCACTTTTACTAGAAAAATTCGCACAAACCATTTTGATGGGGTCAGAAGACAAAAATGAAGGTACGCAAGCATTTTTAGAAAAAAGGGCTCCTGAATTTACGGGAAAATAAGAGGAGGATTTAAATGGACTTTAAGTTTTCTGAAGATATAGAATTATTGCGTAAAGTGGTGAGAGATTTTGTTCTCGAGGAAGTAGAAGAAGTGGCAATGGAGATTGAGGAGCAGGATGAAATCCCAGAAAAAATTGTCAACATGTCTAAGGAGCTTGGCCTATTCGGCTTGGGTATCCCGGAAAAATATGGTGGTCTCGAGTTAGATATGGTTGGTAAATGTGCGATCTATGAAGAACTTGGAAAAACACATAATGGCTATACGACGTTGATCGGTGCACATACGGGTATCGGTTCAGTCGGGATTGTGGAACTAGGAACGGATCAACAAAAAGAAAAGTATTTGCCGAAAATGGCGAGCGGCGAATGGATCGGAGCTTTCGCCTTAACTGAGCCGAGTGCCGGTTCCAATGCAGCAAACCTAAAAACGACCGCCGTGAAAAAAGGAGATCGCTACATCATTAACGGATCAAAACACTATATTACAAACGCAGTCTGCGGTCATGTATTTACTGTTATGGCTGTTACGGATCCTTCAAAGGGTGCGAAAGGAATCACATCTTTTATTGTCGAAAAAGACTTTCCGGGATTCCAGCTCGGAGCGGTGGAGCGAAAGATGGGCTTGCGCGGATCCCATTCAGCAGAGCTATTTTTCGATAATATGGAGGTTCCAGCAGAGAACGTTTTAGGTGAGGAAGGAAAAGGGTATGTGAATGCCTTGAAAATCCTAGCCAACGGTCGGGCCGGCCTTGCAGCACGGAATCTAGGATCAAGCGAAAAGCTTCTTCAGATGAGCATGGATTATGCGATGCAAAGAGAGCAATTTGGGAAGCCGATCTTTGAACAGCAAGCCGTTCAGCATATGCTCGCTGACATGGCAATGGAAATTGAGGTTCTTCGGTCCATCACATACCGAGTTGCCTGGATGAGTGATCAGAAAATGCGTGTAGTAAAAGAAGCGGCCATCGCAAAGCTTTACGGTTCTGAAGTTTATAATAGAATCGCAGACTTAGCTGTTCAAATCCACGGAGGCATCGGCTACATGAAAGATTATCCAATTGAAAGATATTTCCGTGATGCGCGTATTACAAAAATCTATGAAGGAACAAGCCAAATACAAAAAAACATCATAGCTGGCGAATTAAAACGGGAATTCCAGTAGGAAAAAGGAGGGCGAGCATAGATGAGAAACGTAGTAATCGTTGAAGGGGTTCGAACAGCCATTGGAAAAATGGGGGGAGCCATAAAGGATATCGAAGTGGATGCTTTATCTGAGGTTGTAATGAAAGAAGTGTTAAAAAGAAGTGGAATTGCCGGAAGTGAAGTTGACCAGGTCGTTTGGGGACATGCCAAACAAAGTTCGGACCATCCTAATTTAGCCAGACTGGCCTCACTTAAAGCAGATATTCCAATTGAAATTCCAGGGTATACCGTGCACCGCCAATGTGCTTCGGGATTGCAGGCGATAATAAACGCGGCACAGGAAATCATGTGTGGGGACAGTGAAATCATCCTTGCAGGCGGAGCTGAGAGCATGAGTACCGCGCCTTATTATTTAAGAGGTGCAAGATATGGGTACGGTGCAGGGAATGCTGAAATCATAGATCCTAACACGGAGAGCCAGCCAAGGGCACAGCCAATAAATGTGTATGGACATTTAACGATGGGAATGACAGCGGAAAATCTCGTCGAAAGGTACGATATCAGCCGAGATGAACAGGACGAATTCGCCCATGAAAGTCAGGAAAAAGCGGCGGCGGCCATCTCAAAGGGAATTTTTCAAAGTGAAATTGTCCCAATTGAAATAAAAACCAGAAAAGAGACGATTCTTTTTGATAGAGATGAACATCCAAGGCTTACGTCGGTAGAAAAACTAGGCCAATTAAACCCTGTTTTCAAAAAGGGCGGAACCGTCACAGCGGGCAACTCAAGCGGTAGAAATGACGGTGCAAGTGCGCTTTTAATTATTTCTGAAGAAGAAGCAAATAAACGCGGCTTTAAGCCGAGGTTCCGACTCGTTTCACAAGCCTCAGCAGGAGTATCACCTGAAATCATGGGTATCGGACCTGTCCCGTCTACCATTAAAGCTCTAAAAAAAGCAGGTCTCACAATAGATGACATCGATTTAATTGAATTAAATGAAGCATTTGCAGCTCAAGCACTTGCCGTCGTAAAAGAATTAAAGATTGATCGTAACAAACTAAATGTGAATGGCGGGGCCATCGCATTAGGTCATCCAATTGGAGGGACTGGGGCCATTTTGATGACCAAATTAATGAAGGAAATGGAGCGCAGAGGGAGCAGGTACGGTCTCGTTACATTATGCATCGGTGGAGGTCAGGGCCTAACGGCGATTGTGGAAAATTTAATCATATAGTGCAATAAAATTACACTTTATCAGCGAGTTTGACTGATTTGTCAGCCAAATTTGTCAGTTTATCAGCCAAATTTAGCTGGTTGTCAGCCAAATTATGTGTTTTATCAGCCAATCAATTATTAAAAGGAGTGCATTATGACGAAGCCTAAAATATTACAAATCCTCTCCATGTATCATGAAGAGGGTGAGAAGATTTTGAATGAAGGCGCGCATGTCATTCGAACTGACAATTTGGACCCACACGTCCTTAATGAATTGGCTAAAGATGTCGAGGGAATTGTTCTTCGGGCGCCTGCCAAAATTACAAAAGAGATCATCGATGCCGCTCCGAACTTAAAGGTTATTTCAGGAGCAGGTGTCGGGCTGGACAATATCGATGTCTCATATGCGACAGAAAAGGGGATCCCTGTCCTCCACGCACCTTCCGTAAATAGCGTATCAACAGCCGAACATGCGGTCACTTTATTGATGGCATTAAGTAAAACATTGATTCCATTTCATAAAGAGATGATCAATGGAAACTATGAATCCAGAATGAGACTCAAAACATATGAGCTAAAAGGGAAGCGGGCTGGCTTAGTAGGATTCGGCAGTATATCAAAAGAGGTAGCAAAAAGATTAAAGATCGGCTTAGAAATGGACGTTACAGTTTGGGTGCGGAAATACGATGAACAAAAGCATGCATTCGCAAAGGAATTAGGCATTAAGGTAACGACTGACTTAGACGATATTTTTCAATCATCCGATTTTGTATCCCTCCATATTCCATTAACACAATATACAAGAGGGTTTATTAATAAGTCTCATTTTAACTTAATGAAATCCTCAGCCTACCTTATCAATACAGCTCGTGGAGGGATCGTTAATCATGAGGATCTATATGAGGCATTAAAAGACAAAAAAATAGCTGGAGCAGCACTAGATGTATTTGATCCGGAGCCTCCTCCGAAAGATCACCCAATACTTTTTTGCTCGAATGTAATTGTCACCCCGCATGTTGGCGGAACAACTGTAGAGTGCAATTATATGATGGCAACCACGGTTGCAAAAAATATATTAAAAGCGCTAAATGGAGAAGTACCAGATCATATCGGAAATCCAGAAGTCTTTATTAACGGCTCGTTTCAAAAAGATTCTTGTTTTTAAACTGGATTTAAATAATAGCAATCGGTGATTCTCCGATTGCTTCAAGTTCATTTCTGACTCGCATCAAGAATAAGTTCATTCTGCTATATTCTAAAGAAATATAGTGCAAAAATAGCCTTAAGATGGCAGGCAGGAGCTGGAAAAATGAGACATTATTCGGTTGCGCTTATTCCAGGGGATGGAATAGGTGTAGATGTAATCAGGGAAGGAAAAAAAGTATTAGACACATTATGTGAATTGGATGGAGGCATCTCCATTGAGTATGAACATTTCGATTGGAGTTGTGAATATTATCTCAAACATGGCAAAATGATGCCTGATAATGGTTTAGAACTACTTAAAGATTTCGATTCGATTTATTTGGGTGCAGTCGGCTATCCTGGTGTTCCCGATCATGTTTCCCTTTGGGGCCTCTTACTCCCGATCAGAAGGCAATTTCAGCAGTATATCAATATTCGGCCAGTTAAACTCCTTCGCGGGATCAAATCCCCGCTTGCAAACCGTGGCACGGATGACTTGGATTTCATCGTTGTTCGCGAAAACAACGAAGGGGAATATTCAAGTATTGGCGGAAGAATGTATGAAGGCACAAACATGGATATGGCGATACAAAACAGCGTTTTTACAAGGTATGGAACGGAAAGGGTATTAAAATATGCATTTGATCTAGCGAATCGCCAGGGGAAAAGAAAGCTTTTAACAGCTGCTACTAAGTCCAATGGAATTAATCATACAATGCCATTCTGGGACGAATATGTTCAAAAGATAAATAAAGAGTTTCCTGAAGTTAAAACAGACATTGTTCATATCGACGCCCTTTGTGCATTTTTCGTATCTAAACCTGATGCATTTGATGTCGTTGTAGCCTCCAATTTATTCGGTGACATTTTAACTGACTTAGGAGCTGCCATTGTTGGGGGAATGGGCATCGCCCCTTCAGCAAACATCAACCCTGAAAAGACATTCCCATCGATGTTTGAACCTGTACACGGATCGGCTCCCGATATTGCCGGAAAGGGACTCGCCAATCCAACTGCCGCCATGTGGACGGCCAGTATGATGCTAGACCATTTTGGTGAACACAGACTATCCTCAGCCCTCATGGACTCCCTTCAGGACATATTGGAGGAAGGGCAGTTCGTCACCCTTGACTTAGGCGGAAAAGCCACAACTGAAGAATTTGGCGATCAAGTCTGTCGAAAATTGAAAATGAAAAATATCTTACAAAATACAAAATAACCGTGAAAACGTGTGAAGATATTTAACTTTATTCAGAAGAAGTCTTCCATTACTCTAAGTGGCGAGATGAATGCAAAAAGGTATTCAATTCAGTGAGGGCTCAAACCTCGGCTGAATAAAGTTAAGCTTCCGGCGGATGCCTCAGATTTTTAAAGGAATTTATCGAGCAAGCTAAGGTAAAAATCTGGTCGCAAATACGCCAAGGCGAATTTGATAAGGATTATTTATATTCGAATAATTTATCCTTTTGGGAATCATGAAGATTCTTATATTTGACGAACAGGAATAAATATTAAATTCCGTCGCAAAATAACCTTGATTTTAAAACAAGGAGGAATCTGATTTGCAAAACCAACAGGGACAAATCATGCACGAAAATATGCATACGGGAATGGTTAACCAACATTTAAACCATGGGGGACACGAAGTCTTTGATGTTCATGAAGTACTGTCAGGAACGATAGGGACTTTAAATTTATATACTTTACTACGTCCGCATGTGAAAGATCAGGAGCTAT
The DNA here is from genome assembly GCF_019039215.1 of Bacillus sp. FJAT-29790. Taxonomy (GTDB): domain Bacteria; phylum Bacillota; class Bacilli; order Bacillales; family Cytobacillaceae; genus Cytobacillus. The sequence goes on from NZ_JAHNZZ010000001.1 coordinate 1,159,595, forward strand.
TAAATATACTTGACCGTCAATATCAATTTATTCAAACCGAATATAATACAACCGTCGACTGTTTTAAGTCCGGGCAAAACCCAGCGGTCCCTACGCAAAGTTATGAAATGACCCAGGGAAATGATTTCATTTACGGATTAAAACCTTCTCAGCCTAAAAAGCCGCTGCAGTCTGTTTCAGAAATTACCGATGAATGCATTTCAGGTCTAATGCTTGGTTCTGTAAAATCGGCTGCTGGAATGAAAACAATGGCTGCATGTGAAGTAACGAACCCAGTCGTACGCAGAGTACTCGCTGACTCTGTGCCGAATTGTATCGAAATGGCCTATGAACTTTCGATTTATCAAAACAAGCACCATTACTATCAGGTGCCGCAGCTCGCTGGGCAAGACATGCAACAGCTATTAAATTCATTTGCACCAGCGCAAATAAATACACAAATGCCAAATCCAAATGCTACTCATTAATAATAATAAATACCTAAAAGGCGATTCTTCATACAAGAATCGCCTTTTTTCATGGAATATTATATTAAAATTACAAATTTCTATTAAAACTTCAAATATTTCGACAAAATCCATTTACTTTAGTGCCTAAATACTATTTAATAGATTTATGTTTTAAAATAATCAGATAATTAGATAGGGGGAGAAAGATGAAGAACATGTTAAAAAAATCATTTTTAGTAATTACTATGTTAACGTTAGCGATGTTAACAGCGTGTAGCGGCAATAGTTCAGAGACTGCCGGCGAAGAAAATCCTTCAAAAGACGGAGAACAAGGACAAGCTACCGAAACAGTGAACGCAAAAATAGGTGTCATTTCTTATTTAACTGGCCCTGGTGCGGCATATGGAGAAGCAATAACGAACGGGTTAAAATTAGCGCAAAAAGAAATTAATGATGAAGGTAAAGTAAATATTGAACTCGTTACGGAAGACTCAGCCGGTAAGCAAGAACAGGCATTATCTGCTGCCCAAAAATTGATGAGCGATGATAACATCGTTGCTCTCATTGGCCCAACATTAAGTACAGAAATGAATGTCGTTGGACCTGAAGCAGATTTAAATGGAATTCCGATCATGGGTACATCTACCACAGCAGAGGGTATTCCGCAAATTGGTGAGTACGTATTTAGAAATTCATTGCCCGAAGCACTAGCAATCCCAGCTGCAGTCCAAAAAGCGGTTGATAGTGTTGATGCCAAAAAAGTAGCGATTCTTTATGGAAACGATGATGTATTTACAAAGTCAGGCTTCGATACCATGAAAAAAGTAGCCGAAGATATGGGACTTGAAATTACGACAATTGAAACTTTTCAAAAAGGCCAAGCAGATTATAATGCACAATTAACAAAAATTAAGGGACAAAACCCGGACTTGATCTTATGTTCTGCTCTATATAACGAAGGGGCAGTTATCATGGACCAAGCCAGAAAAATGGGCGTTGATGTCCCATTTGTAGGTGGAAACGGATTTAACTCTCCACAGGTGATTGAAATTGCAGGGGAAGCTTCTAACGGATTAATCGTAGCCACTCCATGGTTTGGTGAAAAGGAAGATGCAAAAGTTCAAGCTTTTAATGAAAAATATGAAGCGGCATATGGAAAGAAACCAGATCAATTTGCAGCTCAAGCCTATGATGCACTTTATATTTATGCAGAGGCCCTGAAAAATGCCGGAGAGGCTGACCGTGATAAGGTTCGTGATGCTCTTTCCGAAATAAAAGACTTGGAAGGAATCCTAGGCAGTTTCTCCTTCGATAAAGATGGAGATGTCGTTATGGACCCAACAGTTCTTATTATTAAAGACGGAAAGTTCCAACCGTTTGAATAAAACTAAAAATTCCATCAGTAAGGGATTTATTGCATCCCTTCTGGTGGTTCATTTTTTTATTACAAAAAATTAATAATTAAAGGGTGAGATGTCTTGCTGTTAGAACAGTTAATTAACGGAATAACACTTGGTAGCATCTATGCCATCGTTGCCCTCGGATTCACTCTAGTTTTCGGAGTTCTTGGCATCATTAATATGGCGCATGGTGAAATTTTTATGTTTGGCGCTTTTACCGGAGTAATCATAACAAGTACGCTTGGTTTACCAATTTGGATAGCGTTTGTTGCAGCAATTATAGTTACGGCCATTTTAGGGTATTTACTTGAGCGTTTTGCTCTACGTCCATTAAGGGGAAAACAAGGCGTTTCACACTTAGCTCCCTTAATCAGTACAATCGGAGCATCAATCGTTCTCGAAAACCTTTCTCACCATATATTCGGAGCAGGAAATCATCCTTTCAAAAATGCGTTTTCTGAGATTAATTTTAAAATCGGTTCTATAACCGTTTATTTAGTACAAATCTTAATTTTTGTCATCTCAATTCTATTAATGATGGTCCTCTCTTATTGGCTATTAAAAACAAAAGCTGGGAAGGCCTTAAGAGCAACCGCAGAGAATTTAGAGACAGCGAGTATCCTTGGTGTAAACACAAAACGAATCATCATTTTAACGGTTGTCATCGCATCTGCGATGGGAGGGATTGCTGGGATCTTAGTCGGAATGGCATTTAACTCCGTCAATCCGCAAATGGGTTTATCCATGGGGCTAAAAGGTCTAGCAATTATTATTTTAGGTGGTATGGGTAATGTAAAAGGTGCAATGGCCGGCGGGCTGATCCTTGGTTTATCTGAGACTTTGATCGTCGCTTATGGCGATTCAGGTTATCGTGACGCTGTTGCATTTATCACAATTATTTTTATTCTTTTGTTAAGGCCTCAAGGAATATTCGGCAAAAAAACATCAGAGGCAGGACGGTGACGGAATGCTCGGAGAATTAATCAATCCATATTACTTACAAATTGCTTCATTCATTCTGATCAATATTATTCTTGGATTAAGCATTTATATTACTCTTTCTTCAGGTCAACTTTCTCTCGGAAGTGCAGGGTTTATGGGGATTGGTGCGTATACATCAACATTATTAACAATTAATTTTGATATTCCAATCATCATTGGCATCCTTGTGGGATCATTAGTTGCAGGAATATTCGGGATTATTATCGGTATCCCTTCTCTCAGATTACAAGGCGTTTATTTGGCGATAGCTACCCTTGGCTTTGGTGAAGTCATGCGTGTGTTCTTTGTAAACTGGGAATCTGTTACAAAAGGAGCCGTTGGTATTTCAGGGATTCCTCATATCGGGCGAGAATTATTTAAAATGGTTAAGGATGCTGGATTTGATCCAGCAATGATTGGGCTAAAGAATAATCAATTTGTTTTTTTACTCGTATTTATCATCTTGCTTCTCATCAATATCCTGCTCATTTGGTTTTTTATCAGACAAAATCAATCACGGGTTGGACGAGCTTTCGCATCGATAAAAATGGATGAAAAGGCTGCAGAATCTATGGGGATTAATATTACTTATTATAAGGTGCTGGCCTTTACTCAAGGTGCAATCATATCCGGATTTGCGGGGGCGTTATTTGCCCATGTAATGGCTTATATTAGTCCGGCAGATTTTGCCTATCATCGTGCTGTTGAAATCCTCATTTTTGCTATATTCGGTGGCAGTGAAGTCATTTGGGGTGCTGTTTTTGGAGCGACGTTCATGACTGTATTGCCAGAGGCATTAAGATTTATCGCCGAATATCGCTATATGATTTACGGACTTATTCTTATCATCATGATGGCATTCCGTCCACAAGGGATTATCGATGCATCGGTTTTGCAATGGTTTCAAAAGATAAAGCTGCCAAAAAGGGGGATCACCAATGGTTCTAAAAATAAACAACATTACTAAAAATTTTGGCGGCATCTCCGCTTTAACCGATGTTTCTTTTACATTAAACGAAGGGGAAATCTATGGATTAATCGGTCCTAACGGTGCCGGCAAAACGACAATGTTCAATATCATTACAAGTATGTTTCCCCCAACCTCTGGGGAAATCACCTTCAATGGGGATTCAATAACGGGGATTAAACCACATAAAATCACCGAAAAGGGGATTTGCCGCACCTTTCAAAATATCAGGCTCTTTTCCCAAATGACTGCTCTGGAGAACGTGATGGTTGGGGGACATTGCCGCAGTACATCAGGTGTTTTAAAGGGCGTCTTTCGTACAAAAGCACAGCGTAATGAAGAAAAAAAACTGACAGATACCGCAATAGATTTATTGGAATTAGTAGGTTTAGCAGGCTTTGAGGAGGTTATAGCTGAAAATTTAGCATATGGACAACAGCGAAGACTTGAAATCGCGAGAGCTTTAGCTAGTAATCCTAGGCTATTATTGCTAGATGAGCCTGCTGCGGGCATGAATGAAACTGAAACGGACAGTTTGTTTGATTTAATTAAAAAAGTGCAAGCGCGAGGGACTACCGTTTTAATCATCGAACATGATATGCCCCTAGTAATGAAGCTTTGTGATCGAATTACAGTATTAAATTTTGGGAAGAAGCTTGCAGAAGGAACACCGGAGGAAATTCAAAACAATCAGGCGGTCATCGAAGCCTACCTCGGTTCAGAGGAGGAAGATCATATTGCTTAAAATAACAGATATCGAGACTTTTTATGGGAAAATTCAAGCATTAAAAGGAATTAGTCTAGATGTAGAACAAGGGAAGATTGTAACACTTCTCGGGGCAAATGGTGCCGGCAAAACGACGACGATGAAAACAATCGCTGGGTTATTAACACCTCAGCGCGGGAAAATTGAATTTCAAGGGGAAGATGTAACAGGCTTAAGACCGGACCAGCTTCTAAGAAAAGGAATTGCACTTGTTCCAGAAGGAAGAGCGATTCTTGCGGGAATGACGGTTATGGAAAATCTTGAAATGGGTGCCTACCATCGAAAAGATAAGGAAATCAATAAAGACATTGAAAATGTTATGAAACATTTCCCTATTTTAAAGGAAAGAAAGGATCAGCTTGGCGGAACGATGTCAGGCGGGCAGCAGCAAATGCTCGCAATTGCGAGGGCATTGCTTTCAAGACCGAAGCTTTTATTGCTGGATGAGCCTTCCATGGGACTTGCGCCTTTAATTGTTGCTGATATTTTTAAGATTATAAGAGAAATTAAAGATGACGGGACAACCGTTCTTCTTGTCGAGCAAAATGCAAAACAAGCTCTAAAAATCGCCGACTATGGCTATGTAATGGAAACGGGTAAAATTATCATTAACGGAAAAGCTGCTGATCTATTAGATGATCCGCGAATCGTAGAAGCTTACCTTGGAAGAAAATCAACATAGGCTTTTACGGAAATAATACAACGAAGACTCCGATGGATTCGGGGTCTTTCTTCGTCTATGGAATTATTGAATAAATGGAAATACTAAATGTAGTTTCTATCAATCCTAAAGGAGGGAAGCTTATGACAAATTTCTGTCCTGTTCTCTGGCCGGAGGAACCGACCCCGGAACATTTCAAGAATTGCAGTGAGTGTGGACTTAATGAACACGGCTCACGAATGATTTGGGGAGAAGGGAATCCCGAAGCGCCAATTATGGTCGTGCTGGACAATCCGGGAGCACGCGAGGATCGGGAGGGAAATCCAATTGTATGCGGTACCCGACAAACATTACAAGAAGCGGTAAATCATGTCGGTTTGATCAAAGAAGACGTGTATGTAACCTATATTTTAAAAAGAAAACCTGTGCGTGCATATGATAAAGAACGTACCCGGCAAATCTGTATGATTCATCTAAAAGAACAGCTTCAGTTCAAACAGCCTGCTTTAATTGTTTGCTTAGGGAATATTGCAGTTCAATCCTTTTTCCAAAATCCTGAGGCGGATGTGAAGGCATTACGGGGTAAGATGTATCGTGTTCAAGGCTTTCAAACGGCGGTAGGCTACCATCCATTAGCAGTTAGAAGACGACCGAATATGCGGAAGCTATTTGTTGAAGATTGGATGTTTGTTGCGAAGCAATATCAAAATTAATTTGAAAATTACTGGCAATTTATTAAAAACTAATACATTTTGTAATCGGCTAACAGTTAAATTACATAAAAACCTTCAAATTAGAGCACCTATCTAATTTGAGGGTTTTTTTCATAAGAAATAGTATTGATCAGACGACTCTGGGTGGCATCAGGAAAATAGCTAACAACGCTCCGTCCCCATTTCCTCCATAAAAAACATCTTTTCGCAAAATAATTCATAAAATAGAAAACAAAGGCACTAAAAAAGAAAAAAATAGATACTGGAGTGGCCATGGAAAATATTATTCACTTGTTGGAAGCTGTTCAACTTACGAATCAGCGCTGCGTACTAGCAATGATCATACATATTGATGGAACAGCCTATTTAAAGGAAGGAACTTCGCGGGATACGATGGGAAAATAACCATTCTTTTGGAAGCTGTCACGGAAAAATGTAAAAAGGAACTCATGTTTTTAAAATTGGCTTTGGAAAAAACGTAAATATTGTTGGTTAAAAAGTAATAAATTTTGCGAAAATAGCAAAAATAAATGATAAATTTTTGACAATGTGGGTTTTACTGTTAGTTATTCAGCTGGTAAGAAAGAGGGAGGGGATAAAACGTGCATATCATAGGGAAAAGTGTGTACCGGAAGGATTCTGATGAAAAAGTAATGGGGAAAGCAAAATATACAAATGATTTCGATTCGAAAGACATGCTGCATGCAAAAATGGTGACGAGCCCATATGCACATGCAATGATTACCCATATTGATGAATCTGAGGCGCTAGAAATACCTGGTGTGCGTGCAGTGATTAAAGGCGGCAATCTCCCTTTAACTGGGGAAGAAATCCGGGACCGGCCGCCAATTGCATTTGATCGTGTTCGTTATCATGGTGAAGTAGTAGCGCTTGTAGTAGCTGATACACCTTATCTTGCAATACGCGGAGCAGTTGCAATAAAAGTTCAATACAAGTTGCTTCCAGTGGTGAATTCCCCCAGTCAAGCTTTAGCCCCCGATGCACCAATTATTCATGAGAATCTAGCAAACTATAAAATAATGCCCGGTGCCTATCCAGAGCCTGGTACCAATGTGGCTCACCGGACAAAAATTCGCAAAGGCGATATAAAACGCGGTTGGGAAGAGAGTACACATACAGTGGAAGCTAATTTTTCATTCCGACCTTCTGATCATGTGGCAATGGAAACAAGATGTTCATTTGCACAAATTCATCCAAATGGAAATATTGAAATAACATCATCATCACAAGCTCCTTTTATGATTAAAAGAATGATAGGAGAGTATTTCAATGTCGAATCCGGAAAAATAATCGTTCATACTCCTTTAGTTGGTGGTGCTTTTGGAGGGAAAGCGTCCATTCAATTGGAAATCTTAGCGTACATTGCTTCAAAAGCTGTCAATGGAAAATTAGTGAAACTACTTAATAGCCGCGAAGATGATATTATTACATCACCCGGTCATATCGGCCTCGATGCGACAGTCAAGCTCGGCTGCACAGACGAAGGGATCATAAAGGTCGCTGAAATCCTTTACTTGTTTGATGGAGGCGCGTCCGCCGATAAATCAGCAGACCTAAGCAGGGCGGGAGCTGTAGATTGTACCGGCCCTTATCATATTGAAAATATTTGGTGTGATTCCTTGTGTATGTATACAAACCATCCATATGCCGCACCATTTAGAGGCTTTGCCCATTCGGAGGTATTGTTTGCTTTTGAAAGAACAATGGACATCCTAGCAAAAAAAATCAACATGGATTCACTTGAACTCCGATATAAAAATGCGATTATGCCAGGAAATACGACACCAACACAAGTTCTACTGAATTCTAGTAACGTTGGAAACCTGCAAAAATGTATTTTAAGATTAAAAGAGTTAATAAATTGGGATGAAGGCCAAATGATGGATCTAGGAAATCATAAAGTACGAGCAAAAGGAATTAGCTGTATTTGGAAAACATCTACGATTGATCCAAATTCCAGTTCCGGTGTGATCTTAACATTTAATCCGGATGGCAGCATTAATTTAATTTCGGGTGTTGTAGAGATCGGTACAGGAACGAAGACGATCTTAGCCCAAATGTTAGCGGAAAAAATGAAAATGAACATTGAAAATATCCATGTGCAAATGGAAGTCAATTCACAAAATACCCCTGAACATTGGAAAACGGTTGCCAGCAGAGGTACCTTTATGGCTGGAAGAGCGCTTTTAGAAGCTGCGGATGATGCTATACGTCAGTTGAAGCAAATTGCCGCCTGTGTTTTGCGTGTATCTGATGAGGATTTAGAAGTCGGGTTTGGCCAAGTGTACTTAAAAGATGATCCGAGTATAAAGATAGCCATTAAAGATATTGCATATGGCTATACGTACCCGAATGGAAATGCCATAGGCGGCCAAATTATTGGACGCGGTAACTATATTTTAAGACACATTACTTATTTGGACAAAGAGACCGGGGCTGGTAAACCGGGTCCTGAATGGACAGTAGGTGCTCAAGGTGTTGAAATCGAAATCGATACAAGGGATTTTACTTACAAAATTTTAAGAGCGGTATCCGTCATCGACATTGGGCGGGTTCTTAATCGAATGACTGCATTGGGGCAAGTAAAGGGCGCAATGAGTATTGGCCTATCCTTTGCTGGAAGGGAAACCTTTGTTTTTGACACATATGGAAGGGTTCTTAATCACCAATTTAGAACATACCGCCCCATTCGATTTGGGGAGCATCCAGAATATATCGCTGATTTTGTTGAAACCCCGCAAATCGACGCACCATACGGAGCACGAGGTGTCGGGGAGCACGGATTGCTTGGCATGCCTGCCTCATTAGGCAATAGCCTATCAACTGCACTTTCTGTCCCAATCAACAACCTACCCCTCATTCCAGAATTACTTTGGAGGATCAAAGAAGGGGGGCAATCCCAGTGATCTCTACTGAAATCGAATACTATAAACCTGCAAGCCTGAAAGAGGCCACTGAATTATTTTTCGCCTTAAAGCATGAAAACAAACAGCCGATGTATTATTCTGGCGGCACCGAAATCATTACTTTTCGGAGATTAAATCTCATCCATACAGGGGCGATCATCGACATAAAAGGCATACCTGAATGTATGATCTTTAATATAAATGAGGACTTTCTAATAACAGGGGCGGCACTTCCTTTAACTTTATTAGAAGAAAAAAATTTTTTTCCACTTCTCAGTCAAGTTTCGAGTGGTGTAGCTGATCGCACGGCTAGAAATAAGATTACTGTAGGTGGAAATATAAGCGGTCAGATTTTTTATCGTGAAGCTGTACTCCCATTCCTGTTGGCGGATAGTTATGCGATTGTTGCAGGATTAAGCGGAGTGAAAAGCGTGCCTGTCAATGAGATATTCAACCAAACACTTCAGCTTGAGGATGGGCAGTTTCTTGTTCAGCTTATGACAGACCGGAGTTTTCTGACTCTCCCTTATTTAAGTATCAAAAAGAGGCAGCAATGGGAAACCGGATATCCATTAATTACAATTGCTGCCCTAAAAAAAGATGATCAAATCAGATTTGCCTTTAGCGGACTTTGCCCGTTCCCGTTTCGTTCATTCGAAGTTGAAAGAGAATTAAATAATCTTCTCTTACCCTTAGATGAAAGAATCCATCTTGCCATTGAACATCTGCCGGGTCCAATACTTAATGATGTTGAAGGATCAAGTGAATACCGATTATTCGTGCTAAGAAATACATTGATGGATATTCTTCTAGAAATGGAGGGGAAATAAATGGATGTTACACCATTAAAAAAACTTAATGTCCCGCTTCATATTAATGGAGAAATTTATCATACGGAAATAAGACCAGCAAGCACACTTCTGTCTGTTCTCCGTGAACAATTAGCTTTAAATGGGGCGAAGCCGGGCTGCCTAAATGGAGATTGCGGCGCATGTACGATCATAATGGATGAGACCCCATACAAGTCCTGTATTATGCTTGCTATCGAAGCAGTTGAACATAAAATAATAACGATTGAAGGCTTAATAAATACGCCTATCCAAAAGGCGTTTATTGAACATTTTGCCTTCCAATGCGGATATTGTACCCCTGGCTTCATTATGAATTGTCAAGCCTTGCTGACGAATCATCCAAATCCGAACCAAGAAACGATTAGGGAATGGTTAGCGTCAAATATTTGCAGGTGCACTAGCTATGAAGAAATTGAAAATGCGGTGAAGTCGGTCATTCAATTTAATACGGAACCGAGGAGTGAATAAAAAAAGCCTAGGTAGTTAGAAAGAAAAATGAACATATCGCCCAATTCTGCATATGATTTGAATGAGAAGGAAAAAGGAGCGATTTCATTGAACGCTGAACAAATTTGGGTTGATAAATTAACTTTCATTGGTCGATTATTTACTGTGGGCAGTTCGATATTCTTTTTTATTGGAGCGATAATTGCAGCAATCGTTGCGTTTCCAGCCTTCAAGAGGGCAGTTTGCTTAGAATGATAGTCGCATCACAAATTAGTTTGAAGAATTCGTTTGAAATCTTCCCTAATGTCGAAGACTAGATTCGACATTAGCCATTTAAATAATTTCTCTCCATTGAGTGGTGACTCTAACCTCCTATAGCTACTTATTCCAGCCGCCATATTCATACCTTATACCACTAAGCCAAAGGCAATAGTTTTGTGGGATAAAGGTTTTTGATTGGCGGCTTTTTTATTTATGCTTCTTTTAAAACCACTATACTCTCTGTCGGAAAGATGCCTAGATTTTCAATCTAAATGACCTTTGGCAAACTTTTTAATCTCAGTTGCTTTTGCATGAATGCCTGATTATTGGTGATAATACAACTAATAAGAATACCTGACAAAGGATGATATTGTGATTTATATATATAATGATTATGGCGGCACACATACCACATCCCTAGCAGCAGCCTATCATTTACAGAAACTCCCTACTGATCGTAAGCTGACGAAAGAAGAAATTTTGAATGTTGATTATTTCAATAAATTAGATCGATCAGATACGTGCAGATTTATTTTTCATGGGATCGATGAGGACGGAAACCGCGTTTATTCAATTGGCCGCAGATCGTCCAAGCTTGTCGTTCCTGCATTAAAAAACTTAAGCTTATTATATCAAGAACAATTTCATATTGATGAAAAAATCATTTATTCAAATACATCCCCAACCGTTCCATTTGCGATGACGATGGGGGGATTTTTTTCAAGAGGGTTAAAGATTGATTTCATTGGGGTGCCATTATTAGTGATAGGTGCTAAACAGGCCTGTAAAAATATTTTTCAGCTTGTCGAATACACAAAACAAATCGGGAAAACAGCCAATTCAAAAGTGACCGTCTTAGAAAATAAAGATTTTCAGGCGTAATAATCAAATGAAAACAGACGAACGTTTAAAGTCTGTTTTTTTATTATTTCAAAAAGTCTGTTTTCGTAAAGTTTGTTGTTTTTAAAATGTGATTTTAATAAAATAATCTGAGTTGATTGGAGCGGAGGGCACTTGACTCCTGCGGGAAATAGAGGGAACGAGAGACCCCACAGGCGGTAACGCCGAGGAGGCTCCCGGCCCTCCGCGCGGAAAGCAAGTGCCCGCAGCGGAAATCAACGGGCAAATTTTGAAGGCTAAAAACAACCATATATAAGAAAAGAGCTTTTTAAAAAACTGTACATTTGCTATTTCTTAGAAAAACCATCAAAATTAATAGGAAAATGAATTCGCAATAGAGGAGATTGAACATGTTAAAAAACAAAATGCAGGAATACATTTCAAATGCAATAACAAAGCACGATGCTGAAATATTAACACTTGAAACATTTAAAGAGGAAATCGAGTATGTTGAAAAACATCAATTGATTGGAACTGAACTTAACGAGAAAATTACTCTGATAGAGAAAAATCCTGTTTCCCGCTTCTCAGATATTTATATTGAGCGATCTGATAAAGAATCAGAAGAACTGCTTGCAGAAGAAAATGCCAATTTTTTAGAACAACCCATTGACTATCTGAAAAAACACAAAAACGAATTTATTTACCTTGAATCTGATTGGTTTGAGATGATCGGTGCAGATTCCGTTTCTTTAGAGGTCGATGATGTGTTCGGTACATACGAAGTTATGCTAGGCTTAAAGCTCAAAAAGAAATATGAAGGGGCATTGAAAGCACAGCTAAAAAGTGAATTAAAAGAAGGAGCCAAATTTAGTTTACTCTTTAGCCAAGCTGACGGTTTATGGGATTTTAATTTTGCTTTGGATTATGTAGAGGGGTTTAATGAAGAATTGACGATTGGTGAAACATGCAGTTTATTTTATTCTTTTCTTTTTAAGCTAGTTGAAACTGTCGAAGAAGAAAAAGAATGATTGTCTAATTTATAGAAGGCTGTTTTCTAAATGATTGTTGTTTTTAAATAGGTATTGTATGTAGTTGATTGGAGCGGATGGTGCGAGATCCTCGAAAATGCTATCGCATTTTCTTCGTGCGATGATAATTCAAGGAAGCTTATTCAATGTCCTGCGGGAGTAGCGGGACAGGTGTGACCCCGCAGGCGGGAACGCCGAGGAGGCTCACCGCCCCGCGGAAAGCGAGCTCCTGGAGCGGAAATCAACTAGACCTCATCTCTGTTAAATAGAAACAAAGTTTAAGAAAACAAGCTTATTGAAAAACAGACTTTCAAAAGAAGGTCTGTTTTTTACGTAGATTAATGAGCAATGATATTATGCTCTTTTTTTTCCAATCAAAAGCGCGACTTGCGCCATCGTAAAAGGCAAAGAGGACTTTTTTCGGAAAGCGAGATATTTAGGTTCCCATACATCTGCATATTTTTCTTTGAATTTTCTGAGGCCTTGAAAATGGTAAACAAATTGGCCATGTAAATAAATTTGTGAAGCGATTTTTTCACTTAAAAAAGAAAACTTTGAAAGGCCTACATTGGATAGGGGAGCCATTCCTAAATTAAAGTGTTGATAGCCTTTTTCTTTTGCCCATTCAAATAACGACAGAAAAATAAAATCCATTGTACCGGATGGTGAACCAGGCCTGAACCGCATTAAGTCCACGGAAATTGTTTGGTTGTCATCATAAACCGGCATGAGATTTGCAAAACCGATAATTCGGCTATCATTTGACTTCATAATGGCAATCTCATTCTTATTGAGATAACCTACATCGAAGTAGCCAAGTGAAAAGCCTTTTTCACTTCTCCCTTGGAGCCAGTCATCTGATACTTCATTAAGCTCCTTCATCAATTCGTTACTAAATGGCGGTGCCACAATTTCAAAAATAAAATTCTCGCGCTCAAACTTATTTTTGACTGCTCGAGCCCCCTTCATTTTTTTGCCAGTAAGCGAAAAGCTTTCTAAATTCACAAAACCTTCCTCACCAAACTTAAAAAAATCATAACCATTTCCATGAAGAGTAGGAAGCATTCCATTGCTAACCTCATAATAAACAGGCGTAAACCCATGAAGATCTGAAATTTGCTGAAATTCCTCTATGGCAGATAAAAAATCAGCTTTCTCACCGATCGGATCCCCAAGAACGACTAGCTTGTCTGCATATTTTTGAAAAGAGAATAGGACGTTTTTCTTGTTATTCCAGAAAATATATTTATCATGCAGAAAAATTAAATGAGTTAAGACGTTTCCATTGTATTTGTTTATATGTTCGACTATGTTATCCTCATGGCTAAACGATTTTGTCATCACCCATTTTCTAGGCTTCTTAATCAAATATCCGATAGCGAGAACAAGCAAAGCGATGATCAGACCGATTAAAGCACTATAAAACAAATCTCGATAATCCGTTATAACGTACGGCATCAACTTTTTCGGGATGATAATTTTTGCGGATGGCAAGTTTACATATCCGATTAACAGATACATGGAAGTAATGAAGATGATCACCATTACATCAATAATCGTTTTACCCCATGTTAAAACATAGCTTTCGCGATAAAATCGAGTCTTGGATATTCTCAGTAGAAGAGCTACGATCAGCAGAAAGCTAGCCTCCTCATAGTCCAATCCTTTAAATAGTGAAAATAATGCGGCAAGGGCCAATACTACAAAGGTTAGATTATAGGCTCGTTTTACTTTATATTCAATCCCTCTAGATAATCCAAGCAAGATAAATCCAGTCGCAACGGAAAGCTGGTGTGAGATATTCATAATCGGTAAGGATAATAGCTCCTCAGCGATTGTTAACCTCTGTGTGATTCCGGGTACAGCTGCCGACAGAAGCAGGATCAGACCTGAAAGAAATACCATGATCGTTAAAAGCACATGGCTCGCACGCTGAATAAGCGCATTCGGCAGATTATCCCATGATTGATTCCATTTATCCCAATATTCTTTTAAAAATAAAACAACTCCGAAAAAAAACGGAATAAAAAAATAGCCAATTCGATATAAAATCAAAAGTGCAATGATCTTCTCATCCTGGATGCCTAATTCATGCGTCCCCCAAATGAATACCAGATCAAATGAGCCAAGCCCTCCAGGGATCATACTGACAATTCCAGCACATGAAGCAACAATAAAAACAGGAAATAAGTCATCGAACCGAATCGGTATTTTCATCACTAGGGCCAAGAGCCAGACAGCTAGGAATACAGCTGTCCACTCAAGAAAAGAAACAAAAATAAGCTGAAGCCTAGTCCGCAAGTCTACGGAATGTTCAGTTTTTCTTTTCAAAGTATATGATATGAGAATTATAGGTAGATATGAAGCGACCACTATCACGGCAAGGTAAAGCCACTTGGTAGTTAATAAAAGTGAAATCTCTCTGTAACCCGCAAGTAATATCCACGAAAGTAATGATATGCCTGTTAAATAATATAGTGAAACGAACGCAATTGTTTTCAACAGTTTGCGCTTGTCCACTTCATATGCTCGATAAAAGTATGTTCTTAGCATTGCACCGACTAGCCCGCCAAAACCAATTAAATTTGAAAAGGAATTAACTATTAGTGAATACTTTACTAATTTTTTTGTTGGCATTTCAATCTTTAATAATCTTACTATCACTACATCATAAAAAAGCATGGGAATGAGCGCAGCAAATGTACTCAATAGGACGATTACCAGGATTGCAAGATGGATTTGGCTTACTTCATGCCAAATTAATCCAATATCTAAGCCCCCAGCAAACTTTTGAATTTCGATTGCTGCAAGGATTAATAACATGACTGGAAATGCAAGCTTTAAGAATAGATATATTTTTTCCTTTTTAAAAATTTGCATATTCATCTCCATTTTCTTTTTCAATAAATGTAATATTTCAAGTCATGTTTACGCCTCTTTTGACTTAAGATGACTTCTCCAGAAAATAAAAACAATTACACCCAGTCCAATAATTAAACCTAGAATGATACTGTATTTTGAAAAATAAAACTCTACCTTCCCCCAATTTTTTCCCAGTACTTTTCCTAAAGTAATAAATGAAAAACCCCATAACGCAGCTCCTGCGTAGGCAAAAGCCGCAAATTTTCTAAATGGAAATGAATTTATTCCTGCAAGATACGCCGTAACATGTCGTACACCAGGGATAAAATATCCGATAAAAAGCAGAAAGGGTCCAAACTTCTCAAACATTTTTCTTGTCTTATCAATTTTTTCTGCAGTTAAATTTATTTTAGGACCAAATTTTAACAGGATGGGCAAACCTAATTTTTTCCCTAATAAGAAGCTAAGAGAGATTCCCCCAACTGCACCTATAAACGCACTAAGTAAGGAGGGTATGTAGTGCATGATTCCTTGGGAAACATTATATCCGACATACGTTAGAAGGATCTCATCCGGAATGGGCAATCCAACGATCCCGCCAACTAAAGCGATCACAATCCCTATATAGCCAAAATGTTCTAATAAATAATGGATGTGCTGCATTTTCTCGGGGAAACCCACCTTCTATTTTTTATTATTATTCTCCCTCACTTGATCGATATTATAAAAATTCAGGAATTTTCTCGAAAAGTATGTTAAAATTCCCTATACATTATGCTCGTTCATGATGAATATTATGTGCTAAAAAAATCAGATATTCGCTTTTTGAATGAAAAAGGGAGAGTCGGAAGTGAAATGATACTTATGAGAATGATGAAATGGATCATGATAGCAACTGTATTAACTTTTGTTCTTAATTTAGGCAATAGCGCCATTGCATCCAACGGAAATAATGATGAAGAAAGCATTAACGAAAAATTTGGTATGCCAATCATTGTGTACGGAGCCGCATTGTCTCCTGCCCAGAAAGAGGAAGTCCGGAAGTTATTAGGAGTAAAGGACACAAGCAAGGTAAAGGAAATTACCGTGAGCGGTGAAGATCTTGTTACCTACATAAAAGGGGACCGGAATGCTAATATGTATTCGTCCGCAAAAATCACGCGAAAAGAAAGCGGCGAAGGACTTGTCATCAATCAGGTGACTCCTGAAAATATTACCGAAGTGACAGATGAAATGTATGCGAATGCTCTACTGACAGCGGGAATCCAGGATGCAGTCGTCGATGTTGCTTCACCAGTAAAAGTAAGCGGCCATTCCGCTTTAGTTGGAATTTATAAGGCTTATGATGAGGGAAATGGCGCAGAACTAAATAAGGAGCATACGGAAGTAGCGAATGAAGAGCTTAGTCTGGCAACGAATCTTGCGAAGAAGGAAGGACTAGATCCAGATAAAGTCACAGAGCTGCTAACAGAAATCAAAAAAGAAATTGCTTCACAAAAGCCCGTTACAAAAGAGGAAATCGAACAAATTATTAATGAGAAATTAAATACACTTGAAATTCAATTAAGCCCGCAAGATCGGCAGTTGCTCATTGACTTATTTGAAAAAATGCGCAGTCTTAACATCAATTTTGACAATGTTCAATCCCAGCTTGAAACGATTTCGAAAGACATTAAACAGCGTATTGAAGAAGCTGTTGGCGACAAAGGATTTTTACAAGCAATCTCTGATTTTTTTAAAAATCTAGTCGACAGCATCAAAGCTATTTTTTCATAAGTGTTGGCTGAACTAAAAAAATAAATTGGCTTCAGGAAAAACGCTGTTAATATAACTGATTAACAGCGTTTCTTTGTTATGGATTCTCTTGAGTTCAATCCTTTCGCGTTAACTTTATTCAGTAGAAGTCTCCACTTTTATAAGTGGCGTGATGAATGCAATTAAGTATCCAATTCAGTAGGGTTCAAACCACGGCTGAATAAAGTTAAGCCTCCGCGGATGCCTCAGATTATTATCGAGCAAGCTCGATAATAATCTGGGCGCAAATACGCCAAAGCGAATTTGATTATTACATTTTAATTATTTTTATATTTTAATAAAGCTTTTTTACTAGAAACGTTTATAATATTTAGATAGGAGATAATATGACCTGGTCATTAAAATGAATTTTTCAAAAAGCAGTATTTTTTATTATCCTCCAAAATGGCTTCTCTTCTTCTTTTCAATTGGTCGTGTATCCTGCACGTAAATCCTGGATAGAGTGAAATTTCCATTTTGATTTTTACTGCTTGTTTGTCTAGGATAAATAAAATTGTCAGGGTGATTAAATGAAATGTATAGGCATTATCGGTGTAGGGGCTTATCTGCCGGATAATATTGTAACTAATCGTGATATGGAAAATAGGGTTGATACAAATGATGAATGGATTCGAACTAGAACAGGGATTGAGGAACGCAGAATTGCCAGCGATCAAATGGATACGTCTGATATGGCTATTATTGCCGCGAAAAAAGCCCTTTTAGACGCATCTTTGGATGCTTCAGATATCGATTTAATTTTGGTTGCAACAGCGACCCCTGATACCGCTTTTCCGTCTGTTGCCTGCATGGTGCAAGAAGCCCTTGAAGTGAATAATATACCTGCTATGGATGTAAGTGCTGCTTGCTCAGGATTTGTCTATGCTTTAATAACTGCCCATCAATTTATTGCAGCCAATACATATAAAAATGTGTTAATTATTGGCAGTGAGAAATTCTCGAAAATTATTGATTGGTCAGACAGAAATACTTGTGTGTTATTTGGCGATGGAGCCGGGGCAGTAATCCTTGGGGAAGTCTCTAAAGAAAAAGGGATCCTGTCATTTGAATTAGGTGCTGACGGTACGGGTGGTAAACATTTAGCTGTTGATAAAAAAACGAATTTTGTAGGCATGAATGGCAGGGAAGTATTTAAATTTGCTACCCGTCAGATGCCTGAATCTTGCTTGAATGTGATAGAGAAAGCGGGTCTTAAAAAAGAAGATGTTAATTTTCTAAT
This sequence comes from Bacillus sp. FJAT-29790, assembly GCF_019039215.1. GTDB lineage: Bacteria > Bacillota > Bacilli > Bacillales > Cytobacillaceae > Cytobacillus. The sequence continues at coordinate 1,177,785 of NZ_JAHNZZ010000001.1, forward strand.
CCCACATCAAGCAAATGTGCGAATTATTGATGCAGCAAGAGAAAGACTAGGACTTGAAAAAGATAAAGTTTCTACTACTGTTATCAAACATGGAAATACATCGGCAGCCTCTATCCCTTTAGCCTTGTTTACTGAAATACAGAACGGAAGGATCAATGATGGGGATGTCATCGTCATGGTTGGTTTTGGTGGTGGATTAACATGGGGTTCTGCCTGTTTAAGATGGGGTAAATAAATTTGAAGGGGAATATAAAATGAAGAAACGGGTAGTTATTACAGGCATTGGAGCAATCACACCTATAGGAAATGATGCCTTTACAACATGGGAAAATATTAAAAATGGTGTGTCAGGCATTGCGCCAATCACAAAGTTTGATGTTGAGAAATTTAACGTTCGGGTTGCAGGGGAAGTCAAAGACTTCGTACCAGAAGAATTTATGGATGGCAAAGAAGCAAAAAGAATGGGGCGTTTCACGCAGTTTGCTGTTGCTGCGAGCAAGATGGCTATTCATGATGCGGGGGTTCAAATCGGCCAGAATATTAACCCAGAGCGTGTCGGCGTTTGGATTGGCTCAGGTATTGGCGGATTAGATGAATTCGAAGTCCAGCATAAGCGATTTTTAGATAAAGGCCCAAGACGTGTCAATCCATTTATTATCCCTATGCTGATCCCAGATATGGCTTCTGGGCGTGTGTCGATTGAATTGGGGGCAAAAGGAATAAATAATTGCTCGGTTACAGCATGCGCATCTGGAGCAAATTCAATCGGAGATGCATATCGTGTCATTCAAAATGGCGAAGCTGAAATGATGATTGCTGGGGGAACGGAAGCAGCGATCACGGAGATGACGATTGCAGGATTCTCAAACATGACTGCACTTTCTACGAATCCAGATCCGGAAACAGCAAGCCGCCCATTTAGTAAGGATCGCGATGGATTTGTTATCGCCGAAGGTGCAGGAATTATTATTTTAGAAGAGTTAGAACATGCGTTAGCACGCGGCGCGAAAATTTATGGGGAAATGGCAGGTTATGGCGCTACAGGTGATGCTTACCATATTACGACGCCAGCCCCAAATGGAGAAGGCGGTCAGCGGGCAATGAAACTAGCTTTAAACGATGCTGATATCGCTCCTGAACAAATTGATTACATCAATGCACATGGGACAAGCACCTATTATAATGATTTATACGAAACAATAGCAATCAAAGAAGTTTTCGGTGATCATGCCTATAAATTAGCTGTTAGCTCAACGAAATCTATGACTGGACATTTATTGGGCGCAGCTGGTGCAATTGAAGCCATTTTTTCTCTCTTATCAATCAAGGATGGGATCATCCCGCCAACCATTCATTATGAAACACCAGATGAAGAGTTAGACTTAGATTATGTTCCAAATAAAGCAAAAAATGCTAGCTTAAATATAGTCTTATCCAATTCATTAGGATTTGGCGGACATAATGTGTCATTAATATTCAGGAACTATTGAATAAAAAAAGCTTGTAGGCATCGTCAGTATTTGGGCGATTCTACGAGCTTTTTTCTATAATAGGATGCTCCATAATAGTGATAGTTGAAAACGTGACAATAAATAAAAGTAGAATTCACTACTAATAACTGAATTTTGTTTTCAAACCATGACATTTATCATGGTTTGTACATGACACGTATGACTTATCATTCTTTCTTCATTCTTTTACTATTAGAATTAATAGAATAATTAGAGGAAGGGTCCAATTAATATGACTAAACAAAAGCAAAATAATTTAAGAAAACAAATGGCTCCATATGAAAAATCAAATACAAAAGCGAGCATTATGCAGATCATTAATACGATAGTGCCTTTTATATTGTTATGGTTTCTAGCATATAAAAGTATATCTGTTTCATATTTATTAACGTTAGCACTCGCTGTAGTAGCAGCAGGATTTTTGGTGCGAATATTCATCATTTTTCATGACTGCTGTCACCATTCCTTCTTTAAAAATCGCCTTGCGAATAAAATTATCGGAACGATCACCGGTGTAATAACTGTTTTTCCGTACAGCCAATGGCAGCACGACCATTCCGTCCATCATGCAACAAGCAGCAATTTAGATAAGCGGGGTACGGGGGATATTTGGATGCTTACGGTTGATGAATATATGGCTGCGTCATTTTGGAAGCGTTTAGCCTATCGCCTTTATCGGAATCCACTTGTTATGTTTGGACTTGGACCTATCTATGTTTTTCTTATTCAAAATCGATTTAATCGAAAAAATGCCCGCAAGAATGAACGGATGAATACGTATTTGACGAATATTTCGATTGTTGCTTTATACGCATTGCTCTGCTGGGCAATTGGCTGGGAAGCATTTTTATTAGTACAAGGCCCAATCTTTTTAATATCAGGCGCCGCAGGTATTTGGTTGTTTTACGTACAGCATACATTTGAGGATTCATATTTCGAAGAAGATGAAAACTGGGAGTACGTGAAAGCAGCGGTCGAAGGAAGTTCGTTCTACAAGCTGCCGAAACCGCTGCAATGGATAACTGGGAATATCGGTTACCACCATGTTCACCATTTAAGTCCAAGAGTGCCAAATTATAAGCTTGAAGAAGCGCATAATAATACACAACCATTGCAAAACGTACCAACTGTTACTTTATCCACAAGCTTAACTTCTTTGCAATTCCGACTTTGGGATGATGAAAATAAAAAGTTTATCGGATTTAGGGAAGTTACAGATTATATGCAAAGCAGAAAAAATAGCGAGTTAGCGTCTAAGTGAAATCGGAACGTTTGAGATGAATTTATAATGGAAGTATATTTTTGTTATTGAAAATTGAGAACGGCTGAAGAGATCAAAGAAAAATATTCTTCCGGACAAAGTGAAACCTCCAAATGTGGGGGTTTTACTGTATGGTAAAGTAGGATAGAATAGCATGTGAGTCCCATTTCAACAAGTAAGGCGCTGTTAAACAAGATTGTTGGTACCGCACGGGTTCGATTTAACTTCAAAAGTTTACGTTTTGCATACGCAAAAAGGTACTCGATTGGATTGTCGCCATGCGATAAATCAACTTTATTCATTAATAAAGCCAATATTAAAAGAGGTTCTATCATGTTTAAAAGGTATTTACCATTTCTAAAGAGCTCAGGTATTTCTCCATATATTTGGAGCGTTTTTAGCATATTGCCATTTTATTTTATTTTCCAAACCTCCTCCACGATAGAAATCATTGTTGGTTTTACCCTGACTATTTTGTTTTTTATTTCGTATCGATTTGCTTTTATGTCAAAAAAATGGCCCATTTATTTATGGACATGTATCTTAATCGGTATATCCACAGCAATGGCGATCCACTTCCAATTTGTTTATTTTGCTTTTTATATTGCCTATTACAATGGCAATATAAAGAACCGCGTGACTTTCCTGACGTTATATATTATTCACTTAGTCTGTACGACCATTTCGATTAATTATAACTTTGTTCTTAAAGATGAATTATTTTTACGGCAACTGCCATTTATCATTATTATTTGGATTAGCGTCATCCTTCTGCCCTTCAATATTTTCAATAAGAAAAAGCAGGAGCAGCTTGAAGAACAACTGGAAGATGCCAATAAGAAAATTGCAGATCTCGTTAAACAGGAGGAGCGCCAACGGATTGCCCGCGACCTTCATGATACACTAGGACAGAAGCTCTCGCTCATCGGATTAAAAAGCGATTTAGCAAGAAAATTAGTTTACAAAGATCCTGAGCAAGCGCGAAGTGAAATGAAAGATGTTCAACAAACGGCGAGAACTGCCTTGAATGAAGTCCGGAAAATGGTATCGCAAATGCGTGGAATTCGATTGAAAGAAGAAATGATTCGGATTAAACAAATCCTAAAGGCAGCCCAAATTACCTTTGTTCATGAAAAGGAAGTAAAGCTAATAAATGTGTCCATTTTTCTTGAAAATATTCTTAGTATGTGTATGAAAGAAGCAGTAACCAATGTTGTAAAACATAGCAAAGCGACAATATGCGAAATCACCATTGAGCAAACACCAAATGAAATATGCATTATCGTTTCCGACAATGGAAAAGGCATTGTCGAAGATTATGATCTTTCAAAAGGGCATGGTTTACTAGGAATAAGAGAACGTCTTGAATTTGTTAACGGAAGCCTTGAAATTGTTGCAAATAAAGGGACGATGATCACGATGAAAGTACCAAGTGTCGTAAAGCAGACAGATAAGGAGGAGCTTAAATGATTCGAATTGTCATTGCTGAAGACCAGCGGATGATGTTAGGAGCATTAGGTTCACTACTCAATTTGGAAGAAGACATGGAAGTTGTTGGAAAGGCAAGCAATGGTGAAGAAGCTATTGCGCTTGTGAATAAATATCAACCCGATATTTGTATCATGGATATTGAAATGCCGGAGAAAAGCGGTCTTGAGGCTGCTGAGGAGATAAAAGAGCTAGAATGCAAAGTGATTATTTTAACTACCTTTGCTCGTTCTGGTTATTTTCAAAGGGCTCTAAAGGCAGGAGTCAGAGGCTATTTATTGAAAGATAGTCCAAGTGAAGATCTTGCAAATTCCATCCGCATGGTAATGGGCGGAAGGCGCATTTATGCTCCCGAACTAATGGATGATGTCTACAGTGAAGAAAACCCTCTAACCGAAAGGGAGAAAGCAGTCCTGGAACTCGTTGCAGACGGAAAAAACACAAAAGAAATCGCCGATCAACTTAGCATCAAAACCGGTACCGTCCGAAACTATATTTCACAAATACTAGATAAACTTGAAGTGAAAAACCGAATCGAAGCGATTACCCAGTCAAAGGAAAAAGGCTGGTTTAAATAAGAAATATATTAGGGGAGAGATTCTATTTTCATAGGATCTCTTTTGTTTTGGGTGTTTTTTAAATCAACTAGATCTCTTTTTGGTTAAATAGTAACAAACTTTACGAAAACAGCCTTTGTTTTATACAATTTTCGCCTCAAAATCGAAGCAGCAATCACAAGGAAACAAAATTTTTTGATTAATTTGTAAAAATCACTCGACAAAAGCCTATTAATTGTCGGATAATTATTATTATAATTACTAGTTAAAAATGAAATACCAGTATTTCTAGTAAAAAGGTTGCGTAAAGCATATTAGAGAGGTTCATTTTGTGATCAACTCTTTATGATAAGCAACAGAGCTCAAGTGAGCTGCATTAATAATAGACAGGGAGAAGTAAGATGACAGACTATCAAATTGAAATTAACCTAAGTACAACAAGAAAACAAAAACCTGCATTTGATCAGCTTCAGTTTGGAAGGAATTTTACAGATCATATGTTTATTGCGGATTACACGGAAGAAAAAGGCTGGCATGATCCACGAATTGTACCATATCAGCCGATCACCTTAGAGCCTTCCGCTATGATCTTCCATTATGGACAAACGGTATTTGAAGGACTTAAGGCTTATCTGACAAAAGATGAGCAGGTATTACTGTTTAGACCTGAGAAAAATATGGAGAGGTTAAATCGTTCGACCGCACGCCTATGCATGCCGCAGATGGATGAAGAGTTCGCATTAAATGCGTTAAAAAAATTGCTAATCGTTGATAGAGAGTGGGTTCCTACTGTTGAAGGGACATCCTTATATATCCGCCCATTTATGATTTCAACAGAGCCATATTTAGGTGTCGCACCTTCACATAGTTATCAATTTATCATAATACTTTCTCCGGTGGGTGCTTATTATAAAGAAGGCATTAATCCAGTGAAAATTGCAGTAGAGCAAGAATTTGTAAGAGCCGTAGCAGGCGGAACAGGGAATGCAAAAACAGCCGGGAACTATGCTGGCAGCTTAAAAGCACAAGAAGAAGCAAGTCTTGCTGGTTATTCCCAAGTTTTATGGCTGGACGGGAAAGAAAAGAAGTATATTGAAGAAGTTGGAAGTATGAACGTCTTCTTTAAAATCAATGGAGAAGTCGTCACTCCGATTCTAAATGGAAGTATTTTAGAAGGAGTAACAAGGGATTCAATCATTCAACTATTAAAACATTGGAATATCCCTATCGTAGAACGTCAAATTTCTATGGAAGAAATTCAACAAGCCCATAAAGATGGATTATTGGAAGAAGCGTTTGGTACAGGAACAGCAGCCGTCATTTCACCAATCGGCGAGTTTTTCTGGCAAAATGAAAAGCTTATCGTCAACAATGGGGAAACAGGCGAGTTATCCAAAAAATTATACGATACATTGACTGGCATTCAAAATGGGACGATAGCTGATCCATTTGGCTGGACGATGAAAGTCGAGTAATATCATAGAATTTAACTGATCGACATAAACGCAATCTTCAATTGCTTTAGCAACACGATTCTTGCTCTGTTATATAATAATCTAAATATTACACCATTTCCCTTGCTTAAATAAATATACATGTTATGATATGAATTAAATGGTTGTTAACACTAGGGGTGTCTTTTTTTTAAGACTGAGATTGAGCGGACGTTCAAAACCCTTTGAACCTGAACTAGTTCATTCTGGCGTAGGGAAGTGGATAATGGTTGAAAGAATGTCGTTTATGTCAACCCCCACTCTAATGTCAGCTGAGTGGGGGTTTTTTGATAACTTTATATGATCTGCTAGGGGCGCCTTTATGGCTGAGAAGTAACCCTTTGAACCTGATCTAGTTTGAACTAGCGTAGGGAAGTAGTTTTGATGATTGACAAGAATCAGTAAATCATTCAACCGCTTTCCAAATCTGGAAAGCGGTTTTTCTGTTTGCTGAGATTTAGAATCAGTTATTTTCTGTGTGAATAACTAATTGGACCTACGCAGAATTTGCCTTAGACGAACCATATCCATTTCCGTGAAAGAGATTGAACGACATTTACATACTGTGCTTTAAAGTAGATGCGCATGAGTGTTTGTTTTTTATAAGTACAAGGCAAATTTCCTTAATTATTGTAATACTGAAATACCAATATATAAAACTGGAAAATACTTTCGTTTTTTCCATTGAGGAGGAATTAGGGTGGAAACCGTAAAAACAAAGAAATTCACAGACAGATTATTTGAAAACGTGCAGCCAATTTGGGAGAAAAATCACAATCATCCATTCGTTCAGGAGATAGGAAAAGGAATATTAGAAGAAGAAAAGTTCATTTACTACATGAAGCAAGATTACGCATATTTAATCGATTATTCTAAGCTTTTTGCGGTGGGGGTATTAAAGGCGCAAGACTTAGAGACGATGGGGAAATTTGCTCAAATTCTGCATGAAACGTTGCATTTTGAAATGGAATTACACCGTCAGTTTGCATCGGAATTTGGCATTTCAAGAGAGGAGCTAGAGGCCACAAAACCTACCCCAGTCAATCTAGCATATACCAGATATATGTTAAATGTCGCACAAAATGGGAGTTTAGCTGAAGTAGTCGCGTGTTTACTCCCATGTGCTTGGGATTATTGGGAAATTGGAAAACTATTAAGAAAGCAATATGGGGATCAGATAGAAACTAATCGGTATGCAAAATGGATTGAAACTTATGATTCCGAAACATTTGGTGATGGTGCTAAATGGTTAATTCAGCTGATGGACAAGCTTGCAGAAGGGAAACCGGAGCGTGAGCTTGCTGTATTAGAAGAGCATTTTCAGATGACATCCAAATATGAATATTTATTTTGGGATATGAACTATCGCAAACAAGACTGGCCGATCTAACGAATAGTTCTTATACAGGGGCAAACATGGGTTACGGGCTATTGAAAATATTAATTAGAAATAAGGCGGTAGGAGGAATCATTCATGAAAACAGCACTTACAATCGCGGGCTCTGATTCCGGGGGCGGTGCAGGAATTCAAGCTGATTTAAAAGCATTTGCAGCTCATGGTGTCTATGGTATGTCTGTTATTACAGCAGTGACAGCGCAAAACACGCTCGAAGTTCGTTCCGTGCAAAATATGGAACAGCCGATCATAAAGGATCAAATGGAAGCTGTCTTTGATGATATTCGCGTTGATGCAGTAAAAATTGGGATGCTTTCATCCGCTGCCACAGTAGATGTTGTTGCCCAATCTCTAGAGAAATACAAACCTGCCCTTATCGTTTTAGATCCTGTGATGGTGTCAAAAGGGGGACATTATTTATTACAGGAAGAGGCGATTTCAGCATTGAAAGATAAAATGATCCCGCTATCGACGATCATAACACCCAATATTCCAGAAGCAGAAGTATTGATAAAGAGACCCATTCATACTGATGAGGATATGAAGGATGCATGTCTTGTGATCAACTCCCTTGGGGCAAAGACGGTTCTCTTAAAAGGTGGTCATTTAAGCGGTGAGCCAAATGATTTATTTTACGATGGGGCAAATTTCCATTGGTTAAATGGAAAAAGAATTCATACAAATAATACCCATGGAACGGGCTGTACGCTTTCATCCGCGATTACGGCAAATCTAGCAAAAGGCGCTTCCCTAATCGAAGCCATTCAGATTGCAAAAAAATATATTGAGATAGCGATTGCGCATAGTCTCGATCTCGGCAATGGGCATGGGCCAACAAATCATTTTTACGAACTCTATAAAAAAGCAAATCTTATACCTTTACTAAGTAAATAGTAATCGATATGGAGGATAAATCGTATGAATATAACTGCCATTAAGGATTTATTTTCAAAAATAAGAGACCAGCATCCACTTGTTCACCACCTTACTAATACTGTGACGATTAATGATTGCGCAAATGCAACACTTGCAATAGGTGGTTCACCTGTGATGGCAACGAGTTTGGATGAGGTTGAGGACATGGTAAACCTTGCAGATGCACTTGTTATTAATTTTGGCACAATTGATAATCTTACGTACGAAGCTATGGTAATTGCTGGCCAAGCTGCAAATAAGAAAGGAATACCTGTTGTTTTCGATCCTGTTGGTGTTGGAGCTACTCGTTTTCGATCAGAAAGGGCGAACGACTTTTTAAAGAATGTAAACGTCTCAATCGTACGTGGAAACGCAACCGAAGTGTATGCGCTAATTGGTGGTAAGGCACAAACAAGAGGGGTGGATGCAGGGGAACTTTCTTTGTCTAAAGAAGAACTAGCCCTAAAGGCTTCCCAGCAGCTACAAGCGATCACGGTCATTAGTGGAGAGCATGACGCTATATCGAATGGAGAAAAGTGTATCCAAATTGCTAATGGCGATATTTGGTTGACGCGAGTCACCGGAACTGGCTGTATGACCGCTTCCTTAATCGCTTGTTTTGCAGGGTTAACAGATGACCTGTTTTCAGCTGCAATTGCAGGAATGTCTGTCATGAGTTTATCCGGGGAACGTGCTAAAAAAGCGTTACATGAAAACGATGGAATTGGTACGTTTCGAATAAAACTAATGGATGAAATCTTTCAGATGGATGAGCATATTTGGGAAAAAGGAGTACGTTTCGTATGAATTACAAGCTATATTTAGTCACAGAAGAATCTGTTCCTATAGAGGAGCTTCTCAGAATTATAGAAGAGGCTATAAAGGGCGGGGTGACGCTCGTTCAACTACGTGAAAAAAAGACTACAGGAAGCAGCTTTTTAAAAAAAGCGAAAAGTGTCAAAGAATTGCTTACACGCTACGATGTCCCGCTTATCATAAACGATCGCGTCGATGTCGCCTTAGCAGTTAATGCCGCTGGTGTACACGTCGGTCAAAGTGATCTCCCTTTATCAGCTGTTAGGATAATTGTACCGGACTCAATGATCGTTGGAATTTCAGTATCAACAGTAGAAGAAGCGAAAGAGGCGGAGGAGAATGGTGCTGATTATATTGGTGTCGGTGCCGCTTTTCCAACTCAATCAAAAAGTGATGCAGAAGTCCTTCCTAAAGGAATGCTAGAAACAATTGCTAATGCCGTTTCCATCCCCGCAGTAGCAATTGGTGGGATCAACCTTAGAAACATAGAAACAATTCGAAATATAAACCTTGCCGGCGTTGCGATTGTTTCAGGGATTATGAAAGCTGAAAATCCCTTTGAAGCGGCAGTCGCATTTCGGAAGGCTTGGGACTAGATTGTAATGGAGTAAAACCCCTTTATAGGGGTTTTGCTTTTCTTTTTGAGAATTTTTACGAAAATGATTTGAAATTGTAACTAAATCAAAATCCTTATTGTAAAATATAAGTAAAAAAGGGAAAATTAATAGAAGTTTCTATTGATTAATTTCTGAAAATTTGAAATAATGTATATTATGTGATAGAACAGTATAATGTTTTATTACATTTTTCAAACAGGGGGGGTTAAAAAACTCGATGGACTCTCTTTTTTTAGTGCTTACGAGAGACCAAATCAAGGGGGGAAGACAGGTATTAAGCAGGACTGGTCCCTTTTACATTGAAGGTGACTAAGCGTTCAGTCTGCAGGGGGTGGTAAATTCATAGAGACATATAACAAATAGAAAGAAGAGGAATGCACTATTATACTTCCCGAAGACAGAAGATTGCGCATCTTCAAAAAAATAAAGGAGCTGAAACGATGAGTAATAAAGCGTACAAAAAAGAACTGGCTACTGATTTAGATTATGAGAAAATTGTCAATACACCGGAATTCAAAAGTTTTGTCAAAAGAAAAAATAAATTTATGACGCCTTATATTATATTCTTTTTTGCTGCCTATTTCTTATTACCTATTCTGACTGGATTTACATCAATTCTTGAGGTGAGAGCGATCGGTTGGATTACATGGACATGGATGTACTCTTTCGGGATGTTCATTATGGTATGGGTGTTTGCAACTATTTATATGAAAAAAGCTTCTGGATTCGATGAAGAATCGGAAGAAATTATCGCAAAAAACATTTTAAAATAAAAGGGGGTATTTAATTTGGAATTTGATGTTTTTTCAGCACTTATATTCGTTGGTGTCATTGGAATTACACTGTACATCACTTACTGGGCATCGAAACGGACATCGACAGCGAGTGAATTCTACACAGCCGGTGGATCTTTGACTGGATGGCAGAACGGGCTAGCGATTGCAGGTGATTACTTATCTGCTGCATCGTTCCTTGGGATTGCGGGAGCCATATCGTTAAATGGATTTGATGGTTTTTACTACAGCATAGGCTGGCTTACGGCATACTTAGTCGTTTTGTTTCTTATCGCAGAGCCTTTACGAAATTTAGGGAAATATACGATGGCGGATATGATCGGTTCGCGTTTTTCTGCGACAAAAGTCCGTGGTGCTGCAGCTTTAAATACGATTACGATAGTTATTTTTTATATGATTGCCCAACTTGTTGGGGCTGGTGCACTTATAAAGTTACTTCTTGGTATCGACTATTGGATTTCGGTACTAATCGTCGGGGTGATGATGTCGATTTACGTACTGTTCGGTGGAATGGCTGCTACGAGCTGGGTACAAATTGTTAAAGCGGCTCTTCTTATGGCTGGAACCATTATTATTTCTTTCCTTGTTCTTCTGAAATTTAATTTCAATATGCTTGACATGTTTGCCCAAATGTCGACAGCAACTGCTCACGGAGAGAGTTATTTACATTCAGGTGTTGTTTATAAAAATCCGTTCGATCTTATATCCGTTCTTATTGCACTAATATTGGGTACTGCTGGCTTACCGCATATCTTAATGCGTTTCTTTACCGTAAAAGATGCGAAAACTGCTCGTTCTTCCGTTATTTACGCTATTTGGATTATTGGAATTTTTTATGTTATGACGATCTTCCTTGGTTTCGGGGCGGCTAAATTCGTTGGAGCTGATGCAATTATCGCTGAAAACGCAGCTGGAAATATGGCGGCACCAATGCTTGCAGGAGTTCTTGGCGGTAACTTACTTGAATCGTTTGTCGCAGCTGTTGCGTTTGCAACCATTCTTGCGGTTGTTGCAGGGCTTGTATTGTCAGGAGCTTCAGCAATTGCACACGATCTATACGGACAAATTATTAAAAAAGGAAAGGTGACAGAAAAGCAGCAAGTAAACGCTGCACGTTGGGCAGCTCTCGGCGTGTCTGTTTTCTCTATCCTTCTTGCACTTGGTTCAGAAAAACTAAATGTAGCGTTTCTCGTTTCACTTGCATTCTGTGTCGCTGCATCTGCGAATGTACCGACGATTCTTTTTACAATCTATTGGAAGCGCTTTAATACGACAGGTGCAGTTGCTTCAATGCTGACGGGTTTGATCGTCGCAGTCGTCCTTGTTGCTGTAAGCCCGAACGTTATTAATCCTGTTGAAGGAAAAGCGTTTTTCGTTGGCAATCCGTTATTCCCATTCGCAAATCCTGCCCTAATTTCTGTTCCAGCAGGATTCTTGGCAGCGATTGTTGGTACCCTGCTTTCATCGAAAAAACAGGATGAGAAGAAATTCGAAGAGGTGCACTTCCAAGCGCAGACAGGTTATAGAAAACTCGGTTAATTTCCGATTAGGAAACCGTATAGATGATGGGAAGGTAGCTCTTTTACTTTTCAATAAAATCTTTTAATCCGTATCCCCCGTCTTCTTAGTGAACGGGGGATTTTTAAAATAATTGAAGGCTGCTTTCGTAAAGTTTGTTGCTTTTATAATGTTATTTTTATTTAATAATCTGAGTTGATTGGGCGTAGGGCACTTGACTCCTCGAAAATGCTATCGCATTTCCTTCGTGTGTGGGCCAATTCAAGGATGTAAATTCAGTGTCCTGCGGGAATAGACGGAAGGGAGACCCCGCAGGCAGTTACGCCGAGGAGGCTCCTGTCCCTCCCCGCGGAATGCAAGTGCCTGCAGCGGAAAGCAACGGGTAAACTAAGAAGGCTAAAACAACAATATATGCGAAAACAGCCTAAAAAAATAATGGAGATAAGATAGATGAACGTTCATGAAGAGAAAGAACGATTAAAGTTGGTACACAATCAGCCTCTTTTTAAAGGAATTCCAGATGAAACATTTGCACTGCTGATGGAAGACTGCAGACTGAAGTATTATCGAAAATCCGAAAAAATACTTCACTCAACCCCCCCTTTTGAAGGACTCCTTCTTATTTTGACAGGTATGGCCGAAGTTTACGTCGAAGACGAAAACAATAACTGTGAAGTTCTTGAAGTGCTTCAAGAAGGAGAATTCTTTGGTTTTTACACCCTTGCTCATTTTTTAGGAGAGGTTGAAGATTCTATTGATCACCACAAATTCGAAATCGAAGCCGCGGAAAATTCATACTGCCTCCATATCCCTTATTCGGTCGTTCAAGTCAGATGGGAAGATGAATTTGTTCGTAATTTTATATTAAAGAAGGTGGCGGTCCGCCTCCGGGATACATACTCATCACTAGCGGAACAACTGAAATTTACTGGTGAATGGGGAGAAAGTGAGCCATTCGTCCGCCGTGTGCAAGATTTAATGCAATCACCAGCTATCACTGTTAATGAAGAGGAAACAGTTCAAAATATTGCGGAGAAGATGGTCGATTATTCGATCAGCTCCGTCCTAGTTATTGATGGAAATGAGCATCTCACAGGGATCATTACCGAGAAAGATATCGTTCAACGTGTTGTGGCGAAGGCCTTTAGCGGCTCTCTAAAAGCGAAAGATATTATGACGAGTAGGTTGTACACCGTTTCCCGACACGATTATTATTTCGAGGTACTTTCAGCATTTTATATGAATGGAGTAAAACACTTACCTGTCGTTGAGGGAGAAAAAGCAGTCGGTATTGTAACACTTTCTAATTTGTTAACAAAAAGAAATCGAGGATCAATGGGAATAATCAAGACGATTGAAGAATCTTCGTTCGAAAACTTACCAAAGGTGAAATATGCTATCTACGATGTTTTATCTAATTTAATACACGATGAAATCTCTACCATACAAACACTTGAAATGATTACAAAGCTATACGATCGGCTTGCGCGCCACTGTGTAAAATTGGCTGTCGATTCGTTAGAAAGACAAGGGAAAGGGATCCCGCCTGTTTCTTTTTCCTGGTATCAAATGGGCAGCAGCGGGCGTGGCGAGCAGTTCATGCTAACAGATCAGGATCATTTCCTTGTCTACGCTGACCCAGAGAAAGAAAATGAAGCATTTGTAGATAAATACTTTTCCTTGCTCGGGCAAGAAATTGTTAATCATCTTCAACAAGCTGGTTATTCCTTATGTAAAGGTCGGATGATGTCAAGCGAAGAGGAATGGCGAGGTTCCGTAACTAAATGGCAGCAGCGCATTCGCCAGTGGGCATTAAAGCCAACTGACGATCATATACTCTTAGGATACAATTTTTTATCCTTTCGTTTTTTATATGGAGATCCCTCATTGGATGGGCTATTTACAAATATGGTGCAGTACCAAATGAAAAGCTCTCAAACCTTTGTTTATTACATGGCCCAGCAGGAGCGAGAAAAACTTGTTCCGCAGTTTGAACATCCCTTTCAGATTTTGTTTAAAGGGAAGCGGCAGATGATTGATATAAAAAAACATGCTTTGTTTCCACTCCATCATTGCCTGCAGGTGTTAGGTGTCCATAACGGCATTATTGAAGGAACACCGGTGCTGCTATTGAATGAGCTAGTAAAGAGAGGTGCGCTTTCAGATGGGTTTGCGGATGATTTACGCCATGCATATGAAGTGGCACTTAGAACACGCATTCAAATGTCATGGAAAAAGCATCTACGCCATGAAGAAATTACGACAGAAATAAAATTCGCACTCATTCGCAGCTGGGAAAAAGATGAATTAATTACGATGTTAAAAACAGTCCGGTCTTTGCAATTTCACCTTTTATCAAAATTGTAAAAATATCTTCAGGTTAAAACAATGCAGCTTTTGGACACTTCACAACAAAAGCTAGATTATACGATCGGGTCTTTCTTAAATGGTTCCTTTGCGGAATGCAGTAAAGAAGAAACAAAGGGGGATGGAATTTGTTTTGGATGAAAAAGCGATTAAATTACCGTTTAGGTGAATCTCTACAGCTAGACACGCCGGTTCGCGATTTGTCATTTACGGTATTTGATACAGAAACGACTGGCTTTGCGATTGGTGCAAATGATCGGGTTATCGAAATTGGCGGCGTTCTTGTTGAAAAGATGGAAGTGACAGATAAGACTTTTCAATCATTTATCAATCCGCATCGTGTTATTCCGGCCCATATTACAGAATTAACATCCATCGAACAGAAGCACCTGGAAGAAGCTCCATCTGCTCTTGAGGCGATAGATCAATTCTTTCAATTTATGGTGAATCATCAAAGTACAGGATGGGTAGGGCATTATCTTAGCTTTGACGCAATGGTCATCAAAAAAGAATTACAGCGGGAAAAATTTAAATTTAATGAACCGATGTCCTTTGATACACTTGACTTCATCAACTATTTATATCCAACATGGGATATGCACGATCTTGAGGAATATGCCCATTTGTTTAATACAAAAGTGTTTACACGCCACAGAGCACTTAAAGATGCATTGACAACAGCCCACGTGTTCGTTGAACTACTAAGGCGTCTTGAGGAAAAAGGGATCACAAGACTCGGTGACTTACTGCGCCTATCTGGGGGAAAAAATAATTACTATGCATTGTAGTCTAGAAAATAACAAATCGAGTTTGAATGGTTTGCATCACTTGACATTCTATTACATCTCCGTCATAATATTAAAAAAACATTGAACGTTTACGGAGAACTAGTATGTGGACCTTTATGTGCCAGAGAGCGAGATTTATAAGCTGGAAGATTTCGCCACAGATAAGCCGCAGAACCTGTCTCCCTAGTCCTATGCTAAATCATAGGCGCATACCTGGCGTTAATAGGCAGAGTGGGATGTATTCATACATCCAATCAAGGTGGTACCACGGAAGCAGAGCCCTTTCGTCCTTATTTATAGGACGAATTGGGCTTTTTTTATTGATATTATTAATTGGCTGTTTTCGTAAACTTTGTTATTTTAAAAGTATGATTTAATATAACAATCTGAGTTGATTGGAGCGGAGGGCACTTGACTCCTCGAAAATGCTATCGCATTTCCTTCGTGCGTGGGCAGATTCGAGGATGTAAATTCAGTGTCCAGTGGGAAAAAGAGGGAGCGGGAGACCCCACAGGCGGTTACGCCTAGGAGGCTCCCGTCCCTCCCCGCGGAAAGCAAGTGCCCGCAGCGGAAATCAACGGACAAAATTTCAAAGCAATGAAAATAATTGATTAGATCAAATAAATAGGAGTTATCGCAAATGGAAAAAAAACGAGTGGTTGTGAAAATTGGCAGCAGTTCTTTAACGAATGAAAGGGGAGAAATTGATCAAGCAAAGTTTTCTGATCATATCAATGCTGTTGCGGCTCTTCGGAAAGCCGGCCATGAAGTATTATTAGTATCTTCCGGGGCTGTAGCGGCAGGCTTTGCACGACTAGGTTATCCATCTAGGCCAATTACGCTAAAAGGAAAACAAGCTGCGGCAGCTGTTGGTCAAAGTCTTCTTATACAATCTTATATCGGAAAATTCAGTGAACATAGCATTGTGCCTGCACAAATTCTTTTGACGCGGAGCGACTTTTCAAATCGCGACCGGTACAAAAATGCTTATGCAACACTAATGGAACTTTTAGAAAGAAGGATTTTACCGATTATTAACGAGAATGATACCGTTTCTGTAGAGGAATTAACATTTGGAGACAACGACATGCTTTCAGCCCTTGTTAGTGGACTTATTCACGCGGACCAACTAATCATTTTGACAGATATTAATGGACTTTATGATTCTGATCCACGTTTCAATTCACATGCCAAAAGAATGGATTTTCTTGAAACTGTTTCAGATGAAATGTTAGCTGCTGCAGAAGGATCCGGTTCAAAGGTAGGAACAGGTGGAATGAAGTCGAAACTAATAGCTGCAAAAACAGCAAGTTCCCTTGGTGTACCTGTTTTTATCGGACAGGGAAAAGGAACTCGAAAGTTAATTGAAATCTTAGAAGGAAATGGGGATGGTACATACATCAGTAATAATGATCTAGGTTCACTAAATACAAGCCGACAATGGATCGCACTCCATTCAGAAGTTGCAGGGGAAATTTACATTGATCAAGGGGCAGAGGAGGCAATCCTCTATAACGGAAAAAGCTTGCTCCCACCTGGGGTTTTTAAAGTGAAAGGAAGCTTTGACAAGGGCGATGTTGTAGAAGTATTTGGACGAAACGGCTTGTTAGGGAGAGGGGAAGTCACCTATTCCTCAGAAGATTTGATAAAAGTAATTGGGAAACGTTCTGATAGAAGAGAACCCATTATGTCAAATATTGAAGTTATTCATCGTGACAGATGGGTAAAAGTATAAATTTTGGAGGGATCCGCAATGAGTGAAGTAAAGACAAAAGGACATGCAGCTAAATTAGCAAGCTATTCATTAATTGGTATTACAACTGAGGAAAAAAACGAGGCATTGGAACTGATCGCTAACCAGCTTGTAGAAGATCAAAATACAATTCTTGCAGAAAATGAAAAGGATCTCCATGAAGGAAAACAAAACGGGCTTGCTGATGCGATCCTTGATCGGATCATGCTAAATGAAAAGCGTATTCATGATATGGCTCATGGAATCAGGCTTTTAATTGAACTAAAAGATCCAATTGGAGAAACACTAGAAACAATCCAAAAAGAAAACGGATTATTGATTAAAAAAACTCGCGTCCCACTTGGCGTCATTGGGATGATCTATGAAGCAAGACCGAATGTCACGATCGATGCGGCAACCTTATCCTTAAAAACGGGGAATGCGGTCATATTAAGGGGGAGCTCATCCGCCAAATTCTCGAACATGGCTCTTATTCAATCGATCCATCGAGCGCTTGAAAAAAGTGTCATCCCAACTGATGCGGTCCAGCTCCTTGAAGATACGAGCAGAGAGACTGCGAAGGAGCTTTTTCATCTGAATGAATATTTAGATGTCTTAATTCCTCGCGGTGGTAAAAACCTAATTGAAACAGTTGTGCGGGAATCTACTGTTCCAGTTTTAGAAACAGGAGCAGGGAACTGCCATATTTTTATAGATGAAACAGCAAAACAAGAAATGGCCGAACAAATCGTGTTAAATGCTAAAATTCAGCGTCCATCTGTCTGTAATGCTATTGAAACGATTCTAATCCATGAAACATGGTTTGAACAATCTGGGGAACGGTTACTTGTAGCACTGCAACAAAATGGTGTTGAAATTTATGGAGATGAAAAAGTCACAAGCGTATTTAAGGCGGCAAAACAAGCAACTGAAGACGATTGGTTAACAGAATATCTAGCTTTATCTGTAGGCATTAAAGTAGTGAAAAACCTTGATGATGCGATCGATCATATAAACAAGTACGGTACGAAGCACTCTGAAGCGATTATCACCAATAACGATCTTCATGCTGCTGCCTTTTTAACTAAAGTTGATGCAGCAGCTGTTTATCATAACGCATCGACCCGTTTCACGGACGGTTTTGAGTTTGGATATGGGGCAGAAATTGGAATCAGTACGCAAAAGCTTCACGCAAGAGGTCCAATGGGATTAGAAGCACTCACTTCAAGCAAATTTTTCATATTTGGAAATGGACAGATTCGAGAGTAAGAAGGTACTAGCCATTTAGATAGCTATTGCAAACAATTCAAAAAAGTAAATAGTATGGTAAACTAGTATTCAAACACTAAAACAAACAAAAGTGAGGCTCGAAATGATAAAAGCCATTTTTTTCGACTTAGATGATACACTTCTTTGGGATCAAAAAAGTGTTAAGGAAGCCTTTAC
The DNA here is from genome assembly GCF_019039215.1 of Bacillus sp. FJAT-29790. Classification (GTDB taxonomy): domain Bacteria; phylum Bacillota; class Bacilli; order Bacillales; family Cytobacillaceae; genus Cytobacillus. The sequence goes on from NZ_JAHNZZ010000001.1 coordinate 1,196,484, forward strand.
AGCTACGTGTAACATAGCTGGGGAACGATATGGGGTAGACCCTAATCAGTTTGAGGAAGCTGTTCGCGAAGCAGCTAGAAATCTATATTCCTCCTATGAAACTTACTCATTTACGCAAATGATTGGGATTAATCCGTTTGAAGGATTATGGGGAAATTTTTTAGATGATGATGAAAATTTTAAAAAAATGAAAGAAATCGTTCCTACTTATCGAAGAGATTCGTGGACAATGGGGTTAAAGGCTATCGGTATAGATGACCCGGACTTTGGATCCGAGTTAGCTGAACGTTTCCCGCAGGAGCGCCGAAAAACACCGTTCGTGTACGAAGAAACGTTTCATGTATTAGATACGTTAAAAGAGAATTTCCAGCTTCTGCTTTTAACGAACGGTTCACCAGACTTACAAAATACGAAATTAACAATAACACCAGAGCTTGTTCCATATTTTGACCATATTGTTATTTCTGGTGCTTTCGGAAAAGGGAAGCCAGATCCTGCTATCTTTGAACATGCATTATCCCTCATGTCCCTACAGAAAGATGAGGTTCTCATGGTCGGAGATAATTTAATGACAGATATCCTTGGCGCTAATCAAGCAGGAATAAAATCAGTATGGATAAACCGTCATGAAAAAGTACGGAATGAGGTCGTTCCTACTTTTGAAATTCAGCATTTAGAAGGACTATATCAAATATTAGAGGAACTCAGTGAAAAAAGTTTGCGTAACAATATGATAGGCGTAGATGAAACAATGGACAAAAGATAACCCCAAAAAACCAAAAATAAGGCGAAGGTACTCAATTAACATTTATAGCATATTTATTGACGGAGTTGATTTCGAGATCAGCTCCTTTTGTTTTGTTAGGAATGTAGAGACGATAAATTGATAAATATTGACAACAGCAGGTACAGAATTCTATATTTAACCATATGCGGTTGGTGATGAAAGATTTGGAGTGTGAGAGATGAATTCAGCGGAAGAGATTATTAAAGTTCAGAAGCTTTTGAAAAAATATGGTGATTTTACAGCGGTAAATGGGATCGAGTTTCAAGTGAAGAAAGGAGAAGTTTTCGGCTTGCTTGGTCCGAATGGTGCTGGCAAAACAACGACATTAGAAATGTTGGTTGGGCTTAGGAAACCAGATGATGGTACTGCGTTTATTGATGGATTTGATATCACCCGTGAATTAAATAAGATAAAAGAAGTGATCGGTGTTCAGCTCCAATCCACAACACTTTTTGAGCTACTAACAGTGAAAGAAATATTACACTTATATGCCAGCTTTTACAATAAACAAGTGTCTATTCCTGCATTAATCGAAGATATGCTTCTTACCGATAAAACGAAGAATCGGATCAAGAGTTTATCTGGCGGACAAAAACAAAGATTAGCGATTGCATTAGCACTTGTACATGATCCAAAGATTATTTTTTTGGATGAGCCGACAACAGGACTTGATCCCCAGGCTAGGAGAACACTGTGGGATATTATTCTTCGCCTAAAAGAAAGAGGAAAAACGATTGTTTTAACGACTCATTATATGGACGAAGCACATGTCTTGTGTGATCGAATTGCCATTATGGATCAAGGGCAGCTAATTGCCTTGGATACACCTTCTTTGCTCGTTAAAAACCTGCAATCAGATAGTGCTGTAGAGTTTCGTTTTCAAGATGAGTCCCTTGAAGTGGATTTAAAGGAAATTGAAGGAGTAAAGCAAGTTGGAAATCATAAAGATACTTATGTTCTTTACACTGATGATTTGCAAACCACCTTAACGAGCTTGATTCAGACGGCCTCCGACAAACACCTCAAATTAGTAGATCTGCAGACACGTACAGCTACCCTAGAAGATGTGTTTATACACATGACAGGAAGGAGGTTACGTGAAGGATGAGAGCATACTGGCAATTAACGCTATCGCAATTACGCATTTTTCTGCGTAATCGCCAAGTCTTATTTTGGACGTTAGCCTTTCCAATTTTTCTCATGATCATGTTAGGCTCATTTTTAGGAAACGGAAATGGAATGTCAGTATCGATTGGAGTAGTGGATCAAGATCAATCCACTCAGTCGCAACAATTAATTGACATGTTAATACAAAACGAAGCCATTCAGTTGAATGAAGAAAGTAGTAAAGACGATGCATTTATGCAGTTAAAAAAAGGCGATCTTCATGTCGTTGTAGTTATACCGAAAGGATACGATTCTTTTTTGAACAAAACAACTTTAGATACACAGCAGCCGTTTTCTCTACCGGTTTACTATAATGAAACCAATTTTGCCGTTTCTCAGGTTGGTATTCAGCTAGTAAACGGTGCGATAGATGGAATTAGTAAAGCGAAGGTTGATTATGTTCCAGTCATTGTTACCGATACGCAGGGAATCGAAGCATTAAACTTAAAATATATTGATTTCTTAGTTCCTGGGATTGTCGCGATGATGATTATGAGCAACAACATGAACGGGGTCGCGGGGCAAATTGCGGCTTGGAGGGAACGCGGGATTTTAAGAAGAATGCAAGGAACTACATTAAAGGCATCAACCTTTATTGCTGCACAAATTACCGCAAGACTAGTATTAAATGGCATGCAGGCACTCATTGTTCTTGGTGTTGCCCATCTTATTTTCGGCATTGAAGTTAGAGGATCGTGGCTTACTCTGATCAGCTTTGTCATCCTAGGAACTTTAGCATTTATGGCGATTGGATTCATCATTGCAGGTATTGCAAAAACGCCAGAAAGTGCTGCACCTATTGCTGGTTTTCTTTCCTTTCCAATGCTGTTCTTGGGAGGAGTATTTTTTCCGATTAAAGACATGCCGGAATTTCTGCAGCCGATTGTTCAAACCTTGCCGATCGCGCATTTAAGTCATGCACTCCGAGAAACGATGAATGTCGGAGCATCGTTTATGAGTTTAGGAACAGAGGCACTTATTCTAGGCGGCTGGCTCATAGGAGCATTTATCGTTGCCAGCTATACGTTTAAATGGGAATAGGGTAAAGGACTATCGAATAAAATGAATAAACTGGGAGAAAAAAAGGAGGACACAATGAATAAACAAGATTATCAAACACATATACGAATGCATCCGATTTATCATTATGTTTTAACGGTATTAGTATTAGGAACTTTAGTAGCTACCATTGTTCAACTGGTTCGTTCCATAAATGAAGGAGCAAACATTCTACAAGCAATAATTCTACTTTTGCTCTTAATCATTATTGTCATTATCGCAGGTCTTGTGAGATTATACCCATTAAAAGCTCAAGATCGTGCCATACGCGCAGAAGAAAACCTGCGCCATTATGTATTAACTGGGGAATTATTAGACCGGAAACTAAGCATGGCGCAAGTGGTAGCTTTACGTTTTGCAGATGACAATGAATTTCCTGTACTTAGTAAAAAAGCTGTGGAGGAAAATTTAAAGCCGGATGAGATAAAGAAAGCAATCGTAAATTGGCGACCTGATATGAATAGAGTTTAAATGATTGTTGAACAATTCAGGAGTTTTGTAATAAGGAATAATATAATAAATCATCGAAACAAAACGTGTGTTCTGCATCTGGAAATGGTATAATAAAAAAAGCAATAGATTAGATTTCTCAAGGGTGGTCGGCATTTCCCCGATGAAAGGGGGTGATGCTGGTGACGGTGTTTCAGGCGTTTATGGTTTATCAATACCTATTAATAAAAAAGTTATAATTTAATTGTGTTCTATCATTGTAGACATGTATTTAAAGAATGATTTAAAAATGGCTAATCTTTAAGGATGTTAGCCATTATATTTTCCAAAGATATCTTCCAAAGTTTCATTTGTGGCATTGAAATAAAGTTCGATAATTTATAAAAGTTTGATCAAAAATCCTGTATTGATATGCAGGATTTTTTCTTGTTCAGCAAAACCAGCCAATAGTTGTCAACATTTTTTAATAAAGTTATTAAAAATATCATGTTATACTAAAATTATGCATGCCAAATAACCTTCCAAATACTATGTTTTGGAAAGTCTTGGTTCACTTGGTTAAATTGTTAAATCAAGCTAAATCTTGAAAAGAAGTTTTGTTGTTTAAAGTGCATAAATCCAATGTAAGAGCTTGTTTGCACAAGCGATCACAGCTACTCTAAAAGGTTTTACTACTTCCAGTTTCTTATCATAGAACGCTCGTAATCTCTTATTACGAGGAAGGATTTCATCAGTTGTTTTCTGTTTTCGACAGTCACGAATAGCACATTTAACAGCCATATACAAGGCTTGCCGAAGTCTGCTAGATCCTCTTTTGGTAATTCGATTGTAAGTACCTTTGAATGTGCCAGATTCAAAGACACTTGGGTCAAGACCGGCAAATGCCACTAGTTTCTTAGGGTTATTAAACCTTTCGATTTCCCCAATTTCAGAAATAATCGTTGCCGCGATTTTTTCACCAATACCGGGAATTGAACGGATAATTTTAGATTCCTCAATATGCTTTGCCAAGGCATCTATTTCATTTTCAAGCGTGGATAGATGCTTCTTGCGCTCAAATAGCATATTAATATACATATCCAAGCTTAGGGAAAGGCTAGAGTATAAAGTCTTCCGAAAAGGGTTTTGTGCTGCTGCAGTCATTAGTTTTTCGGCCTGTTTGTTTGCCCATTGTAGTGACCGGGAGTTACAGAATTCCTTTATTTTAACCGTTAATGTTTCAACATCGGTGTTCAAGACATCTTCTGAAGTAGGAAATGCTTGTAATGTTTTTAAAGAAACATCCGAATATAAGTCTCCAAAAACCTTACTATATTCAGGGAATATTTGATCCAAAACTGCCTGAAATTGTAGTTTGGTTTGTACAAACATGCCTGTAATATTATCGTGCTGCCGCGTAAGATGACGTAGGTTCATCAGTTGAACACCACGCTTTTTGTATGGTTCTAAATCCTCTTTGTAATACAGCTCGCAGAGGTGATTGGCATCAATGATATCTGTTTTTACCTTTCGCAAACTAGAACTTTTTGCTTTATAGGAGATAAGTGGATTTACAATAATAATTAAATAACCTTTGTCCTCAAAATATTGATATTTGGTGTGTGATAATGACCCGTTGATTCCATTACAAGAGGTGGGCGTTCTCCTGAAATATCTTCTATCTCTTTAATAAATGCTAATAAACTAGCTAACCCATCAAGATCATGTTTAGCTTTGAAACTTTTCTTATAAGGCTTCTTTCTTTCCAAGTATGCTTGAACCTGACTTTCACCTTTTGCCACATCCAGACCAATGACTGGATTCATTATAAATCTCCTCCTCCAAATATAATTACCGGTACCCCTAGTCCTTCTTGTAGTGTCATAGCTTCGCTTGTTATACGAGATCATTGTCCCAACCAGCCTCAAACGTGTTTCTACAAGTAGGGGGCGAACTGTTTTGCGGACGGGATCATGTCCCACGGGCCGTTACGTTCTACCCCGGCTACCATTAGCATATATCGATAAAAAAAATGATCAACCAGAAATATTTTCTGGCTGACCTTATAATACGATCGGGCCATTTAATTGAATAGGGAAGGAATTATTAGAAAGTAAATCGAAGTAAAAGTACTAACAAAGACTGTTAAGAATTATGAGGTGAAGAAATGAATAACCAAAGAATTATTGGAAAAACAAAGGATGTCGGATTTCAGGTCGGAGTTAGAAGGACTTTTTCAATTTCACAGGAGAAAGCTTGGGAGCTTATTACTTCTAGGAAGGATTAGATTTATGGTTGGGTGAGATTACTAGCATCATTCTTGAACCAGGTCAGAAATACATAACGAAAACGGGGGCAGGGGAAATTCGGATTGTTAAACCGTTACAACAGCTTCGCCTAACATGGAAAAAAGAGGAATGGGAAAAACCCTCAACAGTTCAAGTCTGTATTATATCGAAAGCAAGTAATAAAACAACGATTAGTTTGCATCAAGAAAAGCTTGCCGATAAGAATGTTCGAGAGGAAATGAAAGTATATTGGGGAGAAATTCTAGATGGAATAACGGAAAGGCTGCAAAATTAATCCGATTTAGATAAAGAAGGGTTGATGTGAAGTAGAATGCTTGCCCACTCGACTGAGTTTATAGTACTCAAAACCATAAGTGAGGAGAGGAATTTATGATTAAACAACTGATCATTGGCGACGCAACGCATGAACTGGCCTCTACGCGCCGCATTCTGGAAGGTTTGTCCGATGAACAGATGTCTTGGAAGCCGCACGATAAATCAATGACGCTCGTAGGACTAGCCACACATCTGATCAACCTGCTAAATTGGCAAATTGCGATTTTACAGTACCCCGCGTTCGATCTTGCGACCATACCGCAGAGGAGAGAGGCTTTGAAAAAACGCGCTGATGTTCTGGAGGATTTCGACGCGAACATCGGTAAGTTAATAAAGTTACTAGACGAATGCGATTAGCTGTGGGTGCTTTAGTGGTAATGTTATTTACTGAGATGATGTAAATATTTGAATCCTAAGGAAATGAATGTAGAAGAAATCGAGGATATTGATGGAGGATTGGATCCGTTTTTTGATGATTACCTTGAGGAATCCTTATTAAATCATATGATTGTTTATCCTGGGATTGACCGAATCTAATTAAGTTGGGCAATGCAGCAGAAAAGATTAAAAAAGTACCCAAGCGAAATTTCGTCAATGCCTGGGTAGGATGGGTAATTGTTAAAAATCCCCATATCTGTATTTTGAAAACTTAAATCAGTAACAATAAAGTCGTTTGAAAGTATGGGCAATGTCTTTTAGTTGAAGAAAGGCATTTTATTCCTTCTTCAATAAAGTCTTCTTGGCTATTATTTTATCATCAAAGTGGATGGTCTTATCTTTTAGTATTTGATAAGTTTCATGTCCCTTTCCTGCTATTAGAACAACGTCATTAGATGAAGCCATGTTAATCGCCTTTTTAATAGCTTCTTCACGATTTACAACTAATTGATAATGACTGGAGCTCTTCATTCCTTTTTCAATATCCTTCATAATTATAATGGGATCTTCTGAACGTGGGTTATCAGAGGTAACAAAGACAAAGTCACTATAACGATTGGCTATTTCACCCATGATAGGCCGCTTTGTTACGTCTCTATCTCCACCGCATCCAAAGACAGTAATTACTTTACCGTTTGAAAACTCCTTGATTGTTGTAAGTACATTTTCTAAAGCATCAGGTGAGTGAGCATAATCGACTAATACAAGAAAATCTTGCCCTTCATCTATTATTTCCATCCTACCTCCAATACTTTTTAGGTCAGATAAACTATTCCTAATACTTTCTAAAGGTATTCCTTCAATCAAAGAAGATGTTATTCCCGCTAAAGCATTATACACATTAAATTTACCTACTAAATTAAGTCTTATTTCTATTTCACCAATAAAAGAAGTAAGTAAAAATCGGATACCTCGTGGTGACATGATAATATTCTTTGCAGAAACATCAGATTTATTGTTAATTCCATATGTAATAACCTCTGTTGAAGTTAATTTACGGAAATATTCAATTGAAGGGTCATCTGCATTTAGAACAACATACTTTTTGTCCTCAGGGAGGAATGTATTTCCAAGCCTTGAAAATAAAAGCCCTTTAGTTTTTCTATATTCTTCAATAGTTCCATGATAATCTAAGTGGTCTTGAGTTAAGTTTGTAAATACAGCAGTCCTGAAATTACATCCCAAAACTCTCCCCATGTCCAACCCTTGGGATGTGACTTCCATTACACAATAATCAGTTTTGCAGTCTCTCATTTTCCGTAAATTTCGTTGAAGTATTGGTGGTTCTTGAGTATTAATATCAGTGGGGTATAAATGATTATTTATTTTCATTCCGTTATTACCCATCAAACCAGTTTTAGATCCATAGTCGGCCAATATTTTTTCAATAATATACGACGTTGTTGTTTTACCATTTGTTCCTGTAATTCCTATAAGTCTCATTTCATTTGATGGATAACTATAAAAATGGGATGCAATAACTGACATGGCATGTCTTGCATCCTGAACAAATATCTTCGGAATGTCTATATCTATATCTCTTTCAACAATAAGTGCTATGGCCCCGTTTCTAACCGCATCTTCTGCATATAAATGCCTATCTGCAAGAAATCCTCTAATGGCAGGAACACATATAAATAAATTTCCTTTTTCTATTTTTCGGGAGTCCATTTGTATGCCTGTGAATTCTACATTCATATCCCCCACCGTCTTCTTAACCATAAAAAGGTCTGCAATCTCTTTTAACTTCAATTACAACATCCTCTCGTTTATTAATTAGTTAAACATTACATTCCACATGGTCTTAGTAATTATTTCTTTAACTAAATTAAACAACTTTATTGTTAGTCAACAATGGGGGGATAAGCGATACTCTTACTTTGTACTTGATTCGCATGTAAATAATTAAAATCGTAGGCACCTTCTATATTAATTTGATGCCAGATCATAAACACAAAAATGGTCCATAACTTTCGACTGTTATCTTTTTTGTTTACGACATGTTCTTGTAATAAATTGAATACTTTTTGTTTATTAAAAAGGTAATCTGTTGGGCTTGAGCGAACTAAATTGGTGGCCCAATCATACATTTCGTCTTTCAACCAATGGCGGATAGGAACCGGGAAACCTAATTTTTTTCGATTCAATACATGTTCTGGAACAATACCTTCTGCTGCTTTTCGGAGTATATACTTAGTCGTATTATTTTTGATTTTTTGATCTGATTGTATTTTTGCTGCAACTTTGAAAACTTCTTTATCCAAGAAAGGAACTCTTAGCTCAAGGGAATGGGCCATCGTCATTTTATCTGCCTTCAGCAAGATATCTCCCATTAGCCATGTAAGAATATCCAAATGCTGCATTTTTGTAATGGGATCATATGATATGGACTGGTTATAAATCGGTTCGGTTACAGCTGAATAATCTAAGTTGGACTTGTAATTCCTAAGCAACAATTTCTTTTCTCTTTCTTCAAACATTTTTGCATTACCAATATATCGCTCTTCCAAAGGAGTAACACCGCGTTCAATGAAGTTTTTACCTTTTACACCATCTGGTAAAATACGGCTCAGTATCTTTAAAAGATACTTTATCGGATTTGGGATATAGTTAAACATTTTCAATGATTGAGGCTCTCTATAAATATTATAGCCACCAAAAAGCTCGTCCGCCCCTTCGCCGGATAGTACGACTTTTACGTGCTTTCTGGCTTCACGGGCCACAAAATATAATGGAACAGCTGCTGGGTCTGCCAGCGGATCGTCCATGTGCCAAATAATTTTAGGGAGTTCTGCCAAATATTCTTCAGGGGAAATGATATAGCTAATATTTTCTAAATTAAGAGCTTGGGCTGTTTCTTTCGCAACATCAACTTCACTGAATCCATCTCTTTCAAAACCAACGGAGAACGTTTTTAAATGAGGATTAACCTCTTTTGCTAAAGAAACAATAAAGGAAGAATCAATGCCTCCAGACAAAAATGATCCTACAGGTACATCACTACGCATATGCACATTCACGGAATCAATTAGAATATTACGAATTTCTTTAGAGAGTTTTGCTTCAGATAGATCCATCGGTTGGAATTTTGGTGACCAATACCGTTTGATGTTCATCTTATTTCCTGTTATTTTCGTAAAGTAATGACCTGGTAAAAGTTTTTTTATATGGTTTGTCATCGTATCAGGTTCGGGTACATATTGGAAACTTAGGAAGTGCTGCAAAGAATTGGAATCCATTTTACCATCCATCGCAAGAAGGATACTTTTTTTCTCGGAAGCAAAATAAGCAATGTCCCCTTGTTCAGAGTAAAAGAAAGGTTTTATGCCAAAATGATCCCTTGCTCCGAATAATTTTTGCTCTACTTTATCCCAGATGACAAAGGCAAACATGCCCCTCAGCTTTTCTACAGCTCGTTCCTTTATGGCGCTGTATAAGGCGATGATAACTTCTGTGTCAGATTCTGTAGCAAATTCATATCCTTTTTTCGTTAATTCTTTCCGTAATTCAAGGTAGTTATAGATTTCTCCATTGAAAATAATCCAAAATCGATCGTTCTCATAAGAAAGAGGCTGGTGCCCACTTTCAATATCAATAATACTAAGTCGTCTAAATCCAAAGTTTATATAATCATCAAAATAATATCCTTCATCATCCGGTCCTCTGTGGGTAATAATGTTGTTCATTTCTTTTATTTGATTATCCATATCTGTATTCATTTTTTTAGGTTGATGATACATACAACCGATAAATCCACACATCGTAGCCACCTACCTAATAAATTTCAGATATCTAGTTTTTCTTGTTATGATTGTACTTTATCAAAGAAGATATACGTATTAACACCAACTAAGTATGTAGAAATTATGGAGTCACTAATTTATTATAAGATTTTTGCCGAAATGGTTGTTTTCACCATATCCCTTTCTGTTTAAATAATTTCATAGTACAAAAACAGCTTCGTGTACTAATAATGTAGGTACGGGCGTTACTAATGAGCAGTTCGAGGAACAGTGGGGAATAGTGGTTTCTTGAAAAAGGAAATTATAAAATGGAAAAACAACGATTTTTCGATGAAATCGCTGTTTTTATTGTTCATTTACTTGAATTAATTTTATAAAGCTATATAAAATTGAAAAATGAACAATAATTTTGGTTTCATATATTGTTTTTCGCTTAGATCAGAACAATAGTTGCGATAAAATTTATTTTCATTCGTTTTTGGGTTTGGTTTAACTATATAAAATGTTTGCAGTTGCTTTTGCAAGCTTATTAATAGCCATTCTGTCATTTAACCAAAAAAAATAACCCACCCTTGAATATAGCGGCTCGAGTGGATTACTTTTCCAATAAGTGCTGACCCCTGAAAGGGAATCTGCTATTGCATGATCGTTTTGATGTTACTGCATCGAAACGATCTTTTTTATGATATGTTTTTCCTGCTTCTATTATACACGAATATTGCAATGTTGAAACCAATATTGCGATGTACTTATAAAAATATGATCGAGTTATGGATAAATTTCCACGTAATTATTTCTTTTCAAATAGGGAGTTGATTGATGGGATTTTGTTGCAAAATGTAGTATGTTAATTAGAAGTTGTCAAAAGAAAGGAAGAATCGAAATGCGGTTAAAAGGAAAAAAAATAATAAGCCTTGTGCATCATGATTTTGAAGATCTTGAACTATGGTATCCCATTCTAAGATTGCAAGAAGAGGGGGCAGTGGTTCATTTAGCTGGGGAGGAGGCAATGGAAAAATATATCGGGAAATACGGTGTACCCGCCATATCCGATTATGCTTATAGCGAAATCAAGGGTGAAGAATACGATGCAATCCTTGTACCCGGCGGATGGGCACCGGATAAAATTCGCCGTTTTCCGGAGGTAATCTCCCTTATCCAGCATATGGAAGAGAATGAAAAGCCAATAGGACAAATCTGCCATGCAGGATGGGTTTTGATTTCAGCTAAAATTTTGCAGGGAAAAAAAGTGACAAGTACACCTGGAATTAAAGATGATATGGTAAATGCAGGTGCAACCTGGATTGACGAGCCTGTTGTCGTAGACGGCCACCTTGTATCAAGCCGCCGCCCGCCAGATCTTCCAGACTATTTGCGGGAATTAATAAAAGTGATTGAACGAAAGTAATACGAAGGGATATTAATCATCACTTCGTTGTAGGGCATCTTTGCAATTGAATGAAAGATGCTCTTATAAATGAGAGGGGAATATTATGATAGCAGCACTTCTTCACGGAATTGTATTAGCCTTTGGGTTAATTCTTCCTCTTGGTGCACAGAATGTGTTTGTCTTTAATCAAGGGGCTTCACAATCAAAGTTCAGGAGGGCAATTCCGGTTATTATTACAGCTTCACTCTGTGATACTTTACTTATTTTATTAGCAGTATTAGGCGTTTCAGTCATCGTGTTTACTGTTCCCGTATTGCAAACCGTAATCTTTTCTATTGGACTATTATTTTTACTTTATATGGGATGGGCGATTTGGAAAAGTGATCCAGCACCTTTAAATCAAAAGGAAGCAGCCATGCCGCCTAAAAAACAGATTATGTTTGCTTTATCAGTATCTTTGCTTAATCCGCATGCAATCCTTGACACAATTGGTGTAATCGGAACGAGCTCGCTTAGCTACACTGGTGCAGAAAAAGTAGCATTTACAGCCGCTTGTATTGTTATCTCATGGCTATGGTTTCTTAGTCTAGCTTTAGTTGGAAGGTTAGTAGGTAATTTTGATGCGAAAGGTAAATTTTTGAAAATCATTAATAAATTATCAGCATTAATTATATGGGTGGTAGCTATCTATATTGCAATTCAGCTATATAATATGTTTTAAAAACATTGCATATGATTTACGTTTGCTAATATTAATAACATAAGACACTTCTTACAATAATAAATTGGAGATGATCTTATGGTGAAATGGATTAAGGTTTCGACATCACGTCATCAATTAACACTTTTTGATGACAATAAAATAATAAAAGTGTACCCAGTTGCAATTGGAAAAATATTGACCCCAACTCCCTCGGGAACCTACACAATTATTAATAAACAGCCTAATCCCGGAGGACCTTTCGGAGTGCTCTGGATGGGTTTATCAAAGCCTCATTACGGAATACATGGCACAAATAAGCCTTCATCCATTGGAAAAAATGTATCACACGGATGCATTCGAATGTACAATCATGATGTTCTTGAATTATCATCCAAAGTTTCAATCGGAACTAGGGTTGTAATTAGTAAGTAAGCAAAAGTAAAAAGGAATTATATCCCAAAGTTAACACAGTGGAACTTGTCCCATTTGAATTTGGAAATCTAATTGATGTCTTTAAGCTCCATACGATTACAATAATTATTAAAGAACCCACCAAGTCACGCTACTTCCTAATGCTTGACATGGTGGGTTTTTGATACCTTGCTTCTCGCATGACTAATAAAGTCGATATAAACAACGCTCTTAAAGAGAATTCCATTCATTTCTATTTATTATCAATTTTCGGTTTAATTACTAAAAGGTCATTTTCTTTCGGGTTTTCGACTATATGTTTAAGCATTGATAACTTGTTATTCCAAAATTGTTCATAATAAGAAAGCCATTCTTTTAATTCTGTTAAGGGCTCAGGCATCAGCCGATAACGTTTTTCTCTTCCTACCTTACGGCCATAGACTAATTCAGCTTCTGTAAGAATATGAAGATGTTTTGCAATGGCTGTCCGACTTATCGAAAAATGGCTAGTTATTTCTGAAATCGGCAATTCTTTTTCAGCAAGTAATCGAAGTACCTGCCTGCGAGTAGGATCAGCAATTGCTTGAAATACATCATGCTTTTGTGCTGATGAGGACACTAGTTCTCAACAACCTTGCGTAGTTTTTCATTAATTCCTGCCCATCCTTGATCCATTCGGTCACGAATAATTGAACTTTTCTCGTTTGCTTTCGGCAGGATGTCATCCGGATTTTTCCATCCGCCATGAATAAGAGTAAACTCAGTCCTGTCATCTAACTCTTTTAAGATAAAAGAAACGATCCAACCATCTTCATCCCATGTAAAGGATAGTTTATTAGGGGGATCCAATTCCGTTACTTTGCAAGGAGAGGGACCGAATGGTGACTGTAAATGGAACTCATGTCCTATTTGTGGCTGAAAATCATTGGGCATGAACCATGATGCAATGCCTTCTGATGTAGAAACTACATCCCATACTTTTTGAATAGGTGCATTAAAAATTACGGTCTGCTTAATATCTTGAAGTCTATTTTCATTATTCACTTTCATAGGTAATTCTCCTTCATTGTAAAATATAAAACTATTTGGTTTCACTTCGGATTATATAAAACCAAATGGTTTCATGTCAAGGTCATTCTAACCGTTTTTCGATAAAGATACTCTCCAAGAAGACTAATTCCTTTTGGACATGTTTCATGTGAAAGGAAGTTTGTACCTATCAGGAGATGGGTATTGATTACAAAAGTTCTGAACATATGCTAGAAATTTTTTGTTAGCAGGAGATATATTTTTCATGGAATTGACAGCAATTCCGAGAGAGCGGAAAGTGGGCTTATCCAACTCTTTTATATGGATATTACGTTGCTGTCCTCGAAGAACGAGTTCAGGAAGGATACTGATTCCAAGCCCCATTTCGACCATTGCCATAATGGCATAGTCATCACCCGCGGTAAATTTAATATCCGGTTTGATCGCTGCATTTGTCAGAACGCGGTTGATATCGTCATCTGACCCTTTACGCGGCATGATAAAGGGCTCATCCTTAATCTCAGATAATTGAATAACACGACGGGAGCTTAAAGGATGCTCTGGAGGCAGTAAAATGAGCATTTGATCTTGCTGTAACGGGATTACATCAATTTTATCCCGAGTAGGGAGTGTAACAAACCCACAATCAATCTCACCTTTAATAATCCATTCCTCAATCTGTCGATAATCCCCTTCGACTAAATGGATTTCAATTCTCGGAAATTCCTGTTGAAAACGCTTGATGATCCCAGGCAGCCAATGTACAGATACGCTTGTAAAGGTTCCAATATGAATTGTACCGATCTCAATTCCATGAATAGCGGCAACTTCCTGTTCTAAATGCTCATTCCATTTTAATACTTCCCGTATGGTTCCCAAGACTTGTTCTCCATTTTTGGTCAACTTAATTCCAGAGCGCCCCCGAATGATTAGCAAGAAACCAAATTCCTCTTCCAAGCTGTTGATTATATGACTAACCCCCGATTGTGTATATCCAAGTACTTCTGCTGCTTTTGAAAGACTGCCATGTTTCACTACATTCATCAATACTTTGTATTTGCTGATACTCATATCTAACCTCTCTTTGTATTAGTTTTACTCATATTTGGTATAAAAAACATTCGTTTTACTTGTATTTGTAAGCTTAGTATACTGAATTTACTGAAAGGTGGGAAGTTAGATGAATGCATTCAAGGCTGATTTAATGATGCTTTTTGTTACTATCTTTTGGGGTTCATCTTATCTTTTTATGAAGATAGGACTGGATACTCTTTCTGAATTCAACTTAATTGCCCTCCGATTTGGATTGGCTTTTCTTCTGGCAGCAGCTTTATTTCATCGGCGCCTGCAGCTGGTGGATCGAGAAACATTGAAATTTAGCATACTTTTGGGGTTTATCTTGTTTCTTGTTTTTACAACGATCACGTATGGTTTAAAGACAACGACTACTTCTAATGCGGGGTTTTTGGTCAGCTTAACGGTTATCTTTGTCCCTCTCCTAAACTCCTTTGTTTTCAAAAGTAAAATAGATCCTAAACTGATGCTTAGTATATTATTGGCTCTAACAGGCATTGCATTTCTTACCATTCAGCTGCCATTCCGTTTTGTGCAAGGCGATCTATTATGTATCATGACGGCTTTCTTTTACGCTTTACATATTATCGTAGTAGAGCGCGCAGCCCAAAAAGTAGATTCCTTAAATCTGGGGATTATCCAGTTAGGAGTTGTAGGTTTGTTGGGATTCGTTTTTTCCTTGATTTTTGAAACACCTGTTTTGCCATCTACTACAGAAGGCTGGGTCTCAATCCTTATGCTTAGCATTTTGTGTAGTGCCATAGGTTTCATATTCCAAACTGTTGCCCAAAAATATACGTCTTCAACAAGAACAGGGCTCATCTTTTCCTTGGAGCCTGTATTTGCAGCTCTATTCGGGTTTTTATTTATACAAGAAATGATGTCCGGAAAAGAAATTTTTGGTGCTTCTCTTGTCCTTTTTAGCATTGTTTTCACGACCATTAAATGGGACAAACAAATCATAATCGCTAAAAAGAGAAGCATAGGTAGTTGAAAATACTTTACTGTAGGAGATTAGATTAAGAATGTATTAATTAAATAGAAAGTCTGAAAAAGGCATTTGAGGTGTAATAATATGGAAACATTTGCTAGGTCGTTAGAGTAAGGCGATCTGCAAGTAATTTTTCAGAAAATATTCTAATGACCAAAATAGATTGAACCAGTATTAATGGTTGCTCTCGGTAAGGAAAAAGTACAAAGCAGAAAACCAAGAGGTTACCGTAAACCAGTAGACGAATTTGTTACATATGTTTAAATGATCATGTTACACTTTATTAAAAAAGCTGGTTTCCTATTCTACAGGAAACCAGCTTTTTGGGTTATTGAATATTTTTATTGGGATAATAAATTCTCTTACTAAGAAACCTGATTGCGGAAAATGTAAACCTAATTGCCAGGCTCCCATCCCTCTTAAACGATAGTTAACCATTAGTTGAAGTTTTTGAGCACGTGCTTGCACATCTTCGAACCATACAATATGTCGTTTCCCCGATTCATCCCGATATTGATAAAAAGGCTGCTCGTAATCTGTAGAATAATGGATAGGGACTTGATACTTTATAGCCGTTTCTATTGCAGTTTCAACAGAAACGGCTCGAGCACTATTTACCATTCCATTAGACATTGTCCAGTCGTATCCGTAGCGCGGAACACCGAGGATAATTTTGTCTCCTCTCATATGACAAAGAGCATACTCGATCGTTTGTCTTACCTCGTTAATCGGAGCAACAGGGCCTGGTGGACTGCTTGGTTCGTGCCAGTCATAAGCCATAATAAAGACAATATCAACCGCTGCTCCAATTCCACTGTAATCATACCCTTTTAACCAAGGAATATCGTCACTTGTTTTAGCTGGTACCGCTACGGATGTATAATATCCTTCAGGCCTCAATCGCTCACTTAACGAACATAAAAAGCCACTAAACAAATCCCTTTCCTTTTCACTGACCCGTTCAAAATCAATATTCACTCCAGCATAGTTTTTAGTTTTGACAAGGTTGTAAATATTATTAATTACTTTCTCTCTAATTTCAGGGTCATTTAATACTCGTTTCGTTAATTCTGGACTAAATCCTTTCGGGGTCAAATTTGTAATAACGGCAAGGGGTGCTACATTATTCTCTCTAACAATCCTAATAAGTTGCTGATCATCTAAAGTGCTCAAACTTCCATCTTCAAGAACATGATATTCGAAAATTCCAAAAAAAGTATTGATCGGTGCGTTGGTCTGGACATTTATTTGATTAGTTTCGGGAGTAGAAGGTGTTATATAACTAAAACCTTCTGCTATATACTTAAGTCGAGGAGGCAAACATAGCCTCATTCCAATAATTAATATATCTGATAGCAATCCGTTACATCGGCAAATGGTGTCAACTGAAGTTAAACTCATCCGAGAGATGGAATTTAGTGAATCCCCAGGCTGAACAATGTATATATTCGTTGGAATGAGGAGATTTTGTCCTGGTACTAATCTATCTGTTTTTAATCCATTTATGATGCGTATACTATCAATAGAGACTTGATATTTTGTTGCAATCGAAAAAACAGAATCACTCATTTTAACGACATAAATAAACATAGGTCCCCTCTTTTCAAATGTTAGTATTAGTTTAAATATATGCAATTGTTTTTATTGAATGTCGGAAATTAATTAGAGTGAGGGAAATCAACAAGGTATCCTTTAAACAAATAAAACCTTGAAATTAGTTTCTTTGTCTTGCTTTAAGTGGAAGGATTGTAGGTAACTTTGATACCGAAGGAAAGTTTCTAAGAATGATTAATAAAATATCAGCTGTAATTATTTGGTCAGTAGCCGTATACATTGCTATTAAACTGTACAATATGTTCTATATAAAATGCTAACTTCGAACACCATTAATAACAATTATTAAAATCACTTCAAAAGATTAATGAAGAGAAAGAGGAACGGATTTCGTTCCTCTTTTATCATTATATAGGGTAATAAACAAATTAAAAATTCATAAAGACATAAATGCACAGCGTCTTATGACAGACTTTCCCGAACAATAACAACATCATTTAGTTGCTTGAAATTCATAAGAGACAATTAAAAAATATCATTAAGTTCTGTATCTGAGTAGATAGAAATTAAAACGACGGCTTTACCATCGCCAATATTTTTAACGAAATGTGGCACACTGGCATTCCAACTGAAGGAATCTCCTTCTTCTATGACCACGGAATCTTCACCCTGTTCCGCAAGAACTTTTCCTTCCAAAACTAAATGGCATTCCTCCCCTTCGTGGGCATTTGCTTCTCCCATTGAAGCACCGGGAGGGAATTCCACACTCATCATTCTTAATCCTCCTTTGGATGTTAAATGTTCTATTTTCAAGTTATTATAAGTTGAGTATGTTCGCTCTTCCTTTCTAACAACCCGCATATGTTGTTTCTTTTCTAACAATAAATATGGTAGAGGAACCCCAAGGAAATTCGAAATGGTTTGCAGCGTATTTATGGATGGGGAAGTATTATTATTTTCGACATTGCTGATGAATCCTTTTGAAAGGCCAGTTTTCTCACACATTTGAGCAATCGTAATTTTTTTTCTTGTTCGTATCGCGCGAATTTTTGAGCCAATTTCCAAATTAATCACCTCTAAAGTTTCCTAATAAAAAACATAATTATATATTAGCAAAAAAAATGTTGACAATCTACCTTACGAATTGTTATCTTAAAAGTAACAAATATTCATATAGGAATACAGACTTGATGATTTAAGGATTATTTTTTTGTCTAATTGTATTCTTATATGAATCTTTTATCTCCATATGATAAAAAAGTAATTAGGATAGCTCAACATTTTTATAGAATACTAAGAGCTATAGGCTTAATTTAGAAGGGAAAGGAGCTTATAACATGATTCCATCACTTTTTATTGCTCATGGAGCGCCGCTAATTGCGATTGAGGATAATAAATATACGCAGTTTTTAAGCGACTTAGGCAATACTATGCCTAGACCAAAAGCCATTGTTTTGTTTTCTGCTCACTGGGAGTCAGCCGTTCAAAAAGTGAGCAATGTCCACGAGTATAAGACGATTTATGACTTTGGCGGATTTCCTGAAGCATTGTATCGCATTGAATATCCGGCAAAAGGGAATAACGATGTCTCAAAAGAAATTGAAGAATTGTTCACTAAACAAGGTATTTCTTTTGACGTTGAAACAAAACGTGGGTTAGATCATGGAGCCTGGGTTGTTCTCCGGCTGTTATACCCTAATGCTGATATTCCAGTCATTTCAATGTCAGTTAATCCGAATCTTTCTCCTGAAGAACAATATAAAATCGGAAAAGCCTTATCTGAATTAAGGGAAAAAGATATTTTAATTATAGGCAGCGGTGGAACGGTGCATAATCTTAGAGCTTTAAAGATGGGT
The DNA here is from genome assembly GCF_019039215.1 of Bacillus sp. FJAT-29790. GTDB lineage: Bacteria > Bacillota > Bacilli > Bacillales > Cytobacillaceae > Cytobacillus. The sequence goes on from NZ_JAHNZZ010000001.1 coordinate 1,215,739, forward strand.
GAAGGGGAAGGAGCAATCGATGGATGGGCACTAGATTTTGATGAATGGCTGGGACGACATTTGAAGAATTGGGATGTAGAATCGCTTTTTAAATACAATTCCTTGGCTCCGACTGCGGAATTAGCAGTACCTCCATATGGAAACGAGCACTTTATTCCCATTTTCTATGCAATGGGTGCAGCCGATAATGAACGAACAGCTAAATTATTGCACCGTAGCTATCGATATGGAAACCTTAGTCACAGTGTTTGGCAATTTGGTTGATTTTCGTTAAGAATTTTAAACAGTTAACATTATATAAATGATAAGTTGGAGGAATTATTATGACAAATAAATTCGAAGTAAGTACATTAATTTTACGTGTAGTTTTAGGAATTAGTTTCTTTATACATGGGCTAGCCAAATTTCAAGGCGGGATTGAAAATATCGTTGGTTGGTTCGATAGCATTGGTTTACCAGGGTTTTTGGCATATGGTGTAGCTTTAATTGAAGTTGTTGGCGGTATTGCACTAGTTATTGGTTTAGGGAGTAGAATTGCCGCTGGATTAATTGCTCTAGTAATGATTGGAGCTATAATAAAAGTAAAATTATCTATTAGTTTTTTAGGCAATGGCCAAATGGCGGGTTATGAATTAGATCTAGCTTTCTTGGCAATGGCTATAGCTATCGCCATAAATGGGAGCAGAATGTTTGCGATCGATCAATTATTTTTTAAAGGACAAAACAATAAGAGTGAAAACAGTAAAACAGTATAAAAAATCTTGCTACTGAAAAAATATATTAAAAATAGAGCACAACTTCAAAGTTGTGCTCTATTTTTAATATGCTCCTTTTACTAATCGCCTCCATTTTTTCGCAAAAACTAATTTCAATTCTAAATTAATCTATCTTTGTTGGAGGATATTTCAATTTAATCTAGAAGTTATTATAATTCTAATTGAATGACGGAAAATACTCATTGATATTAGACCATTTCCATAAAGATGATTTATCATCACTTCCTTAAATAAAATAAATGATTATCATATTATCGGAAGGAGTAGTCTTATTTGTTAAATGAAATTGGTGTCACTCAAGTGACAATTCCTTTGCCCTTTAGACTAAATCATGTTCATTGTTTTTTAGCGGAAGGAAGCAAAGGGTGGACAATTATGGATACCGGATTACATAGGGAAGAAACATCCGTAATTTGGAAACCTATCATTGAAAAACACCCCATCAAAGAGATCATTTTAACTCATTACCATCCAGATCATTATGGCTACGCTGGAGCATTGCAACAATTAACAGGCGCTGACGTTTGGATGACTGCAGTGGATGAAAATGCTGGGACATCGATTTGGGAGCCTGCTTCTATTGAAATTGTGCGTAAAAACTATCAAACTTGCGGGCTTTCAGATGAGAAAGCCAAGGAACTATCCCAGAATGAAGGAAGCTTTAACATAAAAGTAAAGCCTTACCCTAAAATAAATCACCATCTTGAAGAAGGTATGAATATTTTATTCGGTAAGTACGAATACGAAGTCATTTTTACCCCTGGACATTCAGACGGGTTAATTACTCTATTTAATACGGAGAACAGCATCCTTTTCTCAACGGATCATATTCTACCAAGAATAACTCCTAATATATCCTATTGGTTTCGAGGAATCAGCAATCCGCTTGAGGCGTTCTTTACTTCTTTAAAAAAAATTGAAAAATTAGATGCAGAATATGTCATTCCATCACATGGAGAACCATTCAGACATGCTAATCAGCGCATAAAGGAATTACTAGTGCATCACCATGAGCGCCTTAATGATGTTCTTGAATATATAAAAGATCCGGCAACCATCTATCAAGTTTCTACACTGCTTTTTAAGAAAAAATTAACCACACATGAAATGAGATTTGCCATTGGAGAAACGTTGGCGCATTTGGAGTATTTGTACCACAATGGGCAATGTAAAAAGTTTATGGAAAATGGGGTATGGTACTACGAAAGATCGTAAAATGCCATTTCAATAAGCTAAAACAAACTTCCATCAAAGGAACCTTTTCTAATTGAAAAGGTTCTTTCTTTGTGAAAAAAAGCACTCATATGAGATTAGCAGTAGTTATATATATAATTGAGAGTGAAGGGAAGGAAGTGACTTCTGTGGTGAAATATAAAAATAATTGGATTCCGACAAAAACGCTTCAACAAATGGAGAATACCAATTATGATGTCCTCATCGTTGGAAGTGGGCCTGGCGGGGGAGCAACTTTGTATCGATTGTGTGAACTTTGGAAAAATCAAGGTGCTAAAAAGATCGGTATCATTGAGAAAGGGGATAAATTATTTCATTCACACGCCCTTAACATTCCCACTATTAATGTAAACAGTGAACGAGATCAACTGCTTCCAGATAATTCAACCACAGTAGGCGATCGGTTACCTCAATTTTCAGGTGCCAGAATGGTATACGCACTTGGGGGAAGGTCATTGTTTTGGAACGCGGCGACTCCAAGACCCATTCGATCTGAACTTAATAAATGGCCCATTCATCCTAGAGAGTTAAATGTGTATTATGGGATGGCAGAAAAGGTTTTGCACGTTACAAGATCTTATGCTAAAGGGTCATCGATGCAGAATGTTCTATTAAAGCGACTTCATGGACATGGTATTCTAGAAGCAAACGATATGCCACTGGCTTTTGATATGACATGTTCCCATCAGGGAGAAGTCCATTCTAATCCATGGTTTAGTTCGATCAATACACTAGCGGCCGCCATGTATGATCGGCCATATGATCTTGCTGTCAACGCCAATGCATCTCGAGTGATTGTAGAGAATGGGAAGGTGGCAGGTGTCGAAGTGATTTCTCTAGATAAGAGAGCTCACACCATTCGGGCAAAAAATGTAGTAGTATCTGCTAGTACATTAGAGACTCCACGGTTATTACTAAGTTCTGGAATACAAGGATCTGCCATTGGACGTTATTTAACAGGACATGTGTCAATCATTGCTGTAGGAACAATAAGTCGAAATCAGTTCTCTGATAAACTTGGGAACCTGTCTATTTTGAAATTTGAGACAGATGAGGATCCTTATCAAATTCAGATTCTTGGTCCTGATCAATACTTTTCATACCAGCAATTTGAAGATAAGGTACTTCAAGATCAGCTAGGGATTGCCTACGCCTCGTTTGGAAGGGTTGAGCCTCGCGCTGAGAACAGAGTGTACCTTGATCCGTCTGCAAAAGATGAATTCGGTGTACCTTTATATCAAGTTCAGTATTCTTTAACCAACAAAGATCATCAAGTAGCTAACCAAGTTGCACAAGGAATTACCAAATCTGCCGCTGCAATGGGAGTGACACTAGATCCTTCTACCTTGACTCTACGACCACCTGGCGCAGATATGCATGAGGCTTCCACATGCAGAATGGGTGATGATCCTGCAACTTCAGCGACAAATCGTCACGGCCAAATCCACGGAGTTCAAGGTCTATATGTGGCCGATAATAGCGTTCTCCCTTCCCTAACTGCTGCTGGTCCGGTTCTATCTAACGTAGCTTTAGCAATAAGATTGGCGGATCATATTGTTCGGCAATCAGGATAGCAATTTTAAATTTATATTTTAGATAAATTCTTAATAATAGAAAGCCATTTGTAAACTGATCGTTTCAAAAGCATCGACCTGTTTATCTATCGACAAAAACAAGAATAAAAAGCTAAAAGAACAAGCCTACATTCTTTTAGCTTTTCTTAATATGAGACAGGATTATTTTGTATGTTACTGTTCCTCTACAAAAACACTTCCTCTGTATCGTTCCTTTAGATAAATAGGAACAGCTTTGCAAATGAATTTTAAAATACTGAATTAGTATTTAAGAAATTGATATTATAGGAATCGTTATTGAAAGTAGCCTACCAACCTGCATATTCCTTTACTAAATCAAGATTGATTTTTTGTTGCTCCAAGTCAGAAAAGGCTTGGTCAAAGATGGATATTGCTAAATCAATTTCGTTTTTCGTGATGGTAAGAGGTGGGGTAATTTCAATTACATTGCTGTGGATTCCTACATAAAAAACAAGCAGTCCTAATTCATAGCAACGATAGCAGATTGCAGCTGTTTTTTCAGCGGCGGGAATTCTTGTCTCTCTGTTTTCCACTAATTCTACGCCAATAGCTAGCCCTTTTCCTCTTATATCCCCAATCAACTCATACTTTTCCTGGAGCTCTTTTAAAAGGCCCATGAAATAGTCTCCATTAACTCTAGCATTCTCAATCAGTTTTTCGTCCTCAATGATCTGTAAATTTTCTAAGGAAGCAGCGCTACAAACGGGGTTGCCGCTCATCGTAAACATATGAATTCCTGTACCTACATCTAATATTTCTTTTCTTGCAATAACGGAGCTAATTGGCAATCCGCCGCCAAGTGATTTCCCAAGTACAACTGCATCTGGGACAACATCACTATGATCAAAGGAAAACCACTTTCCGGTCCTTCCCAAGCCAACTTTAACTTCATCAAAGATTAGATTAATATCATAACGTCTACAAAGTTCCTGAAGTCGCGGCAAAAAATCGTCGGGTGGAACGATGAGGCCTCCATCGCTTTGAATTCCTTCGATAATTATTCCGGCAGTATCTTCTGGTGGACAGATGGTTTTAAACACTTCCTGCTCTAAGTATTCAATGACCTGATCTGATAACCGGTCAGTTTTCCCAAATGGTGGCCGATACGGATTTGGATAAGGAATTTTAACAACATTACCACTCCCAATAAATCCCGATTGCGCCGGATGTCCAGAAAGAGAAAGTGATCCCATTGTCTGTCCATGGTAGGAACCCATGAAGGAAATCATTCTAGCCCGCTTTTTTTCAAGAGGGACTAGCTTTGCGATACAATCATTCGCATCAGAACCTGAATGACCAAACCAGACCTTTTTAGGGAAATCACCAGGTGTTATCTCAATAAGTTTCTGAGCAAGCGAAACCATCGTCGGCTCAGGTGCTGAAAGCTGGGATGTAAACGATAAGGTATCGTACTTCTCCTTGATCTTATGACTGATTCTTGAATGACCATACCCGATATTTGCAACAGCCCAACCTGCCGCTAAATCCAAATATTCTTTTCCAGACTGGTCTTTAATTCGTGTTCCATTGGCCGTTTTTACAGAAATCGGGTAAAAGCGTATCTTTAAACTGTCGGCTATCACGCTGTCCTCGGTACTTAGAAATGAACGATTCAAAACATCTCCCCCTTAAGAGTAAATCTGATATTTTTTTAGCTTGTAATTGAGGTTTTGTCTCGAAATTCCAAGCTGTTCACCAGCTTTTGTAATATTGCCATTCGTGCTCTTCATTGCCTGCTCAATCATGATGCGTTCAAGCCTTTCTATCTGCTCCGGTAGACTTCCAGAATATTGTAATGATTGTTCGGAAGATATCGAGTTTTCTTGCTGCTGTATTTTATTTTTGAAAACGGGTGGTAGGTGATCATAGCCGATCATGGATTCATCATAAACAAGGTTTAGACAGCCCTCAATCACATGCTCTAACTGACGAACATTGCCAGGCCAATGATAGTTCATAAAAAATTTAAAAATATCAGACTCTAGGCCTTCTACGGTAACATCCAATAGCTCTGCATGTTTATCAATAAAGTGTTCAATTAATACCCGAATATCATCTTTACGACTCCTAAGTGGAGGAATCACCAGATTTACTACGCCAAGTCGATAATATAAATCCTCACGAAGTCTATCATTTGATATTGCTTCTAACGGTTCCTCATTGATCGTAGCAATTACTCTAACATCAATATCAATGACTTTTGTCGAACCAAGCCGCTGTACCTTGCGTTCTTGCAAAACCCGTAATAGCTTTGCCTGTAAGCCTGTACCCATTGAATTAACCTCATCAAGCATGAGGGTCCCATTATGAGCTTGTTCGAACAACCCAGGCCGATCAATAGCGCCGGTGAAGCTGCCAGCAGTGGTGCCAAATAACAGGCTTTCGAGTAAAGATTCGGGAAGAGCAGCGCAATTTTGTGCAATGAATGGTTTGTTTTTTCTCGGACTTTCATTATGAATACTTTGGGCAAATAGCTCCTTCCCAGTACCCGTTTCACCTACTATTAAAATATTTGATTTAGATCTAGCTGATCGCCGAGCTTGTTCAACAGATTGGGCCATCTCTCTGCTGGAAAAAACAATATTTTCAAATTGAAATCGAGTATTATTTTTCCGTGAAAGTAGGGGACTTAGTGGTTCTGAATTTCCCTTACCTTGTTTTTGCAATTGCATGATCGTTTCTGATAACTGCTTTTGTTCAGTAATATCCTTTGAAATTTCCATGGCTCCCGCTGTGTTATCATCTAAAATTAACGGGACAGTTCGAGTTAGTGAAGTAATAGCTTTTCCATGGGAAGAAAACTTTGTTTCCCTATGGTTGAGCGTACGTCTTGTCCGCAGTGATGTTAGCAGGGTGCTTGTGTTTTCATCAACGTTCCAAACATCATGAACCCTTTTATTTCTAATTGTTTCCGGTTCTAATGTATCAAGTTCACCAGCTTTGCGATTATAAAAAAGAATGGTCCCATGCTCGTCAATCACACATATGCCCTCATTTAGGTTATCAAGGATTAAATCGAATAATTGCTTTGTATTATTAAGTCTTTGAATTTGATGATGAAGCTGCTGGGTTTGTGATAAATCCTTTAGGATGAGAAGGTAAGCCCCACTAGAATTTTCAGTTGTTATAAAGGAAATATTTGCGACTAATTGCTTTGTGCCTATTGAAACTGCAACCCCAGTTTTCTCTTTTTTTTGCAAACTCTTTCTAAAATCCTCAGATGGAATCAATTCATAAATAGAAGAGCCTGTAAGGGTAGAGGGACTTCCCAAAAATAAACGGCTGGCAGGCCGATTCAATGTAAGAATGTTCCCCCCTTCGCTGAGAAGAATCATACAGTCAAACGAATAGTTCCAGACTTCTATTAATGAAAGATATGTGATCTCCTTCATATAATCAGCTTCCTTTATTGAAAAATAATTAACGAAAAAAATTTGTCGGTAAAATAAATATATATCATTCCTCGAAATATTATCATAATTTTGTATATATTGAAAATAATATTTATTAATTATAATAAGCGCAAAAAAACAACCGAAAATATTTTTGCGATCGTAATTTTTTTTGCGTTTTCTACTTTGCGAAAGAAGAAAATATTGTTCATTCAAGCTTAAAGTAATGGCTTGTTAGACTTTTGTGTATATTCTGAAAAGATGGCACAAAAATTGCTTGTAGAAATAAATAAAGATAAAAGGAGAGATTTGATGAAGATATCATTAAAAGAAATTCAGGCCATTGATGTTCATGCACACCCTTACTTAGCAAATCCAGAGCCATATACTCCAGAAGAGTTTGTCAGGAAATTATCTCTGTCAGTCATTCCGAACCAAATGCCACCAAATTATAAGCGATTAAACAAACAGCCATTCCCAGGAAGTAATATGTGGGTTCAAATCCTCATTCAGCGTATGGCAAAATATTTTTCCTGTGAGTCAACACTTGAGGCGGTAGTTGAGCATCGTAATACAATGGCAGGAGATTTTAGAAAATATACACGTGAACTTTTTTCCGATGCGAAGATTACAGGATTGGTAGGTGATTTCGGGTATCCTCAGCCCCCGCTAAGTAAAGAAGAATATGCTGATTTGTGCGGTGCGCGAATCTGGGAGATTTATCGCATAGAACCTGTCATGGTCCAATTAAGTCAAGAAAGTCAAACCTTTGCTGAATTTAGTGAAAAATATCGTGAAGATCTAGCTAAGGCGTTGAAAAAAGAAGAAATTGTGGGGCTAAAATCAATCATTGCTTATCGAAGCGGACTAGAGATCACTCCAATCAACGAAAAGTTGGCTTTAACAGAGTATGAAGAGTTTAAACATAATAGCCGTGCTAAAGTAAAAAATCTTCGTGATTATTGTCTTCATATAGCGATGGAGGAATGTACAAATGCAGAAAAAGTAATGCATATACATACTGGCATCGGTGATGGCGAAGTAATTCTTCCGAAGGCAAGCCCAAGTTTTTTATTGGATATGCTCAGAGATGAAAAATATGAAAATACGAAAGTCCATCTTGTCCACGGCGGTTATCCATGGGTGGAAGAGGCAGCATTCATTGTCAGTATTCTTCCGAATGTATACATGGATATATCATTACAAAACCCTTTCAGCGGGCATGGTGTAAAACGTATTTTATCCCAAGTGTTTGAATTCGCACCGTTCGATAAGGTGATGTACGGTTCTGATGCATTTACAGTGCCGGAAATGAACTGGCTTGGCGTCCATTTATTTAAAGAATGTTTTGAGGATGTACTAAATTCTTGGATCGATTCAGATTATATGGATCCTGAAACAGCCCAGGCAATTGGAGAAATGGTTCTTTACCGTAATTTCGAAAATGTTTATCAGAATCAATTAAAGGGGGCAAAAGTATGAGTAATTTTAACCAATTAGAGCTAAATCCTCAAAGGAAGCTCGGATTTTGGGCGATCTGGGCTCTAGGTGTTGGGGCAGTTATCGGAGATGGGATATTTCTTCTCATGGGCCAAGGGATTGCAACAGCAGGACCTGGTGCCATTCTTGCCTATGGAGTAGCAGGATTTTCGCAATTATTTTTGATGATTGCATTGGGCGAGTTAGCAGTAGGCATGCCAAATGCTGGAGCAATGTCACATTGGGTCGATCGCTTTATGGGTAAATGGTGGGGATTTTTAGCTGGATTTACCTTTGCAATCGGATGGGTGATTGCTGGCGGAAGTGTCGGACTTGCTTTAGGTAAACTAACAATGTGGTTTTTCCCACAACTTCAAGGCGATTTGTGGCCTGTGTTTTTTTCCATTCTGTTCATATCAATTTTTGCCATATTAAATATTCTTGGGACCGAGATTGCAGCTAAGACACAGCTAATTCTTGTTATCATAATGACACTAGTAATGGCACTTTTCTCACTTATTGGATTAAAGGATATAGACTTTAATAATTTCACACCATTTCTCCCACATGGGATTGATGGTTTTTGGGCAGCTGTTCCTTTAGGGACGTATGCCTATTTAGGGGCAGTTACACTAGCAACTGCTGGTGGTGAAGTTAAAAATCCAAAAGACCTTCCAAAAGCGTTAATATGGTCAAGTATTACGTTTATCGTTCTATATTCAGCTGCTCAGATTGTGTTACAAGGTTTAATTCCATGGGATCAAATCACGATGGATAGTTCACCATTCACAGTTGCAGCGGAAATGGTATTTGGTATTGCTGGTGCGTACATTATGAATATGACTGCATGGATTGCAGCTGCTACTTGTATTTTGATGGGAACTTTATATGCTTCTTCCCGTATCTTTTACGCGCAAGCTAAAAGCGGTTATCTGCCTTCGTTCTTCGGATATCTCCATCCAAAAACAGGAACGCCTGTATATGGGATTTTAGTTGTTTGGGCTCTTTCTGTTGGATTAGTCATTTTGGGTTCTGTAAATCCTGATTTCCTTTACGTCGAGTTATCAAACCAACTTGTGTTGGCTTGGTTAGTTTCTTGGACCTTAGCTTTAATTGCCGGAATCCTTTATCGAAAAAATAATATGCAAGAAATTCAGCAATTACCATGGAAACAGCCGCTTTATCCATTGTTCCCAATTCTCGGATTTGTAGGAATCGGAATTGTATTTTACGGAAGTTTTGTAGGTTCACCAATGACACTTGTCCGCGGAATTATTTGGATGGGAATCATTTATGTTTTGTTTAGCATTTTCAATAAGTCTAAAAAGATAGTAAACACAACAGGGAAAGAAAAATCACTGTAAAGGAGGATATTTAAGGATGTTCAACAAGGAAGAGCTGCATATAAAGGAAGACTTCGAAAGAAAACTAATTGACATTCGTCAGCATCTTCATAAATATCCTGAACTATCATTTCAGGAATACCGAACATGTGAATATATTGCAACTATTTTAGAAGAATGGGATATCCCATTTAATAGAATTGGAGATACAGGAATTGTCGTAGATATTATCGGTGAAAAAGGGGAGGGGCCTCATATTGGAATTAGGGCTGATATTGATGCCCTTCCCATCCAAGAGCAAACTCAGCTTTCATTTTCATCCGTCAATCAAGGAATTATGCATGCATGTGGTCATGACGGTCACACGACGATTCTTCTTGGAACGGTCTATCAGCTGCATAAGCTAAAGAGCAAATTATCAGGTCGTGTTCGCTGCATTTTTCAGCCAGGTGAGGAATCTGATGGCGCAGCTCAGCAGTTAATAGATTTGGGAGTACTAGAGGCCCCCCCTGTAGATGGAATGCTGGCGCTTCATTTATGGCCTCATTTGCCACATGGAACGATCGGTGTGAGGTATGGGGCGATTACAGCATCCTGTGATGACTTTATCATTGAAATTGAAGGGAAAGGTGGGCATAGTGCAAGACCACATCAAGCGATTGATGCCATCACAATAAGTTCCCAAATCCTTCAGGCTCTTCATACACTCGTAACAAAATCTAGTAGTCCAGTAGAACCTGTTGTTGTACACGTAGGGAAGATCCATGGTGGAACAGCAAGCAACATTGTGGCCGACCACGTAGTTTTAGAAGGGACGACCCGGGCGGTCACATGCGAATCTAGAAAAAGATTAAAAACACAATTAATTGATTTATGTGAAAATCTTGCAAAGAGCTTTGGCGGAAAAGCAAGAGTCCAATATAAAGACGGCCATCCACCAGTGATTAATAGTGAGTGGATGACACGAGCAGTAGAGGAAAGTGCAATTGAATTCTTCGGCGATCAAAAACTTGTTCATCTAAAGGAACCTTCTATGGGAGCAGATGATTTTGGGGCGTTCGCTGAAAAGGTCCCGAGCACTTATTTCAGGCTTGGAACAGCTCAGGCAGATCAACAGGTCTTTGATTTGCACCATCCACAATTTGAATTTCATGATTCTGTCATTTCGATAGGAGTCCAGTTATTCACCTTTGTCGTATTTAGCAGATTGCAAAAAGGAGTCGAGAAAACATGGTGACAAAAGAAAATGTTCAAGAGATGATGACAAAAGAAACTGTTTTAGAGATTGTAAAAAACGAAAAAATTGAATTCATTCGGGTGGAGTTTTTAGATTATGCCGGAATAACTCGTGGACGGACAATACGTCCATCCCAGCTTAATAATGCGATGGAAAAAGGGGTTAATTTTAGTACAGCTATCATGAGCTTCGATGTTTTTGATGAATATATTCCTGATCCCGGGTTTGGAGCAAATGACGGGGACTTTTTTGCGGTACCTGACCCTAATACATTTGCAATTGTTCCATATCGAAAAAACACGGCCCGTATGCTTTGCGATTTAGTAGACATCAATGGTGATCCATGGCATGGCTGTCCGAGAGGTGCTTTAAAGCGGCTTTTGAATGAGGTTGAAACTCTTCTTGGCGGGAAGTTGAATATGGCCTTTGAACAGGAGGCTTATTTATTGAAAGAACAAGATGGACAGCTTGTACCAGCAGATAACAGCCATTGTTTTTCGATTGAAGGAGCAGATATTCAGGAAGATTTCATTCAAGATTTTGTGTATTCACTAGAGGCAATGGGTGTTGAAACGGAGCAATTATCAAGTGAATACGGTCCCGGTCAACTAGAAATCAATTTGAAATATACGAACGCTTTGAAAGCAGCAGATGACCAAGTTACTTTCATGCATCTATTTAAACAGATTGCTCGAGATAAAGGATTAGTAGGTACTTTAATGCCAAAACCTTTTCAAAATTATGCAGGAAGCGGACTCCATGTTCATATCAGTTTATTCGATGAGGCAGGGGATAATCTTTTTGAGGATTCTACTGATCAACGTGGTCTTGATATGTCGGAAAAAGCATATCACTTTATAGGCGGACTTTTGAAGCACGGGGCTTCACTCATAGCGATAGGTGCCCCTAGTATCAATTCATACAAAAGAATGCAGCCAGGCTCTTGGGCACCTGCACATATTTGCTATGGTTCTGGAAATCGATCAGTCTTAGTTCGTATCCCTGAAAAAAGAAGAACACGCAGATTTGAATTCAGAGGAGCAGATGGCACTTGCAACCCTTACCTCTTAGCTGCTTGCTTAGTTGCTGCCGGACTTCGAGGAATTCAAAACCGGATGGACCCTGGAGAGCCAGTTGAATTTGATGTAAGCACGGCCAGTAAGTTTCAATTGAATGAAAGAGGAATAAGCTGGATACCAAGAAGTTTACAGGAAGCAATTAATGCTCTTTCCGAGGATTCTGTATTAGCGCAAACGATTGGTAGGACGATATGGGAAGAATTTATTAAAATCAAGAAGACAGAATGGGATAAGTATTCACGGTATGTAAGTGATTGGGAAAGAAAACTTTTTTCATCGAGATTTTAGTCCGATTAAATCAAGGCCTTTTTAAAGTAGTGGAGGAGACCTATATGAGAATACATTATATTCAAAATGATCCGTTAGCCACGTTAGGGTTTATTGAAGAATGGGCAAATGAAAAAAAACATTCCCTTTCTTTTACCAGAATGTATGAAAACGAAAACCTACCATCAATGGATGATTTTGATATGCTAATCATCCTTGGCGGTAGAATGGGGGCATATGAGGAAGATAAGTTTCCTTGGTTAGTTTTGGAGAAAAACTTTATCCAAAAAGCAATCAAGGAAGAAAAATTAGTGTTAGGAATTTGCTTAGGGGCACAAATGATTGCCAATGTTCTAGGAGGTAAGGTTTATCCGCATAAACAACAGGAAATTGGCTGGTGGCCAGTTGAACTTACACAAGTAGTAAGTTCAACCTCACTATTTAATGGGATTCCGGAGGTCTTCACCGTTTTTGAATTCCACGGGGATACTTTCGATCTTCCAAATGGAGCAATCCGGCTTGCATCCAGTAATGGCTGTAGTAACCAAGCATTCTCTTTTGGGAAGCGTGTTATTGGGCTGCAGTTCCATCCAGAATTTACTGGAAATATGATTTGCACATTTGAAGAAAAATTAGGGAGCCAAATACCATTAGGGGAGTACATCCAGAATCCGGTTAAGTGGATCAATCAAACTTCATTCCTAGAGGAGGCAAAGTCCATTTTATTTACACTGCTTAATAATATGGAAGCTGCGGTTTTGGAATTGAATCCTTAAATTCTATTTCAATAGAATTGAATTAATTTATTCTATTCACTTTTTCTTTTGAATGCAACTGAGAATAAGAGAGAATCGGAAATTAGAATTTTCTTGTAATTTATGATATATTAATTTCAATCCTAATTATAGGATTATAATGAATGTACTGAAGGAGCAGAGTTGAGTATGGCGAGTATTAGCACAGAGAGCAAAGGATATTTTGGGGAATTTGGAGGCAGCTTTGTACCACCAGATCTTCAAGTAGTAATGAACAAATTAGAAGAACAATTTTTACACTATAAAGATGATCCAGAGTTTCAATCGGAATTTAAGTTTTATCTAAACGAGTATGTGGGCAGGGAAAATCCGCTAACTTTTGCAGAAAATTTAACAAAGCAAATGGGCGGAGCAAAGATTTACTTGAAAAGGGAAGATTTAAACCATACGGGCTCACATAAAATCAATAATGTTATCGGACAGATCCTTTTAGCAAAACGAATGGGCGCGAAGCGAGTGATTGCTGAAACAGGAGCGGGACAGCATGGAGTCGCGACTGCCACAGTCTGTGCGATGTTTGGGATGGAATGCGTCGTTTATATGGGCAAAGTGGACACAGAGCGGCAGGCGCTAAATGTGTTCAGAATGGAATTGTTAGGGGCAAAAGTTGTCGCCGTCGAGGAAGGGCAGGGACGTCTTAAGGATGCAGTAGATGCCGCTTTAGGCGACTTGGTTCAAAACTATGAAAATACTTTTTACCTTCTAGGCTCAGCAGTAGGACCGCATCCATTTCCAACGATGGTAAAGCATTTTCAGTCCGTGATTAGTGAAGAATCTAAACGTCAAATCCTTGAAAAAGAAGGAAAGCTGCCAACAGCAGTCATTGCTTGTACCGGAGGCGGAAGCAATGCGATTGGTGCCTTTGCCCATTATATCGATGAACCGGAAGTTCGGCTAATTGGGGTCGAACCGAAGGAAGCTCCGACTCTATCAGAAGGGGTTCCGGCAGTCATTCATGGTTTTAAATGCTTGACCTTGATTGATGAGGATGGAAACCCTAAACCAACATATTCCATTGCAGCTGGCCTGGATTATCCAGGAATCGGACCTGAGCACAGTCATCTTAAAGTCAGCGGCAGAGCGGAATATGTAACAGCAACAGGCCAAGAGGCATTAGAAGCATTTCATCTGCTTTCCAAATCAGAGGGAATTATCCCAGCTCTTGAAAGCGCACATGCAGTCGCTCATGCAGTAAAATTGGCCAAGGATCTATCAAAAGACGATATCTTAATCGTTAATTTATCAGGTCGTGGCGACAAGGATGTAGAACAGGTATTTAATATGGTGAATGCAGAGTAATAGTAAGCCCTTTTTTATACCCGATCATTTCAAAAGCAGCCTTTCCCAGAGCTGCTTTCCTAGTTATTGTCTGTGTTAAAGCATGATGTTGCAATTAAAATAGCAGCAAGGCGACTTTGCTTGAAGGAACCTTTTTTATACAAAATAGGGAATAAATTTTATATAGAACAAAAATAAACCTTGTAATATTCAGAAAATTCGAGTAAGATAAAAATATATTCTTCACCCTATCTGCCTATACAGCTGAAGGAAGAGAAGAATTTACTTTGATTATTATTTTATTTGACTGAGAAGATTCCACACCCATCCCTTACCGGTTGGTTCCAATGGATCGTGTAGCCAGTCCTTTCCACATTTATGTGAGAGGGCTGGCTTTTTGCCGTTTTAGTAAGAATATTTTTAGCGAGGAGGATTACTTTGAAAGGGGCTTTAGATGACATTAAAGTATTAGATTTAACTAGGGTGCTTGCAGGCCCCTACTGTACGATGATTTTGGCTGACCTCGGTGCAGATGTGATTAAAGTAGAAGCTCCGGGTGGCAGTGATGAAACGAGGAGTTGGGGTCCTCCGTTTCAAAACGGGGTAAGTGCTTATTATTTAAGTGCAAATCGCAATAAGCGAAGCATAACCGTTAATCTTAAAACAGAGGAAGGAAGGGAAATCATTCGAAAGTTAGCAGAAGAAGCAGATGTTCTTATCCATAACTTTAAAACGGGTTCGATGGAAAAATGGATGCTAGACTACGGAAATCTGAAAACGATCAATCCGAAATTGGTTTATTGTTCTATAACAGGTTTTGGAGAAACTGGTCCTTATCAACACTTGCCAGGCTATGATTATATCATCCAAGGCATGAGTGGTCTCATGAGTATCACAGGTAACGAGGAAAGTGGCCCATTAAAAATTGGAGTAGCTATGGTAGACATTCTTACAGGCTTATATTCTGCCATTTCAATTGAAGCGGCATTATATGAAAGAGAGAAATCCGGACAAGGTCAAAAAATTGATATGTCCCTTTTGGATACTGCTGTCAGTTCTTTAGCAAATGTGGCAAGTAATTTCCTCATTTCTGGAAACGTGCCACAAAAACTTGGAAATGATCATCCGAATATTGTTCCATATTCAACATTTAAGGCGATGGATGGCGAAATGATAATCGCTGTTGGAAATAACCGTCAGTTTACCTCTTTGTGTGAAGTACTTGGAATCTCTGAGATTGCAAAGCATGATAAATTTAGGACAAATGAGGCGAGGGTTGAAAATAGAAAAGAACTTACTAGTATATTAGAAACTCAAATGCAATTGCATCCTGTTAATTATTGGATTGAATTATTTTTTAAGAACAATATTCCTTGTGGCCCTATCCAAACAATGGAACAAGTTTTTACCCATCCGCAAATTATTGCACGAGAAATGGTTGTTAACACCAATCACCCTGAAGCAGGAATGGTGAAGCTTGTAGGTTCTCCGATTAAACTATCAAGAACACAAGTAAAAATGGAACGTCATCCGCCAATTGCTGGTGAACATACGGAGGAAATACTTCGTCAAGTTGGATTTTCACCAGATGAAATCACAAAAATGAAAAATAAAAAGATTGTTTAAGAGAATATAGAATGAATTTTCCCACTAAAAAAATTGTTAAGGAGAGATTTTAAATGAATTTTGATTTTACAGAAGAGCAAGTAATGTTACGAAAAATGGTTAGGAGTTTTGTGGATAAAGAGATTATTCCCAATATGCAAGAATGGGATGAACTAGGACAATTTGATCCCAAAATATTAGATCGCTTAGGCGAATTGAATCTAATGGGTGTTTGTATACCTGAAGAATATGGCGGAAGTGGGATGGATTATAATTCACTGGCGATTGTTTGTGAAGAGCTAGAAAGAGGAGATACTGCATTTCGTACAGCGGTTTCCGTTCATACTGGCTTGAATAGTTTAACTATATTGCAATGGGGGACAGAAGAGCAAAAACAGAAATATCTCGTTCCACAAGCAAAAGGTGAAAAAATCGGGGCTTTCGGGTTAACTGAGCCTGGAGCAGGTTCCGACGTTGCTTCCCTTTCTACAACAGCTGTCAAAGACGGGGACGATTACATTTTAAATGGTTCAAAAACCTGGATTTCTTTATGCGACATTGCTGATCATTTTCTTGTATTTGCGTATACCGATAAAACAAAGAAACATCATGGGATTTCTGCCTTTATTGTAGAACGTACTACACCAGGATTTTCTTCTCGTGCGATTAAAGGAAAGCTCGGAATTCGCTCAGGAAACACCGGTGAATTGTTTTTTGATCAAGTAAGAATTCCAAAAGAAAATTTACTTGGAAAAGAAGGAGAAGGTTTTAAAATAGCTATGTCAGCACTCGATAACGGTCGCTTTACGGTTGCTGCAGGGGCTGTTGGATTAATAATGGCAAGCATAGAGGAAAGTGTAAAATACTGTCACGAAAGAAAAACATTCGGAAAAGAAATTGGCAAGCATCAGCTTGTACAGCAAATGATTGCAAATATGGAAGCAGGGCTCCAAATGAGCCGTTTGTTAGTTTACCGTGCTGGCGAGCTGAAAAACCAAGGAAAGCGCAATACAAGAGAAACATCGCTTGCAAAATGGCAAGCTTGTGATTTTGCTAATAAAGCCGCTGATGATGCCGTTCAGATTCACGGGGCTTACGGTTACTCAAGCGAATACCCAGTAGAACGCTTCCTAAGAAATTCAAAAGCTCCGGTTATTTATGAAGGAACGCGCGAAATCCACACGATTATGCAAGCAGAATATGTGCTTGGATACCGTGAAGATAAGCAGTTAAGCCAACCACTGCCTGCTTGGCCGTTAAAGCATAATAAAGATATGGTAAACAGTTAACTTCTGCTTTCTATAAATCCGCCTCCCCACTTCTTGCTTTAGAGGAGTGGGGGGATAAAACTTTTAGGTATAGCTAATGAACCTCAAATGTAATCGCTTACTTTATTAAGTCGATGCTATTTATCGCGTTTCACAATACCTGGTGACTCTTTCATACTGAGAAACATCCCATAAACAAACAGACTATATAGGAGTGATTGACTTTGATCAAAACAGAATTGAAAGAAACGCTAATCGATTTGGACAAAAAACATTTTATTCATCCAACGTCTTCCTTAAAACAACAAAACGAAAGTGGTGCTCCATTTATTTTTACAAATGGGTCCGGTGTGTACTTAACAGATATTACTGGTAAAAAAGTGTTGGAAGGTATGTCATCTTTATGGAATGTAAACGTAGGATACGGTCGAAAGGAGCTTGCGAAAGCAGCATACGAGCAAATGTCAAAGCTTGCTTTTACGAATTCCTTCTCGTCGATGAGCAACGAGCCTGCGATCCAGCTTGCTGCTAAGTTAGCCAAAATTACACCAGGCAATTTAAGCGCTGTGTTCTTTACGTCTGGTGGCTCCGAGTCAAACGATACCGCCTACAAACTAGCACGATATTACTGGAAGCTTAAAGGTTTTCCAGAAAAAACAAAAATTATTTCTAGGAAGAAAGGATACCATGGGGTGAACATTGGGGCAACTAGTGCAACAGGGATTACTCCTTTTCAAGAGATGACTTCTTCATTGGCACCAGATTTTCTTCACGTAGATCCGTTTTCTACAGAATCTCTACGTCAATGTATTGAAAGGGAAGGAGCAGCTAATGTTGCCGCCTTCATTGCTGAGCCGGTACAGGGTGCCGGTGGAGTAAACATTGCACCAGTCGGCTATTTTCAAGAAATCAGGAAAATATGTGATGAATATAAAATTTTGTTCATTGCAGATGAGGTAATTACTGGTTTTGGCCGTACCGGAAAAATGTTTGCTTGTGAACATTACGGCATTGTCCCAGATATCATGCTCCTTGCAAAAGGGATTACAAGCGGGTACATTCCGCTAGGCGCGGTTGTTGTAACTGACCGAATACATGAGGATCTTATTGAGTTTTCAGAAGGAGCTCTTCTACACGGATATACTTATAGTGGCCACGCAACTGCCTGTGCCGTAGGCTTAAAAAATATTGAAATTATCGAAAATGAAAACTTAATTGAGAATTCCAGATTAATGGGCCAGGAATTGTTAAATGGTTTCTATAAGCTTCAAAAAGAAATAGATATTGTAGGGGAAGTACGGGCGCAAGGGTTAATTGGAGCAGTTGAAATCATAAACCCAGTAACAAATACTAGATTTCCAACACATATTGCTCCTAAAATTAGCGCCGAAGCAGCAAGAAGAGGATTAATCATCAGAACGGTCGTCTTTGAGGGGATGGATACTCTCGTATTTTCTCCGCCCCTAGTTATTAATAAAAAAGAGATTGAAGAGCTGATATCAATATTACGTGAAGCACTTCTAGCAGTTCAGAACAGTTTGTAAGGCAAAACGTTCAATAAATAGGGGGGCCTCGAAATACGCCCCCTAATTTTTAACAGTAGATTTTATTTACTTACTGATAATGCTTCAAATTGTTTATAAAGATCTTTTAATGCCGCAATCAGAGCACTATTCGCTTTACCTAAATAGCCTGTTTTTAACTGTTCTAGGGGCTTATCAATCCCATTTCGTAAGCTATGTCCTTTTAAAAGCATCGAGATATACTTTCTGCCGTGTTCAGTAGCCAATGTGCAGGAAGCATCCACAATAACCCCATAATGCTTATCAATTTCTGCTGTAATCGTTAAGGTTTCAAAAACATTTTTAGCTGCCATTCCAGATGGTAGTTTAGCATGACCGGCAATAAAGATAGTATTCATCTAATCTCTCCTACGGAAATATTTATATATTTAGAATAATACAAATATCATAGAATGTTAATGGAAAAATAGTATTTCTTCAAAAACAAAGAAAATAGAGGAAATATGCTCTATGTGTACTGGGTTGAATGTGGATAGTTTCAAATATAGGAGGTGGTTTCGGAAAACATTCCAATTACTTTGAATCTAGAGGGACAATTATTGATTTATAAAAGTATTTCTTGCAAGGTGTATTTATAAGTGTTATTTTCAGAATATTAACAATATTACTATTGCAATTAAACTAATTAGCTAGCAATTTCTATTTGGTAGAGGGGGTAAATCAATATGAAGCAAACTAGGCTCGCCGTTGATGTAGGTGGAACATTTACAGATATTTTTATTTTTGATGAAAACACGGGAGAAATTTCTGTTACGAAAACGTCATCCACACCATCGAATCCTGAACGTGGAATATTAGATGGGATTGAAAAGGCTCAATTAAAAGGGGAAAACATAAAGTTGTTTTCACATGGAACTACTGTGGGTACCAATGCTTTAATAGAAAGAAAATTGCCTAAGACAGCATTAATTACTACAAAAGGATTTCGAGATGTTCCGGAGATTCGTCGGGGGACAAAACTTGACTTATGGGATGCGTATAAAGATACGGCAAAACCATATATTCAAAGGCGTGACCGGTTTGAAGTTAACGAAAGAATTGATTATAACGGAACTGTATTGATAGACATTGATGAAGATGAGGTACGTCAGCTTGCAAGAAAATTATACAAGCGCGGCACTGAATCAATTGCCGTTTGTTTGATGAATGCCTACGTGAACGGGGAAAATGAGAAAAAGGTAAAGGAGATTCTTCAGGATGAGCTCCCAAACGTATATGTTTGTATTTCAAGTGAAGTTTTACCAGAAATTTTTGAACATGAACGTATGAGTACAACTATGATTAATGCTGTTTTAGGCCCAATAATTAGCAGATATATAAATACATTAGAAAAAGAGATGGAACAAAAAGGGTACCAGGATGATATTCTCGTTCTACATTCTGGTGGTGGAGTCATGACATCTAGTACTGTTCCACGTTACGCAGCAAGAGTTGCTAGCTCAGGTATTGCTGCGGGTGCCATTGCAAGTAAACATATTGCTAAACTATGTGGATTTAATAATGCTATTGGTCTTGATATGGGAGGAACGAGTACGGATATTTCTCTGATGTATGACGGCGACATAAGGATCACGAAAGATTGGTATATTGAATATGGTTACCCAATTGGTTTTCCCAGTATTGAAATATTGACGATTGGTGCAGGTGGGGGGAGCTTAGCTTGGAAAGATGATGGTGGGTCATTACGCAATGGGCCACAAAGCGCGGGTGCAATCCCTGGTCCGGCGTGTTACCAAAGAGGGGGAGAGGAACCGACGAACTCCGATGCTAATTTAGTTCTTGGCCGTTTGGGAGTCAATCTATTAGACGGAAAAATGCAACTAGATAAGGAGAAAGCTATACAAGCGGTAGACGTTCTTGCAAAAGAGTTTAATTATTCAACCGTTGAAGCAGCAAATGCCATTATTGAAGTTGCAAATGCAAATATGTGCGATGCCTTACGATTGATTTCTGTAAGACGCGGCTATGATCCGAGAGAATTTGCACTTGTTGCTTTTGGCGGAGCCGGACCATTACATGGTGCTCATTTAGCAAAAGATATGGAAATACCTACAGTAATTGTTCCTCCTCACCCTGGAGTAGCAGCAGCAATGGGATGCTTACTGGTTGATGTACGTCACGACATTACAAAAACATATGTGAAAAATTTTAATCAGGTCACAATTGATGAACTAGATTTTGAGTTTTCTGCAATGGAAAAAGATGCAGAAAAGTTATTAGAGGAAGAAGGAGTAGCAAGAGAGCAATCAACACTCATGCGCTTTATTGATATGAGATATAGCGGCCAGTGGAGATCTTTGGCAGTACCTATAAATTCGAAAGCGCAATCATTAGATGAGGCGCTGGAAGCCTTTCATCTAGAACATGAACGTGAATTTGCTTTTTCTGACCGTAACCAATCTGTTGAAATATATGGTTTACAATTAACAGCACTTGGAACCGTACCAAAACCATCGTTTCCTAAATATGGACCATCCGGAAGTCTAGAAAATGCATTCATAGAAATAAGAGAAGTCTATTTTGATAATAAATTTGTTCCTACAAACGTTTATGACCGTGAAAAAATTCCAGTATTCACAGAAATTCAAGGACCTGCGATCGTTAATCAACTTGACACAACAACAGTGATTCCGCCGGACTTCACCGCAGTGGTTGATGAATATAGAAATTTAATCATCACAGTAAATAAATAAAAGAGGGGTGAATTGAATGAAATCAAATCAGATTGCAGAAAAGTTTCAAGGAAATCGATTAGATCCTGTCACATTTGAAGTATTGAAAAATGGTTTCGTTAACCTTGTTGACCAAATGGCCGAACAAATCTTACGAACTTGTTATTCATTCGTTATTTATAATCGTGATTTCAGCTGTGCACTTTGTGATGCTGAAGGAAATACAGTTATGCAAGGAACACAAGATATTTCCGTGCATGTAGGAACTTTGCATTTAACAGCAAAAGCCGTTTTAGAGGATTTTAAAGACGATATCAATCCTGGTGATGTTTTTTTAGTAAATGATCCATACCGTGGGGGTACGCATTTTAATGATACACGTGTGGTCCTCCCAGTATTTTACGGAGATAAGTTAATTGCGTTAATGCAGACAAATGGCCACTGGGCAGATATGGGCGGTTCAACACCAGGTTCTTTTGATATCAATGCAAAAGAGCATTATGGTGAAGGGGTAAGAATTCCGCCTGTTCGGATTTATAGTAAGGGTACTTACTTAAAAGACGTTGTCAATTTATTAGCATCAAATATGCGAGTTCCTGAAGAAAGAATCGGTGATTTGCGCGCTCAAGTAGAAGCCGCAAAAGTTGGCCAAACTCAGTTGCTTGAAATCGTAAAAAAATACGGCATTGAGACAACGCTTATTGCATTTGAAGAAGTTCAAGATTATGTAGAACGGTTGGCAAAAGTAAAAATTTCTTCTTTACCAAATGGAACATGGCAAACCGTTGATTATATTGATATGGACCCAGAAATAGGGGATGGTCTCATCCCAATTCACGTTAAGATGACCATAACTGATGATGAAATTATCTATGATTTAAGTAGATCTCATCGATATATTAGCTGTTTTTTAAACTCAGGTTTTGGTGCTACATTATCAGCGATATATGCAGGAACGAAGACCTTTTTTCCGGAAATCCCTTTAAACTCAGGCTTTTATCGAGTAGTAACAGCTGAATTACCAGAAGATTCTGTCGTTAATGCACCAGCTCCTATTGCTGTAACAGGATTTTGTTCAGGAACGTACGAAAAAATTATGAATGCTTGCTTTGAACTATGGTCTAATATTATGCCTGAAAGAGCGATTGCCTGTTCCTTCAACTTAGAGTACTTACTAATCGGTGGTACCGATCAAAGAACGGATCACAATAATTACTTTATGTGGTATGACTGGATGGCAGGGGGCCACGGTGGCCGTTATGATCGCGATGGTGCAAATGCTACATCTCCAGTGTTTGGTGTTGGTTTAAGCGTACAGCCATGTGAGGGTCAAGAAAGACTCTCACCTGTCATAACAACTAAACATCAAATCATTACAGACTCAGCTGGACCAGGTAAATACCGGGGGGGATGTGGAGTTGAAAAAGGTGGAGTCTTATCAAAAATTAATAATACAGTCATGTCCTATTGTTGTGATCGTTCACGCTCGGTAACATGGGGGATCTTCGGCGGACTTCCATCTTATCCTCATGGCGCATGGTTTAACCCAGGAAAAGAGGATGAACAATATTTAGGAGCGATTTTCTCAAACGTAAAAGTAAAAAGTGGAGACTCCTTTATCAGGCCTTCTGCAGGTGGAGGAGGATTGGGAGATCCACTTGAGAGAAATCCATTGGCTGTTTTAGAAGATGTAATTGATGACTACGTCTCAATTGAGAGAGCAAAAAAAGATTATGGGGTTGTAATTAGCGAAATAGACAGAGATCTAGATCTATTTGAAATTGATTACGAAGCGACAGAAATTGAAAGAAATTATATTCGAAAACATCGAAAACAGTGGTTAGAGGTGGACGCGCGTATTGTTGAAGAACAATTTAATAATAGTGAGATTGATAAATTAGATGTCCTTCGAAAGTATGGTGTGATAATTGATTACTCAACGAATAAGGTATTATTAAAATCAACAAAACAATTTAGAGAATCGATGAAACAACGTTCGCTGGCTTATTGGGATTAATTTTAAGAAACAAGGGTCAATTCGACCCTTGTTATTAAAATAAAATTAAAAAAGGAGATGAAAATATGGCTGAGATTTCAAAACCGAATGTATTTACTGATGAGGAGCTACACAAAGAAGTAAAAAAGGATGACTTTGCACTTGAAAAAGTCCCACTTGAAGGAAGGACAATGGGATGGTTAAGTATTACAAATGTTACTTTAGGTGTTGCAACAGCTATGATTTTCATGCAAATGGGGAGCTTAATGGCAGTTAACTTTGGGGCTATCAATGCACTGATAGCAGAAATATATGCAACAGTTATTGCTGGTGCATTAGGTATCGGAATATGTTATTTTGCTGCTAAATCAGGATTAAATGTGAACTTATTGGCAAGGGGTGGAGGTTTTGGCTATATCGGAGCCTCAATAACCTCCTTGATCTATGCTTTAAATTTTATTATGTACTGTGCAATTGAGGGAGCTATCATGGCATTTGCTGTTCATGAGTATTTGCCAAGTATTCCAATTTGGACTCTTATGGTTGTCTTCGGTTTAATTGTTGTTCCTCTCAATTGGTTTGGAATTAAACAGTTAGATAAGCTACAAAAGTGGTCTTTGCCAATTTTTATTATTTTACTTGGTTCTGGATTCATACTCGCTTTTAAGATAACTCCAAAAATTGCAGGGAATGTATGGACATATTTACCAGAAGGATCCCAAGTAGGTGGGGCTGCACTACTTGCATGTATTGGAATCATGAATGGTTTAGTCGGAATAATGGCTCTACTTGTGTCAGACTATGCAAGATTTATTAAAAAAGAAGAATTTAAAATTGGTGTATTTGCTGTCGGATTTATCCCTCAACTAGTCTGTTTCTTAATCATGGGAATCATCGGAATATGGTTTGGAGTTCGAATGGCAGAAGTAAACCCAGGAATATATTTTGTTCAAATTCTGGGTATTGGCGGGGCATTATTTACAATTTTAACTCAAGTAAGGATCAATATTACTAACTTATATAGTGGATCATTGTCATTGGCAAGCTTTTTTGAAAACGTTTTCAAAATTAAACCAGGGAGAACATTCTGGGTTGTATTTACATCAATTGCCGCAATAATATTAATGCTAGGTGGAGTATTGGATCATTTAGGAAACCTACTTACCTTCCAAGGAGTATTTCTTTTATCATGGGGAGCAATTTTAGTGTGTGATGCGGTTGTAGTAAAGAAAATATTAAAAATTGGCCCAAATTATTTTGAACATCGCCAAGAATATCTATATGCCTGGAATCCAGTAGGTGTCATTTCAATAATTGTATCTAGCGTAATTGGTTCAATTGCTGCTTTCGGATATTTAGGCGTCTTTTTACAAAATATAGCAGCATTTTTCGCAGCAATCATAGCTTTTGTCCTTACGATTATTTTAGCAATTAGTACAAAAGGCAAATATTACAGTAAAAAAGTAGCTGATGATATTTCATCTAGCGAGTTCTTGTATAGCGATAAATAAAAGGTGACAAATGATGGATGATTGGATTGCTATTCCAAAGTAGAAGAGTGGTAAGGAGTTCTATGGAACTGAAATTCGGAATATATGAATTTTTCTGCCGTTTTAGAATATATCTGCGTTAGCACAATATATCGATAAACCTAATAGAAACCCCGATTCAATAAGCAAGCCCCGCGGCTAAAAGGATGGAGCAATTTTTATTCATCACTTGTATTATCCGGCCTTGTCGATCTTCAATGGACAAGAGAAGTGAGGAAGCTAAAAGAACAAAGACCTGTTCTTTTAGCTTTTCTTTATCTTTGATGGATTATTTACTTTGTACAAAACAGGATCCTCAACGATAAATTCTGTTTCTACATCTTTTCCTTTTGGCAATTTCTTTTTCACGATTTTCCCATCAAATTCTAGTGCCTCGCCAGGAACAAGTTCAAACTTCTTTAAAGTTTTCGAGTGAGCACACCAGGCAAGTCCCACTTCAATCGGGTTTTCTTGATGCACAACAACGTTTTCCAGTACAACTACTTCGTCATTTTCCTCATTGAAATTATTCCAGCTTAAAGCAAACTGTTTGACTGTTGCTGTAAAATGTACCTTTTCTTCCGGCAACTCCAATTTGGATGGTTTTTCTTTCTTTTCTTTCTTCTGGGCTGGTTCTTTCGGCTCTGCTGCCTTTTTAGCTTCCTTAGAAGGATCCTTTTTGGTAATTTCCTGAACCTGTGATTGCGAAGAATCTCCGGCATCAGATAGGGATGCTTTCCCGAAGCTTGCAGCTTGCATTTCCTTAAGATAAGCTGGATGAATGCAAGATAGATTCCCGTCTTGGAATTCAATAATAAGTGTGTTGCATTCAGAAGCTTTTCCATACACTTCATAACCTTTGATGGTTACGAGTCGCTGGTGATCTTTTTCCTTGTACCAAAACTGCTTTTTCACTTCTTTTGTTGTCGATAAGCCCCATTCTCTTACTTTTTCCTCGTAGTGAGATTCGTCGGCGAAAGTTTCATATTCTCCCTTGGGAGGCAGATAGGTTGTACGATTTGATTCTTCAATGTGAGGTATTGTGATAGCCATTTTTCAACATCCTTTCTTTATTATTGTACACCAATATTAAATCCACCAAAATCCATTCTTTTCTTTATTTTTTAATTGAAGGTTTTAATGGTGGATAATGAGAATATATTCAGTAATATTATTTTTTCCTAATAGTACATAAAGATAGAGGAGTGTTCAAATGACCATATATACTAGCAGAACCGAAGTGCCAATACATGAAAAATGGAATGTAGCAGATATATATACTGATCTTAGCCAATGGGAACAGGATTAC
Source organism: Bacillus sp. FJAT-29790 (assembly GCF_019039215.1). Lineage (GTDB taxonomy): Bacteria > Bacillota > Bacilli > Bacillales > Cytobacillaceae > Cytobacillus. Next base: position 1,242,195 of record NZ_JAHNZZ010000001.1, read on the forward strand.
GAAATTATTGAAAAAATGGCTGAAAAACTGAAGCAATATGACGGTGAAATTCAAGATGGCAACACCTTGTATCAATATCTTAAACAAAGAGAAGAATTATCCTTTTTGTTCAATAAAGTATATGCTTATGCCATGTTGAAAGTGGATGAAGATACGAGGGAAACGACAGCTCAATCATTCTTGGACTTGGCAAAACAACTTAGTGTGAAAGTTAGCGCTTCAACTTCCTTTTTCATGCCTTATTTATTAAGTTTAGATGAAGAAACATTAACAGAATACATCACTGCAGAAGAAGGATTAAAATATTTTGAAGAGGATTTATTGGAATCGTTCCGCTATAAGCCGCATGTGTTAAGTAAGGAGCAAGAAGAAGTACTTTCCCAGCTTGGAGAAGCACTTTCAGCTCCAAGTCATACATTTGGCATGATCAATAATACCGATATTAAGTTTGGAGAAGTTACCGGTGATAACGGTGATTGCATAGAGCTTACGAGAGGGATGTATTCTAAATTAATCGAAGATGAAGACCGTGAAAAGCGCAGGGAAGCCTATAAGGCATATTATCAACCTTATGTGCAATTAAAGAATTCGATTGCATCAACCCTTTCAGCTGCGATTAAAAATAATGTAACAATGGCTAAGATTCGGCATTACCCTTCAGCATTAGAAAAAGCTTTATTCGGTGATCAAGTGCCAAAAGAGGTATATGAAAATCTGATCGTTTCAACGAAAAACAATATCGCTCCACTCCATCGATATACCCGAATTCGTAAGGAAAAACTTCAGTTGGATGAATTAAGGCAATACGATATGAGTGTTCCGCTTGTTAAAGGAGTAAAACCTGTGATTCCTTATAACGAAGCGTATGAATTGATGTGCAAGGCCCTATCACCGCTTGGGGAGGAGTATATAAGCATCCTAAATGAGTTCAAAGACGCTCGGTATATTGATGTTAGGGAAACACCGGGCAAGCGGTCAGGTGCATACAATCTCGGAGTGTATGGGGTTCATCCGTTTATCCTCTTAAATCATCAGGATGATTTGGATAGTTTATTTACACTCGTTCATGAATGTGGTCACGGAGTTCATAGCAAACTGAGTTCCAATCATCAACCGCAGATTACAGCTCGTTATAGTATCTTTGTTGCGGAAGTAGCTTCTACAGTCAATGAAGTATTATTAATTAACTATTTATTAAACAATGAAAAAGATGACGAAATTCGCAAACATCTTCTTAATCATTTCATCGATCAATTTAAGGGTACATTTTTCACCCAAGTAATGTTTGCGGAGTTTGAGAAGAAGACCCATGAAATGGCAGAAAAAGGGCAGCCCTTAAATGTAGAAGTGTTTAATCAGACTTATGAATCATTGTTCAGGGAGTACAATGGAGACGAAATTGTTTTTGATGACGAAGTGAAATTTGGTTGGTCTAGGATCCCTCACTTCTATCGTCCTTTTTACGTTTACAAGTATGCAACTGGATTCGCATCAGCAATCCACCTGGCAACTAAGATTCTTGAAGGTGATCAGTTTACACTGAATTCATATTTAGAATTCTTAAAGAGTGGCAGCTCGGATTATCCTCTTGAATTGTTAAAAAAGACAGGTGTTGATTTAACTACACCATACCCGATAGAAAATTCACTAAAACGTTTTGGGGAATTAGTGGAAGAGTTTTCTAAGCTTTAAAGTGATAATCTATCGACTTGACCCCCATAGAACCAAAACGTATCGTTGTTGGGGGTCAAGTTATATTTTTAGGCTGTTTTCGCATATATTGTTGTTTTAGCCTTTAAAGTTTGCCCGTTGATTTCCGCTGCGGGCACTTGCTTTCCGCGGGGAGTGACGGGAGCCTCCTCGGCGTTACCGCCTGTGGGGTCTCCCGTTCCCTCTATTCCCGCAGGAGTCAAGCGCCCTCCGCTCCAAGCAACTCAGATTATTAAATAAAAATCACATTATAAAAGCAACAAACTTTACGAAAACAGCCTATTTTTTAAATAATCACTAGTAAATATTTGAGTAAAACACCCCTACTTGGAAGACAAATATTTCCCTCGATCAAATTGATACAAGTCCATATCTGGATGATACCCTTTTGTAATTAAATCATGGATTATTTGACTTGCAATGACACTTGTAACAGTTCCATTCCCACCATAATTTAATATAAAATAACAATTAGGAAATCCTTGTTGTGTACCAATAAGGGGGAGTCCATCGGCAGTAGTTCCGAACGTGGCTCCCCATTTATACTCCACTTTCAAGTTGGATAGGAACGGAAATAAATTTCTTATCTCGTTCAACAAGGTTTTCGTTTTACCTATTAACTTCGAATCTCTTTTAATTGGGTCAATCGTTTCCTCGTCTAATCCTCCAGCAATAATTCTGTTTTCTACTGTGGTTCGAAAATATAAATAGGGACGTGCCGTTTCCCATATTAAATCTCTAACATCCCAGCCAATTAATTCATTTATTGGTTGAGTCACAATTGCGTATGTACTCACTAATCTGACATTAGGATTACGTTTTATTTGCTGTGTTTCATAACCGGTTGCAAAAACTACCTTTTTTGTTTTAATTGTTTTTCCATTTTTTATTTTAAAATACAAGTGCTCTCCTTTTTGAATATGATTAATGATTTCCGTTTTTTCATAGATTTTTAAGCCTTTATCTATTGCTTTTTTTGCAATGGCATGTACGAGCTTATAAGGATTTACTTCTGCATCACCACTTGTATAAATCGCTGCAACTTTTGAGAATTGATACTTTTTTCTTATATCGTTAGCAGTGAAAAATTGAACAGGGAAATCATATTTTTGCAAAGTTTGAAATTCTGTTAGTAGACTCGGTTCATCGCTTGGTGTTGTCGCATAATATAAGCTAGATCTACGCCTGAAATCAGGATTACTATCAAGTGTTGAAACAAGTTGGGCTAAGCAATCAATTGCTTGTAGACAAAGCTTATAATGGCGTACTGCTTTATCTTCACCAAATGTGTGAACAAGTGAAAGTAAGCTTTTATCGTTTATTAATTGCAACAGACCTGTATTTCCATACGTGCTCCCCATCCCAATCGATCGTTTATCGACAATGACGGAGTTAATCCCGCTTTCCATTAAGTAATGTGCCACCATACATCCCGATACGCCTCCTCCTATAATTAAAACCTCGCATTCAATATCGGTCTCTAAAGATGGATAGGCTGGTGGATCAGAATAGGTATGTGGCCAAAAAAATTTCCCTGTTTGTAAATCCACACACTCACTTCCTTCGTAAATCATTCTGTAAAGAATCGACCAAAAGCCATGATGCCTGTTAACATCATGGCTTTTTATTAAATATTTGTCATATTTTGTTGAATGAGTTGACTCGTTTGTGTTTGTGTTTGCGTATATTGATTAATTTGCTTTGTAATTTCTTGGTTCAGTACGGGGGAAGATGTATTGTACATTCCATGTTGGGACATATATTGATACACTTGTCCTTGCATTGTTAATGTATTTTGTAGAAGCTGTGTAAACTTTTGACGTACTTCGGGACAATTAGATTCCGTTACAGCTGTCGTATATTCACGAGCTGTTCGTTTCAAATCGCCTAGAATCGTATAAATTAAATCGGCTTCTTGTAATATCGGTTGCTGCTGATTCATCATATCCTCCTTATTGTGGTTGTTGTGGTGCCATTGTTTGATGTTGTTGCAATAATGCCATAAGGTCTTGATAGTGTTGTTGATGCTGGTTTATTAATTGGTTGCAAAGCGTCTTCACTTGAACGTTCATGGACTGAGTACCCGTAGATACGCATTGCTTTGTTAATAAATCCTCATTCGACATCGAATCAACGATGTATTCCATTTCTTTTGCTGTCAATGGGAGCATGAATAAACCTCCTTTTTAAGAACCCTAAATCATGGGAATGGGTTCTTTTCTTGATTTAAGATGTGCCAAAAGGAGGATTCTATTCAAAAAAATAAAACTTTATTTGAATAATGATTAAAAAGTTTTTTTGTGCAGCAAAAGAGGATCTTTCGAACTCTCAACAGAACAATCGACGACAACACACAAATGAACCTTGAGAATGAAAACCAGGAAAAATTTTATTCATCTCATCACTTCACTTTACTAAAGACAAGCAATTTTATTCTTAATGGCACATACATATATGACTAGGGCTTCGTGCATTAAAATTACAAAATCGGGTTTAAACCGCGGAGGTGAAGAGGATGTCAGATGGGCAAAAGGTTTTATTTTACTTGCTTTCGTTTTTTATTCCCGTTGTAGGAATTGTTCTAGGGATTATCTGGATGAATGATCAAGATCTTGATAAAAAGAGTGTAGGTAAAAACTGTTTGATTACTGCTATTATTGCTACCGTTTTGAGCTGTGTATGCTGGTTTGCTCTCTCGGCTTTTTCGATGCTGCCAGGATATTATTACTACTAGGCTGAAAATTAAAGAGGCTGACCAAAAATATGTATCAGTCAACACAATTACAATACTTTATCGATAATCTAGATTGTGGGATTATATGGGCTTTGGTCAGCCGATTCTAATGAATACAGGAGGGATGTGCGATAACCATTTTTGAAAAGATCTCATTTTTTTTAGGCCGAGCGATCTGTCATCAGCTCCCTGATCGGACATTTATGATCAATGGTCATTATTTGCCTGTTTGCGCTAGGGATACCGGTATTTATATTGGAATTTTTAGTTCACTGCTCGTACTTTTTGCCATGAAAAAAGTTCGAGCTACAACCATCCCGAATATAAAAATTAGCTTACTTCTTTTACTCTTGCTATTTCCATTAATCATTGACGGTTTTAGTTCTTACCTCGGATTCTATTCAACAACAAACTTGATCCGTATGACAACAGGAATTTTGTTTGGAATCACTCTACCACTTTTTCTAGTTCCCTTACTTTACAATTCCTCATCAAAAGAAACGGCTATTCCAGTGTTAACGAGATTCCATGAAATTTTTATTCCCCTCTCGCTTGCAGCTGCTATCGCTTTCCTTACTTACCAATCACTATTATCATATACAATCCTTCATGTCGTGATTATCGGGACGCTTATTTTTTGGATCTCATTATTATTTATGCTTTATTTCACACGTTTAAAAAATAGGTATTTAGCAATCGGTCTTTCGTCGATAAGTAGTATTTTAGTTCTCACAACCTTGTCATATATCCATAGTCTTCTTCAGCCTTTTTATTTTTAAAATCTATATCCACCTAAAAGGAGTGAGACTAAACGTGCAGTTTCGGTTAATAGCAAGTGGAGGCATTTTATTATGTCTAAGTATTCTCCCTTTTTTTACGACAGTTGGATTAGCTAAATCAAGCAAACTGCCGACCCATATCGCCAATCTTGAGAACATGCTTAAAAACATCCCGTGCTGGGTCTATCTGCTCATTACTGGTGTTTTGATTGTTTTGTTTTATCTGATTTTTCAAAAATACATTAGAAAAGGTAGAAACCACAGCAATAGAAGCAAGCCAGATCCTTCGTCTGAACCCATTACAATTCGAAATTCAGTTTTCAAGGTGATTCCTGGAAATGCCCAGCACATAGGAGCCCGATCAGAACAGCAGGATGCCTTTGCTTTTTCAGATATTAGTGATGATCAGTTCATCCGGCAGTTTGGGGTGTTAGCGGTTTTGGCAGATGGAATGGGAGGGCTATCGGGAGGCAAAGAAGCAAGCCGATTAGCTGTCAACTCGTTTTTGGATCACTATTTGCATTCCTCTAATACACATTCAATTCCTGAAAAACTTGTAAATTCGGTGAAGATGGCAAATGATGCAGTCTTACAGTTTGCCCGCGAAAATGGCCTAGAGGGAGGTGTCGGCACAACGCTCATTGCTGCTGTGGTGCTTAATAATCAATTGTACTGTTTGTCTGTTGGGGATAGTCGGATTTATTTGCATCAAGGAGAGGCATTAACACAATTGACGACAGATCATATTTATGCAAATGAGTTAGATGAGAAAGCGGCGTTTGGAGAGATCACGATGGAGGAGGCCGAAAATGATCCCCAAAGAGAAAGCTTAACAAGTTTTCTAGGTTTGGAACGATTAGAGGAACTCGATGTGACGATGGAGCCGATACAGTTATACGAAGGGGACTCGGTCATTCTTTGCAGCGATGGTCTGTATGGATCGGTTACGAATCATGAAATGATCGATGCATGTCGCCGCTTATCCGCACAAGAGGCTGCAGAAGAACTGATTGAAATGGCGTTACGCAAACAAAAACCGAATCAAGATAACGCAACCGTTGCGCTATTAACAATTAGGATTTGTTAAAGGTCGATGTTGATAAATGCGTAATAGCGGGATGATTTTGCCAGAAGAGCCATTTTTGCGGGGAGAAACCCGCCTCTCGGATGTAAATCGATCTCGCCACTTATATCGTTTAGAGACTACTGTTGAATAAAGTTAAATAAGGGAGGGATGGATTTTGGTTCAATCTTTTAAGGGAACAGGCAGTCAAATGCTTAAAGCAACACTATTATTATCTTCATTTATCCTTATGTTTTTCTTTTCAAATCCGGTAAAAGCCGAAACGAGGTCGATTGACGAGCTTCGAAACAGTGTTGTCCGGATTCTTTGTTATGCCACAGATGGGGGCATTTATACAGGTTCTGGGTTTGCAGTTGGATCAAGTGAGCCTGTCCGTCATATTGTGACAAACTACCACGTTGTTGAGCCAAATCTTGATGGAGTGGCCATCCTCCTTTCTAAAGAAGACCAAATAGAGGCAAAGGTTATTGCATTCGATATGGTAAAAGACATTGCCGTCTTAGAATTATCTCAGGATTTGTATAAAAGACCGCCTATGGAGCTAGGGAAAATTGAAGATGTTAAAGCAAGTCAAGAAGTGTATGCACTTGGATTCCCAGGGGCAGCCGACTTAATTAATGATACGCCATCCGGTGAACCTGATGACGTCACCATTACGAAAGGAATTATTAGTAAAATTTCAACTCAGGGTGGCAGGGGGATTTTTCAAATCGATGTTGCGATAAACCCTGGGAATTCCGGCGGCCCATTAGTGAATGCCAATGGGCAAGTGATTGGAATTAATACGTTTGGAGTGACGATAGCATCTGGAATTAATGGATCAGTAAAGGTGAACGAATTGATTCCAATTTTGGAATCCCGTGGGATTGCGTATTTGACAGGCACGAATGCAATGACAGGGGAGGGAAAGGAGATTACAACCGGAACTTCAAACTCGCTCTGGTGGATCTTAGGTATTGCTGGTGCTGGGATTTTCTTTTTGCTAATCGTAGTGGTTCTTTTCGTTGTGGTTTTTAGGAAAAAAGGAAATAAGACCAGTCATGTGCCGAATCATGCACCTGCTCCCGCTCCCGTTTCATCACCGCTCGTACAAAAACCGATGTTAAATGGTCTATCAGGTTATTTTGCCGGTCAAACAATAGAATTAGATCAAAATTATTTGTCTATTGGCCGTGATGCCAAGCAATGCCAGCTAGTCTTTCCACTTCAAACGGAGGAGATTAGCAGGAGACATTGTACACTTCGCTTCGACAAAGCCAGCCAGACCTTTACGATAGAGGATAGCTCCTCAAATGGTACGTATCTGCAATCTGGTGAACGAATCCCACAAGGGAAGGTGACCCAGTTGCGTTCTGGTGATCGTTTTTATGTAAGTTCTACCGAAAACATGTTTGAAGTCCGATTGGAGAGCCGATAAAATGCAGTTCCAAACCGCGTTAATATCCGATAAAGGCGGAAGAAATGTGAATCAGGATTTTGCTGCTTACTGTGAATCAGATCATGGCGGCTGCTGGGCGCTTGCAGATGGATTAGGTGGCTATCAATCTGGAGAAGTAGCGGCGAAACTAGCTGTTGAAACGATTTTGCAGGAATATAAACATAATAGTTGTTCAAATTGGATAAAGGAGGGTATTGAAAAAACGCAAACAATCATTCATCAACAACAGAAATCCGGCATAAATAAAAGATCCATGCGAACGACCATTGTCATCTTAACTTTTGAAAATGACAAGGCATGCTGGGCCCATGTAGGTGATTCTAGGGTTTACCACATAAGGGAAGGCCGAGTGATCGCACAAACAAAGGATCATAGTGTATGTCAAGCACTTGTTAACGCTGGGGAAATTACACCAGAGCTAATACGTTTTCATGAAGACCGAAATCGGCTTTATCGGGTATTAGGATCAGACGGCGCTGTTAAAGCAACGATTCTCAATGATGAAGTATCGATTCAGCAAGGGGACGCATTCCTACTTTGCTCTGATGGATTTTGGGAGTACGTTACGGAAATAGAAATGGAGAATACAAGAATTAGCGCTTCTACACCCTTCGAGTGGCTGCAAAAGATGGAAGCGATTCTAAATGAACGTATTTTAGAAGGAAACGATAACTATAGTGCACTAGCCGTATTTGTAAGCTCTTAAACATTTTTGTAATGGGGTGAAGCGATGGCGGATTATGATCATCTTTGTTTAGGATGTATGGGGGAAAAAGGGTCGGAATCTGTTTGCCCCCACTGTGGCTGGGTAGAAGGGACACCAGCAGAAGCACCACAGCATTTGCCGCCTGGGACGATTTTACATGAGAAATATCTGCTTGGCAGAGTTCTTGGACACGGCGGTTTTGGGATTACGTATTTAGCTTGGGATATGAATCTAGATATGAAACTAGCCATTAAGGAGTATATGCCGCGTGACTTTGCAACAAGGGCACCAGAACAAACAATGGTTTCCGTTTTTTCAGGCGGGCTTGATACTCATTTTGAACATGGTTTAAAAAATTTTTTAGATGAAGCAAAAACATTAGCGCAATTTAATAATCATCCTGGAATTGTTGGTGTCCGTGATTTTTTTAGACAAAATGGAACTGCTTATTTAGTGATGTACTATCTGGAAGGAATTGATTTTAAACAATATTTAGCAACACAAGGGGGGAAAATTCCTTTTCAGGCGGCTCTTTCGATTATGATGCCTGTCATAGATGCATTACGCGAAGTCCATCGAACAGGGACGCTGCACCGGGACATTAGCCCGGATAACATCTATATAACGGCTGAAGGGCAAGTAAAAGTATTGGATTTTGGCGCAGCTCGCCATGCAATTAGTGAGTTTAGTAAAAGTATTTCGGTCATTTTAAAACCTGGATATGCACCGGAAGAACAATACCGCAGTAAAGGAAAACAAGGTCCATGGACAGATGTGTATGCAACGGCAGCAACTCTTTACCGGGCAATCGTTGGGCATGTTCCGCCTGAATCACTTGATCGGCTTGAAGAAGATTCCATTGTCCCTCCTTCCAAACTAGGTGTCGAAATTCCTGAAAAAGCAGAAGCTGCATTAATGAAGGCTTTAGCGGTTAAGGCCGCTGATCGCTATCAATCAATGGAAGCATTTCAACAAGATTTATTTACCAATACGGATTTAAGTGTTGAACCTATTGAGGCTGTTTCAAGTAGTGCAGCTATAGCACCTGATCCGAAAACAAAAGCAGTAAAAAATAAACAGGCTCCAATCGATCCACCAAAGAAAAAAGCGATTTCAAAATGGGTTTGGATTGGTGGTGGAGTAGCGGTTGCCATCTTTTTGACTGTAGGCCTTATCGGGACTCTATTTATATTGGGGTTATCAGCAGATGAGGAGCCGGCAAAACCTGCAACAAATGTCAATTTGGCTGATCAACCTCAGAAAAAGAACACTGGCAACATTCAAAAAACAGTCAAACAAGTGACTGTTCCAAAGGTGATAAATACCCGTGAAGACGATGTAAAGCTTCTATTAGAGAATGAAGGATTGAAGCTTGGAGAAATCACCTATGTGGAGAGTATTTATGCAAAAAAAGGAGTGGTAATGAACCAATCACTGAAGCCTGATGATAAGGCGAATGAAAATGATGCCATAAACCTAGAGGTTAGTAAAGGGATCGAACTTCCATTTGATAAAGAAACAATTAAAGCAAAAGGACTGGATCTCGTAAATGAATACTGGGATAAGGGGTATGAGTTGGATGGAAATAGTGATACAGAAGGAGCCTTAAAATATTATCTTCAAGCGAGAGATATGGCAAGTGTCCTTTATTTTTCAAGTATTGGTCACCCCGATGTTTTATACTCCCTCGGTTTATTAGAATATAATACCGCAATTCGTAAACTAGATTTAGGTTATTATGAATATGCCCTCCATGATATTAGAAATAGTGTACTTTGGCTAGAAGATTTCTTAGAAGAGGACGAAGATTTTCGAAAGGACCCGGTTCAATTAGCCGTTTCATATGGAGAGCAGTCCTACATTCAGCTTCTAAATAATATGCCTGAAGAAGCGGCAAAATCAGCTGTAAAAGCACTTGAAATTGATCCAGATAATATCATGTATCAAATCAATGTCGCTCATGCTCATTTATTATTAGGTGATTATGATTATGCAGAAGATATATATGGAGAGTTAATGAATGAAAAAGTCAATGACAATCAGACTGTTAAAGAATTTGTTTTAGAAGATTTCAAGTATTTTAGAAAAATTAATATTACTCATCCTGATATGGAGAAAATCGAAAAAATATACACGGATTCGAATGCTGCTATGTACTCGGATGAAGATGAAGTAGAAATTACGATATATGCCAATGGGATCGCTTTTGAGGAAGAGGACGTGAAGGGTTATATGATGACGATTGATCCGAACACGCCCGATTATGCTGGAGCGGAGAAAGACGTCACCGCCTTTTTCGCAAATTTTGACAAAATTGAAGTAACGATTGATTCGATAGACGTTTTGGAGGTAAATGGCAATACCGCAAAGGCAAAAGTGGTTCAATCACTCACTTATTCAGATAGCACCCAAGGGTATGTCTCAAACAGTACATTGATTCATTATCTTGTCCGTTCGGATGGGCTTTATAAGTGGCTAATTACGAGGACGGAAGTTAAAGGGGGTTAAAAACATGAAGCGCTGTTCAAGCGGACATTATTATGATGAAACAAAACATAGCTTATGTCCACATTGTGGGGTCAATATTGATTTAAACTTAGGCGTGACGATGCCAAAGCGACCAACAGCAGGAGACGACCTTGCAAAAACGCAAGCAAAATATCCAGATGCTAGTCCTGAATTAGGTAAAACTGTCGCCAGAATACCAGAAGGAATGGGGCCCCGACAAAATGACGGAAAAACCATTGCTGTGATACGAAAACAAATGGGTATCGATCCGGTCGTAGGCTGGTTAGTCTGCATCGAAGGACCAGATAAAGGCAAAGACTTCCGAATTCGCAGCGAACGAAACTTCATTGGACGCTCCGAAAAAATGGATATCTCTATTACGGGAGATGAAGCGATTTCAAGAGAAAACCATGCGATTGTCAGCTATAGTCCGAAGAAACAACAATTTCGAGTCTATCCTGGCGAATCACGGGGGCTAGTCTATCTAAACGATGAAGAAGTCATAACTGCAGACGAGCTTAAGCTATACGACATCATTGAACTAGGAAAAACAAAGTTGATGTTTGTTCCGTTTTGCAGCGGGCAGTTTCAGTGGGAATAATAATTACTTTAAGTGGCTAGAGCAACTAAAAAGAGAATATCTTATTGAGAACGATGAAAGACACTTCATTTTATTGAAGTGCCTTTTTTAATTGGAAAAAATCGAGATAGATCATTCTAATATTAATTATTGACAATTCCAAAAAAATAATTTACATTTCATATGAGTGATTACTCACATTATTTCCGAAAGGAGTAACCCGGTGCAAAATTTAAATGATGGAAAAATCTCAACATCTCCATGTATCCGGATTGAACATGTAGATAGGTATTTCGGGAAAAAGCAGGTGCTCTTTGATATTAGTTTAGATATTCCGTATTCCCAAATTCTTGGGATACTTGGTCCATCCGGATCAGGAAAAACAACGCTCGTTAAATTGATTGCGGGAATTGATATTGCCACTCGTGGAGAGGTATATGTAGGGAATGAAAAGATGCCGAAGCTTCATATGATGAACAAAATCGGCTATATGTCACAGGCCGATGCCTTATATGGCGATCTGACGGCAGAAGAAAACCTTAACTTTTTTGCTTCGATGTACAAGTTAACAAGATCACAGAAAAAGCAAAGAATGCATGAAGTGCTGGAGCTTGTTAATTTAGCGGAATTTTCAAAAAGACAGGTCAAACAATTTTCCGGTGGGATGAAACGTCGTCTATCTTTAGCTATCGCACTCCTGCATGAACCTCCTATTTTAATACTAGATGAGCCTACGGTAGGAATTGATCCCATTCTTCGCAAATCGATTTGGGAAGAGCTGCGTCAAATATGTGACAACGGAACGACGATTATTCTAACGACTCACGTGATGGATGAGCTTGAGAAATGTGATAACCTAGGCATGATTCGTGATGGGAAATTAATTGCATTAGGCACTCCCGCGGAACTGAAAGCGGAGTCATCTTCAACCACCATTGAAGATGCATTCTTGTACTATGGAGGGAAAACCGAATGAGATCCATAGCCATTATGATTCGAATCATCCTTCAATTTAAACATGATAAACGCACGATTGCTCTCATGATTTTTGCCCCAATATTTGTCTTAACATTCATGTCATTTATTTTTAGTGATGTAGAATATCATCCGAAAATTGGCATTATTAATGCGCCCACGTCTTTTGTAAATAAGCTTGAGGAAAACGATGCCAAAGTGATGAGGTACGATGAAAGTAATGCTCATGAGGCACTGCGATTGTCAGAAGTGGATGCAATGATTAATTTCAAAAGCGGTGTTCCGGAAGTTCAATTAGAAGGCAGTGACCCTGCCAAAAGTAAGGTTGTTTTGATGCTGATACAAAAGGTAAATCAACCTGCGATTCCAGCTGCTCAACCAGACATTACTTATTTTTATGGGTATGAAGACATGACTTCTTTTGATAACTTTGGCCCAGTTCTAATTGGACTTTTTGTTTTCTTTTTTGTTTTTTTAATTTCGAGTGTTGCCTTTCTTAGTGAACGAACATCTGGTACGTTAGAAAGATTGCTAACAACACCGATTCGCAGATGGGAAATTGTCGTTGGGTATGTACTTGGATTTGGTTTTTTTACAATCATCCAATCTGCACTTGTAGCGTGGTACACGATTCATGTTCTTGATATTATCATGGTTGGCTCATTTGGCTTCGTTCTTCTTATCACAATTTTAACGGCAATGGTTGCACTTTCAATCGGAATCCTAATCTCGACATTTGCAAATAATGAACTGCAAGTGATCCAGTTCATTCAAGTCATTTTAGTCCCACAAGTATTTTTTTCAGGTCTATTTGATATTAGTACGATGCCAACCTGGCTCCAATTGGTTGGCCGGATTATGCCATTATCTTATGTAGTCGATGCACTAAGAAGCATTATGATTCGCGGAAAAGGCTGGGAATATATTGCCATTGATGTCTATATCCTAATGGCGCTTTTTCTATTCTTTATGGTAGTAAATATATTTGCGCTCAAGAAATATCGTAAAATTTAAGGAGTGACTAAATTGTCGGTAAAAAAACTACTTCAACAACTTAGCGACTTACCTAATGCAGAAGTATCTATGACCGAAAAGCAATTAAGTATTATCAGTGCAGCGATTGAAATATTTTCTGAAAAAGGATTTGCATCTACTTCAACTAGTGAAATTGCCCAAAAAGCAAATGTAGCGGAAGGTACGATCTTTCGCCATTACAAAACAAAAAAGGATTTATTATTAACGATTCCAGATTATGTGAGCAAATTACCAGTTTCAAAGAATTTGCTGAAGGATATTAATACCATTATTAGGGATCCTGATGCGAAATTTGAAGACCTTTTGCATGTGATTATTCAAAATCGAAAGAACTTTGCCACTGCCAATATGACACTAATTAAAGTTTTATTTCAAGAACTTCCATTTCATCCTGAATTGAGGGTAAAATTACTATCCCTTTTAGTCCCGATAATGAAAAATTTCGCAGAAGCAATCGATGTCTTCAAAGAGCGAGGGCAAATTATCGATTTACCAACAAGCACTATTGTAAATTTAATCATTAGTTCGATGATGGGTTACATCTTTACACATTATGTCATCCCATTCGAACAAGATTGGGATCATGAAAAAGAAATAGAGCAGTTCATTCGCTATATTATGAACGGAATTGGTAAAAGTAACCAAAAAGGGTGATTTTATGAAAAACAAATGGATGTATTTATTGATAATTTCTTTAATGATCATGGCAGGTTGTTCTGTAAAAGTAAGTAATCTCATGTCCAAAAAAGGTTCAGAGAATTTAACTTTAACAGGAGATATTCAAAACAATATTATTTCTGCCACTAGTACGGTCTCTGGTAAAATCACCGAAATGAATAAAGAGCAGGGCGAGCCCGTCAAAAAGGGAGATATTATTGCAGTCATCGATCCTACTAATCAAAAATATGTGGTTGACCAATTACAGGCTGTCGTTCATATGAAAAAAGCAAAGCTTGAGGAATTGCAAGCGGGATCTCGCCCACAACAAATAGAACAAGCACAGGCACATGTTCGTGCGATCGAGGCAAAACTTGAGGAATTACAAGCAGGAACGCGTCCACAACAAATAGAGCAAGCACAAGCGAATGTTCGTGCTGCTAAAGCCCAGCTAGACCTTGTAACTTCTGGTAACAAGGAGGAGCAAATTGAGCAGGCAAAAAATAATGTTTCAATTGCCCAAGAAGCACTAAATAGCCAACAGATTACGTATAACTTTGAAAATACACAATATAATAAAGCTTTAACACTCTATAACGAAGGAATTATTCCAAAAAATGAATTGGATCAAGTAGAATTAAAATTAGATACAGCAGCCAAACAGCTGTCTTCATTAGAATACCAATTAGAAAATGCCAAACAACAGCAGGCATTACTTCAAAAAGGTTCAACTTCTCAAGAAATAAGTGTAGCCAAAGCGAATTATGATGCTGCGAATGCACAATTAAAATTACTTCAAAGTGGAGCAACCAAACAGGCGATTAGCGCAGCACGAGCTGAATTAGACCAAGCGAATGCACAATTAAAATTACTTCGAAGCGGGGCAACTGACCAAACAATTAGTGCGGCACAAGCCGAATTAGACCAAGCAGTCGCACAATTAAAACAGGGTGAAAATACGTTAAATAACTATACGATTGTCGCTTTAGAGGATGGAATAATCATTAGTAAAAACTTTGAATTAGGCGATGTCGTCAATATCGGCAGTGTGATCGCTGATGTCGCAGTAGTCAACGAAGTATATGTCGTCTGCTACATCCCAACTGAATACTTAGACAAAATTTATTATAATCAAGAAGTATCCGTCAAAACCTCTTTAGGCATTCAGACCGGCAAGTTGAATTTTATCGCTTTAAAAAATGAATATACACCAAAAGATAAGCAATCTACTTCTGATAGCAAACGGATCGCAACGAAAATAAAAGTCGCAATCGATGATCAAAAAGGAAAATTAAAATCTGGCATGACAGCAGATGTGGAGATTCCTTTGAACTAGAAAGCCCTCTTAACTACTTGATGGATTTCTATGGTTATCTTGAGATGGAAGCGTGTGCGAAGAATCTAATAGTTTATTCCGTTTTGTAAGCCACAATGAGTAATATATATCTATATAGAAAGAACCTGCTTTTAAATGTAATTTTCAAAAGCAGGTTTTTTTGTCATAGATTCCTATTAATAAAGTTTTCTATTTTTATCTAAAAATGCTTAATGGATTGTGAGGAGGTATTTATAATTTTTAAAGGGCAGAAAATGGATAAAAACAGCAATTTACATAAAGAACATTAACATATAATCCTTCGATCCATTCAATCTAATGTTCTTAAAACCCTCCTATCTGCATTACCGCGCATAATATCTCTTATGTGCGGTAAATGAAGTTTCATAGTATAATGATAAAAACATAGGAACCATTTAGCCATTGGAGGATCATCATGGAATTTAGTAAAAGTTTACTCACCTCATGGTATGAAGAAGAACTTTCCATTTTCCAAACGGATATGGATAACAAAGATTACTCGCCTTTTACAATCGATAACTATACTAGAGACGTAATAATGTTTTTAGCTTATATTACACGCAATCAATCGGATAAAATTGATTTGGGTCATGTAAAGAAAATGCAAATTACTTTGTATATGAATATGCTGAAGACAAAAAGAGGAAATAGTGCAACAACACGGAATCGCAGATTAACTTCTGTACGTTCTTTTTATAAATGTTTAATGTCGTATGAGCTTGTCAATCATAATCCGGCTGCTGAATTGGAAAGTGCAAAAGAGAGAACAGGAGCACTTCCAACTTATTTAGAAAAGGACGAACTGAAATTATTTTTTGGTGAAATTGAACATATCAGTCAAGAAAGACATGTGATGCGGAACAAAGTGATGTTAGGTTTAATGGCTTTTGCTGGTTTACGCGTAACAGAAATACATCTTCTCAACCGTTCTTACATAAATACAGAAAAGAAAGGCATTACAGTAGTAGGTAAAGGGAATAAATCCAGGTATATTCCGCTGCCACATGCGCTCTTTGAACAACTTATCGATTATATTAAAAAAGAACGTGAATTCCCGATGAAAGGCTATGAAGATGCTGTTTTCATCTCACGGCGCGGCAAGCGTATTTCCAGACGGAGAATTCAAGAGATTACAGAACGAATTCGCAGCAGCCTAACTGAACAAACCGAATTTGACAGCTGGAAAGCGCAAAAAATCTCGAGCCATAAGCTTCGTCATTCATTTGCAACCCATTTAGTTCAAGACGGCATCGACATCCGGACAGTACAAGAATTACTTGGGCATTCCAATTTAAATACTACTCAAAAATACACTCACGTATCAGATAAGCAGAAGGAAAAAGCAATGGAAATGGAAATTGGACAGTATTTTTGATAGGTGAATTCCCTTGATTATTTGTATAAATATTCATCGTTTTGATTTTTGTTACAAAGAATCGCGGGTTTACATTTTCGGAAATGAATATTTAACCACTTTATCTATTTTTCGATAGATATGGGTAAAGATGTATTTGCCTCAATTTTAATACTATACATGTCTAATTGGCCGATTAGGATGTGAGAAACTTTTTTATGATTTCTTTTCCTTTGGCTGTTTTCTAATGATTGTTGTTTTTAAACAAGTTTTGTATAAATTTGATTGGAGCGGAAGGGGCGAGACTCCTGCGGGAGAAGCAGGACAGGTGAGACCCCACAGGCGCAAGGCGCCGAGGAGGCTCACCGCCTGCCCCGCGGAAAG
>NZ_JAHNZZ010000001.1:1259505-1380667 GCF_019039215.1 Bacillus sp. FJAT-29790
GCTCCTGGAGCGAAAATCAACTAGACCACATACCACTTTTTGGATAAATAGTAACAAAGTTTACGAAAACATTTCCTTAAAACAACGATTGCTTAGTTAAAACAGTTGCTTTCAGCTTGATCAACTGTCATTCTTAAGTAGGTACTAAACTCAATAGAAATGAATGTGAAGGTGATTTACATGATTGAAATAAAGACTTCCAAGCTAAGTAACGGGGAATTTAATCGAGGGGTATTCGCGACACGTGATATCGAAAAAGGAGAACTTTTACACGAGGCGCCGGTCATTCCGTACCCAAATGAGGAGCATAAATTTATAGAGAAAACGATACTTGCTGATTACGCTTTTGAATATGGGAAAAACCACACTGCGATCCTTTTAGGGTACGGGATGCTGTTCAACCATTCGTACCAGCCTAATGCCACTTACGATATCAACTTTCCAAACCATACGTTTGACTTCTTTGCTTACACGGATATTAAAGCTGGGGAAGAGATTCTAATCAACTATAATGGCGACGTCGATGACAATGATCCTTTATGGTTTAATAAGGAAGAAATCGAATAAAAGCTGAAATCAATAACTAATAAGTTAAATCATTTGTGAACTCAATTTAATGTTCTAAGCCCTAACAGCCTATACTTAAGGCTGTTTTTTTTGCTAAAACCGTTGTGACTGCAATCACTACCTATATCTTAAATAAATGGTACTTTAATAATGAGAATATTTATCACTTGTATTCATTTATAGCAAGACAAAGCAAAGGAGAATCCTGATGAGTGAAATCATTAATAATCGTGAACAACCAATAATTAATAAAACAGAACGCCAAGAGATATTAAAGCAAATTTTTAAAGATCTTTATAATGGAAGAAATGTGAATGAAGTAAAGGCTCATTTTGACGCATTGATCGGCAAAGTTACCATCGAAGAGATTTCCCAACCGAAGCATGAAGAAATGGAAGCGGGTGATATTCCAGTTGCTGAAATGCAGCGACTATATTCAGCACATACGGAATTTTTTAGAGGGGCTATTGAAGAGACCCACCAATCCCAATATCCTGAAGATGAGCCAGGTCATCCGATTCACACCTTTAAACTGGAAAACAAAGAAATTGACAAGCTGATTAAAAATAAGCTTCAATTGCACTTGGAGCAGTTTGATAGTGAGGATACAGCCGAAAATGTGTTTCGCCTTATTGAAGATTGCAATCTATTACTTGATATCGATAAGCATTATAGCCGAAAAGAAAATTTGATTTTCCCATATTTAGAAAAGTACGGAATTTATGGACCTACGAACAATATGTGGAGAATTGATGATTTTATTCGGGACGCCACTAAAGACGCAAAACAAAAATTAGCAAATTATCATGGAGACAAGCAAGCAGTTATTGATGTTGTTCATTTTATCATTAAAGAAGTAAGCGATATGATTTACAGAGAGGAAAACATTCTATTTCCCATGGCCTTAAAAAATCTAACCGAAGATGAATGGGTAAAAATCGCTCATGAAAGTGATGAAATCGGATTTTGTCTGACAAGTCCGGCTGAAGAATGGAAGCCCGAAAGAAAAGCATTAGATGAGAAAACCATCTCTGAAGGATTTATTAAGATGGAAACAGGGATCTTATCTTTAAAACAGCTTGAGCTGCTTTTAAATCATCTGCCAGTTGACATCACCTTCATTGATAAAGATGATGTTGTCCGCTATTTCTCTCATGGGAAAGAAAGAATCTTCGCGCGAACAAAAGCAGTCATCGGCCGTACCGTCCAAAACTGCCATCCGCCTAGAAGTGCCCACATTGTTGAGGAACTATTGGAAGACTTAAAATCAGGAAGGAAAGACACAGAGGATTTGGATCAAATTCCGTGATAAGTTTGTGTATATTCGCTACTTTGCAGTTCGGGATGAGAACGGAGAATATATCGGTACCCTTGAATTCACGCAAAATATTGATCCGATTCAAGCCATAGAAGGGGAAAAACGGATCATGTCATAAGGAATATGGATTTACCATAAAAATATTATGTAAACTAGAGAGAACTTCATCTACTTTAGTTGAATAGGCGGGGGTGATAAAGATGTTCAATTTATGCCCCCGCCTAAAAAACAACTAACGTTTGCTCAAGACCTGTTCATTTATCTTAATGACTTGCTTCTTTTTGTCAGAAGTCCAGTTTACAAGGAAGATGGAGATAAAAATAAGACCTCCACCTATAAAAACATACCATTTAAGAACCTCTCCCAATAGGAGCCATCCTGATAAAACGCCAAAGAAGGGGGCCAAAAACAAAAATGCGCTCGTTTTACCAGGATCGCCTTCATTTAACAAATAGAACCAAATCATAAACTGAATGATTGAGGCCATGATAGCAAGCCATAAAATGATAAAAACGGATGTACCATTAATGGTCAATTTTGGCGTCTCGATGGTAACGGCCATTAATAACAAAAGAAGCCCGCCAAAAAGCATTTGATATGCTGTTAATACCCAAATATTGAACCGAGACCCCCATTTTTTAATTAACAAAGTAGCAATCGCCCATGATAAAGCTGCCCCAAGTCCAAGGATGGTTCCTTGCTCCAATTGAAGGTGAA
Organism: Bacillus sp. FJAT-29790; assembly: GCF_019039215.1. GTDB lineage: Bacteria > Bacillota > Bacilli > Bacillales > Cytobacillaceae > Cytobacillus. The sequence goes on from NZ_JAHNZZ010000001.1 coordinate 1,262,108, forward strand.
AACCGAGCGTAATAAATACACCAATAAAGCCGATAATCACGCCTGCCCAATGGAAGATGCCGTATTTAGCTCCAAGAAATATCGTCCCTAATATAACGACTAGCAAAGGATTACTAAATGTTAATATGGATGATTCTCCTGCTGTGATGGTTCTTAGACTTACAAATATACATCCCATTACACCAGCTGTCTGAAACAGACCCACTAGGAAAATCCTACCCCAATCTGCCCATGATTTTGGCAGCGGCTTTTTTATAAAAATGAAAGCCATAAGCACACCGGCAATAGTAAATCGAAGCCCGACCAATAGCAGCGGCGATACATAGACTAAACCGATTTTTCCAAGTGCAAAGGATGAGCCCATCAGAGAAGTCGTTAAGACAACAAGTATTCCGAACAAAATAGGATTCATTTTTTCCTCCTAATTTATTTGCCTAGTACCTTTGTAATCGCACTTGTGTAGGCTTAACTTAGATGGACTGAACCTTTTTTGTCTGTGCTGTATAAATACGATACAAAACAAAGGCAATGAATGATAATACAATCCCTGAAAAATAAGGCAACCCGACCGTAATTGAAAAAAGCCAGCCGCCTAATGGAGGACCAATAATTCTTCCAAGTGAATCAAAGGAAGAAAGAAAACCGGTAGCACTGCCATGTCCTGCTGTCGAGGTTTTTGTCAGCAATGCTGAAACGCTAGGGCGAATAACCCCATTTCCAATTCCAAAAATAGTTAAAAAAATCGCTGCAGTCGTGAAACTGTCAATAAATAGAATAAGCCCAAAGCCAATCGCGGAAATAACAATTCCAATTTGAATGACAAATCCTTCTCCAAACTTTTTGGTCATTCTTCCAACTAATCCGCCTTGAACAATCGCCCCAGCCAGTCCCATAATCATAAAAATATAACCAAGATCAACGATCCCTAATCCTGCCTTTTCGGCGGCAAAATAAGCAAATGTTGCTTCCAAACCAGATAAAGACAGAGAGACAAACATTTGCAGAAAAAACAAGATCGAATGAGGCCCATTCAAAACTTCCCTTAAAGAGGATTTATCTTTATTCTGCAGCTTTCTGTTATCTTCAGTTAAAGATTCCTTTAAAAAAATCCATACAAGGAAAAAAGTGAGAAGAGAAGAGACTCCTGAAATATAAAAAGGCAGACTTAGACTAATTTTGGAGAAAACCCCGCCAATGGCTGGTCCGAACACAAAGCCTAGTCCAACAGCTGCACCAATTATGCCCATCCCTTTTCCACGGTCTTCCGGTGTTGTTATATCAGCCACATAAGCCATAACGGTTGGCATATTAGCGGAAGATAGGAATCCCCCGATAATTCTAGCTGCAAACAACATCCACAGCGATGAGGATATGCCCATTAAGAAAAAAGAAAGAGCAAGTCCTAAAATACCAATCATGATCACGGGCTTTCGACCAATCCGGTCAGAAATCCGTCCCCACATCGGTGCGAAAAAAAGCTGCATAAGTGAATAAACGGCCATAAGCAGCCCTAATTGTGTCGGCGTGGCACCGATGTTTTCGGCGTAAAAAGGTAATACGGGAATAATGATCCCAAAGCCGATCATGACGAGAAACATGACAGCAAATAAAATGGGTAAAGCCTTTTTTGTTTCTAACAAAATTTCCACTCCGTTTCATGATGTTTGCATTCATTAGACTTGACTAACATAAGTATAATTATTGTCCATGTGGATAGTCAATTTCAACGTTGCAAGGATCTTTGATATTTTACTAAATATTAACAAACATGGGTATGGTTTCATTTTCCCTAAAAAACATAACACTAAGTTTCGCTAGTTACCTCTTTTCAGTAAAAAGGCCAATAAATTCAGATGAAATAGGAGGCAGAAGATGCTTGAAGGATCCCATAATCTTTTCGATATCGTCACAGTTATTTGGTTGTTCCCAATCGTTTTTATGTTTCATGACTTAGAAGAGCTAATAACAATTGAGCATTTTTCGAAAAGCAACAAAATTAAGGATCAGAAGCCGATGCCTGCCGTATTTGCTTTATTCGCTTTAATAGTCAAAAGAAAATTTAGTACAAAGACAGTCCAGTTTGCTGTTGCAGTTACCTGGATTTTTCTTATCCTTTCATTTATCACATTATTTACTGTTCAGTCTCTTCCAAACGGAGGGAGTTTTCTTCTGTTTATTGCTGCAATAAACATATTTTTTTTACAGGTATTTACTCATATTGGACAAACCATCATTTATCGAGGCTATACGCCAGGTGTTATAACGGCGCTATTCATCGTTATCCCTTATTGCCTCTATACCTATTATCGCTTGTTGGAATCGGATCTTATAGACTGGCAATTCATATTTGACAGTATTCCTATCAGTCTATTCATTGTACCTGTTCTCCTTATAGGGAATATTTTAGGACGTCTAATCAATCCTTAAAGATAAATCGCTTAATTGCTGGAATGTTTTTTGTACCACTTACTGCTTACTGCGGGCAGTTTAATAAAAAAAGAAGTGATTGTGGTCACTTCTTTTTCATCTACTTATTTATCGGTTATTATATTCGCTTGGCTTTGGACCATTACGCTGGTCGCGATTAAGTTTATTAATCTCCGCCATTTCATTTGCAGATAGCTCAAAACCAAAAACATTAAAATTCTCTTCAATTCGTGATGGCGTGACAGATTTAGGGATGACAATTGAGTTATTTTGTAAATGCCAGCGTAATACAACTTGGGCTGGTGTTTTCTCATGTTCTTGAGCAATCTTTTGGATAACTTCTTCCTTTAATACTTCGCCACCTTGTTGTAGAGGGCTCCATGCTTCCACAAAAATATCATGCTTTGCACAAAACTCTTTTAACTCATTTTGAGAAAGATATGGATGGCACTCCACTTGGTTTAATACAGGCTTTACTTCACATTCTTTTAAAATACGTTCTAAATGCTCAATGTCAAAGTTACAAACGCCAATCGCTTTGACACGTCCATCATGATAGAGTTTTTCTAATGCTTTGTATGTATCAACATATTCATCAAATTCAGGAGTTGGCCAGTGGATTAAATATAAATCAACATAATCGAGGCCTAACCTTTCCAAACTTTCATCAAAGGCACGCAATGTGTTCTCGAAGCCCTGATCGCTATTCCAAACTTTTGTCGTTATAAAGAGCTCCTCGCGAGGCATGGATGATGCTTGAATCGCTCTCCCAACACCATTTTCGTTTTTATAAATCATTGCCGTATCAATAGACGTATAGCCCACTTCAAGTGCTTTCGCAACAGCAGCAGTTGCTTCTTCATCTTCTACTTGCCAAACACCCAACCCAAGCTGTGGCATCTTTAAACCATTATTTAAAGTAACAAAATTCATCTCGCATTTCTCCTTTTATTTCAATGATAAATCCTTTCGACGTACAGTACCTAGGGTATCAAGATATGGGTTTATTTTCAAATATTTCAATCGCCTTTACTTGATTTTACAAACTGCTCTAAACAATTTTTACAAATACAGACTTTTCTTAATTGATCAGGGGGAACAAGATCAAATATTTCTTTCGGAAAGTTTTCTTCGGAACACCAGCAGATACCTAATGATTTATCTAACGAATTGCAGCAATAATTACTTTTTCCGCAGAGGGGGCAGTATTCGTTCTTGATTTCTACCATTCTCTTAGAACACCTCCATTCCAAAATTTAGTCACTTGACTATTTGTTAGTTTACAAACTTCCTTGATAACGCTTCAACAAGCAAATAGCCAACTTGACGATCGGAAATTGAATATTCCTTTTTGATTGCCAAGCATAATGAAAAGATTAGTTCAGAACCTTCAGATTGTGCAAATTCAATTCCGAATTGCCCCATTAAATAACGGCCCATATCCCATCGTTCGTGATAATGCTCCTCTTGCATCAAATAATCTCTTATTTCTAAGAGATTTCGAGCATGTGGAATGCAATCTGGATTTTTAGCTAAAAAATCTTTTAGTGGTATTGAAAAATCATAGGTTCCATTCACATTCCGGGAATATACCGACGACAGTATTCTTAGAAGAAAATCTGTATTTAGGGCAGGACTTAACATCTGGACAAAAGGGCTTTTTAAAAACTGGCCGAATGTAAAAAGAGCTTGATCGATTTCCGTCATTTTTAATCCCTCATGGCTAGAATGTTCGTGGATATAAGGAAGGTACTCATCAAAATACAATTTCACCCATTGTTTATTGTCTTTCGGTATTTCCAAGATTAACTCTGTTTGTATATATTGAAAAGCGCGATAAGTATGCTGGTCAAAGAGCGGATAATACTCAGGATTAATGAGATGTAACAAAAATATTTTCCATACTCCATCACTCAAAAAATCCAAATCATAATCGACATTTACTTGGTCGGATCCCTTTAAACTGTTAATTAAATGAATTTTTTCTGTAATCTGTTTGACTGTTTCCTTTTTCTTTTTACTTAATGTCATGCCATTTTTCCACGTAAAGAGTGCGTATAGATCTTCTTCAGAGAATTCACTTTTTTGAATGTGTTCATTATAGAGTTCATTGCCCTTAGGATGTTTTGGCTTATAGCTATAAAGGGCAGCCCAATACTTCGTGAAATCATGAAAATCACTGCACGTAATTGGCCCAAGTTTCGTATACATTTATCTATCCCCTTATGAATTTCAAGATTTTCCAACTCTATTATATAATATGTTTTAGGAAACGAATATCCAATTTATTCAAAACAACATCCCCCTCCTAGATTTTCCTATCTTTCATCCCATTTCCCTTCAATCAAAATGTTATATTTAAAGAGAAAAGCACGGTGAACGTTTATGAAAGATGAATCAAGAAAAAACAATATGAGATTTTTCAATTACCGAAAATCTTGTTAGAATACATCTTTTCCAAAATTGTATGTATATTCCTTGCTATAATTTATAATAAAATTGATAGAGTCTGTGTACGTCAAAATTTTTGAAGTTAGGTCGGTGAGAAAATGACAATCGCTGAAATTCATGGGAAACTTCCGGAAAGCGAAGGGATGGAAGATTTACTGACATCTGATGTCTTCTCTGTTTTCAAATATCTCCCAGTTCAATCGCCTTGATTCCTTCAAAATAATTGTTATAAAAAATACCGTTTAAGGTGGTCCAATAACGATGAGAACAATTAATCCAAAAGAACTAAATGAAAAAATGAAAGCAAATAACGAATTATATATTTTAGATGTCCGCGCAAACGAAAAATACGAGAAAGATCATATTCACGACGAAAATATCCAAAGCATCAATATCGTAAAGACACTAATACTAGGTGAAACAAACAACGAGGCGATTTCCGCTTTACCGAAAAATCAAGAAATCATCGTCACATGCACAACTGGTAATTCTGCCGGAAAATGCGCGGCGGTTTTGGCGGAGAAAGGCTATAATGTAACCGTGCTTGAAGGCGGGATAACAGCTTGGAAAGAGCATCTTGAATAAACGGATAATAAATTTAAAGTTAAGATGTCATAGTATAGGAGTGTTTTGAAATGGAGATCGGGATAAGTACATTTGTAGAAACAACACCGGATGTTGAAACTGGAGAGGTAATAAGTCATGCACAACGAATTCGGGAAGTAGTCGAGGAAATTACACTCGCAGATCAGGTAGGTCTGGATGTTTTTGGTGTAGGAGAGCATCATCGCGAAGATTTTGCAGCGTCTTCTCCGGCAGTTATACTGGCTGCTGCTGCATCGCAGACAAAACGGATACGCTTGACGAGTGCAGTAACGGTCCTCTCTTCTGCTGATCCTGTACGGGTGTTTCAGGATTTTGCAACGCTTGACGCTATCTCGAATGGACGAGCTGAAATTATGGCGGGCCGAGGTTCTTTTATTGAATCGTTCCCGCTGTTTGGTTACGATTTGCAAGACTACGATGAGTTATTCGAAGAAAAGCTGGAATTGCTGTTAAAAATACGGGAGTCGGACAAAGTGACATGGCGAGGAGGGCATCGGCCGGCAATTCAAAATCTGGGTGTATACCCGAGGCCTGTTCAGAATCCTTTGCCCGTTTGGATTGGCAGTGGCGGGAATTCCAGTTCCGTTGTACGCGCAGGCATGCTAGGACTGCCGCTTGTGTTAGCAATTATTGGCGGCAGTCCGTTGCAGTTTGAACCGCTTGTACGACTTTATAAAAGGGCAGCCGCTAAAGCAGGACATGACATATCAAAGCTGCCGGTTGCCTCGCATTCGCACGGATTCGTTGCGGAGGATACCCAAAAAGCGGCCGACAAATTTTTTCCTTCAACTCAGCAAGTAATGAATAAATTAGGTAAAGAACGTAGATGGGGACGATATGACCGCTCAAGCTTTGATGCTGCTCGCAGTTTTGAAGGAGCCTTATACGTTGGTGATCCAAAAACGGTGGCTGAAAAAATAATACACCTTCGAAAGAACGTTGGCATAACACGCTTTATGCTGCATGTACCGGTCGGCACAATGCCTCATGATGATGTCATGAGAGCGATAGAACTTTTAGGAAAAGAAGTAGCGCCTATGGTTCGTGAAGAAATATCCAGTTGGGAAGGCGCGAGTGAAGGGAATCAGCAAGCTAATGAATAGATATTAGGTTAGAAGCGAAAATGAAATGTTTATTTTGATATTAGGAGTAGCCAGAAAAGATGAACGAATACGGGCAGTCTGTATGTAAGGTTCAAGAACCAATCCCAATGCTCTCAAAAATATTTTTCAAGACACAAACTAAAAAGATATTAGCTATGGAGTGGTGAAAATGGCACGTGTTTTATTTATTAATGCCGGATCAGAAGGACATATCAATCCAACTATTGGAGTTGTACAAGAGCTTATTTCGCGCGGAGAAGAGGTAGTGTACTTTACGATAGAAGCTTTTCGAGAGCGAATTGAGAAGACGGGAGCCACTGTACGAATATTAGACGGCCAAAAGTTTTTAAAAGCCTTTATCTCGGGTGGAAGAAATTATTTACTTGAAAGAATAAACGGTCTTTTACTTACGGCAGATATTGTCATACCTAGCGTACTTGAACAGATTGAAGGAGAACATTTTGATTACATCATCCACGATTCCATGTTTGGTTGTGGACGTATACTTGCCCATATACTTAAACTTCCGGCAATCAATTCTTGTACTTCTTTTGCGCAGACAAAGGAATCATTCGATAATATGCTGGAGCAGCTTTCTAAAAATATTCCTGCAGAAGTGGTTAAAGAAACAAACGAAGAATATCAAAGCCTGACGGCAATGGTGAATGAAAAATATAATATCGAGATCCATTCTCCTTACGAAGTTTTTTGTAATCCTGCATCAATTACAATCGTTTATACAACTAGGGAGTTTCAACCTTTTGGAGAAGCATTCGACCAAACTTATAAATTTATAGGTCCATCCATCCCTACACGATTAATTCAAGAAAACTTTGAGCATACATCAATCAAGGGAAAAAGACCAATTTATATTTCACTGGGTACTGTCTTTAACCAAGCCATTGATTTTTATAAGCTTTGTTTTAAGGCATTTGGGAACACTGATCATACCGTTGTCATGTCGATTGGGGAAAAAACTCAAATATCTGATTTAGGGGAGATCCCTATAAACTTCATTGTAAAAAATTATGTTCCACAAACTGAGATACTGAAATACACTAAATTATTTATTACACATGGTGGAATGAACAGTAGCCATGAAGCTCTCTATTACGGGGTTCCGCTCATTGTTATCCCACAAAGCGCGGATCAGCCGATCATTGCCGAGCAAGTTGCCAATATCGGTGCCGGTATTAAATTACAAATGCAAGGCTTGACTGCAAATCAACTACGTGAAGCCGCTGATCATGTGTTGAACCACCCATCTTTCCAAAAAGCTATTTCAAATATAAGTAAAGCCTTTCAAAAATCGGGTGGATATCAGCAAGCTATTGATGAGATTTTTGAATTTAAAAGTAAAAATGGTATCTAATTAAAATAATTTCCAAGCTGCCATTAATGGTGGCTTTTTCTTTGTGGTTACGGCCATTCCTTTTTAAATTTAGTAATTAAATATTCGCTCAATAAAAAGTATAAAATGATATACTGTTAAGTGAGGATTAATTTAACAATCTAACTCAATACATATCAAAATTTGTTTGACATTAACCTGAAAAAATTCATAGGAGGCATTATGGTAGAAAATAAACCTAGTGTTTTTATCGGCTCGTCTAGAGAGGCTATGGATTATGTAAACGCTGTTCAAAAAGCACTTGAATATCATGCAGAAGTTAATCCTTGGTATGCAGGAGTTTTTACACCGGGAAATTACACAATGGAGGATCTCGAAAGACAATTAAGCCAAAATGATTTTGCTATTTTTATATGTTCCCCAGACGACATAATAGATATACGTGGTAAAACCTTTTTAATTACAAGGGACAATACCTTATTTGAGATGGGACTGTTTTGGGGAAAGTTAAAAAGAAGAAGAGTTTTTTATTTAATTCCGAATTCAGTACCTAAAAAAAGAGATGATATAGATATTCAAGATTATCATCTTCTTACAGATTTAATCGGCATTAATCCCTTAACATATCAGGCACAATCAAAAAATTATGATGCAGCGGTAAGTGTATCATGTCACCATATTATAAAGAAAATAAATGAACTAAAATTCTTTAAAGACCCAGAAATGCTTTTAGAAGTAGTACAAAGAAGGCAAAGAGAAAGAGATGAAGTTGCTCTTTTCACCCTTAAACTAACTAAAGAACTTATAGAGAACGATAAATCAAAAATATATGAATATTTATCCGATGCACTTAGAAGTGTTTATGCTATCCATTCATTATTTAAAATGGATGGAGTAGGTGTATGGAAAAAAGAAGGGACGGACGGTTTAAAACACGTTGCAGGAAAAGCCGGGGATGTAAATTTTTATCCTTTTAATGCAAACGATGGTAAAGAAGAAGATGCTGCAGACAGAATTCTTGTGATTGATAGCTTATTAAAAGGGGAAGAATTGGTTCACTTAACAAAAGATCACTTGTTTAAAACTTATTTAATATGCTATCCTATAGGTAATAAATTAGTAATTACAGTAACCATTTCCGGATCAGACGTTCTAACTGATGATCAAATCGATTCCCAATTTCTTGCTAACTATGATTTGATAAAAACAATAAATTATCTATTCGGAGGTGCTTCTGAATGACCAGAATTATTAATCCAGCTGAACAAAGAAAAGTTTTCGATAAGGATTTGTATAAACTTGGAAAGCCTGTTGTTGGTGTAAAGGCAGTGGCACCCGTAAAAGGTAAAGAACAAGTCGGAGCGGTTGTTTATAAACGTAAAGCGAAATACGGCGATCTTTTTGAAAATCAAGCATAAATCAATTAATTATAAAAACACTTCAATCTTTAGGTTGAAGTGTTTTTTATGTAAACTACGCTTTGAGTAATCCGTGGCACAGTATTATCAAAATGGCATTTTTCCTATTGATCTTCTAATTGATAAACATTCTTAATATTTTTGAAGGTTGTTTTAGCATTGATCGTTGTTTTAAACTACGTTCAAACTCCAAAAAAGTCCGATTTAAGGATTTAATTCACTACTTTAAAGATTGAGCATGGTTCCTTTTTTTAAGAAGTGCAGGAGAAGGAACAGTGACTTGTCTGCAAAATGAAATACCAAGAAGTTAGAAGGGTAGCTAAATTCTTTTCAATTTTAGAAAAATAATATCAATATTGCTAAATTGGTAATTTCGATAATTACTATGTTTTGCAGTGCGCCTTGCCAAAAATGAAAATAAATAAATAATTTTAATATTAAAACTGTAGATTTTATAAGGTTTACAGAATTGGCATAATTTTTGCATACAACTATATATAACTAGCCTTAAACAGAGGATACAGGAGGAGATTTCATATGAATTTAGCACAATTTCCTAGAAAGCGATATACAACGGCCTATACACCCATTGAAAAATTACAACATTTATCTGAGGTTCTTGGGGGTCCTTCCATTTATATGAAACGGGATGATTTACTTGGGCTAACAGCTGGTGGAAATAAAACAAGAAAGCTGGAGTTCCTTGTTGCAGATGCAGTAGAAAAAGGTGCGGATACGTTAATTACCTGTGGAGGCATTCAATCCAATCATTGTCGTTTAACGCTCGCTGCAGCTGTTAAAGAGAATATGAAGTGCATTCTTGTATTGGAAGAGGGGCTTTTAACCGATTCTGAGCCAAATTTTAATGGGAATTATTTCTTATATCATTTATTGGGCACTGAAAAAGTCAAGGTTGTGCAGAATGGGACAGACTTGATGAAAGAAATGCAACAAGTAGCGAAAGAGGAAACAGAAGAAGGCCATATACCTTATATCATTCCGGTTGGAGGATCGAATCACATTGGGGCAACAGGATATGCTGCGTGCGCTCAGGAGATTTTGGCACAATCCTTCGATCAAGGAGTCTCGGTCAATGCCGTCGTTTGTGTAAGCGGTAGCGGCGGAATGCATGCAGGTTTGGTGACAGGCTTTTATGGAAATCAAAGTAATATACCCGTAATTGGAATAAATGTAAGCAGAGGTAAAGTGGAACAAGAAGAGAAAGTCTTTCAGCTTGTTAAAGAAACATCAGCACATATTGGCATCCAAAGTTCAATCCCTTGTGAGGCGGTTACGTGTTATGACGAGTATGTCGGACCAGGCTATGCTATACCTACGCAAGAAATGGTCGAAGCCGTAAAGCTCATTGCAAGAACAGAAGGGATTTTGCTGGATCCAGTCTATACTGGTAAAGCGGCGGCGGGACTCATTGATTTAATCCAAAAAGGATTCTTTAAGAGGGAAGACAACATTCTATTTGTGCACTCTGGCGGATCCACAGCGTTATATGCCAACACTTCGCTCTTTCAGTAAAGTTTTTGTTACTCAAACGTCTGAAAATTATATCAACCTTCGGAAGAATTTTTTCATTATTTTAGAAATCTAGTATAATCATTTATATAAAGTGGATAACAAAAAAAGGTAAAAAGCGGCAAAACATTGAGTGTTTTGCTTTTTTTCGTACATAGTTTTTTTGAATTTAAAGTTGGCTTGAACATTGAAATATAGGACAGTGAAAAAAATTTTATTTCATAGATAAGCTCCATTACTTTTTTTAAGTTTAAGTGAAAAATGAAATGGTTTTGGTAGGTTACCTGATTCACAATTGATTTTTATATTAATGACACCCATTTTTAAATACAATTAAATGGAAAAATATTTCACTAATTGTTCAAATAAGAAAAAAATTTTTTAAGGGCTATTTAGCTATTTAATAGGATTCAAAACTCTTAAAATATCTTGATAAATCGGCTTTTACTATGAGGTTAAGGGGAAGGGGAATGGTGTCATAAAGGAAGTTCTTTAGTAATATTTTTAATTTCCAGTAAACGTATAGTGATAGTTGATGGAAAATGATAATTATTATCTAAAAATTGGTTTCCATTAATTTCCTAGAGGAATTATAAGGAACTTGTAAAAGGACAAGGAAGTCTAAACTATCTTTATTTTCGATAAATTCAGTATTGACAACTCGAATTTATCAGTATATTATCGTATTTAATTAAATAATAACAAGCAAAGATTGGAAATAGTAAAAGGATTTATAAATTTGTCAGAGAGCCGATGGTTGGTGAGAATCGGTAGTTATAGCCTTTGAACTCATCCATAAGCTACTCCCTGAACATAATCAGTAGGGGATGTCGGTTTTCTACCGTTATGAAGATAGGTGGTGATTGCCACCGAAAATGAGTGGGTTAATATTATTATGATTAATCAATTAGAGTGGTACCGCGAGCAATGCCTCGTCTCTATATTTTTATAGAGGCGAGGCTTTTTTTATTTTTTTAAAAATCAACCATTATAAATGATAAGGTGGGAGTACGAATGAAAAATATCGATAAATATTCTAGAGGTTACTTTATGCCCCCAGTGCAAAGCATGAAATGGACAGAGAAGGAGTATATTACAGAAGCACCTACATGGTGTAGTGTGGATCTTCGAGATGGAAATCAGGCTTTGGTCGTCCCTATGAATCTGGAGGAGAAGTTAGAGTATTTTCAATTGCTTTTGCAAGTGGGTTTTAAGGAAATAGAAGTGGGGTTTCCTGCTGCATCGGAAACAGAATATGCCTTTTTACGTACATTAATTGAAGAAAATTTGATTCCGGATGATGTGACAATTCAAGTTTTAACACAGTCAAGAGAACATATTATTAAAAAAACTTTTGAAGCGTTACAGGGTGCGAATAATGCAGTTGTGCACTTGTACAATTCCACATCTGTGGCACAGCGTGAGCAAGTATTTAGAAAATCTAAGGAAGAAATTATTGATATTGCTGTAACTGGGGCAAAAATGCTTAAGAAATATGCTGCTGAAACTGAAGGGAATTTCCAATTTCAGTATTCTCCGGAAAGTTTCACAGGAACAGAAGTGGAGTTTGCGCTTGAAATTTGCAACAAGGTAATTGATATTTGGCAGCCGACAGCTGATAATAAGGTAATTATCAACCTACCAGCTACGGTATCAATGTCTATGCCTCACGTTTACGCAAGTCAAATTGAATATATGAGTGACAATCTGAGCTACCGAGATAATGTAATCCTATCACTTCATCCACACAATGACAGAGGAACTGGGGTAGCAGATGCCGAGCTAGGAATGCTTGCCGGAGCGCAAAGAGTCGAAGGAACATTGTTTGGAAATGGAGAAAGAACAGGGAACGTGGACATCGTAACGCTTGCATTAAACATGTTTTCACACGGGGTAGATCCGAAGCTGAATTTTGAAAATATCCCAACCATTATTTCTAAATATGAAAAATTAATAAGAATGAAGGTTCACGAAAGACACCCGTATTGCGGTGAACTTGTCTTTACTGCATTTTCAGGCTCCCATCAAGATGCCATTGCCAAAGGTATGAAGTGGCGCGAAGAAGAAGAACGTCAATATTGGACTGTTCCTTATCTATTAATTGATCCGATGGATATTGGAAGAGAATATGAAGGAGATATTATCCGAATTAACAGCCAATCCGGTAAGGGAGGAATCGGTTATATCCTTCAGCAAAAGTATGGAATAGATCTACCTGCCAAAATGCGTGAGAGCTTTGGATATAGTGTGAAAAATGTTTCAGATCATAAGCACAAGGAACTTATGCCGAATGAAATCTATGACATTTTCATCAATGAATATGTGAATATTAATACCCCTGTTGAATTTATCCGTTACGAATACTCTCAAAATGGTCTTTACGAAACAATTGTATCGATCCGAATGCATAATGAAGAACATGAATTTACTGGTGTGGGAAATGGAAGACTTGATGCTATCAGCAATGCTATTCAAACACAACTGGGTATCGACTACACAGATTTGGTCTATAAGCAGCATGCGCTGGAAATAGGCTCAGGATCAAACGCTGTATCTTATGTAGGAATTACCGCAAAGAATGGTGCTGTATATTGGGGCTGCGGAATTGACACTGATATTATGATTTCCTCAGTAAAAGCTCTGTTTAGTGCTGTTAACAATTTGGTATCCAGCTTGCAACTTCCTGTTCATAAAGAATTTTTCCTTTCAAATAAATAAAATAATAAAGTCGATAGAGGAAATTTAGCAAGTTTACAATTCCCTTCCAAGCTATTGGGAGCGACTGTTCAATAAGAACTGTCGCTTCTTTTGCTAACTCTGAATAGGCTACAATATATTTAATGAAGTGAGATATTTCAAACCGGTACATATTCTTTGATAAAAGTCATTTTTACAATAAGATACCGTTAAAAATGAATCTATATAATAATTATGTAGGTCGTTTTTCTATCTATTCTGCTTCTTTTAATATTTATATTTGACTAACAAACTGAGATAATGGATACTTATAGTAAGGGGGGATTGTTATGGTAGCTTTCGCAAAAAGAACAGCGCTAAAGCTGGATAGAGTGGATAATCAAAAGATATTACAAGAGCTGAAGGCGGAGAAGAGTGCCAATATCAATCCAGATTATCGAGCGTTTTTAAACTCTTGTATCCGTATATCAGCAAATGTTAGGAACAATAAAACAACTCATAGAGTATTCTGAGGAGTAAGACCATAATGAATTTCGATAATATAGAATTTTTGCCCTTGGACCAAACCTACCAGTTAGTTCAAGGGTTTTCTTGTGGGGACAGTTGGATAGATGGTTACTTAAAACAACCAAATAATGCTTTATTTGACCATAACTTAGGGATATCATCTACGACAACATTGATTTATGAGGGAGAAGTAATTGCCTTTTTTACGGCTAATTGTTCACACCTTGAAATACCTATGGAAGAAGCTAGAGAGATAGGACTACAAGATGATTTATTCATCCCGGCCATTGAAGTAAAGTTTCTAGGAGTAAGGACGGACCTAAAGAAGATAGGTATTGGGACATACTTGCTGCAGTTTATCATAGGTAAAGTCCTTGAAATTACACCAGTCTTTACATGTCGGTATATTTTCCTTTGGTCTGTTGAGGATAAGGTAAAATACTATCAGAAGAGATACTTCCAACCAACTGGAAAAGAAGATAATGGACTTCATTTGATGAAGTTTCTAGTACCTACATATTTTTCAGTAGAGGAATAATAGATTTCTAGAATAAATTGTCATCTAGGAGTATATATATCTACAAAGAACCTTTACGTGGTGGTGGATAATATGAAACTAGGTGCTAAGAAAATTATTGGTGGTAAAGCAAAGGACATTTTTGACGAAATGAAAACAGACAACCATTCAAAATCAAAGAAGAAATTCATGAAAGATGCGAAAGCAATTGCAAAGAAACACACTAAATAATATTTATTTCTGAGTCGCCTAGATGCGGCTCATTTTATTTTTGTGTCTAATCCTTTGGAATCAAAAGTGAGTACATTCTTTATATGGAAGCCAAAGAATGATCATATTATGCAACTACATACTTTTATAAATTATTGATTTAGACAGGATTCTGTAAAGTAATGTAGAATATCTGAGGTTAACCAAAAAACTGTTAAAAATATGAAAGTTAAAAATATGAGGGAGAAAGAATAGGAATGAATGTTAGAAAGCTAAGTAAAGGTGAAACAGTTCCAATGGATTTGTTGTTATTGGCTGATCCTTCAAAAGAGATTGTTGAAGAGTATCTAAATAGGGGTGAGTGTTTTATAGCCGAAAGTGAACAGCAAATTGTTGGAGTTTATGTATTACTTCCAACCAGACCAGGGACAGTTGAGTTGGTCAATATCGCAGTCGTAGAAGAGCAACATAGTAAAGGTATAGGGAAACAGTTAATAATGAATGCAATACAGGAAGTTAAGACAAAAGGTTTTAAAACAATTGAAATTGGTACTGGAAATTCCAGTATTGGACAATTGGCTTTATATCAAAAATGCGGCTTCAGAATTATTGGTGTTGACATAGATTTTTTCATTAAGCATTATCCAGAAGAAATTTTCGAGAACGGTATTCAGTGTAGAGATATGATTCGCTTATCTCAAGATTTATAGGGTAAACGAGAGTGATCCTTTTTCCATTTAAGGAGGCGTATGATCATATTTGTTAGTAATGTATTCAATTATGTATCTCATCCGGTTAGAGATTGCATGGTGCGGTTTTGAGGGTATCAATAATTCTATGTACTCAAATTCTTGTCTCCAATGTAATTTAATTTATGTGTTCGTACAGAGGGAAAAATTACGAAGAAAAAAATCTAGTTTACATAATATATATTATAGGAAGTAAAATAAAATCGCGCGAGTTCCATCTCATTATTAAGTATACTTAAGATAGTGAGACAAAATCGAGATTTAAGTGAAAAACGATACTAAATTGATCTATTTTAGATGATTCCGAAATAATCTTGCTTGAAATTAATTTCTATTTGGATCAATTTCATTATTAAATTTTATTAAATTTCTCTATTTTATTTTTAAAAATTGTTTTATTTACTGAAATCTTCAAGTCAATTATTATTTTTGTGAAATTGTTCCAATAATATAATTCTTCTTTTCAAAAGATGCCCAATTATCTTCTTTTCAATCTAATTCACTTAGTTTACATAATATAATTATCATTTACTTTCAGCTGTTCCGTAATCATAAAACAAACACAATAAAAGTGTCTGTCAAACTGTACGATTTATTCACTTTCTGGTGTGCTGTTAAAATAAATCTCAGCATTTTCGTTGTTATTGTTGGCTACATTCTTTTTCTTATTCTTGCCCATTTTCCCGTCGGACTCATAGCTTTGCTTATAAGAATTTTCATTTTTCTTTATCAAAATTTGTCACTCCTTTGCCAATAGAGTGTGTAATATGTTAATTTTTATACTATTTATTTCATTTTTTAATGGTATATCACTACTTTTTTAATTAACTACTTAGTAATTGGCTGTTCATGACTAGCAGATCTGGAACAGTTAAATTTGTTAAATTGAAATCTTTTAATGAGTATAGATAATATTTGGTTATTCCTCCACTTCCGCTGGTGTCAATGCCAATATACATATCTTTTACTTTTTTCTGTTGAATACGAAAAAAACACCACTAATAATACGATACAGGTACGTACCCCATCGAACATTAGTGGTGCTTCCGCATATTTAGTGTTTGCTCTAATAGCTGAATTCATTACTAACTTTCTAAAAGATTCTTGGCAAGATACTCCCCTTGACCTATTCCACCAGGGATTGCAAACATGGCACTACCGATATGCTTCGTATATTCGTTTAACAAATCCACTTGTGAAAGCTTTTTTAACATTGGAATAAGCTGCACTTCTGGATTTTTTTGAAAACTAATAAATGCCAATCCTGCACTCATATGTCCTGTTGTTTGATCGATGCCATCTGTAAAAGAATAGGCGCGTCTAAATATTTGTTGACCCGACTCTTTAGCAAGCCGAACGTGTGAGTTAGCTGGTAATTGACTCAAATCAACTGAATCATGTTCATTTACTCTTCCATAAGCAGCGCCGCTCATTTTTTTCCTTCCGAATGTGTCTTCCTGACTCTTTAAAGAAGTGCGGTCCCAAATCTCTAGTGTCATTAGAATTTTTCTGAAAGCCATATACGTACCGTTCTTCATCCATTCTGGTTCATCTTGGTCGGCCCATACAATTTCATTTAAAGATTTTTTATCATTATTTGCAGGGTTTGCTGTACCATCTTTAAAACCGAATAAATTTCTTGGTGTTTTTCCTTCTGCCTTGTTCAAAAATCCTGATTGCATCCAAGTTATTTCCGCTACCCCGTTGGAAGCCTTTATTAAATTCCGAATGGCATGAAAAGCAACTTGCTGATTATCAGCACACACTTGAATACAGATGTCCCCTCCCACAAATGGTTCTTGAATAGCATCACGAGGCATTGATGGGATATCTTTCAGATATTTTGGTTTTTGATTAGCAATCCCAAAACGATCAACCCCATTTTCCATAAAGAAAGTAGGGCCTAATCCAAATGTAATGGTTAAATTTGAAGACGTTAAATCTTCTGATTCTCCTGTATCGACTGGTGGAAGAAAATCATTTGAAGAACTAGCTGTTTTAACGCTCCCTTTGCTTAATTCTTCACTAAGATTAGTCCATTCTTTAAAAAGCTTGATAATTTCCTGTTTATGATCTGTTATTACATGAAGAGCAGCAATATACATATAATCCTGCTGTGGTGTGTCAATCCCAGCTTGATGCTCTCCATAAAAAGGTATGACATCATTATTTGTTTTTTTATTCTCTTTACTTGACGGTTGGGCCAAAACATCTGACATTGCTGTAACGGCACCGAAACCACCCGCTCCTAATGCCACCCCTACACCAGCAATAGCAGACATTTTAAGAAGATCACGTCTTGAATATTTATTAGAGGTTTTCTCGGAAGACATCTCTTCTTCTCCTTTCTACTGTAAAATCATAGCTGTTTGTGCCATTAATTCAGAGAGAACTCCTAATTTTTGGCTTATTTCGCGAATTTGCTCTTTTGTTAATTCAGAATATAGCACATACTGTCCGTTCTTTTTATATGAATTTAATATTGTTGTCATTTGAGTAAACTGAAGATCTAATTTTGAAGCAAGTTCTTTATCATTTTCAATTAGGGCTGGGAGTATTGCATTGTATATTTCGAATGACCCTTCAACGTTTGCTCCTAAATCCATCAAATCAACATGTGAATACCGTTCCTCCTCACCAGTGATTTTAGAAATGGAAGCTTCGTTTATTAATGAAATAGAACCTGCAACGACCTCAGTAGGTCTAAGTTTTAAATCTTTTACTTCTTCTTGTAGTTGTAGTACATCTTTATATAATTGGTCCGCAACACTTGGCATACTATCAAGTTGTTCATTTTCCCATAAAGCCTTTTCTATGCGATGGAAACCACCCCATTCTGAAGGGTCTACATCACCTTCACGAGCGTCGATTTTGGGATCAAGTTCTCCAAAGCTTTCAGCAATCGGTTCAATCCGTTCATAATGAGTACGTGCCTCAACATATAGTTCTTTTGCTTTTTGTACATCCTTATCTTTTACTGCATTAGTGAAATCCTGAGTACTACTTACTAATTTACTAGTTTCATCCAGTACATAAAGCTTATATTGCTCGACAGCTTTATCTAATGCAGCCGTACTTTTTTCTTCGGTTTCTTTTGCATTTTCTAATTTTGTTAAAGCTTCATCTAGTGAAACCGCTAATTCCTTTATTTTTGCAAGGTCTGGTTTATCAGTAGAAGCCTCCGAATATAAAGGCAGTATATATTTTTCAATCTCTGTATATAATAAAGGAAATGTTTCACGAATATTACTTTCACCAGAAAGCCATTGATTATTTAGTTGATCGTTTACTTTTTTAATACTTTCCATGTTTTTATTAGATACGGCTTCATTAAAGGATTTTAATGAACTTTTCAATTGAACAGCAGTTGTTTTTATATCATTATTCCCTTCTTCTTGAGTGACAGCTGATGATTTATCTGCTGAAGTCGTTTTATCCGTATTTGAACTGCATCCTGCAAGTGACGGGATGAGAATAGAAGATGATAATAATGCAACCATTAAACGTTTATTATTTAACTTCATGAATAGTGCCTCCATTTGTCTTAGATAATTTCTTTTTGTTAATATATTGATAAGTTAAAACACATACAGCCATTAAACTGATTACTAGCTGTGGCAAGGTACTGTACCAAGAAGGATAAACACCAATAAACGAAACTGTTGGAATACTTTCATTTACTGTTGAATCAATGAGACCAGAAAGCTGCAAACTATGTATTCCCGTACCCATAAATTTAATGCATAAATAGAATACGATAATACTTGAAACAAAGAAAAACGGCTTCAATGGCAGGAATGAACCTACTTTTAGCATTAAGATTCCAAAAATAACTAAAATTCCAACCCCCACTACAATCCCTATTAAAAACTTCTCTATCGGCATTCTATTAACCATTCCAACTAGGAAAATGACTGTTTCCAACCCTTCCCTTAAAATGGCTAGGAAAGAAAGAGCTGCAAATGAAATTAATTTTCCATTACTAATGGCTTTCTCCGTTTTCCCTTTAATAAAGCTGTTCCAATGTTTTATATTTGAATTTCTATGAAGCCAATAACTTACATATAGCAGCATAATACTAGCAATTACCCCAGACCAGCCATTAATTAAAAAGTTATTTTCGCCAAAAGAAATAGCTTTTAAGAAATAGGTTACTAACAGCCCAATTAACATACTGATTAGTAATCCGGATAATGTACCTCCCCAAATCCACTTTCTCCCGTTAGATACGTTTGCTTTCTTTGTGACGGCTAGGAGTGATCCAATGACTAAAAGCGCTTCTACCCCTTCTCTAATAGGTATGAGTGCCGCATCCCATAGCCCATACGAATCTTTTTGAAGTGGCTCAAGATCGGTTATCATCTGATCTAATGTTTTACTAGCTTTTGAGAGATTGTTTTGTTGGATATAGCCTTCTAATAAGACAAGATGTTTTTCAGAATTGTTATATATGCTCTGGGACTGACTAACAACCTCCCCCTCAACTCCTAACCAGTCTCTTCTTAGTTGTTGAGCTTGTTCTGTTGCTTGATTCATATCTTTATTGGAAATCGACTCTTTAGCCTTTTTTAATAACGTGATATACGAAGACAAACTCATTTTTTCAATTTTATTGGGATGATCATTTAACGTACCTTCTGAATAATCTTTTATTGTTTTTGTTAAAGAAGATATGTCTGTTAATGATTTATTTTTGTCCTCATTTAGTAGTGATATCGTTAATGCTGCTGTTTTGGATTCAATTTCACTGTAGCCAATAATCGAATCTGAACGAATCTCATTTTTTAATTTCAAAAATTGATTTTTATAATCATCGAAAGACAAATTTGCCTTTTCTAAACCACCATTGCTCACATCTTTTTCTACCTTATCTAAAAGAGGAATAAGTGTTTTTATTGCATCTCTTGCATTATTTTCTTCAGCAAACCCTATTGAATATAAACTAAGTGAAACGAGGTATAGAATGATAACCAGAATATTTACTCTCTTGAACAATTTGAGGCACCTCACATAAATGCAAATGAAAATCAATATCATTATTATCCTATGTAAAATATTTATTTGTCAATATCGTAGTTCTTTCCAAATTTAAAATGGCGAAAACGATGTGCTACTTACAATTTCAAGTTGTGGGCATAAAACTATTAATGTCTTTTGACATAAAAATTCATCCGTATGCCTGATATTTTGGTTAGCGAATCAAAAATCCTTTTGCCCCGAATACCAGGCTATAAACTTTTTGGATCCCTACGCCTAGCCTTTTCAACAAAAAAAATATAGCAACCTAAAAAGTTGCTATAATAATCTCTATAATACGTATATTCATTTTCTTAATTCAATAATTAATACTACCATCCAAAGCAGAATACTTCTTGCAATGATAATTATTAGTTGAAAGCCTTTAAGTTGTAAATCCATATTTTCCTGACTCTACCCCAGGTGGAGAGAATCGATGGTTTTACTTAAGCAATCGGTTGCATTTGATTAGAAAACGCGAGCGCTCGTCTAGCGAAAGTACACAAGTCGCTGGGCGCTACTCGAAACTACCGCTTCAGACCCTTTCTCCTATGGAGCAGGACATTTCTTCGAGTATAACGGTGCACTTAAATACCAACAGCTCGTTGAATAAACCAAACCAGACCGATTGTTATGATCGAAGCTGAGCTAACGGAGACGAAAACTGGAAAGCGTTTATACCGTCGAAATAGGAATAATAAAGGTAGTACTAGAGCAATAACCGCTATCTGGCCAATTTCGACACCCACATTGAAAAAGAGCAGAGAAGACGCAATGGTACTACGGGAAAGTTCCATTTCCTGCAGGATACCTGCAAATCCAAATCCATGAATTAAACCAAAGAGCAGCGTAACAATCCACCGGTTTTTCGTTTCCCATTTCAGTAGATTCGCCACAGCGACATAAATGATACTAAGGGCGATAGCCGGTTCCACCAATCGCTCCGGGAGTGAAACAATCCCTAAAGTTGCCAATCCAAGTGTAATGCTATGTCCGAGAGTGAATGCAGTAATGACCTCTACTACTCTTCCAAACGAAATGGCAGCCGGAATGATTAGACAAAGCACAAATAAAATATGATCATAACCTGTGATAATATGCTCGATTCCTAGAAAGGTGAAGTTCCATGCTTGGCGCAGCCAATTACGTTCGCCTATTACCATTTCTCGTTCCGCAATTGTAAAGGTAAACTCTTGAGTTCCCTTCTCTCCATCCACAGTGGCAAAGTTTATATGCGAACGGTTAATGTCATCTACAAATAGATCATAAGCAATCCTGGTAGATTTACCTTCACATGAGTAATGAAACTGGAAATTGGCTAACGGATGATTATCAATCATACTAACCTTTGTAGACTGGAGCCGAGGTTCACAAATCAGTTCATCCCGGTATACTCGCATTCCTGAGGCAAGGTAATCCATTATTTTATCTTTCTGATCACTAAGCGCGCTCTCCAACTCTGCAGTTGTTGGTGCGGTTTCAATACTGATCGGTAGTTCCACAGCTATTGCAAGCTCCTTATAATCAAGAGTCAGATCAATATCTACTTCTTTCGTTTTTTCATGTATGTTCATATATCCGTAGCTATTCGTATGTGCATGAACATGAGATGGCAGTATGCTATACAACAAAACTCCTAATAACAGTACAATAAAATTTGCAGAAAATAATGAAGTCCGATGCATGGATAAGTCCCTTCTTTCTGGTGCAATAGGCAGATACTGCAATAATGGTGAACGACTAAAGTAAACACATAACAAACAAAGGAGATGGAACATATGCCCCATCTCCTTCACATAGGAAGAAATGTTAATTTTACATATGATTTTGACCCTTAATGCTGTTAATTCTTAGCGTTTTTCTCTTCTTGCTTCTCTTTTTCCCACTGGGTGTTTGTTATTTCCTTGATCTGCTTTTGTCCACTTGGCGTTTTATTAATTTCAAAACCATCGAATAAATTTCCTGTAGCCGTACGTGCCTCGTAGGATAGTGTATCTCCATTAATTCGGACGAGTTGGTATAGCTGAGTATCCTTTATAGCATTGCGAACTTGAGCGCCATTCTCATCCCAGTTTTTAGAAGTAAAGTCATACATCTTTGGACCGGAAACCGAAACGACAAATACGGTGTCACTCTTTGTGCTCATTGCATTTTGCCCCGAAGATTTGTTAGTAACATGACCACGGGCATAGCTATGGTCGTGACCTTGAAGGACTAAATCAACACTGTATTTTTCAATTAAAGGAAGCAACTTATTCCGAACTTCCACATTGTCGCGCCCTGGAGAGTTGGCGTAGATTGGATGATGGAATGTGATTACCGTCCATTTATTCGGATTATTTTCTAGGACCTGTTCAAGCCAGGCAACTTGTTTATCCAGGTTGCTGCCTTTAGCATTGGTATCAAGCGAAATGATTCGCATTCCTTGATAATCAGTGTAATATACAGTTTCTTCAAAGCCTGCAGGCCCGTTCTCTGGAAGAGCAAACTGTGGGCGCCAATATTGGGACAGACCGGATGGTTCACCTTTTACAATTTTCGAGTATTCATGGTTTCCAGGAGTCGGAATACTAGACACCATGCCGTTGAGCCAGCCACCGGCTTTGAACCATTCCCCCCACTGCTCGTCTGCATCACCATGATTGATTAAATCTCCCGCATGAATAATGAATTTGGCATCTGGCAAGTCTGAATATGCATTGCGAATGACACGCGACCAATGTTCAAGGATGTCGTTTTGGGCGTCACCTACATAAAGAAATGAGAATGGTTCAGATTTATCGGAAGCTGTGGAAAATTCGAACCATTCGCTCCAGTTAGCTCCATCTCCGACTCGATATAAGTACTTTGTGTTCGGATTAAGATTTTCGAAATTTACAGTGTGGAATTTGGCCGTGTATGGCTGATTCCCCTTTACCTCACTACTGCTTTCGGCCATCACGATTTTCGCCTTGGCCTTGAAAGCAGGACCGTCTTCTGCAACCGCAATCTGGGCTTGCGGGGTGACGACATTAACATCTGTTCGCCAAGTTACCGCTTGTGTTGTAGCTGTATCGCCCTTCCAGCTTAAAATAATCCGATCCGGGATTGGTGTAGGCTTGTACGTTTCTGCAGCAGGATACTTTGTTGCGGTTAAATCTGCAAGTGCGACATTCATTGTAGGCACTGCACCAATAAGCAGAGCTGATAATAGAATCGTACGTGACTTAGAGCTTTTCATTATTTTCTTCACTACCATTCTCCTCCTAAGTATGTAATTACAACCAAATGATAGCTTAGTAGTGTTAAAAAATAATGAAAATTCGTAAATTTAGAGTAAAAAAACGGCAAATAATTGTAAAGAAATATGGGTAAAATTACCTGTAAAACTTAATACCCATAAATAATTTTTCTAGATAACAATTGGCTGCAGCAACTCCGGAATCCTTATTCTCCTGACACTACCCCTAAAAACATAACAACCATCTACTTGGTCCCTTTTGTTTTTCTTGGATTAGTTTCCTTTATTTTCATGCCCATAAGTACCCATTTTCCGTTTTCATAGAACCAAGTCGATTCGACAATCGCAATTGTATCCGCATGAATCGCCCCACTAATAGCTTGAGATCCAATCAATCCATACTGTTCACCCTTTACAAGGACAGGCTTTAGGGTTGAATATGCGTCAACCATAAGCTCAGTCGGCTCACTAAGCCTTCCATTTTGGTAAAGTCCCGAACGCTCGTACTCGTCCGCCCTATCCCTCAAATCAAACATATACGATTTACCTGTATCCTGAATCGTAATCCTTGCTTTATAGCCATTTAAAAATTGGCTGTTCATGACGAGCGGATCTGGAACAGTTAAATTTGTTAAATTGAAATCTTTTAATGAGTATAGATAATATTTGGTTATCCCTCCACTTCCGCCGGTGTCAACGCCAATATACATATCTGCAACTCCATCATGATTTAAATCGACGAAATCAATCTTGGGGCGTAACCCTCCATCTAGCTCTACTCGATATGTTTTTCCGTTTGATGCGGAAATCTCCATATAAATTTCTTTTAAATAATCCCCGTCTTCCACATAGGGGATTCCTGTAATAATAACAGTATCTTTTTTTCCGTCTCCGCTAACATCCACTTTATCTTTCGAAACCGTAATGATCTTGTTTCCGTCCTCTACTGCATATACCCCTGTAATCGCTGAAAGAGCCATGTAGAAAAAAGCCGCTAATGCAATGACCAATTCCTTTTTCATTGTAATTCACACCCTCCCTAGACATCCTTGCAGTTATTTTGTCCAGTTGAGGGAAATAAATGTAAAAAACCTCTTGTCCGAAATTGGGCAAGAGGTTAGTAAAAATAATGTTATTCGGCTGTTTTTAATAAATTCGATGTTCGTTTCCCAATGATAGTAGTTTTCTACTACAGAACTAAAAGCAAAAAGGAAAATAGAATTCTTTCATGATTCACTATTGTTCTCTTCCGTTAGTTCTTCAATTGGGATATCAGTGAATGGTTCATCTTCGCTTGAACTCGAACTCGATTCCGAGGCACTTGATGATTCATCGGCTGTTGATTCTTCTTGACTCTTTTCAAAATCATCCTTTATCGTGTTAAATTCTTTAAAATCCTCCTTAATTTGTTCAGAGACCTCTTTTGGGATGGTGTCCCTTCCATATGTCGCGCCAATGTTAAGTACCCCGCTCAATTCTTTAATTCCTAACTGGGCAAAATTATTATTTTGCTCATATTTATCAAGATAGAATTTATCAATTCGTATTTCCTTTATGATAACTGATTGTTCACTTCCCTTCTTTTCCTTCCCATTAACTTCCGTTTGAAAACTTGAGAGTTTTTCTTCGATGACGGAGATCCGGTTGAGGATGTCCGCTTGGTTTTCATTCAGCCAAAAACAATTTTGTTCCAGTTCAAGAATTTGTTGGCCCATCGAATCCACTTTTTTGAATAACGGGTGCAGCTTTTTAAGAATGGAGGCTTCGATTGACCGGGCTTCTTCTTGTATGTTAGGTATCTTTCTTTCTTCCTCTTGTTTTGCAATCGGGACTGAATGTGTGGATATTTTTTTATTTACAGCCATTAATTCGTCTTTCAATTTAAGTAGCGGAAAAATCTTTTCTTCTAATTTTAATAGACTTTTTACACGGAACTCGAGTGTATTTAGCTTTAAATAATTTTTCTCCAGTTCGGCAATTTTTTTATTGATTATTTCATTATTTGGGTTTTGATTGAATAATCCTTTTATAGACATATGTAATCCCCACATTTTTAAGTTATTTGAGTGCTTAAAACGAAGGAGGAACGATAAAAATGATTTCGCCAACGAATATCAATATTCAAGGAGTTTGTATTAATAGTGTTGACAGGCTCGGACGCATCTCGGTGAGTTCAACGATGCAAATTGGGAATCATGCGAAAAATCATCGGGTTGAAGGATTTGGTGAACAAAGTGGCGATCACGTTGTGTTTCACAATCCGAAAATTGCTATTGATGACTCTGACCTCGAAGATACACAAGCAGAAAAGATGGGATAGGTTATTCGATTGTCACTCTTTCCTCTTGCAGATATATTCTTTTATATGTCAATGTGAGTAGCCCATTTTGAAATTTGGCACGAATCTGATTGGTATCCGCTGGCTCAGGCAATTCGATTACACGCTGAAACTGACCCTGATTTCTTTCCTGTAAAATTGGCTGTCCTCCAACGATAGGAGTTGACATCCCCTTAAGTAAAAGCTTATTGCCCGATACAGATACTTGGATGTCTTCTTTAGCATAACCGGCTAAATCAGCCAGCACAATTACTTCTGAATCTGTCATGTATATATCTATGTTGGGATATACGGTTCTAGATGAGGGTTGACCTTTTGCATCCGAGGAAGGACCCATGTCCATATTTTCTTTCATAAACTGGCTAAAGGAGGATTGATCAAGCATGCCATTCCAAAAATCACCTGATTGGTATTTCTGAGCTAGCTCCATCCATTGCTTTAATTTTTCGAAATCCATGCTGTTTCCTCCTTTCTGAAAATCATAAAATTACTCATTTTGAATATAGTTCGATAAGGAGGTGGGCTCCAGTGGCAGGTGCATCTATTAATATTAATATTTTTCTTTTAAAAATTAATTCCTTTGAAAATTGCTCAGCAGTAAATGTTGGACAAAATTTGATGGCCGATTGGAATAATTCGGATAAGAAAACACAAGGTTACGGTCAAAATTTTGGGGATAACAGCGGCTTCATTGGCACAAAAAGCTGTGTAGATGACCGGGATCTTATAGACAGCCCTTCAACATTTCAAAAGATTCCATTACCGTGAAACAGGAGGTAGAAAAATGGGTATTTTTGGACCGGTATTCGTTAATTTGCTTGTGTTTAAGGTGAACGCAATGGACCGCGGGGCTTCAACGAGTCTTGGTCCCAATCAGCATATTGACACATTTCTATCTAACAAACAAAATCAAGGGTTTGGCGAGGGAAACGGGGATTTTGCCTTCACGAACATACCAATGATCTTACAGAATGATTCAGATGTAAATGATACAAATTCTGTAAAAGTCAGCGCAATTTAGAATAAATAAAAGCCTTCTTATATTTCTTCTTTGCAATTGCCTGACTGGAGTCTGGCCACTTCACCCTCGTCAACAATGTATGATAAAGAATTTTTCCACCTTTACCCTGTTATATAATTTGTATTTCGCCAAAACAAATAGAGAAGGCGCATTTTTAATTTAACCGCCTTCTCTATTTGTTAATACACTGGAAAATGACCGTTATTCTAAAAATTTCCGCTTATAATTCGCCAATGCAAGCAATGGGAACACATAGTTATAACTATGGTAATTCACATAAAATCCTCCTGCCATCCCCTGCCCTGTTGGATAAGAGAAAGTCCAATCATGTCTTTCAAATCCCTCAAGCAAAAACTTCACTCCAGCTTGGATCGCCGGTGTCGGCTGAATGGCCGCGGCAATGAGTGCATCCAGCGCCCACGCTGTTTGGGATAATGTGCTAGTGCCAAGCGGAACATAATAATTCATGATATCACTTTTGCATGACTCTCCCCATCCACCATCCGCATTTTGAATATTCTGCAGCCATGTGACCGCTTTTTGAATTGAATCGTGATATGGTGAAACACCGGAAGCAATTATGCCAGTAACAGCCGCCCATGTCCCATATAAATAACAGATCCCCCAGCGCCCATACCAAGACCCATCTTTTTCTTGGTTCTTGAGCAACCAATTAATTCCCCGTTTTATTACCGGATTTTTCTTCGTCATGTGGGTATAGTTTCCTAGAAATTCAAGCGTTCTACCTGTAAGATCTGTCGTACTGGGATCTGTGACCAAATATTTTGCCCCTTCAATCGGAATAAGTTTCCATAAATTTTTATTTATGTTTTTTTCAAAAGAAGGCCATCCACCATCGTCATTTTGCATGGATATCAGCCATTTCATTCCCTTCTGCCATTGATCACTAATCTGAGAATTTGTAAATACAAGCTGAGACATGGCCCTTAGGGATGATGTTGTATCATCAATATCCGGATTCATTGTATTGATGTTCGAAAATCCCCATCCTCCTGGAACACCCCCAGGATTATGCACTACCCAATCCCCGTATTTATGTTGCTGACGGTCAAGCAAATACCGGTTTGCCTGTTCACATACTGGTTCAAGTGGAGATACTCCCGCTTTTTGAAGTGCAAAGCAAATTAATGACGTATTCCATACACCGGCAGTTGTATACTGCATATGGGTATATCCATCGATGCGGAATTTCATCTTTATTAAGCCGTTGACTGCCTTTATAATGATGGGGTCATTTTTTTGGTATCCGAGCGATAGTAATGAAAAAATCATCAGAAAGGTTGCACTGAAATAGCTATACAATGTTCCATCCGGTTCAATCCGGTCAAGCATATATTTTTTTGCTTTGTTAATTGCAAGTGAATGGATTTGCCATGGCAGCCCAATTAATCCTTTCACCCCTTCTTCGATAGCTGTAAAAAGGGATCTCCATTCCGGCTTTCTTTCCCAATTAAAAAAATCATCCTCTCTTGAAGTAAACAAATCAGAAATATTCGGACTCCATTTCGTCCTAAGGCTGAACTTTTTATCCGCTAATATCAATATAGGAGCAAGATTAACTCTGCCAACGACCGAAATATCAAAAAAGTTAATCAGGAAAGATTGCGGCAAAAGGATGACTTCAACAGGGAGAGGAAAGAATGTCGGCCATTTATACCGGCCGGTTAAGGCAAGCATAACTTTTGTAAACATATGTGATTTTTCGATTCCACCGTTTGCTAGAATAAATTGTTTTGCTGCCTCCAGCCTCTTGTCATCCTTGCTGTAATAACCCGAAAAAAGAAGAGAATAATAGGATTGCAGTGTTGCCGTTAAATTGCCATCCCCCTCATCATGAAATAGCTTCCAAGCCCCATTTTCTTCTTGCTTGGCTAAAATTCGTTCTGCTAACTCTTGAATTAATTTTTCATCATTAATTTCTAGAGTGCGTAATAAGATAATCATAAATGCATCTGTTGCGAGCCCTGTCTCAAACGGGTATTGCCAGGAACCATCAGGAGCTTGATCTTTTTTTAAGATTTCAACGATTCTTTGAATCCCAGCTTCAGTCTCAAGCTTCACTAATGACTCACCTCCCTTTCTAAAACACTTCTTTTCTATTCATATTCTTCTGTTAAAAAAGAATACGTCAAAGGAGGGGAAAGAATATTTTTTTCCTGAGAAACGGAACGAAAAAGCCACAACTTACCGCTGCACAATTGGAAATAAGAGCAGATTTAAAGAATAGGATTAAGGAGCATAAAACAGCTTTTCCTTTAAATGAAGAAGATGAACGGTTACTTCGTAAAATTCGAGGATTAACAGCCGAGCATAATCTCAACAATGTCACAAGAACAAAAGCCTATCTCAATTTTTACCGAAAGTACCCAGAAGTTCACTGGGCATTTCTCGGTCATATGGTTTCCCGGAACGGCGGATGGAATATGACTGATTTGAAAGGAGAGTTGCTTTCAAAATTATTAGATGAAAGGACAAAAAAGGATTTCTTTGGTTTTTTGGAACGAGGGAACTGGCTGATCTTTCAAGATGCCTACCCACAATTTCTTGTTTATGACGAAAGCATAAAAAGAGAACAAAATTTATTTCATTTGCTTCCTCATTTAAACATTTCTATTTTCATGCAATCCGTTTGGAATTATTTTTGGCACCACAGGGACAAAACGACTTTAACAATCGCTCTCGTTATTAATGAGCAAAGCTATCTTGAAAAGCAAGTCATCCAAAATGCTTTTTTTAAAGATAAAGTACTCGATACGCTAGAATTCATGCTCCAGGATATTCTTTCTTTGAATCACATCTTATTTCCTTTCGTGGATGAGAAAGGCGAAAATATTGCAATCATCGGACAAACTTTAAACCATTTCAATTCACTCCATGAACGAATTTTGCTTGGAAAGCGACTGTACCGCATCCTTTTCGGGGATAAAATCCAACTGGAGAAGACCCTTATTTGGGCCTTTTCCCATCCGCACACTGGATCTCGAAAAGATTATTGGCCTCATATTTTTAATGATCTGAAGGAGGCGCTGCCTGGCTTTGGGTTTACGAAAAGATTAAAAAATTGCCAGCTTCGAAAAGGAGCGGTGCGTTTATACAGCCCAAGACTTGAACTTGCATGGAGGAATGTTGACCATTTGCCTGCTCAGCCAGTTGAATGGTTTGATAGCTTGGATACGATCAATTGTTTACGGGAATTAGATGAAAATATCGATGGAGAGATAAGCGATGAATACTGCGAAACACTCGATAAACTCGAACTTGCCGCCATTGCAAAAAAAGCAATCTTCATTTAAAAAGCGAGTCACTTATTTTCCTACGATCGTATTTGCTGCTCTGCTTGGAACTTATTTAGACCTTTATTTTGTCGAAAAAAAACTATATGAGTTTCCAGTCCGGCCTTTTCCGGAACTTTTTTCAATAAATATTTCCTTTACACTGATAACTCTACCTTTATTAACAGGTGTCTTTCTCTTTATTGCCCAAAGATTAAATAGGGTGGGAAGATGTTGTCTACTTGTTGCAGCAAGTGCTTTGACACCTGTAGTAGAGATGTATTCAGAGAAATGGGGCTTCTTTCGACATACCGGCAGTTGGAATCATGCATATTCAATTTTAGGATATCTATTGTTTTTAATCATCATTTGGCATGTTTTTAAGTGGACGAATAAAGGAATTTGGAGTGAAAAATATAATTAACAGCTCGATTGGGAGTGACGCTTTATCTATAAAGGTAATATTTATTAAGGCTGTTTTCGTAAAGTTTGTTGTAATCGGGAACAATGCCCGTTCCTTTCCGCTACAGGCACTTGCTTTCCGCGGGGAGGAAGTCGAGCCTCCTCGACGTTCCGTCTGCGGGGTCTCGACTTTTCCTCTATCTCCCGCTGGAGTCAAGTGCCTTCCGCTCCAATCCACTCACCGTTTTCAGTGGGGGAAATGCAGCTAAAAAACCAAATACAAATATAGTGGATTTCGTATAAGAAATCACACTATATTTTTTATCATTTATAATCCTCCAACGAATTTGATCTATAAAGATCAGTATCTGCTAACCATTCACTCAAGCCTATTATCGTATAGTATTTATTTGAATCCGATTCTATATATGGAATTCCTCTCCCGACGGTATGTATTTGATTTCTATCTATTTCATCGAATTCTATTTCTGATATTCCTAAATACTCTGCCATTTCTTCTTTAGTTAACAATGGATTTTCCATTACCTCTTTAGTAGCCTTTTCAATAAGAATTTGGGAATCATCATTCGTTGTATTTTTTAAAGAATTTGATATTATTACAGAGCTTATTAGAACTGATAATGATAAAAATATTACTGATATAGCTGTGAAATTCATTTTCATAACAAACCATCATGCCTTTCAAGTATTTTATTTTCAATATTAACATAGGAAAGATTCATAATGTTGTGAAATTAGGAAATAGACAAAAAACCCTGCTAGTTTTAAGCAGGGTTTTTTGTTTATTCTTCAGGAATATTTTTCTCTTGGATAGCTTCAATTTTCCAAACATGTTCGGCCTTTCCGCTTTCTGATTCATCTATAATAAATGAACCATTTGAATATCGATCATTAAATCTGATTGCAGATGCTTTCAATGTTTCAATTTGACCTTTTTCAGTCTCAATATAAATATCGTCATTCCCCCTCACAATGACAAAGCCGATGACACGGTGAGGATTTGATTTTAATTCTCTTAACATGACAACGCCCCGTTTCGCACGCGTTGTTCGTTCAAACTCACTTAACTTCATTTTTTTCACAGAGCAACGTTGAGTGACAATCACTATAGACTGTTCTTGCGGATTCTCAATTATCTGACCACCAGTAAGGAAATCATCGTCTTTCAGATTGATCCCTTTGACTCCGGCAGCCCTTGTTCCGACTATATTTACTTCTTCCTCGTGGAACCAGAGGGCATAGCCATGATGTGTAGCCAAAAACAGATCTTTATCCCCGTCCGTTATATGAACATCAATCAGTTCATCAATGCCCTTTACATTAACGGCAACGAGCGGTTTAGAGTACCTTTGAGCTTTATAAGCTTTTAGCTCCGTTTTCTTAACCATTCCGTTCTTTGTCACAAACAACAGATACGAATCCGTTTCAAAATCCTTGACAGGAAGTGCTTTGACAATCGTCTCATCATCGTCGATTGGAATAATATTTGCAATATGCTGCCCAAGATCCTTCCAGCGGATATCCGGCAGGGTATGGACCGGACAGTATAAATAATTTCCTTTGTTTGTAAACACAAGCAGTACATCCGTCGTGTTCATATCAAGCTGAGTGAGAAGAAGGTCCGAATCCTTCATGCCGAAATCCTGGCCATTAGATGCTGCGAATGAGCGCGGGCTTGTTCGCTTCACATAGCCTTCCTTTGTCACAGTTACAATGACATCTTCACTTGCGACCAAAACTTCAAGATTAATTTTTATTTCTTCGATCTCTGCTTCGATTGTTGTTCGACGAGTATCAGCGAAACGCTTTTTCACATCTCTTAGCTCTTTCTGAATAACAGCATAAAGCTTTTTCTCACTCACTAAAATAGCTGTAAGCTCTTCGATTTTCTTCGCCAATTCCTCTGCTTCTGCACGTAACGCAGTAATATCCGTATTCGTCAAACGATATAGCTGCAAGGAAACGATGGCTTCCGCCTGCGGTTCCGTAAAAGCAAATTTAGCCATTAAATTATCTTTCGCATCCCGCTTGTCTTTAGAAGCTCTAATAGCTGCAATTACTTCATCAAGAATGGAAAGAGCTTTCATAAGCCCCTCGACAATATGCTGTCGTGCTTGAGCTTTTTCCAATTCATATTGGGACCTTTTTGTGACTACTTCCTTTCGATGCTGAATATACGCATCTAACAGTTCTCTAAGCCCCATAAGCTTAGGATGCCTGTTATGGATGGCAACCATATTAAAACTATATGGAACTTGTAAATCACTATTTTTATATAAGTAGTTCAGAACACCTTCTGGATCAGCGTCTTTTTTTAACTCAATAACAATTCTTAAGCCTGTCCGGTCCGTTTCGTCGCGGACTTCGGCGATCCCTTCCACTTTCCTGTCTAAACGGAATTCATCCATTTTCTTGACGAGGTTTGCTTTATTCACTTCAAAAGGAATTTCGGTAATGACGATTTGCTTTTTACCGCCGCGAAGATCTTCAAATTCAGCTTTACCACGGATGATTATTCTCCCTTTACCTGTTTCATAGGCTTTCTTAATCCCGTCAACTCCTTGAATGATTCCACCTGTCGGAAAATCAGGCCCCTTTACGTGCTCCATTAAATCATCTACAGAACACTCAGGGTTGTTCATTCGATGGATGACTCCATCAATCACTTCATTGAGGTGATGGGGAGGAATATCCGTCGCATATCCAGCTGAAATGCCTGTTGAACCATTAACAAGGAGATTTGGAAACATCGCAGGCAGGACAGTAGGTTCATTCGATGTATCATCAAAGTTTGGAACAAAATCTACTGTTCTTTTTTCAATATCCTTGAGTAATTCAGCCGATATGGCAGAGAGTCTTGCTTCTGTATAACGCATTGCTGCAGGCGGATCACCATCGATACTACCATTATTCCCGTGCATTTCCACAAGAAAGTTGCGTACCTTCCAGTTCTGACTCATCCGAACCATCGCATCGTAGACGGATGTGTCTCCATGCGGATGATAATTACCGATTACGTTCCCAACTGTTTTTGCTGACTTCCGAAAGCCTTTATCATGCGTATTTCCTTCAACATGCATAGCATACAGAATCCGACGCTGTACTGGCTTTAGTCCATCCCGGGCATCTGGCAAAGCCCGTTCCTGAATAATATATTTACTATATCGACCAAATCTGTCGCCAAGAACATCTTCGAGAGGGAGATCGCGAAATTTTTCTGCCGATTTCATTATTCAATCTCCTCCTCTAAAACCGAAATATTTTCATTTTCAAGAATGCTGCCATCTTCTTCAAGGCCGAATGCCACATTTGATTCAATCCATTTTCGTCGCGGTTCTACCTTATCGCCCATAAGCGTAGTTATCCGGCGCTCTGCTCTTGCAGCATCATCAATTCTCACCCGAATTAACGTACGTGTCTCCGGGTCCATTGTTGTTTCCCAGAGCTGGTCGGCATTCATTTCACCGAGACCTTTATACCGCTGGAGCATATAGCCTTTCCCGACCTTTTTAATTGCGTCCTGTAAATCATCATCGCTCCAGGCATATTCGATCACTTCTTTTTTACCCGCTCCACGGCTTACTTTATATAAAGGTGGCAGTGCGATAAATATCTTTCCCGCATCAAGTAGTGGTCTCATATAGCGATAAAAGAAGGTAAGAAGCAGAACTTGAATATGGGCCCCGTCTGTATCAGCGTCCGTCATGATAATTACCTTTTCATAATTAATATCATCCAAATTAAAATCAGCACCGACCCCGGCACCAACGGCATGGATGATCGTATTGATCTCTTCATTTTTGAAGATATCCTGCAGCTTTGCTTTCTCCGTATTGATTACTTTTCCGCGCAGTGGAAGAACAGCTTGGAAACGTCTGTCTCTCCCTTGTTTCGCTGAACCGCCCGCTGAATCTCCTTCCACTAAATATAATTCATTTTTCTGTGGATTTCTTGATTGAGCCGGTGTTAATTTACCGGAAAGAACGGCTTCGGATCGTTTTCTTTTCTTGCCGCTTCTTGCATCTTCACGGGCTTTTCGAGCGGCTTCACGGGCTTGATACGCTTTAATCGCTTTTTTAAGTAATAGTGAACTAATATTTGGATTTTCTTCAAGAAAATAGGTCAGATTTTCAGATACGACTGCATCGACTGATGACCTGGCCTCACTTGTTCCGAGTTTGCCTTTTGTCTGCCCTTCAAACTGAAGCTGGTCTTCAGGAACCCGCACGGAAATAATCGCTGTAAATCCCTCACGAATATCGGATCCATCAAGGTTCTTATCTTTTTCTTTTAGAAAATTAACTTTTCTTGCATATTCATTAAAAACACGAGTCATTGCTGTTTTAGCTCCCGCTTCATGTGTTCCTCCGTCTTTCGTTCGCACATTATTAACGAAGGAAAGAACATTCTCTGAATATCCATCATTAAATTGGAATGCAAAATCGACTTCGATCCCATTATGCTGCCCTTCGAAGCTGACTACAGGTTGAAGCACGTCTTTTTCTTCATTTAAATATTCCACAAAGGCTTCGATTCCATTTTCATAATGAAAGATTTCCTGGATGCCATTGCGTTCATCAGTAATTTCAATCTTCATTCCCTTTAACAGGAAAGCTGATTCACGAAGACGCTCACAAAGGGTTTCATAGTTATATGAGGTGGTGGAGAAGATGTCTTTATCTGGTTTAAAGTGAATGATCGTACCAGTTTGATTTGTTTTCCCCGTTTTCTCTAGCGTTGTTGCTGGTTTTCCGCCATTTTCAAAACGCTGTTCATAAACAAAACCGTCCCGCCTAATCTTGACAACAAGCCACTCCGAAAGGGCATTCACAACAGATGCACCTACGCCATGGAGACCTCCGCTTGTTTTATAACCGCCCTGGCCAAATTTTCCGCCTGCGTGCAGGACTGTTAATATCACTTCAGGTGTTGGTTTCCCCGTACTATGTATTCCAGTTGGCATTCCTCTGCCTTTATCTTGAACACTTATTGAGTTATCTTTATGGATTTTGATAATGATATGGTCACCGTAACCTGCCAGTGCTTCATCGACAGCGTTATCGACAATTTCATATACAAGATGGTGAAGCCCTCTTGCATCTGTACTTCCAATGTACATCCCTGGGCGTTTTCTTACTGCTTCAAGCCCTTCGAGTACTTGTATGGCATCATCATTATAATCAAAAGCTTCCTGATTTCTTGCCACGAACATTCCCCTTTCATTTGTTGCAAAAAACAATGTATTACTTTATTTATTATGAAGGAATTGGGGACGAAGGCTACGCTAACTTATCAAGTATAGCCAAGCTATTAAGTAAATAGGCTAGATTCTCCTAGATTAATTAGCGAAATTTCGCTTCGCTCGTACACCATATTGTGTTGGTTTGGTTTAGAAATCCCAAAAATCCTTCATGGTAAATGGTGGCCTTTATAAGCCATTTTCATTTTGTATCCTGTCGAACTTTCGTATAGATATTCGTCTAATAAGGCATTTTTCCTTTATTTTATGTTAGAATTCCATTTGAAGAACGAATGTTCGATATGTGTATTTTACCATATTTTTTAATGGCGTCTATGCTTTATTGTATCTATTTATTCCATTTTGGCAAATGAGTTTTCAATTTAATTGTTGATTGGTCAGCTATTTTGAGATTCTTAAAGCCTTTTATTTCAATATTTTTTAGAAAGAATAAAAAAACATGAGACCTTATTCAGATCTCATGCAGTCCTCTTATTTTGTTAAGGCATGCTCTACCTTAATGCAACGATCCATGATCACTGTATACCCTTTTTCCTTTAAAAAGTTATAGGCTTCTTCATTAGCAAGTCCTTGCTGTGCCCAGAAGATATCGGCATCTATTTCAGCGAATTCTTTTGCCACTTTAAGCAAATGTTCTGAACGGCGGAATACGTTCACGATGTCAACGTGGCCTTCAATTTCTTTTAAGGATGAAACTGCCTTCACACCTAATACTTCATCGACTGTCGGATTAACCGGAATGATCTCATAGCCGGCATCCTGCATCGCTTTAGACACCATGTAAGAAGTTCTTTCAGGGTTCCCGCTAAGGCCCACAACAGCAATTCGTTTTGCTTTTTTTAACATCAAACCGATTTCATCACGACTTGGATTTTCAATGGCCATTTTTATTCCTCCATTTTCAAGTTCCATATTTAAGAAAAGTCTATCTTAATATTACCGAAAAAATGGCCGCTTATCTAATAATTGGCTTTAAATAACAGCCTTGCCTTAGTACACAACTGTTTCCAGCCTTTTTATTAGACGTTTGATCGCAATGTTTGATTCTTTTAATATAACCTTTTTATCAATGGTGTTTAAACGTCTATTTTCCATTAGGATTTTACCGTTTATAATGGTCGATTCGACATCTGCTCTTGTTGCGGAATAAACAATTCTCGAAATTGGGTCAATCTCAAAGGAGGGATAAACATGAAAATCGTTTAAGTTTAAAATGGCGAGATCAGCCTTTTTTCCAGGCTCTAGGCTGCCAATTTCATTTTCCATCCCGACCGCTTTTGCCCCGCCAATCGTAGCCATTCGGAATATCGTACTCGCCTTCATAGCTGTAGGCCCATGAATAGGCTTCTGTATGATGGCTGCGAGTCTCATTTCATTGAACATATCAAGGTTATTATTACACGGGGCCCCATCTGCACCGAGACTTACATGGACATGTAAATCCAACAAGGAAGGTACTTCAGCGATACCTGAAGCGAGCTTTAAGTTGGATCCAGGACAGTGACTGACCTTTACACCCCGCTCTTTAATAATTCTTTTTTCTTCATCATCAAGCCAAACACAGTGTGCAAGGATTAATCGTTCATTGGCAAGGCCGATGCTGTCTAAGTACACCACATTTCGCATGCCGTGCTCTTTTTTGACTAAAATAATTTCATTCGCATTTTCTGACGCATGAGTATGAACTTTGACATTATATTTTGCCGAAAGATCTCTCACACTTATTAATAATTCTTCCGTGCAGGAAACAACAAAACGGGGACAAAATGCATACTGTATCCGGCCACTGTCGTGATTATGCCATTTTTCTAGCAGCTCAACGCTCTGTTGAATCGAATCCGTTGTTTTCTCCCTTAAAAGGAGAGGGACCTCGTCTCCCTTATCCATCATGACTTTTCCTGCTAAGGCACGAATGCCGCTTTGAGCAATCGCCTTAAATGCGGATTCTGTATGATTGACTGTTTCCATATCTACAACTGTTGTTGTGCCGCTTTGGATTAATTCTCCGATTCCAAGCATGGCTGAATAATAGATCGATTCTTCATCATGGGATGCTTCAAGTGGCCAAATTTTTTGCTTTAGCCAATCCAACAGTTCGAGATCATCGGCCTGACCCCGAAATAATGTCTGGCAGAGATGGATATGCGTCTGAATAAAGCCTGGAATAACCGTTCGGCCTGTTGCGTCAATTACCTTGTTCGCCATATGAGGCAGATTTTGTCCGATTTCTACGATCCGATCATCAACAATATAAATATCCCCGTTAACGATCCTTTCATTAGCATCCATCGTTATAATTTCGGCATTTTTAATGAGTATGCTGCTCATTAGCCCCCTCCTAGTCTAATCCGACTGTTGATTGTCATACGATAAGATCAGCGTTTTATAAAACTCAATCGATCTTTTATATGCTGATAAGCTAACCCATTCATTTGGCTGATGGGCAAGCTTTTCATCACCAGGACCATAAATGAGCGTCGGGATTTCACTTCGCGGATTTAGAACAGCCCCATCTGTATAATAAGAGACGCCAAAGCAATTCGAGTCTGTTTGATTTTTTATCGCTATTGCGCTTTGGATAATATCTGCTGATGGAGAGGTTAGTATCGGTGGGCGATCTAAAATTTTTGTCACTTTAAATTTAAGAACTTCATTTTTTTTACGAGCTGATTTAATCTTACGTTCAACTCTTCAATTAATCCGTCGTGTGATTGCGGAGGAATAGAACGAATATCTACTCTGATGGTGCACCTGTCTGGAATAACGTTTGTTTGGATGCCTCCTTCAATCATCGTCACAGCCAAGCTGCTGCTGCCAAGCTTTATGTTTTCAATCCTCCACTCGTTTTTCAATGTTTCTAATGTTTTGATCACAAGAATCATGTGGTCAACTGCATTTATCCCCTGATCAGGCATTGAGCCATGAGCGGTTTTTCCATAAGTGGAAATCTCTAGCCAAAGCGCTCCCTTGTGGCCAATAACAACTTTCTCATTTGTTGGCTCTGCGATAACGAGTGCATCAATTGTTCTGTTCTCGTTCCCTTCTAGAAAGGCCCTGGCCCCGCAGCTATCCACTTCCTCACCAGCAGTAGCCAAAAATGTAATCGATGCTTTCGGAGTTATTTTCTCCAAAAACAATGACTCAAGTGCTAAATACATCGCCGCCAAGCCGCTCTTCATGTCAGATGCGCCTCGGCCGTATATCCTGTCACCAACGATCTCACCTGAAAAAGGATCAAAATTCCAATTAGCATCCCCAGGTGAAACCGTGTCCATATGACCGCATAAAAAAAGGTGCTTATCACCCGTTCCCCTAATGGTTATTTCAAAATTACTACGATTCTCCATAAGAGTCGTTACTTGGTATGGCACTCGATTTTTCTGACATCTTTCCATAAAAACTTCCGATACTTTATGTTCATTTCCAGGGGGATTCGAGCTGTTTATGCGGAGAAGCTGCTGTAGGAACTGAACTTCATCCATTATTCTGCCTCCACTATTTGCATTTTTAATGAAGTTACCTTCCAGCCATTGACCGGAGCCATATCCTGTGAACAAGTTGTACAGGCGATAACAACATCTTCTAACGCTTTGAGTCTTACATAATCACCTGGTTTTGAAAGCGGTTCGGAAATAACGTAATCACCAAGATCATCAAGGACATTGTTCATAAATAAATTGATCGGATCTGGAACGACAGATGGGTTAATATCATATTTTTTCAATGCTGTTTCCAGATTGTCATAACAATTCGGATGATCCTCTTTATTGAAATCCATCTTATACCGGTAATAATCACATGCTGGAAAAAAGAAATCATGCTTGCCTACGGTATCTTCCATGAGCTGCATAAGTGGACGGCGCCGGTTACTGTATAAGAAATCACCTATTTTTAACCGAATGCTGCTTAAAGATGCCCTCATATGGACCGGAGAAACATGCTCAGCTGGATCGGCATGATTAAAGCAGACAAAGTCTCCAACCTGCTTCCCTTCCATATCAATGATAATCA
Source organism: Bacillus sp. FJAT-29790 (assembly GCF_019039215.1). Lineage (GTDB taxonomy): Bacteria > Bacillota > Bacilli > Bacillales > Cytobacillaceae > Cytobacillus. The sequence goes on from NZ_JAHNZZ010000001.1 coordinate 1,302,256, forward strand.
GCTCTTCTCCTTTTCGTAAAAAAGCACTTCTGCCTTCATATGGAGGAATGATAATTTCTTCACGAATTTGTCCTCTTTTAAAGAGATTTTCCAAGTAATCACCTCCGTATTTATTCAATAAAGACAGCAACTGCCCTTATCGGGGATCCGGTTCCTTTTCGGATCCGAAGTGGAAGCCCAAAGTATAAAAAACGCATGCCAGAGATCTGATCAAGATTACATAAATTTTCGGTATTCGTTATCCCATATTCTCTGCATACAAGATGTCCGGAATAATTTGGATCTTCCGGGTGATCGATGGCAGGTGCGTCGATGCCAATATTGACAACCCCTTGATCTGCAAGCCATTTTGCTGCGTTATAATCGAGTCCTGTATAGGTTGTCAGCCACTCATCTGTCCCATACGAGCGGTTATAATGTCCTGTGTAGAGGAGGACAATATCTCCTTTTTCCACATATTGCTTTGATTGGAGAAGAGCTTCTTCAAGATCTCGGCTTGTAATACATCGGCTTGGTGAGACATGGGAAAGGTCCAAGCATACCGCTGGCCCGTAAAAATAGTCTAACGGCATTTCATCGATGTATTTTCCGCTCGGGTCATATTCATATGTTGCATCACTATGTGTGGGTCCGTGCTCATTAATTAATAGATTGTTTGTAGCAAATTGAAACCCGATTTGTTTCTCACTTTCTTCATGAGATATATTAGGAAAAATCATTGTTTTTTGATGAAGGGGGAAAACTGGCATTCCCTGGTAGATTTCCTGTGTCAAATCAACTACTCTGACTCCCATGATTACCCTCCTTATTTTTTAGAAAAGGGCGAAGCTGTCAAACACTGATACGTTCAGCCATTATTTTGATAATGGAAAAGGTCGGCTAAACCTTTTTGCAAAGCACGTCTTCAAACCGCCTTTTTGTGATGGTATTGCTTTAATAGTTGAATAGGCATTTAAATGATGGTTGGGATGACTTCAAATTTATCAACATCAATTAAGCCCATATCGGTAATTTTCCATTTTGGACTCGTTACGAGTGACCAGAAAGATAAATGCATGAATGGAACCTCCATGCCGCAGCCAAGTTCTTCCTTTGCAAGCTTTGATAATTTATCTACTTTTTCACTCATCTCTTTTCCCGTTAATTCATCTGTCATTAATCCGCCGATTCGGAGCGGCAAGTCTCCTACGACCTTGCTGTCCTTAATCATCGCAATTCCACCATCCATTGCGATTACACGATTGACCGCTGTCACCATATCCTCATAATTCGTTCCAGTGACAATAATATTATGTGTATCATGGGCAACACTTTCAGCGATCGCACCACTCTTTAGATCAAAGCCATGGAGAAATGTTTTTCCGATTCTCCCTGTTCTGCCATGGCGTTCAACAACGAGTAACGGCAGAACATCCTGCTGCAAACAGGGCTGGATAATCCCTTCCTTCACATTGAGAGTAAACTCGCTTTCGCCGGTTAGGTTTTGAAATGGGATCGCTTCGATCGCACGAACTCTAGCTTGGTTTCCTGTTGCCTTAATTATGAGTTCCTCTTTCGTAACCACTTTTCGTTTGATTGATTTTTTTACAGTTTCAGGATAGGTATATGGGGCGATCTCTATCGTTAGCTCGCCTTTTTCGGCAGCTTTTTTTCCCTTTAGATAAACTTGGTCAATCGTCATATTCGTTAAATCGCTGATAATAGCAATATCCGCTTTTTTTCCTGGAGCAATGATACCGACATCCTTAAATCCAAAATGGGTCGCAGGGTTTATCGTTGCCATTTGAATGGCCTCGACCGGATCAATCCCTTCTGCAATTGTCCGGCGAATAATATCATTCATATGCCCGTATTTTAAAAGATCTGCCGGAACCATATCATCCGAAACAAGGATCGCGTTTCTTGAGTCAAGTCCCTCTTCGGTAATCGCTCGAATACATTCAGCCATATTCCTTTGGGAAGAGCCTTCACGCATAAAAACGCTTACGCCATAGCGAAGTTTTTCAATCATTTCTTCTTTCGTTGTCGTTTCATGGCATGAGACATGTGTACCCCCGCTAATGATATGTGCGGCTAGCTCTTTGCCAAACAGACCAGGAGCATTTCCTTCAACCGTTTTACCGATACTGTTTGCATAAGATACCGCGGCAACCAAATCATCTATGAGTTCGGGAGCATGATCGTAAACAGGTTTGATATTGCTAAAACTTTGGATTTCGCCAATTCCTTGAACATACGGATCTGTCAGCAAATCTTTCATATCTTTGGCGGATACATCAAACCCTGAAGTTTCAAGGCCTGGTGCATCAGGGACCGCACAAGGTATTGTGAATAAAATCCGGTTCGGCAGTGTCTTTGCTTCCTCAATCATTGCTTTCATACCATGGACACCGAGCACGTTTCCGATTTCATGCGGGTCGCCGATCAGCGTGGTTGTGCCTGTCGGGATCGATAGTTTAGAAAACTCGGTGCATGTAAGCATTGCACTTTCAAAATGCATATGAGAATCAATAAAGCCAGGACTGACAAACTTTCCCCGTATCTCCTCTACCGTTGTTTTGGGGCCGATCAAATCCTTGGCATCGCCCACCATTAAAATGTATTCGCCTTTAATCGCGACATCCGCTTCATAAATTTCACGGGTAATCACATTAATAAAATAACCGCCTCTTAGGACGAGGTCTGCATAAAGGTTTGGATCCAGTAAGACATCGATTAATTTTCGAAAATGTAAAGCTTCTTTCATTTTCAGTGCGTCCATTGTTTAGCCTCCCAACGTCGTTCCTTCTAAACTATCAATAATTCCTATGATTGCCGCATCTATGGGCGCCTCTTTATTTTGGATTGCCTTCGAAGCCATGCTTCCTGTTACATAGATCACTCGATCGCCAATTCCGGCTCCAACTGTATCTACAGTAATTATGGGATTCGCTAAAACACTGCCGTCTAAGTCAATCGGTTGTGTAATTAATAGCTTCGTTCCAACTAGATTCTCATCTTTCCTCGTCGCTGTTACTCGGCCGACCACTTTCCCGATTTGCATAAAAATCTGCCCCTTATTCTGGAATTAGTGCAATATTCAGTTCTCTTGCCTTATCTTCGGCTAGAGGGGTAATAATCGTATCATTCGTCACAACAAGTCTTGAATGATTTTGCTGATGGATAAATCGAATTGATTCCTCGGTAATGACAGTTTTCTTCATCGTTTTTAGCATTGTGAAATCAATTCTTTCCGTTTCGTCAATTAACTTAATTCCAATAGCTTTGAGCTGAAGCATTTGATCGTTTAGTTTTCTTTTGAGTAAGTCCGGGCCTTTGTCCATACCTTTCATACGCCAAAGCTGATGAAACGGGTCTGCCCCATGTTTTAAGCCAATCACCCTTTTCCCTGTTAGCAGCGCAGTAAGGATATGCCGGACGAACGGGCGTTGATCATTCAAAGAAAGAATATCTGAAACGATCGAAAAGGATAGAATTGGGATAAAAATTGTATCTACATGGTGAAGAGCCATATCAGATAATTTATGATTCGGGATCCAATCATCATTCCCGATTGTTTTCACAAGCCCTCGGATCGAATAACGAGAGTAGATTTCATCTTCTGCAGCGATTCGCATCGAGATATCTTCTTTGCTAAGCTTTCTTAAAAAAGAAAAACCCGGATCCATTCCAATCACATGAGAGGTAAGGAGAGCCAGGACATAGGGTTTTTGCTGGACCCTTCCACTTTTTCTGCGATAATACAGCTCTTGCAGAGTGTGCTCCATCATGGCACTCTGCCTTTCTGAGCTCATGATTATTCACCGTTCATTTTGGATAATAATGCTCGTTCAACTTCACTGTGCGGTCTTGGAATCACATGTACAGAAATCAATTCACCTACGCGGTTGGCTGCCTCAGCGCCGGCATCTGTGGCCGCCTTTACTGCACCAACGTCTCCCCTAACCATCACCGTTACAAGCCCGAATCCGACTTTTTCGTATCCGCAGATTTCAACGTTTGCTGCTTTTACCATTGCGTCTGCTGCTTCAACAGCCCCTACTAACCCTTTCGTTTCTATTAAACCCAATGATTCTCCCATTATGGTTCCTCCTCGAATATGAATGTTATTTTGTGATTGATCATTCTTAACTGTTATTACAAAATCAGTATCTAATGGAATTTCTTCCATTTAGGATTTTTCTGCTAGTTTAAAAATAGGCAGAAGCTTACCAGCCACTTCATTATGTGCTCTCGGAATCACATGGGAAGCAATGACTTTCCCTACTTGCTCAGCGGCATTAACCCCAGCATCAACGGCTGATTTCACGGCAGCCACATCCCCGTTAAAATGGACTGTAACACCGAGATAGCCGTCCACTCCTATAACTTTTTCAATTCCGACAATCTCCACATCTGCCGCTTTAACTGCTGCATCTGCGGCTGAAACAGCTGTTAAATAGCCTAGTGTTTCAATAAGTCCTAATGCCTGCACTCAAATACCCTCCCTTCGCTGAAAAGCGCTTTGTCGGCTCTATTTTTTAGTCAGTTCGGTAACCCGAATATGAAAGTACTTTAAAGATAGGTTTATTTAAGCCTTTCCGCTGCATTCTGCAATTCATCTGAAACTTGCGAAACAATCTTGTAATTTCCGTGCAGCAACAAATAGTTTTTTTCAAGCACGTAGGCAAAGTTTATATTGGGAGATGTTTTAAAATGACGATCCAGGAGCAGAACAGCTGAATAATAGTCAATCCCCTCAAGGACTGCGATGCCATTTACATGCGTCTTTAAATTTAATTGTTTGATCAGCCATGGGCTTGGTGAAGGGGACTTAAAAACTTGAATTGATTTATACGAGTTTTGGGAGAGTTTTTGGAATAATATATTCACTGCTTGTGAAACCACTTCTGGATCGTGTTCATATAACTCTAGGACAAAAGTTTTCTTGTTTTCTTTGTCCCAGGTCAAATAATATTTAAGGGATGAAAACTCTCTTAATACTTCATTTAATAAAAATAGCTGCCCAGCTGTGCATTTGACTGAAGATATGACACCGACCGATGTTGTTTTTAACGACCGTTGAAAGGAATCTTGCAAACTAGGATGAAAATCTGAAAACAGCCATGCTTTTACCCCATCTTTTGTTTGACCAATAAATTGGCTGGCTTTATTTGTTTGATTATTACTAGATGTGGTTTGGGCTTGATGATTGTTACCAGATCTCGTTCCCTGTACAAGTGACATTGTCTGAAGCATGGCGAGCGAACCCTTCGCGAAGCCTTTTGGTGAATGGTAGGTCTGTTTTGTGATTGGTTTTTCAGCAATTGAATTTGGAGATTCAATCGACATGAGAGACAGCCTTTTCTGCATATTTTCCCGTTGATAATTGGGACGGTTAATGCCTGGGATTGTTTGTTTATTTTTAACTACTGCCTTCGTGAGGGGAGTGAAGCTTTTTGAATGGGATCCTCCCTTAAAAAGCGGATTTTCTTTTGGTTTCTGATTAGGCTTCATCACTTCTTCAACAATGCTTTTCATGAAGTCCGACATTAATGTTCACCTCCATTACAAAATTTTCCTGAGTTCAGCATGCGGGCGAGGAATGACATGGAAGGATACGAGGTCTCCACCCGTTTTATTATGGGCCTTTTTACCAACCTCTACGGCTGCGGTAACGGCCGCAACATCGCCTTCAACAATAACTGTGACAAGGCCAGAACCTACTTTTTTAAAATCTACGAGATTTATATTTGCCGCTTTTGCCATTGAATCGAGCGCTTCAATGGCCGCTGTCAAGCCCCTCGTTTCAATCATGCCGATTGCTTTCATTTTTATCCCTCCCTAACGATGGAAAACGCTGCATGTCTTGTCAGATATAAAGAGACAGTAGCCGATTTGAATTAATCGATGAATTAAGCAAATCATTTTGTTCGAAACTCGAAACTAAAGTGTCCATCCGACAGATACAAAATCAATCTATTTGTCCACGGAAGGTGCCTGACACCTTAGAGATGACACCTTAAATGTAGTCTTCAAGATTGACTTCAAATGGTATTGAGGTTCTTCTAAATAATTCTTCTTTGCCAAGAGGATAGGTTGCGTCGATGCCCATTTTGTCAGAGACACCTCTTAGATTATGAGATGATTCTAGTGGAGATCCTTTTGCGCCTGGGACAATGAAGATATCACTTACTGCTTGCACTCTTGTTGCCACTGCCCACTCCACGTCATCCGAATCAAAGATGTCTACGTCGTCATTTACTACAACCACATGCTTTAAATCTTTATCACTGGCGAAAGCAGCAAGTGCAGCTTGCTTTCCATCACCTTCTGATTTCTTTTTAATCTGGATGACTGCGTGGTAACGGGCAACACCTCCCATGGGGATATGTACGCCTGTTATATTTGGAACGACTTGCCGAACGGTACTGAATAAAGTTGCTTCACGGACGAGCGCCATTGGAAGTCTCTCTTCAAAGCTTGAGGGAAATATGGTCTGGCATATCGCATGATTCCGATAGGTAACCGCGGAAAATTCTACAACAGGCTGCGGTGAACGGAAGCCATAGTATCCTGCCAATTCCCCAAATGGTCCTTCCATTTCCCGCTCATGTGGAAGCATTCGCCCTTCAAGAACAATCTCTGCATCGGCAAGAACTTCAAGATCAACCGTTTTACATTGAACAACATCGAGGGATTGTCCAAGCAAAGCCCCTGCAACATTAAGCTTGTCAGTGTGGTAAAGATGTGTGCTTATTTGCGAGCTTAGAACGACAGCAGGAACAACGCCAAACATTACGGCAATTTCCATTGGTTCCCCACGTTTTTCAAAGTGTGCATATTGCTCTAATAACTCAGGTGAGGTAATTAATATATTCGTTCGATTTCCGCCAAGATACTGCATTCTTCTAATTGATGTGTATCTTTTCTTTCCTGTTAAATCCTTAACAACTAGAATGCCAGATACATAATAAGCACCAGAATCCTCTGCATGAAAGGTTGGTATTGGAAAAAGATCAGCAAGGTCGAAATCGCCAGTGACTAAATTTTCCTGAACAGGCCCGGTTTCTTTTAAAGTCGTTGGGATCGGATTCACAATCGAGTCAATAATTTTAGGGATCAAATCTGAAGAGTCTATGCCAATGCTGTCCGCTAGTAATTCTCTATCTCCGCCAAGTCCAGCGGCCATAGATGATTGGTATCCCTTTACCTTTTCAAAAAGAAAGGGCCGTTTGCCATTTTTTGTATTAATAACTGCTCCAAGCTCAAAGCGGGGATCCACTTCTTTTTTTACTCGATACAATAGGCCTCGATTCTCCCAATCATCCAATAATGCCCTCATTGTTACAGGATTCATGTCTTTTCTCCCCACCTTTCCAGCAACCGATGATCAATGCCAAGCATATCGAGTATGCGAGCTGCCATGAAGTTGGCGAGCTCCCAAATTTCTGTCGGTTTATGGTAAAATCCTGGCGATGCAGGCATGATGCAGGCGCCTGTTTCTGCTAGGCTAGTCATATTACGCAGATGAATTAAGTTAAATGGAGCTTCTCTTGGAACAATAATTAGATTTCTCTTTTCTTTTAAGACGACGCTTGCTGCCCTGCTTAATAAAGTATCGCCAACCCCATTCGCAATAGCCCCAAGTGTATTCATTGAACAAGGAACGATAACCATCCCATCAGTGAGGAATGACCCGCTAGCAACCGATGCAAATAAGTTTTGATTGCTGTGGATAGTGGCATAACTTTTAAGTTCCTCCATCTTTATATCGCACTCAAATTGCATCACCTTTTCTCCCATTTCGGTAGCAATGACGTGCGTTTCGACTCCTAATTGATGAAGGGCGCGGACCATTGTATACCCATACAATGATCCGCTAGCTCCAGTAATTCCCACTATGATTCGTTTCGTTCTCTCTACTGATTCAATGAAGCTAGACAACCTGTTCATCTTGGGAGAATTTCTTTTTGGCTGCTTCCTTATATTCATTCGTTGACATAATGTCTCCAAATAAATCAATATCTCTTAATCCCGAGACATGCATCGACTCATCTTGGGAGGCTGTTCCGTCAGAAATACAGATAATGTTATAGCCATGATACAAGGCGTCTGAAGCGGTGCTTCGAACACACACATTCGTCCAAACACCAGTCAATACAACTGTATCAATCTCTTCTTCTCGTAAAAACAAGTCGAAATCTGTATAGCTAAAAGCGCTATGTCTTCTTTTCTGAACAATATAGTCTCCTTTCTCTTCTTCCGGCTGTAATTCTGGAATAAATTGCGAGCCCCATGTCCCTTTAATGGCATGAACAGGTCTAACTCTGAAATCCCGATCATTTTTTCGGTGGGCTTCCTGTACATGTATAACTTGAATATTGTGATCATGCGCAAAATCAATCAGTTCCCTAATTTTCGGAACAATTTTTTCCCCGCTTTCACAGCGTAGAGTTGCTTTTTCGCCAATAAAATCATTGAGCATGTCGATGACAACAACGCAATGTTTCTTTCCTCTTAATTCCACTTATATATCATCCTTTCTTATTTAAAATTTTTCGTATTTAAACGATCTTTCAAGGCGTTGGATGCTTTGACGCGGCACGTATTCACCATATCCTGCTTTTCCGACAATCCCGACTCCTTCTTCATCATAAATAAGGTTTCCGCGGATAATTGTTTGGACCGGCTTGCCTTTTAATTTCAATCCATGTAAAGGATTGTATTTTGCCATTGACTCCGTTTGTTGCTCATCAATTACATATTCTCTCTCAAGGTCGATAACAGTGAAATCTGCGTCACTGCCAATTTCCATTGAGCCTTTTTTTGGATAAATTCCGTAGTGGATGGCAGCATTTCGGCTAGTTACTTCGACAAAACGGGATAGAGATAACCGGCCTTTATTTAGACCTTCACTTACAAGAATTGGAACCATTGTTTCAACACCCGGAATTCCAGGGAATGTGTTCCAGATTGTTGCTCCTTCATATTCCTTTTCAGTCGCAATTTCATATGGAGCATGGTCCGTTCCGACGAAATCAATGGTACCGTCAGCAAGAGCTTGCCAGTGTGCCTCATTGTCAGCCTTTCCACGTAATGGTGGTGCAATTTTTGCAAAAGATCCTCGTTCTGACATGGAATCTTGTGCGTTAAGGACGAGATAATGCGGGCATGTTTCAGCAGTAACTTTCACACCGCGTTTTTTCGCAGCTTTGACGAGCTCGACCCCTTCCTTCGTGCTCATATGTACTACATGAACACGCGCATCTGTTGCTTCGGCAAAGCTGATAATTAATTCAATCGCTACTTTTTCTGCGAGACTTGAGCGCGCTTCAGCCCATGCAGGTCCATCCAGTCGCCCTTCTTTTTCTAGCTTTTTAGAGTTAAATGTACAAATATCATAATTTTCCGCATGGACGCCAATTGGCAAACCTGTATTTGCTACGTTTTTAAAAATTTCGAGCATTTCGGCATCAGAAACCCGCGGGAATGTTGGTACGGAGGGTGTCATATAAACTTTAAATGCAACAACCCCTTCCTCTATCTGCGGATAAATATTGTCTATCCAGCCTTCACGTGCATCCTCCCCTGTCATTCCGCCCCAAAAACAATAATCGACATACGCTTGATCTCGAATGGGTGCGATTTTCTTATGAAAACTATCCCCATCTCGAACAGAAGGCTTACTACAGCAAGGCATATCAATAATGGTCGTTAATCCGCCAGCAGCCGCTGATCGACTTCCCGTTGCAAATGTTTCTCGATGCGTAAATCCTGGATCCATAAAATGGGTGTGTGGGTCAATACAGCCTGGGACAACAAGTTTTCCCTCAACATCAATCACTTTTGCAGGGTTCAAAAAACTGATATCATTTGAATAACCGACAATTTTCCCATCGTTTACAAGAATATTTGTTAATACTTGACGATCCCCTTGAGGAATGTTTGCATTTTTCAAAATAAGATCCATAATAATACCCCCAACTATTTATATTTTCTGGTTTTTCCTAATGAAAAAACCCTGCGTCATACCCAGCAAATTCTTTTACCTAGAAATCTATGAAGCATGAACGCAGGGTTTTACAGCCTCTCAAAAGAATTCTTTATAGCACATCTAAAGATTGATCACTTTTTAACTGATCAATCTGTCCACTATTACTACTATTTAGTTCTTTATAATTAAAGACCAAATTTAATAAAATTGCCGTTAAACTTCCTAAAACAATTCCATTTTCAGCTAGCAAACGAACACTAGTTGGCAAACTTTCATAAATGGCTGGTACGACCGCGGATCCTAGCCCAATTCCTATTGAACATGCTACAATCAGTAGATTTTCATTTTTAGAGAAATCAACTGCAGACAGCATTCTTACGCCAGAAGCGATGACCATGCCGAACATCGGAATCATGGCACCACCTAGCACTGCCATAGGAATTATCGTTGTTAAGGCAGCGATCTTTGGTAAAAGACCAAGAATCATCAATATTACTCCTGCAGAAATAACAACATTCCGTGTCTTCACTTTGGTTAACGCGACAAGACCAACGTTTTGCGAGAAAGATGTATAAGGAAACGCATTAAAGATTCCTCCGATGACAACAGCAAGCCCCTCAGCTCGTAAACCCTTTTTAATGTCCTTTGATTCGAGCTTTCGTTCACACACATTCCCTAGAGCTAAAAACACACCTGTAGATTCGATCATGCTTACAATGGCAACTAGCGTCATCGTGAGAATCGCGGAAACATTAAAAGTTGGAAAACCAAAATAAAATGGTTGAATCATATGAAACCACGAGGACCTAGAAACTTCTTCAAAACTTACAAGACCCATGAAATTTGCGATGATCGTTCCTGCAATGAGTGAAAGCAAGACGGATATTGCCCTCATATACCCTTTAAAATATCGATTCATCAATATGATTAATAAAAGAGTGAATGTGGCTAAAAATAAATTTTGCAAGCTTCCAAACCCTGGAGATCCAAATCCTCCAGCCGCATTATTCATTGCAACAGGAATTAAGGATACCCCGATAATTGCTACAACAGAACCTGTCACAACTGGCGGAAAAAAGCGCATAATTTTACTCATAAACTGCGATAAAATCATAACGATAATCCCCGAAGCGATAATCGCCCCATAGATTGCTGTAATCCCCTGTAATTGACCGATTGCGATCATTGGACCTACTGCTGTGAAGGTACATCCCAAAATGACCGGCAGCTTAATGCCAAAATGCTTTCCACCCACTACTTGTAATAGGGTTGCAATCCCACAAGTAAATAAATCAATTGAAATTAAATAAGCTAATTGCTGTGCATTTAGGCCAATTGCCGGCCCGACGATCAGCGGTACAATTACAGCCCCTGCATACATAGCCAGTACATGCTGAAACCCCAAAGTCCCTACTTTCCATGGAGAGAGTTTTTCCATAAGCAGCCTCCTAGGTTTTTCTTTATAAAGCACTTGGAATGAAAAACTTTTCACCTCCTTAATTGGGTATACAATCATATATAAAAAACCGCAGTAATAGAATTCATCTTGTAAATCAGATGATCGATTACTGCGGTTTCATATAACTTTCGTATAACAAAAGTTAGCGTAACCGCTTTTATTATTGAATTAGGCTATTTTCGCATATATTGTTGTTTTAGCCTTGTAAGTTTGCCCGTTGATTTCCGCTGCGGGTACTTGGTTTCCGCTGGAAGGGACGGGAGCCTCCTCGGCGTTACCGCCTGTGGGGTCTCCCGCTTCCCTCTATTCCCGCAGGACACTGAATTTACATCCTTGAATCTGCCCACGCACGAAGGAAATGCGATAGCATTTTCGAGGAGTCAAGCGCCCTCCGCTCCAATCAACTCAGATTATTAAATATAAATCATATTATAAAAACAACAAACTTTACGAAATCAGCCTTAAATTAAAGATAGTAATACACCCAGACTCGCATGTTTCGCCTATCATTCATCGAAATAAATAATTGTGCAAGCCTCTTCAGTAATAGGATCATAGTCTCTTAAAATTGTTTTCACATTACGTTGAAGTGATTCTTCTATTCGCTTCTTGAACATTGATTTAAATTCAACAATTAATGCTGAATCAACCGAGAGTGTCAAGGTATGAAAGCTTTTGCTAAGCGTATTCAACGCTTGCACCCGCTTATGCGTTGCGAAAACAATCACAATGTCATCCAAAACCTCGATCCGCTGTTTTTTTACTCCTACGCCATTAATCTCTTGATTTACCCGATTATACAGCTGAGCGATGTTTTTCTTAAAGGTTGAATGGAAATTAGGTGAAATTGTAGACATATTTTCCTCCTGTTAATCACTATATTAGACAAAATAGATTTCTATGCCAAAATCCCTTTCAGAAATCTATGTATCGGAAAAATAGGGTACTATACTAAAAATCTATTCAACTTTTTATAAAAACATTCATGTGCGTGTGCTCTAAAGCCCAGTATGTTAATGTCGTTCGATCGACAATTAATTATTCACACGGAAAAAATACAGATCCAAGTAAATAAGGTTCGTATTCTAGGAGGTCCATTGATGAAAAAATTTAATTTACATGTAAATGGTTCACCCTTTTCTGTTTCATGCTCCCCAACGAAAACATTATTAGATGTATTGAGAGAAGACATGTCGCTGACAGCGAGCAAGGAGTGTTGCGGAAAGGGCGAATGTGGTTCTTGTTCCGTTCTTCTTAATGGGGAGGTTGTCTGCTCATGCCTCATCCTTATCGGGCAGGTAGAAAATCAGCAAATAATAACATGTGAAGGCGTTGGCTTAACATCCAATATGGATGTGATACAGGAATCATTTGTCGCTGAAGGCGCCACCCAATGCGGGTATTGTACACCTGGAATTATTGTTTCCGCAAAGGCATTCCTTAATAAGATCGATTATTTACCAACAGTTGTTGAAATTAAAACAGCTCTCGGCGGAAACCTATGCCGCTGTACCGGTTATACAAAAATTATTCAAGCCATTCAAACCGCCGCGAAAAAGCAGCTTCAGGAAAAAGGGACGATAAAGATCTAATGGGAGCTACAGCCATTCTCCTTGCTGCAGGACAATCAACCCGAATGGGATGCTTAAAAGGGATGCTTCCATGGCACGAAAAAACATTATTCGAGCACCAATTGATAGCGTTGGAAAAATCAACTCTCTCTGAAATCATCGTTGTACTTGGATACGAAGCCGAACGATTTCTAAAGATCGTAAATAATTATTCGGTAAAGGCCGTTTATAACAAAAACTATCATATTGGAAAAGTTTCTTCTATTTTAACCGGTCTAAATGCAGTTGGAGATGTTTCAGAATCCATCCTAATCCTCGCAGTCGATCAACCTACGGAAACTGAAATTATTAATAACCTTGTCGAAATACAAACAAACAGCAATTGCCCGATTGCAGTTCCAGTGTATGACGGAAAAAGGGGTCATCCCGTCGTATTTTCCAGGTCAATAATCAATGACCTCCTCGCTATTAAAGAGGAGACAAAAGGCCTTCGAACTATTTTTCAAAAGTATGAAAAGAAGGTTATCGAAGCTCCAATCAACAATCCTTTGATTCGGCTTAATTTGAATACGATTGAAGATTATCAGAATGCTGTGAAAGAACATCTCTCTGCTAATCTTTCTTTTGACCAATGATAGCCTTTACTCGAAGCAGTTATTTACGTTTCGGAAAGGGAAATCATGCTCAAAGAAAACCAAAATCTAGAAAGGCGGTTTGCACATGCTGGTCTCTGAAATTGACATTGTCTCCCCTACCTCTTTAAATGAGTGCCTTTCTATCATCTCAAAAAAAGGAACACAACATCGATTAATAGCAGGCGGCACAGATGCAGTTGTTAGAATGAAGGAAGGGAAATGGCGACCAGAAACTTGGATTAACATAAAGGGAATAAATGAATTACGCTATATTAAGGAAAAGGATGGCGCGATCCATATCGGCCCATTAACGACACATACCGACATGATCCACTCTCCTCTTCTGCAAAAAAAGGCGGATGTACTTGTGGAAGCAGCCCGAGAAGTTGGTGCCATTCAGATGCAAAACATGGGCACAATTGGCGGGAATATTGGCACAGCATCACCTGCTGGCGATACGATTCCTGCGTTATCTGTTCTTGGTGCGGCCATAGAACTTTGTTCAATTTCCACTAAACGCCTCGTACCAATCGAAGAATTCTTTTTAGGCCCGGGTAGAACTGTTTTAAAACAAAATGAAATGATTACGAATATTATTTTTCAGCCTCAGAACGAAAATGAAATAGGGATTTTTCAAAAACTAGGGCCACGAAAAGCTCAATCCATCTCGATTGTTAATGTAGCGATATCGTTAATAATGGGCAAAGAGCGGCAATGCCTAGGCGGAAAAATTGCCTTTGGTTCTGTTGCACCAACCATTATTCGGGCTAAAAAATGTGAGTCGATTCTCACGTTGAAACCGCTAACAGATGAATTCATTCAGAACATCGCAAAAATTGCCTGGAAAGAAGTCATGCCAATTACGGATGTAAGAGCAACCGCGGAATATCGTAGAGATATGGCAAGCTCCCTACTTGAGCGTGGACTTTATCGGCTAATGAGGAGGTGGGAAACAGATGCATCAGTTAAATTGGGTCGGAAAAAGAGTTAGGCGGATTGATGGACCGGAAAAAGTAACAGGTGAATTAAAATACATGACCGACTACCATTTTGACAATATGGTTTGGGGTAAGGTTCTTCGGGCTGAATATCCTCACGCCAAAATAAAATCCATTGATACTGAAAAGGCGAAGCAACTTGCCGGGGTTGTCTGTGTTCTTACCGATAAAGATATCCCTGGATTTAATGGGTTTGGAATCGTTATTCCTGATCAGCCCGTTCTATGCTCGAATGTCGTCCGATGTACTGGTGATGCGGTTGCTTTAGTTGCTGCGGAGACTGAAGAAATTGCCGAGTTGGCGCTGGAGTTAATCCATGTCGAATATGAGCTGCTTGAAGTTGTTTCAAATGCAGAACAAGCCATGACAGCCTCCGCACCGGACCTCCATCCAGACGGAAACATTCATAGTCACGTAATAATCAAGAATGGTGACATCGAAAAAGCGTTTGCGGAAGCGGATATCATCGTCGAAAATACATTTTACTCCCCTCGGCAAATGCATGCTTTTATTGAAACAGAAGGCGGTTGGGGCGTCATGGATGAAGACGGATTCATCACCATTCGCTGTCCTGGCCAATACGCACATAGAGATCGGCTACAAATCGCTCGAGCCCTTGCATATAATCCTGAACGAATCAGAGTCATCTCCAGTCCAATTGGCGGTGCTTTTGGCGGAAAGGATGAAATTACCGTCCAAATTTACCTCGCCCTATTAGCGATGCACACAAATGGACGCCCTGTAAAAATCCACTTGAGCCGTGAAGAATCCGTTATTGCTGGTATAAAAAGGCATCCCTTCAAGGTGCAAATGAAAACAGCTGCTAAAAAAGATGGCACTTTACTGGCAAATGAAGTGAGGGCTGTTGCTGATACGGGGGCATATGCCTCACTTGGCGGCGCCGTTATTGCTCTTGCAATTGAACATTCTTGCGGCCCATACAAAATTCCAAATGTAAATTTGGAAGGATTTTGTGTATATACGAATAATGGCATTGCTGGGGCTTTTAGAGGGTTTGGGGTCAATCAAGTATGTATGGGAATCGAAACCCATATGGACATGATTGCTGAAAAGCTTGGAATGGACCCTATTGAGATTCGGAAGAAAAATGTGTATCACCAAGGGGATGTCTCCAGCCTTGGACATGTCGTTAAGTCAAGTGTCGGTACATTCAAAACGCTGGAAGCCGCGGAAAATTGCGATCTCTGGAAGAATCGTAGGCAATACAAAGCTGAAGCCGGTGAACCCTGGAAAAAAAGAGGCGTAGCATTAGCAACATCCTTCCATGGAATCGGCATGGGAATCGGCTTGCCTGATTATGGGGCCGCATCAATTGAACTCCTTTCAGATGGACGATTTCTCGTTGCTGTCGGTTGTGAAGAAATTGGCGGAGGAAATAGCACTGCCTATGCACAAGTAGCAGCTGAAGTTCTTAACTGTGATATTAGCAATATTAAGGTGGTGCAAGGTGATACATTCCAAACGCTTGATGGCGGAACTGTAACTGCTTCCCGTTCCACTTACACCGGGGGAAGAGCCGTCGCAACCGCGGCACCGAATATGATCAAGTTGCTTACGAAAGCCGCCGCTGAAATCCTTCAAGTTCCTTTAACAGAAGTCAAAGTGAACACAAATTACTTGTCGGCAAATGAAAAAATCTTAACCTATCAAGCAATATTCGATTATCTTTATCAACACCATCGAAAAACGAAAGTCGAAGGCCACTTCATCCTTCCGAAAGAAAAAGTTGAAATTGAAGGTTCTGGAGGCGCTCCCCATCATCTATATGGCTATTTAACCCATGTGGTTATGGTCGAAGTTGATACATTAACAGGAGAAACAGATGTTCTTCGTGTCGTCTCCATCCCCGATGCTGGAAAGGTCATTAATCCTCAAGGACTGGAAGGGCAAGCAGAAGGCGGAGCCGTGATGGGCATCGGCTACACTCTTTATGAAGACGTGCTAATCGAAAATGGTTACCATAAAACACGAAATTTTACTGACTATATTATTCCAACCATCAGAGAAACGCCGATCATCGAAACCATACCTATCGAAGAACCTGAAAAATCTGGGCCTTTTGGCGCTAAAGGAATTGGCGAAGTTGTGATGATCCCAATCATCGCTGCCATTATGTCTGCCATTTATGATGCTACAGGCGCTAGGATCTATCATCTTCCGGCAACACCTGAAAGGGTTTTTAACGCATTAAAAACTTTAAAAAAGATTAAAAGTACAACTCGCTAGGTGATGATTATGAACAATGAGCGTATATACGATTTACTGATAGCAGCCCTAAATGATCATAAAGAAACCTTCTTACTTACAATAATCGCTCATCCCGAACAGAGAATGATTGGTTGTAAGATCCTTTTATGGGAAAATGGAGATTTCTATACTGAATCCTCATTTTCACTTGATTTTTTGCATAGATTAACAGAAAACTGCGAAAAACCGATGAAGAGAAAACGTTCTACCACCATTTCGTTCATTTTTAATGAAAGCTTAGTAGAATGTTTTGTCGAGTATTTTCCGGCTCCTATCCACTTAATCATTGCAGGTGCTGGGCATGTTTGTGAGCCTGTAGCAGAAATGGGCAAAATGCTTGGTTTTTTTGTCACGGTAATTGATGACCGGATTGAATTTGCCAACAGAGATCGATTTCCGAATGTGGATGAAGTCATCTGCCAATCATACCTACAATACTTTAAGGAGGTTGAATTATCTAACAAATCATATATTCTTCTTCTAACGAGAGGTCATAAGTATGATGTTTTAAGTTTACAAGAGCTGCTCAAACGGGAAGAAAAAGCGGCTTATATTGGGATGATCGGGAGCAGAAGGCGGATTTCCGGTGTCTTTGAGAAACTAAGACAGAATTTTCCGGAAGATCACTTTGACTCGCTGTATACCCCAGTCGGATTAGATCTCGGTGCGGAGACCCCATCTGAAATTGCGATTAGTATAATGGCGGAAATTTTAAAAGTAAAAAATAAAAAATCTGGCGGCTCTTTAAGTAGTAAAATTCGTCAATACGCCAAAATGGGCTTTCATGAGTGAGGGGGTCCCCGAAAAATGGAACAAATAAAACTTTTAAAGCGGGCAATGGAAATCCGGAAAGGAGGTGATGTTGCTGCACTTGCGACAATTATTCGGACAAAAGGCTCAACACCAAGAAAAACAGGAAGCCGTATGATCGTTTTTCCATGCGGTAAAATCGAAGGAACAATAGGAGGTGGTTGTGGGGAAGCTGAAATTATTGAAAAAGCAATTGAAGTGATTCTTACGAACATCCCTTTAACTCAGCGTGTGGATCTTACGAATGGACTGTTTTATGAGGATGGGGGCATTTGTGGAGGCATAATGGATGTTTTTATTGAACCGATTTAGCAAGGTTTTCTAAGCCCTACTTTTTCTATATTGGCTATCTTGTGCGTTTTATTAATTTAAAGGAGTGATCTCACATGTCCATGATTGAAAAAGATTTTGGGTCTGGTCCCCCTCCTTCCCTAAATGCAAGTCTATTGGAAAGACTCTTTAAATTGTCCGAGCGAAATACAAACGTAAAAACAGAAATTCTCGCTGGAATCACTTCATTTTTAACAATGAGCTACATCATTTTTGTGAATCCGATCATTTTAGCAGACGCTGGAATACCAAAAGAAGCCGCACTCGCAGCAACCATTTATGCCAGCGTTTTCTGTACGCTGCTTATGGCTCTTTGGGCTAACTATCCTGTTGCAGTTGCACCAGGAATGGGATTAAATGCGTTTTTCGCTTACACCGTTGTTTTAGGCCAAGGGCTTTCATGGCAAACTGCTCTCGGTGCCGTCTTTATTTCGGGCATTGTGTTTTTAATCTTGACTGTTACTGGCATTCGCCAAAAGATTGTTGATGGGGTTCCCGGCGTCTTAAAATCAGCTATTGCGGTTGGAATCGGATTATTTATTGCCTTTATTGGGCTAAAAAATGCGGAACTTGTTGTTGCAAGTGATGCGACATTTGTAAGCTTAGGAAATATGACAAGCGTGGGGCCATTACTTGCAATTTTCGGACTCATTATTGCTGCGATTTTAATGGCCAAACGGGTAAAAGGTGCCCTGTTGATTAGTATTTTAGGCACAAGCGTTCTCGCAATGCTTGTCGGCTTTATCGCCTATCCAAAAGCGATTAGTGATGTCGTCTCATTATCTCTCCCTAGCATGTCAGAAACATTTCTCGCGATGGACATAATGGGAGCCGTTAAATATGGGATTCTATCAGTCATTTTCTCCTTTACGATCGTCGAATTATTTGATAATTTAGCGACCTTAATCGGATTAACAAGAAAAGCGGGTCTGACAGATGATAACGGAAAAATTGAAAATCTTGATCGTGCACTTCAGGCTGATGCGATTGGAACGATAGCCAGTGCTTCTTTTGGCAGTACGGCATTAAATGCCTACGTTGAAAATGCAACTGGTATTTCTGAAGGCGGACGAACCGGTTTAACCGCTTTAACCGTTGGTGTCTTATT
Organism: Bacillus sp. FJAT-29790; assembly: GCF_019039215.1. Classification (GTDB taxonomy): domain Bacteria; phylum Bacillota; class Bacilli; order Bacillales; family Cytobacillaceae; genus Cytobacillus. The sequence goes on from NZ_JAHNZZ010000001.1 coordinate 1,321,411, forward strand.
CTTCCTAGCCTTAATTTTCGCCCCCTTAATTTACTTCATCCCTTCTGTTGCCACAGCTCCTATCCTAATCCTTGTCGGGGCGTTAATGATCAGTGAAATCAAACATATTAGTTTTGATGACTTTACGGATGTGATCCCAGTTTTCTTAACGATTATTTTGATGCCGCTTACATTTAGCATTGCCCAAGGTTTAGCGTTTGGTTTTATCTCTTATACCCTATTAAAACTCCTAACAGGAAAAAGCAATCAAATTCATTGGATCATGTATTTTGTCAGCGCTGCATTTATCATAAACTTTATTATGGGCGGTCATTAATGCTATAATTTATAAAAAATTAAAGGCGGGGTCCTTATTGAAGCAAACAATAGAGATTTTGAAAAAAAGAATAGATGTGGCAGCTAAAAGAACTCCTGCCGATCTTGTGATTAAAAACGGGAAAATTATAAACGTTTTTACTAGAGAGATTTTAACAGATGATATAGCGATTGTTGATGGATTTATTGCTGGTATCGGGGATTTTGAAGGTAACGAAACCATTGATGCTTCCGGAAAATATATCGTACCCGGCTTTATCGATGGCCACGTTCATATTGAATCGGCAATGGTCACACCTTCAGAGTTTGCCAATGTCGTTCTCCCACATGGGGTAACAACCGTGATTGCAGATCCTCATGAAATCGCCAATGTCAGCGGAGTCGATGGAATTGAATTTATGCTGAAGGCATCAGAAGGGATTCCGCTTGACGTCTTTTTAATGCTGCCTTCATGTGTGCCCGCAACCCCTTTTGAAAACGCAGGAGCCACTCTTGAAGCCGAACAACTAGAGCCATTTTACACGCATCCCCGGGTAATTGGCCTTGGAGAAGTCATGGATTTCCCATCTGTTTTTCACAATGATGAAAAAATGTTAAAAAAACTTGCCGATGCGAGTATTCAGGAAAAACGGATTGATGGCCATGCAGCAGGGATTGATTCAAATGGGATTAATGTCTATATGGCTGCAGGGATTCGAACTGATCATGAATGTGTTACTCCTGAAGAGGCGTTAGACCGACTGCGAAAAGGCATGTATGTGATGCTGCGGGAAGGTTCAGCTGCGAAAGACTTAATTGCTCTTTTACAGGCAGTGAATGAACAAAACGCCCGCCGCTGTTTGTTCGTCACAGATGACAAACATCTTGACGAACTAATTAACGAAGGAAGTATCGATTACAACGTTATAACAGCAATCAAAGAAGGGCTCGATCCACTTCTTGCCATTCAAATGGCTACATTGAATGCTGCAGAGTGCTTTGGTCTCAAAACAAAAGGTGCGGTCGCGCCAGGGTATGAAGCCGATTTTTTAATATTAAATGACCTGGACACAATCGACATAGAAAAGGTTTATAAAAGTGGAAAGCTCGTGGCAATGAATGGAGAAATCGTTTCCCATTGCGAATCGAAAGTGGCTCCTTCCCCTTCTATTATCGATAGCGTAAAGATCAATTCAGTTACAAGTGACCATCTGCAAATTAAAATAAATGATGGCAGCTTAGCAAATATCATTGGCATTATCCCAAATAAGATTGTAACTAAACATTTGATTGAAAATGTCGATTCTAAAAATGGCCTTTTTCAATGCAATCTTGAAAAAGATCATTTAAAATTAGCAGTCGTTGAAAGGCATAAAAAAACAGGAAATGTAGGTCTTGGAATCATAAAAGGATTAGGCATCAAAAATGGAGCGGTTGCTTCGACAGTTGCACACGATTCACATAATATTGTCGCGGCTGGAACTTCAGATGAAGATCTGATGAAAGCGATTCATCTTACATCAGAGATGAAAGGTGGACTTGTTGTTGTTCAAAATGGAGAAATGATTGCCTCCCTTCCATTGCCTATCTCTGGTCTTATATCAGATCAACCTTCATCTATCGTCAACAAAAGGATAAGCGAATTAAATCAAGCGCTCATAAAAATCGGCTGTTCTATGGAATTTAATCCATTTGTTACCTTATCATTTCTGGCTCTTCCGGTAATCCCAGAGCTCAAGCTTACTGATGTTGGGTTATTTAATGTAAAGACTTTAAGACATATTCAGATTGAGGCATAAGATCAAATATAAGTAGGGTCATATTGGTAGCAATAGGTATAGTAAGGACAATTTAAAATTAATACGTTAAGAAAGATCGTAAATAAAAATGCCCAATTTCTCAGTGTTAAAAATGAGAGATTGGGCATTCATTCCTTCACAATTGCACTGTATTCTAGAATATTACAGAATTATAATGGTATTAATGAAAACATAAGTTATCTATTTTTTATTTTTGCAGATTATCTAGTTTTGTAAATCCGATTAGATACTAAAACTCTTTATTCCTCTTTTCCGCTCCAAGGAAGAACTCCACAATGTAAGAAGTACAGCTCCAAGCACCATTATACCGCCAATCCAAGGTGTATGAATCAATCCGAAAGAATCTACGATAAGTCCGCCAACAAAAGCCCCTATTGCTATTCCGACGTTAAATGCCGCAATATTTAAAGCTGATGCAACATTTACTGCGGAAGGTACATATCTTTCAGCTAATTGAACGACATAAATTTGTAAGCCTGGTACGTTCATAAATGCGAATAATCCTAAGAAAAAAAGCGTGACAACAGCTGTAACTTTGAATGGCGCCGTGAATGTGAAGATAACAAGTATAACTGCCTGAAGGATGAACATCCAAAACAATGCCTTTAGCGGATTTTTATTCGCAGCCTTCCCGCCAATTGTATTTCCAATCGCTACTGCAACACCATATACAAGTAAAATGATACCAACAGTGCCTGGGGCAAAACTTGTGATATCTTCTAAAATTGGCGCTAAGTAGGTAAACGCCACAAAAGTACCGCCATATCCTAAAGCAGTAATCGCAAATGCTAAAAGTAATGGACCGTTCATTAAGATTTTAAAGTTATCATTCAATTTTGCCGGTGGAACTTGTTTAAGATTTTTAGGAACCAGAATGGCACTGGCGATAATAGCGATGACACCTAGGATAGCGACAGCCCAGAACGTTGATCTCCATCCAAAGGCTTGACCAATGAATGTACCCAGTGGCACACCTGTTACGGTTGCAACTGTTAAACCTGTAAACATAAATGCGATGGCACTGGCCCGTTTGTGTTCAGGAACAAGATCTGCTGCAATCGTTGAACCGATTGAGAAGAATACCCCGTGAGAAAATGCAGTAATAACCCTTGCCACTAACAATAAGCCAAAGCTTGTTGATAAAGCAGCAATTGAGTTACCAACAATGAAGATAACCATCAATAGCATCAATAATGTTTTTCTGTTCATTTTGTTTGTTAAAGCTGTAAGAATCGGGGCGCCAATCGCAACACCCATTGCATAACCAGATATTAACAATCCAGCTAATGTTATGGAAATATTTAAATCTCCTGCTAACGAAGAAAGTAATCCTACTGGTACGAATTCAGTTGTACCAATTCCAAAAGCACTGATAGCTAAAGCCATTAATGCAAAGGTCCCTCCTTTTTTCTCTTGAGTATTTATCGCAGTGGAACTCATAAAAGAATCCTCCTTATCATTTTTGAAGTTGTTCATGGGGACCGCAGCGTGATTTGGCACCTTTCAAATTTTTATCACGCTGCTTCCGTGAACAGCATTATTAAACATACAAACAGAAAGATTAGTACATTATTTAAAGTAGTGTAGATTCTTTAAAGTATATACAGTCATTTTCAACCCTTTTCTTCCCGCTCATGTATGTTATTATGAAACCAACACTTCAAATTGAAAAGTACGCACTTTTAAGTAATGTAGGTACCTGAAAGTGCCTATGAAATATAAAGGAGGAACTAAAATGGCATATAACATTCCTGTAGAAGCCACACTGGACGTCATCGGTGGAAAGTGGAAAGTTGTCATTATGTGTCACTTGATTAAAGGAGAAAAACGAACAAATGAATTGAAAAAGCTCATGCCTGGCATCACACAAAAAATGCTGACCCAGCAGCTGCGGGAACTTGAGGCGGATGGCGTGGTGAATCGCATGGTTTTTGATCAAGTTCCTCCAAAGGTTATTTATTCTTTAACAGATTATGGCTGGTCACTTCGTCCCATTTTGGATGCCATGTGTAGCTGGGGAGAAGGACACATTGCATTGACTGGAGAGGAAGTTGTAAATTAAATATAATTGAAAAAGGATTCAAATGCGGAATGCAATGAATCCTTTTTTATATCTTGCTATTGAAATATGATTTATTACATTCTAACTGATGTAATAAAATCCGGTTCCACATTGATTTTCTATATTTTTTCTACCAAATGATATCCGGGTATGCTTTATTATGGGGCATTTCAAACATGCTAATCATTGCTTTTTTATCGGTTAAGTGTAAAATAACCCTATTAATTAGGGTTCGTAAAATAAAAAAACGGCCGGAATCTCCAGCCGTTTATTTCACTATTTTTTTGTCACTTGCTTCTTTTCCAACTCGAGCGCAGCCCAAGCCGACTCATCAGCAAAATACCTTGACCAACTCGCCACTCCGGCTAAACCATATTTACTCGCTAAGTCCGCACGTTTTGATAACGACAGCTCATCCTCAAGCCATATTTTATACGTTGTTTGCTCCTTTTCGGAATAAAGTTCAGCATAGTTTTGCCCACTTGCTTGATCATAAATCGGTGTTAGTCCATTGTTCGTCAGCCATTCCTTCACTTTCCCCATCGAAAGCGCCTTAGAAGAAACTTCACCTGAATTTTTTTCTTCCCAAAGCCTTGCATATAAAGGGACACCTAAGATTAACCGGTCATTTGGTACAACTTCGAGCAACCTTTTCAGGTTTCCTTCCACCCATGGCAAGCTAGCCACACTTCCAGCTTTTGGTGATGTACCCCAATGCTCGTCATAGGCCATGACAACCATATAATCAACAAGATTAGCTAGTTTATCTCTTTCATAAAAAACTGACCAATTTCCAGCATCAGAAATAAAGGTAATATCCATCGAAACGACTAAACCAGCCTCATGAAAATAAGGGACTGCTTCACGAACAAACTGTGTAATAAGAGGTCCATCCACTGGGTTTACATTTTCAATATCTAGGTTAATTCCGTTTAAATGATACATTTTACTAAAGTGTATGAGTTGGCGAATTATATTTTGCCTTGTTTCAAAGTTTTTGAAGGCTTCATGTGTTAGCGCGGGATCAAAAGCATTGGAAAATAAGCCCCATACTTGATATCCCTGTTTTTGCGCCCAGTTCACAAACTCCAGCGAACCGAGATTTTTAATAGCTCCGTCTGCAGCTCCTAGCTCAAACCATGTAGGAGAAATGACGTTGACTCCAGGCATCTTCGGGATTTTAGTTGTATCAGGATTATTGGAATAGACCGCTTCCCATGTGAGTTGAATTGGTCCTTTTAATTTGGGCAAAGTCACATTCTCCTGTTCTCTAGCAACTGCCACTTTTTCGGTGGAATCCTCTATTACAAACTCTTTTCTCAAATATCCAGCCGAGCCGTTTTCTTTCCTAACAAAGTAGTATTCTTCCTTTTCCCCTTCTATGTATATGTTTTCTTTAGATAGAACTTGGTCCGTATAAGGTGATTGCAAATTGGCATCTGTTCGCAAACGAAGCTTTTCTTCATGCACGTCTTTTTTCGTAACCATTCCCCGTTTGATTTCTTGACCATCTTTCTTTAACCAAACAGCATTCGTTTCCGGCAATACCTGGTATACGATCGGGTAATAGGCTAACAAAGGTTCAAGCGCCAAATACATTTCATTGTTCTTCTCTTTAAATACAGAAAAATGCAATTCCACTGGCTTCTCATTCACATAATAAGTGAGTGATTCGGAAGGCATTTGCACGACTTTATTTTTTGTTGTAATAATAATAGAATTCGATTTCTCATCAAAAATGATTGAGTCATCAATAAATTCTTGCAAGAAGGATATCGGCAAGTATACACTATCACCCTCAACAATAGCATTTCCAGCCTGCTTTCCCTCGAATAATATCGGGTTTTCCCCTTGAAAATATGATTCTTTCACAGTTGAAGCAAAAGGATATAAAAATAGTAATATACTAGAAATAATTAAAACAATAGAAAACAAAAGTCCAGCAAGTATCCACTTCTTCGCAAGAGGCTTTTGTTTATGTAATTCCACTCGAGCCATTCTTCAATTCCTCCCTTAAAACTATCGTAACGAATATATATGTAATTGGGAAGTTAATTTATTGGAATAGCTTTTATTTATCATTTCCTTTTCCCATAATAATAAACGTATAAAGGATGATAAAAGTTTCATAGCATGCATATGACTTTTTAAATCGTAATAGTTACGAAAATGGTTTACAACCGATAATATAATCGTGTAAAATACAAATCGTAATGGTTACTATTGAGTTGGAGATTAGAAAGCAATGCTTTGGAATTAATTAGGTTCTTGAAGAAGATGAATGCGGATGCTACGATTATACCACTTCATGTTGAATTGAAATCAATCACCTATTTTCATAGAAACCGGCATAGAAAACGAATATTTTTTTTGGAGATGAAAACATTGAAGATCAAAGGAGCTTTATTTACAATTGTGCTTATTTTCGCCTCTTTTTTAGGCGGATGCGGAAATAACAAAGAGGTTACTACAGATGAAAGCAACGAAAAAGATACATTAACCGTATTTACAACGATTTTCCCTTTAGAAGATTTCACGAAGAAAATTGGCGGTGAACGCGTTGAAGTAAAAAGTGTTTATCCTCCTAACGTTGATGCACACTCATTTGAACCAACTACAAAAACAATGACTCAAATCGCTGATGCTGATTTATTTCTCTATTCAGGTGCAGGTATCGAGGGATTCGCCGATAAAGCAGTTAAATCTTTAAAGAACGCCAAAGTGAAAATAGTTAAGGCGGCAGAAGGTATTGAACTGATCGAATCAAACCATCAACATAAACACGTTGATGAAGATGGGCACGGCCATGATGATGGAGCTGCTCATGAGGAAGAGCACAGCCATGATGACGGCGATGCACATGATGAGGACGGACACCATCACGGCGATCATGATCCGCACGTATGGCTTGACCCGATTAGATCTATTGAGCTAGCAGAAAATATTAAGAATGCTCTAGTTGAACAAATGCCGAATCACAAAGATGAATTTGAGAAAAATTTTGAAAAGCTAAAAGGTGATTTAGAAGTGCTTGATAGCAAGTTTGCTGACACAGTTAACAGTGCCAAAACGAAGTATATTCTCGTTTCCCATGCTGCATATGGGTACTGGCAAAATCGCTATGGGATCGAGCAAATTTCGATTTCTGGTCTATCCCCCACTCAGGAGCCTTCTCAAAAAGGGCTTCAGAATATTATCGAAGAGTCAAAAAAGCATGACATCCACTACGTCATCTTTGAACAAAATCTATCAGCGAAAGTAGCTGAGATTATTCAAAAAGAAATTGGCGCTGGTTCTTTAACACTTCATAACCTTGAAGCGGTTACAGATGAAAATATTAAAAATAAAGAAGATTACTTCAGCATTATGGAAAAGAACTTGGAAACTATTAAAACAGCTCTTAACTAAACCTAAATAATGAAAAAAAGAGCTTATAGTAGTATAGTAACTAAAGTTATTTAATGTCTGAAACCTCAAACACTCACAACCCCGTTTTGATTTTTAGAACGGGGTTAAAATAAAGTTGTTAAATTTATTGATGTTAATCTCGCAACACAGTCTTTTAATATTCTTTTAAACCAATAAGCTCCTTTTCAGTGTTGTGTTATTTTCGAATCGACAAATTCATATAATTGTATACGAATCAATGATGTGGATCTTCCCAATCTTAAATGGTGTAACCTTTTTCATTTTGAAACAACTCCTTAATATTTCGATATATTTCTTTAATCAAAATTCCACCTGAATTTGTAATGTGTTTTGTATCAATATTTGTACTAAATAAGCAAACGGCTCAGTCCTATACCGAGCCGTTGCTTTTTCCTATATGCTAGCTTAATACTATAAAAAAGATCAGAGGTTTGGTCTTACATTTCCTCTAACACCTTTTCAAGCTCGCCGAACCTGTTAATCAACCCATACGTAGCGCCTGCGGCTGCCTGATCATTTGAGATTCCGGTTTGTTCGAGATGAATGTTAACCATTTGAAATTGAGCAGTTAATTCGTGAAGAGGTAACTCATTTGCCTCTGCCAACAAACGCAGCAATTTACGTCTTGTTGGGTCAGCAATGGCTACATTAACATCACGCTCTTGAATACACTTTGGCCCAAAGCATCCCGAACGCAATCCTTGCTGAAGAAATGCGCCCAGTTGTTGAAGATCAATTAATTCATTTTTTAAAACTTCCCCTATTAAATTTCAATAAGGATAGGAACGATCATTGGTTCTTTCTTAGTCTGTGTATATACATATTGTCGGATTGATTTTTTTATTTGTTTTTTCAATACATTCCATGAGTTTCTATTTGCTTCTTGTAGCTCGTTAACAGTTTCTGTAGTAAGTCGATTAACGCCTCTTCGGAGTTCCGAGAAATCTTTATCCATAAATCCACGAGAAATGGTTTCGGGTTCAGAAATCAGTTTTCCCTCCGCTTTTCTCATAGTTAATATAATCATGAGCATCCCATCCTCTGAAAGCTGTTTGCGGTCTCGTAACACAAATTCCCCAACATTACCGACATCCCCCCCGTCTATATAGGTATTCCCAACCGGTATTTTCCGGGTCTGACGGGCAATGGCATGTTCGATATCGACGACATCGCCATTATTGATAATAAACGTGTTTCCTTGCTCTACTCCAACCGATTCAGCTAACAAACGGTGATGGTGCAGCATTCTTAATTCACCGTGAATAGGAATAAAATATTTTGGTTTCATTAATGTAAGCATTAGTTTTAAATCTTCTTGATAACCATGGCCGGAAACATGCATTCCGGATGTACTTCCTAATCCATAAATCACTTTGGCTCCAAGTGCAAATAAATTGTCAACGATACTCGTGACATTTCGTTCATTCCCGGGTATTGGGCCCGCTGCAAAGATAACCGTATCTTCAGGTAAAATGTCGACACCGCGAAAGTTTCCAGTGGACAGGCGGGCAAGAGCTGCCAATGGCTCTCCTTGACTCCCTGTGCATAATATAGCTACCTTTTCAGGAGCCATTTCATTAATTTCATTCGGGCCAATTAACATTCCCTCAGGAACTGTTAAATAACCGCGTTCCATAGCAACCTCTACAACATTAACCATACTTCGTCCAAGCAACGCAAGTTTTCGTTTTGTTTTTTGCGCAGCATTCACGACTTGCTGAACGCGACTAATATTTGAAGCAAAGGTTGAAACAATAATCTTACGTTCGGCTTTCATGAAAGCTACTTCCACATTTTCACCTACCATTTGTTCCGATGGGGTCAAACCTGGACGTTCTGCATTAGTACTCTCGGACAATAGAAGCAAGACCCCTTCTTTGCCGATTTCAGCCATTTTATGAATGTCCGAATACTCATTAGTCGCAGGGGTTAAGTCGAACTTGAAGTCTCCCGTATGTACAATATTCCCCTCTGGTGTGTGAAAGACCATTCCCAAGCAATCGGGAATACTATGGGTCACTTTGAAAAAGCTCACACTCATTTCTCCGATTTTCAAGTTTGAGTTTGAGTTAATTTCAACAAGTTCGCTTTCTCTTAGAAGTTTATGTTCTTTTAATTTAATTTCAATTAATCCTAGTGTGAAACGCGTGGCATAAACGGGTACATTCAATTTTTTTAAGAAGAACGGTATCCCCCCGATATGATCTTCATGTCCATGTGTGACAATTAAAGCCCTGACTTTATCCTTATTTTCTACTAAGTAAGCGATATCAGGGATAATCAAATCAATTCCTAATAAACTTTCATCAGGAAACTTATTGCCACAGTCGATAATCACGATATCGTTTGAATATTCGATCGCATACATATTTTTTCCGATTTCATTCAAGCCGCCTAAGGCGAAGATAGATAATACGTTCTTTTTTGTACTCAAATTTATATCCTCCCACTTGAAAATATATCTTAGTATGCCCTTTTGGTTTCTCTTTATCAGTGGGTTGAATGCTCAATCTTTTACTTGAAACATCTTTATTGTCGTTCAACGACAGCATGACCTCTTATTGTTTTGTCTTTAAATCTATATTGAAAAAAGCAATAAATTTAGGGAATAAGGGCATATGGCTGTATAATAAATATTAAAGTAATAAAATGAAAATTAATTGAAGAGGAGATAAAATATGGTAACAAAAGAAAGTAAATTTGGTTTTGTGATCGCGGGATTATTGCTGGCGATATTAATGGCGGCAATGGATAATACGATCGTTGCGACTGCGATGGGGACGATTGTTGCCGAACTTGGCGGCTTTGACAAGTTTGTTTGGGTGACGTCGGCCTATATGGTGACTGTTATGGCAGGTACACCCATTTTCGGAAAACTGTCTGATATGTATGGGCGTAAACGATTCTTTATTTTCGGTTTAGCCGTTTTCCTAATTGGTTCGATCCTTTGCGGAACTGCTGAAAGCATAACACAGCTTAGCATTTATCGTGCCATTCAAGGAGTTGGCGGCGGAGCAATCATGCCGATCGCCTTTACGATTATTTTTGATATTTTCCCTCCTGAAAAGCGTGGAAAAATGACAGGCCTTTTTGGAGCAGTTTTTGGAACATCAAGTATTTTTGGTCCGCTACTTGGGGCCTACATTACCGAGTATGTTAGCTGGCACTGGATTTTCTACATAAACGTGCCTTTAGGTATTCTTTCATTCATTTTTATTATTTTCTTTTATAAAGAATCACTCGAACATCGGAAGCAGAAAATTGATTGGCTGGGCGCACTTACCCTCGTGGGTGCGGTCGTATGTTTAATGTTTGCCCTAGAGCTAGGTGGTAATCAATACGAGTGGGCCTCAGGCGTCATTCTCAGTTTGTACGGCGCATTTGTTGGATTTTTTATTATTTTTCTCTTTGTCGAAACGAAAGCATCTGAACCAATTATCTCCTTTCAAATGTTCAGAAAGCGGTTATTTGCAACGAGTAACGCGATCGCCTTTTTCTACGGGGCGACATTTATTATCGCAACGATTTACATTCCGATTTTTGTTCAAGGGGTTTTTGGCGGAACAGCTACAAACTCCGGACTCATTTTAACACCAATGATGCTCGGATCTGTTTTTGGTAGCCAAATTGGCGGTTTCATGACAACAAAAACAAGCTATCGTAATATTATGATTTGCTCCGGTTTTTTCTTAATAACGGGTGTATCCTTATTAAGTACCATTTCACCGGATACTAGCCGCCAAATCATGACACTTTATATGATTATCACAGGCTTTGGCGTCGGCTTTTCATTCTCTACGTTAAGCATGTCTGGCATTCACGGCTTCGATATGAGACAGCGTGGTGCCGCAACTTCATCAATTACGTTTTTCCGTTCACTTGGGATGACACTAGGGATAACGATATTCGGTATTATGCAACGCAACCTTTTCGCAGATCATTTGAAAGAAGCGTTCTCTGGGATGGGGAATGGGGGAAACTTTGGCGATTCACGGGCCCTACTATCCCCTGAATCACGTGCAAACATTCCTGCACCTATCTTGGAGAAGATTACATCCGCACTCTCTTCTTCGATTGCACAAACATTTATGTGGGCACTTGTGCCTGCAATATTTGCGGTAATTTTTATCTTCCTAATGAGCAATGAGCGTATAAAAGTACATGTAAAAAAAGAAAAGCTAGTAGGTGAATAAGGATTGAACTGCTTTAGGTTGCCAGTAAAATTAATAACAAAAAAGAGCGTAATTGCTCTTTTTGTTTGGCTGTTTTCTAAAAGATTGTTGCTTTTATCAACATTAAAAACAGTGCCTGTAGCGAAAAGGAACGGGCATTGTTTATTCCCGATAACAACAAACTTTACGAAAACAGTCTTTTGTTTTGACAAAAAGCCTAGGATATTAATTTATTTTAAATTAAATCAGCGTATTTTTTTTGAGTTACTTTTACAGCATTTTCATCCCAAATTAACACTAATACAGTACGGTTGCTTTTATTGATTACTTTCATTTCTAATTGTCCAGCAGCATATTAAAGTCTAAGTGTACAATCTGGCTTTGTTGTCGCGATCATTCCTTTGGCACGAATGACACCTAAAGGCATATTGCTGAACCATTTTTCAGGTATTTTTGCATTTTGAAATTTTCGGTGATATTACTTTATTCTCTTTTGTTTGTAAACCCTATTGTTAATTTTTTTAAAAACTTCTGTTTATCTTTTCAATTGACATGGTGTCCTTCACATAATGCGTGGTACAATATATTAACGCAGAAAAAGTTTGAAGGAGAATTTTTATGGCAGTATACGGTATTATTATTGTTCTAGCTTATTTACTCGGGTCGATTCCTTCTGGATTAATTGTCGGGAAAGTGTTCTATGGGGTAGATATCCGTCAGCATGGGAGCGGTAATTTAGGAGCGACAAACACTTTTCGAACGTTAGGTTTTAAAGCTGGGATGATTGTTACGATTGCTGATATTTTGAAAGGAACACTGGCGACATTACTTCCATTATGCTTCGGGTCTGAAATGCACCCGCTGGCCGCAGGAATTTTCGCTGTTGTCGGCCATATGTATCCTATTTTTGCAGGATTTAAAGGCGGAAAAGCCGTGGCTACGTCCGGCGGTATTCTATTAGGCGCAGCACCCCTTATGTTCATCATCATGCTAGCGATCTTTTTTATCTTTCTATACATAACGAAATACGTTTCCCTCGCCTCCATGCTTGCAGCTGTTGCCGCTGTTATCTATGGATTCATTGACGGAGATCCGCCACTTATTATTGTTACATCACTCCTTGCCCTTTTTGTCATTTACAGGCACCAAGCAAACATAAAGCGGATAATTAACAAAACAGAGCCGAAAATAAAGTGGCTTTAAATCATTTCAAATAGGGGAATCGTCTTGGAAACAGCTTTACAACGTAAAGCCCATTTTCAAGACGATTCCCCCTTTAGTTACATCTGACCCTTTTTTATATCGTACTTGATTTTTCCGCAGGAATCTCTATTGGCTTTGTTTTAAATGCACCAATAAGCATGATAATCCCCCCTGCTGCAACCCCAAAGATAATTGCATTTAAGGATGAAGCACCTTCAATAGACAAATCCACAATAATAACTATCGAGCTAATCAACATGGAAATTAGAGCAGTTTTGCTTGTGATTCTTTTCCAAAACAATGCTGCTATAACAGGTAAGAATATGCTCCCAGATAGTAATGCATAAGCAACGTCGAGAGCAACAATAAGGTTTTCAAGATAAATTGAAGCTCCAATTGCCAACAAACTCACAACTAGAATAACGATTCTTGTTAATTTCACTTTTTGTTTTTCGCTAAAATCCTTTTTGAATGTCTGAAGGAGAAAGTCATTTACCACAATTGTAGAAGTAGCCATAATGGTACCCGATGCAGTTGACATGAGGGCTGATATAACTGCTGCAATGACTAGACCAACAATCCCGGTTGGTAAGATGGTCATAATAAGCTCTGATAAAGCTGTTTGGGGATCATTAAGCCTTGGTAAAACAATGCTTGCTACCATACCGATAATAGCGCCAGCAATCCCATAAATAACACAAAAAACGCCAGCAATAATTGTTCCTTTCCGCATAATTTTTTCATCTTTAGCTGTAAATACTCTTTGCCAAATATCTTGCCCAATTATGATTCCAAATGTGAACATTAAGAAAAAAGCAAAGATTGATTTCCCACCAATATTTGCAATGTTAAAAAATGATGGGTCGAGCTTGCTTGCCATTCCAGAAATTCCTCCTACATTGTAAATCCCTAGTGGCATCAATATCAAAATAAAGCCAACAGCGAGTACCCAAAATTGGATTACATCTGTCAGGGTCACTGCCCACATTCCGCCAAGTATCGTATAAGCAAGCATGATGAGACCTCCAATAATGATGGCTGTCGATAACTTTATATCAAATATCGCTGAAAACATTAGCCCCATTCCGATATTGGCTGTAACAGTGATCATGAAATCGTATACAATCATAATCCATCCACTAATCAGCCTACTACTTTGCCCATATTTTTCACCTAACATTTCACTTACACTGAATACTTTAAGCTTGCTCAACTTCTTAGAAAAAAATATTCCAATTACAAAAATACCGAATCCAAACATAAATACTAACCACATACCGGAAATTCCGTATTGATAACCTAAAGCAACACTTCCAAAAGTAGAGCCGCCGCCTAATACTACGGCGGCTAATGCTGGGACATATAAATTGTAACTTAACCTTCTCCCTGCTACTAAGAAGTCGTTTTCATCTTCAATTTTTCGGACACTAAATATACCAATCCCAACAAGTATTCCTATATAAATTAGAATGACTATATAGTCTAAATTTGTTATCATCGAAAGTCCCCCCCGTTTTTAATAAATTTCTACTCTAATTAACATGGGTAACTTGTTAATGTGAAAACAATTTGGAAAGTAATTATTTTTATTAGCTTGTTATGCTTTAGTCATTTGATTTGTTTCAAATAGAGCATTTTGCTTTTTACGTTTATTCCAGGCAATAAGCCCGATAAATTCATAACAAATATTTGCTGCGGCAATACTTGTAATTTTTGTAGGATCTCGATCAGGTAGAACTTCCACAAGATCAAAGCCAATAATATTTAAGCCAGTAAGCTGGCGAACAAATTGTTGAGCTTCATAAGTATTAAAACCTCCAATTTCAGGTGTCCCAGTTCCAGGTGCAAAAGCGGCATCAAGAAAATCAATATCAAAACTAACGAAAACGGGATTATTTTTTACTCTTTGTCTTATTTTTTCTCCTAGTTCGTTTGGCGATAGTGCCTTTACTTGATCTGTTGTTATTACTTGATAACCTAATGCTTTTGCTTCGAGGGCATCCTCAGCGCAATAATGGGTACCACGCATTCCTATCTGGATAGATTCATTTGGATTCACGATCCCTTCTTCAACCGCTCTTCGAAATACTGTTCCGTGTGTATATTTTTTCCCGAAGTAAGAGTCCCAAGTATCACCATGGGAGTCAAAATGAACAAGACTTACAGGACCGTACTGTTTGGCTATTGAACGAAGATGTGGAAGTGAAACAGAATGATCCCCGCCAATAATAATTGGGATAACTTTTTTACTAACCAATTCATCCAGCTGCTCTTCAATTAATTGATAAGACTCATCAATATATCCCGGATTCACGTCAAAATCACCGTAATCAACGCCTGAACAATATTTAAAAATATCAATCTCTAAGCCTGGGTGATAAGGTTTCAATAATGTGGACATTGATCTTACTGCTTCAGGTCCAAATCGGGTGCCAACTGCAAATGTCCCTCCTGTATCAAATGGGGACCCTACAATGACAAAATCTACATCCTCTGTCGTTTTAATATGTGGCAGACGCATGAAAGTTTTAATTCCACAAAAGCGGGGCGATAATTGCCCATCCATAGGAACGTATTTTCGTTTCAAGATAAAACCTCCTTTATATTGTTAATTTTTTATAATGCAATTCTTATGCCAAAAAAATCCTCAATAGCTATTTATTTAAAATCGCTGTCGAGGATCTGATATACTTATTAATTTTTCGGTTGGCCGTCGCTTGACTAATTTTTAATGCTTTTCCAAGGGCAATGCTATTCGGATATTTCTCGTACTTCCGAATGATAAATTCCCTTTCCATTGCCTCCATGTATTCACCTAATGTCAATTCATCTTCTAGATTTATAGTAAAATCTGGGTCTAGACTTGCAAAACAAATTTTTTCACCGTTGGATAAAATCATTGTCTTCTCAATATAGTTGCGAAGTTCACGGACATTACCTGGCCAATACTGATGAGTCATCCATGTGATCATCTCAGTCGAAAAGGATTTATTTAGATGATACTTCTTATTAAACTCCTTTGTAAACTCATCTATAAGTAAAATAATTTCAGTTTTCCTTTCCCTAAGTGGTGGGACTTCAATTTTTATTACATTGATTCGAAAGTATAAATCTTCGCGAAAATCGCCTAACTTTACAAGTTGTTCAAGGTTTTTGTTAGTAGCACAAATGACTCGGCAATCAATCTTTATTTCTTTATTTCCACCTATCCTTGTTATTTTGCGATTCTGTAAAACAGATAACAGTTTTACCTGTAAATGTAATGGTAGCTCAGCGATTTCGTCCAGCAATATCGTTCCTTTTTGCGCTATCTCAAAATAACCTTTTTTTCCTCCCTTTCTTGCACCAGTAAATGCTCCTTCCTCATAACCAAACAATTCAGATTCAATAAGAGCTTCTGGAATCGCCCCACAATTCACTTCAATATAAGGCTCATCTTTTCGGAAAGATTCTTTATGTACCAGCTGAGCAAGTCGTGTTTTTCCCACTCCGGATTCTCCTTCAAGTAGAATCGTAACATCTAAATATGACACTTTTGAAATAAGCTCCATTAACTTTTGCATTTTTGACTCATCTTGCAAAATACCTTTTTGTCTTCTCAATCTCTCCAGCTCTTTTTCATGTAAAGCCACCGTCCTTGCAACTTGCTCATTTTTCTCTTTTAACATCTCCAGTTCTGTAATATCTCTAGAAAAACTTAAGACTCTTTCCAGTTCACCTGCTTCATCAAAAGTGGGGTAAGCGGAGACAATAACCTTCTTGTTCAGTTTCGTAAATTGAATTCTTGATTCTGCTACCTTACTAGCGAGTACCAGTTTCGAAACTGAAGGATTTAATACATTTTGTTGTTCTAGTTCCTCCACAGTTTGACCAATGATCTTCTGGGCTTCTACTCCATATAGGTCATAACAAAATGGACTAACGTGCAAGACCGTTCCATTATTGTCTGTAATAAAAATTTCATCAAATGAATGTTGAACAATTTCCCTCAACAACAAAGAATCAATTTCCACTAAAATTACCTCCTTTTCTTCTTAAGCTAGTCATATTTGATTATAGTGTATTCAAAAGAGAATAACAATTCAGAAATTTTGGTTCACTTAAATTAAGATGATTATTCATAAAATTTTTCCAACCAACTATTATCTGATATTATACTAGTAAGAAAGACCTGCTCGTCATTTAAAATACGAAAATATTACATAACTGAACATAAACTGATTTTATTCGTCATAGATTAGATTGAAAGTAAAATGTTTTTTTAAAAATGTTGAGGAATCTAAAAAGGATGGTTTAGTTATGCACTTATCTGGAGTGGTTTTAGAAAAATTGCCTTTTCCCTATTATTTCATTGATGAAAATTTCAAAATCCTTTCATCGTCCATACAATCGGAAGAACAAATATTTACACGTTTGATAAATCAAAAAGATTTTGAGCTTTTCCACCTTGCTTTTTTCGATAAGAATGTTTTTGATTTATATTTGAAAATTCAAGAAAAATATACCCCTTATCGAGTTTACAAGATTCTTGAAGAAAATAAACATTGTCACCTTTTTTGCTTCCCTGTTGAATCGGAATCCGAACAATTAAGGAACACAGTTGCACAGGCCGAACGAAGATTTCTGCAAACGAGCACGTTATTAAGTACAAAACAGACCAAACCCCAAGAAATCCATGAAGTGACCCTCTCTTCAGATTATTTAGCCAACGTCGGTAAACTAGCAGCAGGGATTGCCCATGAAATTAGAAATCCTTTAACAACAGTGAAAGGATTTATCCAACTGCTAAAGCCTTACTTAAGTGATATCGGCAAAGAGCAATATGCAAATATTGCCCTCGCCGAATTAAACCGTGCAAATGATCTCATTTTTGAATTTCTGGATGCAGCAAAACCGCGGGAACATAAAAAAGAAAATCTCTCTCTTAATAAGATTGTCAAGGAAATTTCCATGTTATATGAAAGTGAAGCGATTCTTCGAAACGTTGAATTAGAAACTAAACTTTCAGAAGTTGAACCCATCGTCTTTGCTGATGCAAAGCAGCTTAAACAGGTACTTGTAAATTTATTAAAAAATGCTCTTGAAGCAATCGAGAATCACGAAAGTGGAGAAGTTGGAAGAATTCAAATTTCGGTTGAAATCAAAGAGTCTGCTTCATATATTGTTGTGAAGGATAACGGTTGTGGAATGACTAATGAAACAATTGAAAATTTATTTATGCCTTTTTATTCGACGAAACAGACCGGTACTGGCATTGGGTTACCCATTTGCAAAAAAATCATTGAGGAACATGAAGGACAAATTCATATAAATAGTCTGCCTGGAAAAGGAACAATATTTAAGATTGAGCTCCCCCTATTAAGCTGAATTTTTTTTGCTAAGAAAGCGGCGCTTTTGGCTGCCGCTTTTCTCATATTTTTATTAATTGAAACCCACCTGTGCCAAAAACATCATTCACATAATCTAGCTTCGTATGGTTGAAATAAACATAATCATTTTCATGGATCAAAATATTGATACCTTCAATTTCAAAAACTTTGTCTTGACTTAATGGCCGCTCCTCCAGAGACAGCTTAACCTTTGGGCCTCCTCAGCCAATTCCCATCGACAAACGAATATACAGCGTCTCCGAATCATCTTTTTTCTCTTTTTTTATCGCTGCAGCAAGAATCTTTGCTGCGCTCCCTGAAAGTTTTAACACTCTATCACCTCATTATCATCTCTCTTTTCATTATACCCAATCACGAACAAAAACCACGAATAAAACACTTTCTTTCATTTGTAAAAATCTCAATCCATAAATCATTATTTTGTATTATAGTAGATGAAAAGCTTTTGTAAAGGAGCTCCCTATGAAAAAGAACAAATCCCTTTTATTCTCGAGTTTTTTATGTTTAGGTTTAATTTTGCTATCATCATTCCTTATTTTTAAAATGTATAAAGAGACAGAACAAACAGAGATGGCCTTCAAACCTATTCAAACACACGAAGGAAGACATGCCGTTTTAAGTTCTAAATCATTTAGAGAAACGATTACACTTGGTGCCATTGGAGATATACTCATTCATGATTGGCTGTACAACGATGCCAAAACAACAACAGGTTATGATTTCAATCCAATGTTCCAACATATTAAAACCATGCTTCATCAGCCAGATCTTCTGCTTGCAAATCAGGAAACGATTTTAGGCGGGACAGCACTTGGAATCTCAAGTTATCCATTATTCAACAGCCCTCAGGAGGTTGGAGATGCCTTATTATCGGCAGGTGTGGATCTCGTTTCCACCGCAAACAATCATTCTCTCGACAAAGGTGAGATAGGTCTTTTAGCATCCATTGATTATATGGATAAAATTGGCCTTCCACATGTGGGAACTTTCCGAGATTCACAAGATAAGCAATCATTACTGATTTTGAACAAAAACGGAATTAAAGTCGCTTATTTGTCTTACACGTACGGCACAAATGGCATTCTAGTACCTCAAGGAAAAGAGTATCTAGTCAACTTGATTGATAAAGTAGCAATGAAAGAGGAAATTCATCGTGCTAAAGTCGGAGCGGACGTCATCGTGATGAGCCTTCACTGGGGAAATGAATATCAGCGTTTTCCAACGGACGAGCAAAGGCAATTGGCACAGTTTCTCGTAAATGAAGGAATCGATATTTTGTTCGGCCACCATCCACACGTGTTACAGCCGATGGAATGGTTGAAAGCGGCTGATGGGCGCAAATCACTCGTTGTTTATTCCCTAGGCAACTTCCTTTCTGGCCAAAATTGGGATTATAAGGATATCGGCGGGATGGCCACTGTTGAGGTTACGAAAATTATTGACGAGGACGGAGTCCAAATCGAATTGGGAAATCCTGATTTTTTTCCGACTTATGTAGCCCAGCAAAATTTGAAAAATTATCGTGTAATCCCCTTAAAGGATGCCGGTCCCGCCGGGTTGAAAAACGCAGAGGCGAAATACGTGGAAATTCAACACCATATGCTGGATGATCTGTAAATTATGTAATCAGAAAATATCAATCTCTCGGAAAATTGTAATATAACTTTCATAACTTCCCAAATAGTTCCTCGTACCTATCGATTATAATACATGTAAGATAGAAAAGTTTTCAAAGGGTTTTAAGGGGGAGTTTCGATGTCTTTAAAAACAAAATTAATTGTCGGTGTATTATCTACTATGGTTCTCATTATTGCTGTTTGCTCGGGGTTTACGTATATTTCAGTTCAGCTTTTTTCCGAAAATGGCAGGGATTTGACGCAAGGGCTTTCTTCTGACGCGAAAAGGGATGTTACTGGGTTTGCCGAACATTACTCAGGTACTTTAACCTACCATGAAACTCTAAATGTGAAAAGCTCGATCAATCACGTACTATCACAGGCAAAGAGTAATTTAGCGACTGCCGCCAGTTTTAATGAAGTCTTTTCGAATCAACAAACTGACTTAATCTCATTATTCGAAAAGATTGCAGTCCAAAATGAAATGGTTACCAATATGTACTTAGGTACAGAAAATAAAGGATTTACTATCTACCCAGAGGATTACGATTTGCCACCGGACTATGATCCTACAACAAGACCGTGGTATATTCCTGCAAAAACCGGGCAAAAAGATCAATTCTTTGTAACAGATGCTTATCTTGACGCAGCCGGGAAAGAATACATGGTCACAGTCAGTATGCCTTTATATAAAAATAATGAATTGTACGGAGTTCTCGGGATCGACTTATCCCTTGAGAAACTGACTGCATCGATTGCTGATACAAAGATCGGGAACACAGGCTATGTCGTTTTAACCGACAAAGAAGGTGCCCTTCTCTCCTATAAAGATCATGAACTTGTCATAAAAAATGAAAACATTTCATCACTGCCAATTTTTAAAGAAAAGAATGGTCAAAACATCTATTTAGATACGGAACAAGTTACATATGTAAGTGATAAGGACGAGGACACAGGCTGGCAGATTTTCTCCGTTATTTCGCAAGAAGAAACGAAATCCTTTTCTGACCAAATTTCACAAAATATGAGTAACCGAATTATGAATGCGGAAACGGAACTGCAAGCGATTTTTTCTAAACTATTATCGGTACAGATTATTATTATCATTGTTCTTCTTATTGGCTCTATTTTCATAAGCTTCTTTTTTGCAAAGTATTTCATCAATCCAATTAAGAAGCTGTCTGATTTTTTACAGAAAGTTGCAGATGGAGATTTAACGCGGAAAATGGATGTTCAATCAAAGGATGAGATCGGAATCCTTTTTACATCTGTCAACCATATGATTGATAGCTTAAAAGCAATGGCAAACAAAATGAATCATTTAATTCAGGAAGTTGAGAACGATTCAAAGATTCTAAATGAGCAAGTGAATGTGTCTTCTCACGTTACAAACACGGTTAATGCTGCGATGAATGATGTAGCAAATGGCTCTGAGCAGCTTGCCGCAGATATGGTTAATATTTCTACCCATGTTGATAATAACGACCTTGCTGTTCGCTCCATGTCCGAGCGAATAAGTAAAATTGTTTCACATGCCAGAGAGACGAAATCTGTCACTTCTGAAGGCCAAACCGCCATGGAAAATATGAATAATAAAATGAACAGAATTGTTGCCCAATCAGTCGAATCCACTGCAATTATGCAGGAGCTTGATCGAAAACTGCAAGCGATTAATGATATCACCACACTGATTCATGATATTGCTGAGCAAACAAATCTTCTCTCCCTTAATGCTTCCATTGAAGCTGCACGGGCAGGAGAACAAGGCAGAGGCTTTGCAGTCGTTGCTCAGGAAGTGAAAAAACTCGCTGAACAAAGCAGTGATTCCGTTGGAAAAATCTCAGGCCTGATCTCAGAAATTCAAATGGATTCGTCAAAAGCATTAGAAAATATCGATCTTGGGCGGCAATCAGCAGTCCAAGGAGCTAATATGGTTGAGGATACTTCGAAAAGCTATAAAAACATGATTGGCTTCATTGACAGCCTTGCAAATGATATTGATGAAATTGCGGGCGCAAGTGAGACACTTTCAACGAGCAGCCAATCCATTTCAATCTCAGTTGAAAGTGTGGTGGCCATTTCACAGCAAACATCAGCAGGCGTAGAGGAAGTAACTAGCACAACCGAAGAACAACGTCAATCCGTTCATGAGGTAAAACAAATCTCCGATCATTTACGCAAGTTGACCTTAGAATTGCGCGAATCGATTGAACACTTTAGAGTATAAATGGCGGGAATGAGTCTGGGTAACCACCGGGCTCATTCCTTTTTCTTGCGAAATTGCATTTTCATCAAAGAATGACAATGATCAAATTCGCCTTGGCGTATTGCGTCCAGATTTTCACCTTAGCTTGCTCGATAAATTCCTTAAAAAAATCTAAGGGGTCGCCGGAGGCTTAACTTTATTCAGCCGGGGTTTGAACCCCCATTAAATTGGATACCTGAAAGCACTCATTACGCCACTTAGTAGAGTAAGATCTCTGCTGAATAAAGATAAAAATGGTAAAATAGCATGAAGGAATGTTGGGTGAAAGGGTGAACTTGATGCCACTACAGAGAAAACAGAACCAATTGATGCAATATTTACAGCTTTTTTTATTTATTCTTATTGTTCTAACCGTTCAATATCAGCTCTTTATGGTTGCTTTTGCAATGGTTATTGGGTTTATCATTTATATGGCGATTGTCTCCAATCAAAAGCGGGTTTTTGTTTGGGTGAACATTGCTTATTTAATCGGTTATTTGTTCTTCTTATATGGGGATCGAATCATCGATGATTTGTCTTACCCTGTTAACACGTTAATGATATTAAGCCGCTGCTTACTGCTTATCCCGATTTTTTTCATGGTGTATGTCATTCGGAAATTTAGCGAAAATATAAACGACTACTGGAATAGACCAAATTGGCAGGCTCAGATTGGATTTCCATTTGTTTGGGGAGGATTTCATTTTGTTTCAGTAAAGGTATTTTTGCTAGTTGCCATTTTTGTGAATTTGGTATCTTTTATCCCCTTCATCTCTTTTGCAAAACTTAGCCTAGCACCTCCCTTCCTATTTTTCGTATTCCTGTTTTCAATCGTGAATGGGTTTTTAGAGGAACTCCTTTGGAGAGGCATTTTATTAACTAGGATGGTAGACTTGGCGGGTGAAAAGCCCGCGCTCTTCTTTTCTAGCATTGCATTTGGTTTGTCCCATCTTGCATTCGGCTACTCATGGGCGGTATGCCTCGGATTTGCGGTAGGCGGTTTTTTCTATGCAGGGATTACGATTCGCTCTGGGAGCATTCTTCCTGCAATTATCTGGCATATTGTATTTAATATCTTTATGATCCTAAGCGGCCTTATTCCGTATGTGGGCTGAAGCATTTTTAATAGCGATTGTGGAGAACTTACCATATAATAAGGCTATCGCTCCCTGAGGAGGTGTTTCAAAATGAAAATACATATTAGCGATCATGCAGCAGCATGGTATCAAGATGAAATGCACTTGAAAAGTGGCGGTTTTATTCGCTTTTTTGCCCGATATGGCGGATGCAGCGCGGTACAGCAAGGGTTTTCACTTGGTGTATCCAATGAGGAGCCTGTTAATGCAGGAACAGAAACAGTAAAAAATGGAATTACCTATTATATAGAGGAAAAAGATTTATGGTATTTTGACCAGCATGATTTATATGTCGAGTTTAATGAAAAAGCTCAGGAGCCAGTGTTCCAGTATACGATCTAAAAAGAGTTAGCGGACATTGTGTCTGCTAACTCTTTTTTCTTACCAAATATGTTCCATTAATCCTTCTTCTTTTAGGATAGCTGTTTGCCGTTCGCCAATTAAGTCAAAATGCGAATAACCGTCTTTTCGTATATGTATCCATTTGGCCTGCAACCCATGGTTCTTTCCCCATTCAATTAGTTTCTCCATATCGTTGCAGCCAACTTTTGTGACTGTTGTGCAGCCAGGGAAACGTTCATCAAGCCAATAATGGGTTAAAAAAGCGATTTGTCCACGATCGATTTTTCTTTTCCATTCCTGGAGATCCTTCTTTTTAATGCCAAATGCCAATATTGCACCTCCATATTACATATTAAACATTGACCGTTTGTTTTTTTGCCTTATCATAGGCATCATGCCAAACAGGATAGGTTCTCTTAATAGAAATAGGCCTAAAGGTATCCTTTTTCACACAAACATGCTTGGAGGTTCCTGTGACAGCCAACTCACCCGCTTCAGTGTAGATTTCATAGCTATAACTAACACGAATGCCGTCATATTCTTCGATCCATGTTTTGACGATTGCTTTTTCACCGTACCGAAGCGGCTTTTTATACGATGCCTGAATATCAAGAACCGGGGAGATAATTCCGTCCTTTTCCATTTCAGCATAGCTAAAACCTAAATCCTTAATAATTTGGGTCCGACCTAATTCCATCCAGACGAGATAATTTGCGTGATAGACAACGCCCATTTGATCCGTTTCCGCGTACCTGACTTCAATTTCCTTAGTTGAAATAAGCATCCTTATTCCCCTTTTCCATTTTTTTTATAGCTGTTTCAAAGTCCGATTTCTTTAGCATAGAAATATTCTCCAGATTTATGTCATTCTCCTCAGACATTAACCTCATCGCATGAGATTGAATCGTTTCATCCGTTATATTTGTAGCATAACGGCCATTTCCATTGATCGGAGCTCGTAATGATTCCCTTAAATAATTCAATGCTTCCGAATCAATCTCATATTGATAATTCGAAGCATAGTTTACAATGATTTCTAGCAGCTCCTCTGCGGAATAATCGTTAAAGTAGAAAAACTTTTTAAATCTTGATTTTAAGCCTGGGTTACTCTGTAGCAAGGCTTCCATTTCCTGCGGATACCCTGCTAAAATGACAATTAAATTTTCATTATGCTTTGTCATTTCATCGACAAGCGTGTCAACAACTTCCTTCCCAAAGTCGCCTCCTGATGAAGAAAGCAAGGAGTAGGCCTCATCAATAAAGAGAACGCCGCCAAGCGCCTCCCTAATTTTCATTTTTGTTTTTATCGCAGTCTGGCCGACATAACCAGCTACAAAATCGGCTCTGCTTGCAACGATCAAATGACCTCTTTTCAGCAACCCGCATTCTTTTAGTAACTCGGCATATATTTTGGCGACCGTTGTTTTTCCCGTCCCTGGATTGCCGGTAAAAACGGAATGAAGTTGAATTGGTACGACTGGAAGCCCCTTATCCCGCCTAATTTGCTGCATGTTCACAAAAGAAATGAGCTGGTTTACTTCCTTCTTCACAGTCTCAAGGCCGACCAAGCTAGCTAACTGCTCTTTTGGGTTTTTATCCTTTTCCTGTACAATATTTTCAAAGTCTTCTTTTTCAAGCAATGTGTAGGCCAAAATATGATTGTCCCTACTGGATTGGGTACCTTTTTTAAATATCGCATCTAATACGATATTCCTAACCGTCCGTGCATTTCCAAATGTATCATCGACCCGCTCGTTTTCAATTCGTTTTTCAAGCTCTTGTTTTGCCCCGTCAGTTAAAACATAGTCATTCTCCATTGCAAGCTTTTCGGCGATCATAATCAATTCGGCATTCGAATAGTCTTGTAGCGGAATATGGTTTGAATGGGGAAAACGGCTTCTAAGACCTGGATTCGCATCCAAAAATTGTCGCATTTCTTCCGGATAACCCGCTAAAATAACGGCGAATTTCCCGCCGTATTCCGTTCCGGTCATTAACGAAACAAGGGTATCAATTGCAGTTTGACCATAATCATTTCCTGACTGCCCTTCTCTTTTCAAGCTGTAGGCTTCGTCGATAAACAAGACACCCCCGAGCGCTTTTTCGACGATTGCTCGCACATTTTCCTCTGTTTGTCCAACAAATGCGCCAACAAGCTGGGAGCGATCTGCTTCAACCACTTCTTCACGAGGCAAAACGCCAAGCTCATGATAAATTTTTGCTAGTAAGCGGGCGATCGTCGTTTTCCCTGTGCCTGGATTTCCTGTCAATATCATATGAAGGCTCAGTTCATCTTTCGTTTGAAATCCTAATGTTTTACGTTCTTTTTGATATTTAAGAAAGCGATAAAAGTCGTTCACTCTTCCTTTAACCGATTCAAGTCCAATCATATCCTGAAGCTCGATAAGTGGAGTCACATCTACTTCTTTTTCCTCTTTCTCTTCATAAAATAATTCATGCCATTCTCGTTTTAACCTTTCAATCCCGTCCAAATGTTTCTTCATATCACTGTAATAGGTTGATGTATAGAAAACGCCCGCAATTGATTGTTCATATTCTTCCGATGCCTTAAAAAGCAAGGCCGTCTCATCTATCGTTTCTTCTAATAGTTCAGCCATTTTCTCGTACGTTTGTAGAATTTGTGTATCCTTAATTTTTTGACCATTTGCCATCATTTTCTGCAAATTTTCTTTTTCCTCTTCTGCCTGATCTAGAAATTGACGGCAAATTTCAAGGAATTGCTCTGCTGTTTTTCTTTTTGCTTGCCTGTTATCTGTTTCTCGAAGTGGCGGAAAAGATAAGACATTCAAGATTTTCTCCTTATCTTTCCATTCGTATTTCGTCAAAAATTCAGCTGCTCTTTGATTTTCAGGATCTAGACTGATTGCTTCATGAATCCATGCTAGGCCAAGAGAATCTTCCTGCATTCTTCCAATTCTTGAGAGCGCTGCTAGTGTTAGCATTTCAGATACAAGCTTTTTCTCCTCACCATAATCCACTTCTTTAATCGAAGTTAATAAGGCTGCTTCATTTTCTATATGCCCATATTTTTCAAGTTCTTTATCCCATTGCTGAATTTTTTCTTCTATTACATTTCTTTCTCTTCGTTTTTCCATTTATGATCACTTCTTTTTTTCAAATTCGATAACTTATGATATCACATTTTCAATATTACTTAGACATGATGAGACTTGCACTTTATCTTTCAACAAAAGCAAACCATTTTCCAGATGAAGAGTATCTTTAATGATAAGGAATATGATGTATTTTGAAAAATGTGATTTATATCACGATATACCCAATACTTTATCATTATAATAAGCATAAATTAAAAAATAATATGAGTAGGTGATAAAAATGGATTATAAATTTAATACACTTTTTACCGAAATCGGCGGTGCTGAAACCATTGATAAATTAGTAAATGCCTTTTACCCCAAAGTGTATGCAGATAAAGATTTAAGTCCGTTGTTTGAGGGAGAAATGGAAGAGATCATGAGAAAGCAGCGAATGTTTCTTTCGCAATTCTTAGGAGGACCGACCCTTTACAGTGATGAATTCGGCCCGCCTGCAATGAGACATCGCCATTTGCCATTCGAAATCACCCCGAAAAGGGCAACTGGCTGGTTGCGTTGTATGAAAGAAGCATTTAAGGAAATTGGACTTGACGAACACCCAGCAGGTGCAGTTTTTTATGACCGGTTAACCCAAGTCGCTTCCATTATGGTTAATAGTTCGGATCATGAATAAATAGGATAATTTATTTCTCAAGACAAATGAAAAACACAAAAAAACCCACTCTTATTTTCTAGAGCGGGTTTACTTGTATTTTTGGACTTTACCAGTCTTGGGTATTTTCGAGCAATGTATCAATTTCAATTTGTCTGATCAGATAGCGAAAATCGTCCTCCGCTATTTCTGTCGTAGCTTCCAAAAGTTGATCAATATCCGCATTAATTAAAATCATAATCAGACCTCCTTTATTTCGAGCATGTTTTTGTATCGGTTCCAGATTTGTTCCTCTTACTACAGTATTCGGAGTGGCCCTATCCGGTTTGGGGGTCAATGAAGAAATTTTTGAAACATCTATTTCTCTGTCGATTAAATTCAATCTTTTCTTCCAAATAAAAAGCCCCGATGGGAACGTATTCCCTTAAAAGATTCCTATAAAATACACAATTCCAAGCCGCACATTAAAAATGGAATGTTAATATATTGTATGAATGGTTTTATAAACTCTCAACAGGGAATAAAGTGAAACTTCACTAAGTGGGGGTATTACTGCCCGTTAATCTGCGATAAAATCCATATGCAAATTTACTAACTTGAAGGAGTTTACAGATGGAACCAAAAAAAAATTCATATAAATTTGCCAAAGTGTTAGAAACCGCCCTAGACAAAGGGCAAAATGAAAATCAATTAACTGTCAAAGAATTAATAAAAGAGCTTAAAGACCAATTGGAACCGTTATTTAAAAAATAGGGCTAAGCATTTGCTTTGCCTGTGATTAAGCATTTCAACGCTCAACTCTTTAATCCAAGAAGGTATTTTCATCGATTAACTTAAAAAACAAACGCAAAAAAAGAAATCGTAATTTACGATTTCTTTTTTTATTGAATGATTTTCATTAAATAAAGAATGAACAATTCCTTTAGAATATATTATTCTCCATAAAAAGAACAATAGCGACAATAAACATAACTTTATTCCTGTTTTTAGGTTTGGTTCAATACATAATAAAATATACTCATTGTATGCTAGTTCCCCAACTATATTATGAAACATTTTTATGAGTAATCGCAGGTACATCGTGATCTTTTCTAATGATTAAACGAGGTGCCGTCGATAGTATTAGTACGACGACAATGGAACATAAAATCGCTGCCCCGAGCATCGATGCTCCGTTTGCCATAAAAGAAAAAGCGACAGCAGAAACCCCTTCTGGTGCATAACTTCCGAAAAAGAAAACTCCTGCGAGAAAGTGCCAGAAATACCTAGCAATGCTTCCGACACAAACGGCCACTACCATCCACCCTAAGGCTTCCTTTTTATCACCAAAGCTTAAATGCTTTTGAATTAAGTTATAAAATAAGCCCGCGAAACCAATGCAAGCAAATGCAATGAAGTATTCAATAAAAGCTTGAAGAGGTGTAGCAATCCAGGCATCTCCTGTAACAATTTGTAAGATTCCCCACAGAAAACCTGAAATAAGGCTTACCTTAAATCCCCAACGAAAAGCAAGAATAAAAATCGGCACCATCGCGACCGAAATCGAAATCGACGGTGAAAGCTTAATGGATGGCAGCAAATCTAAAATCAAAGCAAATGCTGCGAAAAACGAAGCTTCAATCATGGCCGGCAAACTTAATTTTTTCATAAAAAAATCTCCCCTTTGTTCGTGTTACGCGACCTCAAGGGGAGAATAGCAATACAGAAAAATAATCTATTCATGCCACATTCCTGCGCTAGAATTATCTAACAGGTTCAAAGGGTCAGAACAGATTATCTGTTCACTCTCAGCATTATGCTCCCCTTGTGGTTACGTTTCATTAAATTCATTATATCCTACCATAGTTTACCACAGTTATGAATAAATCCAATATATATTATTGCACATTCAATAAAATGAAACTAGTAAATTATGTTACGGTAGAACTACATATAAATTAGGAGGAATGGTTGTGGAGGCACAGAAAATACAACAATACGCATTAGATAAACAGCCAAAAAAAAAATTAAACTACAAAGGGTACGCAATAGGAATCGGCCTAACCTTATTATTGGCACTCATTGCTGGTCAAATGACAAAGCTCCCGTTTTTATCCATTATGGGAATAATGATTCTTTCCATTTTATTAGGGGGGGCTTGGGGGAATACCCTTTCTGTACCTGCAGTCGCCGATGTCGGTGTGAAATTTAGCAGCAAGATACTATTGCGTGCTGGGATCATCTTATTAGGATTCAGATTGAACTTAAAAGATATTTTAGACGCTGGTTTCTCCATCTTAATCATTGATGTGATTGTTATAGCTTTCACGATGGGATTCATTTTGCTCCTTGGAAAATTATTCTCAATTGATAAAGGGATCGCTGCGCTAATCGCCGCAGGAACTGCCATTTGCGGAGCTGCGGCCATCGTCGCTGTTGCACCGATCGTAAAAAGCAAACAAGAACATACAGCGATAGCCGTTTCTTGTATTGCCGTTCTTGGAACAATTGGGGCCATACTTTATATTTTTCTTTTTCCATATTTACCTTTAAGTGAACAGGAATACGGGGTCATGGTAGGTGCTACTTTACATGAACTTGCCCATGTGATTGCAGGGGCAGATGCCGGCGGAGCAATTAGCAGTGATTCTGCCATTCTTGTAAAACTTGGAAGAGTGTTGTTGCTTATTCCAGTCGCTCTTCTCATTAGCTATTTTATGAACCGGAAAAACCAGCAGAACAGCAGTAGTTTGAAAAACCTCCCTATCCCATGGTTTATTTTTGGCTTCTTGCTTATGAGTCTCGTAAATACGTTAAATTGGATACCAAATGGGATGACAAATTTTCTATTGCTTGTTAGCACGTATTTACTTGCAATGGGTATGGTTGGATTAGGATTAAATATTAAATGGAAGGATTTTGTAAAAGTAGGATTCAAACCAATCGGAGTGGGAATCGTTGGGTTTTTAGGTTTATTGGCTCTCACCCCCCTTCTATTATTTATCTATCGGTTTTTTATATAGGTTTTAATTAATCAATCGATGCTCTTAGCAATTATGGGAAAAGATATTCCTTTAAAAAGTGGGTAGCTTACAATGCTATCCACTTTTTAGAGGTAAATTACTTAATTATCTATTACAATAGTAGATAAATTACTTATGGAAGCAAGGAGTTTATCTATGAATCTCGATTATTTAAAAGTATTTTACGTAGCTGCAAATAATAAAAACTTTTCCCAAACAGCGAAGGATCTCCATCTTTCACAATCTAGTGTTAGTCTCCAAATTAAACAGTTGGAAGAACAATGGGATTGCCAGTTGTTTGAACGGACAACAAAAAAAATCTCATTAACCCCTGCTGGTGAAATCTTATATGGGAAAGTAAAAAAGTTATTATCTTTAATGAATGAAACGGAAAACGAGCTTCAAGAATTGAAGGGAATTGTGCATGGAGATTTAAAAGTTGGTGCTAGTTTGACAATTGGTGAGTACATCCTGCCTTTTATGTTGGCCGAGTTCAAACACCTTTACCCTAGGGTGAATATGTCCTTAAAAGTAGACAACTCTGAACAGATTATCGAAAAGCTTCTTAATCATGAAATAAATTTAGGCTTTATTGAATCAATGCTCTCATATCCGGCATTTATACAACTGCCATTTGCTCAAGATGAACTAATAATTATTAGCTCACCACAAAAAAAATTCACACAATCTTCGGAAATAACTATTGATGAATTATTAACACTTCCATTCATCATTCGTGAAAAAGGATCCGGAACAAGACAGGTGATGGAAGATGCACTGAGAAAAAATCATGTAGATCCTGAAAAATTAAAAATAATTATGGAACTTGAACAAACAGAAGCAATTAAATCTATTGTAGAGGCTGGATTAGGTGTTTCCATCATTTCAAAATCAGCTGTAAAAAAAGAGCTTAAATTGCAGACGCTGGAACAGTTAACAATTGAAGGGCTTTCCTTATACCGGAATTTCTATATGGTTTACCATGAAGAGGCACTTAAACAAACGAGTAGAAAGTTAATGGAATTTATAAAAAAAAAAGCTTAGATGACGCATAAACAAGAGAGGACCCATTTTATGAGTCCTCTCACCTTTCATTAAACAATCAATTTGCTTTTCAACTTCATACAGTTACATTGAGGGCATGTAATTTAAAGCAAAACCTTAGTTAACCACTGGTTAACCCACCACCCCAATTTTTTGAAAATTCTGATTCAACCCCCTTTTACCATGTATAAACTTTCCTCAGATAAAAAACATCATTTTTGTCAAATGGAAAGCAAAATCCCTTCAATACTTTCGTTAAATGCAATCATTAGGAAAATAACTTTCTAAATCAACATAAAATTAACTATTGACTTACTAAATACATCGTGAGAGAATATGTTTTATACATACAACGCAGAATATTCTGAAATATATAAATGAATTTAAGGGGGAAGAAAAATGGCAGATCGTCCGGCTGGAAATCCAGCACTTTCTCGTTCAGTTGTTCATGCACCTAATGGCATGGTAGCTTCTAGCCAACCATTAGCTTCTATGGCTGGACTTCAAATATTACAACGAGGAGGAAACTCATTTGATGCGGCTATTGCAGCAGCAGCGGTACTAGCTGTCGTGGAACCAATGCAAACAGGTCTTGGAGGAGATATGTTCGCACTTGTTTATAATCAGAAGAACAAAAAAGTAGAGGCTCTAAATGGTAGTGGTCGGGCT
Organism: Bacillus sp. FJAT-29790; assembly: GCF_019039215.1. Taxonomy (GTDB): domain Bacteria; phylum Bacillota; class Bacilli; order Bacillales; family Cytobacillaceae; genus Cytobacillus. The sequence continues at coordinate 1,353,564 of NZ_JAHNZZ010000001.1, forward strand.
CCTTTTAAAGCGAATAGAGAATATTATTTGTCTCAAGGCTATTCAAAAATGCCATTAACCGGAATATTATCACTTACAACGCCAGGTACTGTAGATGGTTGGGCGGAAATTCTTGAAAAACATGGGACAATGACATTTGCTGAAGTATTACAACCAGCAATTGAATACGCTGAAAAAGGCTTCCCTGTAACTGAGATCATTGCAACACAATGGAAGCGAAGTGAATCCCTGCTTAAGCAAAATAAAGAAGCAAGCGAGTATTACTTAATAAATGGAAAAGCCCCAAGAGAAGGAGATATCTTTAAAATCCCACAGTTGGCAGATACGTTAAACGCTATTGCGGAAGGTGGAAGAGATGCTTTTTATAAAGGTAAAATTGCTCGTGAAATCGCAACATATGTTGAAAAGCAAGGTGGTTTTCTCAGCTACGAAGATTTAGCTACACACTCATCTACATGGGTAGAGCCAATTTCAACAAATTATAAAGGCTATGATGTATATCAGCTTCCTCCGAATGGACAAGGGGTCGTAACACTGTCAATGCTTAATATGTTAGAGAATTTCGACTTAAAAAATATAAAGCATAATTCTTCTGAATATATTCACCTTCTTGCAGAGGTAAAAAAATTAGCTTATGCTGATCGGGACTTTTTTATTGCCGATCCTGATTTTGCTCCTGTGCCAGTTGAGAAAATGCTTTGTAAGGATTATGCCTCAAGCCGATGTCAGCAAATTGACAAATTGCATCCACTTGTGAGTACAGGACCTGGGTTTGAATTAGCTGGTGACACAGTTTATTTATCAGTAGTTGATAAAGATCGAAACGTGATATCGTTTATTAACAGCCTTTTCACGCCTTTTGGATCTGGGATTGTTGCTGGGGAGACAGGTGTATTTTTACAAAATCGGGCTGTAGGATTTTCTTTAGAGGAAAATCATTTAAACACATTAGAACCAGGAAAAAGGTCCCTTCATACGATTATTCCTGCACTTGTATTAAAAGATGAACAGCCTTATTTTTCTTTTGGGGTGATGGGTGGAGACATGCAGCCACAAGGTCAGGTGCAAGTACTTCTTAATCACTTGGAATACGGAATGAATGTTCAAGAAGCAGGAGAAGCTCCTCGTTTTCGTCATCATGAACAAGGAATAGCTTTAGAGTCGAAAATTTCAAGTAAAACAAGGTTAGAGTTAATGGAAAAAGGTCACCATGTCACCTCTGGCTTAGATTTTTTTGGGGGTTATCAAGGTATACGTATCGATACAAAAACAAATATGTTGCAAGGAGGGTCAGACCCTCGAAAAGATGGATGTGCTATCGGTTATTAAGTACTCAATCTAAAAATTTCTAAATTTTATAAACTAAGGATGCTTATAAAGGTGTAATAAAAATAAATCTAGTAGGAAGGAATAATGAACTATTATCCTCTTACATCATTATATAGACGGTTCCATAAAGCATGGAGGACAGTGATTTTTTATTTCACTGTCCTCCATGCTTTTCTGTCTCTCATTGCCATATTAATTCATAGCACTCTTAATGTCTTTCGTGGAATTCACCATTCCTCACTAGGTAAGTCTTCTTCTCGAATTTCACTTGCCTGCGTCAACAACCAAAATGAAATTCGAGCTTCAGCACCACCTTAAGGTTCAACACTCCCCACTAATTATAGTAGCATAGCCCCCCCACTTTTGATGTCTGCCATTTAACTTATCCTCTCGAATAACGTAAAGTTTCGTTCAAGGATTTACCGACAAATGACATAGTGCATCATACAAAACAGTCACTCCTTTTTCTATGTCCTTCCATGATGTATCTTCTTCTTTACAGTGACTTTTCCCGGCGATACTTGGTACAAAGATCATAGCTGTGTCTGTAATGTTGTTCATATACATCGCATCATGACCAGCGCCGCTTACTATGTGTTTGTATGGAATTTCATGTGTTTCACATATTTTCTCAAGGGTATGGACCAATGTTGAGGAGAACTTTACAGGATGTTTTAACCAAATATCTTCTATAATATAGGACAAATTTGCTTCGGCTACTCGTTTTTTGACGATGGTTTTAATTTCATCAATTATGCTTTCTAGTTTTTCTAGTTCAGCATGGCGGACATCTATTGAAAATATCGTTTGCCCTGGAACGGCGTTTATTATGCCAGGAATCGCTTGGATTCTACCGACAGTGAGTACCGTTCCATCATTTTTGCCTTTTGCATATTCGTGAATTTCTTTTACAATAGTAGCTGCTGTTACGAGTGAGTCTTCTCTCATATGCATAGGGGTTGTTCCTGAGTGGTTGGATTGACCGTTAATTATTACTTCCATCCAGGAAAAGCCTGATACACCATCTACGATTCCAACAGGTATGTTTTCGGCTTCTAAAATAGGACCTTGTTCAATGTGAAATTCAAGAAATGCTTTTATGTTTTTTGCTCTGTTGGATTCCAGTCCTAAAAAGCCTATTTCCTGTAGCTCATTTTTAAAAAGATAGCCATTTAAATCTTTCCGCTCATAAACAAATTCCTTTGAGAATTCATTTGCAATCACGCCGCTTCCTAGCATTTGAGGAGTAAAACGGGCGCCTTCTTCATTTGTGAAAGCCACGATTTCTAAAGGGTGCGTAGGTACTATATTTTGTTCAATAATCGATTCAATGACTTCCAGCGCAGCTAATAGACCTAACGTACCATCAAACTTCCCACCCTTAGGAACGGTATCGATATGAGAGCCAGTTAAAACAGCAGGCTTCTTTTTGTCGCTTCCTTCCAGCCTTCCATAAATATTGCCGATATCGTCATAACGGGTTTGTAGACCTATATCTTGCATCCATTGTATTAAAAGTTCTCTTGCTACCTTATCTTCTTTTGATAAGGCGAGCCTTGTTATTCCACCATTATCTGTTTGTCCAATAGAAGCCATTTGAACTATTCTAGACTTTAACCTCTCAATATTTATTCCTTTCTGCTGGGTTTTCATTCCATACCTCCATTTTAAGAATGCTTGTAGATTAAAGTAGAAGCACAAACTTATACTTACGACAGTACTTTCACTCTATTTTCCCAAACAACCTTCCCATCAATTATGGTTGCTAGAACCGGAATGTCCTTTATTTCTTCTGTTGGACAAGTTAATGGATTCTTGGCCAATACAGCAAAGTCTGCTCTTTTGCCTACTTCAATCGTTCCTTTTTCTTTTTCTTCAAAATTTAGTTCAGCCCCATAAATAGTCATTGATTTCAACGCTGTTAACACATCTATTTTCTGATCTTCTCCTAACACATTTCCGTTTCTTGTTACTCGATTTACGGCCGCCCAAACAGAGAATAGGGGTGAGATCGGTGTTATTGGACAATCGGAATGCAGTGTAAACAATAAATCTAGTTCAACCGCTTCGGCTAATGGGTTAATGCGTGAAGCGCGCTCTTGCCCTAAGAAAATGTCACGGTGCCGGTCCCCCCAAAAATAGACGTGATTAATAAAGAAAGAGGCGGCAATACCGAGCTGTTTCATTGTTTCCAAGTCATTAAAGCTTGCTGTCTGCACATGTTCGATACGGTGGCGATGATCTTCTCTTGGACTACCTTTTATCGCTTCCCCAAGGCCAGTAATATTAGACTCGATAGCCCGGTCCCCATTGCCGTGTATCGCGATGCGGAAACCTCTGTTATGCAAGTCCAATATTTCTTTATTGAACGCTTCTTGTTCGTTCAATAGTTCACCATATTCAGTGCTTTTGCTGTAATAAGGTTCTCTTAGCGCCGCTGTAAATCCTTGAATAGAGCCATCTTGGAACAGTTTGGCACTATCAAGTTGTATACGATTATTTGATTTTTTCTTCAATTCATCATTTAGCTGCTCTGCTGTGTAGTTAGCAAACGGGCCGTCTTCCCGTAACAGATGATTTAAAATCATCAATCTCATCTTCATCGGATTTCTACCAGAATTGGCCGCTGATAAATGGGCATCAAGTTCAGATGGTCCTTTATCGAGACCAACCCCAGCATCCGTACAAGTTGTTATGCCCTGAGCTAAATATACTTCTGCTCCCTTGGCGATATTCTCGATACTCTCTTCATTGCTAGGAACAGGTAAAATTGGAAAAATCATTTCCAATGCCGGTATTTCATGAACCACACCATCTAGCCTACCTTCTTCATCCCGCCCAAAAAAGCCGCCGGAAGGGTTTAACGTAGCTTCTGTAATTCCAGCTATCTCCAACGCTTTAGAGTTTACGGTAGCAAAATGTCCGGAGATATGTCTAATAAAGACAGGATTATTTGGCGCAACTTTATCTAAATCTGCTCTCATTGGATGCCTTTTTTCTTCTAGTAATGTATCGTCATACCCCCAGCCCATGATCCACTGTCCTGAAGCCGTCTTTTCCACTTTTTCACGGACTTTTTGTAAAATGTCATCAATATTTGTAGTAAGAGGTGAACGACAATCGAGAAAATTTAACATTTCCCCATACATTAATAAATGGCTATGTGTATCAATGAATCCAGGAAGAAGTGTCGCTCCGTTTAAATCAATTTCTTGTGTGTTTGAATCAATAATGTATCCTTCAGTGTCAGGCTCACATTCAAAAAATAGCTTCGCAATATTTCCGTTGGATACAATCAGTGATTTTGCAATGGTATTACTTTTATCCAAAGTTACAATATTTCCGTTTTTTATGATCAGATCAATATTCATTTTTATGGCTCCTTTATTTATATATTATTAATGCGTACAGGGACAGGATGTTCCCCGCAAATTTAGACATCCTTATAATAAAGAACCGTGTAGAAATGAAATTAACTACACGGCTAACTTAGAAAAATTGAATATTATTAACTCTGGCTAGATTATCCTCTATTGAATAGCATGTTTTTTCAACCTAATGATAGAGGATGGATTGGGTGTATCCCTGGATAAAAATACGTGCTTTGGAAGAAAATCCGCATGACTTTAACCAAGGATACGAGATGAGATGAGATGAAGATGTGCACTTGAAAACTTGCAGGCTAATGGGATGACTTTACTTCCTCCTGAATTTGCTTTAAAATAGCCGCTTTGTAATAAAGAAATTCTGGCGTTGTGATTACATCAATTGCTCGTGGTCGTGAAATGTCGATCGCATACTCTTGTTTTATAAGGCCAGGATTTCGTGACATCACGCCTATTCGGTCGCCGATAAAAATGGCTTCATCGATATCATGTGTGATAAAGAGGATCGTCGTATGGAATTGCTCCCACACATCCATAACTAATTCTTGCATCAGTGACCGAGTTTGAGCATCTAGTGCGGCAAAGGGTTCATCCATAAGTAGAACAGTTGGATCATTGACTAGTGCTCTTGCAATCGAAACGCGCTGCTGCATCCCTCCTGAAAGCTCGTGGGGAAAATGTTTTTCAAACCCTTTTAATCCAACAGCTTCGATAAATTTCGATGATTTTTCTTTCATTTCTTCAGATGAAGCTTTCTTCATCCGCAGTCCAAACACGACATTTTCATAGACAGTTAACCAAGGAAATAGATTGGGAGTTTGGAACACAACCGCTCTATCTGGGCCTATACTTTTTACTATTTCTTGATTTACTGATACTTTCCCTCTTGTCGGACTTTCAAAGCCGGCCAGCAATTTAAGAATTGTACTTTTTCCGCAACCACTCGGACCTAATAGACAATAAATTTCTCCTTTGTTTATTGTTAAATCGATATTATCCAGAACGTGAGTCTGTTTACGATCTGATGAAAAGATCATATCAATATTTTGCATGATTATTTGTGATGGCATAATTCTCCCCCCTTATTTCCCGCTCCAATGGCAGCTTTTCTTTTCAATGATAGAAATGATATTTTCGAGGATTAATCCGATTAATCCAATAAGGACTATGCCAACATAAACAACAGGCATTCTAAAGAAAGTAGCAGCATCCATAATCATATAGCCTAAGCCTTCTTGTGCAGCCATAAGTTCCGCAGCAACAACAATAGCCCAGCTGACAGCCAGTCCAGCTTTTAATCCTGTCATGATCGAAGGAAGTGTGGCTGGAAAGATAACTTTTCTAAACAATTGAATTCGATTCGCCCCAAGGTTCTTAGCCGCCTGGATGAGCCCATTTGGGATCGTCTTCACACCACTGTACGTATTTAAAACGATATACAAAAAGGCTGACATGAAAATAAGTGTTACCCTTGCAACCTCACCAATTCCGAACCACATAATAAACAGCGGTAAAAAGGCAATCGCCGGTATCGGACGAATAACTGCAAATAAAGGGCTTAATATCGCAGAAACATATTTATTCATCCCCATCCATAAACCAATTGGGATTGCTAGTCCTACAGCTATAAGGTAGCCTCCAATCGTTCTGAATAAACTTGATACAATATGCGCCGTTAAGCTCGACCCTACATATCCATCAGTAAATAACATTCCCATAGTGGTGATAATTTCCAATGGTGAAACGAGATATTTCTCTCCAACCGCACTAGAAACCAACCACCATAGTAGAAGCATAACTAGAGGTGCGCAAACGCTTACAATTCGTTCTGGTGACCACTTTTGCCTTTTCACCTTTATTGGGATTGCAGTATTAGACTGAACTGTCGTTCTGTTCATCTTTCTACTTCACTTCCTCTCTATGGATATTATTTAATTTTGTAGCTTTTCAACAAACGAGCCGTTTATATGCTGGTTTACATTAGGTAATTGACTGATTTTATCTCTCTCTTTTAAAAATTCCGCTAATTTATTCAGAACTTTTGCTAGGCCTTCATTCTGATTAATCGCTTGCGGATTCATCGAAAATTGATAATCAGTCTCCCACATTTTCTGAAGGGTTGGAAACGCAGAGTTGGTAATAACAGACTCCGCTTCTTGTTTCTCTAGTGCCAGTGCTTCTTGCAATATCTTGACTGATTTCTCTTTATCATTGTGAATAATCTCGTTTGCATCCGATAAACCTTTTAGAAAAGCTTGTACGGCCTCTGGATTTTTCTCAATCCAATCATTGTGTGCCATCCAGACCCCACAGGCTCCAATACCAATCTCTTTATCCCTGACGACCACTTTCCCACCTGCTGTAACCAGTTTGCTGGCCCAAGGATCCCATACCCAAACACCATCGACATCCCCTTTCATGAATGCCGGGATGATTGTAGTTATATCAAGATCGAGGATCGTTAACTCATCCGGTTTTAATCCGACTTGCTTTAGTCCATGCATCATGGCATATTCTGCTGAACTTCCTCTTAAAACAGAAATCCTTTTGCCTTTAATATCTTCAAGCTTGTTAATCCCACTGTTCGCATTAACGACTAATGCTTCTCCTCCCGAGGACTCAACTTCTACCCCAATAATGCTAACCGGAAGATTTTCCGCCATAGCAATAACCGCCGGCGGGTTCCCCATGTAAGCTACATCTATACTTCCGCTATTAAAAGCGGCGAACATCGGAGGACCTGCCGTGAATTTTGTATATTCAGGTTGAAGGCTATTTTTCTCAAACAATTTTTCTTTTTGAGCAACATAGAACGGTACTTCTACACTGGGTTGCCAGCCGATCTTTACCGTATGATTTTGATTATTTTCTTCTTTGGAGGATACTGTTTCATTTGATGTACACCCTACTAAAGAACCGAAACCCAATAACAAAATGATCCAAATAGAGATGAATCTATATTTCTTCATTTCAATCCCCCTGTGAAATTTAATGTTTTTCATAGACAAAAACGCGGATAAGTTAATGACTATGTATATTCTTTAAACAAGGAATAAGGGATGTGCCTTTGATAGTGTTCCTCTTTCATGTAAAAGACGGTACTTTTTTAAAAATGTAAGATGTAATATTTTGAAGCGTTGATGTGGGAACATAGCGGTGATCTTACTTTCAAAAGGAATTTATACGGTTTTTTGTAAAAACTGCATAGAAGGCATTCCCCCTTTACTTAATATTTAACAACGTTATCCTGACATCGTATCATACGGCCCAGCACTGAATTCAGCCTTAGTTGAATTAAACCACACGAATTTTTAATTTTCAATCTTTTCTAAAAATACAACATATTTATGTTTTCTATATATATTATTGTAAATTCGAATAACTATATTTCCTCAATAGTTTAAGAATGAAAGAATTCACTAAGAAAGTAGAATGAGGCACGAATAGGAATCTTGTAATTTATTCCCTTACGTTTTTGCTTTTTACACTCATCCCCTATAAGGCACTTGACAAAAAGAAAATTTGTTGAAGTAAGTCATTTTACGCACAACTAAGGGCTGATCATTTCCGTAGCGGATTCTATTAATGTTAGATGAAACCAAAAAAGAGCGGATCCATTTTTGGTTTCCCCCCCTTTTACGAAACAATTCATTGCCTCTATTTTCCATTATTATTCGTAGAACGGATATCTATTAAATCTAGATGAATTGGAAGTGCTTAGTTGTCTTTTTGAGTGGGTGAAAAATCCATTAATCCTGTAAGCACACCCATACAAATAGATATATAGTAACTGTTTATATTTACACAACCTTCTTGATATTTCCTTTAGCAACACTATGATTTCTATTCAACATTTTTTTCAATATGAAAGAATATAAAAATGTAAATGCTACTCCTTTAATTATTGAAGGCAAACCATAAACCGTTAAGCCAAATAATAACACTATATAATTAATACACCTTATCGCAACAGCTATATCAATTTTTTTATTTCTATGATTTAGAATAAGGGCTATAACATCAAATCCTACTGTAGATGCATTAGATGATATACATAAGTAATAGCCTAGAGCTATAAATGCTGATGCGATTATTATCCCGAGAACGATGTTTAAATCAATGCTAATATTCAATGAGTAAAAAATATGAAAGAAGAACATAAAACAAAAACTGCTTAAAATCGATTTGAGAAAAAATTCCCTTCCAAGAAAAATTAAACATGATAATAATAAAAGTAATGTTAAGACATTAACGAGAATGGATATTCCAATACCAGTTAAAGCGTTCAATATTAATGCTGAACTAGTAACTCCGCCATTAATTATTTCATTTGGAATAACTAAATATGTATAAGAAAAAGTCATTAAAATATTTCCTAGGATAATTTTAGTTACATCTCTCACTGATTATGTTTCCTTTCTACAAGTATAGAAAGTCAAAAAGCTTATCAAGAACAAGTATTTAGCCCTCAACATATTGGTAATAGCAGTTGATGGAAAGGAAACTATTAAACGTTTCCTTTCCATCAACTGACCGGGCATTATTAATGAAGCGAAAATATTGAAGATTAAAACTTCTGTTTCTCCGGATTTAAAATACTAGAATTAATAGCTAATTCTTGCTCGTTATCACTCTCTTTTCGTCGCCGATTGACAAAGTAAGAAGAAATAACGATTATGCTAAACAGCGATGTAAAAATAAATTGTGGACGCTGTGATTCAATAAATGCCATTAAAATTAGCACGGAAATCATGGCAACAATTGTAGCATAGGTTAAATACGGGAAAAACCACATTTTAATTTTAAAAACGCCAGGATTATCTTTTTCGATTCTTTTTCTTAGGCGCAGATGTGAAATCGCAATTGCTAAGTAAACAAGAATGCCAACCCCACCAGAAGAGTTTACTAAAAAGAAAAATATTTTATCCGGAGATACATAACTAAAAATGGTGCTTATAAAAGCAAATAATGTACTTCCTACAACAGCATAAACAGGAACCCCATTCTTGCTTAGTTTCGAAAATATCCTTGGGGCATCACCCTTTTGAGCAAGGGAAAAGAGCATTCGAGAACTAGTATAGAGACCAGAATTTAGGCAGGACAGCAATGCTGTAAGAACCACTATATTCATTAAAAGAGCTGCGGAAGGAATTCCAAGCATCTCAAGAACTGAAACAAATGGACTTTTTAGTAATGATGCCGAATTCCATGGTAAAAGAGTCACTAGTATAGCAATTGAACCAATATAAAAAATCAGGATGCGCCACACTACACTGTTTAATGCCCTTCTTACAGAATTCACCGGATCAGAGGTTTCACCAGCAGCAATGGCCGGAATTTCAACACCTACGAAAGCATGAAAAACAATCGCAATCCCAACAACGACCGATCCTATCCCGTTAGGTATGAAACCGCCGAAGTTTGTAAGATTAGCAGTGCCAGGTGACTTGATACTTGGTACTAGTCCAAAAATAACCGCTAATCCCAGACCTAAAAACAGAATAATACTCACTATTTTAATAATAGAAAACCAATATTCAAATTCACCAAATGATTTAACGGAAAAAATATTTGTAAGCTTTAACAAAACAATTAAAGCAAGACTTATTACCCAGACTGGGATTGATGGGAGCCATTCATGGATGATTGCTGCCCCTGCTACTGCCTCAAGTGCTATGATAATAACCCAGAAAAACCAATATAACCAACCTGTTGTATAGCCTGCCCACTCACCTATTCCTTCTCTTGCATACACAGCAAAGGATCCTGTATTCGGATTGACTGTTGCCATTTCTCCAAGCATTCGCATAACCAGAACAACAATTAATCCTGCAAATACGTAAGACAAGATTGCTCCAGGACCTGTTTTGCCAATTATAATCCCGCTTCCCACGAACAATCCTGCACCAATGACTCCGCTTAAAGAAATCATTGTCAAATGTCTTTGTTTAAGACCAGCTTTGAGTTTTTCTGGTTGATGCTCCAAATTCTCCACCAACTTTCAATATTTTTTTAGCACTATAGTTTCAAATTGGGTTAAGGGAAATTCTAGTTATAGTATTGAAACCATAATCCAATGGCTCAAATGTATTAGACCAATGCGTCATGATATAAAAAGCCTAGTTTTTGTTTAGAAGAGGATATGATATTCGTTCCTTACCTGCTTGGCGGATATATGTAAGGAAAATCGCTTGGATTGATATTATTCAATAGAAAGTAGCAAATATCCTTTTTAGAAAGAAAAGAGGGGCGATCTTTTATAGATTGCCCCTCTTTTCAAGTGTTTTACCAGTTTCTGTGATCTAAGTGGGAATATTTAGGCAATAGGCGCGTCGGCATTTTCAGGGCGTCTTTTCTAAATGGCGGTGCTAATTGCGTTCCATCCACTTGAATGTCGATGACTGTAGGTTTATTCGATTCAATCGCTCTTTGGATTGCAGGTCCGACATCTTCCGGCTTATCGACATTAATGCCGACAGCTCCCATTGATCTGGCTACTTCTGCAAAGTCAGGATTTTGAATGTCTGCACCTACAAAGCGATTATTATAAAAATCAACTTGATTTTTCTTTTCAGCACACCATGCATTATTATTAAATACACAAGCAACGACCGGAATATTTTCCTCAACAGCCGTACTTACTTCATGCAAGCTCATCCCCCATGCACCATCACCTACAATGGCAACTACTGGACTATCTGGATTAGCTAGCTTAGCTCCTAATGCAGAAGGGTAAGCAAAACCTGTGTTACCAAAAGTTAAGGCGGCGATATGCTGGCGCCCATGATTGAATTTCAAGTAAGCATTTGCTGTTGATGAAACGTTACCAATATCAGTTGTTACGATGGCGTTTTCTGGTAAAACCTTTGTAAGCTCTAGAAGTGCGCGGCGCGGGTTAATTGGACTGCCCTCTACCATCGCAAGATCTACTAGCTCTTTTTCCCATTTTACTTTTTCTTCAGAAACTTGGCGCAGTCTTTCTTGATTAGATTTACAATTTGGAACCTTTTCTTTTAAGCGTTTTGCAATTTCAACGCTTGCCGCTTTTGCATCCCCAATAATTCCAACCTCCACTGGATGAGTACGAGCAATATTACGCGGATTAATGTCAATTTGAATAATTTTTGCATTTTTCGGAAAATAATCGATATCATAGCAAGGCAATGTTCCAAATACAGATAATCTAGTTCCTATTGCCAACACAACATCTGCATCCTTCAGTGTATTCATTGCCGCTTTTGATCCCATATAGCCAATTGGACCAACTGATAATGGGTGATTCGCTGGGAATGCATCATTATGCATATAAGAAACAGCAACAGGAGTTGTAAGGTAATCCGCAATTTCCTTCACTGCTTCAATGCCGTCAGAGTCAACAACTCCACGACCTGAAATAATGACAGGGTTTTTCGCTGTAGCTAACAAGTCAACAGCTTGATCAATTAACTCTAAAGATCCACAGCCTCGATTATCTGCACGGTATTGATGTGGCTGAAGGATAACATCTTCTACTTCTCCATAGAAATAGTCTCTCGGAATATCGAATAGTACTGGTCCGCGCTCAGCATACGCAATCCGGAATGCTGTTCTTAAACAATCAGCAACACGGCCAGGGTGAGTTACTCTAACAGTTTCTTTCGTAATCGCTTTAAATACGGATACTTGGTCACACTCTTGGAATCCATCCCAACCAACTGTCGGTGTTCCCGCAGATGGTGAAATAATAACCATTGGTGTATGCGCTTGATTTGCAGCAGCTACGGACGTTACCATGTTTGTAATTCCAGGTCCGTTTTGGCCAATGACTACTCCTGCTACGCCACTTACTCTCGTGTAAGCATCCTCCATATGACCTGCACTTTGTTCATGACGGACTCCAATAAATCGGATTCCTGCAGTTGGTAGAAGATCTAGTAAATCCATAAAAGCAGATCCTAAAATACCGGAAATATGCTTAACTCCTTCCGCAACTAGCGTCTCTACAATCGCTTCACTTGGTGTCATTTTGATTTTCTTTGTTTTAATAACCTCTAATTCTTTTTCAACTTTTGCCATTGATAAGCACACCCTTCAATATTTATATTTTGGACAGCATTCTTTTTGATAGGCTGTTTTCGCATATATTGTTGTTTTTATCCTTCAAAATTCGCCCGTTGATTTCCGCTGCGGGCACTTGCTTTCCGCGGGGAGGGACGGGAGCCTCCTCGGCGTTACCGCCTGTGGGGTCTCCCGTTCCCTCTATCTCCCGCTGGAGTCAAGTGCCCTCCGCTCCAATCAACTCAGATTATTTAATAAAAATCGAATTATAAAAGTAACAAACTTTACGAAAACAGCCTTTTGATAAGATCAATATATAATAAATTTTTAAATTTCATCCAATACTTTAAATACAGTTTCTACCACGAAATTCAAGTCATCTTCTGTTGAAATAAGCGGTGGTGCGATAATCAGTACATTGTTAAATCCAGGAACTGTATCCCCATTTCTGCCGATAATGAGTCCCTTTTCTTTGCATCGGCCGATGATTTTCCCCATTGTTTCTTCAGAAGCTGGTGTTTTGGACTGCTTATCCTCAACCATTTCGATCCCATATAAGAAACCAGCGTGACGGACTTCGCCAACATTTTTATGGGAAATCAATTCTTTTAATCTGCCCAAGACAGACTCTCCGAGAGATGCCACTCGACCTACAATGTTTTCTTTCTCAATAATTTCAATATTTTTTAAGGCAACGGCACAGCTAGCTGGATGTCCACCATATGTAGAAACATGGCGGAAGTGATTGGCAGGTCCTTGCTCTTTAAATTTCTCATAGATTTCGGAACTTACAGCCGTTGCACCTAGAGGTAAATATCCGCTCGTTAAGCCCTTTGCCATCGTAATAATATCTGGCTTGACCCCTTCAGAATGCTGAAAACCGAACATTTTCCCAGTCCGACCGAAGCCTGATACGACTTCATCAATAATTAAGAGGACATCGTGTTTTTTACAAATTTCCGAAACTCGCTGCAAATAGCTTGGTGATGGAATTATGACGCCGCCGCCAGAAATAAATGGCTCCATAATAACAGCTGCCACTGTTTCAGCACCTTCCCAAGAAATGACCTGATCGATAAAATCAGCTGCTGCCAAGTCACTCTCAGGTCCTTCGCCGCCAAATGGGCTGCGATAACTGTAAGGTGGTGGAACATGTAGGAAGCCTGGTGCACTTGGACCGTATTTATATCGCCTGTTCGCTTGGGCAGTTGCACTCATTGCACCCAGAGTCGAGCCATGGTAGGCACGGTAACGCGAAATAAATTTGTGCTTTTCTGGATTTCCATTTTGATAATGGTATTGTCTAGCAATTTTGAATGCGGTTTCATTTGCCTCTGAGCCGCTGTTTGAGAAAAAAGTTTTGTATGAATCACCGAGAAGTTCACTAATTTTTGCTGATAACTGAATGGCTGGCGGATGACTTAACGTAAGAGGAAAATAACTAAGCTTCATCATTTGTTCGGCTGCTGCTTCGACAATTTCTTTGCGTCCATGTCCTAAATTCAAGCACCATAAACCTGAAACTCCATCTAAATAGCGGTTTCCATTGATATCATTAAACCAAGCACCTTCACCTGATTCAGCAATCATCGGGCCGCCGCCTTCGACATGGCGGCTCATCGCATGCCATAGATGGTCTTGATCTTGTTTGGCTAATTGCTCATTTTCTTGAATTTCCAGTTTCGTCATTTCGCATTCCCCTTTCATTAAATTGTTGTTGCTATTTTTTCACAAATCGAATGAATCGGTGTATATGGATAACTGTGCGTTTCTGCGATAGCTTGATGAGTTACTCTTCCATTAACCGTATTAAAGCCCTTTGCTAATGGAGGATGTAATTCGATTGATTTCTGGATTCCTTTATTTGCGATGATCAAGCCATATGGTAAAGTTGTATTCGCAAGAGCGTATGTGGCTGTTTTTGAAACAGCGCCCGGTATATTTGGAACGGCATAATGGATGACACCATGTTTTTTATAGGTAGGATTATCATGGGATGTAATGTGGTCGCTCGTTGCAATCGATCCACCTTGATCAATCGCAACATCGATGATGACTGAGTTTTCTTCCATTTGTTTAACCATTTCTTCAGTAACAAGTTGAGGTGCTCTTGCACCAGGAATTAATACGGCACCAATTACTAGATCAGCATCTTTCACTTCTCTTGCAATATTGAAATGATTGGACATGACTGTTTTTAATCTTCCAGCAAATTGATCATCCAGTTGACGAAGCCTTTCTGGGCTAATATCTATAATCGTCACGTCTGCTCCAAGCCCAATGGCCATTTTAGCCGCATTCGTGCCAACAATTCCGCCGCCGATGATCACAACCTTCCCTGGCTTTACACCGGGAACACCTCCCAAGAGGACTCCTTTTCCGCCATTTATTTTTTCCAAGTATTGTGCGCCAAGTTGGACAGACATTCTGCCTGCCACTTCACTCATAGGTGTTAGCAGTGGAAGTGACCCATTCTCAAGCTGAATGGTTTCATAGGCAACAGCTGTGACTTGATTCTCGACTAAAGCCTTTGTCAGCTCCGGCTCGGCAGCTAAGTGTAAGTACGTAAACAAAATAAGATCTTTTCTAAAATATCGATATTCTTCAGGCTGAGGCTCTTTTACTTTAATCACCATATCAGCTTCCCATGCATCCTTAGCATGTGGAACGATAGTGCCTCCCGCTTGTTTATATTCTTCATCTGTAATACCGCTGCCAATGCCAGCACCTTGTTGGATTAATACGGAATGCCCGGATTGAACGAATGCTTTAACACTTGCTGGAATTAACGAAATACGGTTTTCGTTGTTTTTGATTTCTTTTGGTACTCCGATAATCATTCGAACCCTTCCTTTCTTCGTGAAGTATACGTTTATTTCAAAACTAGAGGTGCTGATCCCCCTTTCGGTCAAATTAGATCCTGACGTCATGTCATCCGTACCAGTTGATGAATGAAGCCTCAATTAGATTAAACCATAATGGTTTATAATTTTCAATGTTTTCTAAAAATATTATTTATTGTGATTTTTCATATAACTTATTAATATTTCTAATAACTCTCTCTACACCCTTTTGAATGGATCAAGTATACCTTTTTGAAAGCTTAATTCGAAAGGAGTATAAATCAGAGCGGAAAGAGGCAATATAGTATTCAATTAGATGATCGTCAATGTCCATTAATAACCTTTCTGTCGTTAATACATTTAATGATTCTTCCACTCCTAATAACTTTGCATCTTCTTTTGATAAGTAACTGCTCGTAATTATTTGCTCTGCCTCTGCAAGCTTAATGTGCAACTTTTGTTCAAGGATGTCATACAGAGTTCCTTTTTCAATATCGTACTGCGCTAGCTTTTCTCCGATTTCAACAGGGTAATATTGAACCTCAATGGCAAGGGGCTGATCATTTGCAAAGCGGATTCTTTTAATATAGTAGGCTTCCTCAAACCCTGTCGCATCGATTATTTCCTTTGGAGGTCTTACTTTTCCGTGTTCAATTAATTTTGCATCTGGTTTCATTCCCATTTTTCTGATAGTATCTGTCGTACTACTCAAATTCCCGAGCCATTCTTCAATAGGCTTCATAGAAATAAACGTCCCTTTTCCGTGTACCTTTTCTAATACTCCTTCACGGACTAAATGCGAGACTGCTTCTCTTACCGTGCTTCTGCTCACCTTATAACTATCCATTAATTCTCTTTCACTAGGAATCTTCTCATGAAATGAACCTTCATTAATTAAGTTTTTAATTCGGTCTTTTAACTGAATATGAAGCGGGATTGGGCTTTTCGTGTCTAATTCCATCCTAATACCTCCAATTTTATTATTCTATTTCTTTTTACCTACTAACTACCAAAATATGTTCTAATTCATATGTTATGACCAAGGTCGATAAAAGTAAACAATAATTATAAAAATCACGTAATTTCACCCCCCACTGCCATTTTCTTCAACATTTTACATGAATACTTACCTATTCAGTGTCTTTTAATCCTCTTATAATAGAAAGGTACAACGAGGAGGGAAACAATGAAATTAAATATAAAGAAATCTTCGATGATTGTACCTATTATTCTAGTGTTATTAATAAATTTAGCGGGCATTTTTTGGGCTGTCCAAGATGGAAATAAAGAAATGACCATCCCTTTTTCTTCCGTGGAGAAAGTAATCGCTTCCGAAAATGGAGAAATGGTCACGCTAAAAGAGTATATAGACGGGAAGCTTTTGATCAAAACGCATGAGGGTGAATTCATTTCACACGTCCCTCCTAATAGTCAAATGATCGCAAAATTAGTAGAAAACTATAATATACAATATACATTTTCTTCAAGCAGTCCATATACGCCATGGATTCTTGGTGGGATCGTTGTCTTATTAGCTGGAATTGCCTTTTATTTTTATAAATCAGGAAAAGGCGGGCTTGGAGCAACAACCACAATGAAGCAAAGCGTTTCAAAGGCAAGACCCCTTCCTTCTATTTCTCTTGCAGATGTAGGAGGTATCCAGGGAGAAATGAAAGAGGAAATCTTGCAGACTCTTTCGATTATCAAAGAACCTGAACGTTCGATAAAATTAGGTGTGAAACCGCCTAAAGGGATTTTATTATATGGACCGCCCGGAACAGGGAAAACATTGCTTGCCCAGGCGATCGCAAAAGAACTAGGTTCCACATTCTTTTCAACGAGCGGTTCCGCGTTTAATGAATTATTTGTCGGTGTAGGTGCATCTCGCGTTCGGAATCTTTTTCAAAATGCAAGAAAACAGTTGCCTGCTGTCATTTTCATCGATGAAGTAGATGCTCTTGCTGGGAAAAGGAAACAACATGGCGGCGAAGAAAGTGAGAAAACCTTAACCGAGCTTCTCGTCCAGCTTGATGGCGGCCATTCAAATGATGGCATCCTTTTTATTGCTGCGACAAATAGAAAGGACATGTTAGATGAAGCATTCCTTCGTCCGGGTCGGATTGATTTTTCATTTCATGTTCCACTGCCAGATACACAAGGCAGGAAAGAGATTATTCAAATCCATTCAAAAAACAGACGTTTAGCGGAAAATGTTATGACTTCATTCGAAGAACTTGCTGAAAGTACCTCTGGTTTTTCAGGTGCCGAACTTCATTCTCTTTTTGAAACGGCAAGCCGCAGAGCAGTTCAGAATGGACAGGAAGTGATTGCTAAAGAAGACATGGATTTCGCACTTGATCGTACGATTCTTGGAAGTACAACTCGGTCTCTTCAAGATCCTGAAACGAAAAGACGTGTAGCTATTCATGAGTCGGGACATGCGCTTGTTGCGGCAGTCACAAAACCGGGATCTGTTCGAAAAGCGACAATTATTCCCCGTGGGGAGGCGCTTGGTTATGTCGCTCCGATTCCGAAAGAACTTCATTTATCGACAACAAGTGATCTTCTCGATCAAGTGGCAATGATTCTTGCGGGTGGTGTCGCTGAACGGCTTATTCTTGGTGAACATAGCATCGGGGTGAGCGGTGATGTCAAGCAAGCCAAGCATATCATTGAACAAATGGTTGACACCGGCTTGCTGGAAGACGGATTTACGTTAACTTTTAATAAAGGACAAAAAGAAACAAAAATGCAGGGACTTTTCCAAAAAGCATTAGAGAAAACAGAAATGCTAATTACAGCCAATCGGGTTCAATTTGATTTGTTAGTAGCAGCCCTTCTTAAGAAAGAAACATTGGAGGGTGCGGAAGTGCAGGAAATCGTGAATTCACCCCGCCTTGCGGAAGAAAAAGATGTTGTAATGCCTTAATGAAACCGGCTCTTTTAAATGAGCCGGTTTTTCCTTTTTCCACGATAACCCTCGGGGTGGGCTATTTACTCCACTAATATTATTATTCTGATTGAAGAAAAAATCAGAAAGTGATTCTAAAGAAATTTAATTTTCAATTATAAATAAGCTTTAAAAAATCATTCAGGTAATAAGGAATATTTAATTTTTATGCTATAAACCTAAAAGTTCTATTCAGATTCAAAGAATATTGTCTTTTTTTGCGAATTATTCACATTTTTTGTCGAGAAATACATCGAATTAATTTATCCATATTTAATAGGATTCGTATACTATTTGGTATAATTATATGAATCATAAGTAACATGGAGGAATGATGCGTTTGAAGGTATTTGTCGGTGAATTATTTTTTCATTTTTTTATTATGATGATTATTCCGCTTGTAAATAACATCCTTTATAAACATAAAAAGGGATTGCAAACTAATATTGCTTTTTTACTAACCATTTTGGTTGCTCTTTTTTTAACAATGTCCTTCCCCGTGAGAATTGTAGATGGAATGGAATTTGATTTAAAATTTATTCCAGTATTTATTGCTTTCTTCTATATCGGACCTCTCGCTGGAGGTGTGACAATTGGTGTGCTTCTCGGAATAAGTACCTTCTTGGAAATTGGAAATCCACTCGTAATATTCGTCAATTATTTAATTATGACCGCGCTATTTTGGTCTGTAAGTAAATTCTACCAAAGAGGAAAAATTCTCCACAAGCTAAGTGTTGCCATTCTTTCATACCTTTTGATTACTGGAACGCGTTCAATTGCATTCATCCAAACTGGACATGCTAATGATATTATCCATCTCTTATGGTTCTCGCTCGTATCCATTGTAACCCTTTCGACGATTGTTTATTTAATCGAGACGAATAAAGTGCAGCTCCTCATGATGGAACAATTACAAAATGCGGATAAAATGAATGCGATCAGTCAGCTTGCTGCATCTGTTGCCCACGAAATTAGGAATCCAATGACATCGATTCGAGGTTTTATGCAAATGATGAAAGATGAGGTGAACTTAACTGCCAACCAAAAAATGTTTATTTTAGTATCTCTTGAGGAATTAGACAGGACCCATCATATTATTAATGACTTTCTAACCCTTGCGCGGCCATCTAGGCATGAAACAGAAGCTTTTAGCTTGTCGAGGGTTGTTTCGGATGTATCTGATTTTATGAAACCATATGCGGTTATGTCGAATGTTAATCTAACAGATGATATTGAGAATGATTTGTTTATTAAGGGAAATTTGAATGAGTCCAAGCAGCTATTTATGAATATCGTCAAGAATGGAATCGAAGCTATGCCTTCAGGCGGAAACTTACGAATTCTTGCTTACCAAAATAGCGGTTTTGCCATTATTGAGATCAATGATGAAGGCATCGGCCTTTCCCAAGCCCAATTAAAACAGCTTGGCCAACCCTACTATTCTACAAAAACAAAGGGTACGGGCATCGGATTAATGATTTGCTTCGATATTATTAAGCGCCTGAAAGGCGATTATCACATTGACAGCAATGAAGGGATCGGAACATCATTTAAAATGAAGTTTCCAATGTAGGTAGTTAATCATACCTTAATCATTACCATCATCACTGAACAAACAAGGGTCACTTTATGCGGGTTATTCTTTAACATCTTTCCAAATCGACAGGATGCTACTTTTATTCTGCCTTTTCACCAAAAACAGCAAATACATAGCAAGAATTGTCTAAACCTGCGCTTTCCCGAGAAATATTAATAGAATATTCCGTCACTTCATCACTAGCTGATATTTACCACAAATAACACTCCCAAAATGACATCCGATCAATGCTATTTTGGGAGTCGCTAAAAAGGCAGTTTTTAGATGACTGTTTTTACGAGAACGGTCATCTAAGAATAAGTTTTTTCATAGACCGTAAATTGCTTAATCGTCTCGCGATTCGGCTTATACCCCATTCCCGGTTTATTAGGAACAGTGATGTATCCATCTTCGACACTTACTTCCGGATCGACAATATCCTTTTCCCAATAGCGTGAAGAACCTGCTGTATCCCCTGGCATAACAAAATTAGATAAAGTAGTTAGGGCAATGTTATGAGCTCTTCCAATTCCAGATTCGAGCATCCCCCCACACCATACTGGAATATTGTGTTCTTCGCAAAGATTATGAATTTTTATTGATTCTGTTAACCCGCCCACACGGCCTATTTTAATATTAATAATCTTGCAGCTTCCTAATTCAATTGCCTTACGCGTATCTTCATAGGAATGAATACTCTCATCCAAGCATATAGGGGTGGTAATTTCCTTTTGCAGCTTGGCATGGTCAATAATGTCATCCGACGCCAAAGGCTGTTCAATCATCATTAAATTAAATTCATCCAACGCCTTTAATAGCTTGATATCATTTAGTGTATATGCTGAATTGGCGTCTGCCATCAGTGGCACGTTCGGGAAACACTTCCGAATCTCCCTCATCACCTCAAGATCCCAGCCTGGTTTTATTTTCACTTTCATACGTTTATAGCCTTCATTTACATAGCCATGAATTAATTTTAATAGATCATCAACCGTATTTTGTATGCCAATACTAATGCCAACTTCAATTTTGTTTTTTTTACCTCCTAGTGCAGTTGCAAGCGAGATCCCCTTTTCCTGGGCAAATAAATCCCAAACAGCACCTTCAATCGCAGACTTTGCCATATTATTTCTCCGTATGTAAGAGAGAAGTTCAGAAACTTCGTCCGGATGTTCGATGTGTTTATTTAATATAGCTGGAATTAGAAAATCCTCAAGCATATGCCAATTTGTTTTCATTGTTTCTTCCGTGTACCAAGGAGTATAGAAAGCGACAGATTCTCCCCACCCGCTATTTCCGTTTTCATCTTCCGCCTCAAGTAAAATAAATTCTTTATCTTGAAAACTGCCAAAGTTTGTTGCAAATGGCGATTTCATTCGCATTTTTAAATGACGCAGTATAATTTTTGTTAATTTCAATAATTTCGCCCCCTTTTTTACTCAATATTGGAAGTAGGTTCTGCATCAAAATACCATAATCTCTACAAGGGTACAATGTTATTCTTATCTTAAGAATAAGAAAGACTGACCCGTCCTGAGTCAGTCTCCCCTTTTTTTAGGATCTTCCCGATGCTCTTCCTCTAACCAATTGGACAACAATCAATACCGCTGCCACGATTAGAAGGAAATGAATAATTCCTCCCGCAATATTAAAAATCATTCCTAGTATCCATAAAACAAGTAAAATCCCTGCAATGGTCCAAAGCATGATTACCTCTCCTTAAGATGAGAACTTTTGAAGTATACCTTGATCATGCAGTGCGAACTGCTGCTATCAAAGATATGAGAATATTTTCCCCTTTTATAGGTTGCTTATTCATCTGGATATGCAAATGTACAATACATGAATTTGTTTGCATCCTTTTTAAACGAAAACATATACTATATTCACGGCCGTCCACCTCTTCTTCTTCGCTTCGTTGCGGGACTAACCAGATCGGAATGTGGGCGGTCGTATGATTATTCTAATTTAATTTTCGCTTTTCCCCGCTCATTTTTCTCCAAATTAAATATTTCCTTGCATTCAACTCAGTCTATCTCAAATTTTCGTCGCCTCTTACAACTTTTGCCTTCGTGTTTTCATGCGTAATATGATCTCCTTCAATTTGTTCTGCTTCTAGTTGGTTCAGGGTCCCTTATCGATCAACTCATAACCTGGAATTAACTCTGACAACGCAACAATGTTCGCTTTGTTTTGGTAAACAGGAATATACTCTTCTAATACTTTTACCATCTTTGGTCCTGCAATCCCCACATGCCCGATGGCAATTAACCGATCATTTTCGGATAGTTTACCTGCCAACCGACTGGCTTGTTTCTTTATGTGCTGCGTTGTATAAATATCGTCAAAAAATAAATTGTTTTCTAAAAAAGGGACACCCATTTCCGTTGCCAACTTACTGACAACACTTTTACCTGTTGTTTTGCTATCGAGATAGAAAAGCCCGTTCCCCTTACATACTTCGAGGACAATTTTCATCACCCTTTCGTCCTCTGTTGCTTTAGAACCCATATGATGGTTTATACCTACAGCATGGGGAACATCTTTTATCGCAGCCACGACGCGCTTTCGAATTTCTTCATCACTTAAATCAGTCGTAATCGCTCCTGGCCCAAGCCAGCTCTTCTTTCCCTTTTTTGGCTCCATCGGCAAATGAACGATCACTTCATGCCCATTATGATACGCCAGCTCAGCATCTTCTTTCGTTGATGGTAAAAAAGGCATGATCGCCACATTCAAGGTAACTGGGAGATTTAACATTTCCACCGTTCCTTTCATATTATTACCGAGGTCATCAATTACAAGGGCCAGATCTTTTTTCTGAGTTGGGAGGGACTGAGCTAAAGCAGGCTGAATGATTGAAAAAAGAAGAAATAAACTGCAAATCCAATTTTTCATTTAACCACTCCTTTTTTTTAGATTCCCCATTTTTATTGACATTAAGTGATTAAAAATGGGGAATTTTTTGGGATGGGTTCAATTAAATGATTTATAGGAGCAATTATTCCAATAATGGGCGCAATTGTAAACTTTAAGTAGAATTCCGAATTTTATACAAAGAAAGACTGACCAGCCCTCTCGCCAGTCAGTCTCGTTCATCATTTTTTATGCATTTTAAACTCTAGGAAGAGATCGTTATAGTATGCGATCATTCTTTTTCCAAGGTTTTCATATACTTCAAGTCTTGCTGTCATTTCTTCATCTGGATAAAAACGTTCGTCGCTGATTGTTTCTTCATCCATGTAAGATAACGCTGCTTTATTCGGTGTTGAATAACCTACATAATCCGCATTTTGTGCAGCTACTTCCGGATCAAGGATAAAATTCATAAACATATGTGCAGCATCGGGATTTTTTGCCGTTTTCGGGATGACCATGTTATCGAACCAAAGATTCGAACCTTCTTCAGGCACAACATATTCGACTTTATCATTTTCCCACATGATCTCTTGGGCTGTTCCGGACCACATGACCCCAATGGCGGCCTCCTCGTTCTCCATTAACATCCGAATTTCATCCCCAACAATGGCTTTTATATTTGGTGTTAATCGATCAAGCTTTTCCTTCGCTTCGATGAGATGGGCTTCATCTTTATCGTTCAAGGAATAGTGTAAGCTATTTAAAGACATTCCCATGACTTCTCGGGCGCCATCAACGAGCAAAATATCGTTTTTAAAATCAGGATCCCAGAGGTCATTCCAAGTTTTGATTTCCTTATCCCCTACCATTTCAGTATTGTACAAAATCCCGACGGTTCCCCAAAAATAGGGGATAGAATATTCATTCCCTGGATCAAATGACAGATCCAAAAAGCGTGGATCGATATTCTTTAGATTCGGTATTTTTGAATGATCAACAGGAAGCAGCAGATCCTCTTCTTTCATTTTTTCAATCGCATATTCAGAAGGAACCGCAATATCATAGGCTGTTCCTCCCTGTTCAATTTTTGTCAGCATCGCTTCATTGGAATCAAATGTTTCATAAATGACTTTGATGCCTGTTTCTTTTTCAAATTTTTTGATGAGATCGCTATCGATATAGTCGCCCCAGTTAAAAATCGTCAGCGTATTTCCACTTGTGTACCCATGAGCCGAATTTAGTTTAGAGACAATATACATTAAAGCAAATGTCACGATTAAGACAGCAACTAACGCCCGGATGAGTTGTTTCATTGTCTTACCCCCATTCCGTTCGCCCGGTTATTTCGTTTAGTAATAAAATAATAACCGATTACTAAAAGCATAGTGAAAATGAACAACAATGTAGAAAGAGCGTTAATATTTAGTGAAACACCTCTCCGAGCAAGTGAGTAAATTTCAACAGATAAAGTTGAAAAGCCATTTCCAGTAACAAAAAATGTAACCGCAAAATCATCTAATGAATAAGTTAAGGCCATGAAAAACCCTGCAAAAATACCAGGAGTGATATAAGGAAGAATGACCTTTGTTAATACATCCAAACGACTTGCCCCTAAATCAAGGGCCGCATAAATCATCGTCGTGCTCATTTCTTCGATTTTTGGCAGCACCATAATTACAACAATTGGCACACTAAAAGCAATATGGGCAAGCAGAACAGAGATGAAACCTAGCTTAATACCGATCATTGTGAACAGAATTAAAAACGATGCCCCAATAATAACATCAGGACTTACAATGAGTACATTGTTAAGAGATAGAAGCGTATTTTTCACTCTTCTTCTTCTCGCATAGGCAATAGCAAGTGCTCCTGCAACACCAATAATCGTTGAAATCGCAGCGGATAACAGTGCGATGATAACAGTATTTAAAACAATGATCAATAGCCGCGTATCATGGAATAATTCCTTGTACCATTTAAAGGTAAAGTCTTCAAAGTGATACATCGTTCCCCCACTATTAAATGAATAAAACATTAAATAAAAAATCGGGGCATACAGGATGAAAAACATTACAGCTAAGTAAATAGCTGATAGTTTAGATATCTTTTTCATAGGATTCCCCGCTTTCTTTTGCCAGTAAGAACCATAATCAATACCATGGCAATAATTAAAAAGACTGCGATCGTTGAACCCATCCCCCAATCTTGTGTGACAAGGAAATGCTGTTCAATCGCCGTACCGAGTGTGATGACTCGATTTCCAGCGATTAGTCTTGTTAACATGAACAAAGATAGCGCCGGAATAAAAACAATTTGACACCCAGATTTTACCCCATCAAGCGTTAACGGGAAAATGACGCGTTTAAATGTCGTCCACGAGGATGCACCAAGGTCATTCGCTGCATCAATCAGCGAAGGATTTATTTCATTTAACGCATTAAAAATCGGCAAAATCATGAACGGCAGAAAAATATAAACAGAAACGAAAATAAAGCTGAAATCAGTAAATAAGATTTGCTTACTGCCAAATCCGATTAATTCGAGAAAGCTGTTTGCCGCTCCATATGTACCAAATATGCCGATGAAAGCATATGCTTTCAGCAATAAATTGATCCAGGAAGGCAAAATGATTAATAACAGCCAAAGTTGTTTATGCTTTGTTTTTGTCAACAAATAGGCAGTTGGATAAGCGATAAACAATGAGAAAAATGTAATTAAGAAGGCATACCAAAACGAGCTTACCGTCATTTTTAGATAAACAGGCGTAAAAAATTTCTGATAATTGGCGATGGTCAATTGGCCTTCAATATCGAAAAACGAATAATACACGACTAGAAGAATCGGCGTGACAACGAAAAGGGCAATCCAAATGACATACGGAATGAGATAGAGGTTGCGGGAATTACTTTTCATAGCTTCCCTCTTCATACGCTTCCAGACGTTTATCGAATTCCTCTTCTGTTTCTCCGTGCCTCATCACATGGATGGCTTCAGGATCAAAGGTAAGTCCAATTTCCTCTCCGACGATTGCTTTTTTCGTTGAATGGACAAGCCATTCGTTGCCATCTTGGTCATTACAGCTTATCTCATAGTGAACTCCGCGGAATAGTTGGGAATCAACTTGAACCCTCAACTTCCCTTTTTCCGGCTTCGTAATTTCCAAGTCTTCCGGACGAATGACAATTTCAACTGCTTCATTTGCGTCAAATCCCC
Source organism: Bacillus sp. FJAT-29790 (assembly GCF_019039215.1). Taxonomy (GTDB): domain Bacteria; phylum Bacillota; class Bacilli; order Bacillales; family Cytobacillaceae; genus Cytobacillus. The sequence goes on from NZ_JAHNZZ010000001.1 coordinate 1,379,757, forward strand.
CGTCCACACATTCAAATGTTTTCCCTGCAAATTGAACGCTGAAATCCTGAATCATTGTACCGGGAACAATATTCGATTCCCCGATGAAATCAGCAACAAAGCGATTAATTGGTTCATCGTAAATATCGGTTGGTGTTCCACTCTGTTCGATATTGCCATTATTCAATACAAAGATCTCATCAGACATCGCCAATGCTTCTTCCTGATCATGGGTAACAAAAATAAACGTAATCCCGAGTCTACGCTGCAGTTCACGCAGTTCATACTGCATTTCCGTTCGCAGCTTCAAGTCAAGTGCAGATAATGGTTCATCGAGAAGAATAACCTCTGGTTCGTTTACGATTGCACGGGCAATCGCAACCCTCTGGCGCTGTCCGCCGGACATTTCATTAATTTCCCGGTTTTCATACCCTCCTAAATTGACAAAGCGAAGCGCCTCCCTCACTTTACGATCAATTTCAGAATTTTTTAGTTTTTTGATCCGCAAGCCAAAAGCGACATTTTCAAATACATTTAAATGTGGAAATAGTGCATAGTCCTGAAAAACAGTATTCACTTGGCGTTTATTCGCGGGTATTTGATTAACAATTTTTCCATTCATATATATTTTCCCATGAGATGGTTCAATAAAACCAGCAATTAAACGAAGAACAGTAGTTTTCCCGCAACCAGACGGACCGAGTAAAGTATAGAATTTCCCACGCTCAATTTCGAAGCTGACTTCATTCAATACGGCAGGGTCATTATCATATTGCTTGGTCACCTGCTCAAAACGAATAATTATATTTTCCGTCATTTAATCTCCCTCTAGCATCATTTAATTTGGCTCTTTTCGCATATATTGTTTTGAGCCTTGAAAGTTTGCCCGTTGATTTCCGCTGCGGGCACTTGCTTTCCGCGGGGAGTGACGG
>NZ_JAHNZZ010000001.1:1380677-1464262 GCF_019039215.1 Bacillus sp. FJAT-29790
TCGCTCCCTCTATTTCCCGCAGGAGTCAAGTGCCCTCCGCTCCAATCAACTCAGATATTTAAATAAAATCACACTAAAAAAGCAACAAAGTTTACGAAAACAGCCTTTAATTTTGATCATGTATGGACAAATCGAATCCATACGTGTAATTGCAAAACATACAATCGTAATAATACCATAGTTTGGGTCCATACTCACATATGTTTGCGAGAAAGTTTTGCGTGAAAATAAACTGCCACCCTTTTGATAAGGATCGCAGTTTATTTGACAGTTTTTTGAAAAAAGTCGGACATTAAATGTAGCTTTTTTTAACTTTTAAACGCCTCGTCTATTTCCCCAAATATACGTATGCAGTTGTGGAAGGATTTTCACATCTCTTAACTCGTCATCCTCCATAACCTTCTGGATAAGCCAATCATATTTTCCAAGTAATCGTTTGATTAGATCTTGATCATCTGTCGTTCCAATGTCGTCATTTCCCACCTGCAAGTAAAATGGAATTCCAGGGTAACGAAGATATACCTCTCGTGCATATTCATAATCAGCATCATCAAAAATGACAATCTTCAGGCTGACATTGTGGGTTGGATTTCTTTGTTGTAATCTTTCCAATATCTTATTTAGAACATCAAAATCTGTATTCATTCCCGAGCTTGGGGGCTTCGGGGAAATCGTTAATTCATTAATATCGAAAAACCAATCCTGCCACTGGCTGCCTTGCGTTTCTAGGCAAATTTTGATCCCTTTTTCTTTTAGCAATCCTATCAATCCGCTTAAATTTTTTAATAAAGCGGGATTTCCACCAGAAATGGTCACAAAGGAAAAGCCATTTCCTCCTAGTGCTTGTAGCTCTCCCCAAATTTCATCCGGATTCATTTGCCGAATGGCATCCTTTCCAGTTCCATCCCAAGTAAAAGCAGAATCACACCAAGAACAGGAGTAATCGCAGCCTGCTGTACGGACAAACATCGTTTTCTGCCCAACAACCATTCCTTCGCCTTGTATGGTTGGTCCAAAAATTTCCATAACAGGTATTTTACTCAACTTCCATCCACTCCCTTCTTGCCTCTGCATAGCTTGTAGGAGTTTCATATAGTCGAACAAACTCAACTCTGGCACCGTTATATTGATTGATTCTATCCTTACTCTGCAGTGATTCAGCCATTTTTTCATATATCCAAACAACGATATTTTCAGCCGTTGTATTCATCGGCGGTAACGTTTCATTTAAATATTTATGATCAAGAAAAATTTCAATTTCGTTCTTCCATATGTCTTTAATGTCGCCAAAATCGATCATCAAGCCTCTTTCATCGACAAAGCCGCTAATGCCAAAAATGACTTTGTACGTATGCCCGTGAAGATTTTTGCACTTTCCCTCGTAACAGTGCAAATGATGAGCAGAATCAAACGTAAACTCCTTGCTGACAAGGACTCGTTTCGAATGATATTTTAATTGTTCAGGTTTTATATCTTCATTTATTTTTTGAAGTTTATCGACGATCCGAAATCCATACATGGCCTAAAGATCTCCTCTTTCCATCAGGTATTCTTCAAGTCCTTTTTTTCTTAAAAGACAAGCAGGACACTCTCCACAGCCATCTGCAATGATCCCGTTATAGCACGTTAATGTGTTCTTTCGGATATAATCAAAGGCATTCAATTCATCTGCTAACTTCCAAGTCTCTGCTTTATCGAGCCACATTAATGGCGTATGAATGACAAAAGATGTATCCATAGAAAGATTGAGCGTAACATTCAGTGATTTGATAAAAACATCTTTGCAATCTGGATATCCGCTGAAATCGGTCTCACAAACGCCAGTAACAATATGTTTAGCGTTGATTTGGCTCGCGAGAACCCCGGCAAAAGATAGAAATAACAGATTTCGACCAGGTACAAAGGTAGATGGAAGCTCCCCATCCTCGCCATCTTCCACCTCAATGTCCTGACGAGTCAGGGCGTTTGGGGCCAATTGATTCAAGAGGGACATATCGAGAATATGATGATTCACGCCTAGCTCTTTTGCTATGTTTTGCGCACATTCAATCTCCAACTTATGTCTTTGATTGTAGTTAAATGTCACGGCCTCCACTTCTTTAAACCTTTCCAATGCCCAGTATAAGCACGTCGTACTATCCTGGCCACCACTGAAAACAATCAATGCCTTTTCATTCTTCATTTTCAAAAAATCTCCTTTACAACGAAAAAACAGCACCACTAAGAAAGCAGTCCTGTTTTCCTTAGTTTTTTTGAGAGGGTAGCTAGAACCTCTACCGTATAAAACGGGTTATATTTAGCTATCAGAAATCATTTTAACATATCTTTCGGTTGCAGGCACCACCCGAATTTTGTCGAAAAAAACTACATACTAAATCCGTTCGCTAATTTTCCTTAAATGAACTAAATTTAAATAACCAACTTATTTTTAAATACGATATGCCCCTGCCCTTAATCCTGCAAAGAGGAAGAAGATCGCCTGTACGAAGAAGAATATCCCCCACATTTGCACTGGAATAAAAATGGTAGCATTCGCAAGCCCTGTTGCGTCACCCGCTGCATGTGGCTGAATAAAGCTTAATAATAAAATCGTAAAGGAAGATGTGATCGATTCAACTAGGAGAATACTCGCAATTAGTAACAAACATTTTTGCACAAGGGCCTCAGACCCCTTCGACAATAACAGTAAAAATCCAGCACCAAATGAAGTAAGCCAAAATAAGCCATAGAAATTCCGCACCCAAAATACAAGATTTAACACAATAAACAAAAGTAAAATGAATATAAGTACTTTGTATTTTTTCCGGCTAATGAGCCAAAACGATAAAAACGCAAACAAAGAGGAAAAAACATAACCTGCTCCACCGGTCAATAATCCCCCTATCCACGTACTGTGGCTTGTGTATGTTACACCTTCTGTATTCATAAACAATGCTATTTTATGAACATCCCCGCCTAAAAGGGCCATTAACGCGTGACCCGATTCATGAATAACTGTATTAATCACGCGAACATAGTTACCTAGAATAGGAATATACGTAAGGATAATCGCAATCCCAATAAACAAAAAGAATTTCCAACTTATAAGATCTCTAATCGCTCTCATATTATTTCTCCTTATTAACAAGCCTAATATTCCATTAATTTTTAAAGGCAAAAAAATGAGTCTTAACTACGATTATATACTACGGAAAATCTTGCTGAAAAGTTTCAACAGCCATCAATCTCCACTTATTCCCAACCCCAAATATGACGTTAAGGCTATTCCTTTAAAGTGAATGAAATTGATAGCCACCATATTTCATTGAAGCAAAAAACCGGATTAAATTACTAATTTGCACACAGGGGCGGAGTTTGTTAAAAACTCTCTTCTTTTTTTCATACAAATGATTATGAATAAATATTAAAATAGATTAAAATAGAATATAGGCTGTATTTTAAACGAAAAGTTCGAAGCATATCAGCTTTGTATAGGCAATGGCTAACTTTACGAACGGTATATCGGAGGAATGTAGAAATAATGGATACAATTAATGCGTTTATTAATAAAAATGGCCTTAGAAGATTGATTATTTTTGGGATATTAGTATTTGTCTTATATTTGCTTAAGAGCCTGATTAATTTGATCCTCATCACCTTTATCTTTTCATTTTTAATGGATCGACTTGTGAACCTTGTATCAAATAATTTCAAGCTGCATCGGAAGTTAACGGTGGTAATATTATATTTGCTGATTATCGGTTTGTTATCAATTGGCATCATAAAGTACTTACCGATGATTGTCTTTGAAATATCACAGTTGGTTTCACAGATTCAACATTTCTATACACAAGAGCATGATAATATCATTATAAATTATATCTTAAGCATCATTGAGAAGAATCAAATATCAAATTATTTGGAGCAAGGCTTTACTTTTCTACTCAAATACTTTAGTGGTGTGAGCAAAATTGGCATTCAAGTTATGATGTCGCTCGTTTTGAGTTTATTTTTCTTATTAGAAAAACCAAAACTGATCGAGTTTACCTCCAAATTCAAATCCAGTAAGATCGCACCATTTACAAATGAAATCGAGTTTTTCGCGAAAAAATTCGTCTTAACTTTTGGTAAAGTAATTGAAGCGCAGTTTATTATCGCGCTTGTTAATTGCGGACTCACCACATTAGCATTATGGATAATGAACTTTCCGCAATTGATGGGTCTGTCCATTCTGATCTTTGTCCTCGGCTTAATACCCGTCGCAGGAGTAATTATCTCGCTTGTCCCTTTAACTATTATTGCTTATACACTTGGCGGCTTAATGCAAGTCGTATATATTCTCGTTGTAATTATGATTATTCATTCAATTGAGGCATACATTCTAAATCCAAAACTCATGTCCTCAAAAACGGATTTACCCGTTTTCTACACGTTTATCGTCTTAATTTTTTCAGAACACTTCTTTGGCGTCTGGGGTCTAATTGTCGGAATTCCAGTCTTTGTATTTTTCCTTGATGTGTTGGAAGTGAGGAACAAGAAGGTAATACCTTGAGAAAGATTATCAGGTTCACTTCTTAGGTTAACAATCATATCCACAAGAAAACACACAGCATCTTACTGTGTGTTTTTTTTAAGGCTCTTTTCGCATATATTGTTGTTTTTAGCCTTGAAATTTTGCCCGTTGATTTCCGCTGCGGGCACTTGCTTTCCGCGGGAGGGACGGGAGCCTCCTCGGCGTTACCGCCTGTGGGGTCCCCCGCTTCCCTCTATTTCCCGCAGGATACTGAATTTACATCCTTGAATCTGCCCATGCACGAAGGAAATGCGGTAGCATTTTCGAGGAGTCAAGTGCCCTCCGCTCCAATCAACTTAGATGGTTAAATAAAATCATACTTAAAAAGCAACAAAGTTTACGAAAACAGCCCTTTTAAAAAAAGTTATTCATCTAATTATTCTTAGCAACATATGTCCCAGCAATAAGGTCATGAATGCCTCGCTTATCCTCTCGGAAAATAACCATCAATCCGCTTACGATTGCTGCAATACCGAAAGTAATGGCTACTAAAATATACATTCCGACTACTTCACGCAAAAACATATTCAGTATCGTTAACTTTTCTCCATCAACCCTCTTAATCTTAATTTTACAAAGTCGTTTTCCAATTACATAACCACTCCAGAGTAGTGGCGTGATTACAAGATAGATCCGATATAGAATATCCCACGTCCAAGTATCTGACCAATCAAAAGTGAACTCTCCTGTGACGAAGTAAATTCCTATAGCAATTGGGGTGTATATAATTAAAAAGTCTATTAAGTTCGCGATCAATCGGATGCCAAAACCGGCAGGCTCGATTTCTGTATTTTCATAAGTTTGCATTTTTTCTCCTTCAATCTGTGTATTAACTCTCTTTTGTTGATTATTCACTATACTATAATAATTCGTTATATTTGTGAACCTTGTAATCTACTAGTTGTCAGAAAATTTTCTTTCTCGTTTATGAAGTAAGCTTCAACCCAATTGCTGCCCCGAGCACCATCGAAATAAACAAGAGCCGTTTCCAATCCTTTGGCTCGCCATATAAAACCATACCTAGTATTGCCCCACCTGAAGCACCTATTCCTGTCCAGATCGCGTAAGCCGTTCCCATCGGTAATTCTTCCATAGCGAGAGCAAGAAATAGAAAGCTCGCGCCAAAACCTCCAAGGAGAAGCAAAAGAGACTGCCAATTGCGGTTTTTATGGAAGCTGTTAATCATGACAACACCCAGCATTTCAAAAATACCCGCAAAAATAAGATAAAGCCAACTCATGATGTAATCTCTCCTTGTGAATTATTTTCTTTCGTAACGAGCTTTAACCCGACGACACCACATAACAGAATAAACACAAGGATGATTTTGGAGATTTTCAAAGGTTCTTCAAAGAATATGATCTCTGATAAAACCGTTCCGGCTGTGCCCATCCCAACAAAAACGGCGTACACTGTGCCAACGGGCAATTTCTTCCCCACCATGATCAATAAATAAAAACTGACTATAATAGAAACGATGGTTCCCGCCCATGTCCACAAATCATCCGCATGCTTTAAACCAATCACCCAAAACACTTCAAAAAACGCAGCAATAAATATCTTAATCCAGTTCAATTCCTTCACTCCCATCCGTTGATTAAAAACAAAAAAAGCCCGCGAGATGCTAAAGAACAGCGATCTCCCAGGCTTTTATCCTTCCGTGGCACAGCATCAGCTGTGAGTTTTCTCTCGGACCAGTCCAGCACAAGGCTGCGGAACCCTAGAAAACATTTCGTATATTAATTCTTCTTATCATTGACGAGGTGCAAATAATATCACCGAAACACCAACTAAGCATATCACAGCTCCTACCCAATCATACATATCAGGCGTTTTTTTATCAACCCCCCATCCCCATAGCACGGACAGAACAATAAACACCCCTCCATAAGCGGCATAAACTCTGCCAAATGACGGAAATGTTTGAAATGTAGCAATCACACCGTATAATGCTAAAGCGATCCCTCCAAAAACACCCCAATAAAGCGGCTTTCCTTCTCTAAGCCATAACCAAATCAGATAACCTCCACCAATTTCCCCCAAGCCTGCTAATATAAACAATACGATAGCATAAACGATAAAAACCACTTCCTTTGGATCTTGATGGGAACTATGAAGCAGAAAAAAGGGTAGAGAATCTTTCTAATTTCATACCCTCTCTTTTTTGCATCCCCCTATAAAAGTGATCAATTATGTTCCGAAAAATCCATTTCAAGTACGATCGGACAATGATCACTTCCCATGACATCACAATGAATTTGCGCAGCTTCAATCGAATTCTTCATTCTCTCAGACACGATAAAATAATCAATTCGCCAGCCGATATTCCGCTCTCTTACTTTTGCCATGTAGGACCACCACGTGTAAGCTCCTTCAGCATCCGGGTACACATATCTGAAAGAATCCACGAAACCAGATTCTAGCAAACTAGTCATTTTGCCCCGCTCTTCTGCTGTAAAGCCTGAATTTCCATCATTTGATTTTGGATTTCTCAAGTCAATCTCGTTATGTGCGACATTTAAATCTCCACAATACACAACAGGCTTCTTTTGGTCAAGCTCATAGAGATATTTCTGAAGTTCGTTTTCCCATTCTAATCGGAATGAAAGCCGCGCTAAATCCCTTTGCGAATTCGGCGTATACACATTCACTAAATAGAAGTTTTCGAACTCAAGTGTAATAATTCGGCCTTCCGGTTCAGTTTCGTTCTCCCCCACTCCATACTTGACAGATAGAGGTTTCTTTTTCGTAAAAACAGCCGTCCCAGAATACCCTTTTTTCAGGGCATAGTTCCAATACTGATGATAACCATCCAAATCTAGCTCAATCTGCCCTTCTTGCAGCTTCGATTCTTGAATACAGAAAATATCTGCATCCACCTCTTGAAAATATTCTAAAAAGCCCTTCTTCACACAGGCTCTAATTCCATTCACATTCCAGGAAACGAATTTCATGATGATACTGCTCCTTTTGATAAATTATTCTAGATTCATAGCGTACCATTAAATTGGGATCCTTGCATAGAAAAGAAGAAACTGCTATTAAAAGAATGAACACAAGCATTATAATTATTTTATCTTCTGTTTCTGTTTTCTTTGTGATTACTTATAGTATAGTGACATCGGTATTCAAAATACTGAGTATATAGTTTCCTTTTAAAGATCAAAGAATGACCTGATAAACTATTTTTGAACCCACTTCTTTTAGACACCTGATTGGAAAAATTTTAATAATCGTATATGATCAATGGAAAGGGGGCATTCACTATGGCATTACACCATTTTCACTTGAAAGCACGTTGGCCGGGACTAAGGAATGATGTCGGTGAAATCGAGTCAGGACAACTAAAAACTAAGGTTTCGATCCCTCCGGAAATGGATGGACCCGGTGTCGGAACGAATCCAGATGAAATGCTCCTCGGAGCTGCCGCGACCTGTTATATTATCACCCTGGCGGCCATGCTGGAACGAACCAAATTAGAGAAAGTAGATTTAACGATGGAATCAGTAGGTATTGTCGATGTAACAAAAGGAGTTATAACATACAAAAAAATCATTCACCGCCCTGTCATCGTGCTAAAAACTGATGCTTCTGATAAAGATGTCCAATTGGCAATGAAACTTGCCCAAAAGGCCGAAACATCATGTATGATTTCCCGTGCTTTAAAAGGCAATGTGGAGATTGAATTGGAAGCTTCCATTATAAGACAGATAAAAGAAATGATCTGAGGAGATCATTTCTTTTCCAAAGATTAACTATAATTGATTTTCACTTACAGCGCCCACTTTCGGATAGCCGCGGCCACTCCATCCTCTGTATTTGAACTTGTTACAACATCAGCTGTTTCCTTAACGATATCTTGGGCATTCCCCATCGCTACCCCCCATCCGCATTCCTTGATCATCGCGATATCATTCAGACTATCACCAACAGCCATGACATTCTCCATTGAAATTCCAAGGCGATCGCAAACTCGTTGGATACCCTTTGCTTTGTTGACACCCATTGCGTTTACTTCAATATTTTTCAGGCTCGAATTGCTGATTTCCAGATTCCCTTTTGCTTGAAGATCTTTCAAAATCGTTTCCCTTACTGCATCGTCATCGATATCAAAGCCGAATTTAAGCCATTCATAAGCAGTTAAATTCTCAGGCATTTCATTCCTCCAAACCTGATCACAGCTTGTTGCCCAGAATTTCGTTTTATGAGTTTTGGAAAGATCCCACATCCATTGTATAACCTCAGTTTCAACAAGATTTCTTTCCATTAATTCTCCCTCAGGCCCCCAAATTTCACTGCCATTTACGGTAATCAAGTAAGAATGAAGCTCAAGTGACTCGGCATGTTCTCGGGAAGTTAATATTGAACGACCTGTACTTATGACAACTTCAATTCCTTTTTCCTTTGCCTCTTTAATGGCTTTTCGGTTCTGAACTGAAATTTCTCCATGTTCATCCAATAATGTACCGTCCATATCGAGAGCAATCAATTTGATCTTAGGGGTATTTTTGTATTTTTCCATGTAAATTCTTTCTCCTTTCAACCATTCACAATAACATTAGTATAGGTAATAATCCGGTTAATAAGCTAGAAAAAAGCTCTTGGCACCTTTAATGCATGGATCCTCTGCAGATGTGAGTTCAGATTAATTATATTTTCAACCAACCCATCTACACTCTGATAAAGTTCTGCTTTATTATTTACCGGCATAAATATGAACTGTATGCATGAAAATTCGATGGTCATTTTGACAAAACAATCCATATGATAACGAAATAAAAACAATGGTGGTGAACTCATGGCAGTCGTGAGGTATAACACAGCAGATATTAATTTACTAGCCAGATTACTTAGGGCTGAAGCAGAGGGAGAAGGAACCAAAGGAATGATGCTTGTCGGAAATGTCGGAATAAACCGAATCAGAGCAAATTGTTCTGATTTTAAAGGGTTACGTACCATTCCGAATATGGTTTTTCAGCCACATGCATTTGAAGCAACTACAAAGGGGTATTTTTATCAAAGGGCGAGGGAAAGTGAACGTCGCTTAGCACGTCGGTCAGCTAATGGCGAATCAACATGGCCTGGTAAATATAGTTTGTGGTATTTTAGACCTGTAGGTAATTGTCCATCAACTTGGTATAATCAGCCATTAGTAGGACAGTATAGACTCCATTGTTTTTATGAACCAACAGCAACAGAATGTCAAAATGTTTATAATACGTTTTAATTTTCGTGCCGATCTCCGTTTCGTTATTGTATTAACGCTAAGGGGATCAGGCATTTTTTTGCGTTATTTTTCATACTATCCTGGTGATATTTGCCTATTAGGGAGAAGTTATCCTTATTTCAATTTGAAAAATAGGAGCAATAAATTAATATATAGGACCAATTATGTGAAAATTGAGCTCAATTTTTTTCTGGCAAGCCTTTCAAGATGAAAGGGGAATTTTTCTAATAATAATATAAAATAAAAATTACATTTATAAAGTGAAGCGATTTCCGCCTCGCTGTCGTCTAAATATCGGAGATTTGCAAAGGCGCCCGGAAACCAATGCACATACATAGAAAAAAGGAGATGACAAAGTGAGCCGCGAAGAGCATCTAGCGAAGTCGATCGCTTCAAAGATGGATCGAGCTCTCGCCCTAGAAATGATCATGGATGAATATGGAACAATGATAAAACGACTGATTTATTCATATGTGAAAGATTGGGAGATTGCAAGTGACCTAACGCAGGAAGTCTTTCTTACGGTCTATGAGAAACTGGAAACCTTTCACCAACGTTCATCCTTTAAAACATGGATTTTTTCCATTGCCATTAATAAAAGTAAGGATTATTTAAAAAGCTGGCACCACCGCAATTTGATAATCAATGAAAAAGTGTTCTTTTTTAAAAAAGATACGGCAAAGAATCCGGAGGCGCAACTACTTCAGTTAGATAAGCAGAACGAACTACTTAAAGGCGTCTGGTCTCTTCCGGTCAAATATCGAGAAGTCCTTCTCCTTCATTATTATCAGGACTTTTCCTTTCATGAAATAAGCACGACATTAAACATCCCGCTTTCGACGGTAAAAACGCGTTTATATCGGGCACAGGAAAAAATGAGAAAGTTACTTTCAATGGAGAATAGGGGTGAATTATATGGATAAGTTGGAGAAAAAGCTAAAAGAAGCGATGAATCAAGTTATGTCAGACGAATCGGCATTTTCTGAAATTGAAAAGCAGCGTGTCCGCAATCGGATTAATCAAATAGCGCCTTCCCATATAAAGACGAAACGATTTCTCCTTCCAAAAGCGCTCACAGTTATTGCGGCAGCTGGCTTTATCGCTATAATTAGCGGGATTATTAGTGATAACGATGGATTGATCGGGCAGAATAATGGCGAAACGATCGAGAAAGAATTGGAATCCTTTTACCCTGGTTTAGAATATGGAGACTTATTGAATGGCTGGAAATTAATCAATAAAGGTCCATATGACGGTGCAAAGCCGAATCCTTCAGGAAAGTTGAAAGCAGTGTTTGAGGGTGAAGCAGAAATCACCGGAAAGTTAATCTATTATGATGACAACGATCCTGAGTTTCCTGGAAGATTATTATTTACACCGAATAAAGAAGAAGTCAATTCATTACCACTGCTGAACGACACCATTCCGGACTTAATTTTTAATCGTCAGGATCAAGAGCTTATCCGAAAGGAATATGGAATTGCGGCTTCAGGCAGCTTTGATCATATCACCATAAAAATTAATCGTTTTACGACAAATTATAAATCTGGAGAAGACATCCCGGATCTCGTATCTGTTCAAGAAGTTGTGGTACAGCAGGAAGATGAACGAAGCTCAACTCCATTTACTATTTTATTGGATAGCAGTAACAGAATGATGCTACCAAAGAAATTACAAAAGATATATGATGAGTTTTCCATTACAAAGGATGATGAAATTTTAGCAGAGCTAACCCCTTCACAAGTATTTCAGTTCTACTACTACTCTGAGGAACAAGAAGATTATGAAGTCCAATATAACTTATATATCGATGATGAAGAATACATCAGAGTTTTCGAAACATTCGAAGACTATCTTAAAGCAATTGAAACCACTGGTTCGAAAAATAAGGAAATGTTAATAATCGATAAAATAAAATCGGCGTCATTACAAGAAATTTTGGTTAATGATACCTATGCATACGTTGCCATTTCGAAAGACCAAGGTTTCAGTTTACAAAAAAACCGCAAAGGGATCTGGAAGGTAAACTGGTTGCCTCTCCAATAGAAACAAGCGCTTGTATCAGCATTAAAGATACAAGCTTTTTTTATTCTTCTTCAGAAAAAATCTCTGTCAAAAACCGCTATTAAACTGAATTGTAGATCACCTAAAAACAACAAAGGCTAAGAAAACAGCCTAAATACCATAAGTTTACATAACAATATTATTAGAAACATTGTTTAAAAAAGGTGCTTGAGATCCAAGCACCTTCCGTTATTCATTCAGCTCGCTCCCTGAACCTATTTTCCTAGCCTGCATTTTTAGCATCATTAAATTTAGACTGCATTTTAGATTTAAAAAACAATTTCATCATCGGCGGAGTCACAATTGTTGTAACGAGAATCACAATAACAATTACCGCAAACAAATCTTGAGTTAATAGCTTCGATTCTAACCCAATTGCTGCAATAATTAATGCAACTTCCCCACGGGAAACCATTGCTGAACCTATTGCCATTGAGCTATTCCAGGAAAACCCTGCTGCTTTTGCTCCAAGGGATGCACCGATTAATTTCGTTAAAATAGCTAAAATACTTAGACCAACAATAAGACCAAGATTGTCAATCACGCCATTAAACTGAGCAGAAATCCCGATGGATGCAAAGAATACGGGAACAAAAATCGAATAGCTAATCGTTTCTACTTTTTCAAAAATCTCATTTTTGAAGCCAGTTAAACTAATCGCTATTCCTGCGATATATGCACCAATAATTGCTGCAACCCCCGTATATTCCGCTAAATATGCAAAAACAAAACAGATGATCAAAGCAGATGAAATGATCGTTTCAGTAACCTTTAACGGTGCAAACTTTTTCATGAACCAAGGAACAACCTTCCACCCAACAAGGGTAGCACCTGCGAAAAATAGTATTTTCTTCATGACAACTACACCTAAGTTCACATCCCCGCCAGCCAGGCTCATTAAAAATGCCAAAGCAAGAATGACTACGACGTCATCAATAACTGCCGCTCCTAGAATGGTTGCCCCTTCACGCGACTTTAATTGATTCATCTCTTTGAGCGCTTGAACAGAAATACTAACACTAGTTGCTGAAAGTAATAATCCCAAAAACAGCGATTGGACAGAAGTAAGATCGAGAACCATACCAGCAAAATAGCCTAAAACAAGCGGAACAATAATGCCGCCTAATCCTACAAATGCAGCAGGTTTTCCAGTCCGTTTAAACTCATCGATATCAGTCTCTAGTCCTGCGATAAACATCAGCAATATCACACCAATTTGACTAAACTGTGCTAAAGTTTCTGTCTCAGTCACTAAACCTAAAACAGATGGACCCAAAATAATCCCAATCAATAACTTACCCAAAACAGAAGGCTGACCTAACCTTACACTAATGTCTCCGAAAATTTTGGAGGCAAATAAAATGATTGCTAATTGAAGGATTAACATGTAACTTCCACCTTTCCATTTAAAAAATTTACAAAAAAACAAAAAAAAAGCCTGTCACCAAGGGCATAATTATCCCTTGGTGACAGACTCCTCCAAGTGTTCTTTGTATTTTATTATTTTTAGAATAACATACTTTCAGGTAATTGGCATCATTTTATCGAAAGGATTAATATGTAATACAACTTGAATAATTAAGCTTGCATTTTTTCAATAATATCCTGTGATTTTGGAAATAACCCTGTGTCATCCTTCGAGTAAATTTTCACTCCGTTCACCGTGACTTCGAATACCCCGCCAGAGCTAGGGATTAACTCCATTTTTTGAATGTTGGTACGAAAATGTGTAAATAGGTCTTCCGCGAACCTCGCGGCTTTTGGTGCGTAGTTTCACTGCATGCAAAATTCTACAATAACATGGAAATTCCCCATCTTTATTCCTCCTTAAAGATTAATAATCATTGCCATTGTAAGACAAGTTTTATTTTTCCGCAAACGATACAATTCAATGATGTGATTTTAAGGCTTAAAATATGTATACTGAAGATGGAGGTGGTACTGTTGAGCGAGCATGAAAAAATTCGCCTGACTTCATTGTCAACGAAGGCTGGCTGAGGCTGCAAAATCGGTCCTGAGGACTTGGCGCAAGTTTTGCGTCTTTTACCAAAGCAAGAACCAGTGCCTGAGCTGCTTGTTGGCCATGAAACATCTGATGACGCTGGCGTGTATCAATTAACAGATTCAATCGCTTTAATACAAACGATCGACTATTTCACCCCGATTGTCGATGATCCATATATGTTTGGCCAAATTGCTGCTGCCAATGCACTCAGTGATGTGTATGCGATGGGCGGTCAGCCAAAAACAGTGCTGAATATTGTGGGCTACCCTGTTAAAAAACTTGGTGCTGAAATGCTTGCGGAAATACTTAGAGGTGCTGGAGATAAAGTCACAGAAGCAGGCGCTATTACAGTCGGCGGGCATTCTATTGATGACCAGGAACCGAAATTCGGGCTCTCTGTTACCGGAATTGTTCATCCGGATCGCGTTTGGAAAAATGTCGGCGCAAAGCCTGGAGATATTTTAGTGCTAACAAAGCCAATTGGTGTCGGAATTTTGACGACCGGAATTAAACGAAGTGCAGTCACATCTGAGCAGGAAAAAACGGTCACTGAAATCATGGCTACGCTAAATAAAACAGCTGCCGAAATTTTAACTTCTTTTTCGCCACATGCAGTGACCGATGTAACCGGATTCGGGCTACTCGGGCACGGAAGTGAGATGGCACGTGGAAGCGATGTGAGCTTAGAGATTGATTTTGAAAAAGTTCCGATTCTAAATGGTACATACGAACTGGCTCAGCAAGGTGTCATCCCAGGTGGTTCAAAATCTAACCATAAGTGGCTAGAGAATGATGTGTTGTATGATCAGATTCCGCTAGAAGAACAGTATATTTTATGTGATGCGATTACGTCCGGGGGATTGCTTGCAGCCATTTCAGCAAATGAAGCAAACCAATATATCAAAAAGCTTCATGAAGCGGGCATTCATCAAGCTGGAGTAATTGGAAGAGTAGTAGAAAAACGGGATAAGCTCATTTATGTGCAACGTTCGAAAAATGCTTGGAGTTACTAATAAGAGCGGTGGAATTCTTCCCCGTTCTTATTTTTGATCATTGTGTATACATGATGTTTCTAATTATTAGCAGCTATATAATTAAACAGTTGCCTTCAAACTATCATGGAAGAACGAGATATACTTTTCATTCTCTGTGGTGTTACTGCGATGCATGGTTGGCTTAAGGGGTGATTACGTGGATATCCAAGCATATTTACAACGGTTTTCAGTTGAACAAGAAAGTCAGCTCGATCTAAATTATTTAACCAAACTTCAGAAATGTCATTTGGAAAAGATTCCGTTTGAAAATTTGGACGTAACAAGAAAAGTCGAAATAATATTAAATGTAAGCAGATTTTTTGAAAAAATTGTCGACAGACATCGTGGTGGCTACTGTTATGAACTCAATGGACTTTTTCATAAACTATTAACGGATTTGGGTTTCGAGGCGCATCTAATTGCTTGCACAGTTAAAAGACCGAATGGCTGGGCAAAGGAAAATACCCATGCAGCGATTATTGTCCATTTGGATCAGCCATTCCTTGTTGATGTAGGCTTTGGGGATTCTGTCCGGCAGCCTCTTCCATTAACTGGTGAAGAGCGGAAAGATGTAAGCGGAACTTATCGAGTAAAAAAGAACGGTGAAGCCATTTATCACCTAGAACGGCTTGAGGGTAAAGAGTGGAAAACACTCTACCGGTTTACTGTTTCCCCTAAAGAATTAATCGATTTTACAGAGGGATGCCTTTATAATCAAATCTCCCCCGAATCTAGTTTTACCCATGGCGATATTGTTACGCTTGCGACGAAATCCGGGAGAATCACTCTTAACGGTTTAATCGTTACTCGGACAGAAGATGGAGTGAAGGAAAAGTTCGAATTGACAGAGGAAGAAAAGAAAAAATATCTCGAGGAACATTTTAAGATTGTCATTTAATGCTCCATAATTTGTGTCTTATTCCAAAGAAAATTATATAAAAAGGTTTTTTTGCAAACATTGTTACTTTTGTAACAGTATTTATAATTTCGAAAACTCCTCAGAAAGGAAAAGCCGGTCCTCATGAGGAGTTCATGGCGACCGAAAACTCTTCGAAAAAGGGAAAACGGTCCTCATGAGGGCTTCATGGCGATTGAAAATTACTCGAAAAAGGTAAATCGGTCCTCATGAGAGCTTCATGGCGACCGAAAACTCTTCGAAAAAGGAAAAACGGTCCTCATGAGGGCTTCATGACGACCGAAAATTACTCAAAAAAGGTAAAACGGTCCTCATGAGAGGTTCATGGCGACCGAAAATTACTCGAAAAAGGAAAAACGGTCCTCATGGGGGTTCATGGCGACCGAAAACTCCTCGAAAAGGGTTCAGAAAAAAACACTTTTGATTACTAAATGCAACAATCCATTAGAATTGCCCTCCAATAAAAAATGACTATCAAATTAACATATAATTTGATAGTCATTTTTCTTCATATTGTTAATGTTTGCGATGGATAACGGAACTCGTTAACAGCATAGTCCTTTTAGCAATGTTACTCTTATACATGAACCGGCATTTGTTGAAATAACGGAAACTCAGCACAAATGGCTTTTGTCGTTTCTTTCGCCTTTTCTAAAACCTCGGCATCACCCTTGCTCTTCAAGACAGTTGCAATGACTTTCGCAATTTGTACCATTTCTTCCTTTTTCATTCCGCGCGTTGTTAACGCTGGTGTACCCATGCGGATTCCGCTTGTCACGAACGGGCTTTGTGGATCGTACGGGATCGTGTTTTTATTGACTGTAATACCTGCCTCTTCAAGTAGCTTCTCCGCCTCTTTCCCCGTTAAATCCCATGGACGAACATCGAGTAATACGATATGATTGTCTGTTCCTCCAGAAACAAGGACTGCCCCTTCTTTCACTAACTCTTCACCAAGTGTTTCTGCATTCTCGATCACTTGTTTCGCATACTCTTTAAAGCTCGGCTGCAATGCTTCGTTAAAAGCAACCGCTTTCGCTGCAATAATATGCATTTGCGGACCGCCTTGAATTCCAGGGAATATAGCTTTATTAATCGCTTTAATCATCTCTTCATCATTTGTTAAAATTATGCCACCGCGCGGTCCTCTCAATGTTTTATGCGTCGTGCTTGTCACCACATCTGCATATGGAACCGGTGATGGGTGAAGTCCTGCAGCAACAAGCCCTGCAATATGTGCCATATCGACCATCAATTTCGCGCCAACTTTATCAGCAATTTCTCTAAAACGGGCAAAATCAATCGTCCTTGAATAGGCGCTTCCACCTGCAATGATCAATTTTGGTTTTTCTTTTACGGCGATGGCTTCCAGTTCATCATAATCGATCAGATGAGTATCTTCCCTAACACCGTAGGACACGATTTCAAACCATTTACCAGACATGTTTACCGGACTACCATGTGTTAAATGTCCGCCATGGGATAAATTCATCCCCATTATTTTATCGCCTGGCTGCAGCAAGGCGAAAAATACGGCAGTATTTGCTTGTGCGCCTGAGTGAGCTTGAACATTAGCAAATTTAGCGCCAAATAATTTTGTTAAACGTTCAATGGCCGCGTTTTCTACAACATCAACATTTTCGCATCCACCGTAATAACGCTTTCCTGGATAGCCTTCTGCATATTTATTCGTCAAAATGCTCCCCAATGCTTCTAATACATCATCACTGACAAAGTTTTCTGATGCAATTAGCTCTAAAGCATGATGCTGGCGGTGATTTTCCTTTTCGATCGCTTCAAAAATAGTTGAATCATTTTCTCGTAAACTCATAATTATTCCTCCTTGTTTTTCTGTCCATAATTTTCTCTAGCTACAATAAGCAACTGTTGTTAAAAATCGGAAATATCCCGATGTTTAAAGCGCTTGTAAAGCTGCAAACGTTATTTTCCGAGAAAACTGCAGAAAACAATACGCTTTTCTGTCATTTTTTGAACGCAAAAAAGGACAGAAAAGGGTATTGTTGCGTTCGCTCCCCTTCTCTGTCCTTTTACCTGAGAGATTAACTCCTTTTCAGAGTTTTCCCCTTTGGTGGCGTTTAATAAACGCGCTCTCCAGAGTAACGTCCAGTTGTAGTACTTCTACCTGAGAGATTAGTTCCAAGGGTATTTTTGGAACTTGCTCCTTCGGTGGCATTTGCAATTACACTCTCCCACAACTATCATCCGTACTTAATTCAATTTTTGTAATTTTAAGATTAAATGATTTATTTAAATATGTCAATCTTTTTTGGAAACACTTTTATCTATTTAGAAAGTAAGTTGATTAACCTACTTTTCTGAATTTTTATTCATTGCATCTTAATTTTAGGCTACATTTCCTTGGTTCGCCTGTTTTGCCTTTGTCTTCCGAAGCTTATAAATCACAATCAGCATAACAAACCAAACAGGAGTTACAAACAAAGCAACACGAGTATCTTCTGCAAGTGCAAGCACGACAAGCACGAACGCTAGGAAAGCAAGGATCAAGTAATTGGAAAATGGATAAAGTGGTAATTTAAATTTATTCACTTTCGCTAGATCTGGTCTTGTTTTACGGTATCTCAAATGGCTGATGACAGTAATTCCCCAAATAAAGATGAAACATACTGTAGAAACACTTGTAATCAGTGTAAATACTCCTTCTGGCATTACATAGTTCAAAATAACGGAAAGAAGTATGACGCTAGTTGAAAAGATCAATGCATTGGAAGGCACTTTTCGGGAATCAAGTTTTGTAAATGGTACAGGTGCATTATTATCTTTGCCAAGTGAGTATAACATCCGGCTTGTACTGAAAACGGCACTATTACCTGCAGAAGCTGCGGATGTTAAGACTACAAAGTTAACGATACCAGCAGCTGCAGCAATACCTAGCCCTACGAAAACTTGAACGAACGGACTTTCCATTGGGTTGATTGAGTTCCACGGATAAACACTCATAATGACAACCAGTGCACCAATGTAGAAAATAATAATCCGAATAGGGATACTATTAATAGCTCTTGGGATTACTTTTTCTGGATCTTTCGTTTCACCTGCTGTCAGTCCCACAAGCTCAATACCAACAAACGCAAATACTACCATCTGGAATGAGAGAATAAAACCATTTATGCCATTCGGGAACATTCCGCCGTGACTCCATAAATTCGTGAGACTAGCTGTCCCTGCATTCGAAGTAAAGCCAGTAATAATCATAAAAGTTCCGACAACAATTAGCGCTAGAATCGCGATAATTTTAATTAATGCGAACCAAAACTCCATTTCTCCAAAAAGCTTTACAGTTGCAAGGTTCATAACGAGCAACACGACAAGCGCAATTAAAGCTGGCATCCACTGTGGTACACTAGGGAACCAATACTGAAAATAAAGACCAACAGCTGTTAAGTCGGCCATTGCGATTGAAATCCAGCAAAACCAGTAAGTCCAGCCGGTGATAAATGCTGCCATATTACCACAATAATCTTGCACAAAATCAACAAAAGAATGATACTTCAAATTGCTTAAGAGTAACTCTCCAAGTGAGCGCATGATTAAAAAACAAATTAAACCTGTAATCATGTAAGCAAATAGAATCGACGGTCCTGTCAAATGGATAGATTTACCTGCTCCAAGAAATAATCCTGTTCCGATCGCCCCGCCAATAGCGATTAGTTGAACGTGCCTGTTTTTTAAACCTCTCTCCAGTTCTTGTTCCTGCATGGAATTTCCCACTCCCTACTTTTCAAGTTTGTTTGGAATTTTTTCAGCAATAGATTCGATCAAAGGTGCTTCTATTAAACAAGGTATCCATCAGACCATAGTTAGCTATTAATCCATCTGTCTAGGGCGTTTTGAATGAGCTTAATTGCTAGATTTGAATTAGATTAGATAGTTACATATCAGGCCTGTTCTATGAAGTTCTTTTAACGATCGATCCATCCATTTCCTCTTTGTTAGTTTTCGAAAAAGTAATAGGACTTAAATGAAAGGGCTTTCAAAAGTATCACTTATTAAAAGTTGGCTCACCCTAAAAGCGAAAAATGACATCTTCCCTGGAAGATTAACTGCTAGTTTATTTTAACCCAGCTAGGTACCCATTTGGGTCGCAGATTGCATCCCCCTTCCTCTTTACAAGTACCTATCTTCCCAAAGTATGAATGAGGAAAAGATAATCGCATTCCTATTTCTCTATAATAAAAATATAAATGCATAGATTAATAATGTCAACTAAATTTTCTCAATATATTCTATTTTTCGATCTATTTAAATAGATTAATCACTATAACTAATGGGTTTATTAACTATTACTTTCAAAACCTTATTGATTCAACCTGGAGGGATTTATATTAAAAATATTCTAAATAATTTAGACAATAGTATTCTAATAAATAAAAATAGTGTCAAACTGTATAAAAAATACCCATTTCTAAGTGAATAAAAGTTTTCCAAAACAATAAAAAAAGGCAGCTACATGTTCTGCCTTTTTGTTTGTATTCATTATTATTTTCGAAGTTTATCTAACATATCTGCTGTCATTTTCGCAAGATCGTATTCGGCTTTAAATCCCCATTCTTCCATTGCTGAAGTTGCATCAATTGAATTAGGCCAGCTGTTGGCAATTTGTTGGCGGACAGGATCG
Source organism: Bacillus sp. FJAT-29790 (assembly GCF_019039215.1). GTDB lineage: Bacteria > Bacillota > Bacilli > Bacillales > Cytobacillaceae > Cytobacillus. Next base: position 1,401,133 of record NZ_JAHNZZ010000001.1, read on the forward strand.
ACATCATAGGAAATTTCAAAGCCAGGAATTGACTTCCGAATCTCAGCAGCAATTTCTTCTGGTTCAAAGCTCATTGCTGTGACATTAAAGGCATTGCGGTGCTTTAATTTCGAAGCGTCCGCTTCCATTAGGTCCACAATTGCATTCAACGCATCCGGCATATACATCATATCCATATACGTGCCTTTATTAATATAAGAAGTATAGCGGCCATTTTTGATTGCCTCGTAGTAAATTTCAACGGCATAATCCGTTGTTCCGCCTCCTGGAGGTGTTACATACGAAATTAATCCAGGGAAGCGCAAACCTCTCGTATCAACGCCAAATTTATGAAAATAATAATCACCCAGCAATTCTCCCGCAACTTTGTTTACCCCATACATCGTAGTTGGACGCTGAACCGTATCCTGAGGGGTCATATCTTTCGGAGTTGACGGACCGAATGCGCCGATCGAGCTCGGCGTGAAAAACTGACAGTTTAATTCCCTTGCTGTTTCAAGTGCGTTCATTAGGCCGCCCATATTTAAATTCCATGCAAAAACAGGATTCGCTTCTGCAGTAGCTGAAAGAAGAGCAGCCATATGAATGACTGTATCCACATTATGTTTCCTTGCTGTCTCAATCATCGTCTTTGTATCTGTGACATCGACAACTTCAAATGGACCAGAAAGGGCTGTTTCGGAATCATTTTTCCGAATATCGGTTGCGATTACATTGTCATTCCCGTAAATATTTCTAAGCTTTAATGTCAACTCAGAACCAATTTGCCCTAAAGCACCTGTAATAAAAATCCGCTTCATATGAACCCCTCATCTTCCCTGTTGGTAAAATTTTTTCTCTAGTCTCTTTTCGCATATATTGATGTTTTTAACCTTCAAAGTTGGCCCGTTGATTTCCGCTGCGGATACTTGCTTTCCGCGGGGAGGGACGGGAGCCTCCTCGGCGTTACCGCCTGTGGGGTCTCCTGTTCCCTTTATTTCCCGCTGGAGTCAAGTGCCCTCCGCTCCAATCAACTCAGAGCGTTATATAAAGTCATACTTAAAAAGCAACAAAATATACGAAAACAGCCTTTTTCTTAAACACTTTCCGTTTGCTTGAATATCTATATTTCGAAAAAAAATACGAACGGGGCGATTTGCCTGATGGGAACCGTTTTATAAATCCCTCTTCTCAGATGGTAAATCTAACCCCGTTTTTCAAAATGCGATTAAATAATACCCATTTCTTTCCCGACTTTTTCATAGATGGCAATCGCGTTATCAAGCATTTCCTTCGTATGAGCAGCTGAAGGCATGTTTCTGACCCTTCCTGTACCACGTGGAACAGTTGGGAACACAATCGATTTTGCATAGACGCCTTCTTCATTTAACTTTTTGCTGAAATCTTGGGTTTTCACTTCATCGCCAATAATACATGGCGTGATTGGCGTTTCACTTTCACCAATATCAAACCCTAATTTCTTTAAGCCAGCTTTTAAGTAGTTCGCATTTTCCCATAGCTTTTCGTTCAGCTCCGTGCTTTCCATTAAAAGATCGATCGCTTTCATACTTGCAGCTACATCAGCAGGTGTTAATGATGTTGAGAAAAGGAATGGTCTGCTTCGAACTTTCAGCCAGTCAATCAATTCTTGCTTCCCGGCTACATATCCGCCGACAACACCGATTGCTTTTGAAAGTGTTCCGATTTGGAAATCAATTTTATCGGATAAGCCGAAGTGCTTAACAGTACCAGCGCCATCCCCTAATACACCTGAACCATGGGCATCATCAACATATGTGATCAGATCAAATTCTTCAGCAATATCAACGATTTCAGGAAGTTTCGCAATATCTCCGTCCATAGAGAAAACACCGTCTGTAATGATCATAATCTTATTGTAAAGGCCAGATTCCTTTGCTTCTTTCGCTTTTGTTCGTAAATCCTCCATATCAGAATGGTTCACACGGATGATCTTTGCTCTTGATAAGCGGCAGCCGTCAATGATTGAAGCATGATTTAATTCATCAGAAAGAATCGCATCGTTTTTGTCCATTACAGCTGAAATCGCAGCCATATTACAATTGAAGCCTGATTGGTAGGCAATCGCAGCCTCTGTATGTTTGAATTCAGCTAATTTTTCTTCCAGCTTTACGTGAATATCCATCGTTCCGTTAATCGTCCGAACTGCCCCCGCGCCAACGCCATACTTGTTGATCGCTTCTTTAGCAGCTTCTTTCAATCGGTTATCTGTCGCTAACCCTAAATAGTTATTTGATGAAAGATTGATTAATTCTCTGCCATTAATTTTGATCATTGGACCGTTTGGGCTTTCTAGTGGGTCGATTACATTATATAAACCCTTCCCCTTTAAATCTTCCAGGTTTTCTTTTAAAAAAGCATCTAATGTTTTGCTTGACATCATAAATCCCCCAATATCATATTTTATCCCGCGTGTCGTCTTCTTGAATACAAATGTATTTATACAGTGGACACAAAAAACCTCGTAAAAACGAGATATATAAAGGAACTTCATGTATTACTTTATCATATTTTTAATTTTTGTACATATAGCAAGGACAATATTTTTATATTTTTTATTTAGGAAAATGCCATTTCTTCTTAGTTTGTCCATTTATCTTAAAACCCACCTTAAAAAGAAATGCCATGAGGCTTAGAATAATAAAAATATTCAGAAACATGGAAGGATTATGAAGGAAGAACATTGAAATTATTTAGAAAGTAATTTCGTAAATCTTATATAGGAAGTTCTTTTGGCCAAGTTCGAAAATATAGATAGAGTAATGCCGTTATTTTGGACTGACTTTTTTAAATGCATTGGATCTTTTTAATAAGTATTTATTTATATTTACTTTTTATTTATATTAATTATAAATAAATATTGATTTTCTTTTGATAAGTGTTATCATTAAAACATGAGTTACTTTTTAAAATAATTAATTCAGGAGGTAATTTTTCGTGAATAAGAATGATAATCAAAAGAAATTGACTACTGCGGCAGGCGCCCCTGTTGCTGATAATCAGAACTCAATGACAGCAGGTCCTAGAGGTCCGGTACTATTGCAGGATGTTTGGTTACTAGAAAAACTAGCTCATTTTGACAGAGAGGTTATTCCTGAGAGACGAATGCATGCGAAGGGATCCGGGGCATATGGTACGTTTACCGTCACTCATGACATTACAAAGTATACAAATGCGAAAGTTTTTTCTGAGATTGGTAAACAAACAGATATGTTCGTTCGTTTCTCTACGGTTGCTGGTGAGCGCGGTGCAGCAGATGCCGAGCGTGATATTCGCGGATTTGCCATGAGATTTTATACCGAACAAGGAAATTGGGATCTCGTTGGAAATAATACTCCCGTGTTCTTCTTCAGAGACCCGATGCAATTCCCTGATTTGAACCATGCTGTGAAGCGTGACCCGCGCACGAATATGCGAAATGCTAACAACAACTGGGACTTCTGGACTTCACTGCCCGAAGCATTACACCAAGTGACAATTGTAATGAGTGACCGCGGGATTCCGAAGTCTTACCGTACGATGCATGGGTTCGGCAGCCATACATTCAGTATGATCAATGATCAAAATGAGCGCGTATGGGTGAAATTCCACATGCGTTCGCAACAAGGCATTGAAAACTTCACTGACGAAGAGGCAGAGGTACTTGTTGGGAAAGACCGTGAAAGCCATCAAAGAGATCTTTATGAAAATATCGAAAATGGCAACTTCCCGAAATGGAAAATGTACATTCAAGTGATGACAGAGGAACAAGCAAATAGACACCCATACAACCCATTTGATTTAACAAAAGTATGGTATAAAAAGGACTTCCCTCTAATCGAGGTTGGAGAATGGGTGCTTAATCGCAATCCAGAAAACTATTTTGCTGAAGTCGAACAAGCTGCCTTTACACCGGCTAATGTCGTACCAGGTATAGGCTTCTCCCCTGATAAAATGTTACAAGGCAGGTTATTCTCTTATGGTGATGCGCAACGTTATCGTTTAGGTGTGAACCACCATCAAATTCCTGTTAACCAGCCAAAATGTCCGTTCCACAGCTACCACCGTGATGGAGCTATGAGAGTGGATGGAAATAAAGGCAGCACGATTCACTATGAACCAAACAGTTATGGTGAATGGAAGGAACAGCCGCAATATAAAGAACCATATCTTGCTCTCCAGGGGGATGCTGGACATTGGGATTTCAGAGAAGATGATGACAACTACTTTGAACAACCTGGTCTCCTCTTCAACCTCATGACTAAAGAGCAACAACAAGTACTGTTTGAAAATACTGCTCGTAATATGAATGGTGTTGAAAGACATATTCAGATTCGCCATATCAAACATTGCTATCAAGCGGATCCTGCTTACGGAGAAGGTGTAGCAAAAGCGATTGGGATTCCAATGAGTGAAGTCGAAGTGGAAGTAAGTGAAGGTAAATAATTTTATTGACAAATATGGTGTCGCAAGAATTGTAATAGTTCCTAAACCCGTTCGTTTCTTTACTTTTAGGAAATTTATGTTTATAATTTTAGTATAAAGATCATAAATTAAAAAAGAGTTCCGGTTGCACCCGGAACTCCCTGTACAGCTAGCTGCTTGAAGTGCAGCGACCAAATCCGAATAGAAGTAATCTACTCATACATTGGTGGTGCAGGGTAGGTTACTTCTTTTTATTTAAAGAAATACCAATTGCGATTACTGCAACGATTAATGTAGAAAAGCTTACTACTAGGTTCATTGCATCATACGTAACCATCAGCGTCACCCCCTTTCTACTTTCAGAAATGGAGGCGGCCGCTGCCCACCCTGCAATTTACTGTACCCCTAAATTATACCATATAGGCAACTGAAACTCTCAAACGAATTTATTTTCCTCGTGTATTCTCTCTTCAATTTCCGCCGAAAACAACACCTTGGTTAATTTTGATAATAAACGGATTTTGGCTATATTCAAAGCTTAAGGATAAGTCATACAATTTATTTTCTGTAAATATTGAATTAATACTGTCATTCAAAAAAAACAGGCTCCGTTCCAATTGAGAACGCAGCCTATTTTTTACTTACTCTTCCATAAAAACTCTCGCATAATACATACTCTCTTGATCAAGCTCACCATTTTTTAACATTTCGTCTAATGATATTTTCTGCTCTTCACTTGCAACCTGATAAGTCCCTGAAACATTTGGAGCAGGTTTATTTTTTTTGTTATTCACACGCATTTTCATCTCCTTTCATCCCATTACTAATTAAGATGTGATTTATTTTTTTATTTATACAAATATGGCGGGTTGGAGCCGAAAGTAATGGGTAAACCAAGTGGCTAACGGACTGGTAAGGAACCTAGAACGTTGAAACCACTTCTCGCCAAAGGAGATTTGTTGTGTAAGTTAACTAGTTTAAAATAGATCCTTTATTTCAAAACCATGTTAATTTTTTTCGATACTTCTTCTAAAGAATTCAACAATGGGGATAGGTATTCGATATTTTTTATAGAAATCAACACTCTTCATTTGCGGATGAACTTCTAATTCTTTTTTAATCAAATTGATAATATCTTCTTTTTTCACTTGAATCACCTTTCATTGATTATTCATTCCTATCAAGATAACTCTGTTTAAAGTGTAAAGGGAGTAATGGCAATCGCCGTAGGACCAAACATATTCCCTAAGTCAATAGGGGAACCGATGACCGTATTAGTTGCAGTGTTAATGACAATAAGCCCCTTTTCACCACTGGTTATATAGGCACGAGAACCGTCCGGCGTGATGGCAATCCCTTCAGGAAATACTTTTTCGCCTAAAAAAATGGTAGTCAGAACGGTATTGGTTACAGTACTAATGACGGAAACCGTGCTGTTTAAGTCATTTGTCGTATAAACACGTGAACCATCAGGTGTGATTGCAACGCGATCAGGACCTATTCCATCTGAAAAGAGTGAAATGGTAGTCAGAACGGTATTGGTATCCGTATTAATGACGGAAACCGAATTGTCTGAGAAATTTGTTGTATAGGCAAGTGAACCATCAGGTGTAATAGCAATGTCTAAAGGACCAAAATCAAGGGGAGTGAGAGAAATAGTTGTCAGAAGAGTATTGGTTGCTGTATCAATGACGGAAACTGTGCCTAAGAAATTTGCCGTATAGACGCGAGAACCGTCCGGTGTGACAGCAATGCCAAAAGCACCTACTCCATCGGAACCGAGAGAAATAGTGGTTAGAAGGGTATTAGTTGCTGTATTAATGACGGAAACCGTACCGTTTAAATTTGCCGTATAGGCGCGCAAACCGTCCGGCGAGATAGCAATGCCATTAGAATTTAGAGATCCATCATCGGAGAGAGAAATGGTAGTCAGAACGGTATTGGTTACAGTACTAATGACGGAAATTATATCGCTAAAATGTGTCACATAGGCACGGGAACCGTCCGGGGTAATAGCTAAAAAAAAAGGGGATGTTTCAACCGGAATCAAGTCGAAGACCGTATTGGTTGCAGTATTAATGACAGTGACCGTATTGTCTGAGAAATTTGTAGCATACGCAAACGGACCATAATCGATGGAGCTAATCGAACAAATTGGAATGATGCGTGTTCCAAATACACCAACGAGAATCAGTTTTCCTTCATCCACTCTGAATATACGTCCTTGTATAATTTCACAACTTTCCGAAAGCCTAACGGAAATAAACTGGCCTTCTAATTCCTGGAGAGTCATCCTTAAATCTTGAAAACATATGCTTCCCGGTTTTATTGGCTTTATTCCCAAAAATATCACCTCATATTGTATGTTTAATCATACTCATCATATGTATTGAAATTTGTGAAGCGTAGGATGTTGTCCAAATCAAGGAGTACAATTTTCTCAAATTAGGATTTGTTAAAAGATCTCAGGTGAAAATCCTTAGTTCAACTCCTTTTTCCTTTTTATCCATTAAACTTTCCTACCTCCTAACTATAGAAACTCTAGTTTTATGAGAAAAAATCTTGTATTATGTAAAAATGGATTACTTATGGACAAAGTGGGGAATATAAATGAGTTTATTAAATGTTGAAAAATTGAGCCATACTTTCGGGGATCGAACTTTATTTAAGGATGTTTCTTTTCGGCTGCTGGCTGAAGATCATGTCGGGCTTGTTGGTGCAAATGGGGTTGGAAAATCGACCTTAATGAATATTATTACTGCTCAATTGATCCATGATTCTGGTCGTGTAGAATGGACACCAACGGTTCATTATGGATACTTGGATCAGCATACGGTTCTAACACCTGGAAAAACAATGCGAGATGTCTTAAAGGATGCTTTTCTTCCGCTTTTTGAACAGGAAAAGGCTCTTAATGAAGTGACTTCGAAAATGGCGGAGGCAACACCTGAAGAATTGGAAGAGTTGTTAGAAGAAATGGGGACTATTCAGGATCGTCTAGATGCAGGCGGCTTTTATTCCCTTGATATTAAAATTGAAGAAGCGGCCCGTGGGCTTGGGTTAGATGCCATCGGATTGGACCGGGACGTTTCCGCATTAAGCGGCGGCCAGCGTACAAAAGTTTTATTGGCAAAACTGCTTTTAGAACAGCCGCAAGTATTATTGCTTGATGAGCCGACCAACTATTTAGACGTCGAGCACATACGCTGGCTAACGAACTATTTGAAAGAATACCCATATGCGTTCATGCTAATTTCCCATGATACAGAATTCATGAACCAAGTTTCAAACACGATTTTCCATTTGGAATTTTCAAAGCTCACTCGCTATACAGCCAGCTATGATAAATTCCTTGAATTAGCGGAAATCAACAAAAATCAACATATTAATGCGTATGAGAAGCAGAAGGAATTCATCAAGAAGCAGGAAGATTTCATTGCAAAAAATAAAGCCCGTTATTCAACAACAGGCCGGGCGAAGAGCCGTCAGAAGCAGCTTGATCGCATGGAAAGAATCGATCGCCCTGAAACAGCAATGAAACCGTCCTTTGAATTTAAAGAGTCCCGTGGCAGCAGCCGTTATGTCTTCGAGGGAAAAGATTTCGAAATTGGTTATACGCAAGCCTTACTGCCGAAAATGTCTGTAACAATTGAACGCGGAGAGAAAATCGCGATTGTCGGCTGTAATGGAGTCGGAAAATCGACGCTACTTAAAACAATGCTTGGAAAAATCAATCCAATCAGCGGAAAAGTGGAGCGTGGCGACTTCCTCTATCCTTCTTATTTTGAACAAGAAGTTAAAGCAGACAATATTACACCGATTGATGATGTTTGGAATGCTTTTCCATCAATGGACCAACACCAAGTTCGGGCCGCTCTTGCGAAATGCGGATTGAAGAATGAACATATTTCGCGTCCTCTCAACCAATTAAGCGGTGGCGAGCAGGCAAAAGTCCGCTTATGCAAGCTGCTCATGAACGAAAGCAACTGGCTATTATTTGACGAGCCGACAAACCACCTTGATGTCGTTGCTAAAGAAGAATTGAAACGGGCCTTAAAAGCTTATAAAGGAACGATAGTGTTAGTTTGTCACGAACCTGATTTTTATGAAGATTGGGTAACGAAAGTATGGGATGTTGAAGAATGGTCCCAGCAGCTATCCCACTAAAATGCGAATACCCTACTTATTTAAAAAGTAGAAAAATGAAAAGAAAGGTCAGAATATTAATCTGCCTTTCTTTTGTTTTTCTATTAAAAGTTTCACTTTGACACGTGTGATCAAAATTCGACATTTTTTTCAGATCCCGTACAAAGGTATGCTATTAGTGTATAATAAAAGAGCCCGATATAATTGAAATTAACTATTGAATGTAAGCGTTTTTAATAAGTGATTTATGGGAAATATTACTTACTATATAATATTCAACTTTGTTTCACTTTAATTGGCAAAGCTTATACTGGGTAAATATTTAATAAAGGACTAATACATACATGACTAAAAAAAAGATTGCCTGGATTACAGATAGCACTGCTTTTATCACTGATGAATTATCGAATCACCCCGATGTTTATGTCATTCCCCTTTCCATCACATTTGGAGAAGAAACATTCGAAGATGGCGTTGAGTTAAATACGGACCAGTTATATGCGCGGATTCGTTCGCAAAAAGAAATCCCAAAAACCTCCCAGCCATCTGCAGGAAGATTCGCTGAACTTTTTGAACAATTAAAGGATAAATACGAATCCGCGATTGCTGTTCATGTATCAGGCAAATTAAGCGGGACATTAAATAGTTGTTTGGCTGGAGCAGAGCTTGCGGGATTCCCGGTAGAAACCGTCGATTCGAAATCGATGTCTTATGCGATTACGACTTTAATTAATAAAGGCCAAATGCTTTCTGATAATGAGATGCCTTATACTAAAATAGCTGAAATCCTTCAGGAGGAAGCAGATAAATCCGAAAACTATATTTTGCTTGGCAATCTGGAGCAATTTTACAAAGGCGGCAGAATGTCGGGAACACAATATTTGCTCGGCAGCATTCTTAAAATAAAGCCAATCATCCGGATTAACAGGAATGGTGAATTTGAGCTTTTTGATAAGGTACGTTCTGAGAAAAAGGCTGTAAAGCGCATGTTAGAATTACTTGGAGAATCCTATAAAAAAAATGCTATTTTACAAGTTCAAATCATGCATGGAAATGTACATACAAAAGCTGAGGAACTAGCAAAAGAAATTAAAACAATATTTCCGAGCATCGGGATTTTTATTGGTGAAATCAGCTCAACCATCGCGGCTCATGCCGGGGAAGGCACTGTTGCTATTTTATGGCAAAACGAACAATATGAAACTTCCTCCCTCTTACTGCCCGTAAATCTGTGATCAATAAAATGGTGGAAGATTGCCCCTATATATTATAAAAAAACTACCGCAATAGCGACTCATAAAAAAGCATTGGTTAAACCAATGCTTTTTCTAATATCATTTGTTCCAAATCGTTTTGCTTTGTTTGGCTTTTCCTTGTAAAACGACTTTATTTACATCTGAGAAATTATCATTGATAACAATGTTCTCAGTGACAAATGACTGTCCTAATCGGTTAACTAGTGTTCCTCCTCTAAGTTTTATATACACAGTTTTATCTTTCACATAATAGTCAAAGCCGCTGATCGTTTTTGCGCTGTTTGGATTAAAAGCATGAATCATAATGGTCTCGTTTGAAACATCTACATTATTTATTCTTAGCCAGTTTACATCTTGAGTCGTTCCTCGAACAAAGAACATATAAACTCCCAATGCAACTGCTAAAGCAATAACACCTACTAATTTAATTTTAAAATTCGACTTTTTATGCTCATTTTTCAAATATCGCCTTCCTCCTTATCTGTACCCTTCAGTTATATATTAACGGAAAATAAGGAAGATTCAAATATCACTAATTGAAAGTGCACCTCTATTAACCCACCCAAGTATACATATATTTCTCGTCTTCAATCACTTTAGCCTGCTTTACAATTTTGAGCGGCTTGAACGTGTCGATCATGACGGCTAGCTCGAGGGTTTCTTTTTTTCCGATGCTTGCTTCCGTTGTTCCGGGATGGGGGCCATGGGGAATTCCGCTTGGATGCAGGGTGATGGATTCTTTTTTTATCCCCTTTCGGCTCATAAAATTTCCTTCTACATAGTAAAGTAGCTCGTCGCTGTTTACATTGCTGTGGGTATATGGCGCAGGAATTGACTGTGGGTGGTAATCAAACATTCTTGGTACAAAGGAACAGACAACGAAATTATGGCCTTCAAATGTTTGGTGGACTGGAGGCGGTTGATGAACTCTGCCCGTAATCGGTTCAAAATCTTCTATATTGAATGCCCACGGATATAAAAAGCCATCCCATCCTACTACATCAAGTGGATGATGATTCAGAACATGAGAATGAAGATGGCCTCTCGTTTTTGTGATGACCTCAAACTCACCCTTCTGATCAAAAGTTTCTAATGTATCAGGACCGCGAATATCCCGCTCACAAAAAGGGCTATGTTCGAGTAACTGGCCGTACTCATTCCGATATCTCCTCGGCGTTGTTATTTGGCTAAACGATTCAACAATCAACGCTTTCGTCCTTTCGCCTTCATTTGGAATCACCCGAAAAATCGTGCCGATCGGGATAATGATATAATCTCCAGGCCGGTAAGCAAGCGTTCCAAACATTGTTTCGATTCGGCCTGTTCCATAATGAATAAAAAGCATTTCATCGCCATCGCCGTTTCGATAAAAACTTCTCATTGGCTCATTTATATTCGCTGTGCCGATAAGCAAATCGTCATTTCCTAATAAATACTCCCTTGCCTCCAGTGCATTCCCTTTTTTCTGAATCCTGTCAGTTAAGAGATGACGATGCTTCAACGATTCTTGTTCCTCATATTCTGGCAAATACGACCCGAGTAATTCCGTCCTTGCCACTTCTGTCGGCATATAATAATGATAGAGAATCGACTGCGTTCCAGAAAAACCCTTCGTCCCCATCACTTGTTCTCTGAATAGACTGCCATCATCTTTCTTAAACATCGTATGGCGCTTATGCGGGATTTTCCCAAGTTGCCGATAAAACATCTCCCCACCTCCCTTATTTAATCGTATTTTTTAATGTCCCGAGCGCCGTAATTTCTAGCTCCACCTCGTCTCCCGGCTCAAGCCAGCGATGAACATCTGTTCCGAGCTCTAAAATACAGCCACTCCCAACTGTCCCTGACCCGATTAATTCGCCAGGATATAAAGTGACACCATCTGAGGCCCGCGCAATCATTTCTCCAAATGAATAATAGATATCCTTCATATTCCCTTCAGAAAGAAGAACCCCATTAATTTTGGCAGTCATCTTTAAGTCATAGAAGTTTTCAACCCGGAAGATTTCCAGCTCATCCTTCGTCAATAGATAAGGACCGATGGATGTCGCAAAATCCTTTCCTTTTGCAGGGCCGAGCCCAACTTTCATTTCTTTTCTTTGTAAATCTCTTGCACTCCAGTCATTCAAAATGCAGTAACCGAAAATATATTCATCGGCATTTTCCGCTTTGATATTCTTTCCTTCCTTCCCGATCACACAGGCAATTTCCAATTCATAATCAAGCCACTCGCATGTTTCTGGGCGAACAATTTCATCACATGGCCCTTTAATCGCCAAGTGATTGGAAAAATAAAATACAGGAATATCGTACCATTCTTGAATCATATCCAAGCCGCGGTTTTCTCTTGCTGTTTTCACATGTTCCTCAAAGGCATAAAAATCCCTAAAACTTCTTGGGTTTGAAAGTGGAGCTTTTAAAAGAACCTCTTTTATTGGATATACTCCTTTGTCTGTCAAAGTTAATGTTTGCGACAAATAAAAAGCTTGGTTTTCTAGGAATGAAAGTATATCTTTTGGCAATACACCATTTGAAGCTTCGTGCATATCGACGACGTATCGTTCATTTTTTATCCAACCTGCTCGAACTGTTCCATCCTTTTTTTGAAAAGTAATGAATTTCATCGCATCACCTCGGCTCCTTTTTTCGAATTAATTCAAAGACATCCGCCAATGGCTTCGTATACATTTGTCCAGCCAGACGTCCAACTGGTTTCAGCTTTTCGGTATTGATCCTACCTTTCTCGTAAAGCTCTTCAGCAATATGGACATGTTCAACTTTACCAATAACAAGGCTGCCTGCACCTGCTTGTTCCCCGAAATGAAGCACTTGATGGAGTTTACATTCAAGATGGATTTTTGATTCTTTCACTCTCGGTGCACGTACCGTTTGACTGCTTTCTTTTGTAAGACTTGCAAACTCTAGCTCGTCAATGGAGGCTGGAAATTCAATTGCACAGGTATTCATTTTTTCTATAAAATCCTCGCTGACGATATTAATGACAAACTCCTTTGTCGCTTCAATATTAGCAAGCGTATCCTTTTTATTTCCATCCGTCCCTCTTCTCATTGGCGAAAAGCAAATGAGCATTGGTTCAGCACAAATGGCTGTAAAAAAACTAAATGGCGCCGCATTCCCAATCCCGTTTTCATCGATTGTTGTCACAAATGCGATCGGACGCGGCAAGATAGAACCAACTAATAATTTATATGCCTCTCGCCATTCAAGGTTTTCCGGGTTTATTTCCATGCTATAGACACCGCCCTCTCGCACAACGTAAATTGCATATGAATCTATTTTTTTTCAGGAGGTTTGGATATATTTACGTAAGGTGCTAGTATACTCATAAAATTACAAACATACTTACGAAACTTATATTTATCTCTTAAGGTATCTAATTTATCCTGACAGCAACAAAGTTTGGAAGAATAATATTATAAATTTCCACGTCTTGCCTGCTCACGTTCAATTGATTCAAATAGGGCTTTGAAGTTTCCTTCGCCAAATCCTCGTGCGCCTTTTCGCTGAATGACTTCAAGAAATAGGGTTGGTCTGTCTACAACTGGTTTCGTAAAAATTTGCAGCAAATAACCTTCGTCATCACGGTCTACTAAAATACTAAGTTCTTTCAGTTTTTCGATTTCCTCATCAATTTTTCCGACCCGTTCAGATAAGGCATCATCATAATAAGAGGCTGGCGTTTTTAAAAACTCAACCCCATTTTTCTTAAGGATGCTGACTGTATTTACTATATCTTCAGTCAAAATGGCAAGATGCTGAACACCGGGGCCATTATAAAATTCAAGATATTCTTGAATTTGGGATTTTCTTTTTCCTTCAGCTGGCTCATTAATCGGGAATTTGATCCTGCCGCCATTGTGCATGACCTTTGACATGAGGGCTGAGTATTCGGTGCTAATATCCTTATCTGTAAAATGTGTCATTTCTATAAAACCCATGACATTCGCATAATAATTGACCCATTCTTCCATGCTTTCAACATTGCCGACAACGTGATCAATCCCAATGAAACCAGCATCTTCAAAAGGAATTGACATTTTCTGCGGTTCATATCCAGGCATAAAGATTCCACGATAGTCATTTCGTTCAACTAATGTGTGAATCGTATCCCCATATGTGCCAATCACCGCCTTTTTTACCGTCCCATGCTGATCTTTTATTTCGGCAGGAGGTGAAATGGCAATGGCGCCTCTTGATACAGCTTCTGTATACGCCTTTTCTACATCATCGACAGTTAAGGCAACATCTTTCACCCCATCCCCATGTTTTTTAACAAACGATGCCACGCTGCTGTTTTCTGTTAAGGAACCTGTTATCACAATGCGGATCTTTCGCTGCTGAAGAACATAGGACACTGTTTCCCTGTTGCCTGTTTCAAGTCCTGAATACGCGACAAGATTAAAGCCAAAAGAAGAGCAAAAATAATGGCAAGACTGCTTTGCGTTGCCAGAATAAATTTCTAAATAATCCACTTCTTTAACTGGAAAAAAGTCTTCAACATTTTGCTGTTTCGCACTCTTTTTCTCTTTCATACAAACTCCTCCTCAATAATATAGTTAATATTCAGAATTAATAATATATTAAATATAAAAATGTTCTCAAGAGTGTAAATTGAAGCTATAATGCACTTCTGCATTAAAGTGAATTTATTTAAAGTCAAAGTAAATCCTTTATTCTGTCACCTGATTTTTTTGCCGATAGGGTTAAATTGATTTGAAGTAAAAAGAAAAACGGGAATGAGGTATCACTTAATTTCAAACGTTAAATCTTTCCTTTTTCAAATTAGGAGTCAGATGGATGGCCTGATTTTTAAGAGCTTCGACTGCTTCGAGCAGTGCTTCGTTGATGCTTGGATGCGGATATAACGGAAAAAGCAAATCCTCGTCCCTTGCAATCATTTCTAAAGATAAAATGCCGCTCGAAATTAATTCAATCGCTCCATCGCCAATCATGTGCATGCCTAATAAAAGTTTGCTTTTCTTGTCAAAAATGACTTTAATGAATCCATCTTTTTTGCCAATAAGCCCGGCGTATCCATTATTTGAGAGTGGAAATTGACCAATTTCAACTTCATAACCGTGCGCGAAAGCTTCTTGTTCCGTTAGACCGGCACTTGCGATTGGCGGCCTTGTATGGGCAACAGCCGGTATAAAGCGAAAATCTGCTTCAGCCCCTATGCCAGCGATAGCTTCAGCAGCAACTTTCCCCTGTTTCATCGCTTTAACCGCTAATACCGGTCCCTCTGTCACATCGCCTATGGCAAAGATATTCGAGCAAGTAGTTTGGCACTGCTTATTCACTTTAATAAAACCGCTCTCCGTCGTTTCAATTCCGATTCGATCCATTCCTATATTTTCGATGTTCGGCTTCGCAAAGGATGAAGTAAATAAATGGGTCCCAGTTATTGTTTCTATCCGATTCCTATTTTGAAGAATTATCGTGACAGCTTTTTCATCAGAATATGCCTTTGAAATCGAGGCGTTCCTAATTACTTGAATCTGATTCTTTTTAAAAACCCTTTTTAATTCGCGGTTAATAGACAAATCGTAATCAAAATCATCCTTACTGTTATCAAGGATGAGTGTAACTTGAGATCCGAGAGCTTCAAAAGCCATAGACATTTCGAGCGCAATATAGTCGCTGCCATAAACGAAGAGATTTTCAGGGATCAAATCAAGACTCGTAATCGACCAGGAATCGAGGATTCGCTTATTGTCTACTTTGATTCCTTCAGGTGCTTGCGGGGAACTCCCAGTGGCGATAATCGCGTGCTTAAAACGATAGACATTATACTGGTCCCCGTTTTCGACACCGACTTTATTTTCCGAAAGAAAAAAAGCTGCTCCTTTGATCATTTCAACTTTATTTGCGGTACATAATAACTGAACACTTTCGCGCAGCTTTTTGATCGTTTTATGTTTATATTCGGTGAATGTGTTCATATTAAAAGTGACATTTTTGCTTTCTATGCCAATGTTCTCGGATTCCCGTATCGATGCAAATTTTTCTGCTCCATGCGTAATGATTTTTGATGGAATACACCCTTTATTTAAGCAAACACCGCCCCATTGATCTTTTTCAATTAATGTGACTGATTGACCAAGCTGTGCTGCGCGGATGGCGGCATGGTACCCGCCAGGCCCCCCCCCGATGATGATGAGATCGCGTTCGTGTGCAAGCTCGCCAACAACCATTTACACCAACTCCAACAAAAGCATTTTGGGATTTTGAATCAACCCAGCAAAACGATTTGTAAAACGAACAGCGGCTGCCCCGTCTGTTACCCGGTGATCAAAGGACATGGAAATGTTCATCATAGAGCGGATGACAATTTGGTCGTCATCCGTGACAACCGGCATTTTTTTCGTTTTATGAAAAGAAATAAGCGCTGCTTCTGGATGCTGAATGATCGGCGTCGCCCCAAAACTTCCACCAAGTGGGCCAACATTACTGATCGTAAAAGTCCCGCCAGAAATGTCCTTAATGCTTAATTCGTTAGCTAATGCTTTTTCTGTTAGCTGTTTCATTTCAGCATGTATGATGCGAATTGATTTCTGCTCGACATTTCGAAGAACCGGAACGATCAACCCATCCTCCGTATCGACCGCAATCCCGATATGATGCTCATGCTGAAGGCGAATCACTTCATTTTCTTCATCCAGACGCGCATTGAAGATTGGAAATTCCTTTAGACAAATGGATATTGCCTTCATAAAAAAAGCTGTCGCAGAGAAGCTTTCGTTTAATTTTTTTAACTCGGTTCGAAATTGGATTAGATCGGTGACATCCACCTCCTCAAAATGGGTACAATGTGGAATCGTATATAAAGACTGGGCCATTTTTTTGGCGATTTGCTTTCTTCTGCCTCTGAAAGGGATGGTGTCATTTCTTAGTGGATTTTTTTCTGAGAGTGGTGCGGTATGTTCTTGCTTTTCCGGTTTTAACGGCTGGATTTTTTGATGTGAGGCGGTCATCAGTTTATAAATATCTTCATCTGTAATCCGGCCAGCTGGTCCTGATCCTTCTACCATTTCGATATCAATGGAGTTGTCACGAGCCATTTTTCTCGTATAAGGGGAAGCAAGGATCCGCTTCGGCTTCGCCTGCTTTTCTGCGAAATTGAATTTATTCTTTTCTTCGAGTTGCTGGCTCCATTTGTTTGCAGTCATTTCCGCTAGCATTGGAGAATGATTCCCAATTTTAGACACTGCATCTGTGTCTTCCAATATTAACAAAGTAGTCCCGACCGCTACGATTTGCCCGGGATTAACTTTGAATTCCCGAATGATTCCAGCCCGTGGAGCTGGGATTTCTGCTGTCATTTTATCCGTTTGTACTTCAATTAATGGGTCATCTACTTTAACAATATCGCCGGGCTTCACTAAAAAGCAGTTGATTTCTGCCTCTATCATGCCTTCGCCGATATCATGAAGTTTGACTTCCATCTCCACCCTCCTAAAATGCCATTACTTTTTTGATCGCATGCATAACTCTATCAACGCTCGGCAAATAATGGTCTTCAAACCCGAAATATGGAACCGGTACATCAAATCCCGCAACCCGCTCTACAGGGGCCTTTTGATATAAAAATGACGTATCATTGATGATTGCTACCACATCATTCCCCACCCCGCCAGTTGCATGTGCTTCATGAACAATAACAGTCCTGCCGGTTTTTTGGACCGACTCAGCAATGATGTCCTTATCGAGCGGAAAAAGAGTCCTTAAGTCAATAACGTCACAATGAATCCCTTTTTTCCTCATTTCTTCAGCTGCTTTTCGTACAATCGGAACCATTGCTCCCCAAGTAATAACCGATACAACATCGCCATCCATCAGCCTCATGCCTTTCCCGATTTCAACTGTATACTTCCCTTCTGGCACTTCCCCTCTTTCTGATCGGTAACAGCGCATCGGCTCTAAAAATAAGACAGGATCAGGATCTTCAATCGCTGCAATCAACAATCCCTTTGCATCATACGGGCTAGATGGACAGACAACCTTTATACCGGGCATATGCGTAAAAAGAGCTTCTGTACTGTCACAATGGAGTTCAGGAGCCCTCACACCTGCACCATATGGAGCGCGAATCACGATCGGAACCGTGAAATGGCCCATCGTTCGCATCCGCAGGCGGGTTGCATGAGTCATAATCTGTTCATAGGCAGGATAAATGAAACCTAAAAATTGGATTTCAATAACAGGTAAAAAACCATTAACCGCCATGCCAATTCCAGCACCGACAAAACCGGCTTCGCTTAACGGGGTATCAATTACACGGTCTTCTCCGTATTTCGCCTGGAGCCCATCCGTCGCTCGAAATACACCACCATTTATCCCGATGTCTTCCCCTAATAATAGGACTTCATGCCTTTCTGCTAACATCGTATCAAGCGCATCCGTTATGGCTTGTATCATTGTCATCGTTTTTATTTTAGCAGCCGTTTTCAACTTCATTCACCCCCAATAAACCGCAGATACTCCTCTTTTTGCTGCCTGATCTGCCATGTTGGTTCCGCAAATACATGATCAAATATATCTGCAGGATTTGCAGGCGGAAACGCTTCCATTTCTGCGACCGCTTTTTCAATCTCCTGTGCAGCATCGGCTTCCATTTCAAGGACCCGATTTTCCTCATAGATCCCTTCCTTTTTCAGCCATCTTTCCACACGGAGAATCGGATCTGTTTCGGATCTGCGGGTGCTGCTTTCTGACTGGTCCCGATATTTAGCTGGATCATCAGCTGTCGTATGAGCACCATATCTCCACGTAACAGCTTCTATCAATGTCGGACCCCCACCGTTTCTTGCTCGTTCCAATGCTTTTAATGTTTCGAAATATACAATCAAGACGTCATTGCCATCGATCCGGACTCCCGGCATATCA
The DNA here is from genome assembly GCF_019039215.1 of Bacillus sp. FJAT-29790. Classification (GTDB taxonomy): domain Bacteria; phylum Bacillota; class Bacilli; order Bacillales; family Cytobacillaceae; genus Cytobacillus. The sequence continues at coordinate 1,419,864 of NZ_JAHNZZ010000001.1, forward strand.
TAAGCCAAAGATTTCTGTGCGATCGTTTTTGAATTCATTTGTTTTTCGAGTGGAACAGAAATCGCGTATTGGTTATTTTGATTAAAAAAGACGACAGGCACTTGAAACACGCTGGCAAAATTCAGCCCTTCATGGAAATCTCCCTCAGATGTAGCACCATCACCAAAATAAGCAATTGCTGCGGTTTTTGACCCTTTTTTCTTTTCCGCAAAAGCAGCGCCGGCAGCATGTGGAATTTGCGTAGCAATTGGAATGCCTGGCGGAAAAATCTTTTTGCCATCCGGAGGGATGCAACCTTCATTTCTTCCGTTCCAAAACAGGAGGATATTTCTTAACGAATGCCCGAACACCATCGCTGCCCCGTGATCACGGTACGTCGGAAACATCCAATCTTCGGGATTCAATGCCAGTGCACTACCAACTTGGGCTGCCTCCTGTCCTTCAAAAGGGGCGTATGTGCCGATTCTCCCTTGACGCTGTAAGCTGATTGCTTTTCGATCAAACATTCGAATTCTAATTAGCTGTCTGAGAAAATGGTATACAAGCTCAGCCGTAACTTTTTCTTTATAATCAGATGAAACAATCTTTCCGTTAGAGTCCATGATTTGCTGGATCGGAAATTGATTTTCCATATTCTCACCCTTTTCTCCGTAATCATATTGGTAATAATAACAACGGATATCATTCATGGATAAGGGGATCAAATTCTTCTTTGCGTATTTGCACCCAGATTTTCACCTTAGCTTGCTCGATAAATTCCTCAAAAAAATCAAAAGGCTCGCCGGAGGCTTAACTTCCTACTTCCTAGATGCAATAGTTATTAGGACAAAAGAGTACGATCACTTGCCATTTTTGAGCCTCTAATTCTTTGAAATTCATTTAAAAGCTGTTCGATCGTCAATTTTCTTTTTTGTTCTTCGTCTACTTCGAAAATAATCTGTCCATTGTCCATCATGATTAGTCTATTTCCAAGGTCAAGAGCTTGCTGCATATTATGAGTAACCATCAATGTGGTCAGATTAATTTTTCCGACGATTTCTTTCGTTAAGTTTGTAATCAGTTCCGCACGGGCAGGGTCAAGTGCGGCTGTGTGCTCATCTAATAATAGAATTGCTGGCTCGGTAAAAGTCGCCATTAATAACGACAGTGCCTGACGTTCTCCTCCAGACAGCAGCCCTACTTTCGCTGTTAACCGGTTTTCCAAACCGAGGTGGAGGGTTGCTAGAATCTCTTGAAAAAACTCCTTCCGCTTCTTTGTCACCCCTTTTCTTAAAGTTCTAGACCTATCTCTTGAAAAAGCCATCGCCAGATTTTCCTCAATTGTCATGCTTGGAGCTGTTCCTGCCATTGGATCCTGAAAAACACGGCCGATTAGCTTCGCTCTTTTATACTCGGGTAGATTGGTGACATCCTGGTCGTCAATCGAAATAGCCCCAATATCTGGGTTCATCACACCCGAAATCATATTCATCAATGTCGATTTCCCTGCTCCATTGCTGCCAATAACAGTTACAAAATCTCCCGCAATTAAAGTAAGATTTATGCGATCTAGTGCTACTTTTTCATTAGGCGTCCCTTCATTGAATACTTTATGAATCTGACTTAATTTCAGCATCTGCCTCACCCTTTCTATCTGGTGATAAATGCAAAAGGGCCAAGTGTTCCTCATGTCTTCTAGCCTTCCGATTCTTTTCTTTCGTCCTATCAATAATTTTCGGTGCGATAAGGGCCAAGATGACAATAGTGGCGGTGATCAGCTTCATATCTCCCGGCTGAAGGAAATCGACTCGCAAAGCTAATGTGACAACGATCCGATAAATGATTGCCCCACCAATAACAGCTAACGTTGTCCTTGCGATTGTTTTCGTTCCAAATATGGCTTCACCGATGATTACAGATGCGAGACCGATAATAATCATCCCGATCCCCATCCCGACATCAGCAAATCCACTTTGCTGAGCGATGAGTGCACCGGAAAACGCCACCATCGCATTTGCAAGGCCAAGCCCGAGAATGACCATTGAATTCGTGTTGGCTGACAGGCTACGAATCATCCTTTTATTGTCACCTGTTGCCCTTAGTGCCAGGCCAATTTCTGTTTGTAAAAAGCGATCAGTCAGAAATTTTATGGCCAAGGTAACAAGCAACATGAAAATGAATATTCCCCATGTCCTTGGCAGGCTGTCTCCAAACCCAACAGTAATGAAAACACGATTAATAATCGAATCGAATCCTGTTTTTTCCCATGTCTCTCTTAGACTTGTCATTGCAGTTTCTGTATTTAATAATGGTACATTGGATTTCCCCATGATCCGCAGATTAATTGAATAAAGGCCAATCATCATTAATATTCCAGATAGGAGAGCATTGATTTTTCCAAAGGTATGAAGGATACCTGTTATACATCCAGCAGCAAAGCCGGCCACAAGCGCTGAAAATGTTGCTACAAAGGGGTTAATTCCGCTGACAATCATCGTTGCCGCTACAGCTGCTCCTGTTACAAAACTTCCATCAACGGTCAAATCGGGAAAATCAAGGACCCGAAAAGATAAGTAAACACCAAGTGCCATAATCGCATAGATGATTCCAGATTCAAACGCCCCAAAGACTGCTGTGAACACTTAGAATCACACCCTCTATTGTGATTTTCGCTTATCGAAACCGATTCTAATAAAAGCCACCCCCTTCGTTTTTGAATTGGATGGCCCTACAATTAAAGGATGATCAAGGACAACCTATTCCTCATCCTTATGTAATCATTAAAAAAATAAACTCTTTTCAATTATTCACCTTGAAAAATTGGTTTTCGTTTCTCTTTAAAAGCTGCTACGCCTTCTTGATGATCGGCAGTCATACCCGCAATTCGCTGTCCTTGTGCATCTCGTTCCAGACTTTCCTGTAGTGTTGAATCCCAGCTCGCCTTCAGGTTTCTTTTTATCAATCCGATTGCTTTTGTTGGCATACTGGCGAGCCTTTCTACAAAAACCGTCACCTCTTCCGTCCAATTTTCAATCGGGATCACTTTTGTAGCTAAGCCCAGTTCCTTCGCATCATGGGCGGAAATTTTTTCACCTAGAACGGCCAGTTCAAGAGCTTTTGCATGCCCAATGAGTTTCGGAAGATAATATAGATTTCCTGCATCGGGTACAAGACCCACGTGTATAAAAGCTTCGATAAAACTTGCCTTTTCAGATAAAAGACGGAAATCACAAGCAAGTGCCAGACTCATTCCCGCACCGGCTGCTACCCCGTTTACCGCCGCAATGATCGGCTTTTCGCAATTATGAAGCTCCATGACCATCGGGTTATAGCGCGTACGCAAGACTTCACCATGATCCATTTCATCATTGACTCCTTCGAGATCCTCCCCTGAACAAAAAGCTCGCCCTTCGCCCGTTATCACAATAGCACGGACACCAGCATCTCTGTTCGCCAATTTAATCACATGCTGGACTTCTTTATTTAGTTGTTCCGTAAACGCGTTTAACTTGTCTGGCCGGTTTAAGGTGATCCAGGCCACTTGATTGGAAACTTTATATTTAATTGCTTCATACATAGGCTATGAATCCCCCTATTTCCCTTTAAAATGTGGCTTTCGTTTTTCTTGAAATGCTTTCATACCCTCTTTTTGATCCTCGGAAGAGAATAATAGGTAGAAGTTTTTACGTTCAAACTGCATGCCTTCATTTATTGGTGTATCTACGGCCTTGAGAACGGATTCTTTGATGAGCCGGATGGACAATGGTGCCTGTCTTGCAATCGATTCAGCCATTTTGATCGTTTCCTCCAAGAGTAGCTCTTTAGCGATCAAACGGTTTATGATTCCGAAATGGAGAGCTTCTCGTCCGGAAATTCTCTTTCCTGTAAACAGCCATTCCATAGCTTTTGTTCTTCCAACAAGCTTTGTTAAACGCTGTGTTCCCCCGGCCCCTGGCATGACGCCAAGATTCACTTCCGGAAAGCCAAATTCCGCATCTTCTGCGGCAAAAAGCAAATCACAGCAAAGTGCCAACTCGAAACCGCCCCCGAGAGCAAAGCCCTGTACAGCCCCGATGATCGGTTTTTTGATCATGGCAATCCGGTCCCAATCCTTAAATTGATTACGAAGCTCAAAATCTACTGCATTTTCGTCAGCCATTTCAGCAATATCTGCTCCAGCCGCAAAAGCCCGGCCATTCCCGCTTAATACTATCGCACGGACATTTTCATTTTTATCGAATTCTTCCAGAACCGTTACAATTTCAGAAACCATCGGGCGGTTGATGGCATTTAGGACGGAAGGACGATCTAAAGTGATGAAACCAAGCTGTCCTTTAACGGACGTCTCGATATATTCATAGCTTTTATTCATCAACTTCCTCACCAATCATCATAGTAATTAAATTGCCGGCAAAGCTCATCACATCTTTTCCAGAAGCTTTCCCTTCGTCTGTTTTCATCGCTGCCTTTAATGCCTCTTGGCTGTCATAATACATTTCACACATTAAATAATATTTTCCTTCTCCCCCCATCGGACTGCCAACAATTTTCGTAACCTCCATTTTCCTTAGTCCTGGAATTTTTGCTGTAAGCGGTGCATGCGTATTAAAATAATGCTCATCGAAAGCGTCTTTATTTTCGGGGTGTTTGTATAAAGCGATTAATTTGATCATTTTCTTAACTTCCTTTCGGTTTGAGACTTTTATTTTCAATTAGTGAATAGAATTTCGCTGTAAAATGGATCAAAATTTCAATTTTCATGTAATTTCTGAAGAATAATAGCAAAATGGCGCCTGTTTTTTTAGCAAATATTAAAATATCGGCCAATTGCGGACATTTATCGGCCAATTATTACATTTTAACGGCCAAATTCTAATTTTATCGGCCAAATGAAAATCTGTTTCCCTTTTCTATTAAAATCGAAGAAAATTGCCCGTTTCTTTCATTTAATCTAAAAAAAGTCACATCATCGTGGAAACAGGTTTCATAGCTTCAAACGGATTTTTGCAAGATTTGCAGTATAGGATACTACGGCATGCTGTCGGACCAAATAAATTTTCAATTGTCGTGTAGGTGGCATCGCAATACGGACAATCAACATGCCATTCTCCTGTTTCACTAATTTGTTTAGGAGGAGGTGCAATGCCGAACTCCTTTAAATGAACCCTTCCATCATTTGTAATTCTGTCTGAGGTCCAAGGCGGATGGTATATAAATTGGACATCGATTTTGTCAAACAAGTTTAATTTATTCATTTCCTGCACTACATTTTTACGGATAATATCAAGAGCCGGACAGCCCATAAAAGTTGGGAGAAGCTCAATGAGTACTGATTTTCCGCTCACATCTACTTTTTCTACCATCCCTAAATCGACGATTGAAATAGCTTCGATTTCCGGATCTTTCACGTTATTAAGCGCTATCAAAACAACGGATTTCATTGTGTGATTTTGTTGCATATCTCATCAATCCCTTAAAAAAATTCTGACATTACACCCTACCAACTCACAGCAGGATTAGAGTTATACACTTCGGCAAGGATCGCTAAAGCAGAGTCCAAATCCTGTGTATGTCTGCCATTACGGCCGTTTCCATTCTTCATTCCAAAATTTTCAGGGAGAGACAGGTTCACAGAATCAAAGATTGGTTTCATAACAAACTTCCATTTCTTTTTCAAAATTTCCTCATTTTCGATTAATCCTAGATTCTCCATTTCACTTCCTTGAGGCCCGAGTGTCAACACACCTTCGATATCATCAAATACCCTTTTAATGGCTGCTGCCATCCTCTTTCTTGCGTCATCCCCTGCCTGCATTAATTGGACAAACCATGTTTTCCAGTGCATGAGGTGATAATAGAGCTCCATATTCACCTTAACAGCAACATTCGCTAAAGGCTCATAGGATGAATGTTTCAAGGACTCCATGCGGATTTTTTTTGCCTGGATATAAAAATAATTTCTTACAACTGCAAACGCCCAGTCATATCGAGGCTCGGATAAATAGTGACCAGGGCCATTCACCATTTCTAACAACACGGCGTTTTTCCGGTTTGCTGCCTTTCGTCCATGGGCGAGATCATCCATATTTCCCTCCCCAAGTTCCTCGAGAAGCTGATAGAACATCGCCGCATGGCCCATTGTATCCTGGCTGATTGAAGAAAAGGCGACATCTTCCTCAATATGGGGAGCAAGGCCAAGCCATTCCGACCCCCGGTAGGCGAGAATAAAATCATCATCTGCCAGTTGATATAACAAGGCGGTTAAAGCCGATTTATAAACAGTATCCATTGGTGGTGATCCGTCAATCTTTTTCACTTTTATTCAACCCTCCCCATGACATGATCTCCTTCTCATCAAGTATCTCCTGTTCATATTGACGCCATTTTTTCTTTAAATACCCATACCCCTTTGTGTTTCGGTAATCTTTATTGTCTAATCGCTTTAAAGAATGTTTTTCTTCAAGCGACATTTTTCGAATATCTGACCGCTTGACGACCCAAATATCTGCAACTGGCTCTCGCCTCATGAAATTTTCCTGTGCCATCACGAGCGCGAGGTCTTTGTTTGGTGCTAATAGAGAAAATTGATATTGAAGTGGAGAGGTATCAGTTCTTTTACTAAAAACCTCAAATTCCTGATAAAATCCTGCACTGTCCAAGGGGCTTCCTCCAGTCTGGATTTATGTTGATGTTTTCGAAATTATTGTATCTGTTGAGGTGAGTAGTCAGAGGTGAAACATGGAGTAATCATCGATTAAAGTACCATCTCTTTAGTTTATGGCACTAATTTCTTTGAAAAGAACTTCATTTTTTGCTATTTTTCTTTTGTCAATGCTTCACGGACCCACTTATTTTCTAAATAAGAAGTCTGACGAAGCTGTAATCGCTCTTTAGATTTTGGGCCGTTGTTCTTGATGATTTCCTTAAAACGGTTCCAGTCAGGCTGCTGATAAATCCAAAGTTTCTGTTCTTGATCGTAATGCATCGTTTCATCCGGTATCGTCAATCCAAGTGATAATACCCTTGGAATATACTTTGTGAAAAAATCCTGCCGGAGTTCTTCATTCGTTTTCGTCCGGATCTTATACTTAATGGTCGTATCTTGTTTAGAAGTCCCAGTTGTTGATGCATCTGCTGGGCCAAAAAACATGAGAAGGGCATCCCACCATCTATTTATAGCAGCCTGAACCATCTCCCGCTGCTCCTTTGTGCCTTCTGCTAAAGCCATAATAATCGACTCTCCATGCTGAGCATGAAAAACCTCTTCTGCACAAATTCTTTTTAATGCCCGAGCATAAGGTCCATATGAAGCATCAAGCATATTTGTTTGCGAAATAATAGCTGCCCCGTCAACAAGCCAGCCAATTAACCCAGCATCTCCCCATGTCGGTGCCTCCATATGGAAAACATTATGGAATTTTAAACGCCCGCTAAACAAATCTTGCATAATATTCTCACGAGTCTTTCCATAAGGCTTCATCAGATCCTCTGCCACTCTAAGCAGTAATTGCCCATGGCCCATTTCATCTTGAACCTTAGCCATAATCCCAAGCTTTCTTTTTAAAGATGGTGCTTTCGGAACCCACTCCTTCTCCGGGAGAGCTCCCATAATTTCACTTATTCCATGCATCGAGATTAATTTAATGAGCGTTAGACGATAGTCATCAGGCATCCAATCATCCGCTTCAATTTTTTCACCGGACCCGATCCGTTTCATAAAATGCTCATATTTTTCCTCATCCGCTATTGGATCAAAAAAAGTGAACTCTGCCAAAGCATTCACACCTCCTAAAATCTACTATTTGTCATTCGAAGATAACTTATATTTAATGTTTTTATCGTCACAGTACTTATATGTAATATATTTAACGAAAAGTACAGGGAAAATAGGTAAACTCAATAAGAGTTAGAATATTCGTTACTTTAGTTCTATTCATTTCAAAATAATTAGACAGAGTTATAAAAATTGCGACAATTTTGGGAATAAACAGCCATTTACCTATTAATGCTTTATAATGAAATGGTAAATAAGATACATAATCAATATACTTATGAAAGGTTGATATACGAATGAGTAAAATTGTCGTAACCGGATATGGTATAATAGCCCCAAACACCCAAAATAGGAAAGAATTTTTACATAACCTTCGTGATGGAAATTGCTGTCTACAATCAGTTATTGGATTAGGACCAAATAGCGAATCCATTGTCGTTGGGCTAATTGATAAAGGTTTGGAAGAATTTGAGAATAATAAGTATATAAAACGGCTACCTCGTGTGACAAAATTAGGAATAAAAGCAGCGAAAGAAGCTTTAGAGCAAGCAAAAATAACGAACTTAAATGAAAAAAAAGTAGGCTTGTTTTTTGGAACCTCATTGGGTGCTGGCGGGGAAAAGTCCTTTCAAAATGCAATTATCGAAGGAAACCGAAACAATTTCAATAAAATCCCCGTCACGTTTTCGCATATTGCTAACTACCATTGCATCACATCCGCGATTGGCCATTATCTCGGAGTAAAAGGAATAACAAAAACCATAACTACCGGCTGCACATCAAGTTTAGAAGCCATCCAGGACGCAATGGTTTATCTAAAGAGTGGGATAATCGATATTGCCATAGTAGGCGGAAGTGACAGTCCGATTTGCCAAGCGACAATATACGCATTCGCTAAAACAAAAGTCATCCCGTTAGGACAGTCACTTGAAAACGGAGCCGTTCCTTTTCATGAAGAAAGCGACGGATTTGCAATGTCCGAAGCGGGTGGAGTCCTTATTTTAGAAAAAGAGGATGCAGCCATAAAAAGAGGCATTGAAATCAAAGGAGAAATTGCATCCATTGTTTCTAATAATGATGGAGTGTATACTTATTCTGTGGATGAAACTGGGGATCAGATGGTCAATCTACTACACGAGATTGCTAGAGATAAGAATCCTAGTTATATTAATAGTCAAGCACTTGGCATCCAGACACATGATCAAATTGAAAAACGATGTTCGCAGGAAATTTTCAATCACAAAACTCCGTATACTTCAATTAAAAGTATGTATGGAAATCCTTTTGGTGCGATAGGCGTTCTGCAAGTTATTTCATCTCTTCTTAGTATTGAGCACGGATTCATTCCTCCGACAATTCGTACAACAAAAAGAGGATTTGAGAATATGAATATCGTTACCTCAACTGTCTATCAGGATATTAATGAAGTACTGATAACGAATCATGGTCATGGCGGCAATAACGCATGTGCTTCTATTAAAAAATATGAAGGTGACATGAATGTCTTAAGATAAATGGCACTGGCGGAGTTGGTAATGTGATTTTCGGATTATTAGTAATGATTATTGGGATCATTCCCATTGTACTGGCAATTAATACAAGAAGGATATTTAAAGGGACAGAATTATCCTTAGCGCTTTTAATATACATGATTCTAATCAGTATATGGCAATTAAACATAGGGATTCTTTATTTTGTCGGGAATATACCGGAGTCCTGTATATTGTTTTTATTTAAATTTTTACGATTTGCCACTACTTTTGCGATTCCTAGTTTATTTTATGTCGTTTACATTATCTTGAAAAATAACAGTTTAAGCTTTACGAATAATAAATATATACATAGTTTGACTAAACTGTTCTCAAGAAAAACACTTTTAATTTTTTTCATTTGGAGCACTGTTGTTTATATACTTAATTGGACCTCACTTGGAATAAAGGGGCTTACGATCAAACAAATTTATGGATCCCATATAGATTTTTATTTTCCGGTATATGGACAGTTCCAATGGATTTATATACTTCACATGAGCAGCTTTATAGTGTTTTTGTTTATTATCATTTTTGTATCAAAAAGTCTTAAAGATCAATACATCAAGGAGTTTTTAAGGAGTTTTTCTACTTATTCTATCCTGCTTTTCATTTCAGGTTTCATTAATTTTATCCCGGGTACCGGAGCCATTGCAAGCAGCATTGGTGTGGTAATCTTTTCTGTTATGATTATTTTCTCATTCATTAAAATGAATCTTCTTATCACATTGCAGTACAATTTGTTAATTGAGAGACAAAAAAAAATGGACTATACGGGAAATTTGGCGGGAAGTCTTATTCATGAAGTGAAAAATATCAGTCAAGTTATAAAAGGATTTTCCCAAATATTACTGGCATCTCCTACGCTAGCCAGTAATGAAAAAGAAATGATTACTATTATTCAGGGGGCCACTCAACAGCTTGAAGACTTATCTAATAATTATAATGACTATATTAAATTTTCTAAAATGGATTTAAAAATAGAAGATCTCAATAAAATTATTTTTGAATCGATTAGTTTTGTGTCAGAGATCGTTAAAGAAAACAGCGTTACGATTGATTTTCAGAATAGATACAGCTCTTTAAAAGCATATGTCAATAAACCATACCTTCAACAAGTCTTTATTAATATGTTAAAAAATTGTTCCGAGGCAATACCTGGTGAGGCTTTAGAACGTTCGATTACGATTGAAGCAGAAATCATAAATGAGAGTATCTATATACACCTTAAAGATACTGGAAAAGGAATACCAGCGGATAATTGGGAAAGTGTTTTTGATCCATTCACCTCTTCCAAAAGTTCAGGTATGGGCATGGGATTACCTTTTGTTAAAAAGATTATCTTTGAACATAGAGGAGATATCAAAATTGTAAATAGCGGCCCAAATGGCACTCACTTTCAAATTGAGATTCCACAATATGAGTTAAGTGATCTGACAAATAAGCTTAACTAATCATTTTATCTCAGAGAAAAACGGTCTATTTTCTTTCTACTATTAGATAATCAGCTTGAATCGAATGAAAACTTCAGGTTTGATATTTAATATGCAATACTCTTTTTCAAAATTTATATGAAATCCTTGTGATGCAATAAATTTAAGATAAATGACATGGAGGTATTTAAATGAAGAAAAGAGCTTTGTTAAATATCGATTATACATATGATTTTGTGGCTGATGATGGAAAGTTAACTTGCGTGAAGCCTGGACAGGAAATTGAGGCGGCCATCGTGAAATTAACAAAAGAATTTATTGAAGCGAATGAGTTTGTCGTTATCGCTGTTGATCGTCATGAAGAAGGAGACACGTTGCACCCTGAATCAAACCTGTTCCCACTACATAATATTGCGGGCACACGTGGAAGAGATTTGTACGGTTCACTAGCTCCGTTGTATGAACATCATAAAAATGACCCAAATGTTTATTATATGGATAAAACTCGCTACAGTGCTTTTACAGGAACAAACTTGGAAATTAAGTTGCGTGAACGTGGAATAGAAGAATTACATTTAAGCGGCGTTTGTACGGATATATGTATTTTGCATACAGCTGTTGATGCTTATAATAAAGGATTTAACATTGTTATCCATAAAGATACGGTAGCAAGCTTTAATGAAGCTGGGCATGAGTGGGCGCTAGAGCATTTTGCGAATACTTTAGGCGCAAAAGTTATATAATATGCGGCATCTATTTTCCTACCCCCACTGTCATTTGTTATAGAAGTGGGGGTTAATGATCTTTAAATGTCGGTAGATCAATTCGAACACGCTCTTATTAACAATGCAACCACTATAATGATTATTATTGAAATAATATTGACCAAGCAACCACCATCTGGAGACCCTGTAATTGCTCTTGATAGGGCACTATTAAGAGTTCCTACAGGGTTTTTCTGCTGCTCTTTAGCCTGTAATCTTTCTCTCTCCTCCTTTGACACGTTAATCAACTCCTATATAAATGTTAACAACTGTTCTAATCTGAGGGTAGACTATAATAGCGCAGTGCCTAGCACTATTCGCTATTATTTAATCACCAAATGCAAAAATCATTTCTGCTCCGTAAATTAATTCTCTATGCTATCCCTAAGGTCAAAACGTGCAATTTCTTTGCCCTCAATATAAATCACTAACGCAGCTTCCAACGAATTTTTTAATAACTTATCTAATTGTTCTTGTGAGGGTGCGAGGCTTAGTTCCGGATTTTCCTCTCGTGCACCTAATATAAAATCAAAAGTATATTCTCCTTCTTGATTTGGTTCAAGAACCGCAATAAATGTTTTTCCCATTCCTAATCTTGCTTGTGTACCCTCTTCATTATTATAAATATTAAAACCCATCACTTCTTTTGTTACCGTTTGTAATTTTTCGTTAGGTTCGATAGATAATTTTATTCCATCATCATATTCAAATGTTTGGTTATTAGGCTTTTTCGCGCCTCCAAGAGTTTTCTTACTAGTATTCTTTAAAACGAAATCATAACTAAGTGAAATGGGATAAATATATTCACCTTCTTTATCTCCAGACATAATACCAATTCCTCCTGACCTATCATCCCTAACATCAACAGATGCACTTATTAGTTCTAAAGATGGTTTACTTGAACAGCCTGACAACAAGATTAGAACAATGAAAATGCTCGTAAGGAACCTCATGAAATCCCCCCTGAATATGCAAATGATCTTAAATCCTTTTAACTTTATTTAGCAGAAGTCCCCCACTTCTGCTGAATAAAGTTAAGCCTCCGGCGGATGCCTCAGATTTTTTAAAGGAATTACACTTTTTTATAAAAACTTGTCATTATTCCATATCCAAATGTCAAACCGAATATTGGGTATGGTTTAGCAGATAATATTGCTGATCCTATTACCATCGGCAAAGAAATAAATGGTTGGAAATGAATCCACGCATAGAATAATAGATATAGAGACGGCAAGCATATACTGAGAAAATACACCGTATGAAATGACCATTTTCCAGGTTTCCTTCCTTCGTTTAGATTATTTAAACTTCCTAAAATAACCCCTAATGGGATGTAGGTGAATCCAATTAAAAAGACATAGGGATAGACCCGAAATTGATCGTTCAGAATAGCGCGTAATAGATCATGAATGTAAAAAGCTAATAACGAATAGCTAAAAAACAAAATGATTAACATGAAATGTCTCTTTTTAAACAAATTGATCCCTCCCCCAAAAATTTACTCCATGTCAAAAGGAAACTGTGATAATGCAATTTGAAAAGCTTCAGTTTCATTTTTGCCATACCAATTGTAGTATCGTTATACCCTATATATTCTTCAAATCGTTCATAATTCCTTTTATTTCCACTCCACTTAATTGCATTCGCATCAAAAATAAATTCAATAATTCCATTTTTCTGATGAATCCGTCGGAAACAAAAAGTCTGAAATAATCGTCTAATAAAGTAAGGGGTGAATTTAGGGTATGTAGTTTTATGGGACGGCTTACTGGGATGCGTGGGATACGTCTATTTTTCGAACGAGATTCGGGTTTTTATTTCGGACAAATGATATTTCATTTTTTTGCAAAAGTTACGAAAAGGAAATCTTTACTACACAATGATTATAATATGTCGAGGAGGTCTATTATGAAGAGATTTGGTCTATCCAATTTTTTAAATATTATTTTTCCAGCAATAGTGATAATAATTATTGGATATGTATCTTTTACAGACGTATTCATTCAACAAACAGACCACAAATATTTCTTTATTACGCTAATCATTATTTATCCAGCTTTATTTCTTTTACAAGGTGTAATAACCGCAATTTTGAAAAGCAATATTTTAATATCATTAGGTATTTCTAGTTTGGGGTATTTTATTACAATCTTTATATGGGCAAATAGCAGTGCCATTGGTTACATTTTTGTATATCTATTATTTGGATTCTTAGGTTATGGAGTAGTCCGTTTATTTCAAAAAAGAAAAAGATGAAATCGCAGCACTTTTTTTAAGCTTAGGCTGTTTTCGCATATATTGTTGTTTTAGCCTACAAAGTTTGCCCGTTGATTTCCGCTGCGGACACTTGCTTTCCGCGGGGAGGGACGGGAGCCTCCTCGGCGTTACCGCCTGTGGGGTCTCCCGTTCCCTCTATCTCCCGCTGGAGTCAAGTGCCCTCCGCTCCAATCAACTCAGATTATTAAATAAGAATCATATTATAAAAGCAACAAACTTTACGAAAACAGCCTAAACTTATTTGCAAATCGAAAAATAGATAAACAATTCCTAGGACCAAACAAACGAAAAGTAAGCCGTAATTAATTAAAATTCCCACTCTAAAGATGGAAAATGGAATCGTAACAATCCAAGCGATAAGGATATAAATATAGGCGATTTGAAAAGCTTTAAATTGAAACTGATTGATCCAGACTGGAATATTGCCATCAATCAAGTCATCTATTTTCGTCATGCTGGTTTTGGCTTTCGCAATCGCCTCTTTCTCATCCAATCCTTCTTGCATTAAATGTGATACCTTCGCCTCTAAATTCCCTAAAATCTCTTCCTTCAGCTCAAAGATCCCATGATGGTTCTTATAATTTCTGAATAAGTGATCAACATGTTTCTTTAGCTCCTTCATTTACTTCCTCCTCCTAACAATCAACTGATCAATCAGTTCTTTCGCCAACGCCCATTCAGCAACTGCTTCTTCATAAGCCTTTTCTCCACTTTGGGTGATTTTATAATACTTTCGCCTTCCACCCTGACTTTCATTACCCCAATAAGCTGTAATCAGCTGTTGTTTTTCAAGCCTCTTTAAGCTCGTATAAAGGGAGGGTTCCTTCAGCTCAAACTTCCCATTGCTTTGCTCAAATATCGATTTAATTATTTCATATCCATAGTTATCACCATCAATCAACACCCGAAGGATCATCGTATCGATGTGTCCTCGAATGAGATCGCTACTAATTGGAGTCACTTTTTGCATAAATACCCTCCTTGCTCCTATACATCGTATCACACATTACTATGTGTGATAAAGTACTAAATGTTAAATAGATAAGTTTTGGCTAATACCAACCAACATTCATCTCCCAACTACCCACCTGAGCTTCACCCTTCACATTCCTTGAGGTTGGAGTCTTCTTTCGGAAAATGATAAAATGGGAAAAAAAGATAAGGAGTATTCAATGTGAATTCGAAAAAAAGTGTCATTGAAAAATTAAATTTTAGTAAATATCCTACAAAACTCATTCTCCATGCCCCTGAAGACATAGATGACTTTAGTGAAATAGAATATGATTCATCTATTAAAAATGATAAATATCATCTTATTTTTATATTTGTTTTTAATTTAGAGGATATGTCCAAGCATTTACAGTTAGTGATTGAAAAACAGTTAATCGAGGATAACGGATATTTATACTTTGCTTATCCTAAAAAGAACAACCCACAATATAAAGAATACATAGAACGGGATAATATCTTTACAGGAATAAATATGAATGAGGAAGGATATGTTCATGGATGCAACTTAAAGTTTTCAAGAATGATTAGTCTAAATGATGTATTTACTGTGGTGGGGCTGAAATCTGCACCGCAGCGGGCGAAAAAGCCTACAAGCACCAAAAAAAATCAATGTGTCGATGACTATATTGTGCATGTTGAAGATATAAAGCTATATTTATACAATAAAGAGGATTTATTTAGGACATACGACCAGTTAACCTTTGGCTACCAAAAGGATTGGGCGCGTTATGTTTATAGTGCTAAAAGAAAAGAAACTCAAGAAAAACGATTGATGGAAATGGAGGCAATACTAGGCGAAGGCTATAAATCAATTGATTTGTATAGGCGAAAAAAGAAATAATGATCAGTTAACCAGTCTATGGAAGGCAGATTCATATAGTAAATACAAAAGAAGATGAACACTACATTTAGTAGCAGATCATCTTCTTTTTGGAATGAGCAGTATCCCACAGATCCTTTTAAGAATCATTTTACAATCATATACTATATACTTTCCTGCTTTAATGCATCAATAATATTCTCTTTTTTTACTTTGGCGCTGGAGTATAGCATTGCTGAGCTAACGATGATAAATACGGCAGCAATTACATATAAAATACTTATCCAAGGAAGTGCGAATCCATAGCTAAAACTGTTCATCAATGCCCTGTGGATCAAATACATTACAATGAAGCTGACCGGAAGCCCGTAGAGCAGCGATTTTATTCCGTAAAAGATACTTTCATAATTCATCATTTTATTAAAGCCTTTTGGCGTCATGCCAACAGATTTTAGCATCGCAAATTCTCGTTTTCGAAGGGAAATACTCGTGGAGATCGTATTGAAAATATTCGCAATCGAAATCGACGTAATTAACACGATAAAGCCATAAGTAAATACGGACATTAACATGATCAACTGTTCTTCCTGTTGTCTACTTTGGTACATATTGTGAACGTACATATTGCTTTCTTTCATTTCCTCGATTTCCTGTTGTGTTTTCATTGGATCGGTACTTTTTAGAATAAGATATTTCCAAATGTCGGCTTTCAACTTATCGGAGATCAATTGATCCATGACTCGTTCTGAGACGATGATATTTAGCCCGCCTACCCCAGCTGGATGAATACCCATCGGAAATTGATCTGTCAATGCAACAATTTCCACTTTATTTAAATACGTCTCTTCTTCTGTTTCCCGATCTTTATAGATTAAATCAATACTTTGACCAACTCTCGTATTGATGGCCTTCGTTTCGATATACTTCTTTGTTTCTATATCCTGTAAAGGAATTGTATCAATTACAATTGCAGTTAAATGGTTATGATCCCTTAACTTTTCGTAATCTGCTCCAACCTCCTTTGCGTATGCTTGCAAGTATTCCTCATTTAATCCATGTATGTTAATGAAATAGGGGAATTTTCCGTTCTCAAGCATACTCTTATCATTCTTCACCATCTTTTGTAATTCATCGGCGATCGCTGCTTCTTCAATCCAAGAATTCACACCTAACTCGTTAATCATACTATATTCCGCTACATCACCGAGAGAAGCAATCGATTTCATTAAGCGATCTTCTGTTTCAGTAGTCCCACTGGGTATTGATACTTGAATATCATAATTCACACCATCCTGTGAAAGTTCAAGCGATTTTTTCAAATTTGCGGTAAAAAATGACACGGCTAAAAACAGTACAATGCTAATGACAAGTGAAAAGACTGTTGCTTGATACCTGCGTTTATTTCTTTTTAAGTTTTTTAATCCAATTTCTGCTTCGATTCCAAATAGCTTGCGAATGAGCTTCGACGTTTTTACTGCTTTCCTAGTAAGCTTAATATCGGCTGTTTGCCTAATCGCCTCAATGGCAGAGATCTTAGATGCCTTCATTGCTGGAAGATACGTTGAAATGAAAATCGTCATCATCGAAACTGCACTAGCAATCAAGATCGAAAAGGGTGTAACGGTTAACGTTAACTTTTCGGTCATCCCTAATGCTCCTTGAATTATTGAGTTAATGAACCAAAAGGTAATGCCGATTCCGACAAGACCGCAAATAATGCCAATTGGGATACTGATCAACCCAATAATTACTCCCTCAAAAAACACCGAATTTCTTTTCTGCCTTTTCGTAGCTCCCACACTTGCGAGCATTCCTAAATGACGAGAACGTTCTGAGACGGAAATTGCGAAAGCATTATAGATTAACGAAACAGAGCCAATAATAATGACCGCCATAATGATCGCTGATAATGAAAAAAGTGTACTTCGTAAGCCGTCGTTTTTTATTGCACCATAATAGCGTAGTAAATTATGATTAAATTGGATCGATTCTACTTTGTTTTTATTTGCTAATTCCTCTGCATGTGTGAATAAGGAGCTTTTGACCTTTTTTAATAAAACCGCCGCATTGACTGTATCGTTTGCTCCAATCATGCTTTCATCCACATAGGTAATGATCGTATATCCGGGCGCCCATGTTGGTTCCCATTTGGGTCGTTTTATGAAGCCTACAACCGTGTAGTTTCTTGTTGTTGTATTTTTTAAGGTTTCGGTAATTTCACCATTTTCCATATTTAATGGGTCAAATTGTTCTAGTCGGCTATCGTTAACTTCTAGGAATCGTTCGCCAACATCAAGTGTTAAACGATCACCAATCTCGTATTCTACCTTCGCGTTCGTGGGAATTGCCTCTGAAATTACTACTTCATTGTTTGCTTGCGGAAGCCTCCCCTCACTCAATTCAATCGGAAACTGTTTAAAACCTTGTGCATTATACTCCTTGATAAACAAATATGGCTTGTTTTCATTTTGTCCCCCCTCTAAAAGGGCATAACCTCGATCTCGTGAGATCACAAGTGTTTTTGTTGCTTCATCATTTTTAACCGCTTCAAGCTGATCCTTGTTCACATCCTTATAAAGAACATGCCATTCTCCATCGTTTGCAATCGTCTGCCTTTGCATTAATTCCAAAAAAGATACCCCAAGCGTCGCAACAGCTGTCACCATGGCGACTGAAATAATGACGCCAATGAGTGTCACAAGCGTTCGTCTTTTGTTCTGCTTCAAATGTCTTACCGTTAGTTTATTGACAATATTCACGGACGAATCACCTCATCCTTGGCAATCCTTCCATCTTCAATTGCAATAACTCTGTCAGCTTGCAAAGCAATCCGTTCATCATGGGTAATGACGATCAAGGTCTGATTATACGTTTTATTAAACATTTTTAATAAGTCAATGATTTCACTACTATTCTTACTATCTAGATTACCAGTTGGCTCATCTGCCAGCATAATAGCAGGATTGTTGATCAATGCTCTACCAATTGATACCCTCTGCTGTTGTCCGCCGGAAAGCTGATTGGGCAGATGGTTTAAGCGATTTTGCAGATTTAAAATCTTTACAATATCATCTAACTGTTTCTTATCCACCTTATGTTCATCAAGCAGCAATGGCAGAGTTATATTCTCTTCAACCGTAAGGACCGGAATCAGGTTGTAAAACTGATAAATCAAGCCAATTTGCCTACGTCTAAAAATCGCCAACTGAGTTTCATTCAGCTTATATATGTCCGTATTATCAACGAGTACTTTTCCACTGGTCGGTCGATCCACACCGCCAAGCATATGCAGAAGCGTTGATTTTCCTGATCCGGACGGACCGATAATCGCAATAAATTCACCTTTTTTTACCGAAAAAGAAACGTCATCTAGTGCCTTTACTGCCGTCTCGCCTTTCCCATATATTTTAGACAGATGTTCTATTTTTAAAATTTCCATTGTATAACCTCCATATTATTGGTGTTGAGTTCAGTATATCTGTCTAAAATGACTTTCAAGTGACTGTAAAATGACAATCTAGTCACTTAACGTTTATTGTAAAAAGCTGTTTTCGTAAACTTTATCTACGAAAAATATAATTTATCTAAGAAACTTAATGATTTATCTGCGAAACTATTAAATGATTTGTTTATAAAATTTAATCCGAAACTGAGTGCCCTTTACTTTCCGATTCTTTACTTCGAGATCACCATTTTGGCTTGTGATAATGCTGTGAGCCATGGCAAGACCTATGCCGATGCTATCCTCGCTTGCATTTTTTCCTTTATAAAAACGTTTAAATATATAAGGTATTTCTTCCTTTGGGATTCCTTTCCCGTTGTCAGTAATGATGATTTCCGTAAACAAAGGGTTTTCTGAAAAAGAAATGGCAATCACTTCACCTTTAGGAGTATGCTCCAAACAGTTTTTTAAAATATTGATCATTGCTTCGGATGTCCAATTGAGATCACCGAGAAAAGAGACTGTGTCTTCGCCCTTTATTGAAACTGTTTGTTCTTTAATTTCCATCGGAATCAGAACAGGCTCTAGCGCTTTTTGAATTAACTTTCTCACCGCTATTTGATCTTTTTTGAATTGCACTGTTCCTGCGTCAATTTTCGATAGCTTTAAAAGGGAAGAAACAAGCCATTCAATCCGTTCAAGTTGAATACGAATATTGCGTGTAAATTCCGTTCTTTTCGCTTCTGGAAGCCCAGTATCACTTAACAAATCTGCCATCACCAACATGGAGGTAAGCGGAGTTTTGAGCTGATGGGATATATCAGAAATCCCATCTGTGAGTGAGATTTTATCTTGTTGCAAAAGTGAGCGCTGCTCTGATAACATGAGGGTCACTTTATAAATATCACTCTTCAAAATACTTAGCTCGCCCTCACGATTATCGCGAACATCAAGAGCATAATCACCGCCGCTAATTTGGCGCAAATAGCCTGAAAGCTTTTCGATTTCACGATATCTCCAGCTTGTAAATAATAAGCTGCATCCAATTAGCAATACAGAAGTAATAAAAATGAGCGCAGCGGTACTGAGCGAAAAAAATACCGAAATAACGGTCGCCACAAAGGTGATCGAGCACATCACTAGTATTAGAATTTGGATCTCGCGATTACGCAGCATGCTAATCACCCACCTTATAGCCTAAACCGCGCACAGTTTTGATAATTGTTGGATTTTGCGGATGATCCTCTAGCTTTTCCCGTAACCTTTTTATGTAAACCGTTAATGTATTA
This sequence comes from Bacillus sp. FJAT-29790, assembly GCF_019039215.1. Taxonomy (GTDB): domain Bacteria; phylum Bacillota; class Bacilli; order Bacillales; family Cytobacillaceae; genus Cytobacillus. The sequence goes on from NZ_JAHNZZ010000001.1 coordinate 1,440,182, forward strand.
TCATTCACGAAGTCCCCTGCCACATCCCAAATCCGCTCTAAAAGCTGATTTCTTGAGAGGACCTGTCCGATATGGTTAGCAAAGATAAGTAATAACCGATACTCTAACGCAGTCAATGGAATTTCATCGCCATTTTTAAAAACCTTTCCCTCGAGTGTATTAATCCGAATATTTTCTATTTCAATTATTGCTTTTGTCTGATTCTGCTTATGGTATCTACGTAAAACCGATTTGATTCTTGAAAGAAGCTCACGAATACGAAAGGGCTTTGTTATATAATCATCCGCTCCCATGTCAAGTCCCATCACAACATTGACTTCATCATCAATTGCTGTTAAAAAAATGACAGGAATATCGCTCCGTTCTTTCACAATACGGCACAAGTCATAGCCGCTACCATCCGGCAATGATAAATCAAACAAACATAAAGCGAATTGCTTTAAATCTTCGGCTAACACTTTTTTCGCAGTTGCAACATCATGACAAAGAACCGTTGAAAAGTGATCCTGCTGCAGTGAATATTCAAGTCCAGATGCGATCGTTTTATCATCTTCCACAAGCAAAATTTTCATCTAATGATCCCCTTAACTTTCTTTACTTTGAAAAACATCGAATTCCAACACAATATTTCGTAAATAATTTTTGTAAGATATATGCATGATAACATGAATAGATAAGGGTATCTTTAATATTTAAGGGAATATTGTATGAAGGAAATAGGGACGGAGCTTTTGTTTACTTAGCTAGTAATCCAAGCTATTTAGTAAATAGCCTAAATTAACTTTAAAAGGTAGTTTAATAATACTCGAGAGCTGATCTATTTGCCCTTTAACATAGTATTTCTCCAGTTGCAGTCCAATAGAGCTCATCTATTTGCCCTTTAACATGGTATTTCTCCAGTTGCGGTCCAATAGAGCTCATCTATTTGCCCTTTAACAGGATTTTTCATCAGTAACAGTCCAATAGAGCTCATCTATAAGCCCTTGAACAGGATTTTTCACCAGGAACGGTCCAATTGAACTGTTCTATTAGAACTTTAACATGAGTTTTCACCAGTAGCGGTCCAATAGAGCTCATCTATAAGCCCTTTAACACAGTATTTCTCCAGTTGCGGTCCAATAGAGCTGTTCTATTAGCATTTTAACATGAGTTTTCACCAGTAGTAGTCCATTAGAGCTGTTCTATTAGCACTTGAACATAATATTTCTTCATTAGGGGTACAATAAAATCATTTAAGGAGCCCCAAAAAGGCACATACGGACATCGGTAGTTGTTTCAAAGTTGGAATCTATAAATGATTAATTTTTTGAAAACAACATTCCCATAGAAAAGATCCTCAATAAAAAAGGAGAAAACAACTTTGTTTAAATTGTTTCCTCCTTTTAATATCATTTTAAGATCAAGAAGATTTATTAGCTCTATTTCTTTTACCAATAATTGATTCATAGATAGAAATAATCCAGTTTACAAGTGGGTCGAACCATCTTGATAATTTTACAATCACATAGGAGACAACAATGGCCACAATTAAGCTGCCTAATACGTCAAACGGATAATGAACTCCCGCCCAGATACGGGAATAGCCTGTTAAAAGGGCTAAAATGAACATTGGAATACCGACTTTTTTATATCGAAACCACATGGCGATTGCGATCGCAAAAGCACCTGTCGAATGATCACTAGGAAATGAGGCATCCGCTGCATGAGGGATCAAGGTCTCGATGTGATGCGTAACAAATGGACGCGGCTCAAAGTAAATCAGAGAAATAAGAACATTTACAACTAACGCAACGACTCCTGTTCCACCGGCATATAATACAGCGCGTTTCATAGATTTCCCACCAAATACCCAAAGAACTAATAGTGTAAGTGCAAAAATGTAAATAGCATTATTCGTGATAAAAACCATAATGTTATCCAAAACATTACTATGACCAGATAGATTATGGATGCTTTTAAATAATTCGTAATTCATATAATCAATCCTTTTCTTTAATTTCCTTGATTAATTTAGAAGCTTTTTTTAGCACCATTTATATTAACACAATTGTTCTTTATATGGATACTGTCAACAATTCAACTCTAACCTATTTCAAGAATTGCAGCCGATCGTATTTAATAACTTAGTGAAAAATTGTAATAAACACCAAGTAAATAATCCTAATTTCCCAGCCTAATGTTAACCACCTCAGCAGAAACTAATTAGGATAGTGAATTAAAACAATACATTTTACAGGGCTATTTCCGTTGTTCCTGTATATATGAGGCCTATCTGCTTGAAAAGTAATAGAGTCCTCGCTATCCACCACGTAAACCTCTTCCCCAATAACTACCTCTACCTTACCTTCATTTACAAAAATGTATTCTTCTACCCCTACATTATGTGCTTCTGATTTATGCTCACATCCTGATTGGAGGATTATAGAAAAGACCTCAAACTGTTTTTCTGCATTAAATGGAAAAACGGGATATACCTGATACTGTCCATCGTTTTCAACAACTGGCTTCAGGGAATTCTTTTTTATTACAGTAACTGATGGACGATCTCCACTTATTAGCGAAGTGAATGATAGACGTAATCCATTCGCTATTTTCCACAGGGTTGTGACAGTTGGATTCGATTCACCTCTTTCAATTTGTCCTAACATCGTTTTACTAACACCTGTTATTTCAGATGTTTTATCTAAACTCAAATTTCTCTCCTTCCTTATTCGATTTATATTTTTGCCGATATTTTTATTAATTTGGTCCATGTCAGATCCTCCAAATAATTATTTGTACGTTATATTGTATATCTGCACACTATATATTACAATGTACAATATAACGTACAAACGGGTACTATATTGTTTAACATGCCGAAAAAGGGGAGAATTATCTATGGAAAACAGGTCAATATTTTCAGGTGTGCATCAAGTTATCGGTAACACACCAATGGTTCATCTATCTAGAATTACTGAAGGTTTAGATGGGAACATCTTTGCCAAACTAGAATACTTGAACCCTGGGTTTAGCAAAAAAGACAGAATTGGTTTACAAATAATTGAAGAGGCTGAAAAGGCAGGAATACTTAAACCAAATCAAACAGTTGTGGAACTGACAAGTGGGAATACAGGGACAGGGCTTGCTATTGTATGCGGAGTGAAAGGGTATAATTTTGTTGCTGTCATGTCTAAAGGAAATTCATTAGAAAGAGCACGAATGATGAAAGCACTTGGAGCAGAAGTGGTTCTTGTTGACCAAGCCCCCGGTTCACCTGTAGGGCAAGTGTCTGGAGAAGACCTTGCTAAAGTTGAAGAAGTAGCACAGCAAATAACAAAAGAAAGAAATGCGTTTCGTGCTGACCAGTTTAATCATGTTGGAAACATACACGCTCACGAATATCATACAGGGGAAGAAATGTGGAAACAAGCAAATGGTGAAATAGATGTTTTTCTTGATTTTGCTGGATCTGGTGGTACGTTTACAGGATGTGCAAAAGCATTAAAAAAATATAATCCCGATATACGCTGCTATTTAGTTGAACCCCATTCTGCACCCTTTTACTCTGGTAAAATCCCAACTAATCCAAACCATAAGATACAAGGTGGTGGATATTCTATGAATCTACCCCTTCTTGATAAAAGTTTAGTTGCAGATTATATTCATATAACGGATGAAGAAGCAACACGAGTTGCTAGGGAATTAGCAAAAAAAGAAGGAATATTTGCTGGCTTTTCTTCTGGTGCGAATGTGGCAGCTGCATTGGAACTATTGAAAGGGAAGGAAAAAGGGGCAAATATCGTTCTAACGATAAATGATTCAGGTCTCAAATATCTGAGTACAGACATGTATGAATAATTGTTGTTATTTTGTGTGATTTCTCATAGCAACAATACAAAATTCTGCCTATTTCCATTGCGAATAGGCGGAATTTTCAATCCCTTCTACATTCGCACACTCTCCTTCTAATTTATTGGCTAATGTGGTTTTCCCTGAACCTCTGCTGCCATCAATTACAATTTAAAGCGTAAATTGTTTTCTAGGAATTTTATCAATAGACCTAATCAATCGTTCAAAGGTTTTACAATCTTCCTTTTTATTTCGAAATCCAAATAACTCCAGCCCTTCAATATGAATTAATATTTATTCTGTAAATATGTAGTGATACCTTACTGCATAAACTCTTTTTACATGTCAATCCTTCACTAATCCTGTTCTCAATGTATTAACACCAAATTCTAAATAACCCTTTAAACAGGTCAACATATATACCCAGCCTTCTTTATTATCTACCAATTTATGTATTAGCTCATCATCATTTTCTTTAAATCCTTCTTCGTTAACTTCAATAATTGTATTCGAGTGATCCAGCTCGATCAGCGTAATCGTAACAGTACGTTCTTCAGCCGATAGACCCCATTTGAACACGATTTTTTTATTTATCTCGACTTCCACTATTTTAATATCCAGCTGTGCATTGTATTCATTATAGCTCAATGTAATTGTCTTATCTTGTTCCCATCTTACTGAACTTGAAGAGAACCAAAAATTCCCGATTTTTGAAGGGTCTACGAAAGCTTCAAATACTTCATTTGCTGGTTTTAAAATTTTCATTTTCGTTAGGTTGTTCATATAACTAAGTCATCCCTCTCTTGATATGTTTAATATGATTAATGATACCCCATAAAAAAACCTCTATAAATAATTTTTGCCCAATTATATGAATAAATAAGTTTTTGCCTGTTCACGGTCGCATCCGTCAGCTGAAAATTATTAGTAAAAACTATTTTTTCTCCATTAAAATATAACTTATTAGATAGGTAAAACTGGTGATTCCAAATATGAGAAATATTCCAGGTGTCATGAGTAGATATAAACTTAAAGGCAAAGACCAGATAAAGGCAACTAACATGAATAATTTTTTTGAAATAGAAAAAGATATGATCGCTAAACATCCGGGAAGAACCAACATCACAAAAGACACAAAGGTTGTTCCACCATTTATGAGATTTGAATAAGGATTAAAAAAATTTAAAATTAACCATAATAGTATTGATAGAAGCCCTGCAATTAATCCAATAATGGAATATTTCTTTCTCATTTTAAAACTTCCCCCATTTTTCGAAATTTAAGCCTGTTTTATACATTTCTCTTTAATTCCCTTATCCCCTTTTTTGATTCCCCCGCCCTGCCTGATCTTAGATAGTGATGAATCGGAACTGGCACTTCCGAAAATTTTTCAGTAAGTAAATAGTTAATTATTAGTTGATTTAGAAAGCAATTTCCTTTATGATTATTCATAACGAATGATTTTATCGGATTATTCTTTCTATTCGTTACACAAGGTTTTTTCAAGAGAGGCAACCATATATTTATTAACGACTAGGGAGTTGAATCTATGATCAATTCAGATTTTGATTTAAATAATATGCCCTCAATGAAACTGAATGAAATTGATAAACAAATTTTAGAAGTGCTTCTAGAAGATGGGCGTATTTCATATACCGATCTTGCTAAGCAAATCGGGCTTTCTAGAGTAGCCATTCAGTCACGAATTAATGCGCTAATTGAAGGTGGGGTCATTGAGCGCTTTACAGCTGTGATTAATCCGATTAAAGCAGGGATTCATGTTTCTGCTTTCTTCAATGTCGATGTTGAACCGAAGTATTTAGACGAAATTGCTGAAAAGCTGGCGGTTCATCCAGCAGTCACCAGTCTTTATCATATGACAGGTCCAAGCACGCTCCACATGCACGGAGTTTTTAAAAACATGCAGGAAATGGAAGCCTTCTTACTCGATACGCTTTACTCTACACCAGGAATTATGCGCGTAGACACACAAATGCTTTTAAAGCGGTATAAAAGCCGAATGGGAATGAAACTATGAAGCTATTATTAGTGTTTCAAAAGAGCTGGTTATTGTCCATTATTAAATCTGCTGAAAACGATTGTTTCTGATTATCTCCAGCTCTTTTAGTTAGGCGTTTTTAATTTCATCGATAGGTGGGAATTTATATGAACCTAAAACCTTATTTAGATATTTTTATGGCAATGGCAAGAACAGGGATTTTGGGGTATGGGGGCGGTCCGTCGGTTATTCCGCTTTTTCGCCATGAAGCCGTCCTACGATATAAGTGGATAAGTGATGAAGAGTTCGGAGAAATACTCGCATTCGCAAATGCTTTGCCCGGCCCCATTGCAACGAAGATGGCCGCGCAGCTTGGCTATCGCCAAAAAGGGACGATCGGTGCTTGTCTTGCAGTGATCGCTCATATTTTCCCCACAACAATCGGGATTGTTGGGCTATTAGGTTTATTATACACCCTAAAGGAATCGGTCATTGTCGCTGGAATGATCGCAGCAGTACGTCCAGTTATCGCTGTTCTGCTTGGAATCATGGCGTATGAATTTTGCTCAAAGACATGGAAAGGGTTAGGGAAAGTTATCGGTCTTCTTTCCGGTATAATCGCCTTCCTTCTTCTTACCGTAGTGAATGTACATCCAGCCATATCTATTATGTTGTTTTTAGCATATGGAACGATTCATATAAGGCTTTCAAATTGGATGAGACAGAAACGGAATCGGAAAAAGGAAAATATGAATCAAGATCGTGAGGGGATATCGTGATTTTTTGGGAATTATTTTCGGGTTTTTTTATCGCCAATATTCTTGGATATGGTGGGGGTCCTGCCTCTATACCGCTTATGCAACAACAAGTAGTTGATCATTATGGATGGATGACAAATGCACAATTTGTCGATATGCTGGCAGTTGCCAACGCTCTTCCTGGACCGATTGCCACGAAAGTAGCTGCTTTCACAGGATTTCAACAGGCTGGCTGGCTAGGACTTATTATCGCGACAATCGCAACGGTTGCTCCATCTGCGATTGCCATTATTATCTTGCTCAAGGTGCTCAGTCATTTTAAGCAATCTTCTGTCGTAAAAGGAATGACTCTTTTAGTTCAGCCCGTAATTGCAGTGATGATGATTACGTTAACATGGGAGTTTAGCCAAGTATCCTTTGATTCGATTGGATATGTGCAATCCCTTTTGATTGCATTAGTCGCATTGCTAGCGATCATCAAATGGAAAGTACACCCTGCACTTGTCATCGTATTGGCATTTATTTACGGCGGAGTTGTGATGCCGCATTTTATCTAATAATAATGAATGGATAAAAGGGAAAGATTTTTCGATATTCGTAAACATGATCATGTATTTGTCTTTGGAACAAAAGAAAAAGCGAGTACCTATGATGGTAACCGCCTTCATCCTGCCTCCACTTTCTTTGCAAATTCATCAAGCGTGGTTGAATAATTGATATAGATTCGTGGTAAAAGATAAAGTTCATCTTTCATGCCCTTTTCGATAAATGCTTCAGGGGTTGTCGTAAGTCCAAACGAATAGTACTTCTTCGTTTCCGCGATAACCTTGTCATTGAATTTTCCATACGGATAGGCAAGAGCCATAACAGGTTTGCCCGTTATTTGCTGAATTTTATCTTTAGACTCCTTCAGTTCATATTCAAGATTATTTATTATCGTCAAATCAGGATGTGTTGCCGTATGAGACTGAATGGAGATTAAACCTGAATTAGCCAACATTTTTATATCCGCTTTCGATAGACGATTGGAACGGCCAATAAAGTCAGAAATCACAAAAAAAGTACCGGTTGGTTTAAAACGTTCGTTTTGCAATTTTTGAAAGATAGCAAATGCATTCAAATTATTTTTGTATCCGTCATCGAAAGTAATGAAAATCGGTTTGTTAACTTTATGAATATCATGCCACCGTTCAAAAGTTAATAATGTGTAGCCATGATCCCGTAAATAAATCATTTGTTTTTCGAAATTCTCCGGGGTTACATATAACTCTTTCGAACCATGGCCTGTAAATTCATCAATCGAATGATAAATTAAGATAGGTACTTTTTTACTTGCCGAAACTTGCGATGGTAAGTATAAGATCAGAAAACACACTAGAAACATTGCAGCCTTTTTCATAACACGCCTCGCTTCGCATCCTTTTATGTATTTTATATTATTCCTCAAATGCTTGATATAAACTTTCAAATTATTCTATCCCCCACAAAAGTGAGGGATTTTTCTTTTCATGCTACTTTGATTACTTTCCCAAATGGTACATGAGGTACGAAATCATCTGGTACTAGCCAAAACATTTCATAATCAACACTGGTCATTTCTTCAGAAATAAATCCCGTTACGTCTGTAATATAAAACAATGTATCCATATTTTCTTCTTGTGCCCACTCTAGCACCAAAGTATACGAAGATTTCCCATGTGTATAATATTTGATCGTATCACTTTTTACCGGTGAAATACTTCTAATTTTAAAATCGGCTTGGACCATTATCGTATCTGGTTTAACTTGTTCAAACAGTTTTACGATGTTATTGATAAGAATGGTTGGAACTTCTTTCGTGGAAGTGTCCACACATAAGGCAACTTTCTTGTCTTGTCGCTGCTGTAACGTGGAAAGAACCTTTTTATGCCATCTCAACATAACCAACCCCTTTGTTAAAATAAACAAGCCATATTATTTTGGGTTAATTAGGTATGGATTATTATTGGGTAAAAGTGGGGAAAATTTCACTGCGAATCCGAAGTGTGCATAACGGAAAGTGGCTATAATAATAATATGAGGCTAGGCTACATTAAGGTTTCCCGCTTTAAACATAGGTTAAAATAAATACTTGATTAAGCGTATTAACATTCTTGGGATAAAAGTCAAAATACTCCAAACCAATTCAAATAAAATTGAATCTCGAATTTCAATCAGTATCCCTTTAAAAATACCAACTTTTTCATTCTTTTTTTCTTTTTTCATCTCCGGCTATCACCTAACATTTCGATATTAATGTAAAGAAAGTGTCCTAAATTTAAAGCGATCTTACGGCCATTTCAAATAATCTATAAGCATTTGGCGATTGTTTTTCGTCATCATTGGTTAAAATCAGCTGATTTATTAAACTTGATTTATTCCTACTTATGTCCAGTATTTTATCTTTACCTTGGCGTTCAAATGTTAATCATTTACACTACTATACAGGTACATCTGAAAGGAGCAAAGCGAATGAAATATAAAATTGTTGAAAGAGACGCTTTTAAGGTAGTGGGTATTAAACGAGAATTTCGATGCAGTGAGCAAGATGCAGGAATACCGGGTGTTCCCGAATTTTGGAGCGAAGTCAATGAAAATGGAACAGCGAATCAATTGTTTGAATTAAATAACGGACAAATTAAAGGTCTATTAGGTATTACTAAAAATTTTAACGGTGTGAAAAATACGATTGACTACTGGATCGCGGCTGAACATAGTGGGGTTGCTCCAGAAGAATTTTCAAGGTTGGATTTCCCTGCAACCAAATGGGCTGTATTTGAAGTACGCGGGCCGGTCCCATCCGCAATTATCCATACGTGGCAACGAATCTACTCTGAATGGTTCCCATCCAACGGATATGAACCAGCTTCTATCGCACCATTTGAAGCATACATTGATTCTGATCTCTTTAGTCCGAATGCATATAATGAAATTTGGGTAGCGATAAAATAAGCAAAAGCAGGCTTTCATATTTGATTGCGCAAAAGAGGCCCAAAAAGGAGCCTCTTTTGCGGTTGTCATGGTTAACAGTTGCTAAACCTTTTATTATATGTAGAAAAGGTTCATTAATGCATAGTTATAAGTTCACCTATGATAAATTCCCATCAATCATAAGTAAGTTTTGTATTTTTTAAATGGAAAAGAAATAATAATAATTTGATTCCCTCATAAAACCAATCTTGTCGTAAAGTCTTTGTGCAGTCGTGTTTTCTTTACCTGTCTCAAGTAAAACTCCTTTGGCACCTGTTTCCTCAGCAAAATCAATTGCCTTTTTTAATAATTTCTCACCCAATCCCTTTTTGCGAGCACTTTCTCTCACATACAAATCGTTTAGCACCCATATCCGCTTCATGCTTACTGATGAAAAAGACGGATATAGCTGAACAAAACCAACTGGATTATCTTCATCAAAGGCAATAAAAACTACTGATTCCTCGTTTATTAACCTTTCTTTCAAAAATTCCTTTGCACCGATTAGATTGGATTTTTGTTGATAGAATACTCTGTACAAATCGAATAGTTCGGTTAAGGCATCAAGGTCATTTAATGTTGCCTTTTGAATAGTCACGCAAATCCCTCCTAATTATCCTTAAATAAATTAAAAGTAAGTTACTCTTCTGCTCTGTTAGTGATCAATATTGATAAATGAAGACTTGCGTGGCGATTATCCTTTCGAAAGCCTTCCCGAGCTATACTGGAACCATCTCTCAGAAGGTAAATTGAACTCGCGTGTCTATCAAAAACATTGTTAAACAAAACCTTTGTTTAAAAACAAGACATTTTATGACATTAATAATTAATACGACGTTATAGCAAACAATAATTTGTTTGAATGCCTGCACCATCTAGTTGTAACGTAACTATCTGATTCTGCTTTTTCTTAATTATTTCATAATGTTAAATAGAAGGAAATAGAATTGTTAGGTTTTTTTCTATATTGTTTCAGTTTAATGGAAGAGTATTATCCTGCTGGAATTGGATAAATGCAGAAGAACAAACATGAGATTACTCTTACGTGATTCTCATTAAATTCTCATTTGATTATCTGAATGTCCTCATTTCCGCAAGTTATTATTTAGTTATAAATTCGAATGAGCAACCAAACATAATGCGGATGCAATGAAGGTTGATTCGGATAATGGAAAATTTCTATAAAAGAAAATTTTATAAAACTGCAAAGCCAATTATTTAAGGGGGATTTATTATGATGTTCCAAGATATTGAAGTAAAACCATTGTTTGAAGGTCAAATTCATGAATGCTATCAGTTTTCACTAAACATTGAAGGTTATAACTATCAAGGCATTTTTCATAATGAAGAAATTCAGTGGTTTCACCCACATCCAAAAAACAAACTTGGTGAGGATGAGCTTGATGAGGTTGAATCCAAATTTTATGACAAAATGACAAACCACGATCATCCAGAATTTGAATTAAAACCAATCTTTAAGGATCAAATTCATGAACGTTATCAGTTTTCACTAAACATTGAAGGTTATAACTATCAAGGCATTTTTCATAATGAAGAAATTCAGTGGTTTCACCCACATCCAAAAAACAAACTTGGTGAAGATGAGCTTGATGAAGTTGAATCCAAGTTTTATGATAAAATGACAAACCACGATCAACCAGAAGTTGAGTTAAAACCAATCTTTAAGGATCAAGTTCATGAACGTTATCAGTTCACACTAAACATTGAAGGATATAACTATCATGGCATTTTTCATGATGAAGAAATTCAATGGTTTCATCCTCATCCAAAAAACAAACTTGAAAAGGATGATCTTGATGAGATCGAATCCAAAGTTTATCATACAATTGCAATTAATAAGCCAAATTAAAATTTACTTAGCAAGAAAAAGATCACCCATTCGTGATCTTTTTCTTCAACCCCGTTATCCATTACTTGGTTAACATTCATTCCCTATTTATTTAGTTCTTACATAAAAGGGTCGTTCAATTAGTTGTGTTTCATAGAATCCCTTTAAATTCATTAATTTTTTTCTTCATTACATCAAAAACTGCATATTATTTAAAAGGAACGTAGTGCTTCAATTCTGTTTCAATAACCCCTTTCTGTTTCCCCTCGTCATTTATTCGATATTCAAATTGCTGCACATCATTATGGGCAAAATAGATATATTCCACGAACGGTTCATCTTTAAATACGACAGTAGCATAAAAAGGCGGTAACTTCATTCCCCATATGCCCTCTACTGAATTTATTTCTTCGGCTTTATAGCCAGCCTCCTCGATGAGGTAATTCGTTACTCTCTTTTCATAAATCATTTTATTTATTTGAACATATAGAAAGGGTGTGATAACGAGTGCTAATATTGTCAACAATACGAATATGTTTATGTTTTTTTTCAATTTACGCATCTATTAGTATCTCCCCTTTCATGTTCCATGAAATTAAAAGTATGTTCCCTACTCCCACTCTTTCAGGTTTTTAATAACGTTCTGCTTTATTCCCGAAATGATTGTTTTTTCTCCTTTTGCTGTTTTTTGCTTATGCCATTCATTGTAGCTGGCAACAGCGATGAGGATGGAACCCGCGATTAACAGATATGCCCACCATGGAAGGTTTCCCCAATACGGGCGTGTTTGCAGCAGCACATTCAGTAAGAGTACTCCTGAGCCGACAAAGAAATACGATTTGACCCGGAATAACATTCCCGCGAGCATTGATATTAATGCTAGCGTTCCTAATATAAGCGCATCATACACCGTAGAACTTGCCAGACTATCTGCGATTAGTACAAGAGAAACAATAACTAAAATTGCCCACTGGATTAGACCCGTCACCTTACTGAATTTTCCTTTTAAACAATAACGTGCAAAGATAACGATGGCAACAAATGGAAAAACATACACTTCCGTTTCAATCAAATCAGGAATATCAATTCTTCTCAATACTGTATAATACGGCTGTAATAAATAGATGCCTGACAAAATAATCGCAATCCAAGCGTACTCTGAATGGATTCGTTTCCGTTGCAAAATAAACAAGAAGCTGATCAGTATACCTGGAAGAATTTGTGTCCATAATGCTTCCGTTTGGAATCCATACATGGAGACGAAAAATAGTAGTGCAGCCATAGTATAGGAATCTACTTTTTTCACCTTTTCTTCCATGTCGAAAAGTTTTTGATAGAGCAGCTGACCTCTTAAAGTCAATCCAAGTCCAAATCCGCCGGTAATAAGCAGCTTGTTGGAAGCTTCCATTCCATTCATTAACAGGAACAGTATAGTTCCAGCGAATAAAAGGAATAAGGGCAGCCCAATGAAAATGTCTTTTCTTATCATGTGGAGAAAAGCGATTAGCCCCACCGAATAAAGGACCATTGTCACAAATGGAACCCACCCAAAAGGATAGGATGCTATGAAAGACAAAATGCCAATAAGCGAGAATGGAACTAGAAAATATACCGTTCTTTGTTTATCCGCTTTATTTGTGAGCAGCCAAAAAACGAATACGATACCGCTTGTGACTATATAGGCAAAATCGTCGAATTCTCCACCATAGAAATGATCGATCCCAGTTGAAACTACCATGAATAGGGAAAGGAATGAACTATATAAAAAGAGCTTCACTCTCCACTCTTCGTCCGTTAGCCTCGAACTAATCCAATAGATAGCCATTGCCACTATAAAACTCCAGAACGATTTTTCATGATAAATAAATAATGTCGGAAGCAATGCCAGTGGCAAGTAAAGATGGCCAACCCAGGAAAATCCTTTTGCTAGCAGCGGGTCCTTTTTTAAAAGATAATAGGCGACAGCAAGCAAAATGAACGCACCGAATGGAAGCTGTATCCAGCTAAAAAGCGCAGGAACCGATCCTTTTATATGAATGGCATATAAAATAGAATAATATGCTGCTAATGATACAGTTGCTATCGTGTAAGGCACCCATTTGAATTTCGTGTACAAATACAAAGCCAAATACATTCCCACTCCGCCTAACAGAACAAGAGGACGCATCCATATTCCATTTATCGGAAGGGTAATTGCTGCAAATATGGCAATTGTGTAAAAACCTTGTGCCATAAAAAAGGCGTTTTTTGCTAGAATCACGTGATTCTTTATTTTCCAAATATAACTGAAGAGAAGGAGCATAGCGCCGGCAAGCACGGCATTCATCGCCATCCCTAGATTGTCCTCGTAAAAGCTAAAGCTACTTCGCATTTCCTCTCCAAAAGCAATGAAGGCTAGACCAATTGAAAACGGAATTGCCCATGGCGTTGAATCCGTATAAAAGCTCCTCTTTTCCACTTTGTCTGTAATGACTAAAGCATAACTAAACAGCAACAGCATGATTCCAACGTTCATCCAATCGAAAATGCCGAAGCTGATCAAAATCGCAAAAAGCATGATTGCAAACCCTACATCTCTTGAGCTTTTTTTGATAATAAGTAAAATGGGCTGTTTCTGCCAATATCCAAGAAGTAAACAAACCATGAAACCAATCATGAATACAGGCATAATAAAATGGTCAAAGTGGACAACTTGATCCAGCAATAAAACGACTTCATACAAAGCCGAAGCTAAAAATACCGGGCTTAAATAAGAAAACAACTCCTTTTGCATGACATTAGCCAAGTATGTGAACTGAACGGCGATGATAAGGTATGCCAAAACGAGCGCATACGAAGGCTCATTCATATTTAAAAGAATTCCTTCAAAACTGATATAGATAAAGGCAAGACTTGAAACAACCGCACTCGTCAGCCGGAATATTTTTTCCCATGGATGTTGGCCATCCATGACTCTTGGAACGACTAGAAACCCTACCCCAACAAGGGCATATAAAACAGGTCCGAAGCTTTCAAGAATGGAGTGTTCAATGAGCTGGTATGCCCCGTAAACAACCATGACACTAAATACAAAATGGTATTCCTTCTTGCCGGATACATAAACCATTGCTAAATAAACGGCAGCTGTAAGCAATACATTCAAGCTATTAAAAATAGGACTATCAAAGAATACGAACATCAACATAGTTGAAAGAACAAGGTTAATTTGTGCGAAATAAACAAGCTCTTTCGTAAAAAGCTTCAGGCTTTCCCTCGTCTTCACCCAATGATAACCAGCAACCAGCAATGCATTAAATGCCATGAGGCCTAAATAAAACCCATCCCTTTCAAGTTGAAAGGCTGCTAAACAATAGCCTATTCCTGCAGATAAACAAATAAATGAAAACCAGACAAATAACCGCGATTGCAGATTTTTTGCAAGCAGACCATAAATTGGAATAAGCAGGAAGCTTCCCATAGCACCTAGGACAAATCTGCCTTCCCCATAAAAAGATAAGTAAGGCCCGAAGAGCTCGAACCAACCGACTGATAAAATAAAGATCGGGAGAAATAAACTGCCGAGCACGATAAAGGCAAAGGACGTTCGCTCGATCCGCAAAATCCGCTTTGAAACATACGCAATCCCATAAAACAGCAGGGATACAAAAGCGATGGAACCGCTCTTCATCCAGTTGTCCATCGTTTCCCAGTTGCTTGTGGCAACAAACAGCCCGCCAATCAGCAGCAAAATTACACCTAGATTTAAAGACCAAGAGATGTTCCGCTCTCTTATCTCCTCAGCTGATAATCTCTTTTTTTTCTCTTTTTTAACTTGAGGTATAGGTTGTTGCAAAGGCTTTTCCTTAGCAGTAGCCAATTCTTCTTTTTTCACTACCAAATCAGCATAGAATTGAATATGTGCATTCATTGTCTCTTCAAAATTTTTTTCCGAAATATACTCTTTCTCTTTCAGTAAAAGTAATTCGCTCCGAAAAATACTCTTTTGAGCTTCCATTGATTGAGAATCCATTACGTCACCTCATTATTTAACAGCAAAATAACTTTCTACAATTAGTGTAATTTTACACCAGTATTGGCATTGTATTCAACCTTTTTTTGAAAAATCTTTATATTTCCATTACGTCGTTCTTGAAGGATATTATGTTTGATATGAAGAAATAATGATGGATGGGTGTACGGAGGAACGTCTAGCTGTGACTGTTTTTCGATGTATCGAATGGCGAATTAGTCGGCCTGCCCGTCAATTGCGAGGAGGAAAAATATTGGAAAAATCAATTTTGGCATATCTTCAAAATAGAAGAGAAGTACATTTACAAGAGCTGTTTTAATTTCTATCGATTCCCAGCATTAGCTCATTGTCAGAACATAGTAGTGATGTTCAAAAAGCCGCAAAATGGACTGCCGATGCGCTCGAGAAAATCGGAATGGAAAATGTGAAAGTTTATGAAACGAAAGGGCATCCGGTTGTTTATGGAGATTGGCTGAAAGCAGAAGGAAAGCCGACCGTTCTGATCTATGGACATTATGATGTGCAGCCCGTTGATCCGCTTCATTTATGGGAAAGTCCGCCCTTCGAAGCGGTAGTCAGGGATGAAAAAATCTTTGCCCGCGGTGCAAGTGATGATAAAGGCCAAGTTTTCATGCATCTGAAAGCAATTGAAGCCATTTTGCAAACAATAGGTGCACTCCCAATTAATTTTAAATTTTGTATTGAAGGGGAAGAAGAAATCGGAAGCCCTCACCTACCAGCGTTCGTTGAAGAAAATAAAGACCTCCTGGCAGCAGATGTCATCGTGATTTCAGATACCGGCATGATTGAAAAAGGTAAACCAACGATTTGTTACGGTCTACGGGGATTATGCGGCTTGCAAATTGATGTAAAAGGAGCAAAGGGTGATTTACATTCCGGTCTCTATGGAGGTGCCGTCCAAAATCCGATTCATGCTCTCGTTCAGCTCGTCGATACTTTCCGTGGTATCGACGGAAAAGTTACTGTAGAAGGATTTTATGACCAAGTTCAACCATTAACGAATGAAGAAAAAGAAGCATACGACGCATTGAAAATGAGTGATGAAAGCTTCCGTCAGCAGGCCGGCGTATCCGAGCTGTTCGGCGAAAAAGATTATACAACACTTGAAAGATTATGGGTCAGGCCAACACTTGAAGTAAACGGCATTTATGGAGGCTTCCAAGGTGAAGGAATTAAAACCGTCATACCTTCCGAGGCATCAGCAAAAATCACATGCCGCCTTGTTCCAAATCAAGATCCGGATGAAATTGTGAGCCTTCTCCAAAACCATATTGAAAAAAATAAACCATCTGCCGTTGAGGTCACAGTATCACTTTTTGATAAGGGAGCACCATATGTGACTCCATTCGATCACCCGGCAATCCAAGCGGCAGGCCGGGCATATGAAAAAGTATATGGCGTTCCGACCTCATATACACGCGGTGGCGGCTCGATCCCAATTATCGCAGCATTTGACCAAATTCTAAATCTACCAGTCGTACTAATGGGCTTCGGCTTACCGGACGAAAACTTC
Source organism: Bacillus sp. FJAT-29790 (assembly GCF_019039215.1). GTDB lineage: Bacteria > Bacillota > Bacilli > Bacillales > Cytobacillaceae > Cytobacillus. The sequence continues at coordinate 1,457,150 of NZ_JAHNZZ010000001.1, forward strand.
CATGCCCCGAACGAGCATTTTCATTTGGAAAACTTTCATAAAGGACTGGATACACTTTGCTATTATTGGTACGAGCTTGAGCAGTCACTTTAGAAAAATAAGATCAAAAAAGTCGTTATGACACTTTGACGGGTTCCGTTTCCTATCGCAAAACTCTAAAATGCATTTAGAAATGTATGATAAAAAGTATAACTAATTGCACCGCAAATGCGGTGCTTTTTGTCTTTTCAGATAAAAAAGCTCAGTTACGCTTAACTGAGCCGTTACTCTTTATATTCAATTTCTATTACTAAAGCCCTCTGAAGCTTCATCACTTGCAATAACTTTTAACGAATTATTGAAAAATTTCATAGTCATATAAAGAAAAAAAGAAACCTCATTCACTAAGGCTTCTTCAGAGCAGGTTTTTTATTTATTCAGAAAATACTTTAGCTAACTTTATGATTTTTCCCCTCAATCATTAAAATAGCTTCTTCGTTCTTGGCAATCTTCGTTAATTGCGCATCCAAACGTTGGTTGATTTGATGTAATTCTTCGTGGAACAGCTTTTTGATGGAGGTCCCTTTCAAAACTTGAAAGAAGTCCATTAATTCTCCTCTTTGAAAAGTATCCATTTTTTCGACAATTTCTTTGATGTCCGTTAAGTCAATTTGATTGACCTCCACTCGATGTTCAATGCTGTCCATTTTCTCTAATCGGGCCAGCCTATGCTCCAATGTTTGTATATTTTGATCTATTTTTGCGACTTGATTTTTAATGTCATGCATGCCTTCGAGTATTTGCTTTAATATCTCCTCCATATACATCGCTCCTTATGATTAGTATCTCCATCTTACCATTGCTGTTCATATGGAATCTGTGGATATTCTTTTACAATTTCAAATCACGTAGAAAAAATATTTTTAAAATCGATGTGCCGCTAATTCACAAAAGCATTCGGTGCGATGTGCACCGAATGCTTTTGGTTGTAAAATCTAGCCCTTTTCTAAAGAGATACGTGATGTACTTTTTTATCTGGTGAGTAGATATCCATGATGTTCCAGTGGCCAGCAGTTGGAACAGGATTATTGAGCATGGCCACATCAATGACAACTGGTTTGTTGCTGGCAATCGCTTGTTGAAGAGCTGGTTTGAACTCTTCCGCCTTTTCAATTTTGATTCCTTCTACGCCATAAGCTTTTGCAATTGCCGCGTAATCTGGAGAATATGGCTCTCCGTCTATTTCAAAAACAGTGCCAAGCGTAGTGCCGAAGTGGGCCTTTTGAAGCCCAGCTATCGTTCCAAAGGCAAAGTTATTCATAATCACCCAAATGACTGGAATGTTTTCTTCTGCTGCTGTCGCAAGCACCGCAGGGTTTTGTCCAAATCCGCCATCACCAACGAGTGAAACGACTACTCTTTCAGGATGAGCAATTTTTACCCCGAGGGCCGCAGGAGCACCAAAGCCCATTGTGGCGTAGCCTCCAGGCGTTAAAATCGTTCCGGGTTCATAAATGTCAAATTGCTGGCCGACCCCGTTTTTGTTCCAACCCACATCTGTTGTAATGAAAGCATCTCTTGGCAAAACCTCTCTAACTTCATGTAGAATACGCTGCGGTTGCATCGGGAAACAATTGTCCTCGATAAAACCGATATTGCTGTTTTTGAATTCTTTTTTATTGGCAGCTATTTCTTGAATTAGCTGATCCCGCTTGTACCCGTTAGGCGCCATTTTCTTCGCCACCCGGTTTAAAACTGCCAGCGCTTGTTTCAAGTCAGCTACAGCGCCGATTTCAACCGGATAATTACGCCCGATTTCGTTTGGATCAATATCAATTTGGATTAATTTCGTTGGCGGGAAGTTAAATGTATATTCTGTTTCCCATGAGCTGCTGTCCGCTTCGGCAAATCTTGTGCCAAGGGCAAGAATATAATCGGCCTCCTTGCACTTATCATTAATGAATTTTGTTCCCCAGAAACCTGTCATCCCAAGAACAAGTGGATTATCGTCTGGAACCGCACCTTTCCCCATCAAGGAATGAGCAACTGGGATATTTAGATGATCTACCAATTCCTTCAATTCCTCGGCTGCATCTGCTAGCAGAATTCCTCCACCGGCATAAATAAGCGGTTTTTCTGCATCAAGCAGCGTTTGAATGATTTGCTCAGCTGTTCGGTCATCAATCGATGGCTTTTGAATAGATTTCGTATGATGCTGTAATTTATCAAAAAGCTCCGTATCTACTTTCATTGAAAAAATATCCATCGGCACTGATACAAGAACTGGGCCCGGATTTCCGCTTTCAGCCATTTGAAAAGCTTTCTCAATAATTTCAGGGAATAAATCTGGGCGGTCTACACGCCATGCCCGCTTTACAAAAGGTTTGTAAACATCATATTGAGCCGCATCTGCATGTAAATTAATTTCCTGATGTGGATGCTTGCCATAATAATGCGTAGGTACATCGCCCGCAATCACGACCATCGGAATCGAATCCAACGCTGCATTTGCGACACCGGTAGCCGCATTTGTTAGGCCTGGTCCAAGATGACTAAGAACAACAGATGTTTGCTTTTTCGCCCGGGCATACCCGTCTGCGGCATGGGCCGCGATTTGTTCATGACGAACATTAATAAATTTAATTGAACTTTTTTCAAGCTCTGTAAGCACTGCAATATTTGTATGTCCGCAAAGGCCAAAAATATGTTCAATTCCTCTGTTTTCTAAGTATTTAACTAGTTGACGGGAAATTAATTCTTCCATTCGGTTGTCTCCTCCTTGATTCTTATCATCGCCTGATATCGGCATTTGTTTTCATTTGCTTTTCCACAACGAACCCCATATGAGCTTGTTTTTTCTTTTTCGTGGGGTTTTTTGGACTCATAAACCACCGTTGAGGCCGGTTTTTTCTTTTTCAGGGGGTTTCTGGACTCATAAACCCCGTTGAGGCCGGTTTTTTCTTTTTCGGGGGGGGGCTCTGGACTCATAAACCCCCTATGGGACCCGATTTCCCAATTTCGAGAGGATATCTGAACTGCATAAATTTCCTTTGGTGACTAAAAACTTCTTATCGATATGATAAGTAATGTTAAAAACAACACAGTCTGTCTTATTGAATGAAAAATACTTAAAAGGTTATTTATTGCGTTACTTCAGGGAATTGTAAAACAATCATTTTCGTTTCGGTCATGTCTTCGATCGCAAACCGCGGACCTTCACGGCCGATTCCGCTGTTTTTGACCCCGCCATATGGCCAGTGGTCTAAACGGTAATTTGAAGTTCCGTTAATGACCACCCCGCCTACTTCCAGTGTGTGAGCAACTTTATAGGCGAGATCCAGCTGATTAGTAAAAATACCCGCCTGTAAGCCAAATTCTGAATCATTTGCTTCCGTGATTGCATCTTCAATTGTTTCGTAAGGAAGAATGCTGACAATTGGTCCAAAAACCTCCTGACAAACAACATTGCTTGTCTTAGGCGGGTTTAGCAATATTGTAGGCTCGACCGTCGCACCTTTTTTGTTGCCACCGGCCACTAATGTTGCGCCAGCTTCGACAGCTAGATCGATCCAATTAATGATTCGAGTAGCTGCATTCTCGTCAACAAGACTCCCGATATCCGTTTCCGGGTACAACGGGTCTCCAACTTTCAACTTAGCAACTTCATTATTTAACAATTCTGTAAATTGAGGCACGACAGAATGGTGAACGTAAATTCTTTGTACGGATATACAGCTTTGTCCTGAATTGCTGAATCCTGTTCGAGCACAAAGTGAGGCAGCTCTATTTAAGTCAGCATCTTCATGTACAATCGTTGCGGCATTTCCACCAAGCTCAAGCAACACTTTTTTCATACCTGCCAGTTCGCAAATGTTCCGGCTGGCAACTGTTCCACCAGTAAATGAAATCACATTTACCCGGTCGTCCTTAACAATTTTCTGACCGATTTCCACACCGCCTAGAAGCATATTAACAGCGTTTTTCGGAAGTCCTGCGTCGAGTAAAAGGTTGAGCACTTCTGTGGCTATCAACGATGTTTGCGGTGCTGGTTTTAAGATGATGCTATTTCCCGCTGCAAACGCTGGACCCACTTTATGGCATACAAGATTTAGTGGTGCATTAAAAGGTGTAATCGCAGCGATAACCCCAACCGGTACACGAAAGGTCACTGCAACAGAATTCATCCCTCGTTCAGAAGCATTGCCCGGAATACTCTCCCCAACAAGTCTTTTTGCTTCTTCACCTGATAGCTCCAGCGTTTCAATCGAACGGGCAACTTCATCAAGCGTATTTTTCAATGGTTTCCCTAATTCAGAAGAAATAAGTTTAGCGAATGTTTCTTTCCTTTCTTCAAGAAGTAGGGCAGCTTTTTTTAAGATTTTTGCTCGTTCATAGGCAGGAATTGCCGCGATTTCTTTCTTTGCTTTAAAAGCTGAATTCAGCGCCTCCTCTGCATCTGCCATGGATGCTAATACTTGTTCACCAATCACTTCGCCTGTGAATGGGCTTTTCACTGGGACCGTTTGCCGATCTCCAGAGAGCCACTCCCCATTTACAAATGGCAAGGCTTTTTTTAATGTTAATGTTTCTGTCAAATTGATCACCTGCTCCTAATATTAGATTGTTAGATCGATCTAGTAAAGCGTTTACATTATCATAACCGACATTTTCGGAAAATGCAATAAGTTTTAGGAATTATTTTAATATTTTAATAGAAGGAAAAGATAGACGATTTTTATGAAGTTTGTTATGATGCTCTCAAATAATTAGATCGATCTACATAATGAGGGATCTTCTATCAGTGGCATTTTTTCTGCGTGTTAATCTACAAAAAAGGAGATTATTTAATGATTATCTTTATTTACACGACGTTAATTTTTCTTTATTTACTTTCCGTTTTCGCATATATTCCTGGCCTAAATTATGTGATTGGCGCAATGGCTGTTCTCGCTTTGATCATGTCTTCAGTGCGCGCTAGGGGCCTTTACTTTATATCAGGTATTTGTTTTTTAGCGGGTGCTATTTTTTTGTTTTTATTTAGCAGTAAGCCTTGGTACTCCATTCTCGACCATTTTGATTCGATGCTCGGTATGCTCTCGCTCTTTCTTTTTCTTCCTTTTTTGAATTCAATCGTCCGCGTTGGCCATTATGATACGAATCTGAATTCATTGCTTCGTAAAAACGTCGTTCAAGTTTCCCATTTATATAAAAGGAGTTTTCTCGTCTCACATTTATTGGGCGTATTCTTAAATATTGCAACGATTCCGTTACTTAGAAATTCGCTCAATCCGACACTGAATCAACTGCCGCCAAATACAGCTAATAAGTTTCTTAGTCAAAGTTTGTTGCGCGCCTACGCCCTTTGCTTGACTTGGAGTCCGATGGAAGTTATGGTCAGCACGGCACTTGATATAACAGGGACGAATTATTATCAAATCATTCTGCCGATCGTTCTCATCGTCATAATAATTGCTGGCTTTGATTGGGCTATCTCCAAGTTCACGTATCGACATTCGAGCTTATCGTTCCCGAAAGCGGAACAAGTGGCCGGGGCAAAAATCAGGAAGAAGCTGCTTGAAATGATGTTTATGTTACTCGTTATTGTCACATTAGCGTCATTAATCCAGCATTTCTTTCAAAAGGGCTTCCTGGTATCCATCGTTTTACTAATTATTCCGGTTTCCTTTCTTTGGGCTTTTATTATTAAAAAGCCAAAGATGTATCTCACTTACACGATCCCTCATTGGAAGGAACGAACCCGAGGGCTTTCCAACTATTTTTTCATGTTTTTATGTGCTGGTCTGTTTGTTAAATTGCTATCTTTATCTGGAAAACTATCATTTCTTCAAGATGCTTTTCGGCAAATTTCAGATCAAACCCTGTTGTTCTATCTCATGATTGGCTGCTATTTTTTAGTGACATCATTAATTGGTTTTCATCCCTTAGTGTCGATCACCCTTCTTGCCGAATTAATGGCTCCAGTACTGCCTGAGGTTTCATCGCCTTCACTGACGATTGTTTTGATCACCTGCAGCCTTGCAACTGTCATGTACAGTCCTTTTAATTTATCGCTTTCGATCTTGGCTGATTTAATTAAGCTGAACCCGTTCAAGATTACTTATTGGAATATTAAGTTTTCTATTTTTTATATGATCTTCGGAATCATGATTGCTTATTCTATTCATTCGTTTTTATAAAGTGAAACTTTCATCAGTGGGATGTTCTTCCACACTGATCATTAGTTGAACAATCGGGCCTTTACGGGCAGTTTGACTCACTAGGCTTCTGAAATTCCTCTCCATTAGGTGGAGGCTTGCTGCCAGTTAATCTGCGATAATTTCGAAAAATATTTATGTGTGCGCGTCTGTGTAGTATACTGATTGCAATGATAAGCGATCAAACGCAAAAAGAAAGGTGTATGGAATGAGGAACAATAGAATGTCTATAAAAGAAAAAAGCATTGTGTTTATTGGCTTTATGGGTGTCGGAAAAACAACGATCGGAGCGCTTGTGGCAAAAAAATTATACCGGACATTTATCGACATTGATCAGGAGATTGAAGCAATGTTTAATATGTCCATTAGTGAAATTTTTGAAAAGCATGGGGAAGCTAAATTTCGTGAGCTTGAAAAGGATACGATCAAATCATATTGCAACCAAAAGCTTAAGATCATTTCAGTCGGTGGCGGAGCGTTTATGCAGCCTGAAGTACGCGATATTTGTTTAACAAACTGCATTGTCTTTTATCTTGATATGTCGTGGGAACAATGGAAAGAGCGGCTCAATATTCTAATCGACAGTCGACCTGTTTTGCAAGGAAGAGATATAAATGAAATCGAAGAGTTGTTTTATAAGAGGCAGGGCGCTTACTCATTAAATCATTCGACATTGAATGTAGATGAACAAACAGCGAATGATGCCGCCGATTATATCGTTGAATCTCTGAAACTTGCATGGGATCTTTATGAATAATAGAAAAATGACTCACAAGCTCTGGCTGTGAGTCGTTTTTTTCTTTCGTAATTTGAAATACATCCTATAGATAAATTGGAATATTCTATCTGTTTTACCAAAAGGCTCTTTTCGCATAGTTTGTTGTTTTTGGCTTTAAAAGTTTGCCCGTTGATTTCCGCT
>NZ_JAHNZZ010000001.1:1464449-1534703 GCF_019039215.1 Bacillus sp. FJAT-29790
ATAAAATCACAATAATAAGGCACAATGTTTACGAAAACAGCCTACCAAAAATCAGAATTTTAATTCGATACGTTTTATTTTTCCAACAATGAAGATATAAGATAATGCGCCCATTAATGCAACCACTCCGACATATAAGATCCCTCCTGTATAGGAACCGGTAGCGGTAACAATAAAACCGATGATCATCGGTGTAAGAATGCCAGCAACATTGCCAAAGAAACTAAATACTCCGCCTGCTACTCCCATTAATTCACGTGGTGCAACCTCAGCTAGCATTGCCCACGATGTATTCGACATCCCTTGTGCAAAAAAAGCAATCGACATAATCGCAATCACTAATGTTGCAGACGAAGTATAATTAGCTAGAACAATGCTGCTCGTAAGGAATAAACCGATAATAACAGGCATCTTCCGTGCTATATTGATGGATACTCCACGCCTAAGTAACCAGTCAGACCAAATTCCGCCAAAAAGCACACCGAAAAACGCTGCCATATAGGGGATTGAAGCAACAATTCCAACCTTCAGAAACGGCATACTTTTTTCTTCTGCCAAATAAGTAGGAAACCAGGTAAGGAAAAAGAACAGCGTAGATGCAATCGAAAACTGACCAATACAAAGACCTAACAACTGTCTGTATTTTAATAATTCCAAAAAGTTGGACCATGTAATTTTCTTGCCTTCACTTACATGATCGGCTAGACCTCCACCTTCACGAATATAATCAAGCTCTTCTTGATTCATTTTTTTATTATCTTTAGGATCTTGATAGATTTTAAACCAAGCTATCGAGAATACTAAACCGATTAACCCTGCAACGATAAATACGGAGCGCCAGCCAAAAGTCGTCATTAACCAAAAAAGCACCGGCGTTGCAAATGCTAATCCCATATACTGACCAGCTGAAAAAACACTTGATGCAAAGGCGCGTTCCCTCTGTGGAAACCAAGTTGCAGCAATTCGATTATTTGCCGGAAAAGCTGGGGACTCCGTAATCCCGAGAAGCAAACGAGAACCGAAAAGAAAGGCGAAGCCGTTCGCAAATGCCTGAAGTCCTGTAGCAATTGACCATGCGATCAAAGAGATTCCATATGTCAGCCTTGACCCAAATTTATCGACAATTAAACCTCCAGGAATTTGCATGGCCGCATATGTCCAGCTAAAGGCAGAAAAAATTAATCCAAGCAAGGCCGGACTTAAATCAAAATAAGATTGAATGGCTGGAGCAACAATCGAAATGCTTGCCCGATCCATATAATTAATAGCTGTAATGATAAATAATAGGAATAAAATTGTATAGCGAACACGAGTTGGTTTTCTTGGCTGTTTTACTTGTTCAATGATCGCCAGTTGCTCTAGTTGTGCTCCCATTCTTATCCTCCCTTGGCTAGCTCTCTAATTTCACCTGAGACTTAGGCTTCATATGTAGCTGTGAGCATGGACCGGCTTGAAGCATATAGCTCCCTCCATCATGGCCAATGGTCTGCTTAACATCCTTTGCCACGTGAATAATCGATTCGAGGTCGATCCCTGTCTCAATCCCCATCTCAAATAATGCATGAACGAGATCCTCGGTTGCAATATTACCTGAAGCTCCCGGTGCATAAGGACACCCGCCTAATCCAGCTATGGAACTATCGAAATGAACGACTCCTTGTTGGAGTGCCGCCACAACGTTTGCTAATGCCATTCCCCGTGTATTATGAAGATGCATCGAAAAGGTCATATTTGGAAAGCGTTCTTTTAAATCACCTAACAAGCGGTAAACTTGTTTCGGATTGCCCATCCCAGTTGTATCTGCTAATGACACTTCATTAATGCCCATCTGTGTGTAACGATCTAATATTAATTCGATTCGGCTTAACGGCACATCCCCTTCGTAAGGGCAGCCGAATGCGACTGAAATCGAGCCCCCGACTTTCACGCCTTTTATTTCGGCCAGCTCTGTAATCGATTCCAATTTATTTAGTGCGTCTTCTACGGTACTATTTGCATTTGAAAGACTATGAGAGTCAGTTGCCGAAAGCATTAGCTTTAATTTTTTTATGCCAGCATCAATTGCCCGCTCTGCTCCCTTTACATTTGGCACTAAAGCTCGAAAATACATTCCAGTTAAATCTTGAGATTTTCTCACTACCTCTTCTGCATCTTTTAACTGGGGAATGGCCCTTGGATGAACAAAGGATGTGATCTCCATCGACTTTACGCCTGTTTTGGCAAGCTCTCTAATTATACGCAGCTTTTGTTCGGTAGGAATCCACTCCGGTTCAGCCTGAAATCCATCACGAGGAGCAACCTCGCAAATCGTTACTTTTGAAGGCAATAATAGTTCTGTCATTTAGATGACTCCCCTCTCTTTTAGCGAAGCCAATTCTTCCGCTGATATGCCTAACCCGCCCAAAACTTCTTCATTATGTTCGCCTAATTCAGGCGCCCGGTGACGGATCGCCCCAGGTGTTTTCGAAAATTTCGGCACAACGCCTGGCACTTTGATTGTGCCTAACCTTGGATGTTCCACTTCAACAATGTTTTCTCTTGCTTTATATTGTGGATCATTAAAAATATCTTCAATTGTGTAGATCGGGCTTACAGGAACGCCAAATGAGTCCAACTTTTCTGTTAATTCTTTTTGAGTATAACCTTTTATCCAATTCGAGACAATAACCTGTACGTCTTGGTCATGTTTTAACCGTTCAGCATTCGTGTAATAGCGAGGATCTTCCAACATATCCGTACGCTGCATCGCTTCAGCTAATCGATTGAAGGTAGAATCTGTACTGCATACTAAAACAACAAACTTGCCATCCTTTGTTTCATATGTACCAGCGGGACTCGAATGACCTGCTAGTCCTGGACTTCTTTCCCTTACGACCCCATTTTGATCATACTCAGCTACTAAAAACTCGAGCATACGGAAAATAGATTCATATAGGCCCATCTCTACCTCTTGTCCTTCTTCGTCAGTCGTTTCACGGTGATATAATGCGCTTACAGTCGCAAAGGCAACATAAACACCGGTAATATAGTCGAGTAACGAATAAGACGGACTGACTGGTGGACGATCGGCAAAACCTTGGATTGCTGTATGCCCGCTAAATGCGGTACCTGGTGTGCCAAAGCCAGCTTTTTCTTTATATGGACCTGTTTGTCCATAACCTGAAACTCTAGTCATGATTAACTGCGGATTGATTTTCTTTAATTCTTCATATCCTAAACCCCATTTTTCCAGCGTACCCGGTCGGAAGTTCTCTATTAATATATCGACATTTTTGATTAATTTTAAAAAAATTGCTTTCCCTTCTGTTGTTCGAATATCGAGCGTGACGGATTTCTTGTTACGCGCGAGACCTGGCCATCTTAAAGCTTCTTTCCCTTTCCATGGTCCAACTGTACGCAAAGTATCGCCTTTTCCAGGCAATTCGATCTTCGTCACTTCAGCACCTAAATCCGCAAGTAGGGTTGCGCCAAAAGGAGCTGCAATCATTGTTGAAATGTCTAATATTTTTACCCCTGTTAGTGGTCCGAAGTTTAGCTTGGACATACGTTCACCACTCCTTTGAATGTTTTTTCACGCAATTATTTCTTAAATTAAGCTCCCTTAAAATTTAATACAATTTTTCCATATCTCCCTGAGCAGGCATCCTCGTACGCCTGCGCGTAATCACGATAATGGAAGATTTTTGAAATAATTGGTTCGACATTAAAATCCTGTTTGGATAAATAATCAATACTCTTTAAAAAATCGCCAGGCATGTTATAGATGATGGATCCGTAAATAGATATTTCTTTTCTGACCACTTGGCTGACCGGGATCGAAGCTTCCCGCGCTAAACCGATAAGGAGCATTGTCCCGCCTGGCTTCACCAATTTAACTCCTTGCTCAAAAGAGGCCCGAACACCAGCAGCTTCGATGACAACATCGTACATTCCCTCATTAACCTCTTCCGAATTAGCTACTTGAATATTTCGATAATTCTCCTTAACCTTGTCAAGTTTCTCTTGATTAATATCGATTCCTGTTATTTGTGCTCCTAGGTAATTTGCTAGCGCGATTGCTAACAAGCCTTCTGTCCCACATCCAATGACAGCAATAGATGTCTCACTAGTAATGTTTACTTTTTCTAGCGCGTGGACAATCACCGATAAAGGTTCGATTAGAATGGCCTTTTCGTTCGCAAGGACATCTGGAACAGGTATAACATATTTGGAAGAGATTATAAATTCTTCAGCAAATCCGCCATTCGCATTCACACCTAATGACTCTTTATTGGAACAAATATTCGTTTTCCCTTTTTGGCAAAACTCGCATTCTCCACAAAAAGAATTTGGCATGATCACAACCCTTAAACCTACTTCATATTGCACTTTTTCACCCGCTGCAACGATCGTTCCGATCAATTCATGGCCGGGCTGAACCGGGTAAATGGCATGTGGTAAATCGCCTCTATACACACTTAAGTCCGAACCGCAAATTCCTCCATAGATTAATTTAATTTTTACCTCGTCCTCTTTAAGTGGCATGGCCGACGAAATTTCTCTTAATTCTAATTCACCTGGTTTCTTCAAATATAACCCCAACATCCTATTTCCTCCATGATGTACTTACGTTTTCTATTTTAATTAGATCGGTCAAAAACTATTAGATCGATCTAAGTAACCGCTGTCATAAGTACGTAAAATTGCAAAGCTATTCGATTTACATTAGAGAGAGGCCTCCACGTAAAAATGTCCATTTACACCATTTCTGGGCCACTCTCTAGTCTATTTGGGTAATCATTTCCTTGTTTCGTAGTTTATTAGAATAATATTACGAATACTTAAGGAGTTAAGTGCTTTTTCGAACAACAAGTTCAGGCTGTAAAATAATCCGACGCTGTTCGCGGTCATTATCGACGATTCGTTCATGCAGGAGCTTGGCTGCCTGTTTACCAATTTCTTCTGGAAATGAAGAAACCGTTGTTAATGGCGGTGTATAGATCGCTGATTCCTCCACATTATCAAAACCGACGATCGCCATATCTTGACCTGGTTCTAATCCGGCATCTCTTAAGCCCTGCAACACACCTTTAGCCACGAAATCGTTAAAACAATAAGCAGCTGTTGGCGGGTTCGGATGACGCAGTACTTCATGGATTGCCCGAATTCCGCCTTCGCGGGATACGGCGGCTTCAATCACTAGTGACTCATCAACCTCTAACCTCGCTTTTTGAAGAGCCGTACAATATCCTTGTTTACGCTCCCTCCAAGCGGATGATTCAGAAGAACCGCCCAAAAATGCAATTCTACGATGCCCTTTTTCTATTAAATGGTCAACAGCTAATTGAGAACCCCCGATATAATCGATCCCCACATAGTCCAAGTTTAGTTCCTCTATTTCTCTAACAGCTAACACAATTGGAATATTTAAATTTTCGATTCGCTCAATCGTTTCTTTTGAACTGCCGGACACGGGACATAATATGACTCCCCCAACCCGATGCTCCAACATAGTTGAAAGAAGTTGATCTTGCTTCCGATCTAAATCAAAAGTTGTCCCTAAGAAAACGGTATATCCTTGCTCTTCTAGAGCATAATGGACACCTGTAAGCAAATCAGAGTAAAAATGGTTTGCTATGTCAGTAATAATTAATCCGACAGTAGATGATTTCTGTGAGCGCAAGTTGGCGGCAACGCGATCATACACATAGCCTAACTCTTTCATAGATTGTAAAACTTTGTTTCGAGTTTTTTCGGAAATACTCGGACTATTCCGCACGATCAGTGAAGCTGTAGCACGCGAAACGCCTGCATGCTTCGCGACATCTTGTAACGTAACACGAGTACTTTTATTTTGCTTCATCTCAAAATCCCCCACCATTTTAAAGCTGATATGATATTTTTTAATGTATTTGTTTATCCGTAGCTTTATTATGGTAGCTTTATATACTGATGTCAAATACCATTCCCATTAATAGGGAAATTTTAAAAAAGAATATGACAATGCAGAATTGAGATTGGATAAGTTTTATTAGATCGATCTAACTCTTAAAATTAGTCTACTTTATTTCCTTTGAATTATCAATCTATTTTTAATATTATTTTTATCACTTGTTTTAGCTTTTGGCGTATTAATCGCAATACTATCTCAAGGCAAAAAGAAATAGACCTCCCTTGAGACCTAACTAGCCTTAAAGATGGTCTATCGCAAACCTTTCGAGCCAATCATTGTAAAGTGGACGACAATTGCACGTGACCGTGGATGTTACCAGCAGTCACGGTCCCTTATTATTATAAATTTTTACACCATTCTTTCTAAAATTAAGCGATTCGTAGATTTCTTATCCAATCATGAATTCTGCACTCGCTTAACGTAATTGATCTTTCTAAATAGAAAAAAACAAACCCCTAAATCCACTAATGAATCCGGGGTTTTTAGTTATTTATTTGTTTTTCCAAAAATCTCCGCTTCAAGTCTTCTTCCTGTAGGTGTAGCAGCCAGACCGCCTTCTGCTGTTTCTCGTAAAGCTGACGGCATGGATTGGCCGATTAAAAACATCGCATTGATTACTTCATCGCATGGAATCCGGCTCTTTATTCCAGCGAGGGCCATATCGGCCGCTGTCATCGCGTTGGACGCACCCATTGCATTCCGTTTTACACATGGAACTTCAACTAACCCAGCAACAGGATCACAAACAAGTCCGAGCATATTTTTCAATGTAATAGCCATCGCTTCCGCTGCTTGACTTGGTGTTCCGCCTGCAAGCTCAACAATTGATGCTGCTGCCATTCCGCTCGCGGACCCAACCTCTGCTTGACATCCGCCCGCAGCGCCAGAAATCGAAGCATTGTTCGCAACAACAAACCCAAAGGCTGCTGATGTGAACAAGAACTCGATCATTTCCATCCGCGTTGGGTTTAATACTTCCTTAACAGCAAATAATGTGCCAGGTACAACGCCTGCAGATCCTGCAGTTGGCGTTGCACAAATCGTACCCATCGCTGCGTTTACTTCATTTGTTGCTACTGCTTTACTAACTGCATCAAGCAGGATGTTTCCTGATAATGATTTACCGCTTTTAATATATTTTTGAAGTAGGACTGCATCCCCGCCCGTTAAGCCGGAGACGGAAGTCACGCCGTTTAGCCCGCGTTCCACAGCTTGTTCCATGATTGTTAAATTAAAATCCATTTTAGCTATTATCTCGTCTCTAGATAAACCTGTCACTTCGATTTCTTGCTGAATCATTATTTCTGCTATTTTCACTTGCTTGCTTTCTGCAAGTGCCACAAGTTCAGCTACATTTCTAAACAACAATTTAATCCCTCCTGGTGCTAAGCTTCTTTTATGATAAGATATGCCAGAATAATTTATTTGAGTAAGTGAGATGTCTATCCAACACTTTACTTATTCGACCATTCGAATAATCTGAGTGACATTTGGAAGCTTTTCAATCTCGGCAATCACATTTTGGTCGATTTTCTGATCAACTTCAATGACCATCAATGCCATTTGACCTTTTTCTTTTCGCGAAACTTCCATATGGCCAATATTGATTTCATATTTGGCAAAAATATTTGTAACGGCAGAAATCACTCCGAACTGGTCATTATGCACAACCAAGATTGCCGGGTGCTCGCCTGATAATTTTAATTTAAACGAATTAAGCTCCGTAATTTCAATCGTACCGCCGCCAATCGAAATCCCGACAACTTCTAATTCCTTTTTATCATCGTAAATGTTAATTCTAACCGTATTTGGATGGTCAGTGACCGTATTTTCGATTGTAAATATAATTTCCATTCCTGCATCTTCTGCCAACTTGAGTGAAGATGGGATGCGCTCATCATACGTATCAAAATCCAAAAGGCCTCCAACAATCGCGACATCCGTTCCATGGCCTTTATACGTCTTAGCAAACGAGCCATATAAGGAGATAACTGCTTTTTTAGGCTGACTTCCAAATAGAGTTCTGGCAACCCGGCCAATCCGAGCAGCACCTGCCGTATGGGAACTAGAAGGTCCAATCATCACTGGACCGATAATATCAAATGCAGATCTATATTTCATGTTATTAACCCCTTTAATATTTTCATAAACACCTTGATAATATGGGAAAAACAATAAAAAATGAGTGCTTTTTAGAAAATAACTATAGTAAAAATATTTTCGGCACACGAGATTCAGAAAGGAAATGGATCCACATTCGCACGTATTTTTATCAAAAACATTAAACTGAGACACTTAATATTTATAGTGCTTTTTATGACTATTTCCGTTCAACCAGTTCTTCTGTCTGAAACTCGTTGATTGTGCGGATTTTTTGCAAATAATTGTATATGGTAAACTTAGAGACACCTAGCACAGAAGCAACATAATCAGTCGCTCCTTTTATGAGAAAAGTTCCTTTTTCCTCAAGCTGGCGAACACATTCGACCTTTTCTTCCAGACTCATTATGGATGGTGCTTTCTTAAAGCCATTCAATACTTGGTCGACCATTTCCTGCGTTATATCTTGTACAGATGTAAAAAAGCTTTCTGATTTTGTTCCTTGATCATCGAAGTTAATAAACTCTTCAATCTCCCCGCCAAATTGCATTAATAGACTTATATCATAATTTATGCATAATGCACCAATCGCGTTGCCTTTATCGTCTCGAATAAAAATATTTGCCGCTTTGATGATGTTCCCTTTTTTGGACTGCGTCTTATAAATTGGAATATCTTCAATATGCTTCTTCTTTTTCGCCAATTCATTGAGCACTAGGTCCGTAATCGGTGAACCGATTTCTCTTCCTGTCACACTTCCGGCAATATGGATAAGTGATTTCTTCAAGTCTGCGAAATCGTGCACAGCTACTTCACACCTGGACCCGAACATTTTGACGAGCATATCGGCCGTGCGAATCGCTAAGTCAAATATCGGCTGATGAAGACTCTTCAAATCGGATACACCCCTCAACCATGTAATCGCTTACTTCTATTATTAATTATTTTATTCTATAAACCCATCATATCACAAAATTTAAATAGTTAAAATAATTTTTTAACAACTACAAAATTATTGTAATCTCATTTGAATTAAGGACGTTTTCCGTAAGCTTTAATATTATTTAACAGCGCCTAAGTAATAAATAACTTGAGGGAAAA
The DNA here is from genome assembly GCF_019039215.1 of Bacillus sp. FJAT-29790. Classification (GTDB taxonomy): domain Bacteria; phylum Bacillota; class Bacilli; order Bacillales; family Cytobacillaceae; genus Cytobacillus. The sequence goes on from NZ_JAHNZZ010000001.1 coordinate 1,473,583, forward strand.
CCACTTAGAAATGAGCCAAAATTAAAAAAAGATACCAAAGCTTGTGAATAGCTTGGTATCTTCCCTGCTTAAAGATTGTTTAGGACCAAATACAATCTGTTCGCTCGTTCTGCTTTCTCTTCCTCTGAAGAAAGGTCGTATTTTTTTAACAGGTGAAATACTTCATTTAATATATCCTGCGTATGCTCTTTCTTAAAAAAAGACTGAAATAGTGGAGCCATATCACCTGGTAAAAATTCACGCTGTTGCTCAAATTTTTGCTTAACATCTTCGTGTGAATGATCTAGTTTACATTCGCTCATTTCGTTTTCCTCCTAATTTTATGTAATGTATTCATTTTACTATTTTGGAAAGCAATAATCTAACTTTCCTATGCAAATATTGAATTCGTATCTTTTTCATGCATTTCAAGCATTAGAGGTAGAATTTCTTTGTCAAATTCTATAAATAGGTCGCAAATCTCAATTAATACAAAAGAGAACTGAATGTGTAAATCCAGTTCTCTTTTCATCTAAAAATGTATGAAGCGTATGAAATCTACTCATTTTTATCAATTATGCGTTTCTTGGCTGAGCCTTTCCCCCTGTGAGATGCGCTTCAAACATATCAATGATTGCAAGAAATCTTTCGGCTTCTCGGAAAACATGGTCTGCTAATAGAGGGTGGATAATGCTTTTAATTTTGCATTCCTCGATCAAATCTCGTGCTGTTTTCTTAAAGTCTTTAAGGGAAGCGACAGACACCCGATTCTGATCAAGGAATTGATCTAGCATTGGAACTGTTTGAGACTGTGGTTTCATCGATTCTAGATCTCTAGCTTGAAAAACTAATTGATCAAAATCATTGCTGAAATTTTGAGCCATATCCACGAGTTTTCTTTCTGATGGATCAAGAAGATGTCCGATAAATTGGGCATGATCGGCCATGATCCTTAAGAAGAAGACATTCTCTTTAATAATTGCATCAGGAAGTGCTTTCAATTTCCCTTCATTTAATTCGATTAATCGTTTTCTAAAATAATTAGCTTCCCTGCTTGTATGATCCACTAGGAGCGGAAAATTGTTTGCGCCTGGCATTTTGCAAGTAAGTATTAATCCTAACACTTTCCGCTTGAAGGCAAAAATATTCGTTGCAGCATGTTGAACTTCTGTATTAAACCGCCTTATTTGTTCAGGATCAGTTTGAGCTGTAAATGCATGAGCTCGTTGCTCAATTTTTTCAAACGTATGATAAAATTGATTTGCCTCTGCAATTAATTGTGTATCGTCACATCTAAACCCTAATCGAAGGAATAACGAATGTTCCTTCATGATCCTCGACCAAAAACGAATTTCATCTAAAGAACGTGTAACAAACATTACTGGTGTTATTCGAATATTAGAATCTATTGTATTTTCATTCCAATTCATCCTTATCACCCTTTCATATTAAAGTTCACCTATAAGAGGGTATTACCATGGCTTCAAGTATATACATTGTCCATCAAATTAAATTGTACGGGGTCGCTTGGATTTAAAGGCACAAAAAAGAGTGAAGAATCTCTTCTCCACTCACTCATTATCATTTTTGTATGCCTGGTTTGATGCCTTCTTTCTTAATCGGTACCTCAGACTTTATATACTGATAATCATCACGATTAATCGGTTCATAGCCCTCAGGTTGATAGAAACGCAATAAATCTTTGTAGACAATGTGGTCAGACATTTGTAACTTCTGTTTCACTTGTTCAGCTAAAGGCAAACAGCCATCTCCTTCGATTAATTCACCAGTCGAAGTTGAATAACACTTCTCTTCAAGCTGGGTAAATTCAGGAGAAATGAAATCACCATTCCGGAACGGTACGATTTCACTGTGGTCTTTAGATAATAAGTCAGAGCCAACCTCTAGATAATCTTTCGTATCAATACCTAAAAGATGCAACACCGTTGGACGGACATCGACCTGGCCGCCGAATTGGTGTACGGCCCCGCCTTCAACCCCAGGAACATGAATAAATACCGGAACTCTTTGGAGCTGCGCATATTCAAATGGTGTAATTTCTTTCCCCATGATTTCCGACATTGCTTCATTATGATTCTCAGAAATTCCGTAGTGATCACCATATAAAACAACGACAGTATTATCGTATAATCCCGATTTTTTAAGATCATTAAAGAATTGTTCTAATGCCTGGTCCATATAATTAGCTGATTGAAAATATTGATTAACGACATTATCTTTCGTTTCTGCAGCTGGAAAATCGGTATCCCCTTCATCCATTTTAAATGGAAAATGGTTGGATAAGGAAATGAACTTTGAATAGAACGGCTGTGGCAAGCTTTCTAACAAAGGCATCGATTCTTTAAAAAATGGTTTATCCTTCATGCCATAATTTTTCGTATTTTCTTCACTCATATTATAATATTCAGCGTCGAAAAACTTATCGTATCCTAGCGAGCGATACATCTCGTTACGGTTCCAGAAAGTTTTATAATTCCCATGAAAAGCAGCGGAAGTATAGCCGTGTGTTTTAAGAATTGCGGGTGACGCCTGATACGTATTCTGTGCTTTCGTTACATATACAGACCCCTGTGCCATTGGAAATAACGAATTATCCATAATAAATTCAGCATCCGATGTTTTACCCTGCCCAGTTTGGTTAATAATATTATCAAAATAAAATGTTTTTCCATCATGTGCTAATGAATTTAAAAACGGTGTTACCTCTTGTCCGTTTAGCTTGTAATCAATAATAAAGGTTTGCAGTGATTCCATTGATACATAAATCACATTCATGCCTTTTGCCTTCCCGAAGTAAATCGGATTGGGAGAGGCGTAGTTTGCTTTAATATAGTTCTCAACTTCGGTAATATCATTGGAATCTGCTAGCGCTCTTTGGCTAGCTGATCTGGCATTTTGAATCGCATCATAAACAGAGAAATTGTAAGCTCCAAGATATTTGACGAGGTAGTTTCGGTCAAATGAACGAGTTAGAAGCTGTGGGCGATCAATTTCTGCAAGCCCCAGGTTAATCAAAAAAGTCAACACAGCTGCGGCAATGACGTATTTAGCAGGCTTCCGGCTAAATGCTGTATTAGGCTGATACCACTTTTTCACAATAAAGAAAATGAGCAGAATCGTGTCAGTAAAGTAAAAAATATCAAAAGGCGACATTAATGAAAGAGCACTGTCTCCCAACTGCCCTGCATTTGTTTTCGTCTGCATGATAACCGGAACTGTAATAAAATCATTGAAAAACCGGTAATAAACAATGTTTGCATACAATAAAAACGACAATAAAAAATTCATCGCAATTAATACGACAGATTGGATCCGACCTTTAAAAATTAGCGCAAGTCCTAAAACGAGCAAGGCTGTGCTAAGCGGGTTTATAAATAGCAGGAATTGTTGCATTTTGTTATCAATTCCTAAATTAAATTCTATTTGATAAGCAGTATATGTTTTAAGCCAAAAAAGAATAATTGCAATCAAGAAAAACGTAGGATTCTCTTTTACCAATTCTTTCGATGAGATAAAAAGTTTTTTCATATTTCACACCTCTTACAGATAAAATTAGAAAAACTTAGCAATCGCTAAGTTTATGTACATTATATTTTACACCATACAGAATATTTCTCGGCAGATGAACGATGTAAATTAATATATCATAGTTGAAACCGAAATAAAACAAAAAACCACTACATATATTTCGTATTATTTCCTCAAAATCCAACATTATTTGAGGAAGGCATTGTAATGCTTTTAACATTTTTATTTTAAATTATTAGACAATTGAGCAAGCAAACCCCACCCTCGTTTCATAAATTATATGGAAGGAGGGATTCAATATGTACCAATTAGCATTACTATATTTGGCTTGTATTATAGCTGGCTTTGGGTTGACTCATATCCCAACATCAGTTGTCATTACTAGCGGTATTGCTTCTTTTTTTGGTATCATCGGCGGATTAGTGATGATCATCTTTGCTGTAGCTCTTCTATATCTCGGCTTCAAAGCAATGTTCGGGAAGTAGTTGGCAAATTGAGACCGTTTGACGGTCTCTTTTCTATTTTCCTTATTCTTTTCGTCCTACATTTCCGCATAATATTTCCACTTTAGACAAAAACTTTTAGCAACTTCTGCTTTTTTACAAGAATCAATTTTGCTTTTGCAACTTCAAACATTCGTTTTCGTCTAAATTATAAACAAGTAAAGGAGTCAAATAAATGAAGAAATGGTTCCTTCTCATCATCAGTTCCTTATGGCTGGCAGGATGCATGACTAAAGAACCTCAAACTCCACAAAAACCAATGCAGCTGCAGCCACAAGCTGAAACAGCAAAAATAAAAGATTACTTCCCCCTTGAAAATAAAAATTATTTCTTCAAAGGCGAAGGGAACGAGTTTGCCGTGTATAATGAAATGTTTTATCAAAAAGAGGGAGATTATCTTCCTTCCATTGTCGAGAATGGCGGAACACGTATATTTAAAGTATATCAGTTAACAGATGATGAAATATTCGTTGTATACGAAGAGCCCGAATTTTATGATGAAATGATTCCAGCGCTTGACTCTGTTAAAAGTAAATTTGTGCCTATTTCACAACTGAAACAACCATTTGAAGTCGGGAACTCTTTTGGAGATTGGAAGATCGTTGATGTCCATGCGAAGCTTTCCTTACCTATCGGCGAGCTAGAAGATGTGATAATAACTGAGAAAAAAAATGAGGATAATAGCTTAGTTAGAAATTACTGGGTGCCTGGTTATGGCAAAGTTAAGGAAGAATTTCTCATGACAGATAAAAATGGGCAAGAATTCACAATTACTTCTTTACTAGAAAAGATCAAATAGCACACATAAGGTGAAAGCTAGCTAAGTAGTAAGCTTTCACCTTTTCCTGTCAGGAACTACTGCCAAACTCTTTTATTATCCACCCTTATCGTTTCACCTGATGCGTCAAGACGTTCCAAAAACGGAATCATATATTTACGGGAAAGATCGAGAATCTCCTTCGCTTCTCCGACCTCAAACTCAGCATCAGTGCCATTCCTTAATCTTTCCACTGCATCCCTAAAGTGCTCGCCATGCCAGAAATATTGGTCATCAAGGGGCATGATCTCGCCTTGATCAACCAATAACCTTTTTAGATCTAGCACAAGATCGTTCGGTATCCCCGCTTTTGTCAAATAATCACTTAAATACTTGACTTTTAATCCATCACTTTTCAATTCGTGCAGCATGCTTTCAGTCCTTTTTTCCCAACTTTTTGGAACTTGCGGATGAAAATCACCATGATGAATAAATTGCTCCTTCTTGCCAAATACAAAGGTTTGCATTCCCTGTTCCAGCACGTATTCAAGGAGCCGCTTCGGATATACGGCTTGCATTGTCTGTAAGAGCTCGGCCTTATTCATCCCTAACTTCATCGGGTTCGCATGATGAAAGACTTTTAAACGATCATACATTTCCTCTTCGATCAATTCTTTTAATGATAAAAGAGTGTATTCTTTCCTATTATAAAGGAGGAACGCCTCGTTCTTTAGGATGGATTGCAATTCATTTTCTTCTAGGGAAGTTCTTGTCACTAATTCGGAGATCGTCAAACTTTTTTCCTCCAAAAGCGCCGCTGCTACTCGTTCTTTCGGTGTGCCTTCTTTTTTCCTTTCCAATTCTTCCACTGTTTGATGACCAAACCGGTATTTTTCACCGCGCGGATCAATAACCCATCCCCCGCCAATCGTTTCCTGGGGACTTGGACGTCTTAAAATAAAGCGATCACCACGCTTCGTAACAACCGCCTCTTCCAGCCGAATTTGACAAAGAATCTCATCGCTTTCATCCTTTAATTCATTTCGATCAAAAAACACGATACGACCCATGACTTCTGCCGTTCCGAGATGACATTTGATCGGCATCCGCTGTTTCACCATATAGTCCAAATCTCCCGCAATTCTTAAGGCAACATCAATCGTGCTTGTTACAATAAAATGCTCGGAAGAAACAAGCACATCCCCGCGTTCTACATCATCTTTCGTTATCCCTGATAAGTTAATCGCTGTCCGCTGTCCGGCGAATGCCCTCGTGGCCGGTTTATGGTGTACTTGCAGCTGTCGGGCGCGGGTTTCCAATCCTTTTGGCATAATGAATAATGATTGTCCCTCTTCCACCGAACCTTCGTAAACCGTTCCCCTAACAACCGTACCCTGACCCTTGATTGTAAAAACCTGATCGATTGGAAGCCGAAAAGCACCTTTTACATCCCTTGTTTGCTGCTCCTTAAGTGTAACTGTAATCAATTTTTTTAGATCATCAATTCCTTTAAGCGACAAACTATCCGCTAACACAAAGGGAGAATGTTCAAAAACCGTGCCTTTTAATTCTTCTAAAATGTCATCTTTCACAAGTTCGATAAATTCTTCATCTACCCGATCAATTTTTGTAATCGCCACGATCCCGGTGCGAATACCTAAAAGACCTAAGATATGAAGGTGCTCCCTTGTCTGAGGCATAACGCCTTCATCGGCTGCCACAACGAGGACGACTAAATCAATCCCAGCTACTCCCGCAATCATTTGTCTAATAAAACGTTCATGCCCAGGAACATCCACAACGGAGATTTGAATCTCATCGTCCTCATATAAAGGGGCAAAGCCAAGTTCAATCGAAATTTGCCGTTCATTTTCTTCCTTGAGCCTATCCGTATCAACATTTGTCAATGCCTTCGTAAGCGTTGTTTTCCCATGATCAATATGGCCAGCCATTCCAATCGTAAAATATCTTTTATTCAACGTTGCCACCTACTCCTGTCACGCTTTCATTCCTACTTTATCCGGAAAGCAAATATAATTCAATAATCTAAAGATGTTTGCTATAACCTAACTTTCTCCTTCATTAATGAGGAATATGAAAAGTGCTTTGATTAAGGCTGTTTTTATTTAATTAATAAGATGATTTCATACAGGCTACGAGGCCTCAATCTAATTAATAATGAAGTAATAGATCGGGATTTCGAATGAAAAGCAATAAAATTTCGAAAAAGAGCCTTGATTAAACGTCCTTTACGATGAGCTGAGATTGCTTAAACTCCAGCTTTTTGGTTGTTTCAAGCTCTATTATTTCCGGTTGTTGGAGAAGGATTTTTTGTTTAAATAAGGGCCCGTCATACACAAAAGTATGGTACTCACCTGATTCACCCATTGGACATATATCCTTCTCCTTAACATCTTGTAGAAATGTTGAATCGAGCTGCCGGCCGAGCCATGTTTCATCCAAGACATCTTCACGCACTCGGATCACTGTCGCTTTATAACCAGATCCAATAAATGTTTCTAATGCAGAAAAGGAATTTTCCTTTTTTGTCCAAAGTGGATAAATGGCTTCGAGATCCGCATCCACTGCAAGCTTCTCTCCCCATTCCCGATGGCCCTCTAAATACAAATCGCCGAATGCGACCCCATCAAGAAGATATTTTTCTTTATATATTTTTAAGGCATTCATAAAGCTTTCGGTATAATCCTTAAACGTGCATGAGATCAATTCAACAGGAATTCCTAGAGCCTCCCCTTGCATCTTCACCATTTCCGTCTTTTCCCCGTGCCCAAATGTTCTCCCTAGCTCGCTCGGAATCGTTGTAACTAGGCAGACTACGTCGACCCCTTGTTTTGTCAAAACATCTAGGGCAAGACAACCATCTTTTCCACCGCTCCACGATAATGCCACTCTCTTCTTCATTTTAACCATCCTCTATTTTCACTTATTTCCATATCATCGTTTATATCAATGTTCTTGTAAAAGAAGGATCGATTCTTGCATTCGATCCTTTCCATCTTTACCCTTAATGCTATATTTGGTAGACTCATTTTCTTAAAAAGAAGAATTTCGTCTATAATTATGTTAAAAACTGAAATTCTGTCATGCTCCCGGTTTGCGTAGCAATTACTTCAAGACGGGCATCGATTCTTTCTTTTAGCTCAGGGACATGCGAGATAATCCCGACTAATCTGCCGCTGCTTTGGATATCAATCAATGCTTCGATTGCCTGATCTAATGATTCCGGATCGAGCGTTCCAAACCCTTCGTCGATAAACATCGTTTCTAGGGAAACGCCCCCGGCATATTGCTGTACAACATCAGCAAGTCCTAATGCAAGTGCAAGAGCCGCTTTAAAGCTTTCTCCGCCAGACAATGTTTTGACATGCCTTTCCTGGCCAGTATATTGGTCAAAAACTAGCAGCTCCAATCCGCTTTGGGCATTACCCTTAGAACGGTCAGTTTTCCGGAGCAATTCATATCGTCCACCTGTCATTTTACTGAGCCTGCCGTTAGCTTCCCTTAAAATATCATCTAGAAAAGCAGCGAGGACAAACCGTTCAAACGTAATTCGATACGTATTTTGCCCCTTGGCAATTTCGTATAAATCCCCAATTACTTTGTATCGTTCTTCAAGGGCTTTGATCTCTTTATTAATGTTTGTGATATTTTTGGCTGTTTCTTCATTATCCCTTTTCTTAATAAATAGATTTGTATACTCTGTCTGAAGGAGACTAATTTGTCCTTCCACTTCTTTAAAGGAGTGACTAAGCTTGTCCAAATCCGGCTCATCTATGTCTTTTAACAACTGAGAAAGTTCCTCAAAACGATCACTGACAGAACGGATTTCTTCACGGTAGTCCCTTAAAGATTTTTCTTTTAAGCGGACTTCTTGCTCCGTCTTTTTTGCTTCATTATATTCGCCATATGTTTCAAAGCCTTGTTTCTTCATTCTTAGTACAAAGGCTTCCCTTTCACTTGAAAGCTGCTCACTTAATTTTTCAGCTTGTTTCTCGATCGTTTCACATTTGGCTGTTTCTGTTAAATATTTCCCTTTCGTATGTTGATAGCTTTGCTGGGCTGCTTCCAATCTTTTCAGAAGTTCTTCCTGTTTATTCACAGCATGCTGAAGGCGTTTTTCGAATATATCCACTGCCCGAATTTCTTCGGGAATATGTTCCATCATTCTTGTTAAGTTCGTTTTCTGTTCCGTATAAAGAATCGTTGCTTCATTGATTTGCTTAACAATTCCCTTAAGATGGACAGAATGATTCTCTTTGTCTTTTTCAGCGCTTTCTAGTTCCTTCAAACATACGCCGTGCCTCTTCTTCCTGTTCTCCAGCTCACCTTGTATGTTTGCCAGTTCATTACGTTCGGATAATATCGTCCTTTTGATTATTGGAAGATTTTCAGGTGTCAAATCTGGACGGTGCTGCTGAATTTCTTGGATAAGTTCCTCAACTGCTTCGCTCAAATGTAGGACCGTTGATTGCGCTTCATAAAAAGCCGATTCCGCTGCAGCCTTTTCCTTCTCAATTGCGGCCATTTGCTGTTTAGCTGCCTTTAAGTCCTTTTCATCAGGAATGGCATCCATTGAAATAGCTGGCATTGGATGATGCTCAGATCCACAGACCGGACAGGCATCGCCGTCCTTAAGTTTATTCGCCAAAATGCTAGCTTGTCCATGCAACCAATTCTGTTCTAATTGCTCGACAGTTATTTTTGCATCTGCTAGCCTAGCAATTGAATTCTCAAAATATCCTTTTCTCTCATCGAGATGGATCCTTGCTTTATCATAACGAGAACTCTGTTCTTCGTACTTATTCAACCGCTCTATTTCTTTATCTATTTTCTCCAGCTTGTGGGCATTTTCAACAAAAATCAGCTGATCCCTTTCAATCCTTTGTTTCTCATCTAATAAGGATTGAATGTTTTGTTCTGTTTTTTCTAGCGATTCTTCGATTTGATTTTTCTGTATATTCTTTGATTGAAGCTCTCTTTCTTTCGTGAGAACCTCCTTCTCAACCATTGCGAAAGAGTAAATATCCTCCTTCATATTCTGTAAGCGACTAATTTGTTCTCCGGTTGCTTTTCTTTCATTCTCCCGGTTTTTTTCATTTTCCCATGCCGTTTCCTGCTCTTTTAGCCGATCGGCAAGTGTGGCGCTGTTTGCCCGTAGCGACCCAAGGGCATGATTAGCTGAATCCAATTCTTTCTTCAAATGATGGCATAGCTCTTCTTGCTGGGCAAGGAGAGCCGCTTTTTGAGAAAGATCGATTTGCTTTTCTATTTGTACGAATTGTTCTTTCTTCCCTTCAAGCTCCGCTTTCCGCAGACTTAAATCATCCTTCGCTTTAAGCTGCTTCACGATCGCCTCAGCTTCATATAGCTTCTGTTGAAGCCCATCTCTTTGCTCCTGTTTTTCCTTTAATTTGTTCGTTACCTTTTCAAGTTCCGCAATCATCAAGCTAATTTCAGTTTGTAAAAGAGGCATGATGATGGTGTCATTTACACCTTCGGACTCCAAATACCCTTTTAATTCCTCATTAAAAACAGGATGAATTTGCTGAATCGCCTGGTTTCGGCTTGCAAGCTGTTTTTCTACCGTCCTCTTTAGCTCTGCAGCGTCTTCCTTAAGCTTTTCTTCAATTCGTTTATACAATTGCGTATGAAATAGGCGTTGCAAAATGACTTCCTTGTCTTTACTTTCTGATGTAAGAAGCTTCCGGAACTCCCCTTGGGGAATCATTAAGATTTGTCTAAATTGATTACTATCAATAATCATTATTTCCTTTATTTTTTCATCCACATCGCGCACATTGGCAGCAAGTAGCTGTTTATTCCCATTTTCATCAAAAACATATAATTCAGCTTTCGCTCCTACCGTTGTATATCCACCGCCCCGCTCCTTTTTCTTTTCTTGCTGAGGGGACCTAGAAATGAAATACGTTTTGTTTCTTAATGTAAATTCAAGTGAAACCTCTGTCAAATTTTCATCTTTAGCGAATTGGCTTCTAAGGTCGGGTCCGTTTCGATCCTCGCCACTCGCTTTTCCATAAATCGCAAAACTTATTCCATCAAAGATTGTCGTTTTCCCTGCACCTGTTTTTCCCGAAATGACAAACATCGTTCTACTTCCAAGCATTGTAAAATCAATTCGCTCCGTTCCGGCATAGGGACCAAATGCCTGCATAGTTAATTTTAATGGCCTCATTTCTGAACCTCCTCTTTTAAGGCTTTTTCAATGACTTCGGCCATCACAGCACTTTTTTCATCCGTAAAGGCTGAAGTCGTCATTTCTTCGTAAAAATGCTGAAATAACTCGAGGTCGGATTTTTTTTCTTCTTTAATCGTTGTAAAAGAATGCTTTTTCTTCATATCAGCCATGGCTATTTTTCGTTCCAGATGGAGGACATTGGGGTAAATTTGCCGGAGTTTATTGATTGGATCAATTAAGGCTCCCTCATCATGAAGAATAATTTTTAAGTAGTCATGCTGAACTTGCTTTTCGTAAAAGCTGGGGTCCATTAATTCATCGAGATATCCTTCCAATTCTCGTAAATCCTTTTTTGGGGTAAGTGACCGGATTCGTAAATCAAATTGGCCCTTATCATTGATTTCAATGATCGAAACCGATTTCTCCTGCTTCGCTTCAGAGAAGGAATACTTTAGGAGTGAACCTGAATATCGGACTTTATCATGTTTAATCGCATCCGGGCTATGCAAATGACCGAGAGCTGTATAGGAGAATGGAGCAAACAACTCAGCACCAACACAGCCAGATCCACCAACAGATAATGTTCGTTCTGAATCGCTTGTTTTCCCGCCAAGAACAAAGGCATGTCCAACAAAAACATTTGGTTCATTCGGATTCAATGATTCTTCGATTTTGCCGATGACTGCTTTCATTGCATCCTGGTGTGAATGAATCGTATCATCACCTAACAAATGACGGACCATTCCCGGCTCAGCATACGGCACAAGGTAAAAATTCACTCCGTTTATATGTACGGGATGAAACCCAGCTTCCAGTTTCCCTGATAAAAAGAATTGACTTTGCTTATACCATGAGCTTCCGAACGAGAGCCTCTCCGCACTATCATGATTCCCTCCAATTGCAACGACAGGTGTTTTTAGTTCAACATTAATCTTGAAAAGAATTTCGTTCAGCAATTCAACGGCTTCTGTTGGCGGAACAGAACGGTCATATAAATCTCCCGCAATCACTACTGCATCCGGCTTTTCTTCTTCCACAAGATCAACAAATTGATTCAGAAAAAAGCGCTGATCCTCAGTCATATAGATCCCATGAACTAACTTCCCTAAATGCCAATCGGCTGTATGAATAAATTTCATTGCTCTCATCCTCATTTCTTCTATTATCCTATTATATAATGATTTAATTATAGCAAAATAAATAATCGAAAGTTGCCAGCATAATTGGCCTATAAAAGAAATTGCTCACTCTTTTTCCATTTAATTAGATAAAATAAACCAACTACAAACATTTGTTCTTATTCTATCAGAAAACTTTGGAAACTTCTATCTATTTTTTGCAAAAAATAAAAAACAGCTCTGCCATAGACAGAGCTGCTCGAATATTGGTATTTCTATTATTTTTTAGTTACGTTTGCTGCTTGTGGTCCACGAGCACCTTCAACAACTTCGAAAGATACTTCTTGACCTTCATCTAATGATTTGAAACCTTCAGTTTGGATGGCAGAGTAATGTACGAATACGTCGTTTCCGTCTTCAGCTTCAATGAATCCGAAACCCTTTTCAGCATTAAACCATTTAACTTTACCGTTTTTCATGTGAAAATATCCTCCTATTGGCCCTAACAAGCCATGTGTTAATTCACCATTTACAACGTTTATCGCATGACTCATCCAAACAATAGTATTCTCTGGAAAACGAGACTTGCAAAATAGAATACGATGCATAAGGCTAATTTAAATTTAACATTATTAGAAAAAAAAGTCAACAAATAGGCGTTGTAAACGCTTTTATTCCGATTCCTTTAATTTTTCTGGCAGACTCTGTATTGAATTGACCACTACATCAAGCTTCGCTTCTATTCTATGCAGCAAAAATAGCGTGACGACAATAGGAAAGCCAAGTTCACTGATTAGGGGGATTAATTCTTCCATCACCCGCACTCCTTTCAATTGGATTTGGAAAAGAGAGATGCCGAATTTTTTCGAAAAAATCATTCTTAAAGAACGAAATGAGCCGGATCTAAAAGCGAACCGGCTCATCGAACATTATGCTAATTCATATTCTGTTACATTGCGATCAATGACTCTAGCTCCTTTTGCTGCCGCAAAACTTCCATTATTGGTTTGAAAAACATTTGCAGCAACAATTTCTTCCATTGCCTGTTTAACGGCAGTTGGATTAATCGGTTCCTTCGGGTTTTCGATGGATAGCTGCGATAACTTCCCTGTTTCTGTTAAAAATGTCAACTCCAATGATTTCGCCAATCGATTCACCTCCAAAAAATATTCATTTTTTTAGCTAGCATGATTACTAGCTTCGGACCCGCTACACTTTCTTTGTCTAGCTTCGAGCGCCCTCCGCTTTTCTTATTACCCAAAAATATCAAAGCTATCATTGCGAACAACTGTTACAACTGGGTCGCTACAAAGGGTCGCAATCGCCTGTGCTACCTGAAACAGCTGATCTGCTGTTGCTGATCGCTTAATATTCCCAAATGTTTTCGTTTTGCAAACAGGTTGACCTTTTTCATTCACTCCCGTTTCAAAACTAAGGCGAAGCTTCGTATCAATCATCATAGCTTGTGCCATTTCGATCACCTCCTTTCAACCTCTATATATAAAGGAGTGTTAAAAGCGGACATGATCTTTTTGAAAATCCCTGCCGAATAATTTCTTCGCATTTGATGTGAATTTTATTTATTAATAGGAAATGGGACTATGCGAAATAAAGTCTTCATTCATAAAATGGAAGTAACTGTCATTCAGGAGGTGAAACCGTGAATTTATTGGATTATTTAAATCAAAATTATCTCATGCTTGTTCCTGCACTTTGGGTGCTTGGCTTTGCCTTGAAACAAACGCCAGCGGTTCCTAATTGGACTATTATTTGGGTACTCCTCCTTGTCTCTATAGCATTCGCCTGCTTAGCTTTCGGACTTTCGATCGAAGCATTAATAAATGGAATTATCGCTGCTGGGGTAGCTGTTCTAGGGCATCAAATGATAAAGCAAACATTGCTTGGAAATGGTTCAGGGAAAAAGCACAAGGGGGATTAAGTCCCTTATAGAAAATAGAAAAAAGTACTAGCCGGAACTAGTACTTTTTTTGTTATATTTTAAATCGCGAAACTACCATTTGCATCTCCTCAGATAGCATTGCAAGGGTTGTCGCAGACGATGAAACTTCTTCCATCGTGGCGAGTTGTTCTTCTGTGGCCGCGGAAGCCTCTTGTGTGGCAGCAACACTTTTTTCAGAAATAGCTGTTGTTTTCATAATCGCAGTAAATATTTGATCCCCGAGTGAAGTCAGCTTTTCTAATGATGATGACACATCCTCTACTTTCCCTGACACATCAATCATCGAGTGAGCGATTTGTGAAAAAGCCATACTTGCTTCTTTCGTATCCTCAAGCCCTTCTTTCACTTGCATGTTGCCATCTTCCATCGCTAGCACTGCATTCTTTGTCTCTTCTTGTATGAAGTGTACCATCTGCTGGATTTGATCTGCGGAACGCTTGGATTCTTCTGCCAGTTTTCGTACCTCATCAGCTACAACCGCAAATCCCTTTCCATGTTCTCCTGCCCTAGCTGCTTCAATTGCTGCATTTAAAGACAATAGATTGGTTTGGTCTGCAATATCCGTAATAATGCCAACGAAATTGCTAATTTCTTCCGAACGACTCTCAAGTGCGTTAATAAACTGTGATGCGTTCTCAACAGATCGGTTAATCTCATTCATCTGGTTCACAACATTATCAACGGATTGTGCACCTTGCTCTGTAAGTGTATTTGCTTCCAATGTGACTTCCCGCATTTTTTCACTGTTGTTTATGATTTGGAAAATACCTTCAGCCATTTCGCCAACAGAATCCGCCGCCTCTTGGAAACAAAGAAGCTGTTGTTCGATTCCTCCTGCATTTCGCTGGGATATATGGGCAACTTGTTCGGAAGCAAGTGTACTTTGCTCTGCACTAGCTGCGAGCTCCTCACTGCTATTAGCAACCTTTGTCGAAGTATCTCTAACTTGCCCCACGATTCCCCTTAGATCATTAACCATTTTATTTAATGATTGAATCAGTGATCCAATTTCATCGCGATTCTTGACTTTCATTTCCTTAAGGTCTAATTCCCCTTCAGCTACTCTATCTATCGCATAAGCCGCCATTGCGATCGGCTTGGTTATCATTCTACTTATGTAGTAAGCAACGGCCATTGCAATAATGAACGCAATAATACTAAATATTAAAACAAAAAACTTAGTTGAATTTACTGTTTGTGAAGTTGATTTCGTACCTACATTTAATTGGTTTTCCTGGAATTTTACGAGTTCCTCTGCTTTTTTATTAAATTCATGTCCAATTTCTTTTGAAGATGTTTTGACAAGCTCCATATAGGCTTTTTCATTTTCTTCTATTTTATATTTAATTTCTTTTTCAGCTATTTCCTCGAACTGGCTATGTAAATTAATTAGCTCTTCAATTAGTTTTTGCGAATGTTCATTTTCTGAATCTCCACCCAAATCTTCTAACTGATGGGCTAATCTTTTTCTAGCAACTTCATATTCACTAAGATAAACGGAATCCCCAGTTAGTAAATACCCATGAATTCCATTCGATTCGTTGACCAGATCTTCCTTTATACTTTTGACAAGTACAAGCTTTGTTACTCTATCATCTATAAGATTGGAATAACGCTTATTTACTTGATCCATTCCATAATTAGCGATTCCACTGACGATTGCAAATAACAATAATACGGATAAAAATCCGAAAAGCAACTTTTTACCTACACTGAATCTCATGCATTTTCCTCTTTTCACACTATAATTATGAGTTTATTAATATAATTTACCATATTTTCTCTAGAGAAGTTAGTTATATTTTACTATAATTTAACTATATAGATAAAATCCTCTAAATCCCCACTTAAGATTATTTAATCCAAATATAATTCAATAGGCCAAAACAAGAGATGTATTCATTCATGAAAAAAGTTAATTTTCTTACAAACAATTTTCCAGCTATCAAGGTCAACGAAGTTCCCATCCTTTTTACTTTATACATCTCGTTAAATCACCATACCTACTACAAAAAAAACCGTTAATCATAATTAAACGATTAACGGTAAATGGTAGATCAGAGATCTTAGGGAGGAGATCTTCCATATTATATTATGGTGCTTCAGCTAAGTGGCTTGGACATATTCCCTCCGCATTTTTACTATTTTTTATAAAATAGGCTTTGTTAAACAGTGTTGTTGATAGACACGCGGGTTCGATTTACCTTCCGAGAAGCGGTTAAAGACAATGCTCCTGCGCCAAAGCGTAATCGAGAAAGAATTGTTCAGCTCGTCGAAAGACAGCACGAAGTAAATCCATGAAGGTTGTTGTTTTTTAAATTCGTACCCCTCCCCCTTTTCACATCTTAAAAATGCTAGAATGAACATAATTGTACATTCGGGGGTCTTTACGATGCTTTTACCTTCACTTGCCAAAAAAATAATCCAAGAGGTTCGCAGACTGATTGATGAGGATGTTATTATTGTTGATATTTCAGGGACCATCATTTCTAGCACTGACGATAACCGGCTAGGGAGCTTTCATGAAGGCGCTCTTTTATCAAGCCGTGAACGCAGAAATATTGTTATTACAAAGGACATGGAAAAAACATTAAAAGGCGTAAAAGCAGGAATCAATTTACCTGTCTTTTTCCAGCATAAGGTGATTGGCGTAATTGGAATAACCGGGGAGCCATCAAAGGTTGCACATTATGGAGAAATTTTAAAAAAAATGACAGAGCTCCTCATACAGGAGAGCTATTATGCGGAACAAATCGAGTGGAATTCGAGGGCACTTGAAGCTTTTGTCTTTGATTGGTTACAGGCGAAAGATTGGTCGACTGAATTTTACGATCGTGCAGCAATCATCGGAATCGATCTTTCCGTTGATCGCCAAGTTGTACTAGGAAGTATAGAAAACTCGCCGAACATAGCTGAGAGAGAGATATGGAATCAATTACAACAAAGAAATCATAAAAGGAATAAGAATATTTATATAAGATGGGGTAACGACCGGTTTATGCTCTTATTAACTGGTCACACGATAAATACTATCCTCTATGAACTTCAGCAAATCAAAGCTCAATTAGAGGCTGATTTTTCCGTCCAAGTTTCTCTTGGGGTAGGAAAAAGAGCCGGCGCCAAGCAACTCCGAAAGTCATTTAATCAAGCGGAACGCGCTTTATTAGTGGCCAAACGGGAGAAAAAAATTATTTTTGATGATGATTTAAAAATGGAGATGCTTCTACAAGAGATTAATGAAGAAACAAGAAGTGAGTTTGTTAACAGAACCATTGCATTTCTTATATCTGACGGTGATTTATTGCACACTCTTCGTGTTTTTATCGAGGAGAACCAATCCATAAAAAATACGGCAAATGCACTGCATATTCATGTAAATACCCTCCATTATCGGCTGAAAAAAATCGAGGAAATGACAAATCTGAATCCACGCTCCTTCGAGGATCTGTCGACACTCCATATCGCCTTGCTTCTATTGGATGAACATCCAAAAAACAAAGAAATAAACGCTCCATCTTCATAGCTTTCACCATAGCGGAATCCTCCGCTTTTTTTTATGCTTATTTTAAGGAATTAATGAATTGAAATACATACCATTCCTTTATGTATATATTCGAAGGTTCATTAAATTGAAAACATGCATGTTGAAATGAAAAATGTAAGCGATTTTTTTAGGAGGCTGAAAAATGATAAATAATGAAATCCGGCAAAAATTAATTCACATCGTCGGTCCTGAGAATTTTGATGATTCGAAGGCAGGTCGACTCGTCTATTCTTATGATGCAACCCCACAATTCCAATCGATGCCAGACGCGGTTATCGCCCCTCGTAATACAGAAGAGATTTCTAAAGTTGTTAGATTATGTAACGAGTTTAAAATTCCGATTGTACCACGGGGCTCTGGAACAAATCTATGTGCTGGAACATGTCCGACTGAAGGAGGAATCGTTCTTCTATTTAAACACTTAAATAAAATTTTAGAGATTGATGAAGAAAATCTTACTATCACTGTGCAGCCTGGTGTCATCACGCTTGATATAACGAATGCCGCTGAAGCAAAAGGTTTATTCTACCCGCCAGATCCGGGTTCAATGAAAATCTCAACAATTGGCGGCAATATCAATGAAAATGCAGGCGGTCTGCGTGGATTAAAATACGGGGTAACAAGGGATTACGTCATTGCATTAGAAATCGTGTTATCGAATGGCGATATTATCCGTACAGGTGGAAAGCTTGCTAAGGACGTCGCTGGGTATGATTTGACACGTTTATTTGTTGGATCAGAGGGAACGATTGGAATCATAACAGAAGCGACACTTAAATTGATTCCAATGCCCGAGACGAAAAAAACAATTCTCGCACTCTATCAAGATCTTGAAGCTGCTGCAAGGACGGTCTCAAAAATCATCGCAAATAAAATCATCCCGACAACGTTAGAGTTTCTTGATCAGCCGACACTTGAAGCCGTTGAAGCGTTTGCGCAAATTGGCCTTCCAACTGATGCGAAAGCGATTCTACTCGTTGAACAAGATGGTCCATTAGACGTAGTGACGAAAGATATCGACAGCATCATCGAAATTTGCAAGTCGGAAAACGCTGTATCTGTTGAGGCAGCAAAATCAGAAGAAGAAGCTGAAGCACTTCGGACAGCACGACGCTCGGCGTTATCCGCCCTAGCCCGTCTAAAGCCAACGACCATTCTCGAGGATGCAACGGTTCCCCGATCAGAGATTGCTAAAATGGTCAAAGCGATCAATGAAATTGCTGAAAAATACAAGCTTTGGATTTGCACGTTCGGACATGCGGGTGACGGTAACTTACACCCTACTTGTTTAACCGATTCGCGAGATCATGAAGAAATTGAACGTGTTGAAAAAGCGTTCGAAGAGATTTTTGCAAAAGCGATTGAATTAGGCGGTACGATTACAGGTGAACATGGAGTTGGCGTCATGAAAGCACCATACTTAGAAATGAAGCTTGGTCATGCAGGAGTTGCTGCAATGAAAGCAATAAAAACAAGTCTTGATCCAAACAACATCATGAATCCTGGAAAAATATTTGCCAAAGATTCCCGAAAACGTGTGGTGGTTACAAAATGACAACATTAAAAGAACAGCAACAAATTCAGGCAGAATTCCAATCGCGTATGGATGAAGATGAACTCTTAAATTGCATGCGCTGTGGATTTTGTTTGCCAACCTGTCCGACATATATTGAATCTGGATTTCAAGAATCCCATTCCCCCCGCGGGCGAATCGCATTAATGAAGGCTGTCGTCGATGGCCTTATTGAACCAGATGAAGATGTGGAACGTTCTCTTAACATGTGCTTGGGATGCCGGGCATGTGAACCCGTTTGCCCTTCAGGTGTGAATTATGGCCACCTTCTTGAAGAAGCACGAGATATTATTAATCAAAATAAAAAGCATTCATTATCCGCAAGAGTTGTTCGGAAAACGGTTTTCAAAGGGTTGTTTCCCTACCAAAATCGGATGCGTACACTTACGAGCCTTTTAGGCATATACCAACGATCAGGGATGCAGAATATTGTTCACAAGAGCGGGATGATGAAGCTATTTCCAGAAAATTTAGCAACAATGGAAAAAGTTCTGCCACAAGTGCCTACCCGGAAAGAAATGTTAAATCGTCCAGAACATTTAAATGCAATTGGGACAAGACAGAAAAAGGTCGCGTTTTTCTCAGGCTGCTTAATGGATACGATGTTTATGAAAACGAATGATGCGACAATGAAGCTGCTGCAACTAGCAGGATGTGAAATTGTTATTCCAAAATCACAAGCGTGCTGTGGGGCGTTACATGGGCATAGTGGTGAAAAAGAAGACGCGAAAGCATTAGCAAAAAGAAACATTGTTGCCTTTGAGGAAGCTGAAGTAGATTTTATCATTACTAACGCTGGTGGCTGCGGTGCTTTCCTCGTTGATTATGATCATCTATTAAAAGATGACCCTCAATGGGCTACACGCGCAAAAGCATTTGCCATGAAACTAAAGGACATTTCTGCAATTTTAGTAGAACTCGATTTTCATAAAAAAGAGCTCTCTCTCCCTGCCCAGGTGATTACGTATCAAGATTCATGTCACCTGCGAAATGTCATGAAAACGGCTTCAGAGCCGCGAATGCTCCTTCAAGCCATTCAAGGGACAACCTATAGCGAAATGAAAAATGCTGATAGCTGCTGTGGCTCAGCAGGTATTTATAACATCGTTGAATCGGAAATGTCGATGAAAATTTTAGATTCGAAAATGGATACTGTAAAAGCAACCGAAGCAAAAACAATCGTCACCGCCAACCCTGGCTGCCTTTTGCAAATGAAACTAGGAATTGAACGTGAAGGATTATCTGATCAGATGCGGGCAGTTCATATTGTGGATTTGTTGTTGGAGGCAGTGGAAAAGAAATAGAGAAAACAAGGAAGAACCTTCGTTACATTTCCGAAGGTTCTTCCTTGTTTTTTTCGATTATTTCAGAGGGACAGAATGGATATTACCTATAATCGTCTTATAAACTAAAACTCCTTTTACCGCTTAAATCACCCTGTCTAGTTATTAATATAAGCTCACAAATAACCTGACCCTAGCTTCATCCATACGTTAAAGAGGCGAGGGTCATGCAACAAATGAGGAATTTATTTTTATTTCATTTTAAGAACTTGCCAAGGTCTTTTTCGCAAAAACATACGTATTCTCTTGTTTGGAAATACACGCTACTTCCTCATCTATATCAACCCGTTCTGTCACTCTTCCTGTCAGACGCAATCCTTCTTGTAACTCAATTAACGCAATCGTGTATGGCGTCAAGTGTGAAAACTCATTGGAGGAAACATGGATGGTCGTATGTGAGAAGACCTTGCCTTCGCCTTTTATTTTCTTAAGTTGAAATTCGGTATGCTGGCAGTTTGGACAGATCCATTTACGCTGGACAAACTTTTTTTCACATTGAGCACATTCATAGACTTGTATTTCTGTCATCATGGATTCACCCCTTCGAAAATGTGAACCGTCGAATATGCACCTGTTCCACCTAAGTTTTGCGCTAATCCGATTTTGGCACCTTCAACCTGATTGCAGCTCGTTCCACGAAGCTGAGAAACAATTTGATAGATTTGCGCGATTCCAGTTGCCCCGATCGGATGCCCTTTTGATAGGAGACCTCCGCTTGTGTTTACGGGTATTTTTCCGCCATGTTTCGTTAACCCCTTCTCGATGGCTTCCCATCCAGAACCTTTCCCGAAAAAACCGAGCTCTTCAATCGCAAGAATTTCCGTCATCGAAAAACAGTCATGCAGCTCAACGACATCAATATCATCCGGACCTAGTCCCGCTTTCTGGTATGCGCGATTGGCTGACTCTCTAATCGCCGGCAAGCTTAAGAGTTCCTCCGCTTCTTGCATTTGTGTTGTTCCGGAGCTTTGAGCGGATGCCCTGACGATCACTCCTTTTTCCCCCTTTGAGAGAACAATCGCAGCGGCGCCATCTGAAGTGGGGGAACAATCAAAAAGCCCTAAAGGTTCGGTAATCATTCGTGCAGACATAATTTCTTCAATGCTTGTCGGCTTTCTAAATTGTGCTTTTGGATTGTTCAGCGCATACTCCCGGTTTTTCATGGCAACCATTGCTAGATGCTTTTTAGAGGCACCCGTTTCATAAAAATAGCGATTGGCTACGGTTCCAAAAAAGCCTGGAAACGTTAAACCTGCATGCTTTTCATTCGAATCATTATCCATTGCAGCATTAATAGCTTTCGTCGTTTCTTCTGTTGCCCTGTGTCTCATTTTCTCTACACCAGCAATCAAGACATTCTCATACTCGCCACTTTGAATCATTAAAAAAGCCTGGCGAAAGGCAATCCCGCCTGATGCACACGCACCTTCTACTTTAACCGTCGGGACAGGTCCTAAACCTAGATCATTCGCAACAATTGCTCCCAATATTTCTTGATTTCCTAATGAACCCGACATGAAATTTCCGATATAAACGGCATCGATTCTCGGAAAGTTTGCCTCCCTTAATGCATCCACACACGCGTCCATTAGCAAAGTTTTTAATGAAGCGTTCTCATGTTTACCAAAGGCAGTCATTCCAATTCCTGCTACAGTGACTTTTTTCATTTTGCCACGCTCCCGTCAACCTGCTTCAGCTCACGTTTTAATATTTTTCCGTAACTGCTTTTCGGAAGTTCTTCAACAATATGAATCTCTTTTGGTTTTTTATAGCTTGCTAAATGGTTCATACAGAGCTCGACTAGTTCTTCTTTTTCGACCATTGTCCCATCATTCAGCACACAGTAAGCAATGACAGCTTCTCCCCACAATTCATGAGGCATTCCGATAACAGCTGTTTCTTTTATCCCGTCGTGCTTATTCAGTATTTCTTCAATTTCACGAGGATAAATATTTAAACCGCCGCTTATAATAACATCTTTTTTCCGGTCAACAAGGTGAAGATACCCGCACTCATCTGCCCAGCCTAAATCGCCCGTGTAAAGCCATCCATCACGAAGCGTATCTTCCGTTGCTTCTTTGTTCCTCCAATAGCCTTGCATGACGAGCGGACCTTTACAGATGACTTCACCGATTTCGCCTTGCTTTACTTCAATCCCTTGATCGTCTACTAGTTTCATTTCAACAAATGGGCCTACTCCGCCACAAGATTCAAGTCTTGTCAGAAGCTCATGCCTTGGCATAACGGTAATCGCCATTGGTGCTTCCACAAGTCCATATGTTTCAATAAATTTAGGACCTGCTTTTTCAATGGCCTGCTTCAGTTTACTTGCAGCGATCGGAGAACCAGCCATATTTATTGATTTAATGTTTGCTAATTTTTTAGCATCAAAGTCCTTGTCCTGGATCATTAAATTTACCATTGTCGGGACCATGAAAATAAACGAAACCTTATTTCTTTCAACATCATTCAGAAATTCGGACGGATTGAATTTATCAAACACGATTTGTGTCAGACCAAACAGCCAGGAAATATGAGATAAAAAGTTACTGCCATGTGTTAATGGAGCAACGTGACCGACAACATCGCCTGGGGTAATTTCACAAACGAGCGCCAAAGATAGAGCACTAGAAATAATATTTCGGTGTGATAGCATTACCCCTTTTGGCTTTCCTGTAGTGCCAGATGTATACATGATCGCAAAGAGGTCATCTTCATTTGCACAGATTTCTGGTTTCGTTCCTTCCTGTGACAACAGCCATTCCTCATAATCATTGCCAATTAGAATGGTTTTACCCTTTGTTTCGACAGGACGGATCCATTCTTCCTCCCCGATAAGAATTTTCACTTCGGCATGTTCCAAAATATATTCTACTTCTTTCGGATGAAGCCTATAGTTGATCGGTACTTTAATAAAACCGCCATAAGCGACAGCCAAATCTAATTCGATATGTTCCAAACGGTTAGACATGAGAATCCCAATACGATCGCCTTTTTCAAGACCAGCTTTTTTCAGCGCAGAATAAATTCGATAAACCCGTTTTTGCAGTTCCTTATATGTGAGGCTTCGCCTGCTGTCCTTAACAGCCATTTTTTCCGGATATTTTTTAAATACTTTATTTGCTAAGTGAGCGATGGTTTGCACGATTAAACCTCACTTTCGTTATAGAAATTGAAAAGGTGGTAGCCTAGTGGTTTATAAAACTCTCTAACAGGCTGAATTCCCTCTGAAACAAGGATCGTGAACTCCACTGTTATTGCAACGATGTTTTTTCCTTCTATGAAGTGACCTCCCGATAGATTCTTCCGATGATCGATAAACACACCGTGGAAGTGTATATCAAGATGCCCTTCCTCGTCTTTTCCAAGGATGCCATTCCCAGAAAGCAGCTCAACAAGTGAATTCCAAACAATCGGCTTCGAATAGGCTGGTTGATCATTTTCATATTCTGGTTGATAGACAGATACCGTAGATAAGGAGCCAATACACGAAACCGTTCCTGAGCTTACATTATGTTTTTGGCATGCTTTTTTTAATCCAGTGATTAAATCTTCACCTGGTCCAAGATACCCCATAATGATTCCTCTTTTTTCATCAAAAACCGAATGAGAATCCCGGTTCATTACCATCCCACCTTTGACCGTTTTTAAGCAAAATCACGTTGTAAGTGCTTACAACTAGTTTAAAAGTTTCTGTAATGAATTCCCATAACCAATATCATGGTTGGTATGAATAATATTCATTGATGGCCTGATCAATAATTTCAATGCCTTCTCTAAGCAGATCTGAAGAAGGGTGTGTAAAGGCTAACCGAATGTAATTCTCATACATTCCTACCCCGCTCATCCAGCTTCCCGGAACAAACGAAACACCCTTTTTAATCGCTATTTCAAGCAATCTTTCCGATGAGATGCCTTTTGGGATTTTACACCATAAAAATACGCCGCCGTCAGGAATCCTGCACTTAAGGTTAGGTTTCTCTTTTAATATGTCATTAATTATAGAGAGACGCCTATCGTAAGCCTGACGAAGCTTTTCAATATGCCTTGATAGCCTTCCTTCTTCTAAATATACTTGGACTGCCATTTGGGTTAAATTATTACTATGCAAATCGACTCTTTGCTTCACCTTTACGAGGTTGGAAATGATCCCTTCATGCGCAACTAAAACAGCCACACGAAGGGTCGGAAATAAATACTTCGAGAATGATTGTAGGTGGATAACCATATGATCCTTATCCAATGCCTTGAAGGAGGGAACAGGCTTTTTCCCATAATAAAGCATACTAAACGGATCGTCCTCCACGATTGGAACGCTATATTTTTTGGCTAATGCTAATAATTTCTTGCGTCTGGCCATTGAGATGGTGATGCCCGTCGGATTATGAAAGGTTGGATTGATATAGATGAATTTAACTGGAAACTGCATGAGCAAGTTCTCAAGGCTATCCGTTTTTATCCCTTCTTCATCTAGAGTAATTCGCAAAATTTTTGCCCCGGTAGCGGCAAAAGCATCTGAAGCTGCAAGAAAACCGGGATCCTCCATGATGACATAATCCTCAGGACCGAGAAATAAACGGCTAATTAAGTCAAGCCCCTGCATCGCACCCGATACGATCATGATTTCTTTTTCATCCGCATGAATGCCGCTTTCAGAGAGCCATGATTTAACTTCTAGAATTAAAGGCTCATACCCTTGAGTAGGTGCAGGCAGCTGCAGTAAGATCGGATTTTTCCGTAAATGCTCTGCAAAGCATTGACTAAAATCAATGCCTGGATGAACTTCAGGTGCTGTCCCTACACCTCCAAAGGGGATTAACCTGGAATCTCTGCCAAATCGCATGATTTCTTCCATACCATGATTGACATTTTCAGTTTGGTAAGCAAAATTCGTATGCCATGTTATTGCTTGTTCTGTCTTTTCCATTTTCGGTCCTCGCATGATAAAGGTTCCGCTCCCCTGTTGACTACGGACAATTCCACGTGTTTTCATCTCTTCATATGCCAAAGTAAGCGTCATTCGGCTAACTTTCAATAAAGCTGCCATCTTCCGCTCAGATGGAAGTCGCATGCCTGGTTTCAGCTTTCCTTCATGGACCATTTGTTCTATTTGCTGCGAAATTTGTTTATATAATGGCATTCCTTTATCTGAATCAATAACCATTTGATCCCATATTGACAGCACAAACTCACTCCCTACCTCATGTTCAGTACACCTGGCAGCCATAAACTAATGGCAGGAATATATGTTACTAAGAGTAACGCAATGATTGAAGCAATGATAAAAGGAATAACCCCCTTAGAAATTTCCTTTAATGAGAGCCCGGTTAAGCCGCAAGCTACATATAGGTCAAGACCAACTGGTGGGGTCACTAGACCAATTGCTAAATTCATCGTCATTAAGATTCCAAAATGGACTGGATCGATTCCCATCACACCTAGAATTGGAAGGAAGATTGGTAAGAAAATATAATAAGCAGAGATTGCATCAACAAACATACCAGCAATTAATAGAATAATCGTGATCATTAAAAGAATCGTATATTTTTCGGGTGCAATGCTCATAAGTGCATGTGCCATATCTTCGGCAATTCCTTCCACCGTAATTAACCATGCGAAGGAGGAGGCTGAAGCAACAATGAGCATGATCATTGCTGTTGTTTTTGCTGACTGGAGCAAAAGACTAGGAACTTCCTTTACTTTAATCTCTTTATAAATAAATAAACCGACAATCAATCCATAAAATACAGCTACAACGGCTGATTCAGTCGGTGTAAAAAAGCCGGAATAAATACCTCCTAGTATAATAACAGGTGCTAATAAACCCCAAGAAGCATCTTTAAAAGCAGCCCATATCTCTTTTCTATTTGCTTTTGGTAATGTCGGAATTCCTTCTTTCTTTGCAATAAAATAACTGGTTATTGCTAAAATTAGTCCCATTAAAAGCCCAGGTATAATCCCTGCAATAAACAATTCTCCGATCGAAACTTCCGCAACAACCCCGTAAACAATATAAGCAATACTTGGAGGGATAATAATACCAATTCCGCCCGCAGTTGCTAATAAGCCTGCAGACATATCCTTTCGATAGCCCTGCTTAACCATTGCTGGGATAATAATCGACCCTACAGCGGCCATCGTTGCAGGACCTGAACCAGAGATAGCAGCAAAGAAACATGCAGCCACAACAGAAACGATTGCAAGTCCGCCAGTGTAGTGCCCTGTAAGAGTTTGCGCAAGATAAATGAGCCTTCTAGATATACCAGCTCTTTCTAAAATCAAACCCGCTAAAAAGAAGAAAGGGATCGCTAAAAGCGTAAATTTTGTTAAAGAAGAATATAACGTTGATGGCAAAGATTGAATCGGCAGATCAAATAAAAGTAAAGTAGCTGCTGTCGATAACCCTAAAGCAACTGCAATTGGCATGTTTAAAAATAGCAATAGAAAAAAGATTCCGAATAAAAAAATCGCTGTTACACTCAATTAGTTTTCCCCTCCTTTTTATAGCTCTTTATCTCCATCACATAGCCTTCCCAAAATCGAATAATGCAAAGGAAAGCACCTAGAGGAACGGACAATCCCATTATCCACTCAGGCAGTCCCATAGCGGGTGTCCTTTGGCCGTACCCATACTGCTGCATAACCATTTCCAATCCATACCATAAAAGCACGACAAAGAATACCGAAGTTAAGCAGCCGACAATAAATGTAATGATTATTTTAAAACGGTTAGGCAACAGGTCTGTCAACAAACCAAATCCTAAATGCCCATTTTCTCTTGCAAGCAAAGCAGCACCAATAAAAATAATAAATGCAAAAATATTTGTTGTTAGCTCCTCTGTCATTGAAAACGAAGAATGTAACAGATGTCTAGAAAGTACATTTGCCATCGTCAATATACATATAATGGACATGAATATAATGAGAATCCATTCCTCTAACTTAACGAATATCCTCAATGCTTCTCCTCCTATTCCCGATAATAAATGCTTCATAAAGTAATTAGAAAAAAGGGGCAAATGACTCCCCTTTTTCCTCTGGTCAATTAATTTCTAAATGCATCTAGTAATTCTTTGCCTACAATGTCTTCATACTTATCAATAATCGGTTTTACTTCTTTTTGGAAAGCCTCGATTTGCTCTGGAGTCAGCTCAACAACTTCCATCCCATTCTCTTTAAGTTTTGCAAGTATTTCATCATTCTCTTTTCTATTTAACTCAATTTGATATTTTGCTGCCTCTTGTGCTGTTTCCTTTAGAATCTTTTGTGTTTCTTCATCTAAGCCATCATAAAGCTTTTTATTGATTCCAAAAACGAGTGGATCATAGATATAATTCCAAACCGTTATATATTTTTGAACTTCATATAATTTAGAATTCAAAATAATTGGCAGCGGATTCTCTTGACCGTCAATGACTCCCTGCTGCAATGAGGTAAACACTTCAGCAAAATTCATTACGGTTGGATCCCCGCCAAATTTCTTGAAAGTATCCACCATCATTTCCATCGATGGCGTTCTAATTTTTAATCCTTTTATATCTTCAGGTGTAACGATTGGATGCTTGCTATTCGTAATCTGACGATAACCGCTTTCCCCAAAAGCTAATGGCTCGATCCCTTTTGTTCTAACTAAATCCATTAATTGCTTTCCGCCCTCACCATTCATCGCTTTGTCAGCTTGTTCATAATCAGGGATTAGCCATGGAAGTGATGGTGTAGCAAATTTTTGGTCGAGCACGTTATAGATGATTGTCGAGTGAACAGAAATATCCGTGGAGCCATTTTGAAGTGCTTCTAAACCTTTAGGCTGATTACCGTTAGAAAGCGATTCATTCGGATACACCTTCATCGAAATGCGGCCGTCAGTTTTTTCTTCGACATCTTGTGCCCATTTCTTAACGGCTACCCCCCATGTATCCTGCTCTGAAACAGTAATACTTACTTTTAACTTCATCGCATCTTTTTTAGCTGATCCAGATCCACTGGACTTGCCTGATTCATCTGACCCGCTAGTCCCCTTACTGCATCCAACAAGGGCTAGAACTGCAATCATTAATATGGCAAGACCCATACTAAAAATTTTCTTCATCTTTCTTCCTCCTTAAAATTTGTCCATTCCCGTTATTTAGAATAATCGGAAAATTGATTGTGGAATATATCCAATTGCCTTATTGGACATATAATTCTCTGTCCACTTTACAAACTCCTTCAATTTTTGATAATTTTTTTAATATTTCGTCTTTATTGTTGAACAATGTTGTTTAATGCCTTTTAGGAGACGATTGGGTCTGGCCGACAAAAGCTCCAAGTCGTACAGCAGTGTCTTTACTAATGCCGAAGAGCGCCATTTGAGCGATTGTGAGAACTTCCACTCGAAAGGTAAATCGAACCTGCAAGCCTAACAACAATACGATTAAAAGCAGCAATATTTTTTTACAATTGTTTTGAAAAGCCCTTCTTTATTAAAACCAATTTATTAATTGGCACTAGACCAATTCGCTATTTATCGTAATACTATTAAGTAACTAAACGGGAGGTGAGATTTAATTACCATAAAATCCCAATAAAAATATAAAGAATGCAAGATAAAAAAATATAAATGATTCTTTTACACCATTTTAGAGGAGGAATAAGATGAACAAAGTAGCAATCATAACAGGTGGGGCTCAGGGGCTTGGGTACGCGATTTCTGAAGAATTAGCAGAAGCTAATTATCAAGTCATATTACTTGACCGAAATCAAGCTCAGCTGCAAATGGCTGTTAAACAACTCCAAGAAAAAGGTTATCAAGCAAATGGAATAGAAATTGATCTTTCAATTTCAGAAAATATTCAAGAGATAATATCACAAATCACGCATGAATTTGGCAAAATTAATGTGTTAGTAAATAATGCTGGGATCAATATTGTAAAACCTTTTGCACAGGTAACTTCTTCCGATTGGGACAAAGTGATGGATATTAACTTGAAAGCTTCTTTTTTTATGATCCAGCAAGTTTCACCTCATATGACCGAAGGGGGATCGATTGTCAATATCTCATCTGTAGCAGCTAACAGTCCCCGTCCTCTTTCAGTGGCATATGCAGCTTCTAAAGCAGGCATGATCAGTCTTACAAAAACAGCTTCAATCGTTCTAGCTCCACAGCGGATAAGAGTGAATGCCATCTGCCCAGGAGCAATGGAAACGGAACTACTTTCAAAAATGGCTCAAGACATGGGCGAATTATCAAGTACGAGCCCAGAGAAATCTTTAGAAAATTATATTGGAACCATACCTCTAGGGCGAATCAGTTCACCCGCTGATGTTGCACAAAGCGTAGCATTTCTTGTCTCGGATGCTGCTAATTACATAACAGGTCAATCATTAAATGTATGTGGTGGCTGGACGGTTTCTTAGCTTTTGATGAGGCTGGAAAGTGACTAGATTTTTCAAGAATGGCTTTAGCCACACTATTCAATTTTTGGGATATTTATATTTTATTTGGGCTCCCTGGTTCAATCGCAGTGACAAAATATTAAATACTATAAAAGCAGCATTTTTTATCCGAGGATATTGAAAAAAGGCCATGACTTTCAAGATCCTGGCCTTTTTCATTACATTCAATTGGTTTTATATTTTATTATTAGATTATTCATGGAGAAAGGAGTCGTAAAGCATGCAGATCGTGGCTGAATTTATTTCGAAGAGACTTCCGATACTGATTGTCTTAATGGCCATTAGTACATATCTTTCTCCTGTATATTGGAAAGTTTCTTCATGGGTGCCAAGCTTACTTTTAGGAGTTGTCATTTTTTTCGCTGGGATTTCGATGAATATTACCGCCATAAAGGGAATCAGAACAAAGAGAAGAGAGCTTTTACTAGCAGTTCTCTTAAAATGGACATTAACTGTTATGATATCTGTTGGATTAGCTCATATCTTTTTCTCTTCTCATTCAGAAATTGCAGCAGGAATCATTTTGTCAGGGACCGTTCCGAGTGCGACCGCAGCAACTTTATACACGTTTTTAGCCGGCGGAAATGCCTCACTTGTTATTGCAGCGTCTTTAGCCGATATAGTCATTAGCCCTATCGTCACCCCCTTTTCTATACTCGGGCTTTCAGGCAATCATGTATCGATATCGTTTTTAAACTTGCTACAATCGTTTATATTCATTGTGGTACTTCCATTAGGGGCAGGACTAGCTGTCCAGCGTGGTTTTCCTCAGTTCGCTAACCATTCTAAATCCATTACTAGGTTTGGTTCTTCCCTTTCCCTGCTGTTAATCATTCATACGATCGTAGGAAATGGAGCAGAATCCATCCGAATGGAGCTTGGTCTGCTGCCTCTTATCGTATTTGTAACTTTTGTTCAAGTAGTTTTTCCAATGCTTGCAGCTTATGTAATTGCCAAAAAACTTTCAATTGGAGAACAAGACGCCAGAGCCATTTTATTTCAAGTTGGATTATGTAATACAGCACTCGCAGCCATCTTAGCTTTTAAATTTATCGGCGAACTTGCGGCCATAGCACCGATTGTTAATATGATCATTAATTTATCTGTAGGTTCTCTTATTTCCAATCATTTCGCCAAATCAGACTTGATAAAGGCTGAGAAATATTCAAGTGGAGCTTAACTAGTTCCAATTAGGTGTCTAACCTCTGTTTAATCTAAACAATTTGAAATGTTGAGAACCTCATGAAAAAAATTATGAGGTTCTTTTTGGTTATTAAAGCGATACTGCTTACCGCCTATTTTTCCTCACTGCATTTATTCCATATTTACAGCGCCTGATCCCCTCTACATCAAACATAAATTGTCGGGGATCAGCCCATAATGAGTAATTCATCTTTCTTCTAACTCTTTTTTGTACTGAGCAGCGGTTAATAATTTTATACCCCTCAGCTTCTTCATTTGTTCGTCAAGCATCGCGAATGCCTCATCTTTTCTGCCCAATCGTACCATTTTCTCCATTTCTAGCCATGAAATATAGACTGGGTCTTTGAGACGGGATTTGAAATTCTCGTAGGTGTTTTCATCCTCTTCTTCAATCGCGATGGCGGCACTGTAGTACCATTTATATACACTATCTTTCAATTGGGGAATGAGTGCTTTCGCATCCGTGAACCTTTCCTGCTTTACTAACAGCATAATCCTATCGATAAGTTTTAACTGCTTCGAACGAATGCGGTCAATCGACTTTTCAGCAGCCTGCAAATCCCCATTGAACATATGGTAAATAAACTGGTAATGCGGTTGCTTCGACTTTCTTAAAAACTTCATGATCTTATTGAGATTTTTTTCGAATAGAATCGGATAGAATAAAATAAAAAGAATGGCAAATACGAACAGAATAAAAACGATATTAATAATCCATTGGGGAACATCGAATATTCCCATTACAAGAGCTGTAAAAAATAAGATGACATACAGCCAGATAATTTTAATCAAATGAAATCCTCCTAATCATCGCCGAAAATAAGTTATAGATAGTCATGCTTTCT
This sequence comes from Bacillus sp. FJAT-29790, assembly GCF_019039215.1. Lineage (GTDB taxonomy): Bacteria > Bacillota > Bacilli > Bacillales > Cytobacillaceae > Cytobacillus. The sequence continues at coordinate 1,505,609 of NZ_JAHNZZ010000001.1, forward strand.
TTACAGGACTCTCTTATTGTATATTGCTATACTACAATATTACAGCTTAATATAGTAATATATTTTTTGCAATTATTACCTATGATAAACACTTGTTGCTGAAGTACCTACTCCCAAACCTTCGCAAAAAAAAGTAACAAGTCCCAGTTATTTTAAAAGGGACTTGTCGCCTTAATACACATTCCTATTCGTCATACTTTGTCCGCCGTTTACCAGAAACACTTACCCAGTTGAAATCTCTTCCTATTTCCGAATAACCATATACGGTCTCATCATCTCATAATCCTCATGTTCCAAAATATGACAATGCCACACGTAAAGCCCACTATATGGACCAAATTTCATGATTAATCGCGTTATTTGGCTTGGATAAGCAATCACTGTATCCTTATACCCTCTTTCCTGTAGACTTGGCGGTATAACAGGACCCGTGTAATGAATTTCATCGTTTTTTTGATATTTTTCTAGATCGAAAGCTCGCCGGTCTACTATTTGGAAATCAATTAAATGGATATGAATCGGATGTGGTTCATCATCAATGTTGATAAGATTCCATATTTCAATTGCCCCTAATTTGGGATTTTCCGTAATCGGATCTCCCCAAACTTTCCCATCCAATAACATTCGGTCACGGCCGTATTGATCTTTTTTTGATGTTAATGTTAAATATCTTATGTTAGAAGCAGATTGTTCGCGTATTTCTGGAATCACGGCTAAGTGAGACGGAATCGTACTCGTATCAATACTTGATAGGGGGCGTGTCACCCTAAATTCCATCACTGTCCCGACTGTATTCCGGTCAACCGGTTCGCCGTTTGGAAAAGGATAGGCAGCTGTATTCATAACGATAATACTTTTACCCCCCAGGTTGGTAAAATCAATGATCACATCTGCTCTTTCCGCCGGTGCCAATATGATTTCGCTTACACCGATTGGATATGCTGTAAATCCGCTATCTGTCCCAATATGATAAAAAAGTTGCCCAGAATCTAGTTTGAGCCGATAAAATCGGGTATTAGATGCATTTAGAATCCTAAAGCGATATTTTCGAGGTTCTACTTTTAAATAAGGCCACACTTTGCCATTCACTACATTGGTCTCCCCTAAAAAAGTAGGAACAACAGATGTTTCTAATTCCGGGATCGGTTTTCTTGGCTGCCTTGGATAATAAAGAGACCCATCTTCATAGAAAGTTTTGTCTTGTATCATTAGCGGGATTTCGAATGGTCCAGACGGCAAATTTAATAAACGTTCCTGTGCATCTCTAATTAGATAGAATCCAGCCAAGCCGGCATATATATTAAGTCTTGTAATTCCGAGTGCGTGATCATGATACCAGAGAGTGCACGCCCGCATGTGATTATCATATTGATAAACTTTTTTTGTAAAATAAGGCCCTACATTTTCAAAGCCGTTCGTAAACCAAGCCTCAGGGTACCCATCACTCTGAGATTCAGCACTAGCCCCATGTAAATGGATGACAGTTCTCACTTCTGGTACATCCAAATGAGCACCGTGCACCGTGTGATCGATCGGCAAAAGATGCTTCGCTGGAAGGTCGTTGATCCATTTTACAAATACTTTTTCGCCGCTTTCCACCTCAATAGTAGGCCCTGGGTAGCTGCCTTCAAATCCCCAAACCGATGTCTCATTTAATTCGCTATGAAGGGATTGTTTAAACTCCGTCATTTTTAATTCGTAATAAGTATGAAAATTATTTTTTTGTAGAGGGTTTAAGGTTGGGATAATGGGAAGTTCATCAATGAATTTAGTAAGAGTTTTTTTGAGCGGTGTTTTCCCGCTATCGGATTGGATTCGATTTATATCAATATGAAGGTGATTACATTCGAATTTCGAAGTCGGATTGCAGTAAGCTTCCATATTGTTCGTAAAATCTTCCTTTCCACTCACTTTATCCCCCCCTTTTTATTTCCTTTATTGTATGAAAACTGTGCAAGTTAAGTTCGCAAACGTCGTTAACCATATATTCCTAAACATATTAGTGTTATTGTTTTGTAGACCTTAAAGACTCCCCTAAATTAAACACATTTTCTGATTGACGTACGTAGCCTGCTTTTCTATACTGAGTAAGGTGAAAATATCAGAAAACAAAGGTGAGTAAATGGACTTTGAGATCACGTTTTTATCTTTTTATGTCATCCAAATAGAAGGTAAAGGCGATAATACAAATAAATACTATCAGCATTTTCAAACACTTGATCATCATGATTATCAGGATAGTTCGTTAAAAGATTTTTTGGGTGGGGAGCTTGAAAAAATAGCGAAACGGAAGGTTGACCGCCATCCCAAATCTGAACAAGCACCTACGAAGATTGGACGATTTATCGTTGAAGAAGGGCATGACTTGAGTTCCAATCCCAATTACAATCTTTTCGAACGCGTACGCTCGTCTGAAACAAAAGATCAGTTTAAAGAAACCAGTGAGCCAATCGTCAATGCCTATCTTGATACGAGTGCTGTTCGCGGCGGCGTCGTCCTTGTCGCTTTGGCAAAACTAAGAAAATATTTTGATGAGCCGTTTCTTTTTATCATGAAGTGCGATTTCGAACCAAAGGTTGCATCCATTTCCGATGAAAAAACGTTAATTAGAAATGTTGAAATGGCCATTACGACTAAGAATATGAAATCGATTCAATATCCTTATATGCCCGAGGAAGGCATGGTCGAAGAAGGAGAGCTGAAAATCCACCAAGCATCACATGCCCGTTACTTTGAGGATTTTTTGAAATTTGTGGATTACGAGCTATCTATGCCTGAAATTATTAAAACACAAGTGGTTGGCATGGTTCAGGAGCATATTGAGGAAACTTACCAGCCTGAAAGTGAAGAACGTGAACAGATTGAGTCTGCGATGGAGATATGGGCAGCGAGCCCGAAAAGAGAATTACAAGAACGTTTTACAACAGAACAAGTAATCGAGGCCACAGCGCAAATTGTTGAACACGCTCCAGATGTCGAATTAAAATTGAAGCTGGACCATGTGACTGTAAATGGGATGCTTTCGGATTTCGGGGATACGATTCATATGGCAAAAGTGAACGGACGTTATGTCCTGTTAATTGAAGCTGATACGATAACATTTGAAAAAGGCTTTTCGCCCATTGAGTTTCTGAAGCCTGACGAGTTATCAAAAGTAATGGAACGAATTAGTAGGAAATAAAGCGGATTTTATTAGTACTGCTCGCTTATATTCTTCCCGATTTTAGTTTTCATGGATCCTCTATATAGACCTGTTTTTCTCTTTTTCGATTAGCTTGGTAAATGTTTTAACCATGTTATTATTTGTGTGATGGGGCTGCGATTAAACCGACGATCCGACAAGTATTCGGCAAAAATAAAGAGGGCGATTCAATCGCCCCCTTATTTTCTATATTAATTATTCGAATAAATGCTATTGTTATTTACTACCTGCAGCTCTTTTGTTGTTTCTGCCATGTCACTTTTGCAGATCGGACATGAAGGCGTCTGACTGCTTTTGAAATTATCTCTGATCCAACAATTACATGTTTCTGAAGTACATTCCCAAATCTTAACCTCTTCTGTCTTGATCTCTTCTGTATTTTTTCTCCCAAACCCCATTGCCATATAAAGGCACCTCCTAAAGAGTAGAACCCTATTTTTTCAAAAAATAAAAAACACTTGTTAAATAAGGGGAACAAGAATTCCAAATAACAAGTGAATGATGGGCAACTAATTTTCGATAAACACTATTAATAATAGTATAACATATATTCCCTACTCTGTCAAAAAGCATTGTCAATTACATCAAGGTGCTACATAAATGATTAACATCTCTTATCAGTGAGATAATACGATTACATCCTGATAAGGAAAGGTGTATAATGTTTTAGTTAGGCTCTTTTTTAAACTATGTTTACAACTTATTGCTGTGAAAAGATGTTTTCGTCGACTTTGTTGGTTTTTTAGTGTGATTTTATATAAGAATCTGAGTTGATTGGAGCGGAGGGCACTTGACTCCTGCGGGAAATAAAGGGAACGGGAGACCCCACAGGCGGTAACGACGAGGAGGCTCCCGTCCCTCCCCGTGGAAAGCAAGTGCCCGCAGCGGAAATCAACGGGCAAACTTTGTAAACTAAAACAACAATATATGCAAAAAGAGCCCTATGAAAAGATTCTTTGACTAAGAAAGGGTGAAACTTATGAAGATAACTGGCTTTTCGGTTGAACAATTAATCGACCCCACAGGCATCTTAACAGGAGAGCGTTTTGAATTCTTTTTGGATATTGAAGTGGATGAGGACGATGAATTATATTCGGAAAATGGCGTGCAGCTTCGGGTTCTATACTATAATGACGAAGAACAGAGCAAAATATTAAATTATCATTTCCTTGTAAATGTTTCAAATGAAATTTTGAATTTTGAGTTAGACGATGACGAAGAACGAATAGTCACACATTTTTGCAAGGAGCATCTATCTGATGCGGAAGAAAAGAATGAAGAGCAGGCTTAGCCTGCTCTCTTTACTCTACTTCGATTTCCTTTCCCTCATCCACAATATGGTACATCAAGTGGGCTAAATGATGGATGGGGCTCAATTCTTCCTCGTCCGCTTCTTCTTCCATATTCTCTTCATTAAATTCAAGATCATTCAATTGAAGCGCCGCAAATTGATAGAAATCCTTCAACTCAAACGCATAACAGGCACTTGGATCTTCGTTCTCCTCTTCATATTGAAGGACCATATAAGATTCCTTCCCTTCGCTGTCAATCGCATCGAAATAAACAAAGAAGCCGATATTCGTATCTAATTCGAACAAATGTCTTGTGCCGCCTGCAGTAAAACGCTCAAAATCATTTTCACTTAATTTTTGCACCTTCATTTTTTCCACTAGGTCTTCTTTGTGAAAATGAACTGTAAATTCTTTCATGACTTTTCCCCCTTTTTTTAACTAACGCCAAACGCTTGACATATATATTATTACCCATTTTATAGTCAAACTCCAATTAATTTTTCAATACTCTTTTACTGTATGATGAATTTAGTCCATTTATTAAATTTATGTAGTTAATACGATTGATTTGCCCAGTTAACGAATTCCGTTTTAAGTTGATTGTGGCTCGTATTATTGAATCGATTCAAGATTTCAGAAAAAACAAAAGAGCCTTCTACTAAGAGGCTCTTTCGTTTCGGACATTATATCTTTGTTACATTGACTGCTTGGGGTCCACGCTGCCCTTGTTCAATGTCAAAATTCACTTCTTGACCTTCATCAAGAGATTTAAAGCCTTCGCCTTGAATGGCTGAAAAGTGAACAAATACATCCTCTCCGCCTTCAACCTCGATAAATCCAAAGCCTTTTTCCGCGTTAAACCATTTTACTTTACCTGTTGCCATTTTAAATCCTCCTAAATTTCGATCACTGACAGATTGGATAAATTAATCTGCATCTATTAATATGGGAAAAAAATCAGGATTTTATTCCACATGTACGAATTGTAAAACAAAAGAAAATTTTCGCCATATTAGTGTAAATTTCATATTGTATTAGGCTTTATGAAATTCTTATTTGCTTTGCGTTCTGCTTCTTCTGCGATCTCTGCCGTCTCTTCCGCCAGGTCTGCCGCTTCCTGTATTTCTTCCACGATCATTATAACGTTTTCTATTATCACCGCCGCGATCGCCTCTAGGTTTTCTCACCCGAATTGGTTCGACAGCTGTTAATTTAACTGGGGTTACATCAGGATCTTTTGTCAGTAATTTTAAAGCAGCAGCAAGCAATGTCACTGAATCTGTGTCTTCAAGCAGATTTTCAGCTGCTCTTTTATAGTCATTATGATCATTTTTTTCGATAATAGCCATTAAACGATTAATCGTTGCCTGCTGATTGCCTGCAAGGACATCTTTAAATGATGGAACTGGCTTTTTCATCATTTTACTTTTTGTGACATTTTCAATGATTTTCAAATGGTCGATTTCTCTTGGTGAAACAAAAGTAACCGCTAATCCTTTGTTCCCAGCACGTCCTGTTCTTCCGATACGGTGCACATAGCTTTCTGGATCTTGTGGGATATCAAAGTTATACACATGAGATACACCGCTAATATCAAGGCCCCTAGCTGCTACATCCGTTGCAACCATGATATCGATTGTCGATTCTTTAAAGCGGCGGATAACTTGGTCACGCTTAGCCTGTGGAATATCCCCATGGATCCCTTCAGCCGAATATCCGCGTTTAATCAAGCCCTCTACTACTTCGTCAACACGCTTTTTCGTCCGTCCGAAAACGATCGCAAGCTCTGGTGACTGGATGTCTAAAAGACTGCAGAGCACATCAAATTTTTGTTTCTCATGAACTTCCATATAATGTTGCTCAATATTTTTTACTGTCATTTCTTTTGCTTGAATTTTTACTAATTCTGGATCTTTCATGAATTTTTCTGCAAGAGATTGAATTCTTCTTGGCATTGTTGCAGAGAAAAGCATGGTTTGGCGTTCGCCTTTAACTTCACTTAGGATTCTTTCAATATCCTCGATAAAGCCCATGTTTAGCATTTCATCCGCTTCATCTAGGACAACCATTTTGATGTTGCTTAGGCGAATCGTTTTTCTTTCAATATGGTCGATCAATCTACCTGGTGTCGCAGCAATAATTTGCGGGCGATTTTTCAAGCTGCGAATTTGGCGGTTAATGTCCTGACCACCGTAAATCGGTAATGTTTTAACACCTTTCATTTGACCGATACGGTTCAATTCTTCTGCTACTTGAACAGCAAGTTCACGAGTAGGGGCAAGTACAAGTCCTTGGATGCCTTCAGTTATGTCAATTTGTTCTAATAAAGGTACGCCAAATGCAGTTGTTTTTCCTGTACCTGTTTGCGCCTGTCCGATCATGTCTTTTCCTTGCAAACCAATTGGAATCGCTTGTGCCTGAATTGGTGTTGGTTCCTCGAACCCCATATTTGATAGTGCTTTTACTAATTCATTACTTAGACCGAAATCTGAAAAAGTTGTCAAAGTATTTGTTCCTCCTTATTTTAAGCCTTTACAAGGTCATCTATTTCTATTTATCTGTTCGTACGTTACTAGGTTTTCCAGTTTGCATCTCTTTTTTACTTCCAAATGGAGAATTTATTTTTCCATTTGGAAATTATTCATTAGAGCATTTTTCCTAATTGCTACTCAAAGAAAAATGAAATTATTATTCCAAAAAAGCAAACATATGGATGGATTCTCTTTTGGGGAATGAATGAAGTATACAAAGTGGAGAAAAAATAACGTGAAAAAGTGATGCATGACTGACATGCATCACCACATTATCGCATTATTATGCTTTTTCTACGTTAGCAGCTTGTGGTCCACGGTTACCTTCAACGATTTCGAAAGTTACAGCTTGGCCTTCTTCTAAAGTTTTGAAACCTTCAGATTGGATAGCTGAGAAGTGTACGAATACATCTTGGCCTTCTGAAGATTCGATAAATCCAAATCCTTTTTCTGCATTAAACCATTTTACTTTACCTGAGTTCATGTTCTTACCTCCAAAAATATGTTCACTATAAGTCTTTATTATATAAACTTAAACATAAAAAGATCGTACGACAATAAAATGGGGAGTAAAATCGCCTACATTTCATTGCAGCTACGACCACTTATCCAAACAATATAAATATCGAACATTACAGCGTTAATTTAAATATAAACGAATATACCTAAAAAGTCAATTCTTTTTAGGAAGTATTCGTTTTTAGTGAAGGACAACCAATCCGGTTTGGTTGTCCTTCTGACATATTCGAGATTTCATTTTTATATCTAGCTTCTGCGCACACCGACGTTCAGGACGTACTATGTGTCGACAATGCGAAAGAACACAGCTGTTTGTCGGCCAATATGTGATCAGTAAGGAGAGCTCCTTAATAAAAACATACCAGGAACAATCTGCCCTTTGATTGTTGCGCTTTGCTTTTTTTCTTGCACCTAAAACAATGAAAGCCCTGCCTCTCTTCCATCCTTACGGCTCCTTGGCCGTGCCAGCGGGAATCAGGTATGACGAAAATCAATATCGGAAAATAATACTCTTTGAAATGTTTCACACATGTAGATTAAAAACTTATGAAGTGTTAAAGCGAAGTCGTTTCTGGTTCTTAGATAACGATTTAAGAAGAAATTCAACATGATTTTGTTGTCCACAAATTATTTCTTAATTTAATTGCTTTACTTATTAATCTAAAGAGCATCACGATATGGAAAGCACTAAAGTGACTGCTTAAAACACCTTTAGAGCTAAACATACAAAATAAAAAAGCCTGAACCTGTAAATTGAAGGATGTTAACGCTCCGACATTTCATACGGATTCACGACTTAACTACTTGATCTCAAACACATCGCTTATCATAATATCAAACAACCACTTAGAATGTCAAGGAACTTATCGAATCTCTTTTTCTGAAACTAATCATTATGTTCATTCGTATTATATGATAATCTTTTGGCAGGAGGTGCTACTTATGGAATTTGGTCCAGGATTTGGTTTTGATATGTTTTCAATTATTGATGCTATTTTTCCGATTTTCTTTATTTTGATTTTTGGCTTTATTGTTTTTGCGATTATTAACGGGATTAAACAGTGGAATCATAATAATAAGCAGCCGATATTGAATGTTTCTGCAAAGCTGGTTACAAAACGCACTGAGGTGAGCAGAAGCCTTCATAATCATGATGAACATACTCACCATCATACATCAACAAGCTATTATGCTACTTTCGAAGTAGAAAGCGGGGACAGAATGGAGTTTCTGATGAGTGGTTCCGAGTATGGTCAATTGGCTGAAGGTGATTATGGAAAACTGAAATTTCAAGGCACGCGGTACCTTGGGTTCGAGCGATGGCAGTGAAAGCTCATTCATAATGAGCTTTCCTCCTATCTGGTTAGGTTGTCATACACTTCTTCCCAATAATAAGGAGGATTTCTTTTGAGAGAGCATATTATTGAAGTGATTAAACAAATTGAGATCGATTATGAGGTGAAAGTTCTTTATGCTTGTGAATCTGGCAGCCGTGCTTGGGGATTCCCTTCTAAGGATAGTGACTATGATGTTCGATTTATTTACATACATAAAAAGGACTGGTACCTATCCATTGATCAGAAACGGGATGTAATTGAAATTCCTAAGCATGATTCCCTTTCCATTCCTGTTGATGAGCTATTAGATGTGAGCGGCTGGGAAATAACAAAGGCCCTCAAGCTATTCAGGAAATCGAACCCGCCTCTTTTGGAGTGGATGCACTCGAGTATTGTGTATTACCAAGCATTTTCCACGATTGATAAAATGAAGACTTTAGCCGAAAATATCTTTGCACCTCCATCATGCTTGTACCACTACCTCAATATGGCGAAAGGGAATTATCGCGATTACCTGCAAGGCGAAGAGATAAAGATTAAGAAGTATTTCTATGTACTGCGACCCATCCTTGCTGCAAAATGGATTAAAAAATACAATTCGATCCCGCCGATCTTGTTTCAACGTTTGCTTGAGGATATTCTGCCTGCGGGTGAACTAAAAAATGAAATCGAAACATTATTGAAGCGAAAAATGGCTGGTGAGGAGCTCGATTTAGAACCAAGAATTACACTTATCAACCAGTTCCTAAATGAAGAAATTGAACATTTGGAAGCATATGCAAAGAGTTTAGATATTTACATACAAGACCCAACAAAACAGTTCGATCAACTATTCAGAGAGACATTAGCGGAGGTTTGGAATTAAGAAATGCAATTGATGGTGGACCCAATATAATTAGAAGGAACCTTCTTTTTCTCATTAAAAGACAAACAAAAGAAAAACTCTCATAGTTAGAGAGTTTAGGATTGATCAAATGGGATCGATGCATCTTTTAATTCATTTTCCAATTCAAATTGGAATGTTAATTTCTTGTCTTGATCCCATTTAAAAAAATCAGCCATATAGTTGATCACCTGATTTTGATATTTCCTAACAGAATCAATATCGAACAGCAAGACACCTGTCCTGCGATGAAAGAAGTCTACCGGGGTTGCGGTCATTTCATGTTCTAAAGCATATTTCAGTTTAAGCCACAACTTCACTGGCATATTATAATTATCTGATTCATTTTCGCCAAACTTTTCAATCATATTGAATATTATCGAGACATTCGATCCATACATAGAAGCGAGATGTTGAGCATCTTCCTTTTTTAAGCCTAGCTCCTCCCCTTTTTGAGACTGCATCGCAACAAACTCCCTAAAATTACTTGAACCGCCCACATCCCCGCCGGATATTGGCAATTCCTTCGTCATACAACCTGGAAATTGTTGATTTTTTTCCTCTTTAAATTTTTCCGCAAGTAAATCAACAATCGTTTCAGCCATTTTCCGATATCCTGTTAATTTACCGCCGGCAATTGTAATCAGCCCCGATTGGGATTCCCATATTTCATCCTTACGAGAAATTTCTGAGGGATCTTTTCCCTCTTCCAAAATTAGCGGGCGGACGCCTGCCCAGCTGGATTCAATATCTTTTTCTGAAATTTTTACGTCAGGAAACATATAATTGATCGCATGAATAATGTAGCTTCTATCATCAGCAGTCATTTTGGGACTTACAGGATCTTCACCGTAAAATGTATCAGTTGTTCCTACATACGCTTTTCCATCTCTCGGAATGGCAAAAACCATTCTTTTATCAGGTGTATCAAAATAGACGGCCTGCTTTAATGGGAACCTCGTTTGATCTATGACTAGGTGAACGCCTTTCGTAAGCCGCAATGCCTTCCCTTTTTTAGAGCCATCCTTTTCGCGGATTGAATCCACCCAGGGGCCAGCCGCATTAACAATCTTTTCTGCCATGATTTCATATTTTTCTCCGGATAACTGATCGACAACGGAAACACCGCTCACCTTTTCATTTGTGTATAAAAGATTTTCAACCTTAGTGTAGTTAAGTGCGGTAGCACCCTCTCGTGCCCCTCTTTTCATTACTTCAATAGTTAATCGTGCATCATCCGTCCGGTATTCAACATAATAACCTCCACCTTTTAAACCATCTTTCTTAATAAGTGGCTCTCTATTAATCGTCTCTTGCACACTCAGCATTTTTCTCCTTTCAGATTTTTTAACTCCTGCTAAAAAATCGTACATACGAAGCCCGACAGAAGTGCTGAATTTCCCAAATGTTCCTCCCTCATGCATGGGTAGAAGCATAAATTCAGGGGTTGTTACATGCGGGCCGTTTTCATATACAATGGCGCGTTCTTTTCCTACCTCCGCCACCATTTTTACTTCAAACTGTTTTAAATAGCGGAGCCCGCCATGGACTAATTTTGTTGACCGGCTCGAAGTACCAGCGGCAAAATCCTGCATCTCGACTAAAGCTGTTTTCATCCCCCGTGTTGCAGCATCCAGAGCAATGCCAGCACCAGTAATCCCGCCGCCGATGACCAAAACATCAAATGTTTCCGATTTCAGTTTATTTGTGATTTCATTTCGAAATTGGTTGGAAAATTTCATCATTGTGTCCTCCTTTATTTGAAAGGGTAACTACTCTAAGTTATTCCCTTTAGTGACAGGGGGCAATAAAAAAAGACCACAAAATACATTATCGGGTTAACGATAATGATTTTGTGGTCTCTCCAGTTCTCCTGCCGAGCTATTAACTTAAATTCATTTTATCATATTCATTCTATTTTGGAAACGATATGATCAATCTTTTTATTTAAATGCCATTGCTGCATGAACTGCCTTTTTCCAGCCGTCATAAAGATGATTGCGGACAGCAGATTCCATACTTGGTTCAAATGATTGATCCATCGCCCATTGCGTCGCAATTTCTTCTATGCCATCCCAGTATCCTACAGCAAGCCCGGCAAGATAGGCAGCACCCAGTGCAGTCGTTTCATTTACTGTTGGTCTTTCTACAGGGACATTTAAGATATCACTTTGAAACTCCATTAGGAAATTATTCTTAACAGCTCCTCCATCAACACGCAGGGTTTTTAACTCGATGCCTGAATCTGCCTCCATTGCTGAAAGAACATCCTTCGTTTGGTAGGCAAGAGATTCTAATGTTGCCCGAATAAAATGCTCTTTTGAAGTACCTCTTGTTAAGCCAAAAACAGCGCCACGAACATCGCTGTCCCAGTACGGGGTTCCGAGCCCTACAAATGCAGGAACTACGTATACACCATCCGTCGAAACTACTTTTTTGGCATACCCCTCGCTGTCTCTTGCATCTTTCAACATTCTCATCCCATCACGAAGCCATTGAATAGCTGATCCTGCAACAAAGATACTCCCTTCAAGGGCATATTCCACTTTCCCGTTTAATCCCCACGCTATTGTGGTTAAAAGTCCATGATCGGAGCGAACAGCCTTTTCACCGGTATTCATTAACATAAAACAACCAGTTCCATAAGTGTTTTTCGCCATTCCTTTTTCAAAGCATGCCTGGCCGAATAGGGCCGCCTGCTGATCTCCAGCAACACCAGCAATCGGTATTTCTTTTCCAAAAAAGTGATAGTCAACCGTATGAGCATAAACTTCAGATGATGGTCTTACTTCCGGGAGCATGGATGCTGGAACATCTAAGATTTTGAGAATATCCTCATCCCATTTCAAGTCATAAATATTAAACATCAGAGTACGTGATGCATTGGAATAATCCGTCACATGCGCTTTCCCGCCAGATAGCTTCCAAATTAACCAAGTATCAATCGTTCCGAATAGCAATTTCCCTTGCTCAGCCTTTTCACGGGCACCTTCGACATGATCTAAAATCCACTTAACCTTTGTGCCTGAGAAATAAGCATCGATTAATAGACCTGTTTTTTCACGGAATAAATCATCGTATCCACTTTCTTTCAATTCATCACATATTTTACTAGTCTGTCTTGATTGCCATACGATCGCATTATATACGGGCTGTCCTGTTTCTTTATCCCACACGACAGTCGTTTCACGCTGATTCGTAATTCCAATTCCGGCTATCTGTTCAGGTTTTACGCCTGATTCAGAAAGAACACCAGCAATAACAGACAGAATGGAACCCCAGATTTCGTTCGCATTATGTTCAACCCAGCCCGGCTCTGGGAAATGCTGTGTAAATTCTTTTTGTGCTACATGGACGATTTCTCCTTTTTTATTAAAAAGAATTGCCCGTGAACTTGTTGTCCCCTGATCTAAAGATAAAATATATTTCTCCATTATTTCTCCCCCGATTCATTTTTTATTTTGGCTTTTTTCGCATATATTGTTGATTTTTGAGGAGTCAAGCACCCTCTGCTCCAATGAACTCAGATAATTAAATTTACACTTATAAAGCAACAAACTTTACGAATGCAGTATATATTTTTTCTATTTTAAGCGGCAGTATTTGATGTTTCCATAGGTCCAGGCTGCTTCTTTCCAAAAAGATGAGCGAGTAATAATACTACTATATTAACAACTAGTACAACCCATAACATATTTGTCACTTTCCCTGTAAACATGAGCTGATAGAATACAGTACCAAGTGATCCCCCCATAATCGGCCCAACTACCGGGATCCAAGCATAACCCCAATTTGATTTTCCTTTCCCTGGGATCGGCAAAAGAAAATGGGCGATCCTTGGACCAAGATCACGGGCAGGATTTATTGCATACCCTGTTGTTCCTCCGAGTGACATGCCGATTACAACAATCAACAATCCAACAGCGATCGGATTCAAGCCTTCAGAAAATTGGTTCACACCGATGAACAGTAAACCTAATACGAGAATAAAAGTGCCAAAGACTTCACTTAATAAATTTGAAAAAGTATGCGGAATGGCTGGACTTGTTGAAAAAACAGCCAACTTTGCCCCTTGATCCTCCGTCACTTTCCAATGCGGCAGATAATGTAGGAAAACAAGAACGCCCCCTAAAAATCCGCCGATTAATTGCGCAATAATATATTCCGGTACGTCTGCCCATAAAAAATCCCCGTTCAGTGCTAAACCAATGGTTACAGCAGGATTTAAATGCGCTCCACTGATGGAGCCAACAGCAAAGACCGCCATCGTTACAGCTAAACCCCATGCAATCGTGATCACAACCCAGCCGCCGCTAAACGAATATGTTTTCTTTAAGTTCGCCCCTGCTACAACACCTCCTCCAAATATGATCAGAATCATTGTCCCAATTACTTCCCCCATAAAAGCCGACATTTTTCAATCCCCTTTCAAATAATTTTTTTAGCTCTTTGGTGTATGTATCGAAAAAAAAAGGAGATCCACAACAGATTAAACCTTAATAAAAGGTTAAAACTGTGTGTATCTCCTAGTCTCCGACACAACTAATTAACTTGTTAAAATGAAGTATACAAGTATATGGAAACGCCGTCAATCATTTTTTTAATATTTTAAAAATTCTTTTCATTCTATGAATGTTTCCCACAATTCCATTTTCGATGTCGTAATCGCTGAAGCACCAGCCTTCAGAGCATTTTTCACTTCTTCCTCCGTACGGATTAAGCCCCCCGCAAAAATAGGGGTATTTAATCGCTCATACACTTCTTTGATCATCCAAGGCATGGCACCTGGCAAAACCTCTATGTAGTCCGGCTTTGTCTTTTCAATCAGCTTATAGCTTTTTTCAAGTGCATGGGAATCAATCAGAAATATTCTTTGGATCGCATAAACTCCTTTTTGCTTTGCTTTCAAGATGACACTTGATTTAGTTGATATTAATCCGTACGGTTTATATTCCTGACAAATAAATTCGGTGGCATAGTCGTCATTCTTAATTCCATGAATCATATCAACATGATAGATCATATTTTTATTTTCTTCTTTTGCCATCTGATATACATATTTTAATTGTGAAATATGCATGTCTAGAAAAACACCAATTTTATAAGGGCTTTTTAAAAAACGTTCAAACTCTTTCATATTTGAAGAAGCAGGCAAAATTTTTTGATCCATTTTTTCAACTCCAACTTTTGGTTATGCTTACTATCTTATGAATAAATGGAAATTTTCTCAATAGATTTTAACCATTTAGATAGAAAAGGCAGTTATGCTATTTAACCAAATGGAGGTCTAGTTGATTTCCGCTTCAGGAGCTCGCTTTCCGCAGGGCGGGCGATGAGCCTCCTCGGAGCCTTGCGCCTGTGGGGTCTCACCTGTCCCGCTACTCCCGCTGGACACTGAATCTACATCATTGAATCTGCCTACAAACGAAGGAAATACGATAGCATTTCCGAGGAGTCTCGGACCTTCCGCTCCAAACAACTACATATAATATCTACTTAAAAACAACAATCATTTAGAAAACAGCCTAGCCAAAAGGCTATATTAACCATTAATGATTAAGCTTCTTTTTTCTCTCTCGCCTTTGCAGGGGCACGTTTCTTTTTAGCTGCAGGTTTTTTCGGTTTTGTTTTATCAATGGACGCTTGAAGAGCTGCCATAAGGTCCGTTACATTGGAAACTGGTTCTTTTTCGACAGGTGTGACGATTTCTTTACCTGTACGTTTGGACTCAATAAGTTCCAGGAGCGCTGCCCGGTATTCATCTGTATATTTTTCAGGTTCGAAGTCTGATGTTAATTGATCAATTAAGAGAATGGCTGTGTCAATTTCTTTTTTCGTTACCTTATCTTCTGCAGGCACGTTTGGCACGTCGCCAGATTTACGAACCTCGTCCGGATAATGTATGGTTTCCATGACAAGGGTGTTCTCGAATACGCGAAGAACGGCAAGGTGTTCTTTTGAGCGAATGATTATTTTTGCGAGTCCGACTTTTTCGGAATCCTCTAATGCCTTTCGTAGTAATGAATAAGCTTTGCTGCCGCCATCGCCTGGTGACATATAATAGGTTCGATCATAGTAGATCGGATCGATTTGCTCCATTTTGACAAAATCGATAATTTCTACTGCCTTGTCTTCGTTTTCCTTTTTTAATTTTTCTAAATCCTCCTCATCAAGAACAACAAATTTGCCCTTTGTGTACTCATATGCTTTTACGATGTCTTCGGTTTTAATTTCAGAATCGCAAACAGGGCAAACTTTTTCATATTTAATCGGAGAATGGCACTCTTTATGAAGATTTCTAAGCTTAACATCCTTATCTTCTGTGGCCGCATGAAGCTTAATTGGGATATTAACGAGCCCGAAGCTAATGCTGCCTTTCCAAATGGTATGCATAGTGAAAACCCCAATCTTTTGTGTAGGCTCTATTCGCATATATTGTTGTTTTTAGTCTTGAAAGTTTGCCCGTTGATTTCCGCTGCGGACACTTGCTTTCCGCGGGGAGGGACGGGAGCCTCCTCGGCGTTACCGCCTGTGGGGTCTCCCGTTCCCTCTATTCACCGCTGGAGTCAAGTGTCCTCCGCTCCAATCAACTCAGATAATTGAATAAAGTCACACTTAAAAAGCAACAAAGTTTACGAAAACAGCCTTCGTTTTATTTATAATTTGCGTTAATCATGAAGTTACATTCATTAAACTTTTGGTAAATGAGTAGTTTGAATTGAATAGGGAAAATCTATAGTGGATATAAAAACAAGCCATTTTCGAATCGTTTTGGAAAGGATGTTTGACCATGAAACCAATGCTGCCGAGCCTTACTTTCAAAATTCCTGAAGGTGAAGACTGGCTCTATGAGGTCAAGTATGATGGGTTTAGAGCCATTTTGCATTGGGGTAAGGAAATTGCGTTAGAAAGCAGAAATGGCAAGCCATTATTAGATTTATTTCCGGAAATAAGAGCTTTCCTCGAAGCAAATAAACATATATTTGAACCCTTCCTTCCCTTTTCATTAGATGGGGAATTAGTCTTTTTGGAAAATGCCTATAAGGCGCACTTTGGCAGGATTCAAGTCAGAGGCAGAATGCGATCTGAAAGGCGGATTGCTGAAAAAGCAGCATCGTCTCCATGCCACCTTCTGTTATTTGACGCACTTATCCTGAAAGGAAGGAATTTAGTTACCAATGACTATCTTTCAAGGAAATTGGAATTATCCGCTTTTTTCAAGCAATGTGGGCTCCCTCTCCAACCGGACGAAAAGAACAACCAGCTTGTTCAATTTCTACCTTACTTCAATGACTTTCAATCCATTTGGGAAAAGGTTGTTCTTTATGACGGGGAAGGCATTGTCGCAAAGCAGGAAAAAAACAAATGGGAGGAGGGAAAAAGAACCTCTTTGTGGCTGAAGTATAAAAATTGGAAATATGTTTCCTGTTTCATCACGGCATATGAGAAATCAAATGGCTACTTTTATGCCGGGGTTTATGAAGACGAGAAAATCTATTCCATCGGGCAATTTATTTTCGGTTTAAAGCCCGATGAAAAAAAAGCCCTTTTTCAAACGATGAAGGACAATAAAACTGATGAGGATCGCCAATTTATTTATGTGGAACCAGCGATTTGTGTCGAATTGAAATATTTAGAAATATACGAGGAGCAAATGCGAGAGCCACACTTTCACCAATTCAGGTTCGACTTAAAGCCGGAATCCTGCACAATGGATCAATTCATTCAGCAGCAAAAAAACCTTCCGCCTGATATTGAAATTACCCATCCTGATAAACCTTTATGGAAAGTGCCGTCTGTTCAAAAAATGGAATTCATCTATTATCTAAGGGAAATTTCCCCTTATATGCTTCCATTTCTCAAGGATCGGTTGTTAACCGTTATCCGCTATCCTCATGGCATTTTCGGCGAGCCTTTTTACCAGAAAAATTGCCCGGAATACGCTCCAGATTTCGTGAAAACAAAAATGGCAGAGGGAATTAATTATATTGTTTGCAATGAATTAAAAACATTGCTTTGGCTTGGTAACCAGCTCGCATTTGAATACCATATCCCATTTCAAACAATGAACAGCGATGGTCCAAGTGAAATTGTCTTTGATCTTGATCCGCCTTCAAGGGATGCCCTCCCGCTTGCGATTAAGGCTGCATTGCTCATTAAAGAGGTGCTCGACCATTTGGAATTAGTAAGCTTCATTAAAACATCCGGAAATAAAGGGCTGCAAATTTATATCCCGTTACCGGAAAACACATATTCTTATGAGGATACAAGACTGTTTACGTCCTTTATTGCTGAGTATCTTGTTTCAAGGGACCCTGATTCTTTTACAATCGAACGAATGAAAAAAAACAGGGGTACGCGCCTATATGTCGATTACATTCAACATGCAGAAGGAAAAACGATCATTGCGCCCTATTCAGCAAGAGGAACGAAAGAGGCTACGGTTGCGGCGCCTTTATACTGGGAAGAAGTAAATGAAAAATTAACGATGGATTTATTTCAAATCCCCAGTCTTTTCAAACGGATTAAAAGTATTGGCGATCCATTTCAGACATTTTTCGAGGTAAAAGAAAAACAAAAATTCACTCCAGTATTGGATTTTTTGAAAACGAAAAACCAAACGAAATAACCTGCCATCTTTCTATCGGGCAGGTTATTTCTTACTTATTCATCTCTTCTGCTAAAACAAGATCATTCGACCAATTTAACGATTCCGCATACATTTTAAATAAATCCTTTTCATCGATATTTAAATCATTGCATTTTTCACTAATGATACTCCATTGTGCCTTTTCAACAGCGATTGCAAGATCAAGGATATCTTTTAGCGAATTCTCTTTACCCGCTAAAGCCTCACAGATTTCCTCCTGAAGCGGTAGGTCCTTTAAGATTTCGTCCATCGGAATACTTAAAATCGAGTCGATCATCGAAAGCATTCCAGTCATAAAATAGCTGGAAGATGGGGCTCTTTTAACAATCATTCTTCCAATTTCTTCGCATACTTTTGCTCTAGTTAAGGAGATTCTGATTGTTTCCTCCGTTATAGACTTTTTCTCTATCGTTGATTCCCTGACTGCCAATACATATATCCATTTCTGGAGTTCAATTAGTCCGAGAAGGATGATTGCTTGTCTAATGGAATGGATTTTCTGTTTCGGCCTAAATCCAGGAGAATTGATTAATTTTAATAACTTATAAGATAGAGAGATATCTCTTTCGATTAACTCAGTAATTCGGTCGATACTCGGTTCCGTCATCGAAAGATTTTGAATCATTTCATAATAAGAATGGAAATAGGTCGGCACATCATAGGTTGATAAAATAACCGGCTTTGAAAAGAAGTAGCCTTGAAAATAGTCATAGCCTCTTCTTTTAGCATCTTCGAAAACTTCCCTTGTTTCTACTTTTTCAGCAACCATTTTTAAATTCAACGTTTTGACAATGGTTTCTATTCTTTCTCTCATCTCCAATGGAGTGACCAAAAAATCAACTTTCACAATATCTGCATACTTTAATAGCTCATAAGAAAAAGGATTTTGATCATTAAAGACAAAGTCATCAAGAGCGATTTGGTACCCTAATGACTTTAACTCTTTGCATATCGAAATCAACTCTTGGCTTGGCTCAACCGATTCGAGGATTTCTACAACGATTTCGCGTGGCCTGAAATAAGTTGGCAGTCTAAGCTCAAGCAAATTTCCCGTAAAATTGATAAAGCAAGGTTTCCCATTTGACAGTCGATCAATTCCGATATTTAAAAAGCTATTTATGATAACATCCGCAGTCGCCTGATCCCCGTTCAGATTAGGAAACGCATTTACCTCTTCACTGCTCCGATAAAGGAGCTCATAGGCAAAAACTTCTTCGTTAGCATTAAAAATCGGCTGCCTGGCAACAAAAACTTCCATCCCTTTACCTCCGAAAATTTACATACAATTATATACATCCTTTTCATTATAAACAAAGATCACGTTGAGTTTTGTCGGAATTTGTAGAAATTAGAGATTTGTTTTTATTTTCTAATAAAATACTTATAAACCTTATCTTTGGAAGCGCTCTCAAAGTATAGTTGTCAAAGATTTTTTGAAGTAAAGGACGTAGGGTTAAACAAATATAGAAAAACTTTGGCATAAAAATCACCAAAGTTTTTTGGATCATAAGATATTAAAAAAGCAGATTTCACAAAGAAATCCCGGTTTTTAGTATTATGGGCATGTATCCGCCACCTAGACTTCCTCTATTTCGTTAAGTCTGAGGTGGGGAACACACTGCCGGTAAACACAAGAAAAATAACGACATTCATTAAAAAATTTATTTAGATAATTGGCGATAGAGATTAGCCATTTCAATTGCTCCAACAGCTGTATCCCAGCCTTTGTTTCCGGCTTTCGTTCCAGCGCGTTCAATTGCCTGCTCAATCGTATCCGTAGTCAGGACACCGAAAATAACTGGAATTCCGCTTTGCATCCCTGTTGCAGAAACCCCTTTTGCTACTTCGTTGCACACATAGTCAAAATGAGGAGTGGACCCGCGAATAACTGTTCCAAGCGTAAGAATGGCATCAAACCCGCCCAATTGTGCGAGTTTTTGGGCAGTTAATGGAATTTCAAACGCACCCGGCACCCAAACAACTGTCACATCTTCATCCTTTACGCCATGTCTTTTCAGCGCATCTTCTGCTCCACTTAATAGTTTTCCAGTAATAAATTCATTAAAACGGGAAACAACAATCCCAATTTTCAATCCTGTTCCGACTAAATGACCTTCAATCACTTTTTTCATTTTTCTTCACTCCTGTTATTTTTTGGTTTTTTTCGCAAATATTGTGGATTTAAACCATCAAAGTTTGCCCGTTGATTTCCGCTGTGGGCACTTGCTTTCCGCGGGGAGAGACGGGAGCCTCCTCGGCGTTACCGCCTGCGGGGTCTCCCGCTTCCCTCTATTTCCCGCCGGAGTCAAGTGCCCTCCGCTCCAATCAACTCAAATAGTTAAATTAAAATTGCACTAATAAAACAACAAACTTTACAAAACAACCTTATTTTAGTAAATGGCCTAGCTTTGCTTTTTTCGTTTGTAAGTATGCTACGTTTTCATCTTTGGCAGGCATTTGTAATGGCACACGCTCTGTTACTTCGAGCCCATACCCGCCTAATCCAGCGATCTTTCGCGGATTATTCGTCAACAGCCGCATTTTTTTCACACCTAAGTTTCGTAAAATTTGGGCGCCCACTCCGTAATCACGCAAATCATCCCCGAAGCCTAGTTTATGATTGGCTTCGACCGTGTCATACCCTTCTTCCTGAAGCTTGTATGCCTTTAATTTATTTATAAGTCCAATCCCTCTGCCTTCCTGCCTCATATAAAGAAGAATCCCTTTGCCCTCTTTTTCAATTTGAGCAAGGGCGGCTTCTAGCTGTGGACCACAGTCACAACGGTTGGAGCCGAAAACATCGCCTGTTAAACATTCAGAATGGACTCTCAGTAAAACAGGCTCATCCTCTGATATTTCACCTTTTACGAGGGCAATATGTTCTTTTCCGTCAAGAGCATTCGTATAACCAACAGCCTTAAATAAGCCAAATTCGGTAGGAAGCTGGATTTCTGCTTCTCTCTTTACGAGTGAATCATTTTTTAGACGGTATTCGATTAATTGCTGGATTGTAATCATTTTCAAGTCAAAGTTTTTCGCAACCTTTTTGAGGTCATCCACTCTTGCCATTGTGCCGTCATCCTTCATGATTTCACAAATAATCCCAGCAGGCTTCGCTCCCGCAAGGCGTGCAAGATCGACCGCTGCTTCGGTATGGCCTGCCCTTCTTAATACACCGCCTTCCTTAGCGATTAATGGGAAGATATGACCAGGGCGAGAAAATTCCGACGGTTTCGCATTCTCATCCAGCATTTTTTCGATTGTAAAGGCACGCTCATAGGCACTAATTCCAGTCGACGTTTCTTTATGATCGATTGACACAGTAAATGCTGTGCCATGGCTATCTGTGTTCGTTTCCACCATCGGGATCAGTTCTAGCTTTTCAGCTAATGCTTCTGATATCGGCGTACAAATTAAACCTCTACCCTCTTTCGCCATAAAATTAATCGTTTCCGGTGTCACGAATTCGGCGACGGACAGAAAATCCCCTTCATTTTCCCGATCTTCATCATCACAAACAATGATGACTTTACCTGCCTTTAAATCCTCGATCGCTGCTTTTATTTCACTGAACATCATATGTTACCCTCCTCTTGCTGCATTATTGTGGAAAATGGCGGATCGCCGCTAATTTGACCAAGCTCATATAATAAAATAATCTCTATTATTCTAGCTTTGCCCGCACCGTCTAATTCTGCATAAATTGATTCATTTTCCATATGGACTACTGTCGGATTAAAATGGCTAAAACCCGTGTTCTTTCAGGAAATTTTCAGAAATTCCGTTGTTCTGCGAAACTTCTTTTTGCTCTTTATTCATAAAGGAGTACAAATATTTAGCGAGCATATCAAACTCAATATTGACTTGATCGCCAATAGATTTTAATCCTAGTACCGTTTCCTTTGCTGTATGCGGAATAACCGAGACCGTAACAGAATGATCCGTCACACCGAAGATCGTTAATGATGTTCCATCGATCGCGATTGAGCCTTTCATCAGCAAGAGATGACTTAATGAAGCCGGCACAGAAATTTCAATATAAATCGCATTTTCACTTGCCGTCTTTTTGATGATTTGTCCAGTTCCATCCACATGCCCAGTTACAAAATGCCCGCCGAACCGGCCGTTCGCAGCCATTGCCCTTTCAAGATTTACCTTTGTTTGTTCCTTTACTGATGAAAGTGATGTACTTTTAAACGTTTCCGGCATCACATCGGCCGAAAATTCATCGCTATGAAAATCCGTTACCGTTAAACAGACGCCATTGACTGAAATGCTGTCGCCTAGCTGAATATCTTTTAAGATCTTTGAGGCTTTTATCGACAATTTGATTGTGTTGCCATGCTGAACAGCCCTTTTAACGGCACCAAGCTCTTCTATTATTCCGGTGAACATACGAATTTGTCCTCCTTTCGGGGCTTGGCAATGATTTTTAAATCACAGCCAATCGGCTCTACTGATTCAAATTTAAGCTTTTTCGCATTCCCGACAAGTTCTATGCCTTGCCCACCTATTAAAGGAATAGCGTTTTTCCCGCCAATGATTTTCGGTGCAATATATAAAACGATTTGCTGGAAAGCTTCATTTTCAATAAAGGAGGAATGGATTTCCGAACCCCCTTCTACCAATACAGATATCATGTTTCTTTTTCCAAGCTCTTTTAAAACATCTGGAATAAGTACGGATTGCTGCGGGAAGGAAAATACTTCAACACCGAATTGTTGAATGGATTCTGATTTTCGTGTGTCTACTTCACTTCCTGTAAAAATAATCGTTTGTACGGCTCGATCTTGGATCACGTTGGATTCAAGTGGGATCCGTAAATGTGTATCTAACACAATTCGAATGGGATTTTTTCCACCTCGGGGCAGTCTGGTGGTTAAGTGTGGGTTATCATGAATGATTGTATTCACGCCTGTAAGGATTGCGTCATGTTCATGCCTTAATTGGTGAACATCTAATCTGGATTCTGGAGAGGTAATCCATTTGCTGTCACCCGTTTTTGCTGCTGTTTTTCCATCTAAAGAAGCAGCCGCCTTAATCGTTACGTAAGGGGTTTTCGTTTGAATAAAATGATAAAATGATTCATTCATTGCATTGGCATCTGCCTCACCTACGCCGATTTCGACTTCGATCCCAGCCTTTTTAAGCTTAGCAATTCCATTCCCAGCAACGAGCGGATTCGGATCAAGTGCGGCAACAACGACCCTTTTGATCCCTGACCTGATGATCAGATCAGCACAGGGCGGAGTTTTGCCGTAATGGCTGCAAGGCTCAAGGGTAACATAAATGTCGGCTCCCTTTGCTTGTTCGCCGGCTGCGTTAATGGCGTGTACTTCCGCATGAGGAGTTCCAGCTTTAAGGTGTGCTCCCATCCCAAGCACCTCGCCATTCTTGACAACAACAGCGCCAACTTTCGGATTCGGGCTTGCCTGCCCACTTGTCGCTTGGGCCATTGTTAGTGCCAATTTCATATAATCGTAATCCTGCATTTTTTTCGTTCGATGGCTCCTTTCATCTAGAAATTCTCCAGTTTAAAAATAAAGCCCCGCACAATTATGTACGGGGCAAAAACGCATAACAAAATAAGCGTAAATCATGAACTTTTTTTACGCAATCTTGAATCATTCCTTCTCCCATCCAGACTTTAACTGTCGGCTTTGGAGTTTCACCAAATCCACCGCTTTCAACGAATTGAAATCGGGTCACGGACTAAGAGGGCCAATCCCTCATCACCGCCGGTTGGGAATTTCACCCTGCCCCGAAGGAATATTTATTCGATTGTGATCTTATTATCAAGGACATATGCCGGTTGTGTCAAGCTTTCTTAATTTTGAATCTGATCCAGTTTGATGAAAAATGATGGTTATTGACCAAGTCCGTCAACAATTCGTCAACTCCTTTGACAAAGCCCCGAACTTACGACCGTGGATACTAACAACATTCTCACACTGCATTTCCAGCCTGTTTTAAGACATTTAATATCAATGGAGAGACTTGGATCAGAACGTATCCCAACTCTTTTTTAGAGGCAGCTATCCCAAACCAGTCAAAACTAATTGCCAAGACTAGTGCCAAGGCGAACCAAACATGAAGATCACCACCGTAAATATTGCTCAAGGTTATGCCAGCTGCACTACTTGCAAGTGACGCCACACCATTTCTCTTACTTAACAGATTACTAATATCGAATATAGATAGATTAATTTCATCCATTTCCCTCCAAATAAAAAAGCCAACATTAATTATGTTGACAACAGTAATTTCTTATAAACAAAAACTAAACATCAAGAAAGCAGGGCAATTGCACATGCAATAATAATCAGTAACGATATTATTTGTAATACATTATGTTGAGCGTCTGGGATGATATGGTCCTTTATTGGAGGTAATATTTTAATTGTGTTTTTAAAATGCGTTTCATATAGCGTCCTTGGAAATTGCTTTAAATGCTTACCTGTTAAATAAGGCATCCACCAAGTTAAAAGCTGCATAAGCAAAAAGACAAACCAAAAGAGCACAGAAATCAACATTAGCCATTTTATCTTCGTAATAAACAATGCCCAACTCAGAATGATTACAATACCATTGGCAGTAGCTTCAATGATTTTTTCTCGATTAGAATATTTCGATAAATCATTCCACGGATAAAGATTAATAAGGGTGGTTATTTCAAAATATAAAAATAGTAAAATTTGAAGGCCAACCGCTAATTTAAAAGAATCCATTCATTATGCTCCTCCCATTAAACTCCCCTATCTCCTTAAAATTATATACATTTTTATAATTTTATTTACAATTAAACTCCATAAATTTCCTCCTCTTATAAAATTATAAATTTACTTTGTAATATGTTCCAAAATAAAACATAAAAAAGAACGCTCACACGAGCGTTAAAAAAGCACCTCGCGTGAGATGCTTATAGATATTCTTTTAATTTTTCGACATCAGAAACATGTATAAAAGGCAAGGATAATTCGTGCGCATTTACACCAGGAGTAATGACTCTGGAATAAAGCAAATCGTATATGCACTCATTAATCAAGAGGGCATCTTCGTCCGAGACTATCTTATCATAGGCTGAAGTACCACCATATTTTCTGTCGGTTACTCTGCCTATTATGCCTTCTTCTCTTAATTCATTATAAATAACATAACGCATTGCGTTTGTGTCTGTTTTCGGATTCTTCATGAGATATTTAGCAATATCTCTCATCACCTTTTCCTTTTCTAAAACCGGCATTGCTTTATCCAAGGTTTATCCCCTCCTCCCAACATCAACATTCGACAAATGGAGGGAAATTCCTGCATAAAAAATATATCTCATTGGGTGTTATTGTGCTCATATTTATTACAACTTAAAAAACGTAGAAATGTGCCATTACAAGTAAAAAATTTATGCCAACTTTAATTGCCATATCAACACATCCTATTTAAGAATATATTGCATTATTACAATTTAAAGTTAACATAATTTTATTAATTCTTTGCTAATCGATTGTAAACATATAGTAAACTTCCCTATTTAAGCATAAAAAAGAACGTGCTGCACATCATGATTCTGTTATGAAATTAAAGAGCCAACAAAACTGTTGGCTCTCTTAAACTGAACCTAATAATCCTTTTCTCCACCTGTGCCTTCTCTAATAAACAAAAGCATTTCTCCTTGCTCCGTGGAGAGTAAGAACTGGTTTTTATTATTAAAGCTTATGTTACCACCTGTTAAAGCAGATTGACCTTTAACACTTAGAGTTAAAGTAGCTTCACTAGTTTCTTTGTTATAATCCTCAAATTCATAATCACCTTTGAATTTTTTGTCATCAGTCGCTTGAAAACTACCATCTTCTTTAAATGTAAGTCCATATACTTCACTGCTATTATTTAGAACGTCTTGCGCAACCCACGATCCGATAATCGAAATCGGTGGGTAGGCTAAATACTTCGAAAATATCCCATTTTTTTCAAAGACATTTCCTTCTAATCGCTCTCCATTTTCGAAGTAACCTTCAAACATTACATTACCATTATCCCAAAATTCTTTCCCATAACCATTTATGTCTAATTCATCATTTTTAAAATTACCCTCATAAATCGGAATCCCTTCTCGATCATAAGCGATGCCCCTTCCATGAGCCATTCCATCAATCATTTCACCCTCATAAGCTATTGTATCTGTATCGGTGTAGTACTGTTTCCCAGTTTCTACATTGCTACACCCTATTATAATTACTGATAGAAGGAGAAAAGGAATCTATTTCCCATATTGCAAGTCCATCACCCTTGTTTAGATATTATATTTCTATCATTTCAAATACTACCAATATTATACAAACATTAGTAATAAATCAAGTTACCAAACAAGAGTTTATTTCTAATATCGACCCTCAAGACAAAATAAAAAAGCCTACTCAGTGTACGCTTTACTTCCTTACCTCTCCGCTAATCTGAGATAATTCTTGTTTAATTTTTTGTATTAATGTCGGTCTGCTATTGCCAAACGTCATTTCTATTAATTGTTTACCAGGCTCATTGACTTAAAAAGAAAATCATCATCCTTAAAACTTTTTGAATTTAAAAGCCCCTCTCAAAGAAGGGCTTTTTGGGATAAAATCATACTGATTTTTATTACCGAAATGAGATTACTTATACTCCATTGGCTTTATGACATTTTTATAAAAACGATACATAATCAAAAACAATTGACCACGTGTTAAAGGTTCGTTTCGCCTATCATTGGTGATTACATTTTTCTGTTTCAGAAAGTCGATAGCATCGATCATTTCCTGCTCATTTGCTATCTGCTCCGGTGTTTTTGGATCCACTTTCTTCCCTCCTTCTTCTCCCGCAACTGTTTTCTTTTTTAACCCGAACGCTTTCTCTAAACCGTTAACATGGCCACGAGCAATCCTGTCTATGAAATCAGCTTTTTTTAATTTTGCTGCGTCACCTGCATTGTCAATAAAACCGTTTTCTGTTAATAATGCAGGCATTTTTGATTCGCGTAAAACATGGAAATTACTTTGTTTTTCCCCACGATCATGGAAATCAACTTGTTTCACTACCTCTTCATGGATGATGTTCTGGTTGGCCACAGTTACACCTCCAGAACCTGGGTAAATATGATCTTCATAGCCAAAACCGCCAGGAGTAGCATTAATGTGAACTGATAAGAAGAAATCAGCTCCCCAAGTATTAGCCATCTCTGTACGCTGATTCAGTGATACAGTCTCATCTGTCTCTCTGCTTAATTTCACTTGGGCATTTTCAAAATCCGTGAGCATATCACGAATTCGCTTACATATTTGCAATGTTAAATTTTTTTCTTGCAGCCCATTGCCAACCGCACCTGAATCTGTACCGCCATGTCCGGGATCAATAAATAGTTTTACCACTTTCAATCTCTCCTTGTCATATTCATAAAGCTGATACTTCTCAATTACAGCAATTAATTTCTGCGGATAGTTTGGGTCTGTCGCGTATCCTGTTTGCCAAATAATACGGCAAGCAACTTTATAATCAGTGACGCCCCATAAGGGTTTGTACCTGTCAGTTTTAAGGAACATGCTGGTCCGATAGTGAAAGCACTCTTCCAAACTCTCAAAATTGCAGAAATTTGCTTCTTTTTCAATCCATTTACTATTCTCGAATTCTTTCGTTTTCTTCTTGTAAATACCTCCTTTCCATGTTGGGTTCGCTTTAATTCCAAACAGATTATTCGCTTTTACTGCTAACTCCGATTCCCCTGAATCACTTTCCAAAATGGCTTGTGCGATCGTGAGGGACGCTAAAATCCCCTCTTGCTTCATATACTTAATTGCCAGTGGAGCAATACTTTCGATATAGCTCATTTTTTGTCACCTCCTGTTTTATTCTATGAGAATTTTTAACGAATGCTTGTACCGATACAATTTTTATTTGCTTTGGCTGTTTGCCAATAAAAAGAGGACTGAATTATCAGCCCTCACACATCTATTTATATAACTCTTTGTAAGCAATTACTTTTAATGCCATTATTTCTTCTTCTGTTAATTTACCCTGCATTTCTTGAAGAACCTTTTCTTTAGAAATAGACCCATTCTGTACTTGTACCCTAATATCATTAAATTCAGTAATCCCGACTTTTTGAATTAATACTTTTGTTGCCTCTTCTTTAGTAGTAAACGGTAACTTGCTACTGTCTGCTGTTTCAGCCTCTTCTATAAATGATTTTAGTTCAGGATCGCTTTCAATCGTTTTCTTTATTTCGTCCAACTCTCCACTTTTTTCTAATTCTGAGGAAATAGTCTCCACTAACTTATCGGAAGCAATCTTAGTACCAAAGTGATAAACGCCAAAACCAATCACACCAAGCAATATTACAGATAAAACTAAAAATTTGATGATTCTCATCTTCTCACTCTCCTTCATTCTCAGGTTAAATGATACTATAAATTGAATGCGAAGATGATATTATTGTAATCTTGCATTTTCTAAACCCACCGCTAATTCGAGAAAGCTCTGATTGATTTTCTGACTTGATAGAGGACTCAGGTAGCCCTCAAGACATAAAAAAGCCAACTTATGATTTGAGAGTTATATTTAGGCTGTTTTCTTAAAGTTTGTTGCTTTTATAATCTGAATTGATTGGAGCGGAGGGCACTTGACTCCTGCGGGAATAGAGGGAAGCGGGAGACCCCGCAGG
>NZ_JAHNZZ010000001.1:1534849-1538379 GCF_019039215.1 Bacillus sp. FJAT-29790
ACAACAATATATGCGAAAACAGCCTATATTTACTATCAGCCATATTTTAATTCAGTACTCCCACCTCATTTTCTACATTTAATCCAAGGTTCTCTTTCAATAATAATTGTACGTCTCTTAATTCATTTTCATCCGGAATATAGTACCAAAGGTCACCAATATATTTACCAGTTCCCTTTTCAAACTGAATTTGTTCTATTGTTAAATTGGTTACTTTGTATTGCTGCTGTATGTCAACCATTTCTTTAAAGGTTAGATTTGTCTTTACATTTTCTCCTAAGGCATCAAATATATCATCGTGATTTAAAAGCGAGGTTACGCTCTTCCCCTTATTAATAATTGACTGAATTATTTGTCTTTGTCTAATTTGACGACCAAAGTCACCTCGCGGATCTTCATACCTAATTCGAGAGAATATTAAGGCTTCATCCCCATTTAATTGAATTTCTCCTTTAGGAAATTCATATTCTCTATATGACAAATCCATATCATTATGCAAAGTCACACCATCAAGAGCATCAATTATCCCTTTAAATCCATCCATATTTACTTTTACATAATAATCAATTGGTACATCTAAAAAGTTTTCGACGGTATTTATAGACATTTCAACACCACCTCGGGCATAAGCGTGATTAATTTTTTCTGTTGTTCCATTACCTACGATTTCTGTTCTTGTATCACGCGGGATACTTAACATTTCAATAGATTCCTTTTGCGGGTTTACAGTCATAACTATCATCGTATCGGATCTTCCATTATCATTTTCACTTTCATCTACCCCTAAAAATAATACAGAGAAAGGATCTTGTTTTTGAATTGATACCTTGTTTTCACGTTTCTCTGATCCAGCATTCAATGGTTGATGAATAGTATCTAATGCTGAACTAAAAGAATGATAAAAGTTAAATATATAAATCCCTATCCCTATAAACAATATTAGTAATGTAGATAAAACTATACGTTTTAATTTCTTTTGCTTTGCCTTCTTTTTTCTTTTCAATTCTACTCTCACTATGATTCTCCTCATAAATAATATTAAACAAATAGAAAATGAATTAGTTTATTTATAAAACTGCTTTTCTATGACTTTAAAAAAAGAATCTGAAATTTGTTACTAATTATTATTTAGTGGTTCACCAACCTTTTGTCAAATTATAGATTAGTTTTATATATTTTACAATTTTGAAAATATCAGCAATAAAAATCCAACTTTACCCAACACATATTCACCCCCTCCTAATCAACTGATGTATCATCGAGTTTCGCTAAATATGGCTTTAACAAAACTGGGTCCTTAAATTTTGCTTTTTCACTAAAAGTAATTATCTTACAATTTACCCAAAAGACACATGTCGACATTATTCGACAAATGCATATATAATAAAGTTAGATGAGACTTGGGTTGGTAAGCCATTATCTTATCTCTCTTTGCACCAAGAATATTTCTTGGTGTTTTTTTTTGCCTTGTAGTTAAAAGTCTTACTTTTTTGTTTCACAGGACACTTAGAAATGCACTACTTCCCTTTTTTGTTTTTCCTGTTTATTTATTAATTTGACTATGTTAAAATTAACTTTTGTGAAAAAATATTAGAATGGTGAACAAGATGATAAATGATATACAAACTGATTTAAGAGATTTAGTTTATTTATATAAAGAAAAACCATATCTCCCATTCTGGGGAGAATTATTCTCTGTTCTTCAAAGGCTAAAAAAGGTTGGTAAAAATACAAAGTCAATTATATTTTTATATGAAACTGAAACTGCTATACCGGTTTTTTATCATCCAATTGACAATAGATTTTGTATAGAGCTACCTGGTTTTAATATTTTTCTAAACCAAGAAGAATTTATCGATAGCATCTTAGAAGGGAGATTTTGGCCTAAATAAGGTTATTAATCTCTTAAAAATGCTCAGGGCATAAAAGCTCTGAGCGTTTATTATTCATTGGCTTATTGAACTCACGTTGATCACTTATACATTGCCAGGATGGATAGAAAAATACATATAACTGCTGAAGTGAATAAGATGACAGAAGTTACAAAATTTCTCCTAAACTTAATAGCATATGCACAAAAAAAGATTGCCGCAGCTAATTTGGAGCAGCTTTGAAAATAGGCATTATTAGAAAAAAATGAACTGCTAAAAATAATTGAAATAAGTAATGTTATAGAAATTAGTATTTTAAACCACAAAGGTTCTTTTAAGAATTGTTTAATCATAAATTTTATCCACTGCATAACGGTATAACTCCCTTCAATACGCTTTCATTTCTAATTAAACATATGATGTATTCTTGTAAAGAAATACTTACCTTTTGCAATGGTTGTAATATATGTATTAACAGCTTGATATGTAATTAAGCCATAGCTGCTTTATATCAATTTGTATTTACGTTAGTATTCAGGAAAATTCGCCCTCACAAGTGCTTCAGCAAATGCTGGAGGGACAGCAATTCAGCATCTAGCGACCTGTTCTGTTTTAGGGTAAGATTTACCGTTATAGTCCCTGACAAAAAAATTATTTCTAGGGAATCCGTTTCCGTTAAATAACTCCCGCGGCTGAAGCACTCTCATTCCAATATCAGTGATCTTATAATTTTCACCATTAACTGTAATAAGCCCAAATCTGTCTTTGTAGTAATCGTATGCAAAGGATTATTAGGCGACTTGCCCAATATCCGATCAGTAATATTTAGTTAAGAATGCAGTAACTATACCAAAACGGTTAACTGTAGGAAAGGTTGCTGATGGTTCAAATGGCTGCTGGCCCTTGATTCTTTTCCACGCTATCCATGCCTGCCCCCGAATCCTTTTCTCCAGAGGCTCTTCAAATGAAAAGCTACAAATCTATAGCTAGACACTCTCATACTTATTTTGAAATGTTTCTCCAACGCCTCTTGTAGTGCCCTACAGGGAGCGAAATGAGACTCCGATAATCGGTACATATCATCTACAAATAAAGTTAACTACTCCATGATTTTACCTCCTAGTAAACTGAATAATTCATTTGATAATTTTCTTTCCACCAATTTACAAATATAACTATTCAACATAGCCCATTTTAGTTAGGATAATATTGAGGTGATATTATGCTTTCTTTTCTTTGTATAATTTCAGGTGCTATTGTTGGTTTTATTCTTTATGA
Source organism: Bacillus sp. FJAT-29790 (assembly GCF_019039215.1). Lineage (GTDB taxonomy): Bacteria > Bacillota > Bacilli > Bacillales > Cytobacillaceae > Cytobacillus. The sequence goes on from NZ_JAHNZZ010000001.1 coordinate 1,537,999, forward strand.
ATTTCCTGGTATTTTATTAGGAGCAATTTTCGGTATTCTTGTTATCATCGCCCACCAACTAGATTTAATTATCCATAATCTTAAAAAACAAAATGCTTCAAGTAATGGACCTAAAGAATAGGTCTCTTTTTTTATGAAACATATAACAAAATGTAATTACTACTTGATATATGGGATTCTGTTTATTAACTCTTTAATAGCTTCCAACTCAGATAATTGAACACTTCTGACTGTAGAATTCACGGTATCCTTAAACTTCTTCTGAAATGGCTGAGGAATGCTGCAATAATGAAACAAATTATTAGACAACATTAACGCAGATAAAAAAGGCTATTTTCGCATATATTGTTGTTTTAGCCTACAAAGTTTGCCCGTTGATTT
>NZ_JAHNZZ010000001.1:1538619-1554271 GCF_019039215.1 Bacillus sp. FJAT-29790
ATAATAATAATAATAATAATAATAATATGGAATTCAAAATTACGGGTAACGAGCACGGTTATTTTAGTAGACTGTGCAAATTTTTTGCGCCAAATGGGAAATATATATTCGTTAACCAAAAAAGGAACCGTTCGGATGCGTTTTTAGGAAGATTCAATAGGAAAGTGTTGAAGCCAAGTATTACTGATTATTGCTGGTGCCTTAAATTGAAACCATTTCAGTACATAATCCGTAATTTTAATTATCTTACGATGGAAGGATTAATGCCTCTTGATTGAAAGACAGGAAGATTTGCTAGATGAACTGAAAAAGTGTGAGCAATGGGAAAAGAGCCAAAGCGGCCTTTGGTTTTGGGAAAAGCTTGGCAGGCTCCCTTTTAAATTGCTGGACAAGTTTACCCCGGTCTTTTTACAAAAAAAGATCGGCATTATTCTGGACGAGCTTGGTCAATTCATTCAATCTGGAGGCAGGTATTTAAGTCCCGTTTCCTCATTGAAATCCTATTATCCTAAAATGGGGATCGAAGGTTTGGCGGACGTGGCACCTCTACCAATTATACAAATGGATGAGGCCGTTACTAAACTTACAACCAATCGCAAAAGGCTCGCAACCTTTCAAGGTGCGACGACAGGGATTGGTGGCATCCTGACCATCTCAATCGATATCCCACTGCTCCTAGGCATGCAGTTAAAAACCCTTCAGGATATCGCGATTTGCTATGGGTATAACCCTAATGATAAAAAGGAACGGATATATATTGTCAAAATTCTGCAGTTCGTTTCTTCCGATATCGTTGGAAAAAAAGCGATTTTACAGCAGCTGTCACTCATTGACTCGCCAGATGAAGAAGCGAAAAGAGAAGTCATTTCAGAGCTTCAAGGATGGCGAGAGGTCATATTTACGTATCGGGATCAAATCGGATGGAAGAAGCTCTTCCAAATGATACCTGTTGCTGGATTGCTATTCGGGGCGTTTATAAACCGGTCTGCTGTCAACGATATGGCCGAGGCTGGGATGATGCTTTACCGTAAGAGACGAATTAAGGAACGCCTATCTATGATGGCAGAAAGTTAAATAAAAAAAACTGTGTTGCAATCATTTCGATTGCAACACAGTTTTTTTGCTACGGTAATCTTCTAATTTCTTTTTCCAAAAATTCTTCATCCAATGGCCCAATCACCTTACTCCTGATTACCCCATCGGAATCAATGAAATAGCTTGTAGGGTAACCAATTATTTCATAGTCAGCTGAGGCAGTCCCTTTTTCATCAAGAGGAATGGTAAAGGTGAGTTGAAAATCTTTGATAAATTTGTCAACGTCACTTCTCTTTTTCTCCGTCTGGGTGACGTTCACTGCCAGAATTTCGAAGCCGTCTTTCTTATATTTCTTGTATTGTTTCTCCATATATGGCATTTCGATTCTGCATGGCCCACACCAGCTCGCCCAGAAGTTCAACAAGATCGGTTTTCCCTTATAATCACTTAGTTTTACTGTATGACCTTCCAAATCCACTAACTCAATCTCGGGAGCTTTATCGCCCTTATTTAAGCCAACTGGCAGCTGTTCAGCATTTTCTATCTTTTCGTATTTCTGAAATTGCTCTGCCTTCTTTACAATCCCATTATCTTTCAGGATTGATTTGTCCACAATAAATAAAATAAGGACGATCAAAGCAGCCCCTATTAAAAATTTCTTCATGCAAGCACCTCATCAACAATTCGCAAACCGATTTATCAAATAATTATGATTGAATTTATTGAATTTATCATACTATACTTTCATTGATGACTCCATTTTTCTGCACTATGCACAAATCATACGGGGGAAATGGCTACCGATCTCATTACGAATGGTGTCAGGCACATAAAAAATAAGGTGTCCCAAAATAAATTTTGGGACACCTTATTTCACGTCTATTTCCCTAATAATTCTGGGATTGTAACAAATTCGTATCCTTGTGCGCGCAAATTATCTATCATTTTTGGAAGAGCCTCGATCATTCCATCCAATTTTAGCTCATCTTTGAAATTATGCATCAAAACAATCCCGCCTGGGACAGCCCGAATATTAACTCTTGATAAAATTGTATTTGCCGCAGTTCCATTCCAATCATAGGAATCAATCGTCCATGATATAGAACGGTATCCTAACTTATTTAAGATTTCAATCTGATTATCTTTGATCGCTCCATATGGAGGTCTGAACAAGTTGGTCTTAACTCCTGTAATCTTTTCGATTTCGTCCGTAGTAGACTGCACAGTTTGAATCATTTGTGAATCAGTTAAAGTTGTCATATTAGGGTGGTACCATGTATGATTGCCAATTGCGTGGCCTTCTTGATGAATCCGTTTTAGCAATTCAGGAAATGCTTTCACTTGCTGCCCTAGTACAAAGAAGGTTGCCTTTACATTTTTGGCTTTTAAGATTTCTAAAACTTTGGGCGTGTAAACATCCTCAGGTCCATCATCAAAGGTAAGGGCAATTACTTTCTTGCTGCTCGGCCCCATAAATATCATTCCAGCATAAGGTTTTTCTGGAACATTTATCACCTGTCCGGGATATATCTGATTTGAATTTTTTATTTGTGGATTCGCCTGTGTTAGTTCAGCAATAGATATCCCTAATTTAACAGAAATTTTATAAAAAGTATCTCCGGAAATAACTTTGTAATTACTTGCTTGGGGAATATCTAAACTTTGTCCCACGCTTAGCAATGTAGAAGTCAATCGATTATGGTTAACCAGCTTTTCGACTGTCATATTATTTTTCGATGCAATTTTCCAGAGAGTATCTCCAGATTGGACTTTATAAGCTGCAGCGTGTGCAATGTTTCCAAATGAAAGAATAAAGATTAATAGAGCAGTAAAAAAGCTAAAAACTTTTTTATTCATCGTCTTACTCCTTTTTTAAGATAACTCTGTCATTATAAAGCCTTCTTTAGCCGTAAGATACAATTAAAATTTGGAAATTTGCTTTTAAATCTTTATAAAGTCCTCCCTTGAACAGCAAACATTTATGATAAAACTCCTTAGCTAGGAATATAGTGGAATAGAAATGAATACGAAGGAGGTACGTACATGCAAATTCATGTTGTGCAGAGGGGAGAATCTTTATGGCAGATTTCACAGCGTTACGGGGTTTCTATAAATGAAATAACAACAGCAAATCAGCTGGAAAGTGCCGGTAAATTGGCTGTCGGTCAGGCTCTTGTTATACCGACGTCACATCTCTCTCATACAGTCCGCACTGGAGAGGCTTTATGGATGATTGCTAGGCGATACGGTACAACCGTGCAGGCAATTTTAAAGGCAAATAGAATCAGAGATCCGGCTCAAATTCATCCTGGAATGGTTTTAGTTATTCCTGCGAGAACCCATACCGTCCAGCCAGGTGAAAGCTTACCGCAAATTGCCCAACGGTATGGTGTCACGGCACAGGAGATTATTAAAGTCAACAGAATTCAAAATCCAAATTTGATTCCTTCGGGTACAGTATTGTCCATCCCGTTTGCAAAGCCTTTGATTGATGTGAATGCGTATACGAACACTATGGGCGAAGAAGCCGGCAGGCTCGTAACGGAGGTGGGGCGCTATTTAACATACCAGTCCCCTTTTGCATATGTCATGCGGGAAGATGGGTCTTTGGAATCCATCGATGACACAGCAACGATTCAAGCTTCATTAGCCGCTCATGTCGTCCCAAAGATGGTTATTACGAACTTTACTTTTAAAGATCCTGGATCGAAACTTGCTCATACGATCCTTTCCAACATAGATATTCAGTATCGGTTATTAACAAATATTGTGACTACGATGAAAAACAAAGGCTATCGCGGATTACACATCGATTTTGAAAATGTTCTTCAGTCAGACCGTGAACTTTACAATCAATTTCTTCAGCGTGCAGTCAACCGCATGCATTCCGAAGGATACTTTGTTTCAACCGCCCTTGCGCCAAAAACGAGCGGTGAACAAAAAGGTTTATTATATGAAGCTCATGATTATCCTGCACATGGACGAATTGCCGACTATGTGATCTTAATGACCTATGAGTGGGGGTATCGGTTAGGGCCGCCACAGGCGATTTCGCCGCTAAATCAGATTAAGCGGGTTCTTGATTATGCGGTAACCGTCATCCCAAGAAACAAGATTTTTATGGGCTTTCAAATATACGCACGCGATTGGCTCCTCCCACACGTTCAGGGTCAGGAGGCTGAAACCTTCAGCCAGCAGGAAGCGGTCCGTCGGGCCATCAAATATGGGGCTGCCATCCAATATGATCCCGTTTCACAGACTCCTTTTTTCCGGTATACAGATGAACAAGGACGCAGACATGAAGTCTGGTTTGAAGATGCCCGCAGTGCTCAGGCGAAATTTGATTTGGCAAAAGATTACAGGCTGCGCGGCATAAGTTATTGGGTGCTCGGCTATCCGTTTCCGCAAAATTGGCTACTGCTTGAGGATAACTTTAGGATTCGAAAACTGATTTAGGGTATTTTTTGTAAAGAAACAATATTAATTTCTATCATCTTAATGCACTAGAGGGATGAAATATTCCCTCTTTATGCTATTATTTCCCTAATTTTTGCCTATCACATAAGTCCATCTTTTATCTTTATTGTCCAGATGATCTTTCTTTACTGGTATACAGAAATTGACCTTTTCGTGAGCAGGTCTTCAGGTTGTAATTCTATTATCCCCTTCTCCACATTTTCGCTTAACTTTTCAACACCATAAAAATTTTCTAAAATTTTTAGAATGCTTTCTTCATCCATAGTTCTTGATTCATCAACAAGTTCTTCAAATTTTAAGTCAAAACACGCTAAAATTTTTTATTAAATCCTCTGCCACAATATAACTTTGAAGAAAATAGATTTCATTCCATTAAATTCAATCAGATATAATCCAACCGTCAGTTCTCATTTAAGGTTCGGTGAAGATGATGCCAAATTGTATTCTATAAAAAAATTTGTTAATATAAAAATACAATTATGAAAGGACTGATGGATGGACAATGATTAACTAATCTATATTTTTATTTGAAATGAATAACTTCAATCTACAAAATATAGGGTTAGTCTATCCATTTTTATAAATCAGTTTACACTTTATTTGTCATGATTCCATTGGCAAAAAAGAACTTATTTAATATAAGTGAAAGACTAATCCTTCCAATTGCAAATTGGGAGGATTTTTTATTCTCTCATAGTTAAGATTGATATTTTTTAATATGTAACTTTAATCTAATAAATAAAGGAGAGAGAAATGAGCGATTCAGACACTATTATTACGCATGTAATACTCCGTATAAGTCGTTAATATCCATCAAACTTATACGGAGAAATTTAGAATAGATGGATGTGCCGACTTTGTATAAAAAGTAAAAAGTGTTGATATACAAAGGAGGAATTATCATGTCAATGATACAAGTTCAAGACTTAACTTTTTCTTATCCAGGTAGCTTTGATAATATTTTTGAAGATGTAAACTTTCAAATAGATACGGATTGGAAACTTGGATTTATCGGTAGAAATGGACGAGGTAAAACAACATTCTTTAATTTATTATTAGGGAATTATGAGTATAGCGGGAAAATCATTTCTTCGGTAGAATTTAATTATTTCCCTTATCCAGTTTCGGATAAAAACAAGTATACTCATGAAATCTTTGAAGAAATTTGTCCCCAAGCAGAAGATTGGGAATTTCTTCGTGAAATATCCTATCTAAATGTAGATGCCGAGGTCATGTACCGACCATTTAAAACATTATCAAATGGAGAACAAACAAAGGTGTTACTTGCTGCACTTTTTTTGACTGAGGGTCAATTTCTATTAATTGATGAGCCAACCAATCATCTAGACACAGATGCACGAAAGATGGTCTCTGATTATCTAAGGAAGAAAAAAGGGTTTATTTTAATTTCACATGACAGAATCTTTTTAGATGGATGCGTTGACCATATCTTATCTATAAATAGGGCAAATATTGAAGTTCAAAGTGGTAACTATTCTTCTTGGAAGTTAAATTTTGATAGACAGCAGGAACACGAAGAGGCAACAAATCAGCGTCTACAAAAAGACATCGGGAGATTAAAACAATCTTCAAAACGTTCAGCAGGTTGGTCTAATCAAGTGGAAGCTTCCAAAAATGGGACAACGAATTCAGGTTCAAAGTTGGACAAGGGTTTTGTAGGACATAAAGCGGCAAAGATGATGAAGAGAGCAAAGAACCTTGAATCAAGGCAACAAAAAGCTATTGAGGAAAAGTCAAAACTGCTAAAAAATGTGGAAAAAACTGAGTCATTAAAATTAGAACCATTGGAATTTCAGTCAAATGAATTGATTGTTTTGGATGATGTGTCTGTTAAGTACGATGACCAAATAGTGAATAAGCCAATTAGCTTTAAAGTTGAACAAGGTGACCGAATTGTACTTGATGGAAAGAATGGAAGTGGGAAAAGTAGTATCCTAAAACTAATTCTAGGACATCCCATACATCATACAGGCTCAATGAATTTAGGTTCAGACCTCATTATTTCCTATGTCCAACAAGATACTTCTCATTTGAAGGGACTGTTATCGGACTTTATTGAAGAGCATGAGATAGATGAAACGTTATTTAAATCCATCCTACGCAAGATGGATTTTGACCGAATTCAATTTGAAAAAGATATTTCTCATTATTCTGGTGGACAAAAGAAAAAGCTGCTTATAGCCAAAAGTTTATGTGAAAAAGCTCATTTATATATTTGGGATGAACCGTTAAATTTTATTGATATTTATTCGCGCATGCAGATTGAAGAGCTTATTCAAAGATTTAATCCCACGATGGTTATTGTTGAGCATGATCAGGCATTTCAACTAACAGTTGCAACAAAAACTATATCTATGTAGTTAAATATGAAAAATTGAAGATATAATCAGTAAATCAGGTTATTAAACTATATGGTGCTTTAATTGAAGAACGTAGCTAAAATGATTAAACTTTTTTATAAAAATCTCATATTAGGAAAAATAACCAACGCATTTTGATTAATCTTTTTTCAAAATGCGTTGAATTCTTTTATGATGAAATCATCCTTTTTAGTTAATTTTTAATCAAACTTTATTTCAAAGCTACATCTTTCGTTATTAAATTTATTACATTTAAGAATAAGGTCTATTTCCCCAGAAAACTTTTAAAAATTTTCATACGTGATATAATTAATTTATGAATTCTGTACATTGAAAATTGCATACATGTAAGGGTTGGGATAGCTAATCTTCTATCCCGTAAAATGTATGGAGTCGTCTGAGAAGACGAAAATCGCCGTACAGAATCATTGTGAATTTTTCAGTCTTAACAAATGAAGAGAGCATTGCAACCCCCACAGGTTGAATGCTCATCAAAGATTACTTAATTAGCTACTTACCTTTTCCCTTGAAAATACTTTTCCCCATCCTTTTACAGTCCTTGGGTCTACACCTACCATTTTTAAGCATTCCCATATTAGTACATTGATCGTGTCGTACATAGGAATGTTATATTTTTCTTCATAATATTCCACATGATCTACTGCAGGAAAATTTGTGCATACAACACTTAATGCATCAGCAGGAGAAACAGTTACTGCTTGTATCATTTCTTCAATTCTGCCTTGATCTACTTGGCTAAAGGAACGATTTACTGTTTGGGAAAGTCCTTGAACATTAATCGTGTCAATATTGCAATGCTTTTTGTATTGTTCTGCTATTAATCTATTTATCTCAGGAATATATGGTGTAACAAGGTGCACAGATTTTATATTGTGTTCTTTAAATGCTCTTACTTGGGATAACATAGAGGTTGTTGCCGGAATTCCTGTTCTATTTGTAATCGCTTCACATAGTTCATGATCCACTTCGAAACCAAGCCATCCGCCAGAAGTTCCGTTCCACGCTATTAAATCAACCTCTGCATGTGCCAGCAACTCAGCAGCCTGGAGCATAGGTTCAAAATTAAATTGACTCAAGGCATCCTGCTCTAATGAGATTTTCGTAACCTCAAATCGACCATAATGGCAAGTAACCTCCGGAACACGATATAACATCTTCGAGCAAATTGGCTCTAGAACTGTGTTTGAAGAGGGAGTAAGCATTCCAATTTTTTTGGGTTCTTTTATCATGATTATTCCTCCTTAAATAATTAATGAGCAACCCCGATTTTTTTATTGTAATTAATTAGGCTTGATACCGTTGCTAAAAGGAGACCTGCGCCAACAAACACCATTAACGCCAAGAAGTAGGAATCGGTGAGTGAAACAATAATACCGATATAAATAGGGGTTACAATACCCGCAATATTTCCCGCAAAATTCATACAACCACCAACTGTACCAATATGCTCTCTTTGCGAGATTGCAGAAGGTATACTCCAATATAAGCCACCCCACCGAAGAAAAAATAATGCAATTGAGAGTGTAGTAATTGCCATCGTTACCGAAGTAGACCTACTTAATAGAAAAATTGAAATAGCCGTCATGATGCCTGCAATTGATAGCATCGTCCTCATTACTGTGTTAAAGTTACCACCTTTATCGCGCCACTTATCTGTGATTAATCCACCTATAATTTCCCCGATAAAACCAGAGCCAAAAATGATTAGTATCGATCCACCAATTGCTTTAATATCTAAATTTTGTGTTTTTGCAAGATAGGATGGCCCCCAAGTCATTAGTCCGTAAAAAACTGTGTTAAACGAAAACCAGCCGAGACACATACACCAGAAATTGCGAGCTCTTAAGTAATCTTTAGCACCAATTTTTACTCCCGAAGCATTACGTTTTTGTTCTTCATACTCTTCTTCGAGAGCTTTTCGAATATATTCACGTTCTGCCTCGTTTACTTTTGGGTTAGCATTTGGCCCCCCCTTTATAACTCTCCATGCTAGCCAAGCTATGATGATAGTAAGGATCCCAGCTCCAATTAATGCACCGCGCCATCCTCCAAACCATGCCATAAAAGCAATAATAATTGGTCCTCCAACGGCAGTTCCTAGCGGTGCTCCACTATCAATAATAGTAGCCCCACGGCCTCTTTCTTTGGAACTCAGCCATATGGATTGTAGCTTTGAGGCCCCCGGCATAACTGGGGCTTCTGTAATTCCTAGCAGAACCCTTAGGAATATTAATGATTTTGCACCCATGATAAAGCCTGTTAATGTTTGAACGATTCCCCAGCTTATGGCGGCGCCATAAACAACCTTATCTGGACGATATTTGTCCGCAAGCCAACCTGATGGGACTTGCATTAGAGCATATCCCCAAAAGAAGGAACTAAGGATGACTCCGACTATTGCAGGATCTAAGCCTAAATCCTTTTGGACCGCCGGCATAGCAATAGATAAAACAGCACGGTCAACATAGTTAATTGTAACGAGTAAGAGAAGCATAATAAACACACGCCAACGCACATTTGTTGGTTTTGCCGTTAAACCAAGTGATTGTTCTGACACTTGCAGACCTGCGCTACTTTTTGGCATAAAAATCCTCCTTTTTCAACTTAAGAGTCAAAGAGTTATGCTATTCTCAAAACGTTAAAGTAATTTTCAATAATCACCTCCTCTAATATTTGCTTAGTAAACGTAACTAGGGAAATTACTAAATATGAGTACTACCAGAAAGTAGCTCTCCTGTTCGTAAATTAGAATTTTTCTTCCTATATAAATACTGTCCTCGCCCTTGTTCACCGATAACATATCCATCACGAACAATTTCCTCACCCCTGGAAAGTACTCGCATAATGGCTCCTTGAACGACTGTACCCTCATAAAGATTGTAATCTACATTTTGGTATTGCTTTTCCTTTGTAATAATTCTAGAAGCTTTAGGATTAAATAGAACTATATCTGCGTCAAATCCAACAGCGATACTTCCTTTTTTTGGATACATTCCAAATATTTTTGCAGGACCTGTAGACATAATCTCTACAAACTTTTGTAAAGAAATTCTTCCCTCATGAACCCCAAAGTGGTAAACAATAGAAAAAGTATCTTCTATACCAGGAACCATTCTAGATAACTTAAAGGAATGGAAAAAGAAGGGGGAACCTTTTTTAATAGATTACGGGTTTCATACAATTATAAGCGAATATTATGACCATGTTCTTGAGGAGCTCCCAACCTTTTTAGGCTTTGTAAAGTTAATGATGCTTGTATTTCCACCAACTGCAGCTACTCTGGTACCGCTTACAAAATCATCTGCAGTCCCAGCACTTTGGAATGGCCAACCAAGATGGGTATGAACATCTATACCCCCTGGAAATATGTAATGTCTATTCGCATCAATAACATAGTCCTCCTTTTCGGGAAAAAGGTGATCCGATATAGCTGCTATTTTTCCTTTATCTATCATAATATCTGCATTAAAACAATCAGTTGCGGTAACAATCGTTCCGTTTTGTATAATAGTTTTCAACTGATTAACCTCCTATATCAATAAAATACTAAAATGTCGTCTGTCGACAGCTTTAAATTTTCAACTTCTATGATTACTCTTATAATGAAAAGAGCGTATTATAGACGCTCATATTCTAGTGGGAATATCAATTTTTTTAAGTACTTATTGGTTTGCAAAAATTTCTTTCAAATGAGTTAAATCTGTTTCAAGATGTTTTCTCATCATAAATGCGGCTTTTTCTTCATCTCTACGTTTCATAAAGTTAAGAATTTCTTGATGCTCGTTGAAAACAACCCATTCTCTATTCTCACCCTGGAAGTTTAAAACTCTGTAATAGTGACTCAAAGAGTTTAAATCTCTAAGCTGTTTTTTTAATCTTCTATTTTGACTATACTTTGTAATAAGATCGTGAAACTGAGTATTTTCCGTGATAAGCGCTAGTCTATTTTGCTCATCTGCAGCATCTAAATATCGTTTTGAATTAAGTACAGTATTTTCAATTCTTTTTATCTCCTGCCCTGAAGCAAGCCTTGTTGTCAATCTTGCAGCTAATGACTCAAGTGCCATCCTGCATTCATATATATCTTCAATATCCTTCATCGTAGGCTTGTATACTGTAATTCTTGATTTTTCGTCTATTACTAAGAGACCTTCTTTTTCTAACGCGCGTACTGCTTCCCTTACAGGGCTTCGGCTAATATTAAATTCTCTTGCTATTTTTGCTTCAAAAATTTTATCACCAGGCTTTAGTACTCCCTGAACGATCATTTCTCGAATGGAATTGTATACTTGTTCATAATATCTCACTGGTTTTTCAATCTCAAAAGTGTTCATTTAATCTCTCCAATCTTGTCGTCTGTCGACACTTTTTATTTCCAATCCCCCCAAAGATAAAATAAAGTGCACACCTCGAATAACTACTGATTACATAGGCATTCGCCTGTCTCTTTTTAAGAATAGCATCTTCATACATGCATTTCAATATGTTTTTTCAATTTTCATACTATTTGTTTAATTTTTGTTTACACAGTATATTTATTAATATCGAGTAAAAGGAGGGGATTCCCTCCACCTCAGACACCATTGTACCGATCGGGATCCTATAGACTGCAACTTTGCTGACGCAAAACAAATAGGCATAATTTTTATATTATGCCTTCCAATCTTACTTTTAAGATTCATAAGGTGCGTTGTCATATGCAACTCCCCCTCTGTTAACTTTAGTGTATAGTTTAAGTAATACACGGAGGTTGATCGACATGAAAAATAATAATGGTAAACGATATTCGGAGGAAATGAAAGAATCTATTCTTAAGAGAATGAAGCCTCCTTACTGAATTAGGGTATTTTAGTAAAGAAACAATATTAATTTCATCTTAATACACTAGAGGGATGAAATATTCCCTCTTATATTATTTCCCTAATTTTCGCCTATCTCATAAGTCCATCTCTTGTCTCTAATGTCCAGATGATCTTTCTTTACTGGTACACAGAAATTGACCTGTTCGTGAACAGGTCTTCTGCTTGTTAAAAGGGGATAAAAATCACGAATCTTTGTGTAGGATTTCAGGTACTTCACTTTTAAAACTCTCACTTCTAACTTTACCATTCCCCTCTGATTTTGAATCGACATACAATTTTCTATTAGGAATCGCAAGGGAAACCCCTTCTTTATCAAGGATTTCCATTATTTTAAAGTTGATTTCTTCTTTTACTTTTAAGAAATCTAACCAGACTGTTGTTTTTGTGAAAAAATAGAGGTAAATATCTAACCCATCTGCCCCATATTTATCAAACTTCGTAACGATTGTGTCTTGGTGGATTTCAGAATGATTTTTTAGCATATACTCCATCTGTTTAATAACACCTTCTAATTTATCTTTGGGTGTTTCATACGTTACACTTAAATTGAACACAATTCGCCTTTTTCCCATTTCACTCCAGTTCGTTATTGTTTCATTTGCTAGTTTTGCATTTGGTACGGTTACGAGTGCTTGTGCAAATGTTCGTATCCTTGTGGTTCTAAAAGTAATCGTCTCAACTGTTCCTTCTACGCTAGGTGTCAAAATCCAATCTCCAATTGTAAAAGGTTTTTCCGTAACGATTATGACTCCTCCAAATAAATTACCAATTGCATCCTTAGCAGCTAGGGCAAATGCAAGTCCGCCTAATCCTAAACCTCCAACAAAACCAATAACATTATAATTAAATTCTTCTGCAATCCCACTAAAGATAAGTACCACAATGATAACCCGTATTAATTTAGACACGAACGGGATGAGTATTTCATCGATTTCAAAATTGAATCTTTCGTTAAGCTTGGCAAAAAGAAGCGTAGATGAAGATGATAAGTTAAACAATCCCCAACCAACAACAAAGATAATAGAGGATTTTATTAATTTCACAAATAACACATGTGTTGGATCTAAATAAGGGAAATACCAAGCGGATACATAAATTCCCAATAGAATAAACATCCACTGAATTGGTCTTTCGAATGATAAAAACATGTGAGCGAAAAAACTATGTGATTCTTTTCGAATCCATTTTATTAGCAGAGCAATGACATACTTGGCAAAAAACTTCCGAAGAAGTAAGAACAGCAAAAAGATACCTACTGAAATTACAACGTCTTTTATGAATTCGTATGAAAAGAATAATTTCCATGACATAACGATCCATCTCCTGAAAATTTGCGATTTTAAAATGATCTGTTCTTCTAATATTTTCAGCTTTCTTAATTTGGTTGAAATAAGTAGTACAATAAAGCAATTGAACATATACGATTTTGTAAATGTTACGGACTACTTTTATTATTCGCGATTTTGACTGAAAGTAGCCAATAAAAAAATGCAAAAAGAGTCTGTCCCTCTTTCTGCATTTGTAAGGCTTGAAAGCTTGTTTCATCCGCATGAAGGATGGTTCGAGCAAGTAGATCCTCATGCATCCTTTTATACAATATCACTAACCACTGATCAGCCCCGTATAATAACCAACTATCCTTCGTTTGACGTGATAAGTAGATTTCCATTCGTTTGAAATGCTTTTCCTGACGATTAGGGGAAAAATCCATTCGACAAAATGAATCAAATCCCTTCTAAATATATGAATTTTTCACAGGATTGTTCTCGCATGTACGGCTTATGCCCTTGTTTTTGTTCATATGAATTCTTCAAGAAGGCATCTCAGTTGCCTTCTTAATATGGTAAGTGGCACAGGATGTTGCGTTGGCCAGTCAAACTTTCCTTTCTCCAATCTGCGATAATGCAAATTAGCCTGTTCGTATATTTCAATGATTTGTATAGTGAAAGAGTTTCGTCAAAATCGCGAATATCTCTACCCGATCCTCTCCCTCCAAATCTTGTTCAAAAGACATCACAGGTGTATTTGCATCCTTAAACCGCTTCCCCCACTCCAATGGCATCAAGCCTTTTCGTAACCGGCCTGCTTTTATACGATCACCTTTAAAAAAACGATAATCCATAAATAACAAGGAACGCTCGACGGTAATTCTTTTCCCTTTCTTTTGAAAAATAAATTCAGAGCGCTTTTGCGATGGTTTCTGAATGATAGATGATTTCAAGATTCCTTCTGAATCTAATATTTCTATTCTATTATTTTTCACGATAAAAATTGCGATAAGCCCGTTTGTCTCATCGTACAGTCCATATTTCCTTTTAAAAAGCTTGTCCAAAAAATAAGGCATAACCCACCGGATCGACCAAAATTTCATGTCTTTTATTTCTCCTACCAATTGCCCTTCAGGATCAAAGAGCAGCATTCTTAATGATGGTGCTGGCATAAAGGTGATGAGGACTGAATCCTTTTTCAATAATATTGAAGTCTTATCATCTATATGATTTTCAGTTATTTCTTTTGCACGCTTGTCATTGATCAAATAAAATTGATAGCAAATAAAGCTGTATAATAAAAATGGCAAAACGATGAAAACCATCTTTCCCTGGGGAGCAATAATGATTCCGTATACGATCAGAAAAAACGGCGGCACAAGCGAAGCCATGCTTGCATTTAAAGAAATAGATGCCGTTTTCTCATAATATTGTTGAATATTCATGTTCAAGTCTCCCTGTATATAATCAATGAAAATCCCATTTTCAATGATTGGCAAATTTAAGATATAATGAATGGAATCTATACTAGTCTATTAACGAATCCATTCAAACATGATTTCCAGGAGGAAAAACATGAAAAAATTCATTTTTTGGGGCGCTGTTATCCTAATTCCATTCATTATCATCACTTCTCTCCATGCTGAAATGATGAGAACGGCCCGCAAGTCCCCTCCTTCCGACATTCCTTATTTGATTGTCCTTGGAGCAAAAGTTAATGGGGAAGAAATGTCTCTTAGCCTTCTTTACCGGGCCAGAAAGGCACTTGAGTATTTAGAAGAAAACCCTGATACTGTTGTCATTGTTACCGGAGGACAAGGAAAGGGAGAAGATATTACCGAAGCAGAAGCTCTGAAACGTTTCTTTTTAGAAAATGGAATGAATGAAAACAGGATACTGAAAGAGGATCTCTCCACGTCAACCTATGAAAATCTTACATTCACGAAAGACTTATACGAAATCGATCAAGCCGTCATTGTCAGCAATGATTTCCACCTTTACCGCTCAATAAAATTGGCTCAAAAGGTTGGCATTAAAGGGTATCCATTGGCAGCGGAAACACCGCGTGTTGTCAAAACATCTCTTTTCATAAGAGAATATGCGGCCATTCTAAAGATGAAATTGCTTGGTTCATAATGGCTTTCTATTTTAGAAAAGCGAGATATGAAATGAGCAGCAAAATCAAAGAACCCGATGCACGCTAATTTTTTCAACTAGTAACAAATAGAAAAACCTCTTTTTTGATGCTTTTTGAACCGGGATAAAAACTTCAATTTTTCAACCCAATTTTTATAACTCCTAGTATTAGCAAGACTTGATTCAGACCTCCTTAGTTTCTTTCCCTAATTCAAGAGTGCCTAATTTTAAAGGAAAATAAGCTCTTTTATTTTCTTCAAGCATACTATGTGGAGGACTAAATAAAAGTGGGTGAAAACATGACAATAGATTCTCAACGCATTATGGGCATGGGAGGGTTCCCTGGCATGGGCATGGGTGGGTTCCCTGGCATGGGCATGGGAGGGTTCCCTGGCATGGGCATGGGCGGGTTCCCTGGCATGGGCATGGGTGGTTCTCCTGGTATGGGTGGAGTCCCTGGCATGAGTATGGG
>NZ_JAHNZZ010000001.1:1554589-1557941 GCF_019039215.1 Bacillus sp. FJAT-29790
AATGAGCACGGGCGGATCACCTAGCATGGGCATGGGAGGGTTCCCTAGAAACGCTATTTATGGTATGCGATAGTCGCGATTCCCCATACGTTAGATTATCAAAATAGATGACTATATGTTTAACTCATACGTCAACGTTTTTCATTAACATTTTTTAATGAAGGCTCAGTTAATATCGATTTTTAAATAATAAATTAGGGAATCCCAATATAATGGAGTTCCCTGTCTGTTTGTTAAAAAATACATATTATTCTATTTTTCATATAACTTGTTCGCTTATCTTTGAACCTTTTATCTAATTATTTTTATTTTAACTTGAGAAAGAATCAAAAAAATACTATTCTATCCTCTCAAAATTATATATTATAATTCATTCAATTTAGTTTTCATAATATCTATGATTATTATTTATTTCTCCAAAAGTAAATAACTAAACATCTCAGGCAAGTTCTCTTTTCCGAAAAATGGCAATGCATCCTGTAAGGAGAGCGATGATCCCAACTAACGCTAGTATCGCAGCAGGGAAGGCTTCTTTGGGAAACTCCTGAGCCAATAAAAAGTTATTCGTATACGATGGCAGCAGGGACGGGCTCCATTCCAGCAAATGTGAAAAAGAACTGCTCACAATGCTTAAAATCATGACAAATGCGATTGAGATAAATCCAACAGCACCCGGTGATTTAAGGAACGAATTAAAAAATATTGTTATAGTCAGGACAAAGGAAAGCCAGATTCCATTCATCAAATAGGACTGAAAGAAATCAACAAACGGCACTGTTTCAAACAGAATAACAACATAGTACCATGAAGCTAAATAGCCAATAAAATAAGATATCCATAATAATAGCATGGCCCCAGCCCACTTGGCCGTCACAAAAGAGGCATAAGAAACAGGCTTAACCAAAATTAGACCTGCAACTCCACTCTTCCTTTCTGCGGCGATTATGCCCATTGATGTAAGTACGATAACCAGCACGCCCAATGTATTAAATTGACTTTGGATGGCTATTAATACTTCAGCTGCCGACGGTACTGGAAGCTCGATGATCGCTCCTTCTGGCAATCCGCCTAGTGAATCAATAATTTGTGGCATATAATACGATGTTAAAGGTTCTTTTACAGCAAGCAATACAAATACAATAGGAACCCAAATCCATTTGAAATTCCGGGACATTTCAACCACTTCTTTATGAAACAATGTCATCCACTGGCTCATTTCTGCACCACCTTCATAAAAACATCCTCAAGACTTGTTCTGCTTATTTCAAATTTCACAAGCGGCATGTTTTTTTCTGCTATTTCTTTAAGGAATGTTATTTTGGCGTTTTCTATATCATCTATAAAAATACTGGCTTTGTTTCCTTCGATTTTTACCGATTGAATCGTATTAAGAGTAGACAAGCGTTCAACATATTCTTCTGTTTTTTCTCGGAATACAAGGTCAATTTTTGCTTGTTGATACTTATCTCTGAGTTGTTCCATCGTACCTGATTCAACTAACTCCCCATTATGGATAAAAAGTATTTCATCACAAACTTCCTCTGCATCATTTAAAATATGTGTGGAAAAGAGAATGGTTGTTTCTTTTTTAAGTTTTTCCAGAAGGTCCAAAACCTCTCTGCGGCCAAATGGATCGAGAGCTGAGACCGGTTCGTCAAGCATAACCAATTTTGGTCGGTGAATGATCGCCTGGGCAATTCCTAGCCGCTGTTTCATTCCGCCAGAATACTTCCCAATACGCCGATTCTTCGCATCCGCAATATCGACTAGTTCCAGTAGCTCCTCCGTTCTTTCTTTTGAAGCGTTCTTAGCTAAACCTGCCAGTTTCCCTGCATATTCTAAAAACTCACGGCCTGTCATCCACTCATAAAAAACAGGGTGTTGAGGAAGATATCCAATCCATTTCCGAACATCCTCCCCTTGCTGGGTTCCGTTAAATACAATGCTGCCTGATGATGGCTTCATCAACCCAGAAAGCATTCGCAGCGTCGTCGTTTTACCTGCCCCATTCGCTCCAAGTAATGCAATACAATTTCCTTCCGCTAATTCAAAATCCATTCCTTTAATCACTTCGTGTTTTTGAAAATTTTTCTTAAGTCCCCTAACAGTAACAACAGCTGCCATTATTGATTTCTCCTTCCGATCACAAAATAAAGAATCGGACCGATAAGGTTAATGAATAAGATAATTAGAGCCCAAATCCATTTAGGTCCATTTGTTTTTTCTATACGAATTAAGTCCACAACAGCAACAATCATGAGAATTAACTGTATAATAATTATTGGAGCGATAATGGCCCAGTTAATACTTTGAAGTAGTTCCATTTCGATTTCCTCCCCCTTCTCATATTCCATTTGATATCATACATAAGACGTACGAGAAGAAAAATCGTTCATTAAAAAATTTATGGATTTAAACGGCAAATTTGCACAAGATGCCGAAACGAAACATAGCTCAACCATCTAATAAAAAAAGTGAGGAGGAAAAGCATTGAAGTGGTTTTCAATTGGAATCGTTCTATCCATTATAGGAGTTTTATTTTCTTTAGTAGTGTGGGGAATTGAAAAGGCTTATCTCATCACTGGAGGTATAGGAATGTTTTTCGTTGGATTATCAATGCTTTTTTCAGGTTCAATGGGAAGTGGTGACCAAATAAGAGCAAATTTCGCGACAGAATCTGCTCAAGATAGACGCAACCGAATAAGTACAACGATTCGCTTGGGTTTGGTTGGTTTACCTTCTATTATTTTAGCGTTGTTACTTTATTTCTTGATAACCTAACAGCAAGAGTGAAGGGAAAATACAGTGTATTGTCAATAATTTTAGTATTGTAGGACTATTTTTGTTTTACATAGTTCTTTTGGTAAAATTGCATTTTGAAATTTTATTATCAAGATTGCTTCAGCGATAACAGGTATTGTGTTAGCTATAAATCAAAAGAAAATGGCTTCCTTAAATATATGGAAATGTTACTTATTCCGGTTTCGAGCTCCATCTACATGGGGACTGCTTTTTCGATTTCTTTCTGAGTTCCGGCTTCATCAGCCTTTCAAAATAAGCCAGCACTCATTAAACCCTTCTATTGGACGGAGGTCACTGAAAAATCCTCTTTTCGGGCTCATTAAACGGTCCTATTGGACAGATTTCGCTGGAAATTCCACTTTTCGGGCTCATTGAACGCTTCTATTGGACTGATATCGCTGGAAATTCCACTTTTCGGGCTCATTGAACGGTTCTATTGGACTGATATCGCTGTATATTCCACTTTTCGGGCTCATTGAACGGTTCTATTGATTAAGTCCGTATAATTGTGTAAAAAAGATGAGTCATTTTATTCACTCTTGGCAACACT
>NZ_JAHNZZ010000001.1:1558242-1559704 GCF_019039215.1 Bacillus sp. FJAT-29790
GATTAAGTCCGTATAATTGTGTAAAAAAGATGAGTCATTTTATTCACTCTTGGCAACACTGTTTTCAACCACGATAAACAATGAAAAGAGGAATAAAAATGACTCAAGTACAGTTTAACCTGAATATGGATGTTTTAAAAGATGCCATTGTGAATTCCAATCTTGATATGGTTATAAAATCAGCGGTTGTCTTAGTATTAAACGAATTTATGGTAAAAGAGAGGGACGACTATTTAAAGGCCGCCCCTTATGAACGAGCTGTTGAACGCCGTGACTATCGCAACGGTTATTATGAGCGTGAACTTATTATGAGCATTGGTACCTTAACGCTTAGGGTTCCTCGGACACGCAACGGGGAATTCTCAACTACTGTTTTTGAAAAATATGCCCGGTGTGATCAGGCGTTGGTCCTTTCCGTGCTGGAAATGGTCATCAATGGTGTTTCAACCCGGAAAGTAACCAACATTGTCGAACAACTTTGCGGCAAGAATGTATCCAAGTCGTTTGTATCATCACTTACACAAAAGCTTGATCCCATTGTGAACGACTGGGCTAAGAGACCCTTGAATACGACATACTACCCTTTCGTTTTTGTGGATGCCATGTATATAAAGGTGCGTGAGCACCAAAGCGTGGTTTCCAAGGCTGTTTATATTGCGACTGCTATTACTGAGAAAAACTCACGCGAAATACTTGGCTTGTGTGTTGATCATGCGGAAAGCCACGAGAGTTGGAGTCGATTTTTCCAACAGTTAAAATCACGTGGCCTTCAATCTCCCAAGCTAGTCATCTCTGATGCTCATCAAGGCCTCCAGAAAGCAATACAGCGTGAGTTTATCGGAACGGTTTGGCAAAGATGTAACGTCCATTTCAAACGAAATATTTTTGATAAACTGCCTAAAAAGGACTCGGCTGAAATCAAGACAATGATCAAACGTGTATTTGAGGCAGTAACCTATGAGGATATCCGCAAGTTTAAAGATGAGCTAATGAGCAGGTTTGTGGCAGAGCCAAAGTTTGAAAAGGCGCTTGCTATTTTGGATGAGGGGTTTGAAGATACCATCCAGTACATGGACTTTCCAGAAAATATCAGATGCCACATCCGCAGTACCAATTCTTTAGAACGGTTGAATCAGGAGATCCGAAGAAGGGAAAGAGTCATTCGTATTTTTCCCAACACACAATCTGCTTTTCGTTTAGTGGGTGCCGTTCTGATGCAATATCAGGACACGGTTTACGCAAAGAGAAAGTCACTAATGGGGAGAACCTTGTAAGGGTGCATTTTTAGCTAAACTTCCATCATGGATGGTTACATATCCGGTAAGGGATGTCAAATTGAAAACCATTTGACATCCCTTACCGGATATGAAGTTAAAAATCTATGGAAGTTTCGCTAAAAAAATGAAAGGGTCTAGGTTGAAAGCACTTGCCGGTGAATTTACACAAAAACAAGGACTTGACA
>NZ_JAHNZZ010000001.1:1560020-1595352 GCF_019039215.1 Bacillus sp. FJAT-29790
AATGAAAGGGTCTAGGTTGAAAGCACTTGCCGGTGAATTTACACAAAAACAAGGACTTGACAGTTCTATTGGACAGATATCGCTGTATATTCCACTTTTCGGGCTCATTGAACGGTTCTATTGGACAGATATCGCTGTATATTCCACTTTTCGGGCTCATTGAACGGTTCTATTGGACAGATATCGCTGTAATTCCATTTTTCGGGCTCATTGAACGGTTCTATTGGACAGATATCGCTGTAAATCCACTTTTCGGGCTCATTAAACAGTTCTATTAGACAGATTATATCTCTAACAACAAATTTTTTGGTGGTTGATCAGTATTAAGATGGATTTTTGAGGCCCTAATCCGTTTATTAAGTTACCAATGAAGGGGAATATTCTCTTTTTATACAAAAATAACAAAGTTTGCGAAAACTGCCATCGAAATTAATTCCTCAAAAATTGAGCGTACCTAATGAGCTACGTTTGCTAGCCCTATCATTATGGAAAGAATGTTCCATATTGATAGGGCTAAGAGGAATTCTGTTAGCTTCATAGCAGCTTTTTTCGTTCAGTTATCAAAAGTCTTATTCGGTTGCTTAGCCAGACTTATCGCATTTACAGCCGCTCCATCCACTTTCCATTTAACCTAAATAACGATGATACAACGTTTTCGCTTCCGCAATATCTTTCGTTCCGTGAATGAGGACACGACCATCTTTAAAAATAACTAATCGATGGATTCCTATCGCAAAGGAAAGTAAATATGGATTTCGTTCTATTTTTCCTCCTTGGACTTGGAGGATCTTTTCAAGATGTTCCAGATCTCTTTCCATTCTCTCTGGTGGGCGAATCTGCACGGTGTCCCGCCCGCATAAAACCGCTGTTTTTGTTCGATTTGAATAAGAAAGATTTGGATATGTTCGCTCTGTTCCACATGACAAGCAGCTGTCTTTTTTAACTTTTGCTACATTAATGGATGTATGCTGGTTCTTCCATAAATCAAATGAAACGAGTTTGCTTCTAAGGGAATCGTAATCTTCCACAAGAATTTTTAAAGCTTCTGTTACCTGGTTTGAAACAACCATTTGAACGGCAGGACTAATAATTCCTGCCGTATCACAAGTTAAGCCACCAAGTGGAACCGTTTCTAGTAAACAATTTAAACATGGAGTGACCCCTGGAATAATCGTATAACTAATCCCATAACTTCCAACACAGGCTCCATAAATCCATGGAATCTTGTATTTTTGAGAAATATCATTAATTAGCATTCTCGTATCAAAGTTATCAGTCGCATCCATAATTAAATCGACACCGTCAACAAGACTCTCCATCTCTTCTGGTGTTACATCTAGAACAAAAGATTCTATGTCCACATCCGAATTCACTAATTTCAATCTTCTCGCAGCAGCTACAGCTTTTGGCGTTCGTTTTTCAGCATCTTCTTCGCAAAAAAGCTGCTGTCTTTGGAGATTGCTCCACTCCACATAATCCCGATCAACTATTGTTAGCTTTCCGACCCCTGCTCGAACGAGCGCTTCAGAACTTCCAGTTCCAAGCGCCCCTACTCCAATCACTAAAACGTGTTTCTTTCGAATTTTGCTTTGGCCTTCTATTCCAATAGGCGCAAATAATTCTTGACGTGAATAGCGTTCACTCACCCAATACTCATCCCTTCCAGCGGGCTGCTTGCGGTTGCATACTCTTTCTTCGGAATTCGGCCCGCCTCATATCCAAATCGACCTGCCTCAATGGCGAGTTTCATTGCTTTTGCCATTTTGACCGGATCCTTTGCACCTGATACAGCTGTGTTAAGAAGAACTGCGTCTGCACCTAGCTCCATGGCAATGGCAGCATCTGAAGGTGATCCAATACCAGCGTCTACAATGACTGGGACATTCGACTGTTCAATAATAAACCGTATATTCAATGGATTGATAATTCCCTGCCCTGAACCAATCGGAGACGCACCAGGCATAATCGCATGACAGCCTAATTCTTCTAAGCGTTTGGCCAGCAGAACATCATCTGACGTATACGGTAACACAATAAACCCTTCTTTTACCAATTCTTCCGATGCCTTTAGCGTTTCTACTGGATCAGGAAGCAATGTTTTTTGACAGCCAATCACTTCTACTTTAATCATATCGCAAAGACCAGATGCCTTTGCAAGTTTCGCAATTCGAACCGCTTCTTCTGCCGTTTTTGCCCCTGCCGTATTTGGGAGAAGTGTATATTTTTGTAGATCCAGCTTTTCTAAAAAATTGGGCTGGCTCGCTTCGAAAATATTCATTCTTCGAACAGCAAATGTTAAAATTTCTGTTTCTGACACTTCTACTGCTTCCTTTTGAATATCGAAATTTGGATATTTCCCTGTACCTAGTAATAATCTTGAATTAAATTGATATGGACCGATTTTTAACATGTCATCCGCCTCCTACAAAATGGACTATTTCAACTCTGTCCCCATTGGACAGGCGTGTTTCCTGATGATTTCCTTTTTCTAAAATATCCTGATTTAATTCCACAATCACTACCTTTTGATCTAAGCTAAAATGTTGCAATAGCTCTGAAACCGTTCCAATTTCAGCAGGAACTTTTACGAAGTCCCCATTAATAACTAATTCCACGTTTTTCACCTCATTTATGAAACAATCATTTTTAAAGAACGCTCCACCCTGAATGCAGACAATTCAGGAACAGCCTTTCTTTCTACCAAATCTGCTATCAGCTCTCCAGTAACTGGAGAAAGTAAAATTCCATTTCTAAAGTGACCCGTTGCAATGAAAATCCCATGATATTCTGGGTGTTCACCAATATATGGCAGGCCATCTCCTGTTTGGGGCCGGATACCTGCCCATGCTTTTTCCCACTCTGCTTCAGTTATAGCAGGGATAAGCTGCTTTGCTTTTTCCATTAAAGTTGAAATTCCTTCTAGACTTACTTTTTGGTCGAATGTATGGGGGATCATCGTTGCACCAACGATGATTCTCCCTCCAACTTTTGGTACAATATAGCACCCCTGTGAAAAAATTGTTTTTTCCAGCAATGGCCGATGTGTTTTAACGGAAAAACATTCCCCTTTTACTGGATAGGTATCAAGCCTAACCCCTGCCTCCCGAAGAAGGTGGCTGCTCCAAGCACCACTTGCTACGATGACATTTTCGCTTAAAAATTCCCCTTCACTTGTAACAACACCTTTAACCCTTGAATTTTCGATGCGGAAAGAATGCACTGTTACGAATTCCTTTATTTCAGCCCCAAGAATAGCAGCCGATTTTGCAAAGGCAATGGCTAGCTGATAGGCAGAGACATGGCCATCTTTAGAGATATACATTGCCCCTCTAATAGCATCAGAGAGTTGTGTTTCATAGATTCTTAATTCAGCTGTTGAAAACCATTCCGCCTCCTCTCCTGCACTTCGTTGAATGTCGATAATCCTCTTTAACTCTGCCTCTTGCTCACTAGTAAGTGCTACCTTAAACATTCCCTTGTTGACGAATTCGATATCGATCCCACTTATTTCTTTTAATTCACCTGACAGAGACGGAAACATCCCCCTGCTCCTTTTAGCCAGTTGAAAAAGTGGTCCATCTTCTTCTAGCTCGGCTTGTGCGCCTAACATTCCGGCAGCCGCACCAGATGATTTGCTAGAAAGCCTATCTTTTTCCAATATCAGGACCTTTTTACCTCGTTTTGCTAGATTATAAGCAATAGCTCCTCCATTTACACCACCTCCTACAATGATGGCGTCATATATGCAGCCCATCTTACACCCTCTTTCCTAAAGCTTTAGAATACTCTTTCACAGCTTGTAACGGATCCTCTGCTTCAAGGACGCCTGACATAACAGCTATCCCTTTTGCACCAGCTTCTAGTACGAAGCTGCAATTAGAAGGTTTTATTCCCCCGATTGCAATGATTGGCATACTAGTACTCCCCGTGATTTCTTTAAGTCCCTCTATACCCTTAGGGGGGAGATCTAGTTTTGAGTTTGTTGGAAACACATGCCCGTAAATCGCATAATCAACACCTTTTTCGGATACCTCTTTAGCTTCATTAACTGAATGTATCGAGCTGCCTACTCGAATTCCCGGGAATGCTTGCTTTACGACCCCAGAATCTAAACTGTGAAAGGCAAGCTGTACTCCAAAGGTCTTCATTGTCCAAGCTACATCCACTCGATCGTTAATAATAATTTTTGAAAGTGGAATATTTTTTTCCGTTAATATGTTTACAGCTTGGTAGAGTTGTAAAGCACTCATCTGCTTTTCCCTAAGGTGGAAAAAATCGACATACTCTTGAATTTCTGTTGCAATCTCAGCAAGTTTTTCAATTGGCTGTTTCCCAGTCGAAATAATGTGAAGCTCAGATGAAGCCATGTTGGAAAACTCCTTTGTATAGAATAAACTTCTAAATGACTAAATAAGGGAAATGAATGGAAACATAATACCCTGCCAAAAGCAGTAGGGCAAAGTATGAAATGAATACGAGATCAATTTTGGAAAATCCAATTGCATAATAGTACGTTCGATTCCTTGTATCCGAAAACCGTTTTGCCTCCATCGCTACAGCGATCCGATGTGCACGTCTAATACTTCCGGATAACATCGGAATCGAATACGCTTTGATTTTAAAATAAAGCGAACGTATTCCTTTTTGCCTTTCTACCCCACGTACCTTCATCGCATTTTGGATCGTTTGAAATTCCTCCATCATGATCGGAATTAGCCGTAATCCTGCCATAAAGCTATAGGCATATTTAGGTTTAAGCTTGACTTGCTGCATTAAGGAATAAAACAAGTACACGGGTCTAGTTGTTAAGGCAAAGGTTAATCCTAGTGCTGCAAAAACGATTGCCCGAGAGCCAACTAGTAATCCTCTTAAAAAACTTTCTTTCGAAATATGCACAAGCCCCCACTTAAACCAAGTTGTTTCCCCCTTTCCAAATAAAATCATTGAAATAGACGTAGATAAAAAAATCGCCAAAAATGGAATTAAAAATAAGAGAATGCGTTTTATTGGGTGGCCTGTATAACACAAAAATAAGATAAATACCGCGATGGTCAAGTTAATCAAAAAATTCAAGTCATGAATAAATAACACCGCGATAAATAACACGATCAATACAGCTAGCTTTACACTTGGATTAATCCGGTGAAGCCATGTTTCCTTACTTGATAAATCCATTTGCATGCCATCGCCCCCTTTATACCGATACTAATTCAGGCTCCAGGAAACGATTATGCGTTACCTTTTTATCACTGATTACTATCCCATCTTTAATCGTTAAAACTCTTGTGGCAAAGTTTCTAGTAATATGATCATCATGCGTAACCATAATGATTGTCGCACCTTGCCTTCGATAGTCCTCAATCAATTCAAGCAAGGCAAACGTATTTCTTGAATCCTGCCCAAAGGTCGGTTCGTCTAAAAGAATGAGCTTCTGTTCCTTCACAATGGAGGCTGCAACACTTAAGCGGCGCTTTTGCCCCATAGATAATTGATAAGGATGTTTTTCCCAATGTTCTGCTAGATGGAACAAGTCAAGAAGTTCTTTGACTTGTTGGTCTATTTCCGGGACAGCCATTTTATCTAACCGTAAGGAGTAAGCGATTTCTTCATATACTGAGTTCGTCACAAATTGAAATTCGGGATTTTGAAAAACAAACGTCATCATATCAGTTAATTGTTTTACTTTTTTAATAGACGTATCAGCTAACTCATATTGTCCCGTTGTCTTAATAAATTGCATTAATGCATGAAGGAATGTGCTTTTTCCTGCACCATTTTTCCCTCTTACAACAATCCATTCTCCTGAATACGCCTGAAATTCTTCAACGAAAATTTTTGATTGTTTTTGCCGTAATCCTTTAAAATCCTGCAAATATAAAACCGTCTCCCTATTTTCAAATTGTGCCTTCTCACGTATGGGGTGGTTGTCCTTTACATACTCTTCCCAAACACCTGGAAACCAGATTCCTTGTTCTTTCATTTCACTCTTGTACATGGCAAGGATGGTTTCCTTTGGCCCATCTGCCATAATCTGACCTTCTTCATTAAAAAGCACAATTCGGTCAATAAATTCTAAGACGTGATCAATTTTATGTTCCACAATAATGACCGTCTTGTCTTTACCCACTTCTTTTAAAACCTGCCAAATTTCTTTCGTACCCTCAGGGTCAAGCATAGCTGTCGGCTCATCCAAAAATAACACATCTGGTTCCAGTGCCAAGATCGATGCAATGGCTAAACGTTGTTTCATCCCACCTGATAATGTATGAATGCTTGTGTGGATATCTTCAAGGTTTAACCCAACCTGCTGCAGGTGATAATGAATTCGTTCTTTCATTTGATGTTGCGGAATTTCCATATTTTCAAGGACGAAAGCGATTTCTTCATCGACAAATGGCATACAAAACTGACTATCTGGATCTTGAAAAACATACCCCCATGAAGAAGAACATTTATGTTCTTCTGCTTTCATAGGGACTTCAATGGAATGAGGGATCAGTCCACTTAATACTTGTAAAAACGTCGACTTTCCACAACCGGATGGTCCTAGCAAAAGAACCTTCTCCCCTTTTGAGAAAGAAGCGGATAAATCCTTAAATAATAAAGAATCTTCCCCCGGGAATTTCAATCTTAACTTTTCAACATGTACTACTCGTTCCATGCTTATCCATCCTTACTTTTGATCAAGTGCCTGATAATCCTTACTTGAAGCTGGACGAACAAGATTTGTTACGCCTGTTGCTTCTAAAACTTTCACAAGATAGTAAGCGAATACACCTGCAAATAGAATTGAACCTAAAAATCTAGCGATCATAAACAGTGTTAAATTCCAAGCAACAAGGTCGCCAATTTCTGAATAGGCAAAATCCATCACGATCGATCCAATGCATGAACCAATGGCAGCTAACACAACGACCGAGATATTAAATCGTTTATACCTAAAAGCAGCAAATATCATCTCTGCAAACAATCCTTGGACAACGCCATATAGTAGAACAGTTAACCCCCACGGGGATCCTAAAATGAATTCCCCTGACGCTGCCGCAATTTCCGCAAGCAAGGCAACACCAGGTTTTCGAATAATCAAAAACGCAACGGTAGCAGCAATAAACCACATGCCATACAGAAATTGATCTACATGTAAACCGAATGGCTTTACGGCATAATACACAGAACCCCAAAGGATATAAACAATGCCAAATGCAATAGCAATCACGATTGTCACTAATATATCCGTCAATTTTAACCCTTTAGTCATACGATCATCTCCTCGATAATGACACTTCAAGTTGTTCTTTAATGAAGTAAAGGGGCGGAGCGGAGCAAGTAGGCCGATTGGCTCGAAAACAGACCAAGTCGGCTTCAAAAATTAACGAGACCTGGCTTCACTCACACCGCCTTATTGTGCTAGTTTTATTTAATTGTACGATTTTGCCTCCGTAGTAAATGATGGTGTTGAAACGCCATTTTGGTTTTGGATCGGCCAAGTTTCTAAACGGTGCGCCATTTCCCAAAAAGAGTACTCATATTGACTACTGAGTATAAAATGCTCTTTCATTCGTTCCCTATCTGTTTCTGTCACCTTTTCAGCGATCTCATCTATTCTATTAATTTGTTCCTCCACCAATGTACGGAACCAATTGCCTCCATATGCAGCGATCCACTCTTGATAAATTGGTTCTTCTGGTGTACAACCTTGAAGTCTCTCACCGATTTCATAGTACAACCAGTAGCAAGGCAAGATAGCAGCAATGATGTCGCCTAAATGACCTGAATAGGCTGCACGATACATATGTGATGTGTATGCATATGCCGTAGGTGCAGGCTTAAAGTTTTTCTTTTCTTCTTCTGTAATGCCCAGTCTATTTGAAAAATTCTCATGAAGCCTTAATTCAGCTTCATATGTTCCTTGTGCATGACTTGCTAGGCGACTCGTTGTATGTAGATCCACTGCTTTCACTGCACCTAAAGCTTGAACTCTTGCAAAATGTGATAAATAGTAAGCATCCTGCATGACATAATAACGAAAACACTCTAATGGCAATGTCCCATCACCAATTCCCTTTACGAATGGGTGATCAAAGCTTGCATTCCAAATGTGATCGACTTCTCTACGAATTTCCTTTGAAAATGTCATATTTTCTCCCTCCAATTTAATATTTCAGAAGTTGACTCAATCATGAATATTGATGAACCACGTAACCCCATCCCATCGATCACCTCAATTTCTGCAAATAAAAAACCACTTTCTCATAAAGAAAGTGGTTGTATTAAAAAATACTAGACGATTAACCGTCAATCCCACTTCCCTACGCTGGTATAGTCCAGATCAGGTTCTAAGAGTCTTAAAGCAATACTTTAATCTCAGCCCTTTTGGTAAAAATAAGCATGTGATTTCTTTTTCAGCTTATTATTTACCTAAGGCACCCCTAGTGGTAAAAATTGTGTATTCAATTAATTTCTCATTTGACTACATACTACCATGATAAATTTATTTGTCAAACACTTTTTCGAATAATAGGAATTTTCAAATCAATCATTTACTATTCTAATAACTAGATTATAGGAATAGTGCAAAAGTTTTTCAACTAAAACTTTATTGAGTGCTTCTATTGGACCAAGATTTGTGGATTTACAAGATCTTGGGACAATTGAGTGCTCCTATTGGACCGAGATTAGTGGATTTCCAAGATCTCGGGACTATGGAGTGCTTCTATTGGACCAAGAGTAGTGGATTTTCAAGATCTTGGGCCTATTGGATACTTCTATTGGACCGATTTTAGTGGATTTCCAAGATCTCGGGACTATGGAGCGCTCCTATTGGACCGATATTTGTGGATTTCCTAGCTCTCGGGACTATTGAGTGCTCCTATTGGACCAAGATTAGTGGATTTCCAAGCACTTGGGCCTATAGGGTACTTCTATTGAACCGAGATTAGTGGATTTACAAGATCTTGGGCCTATTGAATGCCTCTATTGGACCGATTTTAGTGGATTTTCAAGATTCCGGGCCTATGGAGTGCTTCTATTGGACCAAGATTAGTGGATTACCAAGATCTCGGGCCTATGGAGTGCTTCTATTGGACCGAGATTAGTGGATTTTCAAGATCTCGGGACTATGGAGCGCTCCTATTGGACCGATTTTAGCGGATTTACAAGATCTCGGGCCTATTGGGTACTTCTATTGGACCGAGATTAGTGTATTATCAAGCTCTCGGGCCTATTGAGTGCTTCTATTGGACCGAGATTAGTGGATTTCCGAGCCCTTGGGCCAATTGGGTACTTCTATTGGACCGAGATTAGTAGTTTTCTAAGCTATCAGGCCTATTGAATGCTTCTATTGGATCGAGATTAGTGGATTTACAAGCTCTTTGGCCTATTGAGTGCTCCTATTGGACCGAGATTAGTGGATTTCCAAGCCCTCGGGCCTATTGAGTAATTCTATTGGACCGAGATTAGAGGATTATCAAGCTAATAGTTTGACGCCATATAATCATATTCCTCCATGAAAAAAATTCTTTAGGAACCTGATGACAAATCCGCAAACCGCCCGTATTCCTTCACAAAAGCAAGCTCAATCGTTCCAATCGGACCATTCCGCTGTTTGGCGAGGATGATTTCGATGATGTTCTTCTGCTCTGATTGTTTATGATAATAGTCATCGCGGTAAAGAAATGCGATGACATCGGCATCTTGTTCGATTTGGCCGCTTTCCCGCAGGTCAGAAAGCATCGGGCGTTTATCCTGCCGGCTTTCGACGCCCCGGCTAAGCTGGGAAAGCGCAATGACGGCGACATTCAATTCTCGCGCCATTTGCTTTAGCCCCCTGCTAATTTCACTGATTTCTGCTTGCCGATTCGATTTATGCTTCGGATCGCCGACAATTAATTGCAAATAATCAATCACGACAAGGATTCTTTTCTGCTCTCCGTACTCCCTTCTCACCTTCCGCACCTTTGACCAAATATAGTTCATGTCCATGCCTGCTTTGTCAAAAATATGTAGATTGGCCTTTGATATATTCCCCATCGCATCAGAGAACTGCTCCCAATCCATCTCATTAAAAAGCCTTTTTGGATTCCTCATTTTCATCGAGCTGATCCTGCCATTGCAGCTAGCCGCTCTCTTCAACAGCTGCTTTTTTAACATTTCCAGTGAAAAAATAAGCGCAATATCGTTTTTCGAGGCATTTAGCGCAATATTTAAAGCAAAGGCTGTTTTCCCGACACTCGGCCTTGCCCCGACAACAATTAAATCCGACTCTTGAAACCCTCCTGTCAGTCGATCAACCTTCTTAAAGCCGGATGGTATCCCTGTTATTTCACCGAGATCCTTTCCGCAATCGGAATACAAATCTACTAAAGAAGACATAATTTCGCCAAGATCGTCATCGCCAAGATGATCTTCTATCAGCATTAAGTCATGGATGCCCTCGCGCAGCGTTGTCGCAATATCCGCAAACCTAGCATCATTCCTGATTCTGCCTGCAATTTCGACTGCTTTCCGCTTTTGATAATATTCTTTGACTGTATCTTGATAAAAGCGAAAATTGGCGGTCGTTGGCACACTGCCAGCAAGCTTAGTTATGTAACTGATGCCTCCTATGCTTTCGAGATTCTGCGTGACAATCTCTTCAACAACAGAAATGACGTCAATCGGCTTTCCCTTCTCATTAAGACACTTAATCGCTGCAAAAAGGCGCTGTAATTTTTTCAAGTACAATTGCTCTGGCCTGATCGTGCAGTCTTTTACTAATCCTTCTTCTAAAAATAACGAACCAACGACAGCCTCTTCCGCCTCCTGATTAAAAAGCTCGAATTCTTGCATCATCCCTCCCCCCTGCTGATGCCTAAAATTTCTCTCATTTTCGCAAGCTCCCTCTTTACCACTTCCTCACTTGCTGGTTTCCAGTCTATTTTTAAAATGTATGCTGTATCTGCACAATTCGGAATGGCCCGTGAAACGACTGCCGGTTTCTTGATCAAATCCGAAACCTTCGGAGGGTAAGGAGATTCTGCGACATAAGCAAGCAAATTTTCCCGGAGCTGATCAACTGTATAGTCTTTCAAGATTTTATGCCAAGAATCTACCTTTTCCTGATCCAATTCAAACTGCTCGTAATAGACAGATATCAACGCCAATAAAGTAAATGCCTCGCGCTTAGTCATCTAAATCAAAATCCTCCTCCCGCCACTGTTTCTTCGGCGATTTCTGGTTTAAATACGATTCAAACTTTGTCCCAAACAACGTCTCGGGCCTGAGATATTTATTCCAATTCGGATCATTCAGCCACTCTGCCGTCTTTAGGTCAACCACCTTTTTAAAATCACCCAGCGTAAATCCTTCCTTCCAACGTGCACGAATTAACTCCATTGTTTTTCTCGTGCCCGCTTTATAGGATGCATTCGTTTTGTCATTCAAGTATTGAATCACTTCGGAAAAAGGGATATTATTTTTCTCTGTTGTAATCTCTGAAGTAATCTCTGGTATTGCTTGTGTCATCCTGCTCCCTTGTTCGGCGCAATCTGAAGCACTGTTTGGCTCAATCTGGCTAGACAGCTGCTCACTAAGCGTTTTACCGACCCTTTCCAATTCGCCAAGCTTCTCATAGTCAATGCTGTACCACTTCGTTTGATCCATTTTTGAACGATTAAAATTCCCCGAAATTAAATAGCCTTGATTCTCCAGCGACTTAATCGTCCGCTTAATCGTACTTTCCGACCAAAACGGCAACTGCATCTGCCACTCCTTGTACGTGTTATAAATCCACTTCCTCCCCTCCATCATATGTGAACTTTTTACGAGCCAATAATGGATCTGCTGCAAAACCACCGCCTCATTCAACCCCATCTTCAAAGCCAAAGACGGAATAATCATAATTGGACTTTCATTGATTAATAGCTTGGCTCATCTGTACGCCTCCAAACTTTTCCCTTTATTAAAAGCAGTTCTGAGCTGGATCTCATCTAAAAGAGACAGAGCCTATAAATCTAACCTGACCATTCTGAGATCTTCCATTAGCTCACTGCCTTCTGCCTTTCATATATATGGAAGTTGAGAAAAAGGACATGGAGAACAAATAAAAAAAGAACGCTAGACAACTATTGAGTTTGTTATCCAGCGTTCATGCATATGTAAATGACGTACTCTTGCTCAATTCAATAAAACATTAGTTGGATACATTTCATAAAGACTTTATTTGAGAATAACGAACCATTTTTTTTATGTTTGAAGCTTGGTAGTCACTTAGATCAAATAGCGGAAATAAATATTATTGTATTCGTTTTTCGGTTTGGTTACATACAGTGTTAATGTTCACCCAATTTGGTAGTTTAAATATTTGTTCTGCATCATTCGGACCTAATTGTTTCATTTCTTCCATCAGCTCTTTCCTCCATTACAGAAGGAAAAATACGTTTCAAAGAAACGTTTAAGGGGAATTTTAGATTAAATACATAAATATCCATAGTCATATTATTAACATCAATTTTTAGCCTTTTATAGTTTGCTATTACTTATGCTACGGTTCACCGTAACGTATCTAAATGAGGTTTTTATTATGTATTTTAAGAATAGTGCTTCACTCCCCGAATAAGGTCGGTGAATTCGACAAAATACGGGAAGTGTACACTTATTTCAATATAAAATGTAGAAATCATTATGTAAACTTTACTTTACATTATGCATAAAATATTTTACTAGAAGTAAAGTTGACCATACAGGGGGTGTAAAACATGACCTATCAAGAAAAGAAAAGTATCGTATCATTAATCAGCACCATACTAATTTTCGTATCTTATTGCTTGTACATGTACCCTCAGTACCCTGAAGGGGGTCTGGAGTCGATTGAAACCTTTCGCTACTGGGGATCCTTCGTCCTCATCTTGACTGTAGTTTCCATAGTTGCGCACATCATTATCAGCATTATTTTTAACACTCTCTTTAGAATTACGACGAGAGAAAAGGAACCCAGGTTTGCGGATGAACCGGATAAATTGAATGAGCTGAAAGCGTTCCGAAATTCTTTTTTTGTGTTTATTCTCGGCATTCTTGTTGCAATGGGAGTGCTGATCATTTATCAGCCGTTACAAGTGATGTTCATTATCCTGATAATTTCAGGATTCATTTCCAACGTGACCGACCCCATTACGAAATTTTATCATTATCGGAGAGGAGTGTAAGAGTGGGCAAAAATCTTGTCGGCAATCATATTCGAAAATTACGATTCAACCATGATGAAATGACCCAGCAGCAGTTGGCTGACAAGGTGGGAGTAACAAGACAAACGATTGTGGCTCTCGAAAAGGGAAACTACTCTCCATCTCTAGAACTGGCTTTTCGAATTGCTCATGCCTTTAACTTACCTTTGGAAGAGGTATTCTTTTATGGGGACAACACCAAAGTTTAAGAAATACCTATAACGTTTATGAATTTATTAAAAGGCGGAGATAAAATGAATTCAAACAAAAGAGCGGCAAAAATTGTGGGAGTACTATTTATACTTGCAGCCGTAGCAGCAATAATAGGTCTAACTTTATACAATCCCATCCTAAACGGTCCCGATTACCTGATTAAAGGTAGCGAACATGCCAACCAAGTGATACTGGGAGCGCTTATGGAGTTAATTCTTGTCGTTTCAGTGGTTGGTACGGCAACGGTCATGTTTCCAATTTTACGAAAATATAATGAAACGATTGCTCTTTGGCATGTTTGCTTCAGATTTCTTGAAGCGGTTATCATTACGGTTGGTGTAATCAGTGTGCTGTCCCTGTTGACCTTAAGCAGGGAATTTGTAGCAGCAGGAGCCCCGGATAGCACCTCTTTTCAAGCATCAGGTATATTATTAAAAGCAGTACATGACTGGACCTTTCTGCTTGGGCCACTTTTCATGCTTGGTATCAATACAATGATGTACAGTTATCTATTTTATAAATCCAAGCTCGTGCCCAGGTTTATCTCCATCTTGGGTATGACAGGGGCAACTTGTGTTTTTATTTGTGCCTTGTTAGTCATGTTCGGTGTCATTCAGCAAATTTCTGTTTGGGGTGGTATTTTGGCCCTGCCTGTAGCAGCAAATGAAATGATTTTAGCAGTATGGCTCATCGTTAAAGGATTCAACGGTTCTGCATTAGATTCCCTGTCTGAAAAATAGAAAGTGCCGAGATATTTGCATTTCAGAATTTTGAATATTAATTATTTATGGGATTTATTCGAAGATTCTCTGCTTGAATCAGTAAAAAAACAGAGCTGACTTGACTATTGGTCAACTCTATTTTTTTATGTTAAAAACAACAATGCTAGTTTTCTCAGTTACTTATGGTACGGTTCACCGTAATATATCTATATGAGGTTATTATTATTACAAGGACAAATGCCTGCAAAAATATAATCATTTTCATTATCAATATTAAATACTTTTCTACGTCGAATAAAAAATTGTTTTCATTCCAGGCTTCGACATTTTCCACTTTACTTTTTTGGTAATATTTTCATATTATTTATTTAGAAGTTTTCTTTTTATTGAATCAAATATTCACTTTTCTATATACTTTTAAGGAGCTAAAAGACCTACGCGATTAGCAAACAGCTGTTGATTGAACAAAATACAGGGGTAATCCATTTCATGATGTAGGAGTCGCTATTTTGCGGTCGCTAAGGAGATAGCAGCCTGTTTCGAAACCTTGTCATAAGGAAAAGATCGCCATCGATATAGTAACCGCCGTATAGATGCGTAAAGCAGGAAACGTGGAAGGACCAAATATGGGCGAAAAATAAGGAGGATCGTTATGAAAGACAAAATTGTTATAATTACAGGAGCCAATTCCGGGATTGGTAAAGCGGCGGCCCTTAAATTTGCAACAGAAGGATACCATGTTATCATGGCTTGCCGCAATATGGAGATTAGTACAGCCGTACAAAGAGACATCATTAAAATCTCAAAAAATACGAATATAGATCTGATGAAGCTTGATATCTCTTCTTTTGATTCTATTCGTTCATTTTGCACAGCTTTTAAAGCCAAATACCCGCGGTTGGACATCCTGATACATAACGCCGCCTACTTAAATCACGGTAAAAAAGAATATAAACTTAGTCCCGAGCATATCGAATTGTCTTTTGCTACAAATACATTCGGTCCTTTTTTAATGACTCGTTTATTGGTAGATCATCTTGCAAAATCACCAGACCCAAGAATCCTCAATGCTTGTACGACAAACATCAAAAATTTCTTCGACCCGAAAAGGAAGATCGAGTTCGACAATTTGCGTGGAGAACTGAGGAACACACGGCCTTATAGCACTTATAAGATGTATGGAGACTCGAAAATGGCGTTACTGATGCTAACCTTCAAAATGGCAGAAGAATATAAAAGCATGGGGATCAAAGTCAATGCCCTTCAAATCAACCGCGTAAAACTATCAAAAGAGACCATTAAGAAAATGCATTCCTTTTGGAAAGTGTTTGCATGGGTACAAAATCTCACCAATCCTTTACCATCGGGCATGGCCGATAACTATTTTCAAATTTGTACTTCGGATGAATTTAAGAATGTTACCGGTCAACTGATCAATCATAAGAGAGAGATTATTAAACCATCTACAACCGAAAAAGGCTTTACACAATTGAAGAACATCTTCGGTTCAAGCAGCTATCCTAGATACGCAACAAATCCTCAAAATATTGAACAGTTATGGAAGTTAAGCACCACGCTCATCGAAGAATACACTCAAAATTAGTGAACTACCCCCTGTGAGTAGACAGTGGAAATAATTTAAAGTGGCTTAAACGGCCTTAGCCCTCTATACCAGTGGGCTGAGGCCGTCCTTATTTCACTCGAAATCAACCCAATAAAGATCTTTGATACAAATTTCCAAAAAACCCCACCTGTTTATAATACGGTTCACCATGATCTATCTAAATGAGGTTTTTTACTATGTAATCTTAGAACTTATTTATAACAATTATCTATGTAAAAACTATTTTTTATTTTCGCCGTTGCTCAAAAAAAAACCAAGCATACATTAACCATTATGATACAAAAAAGCTGATGTGAAAGCGGTGATAACGTTTGGTTCATAAAGTCGGAAAACTGGAACAGTACAGGCTATTAAATGCTAGCCAAATCCCCCCCGGATGCCTTCCAACTACTGCTGAATATTCACTAAAAAATTTGAAGGTTTTCTTAACGAAATTTAACGTAATCTACATTAAACATGATACTTCCGGTCAAGGTAGAGGGGTTTTCAAGGTCACTAAGGGGCAAAATCAAATTCATACACTAAATGGTTTTTCTATGCAGGGAAAGGCGATTAGCCAAGAGCTCAGAATTGAACAGATTCATAAGCTATTACAACCATTTGAAAGGTTAGGAAAATTAAATCCTTATATCATTCAGGAAGGGATTCAAAGTTTTCTTAAAAGTGGACAGCCCTTCAGTATCCGTGTTCATGTTCAATTTGTCAATGGCAAGTGGAAGATTGCCGGCATGTATGCAATGATTAGTACTGAACAGCTTAAAGAAAATGGTATAGCTAATAACTATCGTGGCTCACAGGTTTTCACTACTCAGAACCTGATGCGGCACTATCTTAAGTTGAATTCCAAAGAAGAAAGAGATCTTTTGGCAAAGATAAGGGACATTTCCATTCGTGCTTCTGAAGCAATGGCAAAAATATACCCTTCCAGAGAATATGGAATAGATGTTGGGCTGCATAAAAATTTTAACCCTATGATCTTTGAAGTGAACAATACGCCCAGTATTCGAGGATTTTATCATATCAATCCACAGCTTTGGCACAGTATTGTTAAAATTCGAAAGAGCCTCTAATTCCGTCAATAGTTTTTGCTCTCGATTGTATATTGAGAGATCGAATCTCTATTGGGATGTGTAAAACATACTAACATTAGTAGTACAAACCACGTCCTTGGTCTGTACTGCTATTGTTAGTATGTTTTTTATGTTTGGTTTGTTAAATTGGTCTGTTGATTTCCGCTACAGGATAACAGTGCCTATTCCTTCTAAACTTATCATATTTACGCGAATTTTATTGGATTTACTATTCTTTACCTACTTTTATAGATATTTCATTAAAAATAGCCGGCCAGCTATCTACATTTCCCATCGATTTACCCGTTCGTAAAATAACAATATTATTTTCCGGAGACATATATAGGTATTGTCCATACTTTCCTATCGCAAAATAGTCTAAACCACCATTATTATTTGGTGTACTATACCACATGTATTTATATCCTATATTTTTATTTTCTAAAAATGACCCTTTATATTCATCACTATTTATAGGGAAGTCGCTAAATAGTGATTGTTTTAACCAATTTTCATTTACTATATGTTGCCCATTCCACGTACCACCATTAAGTAACATGCTACCTATCTTAACAAAGTCGATCGCTTTGAAATTAATACCGCTCTCCATCTTTTCAAAACCTGTTACTTTACTGTCTAGACTCCATGAAGCATTATTTTCAGCTCCGATTTTATCCCAAACTTTCTGTTCGAAATATTCCGATACATGTTTCCCCGTACTTCGCTCCAGTATGATGCCAAGTAATAAAGGATGATAATTATTATAATGAAATCTTTTCTGGTATTTTGTCGTCAGCTTATTATGAGTCAACGCTAAATTACGTAAATCAGGCATATAATAAGTTTTAGCATCGTCGCCAAACCAGATATTCCCTTCCTCATAGCTAATGTTTGAACGCATCAAAAGTAAATCTTCAATTGTAACTCCTTCCATACTTGTTCCTTTGAACTCGATTATATAATCAGCTATAGACTGTTTTACACTTTTAATATAACCATCTTCAATCGCCATTCCAATTAACAACGAATCAATTGACTTAGCCATTGAAAAAGATGTATTGACAGTATCCTTGTCATATCCGTTGTAATATTCTTCAAGCACTACCTTGTCATCGTGGACAATAATAAATGACGTCGTATTTGTTTCCTTTAAAAAGGTATCCAAAGGCTTGTTTCTGCTTTTTCCACTAAACATATAGTCTATTGGCATAGTTTTTAAGGATTCATCCAGGCCATATTTGTAATAATAGGGCTGTGAGCTTTTTTGAATAATCCGCTCGGGAAATACTTTGTAATCCGTTACATCCGAATCTCCATTTACTATCGTCCTAACAACATATTGTGGGGAAAATAGTAATGAGGAAACGAATACAAGAAGAACAGAAAATATCAAGGAAATTATTAAGAAAAAAAGTAATAGCTTGGTAGTTTTTTTTATCATTTTACCTCCATAATTTCAAAAAAATAGTTTGACCTGAAAGTTATTGTCTATTCCATTTTACTTTAAAAATAGAAAAAAATGCTACACTCCTCCTCAAATAGTAAAAATGACAATATCATGAAAATCAATAATTAAACCAATTTTAATCATAAAATCGATACCTAGCATTCCAATAAATCCGTTAAAAGGAATATTCAAATCTAATCGAGAGTTTCCCCAAATAGGAAAAAGCTGTCACAAAGACAGCTCCGATGTTGTGTCT
Organism: Bacillus sp. FJAT-29790; assembly: GCF_019039215.1. GTDB lineage: Bacteria > Bacillota > Bacilli > Bacillales > Cytobacillaceae > Cytobacillus. The sequence goes on from NZ_JAHNZZ010000001.1 coordinate 1,578,552, forward strand.
TTACTCTTAATTGTTAAGTTATATATTTAACGAATTTTCTTCAACGATTACCCTAGTCGGTTGCTTTTTAATGACAATAACAAATAAGCTTGCCAATAAGCAGAATATTCCTGCCAAGAAAAATGCCCACGTATAAGTATTGAATAATTTATATAGGAGTCCCCCGCCAAAGGCTGCAGCTGCTGCACCAGCTTGATGAGAAGCAAAAATCCATCCATAAACGATTCCACTTTTTTTTATTCCAAACACTTGCCTCGCTATACCAATGGTTGGTGGCACAGTTGCAATCCAATCTAACCCATAAAACACAGCAAAAATTAGAAGTAATGTGTACGAGCCTTCAGAAAGCGCAAAAGGAAGTATAACAAGTGATCCCCCCCTTAATAGGTAGTACCAAAACAATAACCATCTATTATCAAAACGGTCTGATAACCAACCTGAAAGGGTTGTTCCTACTAAATCAAAAACTCCCATAAACGAAAGGAGCGATGCGGCTGTAACCAAGGGGATACCAAAGCTTACACAATAAGAAACAAAGTGAGTACCAATTAGTCCACTTGTTGAAAGTCCACAAATAAAAAAGCTGCCTGATAACAACCAAAACTCTTTTACCTTTACTGCATCAAATAACCCGTTAAAAGCAAGCAAAATCGGGTTATTCTTCTCTTCATCAATATTAACTTGTGTTTCTTTTTCACGACCATAAGGAAGCAAGCCCACATCTTTAGGAGAGTTTTTCATAAATAAAAAAATAATCACTAGCATAATCAGACTAAGTATCAATATTAATGTAATTGCCGAACGCCACGAATATTTATCAATGATAATGGCTAAGATGGGAAGCAATATTAATTGACCTGTTGCAGTGCTTGCTGTCAATATTCCTAACGCAAGTCCTCTTCTTTTTTCGAACCATCGGTTTGCAATATATGGGCTTAATACGGTTAGAAATAACCCTGAACCTAAGCCTATAATAACGCCCCAGATGATAATGAGCTGCCACTGCTGTTGCATAATAAACGTAAGCAAGGTACCTGATAACAGCGTAGCCATAGATAACATCATCGTCTTCTTTATTCCCAGCACTTCTATTAATGCAGCCATAAAAGGACCTGATATACCATATAAAAATAAACCCACAGCAAAAGCTAAAGATATAACTGAACGGTCCCAGCCAAATTCTTCTTCAAAGGGTTCTATGAAGACACCTGAAGATGACCTTATAATTCCAGCAACAATAATGGAAAAGAAAGTAATACATAAAATAATCCAACTATAATGAATACGAATTCGATTCAAAATCTCACCCACAATCCTAAATAGAATGGTAAAATCATTATAATAACTAAAATGGACATTATAATAATTTATTATATTGTACAACATGGACATTATAATGTTCAAGGGAGGTTTTTAAATTTGGAGAAAATTCAAGGAATTATTTCGAATAATCTAAGAAGGATTAGAAATAAACGAAAACTAAGTTTGGATGATTTATCAACAATAACTGGTGTAAGTAAAAGCCTTTTACGGCAAATCGAAAAGGAAGAATCCAACCCAACAATTACAACTATATGGAAAATTGCTGATGGATTAAAAATACCGTTTTCTTCTCTAATGAAATACGAATTCCCTGATACGGAAATTGTTAGAAAACAAAATATTGATGCACTTATTGAAGATAAAGGTTTATATCGTCTCTACCCTTACTTTAATTTTGAGGAACAAAAGCCTTTTGAAATGTATTCAGTTGAAATGGAGCCTTCAGCTCGTTTGAAAGCAAACCCTCACAATTCAGGGGCAATAGAGTGTATAACCGTTTTTAGTGGCACTCTGTGTCTTACTATTAATGAGACGGAAAATATCTTACATACAGGCGATTCCATTAAATTTAAAGCTGACACCCCGCATTCTTATTCCAATCCAAGCAGCAAACTTACAATATTAAGTATGGTCATTTACTATCCGGAATCATAGAAAAGAGAATGCCCACTCGGCATTCTCTTCTTATGTATTTTCTTCAACTAACCTCCCTCTATATAGAAAGAATTATCTCCTCTGATAGTACATTTTTTCGCAATTTTACAAAAAGAGGTACATATCTCTCTAACAATTTGGTCAACATACCTATATAGCAAGCAGAACGAACTTAAGGGAGAATGTTAAAAATGAGAATAACAAAAGTAAATACACTTTTAGCATTGTTGAAGGCCATTTTTGAAAATATACCACAAGTGTTGGAAGTTGAAGGTTCCATTCTTTCCCCTCATTCAATTATTTTACCTGAAGGCTATAAATTAACCGGAAAAGATGATGAATCATGTATGATAAGCTTCAATAATAGTGATGGTTTTGGAGTGACTCGCGATAATACCATCTCAAACCTAACCGTTATGACAAAACATTCAAACCGAGCAATTTATACAGTGTCTGGTATTCAGGATATGGGGAATATTGTCCTTGAAAATTTGCATATATCAGGTCAGGTTTCCATTATTTCTAGACAAAGAACGAACAGGATTAATCTTAATGTAAACAATATCCACATTACCTCTTGCGACTCGAGACATTATAGCGAGCAACCGCAAAAGTATGGTGTTAATGTGTACCAAGGAGCAATGACCGTATACAATTTCAATTCAGATGCAAACAGTCAAATTGATTGCAATTTAACAAACATCTCCATAGGCTTTAAAAACGCTCCTGTTTTTGGCTCAGGTATTTTTATTTGCGGATTTAGCGATGAAGGCGGCAAGGTTAATTTAGAAACACTTAGCACAGGAGCTGTCTATTCAAATGGAATGCTGCCGTATGGGACAGCCGATATTATTACCGCGGCTGTCTTTATTGTGTATGGTGTGGATGCAAAAACAGTTGAACATCATGGCGAGATTGTGACTTACGGTGTTAATGACATGGTTTTGGATACATGGGGAAAAGTTGAAAAGTGGGTTAGCCATTTCCCGGTAGTATCTTATGGACCAAGCGGCATCGGATTTGTGAATTTTGGAACGGTAAAAGATTTCGTGGCGCAGGATATTATTACCTATGGATTAGGGGCAAGAGGGTTTAACCAATATGATGGTACAGTTGAAAATATTAAGTTTAAATCAATCACAACCTATGGGGATGGATCCATTGGAATACAAGTCAGTAAGCCCATTGGAACTATCATTGTGGAAGAAAACGTCACAACCTATGGCTCTGTGGGCAACTCCCTCGTTAAAGGCGTGAATATGAAACTTGCGGCAAGCGCCATAAGTATTAAGTCAGGTGGCAAAATTGAAAGTTTGACCGTTAATGGCGACATTATTACGAACGGTGATGATGTTACAAGTTATGCATTGGAGGGCGGAGAAGTTAAGGAACTGAACATTAAGGGGAAAATCATCGCTAATGGTAAAAATTCAAAGGAAAATACAAAATAAACGCAACTAATCGAGGAAAAACATCATAAGTAAATGAGGTTTTTAAGTACAGTCGTAAATCACTTTCAACAATAAAAGCCAGCTCAAAGCTGGCTTTTATTGTTGAAAGTAAATAGTTTAGCACTTCGGTAATTTTTGGTATAATTTGGGCGGTGACAGGCTCCAATATTAAGGTTGCCTCATGTTTCCATTATAGTTGTATGACGTATTGGTCATAATGCCGCGGGCATAGGTTGAATATGCGTGGAGCATACTTCCATCTCCATCTCTGTAGAAAACACTCACACCCTCCCTATTGGATTGTGAAACGATCGTTGGTTCTCTCGGGTGTTTCTTTAAGCAGAATAAGCGTAGAGAAACATCTCTCAAGCCTATCTTCCATCCAATCCTTTATCGATAATCAAGCTAGAAAAGTTCATTTTTTAAAAACACTTATTAGGTAAATGAGCTAGACGACTTATTATTTCTTATAGTAGCGTAAATAATAAGAACACCGAGAATGACTCCAAGAACAAGAGATGATCCTGAAGTACCTAGATTTAACCCACCTTTTTCAATCGGCTTTGTAAGGTAATCTCCAAATGTTGCTCCAAAAGGGCGAGTTAGGACAAAGGCAAGCCAAAATAAGAATACGCGAGAAATTTTTGTGAAATACTTGGCTAGGATTATGAGAGCTAATAGAATTCCGATTAGAACGGCTCCTCCAACATATCCAAGACCAGAACTATCCGCCAAGAAATCACCTAAAGCTGTACCTAAAGTATTGGAGAATAGGATGGCAATCCAATAAAGTATTTCAACTTTACGTGTGCGAATATCATGGATATTCAACGAACGTTCACTTACATACCAATAGGCAAATATAATCAATAATATACAAACTAATATCGTGGAACCAATTGCATACCCCAACCCTAGAGTACGATCCATAAAATCAGACATCGTTGTTCCAGCGATGGCGGTTGAAGTAATGACAAGCCAATAGATGATTGGATAATACCTTTTGGATATAAGTTGAGCGATAAGAGTGATTATAAACAGAGCAAATAAAATTATGGTGCTGGCCCCATATCCTACTCCCATCGTCATGGACAACAAGTCTCCTGCTGTTTCACCTAGTGTCGTGGCATCAATCTTCATGATCCAAAAGAGAAGTGTGACTTGTGGAATTTTATTCATTTGTGATTTATCCCTTCTTTCAAAACGGATGTCTTTTCTATTATGTTGAATTGGCCATACATCTATACTAGCTGGTACTCTATTTGTTTTTGATTTGATCCCCACTAGCCTTGCACACCTTTGAAATAATCCCATATTTTCAAAAAAAGCATTTACTCATAAGAAAAAAACTCCTATTGTGGAAGTTGTTGACCTTGTTATGTTTCCTAAACAAACAAGTCTTCTACAAAGGAGTTTTTCAATTGAATAATAAAAGTATTGGTCGGGAAATGCTTATTTGTCAATGCTTATCCTTCTTCCAACAGAGGATTTCGACTGTCTATTGATAGATTACGGGAAGTATAGGCTATCGACAAAGTCACTATTAAAGATTTTCGTTGCAGCTCAGTTAGACTGGTGAAGCTCTTACAACAACATGTAAGAAAAACTAAAAGCTTATCCAAATTTGTGCGAAGAAATGGGGATCAAAGATATTAGTGGCGCTCAATTAAGTCGCCGAATTAATGACATTTAGCGACGAGGAGGCTCCTCGACCGCCCGCGATCGCTAAGTCCTGCAACGAAAATCAACAGCTACGTTTAACATAGCCAAAACAAAAAAAGACGGTGCTTTATTTTAAAGCAGCACGTCTGATAGCTGAATAATAAACAAGGAATTTTTCTATGAATGCTGACCTAATAAAGCAGAACATTTAGCGAGGAAATTAATATTAATATGCTCTAAAATGCCCTTTGACTTCCATATAGGAGATCCGATGTTAAAAAGGCTCCGACAGGCGGAAGGGCACCCGTGCTTATTGGAGGTCCAATAAGTGCTCTATCAGTTGTAGCAATCCAAGTTCCGCTATCTCCTGCCTGCAATGAAGTGGATTTCAAAACAAACCGTCCATTTATTATTAAGTGACGAACTTTAATTGTTGCGTCATCAAAAATATCTAATTTACCAGAAAACGATGCATAAGGTGATTCAAACCTTAGTTGTTTAGCATGTTCGTCCCAGTATCCATTGATAGGAACCGGTTCCCCTCGAAAATTGGCAGTACCTATTACCGTGTTGCCTGAAACTGAGTTGATAGTAAGTACCCCCCTTAAAATCGGTCTTCCTGCAATTTCAGTGCTAAGTCCCCACCTTGACGGAAAGGGCAAACTAACAGATACATTTTGCAAAATTATTCCTCCTTTTGTGTTATATAGGAAAAGTATATGCAGTGTTATAAAAATTGGAGATTGACAAGAACAAAATACACAAGATCTTTAGCTGAAACTATATATGATTAAGTGTAGTTAAAAAAATATTTAAGAAGGAAGTTTGGCTATTTGCGTAGCAGGTTGACAGTAACATCTTTCCATTTATCCCCGCTTCAGCGAAATATCCAATGCTTTCCTTATCCGCTGAAAAAAACTTTAGTTAGGATATAAGGGCTAATTTAGACAAGTATCTTCAAGGAGCAATAAGAACGCTTAGAATCGGGATAAAATTTTCCGTTTGACATGGGGTCTTCCAATGAGTTCATTTGGTACAAAACTAAGCCATTATGAAAGATACTTTTTCGGTGACACTATTCGATTAGCAAGTGTTTTATATAAAAACTATCTAAAAAGATAAACATGTTAAAAAAATTAGCAAATTATAAATCTAAAATTTGATTGTAACTGATCCAATTTTCCAGTTACATTAATCTCCAGTCAAATATCCACAAACCTTTACGCTTTCAACAAAAAACAGGGTATCTACACTTGATGTGACCCCAAAAAGTTAGAGTTTTATATTAAGCAGCTAATTGGCTGGTATGGAGACGGTATTGAACCGGACTCATGCCTGCCAATTTTTGCTTTATACGTTTGTTATTATAAAAAAAAATAAATCCATGTTGGTAATGCTATCCCTATCAATATAACATGGTGTTTTCGGTAAGGGGAACCGTATCATAAGTAAATGAGGTTTTTAAATACAGTCGTAAATCACTTTCAACAATAAAAGCTATTTGTTTTTGATTTGATCTAGGCACAGTATTATCAGCGAATAATTAACCGTTTCGCGCCACTTAACCAAAAAGGTAAAGAAAATCGATTAACGTAGCGGTTACCTGTGCTAAGAAATTATCGTAGTTTCTAGTATCGAACCACAAGGCCCAATTGTTACCAACACGTCCAAACTCGGACCGAAGAATAAGGAATTGGTTCGGAAAGAAGAAGTATGTTAGAGGTGCGATAAGTAGCAACAACCTGAAGGTTTTATTGTGGTCATATTCTTATAAAACTAGGATTGGGGTCTTTTCCCCAATCCTAATTTTTTCCTTTTAAATAAAACAGTATCATAATTTAACACAAAGTTATTTTAATAAAAGCATCCAAAACTCTACCCCTTAATATGCTGCCTAACTCTAAAAAGACTACTCCCAAGTTCGTTTAATGCAATCGCTGCTAATATAATAGCCGTGCCTAACCACTGAAGCGGAGTTATCGCTTCTGACAAAATAATGTTGGCTGATAAGATGGCGATCGGTAATTCAATGGATGTTAATATATTGGCGATTCCACCTGAAACCAATGGTGCACCCACTGCAAAAAATAGTGGGGGAATAACAGCTCCAAATAGCGAAACACCGACGGCAGTCTTTAATAAGTTTGCCTCCAATGGCAGTACAGTTGGAATATCACGCATGAATACGACTAGTACTAAGATAGTTGATCCTGTTGCCATCAAAGAGGTCCGAGTCCATGGATCCACATTTACAGCGACCTTTCCGCTAAAAAAAATAAATCCGGCATAGGTGAATGCAGCTAGAATTCCAAAAAGGAAACCTTTAAAAGGCAGCCCCTGTATGTCGCCATTTAATATATTGGAAGCAAAAAAGACCCCGATCAAAATTAAAATGATGGACAATACGGTTACAGGCGCAGGTTTTATTTTGCTGAAAATCCATTCTAAAATAATTCCTATCCAAACGAATTGAAACATTAAAATGATAGCCAATGAGGCCGGCAGATATTGCATCGCCCCATAATAAAAAATACTTGTTAACCCGACAAAACAACCGGTTATCATAATTTGAGGAACATTCTTCTTATTAAGCCCTTTAAAGCTGGGGCGTTTAATTAGAGTGAAAGACCATAATAAAAATGAGGAAATAATCATTTGAACGATATTAATTTGGCCAAGTGAGTAGCCGTAGCTAAACCCCAATTTAGCAAATATCGGTGTAAAACCAAAACATCCAGCACCTAATAATACAAATAAAATACCTTTATTTAATTTCATTATAAAACCTCCCTGCGCTCAAAACTACCGAACTATTATATCATAAATAGGAGATTGCCTGTTCCTAGTCATTCTTTTGAGAGAGAGGTTCTATAACTAGATTTTATTGGATTTTCATTGTTCCCTTATTTGTATTAAACGAACTATCATTTATTAATAATATTTAAAAGTGATATTAAAAAGGAATATCGCACAGTTTTATCCGAAAAATCGGGCTTGTTATATCAAAGCTGTTTTTCTCCTTATACTCCGAATAGTTCAGATAAAATTCAAACAATTGGAGGCATGAGCTTTACCTCTGAAAATGAGTGTAATCTAGCATAAGGATTGCTTTTGTAACAAAATGGCATTTCCTATCGTCTAATTGGTGAAACTGAACAAAAAGTCTAGGAGGAACATCATTTGAATAAAACATTTACCATCGCAGGTACGCTCCTTTTGAGTATGTCCCTATTTGGCTGTTCAAGCACGACCAACACCTCTCCAGAGCAACCGTCTGAGCAGGCATCCAAAAAACCAAAGGAGCAGCCGCAGGAAGCTGTTCAATCCGATAAGGAACTCGTGACTAAGATTGCTGAGGAATTTGGCAAAAAGCTGCAAGTGGTATCGCTGCTAGCGCCGAAAGAGGATCTGAAGAAGAATATGACAGACCAGTATGGGGGCCTCATTGCGGCGCCCTTATTGGAAAATTGGATCAATAACCCGTCAAGCGCTCCAGGACGCTTGACGTCAAGCCCATGGCCGGACCGGATCGAGATTCTTTCTGTTGAGAAGGTCACGGATGCATCTTATAAGATAAATGGAGAAATTATCGAGATCACAAGTGTGGAGAAGGAAAATGGAGGCTTTGCGGCCAAACAGCCAATAGGTCTTACCGTCGAAAAGATTAATAATGACTGGCTCATCACCGATGTAACGCTAGGCGAGTACGCGTCCAATGGCATTCAGTATAAAAATACAGAATATGGGTTTGAAATTTCCTTACGAGAAAGCTGGAAGGATTATAAAATTTTAACCGATAAGTGGGAAGGCATGTCACCGCAAAGCAGTAAGGCAGTTGAAGCGGGTCCTCTAATTTCCATCAGGCATCCGCATTGGACGGTGCAGAACCCGCACCAGGATATCCCGGTTATGGTGTTCACCCATGAGCAGTGGGGTGCGATGCAGAAAGAGAAATTCCACATCGGTGCCGCACCAATGAATCCTAAAGAGCTAGGACGCAACGCGGATTACGTCTTTGCCCTGCCAGCAAGGTATAACTATGCGTTCCCGACCGGGTATGAAGAAGTTGAGGAGATATTAAATAGCGGGGCTTTTAAGATCAGTGAAGAGAAATAACAAATCACTCCTTTAATAGAATTTATTTAAGAATCTATTCTATGACACTCCTGAAACTCATGTCATCAAAAACAACAACCTTCTAAAAACAGCCTTATCTTAATATGTTCCAAGGTTTATTATTAATAACTCTTCTTGTTCTTCGTAAACATGAAACAAAACATACACGTTAAAAAAGGAGCATCCCCGATGATGCTCCTTTTAACTGTTTTAATAGCCACGTTTCCGATCTACCAGCCCGTGTAATGGCTGTTCATTTAAGAATCGTTTTAAATTTTCAACAAAAAAGTTGCTCACTCCGTCTGCGGTGCTTGGTCCTGATAGATGTGAAGTGACGTACACATTTGGCATCGACCAGATGACATGTTCTTTAGGCAATGGTTCTATCTCAAATACATCGAGGACCGCCGCCTGAAGATGGCCTGATTGCATGACAGATATTAATTCCTCTTCGGCAATCAATGCTCCGCGGCCAACATTAATCAGACAGGCATTCGGTTTCATTGCTAAAAGAAGGTTCCTGTTAATGATTTGATATGTGGCATCGGTTAAAGGAAGAGTTATGACCAAATAATCAAGATCTTTAACAAATTCACCCCATTGATCTGAAGCAAAGTGACAATCCACTAATTGAGCTTTTTCCCCACTAAAGCTTAATCCCTGCACATTCATATCAAATGCTCGAGCTTTTCTTACAATCTCAGCTCCGATTGATCCAAGACCGGCCACCCCGATCGTTTTACCCGCTAGAGATTCAGAAATGAAAGGATCCCAGCGCTGTTCCTTTTGCGATTGTCTCATACGGGAACCGTCTTTCACTATGTCCAAGAGAAACGTAAATACATATTCAGATATATAACCTCCGAACTGATTAACAATTCGGGTTAGTGTTATGCTTTTAGGTATCGAATGGTCTGCAATCAAATCATCGACTCCCGCTCCCATCGACTGAAACCAGCGAACAGATGAAGCAATTGGTGTATTTAGTAACTGGGTAGGAAATTTCCATCCCAAAATAACTTCAGTACCAGGTAAATATCTTTCCACTTCCTCCAAAGTTGCCGCTGCCCTTACCGATGTAAACCCATAATCGCGGATACATTTAGCATAAGCTTTAGCTTCTGTCTGCTCGGGACTAAACACAAGAATATTAGGCTCGGATGCACTCATTGAACTACTCTCCTTTTTGATATGTAATTTCGATCGAATAATTAAAGTTGTCGGTTTCTTTTTAATAAATATGAAGCTCAATCTTCGTCATAAATAATTTATCGATATAATTCTTCATAGTTTATTCGTCATCGAAAGGCCAAAAACCTTTTTCTGCTATCTGCATCGCTAGTTAAAGAAAGTATCTTTATGTAAATACTTATATAAAAAATAATACAAACAAAAACCTCACCAATATGAAAAAGCCACCAAATATGGCAGCTAGTTGTTCACTCTTTGCATCTGCTAGTTGAAGAAGAACTATATTTACTCTACTAGAATCGAAACTGCACTATAAATCAATAACAAAGCCATAACCATATTAAAATGATCTCGATACTTTGTGAGGAATCTCTGAAACAAATAAAAGCATATTAGCCCCCTTCTAAGATGTAATTAAATATGATCATCTAATAACCGACTCAAGTGACAATTGACATTTCTAAAGCGTTTCCCAGTAAAAATGTCCGTCTTTGAAGGAATAACGGACATTTCCAAGGCGATTACCAATGTAATTGTCCGTCTTTGAAGGAATAACGGACATTTCTTAGGCGATTACCCATGAAAATGTCCGTCTTTGAAGGAATAACGGACATTTCTTAGGCGACTACCTATGAAAATGTCCGTCTTTGAAGAAATAACGGACATTTCTTAGGCGATTACCTATGAAAATGTCCGTCTTTGAAGGAATAACGGACATTTCTTAGGCGTGTCCAAGTGGAAATGTCCGTTTTGGAATTGATAACGGACATTTCAAAGCCATTTTCAAGTAGAAACGTCCCTTATAAAGATGGAATCCCCTCAGCCCAGAAACGTTTCCGGAATCAATTTAAACCCTTCAATGACAGTATCTTCATCAACCTCAATTAATAAACAGCGCTTGCCATTGACGGTAACCTGTCTGACATATTTTAAATCTTGGGGGCTAATCGCAATATTCGCTACTTTCGTGTTAATTTTAATCGATTTCGATGTATAATTTGGAACAATGCTGCTTGCTTTGAGCTCATACTTCTCGTCATCAATCACTTTTTGGAAGGCCATTTCTACTTTTTCGGTTTGAACTTCCTCCACTCCGCTTACCTTTAATACACGTTCCACATCTTTGTAATCCAATGTAGGAGCATCTTCCTCTTCTTCATCCATCATTCGGTTAATTTCTTCATATACATTGGAAAGGGTGGAAGCGTCTAGCTCGTCCCCTACTACCTCTTTTACAATTTCTTCGAATACCGCTTTATCTTCCTGTGCGGTCATAATCGCTTCACCGTTCAATACTTCCTCGATAAAATGAATATCCGGCTGATTAGGTTTCCCTGCTGAATAAAGGACGTGGTTCACATCTGCCGAATGATCCGTAAAACTAGGAAACAAAAAGCCCGCTACGGGAGATGTGAGATTAATAATAGAATCAACCACAATGCTGGACTTGAATTCCTTTTCAACATAATCAAATAATAATGTTCGTTTCGGCTGTTCCGATTGATTGATGCTGCAGAGAATAAATGGATGGGTATACACTTCATCCCTAACACTCACTTCAGATTCTTCACTACTTCTTTTCGTTGGTTTAAAATATTCTCCCCGAATAAAGGTAACAACCATATCGACTTCGTATTGAACGTCTTTAAACATTTTTTCAACAAGCAAAAGCATTTGCTCATTCCAACCTTCTGCATCTTCAGCTTGCAGCCCTTCGTGAAGAATAATCTGGCTGTGATCCACTACTTCACGCTGAAACTTTACATCAAATAATTTCACATCCATCTGACCAGTCAGCACCTTTTTAAAGTTAGCCATAAATAACTCTTGCTGCTCCTGGTCTAACATTGGAAACGGCTGGCTTTCCATATGATAAATATCGCTGCTTTCCTTCCTTATATAAACATTAAAAATGTCAGAAATCTTTAATAAATCATTATTTAGTTTAAATTGTTTCCGAATATTTGCTACGTCTTTTTTATTCATGGAAAAGTCTATCTCCTATCTAGTATTCGTCTTTCTTAATGTACATAATCCTACGCTCTGCTAAATACTTCAAACTTAAATCAATCGGATTTGTGTTCCCGCACATAAAAATATAGGAACCATAATAAATAGGGTTTCCTATATTTAAAATCAACTATCTCATTCATTAATTCAATAAAGATTCCCTTTTCGCATTTATATTAATCCAAAAAAATCAGTCTTAAACAGTGTAAAAAACAATATAAGAATAAATACTATTTGACTAATTGTTAATTTATAAGCATTCGGATTTTCTGCATACTTTCGCTCCATAACTGCTCTAATTGTTTCAGAAACAACAATAAAAATAAATATTATTAACCACGATTGTGAGAACTCAATCCAAGCCATAACATAACCCAACAAGAGAATGACTATGGTAATAATTCTGATTGTCCAATCAATTTTTTTATGTTTCTCATTAATATGGTTGTATGAAAAGAATTTATTTTTCTCCTTAATTTTTAACCACTTTCTCATTATTGTATTAAAAGCAATCAACAATATAAATACACTGGCTAATAACAATATTAAATTCATCCAAAAAGTAGGCTCTACACCATACATAAATTTCCCCTCCCATTTACATTTTGAATATGATACAAACCATTAATAACGTGTTTGCCATCGTCTGATTTTATCAGATAGCTGTGTTAATCTTTAATATTGATAAAATAATAATTTTTTTGGGAGGCTTTTATAATACAAAGTTTCCCAAGTCGTTTGAATGGCGTAATCTCTGCTAATTCCAATCATTGTAAGTGTAATACTTTTCTAGAGATATAGGTTTGTAATTTGGGCAGAAATCAAGTAAATTCCGTCTTCTTTTTTCAAGGGCTGTATTTGATGAAAAAATTTCACATACATCATTTTTATCTTTGATTTCAATATCTTTTAGACAGAACACTTCATTATCGTTATCACCATATGGACAGAAGTTACCGTATCTACACGATTGGCAGGAAGCTATTCTTATATTCTTCGGAAGCACTTTTTGTAGATTCTTAATAGCCAATTCCGTAACATCCGATGCCTTTGATATAAAACGTTGCCTTTCTAAATAAATTTCATAGTGGATATTTTTCAATTCGTCATCTTCTGATTGCTCATAAAATACTTTTGTAGGTATTACGGTAAGCATATCATCAATCAGATAATAAACTGACAATGTTTTTTCTATTAACAATAGTTGGTCATCTCCTTTCTATTATCTACTCTAAATACTGAATTTCGACAAACGTAAAGTATCATAGGTCCTGTCATATATAAATGAAGTGAGCAGAAATTCTTTTATATTGTGCTTAGTGCTTTCGTTGCTACGACTATCTAAGAATAAGAATTGTCGAGATACTTTGTAGCCACTACCGTTGTAAACCATTATATTTTCCAAATCGAACATCGTGTTCTGATGAACAATGAGGACACTCGAATCCTTCCTTGAAGCGAGTTTCCCTCATTTACTTAAGATACGGTTCCCCGATACCTCTCTAACTGCGAATTTAAAAAAGAACCTTCAATCCAAAGAAAGATCAAAGATTCTGCGTTTTATTTCCAATGATATTCTAGTATTTACTCAATTGCTTAAGTGAATTTTTTATTTTATCTCTGTTTTTTTCAATCTTTGCCTTTTCAATCTCTTCATAATAGAAACGATCCAATCCTTTTGGTTTCTGCATCCAAAGGATTAACTAAAGACCGGTTCTTTTTCACATAGACCGAGCGTCTGCGCTGTTGAAGTATGAATTTCGTGCAGGAGCTCTTGGCTTTCCATTAGTGACACGCCATAAGAAGGAATCATTTCTTTGATTTTCGGTTCCCACTCTTTCACATGTTGCGGGAAGCATTTATTGATAACCTCAAGCATAACTTGAACGGCAGTAGAAGCACCCGGAGATGCGCCTAGTAATGCTGCGATTGAGCCATCAGCAGCAGTAATCACTTCCGTACCAAATTGAAGCGTTCCTTTGCCTCCAGCTTCGGTATCTTTAATAACTTGTACACGTTGGCCCGCTACTACTAAATCCCAATCCTCAAGCTTAGCGTTGGGGATAAACTCACGTAACTCTTCCATGCGCTGTTCTTTCGATAACATAACTTGCTGAATGAGGTATTTTGTCAATGACATCTCTTTTGCGCCTGCCGCCAACATCGTTAAGACATTATTCTGTTTTACGGAAGTTACTAAATCGAACATTGAACCAGTTTTTAAGAACTTTGGTGAGAAGCCGGCAAATGGTCCAAATAGTAACGATTTTTTGTTGTCGATATATCTTGTGTCAAGATGCGGAACGGACATTGGCGGAGCACCAACCTTAGCTTTGCCGTATACTTTTGCATGATGCTGCGCTACAACATCCGGATTATTACACACCATAAATATTCCGCTTACCGGGAATCCGCCAATATGTTTTCCTTCAGGAATACCGGATTTTTGCAGTAAATGTAGGCTTCCTCCCCCGCCTCCGATAAAGACGAATTTCGCAGTATGGCGTTCGACAGTACCGCTAGCCGAATTCCGCACTTTCAATTCCCACAAGCCATCGCTAGTACGTTTAATATCACTAACACAATGGTTGTAGTTTATATCAACATTTTTACTCTCTAAGTGGTCAAATAACATGCGCGTTAAAGCACCAAAGTTGACATCAGTTCCAGAGTCGATTTTTGTTGCCGCTATAGGTTCATTCGATGCGCGGTCTTGGATCATAAGCGGAATCCATTCCATTAATTTTTCAGGATCATCGGAAAATTCCATCCCTTTGAATAGGGGATTATTTGAAAGCGCTTCAAATCGATTCTTTAAAAAGGTTACATTTTGTTCCCCTTGTACGAAACTCATATGAGGCAATGGCATAATAAAGTCCTGTGGATTTTGTATCAGCTTGCTGTTTACAAGATAAGACCAAAACTGCATTGAAACCTGAAACTGTTCATTAATTTTTATGGCTTTACTAATATCTACAGATCCATCCGGTTTTTCGACCGTGTAGTTAAGCTCGCACAATGCCGCATGCCCCGTTCCCGCATTATTCCATTCGTTAGAGCTTTCCTCTCCTGCGTTTGCGAGCTTCTCAAACACTGTAATTTCCCATTCCGGTGCTAATTCTTTCAAGAGTGTCCCTAATGTCGCACTCATGATTCCGGCGCCTATTAAAATAACGTCTGTTTTTGTTTCTCTGATGCTCATTTATATCAACCTTTTCTCCTGAAATTTGCAGAAAAGATGTAAGCGTCACACCAAGCTAAGGCGCGACCTAGTCACAAACCTTTCCTGTCTCTTAAAACCATATCAAAGTGTATTGCAATGAATATATAGATTCGAAATATCTACTATTATATGATAATTATAAATTATTTAAAAGCTGAAAAAAATGAGAAGTCCATCAATAAAGCCTAGTAACACACATAAGCCCCCGCCTTAACCGGCTTCTTGCTAGGGTTAAGGCGCCTCCTGAAATGATTATATGTTCCAAAAAGTATCTTTTACTATATTGTTATAATATAGTTCGTGTGAAGAAATCAACTTTAATTTAACTGCGCCATTAAGGTGTTGGTAATATATGAAAATCGTTCATCCCTCGTTGTTATTACCCAGCATGCTGTCTTTTATCCGCTTGGTAATTACGTTTTTTTGTGACCACCCAAGTAAACATTATCGACCAACTTCAGCGTTTTCTTTAGTCTGTTTTCTAAAAGATTGTTGTTTTTAGATTCATTTACAATATCCAAAATTTTCTGCTATGATAATATAAAATGGTAATTCATTGGAGGTACTTATGAAAAGAATAACGTTGTTACCTCTATTACTAATATTTACGATCTCTTCCACTGTTCAAGCATTATCTTGGGCTTATCCTTTTGTTGTTTGGAAAGGGAAGCTTTATGAAGTTAAACAAGAAATAATTATCAAAGATAGTGAGATTGGTAAAATCGTTGGGGAAGTAAAAACCAAACCTAATGATATGACTGGAAATTATTACGGAGATGCTTCAAACTATTACCCAAAAGGAACAAAATATTATGAAATAAAAGGGACATCAACTTCCACCTCAATTGCAATAAAAGAAGATAAACAGTGGGTAAATGCTGATTATGTCCACAAAGCACCTTTTCACATAATGAATGTAATCTCTAACTTCTATTTCATATCTGCTGTTATAATAATTGCACTTATTATAGTCGGAGTCTTATTCCGAACTAATAAGACTAAAAATCAATGATTATATAGAAACCAATTCATTTTCGACCTCTTTTTGAGGTCTTTTATTATACACTTCTTAGTGTTTCAACCGTTGTATAATTTGATTTTTGACACGATGAAATAAGCATTTGTCCCACCTGATCCGTTTCTATTTTTTACTAAGGCTGTTTTGCATAAA
>NZ_JAHNZZ010000001.1:1595499-1619750 GCF_019039215.1 Bacillus sp. FJAT-29790
GGCGTAACCGCCTGCGGGGTCTCCCGCTTCCCTCTATTCCCGCAGGAGTCAAGTGTCCTCCGCTCCAATCAACTCAGACTATTAAATAAAAATCATAAAAGCAACAAACTTTACAAAAACAGCCTTTACTAATCTACTTCTTTTTCTAAATAATAAAAGAAGTTGCCGCAGCAACCCCCTTGTTTCACGATTGCACCCGTTACTTTAAATGTAAATTTTCACAATCCTCCCCATAAATCAAACAAGCAAAAAGGCGATGCCTTTATTCAAGCATCGCACTCGTAAATTGAATTGAAATTTACTTTTTTTCCATTACTGCAAAGTAATTATTTTCACTATCTGCAAAATTAAATACTCTACCTGAAGGCATATTTACAATTTCTCCGACTGTAACGTTTTTGTTTGATAAGTCACTATATAAATTATCGAAATTTTTCGAGAAGAACATTAAAGAAGGTGTTCCAAGATTTAATTCAGGCTGCATTTTAGTAATTAGCTCCCTATTATGGAGAATAATACTTGTTTCAGCTTCTTTAGTTGGAGCAATTTCAATCCATCTCAATCCTTTACCGTTATCTTCCTCTGAAATTACACTAAACCCTACTTTTTCTGTTCAAAACTCCCTTGCTTCATCTTGGTTATTAACATACAACATGATTTGACCTAAATTACTAATCATTGATATTTACACTCCTTAATTATAAAACTTAATGATTCAAAACTTTTCTGCGCGAAAATCAGCGTTACGGTAAATCTACTTCAGCGACTCTACTAGCTCGTTCAAACGGTCCCAAGTTTCGGTGATGCCCTGTAACATACCCATGTCCATGACGGTCTTAAGTGCCTCTGCAGACACATATTCAGCACGGTTTATCAGCTTAGTCTTTCCACCCAAATCGATGAATTCCAATATCATCTCGGTCGCCTGCATGGAGTCGTTCAAATTGCCTTCAGCATCCGAAAAGTAATCGGTGTAGACGATCTTCTCCGGCTCGATAATCTCCTTATAGATCCCTTTACTCCATGCTTCCATACCAAAAAATTGACCCAGATTCTGATCGACACACTTCATACAGTGGTGCAAAACGCCTCCCGGATGGAAATCGACGGTGCAGACCGGAATCTCCCAGCCCCTCGGTCCAGACCAGCGTTTTAGATGCTCCGGCTCTTTAAACATATTGAATACAAGATCGCGTGGCGCATCGAAAATGCCCTCCAGTACCAGTACCCGATCGTTCTCTATTCTCGATACCATTGTGTTGTTTGACATTGTAATTCCTCATTGAACATGAAATGATTTTATGATTTTTCCTTGTCCTGCAATTCCTTCCAATAATCATCTAGATTGTCGAATCTTTCTTGCATCACACCCTGGAAGGACTGTATCCAAGAATCCATCGCTTGGAAGGGCTCGGCACGAAGCTTGTAGATGCGGCGGTTAGCTTCAGCCTGTACTTCCACAATCCAGTTGTCGCTTAGCACTTTTAGATGCTTCGAAGTTTGGGGCTGCCTCAATCCTAGCTTGTCGGCGATTTCTCCCACGGTCAGGGGACCGTCACGCAAGAGTTCGACGATATTCATACGGTTTGGTTCAGACAAAGCGCTCAGCGTCGCCATGTTCACGCCAGGAACCTTCCCTGACATGTTGCTCACCTCTTCAAGTGATGGTCTTCGGTAAAATCACATCTACACCATCACTAGTATTATCGTCCTGCTGAATTGATTATACCTGACGGAGAATATTCCCATCAAGTTATATTGAAAAACTAAAGTGATATCTTGTCAGTGTCGAATTCACAGAATCCTCAATGTATTCATTCTTGACTAATTTCTCCAATCTCCCCAATTTAACTCAGTAAGAACGAAAACGGTTACGAGTACAATGAAATCGTATTTTACTACCTTATAACCATTAATCTTAGTAATTATTTCCATTTTATATAAAAACGACTTTAATTAAAGTTCCCTAAAACCCTGTGTTTATACGAGATGATATACATTTTTTCCCATAAATTACTTATTCCATTATCTTCCCTCGTTAGTTCGGTAACTTCAACAAAAAAGAGCGTCAATCCTTATTGGATCAACACCCCATTGCGAAATAAGGAAATTATACATTTTAAAACAGGACTCCTGATCAAACTTTATTATAAACAGTTAGACATTATTATTAAAGATTGTGCTTTATTTCCAAGTTACAAATTAATGAATTAATAAATTGCGAAAGGAGAATGATAAAATCATGTGCTTTTGCGAAAGGAGGCACTGAATATGAATTTGATAAGGAGGATTACAATGGGAATTTTAAGTGGAAATCCAACAGATGAACCTATGCATTATGGGGAAGTTTTTAGCACCTGGTCGTTTCTTTTAACGGCTAAAGGGGTAATTGGAAGTTATCAAACCCACCTAAACCATGCAGGTGATGAAGATTTACAGAAATTACTTGAGGAAGCCATTCAAGGAGGACAACAAGAAATCAAACAGATCGAAACATTATTAAAAGCGAATGGAGTTGGATTGCCTCCGACACCTCCAGAAAGACCTAAAGCTTGTTTAGAGGATATTCCAGCAGGAGCACGTTTTACAGATCCTGAAATAGCAGCTGCTCTTTCAATGAGCATTGCTGCAGGATTAGTAGCGTGCAGTACAATAATGGGGCAATCAATTCGAGAAGATATTGGAATGATGTTTGGACAGTTTCATATTCAAAAGGCAGCACTCGGAGTTAAAGTTCTTCGTTTAAATAAAGAAAAAGGATGGCTAATACCACCTCCATTACATCATTATAAAGCAGAAGATTGTTAGTTAATTTATTACGGGTAAAAGGGAGAAGAAATTTTATTCTGCTCCCTTTTCTTTTTAAAGTAACCTATTAATTAAATTAAGCATTTACCATAGTCCAGCCAACTCTTGAAATGTTGGAGTGATAATATAAAGTGAATCTCTTTTTCCATAGGCTTGAACTACCTGGTTTGTAAAAAACACAAGGCATTGTTTAATATACTCAACTTCTGTATGGATAGATACTGGGGTCGTATTCTTTAATAAGGTCGCCATTTCATCTAATGTATCTCCATTACGATATAAAACACTCCAATGGTATTTATCATGCATACCACCTTTAGCAAGGGCAAGAAAATGAGTTTGAAACTCATGAATGATATATTGAACCCTTATCATAAGGGGGTTTACTTCGTTTTTTAATTTTTCTTTTATCAGAATGTTTTCACATGCACAAATAATTTCATCTTTCGTTCTTGCTCTTCCAGTTAGCAAATCCCTTCCATAGGATTCTGCCTTATCAACAAAAGTGTGGAACTTGCCATCCGTATATAACCTCTCTTTACCATTTGGATACTGTTCGTTACATGGCCATTGGATTCCGCCTGTTGTTCCATTTTTTCATAAGTCATTCCGGACATATCACAAGGTCTACCTTTTGATACTTTTCTCCATTCATTAAAGGCTTCTTCAGGAGTTTTGTAGGAGATTAAGGGGTTATTTTCACGGTCTTTAAAGCCCATTCACTTAGAGAATTCTAGTAAAATCTCAAAATCCGAAGGCAGATTAAAGGGAGGATTTACTGCTTTTCTAAGGATATTAACTCTCCGTTCAAGATTGGTCATTGTCCCTTCCTTCGTAGAATATCTTTTGTTTTTTCCACCAATAAAGAATACGCATCTTCCCAATTTGCAGACAACAACTTCCCATTATGACGAATTAATGGTGTAGATAAGCGATCTATACTGTTATTAGCCCACCATTGATTTTCACCTTTTGGACCAAGGCGACCTTTATTTACGGGATAATGCTCATTTCCCATTATTCCGACAATCTTGTCATCTTTAACAGCAATATAACACCCGCAGCCATTTGAACATATATTACATGTTGAATAAACCAATCGGTCTATATTTTACCCTGTGAATAGATATTCATATCAACTCTAGAAGTATCCCATGCCATACCTTTCACCTCTAATTTTTATGCTCACTATTTTTAATAATTTCAATTTGCTCCTGAGATGAGGAATGGTGGGACGATGGGATTCATAAAACTTATAAAGACAGCCTTTAGATAACTTATATGAAATGAGGACAAATTAAATGTACTTTTACAAAGAAGATCTAATAAATATGATAGTTCCAGATAAACCTGACCCACATGCAGCAAAAGTTCTTCAAGAAGCACTAGGAGGACAATTCGGTGAAATGCGTACATTAATGCAGTTTTCTTTCCAAAGTGCCAATTTCAGAGGGAATGAAAAAAAATATCGTGACCTTATTAGAGGTATTTTCATTGAAGAACTTAGTCACGTTGAACTTGTTCAAACAACAATTAACCAACTTTTAAACGAGTCTGGTGGCGAGTTACCAGGAAATCAAGCTAGTGACAAAGCACCTTTAAATGATGTGATACAAGAAGACGTAAATCCTCATCCCTACATAATGGGAGCAAAAGCATCTCTACCTGTTGACGCTGCAGGTAATCCACGGAATGGGTCATGGGTCTATGACCATGGAAATCTGGCGGCGAATTTACTTAATAACAGTCGTTTTAGAATCGACAGGTGTACTTCAAAAATCTAGAATTTATGAAATGAGTAACAATAAAACTCTTCGAGAAACAATTGCGTTCTTAATTGTGAGGGATAATGCTCACCAAAATGCATTTGCAAAAGCTCTTGAAACATTAGGTGTAGATTGGGGCAAGCTTTTTCCTATCCCTAACTATGATTTAAATAAATACCCTGAGTGTCGCAAATATGTTGATATGGGTTTTGGGTTTCCACAATGCTCAATTCAATTTTAGACTCGAAGATACTTTAATAGGTGAAATATTCACTGGTTCAACCCCTAGTCGAAATGTGGGAGAGCTTTCCGTAATAGAACCTCCAAAAGGATATCCTGTCCCAGAGATGCCTGATATGCCAAATGAACATGCGCCTGGTCTTTATGATTTAAACAATTAAGAGCCTTTTAAGGCAAAATAATGTCCTTTTATTGAAACAAACGAAAGAAGAAACCATGATTTTTCTTCTTTTGTTTGTTTTTAAAGATAATTATTCTTGTGCTATATTCAAACGTACTCTTCAATTCAACTTCAATCCTTTGATCCGTCGTTCTAGCTTATATTTTAAATTATTTATCTCATTGGTGATGTTTCCTTATAAATAAATAATAGCTAAAAAGCTAACATGATTATGTTCAATCAAATGAATGCATACTATAAATACATCTCAATATGGGGGTATTTTTTTAATGGATAATTATATGGAATACAGTAAAGATAATAAATTTATCCCAGTAACATCAGTTACAACTCATATAGGAGGAGAGATTGCACAAGACCTGTATTATTTTACAATTCAGATTGTTAATATTTGTCTTTTTGGTAATCCGGAACAAAAAGATGAATGGGTTTTAATTGATACAGGAATGCCAAAATCAGCAGATGATATCCTTTCTCTAGTAGAAAGGAGGTTTGGTTCGAATAGTAGACCAAAAGCCATAATTTTAACACATGGTCACTTTGACCATGTGGGAGCTGTTGTTGATTTAGTTAGACATTGGGATGTCCCTGTTTTTGCGCATGAATTGGAATTACCTTATTTAACCGGGAATAAGAGTTATCCTGAACCTGATTCAACTGTTGAGGGTGGATTAGTTGCTAAGATGTCCCCTATATTTCCAAATGAACCGATAAACTTGGAAAGCAATGTTGAGCAATTACCTTCTAACGGAACTGTGCCCGGAATGCATGGATGGCGGTGGATTCATACGCCGGGACACTCACCGGGGCATATCTCTTTGTTTAGGGATGAGGACCGTTCGTTAATCGTAGGGGATGCATTTGTTACAGTAAGACAAGACTCACTGTATAAGGTGTTAGTTCAGAAACAAGAAATCTGCGGACCCCCGAGATACTTGACCACCGATTGGCATAATGCATGGGAATCGGTAAAAAAATTGGAAGCATTAAAACCAAAGGTTGCTGTTACAGGTCATGGAACACCGATGACTGGCGAATTATTATCAAACGGATTAAGAACTCTTGTACAAGAGTTTGATCGTATTGCCATTCCAGATTATGGACGATATATTAACTAAATTACCAATAATGCTTTAAAAGAGGATAATCAAACATACACTTTTTTTAATGTTAGGAGGACACCATGAGAGCTGTCACATACCAAGGAAAATATGAAATAGCGGTAAAAAATACAGAAGCGCCAAAGATACAAGACCGTGAAGATGATTATAAAAGTGACTTCAACAGCTATATGTGGTTCTGATCTTCATTTATATCAAGGAAATTTCCCTTTACCTATTGGTTATGTTATTGGCCATGAACCGATGGGAATTGTTGAAGATGCGGGACCGGATGTTACAGCTGTGAAAAAGGGAGATCGTGTAGTCATTCCATTTCCTGTAGCATGTGGCACCTGCCAATACTGTCAACATGATCTAGAAAGTCAATGTGATAACTCTAATCCCCACTATGATTCTGGAGGTTACTTTGGGTATTCTGAAAAATTCGGAAATTACCCCGGCGGACAGGCTGAATATTTAAGGGTCCCATTTGGAAACTATACCCCTTTTGTTATTCCAGAGGATTGCGAATTAGAAGATGAGTCCTTATTATTTTTATCAGATGTACTTCCCACTGCCTATTGGAGTGTTGATAATGCAGGTGTAAAAAAAGGAGATACTGTGATTGTCCTAGGTTGTGGGCCCGTTGGATTGATGGCTCAACAATTTGCTTGGGAGAAAGGCGCTGAGCGTGTTATTGCTATAGACTACATTTCTAACCGACTTGAGCACTCAAAAAAAATGAATAAAACCGAAATATTTAATTTTACCGAATATGATGATATGGGGGAAACATTAAAGGAATTAACAAAAGGTGGGGCAGGGAACATATTATATAAACCACCGTAAACCCCTGTAATTTGTAATGTTCCACCTTTACGGACAGCTTTTGTAGCAATTTGGATCGGGCCTAACGTTCCCCCTTGGAGCTTTAATTTCTGTTCTACCCATTCAAGCGGAGACTTTTTACCATCCATTCCTAAGCAATCACTATAAAAGTTTACTCTTTCCACCCGTCTGGAATTTGAACGATAACATAATTTCCTGTCCACATTTTTGTCGTTGCAATTATTTTCTTATCGCCTTTTCAAAAAATAACCGCTACCCTCTTGATTTTTGAATTGCCATTGTTTTGGATATAATTCATGATAGGCCTCCTGGTCATGATAGATTTTGTCCTTTTCGCTGGCCAGCTTCAGGACATTCTAATCATACCAAGAGGTTTTTTTAATATTCAAATCTCATTTTCCTTCATTACAGGAATGCTGGCCCTTAAATAAAAAATGAGCGAGTATCCTTGTTCCAGGATGGCGCCTTATAATGGAATAGATAATTATATTTTGATCATAAAATCAAATAATAAAATTGATATTACCCAAAATACCTCTAATTTGAAAATCATACAAAAGAAGGAAACTATAACTAAAAACAATTATTGTTAATTTTACATTCCTAGAAAAAACAAGGAAAATAATACATATGATTACGAGAAAAACCCAATCATACCATTCCCAATTCATTAAGCTGATCACCTTCTTGAGAAAAAAGTTGATTCAATTGTCATTCTCCCCTACTTTGTGCCACTAACCTTCATCGGTAGCTTAAGTAAAATACTTTGCAATCTCATAGATGAGTACACTAATTTCCTTTAATATGATCCTCCACAATATGGCCCTTTAATGGAATAAAGCACCTTCCTTATTATAGGGGTACCACTTATTGAATTGAATTATAAGTTTTGTCGGGACAAAATTCTAATAAAATTCTCATCTTCTTCACATGTTGTATTAATCTTGAGCGAAGATAATTTTATTTGTCATCGCGCTGGTACGTATTCAAAGAAGTTCCCTAACTGGTCGTTAAGTCAAAGTAAGGAGATGGGAAGAGCATTAGGTTTAATCCTAACAAACAAATGGGAATAAGATGAATATTTTTCATTACTCTGCATGAATCTATTTCTTTTATTAACTAATAATAAGCAAATGAGAACAGTTTGTCCCTAAATCCTAAAGGAAGTAAATAACCAGTTTAAATAATAATTACTATTTTAATTTTAATGGAAGTGATGTTTGAGTCATGTTTAACAATAATAAAAAAGCGAATAGCTTTGTCCTTTACTTATATTATTTATTCATCCTGCTTTTACTATTTTTTATGTATGGCTTAAGTGATGCCAATGCCGGTGCCTATATATACACTGAATTTTAAAAGTGGAGGTGTTTTCTAAATGTTATCTATTATAAAGGATTTTGCATTCACACAACCAGAAGCAGTGGCATTTATTTCACCAAACAAGAAAATTACATATGGTGAACTTTGGCGGAAGTCGGAACAAGTATCCACGTATTTATTAAAACAAAACATGAGGACAGACTCACCGATAATAGTTTATGGCCACATGGAACCAGAGATGCTTGTCTCTTTTTTGGGATGTGTAAAGTCTGGACATGCCTATATTCCCATTGATCTTTCGGTTCCATTGGAAAGAATCGAACAAATCATCAAAAGTTCTCAGGCAGAAATCATAATAAATGTTTCTGGAAGTCCATTGAACTTTGAAAGTTCATCTATTCTAAATATTACTATGGATGAAATAGAAATATTTCCTCCTGTATTGAAAGATGTAGACCAAGAATATTGGGTAAAAGAAGACGAAAATTTTTATATTATCTATACTTCCGGCAGTACTGGCAATCCAAAGGGTGTTCAAATTTCAGCCAATAATCTTCAAAGCTTTATTGATTGGATGGTAGAAGACTTCCCCATTAAAGGAGGACTTTGCTTTTTAAATCAAGCGCCATTCTCCTTTGATCTCTCGGTAATGGATCTTTACCCCTGCCTTGCAACAGGAGGAAGTCTCTATGCTATTACAAAAGAGATGATCGCTAAACCCAAAATGTTGTTTGAAGCCTTAATACAATCAAACATACAGGTTTGGACTTCTACCCCATCATTTGTGCAGATGTGCTTAATGGATCCATCTTTTAATCAAGAATTGCTTCCGGAATTAACGGTTTTCTTATTTTGCGGCGAGATTTTAACCGTACCTATTGCTCAGCAATTGATGGAACGATTTCCAAAGGCAAAGGTTTATAATACATATGGTCCAACTGAAGCAACAGTTGCGGTCACATATGTGGAAATAACGAAAGAAATTCTTAACCAGTATTCACCCCTCCCAATTGGAAAAGCAAAAAAAGATACTAAGTTGTTGTTGCTTAATGAAGAAGGGCAAGAGGTCCCAGAGGGAGAGAAGGGGGAAATCATCATAGTCGGTCCAAGTGTTAGCAAAGGATATTTTGGCCAATCAGAACTAACAGAAAAATCATTTTACAGTATCAATGGTGAACAGGCCTATAGAACTGGTGATGAAGGCCTAATGGAAAAGGACCTGCTTTTCTATAAGGGCAGGATTGATTTTCAAATTAAATTACATGGGTACCGCATGGAGTTAGAAGAAATTGAACAGCATATAGCCAATTCACAATATGTCAAAATAGCTGTGGTTATTCCTGTTTATAAAAAGGAGAAGATCGAATATTTAGCAGCAGCCATTGTTCCTTCTAAACATGAATTTGAAAAGGAATATCAGCTTACTAGTGCAATCAAAAAAGAACTTGTCGATAAACTTCCAGCTTATATGATTCCAAGAAAATTTGTATATGATCAGGAACTGCCAATGACTATTAATGGGAAAATTGACCGAAAACGTATTAAAGAAAAGGTACTGCTATGACACCGTATGGTTCTTTTCTGTTCTTTATTATTGCAGCCATTCTTTTAGCACCAACTGTCATCCTTGGTCTAAATGGGAAACAATTTCGAACCTATAATATATTTGTAACGCTAATCTTTCTGGCATTGATCTATTCATCACATTTGCGAGAAACCTATGCGCTGATCTTTTTTACCATTTGGCAAGTGTTATTAATAAAAGGCTATATAACCTATCGGAAAAAGGCAAACAATGGGTTCGTTTTTTGTCTAGCTGTTATTCTTTCACTGATACCGCTGTTATTATCTAAGTTATCACCCTATTTATTCATCCAAAATATGTGGGGCTTTCTTGGTATATCGTATCTCACCTTTAAAGGCGTTCAAATGATCATGGAAACCAGGGATGGATTAATCAAAAACCAGATTCCGATTGTCCACTTGTTGTATTTTATTCTTTTCTTCCCAACAATCTCTTCTGGACCGATTGATCGATACCGCAGGTTTGAAAAGGATATCAGTGAAGGTATACCTAGTGAAAGATATAAACTTTTTCTGTACGAGGGAATCAATAAGATCTTTCTCGGTTTTCTATATAAATTCATCATTGGTTATTCCATTAAGCACTATATTATTGCCAAACTTGGATTGATTTCACACAGCACTTTCCAGCATCATCTTTTTTATATGTATGCTTATAGTTTTTATTTATTTTTTGACTTCGCAGGATATAGTGCTTTTGCAATTGGAATCAGCTATATTATGGGGGTTAAAACTCCGGAAAACTTTAATAAACCCTTTATCAGCCGAAATATAAAGGACTTTTGGAATCGTTGGCATATGACTCTTTCTTTTTGGTTTAGGGATTATGTGTTTATGCGGTTTGTCTATTGGATTCATAAGAAAAAATGGATTAAAAATCGTCAGATCATTTCTAATTCAGGTTATATCTTGTTGTTTCTATTAATGGGATTTTGGCATGGGCTAGAAATTCAGTATATTCTTTACGGAATATACCACGCCTTATTAATGGTTGTTTATAATTCGTTTGAGCAAGTTAATAAAAGACGCAAATGGTGGCCGCAAAATAAATTTACTCATATTGTATCTGTTGTCATCACGTTCCACTTAATTTGCTTTGGATTCTATATTTTTTCAGGATACTTTATTCATAAGGGAGTATGATTCAAATGACATTTACTGATCAAGTTATCGCACTAGTAGCAGAAGTTTGCCAAGATGATATCGTTAAAGATGATCCAAATATTGATTTATTTGATGCCGGGCTCCTTGATTCAATCGGGACAGTAGAACTGCTTGTCCTAATAGAAGAACGTTTTGGGATTAACGTACCTATTACTGAATTTGATCGTGAGACTTGGGCTACACCTAATAAAATTGCTGAGCGAATAGCTGATTTTAAATGAAAAAGGCTTTATTTCCACCAATGATTTTTGCTTTTCTTACCCTTTTTATTCTGATTTTTATTCCAAATAGCTGGGTTGAACGTATCATCCCGGAACAAAGGGTAAGTGAAGCCGCAACAGAATTAAATCCATTTATGTTTCAAGGAAAATATGTTCAGACGAAAATGCTACAGGATGATCGTTACTTGCCAATATATGGCTCTTCAGAATTAGCTAGGCTTGATCGGTTTCATCCATCCAATTATTTCGTAGAAAATGATGATGGGTTCACTCCTTTTCTCATTGGACGCGGGGGTTCAATATCATTAATTCATTTTCTCAACTTTGCTGAGCATATCGATCATCTTAAAGGAAAAAAACTTGTATTTATCTTATCCCCACAGTGGTTTAAACCTCATGGGGCCGATCTATCACACTTCGTTCCAAACTTTTCGATTCTTCAGGGATATGATCTTGCTTTTAACAATAAGATTGACCCCGAGGTAAAAAAGATGGCGATTAAACGATTATTACAATTTAAGCCAGTGCAGGATGATTTCATGCTTACAGCCCTGTATGAAGCGGAAATTTCTAATAACCCTTCGGATAAGAGAAAAGCAGCTCTGGCTCGTCCATTAGCCTATATATATAGATCGATCCTTGAGAAAAAAGATTTGTATTACACCTTGTTAGGTGGGATTCCCCGTAAACGGGATATCAGTCCGAAGGTACGGGATAAATCCTGGGAGGAACTCAAACATCAAGCAAACTTAATGGGTAAGCAGAATTCGACAAATAATCGCTTTTTCATCACTAATTCTAAATACAATAATATTAAACATCTCGTGCCTTCTTTGAAAGATACAAAAATAGGTGCTTCATACGGAAAATCTGTTGAATATTTAGATTTTCAGCTTGTACTTGATCTTTTAAAACAATCAGAGGCAAAGCCACTATTCATTTCGGTTCCAGTCAATGGGACTTGGTATGATTATACCGGTTTTCCAAAGCAAGGCCGAACGGCTTATTACAAACGGATTAAACAGCAGATTGAGGCACAAGGTTTTCCGATAGCTGATTTTTCCGACCACGAATACGATCCTTATTTTATGAAGGATACCATTCATATTGGTTGGAAAGGCTGGGTATATGCAGACAAAGCTATTAAAGATTTTTACGAAGCAAATTAAGCATTTGAGTAGTGGCTATTTTTACATCCCCTCAAAAGAGAAGTTTTTTTAAATGAAAAAGCCCGATTCCTAACTAAAATGGACCCTTTGTAAAGGACATTAAAAAAGCCTAGACAATTTAAAGAAGATGAACTCTGGATTGAACAGGGGTACTGAAAAAGTCCTAATTTTAAACTTAGCCAGTGGAAAGTTTGAGTTAGTCGAACTTTCCATATTTTGTTCAAATTGATACTAAAAATGAATGGAATCAACAATTCAAATGCAAGCAATTACCGGGGAAGTTAAATCTGTTACGTGGGATGATTAATAATACGGAATGAAATTCTCATCAATTTCTAATGTTTCTTTAATATTACTATAATCTACACTGTATAGACTGTTCTTATAGCAAACATTAGAAATAGGAGGAATTCATTATGAATAAAAAAATATTAATTGGAACGCTTACTGCAGGTCTTGCTTTAGGAGGAGCACTATCAGTCGGTGCAGTTGGGAGTGGAAATACACATGTTTCTAATGCAACAGCAGAGGGGAAAATGATTTCAAGTAATAAAGCAAAAGAAATTGCCCTTCATAAAGTATCTGGTAAAGTGGAAAGTATCAATTTGGAAAACAAAGGTAATCATTCGTATTACGAAGTTGATATAGCAAAAAACAACATAGGGTATGAATTAGTAATTGATCCTGTTAAAGGAAAAATTCAATCTGTCCATAATGATGAAAATAATCGAAAAGACCATGAAAGCGTAGATAAGAAATATAATAATACTCTAAAGAATCAATCAACTATTTCTCAAAATGAAGCAACCACAATTGCTAGGAAAACTGTTAATGGGGATGTGACAAAAGTAGAAAAAGAAAACGATGATGGAATACAAAAATATGAAATAGAAATGAAAACTCCAAAGAATAAAGCTGATGTAGAAATTAATGCTATGACAGGTAAAGTTTTAAAAGTTGATCATGACAATGATCACGACGATGATCATGACAATGATCATGACAATGATATTGAAGATTAATATCAAAGAAATAAGGCCGAAAAATAATTTTTTTCAATAACTAAGGGTAGTGCCAGCCGAGCTGTCACTATCCTCAATATGGAAATGTTAAGATTACAATAAGTTATTAATTTTAACACTTCAAACACGTATACGCCCATCCTGTAATAGATGGGGTTTTTATAAAGGATACATTAACGATAAAGAAATCATTCTTAATATCTAGTTATTGCGAGTGGCTAAATATATATAAAATCGTGTGTAATCGTAAGTTACCGCGAAGGGCAAGTAAAAAGATTAATTGCATGGGATTTGACTTTTATAATAATTACTCAAAAGGGTAATTATTATTTGATTGTATTTATAGGGCTGGGGGAGAGCAAATGAAAATATATCTTTTAGAGAGGTTGAAACAAGTTTTATTGCGAATTTTATGGCTTACCGGTTCCTCTGTATTGGCCATTTTGATTGGGTCGTCAAGAAGCGGAGAATTAACCGTTAATCCGCATGGTTTCTTTTTCTTAAAAATTATAGTAATTACAATCTTAATCGTAGAAGTAATAAATTCTAGTACTTGGTTAATTATGCGAATCAAGAACAACATTCAAGGGTAGTACCGGCGGGTCTAATTAATAAATTTGATGAAAGATTATCTTTAGGATAAACGTCTGCATCTACTGTCTTTTTTACTTCTCCAATTTTATCACCGATTGTAAATTCATTATTTTCAATATCGCCTTGCAGTATATATTCTTTTCCGTCAACTATTAAAATACCAGCATATGAACCATCAGTATTATTGCTACATCCAGTCAAAGCAATAATTCCGGCCATTATTGTTAAAGCAAATAAATAAAATTTATTGATCATTATGATTACCCCTTTTCTAAAAAACAGACGATAGATTTTCAAAAAAAGTATCCGTTAGTGAAAAATGGGTAAATCACATTTTCTTCTTAATCAAATCTATTAGATGGTAAATTTGAGCAATTAAAAATGAAATTAAAACAATTATTATTGCTCTACTGCGTAAACTGCCTCCTCTGCGGGATTACCTCCACCCATAACTACGGAACCAAATACGAAAAAGAGAATTACACTTACAAAAACAGTTAAAAAGAATGAAAATAGGCGCTGTTCCTTGTTACAGAAAATCGCCCGACTATTGAATTAGCTACTTCAATATCCACAGAACAATATATTATGACCTTTTTGAATTATCTTCTAATTCTTTCTCGATTTCTTCATCGCTTACCCTTTGTATTCCAACATCTTTGATATTTAGATGTTTTGAAATTTGTTTTAATTGATATTTAATTGTCGAAAGGCTAAATACGACATATATGATAAATGATACAGCTACAATGCTCCAAAACATTAATTTCCCCCCTTGTAAACCTACTAATGATAGATTTCTTTTCCTTCCTTATGTTCTGTTAAATGGCCCTTTTCATGAAGAAAGACGCTTACCTTATTTCAGAAAAGCGCCAGATTCTAGAATATTGGTCAGCGAATAAATGCCGCTTCCTTTTTTGAAAGAGCATCCTCTAACCATTGAGGGTGCATTGTTAACAAATCTTCTGGTAAGTTGTCCTGATCAAAAAATTTAATTTCAAGCGATTCATCTGAATTACATTTAAGTTCCCCACCTGTAATTTCAGCAAGAAAACAAGTCGTAATAAAATGCACTGCCTTGCCATTTGGATAATTGAAAACTTGTGAATCAGGATCGGAATAAACACCAATCAGCTTTTCAATTCTTATATCTAAATTAGTCTCTTCTTTTACTTCTCTCATGACTGCTTCAGACACTGTTTCACCAATTTCCACATGTCCTGAAGGGATTCCCCACAAGCCCACATCAGCTCTTTTTTGCAATAGTACTTGATTCTCTTGGTTCAAAATAATTACAGCAACTCCAGCTTTTAAATCATCAATTTTTTTCAAATCAAAACTCCTTTCTTCAAGAAAATGGCCCGATTTCGTTATATAATTACTCATCTTCTTCCATATCTTTTTGTTGTTTTATTCTAAGACGATAAATGTATGAAATAGGGATAACCCCACAGACAAATGTAATACCCCCTATTAGCAGGCCATCACTCCAATTAAAATTTGGGGTAATTGATGTGGGAACCCCAATAGCAACAGCAATAATTGTAACTACAACAAAACTAATAATAAACGACTTGACTGGCTTTTTTTGCCTTTTTTCGTTCTCGACGCTTACACTCATGTTTAAGTAATTGTAAACGACTGCTGTCAACATAAAGACCAACCATAGAGGATTTTTTGTCATTCCCTCCATTCCATTTTTGAAAAACTCATAGCCAAGAATACCAAGAATACCTATTGTTTGTACGATATAGGCTATTCTTGTGTTTTGTAAATTCTGTACTATCAATCGTTCATCTGTGATTTTTTTCATCAAAATCCCCCCTGTCTATCCAAAAGATTTCATCTAACGTGGCATTCACTACATAACAAATTTGTAGGCACAATTTTAGTGATGGATTATATTTTCCTTTTTCGATCAGGCTAACTGTCTGTCGGGTAATGCCCATCTCATCAGCTAGTTCCTGTTGCGTTAACTCCGCTTTCACACGGGCAAGCTTTACATTATTTTTCATAGCGTCCCCCCTTATATTCAACGTAACATATATATTGCAATATGTAAAATATATGTTACCTTGAACTATGGGTTTGAAATAACATTGGTCAACAAAAAACGCCTGGCAGACCAGTATTTTGCGATAAATAAAAAGAATCCATTTTGAAAAAAGATCAAAATGGATTCTTTTTATACAACAATATGGACCTTTTCATGAAGAAAGACGCTTTCCTAATTTCAGAAAAGCCCCCTTTAGCTTAAGAACAGCACATCACAGCCTGATCCAAATCTTTTTCATTTACTAAAACACTACCATTATCATCAATAATGAAATCAATCTCGGCTAATGAACACTCGGAAGGCTCAGCCTTTCTTAAAAAGCGTTTTTACTGGGTCCATTTTGATATGCTTTTTTCTGGGTTTTGAGATTTTTAAATTTTCATGGGAGTGAAAACCTCCCTTTCTTAGTATAGACTGGTCACATTATCAAAGGGCAGTGATTCTCCATTCACTAGAACTTCTATTACATCGTGTTCTGGGTCTGTCGTTAAATAATATGTTTTTTGCTTTACAACATCATTTTGCGGATTAGGCACATTAAACTTTATGGTTACCGTATCCCCTTGCGCTTCTAAATCTTTTTCCACATCTCCATTTGATTGAAAAATAATATAATAGCCTTTTTTGCCATCATTGATTAATTGGAGTTTTAGATTAGAATCAACTTTTTCCTGCACATTATTAGGTACATTTTCAATTTCACTAAAACTCAATGTTGATGAATTACAAGCTGATAAAATCGAAATTACTAAAAATACTGATACAAATAATCTCTTCAATACTTTCACTCCTTCTGTCCTTTACTCAGATACGGTTGAAATAAATATAAGTTTCAACATTATCAAAGTTTTCTATCAAAAAATTACAAATAGTCTATTGTTGATTATTCAAGAATACTGCCACTTTACATCAATAAGAAAGAGCTATTCTCCTTCTTGAAGAATCGCACCCCGCTAATTCAACAAAAGTTTTCTCTAAATCCAATCTTGTCCATGTTCCCGAATGAATTTAATATCGTTTTGATAATGTTCGAGATGCCCTTCATCTATCATCTTTTGAAAAGCTATATCGCCTTCACTAGCTTTTCTTTCAATAGTTTTACATAATCCTTCTAATCGCAGCAGTACCATTTCCAAATAATCATCTTCTATTCCCTCACCGTAAGATTCAAAAAACAATATTACTCTTTGTTTTATATGGTTGGCATGCTGTAATTGATTATAATGAACTTTTTCACCTATTTCTGAAAGATAAAATCTACTTAAGGGAACGCAGGTATAGAGGGTATAAGCTATATCCCAAAGTCTTGGTCCAGGTCCAGCAACATCAAAATCAATAATACCTACTGGTCTTTTAGAATTAAAAATAATGTTGTATCTAGCAAAATCATTATGGCATAATACCTCCACTTTGTTAGGAGTATTATCTATCGGTTTCCAATTATCTGTTAATGAAAAATCGCTCACAGCGTCATGATAAAGACGAAGCATCTTCGCTATTTCTTTTAATACATCATTTGACCACATATATTCTTTTAAAGGGTCGTTACCAGCTTCACCTTCAATAAATGATAATATCTCTCTTCCTTTTTCATCAATGCCTAAAAACTTTGGTGCATAACTGAACCCTTTGTTCTCCAAATGCTTTAATAGCTTATGAATTTTGGTGCTTTCTGGCTTTAATTCTCGTCGCACAGTATCACCTAAACGATAAACGTTAGAGATATTCCCTCCTGTAAGCATTTCTTCGTTTTCATGTTTAGACATTTAAATCCCCCTAATAACTTTCTTAAGCCATAAAACAAACCTGTTTTTTGAACAATCCTTAGCCATCCATGCAGCACAAAATCAGTACTGCACCACAGAGTACGAAAATAGTTAGGAAGCGCCAATACTGAAACTGACCTTAATCCAGTCAACATATTCCATAGATCAATGAATTGTATCTCTTTCCATTTTTTTTTACGATGGATAAGGGTTCTCTCTTTGGTATTGCCTTTTTTCGAAGTTAGAGAAGTTTATTTTCATGGTAGCTTAATAAGAGTCACCATAACAATCGTTTTAGAAGGTTATTCCTTTTTCAATTTTTCTTGCGTGCCTGTTTGGATAGAATTTTGTAGTCCATGATGAATTTTGAATTTGGAAGATAATGAATGACAAACCATCTATCAGAATGTGATTCAGGAACATTTGTCGGCAAATTTAATTCTTCATTTTGAACTTTAACATGCAAATAACTACCCGCCTTATATGGATATCGATATTCAAATTCAGTCGGAATCCCTTCAACAACTCTATAATCATTTGTTAAATAAGCAGGAATGTCTAACCAATGCGGGTTCATAAACAATAACACTATCGTAGCGATTGAATAAAGAATACGCTCTACTAATGCAAAATCCTTTTTAAAGAGCATGACAGCACAAGAAAAGGCAAGGATTAGTGAACTTATAGAGATTATCCAAAACATTTCCTTAAACGGAAATTTTCCTTGTAACATGGTTGTCGTAGGTCCCACAGCTAACGAAACGTACCAAATACGTTTAATTAGTTTACTAAGAGAACTTGACGATTTTTCTCGCAGATTGTCTTTATCAATATCGTCCATGATTTTAAATCCTTTCAAATTTTTCATTTTATACCTTTCCCGAACCGATGATGTTTCAATTCATTTGTTTCCAAATTAACCCACCATAAGAAACGAAATCTTATTGAACTATCCTGCCAGCTAGCACAACAAGAAAAAAAGATGCTCCGACTGTAACACCTTGTTTAACTCTTGCACCATTTAGTTGAATATGAATCTTATTCAATCATCTGGATTTTCTTTAAGAACCCAGGGAATATTAGCATCCAAGCTAAACTGTTTGACTTGGGTTAGGAATCCTTCTGGTACAAACTCTAAATCCTCTGAAAATCCAAATGTGAAATTCTCTATCTCAAAAGTTTTCATTTCATTAAAGTTAGAGAATGTACACAATTCTCCTTCTAATATTCTTCCAACAAGATGATAATTCCATATGTATAACCGTGTCCCAGATTTCTCGGTAGGGGATTCCGAAAGATGTGCTGGTTTTGCGGGATGAATCCCTAGTTTGTTGAATATATCGGATACAGAAGTCTATAAATACTTTTATGCTTCAACTTAATTTTTACAGTATAAGCAGTTACAGACCTCTATATCTTTGTTATAAAATTCTCGTGTCTTATCAATATCAGCTTCTAATAACCATTTCCCTATTCTAATCTGTTGTAGCATTATAATACCTCCTTCCTATCAAATCTCCCCATTAAAAATTCGGTGACTCGAATTAACAATCCTTCTTGTCTAATCTGTCCCTTTACTTCAATAAGAAAGAGCTATTCTCCTTCTTGAAGCATAGCACCCGTTAGCCATCCATGCAGCACAAAATCAGTGCTGCACCACAGAGTATGAAAATAATTAGGAAGCGCCTATACTGATACTGACCTTAATCCAGTCAACCCATTCCATAGATCAATGAATTGTAGCTCTTTCTATTTTTTTAACGATGGATATGATTTATTCAATTTTTCTTAATATTCTTCCTCCATTAAATGGCCCTTAAATGAAAAATGAGCGCGTATCCTTGTTCCATGATAGCGCTCTTATCTTGAATAAAAAGTTTTGACTTTTATTCTTACTTATTTGCACTCTTTATGATTTTTAATGTCCTCACATATCCAAGAAGCATTAAAAGAATAACCGTATATCCAAGCACACCGCAAATAGAATAGATAGCTTTTAAATTAGTGCTTATTGGAGTATAACCACTATGAGCATTAAAATGGTATTCAATATCAGCATATCCTAGCCAAATGCTAATTAACGTAAAGCCCAATAAGGTTAAAGCAAAAATAGCCCTTTTATGAAAAATCATTTTTATTAAACTATCTTTAAAAACTAATGTAAAGGATAATTTATTCTGAT
This sequence comes from Bacillus sp. FJAT-29790, assembly GCF_019039215.1. Taxonomy (GTDB): domain Bacteria; phylum Bacillota; class Bacilli; order Bacillales; family Cytobacillaceae; genus Cytobacillus. The sequence continues at coordinate 1,615,525 of NZ_JAHNZZ010000001.1, forward strand.
GGTAATTTTTTGAATGTATCCGCCTTTGAAAAGGGACTAAAAAGAAAGTCATGAGACCACTATAAACTAACAGTATTACTGCAATCTCAGAATACCCCATATTAACCGCTCTCCTTATCTTCATTATTACCTAAATTGTACCATGTTGAATTAATAACCGTATTCCACAATCTAGCCCTTAAATGAAAAATGAGCGTGTATCCTTTTTCCAGGATTGCGCCCTATAATGGAATAGATAATTATATTTTGATCATAAAATCAATTATTTCTTCTTCATTAAAGCTTCCCGTTACTTGAATAACATTTAAATAATATATTTAATAATCGGCATCCCAAAACTTATCCTTTTTAATATCTTCAACCACCTTTTCGAATATATTCTCACTACTAAAAATCATTCTAACAGGGGATTTGGTTGGACTACCACCAGATTTAGAACATGGAAAAACTCTAACTTGATAAATGTTACTAAATTTCCAATAGTACCCGTCTAGAAGCCAGTATGTAGAGTATGGATATTCAGGAGTTATTTTATCGTTAAACATAGCAAGTTTATCGTCTTCTCCCATTGGCAAAAGTTCATACTGTATGCAACGATTTCCTTTTCGCTTTTGTTTTTGACGTCCGGCCCCTTTTAAAATATTATATCTATTTACAAGCTTATTCTTTAATCTTCTTTTCAATTTTTATCACACCTAAAAGTCCTAATTTAATTGCTTCTATTACTCTCCTGCTTCGTTAGCACAAGAAGTGACTATTCCTGTTGAACAATCGCACTCGTTAGCTTAATCAGAAATTTGAAATAAATGTGCGTTAATGCTTTTTTTCTTCCCAAGTCTTCATTAAATTTTTGTGCAATTCCTTTGGCTTTTCAATATAAAACCAATCGATTGAATGGGCAGTTGTTGGCATCCATTTCTTACGACGGATTCTAATCTTTTCGTGATTTGTATAGTGTGGATAAATCACGGTGGACTTCATACCTCTTACATCGGAATATTGAATACTTTCAATCTCATCCCAGTAGACTTTATTCCCATGTAGGTCAATTACAATCCCTTCATCATCCCAATAAAATCCCTTACCTTCTCTTCTTTTTCTTAAGAGATAAAAGGAATACCCTAAAAATACAAATGAAAAAAACAACCCTACAAAAGAGATGAATATATTTAAGAGAATGTCTGTTAAACTCATAAAGCAAAATGAGAAAAACATTATCCCACCGGTAAACATTAAAGCCAATATTGGATACAAAGAAATTTTATAGATTTTAACTTGTTCCAAAAATAACAACACCTTTTTAAATATGATTTGTTGTTATTTTATCAGTTGTTCTTGTTAAACTAAACTGCACGTTAGCCATCCATGAAGCACAAAAATTAGTGCCTCACCACAGAGAATGAAAATGGTTAGGAAGTGTCATACTGATACTGACCTTAATCCAGTCAATCAACTCATACAATGTCATTTTTCTAATCTTGGAGAAACTTATTTTCATGGTAGTGTAAATACATTATTTTACAATATTTAATTTCAAGGGAGTGGCGAAAACACAACCTACTTTTCAAACTTTTTCATATTAACCTTCCAAACGAACAAGTACATTAAATATATTATAACTATCTCTTGAATAGGAAATGTTATTTTATTAAGCACAAACAACACATGAATTGTAGGAAATATTAATGAAAAAATTACATAAATGAATAATATGTTTAATACATATCTTTTTTTACCTTTGGATTTTATTCTATTCCATCTTTCTTTTTGTTTATCAATTTTACTCAATTGAATCACAGCCCCGTAGTTTATCTATATTACTTGTTTTTCTTTTGTTTATACATTCCAATAATATAAGTAAGGAATATGGAAATTGGTATTACCCAAAATACTTCTAATTTGAAAATTATACAAAAGAAGGAAACTATAACCAAAACAAGTATTGTTAATTTTACATTCCTAGAAAAAACAAGGAAAATAATACATATGATTACGAGAAAAACCCAATCATACCATTCCCAATTCATTAAGCTGATCACCTTCTTGAGAAAAAAGTTGATTCAATTGTCATTCTCCCCTACTTTGTGCCACTAACCTGCATCGTTAGCTTAAGTATAATACTTTGCAATCTCATCGATAAGTACACAATTTTCCTTTAATATGATCCCCCACAATATGGCCCTATAATGAAAATAAGCGCCGTTCCTTTTTACAGAAAAGCGCCCGTTAATTAAAGACGGATGTTGTTATTGGTCTGTTTATGTTCCCTAATGCATCAGATAGTTTGGTATTTGTTCCATCCGCATTGTGTACGTAAAGCACCAATACATTTTCAATCCCGTAGGCTCTATACTTTTCCAGTTCCTCCACAGTTTTTGATTCTTCTAAACTTTTGACTCCCTTAGCCCTTTCGGCTTCCGTAGGAAACAAATAAACTGATAAAGGATTCCCTTCTAACCAATAACTTATCGGTTCAACCCCATTCAATTCACCTATAAAATCATCATTTGATGGGACAGCCTCTTTTAATTCGAGCCCCTGCTCTTTTATAACATTCTCTATTTCCTTAAAAGAAAGATTATTTTCACCATTAATCCGTGGGTCTGCAGGGTCTTCAATGGTTTGTTGATTACAAGCAGATAACACCAATATTAAAATAAAAACAGATAATATTTTTTGGATCTTCACATTATCCCCCCCCCACTTTTATTTAAGCTAATAGGAAAAACAGACACTCATCCTTATTCAAGAATAGGCCTTGAAAATAAGCGCTGTTCCTTTTTACTGAAAAGCTCCTGATTGTTGAAGAGCTTTAATCTACTATAGCACCCGTTAGTAAAATTAGCATATTAGATTTCTATACTACTTTTTTTCCAATCCAATGAGCAAGTAAAGCAACTGGGAAAATTAAGAGACAAAAGGGTAAGCATACAAAAATAACTTCCCATGTAATTACTTCATTCACTAATAAAGAACGATACAAAACTAAACTGTATGGAATGATAACAGTCAATGAAGTGAATGCACCAGGTGTAAGGGAACGAAGAATGATAGATTGACCAATATGAGTAAAAGCGTGTAGAAAAAAAGTCAATGAAATAATGGTAAAAAAATAGATATTACCAAGTAATCCTTGATTCACAAATTGATTTGCCATAACAGTTGAACTACTGACAAATAGAAATATAACTAATACGGCAACTGCAAACTGGGCTGTTGACATAGAAAATTGATTAATGACTCTATCCGCAATTCTTTCCGGCAATTTGTCATATATCACACTTGAATTTCTTTTCATCCACCTTTCAACCATAATAATTTCTTCAAAATCATGAAGGACAAACATAATTGGAAATAACCAGATAAGTGTTTGTACATCAAGCCATTGTTCCATAATCCCCATCCATTCCATATAAACTCTCTTATTTTACTATTAAATTTAGTTGGCGCTCTTTCTTTAACTAACCTTCAACCATTTTCAAATACGGTATCTCTTCTCCATCAACAATTGCGATGTTTACTGGTGTATCTGTTTTAAATATCTCTGTTCCAATTGGTAATTTATTCGCTGTGCCGTTTTCAAATTTGGATGCCTTATCTGCTTGCTTTGTTATTTCGCCTACCTGCTCGCCTAATTCATATTTCAATTCTGTTACCCATTCAACATCTTGTGCATTTGAAAATACATATCCATTAAGTAAAAAAATATCAGCATTATCGTACTTAAAGTATTCTTTTAGCGTTGGATTACTGGTGGCACTACTTATGTAGTCATTATTACAACCAACCAAAAATATCAACAAGATACTAAATGGAAGTAGGAGTTTTGAAAAATTCACTATGATACCCCCTTTATTAATAACAGACGATATACTTATGAAATAGTTCCATTAATCTTCAATTAAACAGCACCGTCAGTCCAATAAACTTTCCTCAATTAAATGACCCTTTACATAAAGAAAGAGCGAAATTCTTGCTGAAGAATTGCGCCCTTTAGTGGAATAAGAGTATTAGTTTTGGTAGCAAGTCTCATATTCGTCTTTCATTAACAAACTTTTACAAGCCAAACCATTTTCGTGATAAATCTCTTTACCAACTTCTAATTTGATACTTCTATTAACAATCATCACAAATAATGATAATTTCGTAATACTCTTCTTCAAAAATCTGGCCCGATCGTAATATAAGGTTAGCCAGATTTTTCTGGTTGACCTTTTTCTTTATGG
>NZ_JAHNZZ010000001.1:1620174-1625558 GCF_019039215.1 Bacillus sp. FJAT-29790
GTATATCATGTACGTTTTACATTTTTTATTGAAAAATCTTGACAAACTATTAGCTGGTTTTACGGAAGATCAAGATAATGATTATAATTGCAGCCCTTTAGCTTGTTGAGCTAACACATTTTTTAGTTCAACAATGTATCGAGTCTAATAATTAAAGCAAATATTTAACTGTCCGTAAAGTGTACTAGATTAGTGTGCTATCGTTCTTCGTTTATTTGAATTTAGGTCAAAGTTTCAACTAAGCAAATTGTGTCAATAGTTGGTTGAACTTGTCACGTTCTTCCCAGAATGGGCCATGACCACTATATTGAAACGGTACAAGCTGTGAATTTCTTATTTTTTTATTTAGTTCCTGTGCTTGTGCAAATGGAATAACTTTGTCATGAATACCGTGAATGATTAAAGTAGGAACATTAATTTTTGAGAGATCCGCATGTAGCTTCTCATCTCTTAATGTATTTATAATAGCAGCTGTTGACCAACTTGCTGCTTGTAATCCCATTTGTAAAAACCAGTCCGAAAATGGTTTAGTTATATACTGAAAGAAGAAGCCATCTGTAACGTCCTGTATCATTTTAGGCCGGTCATTTAAGGTTTCTTTAAGAAAGTTATTAGCAGTTTCTGCGGTAAATCCAGTTGGAGCGGCCGCATCAATAAGAACAAGCTTTGATACCCCAAAACCATTGTGACGAGACATATATCGAATTGCGATAGCCCCACCGGTAGAGTGACCTACAAGAGTAAAATTGTTTATTTGAAGTGTACCAACTACTGTGCGGATATCATCTGCAAGTCTATTAAAAGTATAGCCGCTCATTGGTTTATCCGAATTGCCAAAGCCCCTCCAGTCTATACCAATACAGCGATAGCCCATTGCAGGAAGAACATTAAACTGATATTCAAACTGTTTATGGCTTAACGGCCAGCCATGTAAAAATACGATGGTCTTATTTCCCCCCGGGTTAATATCTTCTACATATAAATTCACACCTGGCTCTACAATAACAAAGTATCCCATGAAGATTCCTCCCTATTTAATATGGTTTCAACAATAGATATTCATTTTGGTTAACATAGATGAGTACCTATTCCAGTTGTGAGCTAGAGTAGCGAAAAAGGGCTGAGATTATTGAACTTTCCAGCCCCTTCTGTTTAAGTACATTTATTCACAATCTCTTCTATAAATTTCACATAAATAACAATTTATTTGAAAATGGGTTACTCAACAATCTAGCCCATTACATAAATAAGGCACTTTCCTTGTTACAGTAAAGCGCTCCCACCAAATATAGTGAAACTAAATAAATTCAAAGAATGGCTAACCCTTGTGATCCAAAATAAGGAATGCTAGTCCAAGCAGCAACCTGCAATCTATCCAGACTTCCATCATCTTGAATAGTAAATACTGAGACTGTACCCTGGTTTCCGTTAAGGGTGTAATAATGCCGTCCATCTTTACTCACTCCGACATCCATCGGCAGTCCTGGAACTGTACCTGGCGGTGTACTGGTAATATGCCTTACCACCGACAGTGCTCCATTGGGATCGATTCGGTAGGTGGAGATGGTGCCGCTTAAGGTATTTGTAATGTATGCAAAACGTTCGTCCCTTGTTGTTACGACCCAGCATGCGGTTTTATATTCGTTTGGTACAGAGCCACTGATCACACGAAGGATCCCGTCGTTGGTCATTGAATAGGATGACAGGGCATTTGAACCTGCTTCAGTAACTAAGAGGATTCCAGAGGATAGAAAATATGCACCCAACGGTCCTTGACCATAAGAATCATTAACGATTGGTTCCGTAACTGTACCATTTTTATTTATATGGAAAACACTGAGATGGTTTGAAGTAAGCTCGGATACAAGAATTTTACTACCGTCGCGAGTGAAGAGAACCTGAGCAGGCTGGGCATTAAAGGTACTGAGTGAATGGGTAGACCTAGGAATAGAAGTAAGGCGACCATTATCATCTATGAAAAAACCAGTGATATTCGATGCAAAATTGTTAGCTTCATTCCCTACATTGGCAACATAAACAAGATTACCAAACACATCTACGCTATTGGGCTGGGCACCTCCCGATGGCTTGACATCCACGAGAACAGGGATACCGCTTTCAGTAATGATGAAACTGCTAATATTATGACTGCCTGCGTTCACCGCAAGGAGGAAACGTCGATCACGTGACAAAGTTAGGGCTCCTTGTGAAGCAAGAGGATCGACACCATCGTTTGCCGTTGCCGTAGAGACTTCCTTTATACCAGTACCTTTACCATAAGTTGGGTAGGAACCCATAAAGGTGAGCATTCCATTCATGCCCCTGTAAAAGACAATGACTTGATTCATCACTTCATTATTAGTCATAATGTAAACCATACTCGCATTCGCACGGAAATATTTATTCATTATCCGCATTATATAACTTACCTCCTTCCATACTTTTATATGATGCTATTATTATTTCAATTCCCCAAATTAATGTAAATTAGTTTAAAGGAGTATCATCCACTTATCCCACTAACCTATTTTTAGTTAAATACCAATAAACGTAAATGAACTGCAGAAACTGCAGTCCATTTGTTGTTCTACTAATTCCCCGTTACTTTAAGTGTAAATCTTCACATCTGTTTCGTAAATTAAACAAGCAAAAGGCGATGCTTTTATTCAAGCATCGCACTCGTAAATGTGTTAGACCACAATCCGGCCCCTTTCATGAAGAAAGACGCTTTCCTTATTTCAGAAGTCGAGTAGAAGGGAGCCTTTCTACCTTACGGTAAATTGTACTCCATCCCCTCACAGAACCGTGCTTGCACTATTAATGCACACGGCTCCTCCTAGTCATCATTCACAGAATGTAGCTAATCTCTTTTCTTAAATCATATATATTCACTTTAATTCTTGGTGAAGGTAATGGATACTTATCAAGAAATAGTATGAATTTATCCCATGTAAAGGATTTCCTTTGACTTCTTCTATTAAGCCATTTAAACAGTAAGTTCTCAATTTTGTCTTTGAAGTTGCTAACATTTTGAGTATTATCAGTTATGCAATAATAGTTGTAATAACCTATAAGCGAGCGTCTAAATCTGTCCATGATCATATGAATGTCTTTATTTCTATTCTTCTTCAGCCATTCTTTAGACTCTTTCAGTTTACCTTGGACTTTCTTCCTACTGGATTTCCGTTTCACCCGAAATTTCCCTTGTTTACTTTTCCCGCAATAGTGTGTAAAGCCTAGGAAATCAAAGGTTGCCGGTTTACTATTTCCTTTTTGTTTTGCATATTTCTCCGCAAACCGCCCGAAGGGAATAATTTTGGTTTTATCCTCGGCAATTTCCAAGTTAAATTTCTTTAATCTACATTTTAATGATTGGAAGAATTCCTGAGCTTCGCTCTGATATTGAAAACAGCACACAAAATCATCTGCATACCTCACTATATATGCCTGTCCCTTGCATTGTTTCTTGACCTTTTTCTCAAACCATAAGTCGAGGACATAATGAAGATACACATTGGCTAATATCGGAGATATTACTCCACCTTGCGGTGTGCCATTGTCTGTTTTGTATTTCTTACCTTCCTCCATGTATCCACCTTTGAGAAACCTACCAATTATTCTTAGTAGGTTGGGGTCAGCAATTCGCAGTTTTAAGAACTCCATCATCCATTTGTGGTCAACATTGTCAAAGAATCCTTTAATATCGACATCTACTACATAATTTACTGATCTCTTTTCAATATAGAAGTTCAGTATTTTCAAAGCATCATGACAACTACGGTTAGGACGAAACCCAAAGGAACAGTCTAGAAAATCATTTCCTTAGATGGTATTTAGTATCTTTGTAATGCCTTTTTGAACAATCTTGTCTTCATGTTCCGGTATTCCTAATGGTCTTTTCTTGTTTGAATTGAGCTTCGGAATATACATTCTCCTTACTGGAACAGGACGATAGGTTTTGCTTTTAAGCTTACTTACTAATTCCTCTATGTTTTCTTCTAAATGTTCAGCGTATTGCTCTTTAGTTGTACCGTTAATCCCGGTTGCTTTCCTATTGGGTAGTTCATGATGACATTGAGCTAGTGCTTGCTTATTTAATAAATGTGCAAGTGATGTAAATTTCATTTTAGGATCAGACTTTGCTAATTCTGCTATCCTTAGTAGTTTTGTTTCCATTTAAAATACCTACCTCTGTGTGTAGTAAATGTGTCTCTAGTAAGGGTGATAACTAGGTAGCAGCCTTTCCTCCATTGGCATTACCCAACTTCATTGGTACTACGCTGCTATCCGACTCCCTACAACGGCATTTGGTTTCCTTGCTTTTTATCGCTTGTACACCATACTCTTCGAAAAACAAAGAAAAGACCGGTAGGGTCTCCTGAGTTGCCGTATCATATCAATGTATGACGTGCCAAGGTCTATGACTCCAGAGAGGTTCTATCCTTCTTGCCTTTAACGAGGGATAAAATGTAGCTTTCTGCAGCGCTTAAAGCATCAGCCCTCTCGAACTACAATCATTATGGAGCTCAATCCCTTCAACCATTTGGCTTTCGGCCCGCCACCTAACTGTCTACGCTTAAAAACTAAAGTTACCTTTAGCCCTCCAAGACTCGCTACGAGCGAATGGCTAGTTCTTACTCGACGGGAATCCCACCCGTTATATGATACGACCTATGCTCAGCCGCACAAGCGCCCGATCGCTTAATAAACACCTTTTTAATTCGTTGGTAATGTTAACTCCCATTGTTCTTCAGTAAGTTCCTTGTTAGACAACCTTTGAATCCTAGTTTCCTTTAATCTAAATCCATTTTTCTCATTGATTCGTCTTGCTTTTGTGAGTTCACTATTTGTCCAGAGTATGAATAATTTTAAAACCTATTTCTTTAGAAAATTCAATAGCTGTTTCCACCAACTTCTGTCCATAACCAGAACTTCTTACACTGGGATCAACCAGAAATAACCCCAACTGAGCAATGTCCTTAGTGACTTTTTTAATACTTATCGAACCACTTTGTTTTCCCTCAAGTTCTAAAATGAAAATTCTTTCTTTATTATCTGACCTTTCAATAAAACCCTTAACACTATCTTTAAAAAAATCTCGAAAAGATAAATCATAATTGAACTCCCTCTTATAGAGTTCATAGTGTGAGTTAATTATGTAGTCTACATCATTTAATCTAAACGAACGTATCATTTGATCACCTTTTCATTTAATATTCGACTCAATAAAACTGCCTTTAATTCGTTAGCTTTTCCTTCACAAGCTCTTTTAAACATAAACATAAATACCCATTTTTCTTGAAAGATGTTGTTCAACAATCTGGCCCGTTCGTAATATAAGGTTAGCCAGATTTTTCTGGTTGACCTTTTTCTTTATGGTCTTA
>NZ_JAHNZZ010000001.1:1626109-1634418 GCF_019039215.1 Bacillus sp. FJAT-29790
TCATGTACGTTTTACATTTTTTATTGAAAAATCTTGACAAACTATTAGCTGGTTTTGTGGAACAAGAAAAAATCCTGCATATCAACACAGGATTTTTAATTAAACTTTTTTATAAACATCGCGACTTTATTTTAAACATCGTATCTTTTTTATAAACATCGTGACTTTGTTTCAAATCTACATTAGGTTCTTACAGCGAATATACCTGTTCTTATATATCTTCAAAATTCTGATCTAGCAAGAGGTGCTTTCCCTCAAAGCCAATCGCTTCAAGCCAAAAAGAATCACGGGGCTTTTTATATGCTCGACTGTTAGCTATACAACATACTGGATACATTCATGGATACTTGTTTTATTAACTATCTTACTAATGGAAAACAGTTTTATCAATAATGCTGCTGATGCATCTAATCTGAAACAAGGTTCTTAAATAAATAGATTTGTTCAAGGTCATGTGAATGGATTGGTAAAAGCTCTAAAGCTACCCGTTACTTTAAGTGAATTGATTCACAGTCTAACTGGGAATTTACCTAAAAAGCTGAATTATCTAAATAAAAAAAGGACTCCCTTTTTGGGAATCCAATTCATTCAGTGCTTCTTTGGTTAAAGTCTAATCTTCTCGGTTCGCAACACTGCCGTTAGCCTCATTGGCACCTTCGCCGACCTTGTTACCCATCGCTCCTCCTGCAATAGCTCCTGCAACGGTACCAATTGGACCAAGAACAGAACCTAAAGCAGCACCAGCGACTGCACCGACACCAGTTCCTACCGCTTCGCCAGCATCATTATCGACACTGTTACGTTCGTTTTTATCAGCCACTTATCTCACTCCTTATTAAGAATAGGCAAGTGCTTTCTAGCACAATACCGTAGCATATTTTGCCCTATAATGACAGATTTACTCGAAATGTAAATCTGTCATTAAAACTTTGCAACTTTCACTTTCCTTCACGTTGTACAAAAAGAAAAGCTGCCATAATGACAGCTAGATTTTAAACTCTTGCACCCTATAGTTTAAGTGATAGTATTCAGAAACTTATATAAAAAAGCCGACTCCACATTAGGAAATTCGGCCATATTGATGTATTAAATCTAAACGTAATCAGCAATTACAATATTTTGATATACCCTTCAGTTCCATGCACGCGAATTCGTTGCCCATCTTTTATTATTTTGGTGGCATTTTCCACCCCGACAACTGCTGGCAAGCCATATTCACGTGCGATAACTGCTCCATGGGTCATCAGTCCACCAACTTCAGTGACTAGGCCTTTTATGGATACAAACAATGGTGTCCAGCTAGGGTCAGTAAAGGCGGTGACTAATATATCTCCATCTTCTAGATCAGCATCTTCCATGTTTAAGATAACACGTGCTCGTCCCTCTATAACTCCAGAAGAAACAGGTAGACCTACAATAGCTTCGGCTGGGAGATTTTCTCGTCTGTACTCCCCTGCAATAATTTCACCATCAGACGTGATAACACGTGGTGGGGTTAATTTTTCATAAAATTTGTACTCGTCTTTTCGATTGCCGATGACTTGGTAATCCAGTTTATTTGTGCGTACGACTTCGCGAAGTTCTTCAAAAGTGAGATAATATATATCTTCTTTTTCATGAATAACGTTGGCTTGTACGAGTTGTTCGGCTTCTTTCAGTAAATCCTGCTTATAAACGAAGTAGCGATTAACCATGCCGTATTTTGGATATTCCCGATAACCGATGAAATTCCGGATTAGGTCGATCATTCGTTTTGTTTCTTTGGATTTTTGTTCACCATCCGGTAATTGCTTCAATCGTTCTAATAACTCTTGTTCTTTTTTCAAAGCCTTCTGCCGCCCGTGCTCAAAAATCCGACTGCTTGCATTAAGTTCAAAGTTTTTGATGTTATTGAGAATCATGGGGACAAGTGTAATTGGTTTTTCACTCCATCGAGTTCTAGTAATATCGATTTCTCCGGCACATCGCATTCCGTATTTGCTGAGATAAGCATAGATAGCGTCTTGGGTTTCCTGTCCACCATCAAACTTAACCAGTTCATCCAAAAAGTTATCATCTTTTACATGTTCTAAATAATCAATTACTTCTGGATAAGGACGAATCACATCTGCGACATCCAATAGCGCCAGACCCATTTCCGAAGTAATATTGTTTGGTACAGATTGAGAAAGTGTGTCTGCTGCGTTTTTTTCACCTAACCACTTGTTCATTTTTTCATTGATCCATGATGAAGCATTTATAGCAGCCATAAATACAGCTGAACTTTGTGGATCAAATAAAATCTTCTTTAATTGCTGGATATCTTCTAGAATAAAATCAATTAAATCTGATCCTGATTTCGTTTGGATGTTTTGTTTTAGCTCCTCTATGGATGTTTGACTGCGCTTAATTAAATCAGAAACGATTGTCGGGTCTTTTTCGATTTGTGCTTGAGAATTCACAGACGACACACTTTTATTGCTTTTACTGGAACTCTGTTCTTGCTTATCATTTGTTAACGATTTTATGAAATCTCTTCGCTCTGTTATGGTTATAAGTGCGTCTTTCATGAGCGGATCGTGTTGTCCCATGGCATCTAATAACATTTTTCTGCTGTCAGGTGAAGCTAGTTGATGTGTGACATCCACAAACAACCTTCCACCGGCTTTAAACCTGGGTCCAAAAGATGTTAACTGGAATAAAGACATTCCCAGTGGTTTCAAAGGGTCGGTCATCATTTGTTGATGTCCGACGGATACATAAACGTGATTTTCTTCATCGTTCGCTTCAGGGATGGGGTATAAAGTTGTGATTGGCCGACTCTGGACAATGTAAAAAGTATCACCAACCAAACACCATTCGATGTCCTGCGGGCACCCAAAATAAGTTTCGATCTGTCTTCCGATTCGTGCTAGTTGTAAAATTTGTTGTTCAGTAAGTGTTTGAGTCTTTTGTTGTTCAGGTTTGATCTGCTGTGTCTCTGTTCCGCCTTCTTCTCGTCCATAGATAGCTAATTTTTTGGTCGCTATCCTCTTATCGACGATTTCCCCTTCTTGTACTTTATAACAATCGGCAGATACCAGGCCAGAGACCAGTGCTTCTCCAAGTCCAAAACTTGCATCGATTGATAGCAGCTTTCGGTTAGAAGTAATTGGATCAGCGGTAAATAAAATCCCTGAAGCTTGTGGGAAAACCATCCTTTGAACGATAACGGATAAATAAACTTGGCTATGATCAAATCCGTTTTGCATGCGGTAGATTACCGCACGATCCGAAAATAGGGAAGCCCAACATTTACTGATATGCTGCAAGATTGCTACTTTGCCGATGATATTTAAAAAGGTGTCTTGTTGACCAGCAAAAGAGGCATGTGGTAAATCTTCGGCAGTCGCACTAGAACGCACTGCATAAGCATGTTCATCGCCAAACTCGGAGAGATAGTACGCAACTGCTTTCACAACATCGGAAGGAATTTCTACTCCCATAATGATTTGTCTAATCTTCCTGCTGATTTCACTAATTTGATCTCGATCCTCTACTTTTAGTATTGTTAGTTGATCCAACAATACGTGGAAGGCTTCGTTTTGCTTGAGAGCTTTTTGATAGGCTTCTGTTGTAATACAAAATCCTTCTGGCACTAGTATTCCATGAATCTTCGATAGTTCCCCTAATTTCAACCCTTTTCCACCAACGAGAAAAATCTGTGTTTTTTCTATTTCCTGAAAACCAAGAACTAAGGAACTCATTCTATATCCCTCCAAGAAATCTCATTAAAGTTCTATTGCAGTCTAGCAGCAATAAATGAGAATAAACAGTCTATATTGACCATTTTTTGTATGCTATAATTAAATTAGGAAGAGTTCAAAAAATAGCTAAACCTTACCGCACAGCACCTATTAGTTGAAGAAGAAATAGGTTTAATTAATATAGCTTAGTATCTCGAATGATGAATAGCTTCGTTAGCCTTATTTATGGTGTCTTTGTGAACATATATATGATAAATGGAGTACCCTCTTCCTACATAGGATCCTCCTCCCAAGCTAATTGTTTTTATTTTATATTTAATCCCATTATTTTTAAGTCTTCCAAGCATTGTAAAATGCTTATTAGCGTCTTGTGTCGAGTAAACCAATTCCCATTTAACAAAGAATTTTTTTAAAAATTCTTTGAGTTTGTACATACCCTTCCCTCCCTAATTACCGAATTTTGACTGTACATTAACATAATATTTCTATGCCATCGTAACTAATTCCTTATTCAACTATCCTGCCCTTTACTTCAATATTAAAGAGCTATTCTCCTTCTTGAAGATTATAACCCTATAGTTTAAGTAAATTCATTCACAAACTTAGCTAGTTTTAATGAAGACTTGGTTCATATATTACAAGAAAGCTGCCCCACTTAGTTGCATAACAAAAAAGCACTACTCATAATGAAGAATCCCTACAATTACTTAAGACTAACTCATGGACATGATTACACGAAAAACTTCATTTGGACAATTCACTTTCACCAAAAATTCCCGACTCTTTGTAGAAAACTGAAAATAAAGATAAGTCACCTTGACATTCACTACACAATGTAGTAAGTTTTAATCACTACATTGTGTAGTGATTAAGTTTCTATGGACGCATAACACTGAGTAAAGAGGTGTACACCATGAAAAATGTACAAAAATTATCTGATACTGAAATGGAAGTGATGGAGGTGATTTGGGATTGTAAGCATCCGGTAACTTCAAGCGAATTATTGCATACATTCGCTCAAAAGGGTAAGGAATGGAAATCACAGACGATCTCTACTTTTTTATCTAGGCTAGTAGATAAAGGGGCTTTAATCTCTACAAAGCAAGGCCGGAGCAATACCTATCTTCCCTGCATTTCACAGGAAGATTATAAGCTATGGGAAACACAGAACGTATTAGACGGGATATACCAGGGGTCGGTTAAAAAAATGATTTCCGCGCTTTATGATGGTGACAAGCTTTCGGACGAAGACATTGCTGAGTTAAAGCAATGGTTTTCTGAAAGGTAGGGGCAAACTCATATGAGTCATTTTCTCGAATTGCTTGTCACACTTACGGTTGCGGGTAGTACCGTTGTAGGCTGTATATTGTTGCTGCGGCTCATTTCACCCCATGTCTTTCCTGCAAAATGGCGTTACGTAATTGGAAAGATGGCAGTATGGTTCTATGTATTTCCTATTGCCTTTATCGTGAAGTGGCTCATTCAGTTATTGACACTAAAGCCAGTTCTGGATGTGCTCACTCTTGGAATCTCTATACCTATTCGGGAAACATCTACGCGACGCCAAACAGGGTTGATTTCAGAGCAAACCATCCCTGACGAAACAGCTTGGATATTATTAATCCTATGGGGAATGGGCGCGCTAACCTTTGCTATTTGGCAAATGTACTGCTATCACAGGTTTATGAGAAGAATGAAAGATACCAATTCTCCCGTTTCAAAGGATAGCGAAGCTGCCAAACAGCTTGCTTCCTTGAAGCGTGTGTTAGGGATAAATGGATCTGTACAACTTGCCTATAGCTCTAGCATCAAAAGCCCTGTTCTTGTCGGATTGCTGAAACCAACCATATTCCTCCCGATGAGCGATAAACTGGATATGGACTTGGGCATGGTCATTCACCACGAACTGGTTCACTTAAAACGCAAAGATTTAATGATAAAAATGCTCGTCTTGGGAGCCGGTGCTTTACACTGGTTCAATCCCTTTGTTCATTTCCTACGCAAGGACATTCACATCTGGAGTGAGTTGTCCTGTGATGAAGAAGTCGTAGAGGAAATGTCTTATGCCGAACGGAAAAGGTACGGCGAAACAATCCTGAACGTCATGATCGGTTCCAGGGGATTACCTGTGAGGTTCTGCGCTTCATTATCTGGAGACGGAAAACAATTGAAAAGGAGATTAGCGATGATGCTGAATGTAAAGAAGCTGAAAAAGCATACTGTATTTATGGCAGCCACAACGATTCTTGTCATTGGAGCTATTGGTACGTCCACGGCTGTTTGGGCCGCAAAAAGCACCCCCGAGATCGAAGGTGTTGGAACAGAACAATTTGCAACCGAAGAAAAAGGCGGTTCCCATATTGATGATAATGCCGCTTATGATTATACTTTTGAAGGACTATCTCCTGAACAACAAAAACGTGTCACAAAGGAAATGGCTCAATATTATCTAGACGAACAAGGGAATGTTGTTCACTTTACGGATTTAGATACTAAGAGCGTGCCTTTTGAGTCTTTGAATGCTGAACAACAGCAGCAAGCTACAAAGGAATTAGGTCATTACTCACTTAGAAAGGTGAGAAAACTAAACAACAAATAAAACATTTTTTAACAAAAAAAAAAAAAAACACAGTGTAGCTTAGGAATAAAGTTTGATTGAAAATACCTCACAAACCCATATTTTACGATAAATTAAAAGAATCCATTTTGAAAAAAGATTGATCAAAATGGATTCTTTTTCAGCAGATTTAAGTTTAGTTTTTATAAAAAAGTTTGTTCGTTTTCTACCTATGAATAGTAGCTCTCTCCATTTTTTTAAAGGCTATTTTCGTAAAGTTTGTTGCTTTTATATGTGATTTTTATTTAATAATCTGAGTTGATTGGAGCGGAGGGCACTTGACTCCAGCGGGAGATAGAGGGAACGGGAGACCCCACAGGCGGTAACGCCGAGGAGGCTTCCGTCCCTCCCCGCGGAAAGCAAGTGCCCGCAGCGGAAATCAACGGGCAAACTTTGAAGGCTAAAACAACAATTTATGCGAAAATAGCCTTTTTAAAAAGGAAGTTCAACAATAAAGAGCGTTGATCCCGTCTGGATCAACGCCCCTATTAGTTGAAAAGATAGCGCCAATTTCTCTTTAACAGAAATCGGCATTTCGTTTATTCGCAATACGTTTAGCGTGACACTTTTGGTGGTTGGCACACGTCACATTTACGTTGGTGATTATTTTTAAATTTCGTAAACGTTTTTTCAAAGTTGCCACCACATGCACATTTAAATAGTAACTTCTGAGAAAAACCGTGATATTCTGTCGTAAGCAACTTACTTTCCGAGTTGTTCTCAACAAATTCTTTAATTTTACCAATCGTCCATCGTTTGTTCATTCTCTTACACCTCCATATTTTATCGTTAGGCGGAGGCTTTTCTTGGCATCCGTTCAATTATGAGTAAAGTTCTTAATTATCCTAAGTTCCTAATTATAACATGAGCTGGCACACAATTAAACAAATGGAAGGTATCTTATTAAACTACATACTTTGGTTAAGTACATTTCTTCACAATATTGTTTAGCTTTAAAGAAGAATGCAGTAACTTTCCTTATTCTGTAACATCCAGTCAATTCAGCTTATTTCTTAGATATTCCTCAAATGTGGTTTTCCCCACTTTTTGAATGATATTGGTGTTTTTCCCATCGAAGAAAGATTTGTATAGTTTTCCTGGCAAAGAAATGCTTAAAACTTTATTTGTTTCATTATTAATTTTTATTTTCAGCTCAGCCATTTCTTTTAACGTCATTATATCTGGTCCGCCAAAGTCATCAGTTCTTCCTTGAGGACCTATATTAATTAAATCAATTAAATGATTGGCAAATTCACTAACATCCACGCTTTGAAATTTAATGTTCCCGGGGATAACATATCTTTTAAAGATAGGTTTTGATAAAAGTAAATTTTCTACAAAGCCGTGGAACTGAGTTGCACGTAGAATTGTATAAGGAATAGAACTATTCTTTAACAATTCTTCTGCTTCGTATTTAAGCTTATAATATTTAAATGGTATTTCTTCAATGCCTACAATTGACGGATAAATAAAATGTTTTATGTGTTGCAGTTTACTTAAAAACTTTCCCAAACCTGAAACTTCAATGAATCTCGAATTTTTAAATGGACTTGTTGCTGCGTGAATAATTACCTCTACATCTTTTACTGCTTCTTCTAAACCTTCACCAGATAATAAATCGCTATAAACCCACTCGAAATCTCCAAAGCCTTCAGGTTTTCTTCTCGAAGTCATTCTAATTTTATTATCAGAATCTTTTAGTTGATTTAGCAAAGCCAAACCTAGTTGGCCCGTTGAACCAGTCACCAATATTCTCAATTATTAACCCACCCGTTCTACTGGATTATCTTTGTATTGATATTCAGAAGTTAGGGACTTTATTCAACTAATCTGTTTCTTAAGTTTAAAATCAATAATGAAAAAAGTGCCGAAACAGATCATTTGTTATGAAACTAACGCGCCCGATCGTAATATAAGGTCAGCCAGTTTTTTCTGGTTGACCTTTTTTCATGAGGTCTTATGATAGC
>NZ_JAHNZZ010000001.1:1634746-1647547 GCF_019039215.1 Bacillus sp. FJAT-29790
GTATAGCATGGATAAATAAAGTTTTTTATTGAAAAATGTTGACAAACTATTAGCTGGTTTTGTTGAATAATGTTATTGAAGTAAAGCTCACGTTTGTTGAAGAACGGAATTTAATTTCTTCTTTAGAAATTCTAAAAACACAAACACGATACCTTTTATTGGTTTACCATTTAGAAATTGACCGAATCCTGGGAGTGCAATACTCCATAACAACGCTTCTTTACTGTTCGCCACATTGTTCTATTCCTTTTCTAAATTCTTTTCGCCTAGCTTTCAATTGAAGTTGTTCACGCTATTCCAAATTTTATCTTAAGTTCTGTCATAAGCTTCTGGCGGTGACTCCAACCAACCTTTATCAATTATGATATTCATACCGTCGTCAACAAATAAGCCAATGTTCATAAGAGTTCTTGCATACAACAAATTTATATCTCTTCTCGCAGTTACCGCAAGTGAGTTTCCAAAAGACCTTATCTTCATTGCGAACATGTCCACTTTATGGAACAACATTATTTTATCGGAAAACGGTGAATATGTAGATGTTGTAACCAAATGGTCTAAATACGACGGTGATTGAAGGTGTTCAATGTGTAGTTTTTCCTGATATTGTTTTACAGCTTTATTAGTCATGTCTAAGCCTCTTTTAAACAAAGCCTTTATCTTTTTATCTTGAACCATCTGATGAAATCCCAATAATAATGCCAAACTTGTTACATTATTCTCAATGTTATCCCAAAGATGGATAATTTCTAATGCCTGTAATGGTCGGACATCTCCTGTAAAACCACTTAAGTAACTTTGTTTATCGATTTTATCAATTCCATCTGGTGTTGGAATGATAGGAGGCACTGCAATGAACTTTTTTCCCATTAGTATATTATTAGTTTGCCCTAAAAGGACGGTAGTACATTGATTACAATAAATAAAAAACTCCCTTATATCCTCCCTCAATACCAATGGAACTGCAACTGCGTAAAGACTCAAACCTGCTTTAGCAGCATATTTTAAATAGTGAACGTAAAATTCATCTGCGTATAAACGGGGGGCGCCAAGATTTACATCATTTTTAGTAAATCCAAGCGGTATAGGGAAATTTTCCTTTTTAAAATATCCTTCTATTCTCTGTGTGAAATCCTTTGATAAAGCCACAGCATTTTCCAATAGCATCCTAATATCTTCATCATCACAATGTTGAAGAAAATAGCTTAAGATTTGAATTGACATGCTGTTTCCCATATAGGTAGCCCAGAGTTTCCCCATTTCAAAAGTCGTTAAAGATTTGTTCTCATCCGATATTTTTGGATTTAAATTTAGTGGTTTCATCACATTCATTGGATTTAATTCTTTATTCGTAGTCATAACTAATCCTCTTTTCCCGCATTTTCACTTAGGATTACCAATGGAAAATAATATAATTCCAACAAATTTTCTCCTTTAACTTATAACGGTATTGAAAAAAAGGACGGACTGCCGCAACAGTCAATTTTCTTCAACTATCCTGCTCCGTTACTTTAAGTACAATTCTTCACAATTTACATGTGATAAAGCAGGCACGATATTGTACTACAAGTCTTTCTCCATTATCACGTAAGATTTACCGCCTTTTGTAAACCTACAATCCGACTCTTCTAGCCCAAATTTTTTATAGAAATTCACTTTATTCACTCTAGCATTACACCAAATTCTTTTCACACCACGGTTCTGTGCTTCCTGTATTAAATAGTCTAGCAATGCACTTCCGTATCCCTTACCTTGTTCTTGTTGAAGAGTTGCAAATTTTCGAAACTGACCTTCTTCATTGTTTATAAAAAGGGAGATGACAGAAATCAGTATGTTTTCTTTAAAAAGACCAAAATGAATACCTAAATCATCATCTTCTAATTTGATGTAGTCAAAGGCTTTATCGGACCACATGACTCTATGCCTCAATTCCCAAGCTTTTTCCTTATCTATTTTTATAATGGTGGTTTCCATAATGTATCTTCCTACCTAGCCTTCCACTTTTTTAAATGTATTTTAACAAAGTTCCTTATTAAACTACACTGCATCGTTAATTTAAGTACAAAATTTCACAACACAATTATTCTTGAGATTCTTCCTCCATTTAATGTCCCTTTTCATGAAGAAAGACGCTTTCCTTATTTCAGAAAAGCGCCCAATTGCTGAAGATCAGCAGCTGCTGAAAATGGCACGCACTTATTGAACTCTTGGCCACGTTATGAAAAAGAGATCCTTCGTAATTGAAGCATCGCCCCCGTTTGCTTAAGATTCATAAGCTTCTATTAGCTGGTTTAGAAAATGCCGAAGAAGAAATTAAAGATATGATTCCTGGATATATTTAAGCCACCATCATTGGTGGCTTAAATAATTTCAACGTGAATTATAAGCCCATAAACGTCCGTTTTAAGCTTTTGGAGCTTTTACAGTGAAATTATATAAGATTAATCATGGGAAGCCGAATAGGCTGTAAATCAAGAAAAACCAGCTAACACTCTGTCAAATGCTTCGTAATCATTACTTTAAATCAACTTTAGGATTAGTATTAAATTTTCCATTTTTATTTTCCTTTTCGTGACCGTGAACTTGATCCCCACCATCACCTTTTTCCTTAACAATCTTTCCGCCTAAACTAACGTTTTGATAGTCCTTTTCTGTCATAATATCACCTCCAATTATTAAAATGTCCATTAGCAATGGGAATTATAGAATAAAAAAGACAACCTTTGACGGCTGCCTGAAAATGGAGTTTTTTATTGAATTTCTTTAACGGTATATTTAATGCCTTCTCTTTTTAAAATTGCTCTTACCTTTGAACATTCTTCCATTGAAAATCCTATATAGACATCTTCTTTATTAAAGAAAAACATATCCATCCCCCCTTTAATATTACCAAAAGAAACTACTGCTTTTTACAGAAACGCACCCAATAGTCGAACAAAAAATTAGCTTTCTTCAACATTTACAGTAATTTCACCAAATAATTTATCACCAATATAAACGTTTAGCTTCCATAACCCTTCTGTCGGAAATTCCATATTTGATGGAACATGTGTGTCAGCTCCATTATTAGGACTTACTCCAACTTCTGGATATTCCCAAACTTTTTCACTATTAGGTGTTCCCGCATTTCTAATAAGGACTTTGTGTTCTTCACCTTTTTCGTTAATGCCAACAACTTTTAAATTTCCCTCAAATTCTTCTTTTTCTCCCCAAAAATGCCACATATATTTATTACCTTTTCCTGCAATAATTGCTTGAGCTTCCGCTTCTCCCTCTTTACCAGAGCCAACTAAAAATCCAATTCTTCCTTCCTCTCCAACCAAAACATATGCTCCTTTTGTTCCATCTCCAAATGTAACAGGAATATTAAAAGTTGGACTTACTTCCCAATCCTCTTTTTTTACTGTTTTTGTTTTTTCTGAACAACCTACTAACATTCCTATTAAAAACAAACATAATATAATTTTTTTCATAATAACCTCCTCATATATTAGACGAAAAACACACCATTAGGTTTCGTAATATTCAGATTATTTTAAATGTAAGATAACCCTTCTTTTACCAATCTCCCTTTACTTCAATAAGAAAAAGCCATTCTCCTTTTTGAAGAATAGCCCCCGTTAGTTCAATTCGGTACTAACTAATCCAAGTCATTTTAGCTTCTTTTGATTTCCACTTATTATCCTTAAAGTGAACTGTAACTTCCACTCCAACCGCCCCTAAACCCGAACGATACTTGGAACCCTCAAAGAAGATATTTTTGTTAAATTTAAAATCAACTTTTTTTATTCTAAGAAGTACGCCTTCCAAAGCCATTGTATCTGGATTATACAATCCTTTTTCCTCCAATTGCTCAAAAGTCGCATCTATTACATCAACTTTATATTTTTCTTTAAAGTAATTAATAATTTCCTTTTTACCATTTTCATCCAATAGCTCGAAATTACTCATATCAATAGCTATATATTTCATCTCACTACTTAATGCTTCGTCCTGTTCCAATATGGCGTCTAGCGCAACAGTATATATTTCTCCTAAATGTTCTTTTGGCTTAACACCAATATTGCAAGCAGAAAGTAATAGCGAAATAATAAACAAGATTATAAATTGTTTAATCTTCAAATTAAATTGCCCCTCTTATTTTCAGTACGAAGTGATGATTAGTAATGTTACAAAATTTAATTTTGGTTTTTAAATTCCTTCCACATTTCCCTAACGGTGTCAATTGGGGATAATTATTCATATACTTTCCACCTTTTTTCTCAATGTTTCCCTTTGATTATTGAACAATACTGCCACGTTAGCACAAAAGAAAAAAGATGCTGCCGCTGCAACACCTTGTTTAACTCTTGCACCCGTTAGCTCAATTGTTCGGATTATTTAAGATTTTCTTTGCGAATTTTATTATCCACCATAAAAACACTACTATTAAAGCACTTTCACAAGCACTCATTCCAAGAACAAACAAAAGTCTTCCGAAATCTTCAAATTCATTGAACCCATAGTAATGCAGTTCCCAATTATTAAAGATATTTTGAATACTGATTAAGACCATTATGAAAGGAAATAGAAGCCAATAAAATCTTTTGATACTATTAGGCAAACGTAGTTCCATATCAGAACCTCCCTTTTAACCAATTTTACTATTAATATTTTACTTCTTGTTAAAGTAAACTGCCCGTTCGTTGAATAACTTCAACAAAAAGGTGCATTAATCCTTCTTGGATCAACGCACCCGATAGTTTAAGTGTATTTTTCACAATCTAGTAACAATAATAAAAACTCCCACTTTTTTTTGAAGGGGAGTTTCTCGAGTTAAATCTCTACTAAATGAGGCTATTCACTACTAGAACGCAACATTATTCTTTATTTCATCACAATCCCGTATTTCGCTGCTATCGAAGTCAAGGTTTGAATTTCTTTAGGGTTAGGTGGAACACCTGGAGCTGGAGGTAATTGTTGAGGTAGAGGTTCACTAAGCTCATTAATAAAACGCTCGAATCCAGATGGGTAAACAGTTAGTAATACTTTTGCAGTTTGCGTGTTGACTTTAAAGGTATGTTTAATCCCTTTAGGAGCATGTACATACGTTCCTGGAGTGGCGTGAATAACAGTATCAGCTATGTAGTAAGTTATTTGACCTTCAAGAACGTAAAAAGTTTCATCTTCTCTCAAATGAGTGTGTGGTGGTGGTTCAAACCCTTTTCTTTCCTCAGTTAAAATAGTCGTATATCTGCCTTCTGTATCCTCTCCGCTAACTAAGACAGAAACTTTGTTTCCTAAAAACAAAATTGTGTTATCACCAGATGCCCGACGAAAAAATGGTTTATCCAAAATTTCGACCTCCCCCAGGATTTTATCCTTGGAATAATAATATGCTTTCTGATACACTCTTATTCTTCTTGAACTTTTAATTAAGACGAGACGATTCATCTTGAAATAACCTACCCCAATAGTTCAATAAGAACGAGGAGCTGCCTTTCGCAGCTCTATCTTCAACTAAAGTACCCGTTAGCTTAAGTACAATTCTTCACAATCTTATTATTCATAATTTGGTGATTTACACTACAAATTTATTCACCTTGGGGGCGTGATTTTGTGCTTCATATATTAGGATTTGTTGTTATGTTCAACAATTATGACAACATTTCCCCTCTTGTGTCCTTTCTCCACATATCTATGAGCTTCCACAATCTCATCAAACGAATAATATCTGTCAATGATCACTTTTAACTTTCCCATCTCTACAAGTTCTTTAAGGAAGTTTAATGCTTCTGAAGTTTCAGGTGGATTTCGACTCAATAATAGTTTCTTGTTACTCGTCAATTTAGTCCATAGCATTTGAACACTTGGTAGCGGTTCAGTAATATTTATATAGGTACCATTGTTCTTTAACAATTTCATACAAGCTGAAAAAGAACTCTTGTTTACCGCTTCAAAGATGATATCATATGTTTCGTCTGTACTAGAAAACTCCTCTGCTCTATAATCAATTACTTTGTCAGCTCCAAGAGATTTTACTAATTCCAAATTTGTGGTACTGCATACCCCTGTAACGTTTGCTCCGAAATATTTGGCAATCTGAA
Organism: Bacillus sp. FJAT-29790; assembly: GCF_019039215.1. Lineage (GTDB taxonomy): Bacteria > Bacillota > Bacilli > Bacillales > Cytobacillaceae > Cytobacillus. The sequence continues at coordinate 1,640,833 of NZ_JAHNZZ010000001.1, forward strand.
CTGCATAACTTCCTACACTTCCTGAAGCACCATACACTAAAACCGATTGACCGCTCTTTATACCCGCTTTCTTAAGAAAATACAATGCTGTACGAGCACCAATAGGAATGGCAGCAGCTTCTCCATAAGTTATATTGGAAGGCTTAATAGCGATAGGTCCATCTTCCTCCAAACACTTATATTCGGCATAAGCACCAAATCCAACCAAGGATGCCGCAAAAACTTGGTCTCCTTGCTTAAACTTTTTAACATTTTCTCCAACTGATACCACTTCTCCAGCTAACTCCATTCCTAATATCTCTTTTTTGGGTTGTCTAAAACCTAGTGTTATACGTGCGGGTAGCCAAAAAGCAGGAGGAACTGTAAAACTCCGTGACCTAATATCTGCTACTGTTACGGTTGTGGCTTTTACTTTAACTAAGATTTCATTTTCTTTCGGAATAGGTTTTTCTACTTGTTTTAGTTCAAGAACATCGGGGGGACCGTACCTTGTGTACACAATGGCTTTCATTTATCCACCTCAGATTCGTTTTATTCCTTAATATAAATACGAATATTAGGAATAAATTAGACCAATAGTCCGATAACAGTTCTTAAACTATCCTGCTCCGTAAGCTTAAGTATATTTCTTCACAATTTTTACGAAATAATAAAAATGTTATTCAGCAATCTGGCCTTTTCATGAAGAAAGACGCTTTCCATATTTCAAAAAGCGCCCGATAATTGAAGATTGATTATTCTATATCGGGTAAGATTTCTCCAGAACATTCACCATTAAAACATTCAATCCTCCAACCTTTAGCAGGTACTGTCTTCATTTACTTACACAAATATCCACTCTTTTTTGAGATTGATACTCATAATGGCCCATTTCATAAAGAAAGGCGTAATTCCTACTCCTCAAATGCGCCCTTTAAGGTAATACATCACCAAATTTTAAGAGAATGTTATGTTTACCTTTTTGAATTCAAGCGCAGAGGAAACACCAAATGAAACCAGCATAGATATCTTATAAAATCCATATCAATAATTTTTCAATTCAATACCGTTGGCAGCTTTTGCAATTATTTTCGAAATTATCTTAAATTGTACGACCATAAGGGTAGGTATGCGCAACATTAAATTACGTAGAAAGATTTTGAAGTTTGATTTTTCAATCATGCTTCTGGCAGCCATTAATCCTATTTTTTGATTTTTCTCAACAAACTTTCTCATTTCTTGTTCATAGACAACAAAAGCTCGGGCATAATCACCTTGCGCAGCTTTGAGTTCGCCAGCTAATACATAAGCTCCAACGAGCGCCAGACTTGAGCCTTGACCTGATAGGGGAGATGGGCCATATGCCGCATCACCTACCAACGTAATCCGACCTTTTGACCATGTCGGCATATGAATCTGGCAAATCTCATCAAAATAAAAGTCTGTTGCTTCTTTCATCCTTTTAAGTAGATGCGAGGTTTCCCAACCCGTGTGGCCTATGAAGGCATTTTCTACAAGCTTTTTTTGAGACTCCGTATCATAGCGGTCAAACTTCAATGTCTCTGATTGGAACAAGAGCATCCCTCTTGCTTCGGTATTGTCACGGGCACTATATATACCTACAGTTTTGCCTGGCATCGTATATAACAGCTGGCGGTGGTCAAGGTTGAGGTAATTCTCGAGGGTGAATATCGAGATATAACAGCCAAGCGTACGTTTAAACTGTGCTTCGTCGCCCAAATTCAAGGTGCGAACATTGGAATGTAGCCCGTCCGCACCGATGACCAGATCAAATGTCTGCGGTTTTCCATGAATAAATTGGACTTCTGCACCAGATTCAGTCTCATGGATAGCCGTAATAGAATCGCCCCAAATGTATTCGATTGTATCCTTGGTTAAATCGTACAAAATGTTACTAAGATCGTCACGCATGATTTCGATGTCTAGTCCTTGCTGGTTCCCCAGACTCGCTTCGCTTATTTGACCTTCGATCTTGCCTTTATTGTTCACAAAATAAACACCATTCATGTTCGTGTCAGCAGCACGAACTTGTTCGAGTATACCCATCCGCCTAAGCACCGTAATGGCTTCCCCACGGATATCAACCCCGTAACCACCCGGGCGCAATGAGGGTGCACGTTCTATTACAGTCACGTCAAATCCGTGTTGGTGAAGCCAGTAAGCAAGTGCCGGACCAGAAATGCTAGCACCGGAAATTAGGACGCGCATCGTTCGTTTCATTATTATTTACTCCTCCTTTCCTAATGCCTTTAACGGTCTTTTATACCTTTCTTGTACACCTTTCAGGTACCTATATTTCCAAGACTCATATTACAGCCCTCCTTACATAAAATAGTTACTCTAAATTACCGAATAAAATGACATAACTCTAAATTAACTTCGATTTCCCCTTATGTAATCCCTTATCTGATTCCATTATATGGTCCTAAACATAAGGAAAAAGCACAATTCTGCTGCAGAATTGCGCCCTATAATGGAATAACTAAATCATGGTCTCAGTCTTTAAAATTAATTAATTCTTCTTTCACTAAAGCACTTGTTAGCTTAAGTACACTTTTTCACAAATATACAACAAAATCATCCTCACTAGCCAAAAAATGACAAAGCCCTTTTTGAGTGAGAAGTAGTTTTGAATCTTTTGAAGGGTTAATTAGAAAAAAACTTGGATAGTGTTTCATTGTTTTGTTCATTCTAATAAAGAAAAAATGGGGATGAATATTATGGTTTTTCCACATAGGGATTATTTAGCCCCATTCCAATCAGATAATCCCAATCTGTTTTTTAAATTTATAAGAAAGGAGTTTAAAATGCAAACTAAAATAATAATTTTGTCCTTACTTTCTTTTCTAATATTATCAGCATTTGGACAAAAGACACCTATCGAACCAATCACTTTATTTAATCACGAACAAACAGAGGTAACTTTTCCGTTAGAAAAACCAGCAGTATTCTTTTTTATAACAACATATAAATGAACTCTCTGCCAGAAGCAACTGGTTCAGTTGCATGAAAATATGAATAAATTGTATGGAATGGATATTGAAATGTTTGTAATTAGCAAAGATTCCCCAGAAGAGCTGCGTACATTACAGAATAAACTGGAAAAAACTTTTGGACATAGTATCTCCTTTCTTTCCGATCCGAAATTAGAATTAATTGAAAAAATGGGAATGAAGAAAAATGGTGTAGCTTATAGAGGTTATGGCATGATTGATAAAGACGGAAATATTATTTTTAGTACTAAAAATGATCATTGGGGAGAGCAAATCGAGATAACAGTTGAAAAGATTAAAGAAGAATATAATAAACTTAAATAAAAAATTAGATTTAGTTCTCTAACCCGAAGAAAATCCTAACAATATGATGCTGTACGTCTTTATTTTATCCGCATAAACAAGAAAAATTTGAAAAAGATATTTATGAACCTTTCTATTTGATGTAACGGGAATAAGCGAAACGATAATATCAAATGCTCAGAGTATATTTTTATATTTAGGTTAGATAGGTTAAACAGTTAATAATAAAAGGACAAACATTTTAGATATGAAGTGAACCCAAAAAGTTAAACATTAATTTTTTGCAGCTATCAAGGATTGAACTCTGTAATGCACAGGGCGCAATCCTTTTAGTTTTGCTTTTATTCGTTTGTGATTGTAATAGTAAATATACTTTTCTAGTTCTCTCTTAAAGTCCTCTCTACTCTCTAATTCTTGTAGATAAAATATTCGGACTTTAATAAGCCAAAGACGTTGATGAAAATCCCGCTCCAACATCTGATTCAATGGAAAGCCATACTCTCTTCTTCAAGTATGGCACCCGATAGCTCAACAATGCCAAATTTTTAATACAACAACTTCTATCTTCAACTCTGCAAAAATCAAGTTCGGTATTAAGCATTTATCGATTTATATTTCTTGACATACCAATCGAAAATTTCTTAAACCCAAAAGAGTCATAATAGGATTCTAAATTTTCTACACACATAAGTTGTGGAAAAACGCGATTCTGCTCACAATGTTGAATTATTCGATTCAGCATTTCTTTACCGATACCTTTAGATTGATATTTCGGTAGCACGCATAATCCGCAAATAATTCCAGTAATCACACCATCAGATATAACACGTCCCGTCCCCACTAACTGTTGTCCTTCAAAAGCATATATTGTATACCAACTTTGATTACACAATTGTTCTAATTCAATTACAGTTAAATTAAGTGAGTTCCATCCTAAAGATTCATATAAGTTTTGTAATTGTTTAAAATTTTCAGGAGGTTCAATTGTATAATGTATAGTGTTTTCCATGTAAAGCACTCCCTATTACCTTTGGTTTAAACATTAACATATGGCAAATCAAACGAAGGACATTGTATATTTCTTTGAGCCAGTTCCATGTAAGCCTTCTATACTCGTCTCCCCGAGTAATTGCACTCTAAAGCTAGTATAGTTCGATTGTCTGCTGAAGGGGCTGTTGACAAAACATAGATGCATGTTAATGTTCCCTTACAAAATACCTATTCTATATACTTCTTATCTATATACTCCTTATTTTTTAGTTTTATAAAACTTTTAAAATCTAGTTCAGCAATGAGTACACTTATTAATAAGAGTGTTGCACCTAAGTAACCTTTAAATGTGAGAGTTTCACCTGTGAAAATAAATGCAAATACTGCTGCAAAAACAGGTTCTAATGTAAAAATAAGACCTGTATGTGTAGGTGTGGTATGTCGCTGTGCAATTATTTGAACAATAAAAGCGATTGCCGTACAAAATATACTTAATGCTAAGATTGAATACCATGATTCAGAATTGGCAGGAAACTTGGGTGTTTCCATTAATATTGAAAAAATGAAACTGAGTACTCCTACAAAACCGAGTTGTAAAACTCCAAGTGAAATGGGATTAACATGCTTAGCAATTGATCCCGTAATCATGATATGAACTGCATAAAACAAAGCACAAAGAATACAAAATATATCACCATAACCTATCTGTAATTGTTTATTTAATGTTAGTAGACCTATTCCCAAAATGGCCAAAACAATTCCAAACACAACCTTTTTTTCTGGCTTTTGCTTTAAAAATATAGATGATAATATTGGGATAAAAATGACTGTGAGGCTAAATAAGAAACCAGCATTCGAAATAGATGTATACTTTGTACCGAATGTAGCAAAAACATAAACTATAAACAAAATTACAGCTAAAATAAAAGCATATTTTACAGTTTTTAAATCGGTTTTAAATAGGTGTTTATAGAAAACGACCCCTGATAAAAGAAAAGCAATAAAAAATCGTAACGAGATTAAATTATATTCTTGCAGATAATTGAGACCAATTTTAGTAAGTAGGATAGATGCACCCCAAAAAAATGTAATCATTAGTAACATTAAATCAGCTCTTAGTTGCATTTTCATCTCTTTTTCCTCATAAATTCTTCCTTTACAAATGGTGCCATAGCTGCTCCTCATTAAACCTTTACTTAGAAAGTTGATTTGGTTCAAACTCTATATTTCCTTTATTTAATATGTTAAATGAATTAATCTTAGTGTTTGATATTTTGAGGAAATTGTATTTTAAGCAGCTTCTTTCTCCTTTTGTAATTAAGATTATTTTTTTAATATATTCTACATTGTTCTTCGATTAACCTGCTAAACAAATATTTCACTGAAGGGTTAAGCTTTTCCATCTTAAACAAAACTGCCAGTTACTTTAAGTACAAAACTTCACAATCTGCTTCCAAACTCTAACATACATATCCAATTTTCTTTAAAGTCTTATTCAAATAAATGGCCTTATAATGAAAATAGGCGCTGTTCCTGTTACAGAAAAGCGCCCGACTATTGAATTAGCTACTTCAATATCCACCGAACAATATATTATGACCTTTTTGAATTATCCTCCAATTCTTTCTCGATTTCATCATCGCTTACCCTTTGTATTCCAACATCTTTGATATTTAGATGTTTTGAAATCTGTTTTAATTGATATTTAATTGTCGAAAGGCTAAATACGACATATAAGATAAATAATACAGCTACAATGCTCCAAAACATTGATTTCCTCCCTAGTAAACCTACTAATGATAGATTTCTTTTCCTTCCTCATCTTACTCTTTCTTCAAGAGGCTCAGCCTTTTTTTAAAAACTGGTTTTTCTGGGTCTATTTTTTCATGCCCTTTTTTCATTTTTTATTTTCATGGGAGTTGAATATAATCAATCATGAATTATACTTTTCCGTTGTTATATTTTTTTATTACAGTAACTAAAATTGCAATAATAAAAACGATCACACTATTTGCTATTAAATACTGTCCCAGTTGCATGCCATAAAACATTGCAAAGGGATCACGAATAATAAATATTGCTAGTGCACCACCGATTGCACCAAATAAAACTGCTAGTAGTAATATTATAAAGGCAGCAAAGTATAGATTTTTCTTTTTTTTATAGGATATAAATCCAATAATATTTGCAATAACGATAAAGAAACCCATAAGTATTAAGAAAAAAGTTGTCATTTAAATCCCCCTCCCCTAAACATATTTTACCATAAAGATTAAAAATCTTGTTGAACTATTCTGTCCGTTAGCTTAAATACATTCCTTCACAACATCCATCTATTTTACAATTTTCTTAGAAGATATCCTCTACAATCTGGCCCGATCGTAATATAAGGTTAGCCAGATTTTTCTGGTTGACCTTTTTCTTTATGG
>NZ_JAHNZZ010000001.1:1647881-1683735 GCF_019039215.1 Bacillus sp. FJAT-29790
TCATGTACGTTTTACATTTTTTATTGAAAAATCTTGACAAACTATTAGCTGGTTTTGTGGAATAGCTAATATATAAGATGTTTCACTATTAAACGGTTCACCGTAGTGTATCTGAAAGATGAAACAAAAACCATCTTTTGAATGGTTTCAAAAGATGGACTAATTTATAATGTTCAGAGGAGTACAAAGTAATGAATCTTCAACAGGTAGAATCAATTGTACCGTTTAATCTAAAATCAAACTTTGTTAACCATATCAAACTAGAAAGTAGCTGAGAGATATGATGAAATTTCGTTTAAAAGACGGAAATGAAGTAACGATAAAAGAGGCGACTAAAGAATACGCCCAACATATGATCGATTTCTATAATATCGTGGGTGGAGAAACTGATTTTCTTTCATTCGGAAAAAATGAATTTAAACGCAATAAAGAGGAATATAAAGAGTTTATAGAATCTACACGCCTGGAACAAAACTCCATCATATTACTTGCAACCATAAATGATGAAATTATTAGTATAGCATCCATTAATTCTAGCCAGAAGGACAGAATGAAACATGTTGGTACATTAGGAATCGTTATTAGCGAACAGTTTACTGGACTAGGCTTAGGCAGAAAAATGATGGAACAAATGATCCAGTGGGCATCCTCAAATGGGATAACTAACAAAATTAGTCTCGTAACTAGAGAAGATAATGTTCCAGCCATTGAATTGTACGAAAAGCTCGGGTTTGAAAAAGAAGGCCTCATTAAAAAAGACAATTTAATTAATGGAATTTATTACAACACTATTTTGATGGGATTATTTATTTAGTCTTTATTGGGCGAAATTATAGTGCATTCATGCGCTGTAGAAAGCCGATTTCAGGGATATAAAATGAACGCGCATTTACGTCTTGGAACGTACTTTAGTGAACGTACCAGGTAATTGGAAAAATAGCTAAAGCTGATAAGGGATACGGAATGTAACCATACCGTACCCCTTTTGTCAACAAACTGAGACACTAATAACTTATTAGTGTAAGTAATTCCTTAGATATTTAATAAAGCGGTTTATTTCAAAAGAAAGGCATGGATAGTCATCTAATTCATCCAAATTAATAGATTCTTTGTCGGATAAAGGATGTCTTTTACTAATAAATACATAAGGTTTTGCAGTAAAGAGTACTGAAAAGGTTATATTTCTTTCTCTTAACAGCTTTAATAATACGTATTTATTATAATTACTTAAATAGATAATCCCTAACTCACTTCGTAAATTTTTTACATCTTCAATGATTTCATATGTTTTCGATTCACGAAGTATAAACTCATATTCAGACGTCCCAAATTCTTTTACAAGTTCCACAAAAGCATTGGCCGCAAAAGTATAATGCTGGGTTGAAATACAAAAATGTTGCTTAGCTGTTTTTTCACTTATGTATTTTTCTTCAAGCATATTAAACTGCTGTAATACCTGTCTGGAATAACCTAGAAACTCAGCTCCTTCATTAGTAATAGTAACCCCTCTATTCGTTCTAATGAATAGAGTAATTTTAATTTCCTTCTCTAATTCCTTAATCGCATTCGACAAACTTGGCTGTGAGATGAATAAACTTTTTGCTGCTTCATTCATAGATCCCTTACTTACTACTTCTAATACATACTTTAATTGTTGTAAATTCAAACTGAACTCCACCTTTTCAAAGCCCCTATTAATTACTCTAACAATAGAAAAAGTTGAATCTATAACTACATCTTTTTAGCAGTAATTTTACCACTTTTTCTTTCCAACACAATCTCATCAATCGTTTAGGTTCGCAACAATAAAACTTTGTTTCAAATCTACAGGAGCGTCAGGAAGTCTTATTCCGTTCAAATAAAGGAATACCGAATTTCTCATTTTAGATGTCTAAACAAACTGAAATGGTCCAATTTTCTGGCCGGAATAAAAATTACAAGTCCCCCATATTTTGTAATATTCAAGATTATGGAAACCAATGTGGGAGAAACAGCGTAGAGTTCCTTAATGATAAACATGGATTTGGATGGGTATCTTAATTTAGAGAGTGAGAAATAAAATTAATTTGAGGGAAAAAACTTCAAAGAAAGGAAATTATATATATGCAAGATAATCAATATAAAATGGAAACTTTACTTAACAAAGTGCCACAAGTGACAATTTTCTTTTGGATCATCAAAGTTTTGTGTACAACTGTTGGTGAAACATTTGCTGATTTCATCAATTTCAACATTGGACTTGGTTTAACTCTTACTACCATTATTATTGGAGTTGCGTTTTTTATTGTATTGTTTTTTCAATTTAAAGCAAACAAATATGTTCCAGTTGTTTACTGGGTAACAGTTGTACTTATAAGCGTATTTGGAACACTGGTAACGGATAATCTGACAGATAATATGGGCGTACCGCTTGAGGTTAGTACAGCTGTTTTCTCCGTGCTACTAGGACTTACTTTTATATTTTGGTATCTTAGTGAAAAAACACTATCGATCCACTCGATTTTTACTACAAAAAGAGAAGTTTTCTACTGGTTTACGATCCTTTTCACCTTTGCACTTGGAACAGCGGTCGGCGATTTATATTCCGAACAACTCGGTTTTGGTTATCTTAACACAGGATTAGGCGTTGTTATTATTATTGCTCTTGTGTTCTTAGCTTATAAATTTTTAAAACTTGACGGAGTATTAGCTTTCTGGATCGCGTATATTTTAACTCGTCCGCTTGGAGCGTCACTTGGAGATTACTTATCTCAACCAAAAGTAAATGGCGGATTAGGATTCGGGACAACCGTTACGAGTGTAATTTTTCTTATAGCTATTTTAGCGATCATTGTTTTCCTTGCCATTTCAAAAATTGATATAAACGCTAAAAGTGATATAGCAGAAACAAACCAAAGTAATGCAAATAAGAAACATGTGCTAACACAAACGATTGTTGTACTTGTAATTTTCTTAGTTGTTAGTATAAGTGGTTATAACTGGCGCAGTAATAATATTGCATCACAAGGCGCTGCGGAGCAAGCAACATTAGCAGGTCAATTAGACGATTTTGTTAAAATTGAAAATGACATTCTAAACGCTGTAAATAAAAACGACTTTGCATCATCAAAAAAAATTGCTGATAATTTGGAACATCAGTGGGACACACAGGAACCTAAGCTTCGAAAAATCGATGGTGCTACATGGACGAAAATTGATGGAACAATTGATGTTGTATTAGCTTCAGTTCGTTCATCGAATCCTGATGTAAACAAGTGTAAAACAGCACTTAACAATTCACTTAGTACCATAAATGCAGCAAATAAATAATAATCTTGGGAATCGCCAATCGCGGTTCCTTTTTAAATGGAACTCTTATTAAACTGCCTCGTGTATTTAAGCACATTTTTTTACAATATTCACAAAACAATTAAAAATGTTATTCCACAATCTGGCCGTTTGTTCAATAAGCACAAAATGTGTATAAATATTAGTATTCATACAATTTATTTTTAAAAAGTCATTCAAAAATATTAGTAAACATACTGCCATAACATACATAAGTTAAGTGCCAGAAACATGATATTTCCAATAATTTATAGAACTCATAATATAAAAGTTTTAGCTAAAGCTATTCAATAATGATACACCCATAATGGGTATGCAATTACAAAATCGATTCATCAGAATTTTAAGGAGGATAATATGAAAAGTAACAAAGTATTGATAGGAATAATTTCTCTTATGTTTATGCTATCTGCATGTGCCACTAATAGTAATCACAATAACCTAGATAAAAATATGAAGGACATTCATTTACATTCCAGTTCAACTGATGTTCCTGAAACTTTAAAAATAGGGCATAACATAGATAAAAATACAGAGGACAATCATTCGAATTCCAGTTCAGCTGATGTTCCTGAAACTTCAAAAATTAGGAATAATAATACCAATGCTGAAGCACAAACAACTCGTCCAACGGTAATGTCGAAGAATGGGATGGTAACAGCTCCTCATTATCTTGCGTCACAAGCGGCTTTACAAGTGCTTAAAGATGGCGGTAATGCGATAGATGCAGCCATTGCTGCGGCATCTACACTGGCAGTGGTTTATCCTGATATGAATACGATAGGCGCAGACAACTTTTGGCTCATTTTTAATGCGAAAACTAGGGAGCTAAAAGCCTTAAATGCAAGTGGGCGTTCAGGAGAGAAAGCTACAATCGATTTTTATAAAAGTAAAGGGTACGATAAAATTCCCATACGTGGCTATTTAAGCGCCAATACCGTTCCAGGTGCGGTATCAGGCTGGGGAGAAGCTTATAAATACTCACAAAATGAAATGGGTAATAACTTGCCATGGAGTAAACTTCTCGATTCTGCTATTCGATATGCCGAAGACGGCTTTCCGGTATCACCGAACCTAGAATCTTATACAAAGGTCAACATTACAAAGGAAAAAAATACATTGGACCAAGAACAACATAACTTACAACGTTTTGAAGGATTTAGAAAAACATTCTTAAAACCTGATGGGTCACCTTATAAAGCCGGAGAAATCCTAAAACAGAAAGATTTAGCGAATACATTAAAGATCATTCAAACGCAAGGGGCCGACTCTTTCTATAATGGAATTATCGCGAAGAAAATTGTAGATGATGTACAGGCGAATGGCGGCTTACTAACCCTCAATGACTTTAAACAACATACAGCGGATTGGGTTGAGCCAATTTCAGTTGACTATCGTGGTTATAAAGCGTACAATTTTCCGCCTAATAGCCAAGGGATGGCTTCACTCGAAATCTTAAATATTTTGAACAATTATGATCTATCCACAATCAAGGAAGGATCTGCTGATTACTATCATCTGATGACAGAAGCCATCAAACAATCATTCGCTGATCGAGATAAGTGGCTCACTGATCCGAAATTCGTGAATATTCCGCTTGATTACCTATTATCTAAAAAGCATGGTCAAGACCAGGCGAACCGTATTGATATGAGAAAAGCGGCAGAATACGTCAAGCCTCTTGATCCTAAGCAGGATACTGTGTGGCTTGGTGTGACAGATAAATACGGGAATTCAGTTTCGGTTAATCAAAGTATTTATTTTGATTGGGGCTCTGCTATTGTTCCTAAAGGTACAGGCGTCCTTCTTCAGAATCGAGGCAGCTATTTCTCATTGAACCCTAACGAGGTCAATCATTTAGAGCCTAGAAAGAGAACGTTTAGTACATTAAATCCGGCTATGCTATTTAAGAACGACAAACCGTACCTACTTTATGGAACTCAAGGAGGGGAAGGACAGCCTCAAACCCAAACGGCTTTAGTTACTCGTATTGTAGATTACGGTTTTGGTGTCCAAAACGCCATTGATGCACCAAGATGGGTATATGGACGCACATGGGGGAATCCCTCAAATCAACTTAAGCTCGAACCTCGTATTCCAAAACAGGTCATTGACGAATTAAAGAAGCGTGGACATGATGTAGCCATAGAAAGGGAAGAATTCTCAACGACAATGGGGATGTCCGGAGCGATTTTGATTGATCCTGATACCTCTGTGAAATTTGGAGGCGCCGATCCACGTGGTGATGGCATGGCCATAGGGTATTAAATTACAGATTTATTTTTGATCATTCTATTCTAAACGGTTAAACTTTTTTAATTATCAAGACCTAAAATATAAAGGGTGGTCCACGCTATATATGTACCACCCTTTAACTTCCTTACTAGCGATTGCTGATTATAGGGGGAATCAATTTTAGTATAGCTATTATCCAAAAACCAAACCATAAAACCATGAAACAGTATAATGGGAATACTAATAAAAAGGCCAATAATTGTCCGAATTTTAGGAAACCTCGAACAAAAGCCAATTACCAGCAATGACGAGAATATTAATAACCAAGGGAATGACATAGCCTGTTGGTTTCAAAAAAAGAGACATCTTTAAACTATAGTCTGAAAATTACAACAATAGTAATAAGTAATAGTAATACGACGTACATCCATACCGTTAACTGAATCATCCATACAACCCATGACTTCTTTTGCAATCCAAAATAAATGACAAGACCGAAAAATAAAATATTTGTAACAATACGTAGCCCAGAAGTTTTTCCATTATAAAAATCCACAATATCGAGACTTATACCTATCAATGAAGAAATTATAAATATGAATAAGTATAGTTTGAATTTTCTTTCTTTCCTTTCTACCTCATGACTAAATTCATACACTTAGGATTACCTCGTTTTTTTATGAGTAAACTTCAACTTCTTACTAATCCTATACTACTAATATATACTGGAAAAAACATTAGGAAAATATTACGTTAACGTTAAGTGTTCACTTTACAACATTTCTTTTTCCCTTGAAAAATATTTTTTGTTCCACAATATGGCCCGATTACTGAAAAAAGCACAATTCCTCTTCAAGAATTGCACCCGCCTTCTTGTCCACTTCTTCTAATTTTTCGCCCTCAGTAGGTGTTGTAATTAGCCTTATTAAGTCGTTCCTTAACGATTCTTTATAATGAGGAGGTAACTTCTTAATTAAGTACTCTAAACACCAGAATTTCCATATATCATCGTTAGTTGAAAATACATTTTTTAAATGAGGAACAATTTCTTTCGGAAAAGTTATAAGAATTTCAGCGACTTTAGGTGCTATTGGCCAATTCATATCTTGAATCCATTCAAGAAGTTCAGGTAATAGAGGAATAATATCTTTTTTCTCCATCCTTTTTATTTTATGAACTCTTTCAAAATCAAACTTATTTCTTGGAAGTTGTTCCTCAAAGTTAATCATTTTTATCACCTTTTATTACAAAATCGAGACTGATTTTATTGAACAATTGCGCCCTTTTGTTGAATAAAATATTAAACCAAATTTAAGCTTCTATATCTTAATAGAACGTAAAAAGACTATAAATACATAAAAGAAGTTTAGGGAAGGGTCATAAGTTTATTTAATCGATTTACCAGCAGTTCTTTCCATTCGTTAGCCAATTCTTGAACGTCCAGCACTCTTTTTATGCCCTCAACATCCTTTTGCTTATGAAAATAAATCTCATTTCCGTAAAGAATGGACACCTGTTTTGGATGTGATTCTATTAATCTGATTTTAGAATCTTTACGAACAATACCTTCTTCTAATACACGACACAAATAACCTGTAAAACCGGTTTGTACCATCCTTTTTAGAAGAGAAGGATTATTAGTTCTCTTTGTAATCGTGCTACATGGAATTCTACCTTGAGTTACTTGTATAACAGCATTACCAAGGAGGAAAATGTCACCAATAAAAATATCGTTTTCTAACATATTTGTAACAGTTAAATTCTCTCCAAAAGTTGAAGATGGTAAAGGGTTCTTGAACTCTTTCTCCCAAAGCAAATAATGTTCATACGGATATACACATACAGCACGGTCGGGACCTCCATGATACCGTAAGTCGGCAACTCCATCTCCCCGAAATCCTTCTTTTGCTAAGAAAGCTTCTTCAATTGTTTGTTTGCATATTCCCGTTTCTATTTCTTTATCATACCCATACTTCATTTTTTTTGGTAATCCAATTGAAAAATTTTTAAGTTCAATAACTTTATTATTTCCCATTTAATATGTACTCACTTTCTATTATTAGTTATAGCTGATTATAGTTAAAATTCTAACACTTATAAAATCCATTTGCATGGAGACTGTTTTACTAACCAGCATTTGTTTATGTGCAACTTTTACAATCTCAGATTTGCGTAAATAACCAATTGTTTTCGGAGGTTTTCCTCGACAATATGGCCCTTTTCATGAAGAAAGACGCTTTCCTTATTTCAGAAAAGCGCCCTTTATGTTGAATATTGTTATTGAAGTAAAGCCCCCGTTAGATGAAAAGCAACTCACCAGTAGTAATTGAAATTAATATCGTGAGGAATATTCCAAATAGACAACAAATAATACCTGTTACAGCTTTTCTTTTTCCATTTTGTTTAAAACGGTTAATTTGTCTTAACCCTATAACACCATAAATTAACCCAACAATCCCAAGTATAACGCCTACTGCGACAATAGAAGTAACAATTGAAAGAATACCAAGAACCAGTGATACTGTACCTTTGTTATTAGTCTTAATATCAATATCATTCGATACATCAAGATTACTCATTTTTAACCCCCTTTTAAACTAAACTGCCCCGATAGTTCAATACCTTACGTTTCCACTTCTACAATCAAGGCAATAATTCCTCCAATACGAAAAGGAGGAGATTTTTTTGTTGTTATTAAGAACTTGGGAATTATATGAATCGGATAAAAAGATCGAAGGATTCTCCCCTCAGACATTAAAAGCATATAAGCTCCAATCTAAGCTACTTATCCAATACTTTGACGATGTGAATATTGAATCATTGACTACTGATCGGCTTAAAGAATACTTGGCAAAATCCAGTGAACACCTCAAGCCATCAAGTTTGGCTCATCGAATTCGATTTATTAAATCGATATTTCGTTGGTCACACAATGAAGGGCATATACCGAAGAATCCTGCTGCGAAAATCAAAGAACCTAAACAAGGAAGAGGATTGCCGCAGCAATCCTTACTTAAGCTCAAGCACCCGTTAGTTTAAGTGAAACTGTTCATAATCATTTTATTGTATAGAACCTATAACAATTATATTTTCTAATACATAATAGCCATGCATTAATGGCACAATGTATAATGTTTAGAATTTATCATATAGTTGGTGCAAAAATGAATGAGAAATTTGATAAAGAGAAAGAACTTTGGAATAAAATCCACCTACTTCGTGAAGAAATGGTTCGAACAGCTTACAATAAGAAGTTAGATTTTCTTGATGAAGAAGTTTTATCATTGAGTCAAGGTTTAAACAAACTTTTAAACGAATATGAAAAATTATTACACAGAAAATAAGGGAATTAGCACCTCTAGAATGTGAATACATCCTACGCCGCTGTAACCCCGTGTTCAACTAAAGCACCCGTTAGCCATCCATGAAGCGCAAAAGCCAGCGCTTCACCACAGAGAATGAAAATGGATACCCCTGTCTATACTGTTTCTACGGCTGACGAAGAAGGCTCAGCCTTTTTTAAAAAGCGTTTTTACTAGGTCCATTTTGTTATGCGTTTTTCTTGGTTTTGAGCTTTTTTTATTTTCACGGGAGATTTCCGCTAAAATAGACATTCTACTGTCCTATAAGATAAGTAACAAAATACAAATCGTTGTAAAACCTCACTTTTCTGACGCCCATCTTTTATACAGAAGAAAAACATTAACCTTTACATCCACTCACGCAATTCTCATCATATTCTCATTTTATTATCCGAATCTCCTCATTTTCGCAAGTTATTATATGAATAACAGCAAAACAGAGGAGGATTTATTTCATGATACGTAAATTATTCTTTACAAGTATGATTGGTTTAGTTTTTATGGGGAAAGCGGTCGGCGTAGGTGCCATTTCAGAAAATAATCAAATTGAAAATAACGGAAATATACAATTCATGGAATATGAAAAAAAAATTGCCGTTAATGGAGTGAACAGGAGTAATATATCAAAAGTGGAAGCAATGGCAATAGCTGAAAAGGAAGAAAAAGGTAAAGTAATGGATGCTGTTTTTCATCCTGAGGAAGAATTTTATCAAATTGGATTCACAAAACTCGGACATAACGTCGTTATTAAAGTTGATTCGCATAATGGAAAAATTCTTGAAAAGAAAATTTTATAAAATTAATGATACAAATCTGAGGCGTATTAATATAAGAATCCTCCTGAAGATGCCCTAGCAGTGTGTGGAAGTCTATCCAATGATGAAATGATTGTGCTTAGTTGTGGATTTGTTTCTTCTTTAGGTTTCTTGATACCGATCCCAGCCAATACTGTTTCTACGGCTGACGAAGAAGGTCGATACACTATGGTGCAATAGAGCCCATCCGTTAGTCTGACTCCAAGGATCACGGTGTACCACCGACTGTCGCGCCCTATATGGGTAGCACTCATGGGAGTTCAAGAGGAAAATTCCTTAGTAGCATCCATTATTAACCCCAACCAAAACCCAGTTTGTCTTGATTTAACTTACTCTCATTGCATTCTAAAATTCCTTCTCCCTCTTCAATCCCTTGTTCTTCCATTTCTTTTTTATAAAACGCAATAATCTTATTACGTTTTTCTTTGTCTTGCGGTAAATCTACAATCAGGGACGTAGCGTATGGTCCACCTTCATCTTCTATTCGTTCTGCTTCATCCAGAATACCTATAACATTTACCTTTATTGCACCAAGTTCATAAAGTTTTTCAACAAATTTGATTGCATTCACAGTTTCGCCAAAACGATTAGACGCTAATGCTGAAGGATTGTTGTTATTATTAAGCCATTCTAAGGCTTCATATGTTTCCATTAAAATCACTCCTTAAATTCCTTGTTTTACTTATGTACGCTCTAAACCCTATTATTAATAAGGACTTATTAAACTATTCTGCCAGTACTTCAAGAAGAAAATGCGTCTCCACTTATTGTAGAAACGCTACCTGTTCGTTCAAAAAGAATTAATTCTTATTTAAACACTTTATCTATTTCGTCCTTGTCGTAATCTAATATCCAATCATTGTATGTATTATAAATGTCTCGAATAGATTCAGGTGAGGTAGCAAGCAAATCACATCCTCTATCATCGTACACATGAAAAATGGTTTTCCTTTTGATATTTAAAAAATATATCCTATGAAAAATACTTGGTTGGATTCCTAAATCCTGATTACATACTGCTTTTAATAATGGAATGTATTTCATATCAGATACTTTGCATTCAAGGGTAAACCTATGTGTTTTATATTTTCCGTTTTCATCATCTTCAGGAAAAATATAAGGCATTTCTGTATGCTTCAATTTATATAACACTGATTTTTCATAGATATATGGAGAAAAAATCCTTGCTTTGTGCTTATAGGTTTTTTCATCTCCAAAATCATTCACATCTACTACAATAAAAATTTCCTCGTCTTGTGAATGTAATGATTCAAACAACAGGACAGCCCTTTTATAAACCTCCTGTACATAAGGACTGTTTTCATAATCGTATTCTCTATCCCACTCTACTCCTAACTCGAACCGTATGCCGATTTCCCAGTTATAAAACAAAGGTGGTCTAAGATTTAAGTTAGGAAAATTTTCATTCATATAGTCATTTAAAAGCATATCTGCACCTCAATTTGTTTCTTTAATTTTACCATTTTTTCTTCAACTAACCTGCCATTTACTTGAATAAGGAAAAAGCGTTCCTGCTTTTTTCAGAAACGCGCCCGATTGCTGAAATCGATTATTTGTTTTCCTTTTTTATTTTTAACATAATATTTGAAATTTCATATAGAATAAAAAAACTTGTATTTTAACCAAAAGCAATTTCAAAATTGGCAATCAAATCTACTTTTGTCTATCTTTTTTTGGATAGTAGGAAAACCCTGGATATTTAACAACAGGCCATTTCTCCTTGCGAAGAGAATCGATCAATTCTGATCCAACATTTAAGTTGCTCTTAACTAATTCTTTAGGAGTCAATGCCATCCATTGATTCAGTGACACATCTACAAAGCGGTTGCTTTTGAACATCTCTAAAAACCATAATGTTTCATTACCGGTGTTTTGAATATAATGCCCAGTAGCAAACGGAACATATCCGACATCACCAGCTCTGTAATCAAATGTACGTGCTGCACCGTTTCCAGCAAATACAGTCATTCGCCCTTCTCCGGTAAGGTAATACTGCCACTCGTCGTTATTGGGATGCCAATGAAGTTCTCTCATCGCACCCGGTTCAATCTCAACGAGTGCTGCGGCGATGGTTTTTGATATCGGAAAGTTAGAAGAGTCCACTATTCGAACGCTACCACCAGACGTTTTAATTGGTGTTTGTTTCAACAGCTCGTGCTTGAATGTCAAGGAACTTCTCCGTATGGTGAATGGACTTCTTGATTTTCCAATGAACCTGGCACCTCCCGCTGATAGATATATACCTGTTCAGAAGGAATGGAGTTAAAAGCACTCTCTGGTACTCCGAAATTGGCCGACAGAACATCTTTTGGGGTATGTGAAAACCAATCTGAGATGGACAAGGTAGAAAGGTCAGAAAAGTTTCCGTCATCGAAGACGAGCAGAAATTCACAATGTTCCAATCCTTGAATCGAATGAGGGATACCTGGTGGAAAGTACCAAAGATCACCTGGGGCAACGTCGGCAATGAAATTTCGACCTCGCTGGTCAACTGCGGTTATACGTGCCCTTCCTAATAGCATATAAGACCATTCTGCTTGTTTATGCCAATGGAGTTCACGTACTCCACCGGCCGTTAAACTCATATTTACTCCTGCAAGGGTGGTGGCGATAGGAAGTTCCCTAACCGTGATCTCACGGGACCATCCCCCTTGATCTAATTTCATAGAAGTATCTGAGAATGAAAATTTCAAATTAGGGAGCAAGCCTGCATCCGTAATAGGTGGGACGAGCATATTTGGATTTTGAAGATCCCGCATAATATTACGAGGTCCTGAGTCAATGCCTCCAGCTCCATCACTTCGAATAGGTTGAGGCACATTCCCAACCATTTGATTCATGGTTCGTTTTTCCATCATTACGCTCCTTTTTTTTGGGATTAACAAGGGAAAATTCTTTTTCTTAGTGTATGACTTGGGCTTAAAAAGGTTACTTTGCCTATTGATAAAAAAATCAGGAGCATCCCTAATTAAAGTAATACCCCCGTCCACTTCTAAAATTTTTGATTCTAAGAAAAAATTTGTTACTTTAACTGTGCAACCCCGCTTGTTACGTATAAACCTTCAGGATTTCTTTTTTGTGAAAGTAGACGGTTATTAAGAATATGTTGGAAATTAATAAATTTTATACAAAAAAACGTCATTTTAATCGTAATAATGACGTTTTGAATCTTCTTTTCACTTTTTCAATTCAATTTCAATTCTCTTTGCTAAGTCAGATGATACTTTATCGAAATACTCCATAACTTTCTTTCTAATATCATAAGATATGACTTTCAAATCAGTAGCTAAATTTTCGACAAGATGTTCTTTTTCTATTTGGGTTAACCTCGTATAGAATTCACCAGCCTGCCCAAAATCGTCTTGCTTTGTAATAGAAGCTCTTTCTAGTTTGCCTCCAACATATCTTCCATTACCACTTGAAATTTGATTTGCTGGTGTCCAATTTTGCTGTTGGTTAACCGGTAATTTACGAAATTCAGCTCCAATTCTTCTTCTTTGAGAATCACTATAAATATTGGCACGGCCCTGCAGTATTTTATCATCAGATAATTCTGCGCCGTCTAGTAAATTAGAAGGGGCGAAGGCGACTTTTTCTACTTGTTCCATATAATTATCAGGATTTTTATTTAATACCATTTTACCTACTGGTATTAGGGGATACTCTTTTTCATCCCACACTTTTGTATCGTCTAAAGGATCATAAGAAAGATTTGCTTCATCCTTTGGGTCCATGAGCTGGACATATAAGCCATATTCCACCGGTTTGCCTCCTGCAATCGCATCGTATAAATCTTTACCAGCGTAATCAGGATTTTCAGCGGATAGTCTATTTGCTTCTTCGCGACCAATGTATTGCACACCTTCAAATGGGTACCAATGGTATTTAACATACTTTCTAATACCTTGAGCATTTCTCCAAACATATGTATTTACACTATGTCCTGGAGTGTGGAGAAAACTTTTTACCGTACCGGCATCAGAGAATAAACGTACAACAAAATGAATCGATTCAGGCGCTCTTGCTACGAAGCTCCAAAACCTATTAGGATCAATTAAATTATTTTTTGGTGAAGGTAAGAATGCTTTAATAAATTCCGGAAATCGTATCGCATCACGAATAGAAAAGACAGGAATGTGATTACATATTAGGTCAAAAACGCCTTCTTCTGTATAAAATTTTGTAGCAAAACCACGTACATTTCTAGATGTATCAGGTGTTCCTTTCGTACTGACGGCTAACGAAAAGCGAACCATAACAGGAACTGTCTGATTAGAATTTTGTAAAAAACTCAGTTTTGTATGTTCGGCCATCGAATATATCGTTTGAAAATAACCAAATGCACCAAATCCTTTTACATGAACAGGTCTTTCTAAAATCTTTTCATGAATAAATTCTTGTAAGGTTTCGTGTAGTACACCATCTTGTTCCAGTACAGGTCCCCTAGAACCGATCGTCTGGGAATGAAGTTTAGCTGGCTCATTGGAGAGGTCCCGATTCTCATAATGGATTTCCTCTAATAAAGTTTGCCTCTGTTTATGATGTTTTTCATTCATTATTATAGCCTCCAAAATTTAATTTCCATCAATCGTTACTAAATATGATTTTTAAGGCTCGAATATGAATCTACTTCTTTTATTTTCAACATTCATTAGAAATATAGTTTTTTAAAGTTAGTAGCATTTTAAGGGAATTGCAATATAAAGTGAATTTGAACCGATGTGAGAACAGAAAGAAAACTCCTATGCAGTGACCTTATTAAACAAGTAGAATTATGCAAAGATGAATTTGAAGAAGGAAAAGCTTCTTAAAATAGAAGCTTATTTTTGTGTGGTAAAAGAACAGAATTTTTTATAAATAATACATCTAGATATAATATATAAAAATCCATTTTGATTAATCTTATTCAAAATGGATTCTTTTTGGTTCTCACAAAATAAGGGTTTGCAAAGCATTTTTGAACAAACTTTATTCCAAACCAACATTGAAAACGGTGAGTGGATTGGAGCGGAAGGCACTTGATTCCTGCGGGAGATAGAGGAAAAGTCGAGACCCCGCAGACGGAACGTCGAGGAGGCTCGACTTCCTCCCCGCGGAAAGCAAGTGCCTGTAGCGGAAAGAAACGGGCATTGTTTATTCCTGATAACAACAAACTTTACGAAAACAGCCAATAATTATTCACATTCTTGTTTGTGCTTTCCCCCCTGCCAAATGTAACTATGGACAAAGGACCAGTATAGGAGGGGATTAAAAATGAATAATGGCTTTAGCGGTTATTACCGTCAACATCACGGCCTTCATCCAATTTTAGATCAAATTTTGGAAAAGTGGACTGGGGAACCCAAAAAGACAGTTTATTTGTTAGTCAATAAATATGGTTTACCTAATGAAGCAAGTTCGAGAAGAATTATCTGGTATAACAACGGTCCTTGGAAGCGTACGATTGTTCATCTTGATACAGTACTTCATAACGCTCCGCTCCCCCATCTTGATTATTTAGAACAAACCATTGATTATAAAGTTCCTGTTCAATTCTTTGATGAATTAGCACAGTTTGATGGTAGTTTATATCCAGACCGAACGGCTGGTGAGGCTACGGCTAAATGCGATCATGAATCGACGAATATTATGGCTTTAAACTTGATGCACGATATTGTGACTGGCAAGCGAACCGCAAAAGATGCAATGCGTGCTGCGGTTGAAATTGAAAAAGCTTTGCGATTAAAAGGTCAATCGTCACCTTACACCAGAGGATTCCTATTCCCAAAACAATATCATACTGCTGATCCCGGTGTCGCCGCTTTTTAAGCCCAACTAAATCGGCAGGTTGGTTCCATTATTGGAAGTGTGCTGTCTTCCTATAATTATTTTACTTTAACTAACCTGCACGTTACTTGAAGAAGATGAAAGGAGCATTACCATTGTTCCGGTGATGCACCTTGTTATTGCAAGAGAATTATGATTATCTCACGACTTTAATTGTATCCTTTATTTAAATGGTTCAATCGTTTTAAGCCGACCTTTGTTAGGTGATCGTGAATTCCAAACAAAGCTTACTAAATACTGTTGATTAACTTCAACTAATTGAAATTCATTCACAGATACGCTAATCTTTTTATCATCGAATACTAAATAATACTTTCCTTCCTCATGAAGTTTCTGTTTTAACACAAATATTCCTCCAGTCGATACTTCATGAAATTGATGATTTGTTATTGAAAAAATAAAGATGATAGAGATGATTACCATTATAGCTTTTACCTTCGTTTTTAGATTGCCCTTTTGTCTTCTCCTTTTTCGTAAGTATTTAATTACATGGTACAAGTAGATGAGAAACACAACGGGTACAAGGAAGATTGCCAAATTAAATGGGACATACAATATTTCGTGTAAACTATAATTGAAATCTGCAATAGCTTGAATTCTGCCAAGCTGTAAACCTATAAATCCTGAATAAATAAGTCCTAACAACCAATATAATGCCAACTTCTGAGCTCTAAATAATTTTTGATTGTCTTTTCCCTCTTCATTATTTAGATTCATTTAATAACCTCCCACAAAATCAACTCTTTTGCTTTAACTCTATTAAATTTAAATGTTGATAATTAGATAAAATTAAGGAAACCCACTTTCAATTGGTTTCCTAAAAATCTTAATTAGTTAGCCCTAGATAGTGAAATTTTGCATTTAGCAAGGTATTACTTAAATCCACTGATGCCTCAAAGGCAATATATAATGTAATAATACCCGTTAATACAGCTGGGAGAGGAAGGTCACTTAACTAAGGTGCGTTAGAGCCCATCCGTTGATTTTTATAATTTCGTCATTATTTTAACGGTACTTTTTTGAAACAACGAACTCAGTAATTGGCATGGTTATCAACGCAAGTCCAATTACTATAACGAGTGGGATATTTTTTATGTCATTCATTGCAGTTACTCTTTCCGATACAACTAAAACGATCAACATCAATAAAAGCAATAGATAATAACTTATTTTTGAACTTGTCAGTGTTATATGTTTCTCCAATTCATCTTTTTCTCCTTCATGTTTTCCCTCCATTTCACCCCAAGTTATAGATTGAAAGAAGAAACCAATTCCTAAAAATACAAAGAAGAGTGTAGAAGCGTTAATCATTTCTTTTGTAATCCATTCATATACACCAAAACCACCAATTGCAATAATAAGAATGAAAGAACAGATTATACTAACTTTTTTTACAGTGTTCATTTATTCTCATCCCTTTCGTATTTGAAAATAAATAATTCTTCGATTGAAAGTCCTAAAACGTAAGACAAAGTAAATGCCAACTGTAAACTTGGGTCATATTTGTCGTTTTCAATGGCATTAATCGTTTGTCTCGACACTTTGCATTTCTGTGCAAGCTCTTCTTGCGATAATCCCTTCGATTTCCTTAGAGCTTGAATTCTATTTTCCAAAATATTCACCTACAAATATGTAAAGAAGATTTTACATTTACTTTAACAGAAATTAGCATTATGTCAAACGTGCTTTACATAAAACACACAGTAATACAGCATTAATTTTCAGTGTATTGTTGAACTAGCCTATTCTCCGTTACTTTAGGTACAATTCTTCGCATACACATCTAAGAATAAATATCTAATTTTCTTTGAAGGTTTTATTCATAAAATTGCCCATTGATTGAACAACAAGACGGGGAAGTTTGACTATGCTTAATCAATTTGGAATGAATAGATAGTGGAGTAAAACTCGTAACGAAAACATATAGCAGAAACGATAAAGTGCTATAACCTTTATTCAAGTAATGCACAATCATAAATATATTCTCCTCCTTTGGTATTCTAAATTTTATTAAAAGGCTTATTTAGCGCAATAAAAAAGAAACAGAGTTGCCGTAACCCTGTTTCTAGAACTCTTGCACCCATCAGTTGAAGAAAGTATAAAGAATTTAAAGTATTACACCTGAGAAATCCCCTTTTAATACTTCTTTTTCATTCTGATTTTTACATAAAAAGGATGCAACAATGGCTGTTCTATTATTTTCTTGCCTTTCGTATTTTTCAATTTCAACATCACAAATTATGGTATCCCCCGTAAACACAGGTCTTAAAAACTCAAAATTCATATTACGAGCCAGTACGTTATGATCTCCACCTACTTTTGTTGGTAGAGTTGCCGTTAATAACCCTTGAACTACAAGTCTTCCCTGTTCATCTGGGGTAATATGATGAATCCCTTCATCACCTGAAATCTCTGTAAATAATTCAATATCCCTTACTGTAAAAGTCCGTTCAAACGTAATTATATCTCCTACTTTTAATGACAAATAACTCTCCCCCCTGAAGGCTATAAGCACTAATTATATATTCCATATTGAATTCATAATTTCCTTTTCCAATGTCTGTTTTATTTATTCCCATCCTCCTAGTGATATTCCTTTCTCTTTAATTAACCTGCTTCCTCCGCATGAAGCATGCAACATTTTTTTCTTTACTAATTTGGTCTAAATCGAACGATAATCATATATTTTATATGAAGGATGCAAGATGAGTATTTTTCATGTAACACATTCCATATGAAATAGGTGAGACAAAAAATGATTGCTGTACATTTTTTTGAAAACAAAATCCTGTTATTAAGTCAGCTACTTAATCGTGTTCCATCCGCAGGTGATGATTTAACAATTAAAGGTCGTAAAGGAAAGGTTTCAAGTGTTAAAAGTATGGATGAAAAAAATATTCATGTGCAAGTTATCTTTGAAATCATTAATAATAAAAATAAACCCGTTGTCGATCATTCGAAAAAGAAAAAAGGGAAATAAATATATGATTTTGCGGGATACAGCATTTTACCCTTATATTGGCGATTTTTAGACTAGGAATCGCGATATCCCAATAAAAAATGACTATCAATTTAGCATACAATTGATAGTCATTTTTTTCGAAAGATAAACCCTTGGTAGCGAAAGGCTTTTCCGTCTGTTTTTATTTGTACCTTTGTTATAATATTAATGCTAAGCTTTATTATATGAATAGAGTGGTCTGTAATGAATAAAAACAAATGAAAAATGCTTATCACAGTAATGGCCACCATCACTATACTATCAATCGGGACTATAAGGGGTATCCAAATTGAAAGAAATTACCAAACGAACAAACCTATATTAGAAGCGTGCATAATGAAGGCACTGTGGTGATAGCACAGAAGCATTTCTGGTCTCTTACATCAGCTACTTGTGAATAAGATTAAATTTTTTTAACCTGATATCCGAAGTCTTTTATTATGCCTTCTTATCTTCTAACGAACAGTGCTAGGCACTGTTTGCTAGATCTCCGTTGCTTTACCGCTTTTCCCTTTTCGAGTAGATTCCGGGCATCAATAACCCCCAATGGTGACCGCATTCACTCCTTTTTTCCAATTCCGGACATCATCAGCCACTCATGATGACCACTTTTGCGATTTCCCAATGTTTCCGGGCACCATCAGTCCTATGTAATCATACTTCAACCCTAATCCACTTCGTCATATCTCAATACTTCTCCAGTGGTTGCATCCACAATTACACCCGCTTCAAGGCGATGGGTTGTACTTATTTCTATATCATAAACTAAGCGATTGTTATAGGTATCCAAATGTATTTCGGTTACAGCTCCTCTTACCCTGTTTAATGCGATTTGCTTTGCTTCTTCGATAGAAATGGTTGCTGCGACGCTTTCACTTTGAAGCTTACTATGAGTGATTTCCAAAATCTTACCTGTTGAGGCATCAATATCCACTTCATAAATTCGATCGTCTTTCAAAATTGTCACTTCGAATTCTTTCGACCCGTCATTATTTACTTCTATATGACTAGCCTTTACAAGACCGCCTTTTAATACGTCTAAAGCAATTTGCTCTGCTTTGACTTCATTAATTATTTGTTTGGTCTCATTCATTTCGACAGTTCTATTTATTCCTGCAGATTCATTCGTTTGCATCGGTTTATTTAATTGTGCGGTTTCATTTGTTTGTTCAGTTTTAGGATTGACACCTTTAATAGCATATACACTAACACCTGCTACGATAGCAGCGATAAGTATTTTTGTTTTTATTTTCATGCCGAAAACCTCCCCTTGATGTTACAGGATGTTTTTAGTGTCTCCAGCATCTAGTGTTTCTATTTTTAAAAAAATCGGTTGTCTTTGAAATTGTCGGCCGTCTCACTATCAAATAAGCCGACCGACAATTTATGATTATTAACCGCAGACCATTAAATCCCCCTACCGAATGATCCGAAACACAAACGGAATTTCGTATTCCTTCCCTTCGTATGCTTTCACTGCTGCAATAATTGTAAAAACAAAGGCGAGTATACCGACGATCCAAATCGTCACAAATCCAATCAAAATAACCATAAGAATCGTGCTGATTATACTATAAACCCCGTAGGAAATAAGGAAGTTGAAATACTCTTTCCCGTGGTAATCAACAAACGATGATTCGTTTTTCTTTAGGAGCCAGATCACTAGCGGTCCGATGAATGTAGTAAAGAAGCTTGAGACATAAATGGCTGCAGCTAACAGCCTCTCATCATTTGATGGCATTTTTAATTCCTCCATTACATTTTTTGATAAGGATTTTCCTTAGTGGTTTTCTAAAAAGAGCGAATGATTTCTTCTTATTATCTTATTTACGCCATAAACATCAAAAGGTTTCGTACTTTTTCAAAAAACATCTAGCCTCTTAGGTTCAGCACACTTCTTTTCCTGTTCTTGTTTGGGACAACATGAATAAACTGATATAGACAACCATTTCATTTAACTGATCGAATGATTGCTTTCCTGCAAGAAAGCAATCTCATACGGAAGCTAAATTTACGTTTTCAAAAAGGATGATCTTATATGATGTCTAAATTAGAAGCCTTTATCCTTGGAATTATCCAAGGACTTACTGAGTTTCTTCCCATCTCCAGCACTGGGCATTTATATCTCGGCAGGCACTTATTCGGGCTTGATGAAGCCGGGCTTTTTCTAGATACGATGCTTCACGTTGGTACATTGCTTGCGGTTCTTGTAATATATAAGAGTGAATTGCTTCAGATCCTAAAAAAACCATTCGGGAAGCTTTCGATGCTTCTCGTCATCGGGACGATTCCAGCGGTGATTGTCGGTGTTTTATTTAGTGATTTGTTTGATTCGATATCAAAATCGGGGATTACGATTGGATGGGAGTTTTTATTTACTGGATTGATTCTTTGGATGGCAGACAGGATTAAAAACGGTTCCAAGAGAATGGACACGATTGGATTCGGAGACGCTTTATTTATCGGTACTTTCCAGGCGTTCGCGATATTCCCAGCTGTTTCAAGGTCTGGACTTACGATTGCGGCAGGGTTATTTAGAAAATTAGACAGAGAAACGGCAGCCTATTTCTCCTTCTTATTATCGATTCCCGCGATCGCCGGAGGAATTGTTTTTCAATTTGGCGAAATGTTATCAAGTCGGTCTGAAGCGATGTCCTTCAGCAGCTTATTAATCGCTACCATTTCCTCCGCGTTATTCGGCTATATGGCGGTTGTCTGGATGATTAACTTTCTGAAAAGGAAATCGCTGAAAATATTTGCGATATATGTCTGGATCCTCGGCATTCTCATCCTATTCCTACAAATGACGGGGATATTCTAAATCCCTCACTATTGGTCAACTTAGGGGGTTAGCATAATGAAGGAATTGATTCTTTCGATTTTTGACATTTTGTCACAGCTTGGCTATTTTGGCATTGCGTTAGGCTTAATGGTTGAAGTTATTCCAAGCGAAATTGTTTTAAGCTATGGAGGCTATTTAATCAGCACCGGAAAAATTAATTTCTTGGGCGCTTTGATAGCAGGTATCATCGGAGGTACGTTTGCCCAGCTTTTCTTATATTGGATCGGTGTATATGGAGGGCGCCCGTTTCTTGACAAGTATGGGAAATTTCTATTGATTAAGAAGTCTCATTTAGATGCTTCTGAAAAATGGTTCCAAAAATATGGGACAGGCGTTATTTTTTCAGCTCGTTTTGTTCCGATCATTCGTCATGCAATTTCGATCCCTGCAGGTATTGCAAAAATGCCGCTCTCCACTTTTACGATCTATACCGTTGCAGCGATGGTTCCTTGGACCGTTTTGTTTTTGTTATTGGGCATGAAGCTTGGGGAACACTGGAGAGATATTAAACAATTTGCACAGCCTTACATCTTGCCAATTATCATCATTGCCGTTGTTTCTATCGTCATTTATTTTCTCTATAAAAAATGGAAAGAAAGAGCACGTTAATTAAGAGGCTGACTCCAGATCAAACGGAGTCAGCCTTTTAGTTAAGCTGTTTTCGTAAACCTTGTTGCTTTTTTAGTGTGATTTTATATAAATATCTGAGTTGATTGGAGCGTAGGGCACTTGACTCCTCGAAAATGCTATCGCATTTCCTTCGTGCGTGGGCAGATTCAAGGATGTAAATTCAGTGTCCTGCGTGGAATAGAGGGAAACGGGAGACCCCACAGGCGGTAACGCCGAGGAGGCTCCCGTCCCTCCCCGCGGAAAGCAAGTGCCCGCAGCGGAAATCAACGGGCAATCTTTGAAGACTAAAAACAATAATATATGCGAAAACAGCCTTTTTTAAAAAAACAATCCCTAAAATTAATCTATTTCGGAAAATTCTTTCTCATTTTAGTGTTGCTCTTGATATGATATTAATAAAACATTATTTTGCAACAAGGAAGGATCCTCATGTCAAAATTATTATTAAAAAATGCAAGGATTTATCCCATTACTTCATCTCCTTTTCTTGGCGATGTGTTGGTCGAGAACGGAAAAATAGTGAAGACGGATAAATATATTCAAACCGATTCAGATGTGAAAATAATTGATTGCAACAACCAGTATTTGCTGCCAGGATTTATTGATGTCCATACTCATTTAGGTCTTTATGATGAAGGCACCGGCTGGGCTGGAAATGATGCCAATGAAACGGCTGAATTAATGAGCCCGCATGTCCGTGCCATGGACGGGGTCTATCCACTTGATCCAGCTTTTACGGACGCTGTTAAATTTGGCATTACAACTGTCCATATTATGCCAGGCAGTTCCAATGTGATCGGCGGTACAACATCCGTGATTAAAACAGCAGGAAAAAACATCAAAAAAATGCTTGTTCAAGAAACCGCTGGATTAAAAATTGCCCTTGGAGAGAATCCGAAACGAATCCACAGTCAGGGAAATAAAGACTCCATTACACGAATGGGAATCATGGGTATGTTAAGAGAAACATTTTATGAAGCCAAACGTGGAGATCATTCTGATTCACTACGAACAGCGCCGATCATCCAAGCACTTAACAGAGAAATTCCCGTAAGAGTCCATGCTCACCGTGCAGATGATATCGTCTCTGCCATTCGATTTGCCGAAGAGTTCGATCTTGATTTACGCATTGAACATTGTACAGAGGGTCATCTGATCGCTGATGAACTAGCTGGGATTGGCTTAAAAGTGTCAGTCGGCCCGACATTAACTAGACGATCTAAGGTCGAATTAAAAAACAAAACGTGGAAAACATACCAGGAGCTAACGGATCATGGAGTGGAGGTTTCGATCACAACCGATCATCCTTACACCCCGATTCAATATTTAAATTTATGTGCAGCCATCGCCGTTCGTGAAGGCATGCCTGAGCAAAAAGCTTTGGAAGGCATCACCATCCTTCCAGCAAAAAATCTCCGTATTGACAAGCAGCTCGGCAGTATTGAAGCTGGAAAAGATGCCGACTTAGTGCTTTGGAGTCATCATCCTTTTCATTATTTAGCCAAGCCAAAATGGACAATGATTGAAGGAAACTTTGTCTATAAAGAATTGTAAAAAATTTATAAATTTAATGTTGAAATTTGACACAAAATCTTAATAAAAATAAACCAAAAAAACTATTCCCTTTTTTATTTTTTTTTAGTATTATACGATTGTAAAAGATGTTTTTCTGGAAAAATAAATATCTGAAACGATAGCTAGGGAAGGCAAATGGTGCGCCACCAGTCATACTGGTTCTAGTGGGTTCGATTCCCACCCCGAAATTTTTTAGCAACATTACAAAAAATTTCGAGGGTGGACCGGAGTCTCTATTTGGCATGGAGTAGGACTGTCCTCATTTTGGAGGGATAACCTATGATCAAGAAACGTGATTTTCATGAATGCCATATTTTGTTTGATTTAATGACGCATCCAGATGTCTTCCCTTATGTGCGTCAAAAGGCCAATTGCTATGATGAATTTATTTTTATGACAAAGCAAACAATTGAAGCGGAGGAACGTGGCGAACTCATATCACGCACGATTCTTGACGAATGGGGCGCTCCAATTGGGACGATTAATTTATTTGATATTAGCGAGAATGCAGGATTTTTAGGGACTTGGCTAGGAAAACCTTATCACGGAAAGGGTTATAACCAATTAGCAAAGGACGCCTTTTTCAATGAACTGTTCTACGAAGTAGGTATTGAAACCATTTACATGCGAATTAGAAAAGTAAACATCCGATCCCAGAAAGCCGCGGAAAAACTCCCATACGTCATTCACGCAAATGAAACAAGCAAATCCATATATGACCAATTAAATGTCAATGGGCCAATTTATGATCTATATGAAATTCCCAAGGATTTATATACGCTCCATGTCTTACGTAACGGTGCGGAAAACCAAGAATCGTCTCATTTAATGGAAGCCTAATAAATAATACATGCCAAAAGCCAATTTATTTTAAATTGGCTTTTTATTTAGCCTCATTTCGAGGAGATTGTTGAAGAGATTTCGTACCACACCCCCTTTGCGTGACCGTTTTCACCTTTTCAATATGATTCATATCGTTCAAAAAAAAAAGCTTTCTAAAACAACCTTCCATTAAAAATAGCTGCACATATGTGCAGCCATTTAATCTGTAACATTCGTATCAAAACCATCCGGTATTTCGCTAATGCCCATTTGTGCTAACATCTCATCTAGTTCTTCATTCGTCAGGGTTTCAAAGCGACCATCGTGAAACATGACCTGTGTTTGATTTGGATTAATCCGGTTTAAGTTAAAGCTCATGATCCTCGCTCCTTTGGGGTGAATGTATTAGAAAGGACAATGACTAGCGAAAAAACAATTGATTACTATCTATATTTCACATAAGAAGCTGCTTTCATTCATGGTTTTCAAAAGTTCACATAATTGCAAAATAAATATGACAAATTTATAAATGATCTTTTTTTGTTGACGAATGGCATACAATGAATCTAAACAAGCATTTATCGGCGCAAACGCTAAAAATAAAAAAGTTCCCTAGCCAATGAAGGGAACTTTTCCTCTTATTTTTCTGTATCCTTGCTTACCAGTTCTAAATATAGATTTCGAACAACAAATGTTTTATACAGTTCAAGTTTCCTGAATTCAACCGGGTGTTTTGTCATGCCTGCTTCCTTTAATTTTTGAATGTACCAGCCTTTTGACCCCTGATAAGCCATTACCCATCTCCTCCTTATTGCTTGTCCATTTAACTATATGCTTGAGATGAGCGTTCATGACTTTTTTAGGAGATCTTTTCATGTTTGAAAGCAAGCTTTGAGATAAGGGATTCTATTGAATTTCGCAAAAATGACCTACTATGTAATACAAGTTCAAAAAAAAGAAATTTGTTTCTCATCAAATGTGATATAATTTCCTATTGTTATCTAATTAGAAAGAGGACTGTATCATGAATCAAACATTTTCAAAAAAAGCGAAACTACAGCAGCTGCTGTTCATTTTAATCCCGATTCTAATTACACAGCTTGCGATGTTTTCGATGAGTTTTTTTGACACGATGATGTCGGGGCATTACCGTTCAAAAGATTTGGCAGGTGTCGCGATTGGTTCTTCGATTTGGCTGCCTGTGTATACGGGTTTGAGTGGAATTCTGCTATCGATTACACCGATTGTCGCTCAGCTTATCGGAAGCAAAAAGCGGAGCGAAGTTGCCTATTCCGTCATTCAAGGAGTTTATCTTGCCGTCATTATGGCTGTTATCGTATTGATTGCCGGTGCTTATACCCTCAATCCACTTTTAAATGGAATGAGTCTTGAACCCGAGGTACAACAAACGGCGCACGATTTTTTAGTTGCTTTAAGCTTTGGAATCATTCCATTATTCATTTATAATGTCATTCGTTCTTTTATCGATGCCCTCGGCAAAACGCGTGTATCGATGATTATTACGTTACTGGCTCTCCCAATAAATATTGTTTTTAATTACCTGCTGATCTTCGGAAAATTCGGCTTTCCAGAGCTTGGAGGTGTCGGCTCAGGGTACGCAACCGCGATTACCTACTGGCTGATTACCGCTTATTCCATTTATGTTGTTCACAAGCACAGCCCTTTTTCTGCTTTTGGTATTTTTCATCGGTTCTATGCCATTTCATTAGCAAAATGGAAGGAAATCCTACTGATCGGTGTCCCTATTGGGTTATCGATCTTCTTTGAGACGAGTATTTTTGCGGCAGTGACCTTGTTCATGAGTCATTTTAATACAGCGACAATCGCCGCCCATCAAGCGGCACTTAATTTTGCTTCATTACTTTATATGGTCCCGCTGAGTATTTCGATGGCATTAACAATCGTCGTTGGATTTGAAATCGGGGCTAAGCGATTTAAGGATGCAAAGGCCTATAGCTGGATCGGGGTTTCGATTGCGGTCCTATTGGCTTTCATCTGTGGATTCATCTTATTCATGCTGCGGACGGAAGTTGCTGGCATTTATACGAAGGATCAGGAGGTCATTAATTTAACCGCACAGTTTTTGTTATATGCGATATTCTTCCAACTTTCAGATGCCATTCAAGCTCCTATCCAAGGGGCATTAAGGGGATATAAGGACGTCAATGTCACATTTGTTATGTCCCTTATTTCTTACTGGGTAATCGGGCTTCCATTTGGATACTATCTAGCAAATAACACGAGCTGGGGAGCGTTCGGTTACTGGATCGGCCTAATCACAGGCCTGGCAGCAGGTGCTATTTGCTTATTAGGCAGGCTCATCTATATACAAAAAAAGTACGCCCGTACAAAGTCGGCACTTGCTATAAAATAAACAGGGAAAGATTCACTCTTTCCCCGTTTTCAACCTTTCTCGATTCCCAACAACATCTTGCCCTTCCCCGCGGGCAACTTTCCCTAAAACGTCTTTCCCGCCGGTAACTGGAATGATACTTCCAGTAATAAAATCAGAGCTTTCGTCAACTAAAAAGGAAATCACTCTTGCGATATCCTCCCCTGTTCCCGGTCTGCCCACTGGTGTCGCATTGTCAATGATATCAGCAGCATGGACAATCTCTTTTTCTTTCCAATCCCCAATAATATCTCCAGGGCAAACCATATTTACGGTAATGCCATGATTCGCTTCTTCAAGAGCAATCGTTTTTGTTAATGAAGCAGCACCGCTTTTTGCAGCGGCAAAAGCAGAGCGATAAATCCAGCCTGGTGCTGTTTCTACCCGGTCAAACCCAACGGTAATCATTCGTCCCCACCGATTTTCTCTCATCCCAGGAATTAGTAATTTTGATAAATAAAAAATGGCATTTAAATTTCCGTTGATTAAATAATTCCATTCCTCAAACGAATAATCCGTCATTGTTTTTCTTTCGTGTATATAGGGACCTGCATTATGAATAAGAATATCAATGACAGGAAAGAAGGATAATGCTTCCTCTACAAACTTCTGACAATCATCAAGCTTTGTGATATCTCCATTTAGAGCGATATTTCTAGTCCCAAATCTTGCTGTTAATTCATTCGCAAGGGCGATCGCTTCCATTTTGCTTTTATTATAATTGATGGCTAGATGAACACCCTTTTCAGCCAGCTGAAACGCTGTCCTTTTGCCGATGCCGGTTGCTCCTCCCGTTATTAATGCAGTTTTTTCTCGCACAATCATACCTCTCAATTTTTGACATTTTAGTTTTTTAATAAAAAGTGTTCTTGTGTACCTAAGCATTCTTGTATGACTTGTGAAGAGGTCAAGGTTAAGTCAATAGGCAATCAAGGATCACCGATCGCCTTTATTAAATTCCATCTTAACATTAAAAGCGAAATTCAGTTGTATAAACCCCATTAATCATTTCATTAATATCATTATATTAGTAAGGACCTACATCATATGCAAATATAATGCAATCCACCATCTGCATAAAGTGAAGCTTCCATCGGTGGGGGTTTTACTGTCCGTTAATCTGCGATAAATTTTTTCTTAACGAATAGGCATTTATTTGCATAGGATAAAGTGAAACTTCATCCATTGAGGTTTTTGCAATACACAAGATCATATTCTCACTCTCCGACGCAAAAAATTGACAGATAACTGACTTTTCTTTGTTTTTTTGAAAGGATGATCGCGCATGTTCCCTTGGAATTTATTCCCGGTTAATAAGGATACAAAAAAGATGA
The DNA here is from genome assembly GCF_019039215.1 of Bacillus sp. FJAT-29790. Taxonomy (GTDB): domain Bacteria; phylum Bacillota; class Bacilli; order Bacillales; family Cytobacillaceae; genus Cytobacillus. The sequence goes on from NZ_JAHNZZ010000001.1 coordinate 1,676,085, forward strand.
TGCAGCAGGTGAAGCCTGAGGAGATCGACAAGTATGTCAAAAACATCATGGGGCAAATGATTCCCCAACATATGCAAGGGATGATGAATCCGCAAGAATATATGCAAGGGTTTGGCAACCAGGCAAGTCCAGATGTCCAAACATCCACTCTGCCTTCTTCCGTATTCGAGACACATGATCATGTATATGTCAGAGTGGCCATAAAAAAAGAAGAATGGCTGAAAGAAATGAAACTTTATCATACGTCTAACCAAATGATAATCGAACATATCCCTGAATTAAACGACAAGCATACGATCACGCTGCCTGCACTAGTCAGAAAAAAAGGCACAACTGCCAATTTTAAAGAAGGTACCTTAGAAATAAAAATCCCGAAAAATGTTGATATGCAATTCTCTGAAATTGACGTGACAGAAATATAATAATTTTGTATGATTCCTAAAAACGGAGGGCAGAGTCCGATGGATATCGAAAAATTGCAGCAGCTGATGAGTTTATCAAATCAGTACAAAGCGCAATACTTTTGGAAAGATGTATTTGCAAGTGACAATATATGTATGGATCATATGCATCCGTCCGATACTGCGAAACAGACGGAGGCTTTTTTTTCGAAGCAGGATGTTTTCCCCCGCTGTGATGTATATGCAACGAACGAAAGTCTAGTGATTGATGCCGAACTCCCTGGTGTTGAGAGAAGTGAAATTAAAGTCTTTCTATATCAGGAGGAACTTGTGATAACAGGGGAATGTAAAACACTGAAATCAGGACTGCAATATTATATCAAGGAAAGACCAAACAGGAAATTTGAAAAAAAGCTAACCATTCCCGTGTCCATAAACAGAAGTGCAATTGAAACGCATTTTACCAATGGCATCCTCACCATTATCTTGCCAATCATGAAAGAGGATGCTGAAAAGATACCAATTAAGGTTGACGAAGATGAATCTAGTTCTAGTGAATAAAACGACTTCTTAAGAGAAAAATAAAATAGAACAGCCCTCCATTAGGAGAGCTGTTCTGCTAAAATAGCCGATTATTTACCGATGAACATTTGTGTCCAGTAGTTACCTTCCGCTACATGTCCAACACCGATATGTGTAAAGCTTGGGTTTAGGATATTTTTACGGTGACCTTCACTGTTCATCCAAGCATTGACAACTTCTTGAGGTGATTGTTGACCCATGGCAATGTTTTCACCTGCACTGCTATACGAGATCCCGAATTGTTTCATCATATCAAACGGTGATCCGTAAGTTGGGCTATTATGGTCAAAATAACCTTTTGCTTTCATATCACTTGATTTCGCACGTGCCACCTTGCTTAATTCATTATCAAGCTTGAGAGCTGGTACCCCATTTTTTACACGTTCTTGATTCGTTAATTCAAATACCTGTTGTTCGAATGCACTTACTAATGAAGCAGTTGGTGTTTCTGCTTTTGGCTGTGCAGCTTGTGCCGGCTGCTGTTGTACAGGTATTTGTGCCGGTGCTTGTACAGATGGCTGTTGCTGAACTGGTGCTTGTCCTGCTGGAGCTTGTACAGGTTGCTGATATTGATATTGTGGCGGTTGCATTTGCTGACCGAATCCTTGGAAACCGTTCAATTGAATATTGAAATCTTTCATAAATTTCTGAAGCATGCTATTCACTTGATTAAAATCAATATTAGTAGATTGAGAGGAATTTTCTTTTCCTTGTTCAGGAATAGGACAATTGGAAGCTGCGTCCGCCTTGTTTAATACCGGATTAGAAACTAGTAAGGCTGCTGCCGCTGCTACTGAAAAAAACATTTTTTTCTTCATGTTTGATATCCTCCCTGGATGTTTAATTTTTTTTTGGTGCTGTGTAACTTGCACAATCATCATAACACGGTGTTTCTCGTAATATTTTAGGAAGGATTTCACATTTCACTAGACTAGTAGACATTTTTAGGGTTTCAAAGAATGAAATTGTACAAGAATGTAAGCAAATCCCCGATTTAATTGAGTTTTGCTAAAATCTAATTGGATAATGCTGTTATGGGTTAAATATACATATGTGGAAGATGGCGATAATGCATTCCATATTAATACTAAAAGATCGCTGTTGACAGGTTTTTTGAGAGCGAATTTCCTTTACTTTTGTTACATAGGCGTTACAAATATGAAGAAATTATAAAGAGGAATTGAGTATGGAGGAAGAGTAAAAGTAACCTAAGACTAACCTGTTTCATTGTCACAAAAATGAATAAAGAAAAGGTGCATTACAGTTAAGTAACACACCTTCGGTTTAAAAGACGTTTTAAAAGACTGAGTCATCTTTCTATTCATCATGGCTTTGTTAAACGTAGCTGTTGATTTCCGCTGCAGGCACTCGCTTTCCGCGGGCGGTCGGGGAGCCTCCTCGTCGCTAACGCTCCTGCGGGGTCTCCCCTGACACGCTTTTCCCGCAGGACTTTGAATAATCATCTGCGAATAAACACCGCAAGAAGGAAATGCGAATGCATTTTCGAGGATCTCGTGCCTTCCGCTACAATCAACAGGTGCAATTATCAACATTAAGCTTTAACACAGCCTAAACAATAAAAAGAATAGTAGATCCTCTGTCATATTCAACATAGGATCCACTATTCATCATTGTACGGTAAATATGAGGCTGTCAAATTAATGACTGCTATGATCCCCTTCGTCCTCCATTCCTGTAGAAGACGAATTTTCCTCATGTTCACTTGGCTGGTCAATGATGAACTCTTTTTTAGGCATATTGTGCATGTTCCTTGCTGTTACATGTGAATAAATATAATACGTACCTTCTTCTGCAAAGCTTTTTTCCAAGCGGTAAATGCCATTTTCCGCATGTTCGACATTTATTTTTTCGTGGTTTTCATCATTCGCACGCCAAATTTCTAATTTCACATCTTCCGCATCCGTTACTGCCTCATCCCCATATATAACCTTTGCTTCAAAAACAACTGGATCATTCACTTCAGCCTTCTCAGGGGTAATCGTCAAGTCAACTTCAAGGAATTGGGGCTCTTCCTCTTTACTTCCTGCTGTACATGCTGTGATAAAAACGGACATAAACAGCAATGACAGGAACCAAAACCTTTTCTTCATATGAATATTCTCCTTTATTCGATTCACTTTACACTAATGATAACTGTTAATTGTGAGGTATACGTGAAAACTTTATCAATAACCTGAAACAATCAGCTTATATTTTTAATTAAATTATAGCATTTTTTTAAACCTCTCCAATCTGTTGTTTAAGTTAAAAAAAGCTTATTTAAGATATTTCATTTTTTTATCCTCTCTTCAAGTAACTATAAAATCCTATCCTATTATATGGACAGGAATGGGAATAAGCACCTCTTCCTTTTACCTTTTAATATGTAATGGATCTATTAAGAATCCCTATATTTTATTAGATAAAAAATTCAATTACTTATAAAAACTTATGCAAACTTGCATTATTACTTAAATTTCGTATAATTACTTATAAACACTTAATAAGCAGGTGGATTTTTTGTATCAAGAAGAAAGATTAATATTAATTATGGATTTCTTAAAAAAGCATAATAGGATTTCTGTTGAACAAATCTGCTCCCTTTTTGATGTGTCTAGAGATACTGCTAGAAGGGATCTTATTAGGCTGGAAGAAGAAAAATCTATTGTGAGAACACGAGGGGGAGCTATCCTTCCATCCGTTCATGTTGAAATCAAAAACTATACAAATCGCTTAAATACCGTAACGGAAGAAAAAAAGATTATTGGAAATAAGGCTTCATCATTAATTTATCCAGGTGATAGGGTGATCTTGGATACCTCGACAACCGTTCAACAATGTGCGGAGCAGATGGAAAACATGGATTGCACAATTATAACCAATTCGATTAACCAAGCTGAAATATTATCCTCCAAGTCAAAAGTCAATATCCAGCTCCTAGGAGGCACACTTCAAAAAGAGCACCGTTTTCTTTACGGCTCGACTGTTTTAGAAAAACTATCGAAATACCATGTAGATAAAGTGTTTATCGGAGTGGTAGGAATATCGGAAAATGGCTTAACGATCGCTCATGAGGAGGATGGCCTCGTCAAACGAAAAATGATCCAGCAAGCAAAGCAAGTGATCGTATTAGCTGATTGTACAAAATTAGGACGCACGGATTTTTTCCGTTTTGCTGATTTACAGGATATTGATCTTCTGATTACAGACCAAACTCCTCCAAAGGAGTTTAGAGAGCTGTTGCGTAAAAACAATGTCGAACTTTTAACCGCTAACCTTGAAGAGGGAGATGAATAAGGTGATGAAATTAATCGCTATCGATTTGGATGGCACGTTACTAAATGAAGAAAACCAAATTAGTAAGAAAAATTTGGAGGCGATCAAATTCGCCCAATCCAATGGGGTTGAAGTCGTTATTGCTACTGGACGGGCCCATTTTGATGTCCAAACCATTTTTAAAGAAACTGGATTAAGAACCTGGATTATTGGGGCCAATGGAGCGACAATTCACCAGCCAAACGGAGAACTGTTCCATTCTGTTTCGATAAATCAGCAGGATGCATTCCAAATCTTGAACTGGCTAGAGCAAGAAGAATACTATTATGAAATTTTCAGTAATGATTCCATATTGTCCCCACAGAACGGTCGAGAACTTTTAGCTATCGAAATGGATAGAATCAAAAGCGCAAATCCAGAAGTAAATATTAATCAGCTCATAGAGGCTTCTGAGAAGCAATATAGCCAAACCGGATTTTCCTTTATACCGTCCTATAAAGAACTGATCAATACCGATGTTGATGTTTATAATATACTTGCCTTTTCGTTTGATGAGGAAAAGCTCCATAAAGGGAAGGAACAATTTAAGGATATGAAAAATGTCACGATGGTTACGTCTGCTAAGCATAACTTTGAATTCGAACACAAAAAGGCATCAAAAGGAATTGCCTTAGAAATTTTGGCTAAAAAGCTTGCGATGAACCTAGCGGATACGGCTGCGGTTGGTGACAATTTTAATGATTTATCTATGCTCCAAATGGCTGGAAGAAGTGCCGCCATGGGAAATGCGCCAGAGGAAATCAAGAATTCCTGCCAAGAAGTAACACTGACGAATATTGATGACGGAGTGGCTCATTTTATTTACTCTTTACTGCGGGGCCCATTGTAATATCTTTCTTAAAGAACCCGGTTAGCCTAAAGCCACATTGGCGTAACGCAATAAGCGGCGTGACAATGTGGCTTTAGGCTAACCTGTGTATTCTACGATCATCCGAAGTAATTGGATGGCGATGCCACAAGTGGAAAAGTGGAAGGGAACATAGAAAAGTAATGCATTCGCTTTGATATTTTCCATTTAAAAACGCGATGTTTCCAAAGGTTTGGTTACAAACTCAATATCACGTTCCTCTTTCAAAATTCGCTTCACATAAACAAGGACCTCTTAGCTTTCGCTAGCTGGTACAACCGTAAATCCATGCTTATTTTTGTTCATGAAGTAACAGGATTCATTACTCGTAAACCAGCAAGCGTTTCCGCTACTGGTGAAGACTCTAAATCACCCGTAGACACATTTTTAAAATCAGCGAAATAAGGCATTTTCATCCTTCCTTTTAGCCGTTTCGCTGCCCCATCTCAACCGTTGCATTTGGCCCTCCCACATAGGCAAAATTCTTTGCTTCTGGCAACACTTGTCCAAAGGCAATGCCAGTAAGCATATTACTCAACTCATCAGCCGTCTTTCCTTCCCCTTTAATAACAAGGTATTCTCCCTTAGGAAATTGAATAACTCTAGATTCCTCTGGTACTGACGCCTCTGTCATGACGCCAGCATAATGCATCATCTTGTTATTCACCGCCTCGTTCACGGCAAAAATATAGCCATTTGTGGCTATGGCTTTTAAAGTGTCAAGTCTTCCATCTTGTTTGACAGCCCTCCAAAAGTCTGCTTTCTCTTTGATTATGCCAGCAAAGTCTGTGTAATCGCTCTTTAGCTCAGTTCCAATGCCCAAAACAGTAAAGCCCTCTTTTGTTGGTTCAATAAGGAATTTCAATTTAACTCCGAACTTTTTCCAAAAAAACACTTATTTCAGCGTGTCAATAACCGAATAAAATAACAGTTAATACCTTTAGAGGCATAGCGTAGACTGTATCAAAACTTTACCTAAGTTCATTCAATTATTAAAACTTTTTTTGTTTATATTTGCTTTATATAGTTTGTCATTAACTTGAATTGCTATTCCCTCTTCGAAATTTATATCCTTTACTTTAAAAATTTTACTTGGACTTTTATATGGATTTTGGTCTTCCGAGTAAGACACAATTGCTTGAATTTGAATAATTTTACCTATTTGTTCTTCAACCTCGTTAGTAGATAAAACTTCACCAGTCATTAGATAGGTAAAGTTATCTATTTTAATTACGGCCGGTGTAAGGTTAGTGAATTCAGCACTACTTAATTTGTTCGTGTTACATTCTGAAAGTAAAATAGAAACAAAAATTAAAACTATTATAATTGCTTTTTTCTATGTATTCACCCCTTTCTTCAGACTTATTAACTTCAATAACTTCCCATAAATATACCACTTCAACATACAATAAAAAAACATCTTCTTATTGACTTTTTTGACTATAACATCAAACCATTGTGTCACTTTAGGTGTTATTTTGCACCTATTTTAAGCACTATTTTGCACTATAAAAAAATATAAAAAGCCCAATTTCTTAACATTCAAATTAAGAAATTAGACTTTTATCATTACCTCAGAATAGCACCCATTTCTGGATTATCGTAGATCAAGGGCATAGAATATTGTGTCGTATCGAGCAGTTCCGACGGCTACAAAACGGGGCAATCTACCGTATTCCGAGAATCCTAGGGATTTGTACAGTTTGGCAGCCCGCGCGTTGTCACCACGGAAGTCAAGGGTTAGCACCTCAATCCCAGCATTGTCAGCAGCAGAGATCAACTGATTCATGAGTCGGCGCCCTAGGCCATGACCTTGATACCGTGGGTCGATTGCCACCTTTTCTATGTCGGCATGGGGATGATGGGTTGGACGATTGTAGCGTCTCCAGTACCCAATGCCAGCAAGATCTTGATCGACCCAAATTGCAATTAAGCATGCATTATTCTTTTCACTTGCAATGGCCAACTCTCGCAGTAGGCAACCCACCTCTTCTGTTGAGGGTGGATCAACCCACCCAATTGCTGCACCGTTTGAAACGAGTTCCTGTAATAACCGTGCCGCATTTTTTAAAAACGATAAGTCTTCTACGTTCCCTGCACCTACCGTACGTAACACAATGGAATTTTTCATTGGGCTCCCCCTCACTTATAATTATTCGATGAAAACAGGTAGTTTAGAAGCTATTCTTAACATTATAAATTCGAATTTCACTAAGTTTATTCAACAATCGGCCAGTTTCCACAATATAGGGTGCTCCCCCGCCCCTCCCTAAGAAGGGTTTACCATTGCAAAGCGATCTCCCGGCTGCAATTTTTTTGCTTAATTAACACATTAACTCCCACCCTTTTATTGCTTGATTATCTACGTATGGGTTTTTAAATTCTATGTAATCATCAAAATTACCTGCTTTTATTCAAGTTAATGGCCCGATCGTAATATAAGGTTAGCCAGATTTTTCTGGTTGACCTTTTTCTTTATGGTCTT
>NZ_JAHNZZ010000001.1:1684291-1721860 GCF_019039215.1 Bacillus sp. FJAT-29790
GTATATCATGTACGTTTTACATTTTTTATTGAAAAATCTTGACAAACTATTAGCTGGTTTTGCTTAATAAGTAAAGCACAATTACTTTTGACTGCTTTTTTATATAAAGCGTCTTATGGGGAACGATTAAAAGAGAGACTAAAGGAGTCTCTCTACAGTTGACACTATGATTTTTTATATCTTCCAGGTGTATACTTTTAGCTGGCTTTGAAGTTATAAACTAGTTTAATAAAGCAAGCAATCTCGGATGTTTCTTTTGATTTTTTCTAAAATTTCATTCATTGGCTTGGAGGCCATTGGCGCTTCATCAAGTGTTTCTTTAGAAACTGATGTAGTCCAGACACCCTCCATTGTTTTATGAAAGTCGTCCATATTTAAGGTTTTCATTGCTTTTGTGCGGCTTAAGACGCGGCCTGCCCCATGTGGCGCTGAAGAATTCAAATCCATATTACCTTTACCCACTGCCAAAATTGAACCATCTCTCATGTCGATCGGAATAATGAGCCGTTCTCCTTTTTGCGCAGAAACTGCCCCTTTTCGTAAAATTAAGTTCACAGTATCAATATAATTGCGAACCGTATCGAAGCTGTCCAGCTAAACCAAAACTAAACTATCAAGATGTCATACAAAAAAAGGCAAAAGCCGGCTGGAGATTTGTACAATAAGTAGCTCCTGAAATAGCAACGTCTGGGATAGGAACGGCTTCTTACTTTGAATTGATTTTTGAGAGACCCATTAACTAATAATGGATTTTTAATATTAACGTGGCAGGATCCTTCTAACAATAAGAGGGTAAATACGGTACTGAAGTAAAAGGGTTAAAAATAGAGGATAATAGTTCCTCAAGGTTATTTGTTATCTTTTGATTGGTTATCAGGTGTTTTGACAATTTTTTTTAACTCTTCTGTGTCACCTTTAGCATTAATGATTTCAAATATCTGATTTAAACCTTCTGATATTTTTTCATCCTCTTTTTTCACTAATATCCCTCCAAATTGTGATTATTTTTAAATTGTCCAATAAATAAAGGATCATACATGAAAGGATAATACTATAAAAATGGAGTGAGGAAAAAGAAAAAAGATTGATCAAAATAAGCTATTAATATATTTATTGAAGCATTCTTTTATAAAAAAGGTGGATTATTTCCGGATCCTGATTCCTTTTAAGCACCTTATTATTGAATAACAATCAACTTCTATTAGCTGGTTTAATTGAATAACTAAAATATAACATTAGTCATAAAATCACATATGTTTATTCAAGTAACGCCCCTGTTAGCGACAGAAGGAATGGTTAAGGGAATTCCTCCCCCAAAAAAAAGATCATGCATAATGGTTGAAGGATTCATTTCATCGTGCATAATAATAGTTGAAGGATCCATTTCGATGACTATTGGAAAAAACATCAGGATCTAGGAGGGATATAATGAACGATACGCTTGAGCAATTTAGTTACCATGTTTGGGCTAATAAAAGAGTTTTTGATCATTTAAAAAAACTTCCTGGTGATCTATACCGTAGACCACTAGAAAGTGTATTTCCTACCATCAGCGACGTATTAGGACATATCTATTCTGTGGATAATACATGGCTCAGTATAATGGCCCATGAAAGTCCTGAGGAGATCTATGCTGCAATGACGAGCTCGCGTGAAGAGGTAAACGATGCCACGCTTGACGCATTTGAGGCTTACTTTGCTAAAACAGCGGCTCGATATGAAGAGTTTATCTTGAACCACCAATTTGAGTTAGAGGCAATATCTGAGTATCCGCTTAAATTCGGTGTGTTGCGGGCTAATTACAACGATCTCGTTAGGCACGTGGTTAATCACGGCACATATCACCGTGGTAATATTACCGCAATGCTTAGGCAAATGGGTTATACTGGTGCTTCCACAGATTATGGATTTTACCTTTTTGAACTGAAGCGCTGAACACTTCTTCGGGAGTTCAATTTTCCCGAGATTCTCTCTCCATTAAATGGCCCGATAATGAAATTTAGGGCGCTTCTTTTTTTCCGTTAAAGCGCCCGACTGTGGTAGATACATTATCCTCAATTACTTCTTTGAATTAAAAAAAGTTCATAATTAACCTTCTCGCATTATTTTTCTTTTAACATTGAATACTTTCGATAAGCTTTATAGAAACTGCTACCAAAGAAAACAACCATAAGGGCGGGAAGCGACCTCAAAAGGGCAAATGGAGTTTCAAATAAAAATGCTTTCCAAAATAATTCACCTTTCATACTCCAAAGACCTTCAGTTAAATATAAACCTGAATCCTTGTAAAGCATATAAGAAAAAGTCAATAACAGTAAACCTAAACCAGATGAATAACCCATCAATCTTTTATAATAATTATTCTTTGATTGGCGATCCGAGAAGATTTCATTTTGATCATCATCTTCTTTTTGCCAATATCGAATTCCACCAATCCAGGAGCCATTTATATAAATCCAACCGAAGTCTTCATATATCCCTTTGTAATCTTTGAACTTTTTCTTTGATAAATAATCTTGATAATCCAGTCGCATCACATATCTCTTGTCGGTTTTTTCGAAAGTGTATATTCCTAATCCACTAATATTTGTACAACGATAGCCTTTTTGTAATTGCTTGTTCAGCCATTGCTCCTCTTTTTCAATATCAAAAAACATCTTAAATTTCTTCATTCGATTCACTTCCTTCGTACAGGGATAAAATATGCAATAACCTGTTTTGTTCCATTTTCAAAATGGCGCTTCCTTCTGCAGTTATCATATAAACTTTTCTCCGACCTGACTCTCCAACAGGTTCAATCCAGCCATGCTTATTCAAGTTTTCAATCGCACCGTATAATGTACCAGCTGCTAAAATAACAGTACCGTTACTTATCTTTTCTATCTTCTGCATTACGGCATAGCCATGGAGTGGCTCACGCAAAGCTAATAAAATATAATGCATGGTTTCAGACAACGGTAATAATTTATGTTTCATATCCTCACCCTCTATTCAGTTTGACTATATAGTTCAACTTAATAATAAAATAATACAGTTCAACTGAATAGTCAACAACATTTTCAAAATTAGTCAAAGGAACTTAAAGTAAAAAGCTTGATAACAAGGGATAAATCAATCAAAAAAATCGCTTTCCTTACGTAAGGGATCGCGACTTTTTGTGTAGTCTTATTCAATTAAATTGTCCTTAAATGGAAAATGAGCGCTTATCCTTCTTTTTCAAGGATAGCGCCCGTTAGCTGAATAATGTTTAACTTTGTTCCCATCGATGAAATGCCCAAAACTGCAATTTCTCCATTTCTAATGGATACCTGCGATTTATATATACTCTTCTTTACATTCTGCAATTATAGGAATATCAGCTATTACCTCCGTACAAGCTATACTCAATATTTCCTTTTCATCATCATTTGGTTCCCCGTCAAAGTAACATTTCCAGTACAGTACATTGTTTTCTAACTTTACTGTAAGTCCCCTTAATCCAATAGGAATGCTCCCAACAGTGAGCGATGGCAACTAATTATTAGGTTATTTATTGTTGGAACCATATTCCACCTTCCCCTAGTTAGACAAATACTGTTAAACCTTCTGGTCCCATTGTTCAAGAAAGTGGGCAATCCCTGTGTCGCAATCACGGCCGTTTGCTTTAATAAATAAGCAAGTAATTTTGTTCTTATTGCTTAAATACTTCTAATCTTTGAACTTGAACTCCTTTGTCATCAAAGTTCTCTTCTGCCAACCATTGAGTTAATGCTTGTTTATGTAGAGACCATTCTTCTATTAGCATTGAAAACCAGTTGGTGTTTCGTGAGCGGCTTTTATAGATAACGGCATTTCTGAAGGTGCCTTCATACTTAAATCCTAAACGTTCCGCTGTTTGAATGGAGGGAGCATTAAGGGAATCACATTTCCATTCATAGCGTCGGTATTGAAGTTCTTCGAATACATACATTGCTAATAAATAGTGTGCTTCGGTAGACATTCTTGTTCTTTTTAATGCATCCGAAAAATTAATACTTCCTACTTCGATTACCCCATTTGCCTGATCTATCCTCATTAAACTAAAGATCCCAAGCGGTTTGTTTGTCTCTTTATTTAACACGGCATAATAGATGTGTGTACTGCTTTCTATTTTTTCTAGTAATGTCTGTTGAAATGCTTCATAGTTTTGAGGTGGCTCATCAGGTAAATAGGTCCAATTACTAGGGTGAGAATTTTTATAGGCGTTATAAAGTTCTTTAGTATGTGTACGAGATAATCTAGTGACAATGGTATACTTTCCGACATAATACATATCAGAAGGGAATTGTCTTTTCTGCCAATTGGACAACTCCTCACCAATTGGCTGATTGTATTTGTTTATTCTCTGATTCATTTAACCTCCACATTTCATTACATTATTTAATTACAGTATAACTTGTTAAGAATAATTAATCTTCTGGTCTTTAATGATTTTTTCCGCAATATGGCCCGATTACTAAAAAAAGCACAATTCCTCTTCAAGAATTGCGCCCTTTAATTTGATAAACCATTGAATATTTCAGCTATAATTTTGGAGGAGAAAATGTACCTACAAACCTATTAATTCAACAAAAACTGATTTCGTATAGAAATTGGTTATTTTATCTTTTACTTTTTCGAGACCAGATAACCACTGGAATCAATAATAATGATAATATTCCTCCAATAAATGATAATGTTGTATAGCTTGAACCAGCCACAATCATTCCAGATAAAGCTCCACCAGAAGCCCCTGATAATGCAATTAAAACATCCACTGTACCTTGAGTTTTAGCCCGTGTTGAAGTTTCAGTTGAATCAACAATTAGAGCAGTCCCACTTATTAAACCAAAATTCCATCCTAATCCAAGTAAAGAAAGAGCAATTACTAGGAGTATAATAGAATCACCTGGTGCAATCGCTGAGATTAAACCTGCCAAAAGCAAGGTAGATCCAGACGCGATTGCCATAGCAGTACGACCAAACTTATCGACAAGGACACCTGTAACCAGTGAAGGGAGATACATTGCACCTATATGAAATCCAATAACTAAACCTATTTCACCCAAGCTATGTCCATGATGTCTCATATGGACTGGGGTCATTGTCATAATGGCAACCATTACAATTTGAGTAAGAACCATAATCGCGGCACCAACGATAACACCTCTTTTGTTCTCTGCTTGGTCAGAGGATGCCGAAAGTCCTTTAGCATTTTGTACTTGCTCGGACGCTTCTATCATTCTTGCTATAACTAACGGATCTGGACGAAGCATTATGAAAAGTACAAGACCTGCTAAGATATATGCTGCTGCTGACAAAATGAAAGGACCAGCAAGTGATGGAACACCAATAGAAAGAGCGTAATTCCCCATTATATTCACTAAATTCGGACCTGCAACAGCTCCAAATGTTGTAAAAACCATAGTAATACTAATAGCAGTTGCTCGCTGTTTATTGTTTGCTAAGTCCGTACCCGCGTAGCGAGCTTGTAAATTTGTCGCTGTTCCTGCCCCGTATATAAGTAGAGAAGCAAATAGCAGGAAAACGCTATTTATTATAGCTGCCATTATGACTCCTATTGCTCCAAGTCCACCTATGATAAAACCAGCTGTTAGACCTGTACGACGACCATAACGTTGAGAAAGTCTCCCTACGATTAAAGCAGCCCCTGCTGACCCTAAAGTAAATAGAGCTGAAGGAAGTCCAGCAAATGCGTCCGTGCCCAGCATTTGCTGTGCAAGAAGTGCACCCACTGTAATTCCAGCTGCTAAACCTGCACCACCAAAGATTTGTGAAATACTTACAATAATTAATGTACGTTTGTATAACGCTTTTTGTTTTTCATGAGAAACTACATAACTCTCGTTCAATTGATAGGCTTTACTAGACATTGGTTAAACCTCAATTCATTTATTATTTGTAGTTTCTTCCAATCATGTATCCCTTCCTCTAAACGAAAAGCATTAACACCTCTGGACTTTAAAAGTTCAACAGCTTCCACCGACATTAAACAGTAACAACCTCGGCAATAAGCAACCACATCACAATTGGCTGGTAATGTAGAAAGCTTCTCCCTTAACTCTTCAATTGGCATAGAAACAGCACCAGGAATATGAGCTTCTTCATACTCCTCTTTAGGTCTTACATCCAACAAAATAACTTCACCTTTTTCCATGCGTTCTTGAATTTCTGAAAGTGAAACCCCATCCATGCCAAGATTGGCATTTAAGAACTCTTGTTTAATTTGTTGAACTTGGACGAACTGTTTTTCTGATAATGTATGCAAGGAAGTTAAAAAATTCGATATAGCAGCATCTGCTAGTTCGTAGATGACGTAGTTCCCTTTCTTCTGAAACTTTACCAATCTAGAATTTGCAAGCGTTTGTAAATGTTGTGATACATTCGCCACAGACATAGTTGTTGCTTTTGATAATGCCTCCACCGACTTCGGACCTTGGGATAAAATATCAAGAATCTCCAAGCGTTTTGGACTTGAAAGGCTTTTACCAATTCTTGCGAACTCTTGATACAATAAATCTTTTAAATTTCGTTCATTATGCAAGTTTACTCACCGCCCACTCTATTCAAGTACTTTATTGAATAGTTGAATTATAATCGGAATAATCAGTTATTTCAATAATTTCTTCCTGTTTCAGCATTCAGTTTTTTTATGCATAAATAAAGAAACGCCATTGGAAATCATTAATAGTAAAAGTGAAGACACGACAATCCGGCTATATGTTAACTTACTTATTCCACAATCTGGACCTTTTCATGAAGAAAGACGCTTCCTTCTTTTAGAATAGCGCCCTTAAATGGAATATTTTATTGCCATTAAAAGTTCAGTTTTTATCCTTTGCTTTGCTTTTACCTCGTTCTTTGAAGCGTTTCCGTACCCCAATTTTAAATAATGATAAAAATCATTTTATATTCTATTTTCGTTGGTAAATTTTAAGCGTTGCAAGGCTTTTTTAAGATTAATATAATTTATTTGCTTTATATTAAACTTACATAAAAGGAGCAGCATAAGTGAAAAATATTATCAAAGGATTCATCACTGTTTTTATCATGACCGTTGCCTTTATCCATCCGCAGCTTGCGTCTGCAATGGCTGAGGTTACGTCCTTTGGTCTCTCTTCTGCTACCGTTGCCTACCAGGGTAGTAATGTACCTGGCTACACAACGGTTGAGTTACAAACTAGCATACCAACACGTGGGTATCTTCTTGTTGTTGGGAATGGCACACAAACCATAATCAATTTATCTACTACTGCATTTAAAACTGGACACAAGGTAGATTGGGTGCCATGGGATGATACGAAAAAAGCACCACTTCCCGCAGGTGAATACCAAATTAAGGGGTATTTAACCGACCAGGAATACAATCAAATGCAAGGATATCCGCTTGGGAAACTCACTGTTGTGTCGGAATCAAGCCCTAAGCCACTGATTGCTGGTGTTTCTCCGAATCCACCAATGTTTTCACCTAAATACGGACAAACACAATCGGTTCAAATTCCGTTTAACTTGAATCGTCCTGCGGAAGTTCAGCTTACAATCCGTAATCAAAACGGAGATGAAATCTATGCTGGCAGCAAAGAAACCCTTGCTTCTGGAAGCCATGTTGTAAACTGGAACGGAACAGATAAAACAAGAAGAATTGTATCAGACGGTAACTACGAGATTGTATTTAAAACAATCGAGACAGCCTATAACTATCCTTCCACTACGCCATTAATCTGGCGATCAGGTACAATTACCATCAAAAATGGCGATTATTATATTCCGGTATCAAGATTAAAGGAAATTGTTACAGATGCTTCCTTTCAATCGTCCGTTTTCACTCCTGATGGCGACGGAATAAACGATAAGACCACTGGACAATTTACACTTGCAGAACCTGTGAAAATATCCGTTTATATTGCGAATGCTGCCGGGGCCCATGTCAAAAATATAGTAAGCGAACAAGCATTCGAGGCTGGCACTCATTCTTTCGAATGGGATGGCACAGACATGATGGGCGGCAAGGTGCCTAACGGAAGCTATTTTATAAAACTATTAGTAATAGAGGGTCCGAATAGCGGCTATATTACATTTCCTAGCGCTGTTAGAGTGGAAAACAGCACTGAAATCAAATCTATGCAACCTGTAAAAAGAGTGCGCGTCATCAGTGATACAGCGAAAATGAGTGTTGATCCTTTAGGCCAAGGATATACGGCGGTAAAAGGCGATACTTTCCCTCTGATGTCGGAAACGCTAGAGAACGGCAACTACATCGTTCTTGTTAAAGATGGAGTTACTGGAACAATCAGTGCGAGTGATGTTGAAATTGTTACTGAACCGTCTGCGGCAGGCCAGACAACTAAATATACAGTGGTTAGCGGCGATACTTTGTGGAAGATTGCCCAAAAATTCGGTGTCACCACCCAAGCAATTGTAGACGCCAATAAGCTGGATCCAACTGCGTACCTTTACGTAGGTCAAAAGCTAATCATTCCAACTACAGCACAACCTGTACAGCCAACGACAACCACTTATACAGTTGTATCCGGTGATACACTATGGAAGATTGCTCAAAAATTTGGTGTAACCACCCAAGCAATTGTAGATACCAATAAGCTGGATCCAACTGCGTACCTTTACGTAGGTCAAAAGTTAATCATTCCAACTACAGCGCAACCTGTACAGCCAACGACAACCACGTATTCGGTTGTATCTGGTGATATGCTATGGAAAATTGCTCAAAAATTTGGTGTAACCACCCAAGCAATTGTAGACGCCAATAAACTAGATCCAACTGCGTACCTTTACGTAGGTCAAAAGCTAATCATTCCAACTACAGCGCAACCCGTACAGCCAACGACAACCACTTATACGGTTGTATCCGGTGATATGCTATGGAAAATTGCTCAAAAATTTGGTGTAACCACCCAAGCAATTGTAGATGCCAATAAGCTGGATCCGAATATGTACCTTTACGTGGGCCAAAAGCTAATCATTCCAGCAAAATAAATGAAAAGGTAAGCGATATTCAAATTCGCTTACCTTTTTTATAGACAAGGACATAAATAAATTTTAGATTGAAGAACATATGGAAGATGCTTGTGAGGATTAATGTGTTAGAAACTTAATTAAGGATATTCTACCTCATCCCATTGTTCTCTTTATTTTTTATTAATAAAATAAAAACATCCTTGTTCTATTCCTTTTTTGCCTAAACCGTCACCAAATTTACTCCTTAAAAGCGCCCTATAATCTAATAATGGATCAGACAGTTATTAAGTCAAACTTAATTCATAATGATAAAATTGTGAATCCCTTACGTATCCATTTTTTTCATATAGTCTTCTCCCCTCTTTTGTTTTCTTAAGATTATTACACACAATCGCTATGGACTTCTTCTCGATTGCTAATGCATTTCCTTTATTTTTTTGTCATCGCTTTTTATTCAATTAACTAGCCCTTTTATGAAGAAAGACGCTTTCCTTATTTCAGAAAAGCGCCCGATTCCAGAATACAGAGCAAGGCAAAATACATTTTAGTAAACACCCTCCCCGAAAATACCTTGATACATAATTTTAACTAGCGTTTTTAAACAACTTTTTTGTAAATTACCCAACTTTATTATCAAGAAACTTATGTCTCAATTACAGGCAGCTTAATTTGAACGACTGTTCCTTTTGTGATGATGCTCGCAATCGTCAGAGTACCTTCATGCAAATGGACAAGCTTTTCGGCGATCGCGAGCCCTAAGCCAGTTCCACCATCAGTTCTCGTTCTTGCTTTATTCACTCTGAAAAAACGCTGTTTGATTTTGTCCAAGTCTTCTTCAGGTATCCCAATTCCTGTGTCTTTAATTTCAAGGCAGCAGCCTTCTGACGTTTTGAAAAGATTGAGCGTGATCTCCCCGTTTTCTGTGTATCGCAGGGAATTATCCATTATGTTTTGTATAACCTGTTCAATCCGTCCCTCATCCCCATTAATGATAATCTCAGGATCTAGTTCACAATGGAGCTGCAATTTCTTTTCTTTTATGATGGGACCATACTTTTGGAGTGACTCTTCGATTAGCTGTGCGAGTGGGAGCGGCATTTTTTCCAACCGATATTCTTCTGAGTCAAGCTTTGAAAGATCAAGGAGGTCTCCTACAAGCCTCTCCATTCTTCCTGCTTCCCGATGAATTAAGCTTAAATACTTATTGCTGTCCGCTTCTGTTTTTACGATTCCTGAAACGAGTGCGTCACTATATCCCTTTACATAGCTAATGGGGGTTCTTAGTTCATGAGAGACATCGGCGAGAAACTCCTTTTTACGCTCGTCCTCTTTTTGAATCGATGCGGACATATGGTTGAAAGCATTGGCAAGCTGGCCAATTTCGTCTTTTGCATGATTGGTGATTTTAACCGAATAATCTCCTTTCGAGACACGGTCTGCTGCATGCTTCATATCTACCAGCGGTTTCGTTAGCCTTCGAACTAGCAGCGTCCCGAAGAACATGGCGATGACGACAAACAGAAAAGCGGCAATCATCCATAAATACTGAAAATCAGTGGTTACTTCGGAAATTTTCGCTAATGGCAAATATAAATAAATAATGCCTTCAAGCCGATTCTCATCAAGAAGAGGAATAATAACTGCCAATATTTTGCGATCAAACCTTTCCTCATACCCCATTTTCTGAATCGGATTTCCTTTCAGCAGCTCTTCCCTTTCCGCCCCATTAATTAGTGATTGGTAATCAATTTCAAATGGAAGGCAGGCACTTAATTCCCGCGGATTATTGACAATGAAAATGTCTGCTTCAGATTTTGAACTATACCAATCGATTTTATCTTTTAATTCATCTGTTAATGGCCCGCCCTCGTAATCAAAGGCTAGTCGTTTTCCTTCTTCTAACAAAGCCGTCTCAACATTTTCGACATATAGTTTTTCATAAAAAAGATACGATAAGAAGTGTGAGTATGAAATCGTAATTACAATGGCAGCCGTAATTGTCAGCCAGAGCTTTTTCGCGAGACTGTCCGTGAAAAATTTCATTCAGCTGGCACCTCAAATTTATAGCCAATTCCCCAAACGGTTTGAATATAATCACCAACCCCAAGCTTCATCCTGAGCGTTTTTATATGAGTATCGACAGTTCGAAGGCTCCCTAAATAATCCATCCCCCAAACGCGCTCAAGAAGTTGTTCCCGGCTTAAAGCCTGTGATGGATGATCAACTAAAAACACCAAAAGCTCAAACTCCTTAAGCGTTAAAGCGATGATTTCACCTCCAACCATTACACTTCGTGCCATGCGATTAATTGAAATTTGCCTAATCTGCATGTTAGATTCACTCTTCGTCATGCCTGTCCTTCTTAATACAGCATGAATTCTAGCCATAAGCTCGCCAGGACTGAATGGTTTAACAATATAATCATCCCCTCCAAGTTGCAGCCCTTTAACCTTATCCCACTCCTCCCCTTTTGCTGATAAAAAAATGATCGGGGTGTCATATTTCTTTCTTACTTTCGTGCAAACCTGAAAACCATCCTCATCCGGCATCATAATATCAAGGAGAATTAAATCAATCGGTGTTCGCTTTAATATTTGATACCCTTCCTGCCCACTTGCTGCCTCATAGCAGCTAAAGCCGGAATTTGCAAGATACATTTCAACAAGATGCCTCATATCTGCCTCATCATCGATTATCAGGATATTGATTTGACCCATTATGATCTCTCCCTTAACACCATTTGAAAAGGTCCGTCTCCAACGGCGATTGTTTTGATTATCGTCATTTTATCTGGATCGATGATATGAATATCATTGCTGTCATAGCCTGCGATTAATAAGTTCTCACCGGTAAAAACCATCTCAAACGGGTTGGCTCCGACCGTAATGGCATCTATCACTTCACCTTCCTCATTTAATTTATATAGCATATTTGATCCATGGCTTAGCACGTATATTAAGTTTTCTTTTCCAAGAAAATTAACAGGCATCAGTGGGGCAGGAAGCTTAAATTTAAAATCACCTGAAACCGAGTCATATACATGAATATCCGTTTCAATTTCAATTCCCGCTCCATGGCCTCCGATCCAAAGCTCATTCTTGTTTTCATTGAGCCATGCACCCGCAGCGGAAGGATGGATCTGAAACCCAGCCATTTTTTCTTTTTTAACCAAATCGATCACGGTTAGCTGCTTTTTATTGAAGCTAAGCACAAATAATTTTTTATCCTTCACCGCTTCTAAAATGGTAAGCGGATTTTGCTCCGTGCTGATTTGCCCTTGTTCTTCCCCTTTTAAATTAAAAAAACGGATTTTATTTTGATTCTGGTCAACTAACGCAATTTCTGCGGATGTTTGGAGCAGTTTCCCATTGACAATTCCTTTGCCCGTTCTCCAAACGCCGAGCGACTTCCCCGTCTTTAAAGAATAAAGATCTGCGGTTTCCACTTGCTTGCCAAATAATAAAATCGTATCCCCATCAGGGAAAATAACAGCTCCTGTGTATGGCTTCCCCAATTTCCAGTCTACAAGCCTTTCCATTTTATCCAAATCAATGAACGAAACAGACATATCTTTTATATTAATAGTGGCTGCGACGGAAAGATCCTCTGGAATCGCGGAGAATCTTTTCTCCGAACATGAAGAGAGCAGAATGACAGCAAAGAGAAAAATGACAAATCTTTGTAGAATAAGCATTTCCTTCTTATCTCCTTACAACATGCGTATTTCCTATCATTTTAATCTAGCTTTGTGATGAATTTGTGAAATAGGTTTGTAAAAACTTCTTTTTATTTCAATTTCTGCATTTCTTCAATATGGATCTGTATCAATGAATGTTTATCTCTTTCAGATAAGCTGGATTCCATCACCCTTTTTTCCGCTAAATAAAATTTCTCATCGGGAGACTTACGCACTCTTGGATGGGCATTTTCATCCTTTAGCTCTCTAGCAATCGCTTCCTTCAAAACCATTTCCGGTTCGTCTTCAGCAGAAAGCAACCGGTTATGCCAAAGTGTTCGGTACGCAACAAGCAAAGAATTAAAATCAAAATGTTTTTCCATGTCTTCTACCCTTTCTGTGAAAAATTCACTTTCTAATTGAGCTGTTTCCGTAAAATTTATTGCTATTTAATTAAAATGTGGTCTAGTTGATTTCCGCTCTCAGGTTGCTCGCTTTCCGCGGGGCGGGCGGTGAGCCTCCTCGTCGCCTTGCGCCTGTGGGGTCTCACCTGTCCCGCTACTCCCGCTGGAGTCTCGCACCTTCCGCTCCAATCAACTACACACAAAACCTTTTAAAAACAATTCATTTAGAAAACTGCCTTGCTATAAAACCATTCTCACATAAATAAAATCAAATATGCAAAAAATATTTGTAGTAAATTTTGAAAGGAGTCTTTTACATGAGTACGCCATACTGCTGTCCCAACTGTAAAACGAATCGAACAAGGTTTAATATCATTAAGCAAATCCCGCAATCTGTTAAGATGGATCCGCAATCAGGGGATATTCTTGAGGAATATTCAAGTGAGAATTTATGTCCCTTCCATCTGGCATATAAAGGACCAGAATACAAAGTTCAATGTGGTGCTTGCGGATTGGTCGAAGATGAACGCACCTTTGTTAAATTTGGTGAGATGCAATAAGAAAAGCTTGAGAGATTTCTCTCAAGCCTTCTTATTGTTTCTTGTTCGAAAAGAAATGATTTTCTTGTAAAAATCGAACGCTGTCAATTTTCCATGCATCTGCATGGGAAAAGCGAACTAAATAAATCTGGCCTTTAAAATACTTTCTTCCCGAGTTTTTGAGGACCATTTCAATTTCCACTGGCACTTCCAGACTTATTTCATCGATAAGATCCTCGGTAGGAATAACAGGCATCCGGTTTAAATGAATATTTTCAATTAAACGAATCGGCTTCTTCCAGTTAACCTGTTCCAGGGAAATACTGGAGAGAATTCGTGGATCTTGCTGCTTAAGTCCAGAGACATAGGCATGAATCAATTCATATGGATCGGCTTTCTCAACATATTCCTCTAACCTACCTGCTGCTTTTAAAATCATCAGTTTATGTGAAAGGTCCATAAATTTTGTACGATGGGTCGTACTCCCGTAAAAATGGATGCAAAAATGACCGGGAAAGTTATTCTCCAATGCCCCCGCACCGTGTGGCATCCCATGCATGGAAGCCGCGATCCATTGATCTTGATGAATAACAACGATGGCTCTCCGTTTCCAGCTCCATTTCCCGTTATATATGCCTTTCATTATTTTCGTATCTTTCGATGTCAAAGGCTGAACGTCCGCATGATTGCTTCCAGCACGCCTTTGAACCCTAAACTTCATTCCTGTTTCAACATCCAATACAGTAAACTTGCTGTATTTCGGCAAAATCCCATTTACTTTTTCCCATGGAAGCATTTCAATTTGAACACCTATACCTTCATCCTTCGCTAAAACAACTGAACTGTTAACAAACAGGGCCACGGTAAGCAAAATAACTCTCATAACATTTTTCATTCGCTCCACTCAATTTCATCATATTTTCCTTTTCAGAATAAAGTGAATCTTCCATCAGTGGGGGCTTTTCTACGTACAGGACGTACTAGTGCCGACGTTGCCACAGGACGTGGCGTTCTTAGTCGGCCTTCCCCCCCACTGATGGTTAGATGAACCAATCGGGCCTTTACGGGCAGTTTGTCCCCTACTTATCCCTCCTCGATTCCTCTAAGTCTTTTCGTTAAGGGTCTTACTGCCCGTTAATCTGCGATAAACACATACAAAAAGTTTTCCTAAAAAACACCTGTTGTATTCGTCCTATAAAAAAGGAAAAAAATCGTGTCCATTGTCATGAATTTTGGTTTATCAGCGAATTTTCATTGTTTATCAGCCGATTTTCATTGTTTATAAACGAATCTCATAGATCAGATTTTTTCGAGTTGATTTAGTTGTTTCTCCACATGCAACCAATCGATATTCTCTCCAATAAAAACCATATTAAGCGGCATATTCATGTTTTCTTTCATATAAAGCGGCATGCCATAGGAAAATTGAAAAAGGAATGGATACTTGGAAGAATGGAATTTCACATACCCTTTTATCCGGTAAATCGTTTCAGGCAAGTTCCGCAAAAATGCATCGAATTCCTGTTGATCAATCGAGTTTTCAAATGTGTAAACATATGTGCTTAATTTTAAATCCGTTGCCACATGTGAACGGGCTTGACCCTCTTTTTTGCTTGTCGATAATTTCCTTACTTCTTGGACGGGCACTTTCGCAAAGGTCGTCAAAATCGAGAATGCATGGGAATTCAATCCTTGAATTTCCATCGTCAGCTTGGATTGCTCCCCATCCGTTAATTCATCCGTTTTGTTTAGCAAAATTAAATCCGCGTGGCGAACCTGTTCGATTAAAAGCTGCTGAACTTGAGGACTTAATGACTTTCGTGCAAGCCAGCGCTTCCCGTCAACAACTGAAATGATCCCTTTAACGATCATTTTGTCGGCAAAAAGCGGGGACAACACAGCGTCTAACACTTCCACCGGATGGGCTGCACCCGTTGTTTCAATATAGATGACCTCTGGTTTTTCCATCATCAGCAAACCTTGCAGCTGCGCTTCGAGTTTGTCCTGGATCGTACAGCAAATACATCCATCAAGAAGCTCTTTAAGCGGAACATCCTCGTCCACTTCATTTGAATCAATCGACACCTTGCCAAGTTCATTCATCATGACTGCGACTTTTCGATTTTGTTTTTTTTCATCAGCTAAAAGCTGCTTTAATAATGTCGTTTTTCCGCTCCCTAAAAAACCGGCTAAAATATAAATTTCTGTTTTAATCATTTAAGATCCCTTTCTCTCTTGCCTATTCCCTTAAAATCATATCTGATTTCATTAATCGTTACAAACGATAAAATTTGCAAAAATAAATAAAGCGGGCTCATTTGCCCGCTTTCCTTCCTTCATTCAAAAATTGATTTAATGCTTCTGTATTTTCATTCAAGTCCAATTGAAGAACGGCACCAGCATGCTGAACATATTTATCCTGGAAACTGTTTGAAACTGGCACTCTTAATGTTTGGACATCTGTGACTGGATTCAAAAGAAAGCTTGCGCTTAAAGCGAATACATCAGCTAATTTTAAATCGGTTTCAATATTTTGCATCGCCTGTTTCATGATTTGTGGAAATTTTGTGATACCGTCGATGGTTGTAAATTGATTAACCACCTGATCTTTTAACGAGATGAGAATCTCCTGCTGCCTGTTGACCCTGCCGAAATCATTTTGATCATCATGTCGAAAACGGACATAGGAAAGAAGATCCTCCCCATGAAGCTTTTGTCTGCCAGGTTCAACCTTAAGGTTCCTATCCTTGATCATTGCCTGTGTAACATTCACATCAAGTCCTTTAGGGGCAATCGTGTCCATGATGTGAATAAATCCATTAAAATCGATAACAGCTATATGATCAATTTTTACGCCAAAATTATCCTCGACTGTTTTTTTCAGCAAATCCTTCCCGCCCATATAGTACGCATGGTTCAGCTTACTAAATACGAAAGGATGGTCAGGAATCCGCACATAGCTGTCCCTCATTAAGGAGACGAGCTTAATCGTTTTCCCGGTCGGTTCATAACGTGCCAGCATAATCGCGTCTGAACGGGAAACTTTTTCTCCCCTGCTGTCGACCCCAATTAATAAGAAGTTTTTGTCCTCTTTTGCTAACTTAAAGGGAACCGGTACTTTCGGTTTATTGCTTTCGATTTCTTTTTCAATCACATTCTTTGGTTGAGTATTTTCTGGTTTTTCCTCACGTGTCCTCCTTTCTAAAAAAGAAGAGGAGCACCCTATAAGAAATATCACAACAATGAATGGGATGGCCCACTTTTTTAACACCCCAACACCTCTTTTAGATCAAATTCGCCTTGGCGTATTTGCGCCCAGATTTTTACCTTAGCATGCTCGATATATTCCTTTAAAAAATCTGAGGCATCCGCCGGAGGCTTAACTTTATTCAGCCGGAGTTTGAACCCTTCACTGAATTGGATACCTATTTGTATTCATCTCGCTACTTATAGATGGGAGACTTCTGCTGAATAAAGTTAAAAATTTTCAAGAGAGGGCAATACTTAATGTCGCTGCAGGCGACTTACTATCATTGTTGGATTGAATGGATTATTCTATACTCGGTGTTATGTGGGATTGTAGTTCAATAAAAAGAACTCTCCAGTTAACGAATTGGAGAGTTCTCTTCTAGATCCGCTTTCCTTTTTAGGATCCCATTTTCTGTTTTAAAACTTCAACTGCTTTTTTGATTTGCGTATCATCTTTTTCCAGCTTTTCTCTCAATTTCTGCATGAGCGCGATTGTTGACTTTCCAGTTAAGACGCCATTCACTTCCAGCTTTTCAGCCGTTTGGAATTGTTCAACAGCTTGTTTTGTTTTTTCATCAAAAAAGCCGTCTTCTCTGCCTGGATCAAATCCAATTGCTTTAAGCATTTGCTGTGCTGATTTTACTTGGCTTGATGAAGAGGAAAGCATTAATTTCTCATCTGGGTTAATCAATGGCAAGGAAGCATATTCAGGCAATGCGACTTCATAATCTGGAACGATTCCTTTTTTATGGATCCAGTTGCCATTTGGCGTCAGCCATTTTTCAGTTGTGAATTTCATATTCGATCCGTCCGAGAAATCTTGAGCCCGCTGGACGGTTCCCTTCCCGAATGATTTTTCTCCGACAAGCGGGATATTAGCCGATTCTTTAACGGCACCTGCTAAAATCTCCGACGCACTCGCACTTCCTTTATCAATCACAACTACAAGCGGAATGCCTGGTTGATCGTTTCCTTTTGATTTTACTTCCTCCCGATTTCCGTTGCGGTCTTCTACTTGGAAAATGATTTTCCCGCCCGGAACGAAAAGGCTAGAAATATCAATCGCCTGATTCAATAAACCTCCAGGATTTTGCCTTAAATCAAGGATTAGCCCTTTCATTCCCTGACCCTGCAGTTCATTTAATTTGGCGATCAGCTCTTTCGATGTGTTTTCAGAAAAAGAGGTGATTTGCACTTTGGCCATTCCATCCTCTAGCATTTCCCCGTAGACTGTTTCAAGGGGGATCGTATCCCGAACGATTGGAACAATCATTTTTTCATCTACTCCCGGACGCTGAATCGAAAGCTCAACCTTCGTTCCTTTTTCTCCGCGGATGATGGTCACGGCCTCTACAGAACTCATACCTTGCAAGCTTTTTCCGTCCACTGCTAGCACCTTATCATTCGGCTTTAATCCCGCTTTTTCAGCAGGCGACCCTTTGAGTGGTGACACAATCATAATAAATCCGTCTTGTTCCTGAATTTCGGCTCCAATTCCTTCAAATGAAGAAGAGATGCTTTGGTGAAAGCTTTTCGCCTCCTCCACACTCATATAATCTGAATAAGGGTCATCTAATGCATCAACCATGCCATTAATGGCTCCGTTAATTAACTTGTCTTGATCAATTTCCTGAAAATAAGAACTTTTCAACGTATCAAATGCCGTATACAGTTTTTCAAATCCTTTTCGTTCCCCACCGAAATTCGCTGCTTGTCCAATTAGCGCAGCGGTCGTAATTCCAGCCGATAATAAAACAATTATAAAAAGCATCATAACAAAATGAAGCTTTTTCATGCGAATGAACCCTGATTGTTTATCAGGTGACTCCTGATTTAAATCCTCTTTTTGCAAATCCTTCACCACTTTCATTCCGTAAGATTCCCCACAAAAATCCTTATTGATTAGAATACCATTTTTATGCTAAAAAGAACAAAGAAAAACATATGAAACACCGAGTTTTTGCACAAAGGAAGGCCAGACTATGTCTGACCTTTTTAATGAAGACTGTTTTCGTAAACCTTGTTGCTATTTACAAAATGTAGCGTGGTTGATTTCCGCTCCAATCAACTTCATAGAAAACAGCCTTCGAATTAAAATGCGGAGCAATTTATATTTTCTGGACAATATTGAAATATTCCTCTAATGTTAATTTTTTTTCATAAATTACGGCTGCAGCAGGCGTACCGACATAACGAAAATGCCATGGTTCAAACATATAGCCCGTTATGTCTTCTTTTCCTTTCGGATACCGGAGTATAAATCCAAAGCGGTGGGCATTTTCTGCAATCCACTTGCCTTCTTTTGTCTCTCCGAACTCCTCAGAAAGTTCATAATTTGCGCTAGGACTTGATAAATCCATCGCCAAGCCTGTTTGATGTTCACTGCTCCCCGGGATTGCCACTGCCTGAACAGCCTTCTCTTTACCGAATTTATTTACCTCGGCATCGAATATGGTCGATTGCCTTGCATATGAGCGATAACCGGAAACAGCAAACAGGTCGATTCCATTCATTTTTGCATCAGCAAACATCTTTTCGAGTGCGGTGGCTGCTTCTTGTCGCATATAGCTTTTTTCCAAATCCTGATCACCAAAAGAAAATGGCACATTTGGACGGACTAAATCTTCCGGGGCATAGCCATCTGGAAGGCTGAATTGTTTATTAACTAAGACCATCACGTTGGTCGGATTTTGAATGAAATTTTTTCCGTCTACCACTTTAATTTCATTAAAGAAAGCCGCTTCAAGGGAAGGTACTTCATCTCCTTGTGATTGACCGCTAGATTCTTCAGATGGATCTGGATTATCTTCGGGAGACTTTTCACTAGGATTAACTGGTTCTTGGGATTGATTTGCTTCTTTTTGCAAAAATGGGATCTTTTCCAAATAAGGCTCTAACTGACTGCAACCCGCTAGCAGGAGAGTCAATATTGCTGTTAGGATCATAACTTTTTTCATTTTTTCCACCTGTCTTAATTAAATTCGCCTTGGCGTATTTGCGCCCAGATTTTTACCTTAGCTTGCTCGATAAATTCCTTTAAAAATCTAGAGGCTCGCCGGAGGCTTAACTTTACTATTTTAACACGAAATATAAACTTTTTCAGAAATAAGAGAAAAACAGGCAAATAGCATGATTTTGATGAACAAAAAACTGGCCCATCCAATGAACCAGTTTTACGTAGCTTTGTTATTCTTTTATCGCCGCATCAAGGGCAACTTCAATCATATCATTGAAAGTCGTTTGTCTTTCTTCTGCTGTCGTTTCTTCGCCTGTTAAAATATGGTCGCTGACGGTCAGAACAGATAAAGCCTTTCGGTCAAATTTCGCTGCAATTGTATAGAGTGCCGAGGTCTCCATTTCAATCGCTAAAATCTGATATTTTGCCCATTTTTCTAATTCACTGTTGTCGTTATAAAACATATCAGCTGTAAAGACATTTCCAACCTTGAGATTCAAGCCTTTTTCGATTCCAGTATCATAAGCTCTTTTTAGCAAATCAAAGTTGGCTGTTGGAGCAAAATCAACGCCACCGAAAGTAAGTCTGTTCATTTGCGAGTCAGTGGATGCCGTCATCGCAAGAATCACATCGCGCACCTTGACATCTTTTTGAATAGCCCCGCACGTTCCAACCCGAATCAAGTTTTGCACATTGTAGCTTTGCATCAATTCATTGATATAAATAGAAATTGACGGCACGCCCATTCCTGTTCCTTGAACGGAAATTCGCTTTCCTTTATATGTCCCGGTATAACCGAACATATTCCGGACTTCATTATAACAGTGCGCATTTTCCAAGAATGTTTCTGCAATATACTTTGCACGCAATGGGTCTCCAGGTAAAAGAACCGTCTCTGCAATCTCATTTTCCTTTGCACCTATATGTATACTCATAATTTCAAAACCTCCAATAAATTCTAAAAAGCAATTGGAACTGCTTTCAGACACACTATACCATTTTAAACCCATGCTTAAAAACCTTCAAGTTCTAGCATGAATTCATTTCATCCGGGCAAGATATTATTAGATTTTCGGGAGGAGGTCTTTAGATCATGACAGAAGAGAAAATGAGTAAAAAGCTTAGACAGGCTGTCCAACATGCCAATGAAACTAATCCGACATCAAAAACGGGAACAACTCCTAATACGACAAAGAAGGTTAAAACACACAGTAATCGATAAGCAGGAGGTTGAAAATGGGTAAAAAACATCGAAATCGCATCAATTCACCGAAAAAAAATAATCACACTCCACCAGAAGCGATTATTGCCGAACTAGAAGCGCATGGGAAAGAATTCTCTGCAAATAAGCGTAAAAACAGGCAAGGTGAGTAAAGGAGAGCATTTGCTCTCCTTACTCCTTCAGAATTATCTTATTAGTATGCGATTAATTCCTTCCCATCCGCCAGGCTTTAACTGATAATAATATTGCCCTTTTCTTCCCTCGTCAATAAAAAGTATATCACCCGTAGAAATAAATCTTCCAGTGAAATCAGCAGGGATTCGATCAGGTACGTTAAATTTTGCAAAAATGGAGTCAAGGCATTGATCATGATCTCCTCCTTGAATAGTTAACCGATAAACTTGCTTATACCCTTTACTCTGCCGAAATTCAGGTGTTTGAAAAATAGTCACATCGTATTTTTTTGTAATTCTCCTTGTTAACTCCTTTAGCATTCGTATTCCCCCTTAAGAGTTAAATTCATATGAACCCGTTTCAATTCTTCAAATTTCTAAAAAAAGCACGCGAATGCACCTCATGGAAACGACCACCAATTTCATTACTTATTTATTAGCGATTGCCCTTGTCGATTCCTTTAGCTAAAAAATACTATTTTTGTCGATTATGGGGTGAATTTAGAAAATGGTATTTAATTTGATGATTGAATGGCAGATATAAAATTTAAGGGAATATCAACTCTGAAAGTAATACGGTTTAGCCCGCTTACTGCTTCAAGAGCTTTCATCTTTTTTATTATGAACCTAGAACGACTACCATTTTCCAATGAGTCACTCCTTTTTATTCATTTTATACTATAATTAAAGAGTATTCTGATAGTATCTCAAAAAGTGTTGGTAGGAGGATGAGTTCAATTAAACCGAAAATATTCATTACACGTAAACCACCTCATCATGTGCTCGAGAACCTCAAAGCGCACTTTGAGGTTGAAGTATGGGAGTCTGAAGATGTGGAAATTCCAAGGGATCATCTTTTAAATGAAGTGCAAAATGCGGATGGACTTCTCTGTTTACTAACAGAAAGCATTGATACAGATGTGCTGGATGCAGGTAGGAATCTGAAGGTGATTAGTAATTTAGCAGTTGGCTACAATAATATAAATATCGGAGAAGCAACGGCTAAAGGAGTGATGGTAACCAATACGCCTGGCGTATTAACTGAAACAACAGCTGATCTCACCTTTGCCCTTTTGATGGCAACGTCCCGAAGATTGATTGAGGCATCCGCTGTATTACGAGAAGGTGACTGGAAAACATGGTCGCCCATGTTTATGACTGGCATGGATGTTCATGGTTCGACATTAGGCATCATTGGACTAGGTGACATTGGCGCAGCGGTCGCAAGAAGGGCAAAAGGTTTTAATATGAAAATAGTATATCATAATCGAAGTCCGAAGCCGGTCTTAGAAGAAGAGCTTGGCATCGAATATGCAGATTTAGATACACTATTACAATCATCTGATTTCGTTTGTGTGCTTACACCATTTACAAAAGAAACAAAGAACCTAATTACTCTTCGCGAATTAAAACAAATGAAGAAGACTGCAATTCTGATAAATACGGCAAGGGGCGGGATTGTTAACGAAAAGGATTTAATCGAGGCGCTATCAGAAGGTGATATTTGGGGAGCGGGCTTAGATGTATTTGAGCAAGAACCGGTTCCGATCGACCATCCGTTATTACAATTTTCGAATGTCGTCACACTCCCGCATATCGGCAGCGCCAGTATCCAAACGAGAACGAAAATGTGGGAACTGGCTGCAAAAAATATTTCGGATGCTCTGCAAGGAAAAACACCGCCAAACTTGGTAAATAAAGAAGTACTTAATTAAACGGATAATAAGGTGAAATTCTTTTGGTTCGTGTTAAAAAGTCGCTAATAATATTTTGATTCCATAAAAAAACGGACGCATTATACTGATAACGTCCGTTTTTCACATTAATTCAACAGCTTATCTCTATAAAAATGAAGGATGGACCGAACTTTTAAATTTAAACTTTTAAGCCTTGAAACCTTTAATTCTATTAAAGGCTGTGCAAATGAAATGGTAAGCTTGCTTGATAATAACATAGTTAGCAGCAATGAAACTCCAGCTAGCAGGAGGAAGTTAACTGGCTTATTAAAGAAATTTTGAACATCGCTTACCCTAAAAATACGGACAAAGAATCCATGCAGCAGATAAACATAGAGAGTGTATTTTCCAATATCCGTAAAGAAATACTGTTTTCTTGGCACGAACGAGAAAAAGCAGAAAACCATAATCAAACTTAAACTATAAAATCCAAGCCTTATAAATAACGCGCTAATAGAAGCGCTCCCCATTTCTATATACGGTTTTGACCCTAACAGCCACTCGTAATTAATACTTGGGTATAAAGAAAAACCGAGCAGCACGACTGCAAATATAATCAGTGCTACAGTTCTTATTTGCGGTTTTAATAAAGTGTAAAAATCCTCCTTCTTCATATAGTAGCCAATCAAGAATAAAGGGAAGAACACAAAAGTTCGCGATAAGCTTAAAAAATTGGTAATCCAATCAGCATATCCGACTGCTAATCCAAGCAATAAAGCCATGGAAATTGAATAGACCGCTTTATATTTTGCAAACAGAAGGAGCATCATATTCCAGCAAAATAGGCTAATTAGAAACCATAGCGACCAATGTGGGGTAAGCGGATCTACTTCAATAGCCGATTTGTTATAGAGAAAATAATAAAACACAGAATAAATCACTTGGAAAATAAGATATGGCAAAATGAGTTTTTTTGCAATCTTAGAAATATATCCCTTTTTATAAAGGCCTTTAGCAAAATAACCGGAGACCAAAATAAAGGCAGGCATGTGAAAGGTATAGATTACTTTATATAAAGAATAAATGATTTCACTATCTTCAATGAAAGAGCGCAGCAAATGCCCAAATACAACCAAGAAGATCAAAATAACCTTTGCATTATCAAAATAATATTCACGTGGTTCCATTTTACCCTCCTCTTTTGACCCCTATATTATACTATTAAAATAAGATTTTAACTGGAACTGGGATTATAGGGACCCGCTCCGCCAAAGCTTTTCTTAAAGTAATGATCCTAGGAATTTAATTACAGAGGTTTTTTTAGTTCCATTCCTGCTGAGCTAAAGCCATTATAAACATGATATTCTAAAAAAATGGCCGATTAATTCAATTTTAACCTCGTTTTAATTGAACTGTTATTCCCCCTTAATAAAAGATAAATTTCTCCCACTTTATGTTTTTTAATACGATAAAATGGAAAAAGGAAGGCTAAAATTAGCCCTCCATTTCATACCATATTAAATATAATTTCCCTTTTTAACCCCAATAGCGTTACTCCTTATCAGGGCCTTTATTTTTTCTATATTATTCTTCTTCCATTTCTTCATCAATAATGCATTTTTGCAATAAGTATTCGAACGTTATATCTGCGAGTTCTTCCAATTCTCCTTCAGTAGGCACGTATCCTCTCCTTACCAGCTCATGAAAGAAAAATTCAGCTATTTCTTCCGTATCAATAACGACCTCGATTTCCTTCACAGCATCGCCCCCTTTGTAGTGAATGTATGATGTCCTACCGGTTTTCATGCAAAAAGAAAAGCATAAATGCCCGCTGATCGTCACCAAGATCCTATTGCTACAGTAGTTACCCTCTTTTCCTCTCATACCCTGAACACGTGCCGCCCTCCTAGTGCAGCTAAAAAATGCAGAGCAGGAAGTAAAAAAATTTTCCTCCTGACATTTTTATAAGTGGACAAGCATACACATATGAACATAGGCAGAAATGTTGAAGAGCCGATCGCCGAAAAAATGGATGTTTTTATGGAGGAGAAAATATGAGCCATCTATTTAGATTCGTTGCCGCAATAAAAGAAGATGTAAATAATGAAGAAAGTATGATTATTGATGGATACGGACGATTTTTAAATATTATTTTTAAGCTTGTTTTTTGGTTGGGAACTCCTTATTTATTCTATTTAATGCTGCAGTTTGGAAGGCAGCTTTAAACGGGGCTTTTGTCATCATTATTAGCAATTTGTTTCAGCTTCCTTAAAATCACCCGCATAATATATTTATATTCATCATCTTGAAATAGTTCATAAAGAATCCGGTAATCATTATATATATCTAATAACCCATCGATCAATCGCTTTTTTTCCTTTATATTATCGAGAAATTCCTTCTCTGCTTTTCGAAAGGATTCGCCTTGCTTTTCTTTCCGTTCAGGCAGCTTTTCTTTCTTATTTATTAAATACAACAGCCCTAGTTTTTGGATAAAGGCATCTGCACTCTCCGCATCGGCCACGAGGGTCAATTCCTCTTCCCCGGCCTCAAGCCATTCCGCATCGCTAATCCTTGAAAGTTCGTATATGACATCTTCCCATGCATCTTCCTTATATCGCCAAATTTCCGTTCTGAATCCGACTATTTTAAAAAGGTCTGAGCCATAGCCCTTCACCTGAACTAAATCACCGAAGAAATATTTATATTCAATGTCAATATGTTCTTTTTCCACAATGTCCCCTTCGTAGTCTGACAACATTTGAAGGCTGGACTCCATATAAAGACCTTCGCTTTTATTCACTTCGTAAACGTACATGCCATCGAGCCACTTAACATCTGTTACTTTTCCAACCGTCCCATACATAGTGATCACGACTGTATCACCGATATTATATTTTGGTTTTTTTTTATTGCTCATTTCCTCCATCCTCTCGAGACCTGAGCCGTGAGTTATTGATTTGATTACCATAGTATATGCAGAAAAAAGAAAATTCGCGCCGTCGATGAGAAGATGAGATAAATAAAAGAGCAGAAAACAGAGGAGAAGAAACTTATAACCGATTAAAGAAAAGAACACCCCAAAAGGGAGTGCTCCTTCACGATTTTATTCTTTTCCAAGCGATCAGCTTTCTGAAAGCAAATACAATTCCCACGCCTCATCAAATATAGACATGTTCCTTATGTATGAACCATTTAATTCTAAATAAGAACTGACTTCGTGGTAATCGGAGGATGTCTTCGGGAAGCTGTGATCCTCATAAGCATGATTTGCAAATTGGCTGACTGCATCTTTCGGTGCCGGATGCCGATATTTCATTAAAAAATGATAAAATGTTTTTGCCATAATAAACGCCTTTCTGTTAAAAAATTGGTTCGCTGAAAATTTGCGTACACTCATATGATGCTCATTATTCTGCCTGTCCTTCAGGAATATTATATACCGTTTACTATAAGCGATAAGTTACTATTTCGTCTATAATCAAATTCACCGAGGTTTGAACCCCCACTAAATTAGATAGCTGTTTGCATTCCTCTCGCTATTTATAGAAGTAGGGGGACTTCTGCTGAATAAAGTTAAAAGCAATCCAATGTTTGGATTGCTTTTAACTTTATTCTTTTACTGATAGCGGTCTGCCTTGAATAATTCTGTTAATATGAAAATGATATTAAACATAAAAATCGCCACGACGATTGGAACAGCCTGAAGCCAATTCTTCCCATACTTTTCTTTAATGACGCCTGCATAAAATCCACAGAAAAACAATACAAACATCGATAAAGCAAGCATAACCATTAACACAATTTGCATAACCCTTTTTCCCCCTATTGAAAATGAAAATCTCCCCTATATTCTATTATAAAGACAGTTGAAAAGGATTTTCCGAGGAAAAAGTGAAGGATTTGTGAAATATATCCTTGCTTGGAATTTGAATTTATGAAATCAAAGGAATTGAGTAAAAATATCATCATATAATTAACTATATCGATAAACAAAAAGGCTGTCTCCATTAAAGGAGACAGCCTTTTGTTATCATTAGCAGCATCCAGCAAAACCAAAACAGCTGGCGCCAATAATAATTAACAGAATAAATAACACAACGATTAAAGCAAAGCCACCACAACCAAATCCTCCGCCGCCAAATCCGACGCCACCAAATCCTCCTACTGGACCTGCAAAGGCACCTGCCACAGGATAACCATATCCTGAATAACAAGGGTCATATCCGCATCCATATCCACCATACATATACTTTCACTCCTCACCTAGTTTAGGGCATTTTCATTATCAATTTATGTTATAGGTGCTTGACCTGCATGTGCATTCGCCCATTTTTTTTCAAAAGGTTTGGTGGCATGAAAATTTTCAAGACAATAATAAGAAAAGAAAGCCACATTTTGCGGCTTTCCCCACGCTATAGTTAGTTATCATTAAATAATCGAAGAAATTCTTGATAGCCTTCTTCCTCAAGCTTTTCTTTTGGAATGAATCTCAGTGCGGCCGAGTTAATGCAATAACGCAAACCTATAGGTCCCGGCCCGTCATCAAACACATGGCCAAGATGGGAATCAGCTGTTTTGCTTCGCACTTCAGTTCGAACCATAAAATGGCTCAAATCCTTTTTCTCCAAAACTTCCTCTTCTTCAATCGGTTTTGTAAAACTCGGCCAGCCACACCCTGCGTCAAATTTATCTTTCGAACTGAATAACGGCTTTCCGGAAACAATATCCACGTATAGACCTTCTGCGAATTCATCCCAATATTCATTTTGAAACGGCGGCTCGGTCCCGTTATTTTGCGTCACATGATATTGCATTTGATTGAGCTTGTTTTTTAAATTCTCTTTAGTCATTTTTTTCACTCCAATGTGTTTTGATAAAAGCCTCTCTGCCAGATCCTTTTCGATAGGCTCCATACCTAGCCGGATTCTTTTTGTAATAGTGCTGGTGGTAATCTTCAGCAGCATAAAAAGTAGATGCTGGTAAAATCTTGGTAGCAATCGGTTTTTGAAAAGGTCCATTTTCCTGAAGCTTTTGCTTAGAACGTTCTGCTAATTGTTTCTGATTGTCATTATGATAAAAAATCGCTGTTTGATAAGACTGGCCACGATCATAAAATTGGCCTCCTTCATCAGTCGGGTCAATCTGCCGCCAATACAATTCCAATAACTTTTCATAAGGAAATACTTGCGGGTCAAATGTAATTTGGACAGCTTCATAATGACCAGTTGTTTCTGAACAGACTTCCTCGTATGTAGGGTTCTCCTTCGTTCCCCCTGTGTAGCCTGATATAACCTCTAAGATCCCTGGCTGCTCATCGAAGGGCTTGACCATACACCAGAAGCAACCGCCTGCAAAAGTAGCAAATTCAAAATTTATTTCCTCCAACATACACACCTCTTCCATTTATCAATCTCATCATACTTATTCCCATCTAATAATGTTTTACACCTTATTGATAAGATTAAAGAAAACAGCCTGAACATGCAAAAGAAACCTCTTCGATACGCAGAGGTTTCAAAAAGGAATAAAAATGTACTGTCCATTATCAGTACTTTTGCTTTTACTCTATAAGCGTCAGAAATACTTGAAGGATCAAGCGCCTTAACGAAAACAGCCTTCACCCATGACACCACCCCATGCCAATAAGCATATGTTATTGAAGTAAACTATCTAGATAGGAGCGAGGGGTATGTCTCAAAATAGAAACCAGCACGAGTACTTTCAAAAAGCTGCCATGTACGACCTATTAGCCAATTACTATAAATATACAGATCCGAATAAGCATATCGCCTATTATCAACAGCATTTGCAAAATATAAATTTAGCCTTACAAACAATGCGGACAAATATGACACAGAGCGCAACACATCCTGCAAAAATACGGTTCGTTCAAGCTTCTTTCGATACACCTAATGTGGATATTTATGTTAATGGTACAAAGGTGCTAAAAGATTTCCCGTATAAAGAAGTAAGCAATTACTTATCCCTTCATGCGGGAAAATACCAAATCGATATTTATCCAGCCGGAAATATGGTGTCCACAATTCTTAGCAGAAAAGTCGTTGTGGAGCCAGGAAAACATTATACATTGATCACCGCAGGAAGTGCTGATAAATTAAAGTGGGTGGTACTGGAAGATAATCTTCGTATCCCTCGAGGAGAAACAAAGGTAAGATTCATTCACCTCTCCCCTGATGCATCTGCAGTCGATATTGCTGTTAAAAACGGAGATGTCATTTTCCCGCAAGTTTCCTTCCGTCATGCGACAGGTTATCTCGGTCTCTCTCCGATGATCGTTAACCTGGAAGCAAGAGCCGCAGGAACGACCGATGCCGTTTTAACCATGCCACCTATCCAGTTCAAACCAAATGAAGGCTATTCGATCCTAATGATTGGTTCCGTAAAAGGAGAGCCTGCTCTAGAAGCTTTTGTCATTAACGGCTAAAAAAAGCATGATACAAAAGCCCATTCGCCTTTGTATCATGCCTTTATTAGAGGTGGGAGGTGAAGCTGGAAACAAACGGCAGCTCACCGATTGCATTTATTTTACAGGTACTAGTAAAGTAAAGCGAATATCATCATTTTTTAAATTAAATTCATCAACTTTAACATGAATATCGCTTTTTAACTTCATTTTTTGCAAAGATACGTAAATGCTTTCCTCATTCGGCTGGATCGAAACCCACTCTGGCAGCTTATATCGATCCGCGATAAACTTTAACACATAGTCAACCGGCAACTGGAGCTTGCCAACAGAAATCGTTTTTTGCTGGAGGACAATATCGCCGTTTTCCAATGCCTTGGGCTCAAATGTAAGCTTCATTTGGATATCCTGACTAAAAACAGGAATCGATCCATATAATTCCACTTCCTCATTTAAGATCACATAATAATTGATCGCCCCTGCTAACCCTTCCATTTCAATATAATGATTAATGACCTGGTTCAAATCCTGCTTATTTGTTTGAATTTGAAAGGGAACATAATCGTCTGACTTCAAATGCCGTGAAATATATTCCCCATCTGCCGCCGGTAATTTAACTAAGATTAACAGCAGCAACACGATTAATACGTTGATTCCGAGCAAAAGGAAAAATAGTTTCTTCCATTTCTGATCCTTCAATTCTCATTCTCCCCACTTCTGGCTGCATAATATCTCTCGGAAAGCTTGTTTAACGCTTCCGTTTGTAAAGTTTCATAAACCCTGCCTGCAATTAGCTCATAGCCCCTATCATTCGGATGAAAATAATCGGTGAATAAAAGATTCTCTTCATTTCCCTGAAAAAGATCATCGATTTCAACAAAATAAGTTTCGGGGTATTGCGCTAGAATATCCTTGCTTTTCATATTCCAGTCATTAATGATTTCCCCAATTTCACTTATATTTGCAAACCATTTAATAAATGGATTGTACAATCCTACTAAAACAACCATAATGTCCGGGTTTTCTTCGCGAATTAAAGTTAAAGCAGCTTTTAAGTTTTGTTCATAGATTTTTTTTTGTTGTTTAAAGGCTTTTAACTTCAAGCCTGCAAAGTTTTCTCGAACCACTTTCATGACATCATTGCCGCCGATTGTCAAAATGACGATGTCCGCCTCTTTTATAGCTTTCTTTACCCGTGTTGATTCTAGTTTCCGAAGAAGCTGGTCAGACCGGTTCCCTTTGACTCCAAAGTTATAAAAATAAGCATCTCGTATTCCTCGATCTTGTTCTAACATGGCTTCAAGATAAGGCAAATAGCCGCCTTGTTCGGTGCTGTCCCCAACACCTTGTGTCAACGAATCTCCCGCTGATACAACAGTAATCTCCCTAGGAAAAAAGTTCTCGGGGATTGGATCTTTAACCATGAGAGCTGTTTCCTTATGCTGATTAAACTTCTCGATATTGGAGTAAGGTTTAAGATTACACGAAGTTAAAACAATTAAACATAGAAAAATGATGGGGATTTTTATTCTCATCTAATCACTCGCCTTTTTCAAGTAAAACTTCTAGCTGCGAAAGGTTTTTCTAATTCTAATATAGGTATTATAACACTTTCACCCGCATTCATGGCAAAATCAATTCACTGGAATTTTTTAAACGTGCCGGAGCAAAAACGATGAAAAAATGAAAAACGCAAGGCTTTTAGAACTAGTTCGTACTTTTTCATCAAAAAAAATAGACCTAAACAGGTCTATTGTAATGCTTTAATATCTTTAAGTATTTCATCGAAAGGGATATCAGCAAGGCCGGGATAAACTTTCATTATCTTACCCTCCTGATCGATTAAATAAAAATACGTCTGATGAATCACTTGATCTCCAGTTTGAGGCTTTTTAATGATTGTTTTAAAATAATCCATTCCAAATTTCTCGATCTCTACCTGCTTAAAACCAGTAAGAAAATGCCAATTTGTCGTATCTGCATTGTATTGCTTCGCATAGGCCGTTAATACTTCCGGTGTATCAACAGCGGGATCCACACTGAAAGAAACAAATTCAACGTTTTTAAGCTCTTTATCCTTAACCATTTGCTGTAATTTAACCATATTGGCTGTCATCGGCATACAAACATCTTCACAATTTGTAAATATGAAATCAGCCACCCATATCTTCCCTTTAAGATCTGCTAAACCAAATGAATTATTATTTTGATCGGTAAAAGTAAAATCTGCGATCTCCCAGTTTTTCGCATCTTTAATTCCTTTTTGGGCACAGGCAGAAAGAACAAGTATTGTTAAAATACTAATAATAGTAAAAATTCGAAATTTCATTTTCTACATCCGCTCCTCTTCATATACGAAATTTATTCTAGCAGACGGATACGAAAGAAGAAAGAAAAAGGTTTGACGAATTTGTGAATAAAGCTCAAATTATTAATCTTCCATTAAAGGAACATAAATTCGAAAGATTGTCCCTTTCCCGTTTTTGCTTTGCACTTCTATTCTTCCTTTCATTCTGTCAATAATTTGGTAACAAACCATCATGCCAATACCTGTTCCCTTTTCCTTTAACGAATAGAAAGCTGTTCCAAGCCTTTCCAATTGATCTTGGCTCATGCCAATCCCTGTGTCACCAATCTGAATAACACCGTAAGGCCCTTCTTTATACACGTATAAACTTAATGTCCCGCCATCTTTCATAGCTTCGATCCCGTTTTTAAGAATATTGATTAGAACTTGCTTCAGTTCACTTGTATTCCCTTTAATATAAACACTCCTATTTAAATCGGATTCAAGTAAGATATTTTTGGACATCATCGCATATGAATTCATTAAATCAAGGACTTTGGAAGCAACTTCACCGGCATCGATGATTTCAGTCTGCTCGATGTCTGGTTTTGCCAATGAAAGATAATCATTAATGATCGTTTCTGCTCTCTTCATTTCCTCGATCATCAGTCTAATATACATCCGCTCTTCATCACTCATATGCTCTTTTGCCAAAAAGATTTGCAAAAAACCTTTCACGACAGTCATTGGATTTCTAATTTCATGAGCAACAGAAGCGGCTAATTGTCCAATCGCATTCATTTTTTCTGCTCTCTGCAGCTCTCGTTGCAGCTTCGTTTTTTGGAAAATTTGTTCCATTTCATCGATCGCTTCTTCAAATCTGTGCCTCGGAACGACACTTCTGTTTCCTGTTCCAAATTGCTCAGAGGTTGCTGATAAACGTTCAAAAAGCAATGACAACTGGTTTGTCATGTTGTTAAATCGTTCGAATAAAATCCCGAGATCAGGCTGACTTGAAGATTGTAATCGAATGTTGAAATTTCCGTTACTGACTTCATTGAAACCGGAGATAATTTCGTTTACTGGATTCAAGACTTTTTTGAGCCCGCGATTTAATATGACATAAACAAGGCTTAGCATAATAAGGAAAAAGCCAACTAGATAAATGGCGATATCTTTTTGGAATGATTCAATAATGACTGCATTGATATCAAATATCAGAATCGCGGCTACGTTTCCCTTTTGATCCATAATCGGTGAAAAAGCGGATATCCACAGTCCATATTGACCTCGATATAAAGAACTTGAGGTTACTTGTTTTTTAACGAGTGCTTCATCAAATCCTTTTAAAAAGGTCTCATCAGCGTGGTAATATGAAAAGGATTCCATCCCCATATTTTCATAACTATTTGAACTAACAAGAATTAATATTTCCCCATCTGCGGAAGCCTTTGGAAATAAAAGAAAGGCATTGGTATAGGGAGCTTTTTCATTCACAACCGAAATTTTTTCAAAGATTTTCTGAAAAGCCGGGTGCCTGGAATCTCGATTTTCCTTTACTATTACAATATCTTCCACATTTATCGTTGAACTCCATAAAGAGGCAATTTCAACCACACGATTTCTAAGCTGCTCTTCCATTTTCTGCGTTTGAAGTAAAAGACTAATTCCAGCAGCAGAGAATACGACAATTAAGCTTATTAAAAAAGAGAATAACAATACTTTTCTAAATAAGGGCAAGTTTTTTATTTGATCCTTCATAAATCAGTCACCGATTCCTTCTCTTCTCAACAATGTTATGACTTCATTCGACAAAGATTATGCAAATCCCTTTAACTTTATTCAGTAGAAGTCTCTAAACGAAAAAGTGGCGAGCTGAATGCAAACAAGTATCCAATTCAGTAGGGGTTCAAACCCCGTCTGAGTAAAGATAAGCCTCCGGCGAGCCTTTAGATTTTTTATAGGAATTTATCGAACAAGCTAAGGTAAAAATCTGGGCGCAAATACGCTAAGGCGAATATGATAACAATATTTTACGAAATTAGCACATTTATCTTTCATTATAAGCAAATACACGAAATTGTGAATAGTATTACAAAAATCGCTCTAAAATTATGCTACTATTTTACTGTAGTACATAAAATTATTAAAATCAGGTGATTTGTATGAAGAAAAAGGTATTCGCATATTTCATTTCAGTTGCCACAGTATTCGTATTGTTATCTGCATGCTCTTCGGCACAGAAAGAAGCAACAAAAACAGATAATGTTGAAGATTTGCATGTATATCATGCGGAAAACGGGGATTTGCGTGAATGGACGGAGTCGAGCAAACATCTTCCACAGTTTTTAAAGGACAAACCTGAGCAAATGCAGTTGATTTACGGGGCAGTCGCTGGGCATCAGGAGCTATTAGAACATATCCCATGTTATTGTGGATGTGCTGAGTCTGGGGACCATATGAACAACTATGATTGTTTCGTTTTCGAAAATAAACAGGGCGGCGAAGTAGTCTGGGATGATCATGGAACGCGATGCGGCGTATGTCTTGAAACAGCTGCAGAGAGCATTGTCCAACATAAAGAAGGCAAGCCAATTAAAGAAATTCGCCAATACATCGATGAGAAATACAAAAAAGGCTATGCGAAACCAACCCCAACACCATTCCCTAGCTGAATTCAGAAATATACTTAGCATTTTTCTGAAGGTGAGATTGGAGGAAATCGGCGAAATTGCCGGTTTCCTCTTTTTTGCAAAAAAATAAAAGAGTACCGGCTTTTCACCGATACTCCAAAAAAGTTCAAGCGTTATTCTTTAATTCAGGAGTTTTAAACAATTGCTGATAATCAGGCCATTTTAAAACTCTTTTTAAATACTCTCTAAAAGAGTAACTCTTGTTCCTTTTTTTGTCCCCATAAATGGTTGAAATAAATGTTTGCAAACGGACTTGAATCATGAAATAATAAGGGCTATTTTTCTTCAATACAGGAATCTCCGTGATTTTTACCTTCTGTCCAACAGCATTTTTGAACTCTAGGCTTTTGAATAGCAAAATATCAATCCTCTTTTTCACCCGTTTGAATATATTATACCCCAAGTATGGCTCGAAATGTGTCTAATTATGCGGTCACAGCCATTTATTTTTATGACCGTTTTTATTCATCCACTGGTTCATACTCATTATTCGCTTGCCATTCCTGTTCCTTTTTCAACTTTCGTTTATAAACAATTTTTGATAAATTAATACTGATTTCATACAAGAATAACAATGGAACCGCAACGAGAATGTCTGACATAATATCTGGCGGTGATATGACAACACCTATAACAATAAGGACAAAATACGCATATTTTCTAATTTTTTGAAGTGCGTATGGATTAATAATCCCAAGAGATGTTAAAAACATCGTAACGACCGGCAATTCAAAAAGAACACCAAATGGCAGAGTCATATGCATGACAAACCGAAAATATTTTTCAGCTGTAAAGTTTGCCTCCAGCATCTCCCCGCCCAATTCAACAAGGAAGCCCAACACTGACGGAAAAATAACAAAATAACCAAAACAAAGCCCAACAATAAATAAGACAAATAGTGCTGGAACGTAGGATAAAGAGATTTTTTGTTCGTTCG
Organism: Bacillus sp. FJAT-29790; assembly: GCF_019039215.1. Lineage (GTDB taxonomy): Bacteria > Bacillota > Bacilli > Bacillales > Cytobacillaceae > Cytobacillus. The sequence continues at coordinate 1,719,525 of NZ_JAHNZZ010000001.1, forward strand.
GCTTTAATGCTGGTTTTACAAACAGCCAGATCTGTAACGCAAACACTGGGATTGTGCCTGCAATAGCAATAATGGTAGCAAGCATAATATATACCCAAACAATATCACTTGGCCCAAGGACGATTAACTTTACATCAAGATCACGAACAAACCACAGGTATATCTCTTTTACATACATAAAACCGATAATAAAAAAAAGTATAAAAGCGGCTACAGTAATAATAAGCCTTTTTCTTAATTCGTCTAAATGCTCAACTAAATTCAATTCTTTATCTGCCATAATTTTCTCCTGCCAGTTTCAATTGATTGTACTGATTGAAAAACCGATGAAAAAAAGGGCAAGATTTAATCTTGCGCCTTATTTACCCGCTTTTTCTTGTCTTCATCTTCTAACTCTTCCATTACATCACTTGTTAATTCACGAGTCGATTTTTTGAATTCTCTAAGTGTTTGACCGAATGCGCGACCGATTTCCGGTAACTTTTTTGGACCAAATATAATTAAAGCTAAAGTAAGAATTAAGATTAATCCAGGAACACCGATGTTTGAAAGCATGTGAACATCCTCCTATAAATGACTTGCTTGTAAATCTATCCCCATTATAATCTTTTATATAATGCTTGTGGGAAAAGAAACGAAAAGTTCATATTTAATTCACATAAACATGCGTGTAACTTCATCTTGTGATTTTTTCATATCAATGTTCTAAATGTATTGAGCGGTATTTCAATCGATTATTTGATTCAAAAAAATCGATCTATTTCTAACATAAAAAACACCCCCCCAATAATGGGGGGATTATCTGACTAACAGTATAAGGTTATTTTAACCTTTTTAAATTATACAAGCAAATGGAATAGGTTGCTATCCTTATTGATTTCAGTATAGGCAAAGCCTTTTTTATCCATTCTGTAGATTAAACCAGCGTAATCTTCCCTATGTTTCATCTCAATGCCAACTAAAGCCGGACCATTATCTTTATTATTCTTCTTCGTATATTCGAAACGCGTAACATCATCCGTTGCTCCAAGCACCTCATCGAGAAATTCTCGCAATGCTCCCGCCCTCTGTGGAAAATTCACAATGAAATAGCGCAGCAGCCCTTCATACAATAGGGATCTCTCCTTCATCTCCTGCATCCTGCCGATATCATTATTTCCACCGCTGATTACACAAACGATATTCTTTCCTTTAATTTCATCTTGATATAAATCAAGTGCAGAGATTGGCAGTGCACCCGCTGGCTCCGCAATAATGGCATGTTCGTTATACAATTCAAGGATTGTCGTACAAACCTTTCCTTCTGGAACAAGCAAAATATCATCCACTAGCTCCTCACAAATAGAAAAAGTCTTTTCTCCCACACATTTTACAGCTGCTCCATCAACGAACTTATCAATCTTATTCAATGGGGTTACATGGTGATACTGAATGGACTCCTGCATCGATGCAGCGCCTGCTGGCTCTACGCCAATCATCTTCGTATTCGGTGAGACGCTTGTAAAATACGTGCTAAGACCTGCCATTAAGCCCCCGCCGCCAATACTGGCAAACACATAATCAACTGGCTCTTCGCAATCATTTAATATTTCGACAGCTACTGTACCTTGACCCGCGATTACTTTTTCATCATCAAATGGATGGACAAACGTGCGGTTTTCGTCTTCCGCACATTTAACCGCCTCAGCATAGGAATCGTCAAATGTATCCCCTACTAAAATAATGTCCACAAATTCCCTGCCAAACATTTCTACTTGGCTTACTTTTTGCTTTGGTGTCGTCGCCGGCATAAAGATTTTCCCGCGAACACCAAGGTGCCTGCATGCATATGCTACACCTTGAGCATGATTGCCTGCGCTTGCACATACAACACCATTTATCAACTGATCACTGTTTAATGATATCACTGAATAGTATGCGCCCCTAAGCTTAAATGATCGGACATGCTGTAAATCTTCTCGTTTCAAGTAAATATTGCATCCATATTTTTCAGAAAGCCGTTCATTTTTTTGTAAAGGAGTATGGGCAACAATATCTTTTAACTGTTGGTATGCAATTAAAATATCCTCCAATTGCACACATTTTTTTTTCATTACTTTCTGTTCCATCTGTCACCCTCATTTCTTTCCCTTATTAATTTTTCAATTATATCATGTATACTCTTGATTTCAACTGTATTTTTCTATAATTTATATTTTTCCGATAATAATTCGCATAGAAAAGCAGGACTTCCACATATACTAATCGAAAGTTTAAGTTAGTTTATATTTTTATTTGGCTGTTTTCGCATATATTGTTGTTTTTATCCTACAAAGTTTGCCCGTTGATTTCCGCTA
>NZ_JAHNZZ010000001.1:1722054-1722660 GCF_019039215.1 Bacillus sp. FJAT-29790
GCGATAGCATTTTCGAGGAGTCAAGTGCCCTCCGCTCCAATCAACTCAGATTATTAAATAAATATCACATTATGAAAGCAACAAACTTTACGAAAACAGCCTTTTATTTTTATTTTGGGGGTGGAGAAATGGAATTTTCTTTATGCAGCCTAGACTGTGCGATGCCAGTCGAGGTCATTTTGGATGAAGATAATGGCCGGTACATGATTCGCAAAAGTGATTCAAGTGGGGAGTTCTTTAATACGCCTCACGAATTAATTCAATGGGTCAAACATAATTTTTCTGCTGACGAGTTTTGTGATCCTATGGAGTTCCAGGGGATGGTGTCAAAGCTAACTGACTATTTGACAAATCCGAGTTCTTAGCATTCTTGTTCATTCCAACTCTACTTCCTTGATTGAAAAGATCCCTCCATTCTTGGAGGGATCTTTTCAATAGACTGTATTCGCATATATTGTTGTTTTAGCCTGCAAAGTTTGCCCGTTGATTTCCGCTTCGGGCACTTGCTTTCCGCGGGGAGGGACGGGAGCCTCCTCGGCGTTACCGCCTGTGGGGTCTCCCGTTCCCTCTATTTCCCGCAGGATACTGATTTTACATCCTTGAATC
>NZ_JAHNZZ010000001.1:1722670-1739267 GCF_019039215.1 Bacillus sp. FJAT-29790
GATAGCATTTTCGAGGAGTCAAGTGCCCTCCGCTCCAATCAACTCAGATTATTAAATAAAAAGCACATTATAAAAGAAACAAACCTTACGAAAACAGCCTTTCACTAAGTTCAACTATTTCTTTTCGTATATTTCAAAATCATAATCATACGGATTTTTTTCATCCTTGATTCCTTTTTCCTTGGATACAAGCGTCCATTTCGTCATATCTAACTCAGGGAAAAAGGTATCGCCTTCAAACTTGTCATGAATGCGCGTTAAATAAAGACGATCGACACTCGGCAATATAACTTTGAAAATCTCAGCACCACCAATTACAAATACTTCATCGTCCTTGTTGCTACTATATTCAACTAGTGCATCAACAGAATTCAGCACGGTGCAGCCATCACAAGTGAATGCAGGATTGCGGGTAATCACAATGTTTTCCCTGCCCGGCAGAGGTCTTCCGATCGAATCCCATGTTTTTCGCCCCATGGCAATCGGGTGTCCCATCGTTGTTCGCTTAAAAAACTTCAAATCCTCCGGCAGATGCCATGGAAGCTCATTATTATTTCCAATTACACGATTTTCGTCCATCGCCCAAATAAGGGAAATCATACACTAACCACTCCTTTAATATGCGGATGCGGGTCATAATTCTCTATGTCAAAGTCCTCGAATTTGTAACCGAAAATGTCTTTAACATTTGGATTGATTGTTATTTTTGGAAGTGTACGAGGTTCACGTCCCAACTGAAGATGCACTTGATCGACATGATTCTGATAAATATGGACATCCCCAAACGTATGGACAAATTCACCTGGCTCTAAATCACAGACTTGAGCAATCATTAACGTAAGCAGTGCATAGGATGCAATATTAAAAGGTACACCAAGGAACACGTCAGCTGATCTCTGATAAAGCTGACATGACAATTTCCCTTCAGCTACATAGAATTGAAACATACAATGGCAAGGCGGTAATGCCATCTTTTCGATCTCACCAACATTCCACGCATTGACAATCATTCGTCTTGAATCGGGATTCGTTTTAATTTGCTGGATCAGTTCGCTAATCTGATCAATTGTATTTCCGTCAGCCCCTGTCCATGATCTCCATTGGTGACCGTAAACAGGACCTAAGTTCCCCTCATCATCAGCCCACTCATTCCAAATTCTCACACCATGATCCTGGAGATATTTCACATTAGTATCCCCATTTAAAAACCAAAGCAATTCGTGAATAATTGACTTCATATGCATTTTTTTTGTTGTCAGCAGCGGGAAACCCTCCTGCAGGTTAAAGCGCATTTGATAGCCAAAAGTACTGAGCGTGCCTGTTCCTGTTCTGTCTTCTTTTTTTACACCAGTTTCCAATACATGTTTACAAAGCTCCAAATATTGTTTCATTTATACACAACCTTTTTTTATTAAGCGTAGATATGATTGTATCAATAAATACAGGGTATGAAAATTGAAAACCTATTTTAAATTTTTAATTAACTGATACGTTTCAGGCGCTTTTTCTTTTAAAAATTTTCGTGAGTCTCCGCCAAGAAAATACATGGCAAAGCATTCAGCGAAGTACTCTTCCGGAAATGTTAAGAAATAATCCTGATTCGGAAATAATTTTGCCTTTTCCTTTTTCCAAACGGACTGAAATCTTTGATTATTCCGGATTCCATTATATACAAACCGGTCGATCGAATGAGCGAGTTCATGCAGCTCTAAATTAACGGACCCATGTCCGCTTCCTTTTTCACTGTAACCAATCTTAACTAGAACCGTTTTGGCTCCTCCAATGCCTGGTACATCATCCCATGTCGTTACACTTTTGTATCCTCTTGGAATGACACCTTCGAGATGATGTGCGGTTGGATTATCTGTCAATTTACCAACAAATAATTTAAGTTTGATATTTTCCTTAGCTATTTTTTCAAGCAAGAAAAATGGCAAATTATCGATTCGGGAAATAATTCCGGCCGCTTTAAGCTCATCAAATGACTCAATCGGTAAAATAATGATATTTCCTAATAGATTAGGCGAATTCAGTACAATCGATTGCTTTAGTAATGATTGGTTGGGATAATCTTTCAGTTTCACACCGCCTATGGCGGCCTGCGAGCTCCCCATTAAAGTGAGGGAGATCGTCATTACAAGCATAAAAAAAACCGTTTTCCGCATTGCTGTGCCCCTTTTGCAAAGTGCTTAAATGTTCGTATTTTAGGCATACCTGAGCATCATCTTTATAGTAAAATTATATCATATAAAAATAGGATATGAGATTGCTAGATAGAGGAAAATACTAGGGCAGGGCTGTCAATTGAAAATTTTGAATTTCTTTGCGATTACAATAACAAAGGATCTGACTAATTAGTCAGATCCTTTGTTTCAGAAGCAGTTTCCGAAACTTGAATTAAGCATACGTACGAATCAATTCTCCTAAACCAGGGGCATTTGTTCCCGTTCCAATTGCGGCAAATTTCCACTCGCCGCCATGGCGGTATATTTCACTAACGACTAAGGCTGTTTTTCCACTGTAGTCTTCTGTCAAGTTAAAATGAATCAACTCTTGGTTATTAGATGGGTTCACAACCCGTATAAAAGCATTTTGGATCATGCCGAAATGCTGTTTTCTTTTCACACAATCATAAATATTGACGACGAAAACGAGCTTATGAATTTGTGAAGGCACCCGGTTTAAATCGACGATAATTTGCTCGTCATCACCATCACCGTCACCCGTTAAATTATCCCCTGTATGCTGGACACTGCCATCATTACTCTTTAAATTCCCAAAATAAATCACATCATGATTATTTCTTATTTTGCCATTTTCACCAAGCATGATAACGGAAGCGTCACAGTCAATATTTGCACCGCCACCACCGCCGAATAGGGAACCCAAAAATCCACCGCCGCCACGGTTTTGAACTGGATCCCAGCCTAATCCAACCACAATTTTAGAAAGTCCTGGATTTCCCTTTGTTAAATCAACGCGCTGTCCTTTTTGTAAGTTAATTGCCATGATTTTCACCTCATATAATTATTGTATTGATGTACCTTTTTAATAAAACAAGGCTGATTTCTCATATATTGTTGTTTTAGCCTACGAAGTTTGCCCGTTGATTATTAAATAAAAATCACATTATAACCAAACTTTACGAAAACAACCTAAAACCATGATGTAATTAAAGTCAGTTACCTTGCTGCTTCATTTTTTTAAAATTATCCTGCAGCTGTTCCAATCTTCTTGTTCCTTCTTCACGCATACGTCTATTTTCATCTTCAATTGCTTTTGTTTCCTGCATGCCCTTGATAATGATGTTCCACGATTCTTCAATCGTTTCGATTTTTATGCTTGGACTCCCTGCAAGCCTTGCAATCTCTGTACTTTGCGTAGAAATATTTTGAGCATTGCGAAGCAGCATTTCATTTGTTCTTCTGTCCAGTTCATTCATCGAATCAGCAACAAGCTTTTGTCTTTTCGCTGCTACCGCTTGAATTAACCCGTTTTTAAAAATCGGAATCGTTGTCACGAAAGCCGAGTTGATTTTTCCGATCAGCTTCGTGTTCCCTCTTTGTAACAGACGAATTTGCGGAGCCGTTTGCAAGGAAACCATTTTCGCCATTTCGAGATCATAGACTCTTTGCTCAAGCAAATCAATCGCATTTCTTAGCGTATCAAGCTGCATCGCAGCCATTTGATCTCCCACTGCGGAACGGGATTCAAGCTGTGGCAGCTGATTGCTTTTTAAGTCATCCACCTTCATTTGCCCGGCAACCGCGTATTTTTCGAGTGTTAAATAATATTGATAGTTTTGCTCGTACATTTGATCAAGCATTGTCGTTGAGTTAACCATTTCATTCTGATATTTTGAAATTTCAACATACACTTTATCAATTTCTTGCCCCATTGACTGGTACTTTCCAAACAATTGATCAATCAGTTTTTCTCCTCTTTTGAAGAGCTTGCCGAATAATCCGCCAGATTTCTTTTCAAAATCCTTTTTATCAAATCGATCCATGATTTTGCCGAGCTGCTTTAATAATTCCCCTGAATCTTCAACCTTTGTCGTTCTCATATTGCTTAAAATTTGATCGGAGAAGCGGGAAATTTGCACGGCCGGCTCCTTCCCAAATTCAAGGATCTGGATTTGGTCCCTTTCATCAATCGAACGCGCCAAATTTTGTACTTCCGGCTCCTGTCGGAGAGCTAATTTCAGCTCAGAGACATTCGATTCTGAAAATTTATCTTCTGGCGTTTTGTTCAGCGTTAAATCAAGATTTGTCTGCTGCATTTGATTCATATCTTCAATCTCCCCTTAAGTTTTTAAAAATCCCCTGGAAAATCACTCTTTTAATTAAGGATGGCTCTTTAAATTCTTGTTCAAAAACAACATCTTCAAGCCAGTGAACATCAAATAAACCTTCATCAATAAAATTTTCTAAATCATTATGTCCCGGGGGGGTATATAAAACAATGTCGATGCCGAATTGATTTAACAAAAGCAGCAAGGCCGCATCTGTTCTTGTCATTGTCCCGTTTAATTCATTGTTGTAAAGGATTAGCTTCGGTATGTCCTGCGAATAATCGAATTTCTGCATTAGTTGTAAAATACTAGCTGGGATTTGCATTCCTTGTGTAAAGAGGTACATTTTTAGTTCTTCAATATCTTCATGATGAACCGGCTTAATATAGGGCCGGGCACAGCTATTGCGGATCGCTGTCGCAATGCCATTCTGAAGACCAGAAGGCAGATGCTGATATTTCCAATAGTGTGAAGTCACCATTTTTTGCGGATCCAACAAACCATCTTTATCTAGTGCGTTCCGGTAATGAAAACGAAAGTCATTATTGACATTGTTTGTAAATGGAAACCGTCTAATAAGAAGACTTTCTTCATATTGGCTAATTGCCTGTAAGCGATCCCAATACTCTTTCCGGTTTTTGCTTACTCCGTGAACTTTGGCAAATATGGCTGGAATTTTCACCTGTCCATTTTTCACTTCGAAATTTGGACGGACCATTGCTTTCTCTTTAATAAGAATAAAAAGCTCATCATACGTGGTTTTTAAAGTAACAGATGATGGCGTATAATCCCTAAGCTGCCATGGTTTATAAAAACCAGACCCTTCATGGTTTAAGATCGATTCAATTTCCCGCGATGCCCGGTACGCGACAGTTGCTGTTCTTCTCCTCTTTTCAGCTGGAAAGGGCTCTGGCTGTTTCTTTTCTGGATAAAGATGCACAAATGGTTTTTCTTCTTGGGCATTGCCAATATCGCCATACATGCCTTCCCCTGAAGGAGAAAAAACGATCAGATCACAGCCCAATTGCAATAAATAATAAAGGAAATAATGATGGCTTTTATTCGTCTTTCCATACCATAAAAACTTTGGCATCGACGCTTTAGGATCCACATTGTCCCAGATTCCGCCAAGATGATTAAACGTCCATTTAATGACATCTACGAGCACCCGGCGCAATTCCTGGCTTTTTAAGCCTTCCGCTTCATGCGTGGAAAATAACTGCAATACTGCGATCATTGCTTCCCTAGTCTTTCTGTGTAGAGCAGGGATCTTCGATTTAAGTAAAAGCTGTTCCCCGTCCAAAAACGCGACAAATCGATTAATGGATAGGTTCTGTTCCCGATTGATATTCAATACCCTTTGTATCGCTTGGAATTGCTGATTATCAATCGATTTATCGAGCGTTTCTTCACTAATCAAGGCTAGTCCAGCCTGTTCGGTGTGAATATATTCATATAAACGGTTATAATATTCATCCTCATCTAACGGAATTCCTAGAAAATGAGCTACAACTTGTCCAATCTGAATAGTTCCTTGATCAGCGGAGAATTGCGGCCTCTCCTGGTTCAAACTTTTTAAGGTGACTAACCAATTTTCATAAGAAACCGGCAAGAGATGAATCTTCATTTGGCTGTATGATTGGTTCATGGTAATACCCCTTCCCATAACTGGCGAAAGTGATCAACTTATTATGCAAAACGAGCAAATTCAAGTGCTTCATCACCCATACATTTTTTCAGATAGGTGCTTAAAAGATGACCAGTGAAAAAGATGCATAAAATATGTAAAGTTATTACCATCATATCATACAGAATCTCATTTTCGATAACGATTACTCATCTAGATACGAAAGAAATAAGAAAAAAGTTTCACTTCCCAGAATGATAGATAATCAAGCGTTCTTTTAAACGAAACCTTCACCTTTGATTTTGTCCTTGCATATAGTTGAGTACAGAGTAGAGAAGGTGAGTAGCTATGAGATTTCTTTTTAGAAGATCGAGATATCGAGTCCTTGATTCAGATTTAGAAATAGTGACAAGTGTTTTATGTTCCGGCTATTTTATTTTGGCGGATTTATTTTTCTGGTCTTTGCTGCTGACATTTCTGACCATTCCCCTGCACCAATCACTCATATTCGCAATCTTTATCTTCACTAGTTCCTACGTCTTTGGGGCAAGCCTTTATTTATTACTGAAAAAATGGCTGGGGGAAAAGCCGGATTAGACCGTTTTTTTTAGAATATCAGTGATTTCAAATAGAATTTCTTCTCCAGCTTTTATTCCGCGTCTTTGCGAAATTAGATAATTTATCCCTTTTTCATTTGCTAATTCCCCATGTAAAGGAACAAAAGGATATTCACACACCTTTAGAAAATCATGATCAAGCAAGGAGTCACCCGCTCCGAAAACTGTATGGATTCCTTCTCGTTCTTTAATGAACTTGACGGCTTCCCCTTTACAAACGGGCTTAGGTACTAAATACAATTTTCTTCCTTGGATTGATACGCGCCAGCCATTTGCTTCAGCCAATACCCTGATCAATTTTCCCGTTTCCAAAGAAATAATCTCGTCAAGAATATAATAAAAGAAAAGGGATTCAGCTTTTTTCAACTTTCCCTTTATTTCGAATCCCTTTATTTTTTGAATCATTGCTTCCAGACTTGTGCATTCTTTTTCCAGCCGCTTTTGAACGAATTCGCGCCATTCTGTAAGGGGCTTTCCATTATAAATGATGTTCGCACCATTTGATGTCACAGCATAGGTTAAAGGAATGTCTTCCGAAAACATGAAAATCCGTTGAAATTGTTCATATGTCCTCGTCGTTACTGGCACAAACAAGATATTTTCAGCTAGTTCTCTTAAAGATTCAAATGCATCTTTTGTCATAAATGCAACTTCTAATCCATCTCTGCGCTCAACACCGACTAGGTCACTATTCGAATGTTCCTTAAATTCAGAGAGCGCCCTCTCCGAATAGATGAGTGTACGATCTAAATCAGAAGCAAACATCATCATTCTACTTTGCCTACCTTTTTAATTAATCCGCAGCATGTATAGCTCATATTTGGATAATGGATGATGTCCACGTTCCGTTCTTTTGCAAGCAGCAAAATATGCCTAACATAAGGGCTTTTAGGATCTTTCATTAAAATTTTCCAAGGCACTCTCCTCAGCAGCACCCTTGTCGTTTCTCCGACGCCAGGCTTTACATAATGAGTCGAATCAATTTCAAACTCAGCTGCCATTTTTTCTACTTCCTGCATGCCTTGAAAAGTCGCTTCTTTTCGATCGTTCATTAATCTCTCGGCAGTACGGATGGCTTCTTCCTTTATCGCTGGAAATTCATTTGTAATCACATCCAGATACTCGTTTGAAACATCTGCATCCACTAACTCCTCGTAATATTTGGCGCCATGAAAATCCCCAGGTCCAATTAAATTCTCATTTAAGACCGTTCTGCTGACTAGCCCTGATACAGTGGAATTCAAGCATGCACTTGGAATGAGAAAATCTTCCCTCGTTCCATAAAGACTTGTACAATGGCCTGGGTCAGCAAGTACTGCAAGCGTATCGTCCAGTTCAATGCCATATTTTTCATAAAATTCTTTACAAGCCTTCGTTAATTCTATCGAAATGGCCCCTTTTCCAGTCCACCCGTCAATGAACTGAATTTGTTTGCCAGGATGGCTTTTTAATATATGATGAATGGCATTTTCGTCCAAACCCCGGTCACGGATAATCGAAATGCTGTAATGAGGAAGATCTTGGTTGTAGCGCTCCAAAAGATAGCGTCTAATCAAGATGCCAATCGGGGTTCCTGCGCGAGCTAATGAAACAAGAACCGTGTTTTTCCCTTTTAGCTGATAAATCTGTTCGCCAACAATCCCCGTACAAAGAGCTACCTTTTGCTTATATTCCTTAAGCGTTTCCCTAAATAATTGCAGATAATTTTCCGGCGGCTGATATTCAATCGGCAATGTTTCGCTATAATGCTGGCCGTACTGAATTTTCCTTTCCCGCTGTTCAATTGAGCCCTCAAGCTTAAAGCTGCTTAAATCCTTTAACAAAAAAAGCACGTCTTTTTCATTGTAGGAACCGAATGGTTTTGTTTTGTCTATCATTCTATTCACCTTGTATGCCTCCATTAAAGAAAACCACTTTTATGTCATTAATATGCGTTTTTTTCAGCTCATTAAGAAATGGCTGTAGTTGGTCCAATGATACAGCTCTTTCAAAAAAGAGAAATAATTCATCATATTCATGTGGCGGAATATTGTAAACAAAATGGGCAATTTCCCTGTCATCAGGATTCGGGAAAGCTAGTCCATATTGCGCACCATATCCATCGCGCTTTTCTACATAGATCGGACTTCGGGTTGTTGACTGATATTTCACGCCATCCCCCATATATGAAGCTAGTTTCATAGGCAAAAACATAAATTCAGCCGTTCCAAGAACGAGTGACCTTCTTCCAGTGCGACGATCGGCTAAATATTGGCCAATCACCCTCATGTCCTGATCAAATTTCAAGTTTGCTGCCGAGTTTACGCCGAACCTGCCTGTTTCTTTTAAATAAGGTATTTTTTTAACCTGACCATCCAGTGAAAGAGATGTGTATTCGATTGCTGTTAATTTTTCAGGGAAAAGTTCTTTTATATGGATCGTAGAAATAGCTTGATTGGCGAGTGGAATTTCAGTTTCCGTTATTGTTTTTTCAAAAATATCTGGAGTACCAGATGTATGGATCTTCCCTTTCAGCAGACTAACAGAATGAATGATAATCCCAAGCTCCTTTTTAAGATCATCATATCTGCGGAGATTTTGTTCGGAACGCCAATCGAGTATCGAGACGACCGTATATGACTTTCTCGGAAACCTTTCATGGATCGAACGGATGATATTGATCGCCGTCTTCCCAGTCGTTATTTCATCGTCAACAAGAATAATTTCCCGATTGTTATTGAGGATCGATTCTTCCACATAGCAGCGGTGAGAAGTCGCATGTGAGTGTTCTTCCTCAAAAGTAATAACTGGATCGAATTCGATTACCTGTTCCCTCGTTGTATGAAAGAAATCTGCCTTTTGAAAAAACTGATAAAAGGCATGTCCTAGTGCCGTAGCCGTTTCCGCAAAACCGATAATGACCGGATTCACATGTTCATTTATGAAAGGATGATTTACGAAATTTTTTCCGCCATTCATAAAAGAGACTAGCAGCTCGTCCCTTCGTCCACTCTCGATTCCCTTTACCGTTTCCAAATACCGGTCTGCAAGCAGCGCCCCTGTTATTAAGCCTGTTCCCGGATCAATCGGCAAATGCTTTCCAAGAATTTTACTTACGAATAAAAAGGCTCTTTTCTTATTAATTCTTGCTGCCATATCAAACAGAGCTTCAACTTCCAATTCATAAGGATTATCTGTAATTTCAATGTCAACTTTTAACGAGCTCTGGATTGGCAGCGTAAATTTCATTGGTGAGCAAGTCAATGTATGTGAATTCTTCATTTAGCACCCCGTAAATTTCCGACTTTAAGAGAATTTTTTGCGCCCAATAGTAATGGGGTTTAATTTCATTCATTTTATTGTGAAAAGTGCTTTTCATTACCCCAATTTGTCCATCGGCACGATCAACAATGTTTTTCGCGTCTAAATATTCTTCATATGTTACCGTGTTTAATGCCTGTACAGGCCGAATATGGGTTGGATGGATAATGGTTTTACCAGTCAAACCATTCGTAATATCCATTAAGATTTCCTTAATTAGTCCATCCATATGTTTATCAATCAATTCGGTTCTTAACTCAATGCCATCCTGGCCGAATCGTTCACGAAAAGGTGTCTGCCTTAATTGCGGTTTCAGCCTTCTCTCTTTAGTGGAAAAATACTCCCAGACAGGACCTGAGATTACATACGGATGTTCAGAGCGTAAAAATACATTGACGATTTCTGAAATACAATCCCTGATTACCGCAATATCATAAACGGTCGTATCCGGATTTCGCCGAATGCCATAAAGGCCGCAAAAATCGGTTGCCCCGATTCGAATATTCAGGATTAATTCTTCGTACTGATCCAAAAGGTTTTTAATCGCAAGAAGCTCGTCCAATCTTGTTTCTTTTTCAATAATCCTTTTTGTTTCTAGAATCGGTAGTGCATATATGGAATACCCTTCATGATTCATTTTGCTTATTTCATACAAAATCAGCTTGCCATATTCCGGCTCAAACTTTGGAATGATAATCCCTGTTAGGAGATGCAGCCCCTTTTGGATGCGGATTTTCAAGCGCAAAAGCTGTTCATAGTTTCTGATTCGGATAAATAGGAGCGGCAGATCATCCTCATCCAACAGCCCTTTTTCAATGTCCTCACTTAAACGTGAAAGCTCTTCGACAAGAAGTGTTTCAGCTAAATCTACTTCTTCATCGCCAATCGAATCTTCCAAACAAATAACCATCGATGTCAGCCCAGCATGTTTCTTCGAAAGCAAGTCCTGGTGGATATTCGGCCTTGTTGCAGGCATGTAAAGTGTCGCACCGAGTGCATAGGACAATAATTCTTTTGGAGAATTTTTCGTGAAAAATTTCGGTTCTTTATAAAAAATCCGATTCCCTTCTTCTTGATGAAGGTCTGAAAATAATCTCATAAAGCTTACTCCATTTCTTGTTTTTTTAAGGCTGTTTTAGTAAAGGTTGTTGCTTTTATAATGCAATTTTCATTAAATAATCTGAGTTGATTGGAGCGGAGGGCACTTGACTCCAGCGGGAGATAGAGGGAACGGGAGACCCCACAGGCGGTAACGCCGGGGAGGCTCCCGTCCCTCCCCGCGGAAAGCAAGTGCCCGCAGCGGAAATCAACGGGCAAACTTTCAAGGCTAAAACAACAATATACGCGAAAACAGCCTTTATTAAAGATCCACAAAAAAAGGTTAAAAAGAAAGGGAGCGGACATTAGTCTGTTCCCTTTTGGTTCATTCCGATCATTAAATTATTCCCCAGTAGCTTCCTTCTTTTTGTTCATAAAATGGACAACGAAAGTAGCTGCAAACGTAATAAGTAAAATAATAAAGAAGTAGATATGATCAATATGAATGTTCGCAACACCCAACAACATTTTAACAGCGATGATCAAAATAAGAATATAAGCAGATGTTTCCAGTTCAGGAACATTGTCAATTAGCTTTAAGAAAACACCGGCAATTCCACGCATCATCAGAACGCCGAGCATTCCGCCCAATAATAGAACCCAAATTTGGTTGCTGACTCCGAAGGCCGCTAATACACTATCAACAGAGAAGGCAATATCCATAAGCTCAACAGCTGCAACCGTTCCCCAGAACGTACCAAATAACCGAATTAATAATCCGCCTTGATTCATTCCTTCGATTTCTTCCTCTTCCGCATCAGCAGCTTTTTTCTTATCAATGAAGTATTTAATCGAGAGCCATGCAAGATAGCCAGCTCCTAATATTTTTACCCACCATAATTCAATTAAGAAAACGCCGATTCCGATGGCAATAAAACGAAATGCATAGGCACCAAGTAAACCGTAGAAAAGAGCTCTACGACGCTGTTTTTCAGGCAGATGCTTGACCATGACTGCTAGAACAAGGGCGTTATCTGCAGATAAAAGACCTTCTAATATAATCAGTGTCCCTATTAACCCCCAGCTTACGGGATTAGATAAAACTTCCACCCACATCCCCCAGTTGAAAAATTGGGAATAGGTGTGTAATATACCTTCGATTATAGTCATTCTTGTAGGTTCCTCCTAGATATATAGCCATATTTTCGAGTAATAGACTCGGGCATGCTAGCCTTTGCAGTAAGAGTGATTTTTAATATAGGAATAAATTACAAATCCCACTCTACCCCAACTATCACTTTGCTTAGGCTAGGTTTCGTTCTCGTAAAATCTACTTTTTAAACTTTTGATTAACTAACTGCCATTTTTAAACCTCCGTATAAATAGAATAATTTATATACGTTGGTTACTATAAATAGTTTCGAAAATCGATAAAATAATTTTTTGATCCTCAACTCATCCAATTTGGAGGGGTATTTTTATCCCAATAAATTGTTCCTAAAGCATGGTGTGATTGAAATTGGTCATGATACGTATGGTAATGAAAGTTAAACCAGTAACCTTGTTGAGGAGGATTGTCCCTTCTTACATGAAAGCGAATAATATCCTCATTCGTTTTTTCATTTTTGATATTAAAGATTTTCTCCGATTGGCCTCTGCCCGGATTTTCCGTAACCGCTAGACTGACCAAATCCTCTTCAGGATACTGTGTAGCGATTTCTTGAATAGCCTTTTCAATATTAGGCAGGATGACATCTGAAAATTCATTTTCAATGACAGGCCTAATTTTCGCGCCAAACTTAGCATATGAAAGCGTCTCAGCCTCCAATAGCATCTGTGTAACGAATTCGTCTTTATTAAGATATCCATTTCCTTCAGATCTAGTTGATGAAGGACTAATTTCACTTCTATCATCAGGAGAAGACTCAATAATATCCCTTTTTGGGTTCTTTACTGAGCTGGATTGATCATAAAGGAAGGCTTGTGAAGGCGTAACCAACCCAAATGTTAAAATGGTTACCATGACAACAAACGATTTACGGAGCCATTTCGGCATCTTAATCACCATCCATCTATTACTTAGTCATTTTTTCTGTTAAAATTCCACTTTTTTAATATTTTCCCAAAAAATTCATTATGCTTACCATTGTAATATTCATCCTAGTTCCCTCTCTATGTACGCCATCTATCCTTTCATTCTATTATACTTTCTTCTACGGATAAAAGGAAAAATGGTTTCATTTTATGAAAAAATGATTGCTAGAAAAAAATACTTGAATAGAAATTCTCTTTTTGGGGAATAGTAAGATAAAAAATTCATATATCTGAAATGAAAGAAGAAAGGGGGATCATTCGATGGATTGGTCGATTGCATTTGTCATTATTATTTTTATCACCCTTGGATACTTTATATACTTAGCGATTGCCGATTAAAGCACTATTTGCCTTTTGGAATGGAGACTTCATGCATCTCCATTCCTTTTTTTCTTCCTATTTCTCAATGACTCCGAAATGAAATTTTGACGTTTTTCTTTTATACACATCAAAATGAAATTCCTCAAAGCGGGTGCTCCGGAAATGATCCTTTAGCACAACACGTTCTTTTGCCACTCTGATCGCTTCATTTATTAGCTCCTGCGTTATTTCCTTATAAATCGCAAAGCGGCTTAATGCCTTTATTCCATCCGATTCAAGAATATGCTCCTCAAACATCGGATCAAAATAGACACAATCATAGGAATTATTAGCGAGACTTTTAAGATAGCTAAGAGATAAGTCATTATTCACCTGAATTTGTTTCATCGCTTGATTCATTTCAGAGATCCCCGATTCCCAAGTTTGCAAACCCTTTTTCACCATATATGCTAAATAGGGATTTCCTTCAATGCCAGTTACTTTCCCATCATTTCCTACCACATAACTCGCTACAATACTGTCAGAAGCAAGTCCTAGTGTGCAATCAAGAAGTGTTTTCCCAACTTGTAGACATGCAGCTTCGATAAACGGATCGTGTTCACCTTTTATTAAACGTTTTATTCTGAAAGTGGCTGAGTTGGGATGAAAAAAGAACGGGGCATTCTCTCCAATCGGGTAAAGCTCCAAACGTTCTTTACCAACCACAATACAGTCATCCCGTTCCATTTGTTGAATCGTCCATACAGACCGCTTGTTTCTTTCAATAAAGCGGCCATTCAATTCATTAGCAATATTCTTTGCTTGTTTTGTCATTTCTTCATTCGTTCTTCCTGCTGTTGTTATAATCATTAATTTCACCTATTTTCTTTATAAAAAGCAAAAAGAAAAGGACGTCATTTGACATCCTTTTGCTTAAATCATTAGTGTTTCATTAACGAGAATTTCCTATTTAAAAAGGCTATTTTTCGCATATATTGTTGTTTTTGACTTAAATTTTACCCGTTGATTTCCGCTGCGGGCACTTGCTTTCCGCGGGAAGGGACGGGAGCCTCCTCGGCGTTACCGCCTGTGGGGTCTCCCGCTCCAATCAACTCAGATGGTTATATAAAATCATACATAAAAAGCAACAAAGTTATCAAAAACAGCATTTAAATTATAATTAGCCATTAACTTCCAATGCAGCTAGTAGATTTTCCATGATTGCTTCCATTGAATGGTCTTCAATGTCATGGCGGTGGATAAAGTGTACTACTTTATTCCCCTTTAATAATGCCATCGATGGAGAGGACGGTTCATAGCCTTCGAAGTATTCCCGCATTTTTGCTGTTGCCTCTTTATCCTGACCTGCAAAAACAGTCACTAAATGATCAGGTTTCTTTTCGGATCTCAACACAGCCTGAGTTGCTGCCGGACGTGCTAAGCCAGCAGCACAGCCGCAAACAGAGTTAATCACAACGAGAGAAGTCCCCTCTGCATTCCCCATAAATTTTTCCACTTCTTCAGCCGTCAATAATTCCTCAAACCCAGCCTGAACAAGCTCTGTTCGCATGGGTTTAACCATTTGTTTCATATATTCATCATACGCCATAGACATAAAATAGTCGCCTCCCTAACAACATTTGCATGTTAAGCATACTATAATTCAAGCAACCTTTGCAATTTTATTAGAAGGATACACGGCAGAAATATGATTATCGTTGTTATTAACTTTACTTCTTTCTCGCTTCTGTCATTTGCTTCCAGACGGAGCCTTTTGCTTCTTCACCTTCTTCGATTCTTTCAATCGCAAGTTTGATCTGCAGGCTGACCTCAAACTCTGGATCGTTTTCAGCTGCTTTCAGGGCAGGCAAGGCTGTTTCATCACCCACTTCATAAAGAAACATCGCTGCACGCCAGCGGACAAGCTTACTGCTGTCTTTTAATGCTTCCATCATTTCAGTCATTGCTTTTTCAAATCCTAAGTCAGATAGACAGTCACCTGCTGTTCTTCTGACGGTTACGGTTTTGTCTTTTAAGGCTTTATAGAGCAGAGGCAAGACTTTTTCATCTTCAATCATCCCTAGATAAACGGTTGCGAGCCTTCTGATCGACGCTTTTTCATCCTGTAATGCTTTTTCTAAAATAGACAAATCGTCAAGGGACGGATCATCCATCTGTTCGAGCATTTGGTAGCGGATACGCCAATCTGGAGCATCCAAATCTTCAAGCTTGATTTTCAAGCGATTTCGAGACTGTTTTTCCACCGCTTTTTCCGGGCTCTTTGCTTGCTCGACAAGTGTTTGCAGACGATGATCCGGGTAAGCGGCCATTAGCTCTTCGACAACTTCATTCCCCACTTGATCAAATTCACCATAACGGATCCCAACTTCCTTCCACTTTCGAACCATCACAACGTTATCAGTGGGACTTTGTGCATCTGATAACGCATTTCGAAAAATTTCGGGCAGTCCGAAACGTTTTTCTTCTGTACCATCCGTTAGCCTTACTTGCATCGGAATGTCTTTATACATTTGAATAAACACTTTGATCTCGCCAAAGTGATCATTCACTGCGGAACGATTTTCATTTCCTGATTCCGCATCTTCTCCAAACGCCATTCGGACCTGAGGCAAAAGATCCTTCCAATCATACTTCGCATTTCTTTCTACGGCCAAAAAATCTGCCACGTGGTAAACACCCTTTACCCCTTCTATGGCTAGAATATCTTGAATAACCTTTGGTGCACCGCCGCCCGTTTCCTTCTTATAATTATTACTTTTCCCCATAGGAAGCTCTTCATTTAAAATCACCTTCATCGTATTCGGACTTGGTGTTGGCTCAATCGCATTTATTTTCAAGTTCATCACCCTTTACACTATAATCGAGTTGTTAACTCATTCCATATTAACATAATTGCATAAATCGATCACAGGCTATGCTTTTAATGAAAAGGATCATTTCGCATAGTTTATTGTTTTTGGCTTTAAAAGTTTTCCCGTTGATTTCCGCTGCGGGCACTTGCTTTCCGCGGGGAAGGACGGGAGCCTCCTCGGCGTTACCGCCTGTGGGGTCCCCGCTTCCCTCTATTCCCGCAGGAGTCAAAAAATCATGTTCAAAGGATTATAGAACTGCTCTATTGGACCGCTAGTGATGAAAAAGCATGTTCAAAGGCTTATAGAAGCGCTCTATTGGACTGCTAATGGTGAAAAAGCATGTTCAAAGGCTTATAGAAGCGCTCTATTGGACTGCTAGTGGTGAAAAAGCATGTCAAGTCCTTGTTTTTGTGTAAATTCACCGGCAAGTGCTTTCAACCTAGACCCTTTCATT
>NZ_JAHNZZ010000001.1:1739673-1763659 GCF_019039215.1 Bacillus sp. FJAT-29790
AGTGTTGCCAAGAGTGAATAAAATGACTCATCTTTTTTACACAATTATACGGACTTAATCAAAAAGCATGTTCAAGGGTTAATAGAACCGCTCTATTAGACCGCTAGTAATGAAAAAGCATGTTCAAAGGCTAATAGAACCGCCCTATTGGACCGCTGGTGATGAAAAATCATGTTCAAGGGCTAATAGAACCGCTCTATTGGACCGCTAGTAATGAAAAATCATGTTCAAAGGCTAATAGAACCGCTCTATTGGACCGCTAGTAATGAAAAATCGTGTTCAAAGGCTAATAGAACCGCTCTATTGGACCGCTGGTGATGAAAAATCAAATTCAAAGGATTATAGATGCGCTCTATTGGATCGCTAGTGGTGAATGCCCTCCGTTCCAATCAACTCAGATTTATATATATAAAATCACACTATTAAAGCAACAAAGTTTACGAAAACAGCCCATGAAAAAAAGCCTAACACGAAAAGTGCAGGCTAAAAAATTTGATAGATAGCTAATTTTCATTTGAAACCTCTTTATTTTTAATTAATGATAGGATGACAATCGTACAAATAATACATAATGTACCTAACCAATCTTCCAAACCAAAGGTTACGCCCAGCCAGATGACAGCTAAAAAGGCTGCGGAAAGCGGTTCAATACAAGCTAGTAAACTAGCTTCGGAGGCATTAATGTATTTAAGACTTTCTAAATAGCAATAAAAAGCGATTAATGTTCCAAATATGACGATGAATATGACTGCTAAATAAGAATCAAGCGACCATTGTCCCTCGAAGCGCCACGGAGGGTGGATGAAGCTAAAACTAATGCCACCGATTAACATTCCCCATCCGATCGTAATACTAGATCCCCATCTAGAGAGAAGTTTAAGGGGCTGCAAAGTATAATAGGCCAAAGCGACTGCTGAGGTTAATCCCCAAAATAATGCCGCTCCAGATATCGATAAATTCTGAATGCTTCCATGTGTCACAAGCAGAAATGTACCAAATACCGCCAAAACAATAGCTATTATTTCTATTTTCATTGGCAATCGCTTTGTGCGTACGGCTAAATAACAAGATATTAACACAGGTGCTAAGTATTGAAGGATCGTAGCTGTCGCTGCATTTGAATGCTTAATCGCCGCAAAGAAAGTATATTGGACAGCTAACATGCCAAGAATACTAAACAGCACAAGACTAAAAACATCGCGTTTGTTTTTCCATATCGCCCATACTCGATGTTTTTCTTTTGTGCTAGCAGCACCTAATAAAATCGTTCCAGCGATCAATAACCGGATGACAACTAACCATTCCGGGCTAAATCCTTTCTGCTGAAATAGATATTGAGCAACAGTCCCTGAAACGCCCCATAATACTGCTCCTATCAGTACTAGTGCAATTCCTTTTGTGCGCGATTGTGATAGTGCCAAATTTATGGAACTCATATTTTTTCCTTTCTAGAATCCTCTTAAAATAACATAAGCCGCCAGCGCCTTTATTCTGCTAGCTCGGATAGGTAGCCCCATCTTTCGATTAAATGTTCTAATTCTTCATTTAAGGTCGCTTCTTCTTCCATTAATGCCCGGGCTTTTTCAAAATCGCTGCCAGTATTGTTCATCTCTACAGCAATTTCCTCAAGACGGGTTTCAACGCTCGTAATATGGTCTTCAATTCCTTCCCATTCTTTCTGCTCGTTATAAGTCAATTTTTTCTTTTTCGGCTTTTCTCGTTCTCTTGTTGCCGGATTGACAGTCTTTGCCTGCTCTGCTGGTTTTTCATTTTCTTTTTCAAGATATTCCGTGTAATTGCCGAAGAACATGTCAATTTGTCCTTGCCCTCTAAGGACAAGAAGCTGGTCAGCGACTTTATCTAAGAAATAGCGGTCATGGGAAACGGTGATAACAACGCCAGGGAATTCTTCCAGGTAATCTTCCAGTACCGTTAATGTTTGTGTATCCAGATTGTTTGTTGGCTCATCAAGAAGCAGGACATTCGGTTCTGACATTAAGATTTTTAATAAGTAGAGACGGCGTTTTTCCCCGCCGGAAAGTTTACGAATAGGTGTTCCATGTGTAAAGGAAGGAAAAAGGAACCGCTCGAGCATCTGAGCTGCAGAAATTGTTTTTCCATCGGAAGTCTCCACAACCTCCGCCGTTTCCTTTAAATATTCAATCATCCGCTTATTCTCGTCCATATCTTCGCTTTCCTGTGTATAATAAGCGACTTTTACCGTCTGTCCTACCACTCGTTCTCCGGAATCCAATGGCATTTTTCCGGAAAGGATGTTCAGGAGCGTTGACTTTCCTGTACCATTTTTTCCGATAATGCCGATTCGATCTCCAGGTTTTACGAGCAGGTCAAATGAATGTAAAATGACTTGATCTCCATATTGCTTTGAGGCAGATTTCAATTCAAAAACTTGTTTTCCAAGCCTGCTTCCACTTAAAGCCATATCTAGTTTTTCTGTTGATTTGACTGAAGAAAGCTGGTCGTCCAAATTTTCAAACCGTTGGATTCTAGCCTTTTGCTTTGTTGTCCTTGCTTTGGCTCCTCTACGAATCCATTCTAGTTCCCGGCGATACAAGTTTTTTCTTTTCTCAACTGTTGCAGCATCATTTTCTTCTCTTACGGCCTTTGCTTCTAAGAATGCGCCATAATTTCCTTTATAGCTGTACAACTTTCCACCGTCCAACTCAAACATGCGATTTGTCACCCGATCAAGAAAGTAACGATCATGGGTGACAAGGAGAAGCGCACCCCGGTATCGCCCTAAATATTCTTCAAGCCATTTGACCGATTCAAAATCAAGATGGTTTGTCGGTTCATCTAAGATGAGCAAATCTGGGGACTGGATTAGCGCCTGCGCAAGTGCGACCCTTTTCTTTTGTCCTCCTGAAAGCTCGCCAATTTTTTTATCGAAATCCTCAATGCCAAGCTTCGTTAAAATCGATTTGGCATTTGTACTTGCCTCCCAAGCATTTAAGGAGTCCATTCTCTTTTGCTGTTCAAAAAGCTTTTCTTGAATTGCTGTATCATCAGGAGTTCTGTTTAATTCAAGGAGTGTTTGCTCATATTCCCGCAACAGAACAAGCACAGGGGCATCACCTGCAAATACTTGAGCTAGAACAGAAAGCTCAGGATCTAAATCAGGCTGCTGTGCTGAATAGGAAATCGTGTAGTCTTTCGGGCAACTAATTTCACCTGAATCTGGTAAATCCACCCCCGCCACAATTTTGAGCAAGGAAGACTTCCCTGTTCCATTCACGCCAATTAGACCAACCCGATCTTTTTCAGAAATGATAAATGAAATAGCGTTAAAGAGCTCCTTTTCCCCATATGTTTTTGTGACATTTTCGATTGTAATCATTTTCATGCCTGACCATTCCATTCGTTATAAAATTCTTCTAGAAACTGTTCCATAAATTGATGACGTTTTTCCGCTAGTTTTTTTGCTGTTTCCGTATTCATCCTGTCCTTCAGCTTTAATAACTTCTCATCAAAATGGTGAACAGAGGATGACTTTCCATTCCGATATTCCTCTTCTGTCATTACATCTCTTACTTTAATTTCCGGATCATATAAAGCCTGGCCTTTTTTGCCCCCATAGGCAAAAGTTCTTGCGATCCCAATCGCTCCAAGTGCATCAATTCTGTCTGCGTCCTGGACAATTTCCGCTTCTATACTCAATAATTCCGTTTTCTTACCGCCTTTAAAGGAAATAGAACCGATAATTTCAATAATTTTGTCTTGTACCGTATGTTCAAGCGCTAATGTTTCAAGGAATTCAGCAAGCTTTCTCTCCCCAGCCTCTTTGGAGGAATTCAGCTTCTCATCCGGAATATCATGCAGCAAGGCAGCCATTTCAACGACGAAACGATCCCCCTTGTTTTCTTTTTCACATATATATAAAGCATTTTTACGCACACGCTCAATATGATACCAATCATGTCCCGTACTATCGTCTCCCAGAACTTTTCGTACAAATGTTTCTGTCTGTAAAATAATATCCCCATTCATCAAAAAATCCACCTGCTTTCTTCACTCAAACCCCATTTTAACATGAAGCGCGTCATTCTACGAAAGAAAATACCGCTTTTCGTTTTTGGCTAAAATAACGCATTTTTAACAATTGAGAACGAATCATATGATTAGGTAAAATCACATCACTTTTTCACTTCTTTTAATTCCCTGTAAATAGGTATGTATTATAAGATATTATTCTGCTATTATTGAATAATATGAATAATCACTGAGATTGCGAGGGGCTTGTTGATGAAAGTAGTAAATAATATTGCAGAATTAATTGGCGAAACGCCACTTGTGAAATTAAATAGGCTTCCGAATCAAGATGGAGCCGAGGTTTATGTGAAGCTTGAATATTTTAATCCGAGCCGCAGCGTGAAAGACCGCGCTGCATATCATATGATCACAGAAGCTGAAAGTGCCGGCCTTTTAAAAAAAGGGGCAACGATCATTGAACCGACGTCAGGCAACACGGGAATCGGCCTTGCGATGAATGCAGCTGCGAGAGGCTATCGTTCGATCATCGTTATGCCTGATTCCGCCACAGCCGAAAGAATCAATATCTTAAAAGCATACGGTGCTGAAGTCGTGCTCACACCTGGTGATGACAAAATGCCCGGTGCGATAAAAAAAGCCCAGGAGATCGCTGCATTGACTCCTAATAGCTTTGTACCGATGCAGTTTGAAAACGAAGCAAACCCTGATATCCACCGCAAAACAACTGCAATAGAAATTATTGAAGCGATGGAAACTCACGGGAAGAAGTTAGCAGCCTTTGTCGGCACATCCGGAACAGGCGGAACGATTACAGGAACAGGCGAGACGTTGAAAGAATATGATTCTGCCATTACTGTGCATGTTGTGGAACCAGCCGGATCGCCAGTTTTGTCTGGCGGAGAACCAGGAAAACACAAGCTCGTTGGAACAAGTCCAGGTTTTGTCCCGCCCATTTTAAATACATCTGTGTATGATGAAATTTTTCAAATCAAAGACGAAGAAGCCTATGACACGGTCAGAAAGCTTGCCGCACTTGAAGGGATATTACTCGGCCCCTCTGGAGGAGCATCTGTATATGCTGCACTGAAAGTGGCAAAAAGATTAACACCGAATGAAACCGTCGTCTGCATCGCACCCGATACTGGGGAGCGCTATTTATCTAGTGATCTCTTTCAATATTAAAAGCAGGATTTACTTTGTATCCTGTTTCTTTCATACTTAAATAGCCGATAAAAACGATCGGGTTAATTACAATTTAAAAATGACACTTATTGCGGGGTGAAAATATGTATTTAACAATCGATGGCATAAACAAAAGTTTTATCGATGAAAAAAATAGTAGCGTAAAAGTTTTGGATGACATCAATATAAACATTACAAAGGGGAGCTTTGTTTCAATTGTGGGGCCCTCTGGCTGCGGAAAGTCGACCCTACTTTATATAATTGCAGGGCTTGAAAAAGCAGATAAAGGTGAAATCAATATATCCGGAAACAAGGTTATTGGACCGGGGCCAGAACGAGTGGTCGTTTTTCAAGAAGCGGGATTATTCCCTTGGCTAACAGTGCTTGAAAATGTAACTTACGGCTTACACCTGAAAAAAATGCCGAAAAAAGAAGCAAAAGAAAAAGCACTAGATATTTTAAAAATGGTTCATTTGAGCCGATATATCGATGCTTATCCGCATCAGCTTTCCGGAGGGATGAAGCAAAGAGTTGCCATTGCCCGTGCTCTAGTTATGGAGCCAGACATTTTACTGATGGATGAACCTTTTTCCGCGCTTGATGAACAAACGCGAATGGTTCTTCACAAAGAGCTGCTGGAAATTTGGCGAAAAACAAAAGTAACAATCTTTTTTGTCACTCATAATATTAGAGAAGCTGTTCTGCTATCTGAGAAAGTGATTGTTTTCGCGACTCGGCCGGGCAGAATTAAAGAGGTCGTCACGGTAAAAACAACAAAAGATGGTGTTATGCCTGACAGTGTGACGCTTCATTCTGAACAAAGAATCTTATCAGTTTTGCAAGAAGAAATTGAAAAAGTACTGAAGGAGGAAATGGGTGATGACTACAGCTTTAAGGAGAATCATCTTCATCGCAATGATAGCGGTGATTTGGGAAGTCACATCTAGTTTTTCCGGTCTCCCGGAATTTATGTTTCCCCGGCTGACACAAATTTTCGAAACTTTGTTTAATGGAATAATTAACGGGCAAATTACCGCAGCGATTGGAAAAAGCTTCAGCCGCATTTTGATCGGATTTCTCATTGCCATTATTTTAGGAATCATCATGGGTTATTTAATCTGGCGGTTCAAAATTATTGAAGATACACTTGGGTTTTTAGTGACCGCACTGCAGTCGATTCCAAGCATTGTCTGGTTTCCGCTTGCCATCATTTGGTTTGGCCTGAATGATTTTGCCATTCTATTTATTGTGACGATTGGCGCTACGTGGACAATGACGATCAGTGCAACGAGCGGGTTTAAAAATGTGCCGAAGCTATATCAACAAGTTGCGAAAACGTTCGGTTCAAGCGGCTTCCATTTCCTTCGGACCGTAATCATGCCTGCATCCATTCCTCAGCTACTCTCTGGTCTTCGGATCGCCTGGGCTTTTTCCTGGAGAGCATTAATGGCAGGAGAATTGCTTGGTGCAGGCGGTGGCCTCGGGCAGCTGCTCGAAACCGGGAGATCACTAGGGCAAATGGATCTCGTTATTTCAGTTATGATTATTATCGCAATTATCGGAACCATTATGGATAACGTTGTTTTTATGCGATTGGAACGCTCGATTCAAACAAAATGGGGACTTAATCAGCGGTAAAATAATAATAATTAAAGGAGATTGTATGATGTTGAAAAAATCAATTTTAGCTCTAACCGCCCTATTAATAATTGGAATTTTAGGTGCTTGCACACAAGGCGGAAATGAAACCGATAAAAAATCTGGTAGTCAAACCGTTAAAATCGGCTATTTTCCTAATTTAACGCATATCGCCACAATCGTAGCACTTGAAAACGGATATTTTAAAGAAGAATTTGGTGATGCTGTGACGATTGAAACAAAGACGGTCAACAACGGCGGCTTGTTCATGGAAGCGATGACGACAAAGGCAATTGATGTTGGAACAGTCGGACCAGGACCGCTGCTTAACTTTTATGTTAAAAATCCAAAATTCCACATTATTTCCGGGGCAGTGAACGGCGGCGCTGTACTTGTTGCTAGTGAACACAGCAATATTAATGATTTGACTGATCTAGATGGAAAAAGAGTAGCAATCCCTGTTATTGGAAGTACGCAAGATGTGATGTTAAGAAAAGCGCTTAAAGATGTGAACCTTAATGCAACAACGAATGGCGGAACTGTTGAACTGTTCGCTTCTGCTCCAGCAGACACAGCTACGCTTTTCGTCCAAAAATCAGTTGATGCTGCAGCCACACAGGAGCCATGGGGCTATATTCTAGAAACCCAGGCAAACGGCAAACTCCTGCTTGACTGGGATCAGTTCGCATGGGGAAAAGAGTCAACAAATACAGTAGTAGCCGCTAGAGATGAATTCATGGAAAATAAAGAGCTTGTTGCTGCGTATTTAAAAGCGCATAAAAAAGCTGTTGCCTTTATCCAAGATAACCCTGAAGAAGCTCAAGATTTGGTCATAAAACATATTAAAGATTTAACTGGTAAAGAAATAAACAAAGAAGAAACAGCCGCGGCATTTAAGAGATTGCAAGTAACAACGGATGTGAACGAACAAGTCATTCAAGAAATGGCCGATATTAGCAATGAGGCAGGCTATATCCCTAGTAATAATATTAATGGCATGATTGATTTATCATTTCTTCAAGAATTAAATAAATAAAAGCAAACAAGTATGCGGCTAATCGCATACTTGTTTGCTTTTATACTAGTTAAATGGTAAATGACAAGATAATTATGAAAGCATTATTCTTCAAACAGGCAAGTCCATCCAATGTTTAATCAAGCCCATTAAACCAACTAATCCCGAGTGTATTTTCCCCTGCGTGAACGCCAATCGTCGCCCCGATCGAACAACTGCTAAATTCAATTTCTGGGAACTCTTGCATTAACTCTTTTTGCCAAGCTATCGCCTCAGTATCATGCAATCCATACAATAAAAAAGCTTCTTTCAAAGGCTGGATTTCATTGGCTTTCCGTAGCTGCTGGACAATTTTATCCTTCGCTTTTCTCTCACTTCTCGCCTTTTCCTTAATATTCAATTCCCCATTCTCAATCGAAATAATCGGCTTCACATTCAGCATGCTTCCAAGGAAAAATTTCAGGCCAGACATTCTTCCGCTTCTATGAAGCTGTTCCAGACTTCCAATTAGGACATATAATTCATTTGTATCTCTTAATTTCTCTATCTTTTCTTTGACTTCTTCTAATTCCATTCCTGATTCCAGAGAATGAATTCCTGTTTTGATGATCTTTGTTAGCGGATAAGTTAGGATTTTAGAATCAATGGTTATTACTGGGATGTCAACAAGCTGTGAAGCCTGCTCACAAGAAGACACGGTACCACTTAATTTAGAAGAAATAAGAACAGCGACGATCACATCATAATCTTCTTTCAATTTCTCAAATACATTTTGGAAAGCCCCGATGGATGGCTGTGATGTTTTTGGTGGAGTTTTCAACGTTTTTAATCGTTCATAAAGTTCCTCCGTCGTTAAGTCAATCCCATCCGTAAATTCTTCGCCATCAAGGATAATTGTCATTGGAACTTGATAAACATCCGGATGATGTAACAGCTCCTCATCCAAAAATGCTGTACTATCAGTTACCCAAGCTACCTTTGTCAAAAAATTGCCCCCTTCTTAATATCAATTGGCTCTTTTCGCATTTATTTAATCTTGAAATTTTGCCCGTTGATTTCCGCTGCGGGTACTTGCTTTCCGCGGGGGAGGGACGGGAGCCTCCTCGGCGTTACTGCCTGTGGGGTCTCCCGCTTCCCTCTATTCCCCCAGGAGTCAAGTGCCCTCCGCTCCAATCAACTCAGAATATTAAATAAAAATTTACATTATAAAAACAACAAACTTTATGAAAACAACCTTACAAAATAGCCTATAAAATTTCGAAGTAGTAAACCGAAACCTACAAATAACCCTGCCAGCTTGAGATTGGCAGGGCCGTTTTTTTATAATCAGCGGATACTAGACCTTAGACTTTTTAGACTAACCATCAAATAATCGATCATCGAAACTAAATCGTCAATTTGATCTTCCAGAACCAAGCGATTAAAAATAACTGTTGTTTCATTGCTAATGATCTTTCCGTCATCAAAGGGATCTCTCATCACGACCTGCTTAATGGTGCGGTCTTTACCCCAAATATCAATAAGAATCCTCTCAATCTTTTGAAAAAGAGAAAGCTCATTTGGATGCTTCAGATAAAATTTCACATAAATATGACAGCCTGCAAGCATGGAGGAGCGAGCTGCCGGCAAAAGCTCAGCAGCCAAATTGGCAAGGCTCGCTTCCATCAGAAATGAGCAATAAATATCAGCTTGCCCTTCCATTTGATCGGTAAATGAAATCTCATATTTTCGGGAGATCTTCGCTGAATTTAAAAGATCATTTCTGTCCAAAATCCTAATTTCTCCGCTTAAATCAAGATCATAAAGTGTCCCTTCAATGACAACCTTCATATTTTCGAATGCTGTCGGATCAAACATTCCACTCACCTAATCAAATTCGCCTTGGCGTATTTGCGCCCAGATTTTTACCTTAGCTTGCTCGATAAATTCCTTTGAAAAATCTGAGGCATCCGCCGGAGGCTTAATTTTATTCAGCAGAGGTTTGAACCCCCGCTGAATTGGATACCTGTTTATATTCATATCCCCATTATATCGTTTAGAGACTTCTTCTGAATAAAATTAAAATAGTCCAACCGCGCCGCCTTTTTCATTTACATCCATGTTAAGGGCAGCAGGTGCTTTTGGCAATCCTGGCATTGTCATAACATCCCCTGTAAGAGCAACGATAAATCCGGCGCCTACAGATGGCTTAAGCTCCCTGATTGTGATCGTAAACCCAGATGGTCTGCCTAGTTTTGTTGGATCATCAGATAATGAGTATTGGGTTTTAGCCATACAGATTGGCAGATTGCCCCAGCCATGATTTTCAAAATCTTGAAGCTGTTTTTTCGCTTTCGATGAAAATTCAACTTTCTCTGCTCCGTATACCTTTTGAGCAATCGCATTAATTTTATTTTCAAGCGTATCAGAAAGATCATATAAAGGTTTGAAGTTGTTTTCTTTACTTTCTATCACTTCAATTACCTTATTCGCAAGTTCAACGCCGCCCGCGCCGCCTTTTTCCCATACTTCAGTTAATGCAACTGGGATACCCGCTTGTCCGCAAAGCTCATTTAATGTGCTAACTTCCTGTTCAGTATCTGTAATGAAGCGGTTAATAGCTACTACATAAGGCAAGCCGAAGCTTTCGATCGTTTCAACGTGTTTTCTCAAGTTAGCGAAACCTTTTGTAAGGGCTTGTACATCTTCTTTTCCAAGCTCGGTTTTAGGAACGCCGCCATGCATTTTTAATGCTCGAATGGTAGCGACTATTACGACTGCCTCCGGTTTAAAACCTGCGCTTCTTGCTTTAATATGTAAAAATTTCTCAGCTCCTAGGTCAGCTCCAAAGCCTGACTCCGTAACAACGTAATCAGCAAGTTTTGCTGCCGCAGTTGTAGCGATCACACTATTACAGCCATGGGCGATATTAGCAAACGGACCGCCATGAATAAGCGCCGGTGTATGTTCAATTGTTTGGACAAGATTTGGTTTTACAGCTTCTTTTAACAATAGTGTTAATGCACCTGCAACACCTAAATCAGCTACTGTAACCGGCTGTTTATCATAGTTGTAGGCAATGACCATACGGCCTAGTCTATCTTTCATATTCTCAAGGTCAGTAGATAAACATAATACGGCCATGATTTCGGATGCAACCGTAATATCAAATCCGTCTTCCCTTGGAACTCCTTGAAGTGGTCCGCCTAAGCCAACTACTACTTTTCTTAACGCACGATCATTTAAATCAACCACACGCTTCCAAACAATTCTTCTTTGGTCAATGCCAAGTGCATTTCCTTGCTGCATGTGATTATCAATTAACGCGGCAAGCGCATTATTTGCCGTTGTAATGGCATGAAGATCGCCTGTAAAATGCAGGTTAATATCCTCCATTGGCAGAACTTGTGCGTAGCCTCCACCTGTCGCCCCGCCTTTAATACCCATGATTGGTCCAAGTGATGGTTCCCGTACAGCGATCATTGCTTTTTTGCCG
The DNA here is from genome assembly GCF_019039215.1 of Bacillus sp. FJAT-29790. Taxonomy (GTDB): domain Bacteria; phylum Bacillota; class Bacilli; order Bacillales; family Cytobacillaceae; genus Cytobacillus. The sequence goes on from NZ_JAHNZZ010000001.1 coordinate 1,750,995, forward strand.
ATTCGGTTGAAAGCATCTCCTAATCCTACTGTCACAGTCGATTTTCCTTCTCCAGCCGGTGTAGGATTAATGGCGGTAACAAGAATAATTTTTCCGCTTTCTTTCGTTTGCAGCTTTTTTAATGCTTCAGTTGATAATTTTGCTTTATACTTTCCGAATAATTCGAGATCATCCGCATGAAGGCCGATTTTTTCTGCGACCTCTGTAATTGGTTTCATCGTTGATGCTTGGGCAATTTCAATGTCTGATTTTACAATTGGCTTTACGTTCATGTGTATCCTCCTAGGCATCCAATTTTGTAATCGTTTACTACTCCATTATTGTACCACTCAATGCTATTTTGTAGATAGTAATTTTAGTTTTTCTAATATTCAAAGTTTATATAACAGCCTATATGAATGAAGCAAAGCCGCTACAAATATCCATTCAGTTGCCGTTTACGAAAATCAATATTCTTTATGAAAACAGCAATTCTTTATGATTGCTACAATGGTTAATCATCTTTATAATAGAATAAATTGAAATTTTCGAAAAGAGGGATGATGATTTGCCGATTAAAATACCTAAGCTTCTTCCAGCAAGGGGAATTTTGGAGGAAGAAAATATATTCGTGATGGATGAGGACCGTGCTCAAACACAGGATATTCGCCCATTAAATATACTTATCTTAAATCTAATGCCTGAAAAGGAAAAGACTGAAACGCAGCTGTTAAGACTTTTAGGAAACACGCCTCTTCAAGTGAATATTTCTTTCTTAAAGATGGCTACTCATGAATCCAAAAATACGAGCGAGCTGCATTTAGAACAATTTTACACGACTATTGCGCAAATTAAACAACGTAAATTTGATGGAATGATCATCACTGGCGCACCAATCGAACTGCTCCCTTTTGAAGGAGTAGATTACTGGGAAGAGCTATCAGAAATCATGGATTGGACGAAAGAGAATGTAACATCCACACTCCATATTTGTTGGGGCGCCCAAGCAGCATTGTATCATCATTTCGGCATTAGGAAATACGAGCTGACAAGTAAATGTTCCGGTGTGTTTACCCATCACATTAATGATTATTCTGAAAAATTATTATTGGGGTTTGATGATGCCTTCCTCGCTCCTCATTCGAGAAACACAGATATTTATATTGAGGAACTACAAAATCATCCGAATGTAAAATTGCTTTCATCCTCCGAAGAAGCAGGTCCGTTTATTATGAGCGCGAATGATGGGAAGCAAATTATGATTACCGGACATTTAGAATATGAAGCTCGTACACTAGCGGATGAATATCGCAGGGACTTAGACAAAGGACTAAACATTCATATGCCGCAAAATTATTTTCCAAATGATGACCCAGGTAAACAGCCGTTAAATAAATGGCGCTCTCACGCCCATTTGCTCTTCTCGAATTGGCTGAATTATTATGTTTACCAAGAAACACCATTTGAATGGGATTAACTAATTGAAACTACAATATTTTTGTAGCATTTAAAGCTTTTTATGAAAAATTCCAGTCATTTGCTTGCATGGATTAATTACTTTCTCGCATTTTCACCTTCTATTCGCGAGTTTTAGCTTTCTATTCGCAAGTTTCGACCAGCTATTTGCGAGTTTCGACTTTCTATTTGCAAGTTTCACTAATCTTACAAAAAGGCCGACTCAACAGGAGAATGCCAATACGGTACCCCTGTAGTGTCAGCCTTTCTTTTTTCGCACCAGGAACTTTATGATTGCTCCGAAAAAAATCCTTCCTCGAATATATACCGCTACAACAATTTTTTCTAACTTTGTTGCTGCAAGTATACTTCCTCAAATGGCTGGACAACAACAAAACCATTCCCTGAAAATTTCATTTGAATCGACTCGCCACTCCCTCGCCCCAAGAAGGTTTTAAATGAAATATCTGTAACAAATTCCGGCTGCAGTGTACCTGACCATGCAACTGTTGCGTTCGGGTCTGTATAAACCGGACTATCCGGTGTCACTACCAAGGTCAGCGGCTCGTAATGTGATGTAATCGCGACCATCCCTGTCCCTTCGAGACGGACATTAAAAAGCCCCCCAGAGAGCACGCCGGCTATTTTCCTCATTAATTTAATATCCCAGCTAATCGATGGTTCAAAAGCAAGCACATTATTGCCATTTACAAAAATGGATTCCCCTCGTAAATTCAAGATCGAGATTTTTTTCCCTTGATCCGCAACATAAAGCTTTCCATTTCCTGACGCTTTCATCAAGGAAGTCCCTTCACCGGTAAATGCCTTCTTAAACATTTTCCCGATACCGTGTTCGAATATGCCCTCCCGTTCAAATTTGATTTGACCGCGATAGGAAACCATCGATCCCGCTTTCGCCCATATTTGGTTCGTTAAATTAATTTCTAGCATTCTTGGGGTTTCAAGTTCAAATAGCCCCTCACCTTTGTCTTGCTGTTCTGTCTGCTTTACAAAATCATCAACCGAATAGCGGCTCATTTCATATCTCCCTTTCCTGCTTTTCATTCCTTAACATGAACACCCACATGAATGATAGCGATTGTTTAAGTTCGACCGGCAGGGATCCTTTTGAAAGCTGTTCAGCGCTCCGTTTATAAACGCCAAGCTCATCAAATTTTGTCCAATTATTTTCTGCCGCCAGCCTTTCAAATTCCCATGGCATCATCGTATTGCAAATTACTTTTTCATCATATAAGCGCCGATAGCTATTTTCCCGTGGCCCTGCTGTTGGACCAAGAATCCCGATACAGGCCAGTCCTCCTGGTTTGACCACTTTTTGAATTTCTTTTAGAACCTTAAGAGGGTTTTCAGTCCACTCAAGTGAGTTTATTGCTAATACGGCTTCTAATGAACTGTCGGCAAACGGAAGAGATGAGATATCTCCCTTCTGAAAAACAGCTGAATTTCCAATATTTATTTCTCTAGCTTTACGGATCATCTCCTCAGACACATCCATTCCTGTTACGGCATACCCCGATTCAGCAAGCTTTAACGATCCAAAACCGTCCCCGCATCCGAGATCACACACCGACGATCCCATCTTCACATGTTTTGCAAAAAATGGAGCGATATCCTTTCTGCTCCCGGATTCCCACATTTCACGGCTTTTCGAATTCCATGTTTCCGACCGATCATCCCATTGTTTCTCCGCTTCTGCTGTCCAATTAAACTGACTCATGAAATCCCACCTTAATTTAATAATATGTACGAACCTGAAAATGAAAAGTTTCGTTTTTGGTAATTTCTATAAAAAGGGCTCAATTTCCTTTGTTTATCAAATGGAAAAAGGTGCAATAATAAATGGCAGGAATAAACTGCAATAAAGCAGGTTGTTTTCAGCGAGGATATCAAACAGAAAAGGAGAAGGAAAAAAATGAATGGAGAACAACTAATAGCTGTTCATCGCAATAACTATGGCGATATTATTAGCTTTCAAACATCAAAAGGGAGAATCATATCTTACCGAAAAGCTTTGCAGGAGGCAGAAAACGGGATCATTAGCGGCGTTAGGATCGGAGAATCGGAAGATGGGGTTTCTTACTTAACCCCAGAAATAACCCCTTCATTCGATGAATTGCCGAATATATACTAAAAGGGACCTGATCCTAATCAGTTCCCTTTTTATTGTTCCTCATTCTTCTTTTGAATTTCTCGTAGGGCATCAACCCGGCTTTTATCCTCTTCAAAGTATTCCACTAAATCGCCGACACGGTCGATCGCATCCCAGCTTAAATGATGCTCGATCCCTTCAACATCTTCATAAATATTTTCTTCTTTTACCCCGATCAGGCGAAGAAGCTGTTCGAGCAAATCATGCCGAAAAACAAGCCTTTTGCCAATTTTCTTACCCTTTGAGGTTAAAATTAATCCTCTGTATTTTTCATAGATGAGATACTCATCTTTATCAAGCTTCTGAACCATTTTGGTAACTGAAGAAGGATGAACAGCAAGCGCTTCTGCAATATCTGAAACACGGGCATACCCTTTCTCTTCAATTAATATATATATTTGTTCAATATAATCTTCCATACTCGGTGTTGGCAACCAATACCCCTCCTATTCAGAAAAGCGCAAGGCGCCTGCCTATCGGCTTATGACCTCGAGCCGATGACGCCTGGAGCTAGACAGTAAAAAGCCAAAGCGCACCCAAGATTATTTCAAAATAGTAAATTGGCCAGGCCTTGGAGCATTGGCAGCATTCCATATCTTATATTAATGACAAGTTAAATAAATAATGGCCACTACAAATATTACTATAGTTGGGATAGTGTGACAAGGAAACCTATTAAATCTATGTCTGACCATAATCCTATGGAAAAATAAATTTCACCTTTTGTTCTTTATCTTCCCAGAATAATTTTGCTGAAAAAGGTTTTTCTTTGCCTGTAAAGCCTTCAATTACTTCTGTCACTCCGTCTTTTAACAATTGCTTGACTAATTTTTGTGTGATTGATTTCCCCATGATTTTTTTTGAGATCGTAAACCCGCACTTTGTTTTGCTGTAATTGGAGCAGCCATAAAACTTGCCTTTATCAACTATTTTTCCTTCACATAATTTACACTTGCCGAGTTGAACAATTCTTTTTTGTTTAAATTCTCTTGGGGTAAAATTATCCTTGTCTTCCTCCTCGAATGTCCAACCTTCTGCGTTTTTCACTGAAACCGTAATAAGGTGGGATACCATCTTATTCGTTTGGTCCATAAATTGTCTCGGGGAAGCCTCGCCAGCTGAAATGTCTTTTAGTCGTTTTTCCCATTTTGCCGTCATTTCAGGGGACGCAAGGATTTCCGATCCGATCGCATGAATTAATATTTTCGCTTTTGAAGTCGCATAGACGAGGTTTTTATTGACATCGATATAGTTTCGGTCTTTTAACATTGTGATAATACCGGCCCTCGTTGCTTCCGTTCCCAAGCCTTCAGTTTTCATCAGCACTTTTTCCAGTTCCTTATCCTCAATATGCTTTCCAGCGGTTTTCATCAGCGTAATGAGCTGGCCTTCAGTATATCTTTTGGGAGGCTGGGTTTTACTTTCTTTTACCTCCGCCTTAACAACCTTGCCCTGTTCTCCCGCTTGCAGTATCGGCAGCATAGGCTCATTTTCCTTTTCATACTGTGGAATGACCTTTCTCCACCCCTCTTCAAGCTGCACTTTTCCTTTTGATTGGAATAAGGCTCTGCCATCAACGAGTGTTTTGATTGTTGTATATTCGGTCACAGCTTTTCCATAGTGTGCTGCTAGCAGACTTCTGACTACTAAATCATAGAGTTTCCTCTCATCCGGTGGGAGCTTTTCCACATTTGGCACCTGTTCAGTGGGAATGATGGCGTAGTGATCCGTCACCTTCTTGTCATTTACATACCGTTTATTATGAAAAAGCGAACTTGATGGCAATGGAAAGAATACTTGATAATCATCAATTCTTTCAATTTTTTTCAGTGTATCAGGAAACAGTTCTGCCTCTCCTTCAGTAATATGCCTTGAGTCTGAACGAGGATAGGAGACGTTCCCCTTTTGATAGAGTTTCTGCAACACGTCAAGTGTTTTTTTCGGTGGAAATTTAAAACGGCGATTTGCCTCCGCCTGTAATGCTGATAAATTATAAAGCATTGGCGGAAGGAATTCTTTTTTTTCCGCATGAACTTCTGCTACTCCCGCCTCTTTATTTTGGCAAAAGGCAGCTATTTTTTCAGCTAGTTCCTTTGTTTGAATTCTCGTTTCGCCGTCTTTTTCCCATTTTCCTTGATATTTTTTTCCGTCCATATTGAACTGGGCTTGGACTTCCCAAAAAGGCTCTGATACAAAGCTTTGAATCTCGTTTTCTCTTTTTACAATTAAAGCAAGCGTCGGTGTTTGCACCCTCCCTACTGAAAAAACATCGGAAAAACCCTGCTGCTGTAGGAGTAAGCTGTATAGACGGGAGGCATTCATGCCTACAACCCAGTCCGCACATGCCCTTGTGTATGCCTCATAATAAAGGTTGCGAGTAGCCGTTTCTTCTAGCAACCCGAGAAAGCCATCTTTAATGGCTTTTGGGGTTAATGAAGATATCCAAAGCCTTTTCATCGGCAGCCTTGATTTTGTAAGACGGAGGATATTCCTTATGATTAATTCGCCTTCCCTCCCGGCATCTCCCGCATGAATAATTTCTGTCAATGCGGGATTGGAAAGCAGCTTCTTAATTGTATAAAACTGTTTGGCTTTATCTTTTGTTACTTCATACTCAAATTGGGTAGGAATGATCGGCAATGAATGCAGCGACCACTTCTTCCATGCTGAATCATATTTTTCCGGTGCTGACAGCTGGCATAAATGCCCCACAGCCCAAGTCACATATGCCCCTTTTGGAAAAACATCATTAGGAAATATTTCAACAAACCCCTGATGTTTCTTCATTTTAAAAACCGAAGCCAGTGTCACTCCCTGATCCGGCTTTTCCGCAATAATGAGTTTCATAGTATTGCTCACTTCCAATTTGCTTGATTATTTTAGAAATCTATATTAATACTACTTAATCAAGGAGAAAATAACTAGACTTAATTAAAACAGTTTACCTAATTAAAACTTTCATTTGGCTTGATCCTCCGAAATAAATCAGCCCCAAAATTGTTTAGCTAACAATTTTGGGGCTGTATAAAAATAGACTTTATTATTTTATAAATTAAACCGTTACTACTGATAAACTTTTTGCTGTAGCTTCTACTTTTGCTAAGCCTTCAGCAATAATAGTTTCCGCTTGACCCGGCATAGCTGCATGACCTTCAATAATCACTTCATCAACAAGCTTCATACCGAATACTCCGCCGCATACATTTTTAATATAAGTTGCAGCCATTTCCATTGGTGCTGCTTCTGGTGATGAGTAAATACCTCCGCGAGCACTTAGAATAACGAATTTTTTGTTAGTTAATAATTGTACTAGTTGGCCATTTTCATCATATTTGAAAGAAAATCCAGCTTGATACACATAGTCAATGAAAGTTTGTAATTTAGCTGGGATTGTTAAATTCCATAATGGGAACGCGAATACAACTACATCTGCAGCTGTTACTGCATCCATTGCTTTTTGTTTTGCAGCTAAAATACGTTGTTCAATGTCTGTCAACTCTTCGCCTGATGCAACTTTACCAAAAGCGCTGAATAAATCTTGGCCAAGGTATGGCATATCTTCTGAAAATACATCGTATGTTGTTACATTGACACCTTCAATATTTTTCATAAATGATTCATACATTTTAGTTGATACTGCCTCTGATGCTGGACGGTTATTTGCTTTTACTACTAATACATTCAATATATTTAAGTCTCCTTTTTATCTCTAATTTAATAATCTCGAATTGATAATATATCAAATAAACATAATTAGTCAATGATTTAATCTTACTTTAATTAAACCAAGGCTGTGTTAAATGTAGCTGTTGATTTTCGCTGCAGATACTTGTTAATTTCTTTACTTTTTATTAAAAATAAACTCTACCTCGTTATTTTCTAATAAAACTTTCATTTCAAATTCTTCCAAAAACCATGAGTCATCGTCATTAAAGTAAAATGTTATTCCCTCGACTTCGTCCTTTATCGCGATATTCCCTGCTTTTCCAATAGATATACCTAAAGAATAGTTCGGATGTACAGTAGGAATACCACCGTACAGTTGAACAAAAAATTGAACAAAATCTCCTTGATTTAAATCCATTTCGTTTTTATACCATTCAGCCGCTTCTTTACTCACCTTTAAACTCATCTACTCACCACTTATCTATATAATAAACTGCTTCTGTTTCTTTTACTTCCGACAGGATTATTATTAATGGTTACTCCCATTTCATTACTTGATTAATCAAGTAATAGGGCAAAAAAAATTACTTTGGAGGTAATTCTTTTTTTTGGCTATGTTTATGGACACGAGTCATGAGCGTGTACAATGTTTTCGTTTCTTCCTCACTTAAAACATCATCAAAAAATGACGATTGAAACGCAAGTTGAGCTGGCATGGCCTCCTCTAAAATCGCTTCACCTTTCTTTGATAGGCTAATCGTTTTCGTTTTCCAATCTTGCTTGCGTGTAATGTACCCTTCTTTTTCCAAACGAGCAAGCATTCTAGAAATTCCACCTTGTGTAACAGTTACCTTTTCAGCTAACTCAATTTGAGTAAGAGGCTGATATACATGAATTTGCACGAGCACATCAAATTGTGCTGTTGTTAAATCAAAACGTTTTAAAAAATCATTCGAAAGCTGGTTACTGTGGTTCGTAAAACGCATTAAGCGTAACCATATTAAAGATCCCATCGTATTATTCCGCAACTCGTTTTCCTCCCCAACTTTAACCTTATTATCACTTTACCACTCAACTGAAAGGAAATCAAGTTAAAAATCAATGACAATATAGGCCTTCATAGATTCTCTCCGCATCTTTATAAGCCTTTTATCTCACTGAATTAAAATATAAAAAACCTAGGCTTATCCGATAGGAGGACAAATCTAGGTTTTTATACTTTATAGGACTTCTGCAGTAGTGATAGGGTACATGCTCCCATTAAAAGCAAATGAAATTCTGCCCGTCTCCTCTGATACTACAAGCACAAGAGCGTCACTTTTTTCAGATAAACCGAGTGCAGCCCGATGACGTGTCCCCAATTTTTTATCTCCCGTATATCTGTCTGAAAGCGGGAGGACATTAGCAGCGGATATTATATGATTTTGACTAACCAACACAGCCCCATCATGTAAAGGATTTCCTGGAAAAAAGATTGATTCTAATAAGGAATGGCTCAATTCTGCTTCTATGGAAATACCTGGGTGTATTAAAGATTCAAGAGAATCCTCGCGTTTAATAACAATTAATCCTCCATGCTTCCGCTTCGACATATTTTGAACACAAATTGATAACTCCAGATATTTATCCGTAAACGGGGATAAATAACAGTTTAAATAAAAGGTTGCAGCTTTCATTTCGATATGTACAAATCTATTTTTTATTTTTTCAAAATTTCCAAGAAGACAATAATTCTCATTATCCATTGTTTCTAAGCTGCTCTGAAGAGCTGCTATAACTTGGCCAATATCTATTTTTAATGATTGTTTCATAGGTGAAAAGTCACAATTTTCCTTATTCACGGAGACACACCTCCTTTTTGTAGTCGACTAAGGGGCAAACTTATTTTATTATCTTTTATTTTTTTCTATCCAATCAACAAAGTTATACATCGTTCTATCCAATATTTGAATAGTGGGCTCATGAATTAGCACACCTGATTTATTCATTTTCTCATGTACATTAGTTATATAAACTTCATTTCCAGGTAAAATTAGTGCTGAAATGCCTGGTGAATTAAGAATTTGACGAAGATGAATCTGAGCACGTACCGTTCCTAGGGCCCCTGTAGTGCTGCCGATGATCATGACCGGTTTTTTAACCATAACCGTATCAACTCTCGAAACCCAATCGAGTGTATTTTTTAAGATTCCTGGAATGGAATGATTATATTCAGGTGTAGTAATTAACACTCCATCACTTTCTGAAATCTTTTGCTTAATTTCCTTTACGATTGAAGAAGAATTAAACTCATCATCTTCACTGTATATTGGTACCTGTTCAATCTTTAAAATTTCAATTTCAATTTTCTCTTGAAATCTTTCTTGAATAAAAGCAGTCAGCTTTCTGTTGTAAGATTCTTTACGATTACTGCCAATAATTGCAGCGATTTTCATGAATATTATCCTCCTAGCATAAAACCTAATACAAACCTTATTAATATACAATTTTCCCTTTTTATACCCTTTATATGCTAGTTCGATATATACTTTATAATTTAAATCTCCATCTAATCAGCTTTCACCATCCTTTTAATTCTTCCACATTCCATCCAAAAAGGGCTTCAAAAGCCGGATTAGCATCAATAATTGCACCATCTTGACCGATTGTAAAAATGGCATCTGTCGTATTATTCCAAATAAGATCAAATACTTGAATGTCCCTTACTGATTTGAAATTTGTATCTACTGACATCATCAATTATCCAACTCCATTCGAAAAACCCTTAATTTAGTAAAATACATGTTAAGCCCAACTGAATGTCCAGTTAGGCTTGATCGTCACATAATTATTTTAATATCATTATGGTATAAATTAATGAAAGGGAAAAGCACGCACTTATAAGTGACATGGTACACCAAAAGATACTAATAGAAGTTATAAAAAACTGCTGAATTACTTGTGCATAACAAATAATATTGGTTCATTATTTTTAAATTGATAAATCGGCTATTTACTTGCCCCTAATTTTTTGCTGTCAATTTTCTTACAGCAGGTAAAATTTCTGTCGCAATCAATTCGATATTTTTCATAATTTTATCGAATGGCACACCACCAAAGTCAATTTGTGCCATGAATCTCTGTTGACCGTAAAGTTCATATTGATAGTGCATTTTCTCAATAATTTGCTGTGGGCTTCCTATCATTAGAGCATCACGATAGTCAATTGCTTGTGCGAATTGCTGCTTTGGATACCCCCCGCCTCTTAAAGCCTTCATCCCTGAATTCACATGTGGGTAGTACTCTCGAAGTGCATCCTGTGAATTTTCTGCCGTGTAAAATAAGCTTGTTGTCGCAATAAGCAACTCAGCTGGGTCAAATCCACTTTGCGCCGCAGCTTCACGATAAGCGTCTACAGATATTTTAAAATTTTCCGCTGGGCCCCCAAGTGTTGTTAGCATCATCGGTACTCCTGCATGGCCTGCTTTAATGGCACTGGCTGGCGGACCACCAACAGCACGCCAAATCGGCATTTGGCCATTTCGTGGCTGAGGTAGAACATAGGCATTTTCCAGTGGTGCACGGAATTGCCCTTCCCAAGTAACTCTACCATCATTATTTATCTTCAACAGCAGCTCCAATTTTTCTTCAAATAATTCTTCATAATCACGGACATCATACCCAAGCAAGCTATAAGCACCAATCCTTGATCCGCGTCCGGCGACAATTTCAGCCCGGCCATTTGAAATTAAATCAATAGTCGCAAAATCCTCATACACACGAACGGGGTCTGATACACTTAATACTGTCGCCGAGCTCGCAATTTTAATATTTTTTGTCGCTTGTGCAATAGCACCTAAAATGACCGTATGTCCTTGGGTTGTAAAATGCGTTTGATGACTTTCACCAACAGCAAATACATCTAGATCTGCTTCATCAGCTAGCTTACTTGCTTCAATTAATTCGCGAATGCGTTGTTCAGCGCTAATGCGACTTCCTGTGTACGGGTTTAGCAAATGATCCCCAATTGAATATAAACCGAATTCCAATCCTTTATTAGGATCTATACGATATCGCTCCATTTTCATTCTCTCCTTTTTAATCAAGCGGCTTTAATTTTGCTTCAATTTCTGCACGTTTACCTTCTAAAAATGGCGGTAAATCTAATTTCTTTCCTAAACTTTCAATTGAAGAATCTACTGTAAATCCAGGTCCATCTGTTGCAATTTCAAATAAAATGCCGTTCGAATCACGGAAATATAAGCTTTGAAAATAAAAACGATCGACAACACCTGATGTAAAGTAACCGCGTTTCTTCACTTCTTTTTCCCAAAACATAAGTTCTTCCTCGTTTTTTACTCGAATAGCTAAATGGTGAATACTGCCTCGACCTGGCTTTTCAATTGGCCCCTCCTGCTGCTTCACGACAATTTCGCCAAATGTTTGACCTGCAACAGACTGATAGATTGCCTCATTTTCAGAGCGCGCTACTTCAACATAGCCAAACATTTCCTTTAAAGTTCTCGCTGTTTTTTCCAAATAACGCACTGTAATTTCCACTGTCCCCATCCCTAAAATGCGGTGATCATGCTCCACAGCAGATTCTTCCCATGCCGCCCAGTGTTCAGGTATATCTTCGTCATTATTATTTAGCAAAATAAGTCGTAACCCTTCTGTATCCTCAAAGGGAAGTGCTGCTCGACCAGCATATGTTGTGATTTCCCCATGGTTAATTTCAAATTGCTCAAAGCGTTTTTTCCAATATTCAAGACTTTCAAAAGATGAGACAAGTAAGCCAATTTGAGAGATAGCATTTGTCCCGCGATATGTTCTTCCAGCTAACGGCATTTCAAAAAAGGATAGCTCCGTACCCGCACTTCCAGTTAAATCTCCGTAAAATAAGTGATACATTGAAGGATCATCTTGGTTAACGGTCTTTTTCACCCGCCGAAGGCCTAACACGTTTTGATAAAATTGATTATTGATTTGAGCGTTTTTTGTAATCATCGAAATATGATGGTGTCCAGGAATTTTATACATCTTGGTTCCTCCTTGTTTATCACTCGTTCAATCAAGTAAGGCAAAAAACTCACATTATATCTTTATTTTTTGTTGGTCTATAGACAAGTAGTCTTCAATATGTTACTCATCAATGACATTAACATCACTTTACCACTCAACTGATGGAAATTCAAGAATAAAATCTTGAATTCGAGATATTTTGTTCTTGAATTCATGGCTCTTTTCGCATATATTGTTGTTTTTATCCTTCAAAATTTGCCCGTTGATTTCCGCTGCGGGCACTTGCTTTCCGCGAGAGGGGACGGGAGCCTCCTCGGCGTTACCGCCTGTGGGGTCTCCCGCTTCCCTCTATTCCCGCAGGATACTTAATTTACATCCTTGAATCTGCCCACGT
>NZ_JAHNZZ010000001.1:1763669-1838269 GCF_019039215.1 Bacillus sp. FJAT-29790
AAATGCGATAGCATTTTCGAGGAGTCAAGTGCCCTCCGCTCCAATCAACTCAGTTGTTAATAATACTAAAAAATGCAGCAAAGTTTACGAAAACAGCCAAAATAATAAAAGCTAATCGATTTGAAAGTTCGATTAGCTCATTATGATCATTTATATAGCAACTTTTTAAATTATATCCTATTACGTGAAATATTCTAATTTTGCATTCGGGAAGAACTTTTCCATATAAGCATAAAGATGATTTTTTATATCCTCCTCTTCTCCTTTTTGGTAAATGTATTTTCCGATACCATATTTCCCCCATTTATACCTTCTTTTCTCTTCATCTAACTCTAATTTTGTCATGGGATAGTTTTTTTCGATGACTCTTTTGGCTGGCTTTGTAAAACGATGTTGAATAAACTCAAACGTTAAATCCTTCCTCGCTTCAGGCAGCAATTCTGCATCCAAACGCTCAAACATTTGATAGTATCCATCCTCCCACCCTTCATGCAAATAAATGGGCGCTACTATAAATCCAAGTGGATACCCTGCTCTTGCAACTTTTCCTGCCGCCTCAATTCTTTTCTCTAAAGGAGAAGTACCTGGCTCAAAGTTCTTAATCACGTAATCAGCGTTAACACTAAATCGAAATCTGGTTTTTCCGTTATGCTTGGCATCAAGCAAGTGATCAACGTGATGAAATTTCGTCACAAATCTCAATTTTCCATACTCTGATTCTCCAAAATGTTCAATCGCTCGTTTTAACGTATGAGTCAAATGATCGATCCCAACAATATCGGATGTACAGGATGCTTCAAACCTTGTTAGCTCAGGTGCACGTTCCTCCATATATTTGTCGGCCGCTTCTAAAATCTCATCGACATTCACATATGTGCGGATGTACGGCTTACTCCCCATCGTCGTTTGTAAATAACAATAATGACAATGACCCATGCAGCCTGTCGCAAAAGGAATTGCATATTCTGCAGAAGGTTTTGAGGTATCGAATTTAAGTGTTTTTCTAATCCCGACTACTAGTGTAGACTTGGCAACCCGATATCTTTGAAAATCATTTTCCCCAGGAAGATTCCTTACTTGATTATGGGAAGTGGTATACCTGATTTCTACATCCATCTTTTTAAACTTTTCTAGTAACTCCCTTCCTAATGAGTAATCCAACGCATTGGGTTCAAAATAGACGAGCTTAGGTGTAAATGGCTGATTCATTCGAATGTCTCCTCTGAATCATTTCCGTAATAGTAATGGTAGGCTTGGTTAGCCTCTTCTGCTGTTGTATAAATAGCCATTTCACTTGATAACGGATAATAATTTTCATACAAAAACAAAGCTAATTCGTTGGTATTCTCAGGGTTATTTACAACTGCTGCTGCCTGTATATTTGCTACATCCTGAGTATGCGGATTTCGGTAAAAAACATAGACAATATCTCCAGCATGATATGTTCCGTTTTCGTTATTCAGTTCCATTTCATCACCTTTTCTATTCTTTAAAATCCACTAGGTAAGTAACTTATTAATAGAATTGTGCCTTTATTTCCTAAAATTATGTTTTCTTGATTATGGAAAAGGATGAAATACGGAAAACTAAAGTTTATATACAAGAATATTCGTTTAAATATTTACATTTGGCTCATAATATCATTGATGAACATAATTTTTAGAAAGAGAGTGAATGATAAATGGAATTTGAAGCTAGAAACTCTACTGAAGCCGCACTTATTAAATATAAAGAAGGACTGGGCATGTTTACCGAAAAAATGCCTGAATTTTCAAGGCAATTTAATTCTTTTACTGAAGAGTGTTTTAAAGAAGGTGTTTTATCTCAAAAAGTAAAACAATTAATCGCATTAGGCATCAGTCTACATGCCCAGGACGAGTATTGTATCATCTATCATACAAAAGGGTGTCTTGATCAAGGTTGCTCAGAACAAGAAATTCTTGAAGCTGTAGGTGTGACTGCCGCATTTGGCGGTGGGGCATCTATGAGCCAGGGAGTTACACTTGTTCAAGAATGCATTCAGGAATTAAATCAATTGAAACAATAAACGAGTTTTAAGCATTTTATTATGGATGAAATTGATATAGTAGTTTTGTTAATGGATGATATATGGTTTCGTGCTTTTTTTTTCACTTTGATTTGATCTAATATATCCCTTTTATATTAATGATTTTTCAACATATTTATTGTCTTTTCAACATTTACTCTTTATTTTTGGCTGTTTTCGTAAACTTTGTTGCTATTTAATCAACTAGAAGTGTAGTGGATTTCCGTCTCAGGATGCTTAGCGAACCAAGGGGCGGGCGGTGAGCATCCTCAAGCTTTAAGCCTGTGGTGTCTCACCAGTCTCGCAGGAGTCTCGCACCTTCCGCTCCAATCAACTTCAGTCAAAACCTATTTAAAAACAACAATCATTTAGAAAACAGCCTTATTTTTTATGTATCTTTACCCATTTTTTTGAAAATAATAGTATTAAATATTCTTATTAGAGGTGAATTATTATGATCAAATTAAACTCAGTAATTAAAGGAAAAAGGGCCCATTTTGGTATTGTTCGAAAGATGTTTCTGTCCCATGGGTGTAGTTTTTGCAGTAATTTTGAATATGATCAAGGTAAATTTGATGCAGTTTTATGGAGGGAAGGTGGGGAAACCATCTATTTAAGAATCCCTTTTAACGTTTTGGATGGGGCCTTGGATCATTCTAATGCCTATATTGAGTTTGGAACACCTTATGTTATTAAACATGTTGTAAATACTGGTTTAGATTATGATGAAAACTCATTACTAACCGCTACTACAGGACTTAGTCAATTTCAAGAGCCCTTGGATAAAGACGGATTTATAAGAGATAAAAGCAGATGGGAAAAAGCAGGTGAAGAAACGGTAGAACAAGTATTAAATTCCATGAATAATTTATTAAGCTCCTGATCTCACTGATTTTGCAATGAAACGAAAACATGAAAACGCTCGAATAATAAAATGTTTATTCAAGCGTTTTTAATTTTCAGATCCTCTCTTGCCAGCATCCACTAACGGATAACCCTTTTCCTATGTAGCAGTTCTTCGTCATTTCCCCCCAAGGAAATGCTAGATATTGACTCCAAAAAGATATTTACCTAATTATCCTGTAAAAAAAGAATTGAATGTATGTACTATGTTTTTTGCTTTCATTATAAATCACTCCTTTATTGTTAGAAATAAAGCTCTTGTGGTGGTTCACCTTGATTGTTTAAAATACGGACAGTTTCAGGTTGGATTTGTAGAAATACATAGTTTGGATCTTCAGGACCATCGAACCATTTGTTAAATGATTCATCCCAGAATTTCACTTTCAAATCTTGCGACTTATTAATTGTAGATGTTCCAGAAATTTCAACATAGGTATCGCTTTGCCCTTTTTCTTCATAACCTAACAGTACTGAAACGAATGGATTTTTTTCTATTTCAACTATTTTTTCAGTATCCATTTTCGTTGGTGAATACAATGTTAAGTCCTCATTATAAAATGTCATATACCGTGAATGAGGCTTGTTATTTTCAACGGTTGAAAGGACGCCCATCCTATGATCAGAGATAATTTTCATAACTTGCTTTTTTAAATCTTGCTGGCTCATTGATTTTCACTCCTTTACTATGTTACTGTGCCTCTTATTCTTGAAATTAAACCTTCCAGTTCTTTGTATTTTCTTGTAGGTGCGAGTCAAAAAAAACATATGTACAACTAAAGCAATGGTTAGTCTTTCCTTTTAGGCAGATAATAAAATAAATAAAATAGAGGAGTGACAACACAAAAAAGAATAATTAACATCAGTTGAGATTGGTTTATGATGAGGTTTTGTTAAAGCTTTAAATCATGTAATTTTACTTTTCGGTAATACAAAACTGTATTTAGAAGGTGATTTTTTGAAAATTTTGTTGGTCCTAACAAGTATAATATTCCCTTTAAGTATGTTCATCTTACAGAAATTCCGGGTGAAGTTTCGTTTTATTTTTAATATTGGTGCAATCATCTCGATACTCATTTTTGGAAATATCGCTTCTCTATCTATTCTTGAAATTATTAATAATAGAACCGTATTTATGACAAATATCCATGCTCTTTTCTTAGACCCCATTTTCTTAACTACCGGAGCCTACTTAGGTGTATATATACTTTATCAATTATTGGTAGTCACTTTAGATCAAAAATAAAATGCTACATTGAGCATTCATTACATATTTTTTTGGTATTAAACCAACATTAAATCCTAAAGATAAGAATGAATCTTAGCAACTAACGGGAGGGCTGTTTTTATGGAGAACGTACGAGAAGGATTAATCCCCGCAGTACTCGGAACAGTAGTAACATCCACTGGGATCGCACTACGGAACAATAAAAACATTAAACCGTTGATCACAGGTTCGGTTATAGGCTTTGGATTGGCCCATGTTGTATTAGGGGCTATCGATTTAGTCGAACATCGTCGCTAAAGATTCAGGTAGGAAGGATGTAGATCCTTCCTGTACATAGTTTCACAAAAAATTAAGGATAAAGGAGTGTTATACCCATGAAAATCATAAATCGGATTGCCCTAGCTCTAACTATAATTGGTGCTATTAACTGGGGACTAATTGGTTTTTTTAAATTTGATTTAGTAGGAGCAATATTTGGTGGACAAGGTGCCTTTTTGTCAAGAGTGATTTTTGGTATTGTTGGGCTAAGTGGACTGGCTTGCGTAGCGCTTTTGTTTGAACCGATGAGAAATGTCGATCAAGACATTAATCGACAAAGCTTTGGAAAACCTAATTATGGCACTGAATTTGGGGAAGAAACAGACGTATCAAATTTAAATAGACCTTCTAGACAAGTTTATGAACAAAACCAAAATCCTTCAGATAAGGAATAATAACCTGTTTTTTCAAAGCCATGCATTCAGCATGGCTTTGAAATTTCTTCTGAATCTAACAAGTATCTAATGCTCGACGGATAAGATTATTCGCTAGATTTACGTCCCCTTTAAGCAATGGAATAATACTTTAAATTACTATTGCTTCATTAATTTCTTAAGCCATTCCAATAAAAGTCAACAATTTGTTTGGCCATCTCATCCATTAAGGGGAAAATAGGTTGTTGGTTTGCATCTTTATAATTTCCAACTGATAGCATAGCTACAAATGCATGAGTTCCTAATCTCCGATGTGTTACATTAGGTGAGGATTATAATATTTTTATGGTTTCGAAAATATGGAAGAATAAACGAACACAAAGTCATCTTAATGCTGTCGCCAACGGAGTGATTCAAACCGGAAGTGTGATTACATCAGCAGGCCTAATCTTAGCAGGAACATTTGCTGTTTTAGCTACCCTACCAATTCAAGTGCTTGTTCAATTTGGTATTGTTACAGCAATAGGTGTGCTACTAGATACATTTATCGTCCGTCCACTTCTGGTGCCCGCGATTACTACCGTTCTTGGTCGATTCGCTTTTTGGCCTGGTAAACTGTGGAAGAAGGACACCTTATCACAAAAATCAAATGCCTAAAATTACAAGGAATAAATCGATAGCACATAAATACCGAGGATGGTAATCTATCCTCGGTTAATTAATTAAATTACAAACAAATAACACACTTTGATTTCTTTTTTTAGGTATACCGAAATTACAAATACCAAGATGAAAACTTTAATTATAACCTATTACTTTTTTGTTTCTCCTTCTGGTCCTTGTGACACTTCTTCTTTTGTCTTTTTCGCTTTTGTTTCATAAGCAGCATCATCAGGTGCATCCTCATTTGGCCAGTCGTTTTCTTTGCCAGGGAAGTCCGGCCTATCGTGGGATAAAATATAAGCTGCAAGATCTGCTGCCTGCTGATCTGTCAATTCACCTTGCTTAATCCCACCAACTTCTCCTAATGGCATATTCCGCTTTATATATCCCGCCGCTGTTCCCATACGTGCCATCCCAGCACCAATATTAAAAGAGTCTGCTCCCCAAAGAGCAGGACCAGTTGTGGCACCCGTACCCGCACCATTCTCCCCATGGCACGCCATACAAGATTGCTTGTAAAGCGCCTCGCCGTTTGCGATATTTGCTTCTGGCAGGTTTTCGATTAAATTTTTTGTGATCCAAGTCCTGTTTTATATTCTTGTTGGAACATCTTTTGAGATATATGAGAGATATGAAACCATTGCTCGCATCTCATCGCTGTTAATCGGAAGCGGCTTGCCGTTCAAACTCCGCCTCATACAGCCGTTGATCCTATCTTCAATGGTAACTACTCGCCCCCCCCCCCGAGCATTGTATTGCGGATATACTGCCGACACCCCAACAAAGCTTGAACTTAAATCTAGACCGGCATCTCCATGACAGCTTGAACATGAAAGTTGATTACCAACATAATCATTTAAAAGCACATGCGTATTGTTCATTAGTCCATAGCCTTGTTTAACCGATTTGCTAAATTGGTCGGTTTTGTCTTTTATACTTTCCATATCAGGAGGTTTAAATCCGATATTTTCTTCCTGTTTGTTTCCTTGGGCGTCTTTTGTCTCCATTTGTTTTCCATTCGTATTACAAGCTGCCAAAAAGGATAAGATGATAATAAACATAAAAGCAAATAATTTCCACCTTCTCGTTAATCCCATGGCAAAAAAAATTTACTTCTAATACAAATTCTTCATTCCCCTTACTAGACTTTTCTATATTTAAAATTTCCATTGGTATATTTTCCCTGTCTAATTTTTAAGTAGTTCAACCTCTCCTATACCCTCAACAATTAATTTCAGCTTTTTAGCATTGTTATAAGAAGTGATCGGGAAGTTTGTTGAAATAATTGTTTCATTCTTTCTTTCACTCATATTAAAGCCCCCTGGACGATATTCATTGCCTTCTTCATCTATGATTTTCATTGTATGTGAGAATGGACTTTCATTCTCAAATAATTCACGCACGGAAAATGTTAGATTTAATGATGTTGGACTTGCCTTGGCGGAAGAAACTTGAATGACAGACAATGGATCATCCATTGCATATTCAATGATTGAAATCGATTTGCTTATGTCCTGATTGGCTACCGGCAAATCCCATTTTCCATCGATTTTCTTGAATGCCTTCGTTTCGTAAAAAACATTGATACTTTCTATTTCTACTACAGCATCTTGTAAAAGAGGAATGTCCCCTTTATTGGAATCAACCACAACATCATATTGAGCAATCCCCATTTTTATATCTAATTTCGGATTTTCATCTATGAGGCCAGATATGTATCCACCGTTTCCTTTCAATGATTTTGTATCTGGAATAAATTCTACAATGTATTCACCATCACCATTTTTCAGACGATAATCCATTGAAACTCGTATCACATCTTTCTTAAGGATCGTGCGGTCTTCAAATTCTAACTGAAAACTCATTCCCAATTTATTTGCATCTGCAAAATGTCGTTTTAGTGTTACTTTTATATTCTGATCGGTAGCCGTGCTATTACTTTCTTGTGTGAACCCTTCCGTTACGGCACGTTCTATGCCTTGATCACCAAAGTTTAAGAAATCATTTATACTGGCGATGACATTTTGGTTAGTGAGGACAACACCAGTTACGATTAGTCCACAAGCAGGCATAGCTACTCTCTTCCAAATAAAATTGTGTTTCTTCTTTTTCGATCGTGCTCGAACCATATCATATGATAGATCTAAAGATTGTCTTACTTTAGCAGGCATCTCTTTCTTTTCATTCATAATCTGATCAAATTCTTTATCGAAGTTATTTTTCATATCCAATCACTCCCTCACTTTTGTAATAATTATTTCTTAATATCGACTTGCCTCTGGAGAGTCTTGATTTAATCGTACCTTCTGGCTCCTTTAAAAATTTACTCATTTCCCTAATGTTCAATCCGACAATATAGTATAAGATGAAAGCTAATTTATAATCTTTATTTAAACTGTTTAGCGCATCCTCTAACTCTATATTTTGAAAATCATCTTTACTTTGTATTGGGAGTAAATACACATCAACCGTCGAATAATTCTTATTCTTGTTGAGTAAGCTGTTGCATTTATTAATTAATATTTTACAAATCCATGTGTTGAAGTACTCATCACTTTTCAAGGTATGTAATTTTTCATAAGCTGAGATAATAGATTCCTGCATAACATCAGCCACATCTTCATCATTGTCTAATAATCTGCTAGCTGTCCTGTACAATACATCTTCATATTGCTTTACGAGAGAAACAAAAGCTTCTCCATCTCCCTTTTTCGCCTTTTTGACCAAGGCTTTTAATGATCCCATTTAGACACCTCCTCGCTCGTTTTTTATTTGTTTTTCAATAGATTAGATACGGGAAGATATCAATTAGTTGCATTATATTAAAATAATTGTCTAAATCTTTTAAGCTGGCCATTTCAAAAAGGAATATATTTTGTTTAGCGATCTTCCTTCAGATCTCTATGATAGACTAATTAAATTATCTTTTTATTGAAAATGTGAGAAAAAATCAAATTCGTTTCGTTTTATAAGGTGTAAAAGCTTTTACAAAAAAATAAGGAGATCATTAACATGACTTCAAATGATACAAATTTTATACAGAGATTACAGCGTCAAAAAGAAGACGCATTAGAATTTATCGTTGATAAATATTTGCCGCTAATAAAAGGGATAACGTATAAAGTTCTCTCCCCTCTTGGGAAGAATGGCGTCATAGAAGAGTGCATAAACGATATATTTCTTTCAATATGGAATCATTCGAAAAAATTCCGTGGAGATTCGACTGATTTTAAGAAATGGATATGTGCCATTGCAAAGTTTAAATCGATTGATTACTACAGAAAGTTTAGTAAAAATGCAGAATTCACTTTAAATGATCTAGAAGTGAATGCGGAAAAATCAGCAGAAGATGAACTAATGATAATGGAAGACAAAGCGGAACTAATCAAGCTAATCAATTTATTAGAGCCAGTGGATCGGGAAATTTTTATCATGAAGTTCTTTCTCGGGTTAAAAACGGAGGAGATATCTGAAAAGCTAGGTTTGACAAAATCTGCGATCGATAATCGAATTTATCGAGGAAAAAAGAAGCTCTATCACAAAGCTACGAATCTTAATCTAGGAGGCAGTATCGTATGAAAGATATTTATGAATTATTAAATGATATTGATATTGATATAGATGGAAATGAATTTGTGGAAATGGAAGTAAGTGAATTTGAAAACACGAAAGTAAAAAAAGCTCTGAAAAAATCACTGAATCAGAAGAAAAAAGTAAATAGTTGGAAAAAGAATGTTGCTGCAGCTGTCATCATTGCAGGGTTATCAGCTACAACATTCGGATTAACCTTCCCTGCTTATGCCGGCAATATTCCTATCATTGGAGACATATTTAGATTTATAGATAATGGAAGTACTGGTCTATATGATGATTATAAGGCCTATTCCAGTGCGATCAACATGACAAAAGAAAGTAAAGGCATTAAAGTTACTATAAATGATGCCATCTTTGATGGGGAAACTATTTCATTAACATATTCGCTAGAAAGCGATCAAGATTTAGGTGATGACCCTCTCTTGCTTGATTTCTTAAATATAAAAGGAGCAAATGGAACAACAGGTCGTTCTACAATTTCAAGAGTGGATAAAAATAATTATGTGGGCTTAATCACTGCTAGCAGCTTTAATCTCATTAATAAGGATGCTGTTAATGTAAAATGGAGGATTGAAGAAATTACCATTCCGGAAAAGCAAATAGAAATCAAAGGGAATTGGAACTTTGCTTTTTCTTTAAAGGCAACGGAAAACAACACACAATTAACGGACCGTAGTGCGGTGCATAATGGCGTACAAGTGAATATCGGAAAAATTTCCGTTACGCCAATGTCCTTTATCGTTTATTTTGATCAGATGGTTTCCAAGGAAGTAAGAGACAAATGGCACGGTGTAGATGTGGATATTGAAATTAAAGATGATTTAGGGAATATTTACTCTGGTGAAGGAAATGGCGGATCAGGTGACAGTGAGGGCTATAAAATGAGCTTGAGTAAAACGTTTGAAAAATTAGACCCGAATGCAGCGAAACTTATTATCACCCCTTATGTTCATTTATATGAATATACATCTGAAAATTATGGTGGAGTAGAAATAAACGAATTTGGCGAGAAAGCAATTTCAATTCCGAAAAAACCCGGTAAAGGCAGGCAGGAATTTGTATTAGACGATATCATTATAGAATTAAAGAAATAGCGGAATAGACTTAAGGGACTGTCTTGTGAAATTGGACAGTCCTATGTATTTTATGACTAACCCTATTTAACTGATTATTGGAAAATTCACAATGGTAATTAATTTGTTCGAAAAAAAGAGTTAAAATTTTATTCTCCCTCAAAAACCCCTTTCCAAATTTGAAAAGGGGCCAACCCAATTTATGGTATATCAATTTCAAATGCTTCATACGTAATTGTTTTCGGATACTTATGGGTTTTAAGCTGTAAACCTTTCTTTTTACCAGTAGAAAATTCTTGCTTATAGCTGTTTCCCTCAATTCGTTCCGCGTCTGGTTTATCCTTCACCATTAAGTTTTTCCCGTTTGCGTCTTCTAACCAAATGGGGTTACTTGCTTTGTCAACGATGCAATCACTTTGAACGTCAAAATACACAACCATTTTATTTTCTTGATAAGATATATCTGTAACGATAATCTTCCCAAAATCACCTTGATCAACCACAAAAGGAAAACTTTGAGCATCTAAAGGGATTGACACCTTTTCCCAAGCTTCTCCAGACATCGGAATCGTATAAGGAATGATTCGAACTTTTTTTGCTCCTTCTTTTAAGGGTGAATAAAGAAAATCAAGATCTGTCTTTACCTCCCCATTTTCCACCTCTCCAATGCCTCTTCCGGTGACTGTGTCTAACATGTTTCCTTTATCATCTATCATGTAAAATTTCAACATATGCGGATCAAACTTAGTATTTTTCTCATCTTTTGATACTTTTACAGAAAGATTGGTTCCAGCTGGACCAAGTTTCAATGAAGTAATTTGAACGTCTGCCTGTTCAAACCTTTTCACTTCTTGCAGTCGAATGACTGTCACTTCATTCGATTGCTTTACTGGAAATTTGAACTCCCACTTTCCAGGAATCAATCCAACAGCATCAATTCTTATCTTCATGTCAAATTCTTCAGGTAGCTCCTCAGTTGGTGTAATATCGATAATCCCCTTATATTTCTGTGGGGTGACAAAATCTCCTGAAGAGCCGGAACTGAAGTTAATTTCCTTTCCGTTTACTTCAATGGTTGGCCGTTCCAGGTCACCAATCGCAAATAATGATTCCTGTGTATATCCCAATGTTAAGCGTGTTCCATCATAAAAAATCTCATTCATTGTTACAGTAATCCCATGATCCTTTGAAGACTTATCGACAATTTGCGTTAATCCCTTTTTCCCCGCTATTTTTAAGCCTTCATCTAAAGCATCATTAAAAAAGGTTCCGATGATTGGAATATTCGAAGCGATCTTTGCCACCGCAGGAGAAACACTCGCCGACCCAATAAACAATCCTAAACCTACAACCGCTGCACTGAGCGAATAGAAAGCCATTTTTCTCTTCGATTTCTTGCCTCGATTTTCATTGATCGTATTTGTAATAATCGAATCAAGCTTATCCATTGGTACTGGAATTTTATCCAATTCTTTTTTAAAATCCGGCCATTGGCTACTCATTTACACAATCCTCCTTCAATTTTTCTTTTAATAAATTAACTCCGCGATGTATATTTGTTTTCACCGTTCCTTCTGGCCAATTCAAAATTTCCGCAATTTGCTTGACTGTAAAATCTTTGTAAAACCGGAGAATTAAAACTACTTTATATTTTTCCTCTAACTCCATAACTGCCTGAAGTAAATCTAGATCTGTTTCACTTGATAGATTTGAATTCATCTTACTTTCTAAAACTTCTCTTTCCATAGGAACAATTCTTTTCTTCCTGTTTAATAAATCCACAGCTGTGTTAATGAGAATACGTGTCAACCATGTTGAAAAATACCTTTCATCCTTTAGGTTTTTAATCGAAATAAAAGCTTTATATACTGTTTCCTGAAAAACTTCAAGTGCATCATGTTCGTTTTTCATATAAACATAGGCCATTTTATAAAGCTTGACCTTTTCCTCCGCCATTAACTCCTGAAAAGCTCTATGATTGCCTCTTTTCGCACGCTGTACTTTCTTAATATCTGACAAATTCCTTTCCCTCCCTTCTTGTATCTAACTGTTAGACAAATGAGGTATGTAAAACGTTTCAATTTATTTGAATATCTTGTCGATTGATGGATAGTAAAAAAATATGTAAATTAAAAAGCGACGAAAAATACAGTGATCCCTCTCTTCACAAAACTTTCTCACTTTACGAATATGACGTTCCAGAAGAAATCCCTTCCAATCTGTTGTTTGGCTTTGGAAATTCACTATTGAAAAAAAAACTGCCGAAATCCGCAGCAGTTAGTTGATTTATTTATGAGCAAAATTGATTCTGAAGAAGAAATTCCAAAAAACCCCATTTGTACTAGTATTAGACGATATCATTATTGAATGAAAGAAATATAACTTTTACTTGTTGTTTTTTAAAACATTAATATAATCTCTTGAACCGTGTAAAATACGGTAAACATGCACTTTATTTTCAATAATTCGATAAAAGGCTGCATATGGTTCAATGATGAGCATTCGAAAATGATAGTTTTTAATGGAACTTTCATTTACCTTTACACCCGAGTTAGGAAAACCTTCTAATTGACGCAATGAGCTCATTATTTTATCAAGCATGCTTGCTGCTGCAGATGGATTGTCAAGTAAGATATACTCAAAAATATCGTTAAGATCATCATTTATATGATTATTTGCATAGGGACTTGCTCCGTTTCTAGGAATCAAAAGTAAAGCCCACCATATAAGGACTATATAAAGAAAGTAATATGACCTCTTCATCAAAAGTCCCCTAAAGTTGATTCGTTACCCAAAGAACGAAATGAGTAAAATAATAATAATCGGCCCAAACAGGACGATATAACCGATAGGGTTGGCAAAGTTTAGCGTCCAGCCTATTCTGAAACGTTTTTCAACAAAAATGGAAGGATCATTTTTATTAAAATATAAGAGGCCGCCCTTCCAATATTGATCATCATCAAGATCGGAGATTCCACTCGCTGGATGCGGATCCATCTTATTCTTTCCTTTTAAGCATTTAAGTTTTTCCCTTTAAGTCCCCAATGATCGATGACACAAGATCTTGAATCTGCTCTCTTTCCAATCCTAAAACGAGAGCTTCTGCAATCATCGGTTTAAATTCTTCCAAGAGCCGGTTCGTATACCCTGTCATTTCTTTCGGAAAATTTATCACAGCACCAGATTTTGGAATGATGCGAATAATCCCCTTCTTTTCTAACTCATGATAGCTTTTATTTACGGTATGCATATTTACACCAAGATCCGCAGCCAATGCACGTACAGAAGGCAGCGAATCCCCGGATTGCATAGCTCCCCTAGCAATTCCCTCAATAATTTGATTCGTTAGCTGAGTAAAGATAGGAATATCTGACTGGGGCTCAATTTGAATAATCAACGGTATCCCCTCCATACTGTTCTATATTTAATACAACAAATTTGTTATAGTTTGTATAGAACAAAAAAACAAAAAATAAAAACCCCATCTCTGGGGTTTAATGAATGAAATTACTTTTAAATTTAAACTCTAGTAATTGTGCAGCTAGATCTGCCGGTACCATTCTGCAGCAGCATTAACTTCTTCGAAAGTCAACTGATGACCGCGATTCTCCCAATGTAGATGTACATTAGCATTTGCACTTTTTAATATTGAATGAAGGTCTTCAGATTCCTTCGGAGTGCAAATCGGATCATTTGTCCCTGCACCGATGAATACGGACCTACCTGAAAGATCCGGTAAATCAATACCTCTTCTTGGAACCATCGGATGATGCAGAATAGCTCCCTTCAATGCATCTTGATAATGAAACAATAAGCTTGCGGCGATGTTTGCTCCATTAGAATACCCAACTGCTACAATATTCGTCCGATCAAATTCGTATTTCTGTGAAGCTTCATCCAGAAACTCATATAATTCTTTTGTACGAAAAACGAGATCCTCTTCATCAAACACGCCTTCCGCTAATCTCCGAAAAAATCGGGGCATTCCATTTTCGAGAACATTCCCGCGTACACTAAGGACTGAAGCTGCTTCGTCAATTTTCCCTGCAAGTGGCAGTAAATCTAATTCATTTCCCCCGGTTCCATGGAGTAATAACAAGGTAGGTTTTGATAAATCTTTGCCTTTTTGGAATATATGTTTCATTCACTTATCCCCCTTTGAACTTATATCATAATTCTAGTTTTTACTTGGCATATTAGATCCATTCCACTCGAATAAAATCTGTTGCTAAAATTAGTTATCTTCCGCATGCCCACTTCCGAGAACTATCTCCACTTCAAGTATCTTCAATTCGAGATTTATAATAAAATAAAAATTCCCTTTTGTCAACTCATACCTACTTTAATTTAGAATGGTATCCGTCGTTTATACATAAATGATCTAATATATTTACGTTTTCTCTATAGTTCGTGAATAAATGGTCCTAGGGGTTATTAGTGACCGTAATTGAATTAGCAAAAAAATAAAGCCCTTCACTTTTGTGAAGAGCTCTCTTTAATCCATCTTAATTTTTTTCATCGACAGCCTTTTTGAAATCAGCCCTTTTGTTGGCGAGAATAAGAAGACAATGGCGAAAATCAAACCGTTTACTGATGCCATGCTGCCTGAAATTGAAACATCCTGCCAGCTTGCAAGAAAGTAGCCTATAATCGCAGCAGCTACGCCAAATATAGCACTTAGCAAAAGCATGACACTTAATCGATCTGTTAACAGATAAGCAGAAGCTCCCGGTGCAATCAGCATGGCGACGACTAAAATCGCCCCAACACTATCAAAGGAAGCGACTGTTGTGATCGATACCATCCCCATGAGGAGATAGTGAATTAGCAGCACGGGGATTCCGATTGCTGCTGCCATTTGCGGATCAAAGGATGTGATTTTCAATTCTTTATAAAAGAACCCGATAATCATAAGATTGATTACGAGAACAATCGTTAACATCAGAAATGCTTTCGGAAGCTCACTGAGAAAACCCCACTTGACGAGATCCCATGGAACAAAGGTGATTTCACCCATTAATGCATGATCGACATCCAAATGAACATCATCTGCAAATAATGTTATCAGAATGACACCAACCGCAAACAGGAAAGTAAACACAACGCCAATTGAAGCATCCTCCTGAATGCCAGAGCTATGAAATATTTGTACAAGGAATGCGGTCAATAGCCCGACAACCGCTGCGCCAACTAGCATGTAAAAACCATTCATGCTTTGACTAATGATAAATGCAAGCACAATACCTAGCAGAACAGTATGACTAATCGCATCAGCTAGCATCGAAAGCTTGCGTAAAATTAAGAAGCAGCCTGTCATTCCACATGTAATGCCGGCTAAAGAACCAACGATTAATATCCAGCCTTCATAGCTCATGAAAACCGCTCCTTTTATTCCTTTGAAGCAGCATTTCTTTTCTAATGTGCTTGTCAAATAACATTCGTTTTACCCATTTCGTCACAAGCCCTCTTTCCGGTGCAAAAAGCATAGAGAGCAGGAACAAAACGGTAGCTGTAACAACAATAAACGGGCCTGTTGCCAATCCTTCCCTAAGTGTGCTTATGAGTGTTCCGGCCATACCGGAAACAGCACCAAATATCCCTGAGATGACAACCATTTTTCCAAGTGAATCCGTCCAATAACGCGCCGCAACAGAAGGCGTAATAAGCAGGGCGGCCATTAAAATAACGCCGACTGCTTGAATCCCAATGACAACGGCAGCTACTAATAGAGATAGGAACAGGAAATTCAATAAGCCCGTTGGCAGCCCTAGCCCTTTAGCAAAAGCAGGATCAAAGGTCAGCACTTTCAATTCTTTAAAAAGCAGGGCGGTGATCAGAATTAAGACAGCAGAGGTCCCTGCCATTAACTTCACATCATTTCCGACTAGTGATGCAGCCTGCCCGAAGATGAAATTATTCAATCCGCTTTTACTTCCAGATGAAGATTGCGATACTTTTGTTAATAAAACAATTCCGAAACCGAAAAACACGGATAAAACTAAACAGATAGCCGCATCCTCTTTTAATATCGATGTTGAGGTAATGAACTGGATACAGTAAGCTGCAAGCAGGCCGGTTATCGTCGCACCAATTAAAAGAGCCGTTAATGACTTTTCTCCAGTTATTAAAAAAGCAATACATATACCCGGTAACGCCGCATGGGCAACCGCATCCCCGATTAAACTTTGTTTCCTTAGCAAAGCAATGCTGCCAAGAACCCCGCTTGCTAAACCTAAAAGCATGGTCCCAAGCAGTACCCATTGCGTATTCGCATCAAAAAAAATCATTTTCAGCATCTCATTCATTCTGAGCACCTCACCTTTGCTCGACCATCAGCTGATCTTTTTCCAAAAAAGCCAATTTCCCCCCATATGTGCGATGAAGGTTTTCAATGGTAAACGTATTTTCTGTTGGACCTGCCGCAATTGTTTTTACGTTCAATAAGATGACGTGGTCAAAATAATCTTTTACGGTCTGCAAATCATGATGAACAACAAGCACTGTTTTCCCCTGGCTTTTTAATTCATTTAACAGTTCAATAATGGCTCTTTCTGTTGCAGCATCCACCCCGACAAATGGTTCATCCATAAAATAAACCAATGCATCCTGAGCCAGCGCTCTTGCAAGGAAAACCCTCTGCTGCTGGCCCCCGGATAACTGGCTGATTTGGCGATCCGCAAATGCTTCCATCCCAACTTTCTGCAAACATTCAAGTGCATGGGCAATGTCCTTTTTTCTGGGTCTCTTGAACCAGCCGATATGTCCATAACGTCCCATTAAAACAACATCGAGTGCATTTGTCGGAAAATCCCAGTCAACAGAGCCGCGCTGAGGAACGTACCCAACAACTTTATCCTTTGGGTGATACTTTTTTCCGTAAATTTGAATGTCTCCTGTTGCTTTTGGTATCAAGCCTAAAATGGCTTTAATTAACGTCGATTTTCCCGCTCCATTAGGACCAATGATTCCAATCAGCTTTCCTTCAGGCACATCAAAGCTAACATCTGTCAACACAGGCTTTTTCTGATAAGCAACCGTTAAATTTTTCACTTCGACCGGATTCATATGTCCACCCCTATCTCAAAGCCTCTACTATTGTTTTTAAATTATGTTTGTACATGCCTATATAAGTGCCTTCTTCTGTCCCTTCTTCACCCATTGCATCCGAGAAAAGTTCTCCGCCAACCTTAACGACATGGCCTTTTTTCTTCGCACCTTCAATGACAGCATTAATTGAACGATCAGAAATACTCGATTCAATAAAGACAGCTTTAATATTTCTTGTAACCAATGTATTTACTAAACTCTGAACATCTCCAAGTCCGTATTCCGAATCTGTACTCAGACCTTGCAGTCCCATTACCTCCATATCATATGCTGCTCCAAAGTATCCAAAGGCATCATGGGCTGTAACAAGCACTCTTTGTTCTGTTGGAATTTTCGCCATTTCCTTAAGCGCAAAAGTCTTTAATTCCTCAAGTTTATTAAAATAAGCTTCGGCATTTTTTTCATAAAAATCTTTATTATCAGGATCTGCTTTAATTAATCCCTTTTCCACCTCTTCGAGAGCCCTTTTCCACAAATCAATATCAAACCAGATATGAGGGTCAACTGCAGTACTGTCGTTCACATGGGATAAAAGATTTTCCTTTTTAATCGAATCACCAATCGCGTATGTCGGCTTATCTTTATTCATTTTTTCAAGAACACCAAGCATTTTCCCTTCCAGATGAAGACCGTTATAAAAAATCACATCTGCTCTTTGGAGTTTCGAAATATCTCCCTGGGTTGCTTTATAAAGATGCGGGTCCGTTCCAGGCCCCATCAAACTCTGAACCTCAACCTTGTCACCGCCGATATTCATCGCCGCATCAGCAATTTGACTTATCGTTGTCGTTACAATAAGTTTATCTCCTTTTTGCTCACTCTTAGATGAATTCCCTGAGCAAGCTGCTAGAAACAATAAAGAAAAAGCAATGTACAGGGCAATTAATTTTTTCATCAAAATACACCTCTTTCTCCATTTCAAATGATTCTTTTAATGAGTGTATGCCCATTTTTTCGATATGTGCATTTATTTTTGATTAAATCATTACTTTTTCCCTCAATTATAAAAGTTTCCCTTGTTCAACATTTTAAACCCTATTGAAAATTTGTCAATAATTATTATAAATGAAACCTTCCAATCCGATTTTCAGAAGGAAATGGTGCGGAGCTGGGAAGTATTTTTTACAATATTCTAAA
Organism: Bacillus sp. FJAT-29790; assembly: GCF_019039215.1. Lineage (GTDB taxonomy): Bacteria > Bacillota > Bacilli > Bacillales > Cytobacillaceae > Cytobacillus. The sequence continues at coordinate 1,782,111 of NZ_JAHNZZ010000001.1, forward strand.
AAATGGTATTGTTTTTCTGAAAATTCGCCTAAATTCCTTGACTGTGCCGTGATATTCGTGTATATTTAAGTCATCATTTAACATAAAATATTTCCGTTATTACTAAATATCAGCAGTATTTTAGTTGAGTGGTAATATTTATCTAAGGCATTTAAATATGTCTTAAACGGCTTAGGAGGAAAAGTAACATGCAAAACGGCAAAGTAAAATGGTTTAACAATGAAAAAGGGTTTGGATTTATCGAAGTTGAAGGTGGAGACGATGTATTCGTACACTTCACTGCAATTCAAGGAGAAGGTTTTAAATCTCTAGAAGAAGGCCAAGAAGTTTCTTTCGAAATCGTTGAAGGAAACCGCGGACCACAAGCTGCAAACGTTGTAAAACTATAATCTAATAAATAAAAAGGCTGGCATTTGCCAGCCTTTCTTTATTTACTTTTAAGACTTAATCGTACCTAATGTGGAGAAACCCTCTCCTACAGATGAAAGGTTATGTTTGAACGCTATGACAATTTACCGCCAATGGCCTTTATTTTATCTCCAACGGTGCACGTTGTAATGCAGAATTTATGCGCATAGCGGCGCCCATTTTCCGCTCTATGATGTTTATATAAAAAACAGCCGTTGCAATAGTTGTTCAGCAATTCTTCCACATCATCAAATATTTTTTTCCGTTTCATCTTATTCACACCTTCCTTCATTCTTTCGGCCCTATATGACTTGCATTTTACTATTTATCATTTTCCCTTCAAGGGCCTGTGTAGCAAGCTTATCAGCCTCTTTATTCACATTCCTCGGGATAGGTGTAAACTTAGCTTTCACATGAAGCTTTTTGATTTTCCCTTCAATTCGGTCAAGCCAACGATTTAAATTATCTTCATAACATGGCCATTCCCCTTTTAACTGCATTAACACCCCTTGAGAATCTCCTTTAAACTCACATGTCATATGATGAACGCCCATTTCTTCAAGGAGGTTGATCGTATAATACATGGCAGCATACTCTGCTTCATTATTATTTTCAATTTCGTCAAACAACTCATTAGACCGAATACGGTATTTCTTTTTTCCTTGTTTATAATAAATCACTGCACCTAGCCCCGCTTGATTCGTATCTTTATTAAAACCGCCGTCAAAATAAACGGTCAAATCATGCGGATCTTCTTCAATTTCCGTCAGCAGCTTTTTCATTTCTTTTGTGTTCCATGATGTTCCGATCTCATCATGATAGGTAATATCGACACCTTTTCCGCTCTTTTCAATATCCTCCCCAATTGTTAACGCTAGTTCCCCTTCAACCCAGTCGGAAGAAAAAGCTATCCCTTCCTGCCCTTTTTTTTTGTAAGTCCACTCCAATTTATATTTCATCTTTTTCAGCCTCTCTACGCTTTTTATCCGAATAGTAAAATTCCGTTTTACAAGTTTCCTAAATCTAATGAAATGATATGCGGTTCCCGACAATAAAATCGAAAAATCCGTTTACAAACATTTATAAAATTCAGCACTATTTTTTCTCTTGAATCCTTCATTTTATGTTAAACTTACTTTTAGCTTACCCTGTTGATCCTTTTCATAATGACTTTTTTTCAGAATACAATCAAGTGGAGGACTAATCATTGTTTGAAGTATATATAGACGGTGCAAGCGCAGGAAATCCAGGTCCAAGCGGTGCAGGAATTTTTATCAAAGGCAATGGCCATGTGGAGAGATTTTCGATTCCGCTTGGTGAAATGGAGAATCACAAAGCAGAATATTACGCGCTGATTCATGCCCTTGAAATCTGTATCGAGAAAGGTTATAAAGTCGTTTCATTCCGGACGGATTCTCAAGCGGTTAATCGGGCGGTTGAAAAAGAATTTGCAAAAAACAAAACATATGCCCCACTGCTTGAGCAGGCATTAACATTAAGCAAACAGCTGGATTTATTTTTCATGAAATGGATTCCAAGCTCAGAAAACAAGACGGCAGATGAATTAGCCCGTGCGGCTATTCGAAAAAATCATTAGAAAAATTTGGCGTTCGCTAAAACTTTTTTGGCGATGCGATATTTTTAGCAGGAATAGTAGGTTAATAACTTAAACTTTCCTACTAGCCAAGAAAGGAGAACTCTAATATGAAACAATCTAGAATATTTGCGGATTCAAGCTTGTTGCTCATCGCCTTAATTTGGGGATCAACATTTGTCGTCATTCAAAACGCGATCGCTTTTCTCCCGCCGCTTTCATTTAATGGGGTGCGGTTTTTTATTGCTGCCGTATTGCTTGCAGGGTGGCTTTTTCTGTTTGAGAAGAAGCAGCTAAAACATTTCGACCGGAAGTTGTTATTTTCAGGGTTCATTCTTGGCATATGTCTATTTATTGGCTATGCGTTTCAAACAGCCGGGTTATTATACACTTCTTCATCGAAAGCAGGCTTTATTACCGGGCTTAGCGTCGTCTTAGTTCCAGTTCTCTCCCTTTTCTTATTAAAGATAAAGCCGGGAATTAACGCGATTATCGGTGTTTCGATTGCGACGGTCGGTCTATATTTTTTAACAATGACTGATAAGGTTTCCCTAAATATCGGGGATGGCTTCGTATTTATAGGGGCTTTAGGGTTTGCGATGCATATCGTTTCTACAGGAAAGTTTAGCAGCAAATACCCTTCACTCCTATTGACGGTAATCCAAATTTCTACTGTTGCTTTACTGTCAAGCACATTTGCTATTTTTACGGAGGATTGGCAACAAGCGTTTCGACCCGATGTGATCCTGCGTGGTAATGTGTTGTCGGCGCTCATAATTACTTCTGTTTTTGCGACGGCTCTTGCTTTTTTTGCCCAAACGAGCTTTCAGAGGTATACGACGCCAACGAGAGTGGCTTTAATCTTCGCCATGGAGCCCGTATTTGCAGCCGCCACAGCCTACATCTGGGCGGATGAGCGTCTTTCAATGAGTGCGATCTTCGGTTGTCTGCTCATTTTTGCTGGAATGATCTTCGCTGAACTGCCGATGAAAAAATCGCTACTCAAAATGAAAAAAAGCCGGAAAGAGGCTATATAAAAAATCGGCACTGCTGCCGATTTTTTTGTTGTTTTTAAACGGGAAATCTTTTGCTTTATTTTAACAGCAGTTCAAATAAAGTCTCAAAAAGAGAAAAATGAGACTCGTACGGTCAATGAAAGAGCGCTTCTTTGACCAAAATGAGAAAAATGAAACTCGCGCGGTCAATGAAAGAGCGTTTCTTTTACCGAAATGAGAAAAATGAAGCTCGTATGGTCAATGAAAGAGCGTTTTATTTACCGAAATGAGAAAAATGAAGCTCATACGGTCAATGAAAGTGCGTTTCTTTTACCGAAATGAGAAAAATGAAGCTCGTATGGTCAATGAAAGAGCGTTTTATTTACCGAAATGAGAAAAATGAAGCTCGTACGGTCAATGAAAGACCCTTTCTTTTACCGAAATAAGAAAAATGAAGCTCGCACGGTCAATGAAATAATGCTTCATTGACCGAAAAAAGATGCAAGCCTGTTTTAAATCGAGATCATCTCTTTTTCTTTGACGAAATGGATCGCATCTTTCCGTGTTTTTACGCGATTTGCGATAAATGTTTCGAGCAGTGAAATATAGAAGCTACCATCAAACTTTTTTTGTGCTTTTAGTGTTAATTCGATGGCTGTATTAATAAGCTCATCGGATGCGTTCGTGTAGTGTTTTCCAAAATAAATAAATCCGATGGCGTCTTCTTCAAACTGAAAGCCTTTACTTTGCAATAATTGCAAATAATCTTCCACTGTCATCACAGACAAGTCATCCCTCTCCCCTTAGTCCCAACCTCCTAAATCTTACCTTACATTTCAACATTTTTCTATCTTTTTTCGTTAAGAAATAGCCAATCGTCCCGGTTATCACCCCGAGGAGTGCTCCTCCAATGACTTCAACTGGCTGGTGACCAAGCATTTCCTTTAATTTCTTCGAGGATTCTTTTTCAACCTTTACCGATTCATCCTTTTGGATCTTGTCCATTTGTTCACCCATGCGATTTACTTTTAATGTTAATTCCCCTGTTTGCCGTCTGATTCCTTGTGCATCATACATGACGATTAGTCCATAAACGAGGGATAGAGCAAAATCAATCGTTGGAACTCCGCGTTTCAATGCAATAAAGGTTGTCAGTGACGACACCCCTGCGGAATGAGAACTTGGCATTCCGCCAGTATGAAAGAATAACTCAGGCCGAAACTCCTTTTTTTTATAATAGTGAATAGGAATCTTCAAACCTTGGGCTAAACCTATACTTAACAAAGCAATATATACACCTTTATTCATACATCAACTCACCTCTGTTTTAGTGTGAAGTAAGAAGAGTTTATTTATTCTTTTCGGAAATACTATTAATGGAAAACGGTTTTCGTAAACTTTGTTGCATTTTAGTGTGATTTTATATAAATAAATCTGAGTTGATTGGAGCGGAGGGCGCTTGACTCCTCGAAAATGCTATCGCATTTCCTTCGTGCGTGGGCAGATTCAAGGATGTAAATTCAATTTCCTACGGGAGATAGAGGGAACGGGAGACCCCACAGGCGGTAACGCCGAGGAGGCTCCCGTCCCTCCCCGCGGAAAGCAAGTGCCCGCAGCGGAAATCAACGGGCTAACTTTTTAAAGCCAAAACAACAAACTATGCGAAATGAGCCAAATGGAAACATAAAACAAGGAGGTGAAGAAAATGGGTAAAAGAAAACAAAAAAATCGAGGGAAAACAGCATCTGGCGTAAATCCACAAGGATATGGACAGGATACTGAATTTGCAGCCGAAGAACCAAAGAGCAAACTGGAAAATGCAGTTAAAAAGAAAAATACGAAATAATATGAAAGGCTGTCTCAAAATTTGAGACAGCCCTTCCTGTTAAGCATATTCTTTCATATTTAAAAACCGATCTAATCCGCGGAATTCGATTTCAGTGAATTTCTCCAAAACCTTTTCGCGATTCAACTCAAATCTTGCTTCGGCTAATACACACTCAACCGGAACGTCACATTTAATTTCCGCAAGCTGACGGCTTAAATGGAGCATCTCAAGATCCTGTTCGATTTTCGTCCGCTGACCTTTTGTCAACTGATCTAAATTCGCTAAGACTCCTTCAATATGCTCAAATTGCTGCAAAAGTTTTAGGGCTGTTTTTTCGCCGATCCCTTTTACCCCAGGGTAATTATCGCTTGAGTCACCCATAAAAGCTTTTAAATCAATCATTTGTTTTGGCTTGATGCCCTTTTCTTCAAAGAATGTATCCTTAGTATGCACTAAATAATTGCCATAACCCTTTTGCAATAAGACGACAGATATTTGTTCATCAAGCAGCTGCAAAATATCCTGGTCCCCTGTAAGAATATGCACACGCGCCTCTTCTTTTATGCTCTTTGCGATCGTTCCAATACAATCATCCGCTTCATAGCCCGCTAAACCAATATTCGGTACATCAAAAGCTTCAACGACTTCTTTTACTAGATCAAACTGAGGGATAAGTTCAACAGGTGCCTCCGGACGATTCGCTTTATACCCATCATACATCTCCGTGCGAAATGTTTTGCTTCCCATATCCCAACACACAGCGACATGTGTCGGGTTGAAGGAAGAAATCGCTGTTAAAAAATGCTTAACAAATCCATATACCCCATTTGTTGGTACACCTTTTGAATTAATCATAAATTGTCCAGTTACAGCAGTCGCGAAATATGCCCTAAATAATAAAGCCATGCCATCAACGAGCATCAAAGATGGTTTATTTTCATTCATCTATTTCTTCTCTCCCATTCATTTCTATTATAATATTAATCCTATTATAACATGGGAAACTCGCCTGATAGAATGCAATCTTTGACAACTAAAGAGGAGTGGTTGATTTCCGCTCCAGGATGCTCGCTTTCCGCAGTACGGGCGGTGAGCATCCTCGGCGCTTTGACCTGTGGGGTCTCACCTGTCCCGTTGCTCCCGAAGGAGTCTCACACCTTCCGCTTCAATCAACTTCTTTATCGACGGTTTGCTTTTACAAAATCTTATTTTAATTATTATTCTCCTGTTTCTACATCGTTTTCATCATACGTGATCCAGTCACTGAAGCTGCCTGCGTAGAGTTTGACATTCTCAAAACCTGCTGCTTTAAGCGCGATGAAATTGGGCGTTGCTGTGATCCCAGATCCGCAGTAAACAATGATCTGCTTGTTTTTGTCTAGATCTGTAAATCTTTTTTCCTGCTCCTCACTCGGTTTGAAAAAGCCTTGTTCATAACCTTCAGACCAAACTTTATTAATAGCCCCTGGAATATGACCGGCTTTTCTATCAATTGGTTCTTCTATACCTAAATAGCGTTTACAATCTCTTGAATCAATTAATATGGAGGCCTCATCTTTGTCATTGACCGCTTTTTTTACCTCTTCATAGGAAGCCAAAATTCCTTCATTTACCTTTATATCAAAATCCTTTTTTTGATAGGTTGGGATTTCACTGGAAACTGGAAACTCCGAATCGATCCAGCCCTTATACCCGCCATCTAAAACAAACACATTTTCATGCCCAACATATTTTAATAGCCACCACAGTCGGGCAGCGAAGGCACCCTCGCCCCCATCATAAGCGATAACAGTCGTATCTTTATTGATCCCTGCCTTTTGAAGAGACCCCCTCAACTTTTCCAGATCGGGGAGGGGGTGCCTGCCTCCATGTACTAAAACGGGGCCGGCTAAATCCTTGCCTAAATGAAAATAAACGGCTCCCGGGATGTGATCCTTCAAGTATGATTCATACCCATCGTCTGAAGAACTAAGGTTATAGCGGCAATCCGCCATTCTAATATTCCCATCATCCAATCGATCTAAAACCCATTCTTTGTCAACGAAATATTTCATTCCTTCTTCTCCCTCTTTCTCTTTTCAATAAGCTTTTGAACCTGCTCTTTAGGCGTCCAGCATTTGAATTGATAGTTTGGCTTTGTTTCGAAACCTAATCGCTTACAGAAATAATTCATCCTTTTATCCGTCCTGACCGCTTGAAAATGGATGCAAGTCGCGCATGCATGAAAGGATTTGATATTCATCTATTCTCCTCGAAATTGGCAATGTCCTTTTCCATTTTTTGAAGCTGGGCAATCGGAAAATCATCGCTCAAGATAGCTAAAATTCCACCATAGTACTCACCTGCTTGCTCGATAAGAACGGAAAGCAATCGTCCGTATTCTTCTTCAAGCAATTTGTGATAATGATTTCTCAACCTACGGCCTTCGGATTGCAAATAGGTATCAGACGGCGCTGATATCATTTGTTCAAGTTCTTCACTTAAAAATTTTCTTTCGTTCTTTTCAAAGAATGATTTCGGATTTTTAAAATGGGCGAGCGCTTTTTTAAACTGTGCTCTGTCCTCATTTACAAATGCCGTTTCAAATTCGATTCCTTCCAAGCCTCTTACTTCGAAGGGACTGAAACTAAGTTCCGGGTTGACTTCAGCAGTCGTTTTTATTAGCATCTCTTGCGCTTGCTTTAATTGTTTGCTGATAAAGGCTTCCATTCTTAATGTCGTGGCCCGTAATTCTTGAGCAAAATCAAATCCAAAGCTTTGCAGAAAATCCTCCAAAGCCGTTTGCAGCGCTTTTTTAATATTGCGGCCGTCATCCTTTAATAGCGCAGGATTAAACGCCTCCTTCACAAAATCACCAAACCGTAAAAACACGCGTTGCTTAATATAGAAAACAAGCTCATCTGCTTCTTGCTCCAGCCTTTGGGAGAGGATTCCGGCATCATTTTTTCCGATCAGCAATTGAACAGCTTGTTGCTCTTCTTCTAATTGAATTCGTTTCTGTGCTTTTAATTCTTTATTTTCCTGTGAAGACTGAATAAATCTTCGAAGCTGTTCTAAAACTCGTTGCCATGCTAATTCAGCTGATGTTATGGAAATTTCCATCAGCTCATTCGTGATAAAGGAATAAAAACTCTCTTCAAAAAGATTAATTTTTGACCGGGCTCCTTCTTTCCTTTCAAGCTTTTCTGCCAATGCTTCTAAGCTTGATAACCCGAAAAGATGAGGGCGACGAATTCCATATTGGATGAGCTGTTCCTCAACGTATTCTAGCACTGATTTCATTTCTTCTTCATTATTTGCGAGATCAATTGCATTTACGATAAAGAACATTTTATCCAGCTCAAAAGAATCCTTAACACGTCCTAATTGGATGAGAAATTCACGATCTGCTTTGGAAAACGCATGGTTATAATAAGTGACAAATAGGATCGCATCTGAATTTTTTATATAATCAAAAGCAACACCGGTATGGCGGGCATTAATTGAGTCAGCACCGGGCGTATCAACGAGGGTAATCCCCTTCTGAGTGAGCGCACAATCATAATACACTTCAATCGTTTCAACAAAACAGGATTTTTCTTCAATCGCGACATAATCTTTAAATTCTTCCAGGTCCGTACTGATCGTTTTACCTAGATGATGTCGGAAGGATTCAAATCCCTTTAAGAAAGCGTGCAAGAACGCAAAATGGGTTTTTTCATTCGCATCAAAATTCGCTTTTGCATTGATCACTTTTTGGATATTTTTTAGCGCATCATCAAAATCGATTGCCGAAAGATCAAACATCTTCAATGAGCGATTCACATCATCGAATAACGTTTTCTCTGCCTTCACCTTTACTAACACAGTTCCATGCTTATGTTCATCATCTATAGGCATGATTTTATTAATCGCAGCCGTCGTCGGATTGGGCGAAACAGGGAGCACTTTATTCCCGATTAGGGCATTGGCAAAGGAAGATTTCCCCGCACTAAAGGCGCCGAATAGAGCCACCGTAAATTGTTTATTTCCAAGCCGGTCCGCTTTTTGCAGTAATTCCGCAGCCATTTTTTTAAAGCCTGGAACATCCTGGACAGTGTCAGCAGTGAAATGTAGTTTCTCGACTAAAGATTGAACAGACTGAGTCTCTGCTTTTTCGGGACTTTCCTTCAAACCCTGTTCTAGCACGACCTCAGATAAATGGCTGACTTCCATTTGATCCTCGGCAGCATCAATCGATTGATAAATCACTTCAGCCTCTTCCATTGGCACAGCAAGTAATTGAGTGATTTTTTCCTTATAACCCTCTTGCGGGAATTGCCCAGCTAGTAATTCGTCAATCCGTGTTTTGAATAAGCGAAGATTTTCCTTAATCGCTATGATTCCTTGCCAAGATTCTGCATGCATTTTTAGCTGCTTCCACTCTTTTTCTAATCGATTTTGCTTAAGCTGATTTTTCGATTTTAGGGCTTTAAGAAATAATTCTTTTAACTCTAAAAGGCTATTTTTTGCAAATCTCTTTACTAAGTCAGCGACCTCATTCGTATACTGGAGGACATAGTCACCTGAAAGGAGCGCCCCTTCCTTAACCGTATTTACTAGAAGAGCTTCAGGGAAAACGACTTGAAAGGTTTGAGCACGTGCTAATAATGCGGAATCATGAATTTCATAATGCTTTAGTTCATGAAGGTATAGCTCTTTCAAATGCCACTCTAGCTGAGATTTTACTTTTTCGGAAAAATCTTTTTTAAATTGTTCGAGCCGCACATTTCTTTCCATCTCTGTTTTCTGTCGTGAAAAGAAAAGACCTACTTTAAAGTTAGATTGGCGGGACTCGATGTAACTTTCGGCAAGTTCCCTCGTCTGAAACGGCATTAAATAAGCGTTTTTTAATATTTCATCCACTTTATTATTTAAATCAATTTCAGTCTTATCAAGTGAACCCTGGATTATGGTTAGATCCCTTTCGATCTCTTCCACTTGCTTAGAAAGTGACTCCCTCTCCTCAATAGAAAGTTCTGTTAACTTCTGCTCATATTCTTCGATGGCTTTCCAATTCTTCTCATCTAAATACGTTAGATGTTCACTTGCTAGTTTTTTTAACGAATGAAAAACGGATGCTGGAAGAAGCAATTGCCTTTTGGCAATCTGATCTTTAAGAAATTGCTGCAAGGCGTGGAATTCGTTTTCCCGGTGAGATATTTCTTTTAACGATGTATAAAAAATTCTCGCAGGTTCAACACCCCATGAAGCGAATGAATCGCGAACACTATTCTTAAACTGCTCGAAACTCAATTCTTCCTCACGATGCTTATCTATTTGATTGATAATTAAATAAACCTGTTTACCAGCTGAAGTTAATTCCTTTGTAAAAAGGAAGTTTAATTCAGACTGAACATGATTATAATCCATTACATAAAAAACGAGATCAGCTAGATGCAATGCCGACTCCGTTGCAATTCGATGAGCATCGTCAGTGGAATCGATGCCAGGAGTATCCATTATCACAGCATCAGCAGGCAGGCTAGTTTCTGAATAGCTAATTTCGATTGCATGGATTTGATCCCCGTCCTTACAATACGATTTCACTTGGTCATAATCATAAGGTGCCGGATATAATCTCGGTTTCCCTTCTTTAAAAATCACTTTCGCATAGTCCTCGCCTGATTTGATTTTTACGAGATTCGCGCTCGTAGGGATCGGACTAGATGGAAGTAAATCTTCTCCAACAATTTTATTAATCATACTCGATTTTCCCGCTGAAAAATGCCCGCAAAAAGCAATCGAATATTCCTGTTTCTTGAGTTTCAGTGCCAAATCCTTTGCTCTATCAGCCGTTTGCAGATCTTGATTTTTGGAAAAATACTCATGCATTGCTGTAATTTTACTCATTAAATCAACTGTGTCTTGTTTTAATGCTGTTTGAACCATGTATATTTATCCCCTTGTTGAATCATTTTACATTCTATTTTAAATGATTTTTCTCACAATTCCTATCATAAGCCGAAAATAAAAAGAGGACGACTCAGGAACTAAGCATCCGACCCCACATCAGTCATATATTGTAGATGGATTGTTATTATCCAATACATACAGTATATTGATCGCGGAGCCAGACCCTTCTTGAGTCATCCTCTTCAGATTGTATATTCATCATTATCTATTTTGTGGTTTTGCAACATGATTTAAGACATGTTTCATCATGAATGCATAGGCTGTTACTGTGCCTGCAATAAAAATCGCTACCATATGTAACAACACCTTCCTATTGGAATGGTACTTGAGAATAATATTCAACTTCAATTAGAATTTTAGCACGAACGATAATCATTTTCAATGGCTATTTTCGCATATATTGTTGTTTTAGCCTAAAAAGTTTGCCCGCTGATTTCCGCTGCGGACAATTGCTTTCCTCGAGGAGGTATGGGAGCCTCCTCGGCGTTACCGCCTGCGGGGTCTTCCGCTCCAATCAACTCAGATTATTAAATAAAAATCACATTATTAAAGCAACAGCCTTTTCAATAGAATCTATATAATTGTCACACTTTTTTAACATCCTTTGTCAAGCGAGATATCCCATTAAAAGCTTCCTCATATTGAGTTAATTGTCTTAACGCCTTTTCCTCAGCCGGGATTCGAATCATAAGGATTACTGCATTAAAAATAGTAAACAGGAATGCGGTAAAATAAGCCTGAAACATAAGCGGAATAATAATCAATTCTGCCGTGACGATGATATAGTTAGGATGCTTAACAAACCGGTATGGTCCTTTTTTTACAATCTTCGCGTTTGGCAAGACAATAATCTTTGTATTCCAATATGAGCCAAGTGAAGCAAGTGCCCAAAGTCTGCCTGCCTGTGTGAGTAGGAATAATGCGAGAAGAACCGGCCAACTTAGCGACAAACCTTTATTAAGAACAAGGACTTCACATATAAACGAAACAAAAAATAAGCAATGAACGAGCACGATGAACGGATAATGGGATTGTCCGAATTCTAACGCACCTTGCTGCTTCATCCAGCGTTCGTTTTTTTTGGCAATACATAATTCAGAAACTCGCTGAAAAATAATAAATGCGACAAAAATAGCGAATGCCATCCTCTATTCCTCCCATTTTATAAGCAGCATCTCGGAACTAAAACCCGGACCCAAAGCGGTAGCAAGGCCATATTCACCCGCCTGGCCTATTTCCATAAATCTTTTCAGTACATACAGGATCGTGCTTGCGGACATATTTCCGTATTGCTTTAATACTTCAAGTGATATCTTTGTCATTTCAGGATCGAATTGTAATGATTGCACATACGCGTCAATGACTTTTTTCCCTCCCGGATGAGCAATGAAATGATGGAGATCTGTAATCGCCAATTCGTTCTGAAGTAAAAATTCCGTCACATTCGGCTTTAACCAGCTTGCAATGATCGTCGGAATATCTTTAGAGAAAACAACAAAAAGGCCTTCATCCCTCACCTCCCAGCCCATAACGTCAAGTGAACCCGGCAACATTGTAGATTGGGTAGCGATAATTGCGGGAACGGTTTCCATCTTTTGAAAGGATCTCCTGTCTGCTTGGTCACCTGTAACAAGCGCACAAGCTACTCCATCCGCAAATAGTGACGTTCCAATTAAATTGCTTTTTGAACGATCGTTTCGTTGAAAAGTTAAACTGCATAGTTCAATAGAAAGAACAAGAACTTTTGCATGAGGGAAAGCAAGGCAATACTCATGTGCACGTGAAAGACCTGAAGCTCCGCCAGCGCAGCCCAATCCCCAAATCGGAATTCTTTTCGTATGCTGTGAAAACGGAAGCTTATTCATGATCCTGGCTTCAATACTTGGCGTAGCCAAACCGGAACTCGAAATACAAAAAATCGCATCGATCTCGTTATAAGGGATTTCCTTCTGTAGAAAAATATTGCTTTTCAAGCAATTTTCAATCGCTTCAGTCCCTAATTCCACGGCACATTCAATATAAGCTTGATTTCTTTCCGCAAATGATTTATTTGCTTTAAACCAATCCAGCCCTTTTGCAAAATGCCGTTTTTCAATTTGACCATTATGGAAAGCCTTCAGTAAACGTTCGATATCATGAAAGGAATCAGAAAACAAATCCCTGGCAAAATTCATTGCTTCATCTTGTTTGAGAACATGAACCGGGATTGCCTCGGCTACCGAAACAATGGATGGCATAACGATCTCTCCTTCTTCTTCATATAGATACTTTTTACCAAAATATTGAATTCTATACAAATTTGAATCCTAATGGTAAAAATGCAGCAAGGTGAACTTCGTTATGTGGCTTAAGTGGCTGAAATAGGCTTATGCGGTAGTTCAAGCTCTTTATGCGGCAATCTTCTTATGCCTCTTCGGATCTTGATTCGTTTTGCGGCTGTTTCGTCGATTTATGTGGAATATTATGCTCTATTCAAGGCACTTTTTTTGCATTTTTGCGGAAACATTCAGTTCCAATGCGAATGCAAATCAGCAATACGGGGAAATAAAAAAAACTTCCCCAACAGGAGGAAGTAATGTTTTGAAGGAGTTGTTGTGCTCTTTTATTATAGATCCTTTCTACTGATGAAGCATTACGAAATCTTTACCAATTCACTTCATGTCGAATTGATGGGAAATGTGGAATTTTTATAAACTTTTTTATAAAAATCAACGGGAAATATGGTAAGATTATACTAGGTATTTAGTGGGAGGAATGAAGTGTGACACTAACAAAAAGTGTAACAGATATATTGAACGGAACGATTGAATCAGTTAAATCAGTGTTGCCTTTAGAGATTACAGTCGAGAAACCTGCGTTATTTACGCAGCCTTACACCCAACATTCGATTGGGGTCTTAATCGGGATGACTGGCGATGCTAAAGGCCGAATTATCATTGATGGCGATGAAATCGTGTTCGGGAAAATTGGCGAAGCCATGTTTGGAATGATGCTCGAAGGAGAAATGCTTGAATCCTTTGCAGGGGAGCTTGGCAATATGATTGCCGGCGGCCTCTCCACATTTGTTTCCCAAAGAGGATTTGAAATGGACATCACTCCTCCAACGGTTCTAATTGGGCAAACAAAGGTTTATGGTTTTACAAAAGCTTTTCGGCTGCCAGTCAAGATCAACAATGTCGGCGATTTAATGATTGTATTAATGGTAGAACTGAATTAAACGGCACTCATAAAGTGCCGTTTTTTTATTTGTCAATATTGAAATTTTATTTTTAAGCAACGTTATTACTCTGATTCCGCATAATTTTTATTATTTTTCTGTTTTTGAACTTCAATGATAATTTTCTTCTTCACAAAGGAGCCGCAAGCTTTACAAAATTCCTCATCTTCCTTATATAAAATCCTGCAATGATCACAATAGTATTTTTCCATAGTTTCTCTTACCCACATCCTGTCATGGCCGTTTATACATTATATTTTTTTTCGCTAAAAATGTGAGTGATAGGAATAGCTACGAAAGAGATCTCGTTGGTTTATTTTCTTAAAATCACCGCATATTTCATTAAGTAATACTTCTCAATACGCTTCGCTCAAAGATACTTCACACTCTAGGTCAAAAGACCTCGTCAACCCTCAATGTACACTTCACAATTCCTTCACATTTAACCGTTCTTCTACGTGATATATATCACTGAAAAATCAATTTCCCCCTATTACCATAGTGTTAAAGTGATGAATGAACATTTTGTGAATTCAATGAAACACCTAGATTCTTCGCCATTGTCTTGTATTATGAAATTGTAATCATTTACTTTTTCCAATTTTTCGAGGGGAGGGAAAGAAAATGGCAAAACCGGAACTCAATAGAAAAGTTGAAACTGAAATTGAGGATAGCTCTTCTCTGAAAGGAACATTTGCTTCCGTAATGATATTAGGAGTGTTCCTGATCGTTACTTGGGTTGGTGTTTACATGTTGTTTTTAGACCGTTCATAACAGAAAGAAAGGGGAAAAAGCCATGCATATGCATAAGTTTGAAAAAATTTGGCTCATTTTCGGGATAGGAACACTGCTTGTATTTCTAACCGTCATTGGCGTCAGTGCTTTCTATCTTGGAAACCAGCCGCCAAGCTGTTTAGCAACAATTGATCCGGAAAAGGTTGACACACAAGTGCCTTTTAATGAGCCTGGACTAAAAAAAGTTGAAGGAAAAGATTGGGATTATGAATTAGTTTTTGTCGCATCCGCATTCAATTATGACCCTGGACATGTTCAAGTTCCACTTGGAGCGAAAGTAAAGGTCATTGCTACTACAAAGGATGTTATTCACGGATTTGAGGTTGCAGGGACGAATGTCAATATGATGCTTGAGCCTGGGTATATTAGTGAACTTGTTTATACATTTAATAAACCTGGAGAGTTTTTAGTTCTATGTAATGAATATTGTGGGATTGGACACCACATGATGACATCGACGATTGAGGTGGTTGAATAATGATTAACAAACAAGCTAATCCGAATGTTGACCGCCGTGATGGAAAATTGGCAATGGCTCACTTCTATGTTGCATTCATTGCTTTAGCAATTGGTGGCCTTGCAGGTTTGTTACAAACTTTAGTTCGTTCAGGAAAATTCACTTTACCAGCTGGAATTGGTTATTACCAAATCCTCACAGTGCATGGAGTTGTTTTAGGACTTGTCCTTACTATTTTCTTTATCATCGGCTTTATGCTTTCTTGTGTCAGCAAAACATCAGGAACGTTTTCCGGCCGCCAACGGACAACTGGTTGGATTGGTTTTTGGTTAAAGACAATCGGTACGGCAACTGCAGCTACGATGATCCTATTAAATGAAGCAACAGTGCTTTTCACTTTCTATGCACCACTTCAAGCACATGCACTCTTTTACATAGGATTGACATTAGTGATTGTCGGTACTTGGTTTGACGCTGGAGTTATTTTCACAAAGTACTTTGCATGGAAAAAACAAAATCCTGGCATCCCAAGCCCGCTTTTAACATTTATGGCTGTTATCACATTCATCATGTGGTGTGTTGCTTCAATTGGAGTGGCAATCACCGTTCTATTCCAAATGCTTCCTTGGTCGCTTGGACTAATTGATACAATGAACATCGGTCTAAGCCGGACATTATTCTGGTATTTCGGCCACCCACTTGTATATTTCTGGTTATTCCCAGCTTACATGGCATGGTATGTAATTATTCCAAAGGTGATTGGCGGAAAAATCTTCTCCGACGCTTTAGCTCGGATGTCATTTGTTTTGCTCTTGCTATTTTCAATCCCAGTTGGCTTCCACCACCAGTTATTGGAGCCAGGAATTGATCCAGCATGGAAATTCTTACAAGTTGTCTTAACTTTCTTAGTTGTCGTCCCTTCATTAATGACTGCTTTCTCAATATTCGCTACGTTCGAAAACTTTGGACGTTTAAAGGGAGCAACGGGCCTTTTCGGCTGGTTTAAAAAGCTTCCATGGGGTGATGCACGCTTTACGGTACCTTTCATTGGAATGGTTGCCTTTATCCCTGGGGGTGCAGGTGGAATTGTTAACGCATCTCACCAGATGAACCAAGTTGTGCATAATACGATTTGGGTAACAGGACACTTTCATTTAACTGCTGCTACAGCTGTTATGTTAACGTACTTCGGCATCTCTTTTTGGCTAATACCGCATTTAACAGGACGAACTTTTACGAAAAAGTTGAATAAAATTGCCATGATCCAAGGGATCACCTGGGCTATTGGGATGACTTTCATGTCAGGTGCCATGCATGCTGCCGGATTACTAGGCGCACCACGCCGCTCTGCTTTCTCTGAATACGGCGGTGCTGCCCAAGCAGCGGAATGGATACCATATCAAATCGCACAAGCAGTTGGCGGATCCATTCTTTTCATATCAATCATCATCATGCTTTATATCGTTGTGAATCTTTCGTTCTTTGCTCCAAAAGGTGATCAGGAATTCCCAGTTGGAGAAGTTGCAGAACAAGCAGAAAAAGTTCCAATGGTGTTTGATAACATGAAGATTTGGCTTGGAATTACAGCAGCTCTCATCTTATTCGCTTACACAATTCCGTTAATTGATTTAATCCAGAATGCACCACCTGGAGCAAAAGGCTTTAAACTCTGGTAAGAAATCAACACTCCGATCAATGATCGGAGTGTTTTTTAATTTGCTAAGTCCGTTTCTTCGATAAGGTTTTCTTTTTTACGGATCGGCATATTGACTATTAAAACAGAACTTAGGATTAATAATGCACCTACAATTTGAATGATCCCAAGCCTTTCTCCATAAAGCATGACGCCTAACATCGTGGCTACCACAGGTTCAATTGTAGCAATAACTGCGGCTTTGCTCCCTTCTGTCTTCTCAAGCCCCCATGTGTATAAAAAATAAGCTAATACAGTTGGGATTAGCCCTAAACCAACACTATATAGCAATACATTGACATTGAGTAAAACGTCAAGCTTTTCCCAAAGCTGAGTGACAGGGATGAGTGCAATAGAAGCAACTAGAAAGGTATATAAAGTAATTGTAAACGGCTGATACTTCTTTAAGGCAAACTTCCCAAAAATCGTATACAATGCATAACCAAGCCCTGACCCTAATCCTGTTAAAATTCCAATGAAAGTAATCGTGCTCTGCCCAGCAGTTAAACCTGCAATTAATATACAGCCGACTAGGGTCCCTGCTACAGCAAGGAGTTTATTCAGGCTGAGCCCTTCTTTTAAAAAAATGAAAGATAACACAGTCACAAAAGCCGGGGCCGTATAAAGCAGAATAACAGCGATCGAGATATTCATCTGGCTAATTGTTGTAAAATAACAAAAGTTAAAAAACACAACACTAAAGATACCTGTTCCGACAAACAATCGACCATCTGTGATTCGATTCAGCTTCATTTGATTTCGGTAGCGTACGAACCCAATTAGCAATAGGAATATGGCAGCAAATGCCACTCTAATAGCAACGATTTCCATTGCTGTAAAGCCATAATCTCCTAAGCCTTTTACAAAGAAAGCAATCAGTCCCCAGAGACTCGCTCCTGAAGCAATCATAAAGTAAGGAAGAAGTTTTTTCATTTTATACTCCTGTGAAGGAAAGGATGACGGTACGTCACCCCTTCAATCCTTCTTATTTTAATTGATAAACATTGCCGTATTTTTCATACAAATAATCAATTAGGTACTGAGCATTCAGTCCCTCGCCTGTTACATCATTTAAGATCTCAAGCGGTTTTTTCATTTTTCCAAATTGGTGAACATGTTTCGTGAACCATTCTTTGATAGGTGTTAAATTTCCTTCTTCAAGCAGCTTATCGTAGTCAGGCAGGTCTTTTAACATTGCATTCTTCAGCTGGGCCGCATACATATAGCCTAATGCATAGGAAGGAAAATATCCGAACATCCCGCCCGACCAGTGCACATCCTGCAGAACGCCTTGGGCATCATTTTCCGGCGTTAATCCTAAATATTCCTTATATTTCTCATTCCAAACATGTGGCAAGTCTTTCACATCAATCTCATTATTAAATAATCCTTTTTCGATCTCATAGCGAATAATCACATGCAGTGAATATGTTAATTCATCTGCTTCAATGCGAATAAGCGATGGCTTCGATTCATTGATCGCCCTGTAAAAGTCAGCTAAATGTACATCATCAAATTGCCCGTTTGAATGCTCCTTTAATAAGTCATAATTCTTTTTCCAAAACGATGGATGACGCCCGACAAAATTCTCATAGAATAATGATTGCGATTCGTGAATGCCCATCGAAGTGCCCGTACATAATGGCGTACCAATTAATTTTGCGGAAAGATTTTGCTCATATAAAGCATGACCCCCTTCATGGATCGTTCCGAATACGGCCGTTCGGAAGTCGCTCTCATCATATCTAGTCGTCACACGGACGTCTCCAGGACTTATTCCAATAGCAAAAGGATGAACGGTTTCATCTAAGCGGCCTGCATTGAAGTCGTAACCCATCTGTTTCAGAATTTCCAAACTAAATTCGCGCTGATTTTCTTTTGGAAAATGCTCAAACAGGAAGGCTGTTGCTGGTTTATGATCAGACTCGGAAATTCTTTGCACAAGAGGAACGATTTTCTCCCGCAGCTCACCAAAAACTTGGTCCAGCACTTCAACGGTAACCCCTGGCTCATACATGTCTAGAAGGGTATTATATTTATTCCCCTCGTAACCCCAATAGCCGATAAAGCGCTTCGTCTTTTCCACTAATTTCTCTAAGTAAGGGCGGAACATCTCAAAATCCGATTTGGCTCTCGCCTCTTCCCAAACACTTTCTGCCTTTGACTGAAGAATAACGTACTCCTTATATTCATCTGCGGGGATCTTTTTATTGCGGTCATATTCCTTCTTACATTCCTGAAGCGTTTTCTTTGTTACTTCAGAAAGATAATTGCCTTTTTCTGTACCTGATAATTCTGCTATGTATGCTGCCATTTCTTCTGATGTGGACATTTTAAATACTTCTGAAGACAGCATTCCAATTATCTCTGAACGCTGCTCTACGCCTTTTTTAGGGGCACCTGTACGTAAATCCCAGTAAATTAATGAGAGTGCTTCATTGTAAGCTGCCATCTTTTTCACATATTCCAAAAACTCATTTTCAGTTTGTTTTATTGTTTCTCTCATCCTGTTTCCCCCTTAAAGTCAAATACTATTATATTTTATCACATTCTTTTGAAAAAACAGGAATTAGACGGGTTTTCACAAATAAATAAAACGCTAATTTCCAACAGAAAAAGACAACAGATTCACTGTTGCCTTGCATTTGAGGAACGCGTATTCATTTAAATCTTAGGCTGTGTTCGGATATATTTGTTGTTATTGCCTATAAAGTTTGCCCGTTGATTTCCGCTGCGGGCACTTGCTTTCCGCGGGGAGGGACGGAAGCCTCCTCGGCTTACCGCCTGTGGGGTCTCCCGCTTCCCTCTATTCCCGCAGGAGTCAAGCGCCCTCCGCTCCAATCAACTCAGATTATTAAATAAAAATCACATTATAAAAGCAACAAACTTTATAAAAACGGCCAAATCTTATTTCTTACCAATTGCTACCTTCCATGTATCTGGTCCTTCTTCAAGATATTCCCACGTGAATTGGTTTTCTCTTTCCATCATAAATTGATATTGCAACGGTCTTGGATCATGGTCATTGACTAATTGCATAAATTGGCCTGATTCTAAGGAATCAAATGTTCTAAAAATAGTCGGATGCTTTTCACGCGGCGGATAATCGGGTGCAATAACGGTTTGAGCGAATTCTTTCATTTTCTTTCCTCCTAATCTGTAATTAACACCTTTATCTTATATAATTAGGGCTAATCAATTAGTGAGGCTGGTCACGGTATTGCTATGATATTTCTCCAACACGTTAAGTATTTTCTCATAATAATTGCTCGGTTTAAGAAGCGAATATTCGTTTTACAGCTCATAAACAGCTATAATGGGGAAAGACAGAATATATTACAATAGGAAGAGATTAGATGAAACCGTTTATTTTATTTCTCGTTTTGCTTGCTTTTATCGATATGTTTGCTCAGTTGCCAATTATGAGTCCGTTTGCGAAAAGCTTGGGTGCTTCGCCTGCGTTAATAGGGTTAGTCGTCGGGATGTATTCATTCTCTAATATGTTTGGAAACATTTTAGCAGGATATTGGATTGATAAACAAGGCGCAAAAAAGGTTTTGATTATTGGCTTTTTCTTTACAGGAGCCATTCTCCTTCTCTATACAATTGTGACTACTCCTTCACAATTAATGGCCGTGAGATTCCTTCATGGCTTATTTAGCGGTTTTCTTGTTCCTGCTGCTTTCACTGTTATTGCAAATAAGGGGAAAGATGGAAAACAAGGAAAGTCAATGGCTATTTCTGGCGTAGCTGTCGGTATTTCAGCCATTATCGGACCTGCTTTCGGTGGGATAGTTACCTCAAAATACGGCATTAACTGGGTGTTTATAATTATTGCCGTTATCATGCTATTAATCGCTGTTTTGTCATTCTTTGTCCTTCCGAATGGAGTTACAGCAATATCGAGAAAAATCGAGCCACCTGTTAATACACTTTTTTCCTTATTAAAAGCCCCTATGTTGGCTATTAGCTTTACAGGCGCTTTTTCCCTTATGTTTGCCCAAGGAGTATTGGCATACATGCTTCCGTTGCAGGTTGAAGCTCTTAACTATGGCACCCACTTCAGCGGCATTCTCCTTAGTGCATTCGGCATTACCGCCATCTTAATTTTTGGCTTACCAACCAATAAGCTCTTTGATGCCTATCAGCACCATCATCTGATGATGGTTGGCATGAGCATTATCGGCATCGCTCTCATTTTTTTAAGTTGGGCAGCTTCCTTGCTGTTTTTGTTTACCTGTATGGTCATTTATGGGATTGGATTCGCATTGTTATTTCCATCCATGACTGCATTGCTCGTCCAACACACAGATCAAGAAACAAGAGGAAAAGCTTTTGGACTGTTTTATGCATTTTTCTCTATTGGCACTGTTGTTGGCTCTTCATTAACAGGTTTATTAGCTGTCAGTTTTGGAATGGGCTTCGTAATCGCAGCATGCATTTTGTTCGCAAATACGCTTTGGCTATTCTTTTATTTTAAAAACAAACCATCAGTATTAGGAAGTCTGGAGTGATTATGTGGAAGAATTCGTGGGCAAGTGTCTCATTTGCCGAAAGAATCTCTATTGTATCGATGGCTTTTTTAATGGTGTTCATACGGATGAAAAGCAAACCCTTTGCTTTAATTGTGCCGAAAAAGAGGAAAAATCCGCAGAATAAACTGCGGATTACTTTGAAGGATGACTATCTTTCTAAATTCACCCTTTTTAACACGCTTTCCAATGAAGGCATCCCGCTTTGAGCACCTTTTTTTTCAACTGATATTGAAGCACTTGCATTTGCAAATCGTACGGCTTCTTCAATGCTTTTTCCTTCTGTTATTGCAACAGCGAAACTCCCATTGAAAGTATCACCAGCGCCTGTTGTATCAACCGTATTAGTGTTAAATCCTTTAATGAATATATGCAGTTTACCATCATAAAAACGAGCACCTTTGTCACCTAAGGTTACGATTAATTTATTGGGATAACGTTCTAATGATTGTTCAATATTTTCACCAAAAATACTAATACATTCAGATTCATTTGGTGTGATATAAGTTGCTAAATCAATAAATTCTTTTTTAAAATTATCAATTGGTGCAGGATTCAATACAACAGGTACGTTATGATCTTTACATATTTTCAATACTTTATGAACTGTATTTGAAGGTATTTCTAACTGTATGACTACCATTTCACTTTTAATAATCTCATTTTTAACAAGTTCTATTTCTTTAGATGTCAATCGATTATTCGCCCCAGGAACGACAATAATTCTATTATCACCATCGGATACAATGATTGTAGCAGTACCTGTTGTTTCATCAGGAAACAAGAACAGATGATCCGTTTTAACGTTTTCTTGTTTTAATGAGGTCAATGCGATCTTTCCATATTCATCAGTACCACATGCACCAATAATTTGCGCTTCCTTACCTAATCTCGCAATAGATACGACCTGATTTGCACCTTTTCCACCAAAAAAAGTTGAAAAAGAGTTCCCTAACCTAGTCTCGCCTTTATTAGGTACGTGATCTGTTTGAACAACTAAATCCATATTTATGCTTCCAATTACGGTAATCATTTTTTCACCTCTATTAAAAGTTAATCATAGATTAATAGGCAGTTATCCCCCACTTAAAGACTTATGAGTGGGGGATAACTGCCCGCAAATGTCCGACGACGGACAGGATGCCCTAGCCAGGCTTTAGATTCTAGTATGTTTTAAGTGCGTCAATCATTAGTTTCCAAAAACCTTCTACATCAAGTTCTAATCCAAACTTCGCATTTACTTTTCTGCCAGTAACCCCATGCAAATCAACCAACATTGTTCCTGCAGTGAACTCACCTTTCGTTTCCACTGTAATATTTACGTCTTTCGTCTTAAACAATTCTGGTGCAACACAATATGCCACCGTTAATACATCATGGACTGGCGCCCCATCAAAATCGAACATTTCTTTATATGTTGAGGCAAAAAATACTAATAATTCACCAACTATTTTCGCCACTTTGTTATCAATTTTATTTACTTGATCGATCACTTCTTTTGTTGCTAAAGCTTGATGTGTGATATCTAGTCCCATTACTACTATTGGAATCCCGCTATCAAATACTTTTTTTGCGGCTTCTGGATCTGCCCAAATATTAAATTCAGCTGTTGGTGTCCAGTTACCAAATGTTCCACCACCCATTAGGACAATCTCTTCAATATTATCCTTAATTTCTGGTGCTTTAGATAACGCTAATGCTATATTCGTTAATGGAGCTGTCGGAAGGAGGGTAACAGGTTCTTTTGATTCTTTGACAAGTCTAATAATCGTATCAGACCCATGTTCCCCACTCCAACTGCGTGAAGGTTCCGGTAAATCAGGTCCATCTAAACCTGAATCTCCATGAATACCAGGTGCAGTTTCTCGTACACGAATCAATGGCTCACTTGCACCTTTTGAAACAATAACATCATGTAATGAAACTAAATCACAAGTTTTTAAGGCATTTATCGTCGTTTTTTCGATTTCTGCATTTCCTGAAACCGTTGTAATCCCCAATATTTCTAATTTCGGTTGTGAAGCTGCTAAAATAATGGCAATTGCGTCATCATGCCCCGGATCACAATCCATAATCACTTTTCTTCTTTTAGTCATTTTATTCTCACTCCTATATATAAATTACATGACAAGACCCATGATTGTACCTGAAATGACAGATGCTAATGTTGCACCTAACAATAATTTCAACGAAAATTTCGCAATATAACTCCCTTGTTTTTCACTGATTGATTTGATTGAACCAGCAACAATACCTACAGTTCCGAAATTCGCAAAACTAACTAAATAAACGGAAACAATTGCAATCGTTTTAGCGGAAAGATGATTTGAAATTTCGCCAAAATTCAACATAGCCACAAATTCATTCGTGATAAGTTTTGTCGCCATAATTCCGCCTGCTTGTACAGCTTCAGCCCATGGAATCCCCATTAAGAAAGCAATTGGCGCAAAGATATAACCAATAACCGTTTGGAAAGAAACTTGAAATACCCCTAGGAAAATCACATTAATAAATTCCATCAACGAAATAAATCCTAATAGCATAGCAGCAACAATGATCACAATTTTAAATCCATCCATTACACTTTCTCCAACCATTTGGAAGAAAGGAATTCTTTCTTTTTCTTGAATATCTATTAAATCATCATCATCGTCTAAATCATATGGGTTAATAATATTAGCAACGATCAGCGCACTAAAAATATTCAATACAACTGCAGTTACAACATATTTTGGCTCTAACATTTTCATATAAGACCCTACCATCGCCATACTTATTGCACTCATTGCTGAAGTACAAATAGTATAAAGTCTTTGTGGAGATAAAAGTGGAATTTGTTTGATAATTGTTAAGAACACTTCAGGTTGTCCAAGCGCAGCCGTCGAGATAGCAAAATAGCTTTCTAATTTGCCCATTCCCGTTATTTTACTTAAAAATAAACCTAAATATTTGATTACGAATGGCAATACTTTTATATAATTTAATATTCCGATTAAGACGGAAATGAAAACAAGGGGCAATAACACTCCAAGGAAAAACGAAAATTGACCTTCATTCAACATACCGCCAAAAACAAATTCAATTCCTGAATTAGCAATCTTCATTAATTTTTCAAAAAACACGCCTACTTTAGTAATAGCAATTAAACCTATACTGGTGTGCATCATGAAGTAAACTAAAAAGATTTGCACAGCAAACATGATCATAATACGTTTATATTTTATTTGTTTTCGATTATTACTAACTAAAAAACCAATAACAAAAACAAGCAAAATTCCTGTTATTAAGAAGATAAAATTCATTTGCAACCTCTCCCTTGATGTTAACGCTTTCATGCGAAGGATTAAAACAACAACTTCTATAAAGTTTGGTTATTTTCGATTATTGGTAACAATAATCTGGGAAGTTTAACTTTATAGAAGTTGAGTTTATTTCTAAATTCGATTTACTTTAGGATTATTTCGTTTTGTTGTTGAAGCTAACTGCAATTTGTGTTCCTACTTTAGCATTGTGTTTTACTAATTCAATGTTGGCAACAAGGCTTGAACCGCCAGTAATTTCTTTGATTTTCCCAAGCAAGAATGGTGTGCTATCTTTACCAACAATATTATTTTCTTCTGCTTCTTTAATTGCTTGATCGATAATTCCATTGATATATGCTTCATCCATAGCATGTTCTTCTGGAATTGGGTTAGCGATTACAGCTCCACCTTTAAGGTTTAATTCCCATTTCGTTTTTAATGTTTCAGCAATTACATCAATAGAATCAGTAGAGATATTTAACTTATGTTCACTTCTTCTTGTGTAGAATGCTGGAAGAACTTCTGTTTCAAATCCAATTACAGGAACCCCTTTAGTTTCAAGGTATTCTAGTGTAAGACCTAAATCTAGGATTGATTTAGCACCTGCACAAATAACAGCTACATCTGTTTGAGCTAATTCATCAAGGTCAGCTGAAATATCCATTGTCGTTTCAGCGCCTTTATGAACTCCGCCAATACCGCCTGTTACAAAGATTTTGATATCTGCTAAATCAGCACAGATCATTGTTGTAGCAACCGTAGTAGCACCTAATTTTTTTGATGCAACAATATGTGCTAAATCACGTCTTGATACTTTCGCAACATCCGGGCTTTTACCAAATAACTCCAATTCTTCATCTGTTAATCCAATTTTAATTTTTCCATCAATGATCGCAATTGTCGCTGGAACAGCACCATTATCACGAACAATTTGTTCAACTTCACGAGCCATTGTTACGTTTTGAGGATATGGCATACCATGAGAAATAATCGTAGATTCTAATGCAACGATCGCTTTTCCTTCAGCTTTTGCTTGTTGTACCTCTGCAGATAATTCAATATAATTTTTCATTTAAAATTCCTCCATATCTAATGTAAATTGTTTTTGTGATAATTCTTGTCTAACTGTATATTTTGACATAATCGTTTTATGGGCATTAACCATCCCAGATTTAATAATGTAATCAAATTCCTTCTTTTGCAGCCAGGAATAAATAACTCCTGAACAAAAGGAATCCCCTGCACCTGTCACATCAACAACCATTGGTGTTTCGATAGCTGGAAAATAACGAATCTCGCCATTTTCTAGACCTGACATGACACCTTTTGATCCATTAGTTACAATTACATTTTTTACCCCTAATTCTAACCACTTCTTAACTGAATTTTCCCAATCTTTCTCATCATTGATTTTAATATTCATAAAAGTTTCTGTTTCATCTTTATTGACGATGAGCCAACTCACTGCACTTAATGTTTTTGGAAGCCGGTTCATCTTTGGTGACGAAACAGGGATAATGACTAATGGAATATTATATTTAGATGTGAAGGAACAAACATAATCAATTGTTTCTCTTGGACAATTCAAATCCACAACGATACATTTAGCTCTTCTAAGAAATTTACTGTTTTTTATCATTAACTCAGGAGTGATATTTTCATAAACATCCATGTCTGCTAATGCAATGGATAAATCACCATTCTTATCTAAAACAGCTGTATAGGAACCTGTTGCCGAATTTTCAAATTGAGCGACATGCTCTAAATTCATAAAAGGTGAAGATAAATCGTAAATCTCTTCCCATGCTGAATCGTGACCACTTGCTGAAATTAAGACAACTTCCTCACCTAATCTTCCTAAGTTTTCAGCAATATTTCTTGCTACACCTCCAACCGAGCTAGAGGATTTTACTGGATTAGACGTTTCATTCGTAATTTCATATTTCGCATAGAATTTTCTATCTACATTAGCCCCCCCTATACAAATAATAGGGTTTGTCTCATTTAAGACATAAGCCTTGCCCATAACATACTCTTTCTTGATAAGCTCAGAAATAATATTAGCAATTGATGACTTTGATATTCCTACAAGATCAGATAACTCCTGTTGAGAAATAAATGGATTTTCTTTAATCTTGCCTAAAATAAATTCTTCATTTTCATTCATATCATTTGTCATTATTCCACCTCACTTCTTAACAAATGTTTGTTTGTTAAACACATGTTTAGTATACGCTTTCATATCAAATTGTCAATAGGATTTTATATTTCATTTTCTTTGTAATCATAATGTAATATTCCCAGCTAATAGCAGATCCATCCAATTACCTTTCAAAATCAACACTTTCAGTAATAACAAAAAAGACCTCATCCGCTATATTTTCTGGATAAGGCAATTTTTTCATAATAAATTTCATTACGGATCATTTTAATTAAAGTCTGTTTTCGTTAACTTTGTTGCTATTTAACCAAAAAGAGGTGTAGTTGATTTCCGCTCCAATCAACTTAAACAAAACTTTTTTAAAAACAACAATCATTTAGAAAACAGCCTAATTAAAACATGAGGTTGTAAATTGACTAGTAAGTGTGATCTAAATTTAGAGTAACTAGAATACAAGCATCAGCTAATATTTTTTTTAAATTCACTAGCCAAATAAGATTTATTTTTTAATTTTTGTTTTGCATCGTTATTTTTAAACACCAATATTTTACTATTTAGCATTGTTGGTAAACTTATCCCTAGAATAATGACGACGATTCCTACTATTTGTACCGTCGTAACCGTTTCACTTAGTAAAATAACTGACACCATTACCGCGATTGGCAATTCAATAGCACTCAATATAGATGTCATCCCTAATCCGACTTTAGGTACAGCAATCGTGAACAAGAAAACAGGAATAATCAGGCCAAATAACCCTAATGCCAAACCATAAATCCAAAGTCCTTCGGTAAACAAAGTTCCATTCCAAATAATTTCTGGAGATTGAAAAACAGCCGACATCATAAAAGCAAAGAAAGAAACCAATACTAACCGATTAGAGGTTGACATACTTGTAGTTGCCCGGCCATTGACAAATAAAAAGAGGGAATAACTAAGAGCCGCCGCTAAACCCCATAACCACCCTTGAAAAGGGATTTGAGATAAATCAACATCAATCAAGCCAGCTGCAGGTATGGTTCCCGTTACCAATATGATTAAAGAAAGAAATTCAATTCGACTCGGAAGCTGACGTTTTGTTATACACGAAATCAACACGCCTATCCATGTAAATTGAAACAGTAATACAACTGCCAGTGAAGCAGGTAAATAGTTCAAAGAACGGCCATATAAAATATTTGTCAACCCCGTTAGAACGCCTGCTAAGATAAGAATTTTAATTCCATTAAAGCTTAATTTTGTTCTATTTGTAAGAAGGTAGATACATACAGCGATGCAAAAACCGATAAAAAATTGACTTGTAACAGCTTCCGAAACCGAAAAACCACTTTGCATTGCCAGTTTAATGATTGTTGAAACGACTCCGTAACTGCTTGCTGCGATCACGACCAATATAGGGTATAGGTATATCTTCATCATTCCACTTCCTCCAATAATTTTATGAGTGTAAATAATCATGTTCGTTTTTTGTTATAATGGATTGACTATATGATTATGACTTAATAAGAATCCTTTCAAAATTATAGTACACAATTAACCGTTTTACAAACATTCGTTTATGGATTAAACTATTGTTTAAGGAGAAGTGAGGTTGTTTCATGGATAAAGAGAGTCAAATTTTACATTACATAAAAATGAATCCTTTCATTTCACAGCAAGAATTATCAAGTAAAGTTGGATTATCACGACCGGCGGTTGCTAATTATATCGCCAACCTGACAAGACGCGGTGAAATCAAAGGACGTGGATATATTATCCGAGAAGAATCGGCAATCATGTGTATTGGAGGAGCGAACACCGACCGAAAAGCGCGAACAATTAAAAAGGTGCGTTTATATTCATCTAATCCAGTAAAAATTACTGAGACATGTGGCGGTGTAGCACGTAATTTTGCCGAAAATTTAAGTCGGCTCGGCTTAAGCTCTTCTCTTTTATCTTGTGTCGGTGACGACAAAGAGGGGAACTGGATTCTAAAGGAAACGAAGAGTCAAGGTGTGGATGTTAGCCAAGTATGGGTGCTGCCAACAGAACGGACAGGGACTTATACTACCTTATTGGATATTAATGGCGAAAGTATTGTCTCAATGGCTGACATGAATATATACGAAAAAATATCAACTTCCATGATTGAGGAAAAATGGTCTTATATTATTGCCTCAAAAGCTGTTTTTTTGGATACGAATATTCCTAAGGAGTGTATCGATTATTTAATTAAACGCTGCAGCGATGCAAACATCCCCATTTATATTGACCCTGTATCTTCAGCCAAGGCTCGAAAACTTCCATATCGTCTTGACGGTGTAGAACTGCTGATTCCTAACCGAGAAGAAGCTGAAGTGCTTGCTGAAATAAAGATCGACTCCATCGAGGATTGTCAATTAGCGTGTGAAAAAATTAGTCAGCGCGGCGTTGAAAAAGTGATTATCACGCTTGGTGATCAGGGGGTTTATTATTTCTCTTCTGAAGAATCAGGGCATTTGCCCACTTTCAAAACGGAGGTAGTTGATGTCACAGGGGCTGGTGAGGCATTTGCTTCATGTGCCATATTTGGACTCATGCACGAGGACTCGTTATTCAGTGCTTGTCAATTAGGACTTGCTGGTGCTGCTCTTACCCTTCAAACCGAAAAATCTATTTCATCATCATTAAAACCCGAAAAAATTTATGAATTAGTAAAGGAGTTTTCGTGACTTTAACCAAAGCTTTATTTCTTTTATTATGCCAAAAAATGGTAAAAATCTGCAGATTAACTGTGGATTTTTTTATTTTAATATTACACATTGAGAATGAGAATCAAAAATGCAATTGCTATGATTGAGGTCACTTAATTGGGTATTTTAACATGCTAAACTAGTATCAAATAGGCTTATTACGAATTGGTAGGTGTGCTAATTGAGAATAAAGGATATTGAAAAAAGGCTGTCAGCAGTCCCGCTTTTTAAAGAGTTGGAAGCGGAGGAAATATCTCATATCGTCAAAATCGCTCAAACACGGGCTTACAAGCAAAAATTATATGTCTTTATGCAGGATGATCCGCTTGATCGCGTTTTTTTCATTCATTCCGGCAAAATTAAGATTTATAAAACCGATTCCTCAGGCAGAGAGCAAATTGTTTCTGTTCTAGAAGCCGGAGAAATGTTTCCCCATGCCGGTTTCTTCAGACAAGGAATATACCCTGCACATGCGGAAGTGATGGAAGAGGCTCAATTAATCGTTATTCCTATTGATCAATTCGAGAAATTACTTCTTTCTTACCCTGAATTATGCATTAAGTTATTTAAAGTGCTAGGCGAAAGAATCGTAGATTTACAAAACCGATTGGAAGCGCAAATCCTCCATAATACGTATGAGCAAATAATTTTACTACTATTAAGGCTTTGTAAAACAAATGGTGTGAAATCGGATGATTTATATAAAATTACGACCCATTTTACAAACCGGGAGCTTGCTAATATGATTGGCACCTCAAGGGAAACGGTCAGCAGAACGGTCAATCATCTGAAGAAAAAAGGCTACTTGGAAACGGATGAAGAAGGCTTTTTCTTAATCAACCGAGACGTGCTAAAACAGGAAGTTCTTTAAAGAAATCCATAAAAACATAAATAGGGAGAGATTAAAAATGGAAAAAAATATCGTTGAACTAGATGTTAGGGAAGATATAAAAAACAAGCTTGAGCCTTTCCATAAAATCATGACAGCTGTTGCTGGTTTGAAAAAGGATGACGTGTTTATCCTCAATGCTCCATTTAAACCCGTCCCGCTCTATCCGATAATGAAGGGAAAAGGGTTTGAATATGAAGCCGAGGAAATTGAGAGTAAACATTGGAAAATCACATTTACCAAAAGAGGTGTACAGCAATGATTTTGGATAATCGCGGACTTGAACCGCCGCAGCCGATGATGAGGACACTTGAAGCACTTGAAACTTTAAGTGCTGGCGAAACTCTATCGATCATCAATGACCGCAGGCCGATGTTTTTATATGAGCAGCTCGAGGAAAAGGGTTTAGAGCATGTCACCCGTCAACAAGAAGATGGAAGTTACTTAATTGAAATAACGAAATAAAGCAGGTGATGAAGATGTTTTCTTCACATTCAAGTAATGAAACGAATATAAAGCTGCCGTTTTCCTTTATTTTTATGAGCATGGTAGCATTAATGGGCTCGCAAATTTTACTCTTAGTACATGGTGATTTCATCATCAATGGTCAGTTTCGAATCCCTGGTATCTGGTCTGCAGCCCATTTATTCGTTTTAGGTTGGGCTTTAATGATTGCAATGGGATCGATGTACCAGCTTGTACCTGTTGCTTTTCTGACACCCATTTGGAGTGAGAAATTCGGATTTATCCAGTTTGGAATCACCGCCATCGGGATATTCTCGTTTGCTCATTTTCTCTTTTATGATCCGCAGAAAGCTTTAATACCTGGCCTCATAACGTTAGCCGGGATTCTCATGTTTCTTTTTCAAATGTTTATGACTTTACGACAGCAAACGAAGCCAAATATTTTAACACTTTATGTTGGTTTCGCTTTGCTATGCTTGCTTTTAACGATCATTCTCGGGATTACGCTGCTTTATAGCATGAAGACAGGGATTGCCAGCAGTTACTATCAACCCATTTTTAAAAGCCATTTATTACTTGGAACGTCTGGTTGGTTTACAATGCTGATTTTTGGATTTTCATACAAAATGGCGCCAATGTTTTCCCTTTCCCATGGCTACAGTATGAAGCCGGCAAATATTGTTTATCCGTTTTACACAGGCGGATTAGCCGCTACGATCGTATCATTCTTTGTTGAATTGCCAGGCCTGTTAACACTTGGACTTTTACTGCAATTCATTGGATTTGCCGTGTTTATTTATCACATTTCATTAATCTTAAAGAATAGAGTGAAAAAGAAGCTTGATCGGTCGTTCATGTTTGCTTTATTAGCAATCGTTAGCGGCGGGGTTATCCATTTGGCGGCATTTATCACGGCCTTATTTGGAATTTTCTCTAAAGCGGTCGGTCTATTATTATTTTTGTACTTGTTCCTATGGATTGCCTTCAGTATTATTGGCTATTTGTACAAAATTGTTCCCTTCTTATGGTGGACAGCTAAATATAGTAAAGAAATCGGAAAAAAAGATGTCCCTGCATTAAAAGATATGATGAATGATAAAGCGGCTACCCCTGTTTTCTTCGGATTGATGCTTGGCATTCTAGGTGTTGCTGCTTCGATATGTATTGGCAGCAAAATATTATTCCTGACTAGCCAAATTTTGTTTACCGCCGCTTGCTTGATCTTTTGCTATTCGATTGCGAAAGTAATTACTAAATAGGAGGGTTATTTATGTTGTTAAAAGATAAGGTAATTGAAAATTTGAAGAGAGTAATGGATCCAGAACTTAATATTAATGTGGTCGATTTAGGCCTAATCTATGATGTTGAAATTCCATCAGAAGGAACAGTCTATATTACAATGACATTAACAACACCTGGCTGTCCTCTTCATGACAGTATTACAAGCGGGGTAAAATATTGTATCCTCGAAATGGACGAAATCACAACAGTTGAAGTCAATCTCGTCTGGGAACCTGCTTGGACACCGGAAAAAATGACAGCCGAAGGTTTGAAGAAATTACAAAGCTAAGTTAGCAAAAACCCCCTCTTTGAAGCAAAGAGGGGGTTTTTAAAATTAACCGACTGCGACATTCACTGGCAGCACACTTTTCACCAATTCAATTACTTCCGGATTTTCATTATCGTTCATTAATATGTGAACAATCCCTTTATCTTCATGCGTTCGAATTAACCTGCCTATACCTTGCCGTAAGCGCAAAATCATATATGGCAAATCAACTTCTCTGAATGGATCTTCTACACTTTCGCGCTTAGCAGTAAAGACAGGATCCCGAGGAGGAAACGGCAGTGAAAAGATCAGCACATTTTCAAGCGCACTACCTGGAATGTCTAGCCCCTCCCATAAATGAACAGCACAGAGAACTGAATGCTCCTCATTTTGAAAGCTGGATACTAACGTACTAATTTCCGCATCACCTTCAAAATAGACCGGGAGATTCGTCTTCCCATTAATATACTGTTTGAAATTGGCAAGTTCATCTTTATTTGTAAATAATACTAACGCTTTTCCCTCTGATTTTTCAATCTGTTCATGGACATACCTCATTTTGGCAGCCATGTCTTTTTCTTGGAACTTTGGCATTGTAATAGCCATATTTTCCTCATAATCAAACGGAGAGGAAACAGAAAAGGAAAGATAGTTGTCGATTCCAAGGCTTTTTGCCATATAATCAAATGATTTATTCTCTGATAAGGTTGCAGATGAGAATATGAACGGTTTCCTTTGCGAAAAGACCTCTTCTCTCATAATATCTTCAACCATCCGCGGCATAATGACGAGTGTTCTTTCCTCGTAGTTTTCTTCAAACCAGGTTATTCCTTTTAATTCTTTTAGGAATAGTGACAAAGAATAGGAAATTTGTTCTAAATATTCCTCTACGATTTTTAAATCATAGTCATTGATAACATACATTTCACTTTCAAAGACGAGCTCTTCCTCGAGAGTACTGATTAACTCTAGAAGGAATTTCCCCTCTTTGATAACAGCCGCTGTTTTATTGATCGTTCTTTTCTCTGATCCTTCGGTTGCTGAGGAAGCGTCCGTTAATGTGTGAAAAAATCGCTCGTTTTGAACAATCGCATCATCAATGATATTTAAGGTTTTTTCTCTGACGTCATTGGCCATCAGCCTTGTCAATAGAGATTCCAGGATTTGCTCAGTAAATCTGTATGTCAAAGCTTTTTGAGAAGCATATTCCAATAAATGCCCTTCATCAAACACGACACATGAGCTTTCAGGCAGTAATGGCAGCTGTCCTTCACGCTTTCTTGATTCCTTCGTCCAAATATGCTCCATGTAGAAATCATGGGAACAGATGATGATATCCTTTGCATTACGGTAGTAATCCCTGTTAAGTGTTTGACCGCATCTGTGTCGCTTTTCACATGTAAAACAGTCTTGAAAAGCATCCCAAGCAACATTGTCCCAGTTTTCATCGGTTAATTCCGGGTAATCCTTCCGATCACCATATCGTTCAAACATTTGCATTGAAGATCCGACATGAACAAATTCAGGGAGCTGGTCATAAATCGAGTTATATGTATCCATGTCGTCACTTGCAACGAGCTTGTCAAGCTTATTCAAACACAAATATTGATCCCTTGACTTCGCAAGCCTTACATCAATATTCAGTCCTAAAGCATTTTCAAGTTTGGCAATGTCTCCCTCTTTTTTTACTAGCTGCTCAATGAGCGTCTCGTCTGCACACGCAATAATCGCTGGCTTATTTACGTAACGAGCATAAGCTAGACAATAGAGTAAATAGACGATCGTCTTCCCTGTCCCAACACCCGCTTCCGCGAAAATAACCTTCTTGTCTTTAAAAGCATTTTCTACCTGAAAGGCCATAAAAATTTGTTCATCCCTTATTTCAAAACCTGATTCAGGCAATATATCGTAAAATACATCCCCTATCCACTCACCCAATTTTTCAAAAAAAGATTCACTTTTGGATAATGCAAATGGCATCCTGCTTTGCATATTATCCCTCCGTCCAAAGAATTAAGCGTCTTTATTAAATACTGTTTTCGCATATATAGTTGTTTTAGCCTACAAAGTTTGCGAAAACAGCCTTATTAATAGACGCTTATTTTATATTTGTATCATTATCTCATTATTTCTTCATTAATAAACAAAAGACCACCAATCATTTTATCGTATAATCTGATCGTGTTCAAGTAAGAAGGTATTTTTCGAATGATAAACTAAGAAATTCGTTTCTGTGTTCCATCCCCGCAAAAAAAAAAGATCCGGCTCATTCAATAAGCCAGATCCCACTCATTTTATTTCCGCTCTATTTATGTTTCGATGATAACGAAAATGATAATGCCTGCTGAAGTTCATTCTGTGCATTTTCCAGCTGCTCGAGAGCTGTGTTAGAAAAATTATTATCGTCCTTTACTGCCTCGATCGTATCCGTTAAAGCACGGGATATTTTATTAAAGTCAATAATGGAATGATTCATATAAAGCCCTCCTGATCTTTTTGAAGATAAATATATAATATTCAGGAACAGCAGATAATATGCGGAATATTGTTTGAGGTGTGAGTTTGATGATTTTTTAATTTGGAACAATTAATTTAAAAATGTGCTCAATTATACATTTTCGAATGCCATCACATTCTTAAACTGCAAAAAAAGCCCTGTATCCAGGACTTTTCGCTTTATCTTATTTTCGGAGGCCGTTTCCCCCAGTATTGGTAATAGTCTGTACGGATAAATCCGTTAAACAACTTACGCTTTTTCGTGGCTGGTTTGCCGAAAACTTTTTCAAATTCCTCATCTGAAGTAAGAATATAGATCGACCATGTATCAAGAGGCGCTAAAACCTTGCCCATTGCCTCATACATTTTCTGAACGGCTTCTTTGTCACCGAGCCTCTCACCATAAGGGGGATTGCCAACGATGACGCCATATTCCTTCGTCGTTGTAAAATCCTTCACCTGCATTTGTTTAAATTGGATTAAATCTCCGAGTCCGGCTTCAAATGCGTTTTCTTCTGCGATTTTAATCATGCAATGATCAATATCAGAGCCAGTAATTTCAAGAGGCTGATCATATTTGGCCAGATCCTCTGCCTCCATTCTTGCGTCTTCCCACACTTTTTCGGGAATCCAATTCCATGCTTCTGAAACAAATTCACGATTAAATCCCGGGGCAATATTTTGCCCGATCAAGGCTGCTTCAATCGGAATTGTACCCGAACCGCAAAAGGGGTCGACGAACGGTTTGTTCGGTGTCCAATTTGTCAGCGTCACAAGCGCTGCTGCAAGCGTTTCTTTTATTGGCGCTTCACCTTGCCCGGTTCTATAACCCCGTTTATGTAAACCGCTTCCGCTCGCATCAATTGTCAGTATAGCTACATCCTTAAGGAGCGCCACTTCAATTTTAAAAAAGGGGCCGCTTTCTTCTAGCCAGCCTGTTTTTTTATAATGTGTTCTCATTCTTTCAACAATCGCCTTTTTTACGATTGCCTGACAATCAGATACACTGAAAAGCTGTGACTTCACTGATTTCCCGGTCACTGGAAACTCCGCGTCTTCAGGCAAATATTGCTCCCATGGGAGTGATTTCGTTTTTTCAAAGAGTTCATCAAAGGTTCTTGCTTTAAACTCGCCGACCTTTATTCTGATTCTATCCGCCGTACGCAGCCACATATTGGCACGTGCGATGGCTGCCTCATCTCCTTTAAAAGAGATTCTGCCATTTTCAACTTCACATTCATACCCAAGATCACGTACCTCTTTGGCAACGAGCGCTTCAAGCCCCATTGCAGAGGTAGCAATTAAATCAAACTTCGTCATAGTTTCACCCTTACTGTAATAATTGCCGATCCCAAATTTCCATTAATGACAAAACTTCGGGTAATGGGATCGGTTTTGCGATAAAAAAGCCTTGAACAAAATCGCAATTTTCCCTTTTCAGAAAATCATATTGCTTTTTGTTTTCTACCCCTTCTGCTACTACCTTCAAATGCAATCGATGAGCCATCGTGATAATAGCTTCCACAATCGAACTATCATCCTGATAAACCATTAAGCCGCTAATAAAGCTTTGATCAATTTTTAATGTATCCAAGGGAAATCGATTTAAATAACTTAATGATGAATATCCTGTGCCAAAATCATCTATAGATAGCTTAATGCCCAGTTTTTTAAGCTTAACGAGCTTATCAACCGTTTCAACAGCTTTTGGCATAATCATGCTTTCCGTTAACTCTAATTCAATATTGTGCGGGTTCACATTTGTTCTTTGAATGATCTCATCAATTGATTTAACAAATCCTTCTTGATTGAAATGAAAGGCTGAAATATTTATATTCATTCTTAATTTAGGATAACCATTTAAGTGTAATGTTTTTAAATCTTCACATGCCTTTTCAATAATCCATTCACTTATCGGAATGATTAAACCAGTTTCTTCTGCAAGCGGAATAAAATCTGAAGGCGGAATCACACCTAAATGTTCCTGCTTCCATCTTACTAATGCTTCTACACTGGTTATTTCATTTGTTTGTGTTTCCACTATTGGATGATACTCAAGAAAAAATTCATTTCGCTCCAATGCTTTGCGTAAATAAGTTTCCTTCACCATTTGGATCGATTCATCTTGATGCATCTCCGTATGATAAACCTCATATTGATTTCTGCCGCTAGCTTTCGCTTGATACATCGCTTTATCCGCATTTCGCAACAATGTCTCCATATCCGTCCCATCCAACGGGAATAAACTGATGCCAATGCTTGTCGAGATGTATACTTCATGCTTGTTTAATAGAAAGGATTTAGACAATGCTTCAATAATCTTCTCGGCCATATGAATGGCTTCCTTCGGATGTTTAAGATTTGGCAAGACGATGACAAACTCATCCCCGCCAAGCCTGGCAATCATATCTTTATTCTTGATTAACCCCTTCAGCCTTGTAGAAACGTTTTTTAATAATAGATCACCATGATTATGCCCTAGTGTATCATTAATGTGCTTAAACCGATCTAAGTCGAGAAATAGAACTGCTAGCTGCTGATTATATTTTTCGGCCGTAGTGATTAACCCTTCAAGCCGCATATTTAAGGTATACCTGTTTGCGACACCAGTTAGAGAATCATAATGCGCGAGAATCCTGAGCTGTTCTTCCGTATGTTTGCGGTCAGTAATATCAGAAAATACGGCGACAAAGTTAGTAATATTGCCGAGATCATCCTTTATGGAACTAATCGTGATCCACTCGGGAAAGACCTCCTCGTTTTTGCGTTTATTCCAAATTTCGCCTTTCCAATAACCTTGTGTAAATATTTGTTTCCATAAATTTCTGTAAAATAATTCATCATGAACACCAGATTGAAGTATGTTTGGATTTTTTCCAATCACTTCCTCCGCACTGTAGCCAGTTACAATTTCAAATGAAGGATTAACCGATAAAATCCTGCCATTACTATCGGTCACCATAACCCCTTCACTTGTATTCTCGAGGACTTTCCCTGCCAGCTTAATCTCATTAATGGACTTTTTTTGTTTAGTCATATCGCGGAAAACAACGACATAATTTGTCAAAGATCCACTCGTATTCAATACGGTGCGAATATTCATCCATTCTGGATAGAGTTCACCGTTCTTTCTTTTCTTCCAGACCTCGCCTTCCCACTTGTTATCTTGATCTAAGGAGGAGCGAATCGTTTGGAAATCCTTCATCTCTTTAAACAAAGAGGCAAAATTTAATCCTCGGGCCTCTTCATCTTCATAGAGGATGACCTTTTTCGCCCATGGATTTATAGATAGAATGGAAAAATCCTTGTTTAAAACAATGATACCCTCTTGCATATGATTGAAAACTATTTCAGATAATGACATATTTTTTTCATCGATATTAGGTTCCAGACTAACGTAAGCCACTAAACAACCTCCATTGATGCCTAAAGCTATGTAGTAATTCTTACTTTATAATAAATGTATTTTATCAATAGTACAAGAAAAGCTCTCCTACAAAGGAGAGCTACACTAGTCTTTAATAAATCTCACTAATAACGTTCTGTAAGCCATGTTTTGTGCCTTCGTACTGCAAGCGACCAAAGTCTCGTACTTAGGTGGTAATCATCTATCTACAGGTTATATAACCTGTCCTTCTCGTTGTTGAGTTCCTAAGAGAAAGTGCCCCTACCATTATTTGGGTTTCTCGCTCGTGGGGTTTACCTCGTTCCACCCTTTTCATTTCTGAAAAGGCTCCGTCACTGTGGCACTTTCAAGGTATTCATGCCATATCCAAAAGGACTTAGGCATTTTCCCTGCCGTCAGCCAAGCAAACGCCTAACTGCCCTAGCTTATGAATTGGCTAGGCACGAACACTACAGGCATCTCAGCCCGTGCGAGCATGGACTTTCCTCTACAATGATTAAGAATCATCGCAGCGATTACCCGAACGCTATTAATGATTACAAAGATTATTATATGTAACTTTGAAACGAATATCAATTGTTTTCGACAAGAAATTGAGAGATAATCTGTTAATCGTACAATTTACTGCCAAAAACATGCTTTTCTAAATTAGAAAGCCGTTTTAATATATCGAAATTCGTTGTCCCGGCTGTCTGTGTTGTTGCTGGACGTTTTGAAGCATCTTCAAGCTGTTTCTTTAATTTCATATTTTCCAGCTGCAGTTCTTCAATTTCTTGATGGAACGTCTCATAATCTTTAATAATCCAATCTAAAAATTTGTCCACTTCTTCCGGTTTGTACCCACGCATAGCTGTTTTAAATTCTTTTTCCAAAATATCTTTTGCCGTTAATTTCACTTTATCGGATAGCATTACACTCACCTCAGTATATCACCAATCATCACTTCTATTTTTTCAAAGATAGTCATGTTTGTCAATTTTTCTTTCATACTATTTTTTTCACATATCTTGGTCTTTCATATGCTCTTCTTCAACTAAGACTTGCAAATCATAAAAATCGATAGTGTAAATTTTATAATCGTGCTTTTCCTGATGTCTTTTCGCCGTCTCATAAAGGTATTTCGGACTTCCCTCTTTTTCAGAATCATAAAATAAAAGAAGAACATCACTTTTTTCGACAAAAAACTGATTCTTTAAACGAAACTGCCACGGATTTTCGTATGGCTTGCGGGAGACGGAGTCGATAAAATCTGCCTGGGCAAGAATGGAGTCATACCATTCCTTATTTGCTTCTTTCCAAGATTCTTCTTGATTCAAGAAGGGGGTAATCACCCCAAGCTGTAGCTCATGATAACCTTCCAGCTGCAATTCAAAGACCACTTC
This sequence comes from Bacillus sp. FJAT-29790, assembly GCF_019039215.1. GTDB lineage: Bacteria > Bacillota > Bacilli > Bacillales > Cytobacillaceae > Cytobacillus. The sequence continues at coordinate 1,821,925 of NZ_JAHNZZ010000001.1, forward strand.
TGCTGCCCATAACTCTGTTCCAAGCTGTCCGCTGATGATGACCCATTCAAGGCCCTCTTCTAATAAGGAAACAAGATTATTTCTTAAAGCTGCTTTAATATAATGTACTGCCGGATCGTCATTCTTAAAGATGCCAACCTCAAATGGTTTATATCCGGAAATAATCGCTATTCTAGCCAATCCTTAAACCCCTTATCGTTTATGTCCTCAAAAGAAATTTTCTCTTAAGCAGACGGAAGAGTCAAACTTTATTTCCTGCTTAACAATCTTGAACATAATAAGACAAGGGCAATCATGCCCTTGTCAGCTTCTTTATTCACCGAAAAATAGCACTTCTTAGTAAAAGCCCGGTCTTGGAACGCCGTATGGTCCCACAGGCCCGCCAAATCCTCCTGGTCCAGGTACACCAAACCCTGCATGTGTTGGTGCAGCAACAAACTGTTGGTTTGTCACCTCATTAACAAAAGATTCAGTGTGCGGGAAGAAATGCTCGTGTTGAAAATTAATGTGGTTTACATTTGTTGTGTGAGTCGGATGAATATGTGGAACCACATTATTTTGGAAAGTGTTGTTTACACAACATTGCGTCGGATGAACAATTGGTGGTAAAATACATGATGGTCTTGGTCCGCAATACATTTGAAGATCCCCTTTCTACAAAGTTTTATTTACACTAACAACCTATGTTGAAGGGGATAATCTTGTACTAATGCAAATACCTAATTTAAACCTATTTTTTAAAACATATTATAAAAACTGTCTCTTAAGTTTGAAAAAATAACAGCTGTAAATAAAACAACGAAAAAAAACAGAAATAAAATTGCTTTGTACATGTCGTTAGCCTCACTATATTATTGTAAATTAAACACCACACAAGTATTTATTTTACAACTTTCTAAATGTACAGACAACTAGAAAATAGTGGATTTTCAACTTAAAATCGTAAACTTTTGTTACATTTCACTTTTTTTGATTAATTTGATGCAAATTAATCGATTTTTTTCAAAAGCCTTTGAATTCTTTTTTCAATTTCTTCTTGGCTCACTTTTATTTTTTCACATTTCTTCGTCAATGCTTCTTTATAAAATACCTTTGCCTTTTCACTATAAAGAATCGCTTTCTTTAAGTCCTTTTCTCTATGTTCATAGATTTTGGCCAGTTCAATGCAGGCGGCTAGCTTTAATTCATGATGTCCCTTTTCGGTTACAGCCTCCCATAATCGAGCCGCCTCCATCCAGTTTTTTTGCTTTTTGTATTCGAATGCAAGTGCATGCTTTGCATCAATTGCTTCCCGTTCGTTTCCATTTGATATGTGCGCAAATGCTGATTGAGCTGCCGATGTTTCCCCCAATTGAGAAAACCATCTGCCTACTTCATAAACTTCCCGTCCTGTTTGCTTGCGATCGAGTCCAAGTAGTTGAAAAGAAAGATGCGTATACAAACTGATAAGCGATAAAATATCATTTTCATTATGTTCTAGAATGCCAAGCATCCCGTGCGGATCTTTTCTTTCAACAAAGTCAAAATAGATCATCGGGGCTAAGTAACCTGGGATATCATCTTTCCGTTCGATTCCTAATACTTCTTTCTCCACGACTGATAGCTTCGTCCGTTCTAATTTATGCTTCCACATTCTTCTCGCAGCATGATACAAATCAAAATGGCCAAAAGAGGGAAGCTTCGGCAAATGCTCTCGAATCAGCGTGTGCCGCGTTTTTACTTGTGGCCAATCGAATGATTTCCCATTATATGTAACCATTGTTGTATAGTTGACACTTTCTAAAAAACTTTTGTATAAAGGTACTTCTGCCCCGGGATTTGGAAGAATATGCTGTTTTAACTTTATCTTATTTTCTGTCAGGCTAGCATGTCCAAGGATGAAAATCGAGTTGCCAACCCCACCACCTAACCCGGTTGTTTCTGTGTCAAAGAAAAAGAGATTTTCCGGTTGATGCCCCGCGGCAGAAAGAGGATGATTGACCTCTGAAGAATGCCAAGCGTCCACAGCAGCGGAAAACTCGGCAAAGGAGTAAATTCCATGTTTTTGCTGAAGCGAAAATTCCCTCTCCCTTACAAGGCAGTAGCTTCCATCAAAGAAAAAGGGATGAACCCCCTCACTCTCCCATGTTTCTCTGAAGGGGATTTCCTCGATTTCTACGGAAGGAATACTGATGAGTTCAGTCTTATTACTGCTTTCATGTGAAAGATGTGATTTTAACCGGTTCAGCTTGTTTTTAATGGACATAGAAATCACCTTCGTTGACTTTCACCGAAGTGAAATTTGCAAATATGGTCAATACATCCTTTTTTGCTGTTCCAGAAGAAGTATCCGTACCAATGCATGATGGACATCCGCCCTCACATTGACACCGATACACCATCTCCCTTGCCTCTTTCAGAACATGCTCGATGCCACCATAAATTTTTTCACTTAATCCGATCCCGCCTGGATAACGGTCATAAAAGAAAATCGTTGGTTTTTCATTATGAGCAGCTTTCACTTGGGGAACGACATGGATATCCTGAGGATCACACATGACAAATAGCGGGGCAATATGTCTTAATGCATGCGCCGTCCCAATAAGCGCTTGTTCAAGGCGGTCTTGATTATTTTGTAAAAGCTCCTCTTTGACTGAAATCCAAGTTGAACTCGTATGAAGTTCAGCTTCTGGCAGTGATATCGGACCTGATCCAATATTTTCGTGCGTCTCAAATTTTATTTTCTTAAAAATAGTTGCCATCGCCCTCACACTTACGTCTCCATAGCCAATTTCACCTAAAGCTGTAACCCGATGCTTATCCTGTTCAAGCACTTTCAGCTGGACGGCAAGATTCGCGTCTGTGAAATAGTCAACATCCACTTCCCTGACAAACGCCTTTTTCTCTTCCCAGTCAAGCAATTCCACTTGATATTGAGTCCCTTGATGAAGATAGATCGCTTCTTCATGTAAAAGAGTCATTGCCGAAAATCGGTCCATTTCTCCGATTACTCTTACATTCGCGACATCAGATTGGTCGATAATGACGACATTTTCTTGTGATGCCGAGCGGAGACTGATATTATGGGCTGGAAAAGAGTCGTTCATCCAATAGAACTTTTCACCATTTTGATGGAGCACTCTTTCTTCTGCTAAATATTCTAGCACTTCTTCCGTTTCAAACTGGCCAAAGTTTTCCCCGGCATTGAATGGAAGCTCGTATGCGGCACATTTAATATGATCAATTAATATGATCAGGTTATCAGGATTAATCCTTGCTGTTTCTGGACTTTTGTTAAAGAAATAGTCCGGATTTTGGATCACAAATTGATCAAGGGGACTGGAGCTTGCGACCATAATAACGAGGGACTCACTATGCCGGCGGCCGGCACGTCCCGCCTGCTGCCAGGAACTTGCAATCGTCCCCGGATAACCTGTCATGATGCACACTTGCAGCTGCCCGATATCGACCCCTAATTCCAGCGCATTTGTACTGACTACACCATAAATATCCCCTGAGCGGAGACCTTTCTCAATCTCCCGCCTTTCTGTAGGCAAATAACCTCCTCGATAGCCACGTATCGCTTTCGGCCCTAATTTATGCTTGATTAATTCTTGTAAATACGTCAGCAAGATTTCCACTCTAACCCTGCTTCTTGCAAACACAATAGTCTGAATTTTATTTTTCAAAAGTTCCCCAGCAAGCCTTCTTACTTCTAAGGTCGCACTTCTCCTAATATTTAGCGGCTTATTCACAATTGGTGGATTATAGAATACAAAATGCTTTCTGCCGCTAGGTGCGCCATTATTATCGATGAGCGCGACGGTTTTTTCGGTTAGTTTTTCTGCAAGTTCTAACGGATTAGCGATCGTTGCAGAAGTACAGATAAAAATCGGATCGCTGCCATAAAAACGGCAAATTCGCCGTAAGCGTCGAATCACATTTGCCACATGACTTCCGAAAACCCCTCTATAAATATGAAGTTCGTCAATTACTACATACTTCAGGTTTTCGAATAAGGAAACCCATTTTGTATGATGTGGCAAAATGGCCGAGTGCAGCATATCTGGATTCGTTATTACAACATGGCCCGCTCTCCGGACTTTCTGGCGAATGTTAGAGGGCGTGTCCCCATCATAAGTATAGCTATTTATATTTAACCCCGATTCCTCGATAATCTCATTGATTTCACTTTTCTGGTCTTGTGCCAACGCTTTTGTCGGGAACATATATAGAGCACGGGCCTTCGGATCATTAATGATTGTCTGCAAAACAGGGAGATTATAACATAACGTCTTCCCCGAAGCTGTTGGTGTGACAGCAACAAGGCTTTTCCCGCTCATAGCTGTCTTAAATGCCGTTTTTTGATGGGTAAATAATCTTGTAATCCCCCGCTTTTGTAAGGCTTCTTTAAGGGCCTGGTGTATGTTTGAAGGGAGATCAGCTGTTTTAGCTTCCTTTTCCTCGATTGTATGCCAATGAACTACATTCTCTTTAAATTGATCTGTCATTTTTAATTCTTTCATTAATTCGTGCAAGCTTTTACGTACTTTCATCTTATTCACCCCATAATACTATTCTAGCGAATAAGCGTTCGTTTACAACAGATAATTTCTTCATTTTATAGTTAGGAATGGCTGTTTTCGTAAACTTTGTTGCTTTTTTAGTATGATTTTATATAACAATCTGAGTTGATTGGAGCGGAGGGCACTTGACTCCTCGAAAATGCTATCGCATTTTCTTCGTGCGTGGGCAAATTCAAGGATGTAAATTCAATGTCCTGCGGGAAATAGAAGGAAACCGGGAGACCCCACAGGCGGTAACGCCGAGGAGGCCCCCGTCCCTCCCCGCGGAAAGCAAGTGCCCGCAGCGGAAATCAACAGGCAAACTTTGAAGGCTAAAAACAACAATATATGCGAAAAGAGCCTTAGGAAATATTCCCCAATAAAATCGCAAGGATCACGGGAAGATCTGCATCCCATTTCTTTCATAGAACGTTCAAAATCTTTCTCACAAAGAGGCATTTCCCAAAGGTTTTTTTGTTACAATGTTGGTAACAATGGAATTACCAGCTGAGGTGAAAAAATGGATATTGCAGAAATAAAGAGGGTACTTTCACAGTTTTCTCTTTTTAAAGAATTGAACGGTGAAGAAATGGAGAAAATTGTCGAGATTGCGATTTCACGGGAATGGAAGAGAGGCAGCCATGTCTTTATGCAAGATGATCCGCTGGAAAATGTGTATTTCATTCATAATGGCCGGATCAAAATTTATAAAAGTGACGTAAACGGAAGAGAGCAAATTGTGGCGATCGTTAAAAAAGGCGAGATGTTTCCACATGTCGGTTTCTTCCGTAAGGGCGGCTACCCTGCTTTTTCCGAGGTTCTCGAAAATGCTGAATTAGTAGTTGTCCCAATTGACCAATTCGAAAAGGTGCTTATCGAAAACCCCGAGTTATGTATTAAAGTGTTTAAAGTGCTTGGCGAAAAAATTGTCGACTTGCAGGAACGCTTAGAATCCCAGATTCTGAATAATACATACGAGCAAATTATTAAACTGCTCGTTCGCTTGGCGAAATTTCACGGAGAAAAACTCGAAGACGGATCGTTTCTACTAAAAGCTGAATTCACAAATAAAGATCTTGCCAATATGATTGGCACGACAAGAGAAACCGTCAGCAGAACATTAACAAAGCTAAAAAAGGAAAAACTAATTGAGACAGACAAAGCAGGGAATATCATCATTGATCCGGAAAGTCTTTTAGAAGAAATTTTTTAAACAGTAAAGAACCGCGAAAATGTTGCGGTTCTTTTCTTGTTGTTAATTTTACGATAATTGAAGCATTTCTTCCATGTCTTCTTGTGCAGAACCAATTAGTTTTAAATTGAATGTTTCTTGAAGGACTGTCATAACCCCATCTGAAATAAATTCAGGTGGTTTTGGTCCGATCCGGATGTCTTGTATGCCAAGGCTAAAGAGACCAAGGAGGATCGCGACTGCCTTTTGCTCGAACCAAGAAAGGACAATACTCACCGGTAGCTCATTGATTTCACATTCAAATGCATCGGCTAATGCTTTTGCAATTTTCACCGTAGAACCAGAGTTATTGCATTGACCTAAATCAATATATCTCGGTATTTCAGTACCTGGAACTAATCCATAATCAACATCATTAAAACGAAATTTCCCGCAGGAAGTTGTCAAGATAACTGTTTCCGGAGGCAAGGATGTTGCAAGTTCACGATAGTATTCTCCGCCTTTACCTGGAGCATCACAGCCTGCGATCACAAAGAAGCGTTTAATTTTCCCTTCTTTAACTGCTGCAATCACCTCTGGCGCTAAACCTAATACGGTTTCATGGTGGAATCCTGTCAATAATGTTTCATCTGACTCGATATTTGCTTCAGGCAATTCCAATGCCCGATTAATTAATGGGCTGAAATCGTTGTTTTCAATTTTCAGCACGTTTTCAAGGCCAACTACTTCATACGTGAACATCCGGTCCGCATATGAACCTTTAATTGGCATCACACAGTTCGTTGTAGCCAAAATGGCGCCAGGGAATTTTTCAAACAGACGGCGCTGGTCATACCATGCCTTTCCGATGTTTCCTTTTAAATGTGCATACTTTCTCAATTCCGGATAGCCATGTGCCGGAAGCATTTCAGAATGCGTGTATACGTTAATCCCTTTTCCTTCAGTTTGTTTCAAAAGCTCCTCTAACGCAAATAAGTTATGCCCTGTAACAATAATGCATTTGCCTTCGATCTTGTTTTGGGAAACACGAATTGGCTGTGGAATTCCTAATTTATTCGTATGCGCCGCGTCAAGTATTTCCATTGCTCTAACAGCTGATGGGCCTACTTTCAGCGCCATTTCGATATGTTCCTGAACATTAAAGTTTGAGTTTGTTAATGTCATATATAAAGCTTCATGAGTTGTTGCATTAACAAATGGATCTGTATACCCTAATTGATTCGCATGTGTACGATATGCTGCAATCCCTTTTAAGGCAAAAATAATTGTATCCTATAAGCTTGCGATTGTTTCATCTTTTCCACAAACACCGATTACCTTACATCCCCCGGTTGGTGTTTGTTCACACTGGTAGGACAACATTATGTAATCCCCTCTTTCCATTCATTTGACTGTTTCAGCATACCTTCCAAAAAGGCGCAAAAGATGTGACATACATCACATTTTTTCAAATTTGTCATTAATCGTTCAAAAATCAGTTACTCGAAAATCAGTAACAATCGCCTAGCTTTTTGCATATGATATCGTGGCGCGAATACGCAATTTCCATTTTATAAGAGGGGCTGAAAACATGAGCGACCGCAACCGAAAAGAGAAAAACGAACCCTTTGGTGAAATAGTAAAATCGATGAATCAATTTTTTCAGGAAAAACCGGTAAGAGGGTTATTACAAACAATGGATGATTTTTTCAAAAACCCATTCCCTTTTGCATCATCGTTTCACGTCGATTTAAAAGAAAACGCACACGAGCACATCATTACTGCGGAGCTCCCAGGCGTAAATCGAGAACAAATACAACTCAATGTGTTTGATCATTATATAACTATAACAGTCCTAGCAGCAGATATTTTCACCGAGGAAGATTCACACCAGAACATCGTGAGAAAACAACAAACAATGAAGAAAGCAAGCAGAACGATCCCCCTTCCACACCCAATCAATGAAAAAAAAGTAAAAGCCTCCTACCAAAACGGTCTATTACAAATTAGGGTGCCAAAACAAAAGGGAAAACCAATATTAATAGACGAGATAAAATGAACAAACAAGCAGCGATTTAACTGCTTGTTTTTTTGCTTAGCTTTTCTATTGCTTCCCTTTCAATACGAAAGAAGCAAGCTTTCCTCCCCTTTCTGTCCAAATTCTCCCTTTTTGGCCGAATTGTTTTCTGATAGGTTTAAAGCGAGGTTCCCATCCCGTCTTAATCCATGGCGTCCTTGCGTAGTTCGATTGAAATCGGTTTTTTAAGCCATTCGCTAGCAAGCTAAATGAAATAGTTGTAAATAAGAGGACGATTAGTGGAACGAACAGAATATGTGTGTTGCCATAAATATTCCCCCTAGCCTGTCCGACAAGCCCAGCTAGTTCCTTTGTAACTGATAGGTAAATGAGCGGATCAAATCTCTTCATTGTACCGCCAATAAATATATTCATGAGTGCAAGCTGTCCCATTAAAGTAATCACATACACAATTTCTAATATAAACATCACAATTCAGTTGTGGAAAGATATGCTTCCAGATTAGGCGGTTTTTTCTAGCGCCTAACACCCCTCGCAGACTCAATATAAACGGATTTATATAACTCAACTGTTTTCAGTCTTACAGATGAGACGATACTTGGGATACTGATGACAATAATATAAGTTACGAGTGTACTCGGTTCCAAATGGCTATTAAAACTAATCGGCCGTAAGAAAAAATAAAGGATTAAAAACAATGGAACATAACTTTGGTAATTGCTGAAAATTCCATTCTAGCTTATTTTCCCCCGGATTGATTTCGATCATCATAGGTAACGCTGAAAGGAAAAGAATTAAGAGGAATATAATAACGATTTGCTGTAAGGTCCGTAACAAACGGCATCCCCCTTTTTAGATACACAGTTAGCAATCTATATTGTTTCATTTCTCTTAATTAATTGTCAATTAATTATCAGATCATCCAAATAATCCACATAAATAAAAAAAGGCCTTTTCGGCCATGGTCACATTTCGCATTTCTATACCTTAAACATTCCGCCCAGTCCTTTTACCATCGATGAAACCTGAGTGACTGCGTTCATCATAGACCCTGCTGTATTCATCATTTTATTCATATCAAATGAACCATCCTGTGATTTAAACGAGTTCATGATCGATTGAACACCTGATGGCTGTTTCGGAATAAATGATTGTTTTGGATACGGATTCATATATGGATTGGTAGCATATGGTTGCGATTGAGAATTAGGACTATATGGGGCTTCTTCTGGCACTAATGGATTCTGAAAAATGTTTTGGGGATAATTATTTTGTGCAATTTGCTGCCCATATTGCGAATATTGATTATATCCAGGAAATTGCTGTGCAGGGTAAGGATTTGGGACTTGATTTTGCGGTCCCTGAAATGGAAAATTCCCTGGGTGAATCGGTTGGTGGTTATTACCTGGATAAGATTGTAAGTATGGATTCCAATTTCCTATAGGTTGAGGGTAATACGGCATTGCCTGCTGTCGAATAGGCTGGTTAAAATAACCCCCTCTCATATAGGGACTTCCCATCGCAAAATGGTTTTGATTAACTTGTTGAAAGTTAAAGTCAGGTCTGTGCCTTTTTCGGCCAAACATAGGCAGACATCCTCCTTAATTTTTAATCTCATTCCTATAATTTATGATGATAGTGCCCAGCCTGTGAATGGAATGAAGTCTGTTTTCTAAATGATTGTTGTATTTAAATAGGCTTTGTATGAAGTTGATTGGAGTGGAAGATGCGAGATCCTCGAAAATGTCATCGCATTTCCTTCGTGCGATGATAATTCAAGGAAGCTTATTCAATATCCTGCAGGAGCAGCGGGACAGGTGAGACCCTCGGAAAGCGAGCAACTGGAGCAGAAATTAACTTCACCTCTTTTTGGTTAAATAGCAACAAAGTTTACGAAATCAGCCTTTCATAAAAATCAGCAATTTAAATGACTTTTCGATACAAAACAACATGTTTATGAAATAAATAAGTGAAATGGATTTCCATTTTTGTCTAACAGTGCTGAAACCTGTCGGAAGTCTAAATATTTTAAAAACGAAGATCGTTCCTTTTTTTATGATAGGATAAAAAAAAGAAATTAGCACTTAGTAACAAGTTGTACGCTTTTCTTCTGTATATTAAGTTACGGCAAGGATGGCGAGGTAAAAAATATGAGGAGGGAATTAACATGAATGTTCACGAACTAACAACGAAATTTTTGCAAATGCGGAATTACAGTCCTGAAAATGTAAATGAATTACTGGATTTTACGAAAAAGGCGTATATTTACAATGATATTTGTATTTCGGTCTATCGAAACCTCGTTCGTGAACTAGAAGCCCAAGGAGCAGAAATTCCTGAAACCCTTTGAGGCAGTTTTGATTTTTGTTAAACCCCGATCAAGTGTATAAATAAAATGAAAGGAGTCCTTTTAGGACTCCCTTTCTTCTTTTGTTAATAACATAATGACGTGATTTAATACGTATTTTGAAGAGGCAGCTAAGTTAATAAAACCCGTTCGGCCAGTTTGCGGAAAAAAAGCTTGTACAGAAATTGATTCCATATGTTCGTGTGCAGATTCAATTTGCCCAGCATATAAATTTCTAGGTGTATTTGCATGAACCCATTTCACTGCTTTTGTCTTCCATTTATCATTAATTTCTTTGACTTCATCGGCAAACGGTTTCACCTCACGATAAAAGTCTCCGCTCGTTCCCGATTCTTTCACTTTTTCAAATCTCTCTGATAAAGCAGCATTATAGGCAAGTAATTGTTTTGTTAATTGTAATAATTCCTTATCTCCGTTCATCGTATCAGCTCCAAATAAGACAGTACAAGCACTGCAAGACAAAATAATAGTAGCTTTGATAACTCAAGCTACTAAATGATGATACTATCTTAATGGACTTAATATCCAAGTTCAAGCTTCAAGCTCGTTGGGCGATTTCTTTTTGCATCGTCTGCACTGCTTATTTCGGGAAAATAGGCTACTCTTGTCTCTAATGTAGCGATTCTCTCCCCGCAATTTGCGATTTTCACTGCATATTCATTTTGACAATTTTGCCGGGTAGAAGAAATATTCGATTCAAGTACATTGTCCAATTTTTCAAGTTGATCATGAATTTCGGATAGAATACCAATCAATTCTTCTTTTGCAATCATTTTCTCGCTCATCGTTTCGCCCTCCCTGAAATAATTGATCATTATTTTGTTAATACTCTATTCGCTGTCCTTGAATTCATTCCTTTACCGTTGACAAAACTAGAAGCGATTCGCCAAAGATAGAAGTTTTTTTCAAGTGATAATCTTTCATTTCGACAACTTCCAATGGATTTAAAATAATGCCATTGAACACACTATTGAATGGAGGTGTCAAACGATGACAAAACAAGAAAAACAAAATAAGGAACAACCAAAAAAACTAGAAGAAACAAAAACCGGCTATGGCAATAAAAAGCTGGAGGGTCCAGATCGGCCTTCTACATAAGTGAGCAAGGACAATGTCCTTGCTTTTTTTATTTCCAGATGGCTGTTTTCATAAACTTTATTGCTATTTAATCAAAATGTGGTCTAGTTGATTTCCGCTCCAGGTTGCTCGCTTTCCGCGAGGCGGGCGGTGAGCCTCATCGTCGCTCTGCTCCTGTGGGGTCTCACCTGTCCCGCTTCTCCCGCAGGACACTGATTGTACATCTTCGAATCTACCCACGCACGAAGGAAATGCGATAGCATTTTCGAGGAGTCTCGCACCTTCCGCTCTAATCAACTTCATTAATAACCTTCCAAATTCTTTTTGTTAAGTCTATAATCGTTTTTACTCCTAATTAAGCCTTATGAGAAAAACGGGCTAAAAATGAAACATTTGTTGGCAAAAATTCGTCTAATATTAATAGTGCTTTGTCTTTATTTAAAGCAATACGGCTTAACATTTGCTAATCAGCATAATTTATTCAACTAAAGATAATCGAGTTTTGTTATGATAAGGAGTAGCTTGTGAGGTGATTACAATGAAATTCCATTATCCTAACGGAAAGAAATATGTCCCAGCAAAAACAATTGAAAGAAGGCAAGAAAAAAAATGGTCATACAGTAATCGTGGAATGACTTTGGAAGAAGACATTAATGAAACAAATGAGTATTACTTAGCGCACGGGATCGCCTCTATCCATAAGAAACCGACACCTGTTCAGATCGTGCAGGTCGATTACCCGAAAAGAAGTGCTGCTGTCATAAAAGAAGCCTATTTTAAACAGGCATCAACGACCGATTATAACGGCGTATACAAGGGAAAATACATTGATTTTGAAGCAAAAGAAACACAAAATTTAACATCATTCCCTTTGAAAAACTTCCATGATCATCAAGTGAAGCATATGGAAACCATTCTCGAGCAAAATGGGATCTGTTTTGTCCTTCTGCGGTTTTCAAGTACCGAGGAAATATTTCTGCTAGAAGCCCATCACCTGCTCTTCTTTTGGAAAAGAATGATGGACGGGGGAAGAAAATCAATGACAAAGGAAGAAATTGAAAAAAACGGCCATCCCATTTCACTTGGTTACCAGCCTAGAATTGACTATATTAAAAAAATCGATTATCTTTATAACCTTGAATGAATTATTTTTTTGCGCTGATGATTAGAAAGGATGAATATGTATGACAGATAAATACCAATCAAGAGAGGAGCGCCGAAAACAGCGTGCTTCAAAGCCAAACAATAAAGCGAAGAAGCAATCAAAAGGGATCTTCAAACGAATCTTTTTGCTGCTCATCGCCCTTGGCATTGCAGGGATGCTGATCGGAGCCGGCACTTTTGCGTTTATGGTAAAAGATGCACCTGTCCTCGACGAAAAATTATTAAAGGACCCTATCCCTTCAAAAATAGTAGATAAAGATAAGAATTTGATTACAGAAGTAGGATCAGAGCACCGAGAATACGTCGATTATGAGCATATTCCCAAATTGGTTGAAAACGCCTTTCTAGCCACGGAGGATGTTCGTTTCTATAAACATAACGGGATGGACCTGATTCGTTTAGGCGGCGCAGTGATTGCCAACGTGACTCGTGGGTACGGTTCAGAAGGAGCTAGTACGATTACGCAGCAAGTTGTTAAGAACTCATTTCTTAACAATGAAAAAACAATAAGCCGGAAAGCGCAAGAAGCATGGCTTTCCTTCCAGTTAGAGCGTAAATATACAAAGCAAGAAATTTTTGAAATGTACGTAAATAAAATTTGGATGTCTGAACGCAGCCATGGAGTGTTAACAGCATCCCATATTTATTTTGGCAAAGACTTGGATCAATTAACTCTTTCTGAAGCAGCTTTGCTTGCAGGAATGCCGCAAAGTCCTGAAAATTATAACCCATTCAAACATCCGGACAGAGCAGAAAAAAGACGTAATATTGTTCTTTCTTTAATGAATCAGCACGGATTCATTTCAAAAGAAGAAATGGAAGCAGCAAAAGCAATTCCGGTTGAATCCAGTTTAGTAAAAGAGGAAGATCGGAAGCGAAATGATTCTCCATACGATTCATTTGTAGATGTTGTTATTAATGAAGTGGAAAAAAAGTATCCAGATTTGAACATTTCTTCAGATGGCTTAACAATTTATACTACTTTGGATTCGAAGGCACAAGACTATGTTGAACATATGCTAAACTCTAATGATATCGTTCAATTTCCGGATGATGAATTTCAAGCTGGCATTACCCTTTTAGATACAAAAACAGGGGAAATTAGGGCGATCGGCGGCGGCAGAAATCTAAAGGTCAAAAGAGGATTTAATTATGCCACTGATACGAGACGACAAGCTGGATCCACATTTAAGCCGATATTTGATTACGGCCCAGCTATTGAGTATTTAAAATGGGGAACATACTATACTCTTGACGATAAACCATACACTTATTCAAATGGGACAAAAATAAATAACTGGGACCGGAAACATATGGGACCGATGTCGATGCGGGAAGCTTTAGCACGCTCTCGTAATATTCCTGCTCTGCAAGCCTTGCAACAGGTTGGACTCGATCATGCAATGGAATTTGCTAATAATCTTGGATTCAACATGGAGAATGCGGTTGAGGCTTATTCAATTGGCGCCAATGAAGTATCACCGATGCAAATGGCCGGTGCCTATAGCGCTTTTGGGAATAACGGGTTTTATACAGAGCCACATTCAATAACAGAAATTGAAATGCGAGACGGCACAAAGATTAATGTAACACCGGAATCAAAGCCTGTAATGAAGGATTATACGGCTTTCATGATTTCGGATATGCTTAAAAGTGTTGTCAAAGATTCTTACGGTACTGGTAAACTAGCTAATGTCCCAGGCCTGCCTGTTGCTGGGAAAACGGGGACGACCAACTATTCTGCGAAGGAAATCCAAGAATGGGGTATCCCTAATGGCGGTTTACCTGACGCATGGTTTACCGGCTACACAACGAACTATACTGCATCCGTTTGGACCGGCTATAAAGAGAAGAAAAACTATATTGCTGCAGGAAAGGATCAACGACTTGCACAATTGCTTTTTAAAAACCTAATGGAGCATGTTTCACAGGGAATGAATACACCTGACTTCTCTGTTCCAAAAACGGTTGAGAAGGTAGCAATTGAAAGAGGATCGATCCCTGCTAAACTAGCAAGTGAATTTACTCCTCGGGATCAAATCATTTATGAATATGCCATCAAAGGCAATGCACCTAAAGAAGTTTCCGAGAAATTTAATAAACTTGCTGCTCCTTTAAGCCTTGGGGCTAATTTTGACGAAGCAGCAAATGAAATTATATTGACGTGGGATTATCCAAGCGAAGCAGAAGGAACCCAGTTCGAAGTTTCTGTGTCACTTAATGATGGGGCTGAGCAAACATTAAAGGTGACTTCGGAAAAAGGCCTCAGAATTGCAAATCCTTCTCCGGGTAGTATGTACCAATTTAAGGTGATTGCGATCAGGGGTGACCAACAGAGCGATCCAGTATCCGCAAGGGTGGATATTCCTAATCCAGCTCATGAAAATAATCAAGAAGATTGGAACCAAAATCCTGGTGACAATCCACCATGGAGCGAAAACGGTATACCTGGTAATAATAATGAAACAAACCCGGGAAATGGAACGGTACCTGGTGAAGGCAATGGCTCTAGCGGTGGAAACGGAATTAATCCAGGTGGCGGTAGTGAAGGGATCTCTGGTCAAGATGGTCAACCTGAAGGCGCTAGCGAGGGTACCTAATTTGGAAAAGGGAATTCTCCTTTCCCTCAAAAAACGTAATTTAACATAACAATAATGAAGCCGAACGGTTGTTGTGATTTCCTGACGGTACACGTTACGAGAGATATTCCGTTAACGAAAAAAAGCGTCTTAAGCTTGCAGCTTAGACGCTTTTTTTAATGCTAATTGCTTCATATATTGCTTTTCCATCTCCGTCATGAGTTCTGTCAATTGCATAAAGGCATGGTATAATGCAGGTCGATCGAGGATGAAATTCAGTCTTTCCTTCAGGTTTACCGGTTTATTTTTTAATTTATCAAATTCTAATGTGGAAGAAAGTTTTGCAGGCTCCCCATTTGTCCAATAAACAAGTTCTAAAAACAAACTTATCCCCTTTTTCATCGGGGCAGCCGCTTGTTTCCGATCTCTTTTTGCAAATAATTCCTCAAGAATTAATTTCTCAGCTTGCCATTCCTTTAATAAAAGAGGGATGCATTCTTCTTGCATAAGCCATGGTTTAATCGCATCCATTCCTGAAAAAAAAGCAGCTTCATATAAAAAGGGAATGCTTAAATTGAGATTTTTCAACGAATCCTTTTCCACGATTAATGGCTCACCTGCAGAAAAGAAGAATGGACTAGATAGCTCGTCTGGAATCACAAGGATCATTTTTTCGTTCATTGTTGCTCCTTCCCCTTCATTCGTTTTTTACCTTCCCGGCAAACATCTAACAGCGGGCAAACTTCACATTGGGGGTTTTGGGCTTTGCAATGATACCTTCCAAAAAAGATCATTCGATGATGGGTTACAGACCATTCATCCATTGGAACCTTTCTCATTAATGTCTTTTCGACTTCTAATACAGAATCCTTCCAACGGCAAAGGGCTAATCTTTTACTAACGCGCTCGACATGGGTGTCCACAGCGATCGCAGGAACGCCATATGCTACAGAAACAACGACATTCGCCGTTTTCCTGCCGACTCCGGGCAGTTTCGTTAATTCGTCTCTATCTTGGGGAACAACTCCCTCGTATTCACTCAATAATAATTGCGATAGCTTTTGAATATTCTTTGCTTTATTTCTGAATAATCCAATGGAGCGGATATCCTCTTGTAATTCCTCTAAAGAAACATTTAGATAGTCCTGTGGGGTTTTGTATTTTTGGAATAATTTCGCTGTTACTTTATTGACAAGTACATCTGTACATTGCGCGGAAAGAGCAACAGCAATAACGAGCTCAAACGGATTCGAATGATTTAATTCACAATGGGCATCTGGAAACATTTCTCCCATTTTATCAAGACAAAACCTAATCTGACTTTTATTCAACAATCTTCTCACCACTTACTATGTTTTAGACTTAGACTTTTTTCGCATATATTATTGTTTTTAGCCTTGAAAT
>NZ_JAHNZZ010000001.1:1838469-1843532 GCF_019039215.1 Bacillus sp. FJAT-29790
CGAAGGAAATGCGATAGCATTTTCGAGGAGTCAAGTGCCCTCCGCTCCAATCAACTCAGAATATTAAATAAAAATCACATTATAAAAACAACAAACATTACGAAAACAGCCTCAACTTATTGCTCAAGCCAATTGTAAAAAGGAACAGTCTTTGATGTTTGCGGATAACTTTCTTGCTGTTTATTTCGCTGCTGTGGTTGATTCTGCCGAAATTTTTTCCCATAGCTTTTTGCCTGTTCGATCGTTTTAATACCATTTTTCTTCCATTCAAATAAGATTCGGTCAATATACCGGAAATTTAATTTTCCGGAAATGACAGATTCCCTTAGCGCTGCTTTAATAATATGCGGATCATGATTGTCATCATCCATCCACATCGCTAGTGTTTCACATTCAAATGGAGATAATGGGCGGCCAAATTCCTGCTCAAAGCATGTATATAAATCTGTTTCATTTTTCTGATTGATGATAGCCAATTCTTGTTTGTTTCTAAAAAGAAAATGGTCGATCAGTTTTTCCCATAACGGTTCGATATCATATTTCTCATATCGAATGCCTTCATCTGAATAATTGTCTTTAATCTCAATGAACCCTTTTTGGATTAATTTTCGTAGGTTTTCTGAACACTCGGAAACAGATATTGTCATTCGTGAAGACAATTCAACCGGAGTAGGGAATTCATTCCCATTTTCGATAAAGGAGATGACATGCAGTAATAATAACAGCTCATGCTCATTTAAATTCATTTCTTTATATTGTGTTAATAAAACTCCAGGTATGGTGATATTCCCTTCCTGAAGCCATTTTAACATATTTGTTTTTGACATCCCTGACACCTCCATATAAGTATAGCATGAAAAACGAGCGCCTAGTAAGGAGAATAAACAGGTACCTTTTTCTTTTTCTTTTTAAATCTAAGCAATATGATTTTTGCAAATGGTTCTTTTCGCATAGTTTGTTGTTTTTGGCCTTAAAGTTTGCTTGCTGATTTCCGCTGTGGGCACTTGCTTTCCGCTGGGAGGGACGGAAGCCTCCTCGGCGTAACCGCCTGCGGGGTCTCCCGCTTCCCTCTTTTACACGCAGGATACTGAATTTACATCCTTGAATCGGCCCACGCACGAAGGAAATGCGATAGCATTTTGAGGAGTCAAGTGCCCTCCGCTCCAATCAACTCAGATTGATATATAAAATCACACTAATAAAGCAACAATGTTTACGACAACAGCCTTGCAAATCCAAATTAATCTTCTGTTTTTAACGAAAAAAATCCGCCAAGCGGATTTTTTTACGTTGTTATGGATATAAGCGATTCAATAAACGCGGAAATGGAATGGTCTCGCGCACATGTTCAACTCCGCTGATCCATGCTACTGTTCTTTCAAGGCCTAAGCCAAATCCAGAATGCGGGACAGATCCATATTGGCGAAGTTCTAGATACCATTTGTATGTATCCATATCCAAATTATTTTCTTCAAGGCGTTTTTTCATCAGATCATAATCATGGATCCGCTCGGAACCGCCGATAATCTCTCCATATCCTTCTGGAGCAATCAAGTCAGCACAGAGAACAACCTCTTCCCTCGTTGGGTCAGGCTGCATGTAAAAAGCCTTTAAGGATGTCGGATAGTGGGTAATGAATACAGGTTTGTCATAGCCCTCCGCAATCGCTGTTTCATGTGGAGCACCAAGATCATCCCCCCACTCTACATCGTCAAATCCCTTTTCATGCAAAAATTTAATCGCTTCATCATAAGTGATGCGCGGAAATGGCGCCTTAATTTGCTCAAGCTTAGACGTGTCACGGCCAAGCGTTTTTAATTCAAGCACACAATTCTTTAACACCGATTGTACAATATAGGCAACATATTCTTCTTGCACCTTTAAACTATCTTCGTGTTGATAAAAAGCCATTTCAGGTTCAATCATCCAGAATTCAATTAAATGGCGGCGTGTTTTTGATTTCTCGGCACGGAAAGTTGGGCCGAAAGAAAAAACCTTTCCAAGCGCCATGGCTGCTGCTTCCAGATGTAACTGTCCGCTCTGTGAAAGATAGGCATCTTCATCGAAATATTTTGTGGCAAATAATTCGGATCCCCCTTCTGCAGAGCTCCCTGTTAAAATAGGCGGGTCGACTTTAACAAAGCCATTTTCATTAAAGAATTCATATGTTGCTCGGATGATTTCATTTCTGATTTTCATTACCGCATGTTGACGGCGGGAGCGCAGCCATAGATGACGATGATCCATTAAGAATTCAGTCCCGTGCTCCTTTGGTGTAATTGGATAATCTACTGCATGATGTATGATTTCAAGTCCAGTGATAAGCAATTCAAATCCTAAAGGAGAACGCTCGTCTTTTTGAACTTTTCCTGTAATGTAAATAGATGATTCTTGTGTAACTGATTTTGCTGCTTGAAATAATTCTTCTGGGACTTCATTTTTCACGACTACCCCTTGAATAAAGCCTGTACCATCACGAAGCTGAAGGAAAGCAATTTTTCCGCTTGAACGTTTATTTGCTACCCACGCTCCAATTTTCACTTCTTGATCAACATATTTGTAAACCTCGGATATTGTTGTTTTAACCACGTATGTTCCCTCCAAAAACTAGCAAATCTTAGCTTATGTATCCTATCTATTATACCTTTTGGCAAAGACAGAAGCAATATAAGAAGCAGTAGCCGGAAATTGTCCTGCTACTGCTAAGTTGCTTTGTTATTATCGATAGGCTAGGCTGTTTTCGGAAACATTGTTGCAATTTAACCAAAAGTGGTCTAGTTGATTTCCGCTCCAGGATGCTCGCTTTCCGCGGGGCGGGCGGTGAGCATCCTCGGCGCCCTGCGCCTGCGGGGTCTCACCTGTCCCGCTACTCCCGCAGGAGTCTCGCACCTTCCGCTCCAATCAACTTTATACAAAACCTATTTAAAACAATCATTTAGAGCCTATCGATAAAAGAATTTATTTCATTTTGCTTTCGACGAATTGATGAATACGATCAACCGCTTTTTCTAATAATTCTAGTGAGGTAGCATAGGATAAACGGATATTGTTCGGCGATCCAAATCCAGACCCTGGAATGACCGCAACCATTGCTTCTTCTAATAGTGCTTGTGAGAAATCATCCACATTTGCAAATCCGGTTAATTCTGCGGCCTTTTTCACATTTGGAAATAAGTAAAATGCGCCTTGTGGCTTTAGACATACAAATCCAGGGATTGCAATTAGCTTCTCATAAATAATATTTAATCGCTGTTCGAAGGCAACACGCATTTCTTTGAGCATTTCCTGTGAACCGGCATAAGCAGCAATCGCCCCATATTGCGCAGTCGTTGTAGGGTTTGATGTGCTATGGCTAGCAAGATTTGTCATTGCACTAATTAGCTCTTTGTTTCCTGCTGCGTATCCAATCCTCCACCCAGTCATCGAATGGGATTTCGATACCCCATTAATAATAATCGTTTGCTCTTTCAATTCTGGGGAAAGCTGAGCGATAGACACATGTTTGTGGTCACCGTAAACTAATTTCTCATATATTTCATCAGAGACAATTAAAATATTATGCTTCAGGCATACCTCGCCAATTGCTTTTAACTCCTCTTCTGTATAAAGCATTCCTGTTGGGTTGCTTGGAGAATTAATAATTACGGCTTTTGTCTTAGCTGTTATTGCTTCCTCTAATTGAGCTGGTGTAATTTTGTACTCGTTCTCTTCTTTCCCATCTACATAAACTGGAAAACCACCTGCCAGTTTTACTTGTTCAGGGTAGCTCACCCAATATGGGATTGGAATAATCACTTCATCCCCTTCATCAAGTAACGCCTGGAATAATGTATAAAGAGCATGCTTCGCCCCGCTCCCGACAACGATTTGGCTTGGTTCATAGTCAATGCCTTGATCTTTCTTAAACTTGCCGGCAATTTCTTTCTTTAGTGCTGGAAGCCCTGCAGAAGGTGTGTATTTTGTATGACCTTCATTCATCGATTGAACGGCTGCATCAATAATATGCTGAGGCGTATTAAAATCCGGTTCGCCCGCTCCTAAGCCAATTACGTCAAACCCTTCCGCCTTAAGTTCTTTTGCTTTCGCTGTAATCGCCAGTGTTGTTGAAGGTGTTAATGCTTTTACTCTTTGTGCTAATTGAATTTCCATTCCTACCCCTCCATATACCTTACAGGTTTTCAATTTTCTTTAGCCATTCGCCCGTTTTAAAGTCGACATAATAATAATTTATTAAATCTCCTTCAGAACGGTAGTAAATTTCCCATAAAGGGATATTTTTTTCCATTCCAAGTCGGACAGAAATAATTTTTTTAGGGTTTTTCTCTTCCCTAAGTTTATCTATAGCCTCTTGCTTGGTTACGCCATCAGATTGTTTTCGGACAATTATTCTCCCATCTTTTTCAGGAATCCAGACATAAATGCCTGTCCCACCTCCATCTTTGCCCTTTAATACATAATAGGTTTCATGCCCGTGGTACAAATAAAAGTCTTCTGCTTCTCTAAGTTTCGTTTCCTGCATGGCTATTTGGATTGCTTTCTTCTCGGCTGCTTTAACAGGCTTTTGGGCATTTACATAAATAATCGTGCAAGTGCCTAAAATAACTACGAATATGATTATGCTAATAATAATGAATTTTTTCACATTTGTCACTCTTCTTATGTACGATAAATCGTAAAAATTGCTTTATTTTGATCGTCTTTATCAAGAGCCAGGCCAAACATTAAATCTTTTTCTTTTAACGTACGATTCAATGCATCAACAATTTTATAAAGATCAGGAGTCTTCTGGATTTTCACTGTTGATAATATTTCGATTTTGCTTTCCATTCTGGTATTCCTCCTCAAGCACAACAATATTTGTAATTAATATGCACAGCGTTTTAGGGCAAAATATGATCGTAACAATTCAAACCTTAAATGTTAAGTATAACAGTTCAATGTATTGCCTTGAATATAACTAACCAAAAATTTTCTTCTAATCCAACACGTCATTTGGCTGCGCCTAAAAGCGCAGCTCTTTTTTATAATGGCTGTTTTCGTAAACTTTGTTGCTATTTAACCCA
>NZ_JAHNZZ010000001.1:1843542-1909974 GCF_019039215.1 Bacillus sp. FJAT-29790
AGTTGATTTCCGCTCCAGGAGCTCGCTTTCCGCGGGGCGGGCGGTGAGCCTCCTCGGCGCTCAGCGCCTGTGGGGTCTCACCTGTCCCGCTACTCCCGCAGGACATTGAATAAGCTTCCTTGAATTATCAACGCACGAAGGAAATGCGATAGCATTTTCGAGGATCTCGCACCTTCCGCTCCAAACAATTTTATCCAAAACCCATTTAAAAACAACAATCATTTAGAAAACAGCCTCTATATAAAGTTTAAAGCCACTTATTTATTAGGTCGACCATTTCATCAATTTTGCTTTTTTCCACTGGGATTGATGGAATTGATTCTAAAAAGGCCTTCCCGTATTTTGTCGTCACCATCCTGCGATCAAAAACAAAAATAAAACCCCGGTCGTTTTTCGTTCTGATTAATCTACCGAAGCCTTGTTTAAAACGAATGACCGCTTCAGGCAAGGAATAATCTGAGAATGGATTTCCCCCATTCTCCTTTATTTGGCTGCATTTCGCCTCTGTCAAAGGTTCATCTGGGGGTGAAAACGGCAATCTGACAATAATTAAGCATGTCAAATCTTCTCCTGGAATATCTACACCTTCCCAAAAGCTGCTTGTGCCAAGTAAAATCGCTTTTTCAAAACGCTGAAAATTCCTTGTTAATCTAGAACGGCTTCCGCTCGATATCCCTTGGGCGATGATGGCGAAATCGTGAAGAAATCCGGACTCTTTAATGAGATCATACGTTTTTCGGAGCATTTCATGGGAGGTAAATAAAATCAGCATCCTCCCTTTTGTTGCTTCCGCGATTGTGATGATATGTTCGCTGATCGAAGCGACGTATTCTTCCAATGGAACGGCGTTTACTTCTGGCAAATCTTCCGGAATAATCAACTTTACTTGTTCCTTGTAATTAAAAGGAGATTGGATTTTCTGGGTCGAACATTCTGACGTTTGCAGTCCAAGCTCATTGAGCATATAGCTGAACGAATTTTTTACGGATAAGGTAGCAGATGTAATGATCGCACTTTCCTTTTTCTTGAAAAAATGCTCCTTTAAATAATCTGCAACTGCAACCGGCTGTGCATAAACAGTCGTCGCATTTTGCATCGATCTTACATCCATTTCAATCCACGAGACAAACCCATCTTCAGGTCGCAAAAATATATTTCTAATAATGACAATGATGTCTTTTAAATCCTCAAGCAATGAAAAGAGTTCTTCCATAAAAGATTTTTCACGGGCTGTTAATGATTCCTGAACCTTCCCAATCAAATCTAACCTTTTACTTATTGCTTGAATGAAATCTTTCAAAAGGAACATAAACCGTTCCGCACCTGTTTCAACCGCTCGCCATTCGGCGCTTGATTCCGCTGCTGTGAAACGGCAGCTTACACGGTTAAATCCCTTTTTCGATTTCGATTTCTTTTTGGCATACATCCCGATAACTTTGAACAGTTCGTCCATTTCGTATAAAAGCTCTGTCATCATTTGATTGACTTCAAATGAATGAAGCAAGTCATTTCCGTCGAGCCCGTCTTTTTCTAATATATGCTCCAGTTTGTAAAGCAATTGTTTTTGCTCGATCAGTCCAATTTGGCCAAGAATGAAACGAATCGTTACATAATCAAAAGTATAGCCAAAATGTTTGCCTGACACTTTCACGAAATGATGGCCTTCATCGATCACAACATGGCTATAGTCTGGCAATATTTTATTTTCGGCAACGAGATCGGTTAATAAAAAAGAATGGTTGGTGATAATGATGTCAGCCTTTGAAGCTTCTTTTCTCGTTCGCAAATAAAAATCTCTTGAAAGCCATGCTTTATTTTGCCGAAAGGCCGTCTCATCATTTTTAACTTTATTCCAATAAATCATGCCACCGCTCGACAAATTTAACTCGTCAATGTCTCCTGTACTCGTTTCTGTAAGCCAAACAAGGATTTGCATTTTCGACAAAATGGTATCGTAATTATCATCTTGATCTTTTAATGTCTGCTCAAACTTAGCCAGGCTTAAATAATGACTTCTACCCTTCAGCAATACAGCTTTCACCGGAAAGGGAAGCATTTTTTGCAGTTTTGGCATATCATTGGATAGCAATTGTTCCTGCAGCTGTGTCGTATAAGTACTAATCACCACTGTTTGCCCATTTTCTTTACTGAATAATGCGGCCGGAATTAAATAAGCTAACGATTTGCCGACACCCGTGCCAGCTTCAATCATCGCATGCCTCTTTTCGTTGAAAGCATGATAAACAGAGTCCATCATCATAAATTGACCTGATCTGATTTCAAAGGAGGTAAAGGACTTTTTAAAAAGAGCAGTTTTTTCGGATTCGTCAATCGGATAATCCATTTTTTCTTTATTGGAAATTAATTCGTCTTGAATAAGTGCTTTTTTCAATGTAATGCCACGATGAATTTCGAGAAAATCAGGAATCGTTTCAATTGTCGCTTCTTTTTTTAAAATAATATTGTCGATGAGTTGTGCTAAATCACTTTTCAAGCCGCCTGAAAGCTTCTGAAGCTGTTGAACTGTATTCAGAGGCAATCGTTCAAGACGCGCCAAAAGAAGCAATAACAGCTCTGCAGTCACATATGCATCACTATCTGCCTGATGCGGGCGTTCATGGTTTAGCCCTTCCCTTAAAGCCAATTCCGATAATTGAAAGCTGTCTGCTGTTGGCATCAGTGCTCTCGACATTTCAACTGTATCTAAAATTGGGCCGTAAAAGCCGTTATATCCTGCCTCAATTAATTCTTCCTGTAAAAATAAAAGATCAAAAAGGACGTTATGTGCGACAAAATAACCGCCATCTAATAAGGTTAAAACTTTCGGCGCTATTTCAGAAAATATTGGCGCATCCTTTACCATATCATCATTTAAACCCGTTAATTCCTCAATAAAAGGTGGAATAGGCTGACCAGGATTGACAAAAGAAGAATATTCTTCAACTATTTTTCCATTTTCAATCACTGCAGCAGCAAACTGTATTATTTTATCACCCTTTTTCGGGGCGTTTCCAGTTGTTTCTAAATCGATCACAACATATTTATTACTCATGCTACACACCTCTAACATTCAGTCAATCAAACGGTATCATAAAAACGGAAAAAGAAAAAGGCATACAGCTTCCTAATCATTAATTTTCTTCGACTTACGGGCACTTTCCCGATTCTATCGAGCACTTTATGAGCGGTCCTTGCTCATGCGAGGCGGTTGATCACCTCACAATTAAGCTTACCTGAACAATTCCTTACACATAATAAAAGGCCTGACCGGTTCTATATCCGGTCGGCCTAAAGATCTTGGTTCAATCATATTCGCTTAAAAGATTGTTCTTTCCGGCTCTTTATCAACCATTTCTTTAATTTTATTGTTTTCATCCATAATGGCCACCCTCGGTTGATGGTTCACTACGTTTTCCTCTGGAATCATCGCATACGAAATGATAATGACAATATCCCCTTCTTGCACAAGTCGAGCAGCTGCACCGTTCACACAGATAACGCCACTTCCTCGTTCCCCTGAGATGATATACGTTTCAAATCTTGCTCCGTTGTTGTTGTTGACAATTTGGACCTTTTCATTTGGAACCATCCCAACAGCATCAAGGATATTCGCATCAATTGTAATGCTTCCTACATAATTTAAATTAGCTTCAGTTATGACAGCACGGTGAATTTTGCCGTTCATCATGGTGCGAAACATGATAGTCCCCCTCAATCAATTATCAATAGTGATGATCAAATTATCAATTAGCCTTGCCTTTGAAAATTTCACCGCTAAGGCAACAATAATCGTTCCCTCTAATCTAGCTATTTCTTTTAAGCTTGGATAGGAATAGATTTCAACGTAATCAATGATCCCATCGGTCTTTTCTTCGATAAGCGTTTTGATAAAAGCGATGATTGTTTTCGGATTTTTTTCCCCTTCTTCGATCATTGCCTTTGCTTCATTCAGGCTTTGATATAGGACAGGCGCCTGTTCTCGTTCTTTCTTGTTCAAGTTTACATTTCTTGAGCTTTTCGCAAGGCCATCATGTTCTCGAACCGTTTCAACCGGAACGATTTCTAAAGGGAAGTTAAGATCCTTTACAAGGCCGTCGATGACAGCGATTTGCTGTGCATCTTTCATCCCAAAATATGCTTTCGTAGGCTGAACAATATTAAAAAGTTTTGTCACTACTGTTGCAACGCCATCAAAATGCCCTGGGCGAGATTTTCCGCATAATACTTCCGTTCTATCTTCAACTTTAATAATGACTGAAGAAGGCCCTTGATACATTTCCTCTACTGTTGGAAAAAATACCATGTCAACATTTTGCTGTTCTGCAAGCTTCTGATCACGTTCGAAGTCACGCGGATACGAACTAAGGTCTTCTTTCGGGCCAAATTGAAGAGGATTGACGAATATGCTTACGACAACAAGATCGTTTTCTTCTCTTGCTTTTTTCATCAGTGTCAAATGACCTTCATGCAAAAAGCCCATTGTCGGAACAAAACCGATTGATTTTCCTGCTTTTTTTTCCTGCTGGATCGTTGTTTGCATTTCATTAATCGTGGTAATAATTTTCATGCTTTTCCTCCATATAAACTAAGAAGTTCTTCTTCTTTCATTGAAAAGCTATGCTGGTCTTCTGGAAAATTCCCTTTTTTCACTTCTGAAATATAATTGTTTATTCCTTGTTCAATGATGTCATCCACGTTAGCAAATGATTTGACAAACTTTGGTACCCGATCAACCCCATAAGTAAGGATATCATGATAGACAAGTACTTGTCCGTCTGTATTTGCTCCGGCACCGATACCGATCGTTGGGATCGTTAATGAGGATGAAAGTTCCTTGGCTAGTTGCTTTGGTACGCATTCGAGCACAATTGCACAAGCCCCTGCTTGTTCACATTTTTTCGCATCCGCCAATAACTTCCCAGCCGCCGCGGCATTTTTCCCTTGGACTTTATACCCTCCTAATACACCAACTGATTGCGGTGTAAGACCAAGATGAGCTACGACCGGGATTCCTGCTTTCGTTAAAGCTTCGATGTGATAAATCACTTCATCTGCGCCTTCAACTTTAACAGCATGTGCACCTGTTTCCTGAATGAGCTTCGCACCATTTATAAGCGTATCCCGGACAGATAAATGATAGCTCATAAATGGCATGTCGATGACAATAAATGTCTCTTTTGCTCCCCTTCTAACTGCCTTCCCATGGTGAATCATGTCATCCATCGTTACTGGAATGGTGGAATCATAGCCTAAAACGACCATTCCGAGAGAATCACCGACCAAAATCATGTCTACCTCTGATTTTTCAGCCTGTTTTGCACTAGGATAATCATAGGCCGTTAACATTACAATTTTCTCACCATTTTGTTTCATTCTCAAAAAATCCGTCGTTTGCTTCATCTTAAGTCCTCCCTTTTTTAAACGAAATAACTGAACACACCGGTTTTCTTCATCTTGTGTAGGTTATGCCGTCTACGTTCTTTTTAGGAAGAGGAGATAAAACATTCACAAATAAATAAAAAATCCTTCTGAAGGCAGAAGGATTCTGAATTTTAGCTCATTGTTGTGTCTCATCCCTCTGTCCCGGTCCAAAAATGGATCTAGGCAGATTATCATAAATTTATAAAATTCATAAAGGTGCAGTTCAACAAGAGGATACTGCCCAACAAAAGTATAACAAATATTTAATCCGATTGACTACATAAACTTTTTTACTTATGATTCAAGCTCTATATCAGCTGAATAGACATGGTGGATCTTACCCGATGGGTCCTCAATCATCAGAACCCCGTCTTCTGTTATTCCCAATGCTTTTCCGTAAATGCTACCTGTTAAAGTTCTTGCCGTAATATTTTTTCCGATGCTGACCGCATAACTTTCCCATAGAAGCTTGATTGGATAAAATCCTTTTTCTAGATAAAGCAGATACAACTGCTCTAATTTATGAAGAAGCATCTTAATCACTTCGGCCCGCTGAAGCTTTTCCCCTATTTCAATCGATAGTGAAGTTGCAATCGCTTTTAGTTCTTCCGGAAAGTCATCCTGCTGCTGATTCACATTCATGCCTAACCCAATAATGATGGATATGATCCGATCGGCATCAGCCTGAAGCTCCGTTAAGATGCCGGTTACCTTTTTCCCGTTTAACAAAATATCATTTGGCCATTTAATTTGCGGTGAAAGGGCAGTTAATTCTTCAATTGCTTGAACAACCGCGACTGCAGCGATAAGAGTAAGCTGGGGGGCTTTTGGAGGCGGAATATTTGGCCGTAGAATCACACTCATCCATATACCCGTAAATTTAGGCGAATGCCATGGACGATCCATTCTACCCCTGCCTGATAGTTGCTCTTCCGCAATAACGATCGTACCTTCCGGTGAATCTTCATTTACGAGGTGATGAGCAATTTTTTGCGTCGAATCCACACTTTCCTCGTAATGAATATGTCTGCCCAAAAACGCAGTCTTCAATCCGAGCCTAATTTCGTCTGCAGTCACTCGTTCAGGAGTACTGATAATCCGATACCCTTTTCTCCTTACAGCTTCAAGCTCAAAACCATCCTTCCGCAATTCTTCGATATGCTTCCAGACAGCTGTCCTTGAACAGCCGATGACATCAGCTAAATGCTGTCCGGATAGATAATCATCGGTATGGTTTGTAAAAGCATCAAGCAATTTCTTTCTCAGCTCTGATTGCACCTTATCAGCCACTCCCTTATCGATTCTTTACGATTGCTAATTTCTCTAGTAATAACTGCGTTTTCGGCCATTTCCAGTTTCTCTCTTATCCATGGACCAGGTTTCATTTGAAACCACTCCTGCAAATCAGTTCCTGTTACCTGCAGCTCACTACGCTGTTTAATGGGCAGGAATTCAAACATGGCTGATACATGATTTAATTCGTGATTAGCATTTTGGTTTTGCAAGACATTATAGAGTCTTTCCGTGCCTTTCGCTGTTTCGATACCTGCCTGAAATAGGGCACTGGCAGTCCAATCAGCTTTCAGCCTAAAGTCTAGCCCGATTAATATGGAAATAATCTTCTTTATTTTTTTTATAGGAAGTTTCCATTCTTTTAAAAATGGCTCTACTTCGCTTCGTTCCAATCCAAACACATGAATAAGAAATACCCACATTTCTACAACCGTCAGCTGGCAGCAGTTAAACTGAACAGAGCGATGTAAACCGTCTAAATAAGGAGCCATACCTGGCAAAAATTTATACAGCCCTGTGTCAGCAAGTGATTGAAGCGCGTTGATCCGATTTTTCCCCATTAATAACTTTTCAAATTCGATCAGCTTTCTTTCCACTGCAATTTTTTCAAGTAAATACCCTGAGGAAACTAAAGCATCCCAAGTTTGGGTTTCAATTTCAAAACCCAGTTGGCTATAAAATCTTACAGCCCGCATCATTCTTAAAGCATCTTCATTAAAACGATCCTCCGGCTTACCGACTGTTTTAATTATTTTTTCCTTAATCGATTGCCTGCCATGAAACGGATCTGTGAACCGCCCGGTTTTATCCATGGCAATCGCATTCATCGTAAAATCCCTTCGCTGCAAGTCTTCCCGTAAAGATCGAATAAACTGAACTTCTGACGGTCTTCTAAAGTCCATATATTCCGATTCCGTTCGAAAGGTTGTAACCTCGTATGGGGTTCCGTTGAAGAGAACGACAATCGTTCCATGTTCGATCCCGACATCGACCGTTTTTGGAAAGATCGCTTTTATTTCTTGAGGTGTAGCTGAAGTTGCAATATCAACATCAGCTATTTCCTCACCAAGTAGACAATCCCTGACAGAGCCGCCGACAAAATAAGCCTCATAGCCCGCATCCTCAATTTTTGTTAACAGAGGGATGGCTTTCAGAAATGGCTCTTTCATATTACCTCCCCATTCTTTAGGAGACCGTAGTAAATATCTTCATATTGTTCAACGATGATTTCCGCTCGAAACTTATTATAGGCTGTCGAAATTGCCTCCTTTGAAAACCTTTTGTGCAGAGTTACATCGGTCAGCAAAGAAATCCCTTTCTCCGCAATCGCTGGAATGTCACCTAGCTCACATAAAAATCCGTTTATTCCATTTGTGATTACCTCTGGAATCCCGCCGACATTTGTCCCAATGCAAGGGACGCCGCAGGCCATCGCTTCGAGTGCCACGAGACCAAAGCTTTCTTTTTCCGAAAGCAACAGCATGAGATCGCTAATGGAGTAGAGTTCTTCAAGATTATCCTGTTTACCAAGAAATCTCACCTTATCACTAATCCCTAAATGACTAACTAGACTACAAATAACAGTCATTTCAGGGCCGTCACCGACTAAAAGAAGCTTTGCTGGAACCTGTTCAGCAATTCGCACAAAGGCTTTGACAACATCCTTCACCCTTTTAACCCCACGGAAATTAGAAACATGGATGACAACCTTTTCCCCTTCGTTAATTCCGAGTTCTTTTCGCAGGTAGGAAGAGTTGGTTAATCGATATACCCGTTCGTCAATGAAATTATAAACGACCTCTATCTGTTTTTCTGGTTTTATCAATTCATATGTTTCCTCAATTAATGATTTTGAAACAGCCGTCACAGCATCTGATTTTTCGATGCCGAACCGGATAGCACCCGAAAGAGAGGGATCATGGCCAAGAATCGTAATATCTGTCCCATGGAGGGTTGTAACGATTTTGAAATCTTTTCCGCTCATTTGTTTAGCTAAAATGGCACAAACCGCATGCGGAATGGCGTAATGAACATGAAGGATGTCAAGATTTTCACGGTTGATCACCTCAGCCATCTTACTTGCAAGCGCAATATCATAAGGCGAATATTGAAAAACCGAATATTGATTTACCTCGACTTGATGGTAAAAAATATTAGTGTACATTTTATTCAATCGAAAAGGAAGGCTTGAGGAAATAAAATGAATTTCATGACCCTTCTCTGCGAGCATTTTACCTAATTCAGTTGCAATTGCTCCCGATCCCCCGATGGTCGGGTAACATGTAATACCAATTTTTAATTTTGCATTCATATTTCTTCTCCAAATAAATCAAGATTCATAATGAGGGGGTTCTTCGCTTTAAAACCTTCCGCATATGTAACACCTGCTTGTTTGCCGAATAAACTTTCCCGTGCCTGAATCGTTTCAATATAGCCGTTGACTAATGGCGTATCGAAGCTTTCGGCACTTTTTGTAAACTGGCTTTTATAAGCCTGCAAACTAGCTATTTTTTTATCCATGGTTGCTGAGACATCAATGACGAAATCAGGCTCATGAAACCCATTAATCATATAAAAATAGATATTTTTAACCCGGTGAGGAAGCAGATTATCCTCAGTTTGGTAGTTTTTAATGCCTGCCGAAAAAACAGCTTCCTCAACGAGGCGTGCACACCCGCCATGATCTGGATGGCGATCCTTAAAATAAGGGGCAAAAATAAGACTTGGCCGGTATTTTCGAATGATTGATACGATTTCTTTTATGTATTCCTGATTGATAAAAAGTCCTCGATCAGGCAAATTAAGCGTTTCTCTCATTTCTACGCCTAATATTTCAGCAGCATCCATTGCTTCTTTTTTCCGCATTTCAACGGTTCCATTTGAGGATAATTCAGCTTTAGTTAAATCACAAATGCCAATTTTCTTACCGAAGGCTGCATATTTTGCAATGGTCGCACCCATCCCAATTTCTACGTCATCTGCATGGGCACCGAATGCAAGGATATCAAGATTATTTTTGGCCATCCTCATCACCGCTTCTCCCATTCACAATTGTTCTCCATGATAAATCTCCACGTTCCAGCCCTTTGATGAGAATTTCTGCTGTACCCATATTCGTAGCTAATGGAACGGAATAAACATCACATAGACGTATTAACGCAGAAATATCAGGCTCATGTGGCTGAGCAGTCAATGGATCCCTGAAAAAAATAACGATATCCATTTTATTATTCGCAACTAATGCACCAATTTCTTGATCCCCTCCAAATGGACCGGATTGAAATCGGTGAACATTTAAGCCTGTTTCTTGCATGATTCGTGAGCCGGTTGTTCCGGTAGCAAAAAGACGATGTTCGGCTAACACCCCTTTATAGGCAGTTGCAAAGCCAACAATATCATCCTTTTTCTGATCGTGAGCAATCAATGCGATGTTCATTATATCATCACCTTCTATTCGATTATTTTTTCAAGCCCATACACTAATGAATCAATCTTCATTACTGTATCGACCGCAAGTTTGACTCCCGACATAAATGATGCACGGTTATACGAGTCATGGCGAATGGTCAATGTTTGTCCTTCAGAGCCAAACATCACCTGCTGATGGGCGATCAAACCGGGCAATCTTACGGAATGGATATGCATGCCATCATAGTTTGCCCCTCTAGCACCTGCGATTGTTTCCTTTTCGTCTGGATGACCTTGCGCTTTCTCATGTCTTACTTCTGCGATCATCTCTGCTGTTTTCACAGCTGTTCCAGACGGCGCATCTAGCTTTTGATCATGATGCAATTCAATAATTTCCACATCATGGAAATACTTACCTGTTAATTGAGCAAATTTCATCATTAAGACTGCACCTAGCGCAAAGTTTGGTGCAATAATACAACCAAGTCTCTTTTCTTCACATAATAATTCAAGTTCCTTTAAATCTTCTTTAGAAAATCCAGTCGTTCCGACAACGGGTCTGACGCCATATTCCAAGGCAGTTTTCGTATGTAACATCCCAAATTCTGGGGTCGTCAAGTCTATTAATACGTCGGTCTTCGTTTTCTGAAAACATTCTGACATATCTGTGAAAACAGGGATATCTAATCCGTGAAAGCCTTCTGAATCACTGAGAAGCCCACCTCCATTTTTATGGTCGACAACAGCAATTAAATGATAATTTTCTAAACTATGTACTAGCTGAACCGCTTCTCTGCCCATACGTCCGCGTGGGCCGGCTATAACAATATTTACTTTTTCCATCTGATTTTCTCCTTTACTCCTCTATTCTCGTCCAACGATCTTTGTCACGGGTATTAAATTTATTCATGACAAGATTATGTGCTTCCTCTAAGTCAATGTTTAGTGCGTTCGCAAAGCAGATGAGCACAAACAGCATATCGCCAAGCTCCTCTTCAATCGCTTTTTCTGCTTCCATCGTTTTCTTCGGTTTTTCCCCAAATTGATGATTAACTTCCCTAGCTAGCTCACCCAATTCTTCCGTCATTCTAGCTAGCATGGCAAGCGGGCTGAAATACCCTTCCTTGAATTGACCTATGTATGAATCTACTTCTGTTTGAAGCTCTTTCATCGTTTTACCCTTCACGCAATGATCCACCTTTTCTTAAAATACGGCTCTGTCAGAGAATGTTGTTGAGAGATCCGCGCCATTCCGCGTAGCAATTTTCCTTGTGCTTGAAAGGATAATCGCCCCGCTATCATTCAACACTATGAATTGAAAAGCCAAAAACGAAAAATGAAGACTATATAGTTTTTCTCCTTTCATGTTAGCTAAACAAATTGTGTTTTACAAATATTTTTTCCTTGAAGGATGAATACCCATTACTTCTTTGACTTTATCGCAGATTAACGGGCAGTAAAACCCCCACTGAGTGAAGTTTCACTTTATTGCTCTTAGATTTGGTATCTTATATAATTATATACGCTTTGAAGGGAAAATTCAGGAAGAGGAGGAACTTTATGCGATTAGGCTTAAAATTTAAAAATACTTTCTTTATCATTTTTGGAGCAGCCATTTTTTCGTTCGGACTCGTCCATTTTAATATGCAAAATAACTTATCGGAAGGCGGATTTACCGGGATTACATTACTTTTATATTTTCTCTTTAAATGGGACCCATCCTATACAAATTTATTGTTAAATATTCCGCTTTTCATTATCGGATGGAAATTACTCGGAAAAAATGCGTTTTTATATACACTCATTGGAACGGTTAGCGTGTCTGTTTTTTTATGGATTTTTCAGCGCAATCAAATTTATATGCCGCTTAATGAAGATTTAACGTTAGCCTCTCTGTTTGCAGGGGTTTCGATTGGAATCGGTCTCGGGATCATTTTCCGCTACGGCGGCACAACGGGTGGTGTCGATATCATCGCTCGGTTAGCACAAAAATATGCCGGGGTCAGCATGGGAAAAACAATGTTCCTTTTCGATGCGTCTGTCATCACCGTTTCGTTAATTTTCTATTTATCCTACAAAGAGGCGATGTATACACTCGTCGCTGTTTTTGTCGGAGCCCGGGTGATTGATTTCATGCAGGAAGGTGCGTATGCCGCAAGAGGAGCAATGATCATCTCTGAGTTAAACGAAGAAATCGCCACTAAAATTATGAACGAGATGGATCGAGGCGTAACTGTCTTAAAGGGGCATGGATCTTTTACAAAGAAAGAAAGGGAAGTGCTTTATTGTGTGGTTGGAAAAAATGAAATTGTCCGCTTAAAAAATGTAATAACTTCCGTTGATCCACATGCATTTGTCTCTGTCAGCGTAGTCCATGATGTCCTTGGCGAAGGCTTTACCTTGGATGAAAATAAGAAACCTCTTGAGCATTAAATAAGTGTTTGAAAACGGAAAACTGCTAAAATTTAAATTTAACATCTTCCATCGAAAGAAAAAAACCAGCCGCCGTGGCTGGTTTTAATCTTGTCTTTGCATGCCCGTGTAAATAAGAATAAGGCGAAGCAGTTCCATTACCGCGACTGCTGCCGCTGCAACATATGTCAATGCCGCTGCATTCAAGACTTTTTTTGTTTCCCTCTCTTCATCGTTTCGGATTACTCCTAGAGAAACAACCTCGTCCATCGCCCGGCTTGATGCGTTGAACTCAACCGGAAGCGTGACGAGCTGAAATACGACAGCTGCTGCCATAAAGATAATTCCTAATAATACGAATTTACTCATTCCTGCAAGGAAACCGATCATTATCAGTATCCAGGAAAAATTAGAGCCTATGTTCGCGACTGGGACAAGTGAATGGCGGAGGCGTAAAAACGCATAATCCTGCTGATCCTGAATGGCATGTCCCACCTCATGGGCTGCAATTGCTGCCGCTGCAACAGAATGGCCATGGTAGTTATCTGTTGACAAGCGAACCGTCTTCGTTCGAGGATCATAATGATCTGATAAATGGCCTCGCGTCTCTT
The DNA here is from genome assembly GCF_019039215.1 of Bacillus sp. FJAT-29790. GTDB lineage: Bacteria > Bacillota > Bacilli > Bacillales > Cytobacillaceae > Cytobacillus. Next base: position 1,856,688 of record NZ_JAHNZZ010000001.1, read on the forward strand.
CTATCCCTACTTCATATAAACCATTCGAATCTAATATTCTTCTAGCTACTTCAGCACCTCTCATCTGTGATGAAGCAGGAACTTGTGAGTACTTTTTATATGCTCCTTTAACTTTCATCTGTGCCCAAAGGGGAACTAAAATGATGATGGCAAAATAAATAAGAAATCCTCCCATTTTGCATCTCCTTTTCAAGCATAATTCTTGGTAAATTGTATTTATACTCTCATTGTATTTTTTCCGAATATTACTGTCAATCTTTATGCTCTCTCGAATGGTCCTTCACTTTCTCTTGAGCTCCTTTATACTTTCTCCATCCTACATAGGATAATGTAAGTATAATAATGCTGCCAGTCGAAATGATTACCCACCAAAGAGAAGGATCTGCCTCATCTTCAGCCATATCATCAAAAATCAGCTGTAAATCAGCCTCTAATGCTTCAAGTTCTTGCTTGCTTGATGCTTCAGTTAATACTTTAGGGCGATATTGATCAATAAACTGAATCCTTGCATCCAATTGTTGGAGTCTTTCAGCTTTCACATTTATTTTCATACTTGGGTAGATCATGTCATATAAAGACAAGAACGTATTGAAATTCGTATGAAAATGCTCACTATTTCCAACGTATGCCGCTTCCTTCACATCAGCAACAACTGTCATAACCGTTGATTCCATTTCTGTCCAAAGTGGCTGATATGGAGATGTGATCGCATCCATGACAAGTCTAAACTTAGTGACCCGATTTATTTTTTCATTATGATTCATTGTCGCATTGGCGGTAGCTTGTACAGCTTCATCATGCGAAAGTGTCACAATTCGCAATTCATCTGTTGTAAAAGGCCTCTCTGTGCCAGAAACCGAAACAAATTGGTCAGAAAAATAATCCAATAGCCTTTTTGCATCTTCGTACCTATGGAGCTTCACCATTCGAAGCGCTTCATCTGATAATTGATCTAATCTATCAACAGGTGAGGTTTCATCTGCAATTACTGATACAGGCATTAGAAGAAATATCATTACGGCCATAATAATAAACCTTGCTTTCATTCTTGTCCCCCCTCAAATTACTATTAAATATGTATGAGGAAGCGGACAAGGTTAGACCAGAAAGTCTATCAACTATAGCAATTTCAAATGGTAAAATGGAACTTTTTTTAATTGGCTGTTTTCGTAAACCTTGTTGCTTTTTCAAATTGATTTTATATAAAAATCTGAGTTGATTGGAGCGGAGGGCACTTGACTCCTACGGGAAATAGAGGGAACGGGAGACCCCACAGGCGGTAACGCCGAGGAGGCTCCCGGCCCTCCCCGTGGAAAGCAAGTGCCCGCAGCGGAAATCAACGGGCTAAATTTAAGGCTAAAAACAACAATATATGCGAAAACAGTCTTTTAAATATTAAGTTTGAATCGATCTTTTCTAATGCATAAATAGTAGCCGATTCCTAAAGAAACAATACTCAGCCAAAATGTAAAATATCCGATTTGTGGGATATATAAATCTAAAATGGGATAACGCGGCAACATAAAAAACACATAGTCAATTACATCATTATGTAACGTCCAGATGCCTGCAACGACAAGATGCCAGACTTTCATCCGGTAAAATGGTGCATAAAGCACTCCTTGTACAGCCATAGCCCCATGGGAGAATATGAGCATGAGCGCAATTGGATCAAGGTCACCTGCCACTCGATATACTAATAAGTTCATGACAACTGCCCATATCCCATACTTAAATAAAGTAACGATAGCTAAAGCCTCAAAAAGCGGCCAGTTCGTCCTCAGCACAAACGCAATTAATACAAATACAAAAAATAAACTTGCCGTCGGACTATCTGGCACAAATGGCAAGAAGATTGCTGGAGTATCAACGAGCTGCCACTTATACCAATAGTATCCATAAATTGTGCCCGCAATATTGATGACTAAGAGAAGCCACAACACCGCTCGGTTAGCTAAAATAGGATAAATCCACCTCATAATTGTCCTCTTCTCTTTTTTTGTAAATATATCCTTCATTATTTTACCATAAAGATACGATCGAAAAATGTCAATTTTATTTAGAACCTGTGATTGCGTACAAAAAAGCTGACGAAAATACGTCAGCTTTTTATATTGATTATTTACTTGTAAGGGTTGAGATAAACTCAGCTAGTTTGTCCAACTCTTCATCAGTACCTTTGAACATACCAGGTGGCATCGCACCTTTACCGTTATGAGCAATATCTTTCACTTCGTCCGGAGTTAATCCAGTATCAATCAAGGCAGGTGAACCAGCTCCACCTTGAAGCTCTCCTCCATGACAAGATAAGCAAGAATTTGCTTCGAGAATTTTGTAGCCTTCAGCTTCTGTATCAATATCAACTTTGGCGACAATTTTCCCTTGGTTTGCAGCAGCTTCCCAATCATGATAAGCCACTGATTCCCATGTTAAGTATGTGATCCCAGCAATGGCTAATAGCATAAAGCCTGTTGCTAACGGGCGCTTGGACGGGCGACGTTCAGGTCCACGGTCAATAAATGGAGCCAATAATAATCCTCCGAAAGCTAGTCCCGGGATAATAAAAGCACCTACAGCATTATATGGGCCAGATGCGTAAGAATATTTAAGCAATTGGTATAAGAATAAGAAATACCAGTCTGGCAGCGGAATATATGCCGTATCACTCGGATCAGCTATTTTTTCAAGTGGAGGCTCATGTGCAATTGTCAAACATAAAAAACCGACTAGGAAAACGGCTCCAACCATCCATTCCTTTAAAAGGAAGTTAGGCCAGAACGCCTCTGTTTTCCCTGGATATTCCGAATAATCCTTCGGAATGTTCGGTGTACGTTCGGCAGGAATACGAGAGTCTCCTACGAATTTCATACCTTTTCCACGATGCATTGGGCGATTCCCCCTCCTTTATCAAAAAAATCATATGTTCAAAATATTTTACAATGGTCCGGAAATACCTTGTTTACGGATCATTATGAAGTGAGCAGCCATTAAGCCAAACAGAGCTGCTGGTAAGAAAAATACATGAATCGCGAAGAAACGAGTAATGGTTTGTGCACCGACAATATCCGCATCTCCAGCAATTAACATTTTTAAATAATCCCCAATTAACGGAGTAGATTCAATAATTTGCATTGTAACTTTTGTAGCAAAAAGGGCTTTCATATCCCAAGGCAATAAGTAACCAGTCAGACCAAGTGCAAGCATGACGAAGAAAATAAGCACACCGACAACCCAGTTTAATTCACGTGGCTTCTTGTAAGCTCCTTGGAAGAAAACGCGTAACGTATGTAGGAACATCATTACGATTACTAAACTAGCACCCCAGTGATGCATGCCGCGGACAATTTGTCCAAATGCAACATGGTTTTGTAAGTAATACACGGATTCCCATGCATTTTTAATATCCGGAACATAATACATCGTTAAGAACATTCCAGATAAGATTTGAATAACGGTAACAAAGAACGTTAAACCGCCGAAGCAGTATACGAAAGCAGAAAAGTGATGTGCAGGGTTAACATGCTCAGGCACTTCATGATCTGCAATATCGCGCCACATAGGCGTAATATCTAAACGTTCATCTACCCAATCATAAATTTTGTTTAACAATGATTACGCCTCCTTTCGCGGCTCAGCTTTACCTAAATATAGGAAGCCGTCTACTTCTTTGTAAGGATATACATCTAACGGTGCAAATGGCGGAGTTCCCGGGACATTCGTACCATCTTTCGTATAAAGTCCTCCATGACATGGACAGAAGAAATGGTTTTGGTTTGCTTTGTCTGTATCCCAGTCCACTACGCAGCCTAAGTGTTTACAAACCGGCGATAAGGCAACAATTTCTCCTTTGTCATCCTTGTACACCCATGCAGTACCTGTGACTTCAGATGAATACCAAGCATCTTGCTGCTCAAATTTAAAGTCAACTCGTGTTGGTACATCTGTAACATCAGCAACTTTTTGAGACGTTGGAATAAAATCACTTTCAGCTTTAGCTTGCAATACCGGGTCAACAGCAAATCGAACCATTGGCATTAACATACCTGCGGCCATGAAACCGCCTACACCTGTAAGAGTATAGTTTAGGAATTGACGTCTAGAAACACGATTTTCGCTCATACTTTTCCCCCCTCTATTATGAAGTTAAGTCCAACGGACAGAATTCAACACAATATAAAACTAGGACATAACCATGATATATCAATCTTTATTGAAGGTCAATATAATCTGTGTCTAAAACATGTCAAGTGTGTGACTATTATATGTTCTTAATCGGCAGATTGCCATTTTTGCATAAACAGAGTCAACAGCTGCTTTACTTGATCGTCTAGAATAGAAGCTCTAGAGCTTTCTTCTATATGCTCGAGAGGCAAGGACGGCATCCAGATAAGATCCCCTTCCAGCTCACTTTCAACTGCCTTCCAGCCGCTATCTGATGTAATATAGAATACGTGTTTAAATTCTTTTGCAAATAATTCCGACTCCCATGCCCGAATATCACTGACAAGCTTGTCCTCATTTGTTGATTTTAAATAGGTGTATCCAGGCAGCATCAGCAGCCTTCCTCTAAACTGCCTTTCGAGCTGGACACTTAATAAAGTGATAAACTCAGACATCGCAGCCGTTTGTTTAATATCATCTCCTAGTGAAACGGGGAGCAATGGGATTGCAACTGTATCTACATATTCCTTCGACTTAATGAACATACCAATATCCTGAGAATTCCATTTCATGTGTGCTTCACTCCATTATCCATTTTTACCATTTTCATCATATCACTATAATTGTACAGCTACAAAAGGAAAATTAATTAATTTATTGCTAAAAAACAAAAAGCCTGCTAACAGATAGCAAGCGAATTTAATGCTTTTTCAGTCTTTTTAGTTGTTCCGTTAAAAGCAAAAAGGTTTTCTCGTCCTGATTATCTAATGCTTCATCTATTTTCCGCAAAAGATTTTCTCTTTGAAACTTCTCCAAACTGCCAACAAGGAACCTTTCAGCAATCAGACTATCTTTCTCACTAATTTGGAGACTTTTTGGCATAAACGGATTTTCTTCAAGTACGGCTACATACTGATGAGCCTTGTTCGATGCATGGAAGTTTAACTGAATGAAAATATCTTCATCGCGGTTCAGCCTTATGTCATGAAATGATTTCTCAGCATCTGTCGTCATCACATTCTCCTTATAAAAGCGAAACGGGACTTCGTCCACACAATGAGTAGACATGATTAAACCTTTTGGACAATATTGTGCCTGTTCAACAAAATGGACTTTTTCCATTAGCTGGTCATGGCTCATTAAGTAATTCAAGATCCAGACGCATTCTCGCCTTTTTAATTGATAATGATTAAGAAACCAGCGAATAAAATCTTTCTTCTCGTTGACAGATACAGGGGCTGACATGTTAGATTCCCTCCTCTGCTGTATTGAAAAACGCTAAGCGTTTTTCTTGAAGTGAGAGGTGAGAGGTAAGATTGGAGAAATCGGCAAAGCAGCCGATTTATTTATCTATTCGTTTCGTTCCAAATCTGAACCTTCAACCTCAATTTTCTTTTTTATCAAAAATATCAAGTTGTCTATTCATCATTCTGAAAGCCTTTGTAAAACATCCTGATATTCGATATTACTTGGATCCATTATTATTAGCTTATTAAATATTTCGGCAGCTTCAGCTCTTTTTCCTTCTTCTATTAAAAAATATCCATAATCCGAAAGAAATTCTGGCTGTTCCTTAAAGAAAGTATATGCGGATTGATATTTGTTTAATGCCTGGGAAAATTCTTCAAGCTGCTGATAAGCAATCGCTGCATCCCAGAGGATTCGTGGTTCTTCTTCCTCAAAATCATTCAGCAAGCCGGCGATATCTAAAACATCTTCATATCTTTCCTGCTTGAGAAATAATTTAGTTAAAGTTACGGCAGCTTCAGTAAATTCAGGATCAAGCGCAAGCGCCTCCCTCATTAATTGTTCCGCTTCGTCTTCCTTACCCATTTTAAGTGCAAGCTTCCCGCCGTAAAAATAGAGGTCTTTATTGAATTCATCCTGCTGTATGCCCATTTTGACTGCATGGGAGCTGTTTTCTAGCTCATTTTCGAGCTCATACGCTCTAGCAAGATTCAAATATAAAGAATGGTATTCCGGGTCAAGCTCTTTAAGCTCATTAAATTTTTCAATTGCCGTTCTGTTAAAGCCTGCTTGGAGTGCAGTAAATGCGTAGCTGAAAAGGGTGTTAATTTCGATCTTATCATCGAGTGCCTTTTCATAATACGCCATTGCTTCTTCAAAGGCCCCGCCTACACTAAGGACTTCTGCCATTCTTTGATTTACATTTATACCAGCTATAACATCATCCGTTCTTAAAACTTTTTCATATGCCTTTGTCGCCTCTAAAAACTTTCCTTGCTCAGCGTATAGCTCGCCAAGTGCAAAATCAATAATGACCTCATTTGGCAAGATGCCTTTCGCCTTTAACAGCTTTTGTTCGCTTACTTCGTACAGCCCTTCCATTTGATAAAGGTCTGCTAATAATAAAAGGGATTGGGGGTAACTTGGATCATCGTCATTTATCCGCTCCAGAACGAGTATCGCTTCATCCTCTTTCCCAAGGTCGATATGGGTTTCAGCTAAGAGAACGAGGAGCTCGCCCTCTTCAGGATAAGATTCAAGCAGTCTTTCAAACAATGCTTTTGCTTCTTCAATAAACCCAAATTGGAACAGTTCTTCTCCAAGTACGAACCTTTCCTCGTGAGAACCATTTAATAATATTTGTTTATAATGTTGTATTGCTTCTTCATGCCGGCCATTTTCTAAAAGCGACATGATATTGTTCACTTTATCCATTGTAATTTTCCTTTCGGGACTAATTCTTATGTCGTAAAGAATGATGGGATATTTATTTTAACATGCTCGCCAAAGCCCGGGCGAAAAACCACATGATCACAAGCTCTAATGACTTCGCCTTTATGAACAGTAACAACAAGCTTATGTCTATGATAATGAAACAGATCGGGTTCTTCAATATTTATGATTTCCCCGCTCTTCATGTAGAGATTATACGATAATTCACGGCCCTGCTGTATACTTGATTTAAGCGGAAAGATGCCTATTTTAGATAATACAGGATATGGGATTGGTTCATTTTCTTTTATTTCATCTTTAACAGACGGAATTTTTTCTTCTCCCATTACTTTCTTCCATTCCGTTTTTGCTTGTTTCTCTTCTCTTTCGTTCATGCTCGAAAAAATCGGAATAAGGGGACTGTTATAAGGAAAAATTGCTTCCCGAATCCATCCCCAAGGAATATTATATAGCTCGTTCGCATTCTTAATCTCGACAAAGACAGCAGGAACTTTTTCTCGTTTGCATTTTCTTAAGAAAGATGGAGTCAATGTACGAATGGGAACCCGTACTCCAATAATATAATCGATCGGACTATTTAACAATTGCGTCTTTACCCGTTTGATTTCCTTTTCCATCGCATATTCATGACCGACAGAAGCCATTGTCAGAAAGGCAATGCATCCTTTAAGGATAAATTCATCAATAAAAAACTTTTTCATTTCTTGAAATGACTTTTCAAATGGAAAATTTTTATTCAAAAGAATTGGTGCAGGGGCCATTATAAATGGATCTGCGTCCATCTTCATAAACCGGTACCGATTAAAAATTGGTTTTATTGCTGTAATTTTTCCGTTATCAATCAGGAGTGATACTTTGTTAATTTCCTGGTCCTTTAAGATATTGGCATTTTCAATAATATAAGTCATAATACCCCCCTCTTTAACGGTCTTATGACAAGCTATGTAATTTCCCGATAAATATGACAAAAAAACCTATTAAGAGCTGAATGCAGGCTCTTAATAGGTTTTAAAATTAGGCTATTTTCGTAAGCTTTGTTGCTATTTAACCAAAATGAGGTGTAGTTGATTTCCGCTCCAATCACTCTCATACATTACCTATTTAAAAACAACAATCATTTAGAAAACAGCCTATAATTATTATTAAGTAAGGCTTTTTAGGTGAGCAAAGAATGAAGGATATGAGATATAGATCGCTTGCTCATTTTCAAGTAAAACCTCGTTCTTGCTGATCGCAGCAGCTATGGCAAGCATCATCCCTATTCGGTGATCTCCATAACTTGAGACAGTGCCGCCGCCTGATAACGACGTCCTTCCTTTAATGATCATGCCATCATCTGTTGCCCTAATATCAGCACCGAGTTTAGTCAGCTCTGCGACGACTGTGTCGATTCGGTTTGTTTCTTTCACTTTCAATTCCTGTGCATCTTTAATGACCGTCTCCCCTTCAGCCTGTGTGGCTAAAAGAGCAATGACAGGTATTTCATCTATTAGTCTAGGAATCATTTCACCATCAATCGTGATCCCCTTAAGAGCGGACGTCTTAATCACGATATCACCAACAGGTTCAAAAGAATTCTCTTCATGCGGAATAATCGTTAAATCAGCACCCATTTCCTTCATGACATCAATGATCCCTGTTCTTGTCGGATTTAAACCGACATTTTTTAAAATGATTTCACTGTTAGGCACAATCGCACCTGCAACTAAAAAGAAAGCTGCTGATGAAATATCTCCAGGAACTTGTACATGAGTACCAGTTAATTGCTGGCCCCCCTTTATTCGGACTGTCCGTCCGTCAATCTCGATATCCCCGCCAAACTGCTTAATCATTCTTTCCGTATGATCTCTCGTCTTTTCCGGTTCTATGACAGTGGTGGTCCCAGTTGCCTGTAAGCCTGCAAACAGGATCGATGATTTTACCTGTGCACTTGCTACAGGCATCTCATACTCGATCCCTACTAGGTTCCCCCCCTGAATGGATAACGGCGTCAATTCACCGTTCTTTCTGCCCTGGATGACAGCCCCCATCGAACGGAGTGGCTTTGTTACTCTTGTCATCGGTCTTTTTCCAATGGATTCGTCTCCGATTAAAACCGAATGGAGTGGACGTCCTGCTAAAATTCCTGCTAATAATCGGATCGTCGTTCCCGAGTTCCCTACATCTAGTATTTCCGAAGGTTCTTGGAGACCCTCTAATCCATTCCCATAAATAACGACCTTATCATCCTGCTGTTCAATCGATACACCTAGTTTCTTAAAACATGCAATCGTATTTAAACAGTCTTCTCCCAATAGAAAGTTTGTAACTGTTGTCTTTCCTTCTGCTAGCGCTCCAAACATTATCGAGCGATGGGATATCGATTTATCACCAGGGATATAAATTTCACCCCTCAAGCCGTGAATATTTGTTTGAAGTTTGATTGGCTCCATAATAATCACCCTTTTTTAGCTGATTTATTCTCTTTTCTCTTGGCTGTTTTCGCATGTATTGTTGTTCTTGCATTAAAGTTTGTCCGTTGATTTCCGCTGCGGGCACTTTCTTTCCGCGGGAGTCAAGTACCCTCCGCTCCAATTAACTCAGATTATTTTAAAAAGTCACATTATAAAAGCACCAAACTTTACGAAAACAGCCTTTATCCTTTAATCCCATTGTCAAAATCAAATTCAACTTGGCGTATTTGCCCCATAAAAAAATTAGATACCTATTTGCATTGTCTCGCCACTAATATCGTGTAAAGACTTCTGCTGAATCTGGTTATAGACCAATGGTTGTTTCATAACTTGTGTGGTTGTGAATGCACAAAGCGGCCCGGTCTCTGTCTTCTTCCGTTTGGAAGCTAATCACAAGAATCCCGTATATCTCCACGCGCGTTTCCCGAATGCGAATATTTGTAATACTAATTTCCTCTTTAGCAAGAAGGCCGGTAATTTCCGAAATTACCCCCGGATAGTCAGGGACATCAACAAATAAATCGTAAAAGGCCGGGATGGCTCCTCTTTGTTTTTGCGGCAATTCATCCCTGAATTGCTTCGCCCGATAGAAATAGTCAAAAATCTCTTCACTATTTTCTGATTCAAGCATGCCTGCGACTTTACCCATTTCTTCTTGCCAGTTCGCTAACAGATGTAACAATACTTCTTTATTATGTAGTAAAATGTCCCTCCACATTTCGGGACTGCTTGAAGCAATTCTCGTGACGTCACGAAAACCGCCGGCCGCGAGCCTCGGAATAAGCTTCTGTGTTTCACTCGATTTTTCCGCCTGATGAACAAGGGAAGCAGCAATTACATGGGGAAAATGACTAATAACTCCTGTCAGATAATCATGTTCGTCAGGAGTCATTTTTAAAAATCTTGCTTTTGTCCCTGCTAGCCATTCTTGCAATTGATGGATTTGTTCCTCATGAATATGTTCTTCAGGTGTCAATAAATAGAAGGCATTTTCAAATAAAATAGATTTTGCAGCAGCAACGCCGCTTTTATGAGAGCCTGCCATTGGATGACCGCCGATAAAGGTAATTCCTTTTTGTTTCAGATTCCCAGCGATTTGGACAATTTCCTTTTTCGTACTGCCAGCGTCTGAAATAATAACTTCTTTTTTAAGGTTTGCATGTTCCAGGATCCCTAGAATCCTTTCTGACTCTTTGACCGGAGTAGCAATTAAAATTAAATCAGCCCTCTGGGCTCCTTCTTCGATAGAATCTGCCGTTTCATCAACAACGCCAAGCATTTTCGCCAGTCTTGTTTGCTTTTCATTTACATCATAACCAATAATAATGGCATCTTCATGCGTTTTCTTTATACATAATGCCAGTGAGCCCCCAATTAAGCCTAACCCAATGACAAATACTCGGCCTTCCATTAGCTCACCGCCTTCTAAAAATGACTTCAGAGGCTTTGCAGGCCTCTGAAGGTAGTTTATTTAAAGGCTTTGTTAACCAATGTTGTAGATAGACACGCGGGATCGATTTACCTTCCGAGAAGCGGCTGTTGCTCCGCAAAAAAGGTTCTCTACAGGAAAAATCGTCCCGCTGGTCTTCTTTTATCAACATTAATTATAACTGTGCCTATTTAAATATTGCATAATGACCATTGAAATACTCTAAATATACGATGCATAAGCTTAAGAATTATTCGCTTTTTCGACTAAATATTGTCCCATTAGCTTAATCACGCCTTCATTTTGTTCCGCAGATCCGACTGTAACCCGTACAGATGTGGGGAAGCCAAGAGCTTTACCTGAGCGGACGATGTATCCACGCTCAAGCAAGTATTGAAACACTTCATTTCCGTCGGCATTAAAATCGATTAATAAGAAATTTCCTTGTGAAGGATAATACTTTAGCTTTTTATCCTCGCAAAAGCGATAAAATTGTTCAAGACCTTCTCTATTTTTCTGCTTGCAATCCGCGATAAATGATTGGTCTTCGATTGCAGCAATTGCTGCGGCCTGTGCAAATCGATTGACATTAAACGGTTCCCTTGCCGGTTCCAAAGCACGAATGATTTGTGGATGGCTAATCCCATATCCAACTCGCAGACTAGCTAATCCATAGATCTTCGAAAATGTCCGGAGAATAATTATATTTTGATACTGGCTTAATAAATTCAGAGATTCACAAAGATCGTCAGCTACCACATATTCATAATAAGCCTCATCAAGAACAACTAATACGTCTTGAGGCACTTTTTCCAAAAACGATTGCAAGTGATTTTCCGGGATATAGACACCTGTCGGATTATTCGGATTACAAATCCAGACGACGGCCGTGTTCTCATCTATTGCTTTAAGCATCCCTTCTAGGTCGTGTTCACCATTAATTAAAGGAACTTCTCTGATTTCTGCACCTTCAATCACAGCATTGTGCTTATACTGCGGAAATGTAGGTGATGCCATAACTGTATTCGTCCCCGGTCCTAATAGCGATCTTGAAATGACTTGAATAATTTCATCTGAACCGTTTCCGAATATCAATTGTTCTTCATTTGTCTTTAGAAAGCCTGATAAAGCAGTACGCAGATCTGCAGCATAGCCATCAGGGTATAATGGAAAAAAGGAAAGAGGCTGGTTTAATTTCCCCGGGACCCTTTCCGAGCATCCAAATGGATTTTCATTGGAGGCAAGCTTGGTAATCTTTTCAAGTCCATATTGCTTTTTCACTTCATCAATTGATTTCCCCGGCTGGTAAGGAGTTAAACGAAGTAATTGCTCTTTCCATTTCATATTTATCCACCTTCTCTAACTTTTTCGTTATTTCTATTGGCTCTTTTCGCATATTTTGTTGTTATTGACTTTCAAAGTTTACCCGTTGATTTCCGCTGCGGACACTTGCTTCCGCGGGGAGGGACGGGAGCCTCCTCGGCGTTACCGCCTGTGGGGTCTCCCGCTTCCCTCTATTTCCCGCTGGAGTCAAGTACCCTCCGCTCCAATCAACTCAGATAGATAGTCACACTAATAAAGTAAAGATACCTAATCACTATTCGTATCGGGAATTCTGCTGCATAAAGTTAAAAGCTAGGAAGATCATTTGGAGTTAACTTCCGTTTTCAAATCAGGTCTTAGGCTTGTAGCTCCCCCTAGATAAATATGGCTTACTTCTTGCTGAGATAAATTTGTGTTCACATGCATCATCACCCGAATGCATTTTGATAAAGAGGATTGGACAGGAATTTCAGTCATACACATGACAGGTACAAACGTCCACCCCTCGATTAAACGCATTGCTTTCGCAGGAAAGGCTGCAGTAATATCCTCCGTCACGGAAATGAAGACAGAAGCAACTGTATCAGCTTCGATTGCATTTTCATCAATCATTCTCCTAAGCAATATCTCTGTTGCTTCGATAATTTCCGTTTCATTGTCTTCTTTAACGGTGATGGCTCCTCTTACCCCTCGAATCACTTGAATTCCCTCCTTAGAAAAGCGCTGAAGTTAGACATTTATCTAACTCCATAAAATTTATATATTTTCACCTTGAAATTTTCCTAGTTCAATCAATAGCTCTTCATCAGAAAATTCATATAGAACCGGTTCTCCAATATGCTTTAATAATACAAAACGGATTTTTTGCCCAATCGATTTTTTATCCTGTTTCATTCGTTCCAATAATTTTTCATTTGCCAGTTCTTTCGGAATGCTGATTTCATATCCTAAACGGGATAGCCATTCTTTAAACTCCTCGATCGCAAACGGAAGATCGTATATCTTTTTGCTTAATTCCAAAGCAAATAACATTCCGACAGCAACTGCTTCCCCATGTGTACAGTTACCATAGCCCATTTCCGCTTCGATCGCATGACCAAGCGTATGCCCGAAATTCAAAAAGGCTCGGACTCCCGTCTCCTTTTCATCTTGTGAGACAAAAGCACCCTTTATTTCAATCCCCTTTGTTAAGGCAATGTTTAATTCTTGTTCCGTTATCTCATCAAGCGAATGTATATGTTCTCTTAACCATATGTAAAATAGCGGATCTTTAATCAGTCCATGCTTAATGACCTCAGCAAAGCCTGATCTCTTTTCGCTTAACGGAAGCGAAGCAAGGAAATTTAAATCATAAAATACCGCATCAGGCTGGTGGAAGGCACCGATCATATTTTTTCCTAAAGGATGATTGATGGCTACCTTTCCTCCTACAGCACTGTCATGGGCTAAAATCGTCGTTGGAACTTGAATGAATGGAATGCCCCTCATATAAGTTGCTGCGACAAACCCGCCCAAATCACCGACAGCACCCCCGCCAAATGAAAGCAGGACAGATTTTCTGTCCAGCTTCTCTTCCAAGCAAAAGCTTAAGCATCGATAATACACATCAAATGTTTTCGCCTTTTCCCCACTAGGAACAATACATGATTTCACATCAAATTCAGATAAAACGTTTTGAATGGCAGGAAGATAGTGGCTTGCTACCGTTTCATCCGTGATGAGTATGATGTTTGTTAAAGAAGGGTAATTTCCTTTAATAAAAGAAGTTAATTGATTAATTACACCGGCACCAATGTAGACTGGATATGTTTTCGAGTTCGTCTGTATGGAAACCTCTTTCATTAGAATTCCCTCGCAAACTCTCTTTGCTTGTCAACTGCTTCTTTTAAAGCTTCAAATCGGTCTGAGTAGAATTGATCAACGATAGCAGCGGCCAATTCCCATGCAACTACGTTTTCGGCTACGACTGCTGCCGCAGGAACTGCACAGCTGTCAGACCGTTCGATGCTCGCTGAAAACGGTTCTTTTGTTTCAATATCAACACTTTGAAGCGGCTTATACAATGTTGGAATCGGCTTCATTACACCTCTCACAACGATTGGCATGCCCGTAGTCATTCCACCTTCGAAGCCGCCCAAACGATTCGTTTTTCGTGAATACCCATGTTCCTTACTCCATGTAATTTCATCATGTACCTCACTGCCTGGCTTCCTCGCAGCCTCAAAACCGATACCGATTTCGACACCTTTAAATGCATTAATACTCATAATTCCACTTGCCAATTTTGCATCAAGCTTGCGATCATAATGCACATAACTTCCTACACCAGGAGGCATGCCCTCAATAATAACCTCAACAACACCACCGATTGAATCACCGTTTTCTTTTGCTTCATCAATCGCATTCATCATTTTCAGTTCCGCATCAGAATCAAGACAACGGACAGGTGAGTTTTCAGTTATTTCTCTTAATTGCCCAAGGGATTCATATTCATTTACTGAAGACTTGATTCCGCCAATTTCAACAACATGGGAAGCCACTTCAATGCCAAGTGATGCTAATAATTTTTTGGCGACAGCACCTGCGGCTACTCTAACAGTTGTTTCTCTTGCGGAGGAACGTTCAAGGACATTCCGCATATCTCTATGCCCATATTTAATCGCACCATTTAAATCTGCATGACCTGGACGAGGACGCGTGATCCTTCTTTTCATTTCTTCTTCTTCTTCCGGAGCGATAGGATCTTGCCCCATGATCTTCGTCCAGTGCTTCCAGTCATTATTTTCAACGACAAGCGCAACCGGGGAACCGAGTGTATACCCATGCCTAACCCCGCCGGTAATTTGCACTGTATCTTTCTCAATTTGCATTCTTCTTCCTCTGCCGTGACCCTTTTGGCGTCTAGCCAATTCATCATTTATGTCTGTATCAAGCAGCGGCAAGCCTGCAGGCAACCCTTCAATAATCGTTGTTAGCTGCGGCCCATGTGATTCACCAGATGTTAAATATCTCAAAATTCTTTCCCCCTTCAACGCTTTAAAGGATTATGTTCCAATATAACATATTGAAAACAATAAATATAGTAATAAAATAAAATAATTCCTATAATATTTTTACTATTTGCATTTTAACATGAAAAAGAGCATTACTCCAATGAAACAAGAAAAGCGCTGGAGCTATACAGTTATCTAACTCGAAAAAAGTTATACTTACTTATAATTTAAGGCTGTTTTCGTAAACTTTGTTGTTATCGGGAATAAACAATGCCCGTTCCTTTCCGCTACAGGCACTTGCTTTCCGCGGGGAGGAAGTCGAGCCTCCTCGACGTTCCGTCTGCGGGGTCTCGACTTTTCCTCTATCTCCCGCAGGAGTCAAGTGCCTTCCGCTCCAATCCACTCACCGTTTTCAATGTTGATAAAAGCAACAATCTTTTAGAAAATAGCCTAATTTAAAAAGGAGTCCGGATTTCTCCAGACTCTCTTCCATTATTTTTTCCTATAAAAAAAAGTATCTTCTGTTTCAAAATCATATTTACCAGGGCTAAAGATTTGCTCAGTGCTGCCGACAAAAAAGATCCCGTCGGATTTTAATGCGCCGCTAAACTTATAATATAATTCTTCTTTCGCCTCTTCGGTAAAATATATGAGTACATTGCGGCAGATGATTAAATCAAATGGCCCGCCAAATGGGTCTGCCAATAGATTTTGCTTTCGGAATGTCACTGTTTTTTTCACATCTTCTGATACCCTATATAAACTGCCATCGCTCGTAAAATACTTTCTCTTCATGTCCTCTGGCACTTCGTTTAATGATCTTTCGGGATAGACGCCCACTTTCGCTCGTGCAATGACATTCTCGTCTATATCAGTTGCTGTAATTTGCACCTGGGATAATGGCATAAACCTCGACATCACCATCGCAATTGTATATGGCTCCTCCCCTGTCGAACAGGCTGCACTCCAGATTTTTAGGCGTTTATTCCGTTCCAGCAATTTCGGAAGTATTTTTTTTTCAAGGACTTCCCATCGTTTCGCATTTCGGTAAAATTCCGAAACATTGATTGTCATTCGATCTAAAAATTCATTTAAGAGCACTTTATCCTTGCTGATTGCATTGAAAAAATCATTGAATGATCGAAAACCCTTTTTCTCATATAGCGATAAAAGTCTTCGTTTCATTTGTGCTTCTTTATAAAGGGAAAGATCAATCCCAGTTTTCTTTTTAATATTTGCAACAAAATCTTGATAATCCCTAGACATTCATCCTTCTCCCCTGTTATTTGCTTAGTTCTATGTATAATCTTAAGTATATCGAAAAAAAATGTTAGTGTACCACTTTTTAGGTCAAAAGAATTATTTTTCCGGCTGTTTTCATTTTTTGTTCAAACTTTGTATCCGGTTACAAAAAAAGCACCCGCAGGTAGCGAGTGCTTTTTTTGAATTGGATTAGTTAATCCATTCATTCATTAATTTAGAGTACTCAACAAGTTCATCTTGTTTAAAGAATAAACCGATTTCGCGTTCAGCACTTGCAGGTGAATCAGAACCGTGGATAATATTCTTTCCAACAGTTGCAGCAAAGTCCCCGCGAATTGTTCCTGGTGCTGCATCTTTAGGGTTTGTGGCACCCATCATTTGACGCGCGGTAGCGATTACATTCTCGCCTTCCCAAACCATCGCAAAAACAGGTCCTGAAGTAATAAAGTCAACTAATTCGCCAAAGAATGGACGCTCTTTATGCTCGCCGTAATGCTGCTCTGCAAGCTCTGTAGAAATGCTCATAAGCTTTCCGCCAACAAGTTGGAAACCTTTCTTTTCGAACTTGGCAACAATTTCGCCAATTAAATTCCGTTGAACGCCGTCAGGCTTAACCATTAAAAATGTTTTTTCCATGAATTCCACTCCTAAAGCTTATGTATAGGGATTACCTCTGAAGATGATCCATGAAAATATTAACATTGTTTTGACAATTTAGCAACTTAGAATCAACTTTATACAAAACTTGTTTTTAAACAACAATCATTTAAAATACAGCCTATAAAAAAGCTTCAGCCCCTAATAAGAAGCTGAAGAGAATATACGATTAAAATTTCCGCTTACCAATAAACTTCGCAATATCCCTCAGCGTTTTCTTTGCCCGATTTTGCGGAAGTTCATTTAATATCGCAAGTGCCTTGTTTAAATAGTTATCACTAACACGCAGAGATTTTTCAATCGCATCTGAATCCTTGATCAAGGAGATAATCTGTTCAATTTCGGCTCGTTCTGTATTTTCATGGACCTTCATAATCTTTTGCCGTATCTTTGCATCTTCCATTGCAAATAAGACTGGAAGCGTGATATTACCTTGGAGTAGGTCATCTCCCGCCGGTTTGCCTAATTCCTTCTCCGTCCCGGTAAAATCAAGGACATCATCAATAATTTGATAAGACATCCCTACGTAATACCCAAATTGAAAAAGTTTTTTATGGACTTTTTCGTCTACATCGGCGGCAATTGCACCAAGCTGGCAGCTGACTGCAATCAAGATGGCGGTCTTCCTTTTAATTCTTCGAAAATAATCACGTACGTTTTGTTCGAAATTATACTTATCCTTAATTTGCTCGATTTCGCCAATACATAGTTCAACTAATGTGTTGGCCAAAATTTGATGGGCATATGGCTTTTCGATATTCGTCATCAGCTCAAGTGCACGCGCAAAAATATAATCTCCTGTGTACATGGCAATCCGATTATCCCATTTCGCCTTGATTGTTGGTTTTCCGCGGCGCAGCTCGGCATCATCAATGACATCATCATGCACAAGCGATGCCATATGTATGAGTTCAAGTGAAACGGCTACATCCTTGATCATTTGAATGTCGTAATTGCCGAATTTCCCAGCAAGCAAAACAAAAACAGGGCGGATTCTTTTTCCCCCGGCTTGTAGTAAGTGCAAAGAAGCTTGATGTAATAAAGGAGACTCTGCTTGTACGGTCTCCTCAAGCGCTTGCTCAATATTATTTAAATCTGAACTTAAAAATGAATACATCATTTTCAGTTTCATGTCCATACTCACCCAGCTTTTAAATCCTGTCTGCAGCTTCCACATACCCGCCTATGATGAAAAAAGCATTCAGAAAAAAGTTTTATTTTTCTTTATTGCCTATATGAACCGCTGCTACTCCGCCGCTGTACGATTTGTATGTCACAGGGGCAAATCCAGCTTTCTCAAACATGCCAGCAAGCTCTACCATATCTGGGAAGTCTCTTGCAGACTCTTGTAACCAGGAATACTCTTTAAAACTTTTTGCAAATATCTTTCCGAATAGCGGCATAATAAATCGGAAATAGAAGTAATAAGCTTGTTTGTAACCGAACATCGTAGGCTGGGATGTTTCAAGACAAACAGCCATACCTCCCGGTTTAACAACGCGGTGCATCTCTTTCAACACTTGCATATAATCTGGGACATTCCGGAGCCCAAAGCCAATCGTAACATAATCAAATGAGTTATCAGGAAAAGGGAGTTCCATCGCATTTCCATGTACAAGCTTGACTTGCTTTAGCTTCTGGTCTGTTACTTTTTGTTCTCCGATCTTCAGCATGTTTTTGCTGAAATCTAGACCAATTACTTCACCTTCAGCACCAACCGCCTCTGCCATGGCAATGGTCCAATCCGCCGTACCGCAGCACACATCTAGTGCTTTAGATCCTTTTTGGACATTCATTCGTTTCATTGTGTCCCTGCGCCATTTTAAATGCTGCTGAAAACTGATAACAGAATTCATTTTGTCATAGTTCCCATATATTTTCTCGAAAACATGATGGACCCGTTCTTCTTTTGATTGCTGCATGCTTCTTACCCTTCTTCCACAAATGTATTTGCCACTGGCTGCTGCTGATTAATGATCGCTTTGATCCTTTGTTCCAACAGTTCGTTAATGAAAGGGAGCTTCGTCAAACATTTTTGAGTTACATGCTTAGAAAAGTCGATATACCTGTTAAAGATGATGAGCAAATACTTTTGTTGTTCACTCGATAATTCCTTGTTTATTTGCCCGCTTTTTGGGAAAGTTATTTTCTTAAGCGCTTCAAAAACGACTGATTGCTCACCTTGTAAAAACAGTTTCTTTTCAAGCATTAACCGTTTGATGAATAAAAGATTTGAAGCTAATTCACTCCAATCGGCGTCGTGCAAATACGAAGTCATTTTATCAAAGAGGGAAGACTCAATCTTTTTCACATCGTGCATTAATCGTTCTACGCTTTCCGGTGCTTTTTGGTAAACGGAAATCTTGTGTTCGTTCACTTCTTTAATCCCTTTAGCCAACGAACGAATCATCGCAATATCATCAATTCCAGAAAGTATTTTATAATATAAGCCGCTATAATACACACCCGCCAATACGGTTAGCTGCCTTGATTTGAGATGATCTGATTCTAACTTTTGATTCGAAACAAGTTCATGGGTATCAAGGGCAATTTGAATCAGCATTGTTGTTATGCAATAGTTCTTCGCTTTATTTTCAGGAAGGTTAAGTCCATCAATAATCGAAATAAGCAACAGAAGCTTATCCTCATCAATAACAGGAGATTCAATATACTTGAGTAAATAAGGGTGCAGGATCTTTTCCTCGATTTGCTCCTTAACATCTGCTAATTTTATCTTCATGTCTTGCATGCAATCACCCTTGTTTCCCCTAAGTTTTCTTCGTTATTTTGCATTAACCATCTGCACTTCTCATTTAGTCGATATTATGTATTTATTTTTAAAATCAGCGTTATAATGCGCCTTTTATTTTGATTTAATTAAATGCACTCACCTATACAATAAGGCAGAGACAATTATATCATAACTTACATTTGCATGACAGGAGAATTTAGGAAACGCAGGCAGCTACATTTTGTCATCAATGTCACCCACAACCTATTTTTTTGTTTCGCTTTCTACTTCGCCATAGCAGGTTAGAATTTTAGCATTCCCTCTAATTTTTATGGCGGAAGTATGCTCAGTGAATTGAGCAATCATCACTTCTCCTTGATCCAGCTTTTCGGAGTGATGGAATCTTGTATCCGTTCCCCTTGTCAGTCCGATGACATTGACCCCGTCTTCTTTCGCTTTAATGACAATATATTCATTTCCCATTTGCGTTCTTTTCTCCATAAAAAACACCTTTTCCCTTTAGTATTAATCAAATTCGCCTTGCCGTATTTGCGCCCAGATTTTTACCTTAGCTAGCTCGATAAATTCCTTTGAAAAATCCGAGGCATCCACCGGAGGCTTAACTTTATTCAGCCGTGATTTAAACCCCCATTGAATTGGATACTTGCTTGCATTCAACTCGTCACTATATCGTTTAGACTTCTGCTGAATAAAGTTAATATTTGATCAGTGAAAGAACCTCCGCACGGGCTCTTGCATCCGTTGCTAGAATCCCTCTGACTGCTGATGTAATCGTCTTGGATCCAGGTTTTTTTACACCGCGCATCGTCATACACATATGCTCAGCCTCAACCACTACCATCACTCCATGCGGATCAAGTTTTTCTAATATAGCATCAGCCACAGTAGATGTAATACGTTCTTGCAACTGTGGCCTTCTGGCAACAGCTTCAACTGCTCTAGCCAGTTTACTTAATCCTGTTACTTTCCCATTTTTCGGAATGTATGCCACATGGGCTTTCCCGAAAAAGGGCACAAGATGATGCTCACACATTGAATAAAATGGAATATCTTTCACCAAAACTAGTTCTTCGTGATCCTCACCAAAGACGGTATCAAAATATTCTTTTGGATCTTGATCTAGCCCTTGGAAAACTTCCTCATACATTTTTGCTACACGTTTTGGCGTATCAAGTAATCCTTCACGTGTTGGGTCTTCTCCGATCGCTTCTAATATTAAACGTACCGCATCTTCAATCTGCGCACGATTTACTTTTGACATTATGGTTCCTCCTCAAAATCAAGTCACTGTATGTAATCTAATAACTCCATATTAGCATAATAATTTCAACTGGCAAAATACTATTACAATCGTAATAAGCATTCGTTCAAAGTTTATTAGTAACAGAAAAAAACCGCGAAACATTCGCGGTTTTCAGCTCAAGCTTAAGCTTTAAGCACGTATATGTACTTATTTAACTGCGTCTTTAAGCGCTTTACCTGGTTTGAAAGCAGGAACTTTGCTTGCAGCGATTTCGATTTCTTCACCTGTTTGTGGGTTGCGTCCTTTACGTGCAGCACGCTCACGAACCTCAAAGTTTCCGAAACCAATTAATTGTACTTTATCACCGTTTTTCAAAGCTTCTAAGATCGTATCAAAAACAGCATCAACTGCTTTTGTAGCATCCTTTTTAGAAAGCTCACTGCTTTCCGCAACTGCGTTAATTAGTTCTGTTTTGTTCATGTCTTTCACCTCCTCCCAAAATAGTCTAAAACCCAATAAATAAAGAATTCTTACTTTCATTAGTAAACAAAATTTCTGAATTCTATACGTTGTAACGGATTTTTGTTGATCATGCCCAATAATAAAGCAAAAACGAAAAAAATTCAATCCATTTTTACGAAAAAATCCTTTAATAATAAGGGTTTGAGCTGTTTCAACGGTAATTCTGTTAAAAGATTATCACAATCATTTACCGTTATCAAGAATATTTCACGATTTAATGGGAATCTTTTCTTAAACTTGTTCTTTTTGTACAAATTCACATGTATTTTGCGAAATTTCTTAAGAATAAGAATTTGTAAATCCATAATTACTAATAAAGACAAAAAGAAAAAAGACCCCAATTGGAGTCCCGTTTACAAAATAATGGCGATTAATCCACCCGAGCCTTCGTTAATAATTCTTTCCAAAGTCTCTTTTAATTTATATCTTGCATTTTCAGGCATCATTGAAAGTTTCGCCTGGATTCCTTCTCTAACAATCGAGCTTAAACTGCGCCCAAATATATCAGAATTCCAAATCGATAGCGGGTCATCCTCGAAATCCTGCATTAAATAACGCACAAGCTCCTCACTTTGTTTTTCGGTTCCGATAATAGGTGAAAACTCAGATTCTACATCCACTTTAATCATATGAATGGATGGCGCAACCGCTCTTAACCTGACACCAAATCGGGAACCATGGCGTGTGATTTCAGGCTCATCAAGACTCATATCGGCCAAGGACGGAGCAGCAATTCCATAGCCTGTTTGTTTAACCATTTTTAACGCATCTGAGATTTGATCATACTCCGCTTTTGCATGAGCAAAATCCTGCATTAGCTCGAGTAAGTGGTCTTTGCCGCGTATTTCTACACCAACAATTTCTTTTAAAACCTCATCATAGAGATCATCTGGAGCCATCAAGTCGATTTCCGCAATCCCCTGGCCCATTTCAATTCCAGCCAGGCCCGCCCGGTCAATGAATTCATAATCACTGAATTGATGAACAACGCGGTCAACATCTCTTAGCCTTTTTATATCTTTAACCGTTTCTTTCACTGCATCCTGATAGCTTTCCCTCAGCCAATGGTCTTCACGCAGAACCATGACCCAGCTTGGAAGATTTACATTCACTTCAAGCACCGGAAATTCATAAAGCGCTTCACGCATAACATTCAATACATCGGATTCACGCATTCCTTCAACACTCATGGCCAATACAGGAATGTCGTATTTTTCAGTAAGTTCATTTCTGAGTTTTTCAGTGTTAGGATGATGGGGCTGTACGCTATTTATGATCATAATGAATGGTTTCCCAACCTCTTTTAGTTCATCGATCACTCTCGCTTCAGCTTCAAGGTAATTGGTCCTTGGGATTTCTCCAATCGTGCCATCAGTAGTAACAACTACTCCGATTGTAGAATGCTCTTGAATCACTTTTCTTGTCCCAATTTCCGCAGCTTCATGGAATGGGATAGGTTCCTCATACCAAGGTGTATTAATCATTCTTGGACCATTTTCGTCCTCATACCCTTTTGCGCCAGGAACCGTATAGCCAACACAATCAACTAAACGAATGTTAACGTCTAGGCCTTCACCCACATGGACAGTGGCGGCCTGGTTCGGCACAAATTTAGGCTCAGTCGTCATAATTGTCTTTCCGGCAGCACTTTGAGGGAGTTCATCCTGGGTGCGGGCACGCTCAGCTTCATTATTCATATTTGGCAAAACAACAAGCTCCATGAATTTTTTTATAAAGGTTGATTTACCGGTACGCACTGCTCCAACTACTCCAAAATAGATATCTCCGCCCGTTCTCTCGGCGATATCTTTAAAAATATCTACCTTTTCCAAGTGAATCCCCTCCTAAAATCTGTGGGATAATATTATCCTATCAATTAAGCATGGACACTATATGTTTATGATGTTGTCCTATCTTGTTATGACAGTTTTTAAAAATAATTACCCCTAATATAAAAAATTTTTTTCACATTCTCCCTTTATTTCTTTTCATTCACTATTTTTTGACGAAAAAGAGGTGCAGTTGATTTCCACTCCAGGATGCTCAACGAACCGCGGGGCGGGCGGTGAGCCTTCTCAAGCTATAAGCCGTTGGGGTCTCACCTGTCCCACTGCTCCCGCAGAACACTGAATTTACATCCTTGAACCTTCCCACGCACGAAGAAAATGCGCTAGCATTTTCGAGGAGTCTCGCACCTTCCGCTCCAATCAACGTCATACAAAACCTATTTAAAAACAACAATCATTTAGAAAACAGCCTTAGTTAAAAAAACACCAAGAAAAAAAACCCTTCTCCTACAATATATTTTGCAGAAGAAGGGTTATGACTATTTCACCAAAAAGATTGGCTCTTTTGTCGTTGAATCAATTGTATATGGCAATGAATAAGAAGGAACAAACGCAGAATCTTCAACAAGAATCCCTCGAATATCCTCACCTGGTTCATAATTAGACTCTTGCTTTTGGAAGGCTCGGAATAAATCACTGCGATAATCAACATATAGTTCAGCGTCTCCTGTAATGACGAACGGGAGATTCTGACCGCTATATGGGCTAAGGGCAACCGGTTCTTCTTTGTAGCCTAATTTTTTATAATCCAATGTAAAAACATGTTCTGCGATTTGTTCTTTAAAAGGAGGATACTTTTGTGATTTTATCCTCATTTTTATCTCACGGATTGTTTCCGCTATTCGCAAATCAAATATTTTTACTTTTGGAGTCGTTTCAGCATCGACAAGGACATATTGAAAAATCCCACCGGATTCGTATGCATTCCCCGGCGGATCGGCCATATAGGTAGGGACAATTTTTTTGAAGTCAACAGGATATTTTTGATAGATCGGTGTTGTTTGGCTCTTCGTTTTGATTGGAAGAAGTCCTCCATTATCCTTTTGATATTGATCCACCGCAGATTGAACAGCTTGGATCTGATCATTATAGGGAATTTGATTTTGTGATAATTTTGCCTGTGGATACATACATCCAGTTAAAACAGGAATGAATATAAGCAGTAAAGACAGCAGCTGTAACCCTTTTTTCATTATAATCAACCCTTTTAGTATATGTATTTCGATTATTCACTTGTTGGACCGCTAAATACAACTAGAACAATAATAATTCCGGACACAAACATGAGAATATACGCAATGAGAGCAGTTAAAAACTTTAAAACACCACTTAATTTAAAGCGGCTTAAATAAATCATAATAATAGACAGGAACATGAATCCCATTGAGGCTAGTGATACCCACATTTTCATTAGAGATGGTGACATCATTTCAACTCCTTTTTCCGAGATGTATTATATCATATCGCCAGTACGATTGAAAAAAAATCTACTTTCTTATCAATATTCCTTTTATTGAATACAGTGGTTTATTTAAAAAGGCTGTTTATAAACAACAATCATTTAGTAAACAACCTTTAAAAACAAAGCTTTTTCACACCAAAAAAGGCCGAGTTAAAGAAGGGGCAGTCTTTAACTCAGGCCATGTGACTAAATAATCCAACACCCTGTTCAATTCACCAGTTTGCTTCGTTGCATTGTATGCAGGAAGTTTCGGTGTCGCATCCTCGAATGCCTATATTTCGAAAATATTAATGATTATCTGTGTTCTCTACATTTAACGCATCATCGAGAACGTTAGTCAGATCCTCCATCTCGTGTTTCTTGCCACGCGCCATAAGAAGGTCAACGGCATCTATTGCGTTTACATTATTAAAAAGCACATCATAAAGTACATCTGTGATCGGCATATTCACATCATATTTTTTTGCCAGTTGTTTGGCAGCCTTTGTTGTTCGAACACCTTCGACAACCATCCCCATATTATCGAGAACCTCTTGAAGATTATGACCTTTACCAAGTAAATTACCCGCTCGCCAGTTCCGGGAATGGACGCTTGTACATGTGACAATTAAGTCTCCTATTCCAGTTAAACCTGAAAAAGTTAGGGGGCTTGCACCCATTTTCATACCTAAACGTGCAATTTCGGCTAAACCTCTTGTAATCAATGCCGCTTTGGCGTTATCACCATAACCTAGCCCATCTGTAATGCCTGCAGCTAATGCGATGATATTTTTTAATGCTCCCCCTATTTCAACACCAACGATGTCAGGATTCGTATATACCCTGAAGTTATGGTTAATAAATAGATCTTGGATTTTGCCTGCCTCTTCCATATTCTCCGAAGATACCGTAACCGTTGTTGGGTGCCGCAAACTAACTTCTTCTGCATGGCTCGGTCCAGAAAGAACGACAACACTTTTTAATAGATGAGCTTGCATTTCTTCTTCAATCATTTCAGAAATCCGTAGCAATGTGTCTGGTTCAATCCCTTTGCTAACTGTCACGATCGTCAACGGTTCAGTACGGATAGCATTTATTTTGCCAATCACTTCACGGATCGCTTTCGTTGGGACGGCAAGAATAATCGTATCAACTCCTGATAAAGCTTCTTCCAAAGACGAGTAGCCAATAATTCCTTCTGGCAGCTGGATATCAGGCAAATATTTTTTATTCGTATGAAATGTATTCATTTCATTTATTTGTTCTAGGTTATGCCCCCAGAGCTTAACGTCATGCTTATTATCAGCCAAAACTAGCGCTAATGCTGTCCCCCAGCTGCCGGCTCCTATTACAGCAATGCTTTCCCTCTTTCGCTCCAAAAGATCACTACCTTTAAATTAATATTTGTTCAGTTCAAGCGTCTGAGACACCTGATAAAGGCGATATGCGCTTTTCTTTGTCTAGCTACAGCGCCTAAGGGCGCTGTAGCTTTTCTGGTTATTTTCTTTCCCTTGCAAATATCTTAATAGGTGTGCCTTCAAAGCCGAAAGCATCTCTAATTCTATTTTCCAAGAAGCGCACATATGAAAAATGCATTAATTCTGGATCATTTACAAACACGACAAAGGTTGGCGGCTTTACAGCTACCTGTGTGGTGTAGTAAATTCTCAGGCGCTTTCCTTTATCTGTCGGAGTGGGATTCATTGCAACAGCATCCATAATGACATCATTGAGCACACTTGTTTCGACTCGAAGCGCATGGTTTTCACTAGCTGTGTTAATCATTGGTATAAGCGTGTGAATCCGTTTTTTTGTTTTGGCAGAAAGGAACACAATCGGTGCATAATCAAGGAACAGAAAATGTTCGCGGATGGTCTGTTCAAATGCTTTCATCGTCTTTTCATCTTTCTCTACAGCATCCCATTTATTCACAACAATCACTACAGCCCTGCCCGCTTCATGAGCATATCCGGCAATTTTTTTGTCATGCTCAATAATCCCTTCCTCGCCATCGATGACAACGAGGACAACATCAGAACGCTCAATCGCCCTTAATGCGCGAAGTACACTGTATTTTTCAGTTGTTTCGTAAACCTTTCCTTTTTTACGCATTCCAGCTGTATCAATAATGACATACTTATCGCCATTATACGTAAGTTGGGAGTCAATTGCGTCCCGAGTCGTACCGGCGATATTACTTACGATTACCCGGTCTTCTCCGAGAATCGCATTTACTAGAGATGATTTTCCGACATTCGGGCGGCCAATTAGGGAAAATTTAATAATATCGTCGTCATAGTCTTTTTGCCCGTGTTTAGGAAAGTGTTTTGCCGCCTCATCAAGCAAATCGCCTAATCCAAGACCATGAGATCCTGAGATTGGAAACGGTTCGCCAAATCCGAGAGTATAGAAATCATAAATTTGATCTCTCATTTCCGGATTATCAATTTTATTAACGGCAAGAACAACAGGCTTCTTAGCCTTGTAGAGTATTTTTGCCACTTCTTCGTCAGCCGCAGTGACCCCTTCTCTTCCATTCGTTAAAAAAACAATGACATCTGCTTCATCGATGGCAATTTCAGCCTGTTGCCGGATTTGCTCTAGGAAAGGCTCGTCTCCAATATCAATTCCACCAGTATCAATAATATTAAAATCATAAGTTAACCATTCTGCTGAACTGTATATTCGATCCCTTGTAACACCAGGAATATCTTCGACAATCGAAATCCGCTGTCCGACAATTCTATTAAATATAGTTGATTTTCCAACGTTTGGACGTCCGACAATAGCCACAACCGGTTTTGCCATGAACATCACCCTTTCTTCCTAAAGGTGAGAAGCCATTAGTGAAAAAGGTGGAAATCGAAGAGTTAGCCGATTTCTTTACCTGTCTCAACTGGAATCTCCCTTATTAATTTAAATACATTTCATCTGTAAACGTACGCTTAATCATACGATCAAATAAACCCTTCTTTGTGAGATAGAAGGGTCTAACTTATTTATCTTATCAAAGTAGATCATTCCTCGCAATGAAAAACTTGGGAGTTCATTGATCGGTTCGCAATTTCAAACCTTCCTTTAGTCTAAATGTAGGTAACTTTATCTGTTAAGATAATTTTTGTTTCTCTCTTTCGATTTGATTATAATGTTTCTCATAGTATGCAGCAAGAAATTCCACCCCGTTCCATATAGTAAGCATGATAGTTGAAAGTGCAGCAGCATCGAAAAAAGCAAAGGAGCCGACTAAATAAGGAAATGAGTATTTACTTAGGATAAGTGCATAAAGAAGATCACCTTGAATCGAACCTAATAAAACGATCAAAATCCGATTTAACCTATTTTCCTGCAGCATAACGGTTAAAAAAACTAATAGGAAAGCTAGCATCCCATTTCGCGGAAAAACAAGCCATACCGGATCAAATAATTCAAATAAAAGAAAACATACATAGGCAAGCATAATAATAAAAGAACATAGGATAAAATAGACTGCCTTTAGTCTTTCAAGCTTGGCAGTAAACATGAATAAAGTCCCTGCTAAAAAAAGACCGGCAACCGATATTTTCATACCAAAAACAGAAATCACATGTGGTGATAAAATAATGATCAAAAGGAGCCATAGCGAAAGCTTTATTCGGCTCGCCTCACTTCTTTTCATAAAAAAGGTGGCAATAATCCAAAAAGTCCAAGCAACCCAATAAAATGTTAAACCCTCCATCATTATCCACCTCCTATTATTTCCATTATGGCTCATATCCATGTACTTTAATCTTTTTTGAATAAACTTTCAGTCTCGTTCCATCTTAAGGATAGGGAGGTGTTTTTAAGATGGGAAAAGATCGTCAAGAAAGAAAGTTGAAGCAAAGTAAAAGGGTAGAATCCGACCGGGATCAGGCACTTCATTATGATGGAGCTACGAAATTGCAAAGTCCGGAGGAAGCTAGAGATTTGAATGATAATAAGTAGTTTTTCTTGGAGTTTTTCAGTGTAAATCTTCATAGAAAAAGCTCTCGCTTACTAAAGCGAGAGCTTTTCTTAATGGATATTCCTTTGACTAAATCTTTTTGTATCAATATTTCTTTCATTCAGCCAATGATGAGTTTTACCCGATATGATGATAGGGGCTTGTTGAAGCTCCCTGATGGTTCTCGCACCAAGCGCCGTCATCATTATGGTCAATTCATTATGGGTAATCTGAATCTCATCGATTAATGCTTTAATTCCCTCTTCAATCAGAATTTTAAGGAAATAACCCGCGACTCCAACTGCATCTGCACCAAGGGCAATGGCTTTTGCCATATCAAGGCTTGTTTGAATTCCACCCGATCCAATGATAGAAGTTTTACTGCCCCCGTTTTTAGCCTCAACAATTGAAATCGATGACGGGATGCCCCATTCATTAAAAAAGGCAAGGGAGTTTGCTCGTCTTTCGTTTTCAATTCGCGCAAAATTAGTTCCGCCGAATCCACCGACATCGACAGCTGAAACACCAATTGATTGCAGCATGGAAGCGGTTTCTTTGTTCACACCAAAGCCGACTTCCTTGACGATAATCGGAACACCCACGGATCTCACAATCTCTTCAATCCGCGAAAGGGTTGAACGAAAATCCCGATCTCCTTCAGGCATTGTCAATTCCTGGACAACATTTAAGTGAATTTGCAGGGCATTTGCTTCAATCATGTCAATGGCAGCTTTCGCCTGATCGACTGTCGCTTCACTACCTATATTCCCAATCACAATTCCATTCGGATACTCTTTGCGGACAACTTGATAGGATTCCCTTTCCGCTGGATCCTTAAGTGCCGACATTTGCGAACCAACTGAAATAGCCACTCCCGTTTGCTTCGCAGCTATTGCAAGATCTCGGTTAATTTGTAATGTCCTTTCCCCACCGCCGCCGGTCATGGCATTGATAAAAACTGGCGAACTTAAGTGAAGTTCGCCAATTTTTGTAATCAACTCCGCCTGATCGATTGAAGCATCAGGCAAGCTCTGGTGGATAAAGGTAATATCATCAAATCCGGCAAGCCTGGCTTGACCAGTTGAAAGGGCTAAATTTATATGATCCCATTTCCGTATTGATCTAGACACAATATATCACCATTATTTTTTCAAATTCTTTAACTGGTCGCCAATCATTTCACCTAGCTGGAATCCTTTTGATTCCTCTGGAAGTTCATAATCGGTTAAATAATCTTGTTCTTTTTCTTGAAGTTCTTTTAAGCTAAGAGACAAACGCTGATCCCGCTCGTTAACTTCAAGAACCTTCACTTGAACTTCTTGGCCTTCCTTCAATACTTCATTTGGAGTTCCAATATGTTTATGAGAAATTTGCGAGATATGAACAAGTCCTTCCACCCCAGGGAATAACTCAATGAATGCACCATATGAAACAAGTCTTTTGACTACTCCATCAAGTACGCTTCCTTTTGGTGCTTTTTCAGCAATATTAGCCCATGGTCCTGGGAGCGTATCTTTAATTGATAATGAAATTCGCTCATTATCACGGTCTACTCTTAAGACCTTCACTTTAACCTTTTGGCCCTCTTCAACGACATCCGAAGGTTTTTCCACATGTTCGTAAGAGAGCTGAGAAATGTGCACAAGTCCGTCAATCCCGCCGATATCAACAAATGCACCAAAATCTGTGATTCTTTGCACGGTTCCATCTAGTACATCACCTAGCTGCAGCGAGTCAAGAATCTGATGCTTTTGTTTTCCTTTTTCCTCTTCAATTACGGCACGATGAGAAAGAATCAAACGATTTTTTCCTTTCTCTAGTTCAACAATTTTAAATGTTAATGTCTTTCCTTTATAATCGGAAAAATCTTCGACAAAGTATGCTTCAACAAGTGATGCCGGTACAAAACCGCGAACGCCCAAATCAACTACTAATCCGCCTTTAACAACATCTTTAATCTCAGCTTCGAAGATTTCCCCTTCATTAAATTTCTTCTCAAGGTTTGCCCACGACTTCTCCGCATCCAATTTGCGCTTAGACAAGATCAAAGCTTCCTCTTCTACTTTAAGAATTTCAAGTTCAAGCTCGTCACCTTCTGCGACAACATCGCTAGCCTTCTCAACATGGAGGCTTGATAATTCACTAATCGGAATAATTCCATCTAACTTGCTGTCATTAATATTAATGATGACTTGCTTCTCTTCAACCTTCGTTACCTGACCAGTGACTTGATCGCCAACCTCAAAACTTCTCACTTCCACTTGATTCATCTCTTCTGACATATGTATTCCTCCTAATCCATTGCATCCTGATATTTAAGTGAAACTTCTTCAGTTATGATGTCAATCCTTCACTTTTCCTTCTTCGTGCTATGATGTTTTAATGTGGGGGTTTTACTGCCAATAAATATGCGATAAGTTTTCTGAAAGTATAAAAAATGCCTTTTTATTAACTTCTTACAAACGCCTTCATTTGTCAAGCAAGAAGGTCTAGCGATACTCATTTATCAGTTTCCGAATTTCACCCATAATAAATTCAGTCGTTTCTTCTGCAGAAGCTTTCCTTTCCCGAAGGTCCTTCATATCGATTGGCTTCCCATAAACCACCTTTAATCTTTTAAAGGCTTTATAAGGGCCGATTATCGCACAAGGAACAATGGCAGCATCCGTCCGGAGGGCGAAGAAGCCGGCACCAGCTAAACCTTTTCCTAACTCGCCTGTTTTGCTTCTAGTCCCTTCAGGAAAAAGTCCTAAAACATGGCCTTCTTTTAAGACGGCAAGTCCTTTTCGTAATGCTTCCCTGTCGCTCATCCCCCGCTTAACAGGAAAAGCATTTAAATGCGGCAGGAGCTTTCCTAGTAACGGAACTTTAAACAACTCTTCTTTCGACATAAAGTGAACAGGCCGGGGGGCGGTAATCCCTACGACTGGCGGATCGAGATTATCGATGTGATTCGAGCATAATAATACGCCGCCATCTTTCGGAATATGCTCTTTTCCAATTACATCAAATCTGTAAACCGGTTTTAATACACCAAAAACAAGTGATCTTACAAACGAATAAACCGTCAAATTCATCCGATCCTTTCATTAGCCAGTACCATTATTTTTTCAACAACCTGCTCGATAGATAGTGAGGTTGTATCCATTTCAAAAGCGTCCTCTGCTTTCTTTAATGGCGCGACTTCCCGCTCTGAATCCAGTTTATCTCGAAGTGAGATTTCTTCTTTTAATTTTACTAAGTCAGATGGAAATCCTTTTTGAAGATTTTCAGTATGCCTGCGTGCCGCTCGTTCTTCAACTGAAGCGAGCAAGAAAATTTTCACTTCCGCATTAGGTAAAACGTGGGTGCCAATATCTCTGCCATCCATAACCACTCCGCCATTTTCCGCAAAGCTTCGTTGTCTTGCGACCATTTCTTCTCTAACTTGTTTATGCTTTGCGACAATGGATACGGAATTCGTTACTTCTGCTGATCTAATTTCATTTGTAACATCATGCCCGTCCAAATAAATTAATTGTCCCGCTTCACCAGGAAGTAATTTAATCGATGTATGATTTAATATCGTCATCAATTCAGCTTCATCTTCCAGATTAATTTTCTTACTTATGGCTTTAAACGTTAATGCCCTATACATAGCCCCTGTATCTATGTAAATATATGAAAATTTTTCGGCCACGATTTTTGCAACTGTACTTTTACCAGCTGCGGCGGGGCCATCGATTGCAATTGAGATCCTTTTATTCATATTGCCTCCTGTAATAACTAAACCTTTATAATTTCTTGTCCCCTTTATTTTAACATATGATTGCCCAAATCACCGTATTAAAACTTAGGTTTATCCTTGAAAAATAAAAAAACAGGCAAACATATGCCTGCTCATTGCCTCCTGAATGTCTCGAGCAATTCGGTGAAATTATTATCTGTCACTCCTTCATACTGGCTAAGCTGCTTAAGTTCAGGAAAAACATTTAATTTATGAAAAAATAATTGGGTAATCACCAAAAACAAAAATTGGACAATCACTATTTTCAGTAAAATTCTTTCAAATGTTTTCATTCTTATCGCTCCAACATGATTACTATGTTCCTATTATGGGAGCTTGGCTGATCAATTATTCTTTGCTTACTAAATTTCTAATCCTTTTTTCTTTAATGCAAGTTGTCTATCAAAGCAGAAACGCAGTAATAATTGCCTGTCATTCGGAGTCATATCAATGAATTGCACTGAAACAATTGACTGTGATTCATTCATTTCAGCAACTCTTACAACCTTACTTTTCAATTTTAAATAATAGGTTTCTCCATTTTGCTTAGGCAGCACAAACCAGCTATTGATCACCATATTTGATTTTAGCGGGGTTTGTTTTTTGCAAATAATTGCGGCCCCCCCTGCACTAATATCATCTGTTATTGTCACAAAAGGCGGAAATTCATCATGGTTGGATTGCACCGCTACATCCACCGCTGTTTCAATCCGGACAAATTGGCGCCGTTGAATTTTAATAAGGCCTTCAAACCCGGGGTAGGATAGAATAATCATCGGAATCTTTGCTTTGACCTTGCTAAGTACTTCACATTCAAATAAATAGACGGACCCATCTCCCGCAACAAAAGTTCCTTTCAATTGGGTTCCATCGATAAGAAACACTGTTCTTCCTGTATCCAAATTAATCGGATAATCTATGTATAATTTGCTTCCTTCTTTTTCTGTAAGTTTACATTTATATTTTTCAACCTTGTCTGAATAAGGTTCTAAAATGAGTACATCACCAATATTAATCATGCTGAGCACATTCCCTTTCAAAAGGATAATCTTGTCATTTTATTATGACACGTCCAGAAAGGTTTGTACATCATTTCTAGTGGTGAGAGTATAAGATTGGAGGATTTTGGCGAATTAGCCGATTTCCTTTTTTATCTTGGCTGTTTTCGCATATATTGTTGTTTTAGCTATGTCTTAATAAATAGTTTACATATATCAACATTAATCAATAATTTAGCCAATAAATAAGGAAAAGCCAAATGGCTTTCCCTTCACACAACACCCTCAAATATCGGCTCTGCATTTTTCAGTTTTTCAACCTTTTCTTCATGTCCATTTTCAGCATTTATATAAATGCGATACGTATCATCTCCTAGCACACCAAAAAACTCGTAGCAAAGAACCTCGTGATTAAGATCATTATCGATAATCGCTAATCCTTCTTCCATGATTTTCACTTGAAGATTGATTTTTTTCCGTGCGTCTTCGCGTGAGATGACCGGTTTCGGAATATCTCTTTTATGGTTTGATTGCAAATAATCGCCCGCTGATAAGCCAATCATTTGCCCATTATCCAAGGCAACTTTCACTTTTATCGCATCTGGGTATATTCTGATGTTATCTTGACGCGAAACAAACGTAAATACACCGATATTGTCGTATTGAGCACTATCGAATAAATCAAGCTCTTTAAATCCATTTTCCTTCAAAAAACGAATCGCTTTGTTACTTGCCTCGTTTAGACTGATGGATTGCTTTTTAACGTCACGTGAAAGAATATACCAAATGGGATATCCGCCTATCTTAGTTATATCCATACTAGCTTCTTGTTTTGTTTTTTTATCTTGAATGGTAACGCTAAAGAAACCATATTTAGAACCATTCCCATTTTCCGTGATATTAAGATTCACATTATTTCCGAGGGCCGCATATTTTTTTGCCTCATTAACCGCCTCTTCTTCGGTAATTGTTTTTCCTTGTAAATATTTAAAGTCTGTATCTTTTTTCTCATTACTTACAAATGTAGGCCCAAAATCCGTTTCTCCATACCCTTCAACCGTTTTGTCAACAGTTTTAAACCCATCGATAATCGTATTATCTGTTGCTTCTTTCCCCGAAGCAAGCGCCATCTCCACGTCCATCCAGCGCAGATTATTCTTAAGCGACAGCTGCTGAACTTTACGCAATTCCTGTTGAATCCCCTCTGCCTGCGTATATAACGTCTTTAATGATTGATATTCTTTATCTGATAGCGGCTCTTTATCAAGATCCCTTACAGCCGTCCTATAACTAAATTCCCCGATTCTAGAAAGGAACTCTTCTGTCTTGTTAAAAGGCAATAACCCTAATGGGAGCTGACCTACATTTGAATGGGCCTCGGATGTGAGTCTCCAAACCTCTGCCAAAGCCGGGGAAAGCGATGCCCTTGAATTCATTGCCAATGTGGATCCGATTTTATCATGCAGTACATCAACATGATAGGTTAAATCATGAAAAGCTCTTTGATAATTATTTTCTGCATTTATTAAAATTGCATTTTTTTCGCGATGTTCTTGGTAACCCCAGAAAGCCGTCCCTGCCACGCCTAATGTTAGTACTCCAATCAGTATTCCTCTAAGCAATATTCTTCACCCCTCTATTTACAGAAAATATGTTTGCCAATTTGCTTAATTTGCGGGCGTGACCAAATCCATCCGCTTGTTGCCGTTGCCGGATTGAAATAATATAGTGCATTTCCTGTTGGATCCCAGCCATTTATCGCATCCAGTACGGCTTCTTTCGCTCTTTCATTCGGCGTTAGCCAAATTTGCCCGTCAGCTACTGCTGTAAACGCCCGCGGTTCAAAAATCACGCCAGCTACAGTATTCGGGAAACTCGAACTATTTACCCGGTTTAAAATCACAGCAGCTACTGCAACTTGACCCGTATAAGGCTCTCCTCTTGATTCACCGTACACAGCATTGGCCATCAACTGAATATCATTCTGCGTAAAACCGCTTGGCATGTTGGCTGCTGTTGGTTTTTGCTTTGCAGGTGCTTTGGGCTTCGCTTTTGGGGCTCCCTTTGTACCCGCTGAAGGCTTCACCTGCTTTTCTAGAGAAACGCCGCCATAATGGGTAAATTTATTCCCTTTTTTCATCTGCTCTTTAACAAATTGCTTGTTGTAATTTGATGCCTTCACAAGTTTATTCTTCGTATCCTGCCCTGCGATTCCGTCAATTGGCAATCCATATTCATATTGGAAATTTCTCAAAGCCCAGTATGTGCCCCATCCGAATACGCCATCAATTTTCCCATTATAAAAGCTGAGATATTGAAGCCTGGATTGCAGCTCAATCACATCATCCCCTACTGCTCCTTTCTGGATGACTTGGTTTGTAAAAGCGCTCGCCTTTTCCTCATTCCCGCTCATCGGAAAAAATAGCACACAAACAGAAATGATGAGAAATACTTTCGTAACCAACAAGTTCTTTTTCATGGATTGAAACCTCCAAAGTAAATCTTTTTTAACATTAACTCTATATTTTGTATTGGCTGGTTTTTTTATGCAATTTCTCTCCGGTAATTTTGAATAACAACAAAAAAACTCCTCATTCTAACGAATGAAGAGTTTTTAGAAATTAAGCTGATTTTCAAAATGCTGTGCGCTTAATGCCCGTGCCATTTTCACTTTTCTAAGGCCTAGCCACCAGAGAAAAATCATGAATGGAAACATATATAACAGCCATTTTTCTTGAGTGAGTAAAATGAAATCATATGTGCCATGAAGAACGAATGGAAGGAACAGCGAGAATAGAATCCATTTGTATTTAACGTTTGCTGCGAATTTCCCTTTACCAATATAATAACCCATAATCACGCCAAATAATGCATGACTAGATACAGGAAGCAGTGCTCTCCCGATTGCATGTTCCATCCCATGAGCAATAAGATAAAAAATATTCTCTGCCGTTGCAAAGCCTAACGAAACAGAAGCACCATATACAATCCCATCATAGGGCTCATCAAATTCAACATGCTGATAGACTAAATAAAATAATATAAACCATTTAAAGAATTCCTCTAGCATACCCGAAACGAGAAACGCAGTAATAAAACTAGATCGAAGCATATTTTCAGTTTCAAGCACATACTGAATAAACATGATCGGAAATACAAGCAGCGCACCGAACAAAAAAGTTTTAAACACCATATAAACTGGCTCAGAGCCATATTGATCTTTTAAATAAAAGTAGCTTAATAGAGCAAGTCCTGGGGCAATCCCCGCAGATAATATTCCAAGCATGAGCTGCCCTCTTTTCAAACTGTTTGTTTCATCGTAACATGAGTTGTGGAGAAAGAAAATGCGTTTTTCTTGATCTAGAAAAAGAAAACATTTTCCTATATAATTAATAGGTGGTAAATATCAGAAAATTCGGAGGATTAAACGCGATGGATAAGAAAAAAATTCTTATTATACATACTGGCGGAACAATATCAATGAGTGAAGATGCATCGACTGGAGCTGTGAAACCAACGGAAAGTAACCCGCTAACTGAAAAAACAAAAGAATTATTGTCACTTGCTGAAATAGTCATTGAGGAACCATTCCACCTTCCTTCCCCTCATATTACACCTAATGAAATGTATGAGCTTAAGGAAATTATTGAGAGATATTCGGAATCACAAGAGATCTCAGGCGTTGTCATTACACATGGTACAGATACATTAGAGGAAACTGCCTATTTCCTTCAACTTACTATCCGCGCCTCCCTGCCAGTTGTCGTTACAGGGGCGATGCGTTCAAGCAATGAAATCGGGGCTGACGGCCTTTATAATTTAATCTCATCGATAAGGGTTGCTTCCTGTGATGATGCGAAGAATAAAGGGGTTCTTGTTGTCCTCAATGATGAGATTCACACCGCGGAAAACGTGACAAAAACACATACAAGTAATGTTTCCACCTTTCAGAGTCCACAATATGGGCCAATTGGAATCGTCACAAAAAGGGGTGTTTTTTTCCATCACGTTCCTACAAACTATGAATACTACCAAATTAACGATGTGTCAAAGCGTGTTGCCTTAATCAAAGCTCACGCCGGAATGGATTCAACTCTGCTATTTGCAATTAGAGATTTACAATATCACGGGGTCGTTATTGAAGCTCTTGGGCAAGGAAATCTGCCTCCAGCTACAGTCGAAGGGATTACGGCGCTTGTTGAAAAAAACATCCCTGTTGTCATCGTTTCCCGCTGCTTTAACGGCATTGCTCAGGACGTATATAGCTATGAAGGTGGAGGAAAACATTTAAAAGACTTAGGCGTCATTTTTTCAAATGGTTTAAATGGGCAAAAGGCGAGAATCAAACTCCTTATTGGCTTGGCAAGTACAAATAACACCAAAGAAATCGAAGAAATGTTTCAGGTCTAGGTTCTAAGACTAGAGGGGAAAATGGGAGAAATCGGCGAGTTAGCCGATTTCTTTTATATTATAAATTAACACAATCCCTGCAGACATTTTATTATTGCTTACATTCATTTTCTCTTTTTTTTATCGTTTCGGCGATTTGTCCCCCATGGAAGCGGCCGTTTTCGATGAAAATCTCGTTTGCATTGTTTCCTGCGGCGATCACGCCCGCAATAAAAATTCCTTCGACATTGGTTTCCATCGTTTCATCATCAAATATTGGCCTACCGGACTCGGCATCAATCTTGATGCCCATCCCCTTTAGAAAACTATGATCAGGATGATAGCCTGTCATGGCAAAAACAAAATCGTTTTTAATCTCGAACAATTCTTCATTTTTCGTGTAGACAACTTTGTCATTATGAATTTCTTTAAGGTGGGAATTAAACTCCATCTTAATGACGTCACTTCTTACTAAAGAGTCAAATTCGGGTAGTATCCATGGTTTTATACTCGGAGAATATTCGCTGCCACGATAAATGACTGTAACCCTAGCACCAGCCTTTACTAATTCTAGTGCAGCATCAACGCTTGAATTCTTCCCGCCTACAACGACAACATCCTTCTCAAAATATGGATGACCTTCTTTAAAATAATGAAAAACTTTCGATAAATCCTCACCAGGCACATTCATAAAGTTAGGATGATCATAATAACCTGTTGCAACGATGACATGACTAGTAACATATTGATCCTTATCGGTCGTGATGATAAATTCATTATCCGCTTGTTTCGTCACCTTTATTACCTTTTCATATGCATTTATCTTTATGTTTTTCCTTTTTACGACTTCCCGGTAATAGGAAAGAGCTTCGTTTCTTCTCGGTTTATAGTCGACAGTAATAAAAGGTATGTCCCCAATTTCCAATTTCTCACTCGTACTAAAAAAGGTTTGGTGTGTAGGGTAATGATAAATCGCATTGACAATATTGCCTTTTTCAATCACAAGCGGTTTTTTACCGATATCCTGAAGTGAGATCGCAGCCGCTAAACCACAAGGACCCCCACCAACAATTACCGCATCTTCTCTTCTCAATTTATTCACCTTCAAAAATGATTTTATAAAACAAATACTGTTTTCGTAAACTTTGTTGCCATTTAACCAAAAAAAGGTCTAGTTGATTTCCGCTCCAGGATGCTCGCTTTCCGCGGGGCGGGCGGTGAGCCTCCTCAAGCATTAAGCCTGTGGGGTCTCACCTGTCCCGCTGCTCCCGCAGGACATTGAATAAGCATCCGTGAATTAACACCGCACGAAAAAATGCGGATGCATTTTGAGGATCTCGCACCTTCCGCTCTAATCAACGTCATTCAAGTCCTATTTAAAAACAACATTCATTTAGAAAACAGCCAAAACAAAAAATCCCCTATCACTCATGATAGGAGATTCCCCAAAAAAATTCAATTCATGTACTTAAACCCAGCCGCGGAATCTAGATGCTTCAGCCATTTTTCGAACACCGACCATATAAGCAGCTAGACGCATATCTACACGGCGTGAATGGGCTGTTTCATAAATATTCGCGAAAGATTGAATCATAACCTTTTCCAGCTTCTCCGCAATTTCTTCCTCAGACCAATAATACCCCTGATTGTTTTGTACCCATTCAAAATAAGAAACAGTTACTCCGCCTGCAGATGCAAGCACATCTGGTACAAGCAAAATTCCACGTTCAGTTAGAATTTGAGTTGCTTCTAATGTTGTTGGACCATTTGCCGCTTCCACGACAATGCTTGCTTTTATGTTATGGGCATTTTCTTCTGTAATTTGGTTTTCAATTGCAGCTGGAACTAAAATATCACAATCTAATTCCAAAAGCTCTTTGTTTGTAATTGTATCATTAAATAGATTCGTTACCGTACCAAAGCTGTCGCGGCGGTCCAGTAAATAATCAATATCAAGTCCATCAGGATCGTGTAGAGCACCATAAGCATCGGAAATACCAATCACTTTTGCTCCAGCATCATGTAGAAATTTAGATAAGAAGCTTCCCGCGTTTCCAAATCCTTGGACAACGACTCGTGCACCTTTTAACTCGATGCCTCGTTTTTTGGCAGCTTCATTAATACAGATTGTTACCCCTTTAGCTGTCGCTGATTCAC
The DNA here is from genome assembly GCF_019039215.1 of Bacillus sp. FJAT-29790. Lineage (GTDB taxonomy): Bacteria > Bacillota > Bacilli > Bacillales > Cytobacillaceae > Cytobacillus. Next base: position 1,896,743 of record NZ_JAHNZZ010000001.1, read on the forward strand.
GGCCATGGGAACCACCTAATACGATTGGCTTTCCAGTAATAAATCCAGGTGAATTAAACTCATCCATTCTGCTGTACTCATCCATCATCCAAGCCATAATTTGTGAATTTGTAAACACATCCGGTGCAGGAATATCCTTTGTCGGGCCAACAATTTGACTAATCGCACGTACATACCCACGACTTAATGCTTCTAATTCACGGAAGGACATATTTCGCGGATCACAGATAATCCCGCCTTTACCTCCACCATATGGAAGATCAACAATCCCACACTTTAAACTCATCCAAATAGAAAGTGCCTTGACTTCCTTTTCCGTTACATTTGGATGAAAACGAATTCCACCTTTTGTTGGACCGACTGCATCATTATGCTGAGCCCGGTAGCCAGTAAAGACTTTCACAGTGCCATCATCCATGCGGATAGGAATTTTAACTGTCATCATTCGAAGCGGCTCTTTTAACAGCTCGTACACTTCATCCGAATATCCTAGCTTTTCCAATGCCTTGTGAATGACAGTTTGTGTTGACTTTAACACGTCAAGCTTGTCTTCTTTATTTGTCTGTTCAGTACCGTTATCGGCTACCATTTGTAACCCTCCTAGAAATATCACTTTCATTTGTTGTCGCTTTCATGACATAGTATACACCTTTGTTTAATTTATGCAAGATAAAAAGACGACTTTTCCGCATTTTTTGATAACTTTATGTAAACGCTCCCAGCCCTAATGTTATAAGTATTTTTTAACAAAACCATCTAAGAAAAACATCGAATAGAGGATTAAAACCATAGTGTCAGACCCCACAATAAAAATATATTCTATATCGGATTTTTGAGCGGGGTCAGATCCTATTGAGTTCTCAACTTTACTACTTGGATTTGTTAATGACTACTGTTGATAAATATAAATTAGCTGGGCGAATTTGCCTGGACGACAAAAACGCCACGTCCTCGAAAAAGAAATTCACTTTTTCTTCGTGCGATGTTATTGCTACCGAAGCTTTCCTTGTCCTGTACGTCGAAGGGAGCCTTTTTTGTGAATGCAAAACCCGACTCTCGGAAGGTAAATCGAACCCTCGACTAGACCACAAGCCTACTACTTAAAAAAACGCACGAGCTTTTCAACTGCTTGATCTTTTATGATTTCATTTCCGTATTCTTGCAAAATATGAATACTTACCATCGATGGATTCCCGAATTCAGCCAAGATAGCGACTATCCTGTTTGAGTCTTCCTTATCACTTTTTGAAAGATGGAAATAGTAATGATCCTTAAAGGAATAAAGGCTGCCGTTTGTAATATTGATGATCGCAAGGCGTTTGGCGAGTTGGATGGCATCTTCAAATTCTTGAAGTTTAAAGAGGATTTCTTCACTGCCCTCGATCGTCACTTGCATTTCGATAAATCCGTCATCAAGCTGATCCTCATCTTCCTGTTCATCCATTGTTACAATCATAATCATACCCTGGGCCTGCATAGAAAAAATTTCTACTGCTACAGAGCCATGAATTTCCACGCCAAACTCGGTGCTTGCTTCCTCGAGCATGTCATGAAAAAGCTGGTGCCATTTCAAAGAGTCTTTCAAAACATCATCTTTAGTAAGTCCTCTTTCAGATAAATCATCCATCGTTAGAAAGATCTTGATCTTATTATAATTCAAACGTTCCAAGCGCATACTAATGCCCCCTGCCGTGAACCAACTCTTATGTTTAGTGTATGAAATAAACAATGGATGGTGAGTCGTCCAATTTTTTTAGTCTATGCACCATTTTTTCACAGACCATTGATACGCCCTCTTTAAATTAGGCTATATTCACATATTTAGTTGTTTTTTGGCTTTCAAAGTTTGCCCGTTGATCTCCGCTGCAATCAACTCAGATTGTTATATAAAGTCACACTAAAAAACAACAAAGGTACAAAAACAGCCTTAAATAATGACTTTACCCATTTTTCAGGATAATGAGATGGGTTTCTGCCTTTGCTCCGAGTCTTAATGGTAGGGCAGTTGTACCATAACCGTTACTTATCAATAATGTCGTATTCTCCAATGCTTTTATCGTCCCTTTTTCATATGGGCTATAGCCAAAAATATGAATTTGGCCGCCATGTGTATGACCGCTTAAAACGAGTCGGATTTGATGTTCTTTTTTTATTTTTCGGGTTATTTTCGGGTTATGGCTAACTAAAACTTTAAAACCGTTGTCGCCGGCATCCTCTAAAGCTAGATCAAGCCGGTCCCGCTTTTGGTTCAAATCATCCGTTCCCATTATTATGAAGCGATCACCCTCTGATGATTCAAAAGATATCGCGGTATTGTCTAGAATCTTGACACCTGTATCTAACAGCATGGCGTCCAATTCACGAAAATCTACTTCATAATCATTATTTCCCCATACAAAATAAACAGGACCAAGTGTTTTCAATTTCAACAGATTGTTTTTTACTCTTTCAAAAGGAACTCCTTTTTCCATTAAGTCCCCGCCAATGATTACCATATCGGCTTTCATGCCCTTTACTTCTTGAATAATTTTATCGGAGATGATTCTTTTATGTATATCTGATATAAAAAATATTTTTACTTCTCCTAAGCTTTTTGGCAAATCCGGGAAAAAAACTTCGCTTTGTATAACCCGATCAGCGTACGCTTCCTTCAACATAAACAAAAAAAGTCCAATTCCAAATAGTAAAGCGAATACAACAAAAAATACCATATTTCCTCCTGCCCTTAGTTACCTATCTTCAGCAATCTTAAGTTTCTTGAAATCTAAAGAAATAATACCATAAATGAAGGAAAAACAGAAAAAAACGACCGTCTCCCAAAAGCCGAGCTTAAATAAAACAAAAAAGCTAATCAAGATCAGGCAATTCATTAACAGTTTTAATTTACTTAATTTTCGAAAACAAAAGAAATTAACTGTTAGAATAATACCTTCACGGATGATTTCCGCATTTGTCAAAAAACCTACCACAAAAACCAGCATGGCAGCAAAAAACTCAAAAGGTTTTAAAACAACAGCAACGATCATATTCGATAACTCCGCAGGAAAAGAAATCGGAAACCAGATAATAAATAAATACCCGCAGAGAAATCCAGTTATTAATTGTAATATTTTTCTTAACAAATATATCCCTCCCCATACAAATTGTATGAGGGGATTTTCTTTTTTTTGCTCGATGGGATTAGATTATACCGGCAAAAATTATGCGAAATTCTAACATGAAAGAAGAAATGTAGTCATAAGATTGAATGACGCATTTTAAAGGAGGGATTTTGTATGTATACACATAAAAAAGCTTATTATCCCTATGTAAGCCCTTATGATCCTTGTCCACCAATAAAGGTGAAACACTATTCCACGCCTCCACACTTATATATGGGCTTTCAACCGCCAAATCTTCCTCAGTTCTCACCTATGGATGCATTAAGGGCCGGGACATTATGGAAAGCTTTCTACGATCCTTATTATGGTCCATACGAGAAGCCAAAAGGGGGACCATCTTCATGAAACAGCTTCCAGCCGAATACTACCAGTTATTAGAACAACTCCAGACAGTTGATTTTGTTTTAGTTGAACTCACATTATACCTTGATACCCACAACGGAGACGAAGAAGCCATTAAACAATTCAACCATTATGTAGGTGAACGCAGGAAAATAAAAAAGGCGATTGAAAGCAATTACGGTCCGCTTATGCAGTTTGGCCACAGCTATTCTGGCTCCCCGTGGAATTGGGACGACGCCCCTTGGCCATGGCAGGTTTAGATGTGAAAGGTTTGAAGAGTGACTGGGAGAAATCGGCGAGTTGCCGATTTCGTTAATTTCTATTTTAGGTACTTTAAAAGGTCTAAATTCTAATGAATAACGAAATGCGCCATATAATTTTGTTTTGCAAATCGAGGGGATAGACCAGAAGGAGGGGAAGATAAAGTATGTGGGTATATGAAAAGAAACTGCAATATCCCGTTCGTGTAGGCACATGTAATCCGAAGCTAGCGAAATTTTTAATAGAGCAGTACGGGGGAGCAGATGGCGAGCTTGCAGCTGCCCTAAGATACTTAAATCAGCGCTATTCAATACCGGACAGAGTCATCGGTCTTCTCACAGATATTGGAACGGAGGAATTCGCGCATCTAGAAATGATAGCTACAATGGTGTATAAGCTTACAAAGGACGCGACACCGGAACAGATGAAAGCAGCAGGGCTCGGTGGACATTACGCAGCCCACGAGAAAGCCCTATACTATGAAAGTGCTGCAGGTAATCCATTTACAGTAACGTATCTTCAAGCGAAAGGCGATCCGATTGCAGACCTATATGAAGATATTGCCGCAGAGGAAAAGGCACGGGCGACTTACCAGTGGATTATTAACATGAGTGATGATGTAGATATAAATGATAGCTTGAGATTTTTACGTGAGCGTGAAATTATTCATGCGCAACGCTTCCGTGAAGCAGTTGAGATTTTGAAAGAAGAGCAAAATAAGAAGAGGATATTTTAGAGCTTCAAGTATTGATTTTTTGTAATATCTATTAAATGGGGCTGGCTCCATACGTCAGAATTAAACTGACTTATGGAGACAGCCCCATTTAATAATTGCCAAATAAATCAAATTATATTTATCCTTTGGGAAGGTTAATCATGATATTACACTAATTTCTGACCACATTTAGAGCAGAAATTGGCTCCTCCCGTTTTTTCTCCGCAATTTGGGCAGAAGTTGAGTCTTTGAGTTTCTTGGGTAGGATTATTTGCTTGTGCTGTGGCATCTTGGTTTTTATTGATATTTTTCATCATTTCATTGGCTATGTTCATCCCCATCATCATGCCCGCCATGTCCGAAGCTGCGCCGCCGCCTTTAACTTTACCGGAAGATATCCCATCCGTCATCGAAACCTGCTGATATTTATTGAGATCACCAATCATTTCATGGGAAGCGGTTTTATTAATCATATGTTGAATTTCTTCCGGATAGCTGAAGCTCATAATATGAAAACCCGTAATCGTCATGCCACTATTAATTATTTCCATATCAAGATCTTCACGAATGCCTTTGGCAATATCGAAAGCATTTGCCTGAAGATTAAACATGTCTTTCCCTTCTTTTGAAATCCATTTCATAAGAAGCTGATCAAGGATAGAAGTAATCCTCAGCTTAACGTCCTCTACATAATAACTATTTTTTACCCCTGCAATTTTATCAATCAAAGCAATATAGTCATTGACATTAAAATTAAAGGTCCCATTCGCACGAACAGGCATACCACCGGGTAGTTTAGCAGTCGGGATGTTAATCGCATTCTTCGTACCCCATTTGACTGTAAACTCTTTCGTATTAACAAATAAAACTTCCACCCTCATGCCACTATTAAAACCAAACTTGAAGCCTTTTAAAGTTGATAAAAAAGGGATGATCTGTGAGTCAATATGGTAATCACCTTCATCTGCAAAGATTCCTTCAATTTTTCCGTTATTGATAAAGATTGCATCTTGGCCGGGGCGGATAATCAGTCTACTGCCTTTTTTTATCTCCCGATTACTCCATTTCCAAAAAATCATGTCATCTCTAAACTCTTCCCATTCAACTACATTTGCAAATTGATTTTTAAAAAATACCATAGATGATTAATTCCTTTCCCTTTAAACTTCTGCTGAATAAAGTTAAAATTTCCCTCTGCTCCCACTATGAGAGTGGCCGCCTTTTGACATCCCACCACCACCGCCTCTTCCTCCCCCATTAGGATTAGCAGGTGGTTTTTTTCTTTTTGTCGTTGTTGTCCTGACATAATCATCTCGTCTTCGAATAACAGTTGAATGATCCATATCTCGGTAAGTAGTTTCATTAACCGATATCCTACCTCCAGAGCGATAGGCCATGACACTAACCGCAATTGCGCCTGCTGCAAGGGAGGCTATAATTTGAAACCAGCGATTTAATAAAATATTATTAGGATCTACACCAGGCCTAATCCCCATATACTGATAGGATGTTTGAATGTAAGAATGAAAAGCATGATAATAATCTCCGCTTGATAAATCAGGAGTTATTTTTTCGCGCATTAAATCAAGTCTGTAATCATCAAAGTATTCTTTAGCTTTATAAAAGCCTGCCAAATACACATCTCTATGTTGCATATCAACTGTTAAGATGACGGTATTGCCATGAGGCTTATCGTAGCCAAGGGCATTTTCATCATAGAAATCCTGCATATATTCTACAACGTCTTTACCTTTTGTATCATTAGTAGTTAAAATGACAATGTCCGTTTCCCTCTTCACACCGTATGTTTCCGCCATCGATTCTAGTTTCCCTATTTCATCTTTTGTCAAAAGACTAGCATAGTCATAAATCTGTTGCTTTGGATTAGAAGCAGCGATCGTGGCGTTCATTTCAAAGAAAAAAAATACAAGCAGAAACAAAATGATTTTTAGATATTGCTTCCCTTTCACCAAAATCCACCTCCTAAAGCCAGTGAGATTAATTTTAGTGTTATCAATGTAGTGCCTGAAATTCCGCCAAACCACATGGCCACTTTCGCATAGCTAATCGGAGGTTTGCCAACAACTTTTCCTGTTTGGCCATTCATCGCAAAAGTATGTTCAGATTTATCATAATCATAATAAACCATCCAGACCGGAAGAAGGACATAGAAGCTGCGGGTTTTCTTTGTATCAATTTGTTTACTCTTATAACTAACTGTGGAATAGCCTGAAATCGTAGAACTTATATAAGAATCAATAAAATTCTTTATTTTAGATTGAGCACGCGGAAATAGATCCACATCATCATATTGATATTTTTCAGCAATATACCCGGCAAGATAAGGAGTTTTAAAATCCTTTAAATGATCATATTGATAGGGTTCTAATTTATCCATCAATTGATCATTCATTTTTTCAGAGGCATCAACAGGAATTTTTATATAATCTAAATTAATGTCACGAAATATATCGTAAAATTGTGTTTCCGTATAAATATAATCCCCTCTAGTGTAAGTACTAACTTTAGTACCCTGTGCATGAACTTGAACTTTGGTATTTAAATCATACAGCCAAAATGGAACATACATTCCTGTAATGTTTTTTATTCGATCAGCTGACATAAATCCCTTTGGCGTAAGGCGGCCATTCCTGCACCAAGTCCGAAAAGCCTTAATCGCCTCTTCCTTACTAATAGTAAAGGGAATTACTTTTGCCGGAGCCATAACCCCTGATAATCGATCCCCGAGCACAACTCCTGCCCCGCAAAAGTTGCATGTAGTCGCCGCAGTTTCTGCTTCTGTAATCAGGATGGCTCCACAATTTTCGCAATGATACTCCTTTGCTTCATCCTCCGAAAAAACGGCCGAAATCAAATCTTCGGAAAAATCAGCGATGTTGTCTTCTCTTCCACAACTATGGCAGGATAACATTCCAGTATTACTATTAAAAGCCATGTCGTCCCCACAGTTTGGGCATTTATAATGTATAACCATCCTAACTCCCCTCTCATTATAAATGCGGGTAGCACCTTACTACCATGAAAGCTGTAGCTATAGCTACAGCTTTCATGGTAAACTTTATTCTTTATTTTTTAATTTTTCTTTTAGTGCGGCTAACTCATCATCTACTTCTGTATTATTATCATATTTAGCCGTTAAATCCTTTATGTCGTCTTTTGGATCTGTATTTAACATCGCCATTGCATTCGCCTCATCCAATGCTCTATTAACCTTCTCTTCCATTCTTCCGAAAGCCGAGATTGAATGATTAGCACCTGTAATGGATGATCCAATTTTATTTATTCTTTCTTGAGTTTTCGCTACTGCCATTTTCCCTTTAATCATCGCTTTTCGCGATTCCAGCTCACCGATATCAGAGACTAGCTTATCGTGCATTTTTTTCATTTGAATGGAATTTGAAGAAGCTAAGTTGTATGCCTCTTGTAATTCGGCTTCTTTCGCTACTAAAGAAGCCTTTTTCTCCAAGAACTTTCTGGCATCGTCATCATTGCCAGCTTCCAATGCCTTTATTGCATATTTCTGCATTTTGTCGCTATCTGATTTGCATTCATCTAATGTTCTTTTTGCTCTTTGTTCTTCCGCCATAATCGAAGCTGTCTCAGATTTCACCTTACCCAAATCACTTGTAAGATTTCTCAAGTACTGATCAATCATTTTCTCTGGATCTTCAGCCTTATCTAATAATGCATTGAGATTACTTGCCATAATATCTTTAAACCTTGTTAAGATACCCATGACGACCTCCCATTTATATTGTTTTTATAATATATACTGCTATTAATAATAAAAGGATTCATTTTTCCAGAAAAAATTTTAAACGGTTGAATTTCTAAATTACTAAAGATGTGGGTTCCTGTGAACAGCTCATTATTATACAGTTAGCTATTTATTTTGTACTCTCCAATTGCCTTGTCTTCGACTATCTGCTCCACCATACACGACACCATTATCAACAACTAAAGATTGGACGCCTCCGAAATAGCTTGAGGATTTCCCATCAACCACTTTATAGCCCCACTTCTTTAATTTTCTTTTTACCTTATTCGGGAGCTTCCCTTCTACAATAATGTAATCCTTATTCATCTCCATAAAAAAACGAGGGTTATTAATTGCTTCCTCAATGGGTACATCATACTTTAAGTACTGAATTAATACTTGAGTGATAATGGATGTAATTCGATTCCCCCCAGCACTTCCTATTCCAATTACAGCTTTCCCATCTTTCACCAAAATGGTAGGAGCTATATAGCTGTATGGTCTTTTCCCTCCGTCCTTTCGATTTGGAGAATTCTGATTATTACTAAAATTCTTTAACTGGTTATTTAAAAAGAATCCCGCTACATATTCTCCTGAGCCGAAAAGATTACTCAGAGTATTGGTAGCAGACACCATCATTCCTTGTTTATCAACAATCACAAAATGAGTCGTATTTTCGTGATCTTCAAAATCTGCATCCGAATCGAATGGCGATTTATGCCTTTTCGAAACATTCGATGCTAGTTTTTGGCTATATTCCTTAGACACTAACTTTTCTAAATCCATCTCCACGAAATCAGGATCTCCGATATGCTTAACCCGATCCTGGTAGCTGATGCGATTAATTAGTCCCATTAAATGAATATACTTATCTACATTTAGCGTTTTACCAATCTCCAAATTCTCTGCCATTTGTAAAGATTGCGCTAACATTATTCCTCCTAATGGAGGAGATGCTGAATACACATCAAACCCATCAAATTCACTTTTAATCGGTTTTTTCTTTAGTACCTTATAATCCCTAAAATCACTTAATTCAATTTCTTCTACTTTATTGTGAATTTGCTTCGCTATATCTCCTGTGTAAAATCCATTTGACCCCTTTTTCTGGATAATACGAAGGGTGTTAGCCAATTCTTTTTGAAGAACTCGATCTCCCTCGCTAATCGCTTGACCATTTGGGAAAAAATGTGCAATCTTTTCTATACGATTGGAGGCATCACCTAGCCTTCTACTAAGTTCTTTAGCCTTAAATCCTCTTTCTGCCAATTGAATGGAAGGCTCTATCAATTCTTTTAAATCAAATGTTCCTAAATCTTGATTTAACTTTTCCATACCTTTCACAAATCCCATAATTCCTGTACCACTTAATGGAATGGAATCTAATGGCGAAATGGAATAATAATCATATACAATCGGTTCTTTTCCTTTCTCTTTATGAATAATCATCGAACCACCGCCGCCAAGTCCCGAATTATAGGGTTCGACCACACTTAATGCATATGAAACGGCCACAGCTGCATCGACTGCATTTCCACCTTTTTTGAGTACTGCCATTCCTATATCTACGGCTATTTCATTATCCGCAGATACCCCATATCCTTGACTTTTTTCACTGATAAGTCCTTTGGAATCCGTCTTTTTTTTCCTAGTTTGATCAGAATCATACATTATTGGACCCTTGCTTTCCTTTTCACTTGAAATAAAAGAATGGCTCACCATCCCGACGATAAATAACACAGTCAAGAAAATGAGCCACAAGAATATTCTGTATTTCATTTAATCACAACACTTTGTTAAGGAATAAGACTACAAATATTAGAATCAGTGAAAGAATCGCGTCCTTTGTCGCTCTCTTCTTATGCCATTTAACCGTCTTTAACATCCATTGTGGGAGCATCGTTATTTTACTGAATCTTTTAGCTTCTGCTTTCATTGAATTGTGATTCCCCTTTTGTTAAAAAATAATATTGTACGTCATAACAACTAGAAATGTAGAAGCTGTTAATACCAACGTACTGCCGAATGTAGGTAAAACACCTTGCTTTTGAATTGTATTCGCAATTAAACCTGGTATAATAACACCTATCGCTATTAATTCTACTGCTCCAAACGGGACTGCCATAGGGTAAAAATAATCAACAGCAAGTTTTAATAATATCCCAACTGTTAACATAGCCGTAAATTTGCGCTTTCCATATAAAATCGTATATCTAGCCACAATCTTCATCACAATCAAAAAAGTCAATAAACTAATCATTAAGGTAACAATAATATATATTGGGCTAGTAAAAACTAATGCTAGATAACCAGGAACTACTAATCCGGCAGGCATTACACCTGTTTTTTCCGCATATAATAAACTTAGAATAACCCCAACTACTAGAGCCATATATATTGATTCTTCCACTTTTGTTCCCCCTATACAAATACATGTTCTTCAATTTTATTAACTTTGTACTCTTCTATTTGCTCAATCAAAGGTTCGCCTGCTCCATGGATATTCCCAACTCCGTATATCACGCGATTACGAAAATACTCCTTTAATACAGTTATAATATTTTCAGTAGAATAATCTTCAAGATCATAGATTCTATTCGCCTGTATATTTCCTAATTGATATTCATTGTAAATAGGACTAGTAGTCTCTCCAATCAATACTAGAGCATCCATCTTAATATATGGTAAAACATCTTTCGCGAATTGTTCCGTTCTGTCAACTCTATCTTGTCTACAATTCATAATCACAACAGGATTATTAGTTGGATAATTCAACTCATCAACCCTTTTCCAAATATTCAAGGTAGATGTAGCATCGTTCGCAGCAAAACCATTTACAAAATAAGAAGGTTGATTTTTATCACCAATCGGTATAATGGTCATTGCCCCTGGATCTGGGTTCGCTTTCAGCATCCCTCGAAAAGCCGTCTGCTCATCAATTTCTAGCGCATCAGCTACTGCTAAAGCTAAAGCTGCATTCTCCGGAAACACCAAATATTCGAATTGCAATAAGAATTGTTCTGGGATTCGCGATGTATCACATACGATAACATTCGTTTGTCTTTGCTTTGCTATCTCTTTGAAAAAATCAACATACGGACTTTCATTGATGATCAAATGACCGCCGTACGGGATTGTTGCCGTAAAGGCTTCAGCTACCTCATTCAGTGTTGGGCCCATCACATCCATATGGTCTTCTAATACGTTCACAATAACACCAATATTTGCTTGTAACATATTTTCCTGAAACACAATTTGATAATCTGGATTTACTGCCATACATTCACTTACAAGCACTTCAGCACCTAATTTTGAAGCATCTTCAACTACCATCTTTTGTTCTCGAATATTAGGGCCTTCTAATCTTCTTTTGATTGGTGTTTCTTCTTTCGTATTCCAATACATCATACGAGCCGATGTCCCAGTTGTTTTTCCAACGGTTTTATAACCCGCTTCTACTAAAACGGCAGTAATCAAACGTGTTGCCGTAGATTTGCCCCTAATACCATTTACATTTATTCGAATCGGAATCGAATCTACACGCTTTTGGTGTCTGTTTTTTTCTAATATTCCAATAATTAAAAGCAACACACTTAACCCTATGATTAAAACCATTCACTTATATCCCCTTCTAAAATGATTAATATCAAATTCTCCTTGGCATATTTGCGCCCAGATTTTTACCTTAGATTGCTCGATAATTTTCCTTAAAAAATCGAAAGGCTCGCCGGAGGCTTAACTTTATTCAGCCGGGGTTTGAACCCTCGCTAAATTGGATACCTGTTTGCATTCATCTCGCCACTTATATCGTTTAGAGACTTCTGCTGAATAAAGTTAAAAAACGCTGCTCTTTCCTGCTTAAACTTATCTTCTTGTTCAGGAAACAGATGAATTTATTAAAACTGATTATGTATATAGTACTTAAAATTTACAAAGTGAATTTCTAGAAAAGTGACTGCTTGAATATGTCCATTACTGCTTGATACAGATCCATCTGTAATTAACTATTTACTAAGAATTCGAACCTTCACTGTTTTTCTTCCCCATCTTAGCGCCTCTTCTTTAGACGGAATAAAGATATCAATTTTATTTCCTTTAATCGCTCCACCAGTATCTCCTGCAATTGCTTCGCCATATCCTTCTACAAAAACTTTTGATCCCAATGGAATCACACTTGGATCGACAGAAATCACTTTTTGGTCAGGGTTTGCAATTAAGTTCAATCCTGTCGAAGTAATGCCAGAACAACCTTCACAGCTAGCTGTATATGCTGTAGCTTCCATTGAAAGCTCTCGCACACCTTCTATTTCTATAGGTTTAGTCGGATTTTTACTAATCGTAGGCCTTGACTCAGTTGTATTCGAACCATCTGTAGCTTGAACAGACTCAACCGGTGTAACATTGTTAATAGCAATTTTCATCTCTTCCTGTTTAAGAGTATCATCATTATTCGTTTTCAATATAATGGATAGTTCTTGTCCCGGAACAATAATATCTGAATTCAAATTGCTCCAACTTTTAATCTCATCCACAGTTACATTATGATGTCTAGAAATGTTCCAGAGGGTGTCACCTTTTTCAACAATGTATTTTTTGTTTGGGGTGATTTCTAGCTTCTCGTTAGGGTGAATCAGATTCGAAGTTAATCCATTCCATTCTTTAATTTTATCTACAGAAACATGATATTGCCTGGAAAATCCCCATAGTGTATCTCCTTTTTTCACTACCACCTCCTCCGCTTTTACACTTGTACCAACTGTTCCAGTTAAAGCTGTAGCAGCTACAAAAGCTAAAATTGATTTTTTCATGTTAAATAACCTCCTGTTTGCATGTCTTTAGCTTTTCAAACCTATGATAACATGTATTTTCGTCAGAAAAAGAACAGGCAGGTTATAAAACAGTTACGGATATAACAGGAATATAACAGCAACGTTTCTGGGTGCCCTTTCCGGTTATAGAAAAATATTGCATCAAA
>NZ_JAHNZZ010000001.1:1910085-1930969 GCF_019039215.1 Bacillus sp. FJAT-29790
AAAAAAAAAAAAAAAAATACCCAGCATATAAGCGACCAACTTTAAAGGAATTATTAAATAAAAAAACGGATGATGCCAAGGATTTATTCTTCAGCTCTAATCCGTTTTTTATAAGTTAGTCCCTTTACTCTAACAACCCTAATTGCATATATACTTGAATGGTGACTACACCGCTCATAGGTAAGTCATTCAATTTTTGGAATTTTTCAACTGCCCTCTCTGTCTTTAAATCGTAAATTCCATCAACCGTCCCATGATACAGCCCCATCGCTTTTAATCTCTCTTGAACAAGCTGGACTAAATTGCCCTTTGAACCTATAGATAAACTTTTAAACTCTCCCTTCCCCGTCCCAGTAAGCGGTCCATCTATATGGACCATTGTCCCATTTGGAATGATTTCAAACAGCGATTCTACATCTTCATTCCGCATACGAATACAACCGCTGCTTACATTTTTACCGATTAAACTTGGTTTATTTGTTCCGTGTATTCCATAAATGCCCCAAGGAACGTTTAAACCTAACCATCTTGAACCAAACCCGCCTCCCCATGATTTTGATTTTCCCGTCACCTTAAAAATTCCAATTGGAGTGGGAGAATTTTCTGTTCCTGGAGATATGGGATAACGTTTAATTACTTCATTATTTTCTATAACAAGTAGTTCATTTGACCATAAATTTACTTTAATATAAACGTAATCTTTACTTGCAGCTTGCACTTGTGTAATCGAGAAGAATGTGAACAAAATTGAAAAAATTAGTATAGCAATTAATGAGTGTATTTTCATAATTGTTTCCACAACCCTTTTCTTTGACCTTCGAGGAAAGATTCTCGATCATTGTAAAAGTTCAATTCGGATTTATTGTGTCTAATATTTATTAATAATACCCGCAAATTTCAAAAACATTTAGGATAGGATATCATTATTTAAACGGTGTTTTACCCCAGAAATGAACATAGAAGTCATTTTGAAGAGCATCAGCACCCTGACGTATTCCATTAATGGATACAACCACACTAAAGGTCAGTGAATTTTATTTGGCCAATATGCTTTTGTCATGATTACATAAGTAAGGTCATATCCTCCCTCAATTTTTCTTGCATATCCTGGAAGGCATCTTTTCCAAAGAAAGCATGAGCTTTTATCTTTAATTCATATAAAATCTTATCGTTTTCTATTAACGTTTCTCTTATCTGTTGTATCAATTCGAGTGCTCTATTTCCAGTTACTTGCTTAGCCACGCGTTCGAGAAGAATTTTCGCATCAACGGCAAATTTAGGTGCGAAGCTGTGGCACATCACCATATTGATCTGAAGAGCTGTGCTATATTCCTTTGTAAATGCACGGCGGACTCCACCTCTTACACCTGCATACCCATATGAAATCTCAGAGATTGCCCGGTAAAAAAGAATCATTCCATCTGCATGACTTGATTCCGGATTCATCCGTAGTTCACTTACTAATGAAGTTAAACGCTGTACAACTAGCTTGGCTGAGTCCATTGTTTTCCACCAATCTAACAATCGCTGCTGCTCCGCCACACTTAAAATTAGTGTTCTTGAAACAAGCATTTTATCGTCCCCCCTTAATACTTTTTACAGACGTGGGATTGCTTGTATATTCTCGACCCGTTTCCGAATCTGTTCCCATTCAGGACCAAGTAGCGCCTTACCGAGGTTTAATGCTTCCTTGATTCTTTCTGCAATTTCATGATTTAAATAGCGACTTTGCTCAATCAGATGAAAAACATCAGGGGTTGCTTTTTTTACGACCAGTTCAAAATTGGGAGTTAATTGTTTTACACTGATGCGCAGTGTATCAAGATCAAACACAAACAATTCCTTTACGAAAGAAAGAGTTTCACCCTGACGAATCCTATTAATCGTTCCTTGTACTGCATCAAATCCATAGCCAATGTCAGCTACAGAAGCATGGTACGGATTGAGTCCCGGTGCCACCCGCAAAGATGGAATACTTCGAAAACCAGTAGTAATGGAACAAACTAGTTCTTTAGCGGCCATCCCTTGTTCTAATGCAGCATAGATGGCATCAAGATACGCAGCACTTTGGCTAGTGTACACTCCCAAAAAGCTCATCTAATGGTCCCCTCCTTTGTGCATTTCCAAAACCAAAAGCATATTGGCTATCATTTCCTAAGGTGAAAAAAATGTTTAAAAAGAAGTTTTATGTGTGACAGCAGCTTTGATATTTATGGTTATTCCTCCAATTGTATATGATGCTTCTTCAATTAAAGTGCAACCAAAGTCAGGCACATACTCAAGTAACACCCAATATTCACTCACAGTTATCCCTGAAAAACATCCCAACCACTCGTTAGCTTTAAGTCAGAAAAGTAAATAGCTGGATACGGATAGTTAACTGAAATGTCTCTGTCTCTGTCTCTGTCTCTGTCTCTGACTCTTAATCAAAAAGAAAGGAAGCAATCCGATTGGCTGCTTCCTTTCCTTATTTATTTTCATGATACAAGTTAATATCATAATTCACTTTCATCATTTCAAAAACGGTATGTCTGCTCTTCCATTCTTCTTCTTTTTTCCATAAATCCTTACTTTTGTCGATGATTTCGCATCGAAGCGCATGGTACTCTTTTTCAGCCTTGTCCTTTTTCTCTCGCAATAAATTCATCAGTCCATACAGTCCGACAGTTAATATTAGAAAGTAAAGATTCGCTGATTGTTTGACATAAACAGAAAACATGGACGCAAAAGAATAAGAATAAGGTTTCATCACGGTATAGTAAATATAAATGAAGTAAATAAACGACATCAAAACTGTTGCCCACATGACAAGTAAATGTCGTTGCTTCATATGATCGAATTTCATTTTCCTTTCGATTACTTTCTGAAGCATTTGCCTTGTCGCCTGGTCAGTTTTTTCATCAAGCATTTTAATTGACGTTTCCATGATCCCCCTCCATTTCTTCATCATAATGTATGAGCTTGTACAAGATTATATGAATGAAGGCGGAATTGGAGTCCAACTGTTTTTTAATTATTAAAAATTAATTACTCTTCGGTATCACCAAAACTTGACCAGCTAGGATTTCATTGCCTTTTAGGTTATTTGCTTTTTTGATAATTTCAATACCTGATGGGGATTGATAATAATTCATCGCAATCCGATAAACCGTCTCATTCGGCTGTACAGTATGATACCGAACGGCAGGTTCTTCTTGTACATTTACCTGCTTATCTTCTTTCGGTTTGGCTCCTGTTTCTGGACTTTCCTTATTCTCATCGGAAATCGAGCCTTTATCACCTGAATCGCCTACCACAGGGGGCTTAGGTACTGGAATTGATATTTCAGCTTCCACAGCTTTTTCGCCACCTGATGCCTTCTTTTCACTTGGAGGAATCGTTTCTGTTTCTGTTTCCTTTTCTTTTTCTTTTTCTTTTTCCCTTTCCTCTACTTTCGTCTCTTTTTCCTTTTCCACTGTTTCATAGCCTGGTTGACTGGAACTTGCCTTTTCCGAGTTGCCTAGATGCCCGCGGCTTAAATAATTGTACATACTATAGATCGTAATGGGCAGCAGGATGAAAAACAAAGCAAGTAGACGAATAACAGGATATTTTAATTTCCACTTGGTTTTTTTCTTTTTTTCACGATGGAGCCTGCTTCTTGGCGGCATTGACTCTTTTTCAATTAAATTCTCATCTGGCTCCCGTTTTTTTACTATTTTCTTCCGGAGCCTTTCAGCTTGATCTCTGTAAGGATCTTCTTTATTCATGGAACATCCCTTCCTGTTTGTTATTACGGTATTTTAAAAGCAACCCGAGTAAAAAATCAATGATAAAGTGCATAAACATGGTAACCAATAAATTTTCTGTGATGAAAAAAAGATAACCAATAATAAAACTCAAAATAATAATATTTAAGAACAAAAACCAATTAAACAAATAACGGTAATGAACAATGGCAAAGATGATACTGGAAAAGAATAGCCCCACATGTGTCTGTATTACTCCTCGAAATAATAATTCTTCGCTGAAAGCTACAATCGCTGCAATGAACGCGATGTGAAAGACGCTTCGGCCGCGAAAAACTCTCTCATTTAGCCCGCCATCATCATAAAGAGAGGATGGCAGCAGCCTCATTAAAACGAGATCGAGCAGGACAACAGCCAGTCCTCCCACACCGCCGATCAGCCAAATATTTATATCATTCCATTGAAACAATTCATGAAACTCTTTGAAACTGTCAAATAATATCATACCTAAAATAATCGAAATCGTTAATAGTAGTAACTGCGTTAAATATAGATGGAATAATAGCTCCCGATCCGAAAGCTTTTTAATGATTCCTGAATATTTATCTTTCATCTTATTCGCTCACTTACTTAAAAGAATTTCCGCCAAATGATTTCTCCAATCAAATCCAGTCTCGACCAACTTTTGTCTTTTTGTTTTCGGATAGAAGGCTTTCAAATCAATGCCACAACAGTCACAACAGTTTTCTATCTCTATTGTCTTGTCTTCTTGAAAATACTTCAAGACATTTTTTCTGCGGCACTCGGGCTTTTGCGTCCACTTGTACATTTCACTAATCTTTTTCCTTTTTACTTGCATACGCTTATTTATCATCGATTTTAATTCGCCGGCACTTTGCTTCAAATGTACATGTTCATATCCTTGAAGAAAATCCACTATTAATCTCCATTGAATGTCTGTCAACCCTGAAATTCTTTTAATTTCATTTTCAAACGGAGCAATATCCTTCATTGCATGCGGATTTTCTTCCAGCCAATGAAATAGCCAATCAATCTGCACTTCACTCGGAAGCTCCCCTTCTGCAAGCTGATAAGGAAGCTGTTCATCGCCTGGAGAATATAGGAGAATGGCAATACTTCTTTTACCATCTCTTCCAGCCCGACCAATTTCCTGCAAATACGACTCGAGCTGAGGCGGCATATGGAAATGAATGACAAAACGGATATTCTCCTTATTAATCCCCATTCCAAAGGCACTTGTTGCACAAATCACATCCAATTGGCCGTATATAAATTGCTGCTGGATTAATATCCTCGTTTCTTGCTCCATCCCGCCGTGATAAGCCATCACTCCCGCGACCCCTCTTTCTTTTAAAAGGGAGGCCATTTGTTCAGAAAGCTTCTTACTTGAGAAATAAATAATGCCAGGTCCCGCAAAACTTTTTACAAGTTCAATAAGTCTTTCTGTTTTTTCCTGATAGGAGTTTATGTTTTCTACAGATAGGGATATATTCGGGCGGTCTACAGAATAAATAAATTCATTCCACTTGTTCAAAGCAAGGGAAGCGGTAATATCCACCTTCACAGCTGGCGTCGCGGTTGCTGTCAAAGCAAGTGTTAATGGCTGGCCAAGTTCCTCTCTGACCTCCCCAAGCTTTAAATAGTCTGGCCTGAAGTCATAGCCCCACTGGGAAATGCAATGGGCTTCGTCAATGACAAATAATGCAATCTTTAGTTCCCTCAGCCGTCTAATTACACTTTCGGCTCGCAGCATCTCGGGTGAGAGAAAAATGAATTTGTATTTATTGAGGCGTGCCAAAGCCTGATTTTTCTCTTCATATGATAAAAAAGAATTAAAAGCAATGACTCGTTTTTCCCCGTTCATCATTAACTGTTCAACCTGATCCTGCATTAAAGATAAGAGCGGGGAAATAATCACAACTTGTCCATTTAACATATAGCCTGGCAGCTGGTAGCATAATGATTTTCCCGTCCCGGTAGGCAGCATAGCAATTGTATTGTTTCCTTCTAAAATAGAGCAAATAATTTCCTTCTGTCCCGGTCTAAATGCGGAATAGTTAAAACGCTCCATCAAAAGATTTTCAAGTTTCAACTTTCATCACCAGCCTTTGCTAAAACTAGACGAATTTCAAAATAGTCCGCATCTGGAACGAATTGGCGAATATGTTTTAACTGTTTTGACGTGATTGACTTTGCAGCTCTTATAATTAAGTTCTGCTTCTCCATGTTTACAAATGGAGCAATATCGAAACTGTTGATATTTAAAGCAATTTCAACAATATGGTCCTCGATTGTACTCTTTTTAAGCTTGCGTATTCTCGCAATTTCTTCAACCTGATAGCCTTTTTCCAGAAAGCTAAAGGTTTTTTTAGTTGATTGCGTTAGCGGAGCAGTATCATTTTGATCTGCAATAAGCTCACTTAATAACGGAAATTCACTTGGTTTCGCTTGCACTGTCTCTAACATATAATGAAGAATGGCAAGGAATTGGATGTGATAATCATCATGATCCATCTTTAGTTTATCAGCAGCCTGGGAAGAAGTTAATCCGATATTCTTGTGGCCTGTTAATCTTATTACAAGGATAGACGGATTTAATTCTTCATTTGATTCTAAACATTCAACTAACTCACGGTAAATTTCCGCCCCTAATTCGTCCCGGCTTAATCTTGAATGATGCAAAAAACCTTTCAGCCAATGGTGAATTTCCTTTTTTCGTTGAATTGGAATATATTTAGAATCTCTATTCGTTAGATGTGAAATAACTTGAACAGCAAGGGTAAGTCTTTCCCAAAACAGTTCTGATAAACGATGGAATTTCCAGCCGTTTAATCCCAAGGGAAAAGGATGATTTCCAAAGAATGCGTTAAGCCGTTCCATTCCAGCTAATGTTACCTGATAACTTTGCTCTCCATAGCGTTCGACCGAACCTTCTTCCTCTAACATGATTACCAAGTTTTCCAATCCAGATCGGCCGAGGGAAGAAAATGTATTAAAAAGGGGTGTCAACTGAAATAAATGTGCATCCTGAATGGTTTGTGATGATTTTTTCCCATTTAGGAGATGAAGGATCGAATAGATTGTTCGTTCCCCGGCAATTTTATGTAAACAATACAAAACTAGCATATTTAAAAAAGAGTTATTCATACTACCACCACGTTTGCAGAACTTTAATATTAAAATAATTTCCATCTCTATCTTAACATGAATAAAAAAACATCGTCGTAATTAATTCGTACTTTTTCAGTCATTCATCAAACCTTTGTGTGATAAACATTCTCAATGTTTTTTCTATTGAAAAGTTGGCCAATCAGTCTTACAATAGGAATGAGGAATGCGTTTCCATCTTCACAACGGAAAACATAATGAATAATTTGTTTATAATCTTGGGAGGTTATTTTCATGGCTAAATTTACAATCGTTGACAAAGAGACTTGCATCGCATGTGGTGCATGTGGAGCAGCAGCACCAGATATTTATGATTATGATGACGAAGGCATTGCGTTCGTTACACTAGATGATAACCAAGGAATCGTTGAAATTCCTGACGTATTAATCGATGATATGATGGATGCATTCGAAGGCTGTCCAACAGATTCAATTAAAGTTGCTGACGAATCATTCGATGGTGACGCACTTAAATTCGAATAGAAATAACTCGATATCGTTAAGCTACGACTCCCTTTCAAAATTGAAAGGGAGTTTTTTTGTCAAACAAAAAAACAACGGTGCAGGCCGTTGCTTTTTGACTTTTCTATATTAAGCCGCGTTTTTATACGAGCCCTGCTTGCTTATCCAAGGACTCATGCGGGCAAAGATTAACATAAACACGATTGTAATGAATAACCCCTTAACGATATTAAACGGCAAGATAGCAGTAACAATCATCGTGCGCATTTCTGGCGCTGACATTAACGGCGCATTCAAAAAGAATGTGTATGCTGGTAAAATAATAAAATAATTCAGCACACTCATAATGACAGCCATTATTAACGTGCCGATGACTAACGCAAATGTCATGCCTTTTCTAGTTTTTAGCTTGTTATAGACAAAATATGTCGGTAACACGAACAGGATACCCGCGATAAAGTTAGCAATATGGCCAACCGGAACGCCCGTCGCACTTCCTGTCATAAAATAATCCAAAATATTTTTAAATAATTCAACTAAAATCCCAGCTGCTGGACCAAAGATTAACGCAGCGATTAATGCAGGAATATCACTGAAGTCAATCATTAAAAATTGCGGAAATGGCGGCACCGGAAAATTCAACAGCATCAAAATGTATGAAATGCTGCTAAGCATCCCAATTGAAACTAAAGCTTTAATCGAAAGTCTTTTCATTTTCCTCTCTCCTTATTAGGACTATCTCTCCTATAGAAGAAAGGTTCAGCAGACAACGAGCGCCAATGCAAAATAAAACCCTCAAGCGAAACACTTGAGGGAGATTACAAAGGCTCACTTAATAAACGTCCAAAACCTGCATTTTTTGAACGTCTGCAGAACCTCCATCTTCTCCCATCCAGACTGTACTGTCGGCTTTGGAATCACACCAAATCCTGCCCTAAGCTTCGACTTCTCCAAAAAATAAAACTAGATCAAAAGCAGCATTGCAGCTGCAGTCTATTCATAGCTTCAATTTGGATCATTGTCCTAGCTAATATTAGGCTCGCGGGCTTAGAGAAAAAACCTCATCACCGCCGGTCGGGAATTTCACCCTGCCCCGAAGATAGACCGTATTTTATTATACAAATTCTATTATACTGAAATTAAATCAAAATGGGAAGAAAGAATGCTTTTCCCTATTCATTTACCATATTAATGACAATTTACCGACTTTTATTAAATTGGCTGTGTTAAAACTTAATGTTGATAATTGCACTTGTTGATTGGAGCGGAAGGCGCGAGACTCCTGCGGGAGAAGCGTGTCAGGGGAGACCCCGCAGGAGCGTTAGCGACGAGGAGGCTCCCCGACCGCCCGCGGAAAGCGAGTGCCTGCAGCGGAAATCAACAGCTACATTTAACAGAGCCATTAAATTAAAGCACTTCCATTGTAAAGAAGGACATTCTTTCGAATTGACAGAAGATTATTCGTCTTGTAGAATTATCTGAAAATAAATCATTCATTAACTATGAGGTGTTTTGATGTTTACTATTCTGGTTGCCGATTCCATCAGTGAAGAAGGACTTCAGCCGCTACTTGAAATGGAAAATGCCGATATTATTCAAAAGAAGACGGATGATCCAGATGTCCCTTTAGAAGAGGTCGATGCGTTGCTTGTTAGAAGCGCGACAAAGGTTACTGAAGAATTACTTAGCAAGCTGCCGCGACTCAGAATCATTGCTCGCGCAGGTGTTGGTGTCGATAACATTGATATCGATGCTGCAACAAAAAAAGGGATTGTTGTCGTAAATGCTCCTGATGGAAATACAATTTCCACTGCCGAACATACCTTTGCGATGATGGCCTCGCTTTTGAGAAATATTCCGCAAGCACATCAAACGGTGAAAAACTTAGAGTGGAAACGAAATGCTTTTATCGGAACGGAATTATACGGAAAAACTTTAGGTATTATTGGGATGGGAAGAATCGGTTCAGAGCTTGCTAAACGTTCAAAAGCCTTTGGAATGACGATTAAAGTATTTGATCCATTTTTAACAAAAGATCGAGCAATTAAGCTTGGGGTTGAATCTTCCAGCCTTGATGATGTGTTAGAGTATGCTGATATCATTACTGTTCATACTCCGCTTACAAATGAAACAAAAGGACTGATCAATGAAAGTACGCTAAGCAAGACTAAGAAGGGTGTATTCTTTCTAAACTGTGCCCGTGGCGGAATTATTGATGAACAAGCCCTCGCGAAGTTTATTGGTAGTGGACATGTGGCGGGTGCAGCTCTGGATGTCTTTGAATCTGAGCCACCAGGAGAGAATCCGTTGCTGAAGTTTGATAACGTTATCGTAACTCCCCATCTTGCAGCCTCAACGAAGGAGGCACAATTGAACGTTGCCACCCAAGTTGCGAGAGAAGTACGCTACTTTTTGGAGGATAAACCTGTTTCGAATTCGATAAATCTACCAACGATTTCTAAAGATATTTTCGAGAAAATTCGCCCATTTCATCAAATTTCAAAGCAACTAGGCACTATTCTCTCTCAAAGTATGAAAGAAGGCATTCAAGAGCTTTCGATTACGTATTCTGGTAGTGTAACGGAATTAGAAACGACCTATTTAACGAAAGCTATGCTAGCTGGTTTCTTTAAAAATAGAATTGCTGTGAATGTAAATGAAGTAAACGCAATGCTTACGGCAAAAGAGCGGGGTATTACAGTCGGAGAAAAGATTTCCGCTGATTCATTCGGATATGCAAATTGTATTACAGTAACCGCAAAGGGCGAGCTACAATCATTTACTGTCAGAGGTACTTATATTGAAGATTACGGGCCTAGAATTGTTTATTTAAATGGATTTAATATTGATTTTCTTCCTGAAGGAAACCTGCTTTATGTACAGCATATGGATCGTCCTGGTGTGATCGGCCGTGTAGGAAAAATACTTGGTGATCATTCAATTAATATCGCAACGATGCAGGTTGGAAGAAAGCAAGCAGGCGGAGAAGCAATTATGGTGCTTTCAACTGATAAATCTACTGAAGATCATTCATTGGAATTGGTAAAACAGCTTGATGACATCGTTTCAATCAATCGAATTATATTGTGATCCTTATAAAGCTTGAATAAAGATTCATTTTCCATTTTTCCCCACTATAATAGTCAATTAAAAGAGGATGACTCCAATAGGCAGCCATCTGCACTGTGGCTACGATTTACCAACTGTGCAGATGAGAAATAGGCCTATTTGAGTATCCTCTTGCTCTTTGAATAAGATGTTAAATATTAATTATGCAGATTGTGCTTTGCCCTTTACAGATGATTGAACTCCTAAGTTTCTTGTTAATAAACTTACAATAATTGTCGCAGCAACGTTAATAATGAGGGCAATAATTCCTGTGTTCAATTCTTGTACAGCTTGCGGCAATGATGGGAACAATGTTCCGACTGATGAACCGGTAGTCACAATATATCCGACTACGAACATCCCCACTATCATACCTGCAGCAGCTCCTTGTTTCGTAACAAAGTTATTCTTCATTAAACAAGCGAGCAGAGCTGGAAATAATTGTGTAACAAAACTATAAGCCATCAAGAGTAAGGTAACAATTCCGTTTCCGCCATTTAACGTAAAATATACGGAGATAAGGGCGATCACAGGGACTAAGGATTTTGCAAGAGTTGATAATTGTCGATCCGTCGCCGAAGGAACGACCACTTTATAAACGTTCTTAGCTAGTGCACTTGCGGAAGCCATTAAAAGCATGGAGCCAGGAACTAATGCTGTTAATAAACCCGCTGCACCGATTACTCCAACAAACCACGGATCAAATGTTTGAATCGAAATCCGGAGCAAGGCAAGATCGGTTGCTGAACCTTCTAAACCTGGAACTTGACCGATTGCGGCAAATCCGACAAAGAAAACAAAAAGCAGCATGACAACATAGAGCGGTGTAAATATAGCGTTCTTTCGAAGTGCTTTAGCACTTTTTGCTGAATAAGCAGAAACGAATATATGAGGCCACATTACCGCACCAAATACAGTCATGATAACGGTAGAGATCAACCAAGACATGCTCAATCCTTTATCTGGAATCGTTAGAAATCCAGGACTAGCCGCATTGATTGACTCAAACATCGGCTTTATTCCTCCATAATAATGAAAAGGAATATAAATTCCGATAAAGACAACGACACCAAAAATCATAATATCCTTAATGATGGCAGTCCAAGCCGAGCCATGAATACCAGAAATCATCACATAAATGGTAACGGCGACAGCCCCAATCCAAACGGCAACGGTCGGAGAAATCGATCCATAGGAAGCTTCAGAAACGATAATTCCTAGTCCTTTTAATTGGAGGACAATGTAGGGGATCATTGATACGACACCGATAAAGGCAACAAGAACCCCCAAATATTTACTTTTATATTTACTAACAAAGAAGTCCGATTGTGAAACTAAATTATGATCTTTCGCATATTTCCAGATTGTCGGGAATATCCAGTAGATTAAGACGTAAATAAGACATAAATAAGCGAGAATGTAAAGAGCAGGAGCGCCTTTTCCGTAAGCCCAAGAGCTTGCGCCTAGGAAAGTAAAGGTCGTAAAGGATTCACCCGCCATTAAAAGAAAGACAAAAATTGCACCAAAGCCCCGCCCTCCAACTGTCCATTCTTCTAGGCTCATATCTTTTCCTTTTTTCGCCTTAATCCCTAAATAAAGTGCAAAGAGTAAAAAACCAAAGATAACTAAAAGGGCTAAGTTCATTCTACCTCACCTTCCTTATTCGCAGGATCAAGTTTATAAACGATGGCTAATATAACCGATGTCAAAACAACCCAGACTATAACCCAAAAAAACACAAACGGTAATCCTAACACATACGGTTCTACTTTGTTAACAAATGGCAGAAATCCTAACATACCGAGAAACGGAAGTAAGGAAAGTAAAGCAATCGCAGCTTTCATCATAATTCCTCCATAACTATAGTAGAATGTCGCTTCCGTCCCAAGTTTGTTCAAATTCAAGGAAGCGCTTACAAATAATCCTAGTTCTCCTGCATGACAAAGCTTGATGTCGGTGTGGATGAATGTTCAGAAAGAAAATCAAAAACAGCACTAATAAATAGTTTTCCAATATGGATCATTGCTCGTTCATCAACATCAAACTTCGGATGATGATGTGGGTACGTAGCATTGATATCAGGGTTAGCTCCGCCGACCCAAATAAACGTACCAGGCACTTCCTTCACATAATAAGCAAAGTCTTCCATTCCCATCATCGCTTCGGTATGTTGAACATTGTTTTCTCCAAACAACGAAGTCGAAAGTTTCTCAATTCTCTTAGTTTCCTCAGGATGGTTCCAGACAGCTGGGTAGCCCCGAGTATATTTGAAGTTTGCGACAGCCCCTGCGCCTTTGCATGTGCTTTCTACAATTTGTCTCATTTGTTCCTCAATCATATCCCTTACATCTTCATCAAACGTCCGAACCGTTCCAATGATTTTCGCTTTATCTGGAATCACATTAAACCCACTACCGCTATTAAATGCGCCAACTGTAACAACTGCTGTTTTGATCGGGTCAACACGCCTGCTCACAAGTTGCTGCAAGTTCATGACAATCTGGCTGCCAGTCACGATTGGGTCAATCGTTAAATGAGGAGTCGCTCCGTGACCGCCTTTGCCTTGAATGTCGATTTCAAATGTATCGCCGCAAGCTGCTACATACCCTTCTTTAATGCCGATCATTCCAAACGGATGCATGGAAGAGACGTGTGCTCCGTAAATGACATCTACTCCATCCAAACAGCCGTCCTCAATCATCGATTTTGCTCCGCCAGGAATCACCTCTTCGGCAAACTGATGAATAAACACTACATTTCCTTCAATTTCGTCTCTCACATCACTAAGCACTTTAGCAACACCAAGTAATGCTGCAGTATGAATATCATGACCACAGGCATGCATTACACCAGGAACTTTCGATTTGTATTCAACATCTTTTTCATCTTGAATCGGCAAGGCATCAAAATCGGCCCGCAATGCGACGGTCTTCCCTGGTTTTCCTCCCTGAAGAAATCCAGTCACACCCCTGCCGCCAACTCCTATTTTCACTTCCAAACCTAAATTCGTTAGGAATTCTGCTACTTTCTTTGGTGTAATCACCTCATGAAATGATAGTTCAGGATTCATATGAAGATCCCTGCGAATATCGACCATTTCAGGATAAAGTTTCTCTAGCTTGTTAAAAAGTTGAGCTTGCATGTGAAAACCTCCATTTATTTTTATTGAGTTGTAAGAATAATAAATTTTCATACTTTTCAAATGTTTATAAAAATTATAAAATGATTATTAGGATATTTCAATGTAGGTTTTTACCAATTTATTTTATTAATATGTATGTATTTACACCAGGAGGTTAAAATGGACATTGTAAAATCAGCCTTATTCTATTTAGATAAAATTATCAAAAATTCCCCTTATCAAATTTGGGCAGGTCAGCAGCATGAACAAAAACATATTTATAGTAATGGCAGCAATAAATCTTTTTCACCGCCATTTTTTTCACTTTTAAAAACCGTTAAAACTTATACGATTAATAGCAACAACGGGATGACTTTCTACTTCTTTTTCTATCCGGAGGAGTTCCATATTTGTCTTTGCATTATTAAAGAAAATTTGCTGCTCACTGATGAAATGCTCGAACAGTTGCATTACTATTTCTATCCTTTATACAGTCA
This sequence comes from Bacillus sp. FJAT-29790, assembly GCF_019039215.1. Lineage (GTDB taxonomy): Bacteria > Bacillota > Bacilli > Bacillales > Cytobacillaceae > Cytobacillus. The sequence goes on from NZ_JAHNZZ010000001.1 coordinate 1,924,191, forward strand.
GGAGATGATTCAAAAGAGAGATCACGAGTGGAAAGTAGTTATGGAAACAACGAGATCCATAAATTCAGCAATCAATACCGACGAGGTGTTATCGAATATCGTTCGCAATGCCATCAAGGTGATCCCTGCAGCAGATGCGGGGTATTTACAGCTATATGACAAGTCGAGTGAGCGTCTTGTTCTAAAAGCCGCTGTTGGTTTCAATGAACACATCAACGACTTCCGGCCGAAAAGCGGTGAATCGATTACAGGAATGACTTTCCTTGATGGAAAAACGAGAATTTACCATTCTCGAAAAGAAATATTGGATGCGATGAGTGAACAAAAGATTACGGAGGAAAATTACCATCATATTATTTCATCTATTGATGACCATCTCCTTACAGGGGGAATTTGTGTGGCTGTTTCAATTGGGGAAAAGCGAATTGGCGTGATGATGGTACACCAATTTTTCGCAAAAGGCAGTTTAACGAACCGGGATATCGTTTTATTACAAGGTTTTGCAGCCCAAGCTGCGATTGCTATCCAAAATGCAAAACTTTTTTCTGAAATAAAAAATAATATAGCAGAGCTGACAGAGTTAAGCCAGCAGTTAACGGAAAAGAATGCCGTATTAAACAAGCGCAATCAAGTTCATAAAACGTTAACGCAAATTTCTCTAAAAAATAAAGGTGCTAAAACGATTATTACCGAATTAGCCCAAATGGTAGAAATTCCGATTTGCTTTTATGATTGTATTGAGGATGAATTTCTTTGCTGCCATCAAAGCCAGCGGCACAACTTTAGTTATGAAGAAATTAGAAAAAAAATGCTACCGAATCAAGCCCCTCACTATGTCGACATTCAGGGCGATGAAAACGGCTGTTATTATCTTTATCCAATTAATAACGGAACCGCTTTTTTGGGCTGTTTAATTGCGGCAGCTACTAATCCGCTTAGCAAATTGGATATCGTAACGATTGAACAAGGGGGTGCGATCCTTGCATTAGAATTAGTAAAAAAGCATACGTTGACTGATATTTATTATAAGAAAACCCATGAATATTTCACTGCACTGATTAAAACTACAAATCCCGAGTCACTCTATAAACAAGGAAAAGATTTCGGGCTGCTTCCATCCTCCTATATATGTGCAGCCGTATTTGAAATTAAAACATATCATGACTTGCAACTTTTAGAAGCGAACATTCACCGCTTAGTATCATTTATTAAAAAGAGCTTTCCAACGCTTCAATTGTTAATCTATGGTTTTCATAATAAAGTCAATCTTCTCATCTCTACGGATCATCCTTCTGCACAGGTAGAAATGACTGAAAAACTCGCAAACTTAATTAGAATGTGGAAAAATAATGGGGGACAAAATTTAACAGTTGGGATTGGTTCAACTTATAGAGGGATTGAAAATATTTCAAAAAGTTACGACGAAGCCGAAAAAGCGCTTGCTTATTTGGCCAATCGTGAAGAATCTACTATTATTCATTACGAAAACATTGGGGTAAACCGCCTATTTATTCATCAGCAGCCACATGAAATCGAACGGTTTTTAGAAGAGACATTTGCGCCACTCTTTGCAGAAAAGAACCATCACGAACTAGAACATACACTCCTTACTTATATTCAAATGAACAAGTCAGCTGCCGAAACAGCTAAACAGCTTCATATTCATATTAATACGCTTTACAAACGGTTAAAAAGAATGGAAGAACTCTTATATATTGACTTTAATAACCCAGAGGATAACTTAAAAATACAATTAGCATGCCACTTAAGAGCTTCGTACAATCTTAATAAATTTTAGGGCAAACAAAAGAAGATGACTCCCAATGGCAAACCTCAGCTACACTTCGTTATATAGCCAGCGAAGTGTGGAAAAAGCCTTTTGAGTCATCCTCTTTTTTAATAATTTTTTAATAATATGTTTCAGCTTTCTACCCTGTCAAATGGACATTATCAGCAGTATTTTGCCTCTCGATTTCATTAAAAGAAGCTTGTCCGTTCTTTCCACCCAGAAATAACAAACTGACACAGAGTGCCATGATGCCTGCAATAATGAAACGCATTATGTAGTCCCGCATATTTTTCCTCCTTATCAATCTCGTTTTGCTTCCATACTTATATTCCCCCTTCTTACCCTATGTTGGCATGTCCTATTTTAGAACCTTCCAATATTCAATATGAAATGTCTAATAAATTTCCCATCGCAAAAAAGACGAACCGATTGGCTCGTCTTTTATTATGGCAGAATCCGTTTATTTGCAGCAACTGGAACCTTTATTTCATTGTCTAACTCAAATCTGCCGATATTGCCAATATTTGCATTTTCCAATTTCACTGTTTGATATTCGAACTCTTTGGCTGTGAGTAGGATCGCTTCAATCGTATTTAGCGTAGTCTCATCATTCGTTATTTTTGAGCCTTTTATGAATCGAATGGTCAATTTCTTGTCCGCTGGATCTACTTCAGTTTCAAAATTTATCTCCGCGGGAATGGAAGCAAGTAAATTCGCTTCTTCCCGATTTTTTTTCATTGCGGTAAAGGCCTCTTTTATTGAATTTTGTTTTTCACCAAATGGAACAATTAAAGGCTTTGTTTTTGTACCGTTCGGGTAATAAAAATAATAAGCATGATTGCCGGGATCTTTTTCGGGAATGATATTTTTTAATAGGCCAAAATGACTAAATTCAATTCCGGGATTTCCCTTTGTCATCAAGTTTATTTCCTTAATGTCCAATGTTGTCATCGTACGAGTGAGAACTTGTTTAAAAAACGATTCTGTCGTAGTAGACATACTATACGAATGATCAGCAGGTACATCAACCGTCAAAACTCTGCTTTCTTCGTCAAAGCTTAATTCCGCATTTAACGGATAATAGTCACTTAATCCCCATTCTTCTTCAGTCAGTTTTCCCATATTCTCTTTAAAAAGATCAAAATTAGATTTATTATTTTCCTTTGAAACAAGCACGCTAATGGGCACAAGATTTTGGGCATTTTTATCCGGTACAGCGTAAGTCAAAACTACTTTCCCGCCGATATCTTCCTCATAAACAGCGGTCGCATTATCTTCAATCGCAATTGTTTTTATTTCTGACTCAATATTCGTTTCCGATTTTGATTCGGTATGAGACTGGACGGAATGATCCGCCTTACGACTTTGATTGTCAGCTGGTAAATCAGCAGCTTCCTCCATCATTAATTTCGAGTTTGTTGAAGATCTGTCTGTGGCGATTTCCATCGACTTTTCTTCGGAATTCTGCCAATTCAAAAGATTGGGAGCGAGAATAATAAATAGGAGTATAGCAGCAGCAGCGGCGGCGGCCGGCATGATCCATGTTTTCTGTTTACGCCTTTTTATTTTGACAGCGATATTTTGGTAGATTTCTCGCGGAGGCCGCTCATCTTTTATTTTCGGCATTTGGCCTAATAATTCCTCTAGTTGCTCATCGCTCCACTCTGACTTCCTCACTATTGATCCCCTCCTTTCCCATTATTTCTTCCATATGCTTTTTTAACACCTTTAAAGCCCGATGCTGCGTTGTTTTTACCTTACTTTCAGTCCAGGCTAATGCTTCGGCTGTTTCCGTTATGGAAAGCTCGTGTATATATCTCATAACAATGACCATTCTTTGATCGACAGTACATTGGTCAAGGCACTGGTAAATCAGCTGGATTTCTTCTTTTTGCATGGCGATTTCCTCTGGGATAGGACTTTCGTCCTTTACTTGCTGGGTTGACCAATCAAATTTTTCTAAAATTCTTTGCTTCCAGCCTTTTTGTTTTCGGAAAGAATCAATGGCCACATTTCGGGCAATGGAGAACAGCCAAGTTTTCTCGCTGCTTTTCCCTTCAAACCGCTCATAAGATTTCAACACTCTAATATAAACTTCTTGAACAAGATCTTCAGCTAGTTCCTTGTTTTTAACCATATAAAAAAGAAATTGAAAAACGTCATGATGATATTTTCTATATAATTCATCAAAAACGGAGTCCATCGGTTCCCCTCCCCGTTCAATAATATAGTCGTTAATAATTAAATAAAAGTTACATCTATAAATATAGTATTACCTATAGAAAAAAGGAAGGATTTTCTGAAAATCCTTCCTCTTTCCTAATAATAACTTCGCGATTAAGTGAATGTTTCTCATGGATCAAGAACAATCGGCATGATTGTCTATTTTATTCGATATTTCGAGGAATAAAGATGGAAAATGTCGTACCATGCCCGAGCTTGCTCTGTACGGTGATTCGCCCTTTATGTGCGCTAATGATATTTTTGGCTATGGCTAATCCCAATCCAGTCCCGGATTGCCCTCTTGTTCTTGCCTTATCCGCTTTATAAAAGCGTTCAAAAACAAAAGGCAAATCCTCTTCAGGGATACCTGATCCCGAATCCGTCACTTCTATATATAATCCTTGTTCATCACTGTGTTCCGAGACGGTAACATTCCCCATATTTGGCGTGTGGCGGATGGCATTGTCAATCAAGTTTGTCAGGACTTGCTCCAAGCGATCAGGGTCGACGTTAATCCTAATATCCTGACCGTCCAGCTTTTGACTTAATTGAATGTCTTTATCCTTTGCAAGACCGTGGAATTTTCTGATGATTTTTTGTATATAAGGATGTACTTCTACATCTTCCATTGTTAATTGAATATGCCCTGCTTCCATTCTTGCAAGATCCAATAATTCATTGACAAGCCGGCCCATTCGAAGTGATTCATCATAAATAACGCTAGCCATCTCTTTCTTCTCTTCATCTGTTCCTGCAATATCATCGACAATTGCTTCACTATACCCTTGCATCATGGAAATAGGTGTCCTCAGTTCATGCGAAACATTCGCAATAAAATCTTGCCTTAGCTTGTCGAGCTGTCTTTCTTCAGTCATATCCCGAATAACGGCCACTGCTCCACGAATATATTTTTGATTGTAAAGCGGGCTTACAATCATCACCCAAAATCTGCCTTGGATCGAGATTTCGCCAACTTGTTCCTTTTCCGTATCAACAGCTAACTGAAAAAGCTCCATTACTTTTGAAGGAACAGCGGAAGGATTCTTGTCATCTTCATCTTGCTCATAATACCAGCTTTGCAAGAAGCGCTCGGCGGGAGGATTTGTTATTAGAATCGTTCCATCCCTGTTAAATGTAATAACCCCGTCTGCCATTCCGCTTAAAATACTTGCCAGCTGTTCTTTCTCCTGGCTTAGTGCATTCATATTAAACTTTAACTGCTTGCCCATCTGGTTAAAAGCAGTCGCTAGTTCACCGATTTCATCATGGGAAGGGAAGGGAATCTTCGTATCAAATTTCCCTCTTGCCACCTCAAAAGCCGCCTCTCTCATTTTCCTTAGCGGTGCTGTAATCCGAGTAGATAAGAAGAAGGCAAATATGGTAGTTAAAATAATCGCGACACCTGCAGCAAGAAAAATAAATTTAGTCGTTGTCCGGGTCGTTTCTTGCATAACTTCTAACGATTGATAAATAAAAACGGCCCCATCTTTGCTAGTCGTTTCTTTTAAAGGAACACCAATAATTAAAATTTTTGATTCATCATTATTTTCTTTCTTATGTTCAATAATGGAGGAAACTTTTTGGACTGTCTTCCGTTCAGTTAATACCTTTTTTAAATCCTGATCCTCTGTAAAAAACGTCAAAGGCTGGGGTGAAAGACTCTGATTAGGTGAATAATAAAATTCATTCGGATTGTTAATAATAACGATATTTGTATCTTCATCAACCAATTCCCAAGAAATTTCTAACCCAATGTCTCTATCATGCTCATCGAGGATTGTGGCAATTTTATGTGCCGTATTCGTCAGTCCTCTTTCTGTTTCATTAATATGGTAATTCTCAAAAAACTCTAGTAGCATAACTGTTAATATAAATAAAACAAAAGAAACAAGCAAAAGAATCGTAAACCATAGTTTACCTACAACACTTCGCCAAAACATCATTCATTAATAACCTCAAACTTGTAACCGACACCCCAGACAGTGACAATCATTTTTGCCGCTTGCTCAGAAACTTTATTTAATTTCTCACGCAAGCGTTTAACATGGGTGTCGACCGTTCTTAAATCTCCAAAGAACTCATAATGCCAGACTTCTTTAAGTAATTGTTCACGGTCAAATACTTTATCAGGAGACTTTGCTAGGAAGTAAAGCAATTCATACTCTTTCGGCGTTAAACTTACTTCTTTTCCATCTGCAGTGACTCGATGTGCATCGTGATCGATCGTCAAATGTGGGAACACAATCACATCTTTTGTCGTTGTTTCGGTTTGAACAAAAGTAGTCGTAGATGCACGGCGCAATAACGCTTTAACACGAAGAACTACTTCTCTAGGACTGAACGGCTTTACGATATAATCGTCTGTTCCAACTTCAAAGCCTTGTACTCTATTAACTTCTTCCCCTTTAGCCGTTAACATAATAACCGGTGTCGCTTTCATCTCTCTTAATTCCCGGCACACTTCGATCCCGTCTTTTCCAGGCATCATCAGATCAAGTAGAATGACGTCATAATCATGTGCCAATGCCTTGGCTAATGCCTCATTCCCATCTTCTGCTTCCTCAATTATATAATTTTCCCGCTCCAAATACATTTTTAATAAACGACGAATTCTTTCTTCATCATCTACCACTAAAATTCTAACGTCTTTTTCCATTTTCCATATCCCCCTTGTGAAAAATAGTAACGCTTATTTGCAAAATTTCTATTACTTTGCGAACTCTTCTTTTAAAAAAGCCTACCCTGAAGTGAAGGCTAATTTATCAAA
>NZ_JAHNZZ010000001.1:1931178-1945829 GCF_019039215.1 Bacillus sp. FJAT-29790
CAAGTGCCCTCCGCTCCAATCAACTCAGATTATTAAATAAAAATCACATTATAAAAGCAACATACTTTACGAAAACAGCCTTATCAAAAGTACTATCCAGCATATGAATGCAGACCAGCAATAACAAGGTTAACTGCTACTAAATTAAACATAATAATTACAAAACCAATGACGGCAAGCCAGGCTGACTTTTCCCCGTGCCAGCCTTTTGAAAGACGCAGATGCAAGAAGGCTGCATAAAATAGGAATGTAACAAGTGCCCACACTTCCTTTGGATCCCATCCCCAAAAACGTGTCCAGGCTATTTGTGCCCAAATCATTGCAAAAATTAAGCCGCCAAGTGCGAATATCGGAAATCCAATTAATACAGACCGATACCCAATCTCATCAACTAAATCAAGATTGATTTTTTTTACGATTGGTTGTAATGCTGCAGCAATACGTTTACGGAGTACTAACCTAAATAATAAGTATAAAATGATACCTGATCCAAACGACCAAATAACCGTATTCAATTTTTTCGCATTAATAATTGCTGGTGTTTCAAGGCTTGGGTTAAATTTTCCTGCTGTCATCAATTCGCCTTGATGCGGACCAACAAGAGCTGGCATGGAATATTCTAAGGTGGCTTCCTGGTTATTTTTATCTATCCAATTGAAGCTTGCCTTATAATCCATTGCCGAAAAAGTAGAAGTTATAATAATAAAACCCAACGTACAAACTAATCCAAACATGATCGTCTCTAACCAAAAAGTGCGTCTACTTGATTTTGATTGATCGACAGACTTCACTAAATAAAGGATTCCTGCTACAAAACTAATTGATAAAATCGCTTGCCCTACTGCTGTAGTGGTAACGTGAATATAAAGCCAATGACTTTGCAATGCTGGGATCAATGGCGAAATGTCTCTCGGAAACATACTTGCATATGCAATTAGCAGCAATGCGATTGGCATCGTAAATACGCCCAATAAAGGGGTCCTATACATAAAATATATTACAATAAATGCACCAACTAATGCCATTCCAAAGAAGGTAATAAATTCAAACATGTTACTGACTGGTGCGTGGCCGCCTGCAATCCACCGAGTGATAAAATACCCTAATTGAGCAATAAAACCGATAATGCTTACTAGCAGTCCAAGCTGTGACCATCTGTTCGGCCCTTGCTTTTGATTCCTTTTATCCTTTATCGAGCCTGCAAATAAAATAGTGGCAAAAATATAAAGAATAAAGGCTGTATATAATAAATTTCCGCTTAAAATAACCACCTAGAGGGTTCCCTCCTTATTCCGATTTTTCGATTTCCGTTTGATCACCGGGTTCGTTAATACCGGTGCCTTCTAAAACACCTTGAATTTCCCGTTTTAAACCATGCCAGTTTTTATTTGTGTGCCCAGCTATCCAAACTTCTCCATTTATCCGACGAATCCATATGCGACGGTGGGTCCAATAAGAGCCTTGAGCAACACCAATCATGAAAATGACTCCGCCCAATGCAATGATCCATAATGTTAGATCTTTACGGACAGTTAAAGCTGTCACATTTTTTGTCTCTACACCACTAAAAGCCATTTTATACTCATTATCTCCAAATGGCTCAATTGTTTGACGGATGGCAACGAAGCTGATCTCTCCAGCCGGTTTATCTGGAGTAAACATTTTAAAAACAAAGGCAGGGTTATTCGGGATTTTAGATTTTGTAACCGGCTCCTTATTTTTATCAAATTCAAAATCAGGAAAATAACTCATTACTTCGACTGAGTAACCGTTACCGAGATCATATCGATCTTTAGGATCATATAAATCGATTGTAATCTTGCCAAACACTTCATTTGTCTTTTTATTTGCAAGTGCAAATGTCATTTTATTCAATTCGTCTAATTTATAATCAACTTGATATAAGGCAAAGCCTTCGAACTTTAGAGGTTCGTTGACTCGAATCGCGTAATTCTTTACTTTTTCAAGCTCAGGTTTTTCACCAGCAACTGCTTCCCCTATCTTTTTATAAAGAGTTACATTAGACTGATAGTTTTTTGCTACCATACCGGTGCGTTCAATTGCTTCACTAAATGCTTCATTATCTTTATCTTTATCATAAACTTCCAGTATAAACCGGTCGTTCGTTAAATAATACTCTCCGTTCGTTTCCGGGATCACCTTCGTTTCTCCTTCACGAAGCCATAGAATCTTATCAATATACATGCCAGGAACAAAACGAAGCATGCCACCGATTAAGAAGATAATTAATCCGATATGATTGACGTAAGGACCCCATCTTGAAAATCGGCCCTTTTCAGCAAGAATATTCCCGTCTTCTTCGCGAATATTGTATCTTTTGGCTTTTAATTTTTCTTTCACCTTCGTGTAGGATTGGTCAAGGTCTGCAGCTTCTGAAATCCCAAAAAGTCGCTGACGTTTTAAGAAGCCTTCATGTCTTTTGACAAGTTGGTTTTTTAATGCGCGGTATAATGGGATTACACGGTCAAGACTGCAAATGACTAATGAAATTCCAATCGATGCAATTAAAACTAGATACCACCACGAACTATAGAGATTATTAAATCCAAGGTCATAATACAGCTTACCGATCCATCCGTACTGATCTTCATAATACTCTGCTGCTGGCATAACAGGAGGAATATACATTTCTTGAGGTAAAATGGTTCCAAGTGCCGAAGCAATAAGTGTGATCACAATTAGCCAGACACCGACTTTTACAGATGAGAAAAAGTTCCATATTTTATCAACTATGGTTTTATTATATGTCTGCGAGCGTCGGGCACTTCCTTCATAGCGCATATCAACAAGCTTCTTATCCTTTTCACGCTCTTCCAGAACCCTTCCGCATGCTTCACAAAGAATCGTTCCATGCGGGTTCACATGCCCGCATTCACATTTTACGTCATTCATTATTAAAAACTCCCCGTAACTTATGGTTTAACCTGTTCCATTAAGTCTTTAATCATTTCCTCTGTCAATTGCCCTGTGTGGTATTTAACGACTTTTCCATCTTTATCAATCATGTAAGTCGCAGGAAGAGTACCGATTTTGTATGCGGTTTGCACTTGCCCATCCGAATCTTTTAAAATTGGAAAAGCTAAGTTTAATCGATCTGCAAATTTCTGCACTGCAAGCTCCGATTCGCCTACATTGACAGCTAGAATCGTGACACCTTTGTCTTTAAACTGATTGTATTGGTTATTCATATATGGCATTTCTCTTTCACAAGGCTTGCACCAAGTACCCCAGAAATTCAAAAAGACGCCCTGTCCTTTATAATCAGAAAGCTGATGCTTCTCCCCATTCATATCAACAAGTACGAAATCAGGCGCGATTTCCCCAATGGCGACCTTTTTAACATCTTCTTTTGTAAAATTAGCATATAAAGTGTAAGCGACGGCAGCCCCTAATAAAAGCAAAATAACCGTCCTAGTCACTAAACGCCTTTTTTTCATGAAAATTCCCCCTAAAAAACCTGAACCGCTTTCAAGAGGGGTTTATCATATGTAAGGACTCAGATAAATGTCTATATTTTGCCAATAAATTTCGGCTTGATAAACCCCTTTGATAAATCCAGTTAAAAATCAACACCGTTCATCCCATGGAAAATGGATGTTAACGGAGGTTTGTCCTTAGACTGTTTAATTGATCCGTGCGATTTGATCTTAATTATATCATTTATCAACATACTGATAATGTTTACAATGTGAAGTAACTGTGACACTTCTATGAAATTTTTCCTTTATAAGGCTCTTTTACCTAAAATTAATTTGTGGGAATAATTTTCTTCATAACGTCTTTTTTAATATCATTATTTTTTTTGCGCGATGACACGTAATTGTTTTACCTCATGGGCTGTTAATTCCCTTGCTTCTCCAGCTTTCAATCCTTGAAGTGTTAACGAGCCATATCTTTCCCGTTTTAATTTCATGACAGGATGGCCAATCGCTTCGAACATCCTTCTTACTTGCCGGTTCCGGCCTTCGTGAATAGCTAGTTCAATGATAGCTGTTTGTTTCTGCTTGTCCGCGGAAAGCAACTTTGCCCGCGCTGGAGCTGTCTTCCCATCCTCTAGTTGAATGCCTCGTTCAAGACTTCTCATTTTCTCACGGGACGGAATTCCTTTCACTTTAGCAACATACACCTTTTCAACTTCGCTTTTTGGGTGCATGAGCAGATTGGCAAATTCCCCATCATTCGTTAAGAGCAGTAAGCCTGAAGTGTCAAAGTCCAAACGCCCAACTGGATAAATCCTCTGTCTAATATTCTGGAGGTAATCCGTTACGACTTTTCTCCCTTTATCATCGGCAACACTCGAAATAACCCCTCTAGGTTTATAAAGAAGAAAATAAACCGGCTCCTCCCGCTCAACAGGAATACCGTTTACTTCTACACGATCGGAAGATGATACTTTTACCCCGAGTTCCTTTACTGTTTTTCCATTTACTTTTACATGACCTTCACTAATTAACTCCTCAGCCTTTCTGCGTGAAGCAAATCCAGCATGAGCAATTACCTTTTGTAATCTTTCCATTTATGTCACCCCAACTAGGTATAAAATAAGGACATCTCTATTTCTATCCTAATGAATTATGACACATTTCGGCATGTTTTCAAAGTTATCGCTTTTTACATAAGGCTGTTTTCGTAAATTTTGTTGCTATTTAACCAAAATGAGGTCTAGTTGATTTCCGCTCCAGGATGCTCGCTTTCCGCGGGGCGGGCGGTGAGCCTCCTCGGCGCCTTGCGCCTGTGGGGTCTCACCTGTCCCGCTACTCCCGCAGGAGTCTCGCACCTTCCGCTCCAATCAACTTCATACAAACCTATTTAAAAACAACAATCATTTAGAAAATAAAGAACACCAATCAAATTAAGTGATTGGTGTTCTAATTGAGATCATATATTAATTTTATCGAGCAAAACGATGATTACCAATCGTTACTGTCACTTCACGGGAAAATATCCATTTACTTGTTGACGTCTTTGGATTATAGAAAAACAAAGACCCTTTCCCCTGTCCTCTAAAGGCTAAAGCTTCTTCTACAGCCTTCCTTGAGGCATTATCTGCTGGTTGATTGATTGCTCCATCTTGAACAGGTGTAAATGCATAATGCCCACTATGGATTTGATAGATAACATCTCTTACTGTATTTGGGAAGCTTGGGCTATCCACTCTGTTTAGGACGACAGTAGCAACTGCCACTTTTCCTGCGTAAGGTTCCCCCTTAGCTTCAGCTGAAACAAGTCGTGCCAACAGTTCTTTATCGGCTTCTGAAATTGTGGCTGGTATAATCAGTTTCTCTCCCGGATATAGTAAGTGAGTAGACTTGTTATTTACTTTCATCAAGTTGTTCACTGAAACCCCATATTTGTTTGCAATGATCCAATAAGTTTCACCCTTATGTACAAGATGAGTATTTGTTGCTGCGTCTGTTTGAGAATTAAAACTAAATAATGAAAGTGCTAGAACAGGCACAATCAGCAGTTTCTTAAACTTATTCATACTTATTAACCTCCTAGTTTTATCATAGAATGATTTACTAGTAGGCTAACAGATGTAATAATGTTATTCATGCACCAAAATATGCCACTTCGATAAATATCCCTGTCTTTCCTAAGAATACTAATATCAATTTGATAACGGTAAAACATGGGTACATGTATAAACTCACAAATACTTACTTTAGAAACAAAACTTGGATCATATGTAACAAAACTATTTCGATCATGTAACATCCGAATTCTCAGAAAAAAACAGCCTTGAATAGTAGGCTGAAGCTTAAATTCTATAACTATTTTTCATATTTGTGTTCACTACTTATAATTTAACCCTTTGAAGACGAAGTGCATTTAGAACAACTGAAACGGAACTGAAAGCCATGGCTGCTCCTGCTAGCCACGGTGCAAGAAAACCAAAAGCAGCAACAGGAATTCCGAGTGTGTTATAGGCAAAGGCCCAAAATAGGTTTTGTCTGATATTACGAATCGTTTTCTTACTCATAAATATGGCATCGGCTATACTGTTTAAATCTCCTCGAATTAACGTAATATCCGCAGCTTCCATTGCGACATCTGTTCCTGTACCAATCGCCATCCCAATATCAGCGATCGCTAATGCAGGGGCATCATTAATTCCATCCCCTACCATGGCCACTTTCTTGCCCTGCTGTTGAAGCTTTTTAACTTCTTCGGCTTTTCCTTCAGGTAGTACCTCAGCGATTACATGCTCAACTCCAGCTTGCTTGGCAATTGCTTGTGCAGTTTGCTCGTTATCACCTGTAATCATAATGACATCAAGTCCCATGTCTTTTAACCTATTGATTGCCCCGGCGGATGTTTCCTTAATCGTGTCTGCAACCGCAACTATCCCAGCATATGCACCATTTATAGCTGCCAACATCGCTGTTTTACCTTGCTTCTCGAGAGTACTCATTTCCTCTAATACATGTTCAATTTCTACATTAAACTTTCTCATCAAACGGCGTGTACCAATGAGGATTTCTTTATCATCAATGATCGCTTTAATTCCATAGCCAGGAATGGCTTCGAACCCTTTCACATCCATTAGACTTATTTCCTTTTCTCTAATCCCCTCAACGATTGCCTGTGCAAGCGGATGTTCAGACTGCTTTTCTGCTGACCCAACTAATGATAAAAACGCTGTTTCTTCAAGTTCTGTTATTACATCAGTCAAAACCGGGGTTCCATTCGTGATCGTTCCCGTTTTATCTAGGATTACGGTGTTGATCCGGTGAGTCATTTCGAGATGCTCTCCACCTTTAAAAAGGATGCCAAATTCCGCCGCACGGCCTGATCCTGCCATAATTGATGTCGGCGTTGCCAATCCAAGTGCACACGGACATGCGATAACAAGAACGGCAATCAATTTTTCAAGTGCTTCTGCAAAATCTCCAGGAACAACCACAAAATACCAAACCAAAAACGTGAGAATTGCGATTCCAACAACGATTGGAACAAAGACTCCAGAAATTGAGTCTGCTAGACGTTGAATAGGAGCCTTTGAGCCTTGAGCATCTTCGACTACTTTAATTATTTGCACAAGAGCCGTATCTTTTCCTACTTTAGTAGCTTTCATTTTTATAAATCCATTTTTATTAATCGTAGCACCAATAACAGTATCGCCAACCGTTTTATCAATCGGAACGCTTTCCCCTGTAATCATTGATTCATCAAGAGCGGATTGTCCCTCAATTATCACACCGTCTACTGGAATTTTTTCACCTGGTTTTACGAAGACGATATCTCCTGTAACGACCTCTTCCAGCGGAATTACGATTTCATGGCCATCGCGTTCAACAGTAGCTGTTTTTGCCTGTAAGCCCATGAGTTTCTTAATCGCCTCTGACGAACGGCCCTTTGCTTTTGCCTCGAACAGTTTTCCTAGAATAATTAACGTAATCAGTACCGCACTTGTTTCGAAATAAAGGCCATCTGGAATAACATCCCTTCCCGCTGCTTCAATCGCTAAATACACACTATAAAAATAAGCGGCAGATGTTCCCAGTGCAACTAATACATCCATATTTGCACTCTTATTTCTTAGAGCTTTATAAGCACCAACATAAAACTGTTTTCCAATATAAAATTGTATAGGTGTAGCCAAAGCCATCTGTACCCATGGGTTCATGAATGCATCGGGTACATATAGGAAGGAAGTGAAACTGAAATGACCTGCCATCGCCCAGAGAAGCGGAAGGGATAGAATCATTGAGAAAATAAACTTCCTTTTCTGTTTTTTTATTTCTCCCAGTCGATGGTCAACTTCGTCTTTCTCATTTTCTTCGCTTTTGATACTTGCGCCATAGCCCAGCTTTTCGACTCTTTGCGTCATATCTTTTGGTGAAACAATCGCTGGATTGTACTCCACAGTAGCTTTTTCAAGAGCGATATTGACTGTTGCGCCAATGACTCCTTCCATTTTATTAAGCCCTTTTTCAATTCTTGTTGAACATGCCGCACATGTCATGCCAGTGAGGACTAACTCAGTTTTATTGGTAACGACATCATAACCAAGGTCTCTGATTTTTTTCTGTATGTCAGCTGGGCCCGTTGCAGCTGCGTCGAATTTTACCGTCGCTTTTTCAAGGGCGAGATTGACGTTTGCATCTGAAACACCTTCTATTTTTTTTAATCCTTTTTCAATACGGGTGGCACACGCTGCACAAGTCATACCAGTTACTTGAAATTGACTTTCGAGAATTTTTT
The DNA here is from genome assembly GCF_019039215.1 of Bacillus sp. FJAT-29790. Lineage (GTDB taxonomy): Bacteria > Bacillota > Bacilli > Bacillales > Cytobacillaceae > Cytobacillus. The sequence goes on from NZ_JAHNZZ010000001.1 coordinate 1,939,408, forward strand.
CATTCATATTAAAATCTCCTTATACCTATAGTGGGTATATTTTTTTGAAAAAGAGAGCGTGCTTTTTAAGCACGGCCTCTTTTAGATTACATCATATCCTTGATCATCAATCTCTTCTTTAATTTTATCTAAAGACACCTCTGACGACCTATACTCTACGTCCACTGTACCATTTTCCAGGTGAACTTTTACATTAGATACACCTGCTAATTCCCCAACACTTCCTTCAATGGCTTTTACACAGTGTCCGCACGACATGCCTTTTACATTTAAAGTTGCTTTTTCCATCATCAAACATCTCCCTTATTTTTTCATTAGTTTTTGAATCGTGATTAGTACCTCGTCTAAGACTTCCATGTCTCCTTCTTGAAGCCGATCAACAACACAGCCTTTTAAATGTCCTTCTAAAAGAATCTTTGCCACACTATTCAATGCAGCTTGTGTAGCAGAAATTTGCGTAATCACATCATCACAATACGTATCTCTCTCAATTAAACCTTTGATTCCGCGAATCTGTCCTTCTATCCGGTTTAACCGAGTAACGAGGTTTTTCTTTACTGTCTCAGAATGATGGCTTTTTCTTTCACTTACGCTTGAACAGCAGCTTTCCTCTTCTGTTAACAAAGAATTATTTTCAAATTCTGATTCCATATGGCCTCACTCCTTGAATACATTATATTATACCCCGGTATAGTATGTAAAGATGAAAGTCATGTGTTTTTGATAAATATGGAATTTTTGTGAATGAACTTATTTCTGGCACCCTTCCCATTTGATTTTCCCCAATCGATAAGATTATATTTTCTAAAGCCATTGAGTCTCTAATATTCAAACCTACAAACTAGAAATATACGATGAATAAACATCGATAAAGTTATTTTTGATATATTCGGTCTTGAAACCTTAATGGGGTATAGGGTATAAACAAATTGGGGAGGAATATATTATGGAAGATTATTTGCTAAAATGGTTTCCTGCTAATCCATTTCTTACTGTTATTATCAGTATTGGTTTAAATATTATTGTAGCCATATCCGGGATATTGCCTAGCGCCTTTATTACAGCAGGTAACATTGTCTTTTTCGGGTTTAAAACGGGATTGCTCGTTTCGATTGCTGGTGAAGCAGCCGGAGCGATTGTTAGTTTCGCCTTATTCCGGAAAGGATTAATGAAATTTTCAACACGGTTAAAAAAGCCCGAAACTAAGCTTTTACGAAAGTTAAGAAATACAGCAGGTGGAAAAGCAGTATTACTTGTGCTTGCTCTTAGAATTTTGCCATTTATCCCATCTGGTGCTGTTACACTCGCAGCAGCCTTTAGTAATATGGGATTACTATCATTTAGTATTGCTAGTACGTTGGGTAAGATCCCCTCTTTATATATAGAGGCATACTCTGTAGATCAGGTACTCTCATTAAAACCGGGATGGCAGCTTGGTATCATTCTTTTATTTCTTATTATTGTAAGCTCTTATTATCTTATAAGAAGAAAACGCAAAAGGACAATTTAGATGGAAGTTGGTATTAAATAAACAGTAAAAAGCCGCGATTTAATATTTATTCGTGGCCCATTTAACATTGGAATGCATTATATTTGATGCATTTGATTTTCGTCCAGTTATTAATTTCTAAAATTCTCTTAAGGAGTAACCTACTCCTTATTAAATTGCATTTGTCAGCCACCTTCTATACAAGTAGCGGTTGAACTTCCAACAAGATCATTTAATTCATTTAGAAGAATGGAAAGACTATCAGATTTAATCAATGTTTCCAATTTCTTTTCTGTAAGTGGTATATGATGTTTTTTAAAAATATTCGCTGTTTCTCTCCAAACTTCAACGATCGCTTTTGGTGACATATTCGATTGTATGACCAACTTTGAAACCTCCTCATTGGCGTGATTCCAACAATAGTTTTGAAAGAGCATTTAATCGATCCTAATTTCTATAGCCCCCAGTAAGTTATTGTATCAAGAATTCCTAAAACTAGCATAAGCCCGCCTGCTAATTTGGCTGAAAAAACTATACATCAGTTAACTTCTCCTTATCTATTAATCTTATTCTATCATTTTCTGCTTGTTACTCTTTCAGCATTGCGGTGTTTAGGGTAATTTCATCCCTTCGTTTTAAAATAGTGTGGCCGTTCTGTAAAGACTGCTGAAAAGGTAAAGCTTTTTAAAAGGCTGTTTTCGCATATATTGTTGTTATTGTCTATAAAGTTTGCCCGTTGATTTCCGCTGCGGACACTTGCTTCCGCGGGGAGGGACGGGAGCCCTCCTCGGCGTAACCGCCTGCGGGGTCTCCCGCTTCCCTCTATTCCCGCAGGAGTCAAGTGTCCTCCGTTCCAATCAACTCAGATTATTAAATAAAAATCACATTATAAAAGCAACAAACTTTTCGAAAACAGTTTTTTTAAAACATTGAAGATTCTCAGCCAAATACAGAAAACAAAAGAAGCTAAAAACCTATATGTAGTAAGGTGATTAGCTTCTTTTTCTCTTTAAACGGATTTTATCAGTACCCCTCGTTCTGTACGTCCATATTTTTTCAGGCTTACTCTGTGTATTGTAATACCCTATAATTTAAATTTGTTTGCAATGACTTCCATATCAAAAGCCATGGAAGCTAATATTTGAATCGCTGAGTTGATTTCTTCCATTGATGCGGTCTGTTGCTGTGATGATGCAGAGACTGTTTGCATGCTGGCGGAAACTTCTGAGGTGATTTTCTCGATGGTTTCTACATCTAAATTAGCGTTTTGAATGTCATTATTAATTCTAACAATTCCCTGAAAAACTTGCTCAAAATCATGTGTATTCGTTTTGATCGATTCATTGATTTGCAGGAATGTTTGCCCGGCATTTTCCACCTTGATCATGCCGACTTTCACCGCTTCATTCCCATCATTTGTTACTGAAACGGCTTCATTTGTTTTTTCTTCAATTTCAACAATGATATTAGTTATATTTGAAATGCTTTTGGAGGTTTCTTCTGCTAAACTTCTAATTTCATTTGCGACAACCGCAAAACCTTTTCCGTGTTCACCAGCCCTTGCTGATTCGATCGATGCATTTAAGGCAAGAAGATTCGTTTGCTTAGATATATTCGTAATCATTTTAAGAATTTCTCTTACTCGTGCAGACATATGGTTAAGCTCTCCCATTGCAACAGTGAGATTGTTCGTTTTCTCTTGGATGTTTTTCATATGATGGACAGAGTCTCTGATAAGATCATTTCCTTCGGCCGCTTTTTGCAATACCTGCTGCGAATGAGATGCCGTGCTGCTGATTTTTTCAGTCATAGAACTCGTATTTTGAGTGATATTTCCAAAAGCATCTTTCACTCTTGTAAGATTAGCAGCTTGATTCTTAATTGAATCTGCAACGGTCTGATAAGTATTCGAAACATCTTCTACAATAGTAGTTACCCCCATTACATTGACGGTCAACTCTTCAGAAGATGCGGCAATTTCTTTAGAACTATTCGAAGAAAGATGTAAGCTTGCTTTCAAACTCACAACCATCTGATTAAAATTTTCAGTCAGTTCGTGTATTTCACCAGTGGCTTTTAAATCTTGCATATCGAGGGTTAAATCCCCTTCTGAAATCCTTTTTGTGTATGTTGTCAGCTTTTTCAATGGCAAAATTGTTTTTCTAACAAACAGAATAATGGTTAGTCCTGCAATTAAAAGGGAAATGACACCAACAAAAATCGTCGTAGCAACCATGCTCCAAGTCCGATCTGTTAGAATCTCAGCGTTGAAGTCAATGGCGCTGATGGCAATTAACTCCTCATTCGGATCATGGTTTTTAAAAATTGGGGCATATCCCGTCAATCGCTTCATTCCAACAAATTCATAAACATCAGAGTAAACTGGCTTTCCCTTCTCTATTAATTGTGTAAGGACATCTGAATTGACCGGAATAGTATCACCAATTTTAATACCTTGGGATTGGAAATTATGATCAGCAATAAGCACTGTTCCATCAAGTGATAAAAGGGACTGGTTCTCAAAAATCGGCTTATGGGCTACGGTCCAACTAATTTTCTCATTAAGTGCGTTCACCTCAGAATAACTTAAATCTAGCAGATTAGTAATATCCTCATTCGTAAGCAGACCGGTTGTGATATTTGCACAACCAATTAACTCAATACCTGCCGCTTCTTTAACCTTAAAATATGTCATTTGGTAAGTAGTAAAGGAAATGATCACGAGGCTAATAAGTACCACGATGGAAACAAGCCAGCTTAATCTTGTAAGAATAGACTTTTTCACAATATTCCTCATTTCATTCAACTTTTTAGTATTTAGTATGGGAAAATTCTCCTACTCCTCTTTTATACATTAAAAATTTTGACCACGACCGTGATATATGTCACATAATATCATTGAATCGGTGTACAAATGGTGTCAGTCACTGCTCGTGAATGATCCTTCCGGCTCTTATTATTTAAATTTATTTAGATCATGAAAAATGTGATACCAAATTGAAGTATCACATCCGTTTATTGAATTAAATTTTAATAGAAGGAACCTACTCCTTAATCAAAGGCAGTTGACAGCCACCGTGTATACAAGTAGCGGTTATACTACCAACAACATCATTTAATTCATTTATAATGATTGCAAGAGCATCAACGTCAACCAATGATTCCAATGTCTTTTCTATAAGTGGAATACTATGTTTTTTTAAAATTAAGCAGGTGCCTGCTCTAAAAGACACAGATATCAGAACGTACACGTTGACAATACATAAACGAATATCACCCTTCTACCATAATCTGTATCTGATAAGATGCGCTCAGAGTACTTAAGTTGTTTAATGTTGCACTATTCTTTCCCATCCCTTTTATTCAAAATGCCGATTCTATTTAACATCCATGCGTCGCAGCAACCGGAAAATCTCGATTAAAAGAATGTTCAATCCTAACCAGACTCCACCAAATACATAGGCAGCAGCCACATCACTTGGGAGTTGAACTTCCAAGAACAAACGGCTGAGGGCAATTAGAAATAAAATTACAAGTGCTGTAATAGGAACGAATGTACGAATCCAAACTTTTCTGGCTGTACGAACAGATATAAATACGAAAAAACCGTAAATCACAAAAGTCATTAATGACTGTTCGCTTGGAAATGCATAAAGCAGCTGATCCATTAACGAATAATTAAGGGGTGAAAATTTATGAAAAATTCTCCTTAAAGATTCTTCATACAGTTCTCCGCCGAATACAACAATCATAAATGATAATAATTCAGTGATTTTATCCCTGCCTGTCCATAAAATCCAAAATAGTGTAAAGATAATCAGCATAATAAGAAACTGTCTAGATCCCATAAAGGAGAGGAGGACCATGGCTTCTGTCCAGTCTTCGTTAAAAGTTAATGGTATTAATACATCCATAATTTCGTTAAAATCCTGAAATTCATTCCCCAGAAAATCCTCTATCATTCCAATCATCAGAATAATAAGTCCCAACGTTATCACTGCTGTAAACGAAATAAGAAGCCCCACTCGTTTCCGGGAATGAAATACCTTCATGGTCAGATTTAATATATTAATCGCTGCATTTTTTATCTCAGATTTATACTTTTTGTATATATAGATAGCTGTTAAAACGAAGGCAGCCACAATACTTCCAATTATAAGGTACTTTTTTATTGAACTGTGAAACAGCTCCCACTTCGGACCCAATATCTTGCCTAAAGTGACAAATACTGTCACCCATAGGAACGCCCCGCTATAGGCAAACAGCGCATACGTACGAAACGGAATCCGGGTAATTCCCGAAAAATAACCTGTTATATGTCTGACCCCGGGGATGAAATAGGCAATAATTAACAGTTTATTCCCATGCTTGCTAAACCAGAAAGAAGTTTTTTCGATTCGTTCCGGGCCCATATGAAAACGATGCCCATATTTTCCGAAAAAAGGAGGTCCTAACTTGCGGCCTATCCAATAAGAAAGGGTCATTCCAATAGAGGTGCCAACCCCTGCAATTAAAATGCTAAACACCCAGTTTAAATGCCCTTGGTAAACGAGAAATCCACTGTAAGTCATAAGGAGGTCGCCTGGCAATGGAAGTGCAATCATTTCTAATAAAAGTGCAAAAAATAACACAATGTATCCGAATTGATCGATATAAGCTGTAATGTTACCCAAGGTCAGTCCTCCTTTTTCTTTTTTCTAAGCCAAAATTATATGAAAAACTTTAAACCCTTTAACAAAGCGCGAAGGCATACATCTAGCTTTTTCTCAAAGGACCCTACTTCTACCATTGTCTCCTGCTTTTCCATCACTATTCCATTCTGATAATAATTAATGTACTACTCCGAAATAAATATCAAAGACGTTGGCCCTTGAATTGCCAACGTCTTTTAATTAGGCTCTTTTCGCATATATTGTTGATTTTAGCCTTGAAT
>NZ_JAHNZZ010000001.1:1945973-1972572 GCF_019039215.1 Bacillus sp. FJAT-29790
GTCTCCCGTTCCCTCTATTTCCCGCAGGAGTCAAGTGCCCTCCGCTCCAATCAACTCAGATTTTCATATAAAATCACACTAAAAAAGCAACAAAGTTTACGAAAACAGCCTTTAATTAAGCCCCTACTTTTTGAAATCGGTCTATTTACAGCTTCTATTTTTTACCCTAAAATGTTGCCTAAGGGGCTTTAATGCCCCTTGTTAATCGGATACCGTACATCTCACTATGGTAGACCATTATTTTAGAGCGAGTAGATAATTAACTCTATTTTCTTAATTTATATCATATTGAAACCGTTTGACGGAGGGGATTAACAATAAATCCTGCACTCGCAAGTGGGTCTAATTTTTGTTGGAATTCCCTCATTCTATCATATATAGGCTCCATTTCTGTTGTGGAAAACAGTGATTTCCCTATTAAATCTTTGATATTATTTAAATCAATAATTTTTATAGCCAAACTATTATTTACCAAATAATCACAATTTCCTTCTTCATGACCAGGGATTGGTTGATAATTATATATAGTCAGCCCTTTTGATAATGCTTCATAACACGTCAATCCACCTGGTTTTATTATAAGGATATCGGTTGCTTCCATCCATTCGTCAATATGATCAACAAACCCAATAATATGAACATGAGGATGATGAAACATATCATCTTTTTATAAGGTTTTTCTTAGTTTTTCATTCTTTCCAGTGCATATGATTACCTGAATCTGTTCTTTCCATTTTAAAAGTTCATAGGCAAGTTGCTGGATTCCACCTAATCCCAATCCCCCTCCCATTACCATTACAGAAGGAATATTTTTTAGCTTTAATTTTTTTCGTATGTTCTGTTTATTTTTCCTGATCCAAAAATTCGAACTTAATGGCATACCTGTAACGATAAGACGATTATTTGGAATTCCCATTTTTATTAATTGACTAGACACATCCGCACTAGATACAAGATAAACATCTACCTCCGAATGAACCCATGCTCCATGTACATGAAATTCGGTTATCATCGTACAAAGAGTAAACGAATATCCCAGCCTTTTTAGACGGGATATAGAAGAACTAGTAAATGATGAGTGCAGATGACAAGATGAGGTTTTTCTTGTTCAATAATAACCTCGATCTAGCGATGAAACAGTTGATAAATAGCCGTCTTTTTCCAATCAGAAAGAGGCTTGTTTTGTTTATAGTGATACAATTTTCTCCATAATGTAGGAGAAATGGTAACCATTTTGAGATAAAAGTTCACTAGCAGCTTTGAGGTAAAAAGACGAAGTGTCTGTCCTACCTCTAGAATTTGAAACATGAGTAGACGGAGCAAGATGAGAAATTCCTTGCATTAACCCTTCTGCTGCTTTCGTATGACCATTTCCAATTGCCTCAGAGAGTATCAAGATTTTTTTACTCACGATGTAAAAACCCCTTACTTAATGTGATCCTAAAATTAGTATTTACAATGCTGCTAATAAAAACATCTTTCTAAAGAGGGTATCCAGATTCATATCAAAATATTTTCTGGAATAAATTTAGGAGAGAGTATTTTGGAGATTAAGGCAATGACCTTTAACATTCATCATGCAAGGGAATTGATAAACAAGCTGACCTATATAGAATTGCTGAAGTTATTGATAAAAGTGATACTGATATCATTGGTCTTAATGAAGTTGATAAATTTTTTTCTAAGCGAAGTCTCTTTGAAGATCAAATCGGTTGGCTTGCAAAACAACTAAGTATGGAGCATGCTTTCAGCCCTTCTATTTCTATAAAATCTAAAACTTCAACAAAGATACGGCAATATGGAAATGCCCTTTTGTCTCGACATCCGATTGTAACAAAGAAAAGCCATTCATTTAACTTTATATCCGGATTAACCGAAGGGAGATCATTGCTCGACGCAGCCATTCAAATAAACAAACAGTTATTTCAAATTAATGTTACCCATTTAAGTCTTAATCCCTTTCTTCATAAAAAGCAAATAGACTTTATCGTAAACCAACATTATAAGAATCCCCATCCTATTATCATCATGGGAGATTGGAATATGAGACCTGGATCAAGAGGTTGGAGGAATTTAACCCATCATTTTCAAGATGTTTGGCAAATTGGGGGAAAAGGAGAAGGTTACACTTACCCATCGCATCGTCCAAGATCAAGGTTGGATTATGTATTTGTCAGTCAAAACCTTAAGGTTGTTGAAGCAGAAGTTATAACTAATATGCCACAAGCCTCTGATCATTTGCCACTAAAAGCAACACTGCTTTATTGAAATACAAAGCTTTTCAGCATTTTCATTGTTTTCACTTGCATGTACGTCTTTTACAAGAGAGGGAGTATTTTATCCCTCTCTTGTGTACAAGATCAATCCTCATCTTCCATTACTTCATCAAACGCTGCAGAAACTTTTTCAAATTCCTCGTCGCTTTCAATGGCTGACAAATCCCCTTCTTTGTCGACCTTTAAAAAGAAGATATCAATATCGTCATCACTTTCTTGCTGAATGTCTTCAACAAAGCTAACAGCAGCGTATTCTGTTCCTTCGACTTTGACTGTTGCTAACACTTCAATTTCCAACTCCTGGTCATTCTCATCACTAATTGTAAAAACTTCGCCTACATCAATTTTTCCCATGTCATATCCTCCTCTTATTGCAAAAAATGGATCGTTTAGTAGTATTTCTAATCATTATCTTCCCATTGGGACATCAAATTAATGCTTAAGCTTTGATAAATATATTGTTGATGTAGCCGCGGGTTCGATTTACCTTCCTAAGACTAAGTTTTGCTACCGCAAAAAAGCTCTCGGAAGGACCATCGCCCCGCTAATATTCATATATCAACGTTGTACTTTCATATAGTCAATGCTTAAGAAATAATTTTAGACCTGAATTTCCATAATCAATGGGAGGAAATTGTCAATAATAAGAGATGAGATAAGGGATTGTATCAAAACGAAGGTGGAATGATGATGATAATTCGTTCGATAATATTAATATCCATATCTATCCTAGTCATCGGCTGCGCCAGTACTCGAAATAAATTAAATGAACAGGAAAAGTTATTTCAAGCACACAATCAATCTTCGCCTAAGGTAGTTCTTCTTGTGATTGATTCTTTAATGAATGAATCATTAAAAAAAGCTATACAGGAGAATAACGCTCCTGCACTGGCCTTTTTTTTGAAACATGGTCAGTACAGTAAAGAACTAATAAGTTCCTACCCGACAATGTCTGTCACGATCGATAGTTCTTTAATTACAGGTACTTACCCAGATAAACATAAAATACCCGGACTTGTCTGGTTTAACGAAGACGAACAAAGAATCATTAATTACGGCAATGGTTTTTTTGAAATCATGAAGCTCGGGGTTTCCGAGATTGCTGAAAATAGTTTGTATCAATATAATAATGTGGACCTTAATTCGAATGTAAGAACCATTCATGAAGAATTAGACAATAGGGGAAAACAAACCGCATCCATTAACACATTAATTTATCGCGGGAACTATCCTCATACTCTTAAAATTCCAAAGGTAGTAACAAAAGTGACTGATATACCTGCTGAATATCACATTGAAGGGCCAAAAATGTTGTCATTAGGAGCATTAATTCGTCAAGACGAAAACAATAAACATATTGTGAAACGTTTAGGACTAAATGATGCCTATGCTGCTCAAGAATTAAAACATCTTTTCGTGAATAACCTTCTTCCTGAATTTACAATTATGTATTTTTCGGAAAATGACCATACCGTGCATACAAAAGGACCTTTGACAACGAAAGGAATTAAGAAAGTTGATAAACATCTACAGGAAGTATTAAATGTTTTTCCAAAATGGGAAAACGCTCTTGATAATATGATTTGGATTATCATTGGCGACAGTAAACAATCATCCGTTAAAAAGGACAAAAAAGAAGCATTAATTGATTTAAGAAAAGCTCTTAATGATTACAAAACTTTAGAGCTCGGGGAGCCTGTTCGGCAAAAAGATGAAATTGTTATTACGGCAAATGAACGAATGGCTTATATTTATAAGATTAGCAAAGGTATTTCAATAAAAGACATTGCGCGCAGGCTCCAATCCGACTCTCGGATCGGCTGGATTGCATGGAAGGAAAAAGATATGATTCATGTAATATCGGGAGAACATGAAGGAATGCTGACCTTTCATTCGGGTGGGCCCTTTAGTGATGTTTATAATCAAGTCTGGTCTTTAGATGGAAATAGCTCCATTCTTGATTTGACAATAAGGAATAAGCAAATAACTTATGGGGATTACCCTGATGCATTAGCAAGGCTGTATGGAGCCATCCATTCACAAGTTGGTGAATTTCTGATAGTGGATGCAAAATCAGGCTACGAATTTATTGGAGAAAGTTCACCTCAACATTCCGGTGGAGCTGCCCACGGCTCGATGCATAAAGATGATTCACTTACACCTATCATTGTTACCGGCACCAATAAAAGCATCGATCAGTTGCGAATTGTTGATTTAAAAAATTGGATATTGGATTTTTTAGAGGGAGGTATTTAAACGAAATAACTTTGAAATGAAGGCATTAAAATTATAGATAAAAGACTTTCATTTGTCAAAAAAGGGAAGCCTCTTCCCAAAGTAACATGTTTACCTCAGATGGGCTAACAATCAAATTTCATAGCGAAACACATGGCTTTTCACAAGGAAAATCACCATGTGTTTTTTTCTATATAGTTTAACGGCTGCCAAATACTATCGTAACCACAACAATCGCAGCAACGATTCCGACTAAATCCGCCAAAAGTCCAACCTTAAGCGCATCTCCCATCTTTCTAATTCCGACTGCGCCAAAATAGACAGTTAATACATAAAATGTCGTATCTGTACTTCCTTGGAGGACAGAGGCAAGCCGGCCGAGAAAAGAATCCGGCCCATGAGTTGCGATGAGATCGCTCGTCATTCCAAGTGCGGCTGTTCCTGAAATCGGGCGGATGATTGCAAGCGGAACAATATCCGGCGGGACACGGATTAATTCAAGACCGGGTCTGATGAACGCCATGAAATACTCTAGAGCACCAGATGCCCTAAACACTGAAATAGCGACAAGCATACCGACAAGAAAAGGGATGATCGAAACGGCAATTTTAATTCCCTCTTTTCCGCCATCTACGAAGCTTTCATAAGTCGGCACTCGTTTTATCGTTCCATATAATAAAATAAAACCGATCAAAACGGGAATAAACCAAAGGGATATAAGCGAAACAATTGCCATATGACTTCACCCTTTTCTTGATCTTCGATAGTAAAAATATCGATCAATTAGTATGGCGCCTACTGCCGAACAAATGGATGCAATTAATGTGGGGCCGACGATATCTGTCGGCGAAGCTGAGTTATAATTCATCCGAATAGCAATTACCGTTGTCGGAATAAGCGTTATGCTCGATGTATTCACCGCAAGAAAAGTGATCATCGAACGGCTGGCTTCTTTTTTTCCGCCATTTAGGTTTTTCAATTCTTCCATCGCCTTAATCCCAAGTGGAGTTGCGGCATTGCCAAGCCCGAACATATTGGCCATCATATTAGATAAAATATAACCCATGGCCGGATGATCATTCGGTACTTCCGGAAACAGCCTTTTTACGATTGGCTTAAATAAGAGGGAAAGCTTTTTTAACAGTCCAGCATCCTCCGCGATTTTCATCATCCCCAGCCAGAATACGAGGATGCTAATTAATCCGATACATAAGGTTACCGCTTCAGCTGCGCCTTTAAAAATGGCCTCATTTACTTCGGCCATCGTTCCGTTTACCATAGCAAAGATAATTCCGATAACCGTCATCAAAACCCAAATAACATTAACCATCTGATTTCACACCGATAATTAAAGTAAACAAACTTCGAAATAATTCAAAAAAAGATTGTTTTTCTTTAGGTGTTTCTTGTTTGTAGTAAATTGACAAATTTTTTACTGGTTGATTCTTGAAGTAAACAGTTGCCTTCCCAACAATATTCGGAACATCCTCGCCCATTTTCCATCTTTCATCTGGTTTTTTCATTTTGTATTCAACTTCAAATAAATCCTTTTCTCCAGCTTTAATCGGATAATTAAATCCTTGAGGAAGATATACTTTCTTTTTATACATTTCTTCTTTAATGCCTTCAAGTGATCCCTTTGGCAGAACTTCCGCCAAATTATACGTTTTAAAGCCATGCTCATACATTTGAATATGATCATTCCAGTCATCAGGCCCATTTAACGTCACTGCAATTAGATTCAGCTGCTCTTTTGATGCGGTCGTAACCAATGTTCGTTTTGCTCGTTTTGTAAAACCGGTTTTTCCGCCTGTACAATACTCATATAACTCTGTCAGCAGCCGGTTTTTATTGTCCCATTTTCGCTCCCAGCTTTCTGTTGGATTTGGCGCCCTGTGTACTTTTGTACCTGCGATTTTTGCATATTTCTTATTATTCATTGCATAACGAGTTAATATTGCCATATCATATGCCGTTGAGAAATGCTTTTCGTGATCGTCGAGTCCGTGGGGATTCTCAAAATGGGTCGTTTTCATCCCAATTTCTTCAGCCTTTTGGTTCATTAAATAAACAAAACCATCCAGACTGCCTCCCACATGCTCAGCGATGGCAACGGCTGCATCATTTCCGGAACGGAGCATTAATCCATATACTAAATCTTCCAGCTTGATTTTTTCATCCAATTTTAAATAAACCGAAGATCCTTCAGCTCTGACTGCTTTTTCGCTTACCTTTACCATTTCATCCATTTTTCCCGATTCAATCGCCAAAATAGCGGTCATAATCTTCGTAATGCTCGCAATTCTTCTTGGCTTGTACGCTTCTTTTTCAAATAATACCCTGCCAGATCCTTGCTCCATTAAAATAGCACTTTGTGCACTTACATAAACAGAAGCTTTGGCCTTCTGCGGAATGTTTAAGAAAAACATTGCGACAATCAGTTGAAAAATAATAATAAGCTTGGTCTTTTTATTCATTGCACAAACCCCGTCTCGTAATTGTCTAGCTGCAGCGCCTAGCCCCGACGTACAGGACGTACTAGTGTCGACAATGCGACAGGACGTCGCGGTTTTGTCGACCTCGAGGTCATAAGCCAGTCTGGCTTATGCTTATCGGGGCTGTTCAAGGCGCTTCCGCTTTTCTTAATGGTTTGTACAATTTTATGCAGGACAAGTATGGTTATGACAATTAAAGGGCGGAAAAGATCTATTGTTTTCCGCCTTTCGCTAAATTAATAAGGTTTCCATTTCAACTCGGATGCTTTCAAAAAGCGTTCTTCAACATCTTTCCAGTTGACAATATTCCAAAAATTATTTACATAATCTCCGCGGTTATTTTTATACTGAAGATAATAGGCATGCTCCCATACATCCAATACAAGCAAAGGGATCGTATCCCATTGGGTTAAAAGCATATGCCTTTCCGATTGCAGAATTTCAAGATGACGTGATCTTGGTGACCAGACAAGGATCGCCCAGCCGACCCCCTCAACTTGTTTGGCCGCTTCGGAAAAGTGTTTTTTAAATCCTTCAAAGCTGCCAAAATAGTTTTCTATTTGCTTTAATAAAGCACCAGCCGGCTTTCCACCACCATTTGGCCTCATATTATTCCAAAAAATTGTGTGCAGATAATGGCCGGAACCATGAAACGCAAGCTCCCGTGACCAATGTTTAACAAGTGAGAAATCCTTCGAAGCTCTTGCTTTTTCCAGTGCATTCTCTGCTTTATTCAACCCGTCTACATATGATTTATGATGCTTGTCATGATGTAGCCTCATTATTTCTTCAGAAATATATGGTTCTAGCGCGTCATAGGCATAGGGGAGCGGTGGAAGGGAGTGATTCCCCGTTGCAACATGCAGTTCATGCATATAAATACTGCCGAGCTGCTGCCTTTCGATAAAGTATCTTTCCATATCATCGTGAAGTTCCTCGACGTAATTCTGCAGATTAGTCAATTCCTGAGTATTCAAGGGATTTTTGATCCCTTCCATAATATCGGTAAATCGATCCATTTTCTGCCAAAGTGCATTATTTTTATCAACATCCTCTGATTCAAGAAAAACCCGCAGCTCATTATTCCACTTAAAAACATCTTGAATATATTCATCCAGACGGCTCATACTAATCCCTCTTTCCTTGTTTATCCCTTTCTATCGTATGTTCGACTGGGCGAAAAATTGCTTTATATACGAAGGATATTATCGTAATCTTTGTTGCTTTATTAGTATCATTTTATTTTATTATCTGAGTGGATTGAAGCGGAGGGCACTTGACTCCTCGAAAATGCTATCGCTTTTCCTTCGTGCGTGGGCAGATTCAAGGATGTAAATTCAATATCCTGCGGGAATAGAGGGAAGCGGGAGGACTCCACAGGCGGTAACGCCGAGGTGGCTCCCGTCACTCCCCGCGGAAAGCAAGTGCCCGCAGCAGAAATCAACGGGCAGACTTTGAAGGCTTAATCAACAATACATGTGAAAACAGCCTATACAAAAAAGAGCAGCCCGCAGTGGGCTACTCTTTCGTTTCTAAAAATTATTGAGGCTGTACAATATACTCCAATGGAGAACGCAAATTATACACTTTATTATTTTCTAGTGCTTCAAAAATAGCAGGAAGTTTGGAGAATTCAATATCCTGGAAAAATGAAGCATATTCGGCCTTTGAATTAATATAAACTCGTTTGCGATGCCGGAAGCCTGGATTTTTCAATAAACAGACAAGCGCTGCGATATCTTTGAGATCTACTTCCCTGGAACCGGCAGTAAACAATGGATTCTTTTCAAAAGGAGTAAATTCATGAACTAAATCATCAAAGAAACGAACATAAAGAACATGCAATGTTTTTTCTTGGCCATCTTCTTCAAATGTGATCTCGCTTCGATTAAAGAAATCTTCAGATGTGTTCGACTGTGCTTTTTCAAGCTCGTATCCCTTACAATGTTTAATAAGCAAATAAATCCCTCCACATACTAGGATGAATGCCAATCATAATTATGTATGTTTGAAATGAAATGCATAAGCAGATGCTTCATATAAAATGAAGCATCAGTGTACAAATCTATATTATCATATATCAATTTGGATGTGTCGGTTAAGTTAAGAATCATGGGTTTCTTGGAATTTCCCAAAGAATAAATCAGCTTCGTCCTGTAGGAAATCATCATCGACATTTTCCGGAAGGGGAGGAAGTTCATCAATTCTTTTTAAACCGAAATAATCGAGAAATTCTTTTGTTGTTCCATATAAATAAGCTCGACCTGTCCCTTCTGCTCTCCCTACTTCTTTAATCAATGCCTTGGCAGAAAGAGTTGAGATCGGCCGCTCCGTCTTCACGCCTCTTATATCCTCGATTTCTGATCTAGTGATCGGCTGCTTATATGCGATGATCGCAAGTGTTTCAAGAGCTGCCTGGGACAAAGTAGCAGGGGAAGGCGATGCTACCAGCCTCTTCAAATAAGCGGAATTTTCCTTTTTTGTCGCAAGCTGAAAGGTGCCAGCAAGCTCAACAATTGTTATTCCCCGCAAATGATTTTCCCTATATTCCTCGATCAACTCTTTCATAATCGCCTCGGCAGCTGACTCGTCGATCTCAAGAACAAGAGCAATCTGTTTCAAAGTAAGCCCTTCATCCCCAGCCGCGAATAAAAGACTTTCTACAATTCCTTTCCAATTAACGATTTCCAATCATTTCCACTATCCCTTCTTTACCATTAGAAAAGCGTAGGGCGCCTAAAAGAACGCAGACTAAAATCGATACATCCTCCGAAAAGCTATCACTTTTGGTCGTTCAATGTATCGCTGTCAGATTTCCTTGCCCTGTGGCAACGCCTACATGACCCGCTTCCTGCGGCCAAGCATAAGACGGACCTGCGAGAAGGTTGTTTGTTCTTTAACCTTCTTGACGGATGACGATTGCGCCCGAAGCTAGACAGCTTTCCTAAGAAATATCTCCGAAAAATTACTTTCCTGATCGATATGAATTTCCTTTCGCTTAATTAGCTCCAAAACAGCTAAAAAGGTCACCACGAGATACTCACGGTCAGGAACGGAAAAAAAGTCATTAAAGCTTTTTCGGCCCTTAATTTTTCTTAAATCGTCAAGAATTTCAGTCATCCGTTTCTCAATTGGGATTTCCTGACGAGCAACTCTTGCCTGCAGCGGCTTTTGCAATTTCTGTCTGCGCATAAGCTTTTGAAAAGCACTCAGCATGTCGTATATAGAAACGTTCAACTCCGTATTTTCAGGCTGAATGTCTTTCGCAAAGTCTGATAGATCACTTGGAGGCTTTGTAAACATTAATCCTCTTTCATGCTCCATTTCCTTCAGATCATCTGCCGCTTCTTTATATTTTCGGTACTCAACTAATCTTTCAACAAGCTCATCCATTGGGTTCTCTTCGCCTTCGATGCTATATTCATCCTCTAATAGATCTTCCTCTTGCTTCGGAAGCAGCATTCTGCTTTTAATTGCAAGTAACGTTGCAGCCATAACTAAATATTCACTTGCTACGTCAAGCTGAAGCTCTTGCATCGTATGGATATATAATAAATATTGCTCCGTTATTTCCGCTACCGGAATATCATAAATATCGATTTCCAGCCGATTTATTAAGTGAAGGAGCAAATCAAGCGGCCCCTCAAACGCATCGATCTTCACATTATATTGCATAACTTCCCACCAAAATTTCTAACAAATATATTTTTTATCCCGATTAACTTTAAAAACCCTTAAAAGCGTGCCTTAACTTAAAGGTCAGCCTCCTTTGACTACGCTTCATCACAAGGAAAGGTTCTGCGCAGGCCGGCCTTATTATATACAAAGAAAAAGTGTACTCGATAAACAACTATAATCTAGTATAGATTATTCATTGATCTTATCCAATAGAAAAATCCCCCCTCGTAAAAAAGTCTGAAAAAATGGTGAATCAGCCCATACGGAATGACATTAGCCTACATAATATGAGTTTGAAACGATAATTATAAAGATTCAGGAGGGATTTATATGTCTAGTAGTGATGAATGTTGTGGAGGAACGGGCTTTGGAACAGGCTTTGCTTTAATCGTTGTACTGTTTATCTTATTAATCATTGTTGGTGCTTCTTTGATTTTCTAAAACGTTAGTAAATTTCTATTAATATATTTTACCCGGTTTATTGAACCGGGTTTTTATTTTTGCATTTTTCATTATACTGGGGCAAAACGGTAAATACTCTTACGCAGGAAATGCGTAAGCAAATGCACATGTGTTAGAATGGATATAGAATTTCAGGGGGGTGAGGCCTTGTATCCAAAAGAATATATTGAGTATTTAGTCCATTTTCACGGGGACAGGGATTACTTCGAATGCCATGAGGTGCTTGAAGAATATTGGAAAAGTGTGAGCCCTAAAAATAAACATTCCATTTGGGTCGGACTTATCTTATTGGCCGTTTCTAATTATCATCATCGGCGTGGTAATTTCGGTGGAGCAGAACGGACAATGCAGAAATCAATCGATATTCTTAATAAAAATCACCAGCAACTGGCCGAATTAGGCTTGAATGCTGAAAAATTGTTCAAGGAATTGCCTTCATTGCTAAGGGATATCTCTTTAGGTGCTAATTATTTGGACTATGACATGCCAATTCAAGATTTATCATTAATTACGACCTGCAAGGAGATATGCAATCGCCGCAGCTTAACATGGTGCAAAAAGAGTGATCTAGACAATAAAGAAATCGTTCATCGCCATTCTCTTAGGGATCGAAGCCCAGTTATTCAAGAACGGCTGAAAGCTCTTAATAAACATAAATAAAAAAGCAGCGGATATTTATTATTCGCTGCCTTTTTCTGTATCGTCGCTTAAATCACATTTGTTGAGAAATGCTTTTGTATTTTCATTTGCTGTTAGTTCTTTTCCAGGAAACATTTCGTACAATGCTTTTACCATCGATTTCCCAATTCCTTGGTACCTATGTGAAGGATTTACCGAGATATGTTGAAACATAGCGGAATCATCATCAAATGATACCCCTAATAATCCAATGATATCGTCTCCTTCTTTCCATAAAAATAATTGCAGATTCTCGTCATTCTCATATTGCTTCATCGTTTGCTGGAGTTTCTTCAGATCCTTTTCGTCAGGCATAAAAGATAGCAGACCCATTGCAATTTTTTCAAATGTTTTCTTATATCGAATTAACATTATTATCCCTCTTTATGCTCAAGCATTCCATCTTTATTTTCTCCAAAATTTCTCCTTTTCAAACTATACGGACATTATATGTACATAGCTTCTGTTTGTTTCTATATGTTTATCATCCTTGATCAAATTCGCCTTGGCGTATTTGCGCCCAGATTTTTACCTTAGCTTGCTCAGTAAATTTCTTTAAAAAATCTGAGGCATCGCCGGTGGCTTAACTTTATTTAGCCAAGGTTTGAACCCACTGAATTGGATACTCGCACTTATAGAAATGGAAGACTTCTGCTGAATAAAGTTATACATTCTTTGAAAATCAATTATGATGGTTTTTACTTTGCTGGAACAATAAAAAACCAATAATAAAATCCCCACGAAAGGCTGAAAACCAATAACAACACAAAAAGAAGCCAATTGTTTTTCTTCATAAATCCTCCTCTAAAAAACTCATAAAACCTCAGAATCAAATTCGCCTTGGCAAATTTGCGCCCAGATTTTTACCTTAGCTTGTTCGATAAAATTCCTTTAAAAAATCGAAAGGCTCGCCGGAGGCTTAACTTTATTCAGCTGGAGTTTAACCCCGACTGAATTGGATACCTGTTTGCATTCATTTCGCTACTTATATCGTTTAGAAACTTCTGCTGAATAAAGTTAAATATATTCTACACGAAATCCATTATTTTTTCTATGGGACTGTCTAAATACCTAATTATTTGTTAATTATTTGTTAATCCTCTAAAAAAAAGCTTCCCTGAAAAGGAAGCTTAGTTATTAATCTTTTCTTTTATTGACATATCCATGCGAATTAAATCTTCGAACGTTTCTCTTCTAACAACTAACTTTGCTTCCCCATTTTCGACAAATACAACTGGTGGCCTAGGAATCCGGTTATAATTATTAGCCATGGAATAGCCATATGCACCTGTGCAAAAGACTGCTAGTAAATCACTGCTGTCCGCTGGTGGAAGAGGAAGGTCCCAAATTAGCATATCTCCTGACTCGCAGCATTTGCCAGCGATTGAAACAGTTTCTTCAGCCTTTTCAAGTGGCCGATTGGCAAGAACAGCTTCATATTTGGCCTGATAAAGTGCGGGTCTAATGTTATCGCTCATACCGCCATCAATAGCTACATATTGGCGTACGTTCGGCACTTCTTTTCTTGAACCTATTTTGTATAAAGTTGTCCCCGCATCGCCAACGAGTGAACGACCAGGCTCAATCCATATCTCAGGCATTGTCATTGAATATTTAGCCGCTTGCTTTTGAACTTCTTCAATAATTTCTGCTACAAATTGTGCTGCAGGGATCGGCTGATCTTCATTTGTATACCTAATTCCAAAGCCACCGCCTAAATTAAGCACCTTTGGTTCATAAGCAAAAGCTTCCTTCCAGTCATGTAGCTTTTCAAATATTTTTTCGGCAGCAAGAACAAATCCTGTTGTTTCAAATATTTGCGAGCCGATATGACAATGAATCCCTAGTACGTCTAGACTTGAAGATTTCAGAGACATTTTCAGTGCCTTTTCCGCCTGTCCGTTTTGCAAATCAAATCCGAATTTAGAGTCTTCCTGTCCGGTTAAAATATAATCGTGTGTATGAGCCTCAATTCCTGGCGTAACCCTTAAGAGAATTTTCGTATTCGCATGCATTTGTTCACATATAGATTGGAGCAGCTCCAATTCATAAAAATTATCAACAACGATACAGCCTACTTCATGCGTTAACGCCATTTCCAGTTCTTCTTTACTTTTATTGTTTCCGTGAAAGTGGATTCGATCGGGCGGAAATTCAGCAGCTAATGCTGTATATAATTCCCCGCCGGAAACAACATCAAGTGATAGCCCTTCTTCTTCTGCCAGTTGAACCATCGCAATGGTTGAAAACGCTTTGCTCGCATAGGCTACCTGTGCAGTTATCCCTAATTTTGCAAATGTTTCTCTAAATCCCCTTGCTCTTTCTCTAATCAAGGCGACATCATATACATATAAGGGTGTTCCGAAACTCTTAGCCAGCTCGACAGTGTCCAATCCACCAATTTCGAGGTGCCCTTTTTCATTAACCTTTGTCGTTCCATGAAAATACATGTTTCCCCTACTTCCTTAAAAAACGTAGTTCTAATAAAATAAACAGTAGAATATTCTCGATAAACTCTGTCTATTTTTTAATCCTTTAAATTAAATATTAAAAATACTTTACCATAATTCGAGGGAATTCGCAATTTCAATTCGTTCGATTTACGACCCATTTTCCTCGTTGAATCTGGAAACTAATTCTTTTATTCTGCAGGCTGTTTATAGCGGTCTCTAGAATGATTAATACTTGGACGCAATTGAGAGCCAGGCACACTCGGACGAATTAATGCTCTCAATAATGCTTTTGGATAAAACGGAATAAATGGCCATAAATAAGGCGTATTCATGGCTTTTTGGCTAGCAAGCCAAATGATAAACACAGTAAACCCGATCACAAGTCCTGGTGCATGGAACAAAGCGACCACAACTAAAAGTGAGAGCCGCACCATTTTATTGGCCACACTTAATTCATAGCTTGGTGTTGTAAATGATCCTATTGTAGCCAATGCCACATAGAGGATAACTTCCGGTACGAATAGCCCAACATCAATCGCAATTTGTCCAATTAATACAGCTGCAATTAATCCCATAGCAGTAGCTAATGGAGTTGGTGTATGTATCGCTGCCATTCGTAAGAAATCAATCCCAGCATCGGCAACAAATAATTGAATGATCACAGGTACGTTCGTTTCCTCATTCGGACCGATAAATGCGATTCTTTCGGGTAAAAGAGATGGTTCCAACACAAATAAAAACCAGAGCGGCAACAGAAATAAGGAGGCAATTACTCCAAAATATCGAATCCAGCGCTCAAACGTTCCGACTGCAGGCGACTGTCTATATTCCTCCGCATGCGTTAAATGATAGAAAAACGTAGTAGGAGTGATGATAACACTTGGTGAAGTATCTACATAGATTATGACATGCCCTTCAAGTAAGTGAGTTGCAGCTACATCTGGACGCTCTGTATATCGGACTTGTGGATATGGATTATATCCTTGTTTTACAATAAATTCTTCAATCGTTTTATCAGCCATTGGAATACCATCAATTTCAATCGCCTCAATTTCATTCCGGATGATCTCAAGTAAATCTGGATTTGCTAAATCTTTAATATAACCTAGAGCTACATCTGTCTTTGATCTTTCACCAACTTGCAGCATTTCAAAGCGCAGTCTCTCATCCTTGATTCTTCTTCTTGTCAGTGCAGTGTTGATAATGATATTCTCTACAAAACCATCCCTGGATCCGCGAATGACCTTCTCCGTATCCGGCTCCATCGGCGTCCTGCCCGGGTAGCTGCGGACATCGATGACAAATGCAGTCGTTTCTCCCTCCACAACCACAACAATTAAACCAGAAAGCACCTGATCGACAAGTTCATCCATCGTCTTAATTTTTTCTACAGAATCATGAACTAACCGATTTTCGATAATTTTAAAAAGGTTGGTTGAGAGCTTCTCATGATCATTAATGGCAACAAGTTCTTCAATCATTTCAACGATCAGCTGCGTGTCTGTCAATCCATTTACATAATACATATGCACGTCTTTGCGAAGGATCTTTAGCTTTCGTATTCCTAAATCGAAGCTATCTCCAAGCCCAATTCGATCTTCCATGTATTTCTCAATTTCAATGACCGATTCAGGAATGGGCATTTTATTTTTCATCTTGTTGTCTGCCATGATAGCCGCTCCTTTCCAAAATAAGATCTACCGCTTTTTTCGTAATTGGCGAACCTTTTTCAAATTCGTCCTTTTTTGCCATTTTTCCAATATCGCCGATTCCAACAATGATCGGAATATCGAGTTCGTCGAGACAATATACAGTATCCCCATTTAGTCTCCCTATCTCCATTTCTGGCAGGCCATATTTGTCTACACCGTATGGCGTCAGTTCCCCATCACGATCAATACAGACATCTATCCTTGTCCATTCAGCTTGCCGAGTTTTCGCTGCAACGGCGATTGCTCCTAATACATGGATATCCTGATGGCACGCTACATATTTTAAGGCTTTCTCCCCTCCACCCTCGCCAACTAAACCGCTATCATCAAACATCACGAGAACTGGATCATGTACAGCTTTTTTAATGAGTTTAACGATTTGGGGACCGTCCAAGGCGGAAGGATTTCCGTGCGACAAGGAGATACATCTGCCCCCAATTTCCCTAGCAACATGCTCAACTGTCTTTCTTGCATAATCATCGCCATCAGTGATTAAAATAACGTGCCTTCGATCATCCATGCTGTATTTTCCTTCCATCCTAGGTTCCGTTACTTATCGACAAAATATAGCCATTGAAACAACGATCCAAATATCTTTCCAAATACAATTGCCATTAATAAAATAACAATTTGTCCATCAATCCCAATTCTTTTTGCAAGAATGGGAAGAACGTTCAATACCTCCGTTAAAGCTGCTGCGAGCATCCCCACAAATATGCCTGTAGCCAAACCAATGGGAATCAACAAATAAGGAGTTAATAAAAATATGGGGTCCCATAAGGTTCCAAGTCCGCCGGCAAGTGCGCCAAGGACAACTGCCCACTCATAGAAGCGGATCATTTTTCTAGTTTTTGTCAGCTGAGTGAGCCTTGGAAGGACTCCTAATACAGTCAAAAATGCGACGAACCCTGATCCTACTGCCAGTCCGCCAGCAAAGCCGACAAAAATGACGAACAGGATATTAATCGTCATCAATGTCTCTTATGCTTTCCTTGTTTTCATGCATGACAACATAGTTATCAAGATCCAGCTGATAGTTGAACATTTCTACCTCTAATGGGCTCGGCTCCTCATTAAATCTTTTCTTAAAAAGATGGTTAAAAAATAGTATCATTCCCAGACCTAGGCCAATGGAGTAAGGTATTTGGAAAATTAACGGTTTTGTATCGATTTCACCGGTAATGATCGTATAAATTCGTTGCTGAACAATCTTCATGCTAACATCTTCATGAAAATTCATAATGGCAAGTGCTGCGCCAAAAAATAATAAAAACCATACTAAGATAAAGAGCGGGAGTGATACTTTTCGCTTTTTAGAAACGACTTCGATAATCACCTGTGACGGCCCTAAAGTCTGGATTTCAATCTCTTGAAATTTCTTAGTAATCAGCCGAATCACCTTCATTTCATCAATGACAATCATATTTTGATCACTCTCAGTCACTTCACAAACAGTCATATTACTCAGCTGTTCATATACATTGTCATCAGCAATAATCTGTGCAATATTTTTCAGTAAAATAACTTCTTTAGGCCGAACCTGTATGCGATGTCGCAAGCTAATATAAACCGTTTTTTCCATCACTTTCACTTCCCACACATGGATTCCCTTGTATAAATAGTATGGGTTACATAGATTTACTTCATGACAACCAATAATTGGATGTATAAAATGAAACTTCACTCAGTAGGGGTTTTACTACCCGTTAATCTGCGATAAAATGGGGAGTTCGTTGATATCGGGAATTTTTACGAGGACCTTTTGAGCTGTAGAATGTGAGAAGGTACACAAAAACGAAGACTTTATTACTTAATGTTGTTTATATTTACACAAAAGCTGTCACAGCCTACGCAAAAAAAGCATGGATTATAAATCCATGCGATCTTTCATTTCCTGGAGAATCTTTTTCTCCAGCCGGGAAACTTGAACTTGCGAAATGCCAAGTCTTGCCGCTACCTCCGATTGTGTTTGGTCTTTATAATATCTTAAATAGACGATCAATCTTTCTCTGTCATCCAATTCTCGGATTGCTTCTTTGAGAGCAATTTTATCAAACCATTTTCCATCATTGCCATCATCGATTTGATCTAGCAATGTGATCGGGTCTCCATCATTTTCGTAGACGGTTTCATGAATGGATGAAGGGGTGCGGCTTGCCTCTTGGGCAAGAATAATATCTTCTGGCGGAATTTCAAGGTACTCAGACAGTTCAGACACATTTGGAATCCGGCCAAGCGTTTTTGATAATTCGTCTTTCGCCCTTCGAATCTTATTTGCCATTTCTTTTAACGAGCGACTAACCTTTACCGTCCCATCATCACGAATAAAACGCTGAATTTCGCCAATAATCATTGGGACGGCATAAGTTGAGAACTTTACATCGTAACTAAGGTCAAACTTATCAACTGATTTCAATAATCCAATACAACCGATTTGGAAGAGATCATCCGGTTCATAACCCCTGTTTAAAAAGCGCTGAACTACCGACCAGACAAGGCGCATGTTTTTTTGAACGATTAAATCCCGCGCATCCTGATCTCCGTCCTGGCTCTTTTTAATTAGCTCCTTAACCTCATGATCCTTCAAAAATGTTTGGCTTTTGTCTGTTTTAACCTCCACATCCATAGCAAGACTCCCTTAATTACATAGCATTTTACTATTTGATAAATGCTTTCTTAATCGGATTTCTGTGCCTTTCCCCGGTTGCGATTGAATTTCGATCGTATCCATAAAATTTTCCATAATGGTAAAACCCATTCCTGATCTTTCAAGTTCAGGTTTTGTCGTAAAAAGAGGCTGGCGGGCTTCCTCCACATCGATAATTCCTAATCCTTCATCCTTGATAGAAATATCGACGAGACCATCCTCGATCGTAACGGAAATGTAAACCATCCCATTCGGATCCTGCTCATAACCATGAATAATTGAATTCGTCACAGCTTCAGAGACAACAGTTTTAATTTCGGTTAGTTCATCCATAGTTGGATCAAGCTGGGTGATAAAAGCAGCAACGGTTACACGGGCAAATGACTCATTCTGGCTCAATGCGCTGAATTGTATATGCATTTCATTTTTCATGAATTAGGCAACCCCCAGTCTTTGCAAAGCAAATTCTTCTGAAGGCTCTAGACGAATAATCTTAAATAAGCCTGACATATCAAATAATCTTTGTACGGCTGGAGAGATTGCACAAACAACCATTTCGCCGTGCTGCTGTTTAATTTGTTTATATCTGCCCAGTATCACACCTAATCCTGAACTATCCATAAAAGAGAGTTGCTCGAGATTCAAAACAATATGCTGGATATCATATTCTGCAATTGCTCTAGTCGCTTGTTCCCGAAGTTCGTCGGCTGAGTGATGATCTAATTCCCCGCTTAAACGAATACAAAGGACATCCCTTTTCACTTCTAAATTAATGCTAAGACTCACTACCTATAGCCTCCTTTTCTCGTCTCCCATTTGCAGTTTGATAGCTTTAGTGACATACTACCTTTTCGCAAAAGGGACGGGCTCTCTCGATATCATTTTTTAAAATACAAATGATATACTGTTGGCCTTTTATAGTGAGTCCAATTCGATGCCCAATCACTCATTTCCTTCCTAAAGACAAAACTAGTGCTGATTCGCTAAAAATAGCTGGCATATTAAATTTTTCGACATAGACTAGCGGAAGCGCTTTCTAAACTAAAAAGCCGATTGTTCCCGCGATTCACCTCTTAGAAGCTTTCCGTGTGTAGCTAGACAGCTTTCTAACTCCAAAAAGCTTTTTATTATTCGCCCGCTTTCGTAAACATACTTAACGAACGTTTATACAATGTCCACCAGGTTGCTTTCCCACTTGCTTCTTTTGCGACAATCGGACTTTCAACCAATGTTTTCCCGCCCTTTTCCAGCTTCAGTATGCCAACTTGATCTCCCTTTTTCACAGGGGCTTTGATGTTTTTATCCAACACGACAGATTGTTTAACATCTTCGACTCCCTCTCCTTTCTTCGTTAAAATTGAGATCGGTTCACTCGTTAATGCTTCAACTTTTTTCTTTTCTCCTTTGCTGACTGTTACTTTACCAAGGGTATAGTTTCTTTTGTACATTGGGTGTGTTTTATATTGACTGAAAGCATAGTCAAGCATTTTTGAAACTTGTGCGTTTCGGTCTTTAGAGGTCGGAGCACCGAAAACAACCGCAATTACACGCATGCCATCCTTTTGGGCAGTCGCAGTTAAACAGTATTTTGCTTCATTCGTAAATCCTGTCTTGAGACCATCCACTCCCGGATAGAAACGGACCAATTTATTTGTATTGACAAGCCAGAATTTTTTTTCGGTATTCTCACGAAGATAGCCTTCATATGTACCTGTAAATTTGGTGATCCCATCATATTTAAGGAGTTCCTTTGCCATAATAGCCATATCATGAGCAGTACTGTAATCTTTTTTTCCAGGTAAACCAGTTGCTGATTTAAATTCTGTATTTTTCAATCCTAATGCTTTCGCTTTTTGGTTCATCTTCTGTACAAATGCCTGTTCAGATCCAGCCAGCCTTTCTGCCATCGCCACGGATGCATCGTTACCTGAAGCGAGCGCAATTCCCTCTAGCATTTGCTTGGTTGTCATTTCCTCTCCTGCCTCAAGGAATATTTGTGAGCCGCCCATTGATGCAGCATACTCACTTGTACGGATTTTTTCGTTCATTGATAGCTTCCCTTGGTCCAGCGCTTCCATAATTAATAACATGGTCATAACCTTAGTCATGCTTGCGGGCGGGAGTTGTTCATGACTGTTTTTTTCGTATAAAACGGTCCCAGTATCACGCTCAATTAAGATTGCAGATTTTACGTTCTCAGCTAATTCAGCTCCGCCTTCTCTAGCCATTGCAGAAGGAACAACGATTGTTGCCAGTAAAATGAATACCACCATTAAAGAAACGATTCGTTTCATCACATAACCCTCCATTCTTTATAGCCTCCATCTTTTCCATTTGAAACAAATTTATACAATCATTTCCTTGCCAAACTCCGTTTATTTTTATCGATCCAATTTAACTTTTAGGGTAATTGGCTGTAATTCGTAAGATCAAATTCGCCTTGACGTATTTGCGACCAGATTTTTACCTTAGCTTGCTCGATAAATTCCTTAAAAAAATCTGAGGCATCCGCCGGAGGCTTAACTTTATTTAGCCGGAGTGTGAACCCTGCTGAATCAGATACCTGATTGTATTCATCTCGCCACTTATATAAGTGGGAGACTTCTGCTGAATAAAGTTAAAAATAGATTTACCCATGAAAAAACGCCAAAAGATGCAGTTTATGCTTCTTTTGGCGTTTTCCTTATTTTTGAATTTAGCTCTTTTCGCATAGTTTGTTGTTTTTGGCTTTAAAAGTATACCGTTGATTTCCGCTGCGGGCACTTGCTTTCCGCGGGGAGGGACGGAAGCCTCCTCGGCGTAACCGCCTGCGGGGTCTTCCGTTCCCTCTATTCCCGCAGGAGTCAAGTGCCCTCCGCTCCAATCAACTCAGATTTATATATATAAACTCACACTAATAAAGCAACAAAGTTTACGAAAACAGCCTTGAATTTTGATATGAACTCTTTATTCTGTAATTTCCTCATGAATGAGCACTGGTGCAGATACTTTTTCACTTGAAATGATAATATTCTCATATAGCTTCGCTTTTACAGCTTCAACATCCTCGAAATTACTATAAATAATAACAAGGGACTCCCCTTTTCTTACTTGGTCCCCGATTTTCTTTTGAAGCACAAGTCCTACAGCAAGATCAATGACGGATTCCTTTGTTGCTCTTCCCGCACCTAGAAGCATGGCGGCCGTCCCGATTTCATCAGCGACAATTTCCGAAACATATCCATCTTCCAGTGCAACGAGCTCCATTGTATATTTTGCTTGTGGAAGTTTTGACGGATCATCAACGACAGATGCATCGCCACCTTGAGAGCTTAGGAATGTTTTAAAGGATTCTAAAGCCGTTCCGTCCTTTATCACTCTTTGCAGCATTTCACGGGCTTCTTTTAAAGAATCTGCCTTTTTTGCTAAGAAGACCATGTAGCTCCCCAATGTTAAGCACAATTCTGTCAAGTCTTCTGGCCCTTCTCCTTTTAGTGTATCGATCGCTTCTTTTACTTCAAGCGCATTTCCGATCGCAAATCCGAGTGGCTGGCTCATGTCGGAGATAACGGCCATCGTATTTCTGCCGACATTGTTACCAATACCGACCATTGCTTTTGCTAGTTCCCTTGAATCATCAAGCGTTTTCATAAATGCGCCCGCGCCTGTTTTGACATCAAGGACAATCGCATCTGCACCTGCAGCAATCTTTTTACTCATAACCGAGCTTGCAATGAGCGGAATACTTTCGACGGTTGCTGTTACATCGCGAAGTGCGTAAAGCTTTTTATCTGCCGGAGTCAGATTGCCGCTTTGTCCAATAACGGCGATTTTATTTTGGTTCACGAGTTTAATAAACTCTTCGTTTTCAATTTCAACATGGAATCCTGGGACGGCTTCTAGCTTATCAATTGTCCCACCCGTGTGTCCGAGCCCGCGGCCTGACATTTTTGCCACTGGTACACCCAATGCTCCAACTAACGGGCCCAATACAAGGGTCGTTGTATCCCCAACCCCACCTGTCGAATGCTTATCAACTTTGATGCCTTCAATTTTTGTTAAATCGATTTTGTCGCCTGATTCAACCATTGCCATTGTTAAGTCAGCTCTTTCTTTTTCAGTCATCCCTTGAAAGAAAATAGCCATCATTAAGGCGCTTACTTGATAATCAGGAATCGAGCCGTCCGTATATCCGTTAATAAAAAATTGAATTTCTTCCGTAGATAATTCTTTTCCGTCTCTTTTGTTTTCAATCAGATCGACCATTCTCATTTTTAGCTCACCGCTTCCAACGTTTATCTTGTTCCTAATTCTTTAACTAAAGCCTTCACATATCGAAGGAAATCAACTTTCACTTTTTCCGTCGTTTCAATGACTTCTTCATGATTTAGAGGCTGATCTAAAATACCTGCAGCCATATTTGAGATACAGGAAATCCCCAATACCTTCAAGCCTGCATGTCTAGCTACAATTACTTCTGGCACTGTGGACATTCCGACTGCGTCACCGCCTAAAATTCGGATCATACGGACTTCTGCTGGCGTCTCGTAAGTTGGCCCTGTATTACCGACATAGACACCTTCTTGAATTTTCAACTCTAACTTCGCTGCTATTTCTTTTGCCAGCTGTCTTGACTCTTTTGAATAGGCTTCGGACATATCCGGGAAACGAACGCCAAACCTCGAATCATTCGGACCGATTAACGGGTTGCTTCCCATATTATTAATATGATCTGAAACGAGCATTAAATCGCCCGGTGAAAAATTTGTATTCACTCCGCCTGCGGCATTCGTGACGATTAATTGACTAATTCCAAGCTCTTTCATCACTCGAACTGGAAACGTCACTTTATCAAATGAGTATCCTTCATAATAATGAAAACGGCCTTGCATGGCTACTACTTGAACCCCGCCTAGTTTCCCAAAAACAAGCTGACCTGCATGACCTTCCACAGTTGAAACAGGGAAATCAGGGATTTCATTGTATGGGATTTTTATCGCATCTTCAATTTCATCCCCCAATACGCCCAGTCCTGACCCAAGTATAAGCCCGATTTGCGGCTGTTGTTGATATTTTCCCTTTAAAAAACTTGCTGCCTTTTGAATTTTTTCGTATATCATAGTTAGTTCTTCTCCCCTATTAAGTTTATTTCAATTCAGTTAAAAAGCTTTTACCATACACAGGCATTTTTACATTAAAGTTTTCGGCAATCGTTGCGCCTATATCTGCGAATGTTTCTCTAATCGGAAGCTCTTTTCCTTCTTCCATGTCTTTTGCATACACAAGAAGCGGCACATATTCCCTTGTATGATCTGTTCCATGATGAACTGGATCATTTCCGTGATCAGCTGTAATGATTAATAAATCCCCTTCCTGCATTTTCGAAAATACTTCCGGAAGGCGAGCATCATACTCTTCAAGCGCTTTACCGTATCCTATTGGATCACGTCGATGACCGTATAATGCATCAAAATCAACTAAGTTTATAAAACTTAAACCCGTAAAATCCATATCAAATGATTGCAGTAATTTATCCACTCCGTCCATATTGGAAACCGTGCGAAGCGAATCCGTTATACCCTCGCCATCGAAGATATCAGATATTTTCCCGATCGCAATTACATCAAGACCCGTATCTTTCATTTCAGACATCACGGTACGGTCAAATGGTTTTAGCGCATAATCGTGACGATTCGTTGTTCGCTGGAAACTGCCTGGATTACCTATAAACGGCCTAGCAATTACCCGGCCAACCATATATTTTTCGTCCAATGTTAGTTCTCTTGCGATTTGACAAATTTTGTATTGCTCTTCAATCGGAATGATTTCTTCATGAGCCGCGATCTGGAGTACCGAATCTGCTGAAGTATAAACGATTAAAGCACCTGTTTTCATATGTTCATCGCCAAGCTCATCGAGAATTTCTGTTCCGCTGGCGGGTTTATTTCCAATAATTTTTCTTCCTGTGCGCGATTCTAACTCAGAGATCAGTTCAGGAGGAAAGCCTTCTGGGAATACTTGAAACGGGGTCTGAATATTAAGACCCATGATTTCCCAATGTCCTGTCATCGTGTCCTTTCCGTTGGAAGTTTCCTTCATTTTCGTGAAAAAGGCTAATGGATGTTTAGCCTTTTCAATACCTTTTATTTCACGTATATTACTAAGGCCTAACTTACCCATATTTGGCATCTTTAAGCCATTCATTTTTTCCCCAATATGGCCAAGCGTATCCGCCCCTTTATCCCCAAATCTTTCAGCATCGGGCGCTTCGCCAATCCCAACTGAATCCATAACAACGACAAAAATCCTTTTATATGCATATGAAGCCATTTAAATTCCTCCTAAAATCAAATTCGCCTTAGCGTATTTGCACCCAGATTTTCACCCTAGCTTACTCGATAAATTCCTTTAAAAAATCTGAGGCATCCGCCGTAGGCTTAACTTTATTCAGCCAGGGTTTGAACCCAAACTGAATTGGATACATGCTTGCATTCATCTCATTACTTATAGAAGGGAAGACTTCTACTGAATAAAGTTATACGTTCACAAATAATATAAAATTAGATTGCCCTTTTTATATGTGAATAACTCACCAAAACTTTTTATAAGTCGGAAGTCTGACATCTATATTTTACATAATAACCTAGTAAAAAGACAAGAATAAGCCGCCATTTTTTTCATGGCAGCTTTATGATCGTATTTTAAGTAATTTTATGCGAATATTGCACTAGTCACTTAACTTATTGCTTATTTTGAAAGGTTCATAGAATCATGTCACCAAAAGAGTTGCGGTATTCATGAATGACTTTATGGGACCTGTTTTTCATGCTCGCGGATGAAACTGGCTGTATACATCCTTCAACCGCGTTTTGGTCACATGTGTATAAATTTGGGTTGTCGAAATATCAGCATGTCCTAGCATTTCCTGAACAGCTCGTAAATCTGCGCCATTTTCGAGCAGATGGGTTGCGAAGGAATGTCTTAGCGTATGTGGTGTCAACTCTTTTTCAATTCCAGCTTCCTTCGCTAAGCGCTTCAGAATTTTCCAAAACCCCTGTCTTGATAACCTTTTTCCATGATGATTTAGAAAAAGGGCCTCATCTTTATGATTCTTTGAGACAAACTGACTTCTACCTTCTTGCAAATACCTGTCAAGCGCTCTCGTAGCTGATTTCCCAATCGGAATAATTCGTTCCTTGTTCCCTTTTCCAATACATCTGACAAATCCCATTGTTAAATGCACGTCACCCATATCAAGGCCGATTAATTCACTTACCCGTATTCCGGTTGCATATAAAAGTTCAAGCATCGCTTTGTCGCGGTAACCGTAATGGTCTTGTATTATTGGGGAATCTAATAATGTCTCCACTTCCTGCATGTTTAACACCTTGGGCAGCGTTCTTTCCAATTGCGGTGATTCGATATGTACAGAAGGGTCCTGACTAGTAGCTTTCTCGCGTAAGAGAAATTGGTGGAAAGCCCGAATCGACGCAACATGTCTTGCTAAAGTTTTAGAAGATTTCCCCTGTTCTTTTAAGAACCCAAGAAAATGAATAATCTGAACACGCTGAACGTCATTTAGGGCTTGAATATTTTCTACAGTTTTTAAATATTTAACATAGTTTTTTAAGTCTCTCTCATAAGAGACAATCGTATTTTTTGCGAGGCCTTTTTCTACGATTAAATAATGTGTAAAATCTTTAAGCTCGTCCTCCATTGAATGCATTACTCCCCATTTAAATAGAAAAGAATTAACCGATCCAACCAGCTTGATGATTCATTTACTCCGCTCGCTGACACTTTTACTGCTGCTCCATTCGGTTCATCATAGCGGTGATAATCCTTGTATTCTTCATTTAACAACATGATACCATAATAAAAGAGGATTGTGCATCCAGTGAAAAGAACAAACACTTTAATGGTTTGATATACAACCTTAAGCCAGGATTTCATGTTTACGATCCTCCAAAATATCCTTAATAAT
>NZ_JAHNZZ010000001.1:1972834-1999033 GCF_019039215.1 Bacillus sp. FJAT-29790
ATAGCATTTTCGAGGAGTCAAGTGCCCTCCGCTCCAATCAACTCAGATTATTAAATAAAAATACATTATAAAAGCAACAAACTTTACAAAAACAGCCTTAATAAAAAGGGTATGCCATTTTGGACAAGAATTATACCTAAAATCGCCATAAACTGCATATAAAAAACCTTTTCTTTTGATAGAAAAGGTTTAAAGTTTATGATTGATTACTTTCTTCATTATTATCTTCATCAATTGTATTGTCGTGGCAGCGATGGCAAATGCCATGAAATGTCAGACGGTGATCTTTAATTTTAAAGTTCCATCTGCGTTCAACCACTTCTTCTACATCTTCTAATAAATCCTCTTGGATTTCGTCAACCGCTCCGCATTCAATACATACTAAATGATGATGAAAATGCGCTGCCCCCTCTTGACGTAGGTCATAACGGGAAACACCATCACCAAAGTTAATTTTATCGACAATTTTAAGTTCCGTTAGTAATTCAAGCGTTCTGTATACAGTTGCTAAGCCTATCTCAGGCGATTTTTCCTTAACTAGGAGGTAGACATCTTCCGCACTTAAATGATCCTCTTCATGTTCTAACAAAACGCGAACTGTTGCTTCACGCTGAGGAGTTAATTTATAGCTAGATGAATGCAACTGCTTCTTAATTCTCTCAATTCTACTTTCCATACCGAAGTCCCTCCCTCGCCACTAACATTCTCATTATAACAGATAAAGGAATAGATTCAAAATAAAATCATTACAAATAAGTGATGATAATTATTATTATATTATAACTTATATAAAGTGTGATGGATAAAAAAATACGAA
This sequence comes from Bacillus sp. FJAT-29790, assembly GCF_019039215.1. GTDB lineage: Bacteria > Bacillota > Bacilli > Bacillales > Cytobacillaceae > Cytobacillus. The sequence continues at coordinate 1,973,652 of NZ_JAHNZZ010000001.1, forward strand.
TAAACCATTTGGTTCATTCGCAATTTGCTCTTTTGTTAAGGCTCATTTCGCATATATTGTTGTTTTAGCCTTCAAAGTTTGCCCGTTGATTTCCGCTACTGGCACTTGCTTTCCGCGGGGAGGGACGGGAGCCTCCTCAGCGTTACCGCCTGCGGGGTCTCCCGCTTCCCTCTATTCCCGTAGGAGTCAAGTGCCCTCCGCTCCAATCAACTCAGATTGTTAAATAAAATCACACTAATAAAGCAACAAAGTTTACGAAAACAGCCATGTTAATAATCGCACTTCATTACGATGCGTTTATGATTGAATGGAATTAACTACTGATTTCATTAAAACAGGGGAGATAAAAGCTTCAATTCCAGCCGCAGCACATAAGAAAATAACAGCGAAGGCAAAAGCAATCATATACCTTCCAAACAAAGGCATCATCGGCTGGCCCACTTTTTTCATAAACTGCCTGCTAATCATTTTTAAGGAGAAGGATACAGCTAGCGTTGATGAGACGATAAATATTGGGATGATAATTAAATTTTGCGGCAGAACGGATACGAAAGAAAGCAGAAATCCATCCCAGCCCATTTGATTGACTAAAAAACCGACTGTAAACCCGACGACCATTCCCTTCATGAACAGAAGAATAAGAATAATCGGGAGGCCAATGATTGAAATTCCTAATATCCATATTAAGCCAATAAATTTAGTGTTATGAAAAAAGCTCATCTTGAATAAATCATTTGCTTCTGCTACTTTTTCATTCGAAACTTGTCCAAAAAATTGTGAGAGATAATAAAACAAATCCTCTTTTTGCGTAAAGCTCAAACTGTTAACGACAACAGCCCCAAAAATAACACCCATTAAAAATAAAACGATCACAAATAAATAAATTGAGGAATGCTCACGAAAATGATTTGCGACGACGTTCTGGTACATATTTTTTCTCATTGCTCTTCCTCCTATAAAGTGAATCTTCCATCAGTGGGGGGTGTGTTCATCCACCACTGATGGTTAGTTGCGGCCCACAACAGGTTTTGGGTCACACAGACGTTGCCACAGAAGAACGTGGCGCTTTTAGTCTGTGTTCTTTAATCGGGCTTTTACGGGCAGTAATCCCCGCTTATCCTTATGCGATTTATCTGAATCTTGAAGTGGGGATTTTACTGCCCGTTAATCTGCGATAAAACGAAAATAACTTTTACAGCCTTTGATTCATCTAAATGGGTTATTAAATTGTATGCTCGTCCCACGTATGTATGACAGGTCTTTTGGGAAGAATGTGAAACTTTATCTCCGTGAAAAAAACATGTAAAAATAAACAGACCCGGCTCCAATTATTGAGGATCCGGATCTGTTCATTTAATCTGCGATTTTCCCGTATTTTCCGCCACCGCCTGCGGTTAGATTTAGTTTCCCTTCCCTTGCTTTTACGATTAGTTCCGCCGTTTTTGAAGGAATTACCTGATTCAATTCATTTAATGGAACTTTATGCAAGATTGCCACTTCTGTTCCAAAATGATCTAGAAGCTTTTCCAGCATTTTCGGTCCGAGGCCCGGAATAAATTCGAGCGGAACTTGGTGAATATACGGTGGGCGATCAGCGGGTGGTTCGCTCGCCGTTTTAAGTTCTGCTATTCGATCTGCAACCCCTTTAATAAATTTCGAATGGCCGCAGTTTTTGCATTCATTGCTGGCGGCATCAAAAGGCGCAAAACATTCTGAACACACAGTCTGATGGTATTTCCCTAAGAGTGGATCGAGGCCATAATTTGCTTTTATGCCGCGACCATCGATTCCTTTCAACGCTTTTTCGAGTTCATTGAAGGACGGTTCCACCATATAGAGCACATGATATTCTCTTGCGATCTTCTTTAAAGAATGTGCATCGGAATTTGTAATAAACGAGTATCCATGCAGCTCTTTAATTTGATCTGCCATAGAAGTGTCTGCACTTAAACCGAGCTCAATTGCATCAACATATTCCTTTTCAAAAACTTCTGTTAACGATTGGCGAACCCCTTTTCCAAATAAGCTTTTAAATGGGGTAAACACATGTGCAGGAATAAATAATCCGCCAAGCTCCTTTACTTTAACTTGGAGCTCCCTGCCAGTCGCATAAATTCTTTGCGAACTTAGCGTAATATTTTTCAAGTGCTTTGAAAGCCAAATTGAAAAAGCCGTCATCGCTGTCATTGTTGGAAAATAGCATAAAACATGGATGGGTCCTTGACAGTTTTCATCGTAGATTTCAAGTTCAGATCCCGGAATGATCGTTAAATCCCCATACTGGATCCCTCCCCCATGGTGTTCAGTCACGTCTCCTGACTCCATTAGCTGTTCAATTTCCAGGATTACTTCTGGTGAATGGCAATCAATGATTCCAATCATGTTCAGTCCCTTTGCATTCCTTGCATGTTCAATAATATTCGTAAAAGTGAGCGACCTTGCTCCCGTTATTTTTACAGGTTTACCCGTTTGCGTTCTGCCTATATGTATATGTAAATCAGAATAATAGTCATTCATTTGACTGTTTCAGCACCTTTTGCAATTGCAAATATTGAACAGCGTACGCCGTTTTCGCGTCATAAATTTTCTTCTCTTGCAGTAGAAGTTCTGCTTCCTCAAGTGTAAGTTCCATTAAATTGACAAATTCATCGTCATCAAGCGGCGCAGCATTCTCTTTCTTTTCCAAACCCTTTGCTATATATAAATGAATAATTTCATCAGCAAACCCAGGGGAAGTGTAGAAGGAGATGAGCCATTCCATTTCCTTGCAGCCGTATCCTGTCTCTTCTTCTAGCTCTCTTTTCGCACAAACTTCCGGGTCTTCCCCAAATTCTAATTTTCCAGCCGGAATCTCGACGATCGTTTTTTCTAAAGCTTTTCGATATTGCTCGACCATGACAATTTTATGATCATCGGTCAGAGCAAGCACAGCCACCGCTCCTGGATGCTTGATGATTTCACGCTTAGATGTTTTTCCGTTCGGCAATTCCACATCTTCTAGCTGTAAACTAATGACTTTTCCGGTAAAAATCTTCTCTGTTTTTATCGTTTTTTCTTCTAGGCGACTCATTGTTCCGGCCACTCCTGTTCTATTCTGATAGTGTTTGCTCATACATATTATCATACTTCAAATGGGGGAGTCCGGCATGAAGATATATGTACACGAGAAAGGCGTCATCTTAGTGGGCAAAGCTTGGGAAATTCGTCAAAAATTAAAGGAATACAGCAAGGATTATTATTTGCTGAAAGATTGGGTTTATTCTTGCTTAAAAAAGGAAAATCACTAACTCCTAAACAATTGAAAATCGATTATATTTGCGAATTCCTCTTTTATTTGCGAAAAATCCATTATATTTGCGATTGTCCTTTTTCCTTCGATAGAATAGATAGAAATAATGAATTGAGGTAGATTAATGAATAAAAGACGGTTAGGGAATTCTGATTTGTATGTCAGTGAGCTTGGGCTCGGCTGCATGTCGCTGGGCACTGATCCTAAAAAGGCACAAGCAATCATTGAAGCGGCATTAGAAGCAGGAATTAATTATTTTGACACAGCGGATTTATACGATTTCGGCGAAAACGAGAAGCTTGTCGGGCAAGCTTTAAAAAGTGCCCGAGATCAAGTAATCATTGCAACGAAAGCAGGAAATCGCTGGAATGAACAAAAGGACGGCTGGAGCTGGGACCCTTCCAAACAGCATATAAAAGAGGCTGTGAAAGCCAGTTTAAAAAGGCTTAATACTGATTATATTGATTTATACCAGCTGCACGGTGGAACAATCGAGGACCCAATTGAAGAAACGATTGAAGCATTTGAAGAACTAAAAGCGGAAGGATTTATCCGTCACTACGGGATCTCTTCCATCCGTCCGAATGTCATCAAGGAATACGTGGAAAAGTCGAACATCGTCTCTGTCATGATGCAATACAGCATCTTAGATCGCAGGCCTGAAGAAGAAGCTCTTCCGCTACTGCATAAAAATGGCGTTGGCGCAGTTACCCGGGGGCCGTTGGCAAAGGGTCTTTTAAGCGGTAAAATGTTAGACAAAGTAACCTCAAAAGGATATTTAGACTATAGCTATGAAGAATTAAACAAAACCATCCCATTGCTGCGAGAAAAGCTCAGCGATTCACATTCTATGGTTGAAATTGCGCTACAGTATAATCTGGCTAATCCAGCTGTTTCATCGGTAATAGCAGGTGCAAGCAATGTTCAGCAAATCAAAGAAAATGCAGAGGCTGTCAGAAAAAAGCCGCTTTCAGAAGAGGAACTCACTATTATCAAATCCATCGCGAAGATGAACCGGTATGAACAGCATAGATAATAAAAGAAATGCGCTGCTTTTTGCCGAAAATCGAGATTTTGTAAATGTCAGAGATAAAATCAAAATTTCGAAGATAAAATTGAAAAATTGGAGATATCTTCGTAAAAACCGTAAGTCAAACATATCAGCAGTTTTTTAAGAGGAACTAGGAATAAGAAAATATGCTTTCCTCAGCTAAAAAACGCTTGGATTTGAACTTCACCCCTTATTGTTAGATTATGTCTAACAATTGAGATGCAGTTCAATTGTGCCAAGCGTTTTTTTCAGTGGAGACTTTTTATTTAAACTCTTTCCAGTTTAGTTCACTCTCTTTAAACAAATCTTCGAAGCTTTTGTTTTTTTCTTTTAATCTGCGTTCCTCTTTCTTTCGCTTTTCTTCCTCTTCTTTTTGTTTGTCTTCTGCTGCTTTTAACTCCTGTTTCTTGCCTTTTAACTGATCCATCAAATCTTGGTTTATCATATCACCGAGCGTAATTGGTTTATCATCTTTTTGGGCTTGAGAATGCTGTTTTTTCTTTTTCATTAAAATCCCCTCATTAAATATTTTGCTTTCAATTATAACATAACTACTTCGTTCTTTTTCATTTTAAAAACTCCAGGAATTCAACTCGGTTGCCAAATGGATCGTCGACAAAGAATCGGTTTCTTCCCTCAATTGGCAAATCTTCTTTAATTATGACACCTTTATTCTGCAAACTTTGACGAAGTTCGCCTAAATTCTCTACTACTAAACCCGGATGGGCTTTTTTTGCCGGTAGAAAGCCTTCTTGTACTCCAATATGTATTTCCTGATTGCCGCATACAAACCAGCACCCGTCTCGCTTTTGAAGATTTTCTGGTTTCGATATTTCCTTTAAACCTAGCAAGTCTCCAAAAAATTCTCTGGCCTGTTCTTCGCTACCTTCTGGAGCCGCTAGCTGAATGTGATCGATTCCTTTAATTGAAAATCCCATCATGTTTTCCTCGCTTTCTTTAAAAAATAACGAAAAGCACAGCAAACTTCACTGTACTTTTCGCAAAAATTTAATAAGCCTCTATTAAAACATATTCGTCCACCTGTAATGATGCTTCTGTTGACTGAATAATGTCCTCAACAGTAAAGCCTTTTGCAACCTCTACAAGCTTTAGGCCTGATTCCGTTACATCAATGACAGCCCGCTCAGTGATGATTCGGTTAACAACACCTTTTCCTGTCAGCGGAAGTGTGCACTCTTTCAGAATTTTTGATTCGCCATCTTTATTCGTATGATCCATAATGACAATAATTTTATTGGCACCGTGGACGAGATCCATTGCGCCGCCCATTCCTTTAATCATTTTGCCCGGAATCATCCAGTTTGCGAGATTGCCATTTTCAGAGACTTCCATTCCGCCAAGGATTGCAATATTCACATGCCCGCCCCGAATCATGGCAAACGATTCAGCACTGTCAAAATAGGATGAACCAGGAATCGCGGTAACCGTTTCCTTGCCCGCATTAATTAGATCAGGATCTACTTCATCCTCGACAGGGTATGGACCGATGCCAAGCAAGCCATTTTCCGATTGCAGAACCACTTCCTTGTCATCTGAAATATAGTTAGCTACCAGTGTCGGCATCCCAATTCCAAGGTTGACGTAGAAGCCATTTTCAATTTCCTTTTCAGCTCGTCTAGCAATTTTCTCGCGGACAGCCGCCTTATCGTTACTCATGACCTTCTCTCCTTCCGCGATTATTATTTTTTTACGGTTAGTCTTTCAATGCGTTTTTCCTGTTTTCCTTCAATTAGAGATTGGACATAAATGCTCGGTGTATGAATATTGTTCGGATCAAGTTCACCGATTTCAACAAGCGTTTCCACTTCGGCAATCGTTACTTTCCCTGCAGCGGCGATCATTGGATTGAAATTTCTCGCTGTTTTGCGATAGACAAGATTGCCCATTTTGTCGCCTTTCCACGCTCTCACTAAACTGAAGTCAGCGACCAATGCCTCTTCAAGCAAATATTCTTTTCCATTAAAAATTTTTGTTTCTTTTCCCTCAGCAAACGGCGTTCCAACACCTGCAGGCGTATAGAAGGCCGGGATCCCGGCTCCGCCAGCTCGAATTTTTTCGGCAAGCGTTCCCTGTGGCAGAAGTTCGACTTCAATTTCTCCAGAAAGAACCTGCCTTTCAAACTCTTTATTTTCACCAACATATGAACCGACCATTTTTTTAATCTGCTTATTTTTTAAAAGCAAACCAAGTCCGAAAGTATCGATCCCGCAGTTATTCGAAATGACTGTCAGGTCCTTTACCCCTTTCTCCACTAAAGCAAGAATCAGGTTTTCTGGTATTCCACACAGCCCGAATCCGCCAACCATAAGGACCTCGCCATCATGAATATCCTTTACTGCTTCATTAAAGGAAGAACATATTGCCTTCACGCCATTCGCCCCTTTCATTTGAAAGCATTGGAAATTATGCCTGTTGCTAAGCCTAGACTATTCCGTCAGCTCTACAACCGTCGCAACCCCTAGACCTCCGCCAATGCAAAGTGTAGCGAGGCCTTTTTTCGCCTGCCGCTTTTTCATTTCATGAATCAATGTGACTAGAATTCTTGCGCCGCTGGCTCCAATTGGATGTCCAAGTGCAATCGCTCCGCCATTGACATTCAATATATCTTTATTGAATTGAAGCTCTCTGTCTACGGCAAGTGATTGCGCAGCAAAGGCTTCATTCGCCTCAATCAGCTCTAGTTCTTCCATGGAAACAGCTGCTTTTTCAAGGGCTTTCTTCACAGCAGTTACTGGCCCGATGCCCATAATACTCGGATCTACGCCTGCACTTGCATTGCCCTTAATCGTTACTAGCGGCTGGATGCCCAGTTCTTCTGCTTTTTTCCTGCTCATGACTACGAGTACAGCTGCTCCGTCATTAATTCCTGAAGCATTCCCTGCTGTTACACTTCCGTCTTTTTTGAATGCCGGGCGAAGTCCGCCCAATTTTTCAGCCGTTGTCCCTTTTTTCGGGTATTCATCCGTGTCAAAAACAACGGGATCACCCTTTCTTTGAGGAATTTCAACTGGGATAATCTCGTCCTTAAATTTCCCTTCTTCAATTGCCTTTGTTGCTTTTGCTTGGCTTAAAGCAGCAAAATCATCCTGTTCTTCTCTGCTTAATTCATACTTTGAGCAAAGATTTTCCGCTGTTACCCCCATATGATAATCATTGAATGCGCACCATAAACCATCGGAGATCATCGAGTCAACAAGCTTCTGGTCACCCATTTTAAAGCCGTCACGGGCATTTTTTAATATGTAAGGGGCTTGACTCATATTCTCCATTCCGCCAGCAACGACGATTTCTGCATCTCCCGCCAAAATCGCCTGTGTGGCAAGGTGAACCGCTTTTAGTCCTGAGCCGCAAACTTTATTGATTGTCATTGCAGAAACACTTTCAGGGATCCCCGCTTTTAGTGCCGCCTGTCTTGCCGGATTCTGTCCAAGTCCTGACTGCAATACATTCCCAAGAATAACCTCATCTATTTGTTCAGGCTTTACACCCGCTTTTTCAAGTGCTCCTTTAATTGCCACTGCGCCCAAGGCAGGTGCCGATATGTCTTTCAAACTGCCATTAAAACTTCCGATTGCTGTCCGAACAGCGCTGACAATAACTACTTCTGTGTGTGCCATCTTCTCATTCCTTTCGTTTCTTTGTTCACTAGTAATATTTCGAGATACAACACAAAAATCCTTTTATTTTTTGCTAAAATTCCTATTATTCTTGCATTTCCAAAAACATTCACACTAAAATAAAGAAAAGCGGAATCGGCTTGGTTATGACCGCGAGGCAGCTAGATAATAAGGAAAAATCAATCAAATTCGCCTTGGCGTATTTGATCCCAGATTTTTACCTTAGCCTGCTAGATAAATTCCTTTAAAAAATCGAAAGGCTCGCCAGGGGATTAACTTTATTCAACCGAAGTTTGAATCCTCACTGAATTGGATTCCTGTTTGCTTTCATCTCGCTACTTATACCGTTTAAAGATTTCTGCTGAATAAAGTTAAAATTTGAAATGGGAGAGGATATGATGAAGCTTCAATTTCCGGATAAAGTGACAATTATTGAGGTTGGTCCCCGTGATGGACTGCAAAATGAAAAAGCATTTGTTCCGACTGAAATTAAAAAAGCGTTTATTCAAAGCCTGAAAAACGCCGGTTTAACTGAAATGGAGCTTACCTCTTTTGTTTCACCAAAGTGGGTTCCTCAGATGGGGGACGCTGCAGAAATTGTTGCCGATTGCCTTGACATCCAAACGCGCAACATTGTCCTTGCTCCTAACCGAAAAGGAATCGATAGAGTTTATATGACTGATTGTAAAGCCGTCGCTCTATTTGTCGGTGTCAGTAACACCTTTAATCAGAAAAACATTAACAAATCCACTCAGGAAAGCATGGACGAGCTGACACCGATTATTAGCGAATTAAAGAAAAAAGGATATTTTGTCCGTGCCTGTATTTCAACCGCTTTTTACTGTCCTTATGAAGGGAAAATGAAACCCGAAGATACATTGCACTTATGCCGCCAATTTGTTTCGGCCGGGGTAGATGAATTGAGTGTAGCTGATACGATTGGGATGGCCGCGCCTCATGAATCCTTTGCTTTATTCAGCCTTTTGAAAAAGGCATTTCCTGACACACTGCTAACGGCTCATTTCCATGACACAAGAAAGATGGCGCTTACAAATATTTTTGCTGCGATGCAGGCCGGGGTAGAACGGTTTGATACATCAGCCGGCGGTCTTGGCGGATGCCCATTCGCTCCGGGAGCCGCTGGCAATGCCGCAACTGAGGATGTCGTCTACATGCTTCAGCGAATGGGGATTGAAACAAACGTCGATTTAGAAAAACTAGTTCAAGCAATTAAGATTATCCAGCCGCATCTTTCTCGGCCGATCGAAAGCACTTATTACCGGCTCCATTCAGAGATCGTCTAACTTAATGTATAAGCCCGCTCTTCTTAAACCATCTTATTAGGTGAAAGACAAATAAGGAGGGAGAATGAGCGATGAGTCAGAAACGTGATAAAGGAAACAGCCAGATGGGAAAGCCCAACAGTGATACAGTAAACCCAACGATAGCTGCTGAGGAATTGGAAAAAGCAATTCATCCTACAAAGCGCCAGAATTCTCCGCAATAAGCCGCTGCTTTTTAGCGGTTTTTTTATGTATAGATTTCGAAACTTTATGTAGAAGTTCCAGGATCTCATTCAGCGGTTTCATCGTTTTATGCGGAAGCTCGGACTTTTGCAGCAATTTCAAAATTTTATGAGGAAGTTCCCTGAAATTATTACTCCTATCATGTTTTTTATTCCCCACTTAATGGTAAAATAAAGAAAAGGTCTACAAGGAGGATGGACATGAAAAGACTGTTTCGTTTTATTTTTTCTTTCATTCTCTTTTTATCATCTGTGGGTGTTTATTTTACGAATAGGCTTATGTATATGAAGAAAAAAGAAGATCAATTTATATTAAAACGTGAAAGAGAAGCCGGTCGACTCGATCCGATCGAATATGAGAATCTTCCAAAAACAGATGTGCTTATTCCCTCTCCATTTAACTATCATCTCAAGACTATTGTCTTCGAGCCGCATCAGACGAATCACTACATTATCATTTCGCATGGAGTAACAGAGAATAAAATTAATTCGATCAAGTACATGAAGGTCTTTTTGAAGCGAGGGTTTAATGCGGTTATTTACGATCATCGCCGTCATGGAGAATCCGGCGGGAAAACGACCAGTTACGGCCACTATGAAAAGTTCGACCTCAAAGCTGTCGTTGATTGGCTGAAAAAAGAAAAAGGGCCCAAAATTAAGATCGGCATTCACGGAGAATCGATGGGTGCGGCAACAATGCTTCTTTACGCAGGAATGCTTGAAGACGGGGCTGATTTTTATATTGCTGATTGCCCATTTTCAGACTTTAAAGAGCAGCTTGCCTATCGGTTAAAAACAGAAATGAAATTGCCGATAAAACTCGTCTTACCCGTTGCTGATTTGTTTTTGCGCATGCGGCAGAAATACTCGATCAAAGATGTCTCCCCCATTTCTGTCATCGAAAACATTCAAAAACCAATCCTTTTCATACATAGCCAGAAAGATGATTTTATTTTACCAACCATGTCTAAAGCTTTATTCGAACGAAAAAAAGGACCGAAAAAACTTTACTTGGCTGTCAATGGCATCCATGCCCAGTCCTATAATGAAAATAGGGAAGACTATGAAAAGGTGATCGATGAGTTTCTGGATGAATTTGTATTTTGTGACAGTGAAGAATTTCTTCCTGAATAAGGCCTGAATTCCCAGGCCTCTTCCTTATTCCTGCTGACTGACTTCTTTTCCATCCCCCGTTAATCCCGTTGCGATTTGGTAATCACCCAGCTTTAAAAAATAGCGCCCGCTCTCTTTTTCAATGATATTTGCCTTTTCTGCCTTTTGATCCTGCCCTTTCACTTCGATTGATTTAATCTCTTCACTTTGAATTTTCCCATAGATAACCGGAAGCCTGTTTTCTAATTTCCCCTTTTGATCATAATCGTAAAAAGTATCTGTATATACGGTCATATATTCATTATCGTTATATTCCCAGTGATTATGGCCAGCATTTTTCCATCCGTCTTGATCATTTCCCTTTAAAAAAGCAACCGTCACTGCATCAATTTCTCCCTTAGCATTTTTCTGGCTTGTTACATATAGCAGAATGACTCCATCCTTCACTTTTTCTGTATGAATAATTTCTTTCACATTAAATGGGATGTCCTCTTCTATTACCATATTCATAGTAGCAACAGTGCAAGCTGATAACAGCAGGACCGCAAACATAAGAGAAATCATCCATTTCGTCTTCATTATATTTCGCCCTCCGTTCTCTAGTGTCTTTATTATTTAATGTCGACGCATTTTGAAACATGCGTTTTTTTGCATCTATGGATTGAAACTTTTATTAAAAAAAGACTGTTTTCGCATATATTGTTGTTTTAGCTTTAAAAGTTTGCCCGTTGATTTCCGCTGCGGGCACTTGCTTCCGCGGGGAGGGGACGGGAGCCTCCTCGGCGTTACCGCCTGTGGGGTCTCCCGCTTCCCTCTATTCCCGCAGGATACTGAATTTACATCCTTGAATCTGCCCACGCACGAAGGAAATGCGATAGCATTTTCGAGGAGTCAAGTGCCCTCCGCTCCAATCAACTCAGATTATTAAATTAAAAATCCCATTATAAAAGCAACAAACTTTACGAAAACAGCCTAAAAAAATAATGTTTCAATATGATTTAATTTTGAGGGGCATAATATATCTTTCGTATGTTCATTCATTTTTCTGTGGATAGAATATGAGAATTCTGCTATAAAGGCAATAAAAAAAATAGGCAGACCTTTTTTAAAGTCTGCCTCATTTTTATATTTTTTTATTTAACCTGCTGTCCGGTCAAAAAAGCTCATTCTTGGATTTAAGTATTGATTGGGGCTCTTTAATTGAAAGCAATTCGCTTTCTCGGAGAAATCAATTTTCATATTTTCATCTAAAAAAACTTCCTTTGATTTTTCCACAAAAATGCTGCCTGCATTGGTTTTAATTTCACGGTCATCTTCATCTATCTCATTTACTAACCAGAGGGCTGTGACACCGCTAACGACGCATCCGCACCCCTCTGTGTCGTATTTAAGCTTTATATATCCGTTTTTTCCAGCCACTCGCTCTTTTATTTTATTAGCTGCTGTCTCGGTTATCGTGATTTCCATTTATATAACATCCTTTGCCATCCATTTTCTTTATTGTAGCATAAATGTGGAAAGCTTCGGTTCCAGTTGCTTAAGCATTTTTATTTGCTTTTTTTGTTTTTACCGATTAACATCAGATAAGGAATATGGCAATTTTGTGAAAGGATGGTTATGTATGTCAAAGGTTCAAATTAAGGTGAATGATAATGGCTCATATCGCATAACTGGCGACGTTGAGCTGATTGATGTGGAAGGGAACACATTCGAAACAAAGCAGACTTTCTCTCTTTGCCGCTGTGGAATGTCTTCTAAAGCTCCATTTTGTGACGGAACCCATAAAGGCAAATTTGAATCTGTTGTCCGTGCACCAAAGGCTTCTGCTGATCAAGAATAATTCATTTTGAAAACCAGGGGGTCAATCATCCCCGGTTTTCATTTTTAATCTTCGCTTTTGCTGGTGCTACGGGTTCTTCCTCGACGATTCCCTGCAGAATTTCCCGATCTGCTGAACTCCTATCATCACCTGCGCTTGGGGCTATATTGGCCATTGGAAGCTGTTCGAGCTCCTTCCCTCTTGGCATGCGACATCACCTCCTTGTTGTTAAGGTGCTTCTATCGATAGATTGTTAGCCATCTTGATTCCTTCCATTTTTTTACTTCAATCAATAAACCGCGCATCGGCTATGCCAGAAATATGAACCCGGTGTACCTCCCCAAATTGGTCCGTAATATGCAACTTTTGATTGATTTCATCCCAAAAATGAATTTTTCCAATGACAAGTTCATAATTTTTATTACGATAATGTGTAATTGTAACTAATTTTTCGAACTCCATTGCCTCGGAAATGATTTCATTCATGTTATCAAGCTTTTGCTCATCGATTTCCCGTTTTTGTTCGTACGTATCTTCCTTCGCCCAGTCTCTCAATAATTTTACATGTTCCGGAACATCATAGCCGTCCATATATGTAATATTAAATAGTAATAAGTTATGTTAGCTTTTGATATATTAATAGCTTGAATAACAATTTGTGAAGAATAGCGAGTAAATTTAAATTCAAAAGAGGATAATAATCAATTAATTTAATGAAAAGTACGAGTTACTTTAAAAATAAAAAGGGGAGCAGAATAAAATTTCTTCTCCCCTTTTACCAGTTATAAATTAACTAACAATCTTCTGCTTTATAATGATGTAATGGAGGTGGAACTAGCCACCCTTTTTCTTTAATTAGACGAAGAACTTTAGCTCCAAGTGCTGCCTTTTGAATATGAAACTGTCCAAACATCATTCCAATATCTTCTCGTATTGATTGCCCCATTATTGTACTGCACGCCACTAATCCTGTAGCAATGCTCATTGAAAGTGCAGCTGCTATTTCAGGATCTGCAAAACGCTACTCGCCTTTCATTAACCAGCTTTGACAAGCGTCTATAATCGCTTTAAACCAGCAGTTTCTTATTAAACAAAAAAGAGTAAGTAAGTTTCATAAAAAAAAAAGCACTTTATTATGAAATGCGAATTAAATAAATAATTTTCTAACCGCTGGAACCAGTTCATTAAAATAGGGCTTGACAATAAAGTCTTTTGCTCCAGAGTTTATTGCTTCCACCATCAGCCTGTTTTGACCCATTGCTGAAAAAATAATTACCTTTGCTTTTGGATCAAAATCAATAATCCTTTTAAGTGCATCTATACCATTCAAAGTAGGCATAGTTAAGTCTAATAACACAATGTCTGGAGTCTTTTCTTTATATAAAGAGACTGCATCTATGCCATCAGAAGCTTCAAAAAAAACTGTGAAGCCTTCTTTATGTAAGACGTTCTTTAATAAATTTCTTAGAAATCTTGAATCGTCAGCAATTAATGCGGTTTTACTCATTTAAAACACCCCTCACTAAATTAAGGCAAATTTGGAAAGGGAATCCTCTAAATGTTGTATGGATATTTTGCAACCCGGCTACCATTACATGAATTGTTTTAGGCCCGTGGCTTTGCGTCTTTTACTTTCGTAAAATTTGCCTTTATTAAAGGTTAGCATATTTTGTCACAAAAGAGGAAAATTTGAAGCTTGTCATACTTCAATGGAGAATGCGTTATTTGAATTTATGTACTCGACTGGCTGCCGTATTGGAGAAGTTGTAAAATTAAATCGTAATGATATTAGTTTTTTAATGAATTCAGTTATTGTACATGGGAAAGGTGATAAAGAAAGGGAAGTATACTGTAATACCCATGGCTCTATTTGGTTAAAAAGGTATCTAGATGAGCGAGATGATGAGGATTTCTGTTTGTTTATTACGAAAAGAAGGACAAACAGGCGAATGAGTATCGATAATCTGAGATATATTATCAAACGCATATCAAATTGAGCTGGGATAAAAAAGAGAATACATCCTCATCAATTACGACACAGCTATGCGACACATATGATTAACAATGGTGCGCCACTTGAAGTGATTCAGAGCTTACTTGGTCATGAGAAGAGTGAGACCACCAAAATATATGCTCAGCTAAGTGGAAAATTAAGACACGATTTTTATTGTAAATATTTTTGAAAGTTATATAAGTTAAACTTTAATCGAAATCGAGGCGCGCATATAAAGGGGCGTGTCTTTTTGTTATCAGCCCATTTAATGTAGGAAGAATCTCAAGGGGGAGTTAGGAAAAACACCCATAAAATACTGAGAAAAATTGTGTTGGGATTTAACAATAAAGGATAAAAATGGAATGTGGGTTGAAAACGAAAGCTGAAGTAAAGCAACATTAGTGCTAAACCAATAATGATTATCCCAGTAAAATCTATGATATGATTGCGAAGAATTCGATTCATAAGACCTCCAAGATAGTTTTATTAATATAATATGTTTGAGTTTTTGATAGAGTGTTTTTGAAATGCAATCCCTACTTAACAAAAGCAGGGATTGAAATCGTTGTTACTAATTTAAAGCAGCCTTAATCGTTTCTAAATTCTTGCGCATAATACTAAAGTAATCATCCTTTTGTTTAATGTTCTCTTCTGTTACAGCCTCCAGATTATGAAGAGTAAGCGACTTTGCACCTAATTGCTCTTGAATGACCTTCGCTACCTTTGGTGACACATTTTGCTCGAAAACCACATAGTGGATGCTATGCTCGGTTGACTTATGAATGATTGTCTGTAATTGTTTCTGGGTAGGTTCTTGTGTAGGTGATAAACCTGATATCGGAACCTGTTCAATCCCATAACGCTTTTCCCAATATCCGTAGGCAGCATGGGCAACTAATAAATACTTAGTTTTTGAGCCTTCAATGGTTGTTTTAAACTCTTGATCAAGCTTTTCTAACTCGCCTTTTAACTGGTGATAATTGCTTTCAAACTCTTCTTTGTGTTCTGGCATTAATTTACCTAACGTAGTTTTTATATTAGCTGCAAGGTCAATAGACAGGATCGGATCTAACCATATATGGGGATCTAAATCTCCATGATGATGTTCGTTTTCTTCATGTTTATGAGAGTCCGTGTGTTCATCTTCATGGGCCCCATCCTCATGGTGGTCACTATCAGAATGATGTTGATGTTCATCAGAATGACTAGATTCCATGAGTTCAAGTCCTTCCCCAGCTTGTAGAATGTGTACATCTTCTTTCTTCAACGTTTCGGAAGCTTTTTCTGCAAAACCTTCAATACCAACCCCTGTATAGATAAATAAATCAGAGTTTGCCAAATTCATCATATCTTTTGTAGAAGGTTCATATGTATGAGCGTCTACATTAGGCGGGTAAATACTCTTCACATCGACAAACTCGCCGCCAATTTTTTTCGTAAAATCTTCAAGCGGATAAATCGTTGTATAGACTTTTAATGTTTCTTTTTCCTTAACTTCTTCATTCTTACTTACAGTTTTGGTACCTCCACATCCGAATAAAATAAGACTTAGCGTAAGAACAGATGCGTAAACAACTAATTTAATCTTCATATTTTTAACTCCATTCTGATTTCAAATCGTAACCATTACGTTTTAAACTTTATAATATTTTTATGATTTTGTAAATGAAAATATGAATCTTTTATTTCGGCAGAAAAGTAGGTACTCATTTTGATCATAAAAAAATATTCCAAAAACTTACTTTTATCGACAATCTTTTATACGATAATAATCGTAACCATTATGATTTAACTTGAATAGAAGCGGCGTGATTATGGAGGAACAAAAGCCTAATATCTCACTAAAAACACTAAGAATTTAGGCTTTTTCTTTTGGTTGAAAATTCTCATTTTTTGACTCTACCCCTAGTTGGTCAATTTAAGGTGTAGAAAAGGGTTTAATTCTGATATATAATAATCCCCAGTTTCTTCTGTTAGGTATATAACAAATGCTTTAAGTAGACCACGTTCAATAGCGATCCACCAAAAAGTAATGAAAACTACAGTAAACTGAAGTCCTCTCCCAATAAGCCATCTTCTTAAGCTGATAAGTTACTGCAAAAACAGGATATATTAACTAATCTGAAATGGTTATAAAATTCTAATGTTAATCGGATAAATATATGGCTCCACAGGTTCATTGACTATTGTCCAATCAGTTATTTTTATGAAGGGAAGTTCCATCCCATTATAAGTAGTGATATCCAAGACTCCACTTACTTCTATCCAAGTATCAGTATCGATTGAAGAGGCCGCAGGTAGTTCTGTAAGGAATCCGACAATGCTTGCATCTGCCACGCAGTGGGTAATTAGAAACCTGGCAATAACGAGCTGATCTTGTTCAAGACCATCCTCTTTATAAGCAAAACCTGTTAATTGTATTGGTTTGCCTTTATATTTATGGATGTCCTGATGAATATCCTCATAATAGGTTGAATATAAGGAGTCTTCCATAACGACGCTAGGTTTTTGAGCTATCTTTTTCTTCAATAGTTCATAATCTTCTTCTGACATTTCTTCCTGGGCAGTTATTTTTGGATCAATCTCATGCTCTTTTAATTGGACAAGCTCTTCAAGGTTTATATTTTCCAACATATCAATTTGATTATCTTCACTATTTACATCAAGTTGATTAGATTCATTGTTTGTTTCATTTTTTTGCTGCTGTTTCTGATTCGCAATAATGGCCATGCCTCCCTTTTTATTAGCAATGGAAGCATCAAGGACCTTGGGTGGAAGCAAGAAGCCTGTGATTAATGGAAAAACAATCACCACGTAAGAGAGTAGCTTTTTCGAATTAAAAGGGGTGTCACCGTGATCATGGTGATGGAAGCAATCATGTTCCTCATGATGGCAATGATGGTGCTTCTGGTCTTTGGCTGTCCAAATTCTTGTCAGCTGGATAAGAAATAATACTAGAAATAGTATCGCTGCTGTAATACTTAAGCCTTCATACTTAGGGTTAATAAATTTCGTAATCTCTCCTGTAAAATGAAGCTTAAAAATTAAGATGGGAAAGCTTAATAAAATTAAAGCTCTAATAGCCTGTTGAAAATGAAAATTCATCGAATTCTCCCCCCTTTATAGAAAACTTGATACTAAAAGTATTGAAACAAAAACTATTACAACAACAAATGCTAGTACTGTCATAACAAATTTAAAACGGAAGACGCCTAGCATCATTAAAGTATTTTTTAAATCAATCATAGGTCCAAAAATCAAAAAGGCTAAAATAGATGGAGTAGGAAAGATGCTGCTAAATGAAGCGCCAATAAATGCGTCTGCTTCAGAGCAAAGGGATAACACATAGGTGAGTCCCATCATAACAATTATGGATGAAACAGGGCCATTCCCAGCTTCAAGCAATGCTTTTGCAGGCATATAGGTCTGGACAAGTGCTGCTAAAAAGGCTCCCATAATTAAATATTTCGCCATATCAAAAAATTCATCGATCGAATGGGTCAGCATGGACCATAACCGGGTGATAAAATCCTCTTTCGGCTGTTTATGTATGTGTACATTGGCGGTAGATGATTTAAATTGAGTTCCTTTAAAAAATAGACTGATAGCAAAAGCAACCATGAGGGCAATAATAAATCCTAGCCCCATGCGTAATCCTGCAATCATCGTATTATTTCCAAAAGCCATATAAGTGGAAGCAATCACAATGGGATTAATAAGAGGGCCTGTCAGCATAAATCCCATGGCCGCATATATCGGGACTCCTTTACCAACAAGTCTTCGCACAATCGGAACAATTCCACACTCACAAGCGGGGAAGAGAGAACCAACGACGCAGCTCATTATAACCGCCAAGAGTTTATTTTTGGGGATACATTTTCGAATATGTTCTTCCGTTACGAAGATTTGAATCACACCCGCAATGAGAACGCCAATTAAAACAAAGGGCAATGCTTCTATTAAAATACTAATAAAAATAGTATTTAAATTTAAGATTGATGGCGGAAAGCTTATTGAGTCTTTAATGCTTGAGCTAAATGAAATAACATAAAGGGCTAAGGCGATAATCAAAACTCCAGTAATCTCAATGATATGAGTGCGAATAATCCGGTTCATAAAAATCTCCTTATTTTTTATTGATAAATCGAAATAATTACGTTTTATATTTTAAAGTAAATCTATGATTAAATAAATAAAAAAATGAATTTAAAAATAATAAATTTGATCGGCTAGAGAAAAATGCTGAATTTTTTTGATTAAATCTTGCACATTAAAAAAATTTATTATATTATTTAAACCGTAATGATTACGCTTTGTAGCAAGAACCCTTTTCACAAATTTAGTAAGGGAAAAGTTTTAATTCCTTCTTTAAGAGTTTCATCTAGTTAAAAATCTTGTGGAAAGCTCTAAAATTTAAATCGTAATGATTTTGATCTATGAAAAAGAGGTGTACAAAATGGTTAAAAAAATACCAGTTACTGTATTAAGTGGATATTTAGGTGCGGGGAAGACAACATTGCTTAACCATGTATTATCAAATCGAGAGAATAAAAAGATTGCCGTGATTGTAAACGATATGAGTGAAGTAAATATTGATGCTTCCATGGTCAAGCAAGGAGGATTTACTAGAACAGATGAAAAATTAGTGGAGCTTCAAAACGGCTGTATCTGCTGTACATTAAGGGAAGATTTAATCATTGAAGTAGAAAGGCTTGTGCAAGCAGGAGATATTGACTATATCTTAATTGAATCTACTGGAATTTCAGAACCTATTCCTGTTGCCCAAACATTTTCATATGTAGATGAAAGTCTTGGAATAAGGCTGCCTGATTATTGCCAGCTTGACACAATGGTAACCGTAGTAGATGCTAATCGATTTTGGCATGATTTTGCATCAGGTGAAAGCTTACTAGATCGAAAGGAAGCAATGGATGAATTCGATACTCGTGAAATTGTCGACTTATTAATTGATCAAATAGAGTTTGCCAATGTCTTAATTTTGAACAAGGTGGATTTAGTTGATCAAGAGAGTGTTCAGGAGTTAAAGGCAGTCCTTCAAAGGCTGAATCCTGATGCTAGGATCTTTGAGAGCTCATTTGGTCAAGTGGAACTAGATGAAATCTTGAATACTAATTTATTTGACTTTGAAGAGGCAAGTCAAGGCGCAGGCTGGATAAAGGAATTAAATGAAGAACATACTCCCGAAACAGAAGAGTATGGCATTTCATCGTTTGTTTATCGGAGAAAAAAACCTTTTCACCCTGAAAGATTTACGCATTGGCTTGAAGAATGGCCAGAAGACATTGTTCGGGCAAAAGGCTTCTTTTGGCTAGCCACTCGAAATAATATGACTGGATTATTGTCACAAGCTGGGCCATCTATCATTCTGCAAGGTGCAGGGGAATGGATTGCTGCTTATCCGGAATTGGAAAGAGAACAGATTCTTAGGGATGAACCAGAATTGCTTGAAAAATGGGATGATCAGTTTGGAGACCGAATGATTGAACTCGTTTTCATTGGAGTTGACATGTCGCGAAATGAAGTTGAAGCATCATTGGATAAATGCTTACTTACGGATGAGGAGATGCAAATGGATTGGAATGATCTGAAGGATCCCCTTCCTCCATTTATTGCAGCAGCACAATAGTCGGAAACTCGGCGGATATCAGCAACCATTATGCAAATATCCACCAGACTTCAAAATTTGGAGATGAAAAACATGAGAGTGAAAATCACATTAGCATGTACAGAAACAGGTGATCGTAATTATATTACGACCAAGAATAAAAGGAACAATCCAAACCGCATTGAGCTATTTACCAAAATGGATTGATTTTAAAGTTGCTTTCAGAGGAGATTTGGAAGCGTATGAAAAACCTTACTATCGATTTCCTGTGTTTAGTGATAAAATTTTAGTTTTTAACAGAGATATATCAAGTGATTTATTTGCTTATATTGAAGATATATATGATGGTGGCAGAGGGCGTTTTGTTGAAGGATTACCTTCAAAGGAAGGTTTAATGAAACATTATTGGGCAAGTATGAATACTCTCGTTGAGTTTTTGAAAAACAAGCCTTTTAATAATCCTGAACTTTATATTTTTGAACAAGTTCCAGCAAAGTTTATTGACTATATAGAGTAATTCTTATTCAACTAATGGGCGCGATTGCGGAGTAAAAAAGCCTAATTTTTCAAATTAAATTCTGAAAAATTAGGCTTTAAAATATTGGCATTTTCTTAGCGTTGTAAACGCGGTTTTCCTGATCTTACCCTACCCTTATTAAAGTTTGGATTTTCTTAGTATTGCTCAATTTCCATAATATCTCCTAATTTCAAAACGTATTTTTTAGTCGCATAATCAACAACTCGTAATTCTTTTTTCAGTTGATCGATATAATGAATATTACCGACAACTTTCTTCATTTCCCCTTTTTGATAGAAAGTGAAGTGTAGAGTTATGTTCTCTTCCATAGCCCCACAGATAACTTCATTAAACTCTTCATATTTTTGTTCATCCAAAAATGGCTTTTCTACTTTATCCAGACTTTCATTATATTCCCTTAGTAATTTTACATGTTCCGGTAACATCATTGAAACCCATTTGATGCGGCCTCTATCACGAATCACCTCAAAACCCCCTACTTTTCAATTACATTTTGTGTGACATTATATAAAATAACTTGTTACTACTGTAACTTGAATTAATTAATTGACATTTAATATAAATTTTATAGTTCCTCGATCCGAATCATCAGGCCGCCCCCTTTGTCTACCGTTTATGACCTCCTACTAGTGTCGCCCGGTGTTTGGCTGTTCCCGCACTTGTATAAGAGACGGCCCTTAGAAGTGCTCCCGCTCCGAACCGGGACCGGATGTGGTCGACTGTGTAGCCCAACTCCCGATTCTTCCAGCCATTTCTATCAAAAAGATTTAGCTGCATTTCACTGTCATCAACAAGATTACCGAGGGAAATTGAAATTTGCCGCACAGTTTTCCCTTCGTAATGCTTATGAAAAAGTTCCAAGCAGACACGATAAATATCCATTGTGACGTTCGTAGGCTCATCGATCGTTCTGGAACGATAAAAACCGCCCCCAAATTCATCCTGGCTGTAACCGACACCAAAGCTAACCGTCCTCCCGGCTTTCCGATGACTTCGTGTCCTTCTTGCCACTTCCTCACACATCTCAAGGATGACATGCTTTATTTCATGCTCTTCTTTATAATCCCGTAATAGAATCTGGCTTTTTCCAAAGCTGATCTGGCCGATCATGATCGGTGCGCCCATTTCGGAAAGATCGATTCCCCAGGCATGATGGTAAAGCTGATTTCCCATGATCCCAAATTTCTTTTCAAGCTTTTTCAAATCATAGCGAGCAAGCTGACCAACCGTAAAAATCCCCATCCCGTTCAGCGTTTTTTCCACACGACGGCCAATTCCCCACATTTCTCTTAAAGGGGAAACCTTCCATAGTTTTGTTTGGACATCATCGTACGTCCACTCCGCAATCCCCTTCTTTTTCGCGTCCAGATCAAGACAGAGCTTTGACAGCAGCATATTAGGCCCGATCCCGACGGCACACGGCAATTGAAATTCCCGGTCAATGTCATCTTTTATTTTTTGTGCAATCGTAAACGCATCGCCCCAAAGATGAACAGCCCCATCTACCTTGATGAAACTCTCATCAACACTGTACGTGTGAATCGCTTCTTTCGGAACATACCGATTAAAAACACGGGTAATTTCAGTGGAAATCCTTAAATAAGTCGCCATTTTGGGCTCTGCAACCCGAATGCGCGGATCGTTTGGGATTTCAAACAAACGGGAGCCTGTCTTGACACCGAATTCTTTTTTCATCCGTGGGGATGCCGCCAGCACAACACTCCCCTTCCGTTCCAAATTACCGGCAACGACAAGATAACATTCAAGAGGGTCAAGACCAAGCATGACAGCGGAGCAGCTTGCATAAAAGCTCTTCATGTCTTCTGTTGTCAAGTTATCGTCTACGATTTGTATATCATTTGGTTTAAAAGAATCATTTAACTCCTGTTAGATGGAGATGAAAATAATAATTTATAATAATAAGCAATAATTTGTGTCTCAAGTAATAAGGTGTAGCGCAAGCCTTGTATCATAATTAGTATTTGAAATGAGATTTACATTGTTGAGTGACACAGAATCATTTGTCCTATTACATCAAAGGTTCATCCAACACTAATATAGGTGTTAATATTTCGGATTCACTAGAAAACTCTTAGGTGTAAAATATCTCAAAAATTAGTTTTTTTGTTTTTTATTACCTGATATAATAAATGATTAGGAGTGATACGTATGAATGATAATACTAGGTATTATAGTCTTACTTTTTCCGTTATGGAAATCGTAAATTTAATTGAGGATATAGAGATAGAAATTGATACTAGTATATATAGAAATTTTATTTGGAGTACCAGTAAACAAAGTTTATTTATTGATTCGTTATATAGAAATCTTCCAACTCCAAATTTGTTTCTATACGAAGGTAACAAAAATGAGAATAACAGTCCACGATATATAGTTATAGATGGAATCCAAAGATTAAAAACAATTCATGCCTTTATTAAGGGACAACTTAAAATAAATATAAAAAATTCACCCCTTACGGGTTTTTCTTTTTATGAAATGTCAAAGGAGATGCAAAGAAGGTTTTTAACTTCAAGGATTAATATAACAATTGTTGAAGATATTTGGAGTGATACCAAAGTTATTGAAGAAATCTTTTATAGACTTAATATGGGTGGATCTAATTTAACATCTCAAGAATTCCGTAATAGGATGTATAGTGGGGTTATGATCGATACTATAAATAATTTAAATGAAAATAAAGGTTGGAGAATGTTTTATAATTCTCCTTTAGATGTAAGATATAGAGACTCTGAACAGATTCTGAAATTTTTCACTATAATAGGTAATTCAGGTAAAACAAGTGTGTCATTATCTCAAGAAATGGATATTTTTGTACAAAAAAACAGGCATAATGAACCCCTTGCATTAGATCTTCAAGATGTATTTAAAAAAACCATAAACATAGTTTTCGAAAACTTTAATTATAGCTTATTTATAAGGAATAATAGATTTGATAGTACACTTTATATGACATTATTCATACCCTTAGGTTTATTAATCTCAAAAGGAATAACTACTTATAGTTTCGAGGAATTTTCCCTAATTTTACAACATGACTTTATCCGTATTAAAAATCTTCGTACTACAAAGGATAAAATTAGTTTTGGTATGTCAGTATTACTAGGTGACTGCAATGATTAGTTTTAGACATTCTGATATTCAGATGTATTATCAAGCATTTATACGGGATATGGAAAATATTGAATCTTTTAAATTAAGAGATCCTAATGATGTGAAAATAAAGTCAATATTAAATACAGATATTTATACCAAAGCAACACGTTTTCTTGAAGCATCTGTTAAACATGTAGTTTTTAATTGTGCAGTAATAAGGGGAGATAATGCTAGTGCAATTTCTGAGCTCTCAAGTCGATTAAAAAGGTTTAATAATCCTGAATTCGAAAAGATAAAAGCTTTACTAAATCAAGAGTTGCAATTTGATATAGAAGATGGTCTTAGAGCACGTGAATTTTCAGGAAGAGATAAACAGTTTCTAAATGAAATTGTGCTTAATAGGCATAGAAATGTACATGCTACTGAGGATCCTTCAACTTGGTTTTCTTCAAATAATAAAGATTTATCAAATTTTGAAATAGAGTTTGCGGGATTAATTAATATTATTTCTTATATTGATTGTATTACATACAATGGAAGTGTGTTTGAATTTATAGCGATGGAGTTAGTATAGAAATATGGACACATTTTAGTTAGGTGAAGTAGAAAGATTATGCCGATCAGCATAAGATATACGACTTAACTTTTTTATGTCCAGGATATTAACCTAAATCCACTCCAGTACTTAAACAAACAGGTGCGTTAGTTGAACAAGAATTAAACAATTTTATTATTAATTTTGAGTGCAAACATATTTAAATAGATAAGAATTAAACAATTCTAAATAGCCTTACTACAATAAAATGTAGCAAGGCTCTTATATTTTTATATGAAAATTAAATAACTTTATTATCACTTAACAGTTAGAAACCAAAAGCCTTAGATTACTTATCATTTCGAATTTCTACCTTCTTTTCCTTAAAGGTTACCCGATCAAAGTAGTAATAATAACCGGAAAAAATCACCATTTGAAACAGGGATAGAAAGACTAGATTGGGAACGACCTGTATATAAAGCAGCTATCTTAACAAAATGGGTATAAATAAAGAAATTAGCTTTTGAATAAAAAGAGTGGAACAACAGGTTAGTAATCCCTTGTAATAGGGTATGACCATGATATTTGATCAAACTTTTTTATAAAAACTAAATTAAAATTTCTAATAAGGGAATCCATTTTGATTTTTTTATTTCAAATGGATTCTTTTATTTTGACAAAATATAAGAGTTTAAGACATATTTTTAATCAAACTTTATTATATAGCTATACCTTATAGGTTATTTCCAAATTTATGTTATTATTTGATATAGATATATTGGTAGAATAGAGGTGCATTTTTATTTTGGAAGAAGACAAAATAAAAAATTTAAAAGTACATAGCCAAGAGAATGGAACTGAAGTAAATAACTCCAAGGCATTAACAATGGGATTAACAGGATTAGATACGAGTGTCTTAAAGGCATCAACAATGGGATTAGCAGGATTGGATACGAGTGCCTTAAAGTCAGCATCATTGAGATTAGCAGGATTGGATACGAGTGTCTTGAAGGCATCAACAATGGGATTAGCAAGATTGGATACGAGTGCCTTAAAGTCAGCATCAATGGGATTAGCAAGATTGGATACGAGTGCCTTAAAGTCAGCATCATTGGGATTAGCAGGATTGGATACGAGC
>NZ_JAHNZZ010000001.1:1999043-2201600 GCF_019039215.1 Bacillus sp. FJAT-29790
TTGGATACGAGTGCCTTAAAGTCAGCATCATTGGGATTAGCAGGATTGGATACGAGTGCCTTGAAAGCATCAACAATGGGATTAGCAGCAATAAGTTCAAATTGGATTCTATCCGATTCAGTGGTTAATGCAATGTCTTTAGTAAATAAAGATCAGGATGCAAAATATATATTTAGTAAAATACCAAAAGATGACTATCAAATATCTCAAAGTTTTGATGATGATAGGAAAGAATTAGAATTTGTTCTTGCAGACAAAGAAAATATTAAATCTATACCAGTGAGGGATATACCAAGGGTATTGGCAGTTACAGATATTGTCACAAGTCTTACAGCTAAAGATGTTTTTAATCTTTATAGACACTTAGTGGAGTTTCCAATGCTGGGTTTGGAACATCCAGTAGGAAGAAAAATTTTTGATAAAATCAATATGAACTTAATAAAAGTCGAGAAATTAAATTTATTCCGTGCAAGAAGTCGAGATATAAAAACAAGAAAGTTACCTTTTACCGATATTGAGATGTTTAAAGCCCCACACGGTGTATCTAGCCAAGGAAGATTTAATTTTTTTGGTCAAGGAGAATTGTATACTTGCGATACAAAAGAAGTGGCACTAAGCGAAATTGTTTCAGATAATCCTAATTTAAGGTACGACATAATTGAATGGCAGCTAATGCAACCAGTAGGGTTGCTAGATTTATCAGACTCTGAATCTCCTCTTGTGCAATACTGCAGTTTTGAAAAGAAGACTCCAAATAGGCAAGAGTACTTACTACCTAACTTTTTAGCACAATGTGCAAAGTACTATGGAATATATGGAATCATTTATAAGAGTGTAGCTCATCCGTATGCATTAAATTATGTCTTCTTTGATTATGAACAAAGATGGTTTAATACTGTAGATATGGAGATTGACAAAACATGCAATTAACTACAATAAAATGATTTTGAATTATAAAGAGCATCTCGTTCTATGGGACTTTTTAGATGTACCACAAGCTATTTCAACAGACCAAGGGTCGGAGAATTAGTAACTAAATAATAATGCTTAAAATGTTACTTAACCAGCCAGCGTTAATAATGCGGTGAAATTAGAAAAAGGGATAAGTGAAGCAATTGGCCAGACTAAAAGTATGTAACAAAACCATTTGAAAAGAGCTGGCTTACTTTATATTATGGAAGTCAGCTTATTTTTTATAATGTGTCATTCGTCAAAGATAGAATTCATCTGTATTTCTCCATCAAAAGAGATAGCCTTATCGCCTTCGGGAATATCTACCATAAGGTAGGAAAAAGGTTTTAATGCTTCTTTTTATATTTCATTTTCATTAACTGCTAATCTTTCCAATTGCCAATTCTGATACATCTAATCAATCCCTCCCAATAATAGGAATTCTTGCACTGCAGTAAAAATGCAGTGTGAGCCAGCCTTTAAGAAGTGAGTTCTCTGGATGATACTAAAGTAAAAAAAGAATTGGAACCCCTGTACATTTTATATCCATAGCATATATTAAGCGAAAAGCTTGTCCACAGTTGGGCTGGTAAATCCTTTTCCTCCAAAGATTTGTAAGTTGAAACAAATATGAGGAACGTTAAGATGAAGATCTCGTATAACAAGTGAAGATATGATAATTCAAGGAGTAATTAAGGGGTACGTTTCAAGTTTATTTGGAGAAGGAGATTTAGAAATGAATCAAGTTGTTAATCTGGGTGTAGCCAAAATAGAAAACTAGGTTCAAGCATATTTGAATTAGGATAAACTTATCATGCAGTCCTTGAGTTACAAAGCCTAAATAGCTACCTTATATAATGGCTATCAAGGCTTACTAGCGTCTGTTAGCATCATAATGAAGTGTGCAATTGTATTCCTACTCTCTAAAAACCTTTGTATTAAAAACCTTTATATCTTTTTATTTAATTTCCTTATCATAGTCATAAGTTTCAAAAATTTCTTTTGTTATTTTATAAATAAGTCTTGATTCATTTAAGTTTCTTTCATTTAATAAATCCACAATTGAGTCAATGATTTCCTTTTTACTATAATATTCATCTGCAATTAAATTTTGAACACTAAATAATGTTTTTACATCTACTTCTAATCCATTTAATATTTTTTCTAAAGTTTCTAAGGTAATATTTCTTTCTCCCCTCTCTACTCCTGCCAAGAATGAGGTTTGAAAATCAGCTTTTTCAGATAACCCCTCTATTGTTAATTCTTTCATTTTCCTTAGTTCGCGAATATTTTTTCCAACCAATTTTGCTAAGTTTTCCATTTTATCACCTCTACTTAAGAGTAGGTGAGGCACTTAGCTATAAACAGATACATATGAGTACATTTTCCATTGATTATTGTACTCATAAGTACTATTTTAGAATAGTTAACAAAAAAATAGAGAGGTGCATAACTATGAATGATTATTTACCATCAAATATAGTAATTGAGAATGTTATACAATTTAAAATGAGAGGAAGAGTAGCATACCAAGGATATGTATCTTCTCAGATTGCGGTTAATTTTTCTTATTCTAAACCTTATAATCACCCTTCTGGAAAAGGATATCAAAGACCAATCAATAAAGTAAGAAGTAAAGATTTTGCCAACTATTTATCTAAAGGAGAAGACTCTTTATATACACCCATTCTACTTAATGCTGCTGGTAATTGGGAATTTCAAGCTTATTCTAAAGACCGTCCACTTTTTGGTAGATTGGTTTCCAAGAAAAAAGCTTCTTTAATGGATGGTCAACATAGATTAGCCGGAATTGAAGAATATGTTAAGAAAACTGATACTACACTTAATATTCCATTCTTAGCATTTCATTACCTTGATGAAGATGAAGAAATTAAGCTATTTGATGTAATCAATACTAAAGCAAAAGGTATAGGTACTTCTTTAAGTCGATATCTAAACAGAAATAACGACGATCTAAGTTGGGTTGCAACCAATCTAATACTCAGACCTGAAAGTCCTTTTCATAGTAAAGGAACACTTATCGGTAAAAGAACAAAAGAAAAACATATAACTCTTCAAAATCTTTATAATATCGTTACTTTATTGATTAAAAAATCGGACTTAGAAGACCTTTCAAAAGAAAAAATATTGGGCCTCTCATTGTTTTACTTTAATGCAATAAAAGATATTCTCCCAGGGGAATGGGAAGATTTTAAATCTTATAGATTAACACATATCATCGCTTTAAATGCTTTAGCAATGGCCGGAAACGAAATTATCTCAAATAATTTCTTGTATAAGAGCCAACAGCCTAATTCTAGTAAAATTTTATCTATGTTAGGAAATCTGAAACAAATTGATTGGTCAATAAATGGAGATTTACAGTATCTAAAAGGAGTAAGTGGTTCAAGAATTTTATCCCAAGATATACTAAATTGCATAAGATAGGTTAAACAAATTAAGACCTAAATAAAAAAAACAATTAAATTAAAGGACATTACATATATTATATGACTAATATGTAATGTCCTTTCTTATTCCACAATCGCCCGATTGTTGAATTAGCTACTTCAATATCCACCGAACAATATATTACCTTTTTAAATTATCTTCTAGTTCTTTCTCGATTTCTTCATCGCTTACTCTCTGTTTCCAACATCTTGGATATTAAGATGATTTGAAATCTGTTTTAATTGATATTTAATAGTCGAAAGGCTAAATACGACATATAAGATAAATAATACAGCTACAATGCTCCAAAACATTGATTTCCCCCTCATAAACCTACTAATGGATAGATTTCTTTTCCTTCCTTATGTTCCGTTAAATGGCCCTTAAATCGAAAATTTGCGCTTATCCTTCTTCTTCAAGGATAGCGCCCTTTAATGGAATAACTCACTTAATTCTTCTTTAACTAACGACCCCGTTAGCAAAATTATAAAGGCAGCTTGTGAATATTTCTCAAGCTGCTTTTTATTACTAAAATATTATTAAGATCTTATATTTTAAGATTCTGGATCAAAAATACCTCTGTTAATAAATACATCCGATATTAAGTAATTGATAATTTGTCCATTCATATACTTACAATATTGATGATAATCATCATTTTTATTATTATCAGCAAAGTCTGATACAATTTTAAACGCAATAAACTTCGGAACAGGATGTTTAGATAAATAGCATGCACGATACAATCCATAAATCTCCATATCTACCCCAAGTAATTTTCTCTCGTTCCTAATTAAACCTTTTAAAATCTTATCATTCGCAATCACCGCATTACCACTACTCATTGGACCAATATGGATGCTAGGCGGATTATTGGGTTTATTTCCTGTATAAGAACAATAAAACTTACTAAAGATTTCATTTTCGAACTTCATTTCTTTTGCTATAGATACTAGATTTGAACTTGCATTAACATGAGAAGTTGTTGGTAAAAATACTGTTTCACCGTTTTCTTCTATATATTTACCAGTTTCATGAGAATAACAAGTACTTGCAAAAATAATGTCCCCTAAATTCACTTGATTCTCTATACCCGCAGTTATTCCAAACATCACTATAACCTTAGGTTTATAATAGTCAATCATTTTTGAAGTCACAATAGCAGTGTCAGTAGTTCCCATATGATCAGGGGTATTACAAATTATTTTAATTTCTTCACCATCAACATCTAACTTACTTTTAAAGAAAAACACACTAGAATCTGTATGATTTCTTTCACTTACTAAATCCCAGCCTAAAGAAAATAATACCGATAGTTCGCTTTCTAAAGCACATATAATCCCTAAATCATAATCATACTCTTTTAGTTTGGTTGCTGCCATTTGTTTATTAGTGATTAAATGTTCCAAAGAATGGACCAATGGTGCATGCCAACTATCAGATATCCCATCATATTTAGCTACTTTAAATATTGTTTGTTGGAAACGTCTCTCAAAACTTTTATAACTGTTGTCATGAGCTGTTAATACTAATACATACGTTGGAGACTTTATACCGTTTCTTCGCTGTCTATGAGCTGTTATAGTTGCTTGAATCTCTTGTAATAAAGATAACCCTGCGTCCTCTTTAACACCTTGATTTTCAAATTCAGGAAGCTGAATATCTAGTATAAGTAAATCATAGTATTCGTTAATCAATTCTCCACGAGCACTATTCAAATAAGTACACTGTTTTATTGTTACTTCAGAATAATGAGTTTGAATGAAACCAGACACTTTAGTATATTTTTCCTCATTATCCTCAACAATTAATACTTTAATCATTAAAGTTTTCTTCTAAAATACTTTTCAACTGATTTTCCCAATCTGATTTTCCAGTGTCATAATAAATCATATCGATTAGATTAGTAGAGTATTCCTTAGCTAAGTCTTCATGTAATTCGTCAAAGCTTTTTAAGTTGTCACTTTCTCCAAAATTTGCATATTGTGTAATAACAATTACTGGAGTTTTGATTCGTTTTCTTTTCATATCACTTAATATAACTTTACCTGCAAATTGTACTGGTTTCCCGCCACTAGATGATGAATTCTTATCAAAATTAGGCATTGTCATATCAAGTAAAATTAAATCGTATTCTCCTTTTAATATTTTTCTAATTCCACTGTTAAAAGAATTAGCGAAATCTAAATTTATGTTTTCTATTTGGCTTTTTAAATAAGACTCTATTTTAAAAATTTTATTTGGATCATCTTCAACTATTAATATCTTCAAAAATAATCCCCCTTGTGTCTAGAGAAATATAAATAAAGTAGTTCTCATCATCGTCAATTCCAAAATCTAGATTGAATGTAGGGGTTTTAATATCGTATCTTAAAACCTTTACAATTTTGTATAAACCAGAACCGCCTTCTTCAGAAGCTCTTGCTAGAATATTTGACTCTTCATGAGTTGAGATATAATTTATTTCAGACAATTTATCTTTTAATACTTCTCTTCTATTCAAAATTTCTTGAGCATCTAAATTAATAGGGTTAATACACTCAATTTTCAAGAATGGACTTTCATACTTAATTTCCAATTCAAATTTAAATTCATTATGAAAACCACTTCTCTTAACAATATTGTCAAAAATTGCATAAAATAGTTCATTAAACCACTTTAGATACTTTCCTTGTACTTTTAATTTGTTTGTATTTATTTCTATTGTTGAATCAATAGATATATTAAAGTTAGAGCTCTTAATATATTCTAAAGCAATATTTACAGGCAGTTCTAAAGTAAAATTATCAAT
The DNA here is from genome assembly GCF_019039215.1 of Bacillus sp. FJAT-29790. Lineage (GTDB taxonomy): Bacteria > Bacillota > Bacilli > Bacillales > Cytobacillaceae > Cytobacillus. The sequence continues at coordinate 2,005,237 of NZ_JAHNZZ010000001.1, forward strand.
ATCTACTATATTTTCTTTAGTAAACCAGTTTGAAACATGCTTAATTTGATATTCAATTTCAGTCCTTAAATCAATAATCTTATTGTTAAACTCTTGAAGGTTTAATTGCATACCAGTCATTTTATTAATTTCTTCAATTTCAATAATAAAACTATTTATCGCATCTAATAAATTATATTTAAAATCAGTATTTAAATACTCTCTAACAACATTAAGATTGCGCTCAGTATATTCCCAAAGCATTTCTATTATTTGATCAATAAATGTATCGATAGTTAAATTTTCTGTATTTACATGTTTAGCATATAAAATTATTAATTCAACCTGCTTGATATAATAATTAAATAATGCAATAGTATCGTTTAAATCTGTTGAAATTTGTAATTTAGCATCTTTTAATAAATTTAATAAATCATCAATATTCTTATTAAAAGAATTAAATGCACTAATCACATGATTTCTATTACTTTGGTTTACATTTAATTTTTCTAACCAATATTGATTAACTTTATACTTATTTTCGTATGAATTAAATAGAGTTAAAAAGTAATCCTTTTCAAAAAGTTTCCTAAATTGCGCAATAATTGTTCCATGTCTAATACCCAAACTCAAATAAACATTCAATCCATACTGTTTACTAAAAATGAATGTATCTCTTAATTGAAAAATCATTTCATTGTAAATCTCAGAATAACTGTTTCTTTTAAAAGTATTTCCATCCTTCTCATTTTCACCATTAAAATAGAACTCAACTGGTAATCCTTTTGACTTCGAGCTACTAAAATATTCAGTGATTCTGTTGAAATTATTATCTATTAACGATAATGCTTGTTTTTTGATTCCCTCAGTATCAACATAGATTTTACTTTTTTCAAGAGCTGCTGTATGAACTCTTATTTGAGATTTTTCATTTAAATCTCGAATTTCTTCTGAATAATCATTTTTATTATCAGGATCTATTTGAGTTAGAATTCTACAAATTTTTATTCTTTCTTCTTCAACCTGCTCATATGTCTCAAAATAGTAATATTGTGACATATTATCAATTGTACAATATTCTTTTAAAACAAAGATTAACTTCTCTTTAGGATATTTACCTAGGTCAAAAGTCATTTCACTTATAAGATTCACATCATTTTCTACAAGGAAATCTTCTAAAAAGTTGTGTTTTCTTATTTCTAAATTGTGGTCGGTATACCTGGTTAACAGCTCAACAAAAATTAAGATATTTATATTTGAATATGAATATTCCTCTTCAAGTAAAGATTCATACATGAAAATTAAATCAATATCGTGAATTACCTCGTATTCTTCTAGGTATGAATCGATCAATAGATTGAGAGCTACTTCAAAATTCTCAAGACCTATATAGGAATTTATTTTACCTTTAAAAATTTCTGGCTTATATATAAATGAATCTGAACTTATTTTATTGAAAGATTTTAATGCTTCCTGATAGTCTTTCTTTAATAGATATATATTTCCTAATAATCTATGCTTTCTATTTTCCTCTATATCCAAACTTTCAATTTGATTTAAATCTAGCTGACTATAAGCCTTGTGTATTTTATAAGTAATACTTTCAGGATAAAAGTTTAATTCTATGTACTGATCCTGATAATAACTTTCTTTAAAAAGAGAAGATAAAATCTGAGGTTTTAAGAAACTTGAATATTTAAAACCTTTTTTAAAGATTGGAATAGATTCAAATATCTTCATTCCATATTTTTGATTTGTAATTAAGCTTAGTAATTTCCATGCCCATTTATTTGTGTTATGGGCAATACAAATTTTTAATATTTCATCAATTTTTTCCTCAGAAACTTCCCTATTTTTTGTACTATAAATTTCCAGTAACAAATTAATTATTCTTATATAAAATTTAGCTTCAGAATCCTCTAAATTATTTATATCTTTAACTAAAAGCGATTTAGCATAAATCTCATAAACACCTATTTCATAAGGTAATGTTTGTAGTATCTCCTCACATATTGCTATTGAATCATCATAATTTCCTTGAGAATATGAATTTAGAGCTAAGATTAACATTGCATTTTCTTCATTTGTTGTTTCAGTATAATCATTTTTTAAAATACGATAATATGGAGATAAATTATTTGGATAAATAGAATACAAAATATTATAGGCTTTATTTAATACAGCATCATCCACTTTTTTTATATCACTATCAATTAGGTTTTCAGTGATTTTTAGTAAAGTAAAATATCTGTCGATTAAAGATAAATTCTCTAGTACATTTAACAATGAGTTTAAATCGATATCTTCAAAATCCTCTGCTATTGAAAAATGGAATAGCAAGAAGTCAGATAAGTTATATTTCTTAACCCAAGACCAAGTTTGAACCATTCTTTGTAATTCAATTTCAAAGCGAGCAGGTGAAACAAGTTCATCTGACTTAATATGTAATATCCAATTAAGAAACTTATAAAACGAGTTTAGTTCGCTATTTTGAAGAGTCTCATAATAACCTTCAGACGTCTCCTTGTCTGTAACATTGAATAAATTGATTTTATTTTCTATCAACCAAATACTATTTCCATAAACCGATTCAATTTCAATAAGTAATTGGTTACAATAGCTATAATTGGCTTTAAAGTATTCTCTAGAGTACTCATCTGTTTTAGCTAGAAAATCAGATAATGTATCTTTATACATTGAGATTATCTCCAATTGCCATAGCATTTCAACAGTATAGTTATTAATGTTCTCTACAAGATACTGAAAAATATGAATATTCCTTTGTGGAAACAATGTATTATTATAAATTTTTCTTAATTTTGGATTTTTACTGATCATTAGTAATTTCGATTTGATATTACTCTTATTTAATCGATATTTTAGCTGCTTTATATTCAAATAGCTATTTGTTCTTTTAAAGTTTTTTGTCATAAAATATCCCCAATCTTATTAAGGAGTGTAAAATGATTATTGATTTTATTGATTTTTCAAACGCACAACATATATCTCTAGTAACAACCTCAATAACTGCAGTAATAACGCTTACTACTTTATTTTTTACAATTAGAAATAATAAATCAAATAACTTCGTTAATTCAGTAAATAAAGAACGAATTGATTCTTTAAAAAATCTAAAAGTAAATGTAGCTGAATTTAATAGCCTTTTATTTTCAATTATATATGAAAATGGTTCTAAGGAAACAAGTTACATAATTAAATTAAAATGTTTAATTGAATTTCAATTAAATTCAAAGAAATCATTTGAACTAGAAATTATCTCACATCTTAACAACATTGTTAAACTTCATACTGTGTTACGTAATCCAAAAGATCATTCTAAAGAAGAATTATTATCTATTTTCAGTGATTTAAAAATCAATATTCCTGCAAACTTGATTTATCTTAATAATAAGCAATTTATAACAAGTCTATTAAAGATAGAGCAAAATTTATTTGAAGACTTGATAAATAAGCATATTAAAAATGAATGGGAAAGAATAAAAAAAGATAGTAGAGCGTGAATATTTCCTAATATTTAATTCAAATTTAAAAGCATAGATTTCAGTTCCATGATATCTATGCTATGTTTACTTCTAAGTAAAGTACTCAGTTCGTTTTCAACTTCTTTCACCGCATCTTGAATCTGAGTACTCCATTGTTCGTAGGTAACAGTTAATGTAATGGTATCAAGCCATGATTTTGTAAATGAAGGTTTACCTGCTATGGGAATAGAAACCTTTATATCAGGGTTATTTGTCGATATATAAAATGATGCATAGCCCCCCATTGAAAAACCAGATATGCCAATTTTAATTGTAATAATTCTCTCTTAATCCTTAAAGTATTCACTTAAGTTCTGTATATTGATTGCTGATTGTTCAATAACTTCGTGCATATGGACGTAGGTATTCAAGCCAGTATCTCGTGGAAAAACTTGAGGAAATTTGTTGCTCTCATTTTTTCCCTTTATTTCCCTTTCTTTCCCCATGTCCTTTACAATCCATGCTTATGTAATAAAATCCTTTCATTGCAAGCATATATCCAAAATCGATAGCTTGTTCACGATGCCCCGTGAATAAAAAATACCAACGGACAACTATATATTTTCTCCTAAAAAATATTTAAAATTGGAATATCATTTACTACACTTGTCTCCTTTATTATTTTTTTCATAAGTAATCATCTATATCGCCTTTATTATTTCATGAACCAGCTATTTTTCACAAAGTTATTCCGTTAAATGGCCCTTTAATTGAACAATACAGCTGAAGTTTAAGGGTTGAAAGTAAAACCCTATCAATACAAGGAATTATTAAAGTTTGTTAAATTTCGAACTTTATTTCAAAGTCACAATTAAATCGTGTTTTGATCTATCTTTTTTAAAACACGATTTTTCAATTTGTTCTTTTATCAACACTTATGGAGTTAATCACTTTTTTCAAGCCAACACTATTTTCCAGTACTAAACGAACATACTTTCGTATATAATAAATACGAAGGTATGTTCTTTTTTTAGGAAAAGGTGATAACATGATGAAGGAAAAAGTGATTTTCCTTGCAGATATCCAGTCGTTTTATGCTTCTGTTGAAAAGGTTAAGAATGATGCTTATAGAAATCAACCTCTAGTAGTAGCTGGAGATCCAGAAAGAAGATCAGGAATTATTCTAGCAGCATGTCCTTTAGCAAAGAACTTTGGGATTAAAACTGCGGAACCATTATGGCAAGCCCAAAATAAATGTCCAGAATTAGTTATTGTTAAACCTCATATGCAAGACTATATAAATGTCTCATTGGCTATAAGTCAGATTATGGAGCAATTTACCGATTTAGTAGAACCATTTTCAATTGATGAGCAATTTTTGGATATTTCCGGTAGCTTAAAAATATTTGGAAATGAATATATTATTGCTCATAAGTTACAGCAAAAAATACTAAATGAAACTGGATTATATGCGAGGGTTGGAATTGGTAAAAATAAAATCCTTGCGAAAATGGCATGTGACAATTTTGCCAAAAAAAATGAAAATGGAATATTTAAATTAGATGGAACAAATATGGATGAGCTTTGGAAATTGCCTATTGGCAAAATGTTTGGGGTTGGAAGACGAATGGAAAAGCATTTGCAAGGAATGGGCATCTTTACAATTGGTCAATTAGCAAATTCCCCCATTAAAATTTTAAAAAAACGTTGGGGAATTAATGGAGAGGTACTTTGGCAGACGGCAAATGGGATTGATTATTCTCCTGTTACTGTAAAAACATTCGATCAACAAAAAGCAATTGGTCATCAAATGACCTTACCAAGAGATTATTCAGAACTAGAAGAAATCAAAATCGTTTTATTAGAACTTTGTACTGAAGTAGCTAGAAGATGTCGAGTTAAAGGATATATGGGAACCACTGTTTCATTTGGCGTTAGAGGAGCTGATTTTGACTTTCCTACTGGTTTCAATAGACAAATATCCCTTCCAATTCCGACGAGTTTTGACTTAGATATTTTCAAGGCGGCATATGATTTATTACTTAAACATTGGGATAAACAGCCTATAAGAAGTTTGGGTGTCTCATTAAGTAACTTACAAACCTCCGATTGCTATCAGATTGACTTGTTCGATAACTATTTAGATCGGGAAAAGTTAAATCGTGCGTTAGACGCTATATGGGACAAATATGGGCGTACAGCCATATATAGAGCCTCCTCATTAACCAAATCGGGTCAGGCTTCTGAGCGTGCAAAAAAAATAGGTGGACATTACAAATAGAGGTGATTATAAATGGCAGTAAATAAATTGAGCAAAGGGTATAATTTACGCTGGGAATCGAGTCGAATGATGCTACCTGAACATAGGGAGCAGCTATTAGGGGAAAAACGAAAACAACAAGAGTTTAAACCTCCTTTACTAGATAATGATCAACTACAGGAGATCAACTGTATAATTATTAAATCCATTGAACAGAAGCGAGCAATTACGATTACCTATGCAGAAAAATACGGACCTGCAGAGTTCTGGGGATGGATCCAAAAGGTAGATACAATTGAAGGTTGGTTAAAAATTATCAATGAGGAAGATATCCTAATCCTTTCCTTTAAGAGAATCTTACAAGTTGAAATCAGCTAACATGGAAGACACCAATTCTAATCGGTGTCTTCCATGTTAAGATCGCTTGTGTCTACACCATGAAGATGAAGCTTTCGAAGAATACGAAGATTATGATGAAGAAGTTTTTGATGGCGCTCCTTCATCTCCTCAAAATCCTGCCGATAAACACTGGAACGCGCTTTCTCATTATTCAATGCTTTTGTTAGTCGCGAAATCTCAAGTTCACTTTTTTGTATCCTTCGATCTAAAAGAGAAATTTCGATCTGAAGCTTTTCTTTATCCTTATGGTGATGATCTATCTCTTGCTGAATTTTGCTTTCCTTTTGCGATATAGCCCAATTCTCATCCCATAAAGATCGCAGATGAGGTTTATACAGTGCCGCTCGGCTAAGACCCGAAATATCAACAAGTTTAACGGCAGTAATTCGACAATTCTGCCCCTCTAAATCATGAAGATACTGAATGGCCCATTTTACGCGCTCTATACTTTCTTCTCGCTTTTTTTGCTGAAGCTCTCGTAATCCATCATTCGCCATATTATCACACCCAATCGGGTGATTTTGTAAGATTATTCAGTTTTGCCTCAAGTTTGTTGTCCTTAAATTGAGCAATTCCCTTTTCGCAAATAGATAATATTCTTTCAAGATAGCTCAAATTCCTAACGGCATTTTCAAAATGAGCAGATCGGCGGGGATCTTTGGCAGTGCGGTCTATTATTTCTTGCCAATAAGCATGTTCGGTTTTGTAATCATCATAATACTCAAGTTTCGGAACAAACCAATCACAAGCATAGCATTCAAAATGGACAGAGGTTCCTTTAGGATTGCAGCCAGAAATGTCACTACAGATCCCGACACCTTTTTTTCCATTAGCTTCCCATGTAAGATAACGTCTTGAATCTTTAGAAAGCTGCTTTATTGTTCGATCATCCAGATTCAATATTTTTCCGCGGAATTCAACAGGACTATCATTCGGGTTACGGAGTCCAGAAATACCGAGATGAATTGCCTTGTGTTGCTCTACAAGTTGATGGGTGTAGTGTTTCGTCATTACCTCATTTTTGTGCCCAGTTAGCCGTCGAACTTGTTCAGTGGTATAACCTACAGTGTATAAACGGTCAGTAACTGTATTATGACGAAATTGATGGGTTGTCGGAATAACTAATAAGCCGCTTTCATCACGAAAATCAAAAATTAAAGCTAATTGACATAAAAGCAAGTTTATTTTAGGTCGTTGCCAATTTGTTATATTAGTACTTGACCGAGAGGAAAACTTAACTTCAAGATTCCCATTTTTCCCCTTAAAACTCCAATTTCGAATAACAAATAAGTAATCTGTTTTAGCCCCTTGAACAGTTGGGTATTCCACAAGCAGCTTTTCGGTTTGCTTCTGAAGGTCTCGAATTAAATCAACTACATATTTACCATGACCCGTATAAGCTACAGGAATCATCTTTACTTCCTCACGATCAAATCCTCCACTCTGTTTAAAAGTCGGAATCTGAATAACATATTCACCATAGAATGATTTCAAACAATCTCGTTGCATAGATAATATTTCGGTAATTCGATTCGGAAAGGATCGTAAAAGCCAGTAAACTGTACGGAACTCTATAGGAATGTTGTTACTCTCATTTTTCATGACCAGATCCCAAGAGCGAAGTACTTTTTTTGATAAAGGTTTTCTTTTGCTTTTTTCTTTAATAAACGGAAACGGATTTTTATTCTTTGTTGGTACTATATTTGGCATTTCATCAAAATCCGTTAATTTCATAAAAAAGTCTTGGAGAGCAGCATAATGTTTTTGCTGATTAACTATTGATGAATTGTCTTGCCTCAAGAAATATTCGTATGCATTCACATGATCGCGGTTAATTTCCGCTAAAGGTATACCGGAATGGTATTGAACAATATATTTAAGAAATCGGGAAATTCTTAAGCATTTTTGAAAAGTATCATATATTGAGGTTTCTGAGAATAATGCATAATATTTAACCCACTCTTTGTATTGACTTGGAGCTTGATAAAAAGTAATTGTGTAACTTGCTTTTGGTAAAGAATCTTTATGCTTTTTACTGAAATACCAAGAATCATCTGAAAAATTGAAATGTCCAAATTGTTCAATTCTCCCTATAAGAAGTTCCTTTAGATTTTTAGTATTGCCTTCAAGGTATTGCTGATTATGAATACTTTTCTGCATTTTTCGGAATCCTTTTCTCTATGAATTTTTCGATTTTTACTATGGTTTCCTTATACAAGGAAAGTAGGTGAGACTCAGCTTGATAGTCGCGATATTCTTCGTAATTTTCAATTCTTTGTTGCTTCATTAATAGAATCATGTCATTGACATAAGATTGTTGCTCAGAGTATAGCTTTTTCCACATTGGAAGTTTTTGAGGGCCAGTCAATAGGAGGGAACACCCCACACATGAGCGTTTATGACAGGGACCGAATGAGACATGTTTTACACAACTACCGTGACCTTCTGGTGTTTCTCGCGCACCAGTCAAAATTTCTTTTTTGAGTTGCTCCAATTCAGAAGATGTATAAGAACGTTGAATATCTTTATCGATCGAGTTAAAAAGTTCCTCAAATAGTTCACGATCTAATTCAGCTATCTTTTTTGCATCAACATCTTGATAATACTGACGTGTGGTATTCTCAGACATGTGACCAAGAATTTCCCCAACCTCTGAAATAGAGCTTCCTTCAGTTAAGAGTTTAACGGCTAATGTCTTTCGACATTGATGGTTAGAATAATGCCATAACTCTCCTGATTTATCTTTAATGTTATGCCGTTTAATACAACGGTTAATAGAGTTCGCAATTGTCGAACCTGCATGCCCAGCAATTAATAGGTCTTTATCATGCCTGCGACTGTTTGCATATTTAATAAAGATATAACTAGTGTTACCTTTCCGACGAAGAATTTCCGTTTCCTTAATCTGTGCTTTGATAACATCAACAACTTCTTCACTTAACAGTGGAACACTATGATATTCATCTAGACCCATTTTCCTGCGTCTTCTAAGTATTTTATATGTAACAAATCTCAAATAATAGATAGCCTCAGTTTCGTTATATGTTAAACAGTCTTCTTCGAGTTTAAGTACTTCCGAAGCTCTCATCCCAGTATTCATCATAATAAGCCATGTTCGATAAACATGGAGGGGACATTCATGTATAACATCTGATAATTTATCCGCAACTTCATCAGGAATGTATTCACTATTTTTTACAAAACCACTGATATTTCGATATTTGAAACGGCGAAATGGATTCCTAAGATTTTCCTTGTTTTCTTTAGACTTTAGCCAATCGTAATATATTCGAATCGAAGAAAAGGACAGAAAAATAGTTGTCAATGCATACTTTCTATTCCCGTTTTCCTTTTTCTCTTGTTGAAGGATATCAAAAATTTGTAAAGCATCAATATAAGTAGTCTGAAGAACCGATTTATAGCTTGGACATACTTTTTGAAGCGTAATACAAACACGTATGATGTTTGAAAATCTTCTAAAAAGAGCTTTGGCATCTTCACCTTTTTCATACCAAAAGAGTAGATAATACTGAAACTCTTTTTTAATTGGGTTATTCAAACCAATAAAATTAAATTTCATTAAACGTTTTGTTTGTACATCCATATAAGGTATAGCCCATGAATCAGCACCTATATTTATTATTTCTTGTTTTTTTACTTTCTTAGCTCGCCAGTTGTTTATAATTGTTAAGAAAAATTCTTGTTGCTCTTTATCCAACGATGCAAATTCAATTCTAACTAAAAATGCAGCCTTGACAAGTCGATGAAAACTAATTTCTTCGCCTTCTTCAGCAAGACTTTCAATACAATAAGATAAATATGAACGAAACTCGTCAGGTAGTTCTCCAATAGCAAGAATCATAAATCTTTTAAAAGTAAGTGTTTTACCAATTTTATAGACCTGATGACTGGATCGTTGTTGAAAAACTTCTTTTAAAATAGTAATAACATTTTCATAAAATTGATCTATCGCCTTAATTAATAGCGGCATTCTTTTTAGGCTCCGAAACCCTAAATAATCAGATTCATGAATATAGTTACAGAATGCTGATCCAGTGAAATACTTACCTCGAGCTACAAATTCTAATCCGCATGAAATAACGAGATCAACAAATAAATCTCGAAAAACATTCTCGGCTAAAAGATAAAGAACGTATCCTGATGTTTCACCATATTTTTCAGGCAAGTTACGAATATATTGAACATCTTTTGTAATTAAAGCATTTTCCCATTCTTGTATATATTGCTTTAGTAAATCAAATGATTTACTCCATTTAACCTCTAACTTAACACCATTAACTGCTAATAAATAACGAATGGAACCCCTCGTATCAATAAGTTCAATCTTTGTCATGTATTTTGTCACCTTTAGTTAAATGACCTGTAATTGATGCAATAACAGGTTTAATTCGTTCCATAATTTTTCGTTTTTGCGTCATGCTATAACCTTTCTCATAAGGTTTAATACTTCTCTCACTTCGCCATCCCATTTCTTCATCAATGAAAGTTTTTGTGATCCTTAGTTCAGGGTTTTCTCTCATTAATTCAACAAGTTGCTGAGCCCGAGTACTGCGTCCACTATGTGTCCGAATTTCGCTTTTGACCAAACCAGCCCTTTCACCGGCACCTTTTAAAATACGGAGAAAATTACGTGTTTTAAGAGGGCTTCCTTTATATTTACCTTGATTATTAAGAAAAAGATAATCATATCCTAATATATCTGCTTCAGCTCGTTCAGTAGTTATGTATGTTTGAATCATTTCAGCAAGATGCGTATATATATATAGTTTACGTTCAGTAGTTTTTGCCCTTGCACGGTTCTCAATATTTTGTTCCCTCACGATATCAAGAGAAGGTTCAAAAGGATCAAATTGATCAAGCTTTAGACCCAACAGCTCTCCAATACGCATTCCAGTCTCTACACTAATGGTGAACACCGTTTTATCTCTAAGAGTGCGGAATTCTTTGCAAATAGCTGTGATTTCTTGTTCAGTGTACCACTTAAGATGGTTTCTTTTTTTTTGGTATTTCACTCTTGAAAGTACGGTTTCATCGATATCAAAATTCCATATTTGACCATAAAGGAGTTTCGTATTCACCAGAGGAGCTTGCTTGGTTCTTTTGCTACTGTAAAGAACGGGATTCATTGTAACTTTTCGTTCGTCTTCTAACCAATGGTAAAAAGACTTCAATACAGTTATGTAAGTACTCAGAGCTTTAAAGGTCATTTGGCCTTCAAAGTTAATGACTTTATCCCCTAAACCTAAAAGATCTTTAATATATTCCTCAATAACCCTTTTATTCGTTACCTCATAATAATGCAAACCATTCGCTCTTAGGTAACGAAAGTATCTTAAGAGCGCGTAAGCATAGCGTTCTCCTGTTAAATAACTATTCATACTTACTAGATCAAGCCATAAACAAGGATCTTGAATAGGGATGCCGTTTTCAGTGATCATGTATCTTAAATCATTTTGATTTCTTGCAATCTCAACTTGAATACCGTAATGTTGTTGACTCTTACCCAATAAAAACTCCCCCACTATAATAGTAAATTAAATAGTTTACAATTATATTTTTGTCTATTATTCTTGCCTTCTCTAACTATCAGTAATAAAGTAATTCTTGTAAACTATTAATTATCGTTGACAAGATGATAACAGAACATATCCACGCACAATATTTGATTTTCTGGCATCGTACAGTAATTGAACATGACAGCCTCCTTCTAAAAAACACTAAACTGAATAAGAGAAAGCACAGGGCGCAAGAGCTAGACAATTATCTAACTCGAAAAAATTTTTTACAATCAAAAGAACACCCGTTCTATTTATGTATATCCATTATGATAAACGAATATACGTTCGTTTTCAATGGCAATTTTACGACCCTTTTACAAAATTAGGGTTTCCATCATTATGTCCAGCCTAAATAGCCGTAGGTCCGCCCCATTTCCCCCTCAAAACCGTTATAATACAAATGAGGTGGAACCGCATGGATCGAAAATTAATTTTTAAAATGGTGGAAAATTGCTTAAAACAATATAATCAAAACGGATTGTTCTCAGCAGACAGCAAAGAATATGACGAAATTTATCATAAAATCCTTGCCCTTAAAAGCAAAGAAAAGGAAAGTACTTTGCATGATATTGTCAATGACGTGGTTTATGGCTTTTTGACGGACTCTCCATACTTTTAGAGGCTTCTTATGAGGTTGATTAGGAAGAGAAGAATAAAATGCACCTTTTCCGCCAACGAACAGCTGGCAGGAAAGGTGCATTTTCACCTATTTTTGATTAAACATCCGTCTCCCTAACCGCTCAAACAAGCGCGGAAAAAGAGTATAAACGATACTCCCCGCATTCATCCAGCGGGGCAAATTGATTTCCCGGATAGGCGTCAGCATCGCATCGACCACTTTTCTGGCCACATACTCCGGTTTCAGCATATATTTTTGCACATTTTTTACGTATGTTCCTTTTTCATCGGCAATCGTAAAAAAATTCGTTTCAATCGGTCCGGGGTTAACAGCTGTCACATAAACATGATGTCCAGAAAGCTCCATCCGAAGGCTGTTTGTGTATCCGAGAACCGCATGTTTTGTTGCCGAGTAAGCGCTCGATTTTGGGGTCGCGATCTTCCCGGCCTGTGAGGCAATATTAATAATATGGCCGCTTCCCTGTTGCCTCATTCCGGGCAAAACCATGCTCGTACAAGCCATTAAGCCAACAACATTGACAGCAAACATCCCTTTGATTTCATCGATTTGGGCCTCATATGCTTCCCGGAAAATCCCGAACCCAGCATTGTTAACAAGTACATCAATATGGCCTCTTTGAAGGAGTATTTCCGAAAATACGGCCTGAATATCATCCGTATTAGAAACATCTAACTTATACACATCCACTTCTACCTGATAACGGGATTGCAGCTTTTCTTTCAACAAATTCAGCTTCTCAAGGTTTCGGGCGAGAAGTACAAGATTTGCGCCCCTCTCCGCACAAAGAGATGCCATTTCCGCTCCGATTCCCCCTGAAGCCCCTGTAATAATGATATTTTTATTTTTTAAACGATCTGCCAATATGTCACCTCATTTGACTGCCGTATAGACAAACGCTTTCTGCTCTTTATTTATATAAATCTCGCCTAATGAATGTAAATAGTCTAGCTGGGCGATGGTTTCCGAGATTGTCAGAGATAGCTCCCGTTCATACACGGCTGGAAAAAGACGCTGACAGATTTCAAAAACCGTTAGGGCCTCTGTTTCCAGCCATTTTCGTACATGCATCGCCCGGTCATGCTGACGGGCCAGCCTTTTCTCGATCAGCTCATTGACATCATAAATTTCATCACCATGACCTGTATAAACAAGCTGAATAGGGAGCGGCAGCAGCTTTTTCAATGATTCATTGTATTGCAATTGAGGCTTAGGGCGCTCTATTTTCCCAGGTAAGGGTGGTTCTAATAAGGGATTAGGCGAGATGTGGGCAAGTAGATGGTCCCCGGCAATATAAACCCCATCCTTTTCACGAAATAAACCAATATGGCTCTGGGCATGCCCAGGTGTTTCAATAACCGTCCAATTATCAAGGCCAGGTGGCTTATCCCCTTCTGTCAGTTCCCCTGTAAGAGATCGGTTGCAGGAATAACGCAGCGACTTTTTTAACAATGGGATCAACGCTAAATATTGTTCAGGAATCCCTAATTTAGTAAAAAGCTCATAGTAAAAGGCATCATGTGCTTTCAAAAATGCCTCTGTACGGAATAACCATCTTTCATTTAACCAATGGCCATACACATCTATAGACGACGGAAAAAATTCCAAAAGACCTGCGTGATCAGGATGGTGGTGGGTCAGCACGACCTGTTCAATATCATTGATTGTTAATTCCAAGTCTTTCAGCTGTATATTTAGCGCCTCCCACGCCTCCTCCGTTTTTGGTCCAACATCGACGAGCGTCAGCCGATCTCCTTTTACAACAAAAACATTTACATCCCCAACAGCAAAAGGGGTCGGAAGAACGATTTTAGCTATACCGTCTTTCCACTCTGCCATTTTTTCAACTCCTTAAAAGATTGCTATGAATGGACAAATTTATATCCATACATTTCTAATCACTCTCATATAATAGAATAAGTGTAACTTTCTTTTTGGTAACTGTCATTATTTTCACATAGCTTTCTTTCGATACAGGCATTATAGGAATCATTGTTACATTTCAATAGTAGTGTATTTTTCCAAAATGCAGGGGGAGGAAAAGTGAGAGCACAAAAAAATAAAAGGATCTGGCCGCGAATAACAGCAATGATTGCTCTATTCATTTTGATCGGCACAGGCATATATGGCTATGCTGTATACCATTCTTTAACAGATGTAGTTGCAACGATGCATCAACCAATTAAAAGGGAAAAATCAGAAAAGCGAATGGAAAAAATAACCTTAGAGAAACAAGATGCCTTCTCCATTCTTATGCTTGGAATCGATGAAAGTGAGGGAGATCGGGGCAGATCAGATTCGATCATCGTTTTAACTGTCAACCCTGATCAAGCTTCTGTCAAAATGCTTAGTATCCCGCGTGATACAAGAACGGAGATTGTCGGACGTGGAAAGGATGACAAAATTAACCACGCCTATGCATATGGTGGAGTAGAGATGTCAATTGCAACAGTGGAACATTTTTTAGACATTCCAATTGACTACTATATGCAAATAAACATGGAAGGTTTTCAAGAGATTGTTGATTCGATTGGCGGGGTTACTGTCAATAATGATTTAGACTTTACCGTTGACGGCGTTCATTTTCCTCAGGGAGAATTAACGTTAAATGGGGAAAATGCTTTAATGTTTTCCCGTATGAGGTACGATGACCCTAGAGGTGATTTTGGCCGTCAGCTTAGACAGCGTGAGGTTCTTAAAGCTGTTATTAAGGAGGGGGCAAGCCTCTCATCATTAACAAATTATCAAGAAATATTTAGTGCATTAGGTAAGAATATCAAAACAAACCTAACGTTTGATGATATGGTTCGTATACAGAAAAATTATCGCGGGGCAGCGAAAACGATCGAACAGATTTCCATAGAGGGCAGTGACGCCACTATCGATCACATTTACTATTTAATTGTTCCAGACAAAGAAAAGCAACGTGTTCAAACTGAATTGATAAGTCATTTAGAACTGAATAAATAAAGACTGAAAAATATGTTTATATGTATATTTTATTCTAAAATAGTTATAAATAAAGGCTGTTTTCGCATATATTGTTGTTTTAGCCTACAAAGTTTGCCCGTTGATTTCCGCTGCGGGCACTCAACTCAGATTATTAAATAAAAATCGCATTATAAAAGCAACAAACCTTATGAAAACAGCCTAAATAAAAAAGATCAGGCAACTACAGCCGCAAAGCAAGCGGCTAACCAACGATTGCTGATTACAAAAAGAAGTAACCACCCATTATCCTTGGTGAGGGAGGGAAGGTTACTTCTTTTTGTTTACGGTTTCTTCCAAAGTTTTAAAGAAGCCCTTCTTTTTCCAAATATTCTTTAGCTACTTCTGCAGCGTTAATGCCCTCCACATTGACTTTATAATTCATTTCACGCATTTCATCGTCATTTATTTTTCCTGCCAGCTTATTTAAGGCCTCTTCTATTTCCGGATATTTTTCTATTGTTTCTTTTCTAAGCATTGGTGCCCCTTGATAAGGAGGAAATAGATGCCTATCATCTTCAAGGACAATCAGTTTATGCTGCCTTAATTCACTGTCTGTTGAGTAGGCATCAACTAGGTTAATGTCTCCAGTTTTTATGGCACTGTATCGCAGCTTCGGTTCCATTGTGATTATGTTTGAAAATGAAATTCCATAAAGCTTCTGGATACCACGGTAGCCATCTTCCCGGTCAGCAAATTCTAGAGTAAAGCCTGCTTTGATGTTATCCTGGGCATTCTTTAAATCAGAAATGGTCCTTAAGTGATAATTCTTAGCCGTTTGCTCAGGTACTGCTAAAGCATATGTGTTGTTATAGATCATTGGTTTCAGCATTTCCATTTTGAACTTCATTCGCATTCCTGTTCTTGCTTGTTCATACACTTGCTCGCTATCAGTACTTACAGCCGTTTCCTTTAAAAACTCTGAGATGGCTGTTCCAGTAAACTCAGGGTAAATATCGATACTGCCGGATTTCAATGCATTAAACACAAATGAGGTTTTCCCAAGGCCCGGTTTTAGTTCGACATTCAAATCAGTATCATTTTCAATAAGGAGTTTGTACATATTAATCAATATTTCCGGCTCTGAACCAAGTTTACCGGCAATGACAATATCTCTTTGTTCTTCCCTATTTACAAGCGGAATAACGATAATCAGTACACCCACTACTGCAAAAACTCCTATAGTGGTTAGCGAATTCTTAAATGTTAATCGCTCGAACCCCCGAAGCAAAACGTCAAATAGGATCGCTAGTAAGGCTGCCGGGATCGCGCCAAGAATGATGAGCGTTGTATTGTTTCGGTCAATACCAAGCAAGATGATATCCCCTAACCCACCAGCTCCAATAAGTGCAGCTAATGTTGCCGTACCAACAATCAATACCATCGCTGTGCGGATACCCGCCATAATAACAGGCATAGCGAGAGGAAGCTCTACTTTTAATAATCTTTTTCTCGAGTTCATTCCCATTGCCCTAGCAGCTTCGGTTAATGAGGGATCCACTTCCTTAATACCTGTATATGTATTTCTCAAAATAGGAAGGAGTGCATAAACGACAAGGGCTATAATGGCAGGAATCTTACCAATCCCAAATAGAGGAATCAAAAGCCCGAGAAGTGCTAATGATGGGATCGTTTGCAAAACGGCTGTTATTCCAATGATTCCTTCAGCTATTTTTTTCTTTTTCGTTAAATAAATTCCAAGGGGAATAGCGATTATGACTGCAAAAAAGAGGGCAATAAAGGAAATCTGAATATGTTCAAGCAACGAACCAACAAGCTCGCCTTGTCTTTCCGCAAAAATAGCTGCAAACTCACCCATTGGCATTGTCCCCTTCCTGCAAACGATCAGCTAAAAATTGAATGACTGCTTGTCTGTTTATTGTTCCGATAATCTCACCATCTTTTTCAACAGCCAATTGATCTTGGTGTGATAAAAGCGCCAATGTCTCTTTTAATGAAGCTGACGCAGCAATTACTTCATTCTGATTTAAGTCTTCCAATATTGGCTTCATCATTTTTACAAGGTTAATGTCCCCATTTAATAAGTCTTGCCGATTTCCAACGAAATCTCTTACAAACTCATTTTCAGGATTTTGAAGTATATCTTTTGGTGTACCTATTTGTACAATTTCACCATCTTTCATAACACATATTCGGTCCCCTAGCTTTAATGCTTCCTGCATGTCATGTGTGACGAATACAATGGTTTTCTTAATCCTATTCTGAAGGTCCAACATATCATCCTGCAATTTTTCCCTAGTGATGGGGTCAAGGGCACTAAACGGCTCGTCCATTAAAATAATTTCAGGATCTGCAGCTAAGGCCCGAATAACACCAACTCTTTGTTGCTGACCTCCAGAAAGTTCTTTAGGTTTCCTGCTGCGGTATATTTTCGAATCTAATCCGACCATTTCTAAAAGCTCATCAATCCTTTGGTGAATCATTTTACGGCTCCATTTTCGTAGCTCCGGAACAATTGCTATGTTCTCTTCAATCGTCATATGCGGAAATAGCGCAATTTGCTGAAGGACATACCCAATATTCCAACGCAATTCATGAATGTCATATTCGCTTATCTTCCTTCCATTGATAAGAATCGTCCCATCAGACAAATCAATTAAACGGTTAATCATTTTAAGTGTCGTTGTTTTACCGCACCCACTAGGACCGATAATGACAAAGAATTCCCCCCTTTTTATATCG
This sequence comes from Bacillus sp. FJAT-29790, assembly GCF_019039215.1. Classification (GTDB taxonomy): domain Bacteria; phylum Bacillota; class Bacilli; order Bacillales; family Cytobacillaceae; genus Cytobacillus. Next base: position 2,023,264 of record NZ_JAHNZZ010000001.1, read on the forward strand.
AAATTCAGGGATTTTACAACTTTCGTATCGTCTTGGTATCGCTTAGATACATTTTCAAATCGAATCATAATCTCTCTCCTTAATCCCTAAGATTTGACAGGGTTCATTCTTTTTATTTCCGTCTCAAAATTCTAGCTGGCTAAACCAGTGATGTTCATTAATTATTTATTCTTAGATTAGAAATTTTACCACATTTTAGATAAAAGAATCATTTAATATGCAATGAGAATCAATCGGAATGAGTATGACTCCTAGATATTCGGTAAGGATGTGCCATGCTATGAGCTATGAGCGATGTCCATGTAATCAAATTTAAAAGGCCAAGGATAAATTTCCTTGACCTTTATTAAAGAAATAATTAAAGAAACCCTTTAACATCCACCTATTCCTCAGACGTTAAATCAAGTGAGAATGTTGCAAACCCTTCGCTAGATGGCCCAATATATTTTATGTTTTTAAATTGCTTTACGAAGTCTTGTGCTTTCGGTGATGATTCAAACACAGTTTTCGCTTTGCCTTTGATTTTCGCGATTGACCAGTTTTGGTCGGCTGATGGGTTTATTGTTTTATTCTCCTGGATATAGTTGGTGATGATTTGGCGATTTTCATCAGGTGCTTTCAGAATCACTTCGCCCTTACTGACACCAGGGAAACTTGCACTCGATGCTCGGTAGTTATTGGTTGCGACGATAAACATTTGATCATCTATAACGGGCTTACCTTGATAAGTTAGATTAACGATTCGACTTGATTCTGGATGAATTAACTTCTCTTTTGGATCATACTTGGCTGGCTTGGTGACATCGATTTGGTATTGAACTCCATCAATAATATCAAAATTATAGGATCTAAAATCAGGGTTGATCAGCTGCTGCTCTCCACCTCTAGATGGATCAATTTGATTAAATTGCCCAGCGCTCATTTCCAGCCATTCTTTGAGCTGTGCCCCTTTAATCAATACAGCCTGAGGCGTATTCGGGTACAAATACAAATCCGCGACATTTTTTATCGCCAATGTTCCAGAAGGAATATTCGTATAGTAATCCGGACCCATACGCCCACCTGCTTTAAATGGTGCTGCCGCTGAGAGAACAGGTATACCTGTATACTTACTATAGGCTGGGTCTTTTAGTTTGCCTACTAAATATTCAGTTTGCGCGTTATTCACAATTTGCACAGAAGGATCATCTTGGACGAGCGCAAAGTAGCTGAAAATGGGCGCTGTTGTTTCACCAACCGGTTGATTTACATATTTAATAGTTGCCTCATGTTCTGGTAAAATGGCTTTCATTAATTTCTCGTCTGTTTGAACGAGAGAGTTTCCATTTTCATCCGCGATCGGCCTAACGGAACTTTTACTGCGGGTTACGCTCCATTTTCCACTTTTCTTCTGTAATTGCAGGTCAATCAAGCCAAGATGGCTACCGAATGCGCCAGCCATTACAACAGGTTTCCCATTTATCGTTCCTTGTTCAAGATTTGTATTAGGTAAGTCTTTATATAAAGGGCCGGGGAATAGATTATGTGAATGCCCAGTTAATACAGCATCAATGCCTTTAACTTGAGTCAAATAGTAAGCAGCATTTTCCATGTCAGGTTGATATGGTTCGGCGCTTATTCCCGTATGAGCAAGGGCAACAATTACATCGGCGCCTTTCTTTTTCATAATCGGAACACATTTTTTTGCTGACTCCACAATTGATTTTGTTACCACTTTTCCTTCTAAATTGGCTTTATCCCATTCCATGATTTGTGAGGGAACAAAGCCAATAACTCCTACTTTGATTGTTTGTGTTTTTCCGTGATCATCTACAACCCTTTTATTAAAAATGGCATAAGGTTCAAAATAAGGTTTATCTTTTTTGGCATGGTATACATTTGCATTCACAATAGGCATTTTTGCGCCTTTAATTGCACGCTTTAGAAAATCTAAGCCATAATTAAATTCGTGGTTACCTAATGTTGTGGCATCATACCGCAACATATTGAAAGCACGATAGATAGGATGTACTTCGCCCCTTTTTAAACCAACTTTCGCAACATAATCACCTAAAGGATTACCTTGGATCTCGTCCCCATTATCAAACAACATCGAGTTTTTCACTTCACTTCGTGCTTGTTTGATGAGGGTGGCTGTTTTTACCAAACCTACTTTATCGTCCTCTTTTGTCTGATAATAATCATAATTAGCTAAGTACATATGCAAATCTGTTGTTTCAAGCAAACGCAGCTGAACAGTATCTTTTTCCCTTGCTGCATATGTTAGTGAAGGAAAGAGCTGTCCTAAAATGACGAATAATACGAGGAAAAAGAAAGAAAACTGTTTAGTCAATAGAAAGACCTCCTTTTTGGGAACATATCCATATAAACGAATGTAGTATTTGTTTAAATTATCTAGAATATGATTTTACAAAGGGATTTTTAAACTCAGAAGGGGGTATTCTTTAGATATTTCAGCAAAAACAATCACTTTTCGAATTTCATGAATTAGAAGGTAAGAATCAATATTATTAGGAGTATGGGTATGGGAAAACAAAACACAAGTCACTCCGCTTGGATTGGTTTTTATTATCTATAGGACTGCGCAAAAAGTCCCCGCGGAGATTAAATATCCACGAGGACTGCTATTTTTCAACAAGAACCGCTACATATATCGTGTAGTTCTAGGCTCTTGGCGGCTATTCATCAGAACATCGGTTAACTTCATCCTGCCCAGTGCTTGACACCGAATTTTCGTAGTCAGCTATTTTTTGAACACGAATATGGTGTCGGCCACCTTCGTATTCGGTTTCGAGCCAGATTTTTGCAATTTCTCTTGCTAAACCATGACCCAGTACACGCTGACCCAATGCTAGTACGTTGCTGTCATTGTGCAGTCTTGTGTATTTTGCGCTAAATGTATCTTGTACATGAGCGCATCGAATGCCTTTCACTTTATTTGCCATAATCGACATCCCGATTCCTGTTCCGCATATTAATATTCCGCGATCCACTTCCCCTGAAACTACTTTTTCTGAAACTGCTAAAGCATAGTCCGGATAATGGACTCTTTCTTCGGTGAATGCACCTAGGTCCACATATTCAATCCCTAACTCTTCTAGTTCTTGAATGATTTCCGCTTTCATTGGTAATGCCGTATGATCGCATGCAATTGCAACTTTCATCTTTAGTTCCTCCAGCTTCATTGATTAATCGATTAATCATAGGGGAATAATTGGTGCTCCAATTAAGAACACCCTATTTATCAGATAGTGTTTTACTCGTTAACAAAGTTGATTCGCGTTTAACAAGCTCTACTGGTATCTTGATGATATTATTCGCATGTAAAATACCGCTATCAATCATCTCAATTAGTTCTTCAGCAGCACGTTTCCCAAGTAATTCTTTATTTTGATTAATTGACGTGAGAGATGTGTATTTTGCAATACTAATATTGTCATAGCCAACGATTTTCACATCGTTTGGTACTTCGATTCTATTTTCATTTAATGCTAAAAATGCGCCGAAAGCAAGCCAATCCGTTGTCGCAAATATACCATCATACAAAAGTTTCCCATTCTCTATTAAGGATTCGATTGCTTGTTTTGCCTGGTCAATACCGACTTCTAATTTTAAAATATTATCCTCTGTTACATCCATTCCGTGTTCAGCCAATGCTTTCACATAACCATTTATTCTTTCTTCAGTTGAAAACACATTGCGATAGTCTCTTATTAATAGGATGTTTTCACAACCTTTTTCGATTAGCTCCTTACCCGCTAAATAGCCGCCACGATGATTATCAGAAGTCACAATCGAAACACGATGAAGTTTTGGCTTCCGGTCGATACATACAATCGGCAACCGGGTTCTATTTTGCAAAAGCTGGTCACTTCCTGATAAATAGATTAAACCGTCGACTCCTTTAATCTCTAAATCCTTAAAATATTGCAGTTCCTTTTCCTCGTTCTCAGCAGAGTTGCAAATAAAAACTGAATATCCTTTTGGGTCACAATAATTTTCGATTGCCAAAACTATTTGGGCAAAAAATTCATTTGTAATGTCCGGCACAATAACCCCTATCGTTTTTGATTTACGGGTTCTTAAACTTTTAGCAACAGCATTTGGCCGATAATCATATTTATCAACAAGATCAAGAACCTTTTTCTTCGTTTCCTCAGAGTATCTCCCGGTATTGTTCAACACTTTTGAAACAGTTGCACTTGAAACCCCCGCAAGTTCTGCGATTTTCTTGATGGTGATTTTTTTATCCATGATCTCATGCCCCGTCACTATATTATTTTATCATTTAAATAAAATTATATAGCGCTATCATTACAAAATCAAATGGTCCTTATCGCTCACCCGATCTTAATGACGTTTTCCCTCTTTAGTTGATCGTAAATATGACTTGCTGCACCGAGAACTCCTGCTGCATTTACGTCTTCTGCGTATTCAAAGTTTAACCCTCCGGCTGGAAACGGTCTCCTGCACGATTGGATTACTTTTTCCTCAAGCCGCTCCTTTGGAAAATTCTTCATTCCAACGACTCCCCCACCAAGGATGACAAGATGAGGATCGAATATATTAATCTCGGTTGCAATCGGAATTGCCAACGCATGAATAAAATCTTCAATAATTTTTTCATGAGCGCATTTAGTGAAAATCTCTTCAAACGGAACATCGGAAAAATGCTCTTGATGAAGGGCAACTAATCTTTTCCCTGAAGCGATTACTTCTACACATCCAATATTCCCGCAGCCACACACATCCCCATTTTGATAAACTGGAATATGCCCTAATTCCGCAGCAGCCCCATTTTTCCCACTTAAAAACTGATCGTGCAAATAAATTGCATTTCCAAACCCTGTTCCAATGTAAAACCCTAATACGATGTCGTCCTTCATTACATTTCGTTTGGAAATTTCATATTTTAATAGATGATTTACATCATTATCAATATAAACTGGAATTTTTAAATAATCTTGCAATGGGTCCACGATATTCACATTGCATAACGATTCCATAGTTGTTGTCGTTAATATTCGTTTTTTATCCTTGCTTACTACAGACGGGAAGCCCATTCCAACCGCAAGAACTTTCTTTCCACTAACATATAATTCGATATATTCGTATAAAAAACGTTTAAGCGATTCAATTGGATCCTTCACATCTACAATATCTTTTGTCTTTCTTTTCAAAAAGAAATGAAGTGTTCCGTCTGAAGTAACCGCTCCAATTCTTGTATGAGTTCCCCCAATATCTACACCAATTACATATGTTTGCTGTTCAATGTCCATGTCAAGATTCCTCTCTAAATTTGCTTCACTCTAGTCGGTGAGAGACTTTAACCTTGCATAAGATCCTTTACTTCATTCCCAAAAGTATCCATCATTTTATCCCAAGCTTTATCAACATCTTTATCCAGATTAAACAGTCCCGAGCTACCAATGATTAGCACCTCAGCACCAGCATCAACGAGTTCTTTAAATGTATTTTTATTACATGAACCATCGATCGTAATTAAATATTTATAGTTATTCTCTTCTTTAAGCTGTTTTGCCTTTTGGATTTTCTCTATCATTTCTGGAATATATTTTTGTCCAGCAAACCCTGGATCAACAGTCATGATCGTTAATTTATCAATATGGTGAATATATGTCTCAATCGCTTCGATTGGCGTTTCTGGATTTAAAACAACTCCGAACTTCTTTCCTCTTTCTTTAATCTTTTGAATCGCTCTAAAAGCTTTTCCATTAATCGTTTCCGCATGAAGACTAATATAATCAGCTCCAGCATCAATCGTCATTTCCACAAAGTCTTCCGGCTTTTCAACCATTAAGTGCGCATCAATCGGCAATGTGGAGATTTTTTTTAACTCTTGAATAAAAAACGGTGATAACGTAATATTTTTCACAAAATGTCCATCCATAATATCTACATGGTAAAAATCGGCTCTTTCATTTAAAATCTCTACTTGCTCTTTAAAGTTCGTTAAATCCATACACATTAATGACGGAGAAAATTTTTGCATGTTGATTTAGCCTCACTTTTTCTATTATCTCTTATGCTTTCTTTCCACCAAATAACCGATCCAATGCAACAGCACCGATAATAAGCGATCCCATTACGATTTGTTGATAGTAAGTAGATACGTTCAAAATGTTCAAACCATTATTGATAACACCAATAATAAGTGCTCCCATGACAACACCGATAATTTTACCTTTCCCACCAAAGAAGCTTGTTCCACCAATGATGGCTGCTGCAATTGCAAATAGTTCGAAACCAGTTCCTGCAAGTGGTTCTGCCGCTCCAATTCTGGCAGTTAAGACAACACCTGCGATACCCGCACAAATTCCTGAAATTATGAACACAACAATCGTATGCAGCTTAATATTTATTCCTGAGAACCAAGCAGCTTGCGAGTTCCCGCCAAGTGCGTAAATATTTCTTCCCATCCGTGTTTTGTTTGTCACAAACGTTAATACTAAAGCTATAAGGATAGCAATGATTACAGGAATTGGAACAAACCAAAGCCAACCGGCAATCCCTTGTGTAAATTCACTTGGCAATCCATACACAGGGCGAGCATCTGAAATAATAAGTGTTAACCCTCTGAAAATCGATAATGTTCCTAAAGTAATAATAAACGGATGCAAATTTGTTTTTACAACGAGGAATCCATTGATAAATCCTAGTAAAGCACCTACAATGATTCCACCAATAATAATCGAAAGTACAACGGGAACTCCTGCTACGAGCAATTTGGCGGTAATCATTCCGGTCAACGCCATAATCGAACCTACTGAAAGGTCAATTCCTGCTATTAAAATTGTAAAGAACTCACCAGCACCAACGATAATATTAATCGAACTTTGTAAAATGACTTGCGTTAAATTCGATACCGTGAAAAAATACTTCGGTGAGAGGATTCCTAGGACTAGTATGATCAACACTAGAATTCCGAATGTTCCATAGTTCTGCCATATTTTATTAAACTTGTTCTGCATGTCTTCCCTCTCCTTAAGATGTTGCTTTCGCCATAATTTTCTCTTCGGTAGCCTCATCACTTGTTAAGATGCCATTGAGTTTACCCTCTTGGAACACAGCAATTCGATCACAAATCGCTAGCAATTCAGGTAATTCTGACGAAACAACTAAGACACCTTTACCGTTATCCGCTAGATCACGCATAATTTTGTAAATATCACTTTTCGCTCCAACATCAATTCCTCTTGTTGGTTCGTCAAAAATGAATAAGCTTGATCCTGCTGCCAACCATCTTCCAATGATAACCTTTTGTTGGTTACCACCTGATAACTCGGTAATGTTTTGGTGAACCGAGGAACACTTAATCGATAAGTTTTTCTTCTGTTGCTCAGCCCATTCCATTTCTTGAGTTTTTTTCACTAAACCAGATAATCCTCCAAATTTTGAATCGTTAATTAAATTCGAAATGGAGATGTTTTTCCAAATTCCAAAATTTGGAAAAAAACCAGTTTCTCTTCGATTTTCAGTAATATAAGCAATTTTATTTTTTACTGCGTCATATGGATTTTTTAAATTTAAGGATTTACCATTTAAGGTGATTTCACCTGTTTTCATAGGATCCGACCCAACGATTGCATTCATTAATTCTGTACGTCCAGAACCAATCAATCCTGCAAATCCTAAAATCTCACCCTTCTTTAATTGAAAACTAATATCTTTAACTTTTTCATCTTTTCTTGTTAAATTTTTCACTTCAAAAACAACTTCATTTTTCCCGCTATGGCTCTGATTTTTAGTGAGGTACCTTGATTGCAGCTCTCGGCCAACCATTAACGTAATAAGTTCATCAATTTCTGTAGTGGCTAAGTCTTTCGTTGCAACGAATGTTCCATCTTTAAGAATCGTAATCCGGTCACCAATTATCTTGATTTCTTTTAATTTGTGAGAGATGTAGACAATGCCTACACCCTCACTTTTTAGTTGGCGAATAATCTCAAATAATTTTTCAATTTCTCCATCTGTTAGAGACGATGTCGGTTCATCCATAACCAATACTTTCGTGTCAGCAGCAAGTGCTTTTGCGATCTCCACTTGCTGCTTTTCAGAAATTGAAAGTTCACCAACGATTTCGTCTGGGCGTCGATTCAATCCAACGCGTTCTAATAGATTCGTAGTTGTCGTTTTCATATACTCGTAATCTACGGTTGAAATTCCAAAGGTTTTCTTTGTTGGAATTTTTCCAACAAATATATTTTCAGCAATTGACAAATCATCAATGACACTCAATTCTTGATAAATGATGCCAATTCCATTACTAGCAGCCACTTTCGGAGTAACCTTTGAAAATTTATTTCCTTGAATAATGATGCTACCTTCAGTAGGCTCATAAATCCCACATAATATTTTCATTAGCGTAGATTTCCCCGCCCCGTTTTCTCCTAACAAAACATGAACTTCACCAGGTAGCAGGTTAAAATCTACATCTTGTAATGCAGGGATTCCAGAAAACTCTTTCGTGATTTTTTCCATTTTTACCATGTAATCCATGATAGACACTTCCTAAATTAATTTTTCAGCTTATTCACTTACAACATAAGAAGGAACCGTGACAAGTTCTGCTGCTTCATCTAGGGATAGTACTTTATTATCTTTAATTGCCTTCACAAGCAATCTTAAGCTCTCTTTTCCAATCTCAGCAGAATCTTGTGCAATTGTAGCAGTTAGGTTTCCAGCTTTCACAGAGTCAATTGCTTCTGGGGCACCGTCTGTTCCGACAACAATAATTTGATCTTTCTTACCTGCATTAATAACAGCTTGAAGAGCACCAAGGGCCATTGTGTCGTTAGCAGCATAGATTGCAGTTAAATCAGGATATCTTTGAATCATATTCGTTACAACGTCAAGTGCTTTATTACGATCCCAATCTGCTGGTTGGCTAGCAACTAGTTCGATCCCATCTGTTGATTCAAATACACCTTTTGCACCATTTTTCCTTGCTTCACCTGAAGCGTTACCGGATTTTCCTTCAACGATCGCCACTTGCCCTTTTTGAATCTTTTCTACAATAAAGTTTGCAGCTTGCTCACCGACTTGTACGTTGTCGGTTGTAACAAACGCGTTCACGTTACCGCCAGATTTCACAAGCTCATCCATATCTAATTTTTCATCAATATTAACTGTTGGTATTTCCTTTTTATATGCATTGACCGCTTGAGGAATTAGGTTTACTGGTGATAAAGGAGCAAAACCGATTCCATCGTAGTCTTTATTTAGCAAGTCTTCAAACATTCTCAATTGACCTTGCATGTCATCTTCAGATTGTGCTGCAAGTATTTCAACTTTTACTCCAAGTTCTTCAGCTTCTTCTTTAATACCTTCTTCCATTTTTGTCCAGAATGGATTTGACAATGTTTTCAAAATAATTGCAACTTTTATCTCATCATTATCTTTAGCATCATTTGATTTCGGAGCTGAAGTCGGCCCTGAATTACATCCAACTAACAAAACAAGGCTTAGTAAAAAAGCGAATGACATAACAAATATTTTTTTCATTTATATGTACCCCTTCTCTATTCAATATTTTTTTGAAAAATAATGTAATCAAAAGACAAGTTAAAATTTCCATAAGTTCTTCTTTAATGCTAATTGTTTTACTCATTCACCTCCTTTAATTTGAATAAAGAACTTTGCTAAAAGTTAGAAATAGCTGAAGACACCGCTTACAAATTTGATTAATCGATTAACCATTGGTGACAGTTATAGCAATTGTAGTGCAGAATACGGATTGCTACGGATTGCCTACTACTAAACTAGGAAACTTTCTTAAAAAAATAATTGGTTAAACGATTAATCAAAGTGCCCACATAAGGAATATTATTCGCTACAAATTAACCAATGTTAGGAAATCGATTAACCAGAGTAAGTAATAGCGGAAAGCCCTTACAAAAATAATAATAAACAATTTTCAGATTTATGTCAACGAGTATTTTTGTCTTTTGCAATGGAGCATTTTTGATGGTGTTAACTGATGATAACCGGTTTTCCCTGCTTTTCAAGGCCGGAATTTTTTTTGCTAGAAGAGTTTTTAAGCCAGCGTGCCTGTCCTCCGAGGTTTAAATGTAGCAGTTAATAAGCACCCACATCCGGTTAGCCTTAAAATATACCAGCATTACTCTAAATTTTAGAGTCAGGCACTATTCGTGTACACTTTTTGGTTTGATACACATGGAATGGATATTTAAAAAGGATAATAGAAAAGGAACCAAGCATTTAAAACCTTGGTTCTCTTCATAAAGAGAAATTTATTCTCTACCGATCTAAAATCATAGTAATGTCGCAAAATTACAGTGGTGTTAGGCACCAAACGCTCTAGGCAATGTCTCTTTAAGGAGTTTAGTAGATTTCTTTACCGCCGTTAATTGATCCATTGTTTGATCCTCATTTTCAAGACTAATTGGTCCATCGTAACCCATCATCCCAACCACAGAAAAGAATTCACTCCACCAAAGGGAATCGTGTCCACATCCCAGAGCTACAAAATTCCATGTACGATCAGAAAAACGATCAGTGGTTTTTGTATCAAGAAGGCCATCCATTCCAACTAATCCTCTTTCAACTCGCACATCTTTTGCATGAATATGATAGATAGCATCCCCTAAATGCCTAGCCGCTAAAATGGGATCTCCACCCATCCAAAACAAGTGGCTTGGATCAAGGTTCATTCCAATCATTTCCCCAACCTGGCTTCTTAATTGGAACAAAGTAGCTGGATTATAAACTAATTGGCACCCATGATTCTCTAAAGCAATCTTGTCAATCCCATATTCTTTTGCTTGTTTAACCGTTTTCTCCCAATATGGAAAGGCGACTTCATTCCACTGCCAGTTCAGAATTTTCGTCGTTTCTGGAGGCCAGCTTGTGGTGATCCAGTTTGGCAATTTTTCATCGGGTCCTCCACCGGGAAGTCCGGACATCATGACAATTTTCTTTACCCCTAACAGCTCTGCAAGCCTGAATGTTTTATCTACTATTGCCTGATGTTCTTTTCCTTCTTCATTTGGGGCTAACTGATTTCCAGAACAATTTAGTGCTTCTATTTCAAGTCCCTTATTTTTTATTGCATTTACAAAATCCGCTCTTTTTAAAGAACTTGCCAGTAATTCATCTACATCCAGATGAGGGACCGCGGACCAATTACCACATCCAAATTCTAAAGATTCATAGCCTAATGATGCAGATGTATTAAGCATTTCTTTGAAAGATAGAGACCCTAAAGAATCGGTTACAAGACAAAGTCGCATCGTTATCAAAAACTCCCCTGCTAAATTAATATTTTTCCACTAGGGTTCGTTAGTTAAACTTTATTTCTAAGAAACTAAGAGTTTTGAAGTGAAAAGGACTCTAGATTGTCCCCTCAATCCCCTTGATTTATATTTACAGCCCTGAAATCATCGAATGACCTGAAGATACGTTAACGAATGTTTCTTTTTCAATGGATTCAAAACATGCATCGATCACTTTCAAATTCCGAACCGTATTTTCCACCATTTGGTTAGGCATGCCCCCGTCTAGCACACATTGTGAGAAATATTCGACTTCAAGGACATATTGATGTCCAATCAACTTCTCCTCCCTCTGAATTCCATCCATTGTATTGATCACGATAGGTGCTTCACCATTAAACATTTGTGGTACAAAGGCTCTGGGCACTCGTAAGCTGCCTTGTGTACCAATAATCTCATAATAATCGATCCTTGTTCGATCCATGGCAGCATCGAATAAGGCAGTAATACCATTTTCAAACTCCATTATCCCTGCTACAGACATATCCACTTGACCTTCAGGATCCTTTTGGTTCGAGGCAAAAACCCTTCTAGGTTCAGCGTCTAAAATATTTCTGATAGAGTGAATACAGTAACACCCTACATCATACAGACTGCCACCGCCTAATTCCGTTTTCATACGGATATTCCCAGCCCGATTTTCAAGAAAAAATGAAAGGCTAACCTTCATTATTTTCACATCACCAATTTCCCCTGAAGCAATTATTTCTTTTACTCGTTGGTGTTGCGGATGAAATTGATACATAAAAGCTTCCATAAAAATAACGCCGTTTTTCTTACATACTTCTATCATTTCCTCCGCTTCATTTGCGGTTAATGCTGCTGGTTTCTCACATAGTACATGCTTCCCTTTTTCTGCGGCTTTCTTTACCCATTGCGAATGAAGTGCATTTGGCAGCGGAATATACACAGCATCGATAGCTGGATCATCTAACAATTCATCATAGGATTCGTAAATAGCAGGAATTCCGAATTTCATTGAAATATCCTTTACTTTCGGATTAGAACTAGCGATGGCAACGACTTCTGCGTTAGCGGCATCTATAAATGCAGGTAATAATTCTTCTTGGGCAATTTGCGCGGTACTCAGGATTCCCCAACGAACTAATTTTGTCATTTATATCAACTCCTTAATATTTGTTCTTCTAGCGTTAAATAACTTATTTAGTTGTAAGATTAAGAGAATTTAACTTTACCTTTTTACCTGTTTTGAAAGATTCAGTGGCAGCCACAGCAATTTCTAATGCTGCTTTCCCATCCATCTCATTGCAGGACGTACCTCTTAAATTCATAATGGAATGAACAAACTCATTAAGCTCCATTTTAAATGCCTCATTTAAGGATGGAGGAAAATTAGGGCCCAAATCATGTTTGCCCATCGCATCTAATAAAGTAACTTCCTGTTGGCGAATTGTAGGGATTTGAATGGCCCCTTCAGTTCCGATTATTTCACAGCCGATATCAAATCCATACGGGGAATTTCGGCTTGACTCGATATCGCCAGCTGCGCCAGACGAAAATTGTAAATACGTAATGGCTTGGTCAACATCGCCATACTCTTCCATAAAAGTGTTTACAACAATACTACCCGTAGATAATACAGTGGTAACTTCAGATCCCATCAGGTACCTAGCTATATCAAAATCATGGATAGCAAGATCCAAGAATATTCCTCCACTATGTTTTAGAAATTCAATTTGAGGAGAAATAGCATATTTACCTGGAGGATTATCTCTAGTAAATCCCTTGAAATAGATAGGCTTTCCGATATCTCCCGCTTCAATTCGCTTTTTCGCTTCTATGAAAGCGGGATGAAATCTTCTCATAAAGCCTACTTGGCAGAGCACATTATTTTCTTTGATTGTTTCAATCACTTCTGTCGTTTCCTCAATTGTTTCGGTAATGGGTTTTTCTACGAATATATGCTTCTTATTTAGTGCAGCTAGTTTTACCATTTCCGCATGCGTTTTGGTAGGTGTTGCAATAATGACTGCGTCAAGGTCAGGATCCTCAAGCACTTCCATCGGATTTTTCGCCCATCGTTCTACTCCTAGTTCTTTGGCTACCTGTTCCGCTCGACCCTCAAATGGATCTACAACATATTGCAATTGCACCCCGTTAATATGATTAGCAAGATTTTCTGCGTGGATCGAACCAAGTCGACCTAACCCGATAACCGCTACACGAATATTCTCTGTCATTCTTCATCTATCCCTTCATCGACCTAAACAAATTTGAATTCAATTATTTAATGTTCTAACAATAAGTTATCACTTAGCCAGCCCTAGAAACATACCGTTCTGTTAGACGTTTTTGCATAATTGTTACATTTAGATTGGAAAAAATATATTTTTTTGTTTTAATTAGATTATATGTTGGTAATTTTCCGAAAAACATTTGGTTATCTTTCGAAAAATGATCCTGCTTTTTTACACGATGGCTATAAATAACAGTTACTAAATGAAGAAAGGAGTGAGAGTAGATGAACCTCTATAATCTTTCGTCTTTATATAGTGCGTTACGAATAATGGATATCCAATTAGATATAGTTGAAAAAGGATGGTCATACCCAAATCATCAACACTCTTATTTTGAATTTATTTACTGCATTTCCGGAGAATTCGAACAATGGGTCAATGGTGAAGTTTATTTATTAAAACCTGGTGACGCTATTTTAGTGAAACCTGATTTGTATCATCACTCCTTAACCCATATAGAAGCAGAATATTTAGTCTTTCACTTTGATATTGAGATGAAAGAAGTCCACTCTGTATTTCAGTTAGTAAAGAATCCACGTATTTTTTCTGAGGAAATGGTGAATGATCGGGAATCTATTACTCACTGGGTTACTAATTTCATTGAAGAGTTTAAAATAAAGCCACAAAAAAAAGCACCTAACTTAATGCAGGAGGATTACCTTGAAAACATGCATTCAGCTGTTAGTATCTTACGTCTTCATTCGAGAGTAATCGAATTAATTAGTGTTTTAGCTCAACATTTCCTTTCTAAAGAACGTCTACAAGACAGTGATATACCGCCCTCTCAAATAAAGATTGCTCACGAAGTAGCTAACTGGCTTGAAAAGAATTTAAGTAATAAAGTTAAGATAGAGGATCTAGCTAAAGAGCTGAATTTACATCGTTCTTACCTAAGCCAATGTTTTAAAAAGACTTACGGAATGTCACCTTCGAATTACCTCATTCGTATTCGAATACGTGAAGCAAGACGACTTTTGCTGGAAACAGATATGCCAATTGAATTAATCAGTTACCAATTGGCCTTTTATTCCGCAGGGCATTTTAGCCGTACATTTCGTTCTTTAATGGGTTTGTCACCTCTACAATTCAGAAAAGATAAAAAAATCACTATGAAAAAAATGAAGAAGTCCTTAGTGAAGAATGAACCGAGGAGAATAAATCATTGTTTGTTCTCCTCGGATCAATCGTTTTAGTGAATTTTAACTATATAAAAATAACCTTTTGCTGAAAAATAATTTTCAATGACTATTGATACTCCACCCATACAGCACCATTATCAGCGGAACGGACACAGTTCTCTATCCAACGGACACCTTCCACACCAGCTTCAATTCCTGGATACCAAATATCGTTCAAGGTTTCACCACGATCAAATGCTTCCATCGCCATCGCAAAACGAGAATACAGATTTGACCATGCTTCAAACAATCCCTCCGTATGCCCGCCACTAATGCGGTCATCTGCTAATGCTTCCGGATAGAGATAGTCCATTCCGCGTTCTAAAATCTGTGCTGGTTTACCCTGTATTTCATAGCGAAGCTGATTAGGCTGCTCATCCCACCATTCAATACTAGCTTTAGAACCGGTGACACGGATCTTTTGTCCATGCATGGAACCAGCATTTACACAAGAAGACCACACTGTCCCAATGGCACCGTTATCATATTCCATTATGGTATAGGCATTGTCCTCCAGTGGTGCACGGCTCTTAACGAAGCTCTGGCGAGTACACATCAGTTTTTTAATTTTCATTTCTGGCATCATTACCTCAGACAAATAAAATGTGTGTGTTCCTAAATCACCTAGTACATAACTCGGGCCTGCAACTTTTGGATCAACACGCCATTTCGTGCTTGGATTATTCAATTCAACAGCTCCAGAGTGAAAACCGTGCGCAAACTGCATGTTAACAATGCGTATTTCACCCAAATCTCCATTTGCGATCATCTGTCTCGCCTGTTCAATCGCCTGATGGCCTGAATAACCGTATGTAATGCCAACGACACGATTTCTCTTCTTTGCAAGAGTTTCTAGTTCTTTTGCCTGTTCGGATGTAAAACACAGCGGTTTCTCACAAACTACATGTAAACCAGCGTTTAGCGCCGCCTTGCAGATTTCAAAGTGTGTGCTATTTGGGGTTGCAATAGAAACAGCTTGAATGCCATCTTCACGTTTATTCTCTTCTTCAAACATCGTTATGTAATCAGGATAACACCGCTCAGGAGCAACATGTATATTCATTCCAAAGTCTTTACCACGTTCGGGATCAATGTCAAATGCACCAGCAACCAATTGAAAATTATGATCACGAAGTGCGGATGAACGATGAATGTAGCCAATTTGACTTCCTCGTCCACCGCCTACCATTGCCCAACGGATTGGATTCCCTATCGTTTTTTCACCATTAATCATTCATAGTCCCCCTGTTGAATCTATTATTTTATGCTTAATAACCAACACTTTTTAAATAGGCGATACTCTGACTAACATCTCGTAGACTAGTATCGGAATTTCTAGGATCACGCTCTTGCTCAATTGTGATATATCCATGATAATTAATTTCCTTCAGTGTTCTATTAATAGAATCATAGTCAATAATACCTTGCCCAATCGGGCACATAACACCCTTGCCACAAGCATCGAAAAAGCGAATATGCTCCCCCATCACTTGCTGATAAATATCTAAATCAATATCCTTAAAGTGGACATAATCCAGTCGATCTGCACAGTCTCTCAGCCACTGCACCGGATCCATTTTTGAGTAATACAGGTGCCCCGTATCGAGGCAAAGTCCAGCCGTATCATACGGAATATCCTGCAAAAGTTTCTTAATTTCGTCTTCAAATTCAATATATCCACCTGCATGAGGATGAATGACAGATCGCACTCCATATTTTGTCCATGCTCGCTCTGCAAGTGTCCGAATGTGTGCCATCATATTATTCCAATCTAGTGCAGATAAACGCTTCGCTTTATCAGGGTGGCCAGCATTATAATCCCTCTCTTCATGGCCCCAGTCAATTAATACCAAATAAGGGGTTGAAAAGTGTTGTCCATTTTCCTGTGACGAGGGCGGAAGTTTGGTAATCAGTGAACAGATATCATCCACCTGATGCAATAAGTTTTCCATGTTTGATTCTCTTACTAAATCATCAAAAATCGTTCCAGCAATAATTGACAGATTATTCTTTGAGAGTTCTGATTGTACCCGTTTGATGTCCATTGGAATATAACCATAGGGTCCCAATTCAATGCCTTTATAACCAGCTTGTGATGCCTCTTGTAATACCCGCTCCCATGGCGGAAGATAGGGGTTTTTAGGATCATCCACGCCCCAGGAACAAGGGGCTCCTGCAATTTTAATTGTCATGTCAAACACCACCAAAGAATGTTAAATTTTTTTGTTATCACGACAGCTTAAACCTTAATACACAGATCCCACGAATGATTCTACAAATAGCCATTTCATCAAGTTAAGCTTTTTTATTTTTACGAGAATCAATTAATACAGCGCTTACAATGATAGCGCCCTTTAAAATTTGCTGCCAATAAGACGATACCCCTAATAAATCTAAGCTATTATTCAAAACACCAATTATCAATGCACCAATAATCGTCCCAGGAATTGTTCCAACACCGCCAGAAAGACTTGTTCCGCCAATCACCGCAGCTGCGATAGCATCTAACTCAAAAGAGATACCCATGCTTGGCTGACCTACACTAACCCTTGCCGTTAACATCATCCCTGCAATAGCTGATAGCAAACCTGCATAAGCATAAATTAAGATTAAGTATCGATCCACATTGATCCCACAAATTTTAGCCGCATGAACATTGCCACCAATTGCATAGGTGTATTTACCAAACTTTGTTTTGCTGAGTAAAATATGTGAAATGATACCAATTGCAAGAAACACGATTATCGGGAACGGAATGCCCGCAATTTCCCCTTTACCTAAAAACATGAAAGATTCAGATAAATCCGGGACAGGTCTCCCATCACTGTACAACAAAGCCAAGCCTCTCGCGGCAGTCATCATCCCAAGAGTTGCTATAAATGGCGGTATCTTTCCTTTTGCGGTAATGATTCCATTTATGCCTCCACACGCAATCCCGATTCCAACACCGAGTGCTAATGCCCCTATAAGTGAATCACCTGGGTGAGCAAAACTTGCCACCATTACTGATGTTAAAGCAATAACAGAGCCAGAAGATAAGTCAATCCCTGTTGTTATAATTACGATTGTGACACCCATTGCCACAATACCGATGAAGGAAATTTGACGAACGATATTTAGCAGATTCTGAGTTTTAAGAAATGCGGGTGACAGAAAAGACATAAGAATAACCATCGCAAGCAAAATAAAGACGATACCATACTTCCCAAGAAACGGAAACACCTTATCTTGCCAGACATTTTTATTGCTACTTTCTTTAATTGGTGAAACTGGGCTACTTATTGGATTACTCAAATGAAAACCCTCCCTATTATTTTTCTAATAAACACTAACTATATGCTAGTTCTAAGATTCTTTCCTGGTTTGCTTCTTCTCGTGCTAATTCTCCTTTTTTTTGCCCTTCATGCATAACAATTACTCGATCGCTCATTCCTAATACTTCTGGCATTTCAGACGAAATCATTATAATAGCTTTTCCTTCTTGTGCTAATTTGGACATCAGCTTGTGAATTTCTGATTTAGCCCCGACATCCACACCCCTTGTCGGTTCATCTAAAATAAGGATGTCTGGATCATTTAACAGCCATCTTGCCAACAACACTTTCTGTTGATTTCCACCGCTCAAATTCATAATGAGCTGATTAATATGTGGTGTTTTAATATTTAATAACTTCACCTGTTCATTGCATTTTTCATTGATTAATTTTCTATTAATATATCCAAACCGTAAAAACTGATTAATATTTGAGATAATCATATTTTCCTTAATGGAAATGGGGAGAAAGGCACCCGTTAACTTCCGATCTTCTGTTAATAGGGCCATCTTGTGCTTGATCGCTTCTTGTGGGGATTTCATCTTTACTTTTTCACCATATATGTAAATCTCGCCAGAATCTGGAGGATCTATACCGAATATACTTTCAATTACTTCTGTTCTACCTGACCCCATTAGCCCAGCGACTCCTAGAATTTCGCCTTTTTTTAATTCAAAACTAACATCTTTAAACTTACCTTTTTTAGTTAAGTTTTTAACTTCTAAAACAACTTCTTTGATTTCTGCCTTTTCTTTATGAAAAACTTGTTTAATCTCTCTGCCGACCATCATTTGAATTAACATGTCCTGATCTAATTCATTTGCACCTTTCGTTCCGATATATTGTCCGTCTCTAAAAACCGTTAATTCATCACAAATTTGAAAAATCTCATCCATTTTATGTGAAATATAAATGATAGAAACTCCCTTTTCTTGCAAAGAACGAATAATTCCAAATAATTGCTCAACCTCTTTATCTGTTATCGCTGATGTCGGTTCATCCATAATAATTAAATCAGCATTATATGAAACTGCCGTAGCGATCTCTACCATTTGCATATTCGCGATGCTCAAGTCCTTCATCTTGGTGCTAGGGTCAATTTTAATATTAAGTGTTTCAAATAACTTCCTTACCTCTTCTATCATTTTTTTATTGTTAACCCATCCTGTTTTACCAAACGAATACTCTCTACCTAAAAAAATATTCTCTGCCACCGTCATGTGTGGGATTGGGCTTAATTCCTGGTGAATCATTGAAATACCGTTTTTAACGGCTTCTTTCGGACCAGATACTTTTAATTCCTTTCCTTTAAACTTAATTGTCCCTTTGTCTGGGGTATAGATACCGAATATTATTTTCATTAAGGTAGATTTTCCTGCACCGTTTTCACCCATTAAGGCATGGACAGACCCTTTTTTAATTTTTAATCGAATATTATCTAACGCTTTTACTCCAGGAAATTCCTTTGTTATGTTCTCAAGTTCTAAAATATACTCAGTCACTTCTTTCACCGCCTAAATCATATTTTCAGTAAAGGTTGCTCAGTAATAATCTGAGCAACCTTCATAACTTGATTACTTTTCCCACTTTTTGATATATTCATCAACATTATCCTTAGTAACTAATCCAAATGGGATATTTATGAATTTCTCATCAACCTTTTCACCATTTATTGCTTTAATAGCTGTTTCAATTGCACCTTTGCCTTGACCATATGCATCCTGAAAAGCAGTGACATTTAATTTGCCATCTTTAACATATTGTAGAGCGTCAATTGTACCATCAATACCAGCAACAATAATGTCTCCACGCTTTCCGGCATCATCTAAGGCCATTATAGCGCCAATAGCCATTTCATCATTATTCGCAACGATGGCATCAAAATGTTCACCTGATTGAATCCAGTTCTCCATCAATGTGATCCCCTCAGCTCTTTGCCAATCAGCTGTAGCTTCCCGTACAATATGGATATCCGGGTGATTCTTAGCAACATCTTTATTCCCTTGAGTTCTCTTAACGACTGCCTCTTGTCCCAAGGCACCATTCATAATTCCGATATTCCCCTTATTTCCTAATAGTTCTACCACTTTTTCCATTTGAATAGTGCCTGCCTCTAGAGATTCAGAACCAACATAAGCGTAGATCTTTTTCATCACCTTTTCATCAGGTGCTCTGTTAACAATGATTACTGGGATATTCGCTTCATTCGCAGCGTCAACCATTGGTTCAATTGCATCTGTATCTACTGGGTTTATAATAATGGCATCGACTAATTGAGTTATAAAAGTGTCAACCTGTGAAAGTTGTAGGCTGGAATCATTCTTCGCATCCACCATTTTAACTTCTACACCATCAAGTTCCTTAACATATTCGTTAATCCCATCATATAAGTAGGAAAGCCATTTATCATCAAATACAGGCATTGCTGCCCCGATGACAATTTTCGTCTTTTCTTTACCCCCTGAGGTCTGATCGTTACTTCCTGAAGTTTTATCTGATCCACACCCCGCTAGTAAACCTGCTAGCAAAACAAAAGTCATTAACAAACCCATTAATTTCTTACTCATAATCATTTCTCCCCCTTAAATTTCTTCCCTTGTATGTAAACATCTATGAAGTCATCCAATAGTTCCATTTCTTTAAAAAGTGGTTTTAAAAAAATCCATCCCTTGGTAGACCAATACTCCTATATTCTTTAATTTCCTATTCCCAATTACTAGAAAATTAGATTAAATTAATAGGGAAGGTTGAATTTCCGAAAATTATTCACCTCCTTTCATGATTTGACTAATCTTTTGTTCTTACACCTCTCCTTGATAAAAATTGTAATATTTTGATCGTATATTCAAAATTTTCTTGCTACCAAGATAATTAAAGCGGTTTCATTTGAGTTACAAAACTAACTTACCCTTACTTTAATCATTAAACTTGTGATCTTTTGAATACATGTTGGTAATATTATGATACTTTCAAAAACACTTTCAGTCAATTAGTTTTTTATGTTTTCTAATAATTTTATATAGTAAAATATTTGACCTGAAAAGCTCGCCGATTAGCGAGCTTGATAAAAGCGCAGATAAAGGGTGATTGTTAATAATTAATAATAGAGATATAAGGCGTTCTGAAAGTTATAACAAGGGTTCATTAAGTTTTTCAATGTGCAAAAGTTAGGTTAGATTATTTTAAAAAATGCAGCACACTACTATATTCATTCGTTCGATGCCATATTTACTCAAAATCAATCCATACGGAGCCTTTGTCAGCTGAACGCACACAATTTTCTACCCAGCGAACCCCTTCCAATCCCGCATCAATATCCGGATAAATCAGTTTACTTAAGGCTTCTTCATCTCCGCGGTTTTTTGCATCAATGGCTATAGCAAACTTAAGATAAATATTTGCCCATGCTTCTGATAGACCTTCTACGTGTAAAGCCCCTAATCGTTCATCTGCATTACAAATATCATCTAAGTATGGCATGGCTCGAATCAAGGTTTGGCTCGGTTCGCCTTGAATTTCGTAAGTTAGTTCTCCCGGCTTACTATCCCACCATTCTAAGCTGGCCTTTGAACCCACAATGCGAATCCTATGACCATCCATACAACCAGCGTTGATAGAAGATGTCCACAGTCTTCCTACAGCACCATTTTCATAGTGCATTAAAACATAGGCATTGTCCTCTAACGGTGCACGACTATGGATAAAGCTTTGCCGATCACATAGTAGCTTTTTAATTTTCATTTTTGGCATAATTAACTGTGACATGTAATATGTATGTGTGGAAAGATCCCCCAAAACAAAACTAGGCCCTGCAATCTTAGGATCAACACGCCACTTCTGTGCAGCATTGGTTTTATCTCCATCATCTTTTGCATTAAACCCGTGGGTATACTGCAAGTCTACCACTCGTATTTCACCAATTTTGTCTTGCTCAATCATTGCCCGCATTTGAAGAAGCATTTGATTACCAGAGAAACCGTATGTTACACCAACAATTTTACCTTTCTCCTCTGCCAATGCTTTAATTTCCCGTACCTCATCTGTAGTAAAAAACAAGGGTTTTTCACAAATGACATGTAAATCAGCATGCAGCGCTGCTTTACAGATTTCATAATGTGTACCATTAGGAGTTGCAATAGATATTACCTCAATGCCGTCTTCTCGTTTTGACTCCTCAGCAAACATAGTTTTATAATCCGGATAGCAACGATCCTCAGCAACACCAATATTGATTCCAAAGTCCTTTCCCCTAGCATATTCAATATCAAATGCTCCAGCCACTAATTGGAAGGCTGTGTTGTCTCTTAGTGCTCCGATTCTGTGTTTATAACCAACCTGCCCAAGTCTTCCCCCGCCAACCATGGCCCAACGCAGCGGTCTTTCAATTTTTCTCTCTCCATTTAACATAATAAAACTCCTCTCATTCGAATATATTTCATTTGAAAATTCATTCTCTTTTTGTAATATAATTATAGGTAGACCCAGCTTTGAAAGATGATTTCTCTAATAGATATAAAATCCTACCGAAAGATCCCATCAATTTCCCCAATTTCATCACGTGTTAGTTCCACATTCAACGTATTTAAGTTGTTTAATACTTGTGCACCCCGCTTCGCACCTGGAATAACAACATCAATTGAATCACGCGTTAAATACCAGGCAAGAACGATATGTGCCACTTCGGCATTTTTTGCAGCAGCAATCTTGCGTAATTGTTCCACCTTTTCTAAGTTTCGTGTAAATGCCTCTCCTTGGAAGTGCGGCATATCACTGCGCAGGTCTTTGGCATCGAACTTCGTACCTTTCGTATATTTTCCTGCAAGTAGTCCGGATGCCAACGGGAAAAACGGCACGAATGAGATATTATTTTCCTTTGTATACGGTAGAAACTCTTTCTCCGCCCCGCGTTCTAGTAAGTGATATCCACCTTGAAAAACATCTACATAGCCATCCTTATTTGCTTCCTTCAACTGTTCGATTGAAAAGTTGGAAACACCAATTGCTCTGATTTTTCCTTCGTCTTTTAATTCTTTTAAAGCTCCCACTGCTTCGTCTTTTGGTGTCTGTTCATCAGGAAAGTGAATGTAGAACAAATCGATATAATCCGTTTGAAGTCGTTTCAAGCTATCTTCTACAGCTTGCTTCAAAAATATAGGTGAATTATCCATCACAATATCTTCCCCGACGAATTTATGTGCTGCTTTAGTCGCGAGGATGATGTTCTGGCGCATACTCGATTCTTTTAATACTTCACCAATTAATTCCTCAGATCGCTTAGGGCCATAGATATAGGCCGTATCTAAAAAATCAACACCGTTATGAAGCGCAGTACGCACTAGTTCTTTTCCAGCCTCTTCATTTAAATTTGGGTAAAGATTATGTCCACCAACCGCATTCGTCCCTAGTCCTATCGGAGTAATCGAAAAGCCTGTCTTTCCCAGTTGTACTTTTTTCACCATTTTACTACCATCCTCTCTATGTAAATGAACTTTTCCAAGTGTTAAATACGGCAGTGTTAAACCCATCAGGTACCTATTGATTTATTTCTAAACCCACTTGAACTGAGTCTTTTCGTCTCCAATTGGTAATAAAAATTGTCGCTATTAATCCTAATGCTGCAACAAAATAAAATCCTGCTGCAATTCCCATTTGCGAATTCAGCATTCCAGCAAAAAATGGTCCAGCGAAGATGCCAAGTGCATACAACGCCTGGTACAACCCCATCGCTGTGGCCTTTTTTTTATGTGGAATCGATTCTATCGACATTCCTAACAGTAATGGAAAAATGATTCCGAGAGCAAAGCCATTAATGCTCTGAAAGATACACAGCCAACTTTTTGACGTGACTAATGGGGTAGCCAGCGTAAAAAATGAGGTCAGAAAAAACAAAATTTCCAATGTTCTCCATTTACCAAAAAATGAGACAAATACCTTACTCATAAATAGAGTGGCAAAGGCGTGAGGTATCATAAATGAAAAGATTACTAGACTAAGATCATTAGACTGAAAACCGATTTTTAATGCGTAGGTAGGGATAAAACCAAACATCGTCGTAAAAATAATGCTGTGAGCTAAAATTGATAATAAAGAAGTTTTTAATAGCTGTGGTTCCTGAAAAACGGATATAAGATCTTTCATTTTCACAGGTTCTCTCACTATTCCTTCTTTCGGTTCAAAAATAAAGAAGGACATTATTGTACCAAAGACACCAAAACCTAAGCCAATCCAAAAAGGAACATGCCATCCCCACTCGTTTACAATATAACCACTTAGAGCCATACCCAGAGATTGCGCTAAGACAATAATAAATGAAATACTACTCATCGCCCGATGAACTTCTTGATTTACAAAATAACTAGCGTATAACACGGTAAAAACAACCCATGTCGCTGCGGCAACTCCAGCAAAACAGCGGGCAATAAGGATCCATATTAAACTATCTGTTACTGAATATATCAAACAACTTATGGTACTAATTAACATCCCAATGATAATAAATGGTTTTCTTAATTTAATAACATCCGAAAAGATTCCAATTGGAAGCCGTAATAAAAATTGCATAAGCCCATAACTGCTTAAAACAATCCCAATAAACGTATATTTCCCCCCAAGCGATTCCATATAAGGGGACAAGGTAGGTATATAAATAAAATGCGAAAACCAAAAAATAAAGGATACTAATAAAAAAATATTTTTATCTTTAGTAGGATTAAACATATTCTAACGACCACTTCCATCGCAACGTTGCCTTTAAAGCTAAACAAAATTAAATCGACTCATCGGCAATGACAAGCTGAATTTCATTCTTTTTAGCGTATTCTTGATAATCCTCGCTTGGTATTTTATCAGTAATAAGGTAATCAATTTCATCTAATCCGCAATAGGTCATTAAACCATATTTGCCAAATTTCCCATGGTCCACTAATAAAAATACTTTTGAGCTTCTTTCAACCGCTGTTTGTTTTATTTCACTTTCCAGGGGAGATGCATTTGTCACATTATACGATGACGAGATACCCGTTGAAGCCATGAATGCTTTGTTAATATTATACGATTTTAATAAATCGTTTTTCTTAAAGCTGACAAATGAATTTGTTTTGCGTTCAAGAACGCCGCCAGTCGAAATAACATTTAAATTCTCATATGGGCGCGCATTGAGAATAAAGTCGAGATTATTTGTAATAATCGTCAAATTTTTAACCTTAATAAATTCAATCATTTCTAAAGTTGTTGTCCCAGAATCAATGAAAATAACATCTCCATCTTCAACATATGTTGCTGCGGATTTAGCAATTAATTCTTTTTGTTTTTGATTACGTGATTTTCGATCACTAAATGATACTAGTGTTGTATCATTCACAGCTACTCCGCCATAAACCTTTTTAATTTCTCCAAGTTCAACTAGCTCTTGAATGTCCCGTCTAATCGTGTTTTTGGATACATCAAAAACTTTAACAAGCTCATCCAAAGATACGGTTTGATGTTCAAAAACATAATCTTCAATTTGTTGAATGCGTTTTGTCTTGATCATTTCTACACACCTTTGTTTAGTTTCCATGTAATAAATTTTGTAAGGTGAAATAGGGAATGCCTTACTTTTCGACTCACCTAAGACATCCCCTTCTATTACACCTTATGACTTGTCTTAAATAACCTCATCTTCTCTTTAACAGTTTCAATAATTGCCTTTTTACCCGGTGTAAGAATGGTCCTTGGATCGTAAACTTGGATGTCATTAGCTAATACTTGACGAACAGCTTGTGCCCACGCTTGCAAACATTCTGTATTTACATTTATTTTCGCGTGACCGAGTTCAATTGCTTTCTCAATTTGATAATCAGGTATGCCTGAGCCACCATGCAACACGAGTGGAATACCTGTCAAATCTGAAATTTGTCTCATCTCATCAAAGCCTAGTTTAGGTTCCCCTTGATATGGTCCGTGAACAGAACCAAGAGCTGCCGCTAATGCGTCGATCCCTGTTTCTTTTACAAGTCGGAAACATTCATCAGGATCTGCATACTTGATTCCACCTACAAGTCCATCTTCCATCCCGCCAACTGTTCCAACTTCTGCTTCAACGGATATTTGTTTAGTATGTGCATATTCAACAACTTGTTTCGTCATAGCAATATTTTCATCAATTGAAAGATGAGAGCCATCAATCATAACAGAGCTAAATCCAGCATCAATCGCCTGTTTACATCTTTCAACGTTCATGCCATGATCCAAATGCAATGCAACTGGAACAGTTATTGACATTTCTTTAACAAGTCCTTTAACCATTGCAACAATGGTATGGAATCCACCTAAATAATCAACGAGTCTGTCGGAAGCTGCTAAAATGACTGGCGCACGTTCTATTTCAGCGGCCTGTAAAATAGCTTGTGTCCACTGTAAGCTGTTAATGTTGTATTGCCCAACCGCGTAGCCGTCTTCTCTAGCTTTTAAAAGCATTTCCTTCATTGATACTAAATTTACTTCTTTCATCGTTACTAAAGCCACTTTTTTAGCACCTCCCCTTCCCAAAGTTAGCTACCATTCATTTATTTTACTTGTAATTGACAATCGTAATACTTTGATACGACTTTGAGTGTTGTATCTTTAGCTGTTTTGATTGCTTCTTCCGCATCTAATTTATAATATTCTGGCCGGAATAATTCAACAGATACAACATCTGAATAACCAATATCCTTCAGTGTTGATAAAATACTACCTAAGTCGATCGCACCTAATCCAGGCCAAACCCGGTCTTCATCTGTTAAAAAGCCAATTGGGAAATCTTCCGTATCATCAATATGCAAAATAAAGATTTTTGATCCCTCAGCTTTTTTCAAATCCTCCAAGTCGGAGCCCATGGCATGGAAGTGGAAACAGTCAAGGACCAGTCCTACATTTTCACGATTTACCATTTCGATAATATCATACGCTTGACCGAATGTATTGACTGTACATTGTGGATGTCCAACAAATTCAACGGCAATTTTAATCCCATACGGCTCAGCAATATCTGATAACTCTTTTAACACTTCAACACAACTGGTTTTAATATCTTGTTTCAATATCTTTTCTTCTGTTACAAGTGGAACAGCCACGACATATTTAATACCTAATTTCTGACCCGTTTCCATCATCTCTTTAAATTCATTAATAATTTCCTTATATCCAGCTTCATCTCGATTATTAAAAAAGACTAAAGCGTTAAATGCTAACGGTTTAATGTGGTGCGTTTGAAAGTAGTCCACTAAATCATCAATTGATTTATCTTTCAAATACTCAGGTAATTTGTCCATTGTACGTATTTCAATATAATCGTACCCATGTTTTTCACAATACTCTAAGTCTTTCACGAGATTAGAGTTTTCAAGTGTAGTAGCCTGATTAAAACATAATTGCATAAGTAACACTCCGTTCCATTATTTCATATTCCCGATCGTGTATATCATATAATTGAAAATTTTTAGAGTAAGCATTGTTATCATTGCTTTTAAAAATACAAGACTACGGAAGAATAAGGTTATACATATAATCCTTCTTTAATGGATTTCAACGTTACTTCATTTGACCATTCTGGTTTATCAGGATAAGCAAATACTGCATTTGTTACAATTCCATCGAATTTAATTTCTCTTAATTTCCGGTATAATGCATCGAAATCAATTTCCCCTTCACCTGGGTTCAAATGCTGGTGTATCGTTACATTTGCATTAGGGGGATTAATAATATATCGTAACCCAAATGCTGCTTTATGATTAAGCGTATCTGCAATTAGAACATGTGCAAGTAAATCTCCCGCTTCATCTATGTGTTTAGCTACATCGCCAATGCCATCATCATAGAAGAAAGCATGTGGGACAGAATATACTAACTTAATCCATTCTTTATCTAGTGCACGAATCATTCGAATTGCTTCTATATTCAACTCAATAAAATCATTAGGATGTGATTGTATATTTAGTTTAATCCCTTCTTTTTCAAAAAGTGGCATTAGCTCTTCCATTGATTTAACAAAGGCGGCTTCACTTTCAACCGGACGGCTTTTGTCACCGGCAAATTCGGTGTTCATCAAATCTACTCCTAATTCAGAAGTAATTTCTATAGAACGTTTCCAATTCTTCACTGCTGCTTGACGCTCTTCTTCATTTGGAGAAGACCATTGTTGAACAGGAAGAACAGAAGAGATTTTAACGCCAGCATCTGTACAATATCTTTTTAAGTCTTTTATGAGCTGCTTATTTACCTTTGGATATTGATAAAACCAAATAAAGTCTTTACGTGGAGATAACTCTACATATTCATATCCTAATCTTGCAACTGTATCGATCGTATCTTTTAAATTAGTATTGTCGCGATAATGTGATGGATCATATGCTAAACGCATGTTAAATTTCCCCTTTCTTTAGTGGGCATCAGTGTTATTTTTCAAATGTCATTAAAATTGCTTTTCTATTAATAATTAAACAGTTTTGCAAACTGTTTTTTCACTATAAAAGGCCGGTTTTTCTTGAAGTGTAACTAGTTCTTTTTCCCCTGTCTGTTGTGCTTTCACACACGCATCAGCTGTTACAGCGGCAATATAGCCATCCCATGATGTCGGGCCATTAGGCTCACCCGTCTTTTTAATTGAATCCATGAAGTCTTGTAATTCCGTATCATATGCGTCGATAAAGCGCTGTTTCCAATCCATTAGGATATTCGTACCTAATGTAGCATCTTTACGGAAGCTGATGCTTTCTGGTTCTGGTAATTTCACAATGCCCTCTTCACCAACCACTTCACATTGAATATCGTATCCGTATTTGCAGTTGACAAACACTTCAACCGTAATGGCTATACCACTATTTGTCTCGATAATAAATATTTGCGGATCTTGTAAATGTTCTAAAGCATTCTTTGTTCTTTTTGGAAAAACAGCCTGTACGGTTTTGTAATCATCATTCACTAACCAATGCAGGACATCAATTTCGTGAATTAATGTATCAACGACAGCCATTTCTGTCGAATATTTCTCATCTACTGTTGGATTACGGTGTGCAGCATGAATCATTAACGGTTCACCAATGAAATGATTATCAATTGCTGCTTTTAATTGCACATAACCACGATCATAACGGCGCATAAAACCGACTTGCACGAGGCGTTTGCCATGTTTCATTTCAGCTTCAACTATGCGCATGGATCCTTCTGCTGTTGTGGCTAAAGGCTTTTCACAAAATACATATTTCCCTGCTTCAATTGCCGCTAAGACCGTTTGTTCATGTGCCGGCCCCCAGCTTGTTACAAATACGGCATCCACATTTTCTGCTGCAACAAGCGTTTTATCATCTGGATATACGTTTGCATCCAATTCAAATTGTTCTACAGCTTGTTGCGCTGACTCTTGATTCACATCTGTCACAGCAACAATTTTCCCACCGGATAATGTATTTGTTACTCTTTTAATATGCTCTCGGCCAATTGCGCCAGTTCCTACCACACCTATTCTTAATGTCATAACTAGTACCTCCAGATTGTTTATTTGATTCCGTTTAATTCGTAAAGATATTTATTCTCGGTATAATTCGAATACCTTAATTACTTAACATAGTTCAAATTCAATAATCGCTTACAAAAGGAGTATGTAATTCACTCTACTCTCAAGGCGGCTTCACCACTGTTACTAGGCCATTTTTGATACTGTTTTCCGGTCGTCATTAGTTCATTCCGTCCCCGGGCTCCGCCGGTGTCATTTCCCCCCTTGCCTGTTACGCATGGATGAGCAACTTTTCATCTATATATCTCCGTGCAATCAAAGCATACTCTAATGGATGGGCAATGGATGGATCTTGTTCAGCCTCAATTACAATCCATCCCTTATACTTGTGTTCCAACAGCACACTGTACACTTTTGTAAAATCGATGCAGCCGTCACCTGGTACTGTAAACATCCCGCTTAAAAATGACTGTAAAAACGATTTTCCTTCTTGCTTACAATGTTTCAACACTTCTTTTCGGACATCTTTAAAATGAACATGTTTAATACGATCAATATGCATATTTAACAATGTCTTGTATTCGCCGTCAGAAACGAAAATATGGCCTGTGTCGAACAGTAAATGTACATGATTCGGATCAGTGTTTGCCATTAATCGGTCAATTTCCTCGATCGTTTGAACACCCGTTCCCATATGGTGGTGATAAACTAATTTCAGATCATAATGCTCAGCGATTTTCCCAAGTTCGTTTAGTCCGTGGCATAATTTTTCCCATTCCTTATTCGTGAAGTAGGGCTTTTCAGAAAAGACATTTTTGGTTGTACCTTGAATACTGTACGTTTGCTCCGATACAACCGCAGCATAGGCGTTGACTTCTTTTAAATATTCACAATGGTTGTGGAAGGCTTTAGACGCCTCCTCCACACCATCACGAATAATAAAACTACTAAACCATTGACCAGCTATTTTTAAGTTTCGAAGTTGAAGTTCTTTGTTTAAAACTTTAGCTTCAGGGAAGAAGCCGCCGACTTCGGTCCCTTCGAAACCAGCCACCACAATATCACTTAATAGGTGCGATAATGTGTTCTCTAAACCGATTTCCGGAATATCATCATTTCTCCAGCCGATAGGAGCAATTCCCCATGAAATCATTCGCTCTTCCATAAAAACCTCCACTTAATATTGCATTGCATTCCGCAGTTTTTGTTGTTTAAATTCATATGCTTTCTGAACACCTTCTTGATTGGACACTTCTGGTACGCCAAGATTCCACCAACTGCCTTCATATCCATCTGTCATCGTTTTTGGCAGTACCTTCATTTCTATTAAAGTAGATCTATCTTGTTTCTTCGCATCCTCAAGTGCAGCTTTTAATTCTTCAACTGTATTCGCACGATATGCTTTAGCTCCGTACCCTTCAGCTACTTTGGCATAATCAATATTTAAAATTTGGTTATCATCAGTTCTGAATTCACAGAAATAGCTGCCATTGCCATAATCCATTTGTAAATTATTAATACAGCCATAGCCAGAATTATCAAAAAGAAGGACATTAATTTTTTTATTGTACTGAATCGCTGTAATAAATTCAGAGTGCAGCATGAGAAAACTGCCGTCGCCGACGATTGAGTAAACTTCTTTTGCCGGATCAGCTAATTTTAATCCTAATGTACCTGATACTTCATATCCCATGCATGAATAACCGTATTCAAGATGGTACGTGTTTGGCACGTTTGAATGCCATAAACGCTGTAAATCACCAGGAAGTGAACCGGCAGCACAGATAATGATACTGTCAGGATCGATGGTGTCATTAATAGCAATTAATGCAGTAGTTTGAGCTAATTCGGTGTTTAAAACATCCGCATATTCATTTAATACTTCTTGCGAAAAATGATTTTTAATTTCTGGATCAAATTTCTCTCTAGTAAATGTCACTTTACTTAGACGATCACGTTCTGCTAACCATTCTTCTTTTAATTTAGTAATCTTATCGCCAAACTCACTCATGTACCCTTCTAACATTGGGATTAATTGCTCGAAGGTTGTTCTGGCATCAGCTACAACTGCGAATGCATCTAATTTATAGGCCTGCATGCGACTAACATTGATGTTTAAGAATTTTGTTGATTCAAAATCAAATAGAGTTTTAGATGATGTCGCGAAATCCGTAAATCTCGTACCTACACCAATTATTAAATCTGCTTGGCGTGCTGCTTTATTTGCCGCAAGCGTTCCAGTGATCCCTAGTCCCCCTAAATTGTTTTTAAATGAGGATTCTATCGCTGATTTACCAGCTTGAGTCTCTACTAATGGGATGTTATACTTTTTTGAGAATTCAACCAACGCTTCGCGTGCTTCCGAATATTTAGCTCCGCCCCCGACAACTACCAATGGTCTTTTGCTCGCCTTAATTAATTCCACAGCACCTTTTAATTCCCGTTTAGTTGGCAATTTACGATCAATGTAATGAACGCGTTTTTCGAAGAATTTTTCATCATAATCGAATGCTTCCCCCTCAACGTCTTGTGAAATACAAATCGTTACAGGGCCTGCTTTTGCTGGATCTGTCATCACTTCAAATGCTCGGATTAAACTAGACATCAACTGCTCAGGCCGAGTTATGCGATCCCAATATCTTGATACTGGTTTTAATGCATCATTTGTTGTGACAGCAATACTGTATTCTTGTTCAAATTGTTGTAAAACTGGATCAGGCTGACGTGTAGCATACGTATCAGCTGGCAACAGCAATATCGGAATATTATTTGCAAGTGCCGTAGCCGCGGAAGTTACTAAATTGGCTGATCCCGGCCCACTGGAAGTTGTAATTGCATAGATTTTTTTTCGCAGCATTTGTTTACTATAAGCGATGGCTGCATGTGCCATCCCTTGTTCATTTTTCCCTTGATAAACCTTCAAATGCCCTGAATCTTGTTCTAGTGCCTCTCCAATTCCTAATACATTCCCATGACCAAAGATATTAAATATCCCTTCAACAAAAGGAATTTCTTCCCCATCAATATGAACATATTGTTGGTTCAAAAATTTAACCAAAGCTTGTGCTGTTGTTAATCTAATTGTTCCCATAAATGTTCCACCTCTTTGTATTAGCTCATTTTAGGACCTTACAGAAATTAATTCTTCAATTTCCTTCACTGTCGGCATAGCCTCTGACGAACTATGTTTGCTTACGACGATAGAGGCTGATGCACTGCCGAATTTTAAAGCGGTTTCAATTTCTTTTCCTGTGATCAATGCGTATAAGAAGGCAGAGGCATATGAATCACCCGCACCAAAGGTTTTTAAGACTTTTGAAGGGTAAGCACGACCTTTGAATATTTCTCCTGATTTCGTATAGGCAAATGAGCCCTCTACTCCATGTTTGATAACAATTAAATCAGGTGAATGCTTAAACAAAGAATTGATTGTATCTTCGTTTCGTCCAGCTGATTTATTTTCCAACACATCGAATTCATCGCGAGTACCAATGACAACATCTGCCAGCTCTGCGACAATGGAATAATAAACTGCGGTTTCTTCAGCCGATTTCCAAGTATACGGACGGTAATCCAACTCAAAAACTACTTTCACGTCATTTTTCCTAGCTAAATTAACTGCTTTTAACACCGCTTCACGGGATGGACTTTTTGACAGGGCTGTCCCCGAAACAAGGAGGATTCTTGATTTTTTTATGTAGTCTTCGTTAACTTCAGATGGGGTTAAATAAAGATCTGCCACATCATCCCGGTACATTAAGATACTGCATTCTTCGGGACTTTTAATCTCTGTAAATGCTAATCCTGTTTTATGGCCCTCTTTATCTATCACCATATTAGAAGTGTCAATTCCGACACCACGCATATACTGTTCGATAAAGCGGCCATGTTGGTCATCAGAGAGTTTACCAATAAACCCAGCTTTTAATCCTAATTTAGATCCACCAATGGCAATATTAGCAGGAGAACCACCTACGTATTTCGAAAACGTCATCGTTTCTTCCATCGGACGGTTGTACTCAGTTGCATTTAAATCAATGCAAGCACGGCCAATCGCAATGATGTCGTATTCTCTTTGGGCATTAAATTCATATTTCATTTTTGATAACAGCTCCCTCAAACATTTTGTTAACGATTTAATATCCATTCATGATCAGGGTCGTTGTGGAATTTCCAAATTCTTGTCGGTCCCGCCATCACATTTAAATAATAGGATGTGTAGCCATCAGGAACACCCACTGGATGATACCCTACCGGTACAAGAACGACATCACCGTTCTCAACGGTCATTGTTTCATCAAGTGAACGATCATCTGTATAAACGCGTTGGAATACAAATCCTTGTCGCGGGTTCATTTCGTGATAATAACTTTCCTCTAAAAATGACTCCTCAGGTAAATTATCCCGATCATGTTTATGCGGCGGATAGCTTGACCAATTTCCGCTTTCTGTATAGACTTCAACAACTAGCAAACTATTAGCAGTTGGATCTGAATCGGGTAAAATATTGTGCACTAGTCGTTTATTATTTAGGATTCCTCTATTTTCGATCCCATTATCTGAAGCTTTAATCAGCTTTGTCGGCAATTGTTTTTCGGAAGGAGAATAGCATAATGCCACTCGAGCTTGGGTCACTGCTTCTACTTCAAAGGTTCGATCATTTGAGACATAAACACTATCTGTCGGTTTTTTTTCAAAAACGCTCTCACGAGTACCAAGGTTATCGAATCTTTCTTCGTTAGCCGTTACGTTTATTTTCCCTGTTAACGCTACAATACAGCATTCTCTCTTTACTAACTCTTCTGAATATTTAGAACCTGAAACTAGATCAACGATTTTAAATCCAACATATTCTAATGGAGAATCTTTTTCCGTCACCTCATGAACAAGAATAACTCCTGGTGAAATTTCACTATCTTTTGGTTTTCGAAGCAATTTACTCATATGATTACCTCACATTTTCTTCATTCTAATACGAATCTGATTTCGCTTACATTATTGAAAAGAAGGAAATGAACAGAGAAGAGTCGATTATTCCTTTTAATCATTTATCTAAAAACATCAATAAATGATACTCTCTCTGTTCCAATCTTATTTCCTTTCATTTCTCTTAACCTAAAAAGTTTCAGTCGTTTTTATTATTCGAAAGATGGTGCTTTATAGCGTGCTGTGACAACTTTTTTACGAGTATAGAAGTCAACACTGTCCTTTCCGTTAGCGTGTAAAGTACCAAAGAATGATGACTTCCATCCTGAGAACGGGAAGAATGCCATTGGGGCTGGTACACCTAGATTAACTCCCAGCATTCCCGCATCAATATTTTCACGGAAGTAACGGATTGAAGGAGCATCTGAAGTGAAAATACATGCGCCATTAGCAAATTCTGAACGATTGGCTGTTTCTACGGCTTCTTTTAAATTTTTTACACGCATGATAGACAATACTGGAGCGAATATTTCATCTTTCCAAATCGTCATTTCAGTTGTAACACCATCGAAAATAGTTGGACCTACGAAATATCCTTCATCTAATTGATGTTTGCGGCCATCAACAAGAAGTTCTGCTCCTTCTTCAATTCCTTTTTCGATATAATTAAGCGTACGTTTTTGATTTTCTTCTCTGATAACCGGTCCTAAGAATACACCATCATCTAGACCATTACCTATTTTAATATTTTCCGTTTTCTCAATTAGTTTTGCTAAAAACGCATCAGCAATCCCTTCTTCTACCGTTATGACAGAGGATGCCATACAACGTTCTCCAGCTGAGCCAAATGCTGAACCAATAATGTTAGTCGCTGCGTCTTCTAAATCAGCATCATTTAAGACGACAACATGGTTTTTAGCACCACCTAAAACTTGGACACGTTTTAAATTCTCGCTAGCTCTCTTGTAAACATATTCTCCAACAGGTTTAGAGCCGACAAATGAAATCGCTTTAACTTCAGGGTGATCTAAAATACCGTTAACGACATCATGTGCACCATGAACTACGTTGAATACACCTTTTGGAAGTCCGGCTTCTGTAAATAATTCTGCTAATTTCTCAGTTAATAATGGTGTTCTTTCAGATGGTTTCATAATAAATGTATTACCTAATGCGATTGCCATTGGGAACATCCAGCACGGCACCATCATTGGGAAGTTAAAAGGGGCAATTCCTCCAACGATACCAATTGGATAACGATAGTTTGTAGCTTCAACATCTGTTGCAATGTTAGCTAGGGAATCTCCCATCATTAATGTCGGCGCACCAGCAGCAAATTCTACATTTTCAATTCCGCGTCCAACTTCTCCTCTAGCTTCCGTAAGGTTTTTTCCATTTTCAATTGTGATTAACCGAGCTAATTCTTCACTATGTTTAATTAACAATTGATGAAAATTAAATAATACTCTTGCACGCTTTTGAACTGGCTCATTTTTCCACTTTGCAAATGCTTTTGCCGCAACCTCCACAGCGTACTCCACATCTTCTTTTGTTGAAAGCGGAACTTGAGCAATAACTTCTTTTGTTGCTGGATTATAGACATTTTCATATTGCGTCGTTTTACTCTCAACCCATTCACCATTTATGTAGTTTTTAATTTTTTTTACTTGTGTTAATACTTCAGACATGTTTTCGTCCTCCTTTAAATTTGCCTAGGCACAGATAATATGATTTATTTACTTGATTTTAACTCCTAATAATTGGGTTACACGTTAATTATTGTTACCTTCTTCGCAATGGGTCTGTTGGTTTCAAAAATGATATCGATTAAATAGTGGAATTTCGCTTTACTTTCACCAACACTTTTACAATTCTCACCTCTTTTTATATCATTTTTGTTATGTTTTGGTTAAATGTTGGTTATGTTTGATTACATAATAAAACTAAAAACGCTTACAGTCAATATATTTTAATAATTTATTTTTATCTGAATTATAAATCTTATAATAAAGGTCATAATTAATATGGTGTCTTTCACTCAGATGTCCTCACAAAATTGAAAGACAGAGGGTTGAAAAACCCTCTGTCTCTTTAGAAAATACGGAATTATTAAATTTGAGACTATGAATCTTTTTTTTAATATAAAAAGGGACAAAATATGGCAGTTTTTTTGAGTGTGAATTTTTAGAAATCCGAACGGATATTAGATCAATAGAGTAGACTTCATTTTTTCAGGTAATATCCTCTACCTCACTTTTTCTTAGTAGTCTCTTCATTCAAGTACAGAATACATTCTGTACTTAAATGAAGGGGCTAAGTTATTGGCGAACCCCATTATCAAGGCACGTTTTTTTAAAAAAGTGGACATCATACAAAATTGATGCCTCTCTTTCGTAAGCCTAGGTTGCTCACGCGGGTAGAAAAAGGTCATAACCAATTTTCGAGATCGATTCTGCTTGTGTTTGCTCGGCAGATCCGGATGTCATCCACCATCGCCATTCATTCTATCCTAGTCCTTGAGTACAGATTTTTTTAAGCCGTGATAACTTTATTGTTAACCGGCCGAATTTAGCGTAGAGATTTTCCAATGGTCCAAAATCATATGCCTTTAGCTATTTTTTCAACCGAGGCATTTATTTAAGAAAAACTTTCTACCATTGGCATTGGTTTTCATTTAATAGATATTTTTTAAATAGACATGATCATTCAGTAGATCATGTTCTTCAAGTTTTCTATATAAAGTAGCAAGGCTAATATTTAATTGAACTGCTATTTGTTTTTTCGCTTTAACCGAATGGCCATATTTACTTAGCATATTTTGAAGAATTTCCTTTTCATGGAGACTGAGCATAGCTTTTAAAGAAGGATATTCAGAGGAATAATCCTTTTTTTCTAACATTCGTAAAGGAAGACTCTGAGCTGTAATACGATCCGTTTGTTCCATGTTTACGGCGTACTCGACAGCATTTTCCAATTCGCGTACATTTCCCGGCCAGCGATATTTTTGAAACATTTCGATCACCTTTGGTTCAAACCCATAAATTTCTTTATTCAATGAATTTGTATGCTCGGATAAAAAATGGTTCATTAAAATTGGAATGTCTATCTGCCTTTCTCGCAATGGTGGCAGGTTTAGCGGGATAACATTTAAACGAAAATACAAATCAGCTCGGAACTCCCCTTCATGTACCATTTTCTCTAAGTTTTGATTCGTTGCTGCAATCACTTTAATATCAATTGGGATAAGACTGCTGCTGCCTACTCGTTCTACTTTTTTATGTTGTAAAACATGTAAAAGCTTTACTTGCAAGTGAAAAGGAAGGTCACCAATCTCATCTAAAAAAATGGTTCCTCCATCTGCCATCTCAAACTTACCGATTTTCCCTTCTTTATTGGCACCCGTAAACGCTCCTTTTACATAGCCGAACAATTCACTTTCAAGAAGAGTTTCAGGGATCGATCCGCAATTAACGGAAATAAAGGGGCCTGAGGCTCTTTTACTGGCATTGTGAATCGCCATAGCAAATACCCCTTTTCCCGTACCGCTTTCACCAGTTAGCATAATGCTTGAATTACTATTACTTACTTTCAGGGCCTGATACTTTAAACCTTTTATAATATTGCTTACACCTTTTACCTCGGAGAAAGATAAATCCTGTTCACTTGACGTTAAAGAATAAGCCAGCTTTCTAACGTCAGACATTTTACGAATAGAAGCAACGGCTCCATATACTTGGCTTTGGTTGGAAATAGGGGTGGCTGTTACAATGAAGTGGAAATGTTGTTTTGAAGTTTGGTAGATTTCTTCTTTCTCTGAATATCCTTTGCCTGTTTTTAAAATAGACAACATCGGTGATCCTGGCAAAATCTTTTCGAGTGGCCTCCCAATAATATTTTGTTTATCTTCATTAAGCAGCATTTCAACCGTGTGATTACAATGTGTAATCATACCATTTTTGTCGATAGCGAGAATACCATCTTGTATCGATTCAACAATTGTATTCAATTTATTTTTCGTTAACAGCAATTGTTTGGTCGTTTCCATTTCAGCCACTTTTCCAGTGATTAGTTCAGACATACGCCATAAGAAATTTAACATTTGCTTTTTGTTCTCAATAAGCCTGTTATGTTGTTCTTGATCAAAAGCCAAGAGTCCAATCACTCCAATTGCTTTCTCTTTATAAAGGATTGGACAACAAATTTCAGCTACTTCTTTCCGCTCACCTGTAAGTACGAGTGGATCATACATCGGATCATTCTGTGCATCCTCTACCACAAATGCTTGTTTGGTTGAGAGTATCCGCCCATATAAATAACCAGCCTCTTTTTTTCCGCCTTCTTCTTTCGTATTTATTCTATTCCTGCATTCACCTGTCCCAGCCATGACGGTCAGAGTCTCATCTACTATTTCTGTTTCAACTTTTAATGCTGTCGAAATTACATCTGCCACCTGTTGCACCAATTCTTGTATTCCCTTCAAAAATGTCATGCGTTCACTCCTCCTTCTTTAGAACTATATGTAACTTATTTCTATTTTCTTTTTAAAAACCCTTTAATTAAACGAATCTTCTATGTATTTATTAAGTAATGATGCATTTAATTACTTAGCAGTCCCAAACCACTAATGAAAAAAAATCCTTTATAATGGAAAGACAGGCTGTCTCCTGTTCAATTCCATTATAAAGGATTATATTAATGGACAAGAATGCGCTAACTTTTTATCAGTAAATAGGTTTCTTCTAATCTAAAAGTCTATTGAAATATCATGTTTCAGGACATAAAAATCGCTGTTGCAATCTTAAATTGGTTCTGTCGCTAGTAAATCCATTTTTTGATTTTCCATATGATAAAATTCCGACCTTCTATCTTTAAGTGGCGTTACTGAACCAATATTCCGATTTCTTCTCAATATCTCTAAGTCCACTTCTCCAACAATGATCGTTTCGATATTCGAATTACACTCTCCAACAATTCCTTTTTCGGGGAATGTAAAATCACATGGTGAAAAAATACCTGATTGAGCATACTGAACATCCATATGTGGAACATGTGTCAAATTCCCAGCCGTTCCAGCGATTACTGTATATACTTGATTTTCAATGGCCCTAGCTTGCGAACAATATCTTATCCTTAAATAGCCCTGCTGATCTTCCGTTGAAAACGGTGTAAAGATAATTTGTGCCCCCTTATCGACAGCAATGCGAGCAAGTTCCGGGAATAAAATATCATAGCTAATGAGCATAGAAATTTTTCCACAATCGGTGTCAAAGACATTGACCTCATTCCCCGGCTGTATCCCCCACCATTTTCGGTCATCTGCTGGAATGTGAATTTGACGCTGCCTGTCAATCGTACCGTCCCTCCGGAAAAGATAGGCAATATTATATATTGATTGGTTTTCCTCAACGAAATGGGAACCAGCAATAATATTCACATTATACTTTATGGCTAACTCCGTGAATTTCTTCAAGTATTGTTCCGTAAAGCTCGTCAACTTTTTCACTTGGAGACTAGGGATGTCTTCTCCGAGAAATGATAAAAGCTGCATAGTGAATGTTTCCGGAAAAACGACAAAATCAGATCTAAAATTAGCACTCGCATCAATAAAATATTCACATTGATTGGCGAAATCAGAAAATGAATCTATTTGTTTCATCATGTACTGCACAACTGAAATCCTTACCGGGAAAGCTCTCTTATAATGATGCCTTGCGTTCGGCAAATAATCCACGTTATACCATTCCATTAATGTGGCATGTTTAAGAGAAGCAGTATCATCCGATAAGTAATTGGAATTTACCCGTTTTAATACAAAGCCATTCATCATTTGAAAGGTTAAAACTGGGTCATAAAGATTTTGCTTAATGACTTCATCTACATATTCCCTTGCAGATAATTTATCAGAGTACTTATTATAATTAGGAATCCGTCCACCAATAATAATGCTCTTTAAATTCCTCTCCTGGCAAAATTGTTTTCTCGCTTTATATAGCCGTTGTCCTATTTTCATACCTCGAAAATCCGGATGAACAGCTACATCGATTCCATAGAGATTCAATCCGTTTGGGTCATGATTTCTAATTAATCCATTATCTGTTATTTCATCGTAACTATGGTCATCATCGTATTCATCAAAATCAACAATCAGGCTTGAACATGAACCAATAATTTTTCCGCCGTATTCGACACAAAACTGACCTTCAGGGAAGATTTTTAAATGGCTTTCTAAATGCTCAATCTCCCATGTTTCCATATTCGGGAATGCAAGTTTAGATAATTCAATGATTTCATTTAAATCTTCTGGTCTTATATTTCGAACAATTATTTTTTTATCAATGTTTAATGGTTCATTATTTGACATAAAGGCCAGTCCTTCCTTTGTCTCATTTGATTATTATTTTATTTTATTGTTGGCTGTTTTCGTAACTTTTGTTACTATTTAATCAAAAAGAGGTCTAGTGGTCTAGTTGATTTCCGCTCCAGGATGCTCGCTTTCCGCGGGGCGGGCGGTGAGCCTCCTCGGCGCCTTGCGCCTGTGGGGTCTCACCTGTCCCGCTGCTCCCGTAGGAGTCTCGCACCCTTCCGCTCCAATCAACGTCATACAAAATCTATTTAAAAACAACAATCATTTAGTAAAAAACTTATTGCTTGATTTCCGCCCAGACCCTGTCATAGATTACAGTGGACTCTCCAACATCTACTGCATGAATGCCTCTTTTAACTTCTTCCTCTGGAATTTCGACTTCTTTTCGTACATTCTCAGGCAAAAGCTTTAATGCTTCGATGTTTGGATTCGCATATGGATAATCCATCACAATCTCTTTGCTTACTTCAGGGCGGAGAATATAATCAATAAATATCAACGCATTATCCTTATGCTTCGCTCCTTTAGGAATAACAAAGTTATCCTGCCATAAACTCATATATTCCTCTGGATAGATTTTCTTTATTGCCTTGTTTTCCCGAATGGCCAAACTCGCTTCAGCCCCGAAGACAATTCCGCCTTTTACCTCCCCACTAGCCAATAGTGCTTTGGCATTATCGCCATCATACATTTTAATATTTGGTTTTAATTTCTTTAACCATTCACCAGCTTCTATAATTTCTTTTTCGTTTACACTATTAGGAGAATAACCTAATACGGCTAAAGCTGCTCCAAGCATTGATCTTGGATCATCAAGAACTACTAAACTATTTTTAAATTCAGGATCAAGTAAATCTTCGAAAGAGGTGACTTCCTTTTTCACGAGATCTGTGTTCATGACAATAAGCTCTTCTCCCCATAAATAAGGAATTGAATATTTATCATCCGGATCAGCATCTTTACCTAAGAACTCCTCGCCAATATTCTTGATATTAGGGATATTTTGCTTTCCAATTTCTTCGACAAAACCTTCTTTTACTAGCACATCAACGTAATAAAGGGAGGCAACAGCAAGGTCATATTGTCCTTTTCCAGCGCTTAATTTTGCGAACATTTCTTCATTTGAAGAATACGTACCGTAATTCACTTTAATACCTGTTTCTTTTTCGAAATCTTCAATTACTTTTTCAGGCAAGTATTCTGCCCAGTTAAATATATTTAGCACTTTTTCATTCGAATCTCCTGCTGTCGATTTACCTCCACAACCGCTTATAATAACGGACGTTAACAACAACACTGCAAATAGTAATCTGAATCTACCTTGAACCCTCAAAAGCTCCCCTCCTAAATTTGCATATTTCTATCAAAAAATTAGGCTGTTTTCGTAAACTTAGTTGCAATGTAAGCAAAAAGTGGTATAGTTGATTTCCGCTCCAGGATGCTCGCTTTCCGCGGGGCGGGCGGTGAGCCTCCTCGGCGCCTTGCGCCTGTGGGGTCTCACCTGTTTCGCTGCTCCCGCAGGAGTCTCGCACCTTCCGCTCCAATCAACTTCAGACATAACCTATAAAGAAACAAAAATCATTTAGAAAACAGCCCAAAGTTACTTTCC
Source organism: Bacillus sp. FJAT-29790 (assembly GCF_019039215.1). Taxonomy (GTDB): domain Bacteria; phylum Bacillota; class Bacilli; order Bacillales; family Cytobacillaceae; genus Cytobacillus. Next base: position 2,065,701 of record NZ_JAHNZZ010000001.1, read on the forward strand.
ACTATTATCTTTTTCTCATCTGTAATCTTTGAGCAATAATAACGAACGTAAGTGTTACCGCAAGCATTAACGTCGATAAAGCGTTAATTTCTGGAGTAACTCCGTGCCGCACCATCGAGAAAATTTGCAATGGCAAGGTCGTACTTGCCGGGCCGGCAACAAAAAAGCTAACAATGACGTCGTCAATTGAAACAGTAAATGCTAACATAGCACTGGCGGCAATCGCCGGGCCCAAAATAGGCAAGGTGATTAAACGAAAGGTCTGCCACTCACTTGCTCCCAAATCCCTTGAAGCTTCTTCGATTGACTGATCAAATCCTTTTAATCTGGCATTAACCACCACTACAACAAATGGGATCGAAAAGGTGATATGAGCTATAAGAAGAGTGCCCATTCCTAATGGGATCTCTACCATTGAAAAAAATGCTAAAAGCGCAATACCCATAACAATTTCAGACATAACGAGTGGGACGTAAAGCATTGCATCTATTATTCCTTTTCCTCGAAAACGATACCTGTACATCCCTACGGCTACTAGTGTTCCAAGCATCGTTGCAATGACAGTGGAGATCAGTCCAACAGTAAGACTAATCTTTGTTGCTTGTAAAATACTAGAATTGGTCCATAGCTTCGCATACCATTCAAACGTAAATCCCTTCCAAACAGCATTGAGCTTAGAGTCGTTAAATGAGTAAACGACTAATATAACAATAGGGACATATAGAAATGAGTAAATAAATGATGCATAAACGATCGAGGACCATCGAGTAAGTTTACTCATATTACAACAACTCCGTATCATCAGTTTTCCCACCAGATACCTTTAAATAGAAGGTAATCATTAACAAGGTAAGGATCATTAAAATGATGGATGCCGCAGAACCAAACGGCCAGTCCCGCGCTGTTAGAAATTGATTTTTAATTAAATTACCAATGATCATTGTCTTTGCTCCGCCCATTAGATCAGATATAAAGAATAGGCCTAATGTCGGTATAAAAACTAGCAGAGAAGCTGCAACTACTCCCGGGAACGTAAGCGGCAATGTTACTTTTAAAAAGGTTTGCCATGGGCTAGCCCCTAAATCATTTGATGCTTCTAAAAATGTTTTGTCTAATTTTTCAATAGACGCGTATAATGGTAAAACAGCAAATGGAAATAAAGTATAAACGAAACCTACAAGAGTGGCGCCGCTATTATATAGCAAGGTGAGTGGTTCAGATATCAGCCCTACTTTTTGTAAAAGGGTGTTAATTACACCTTCAGTTCTCAACAAAACAATCCATGCGTAAGTACGTATTAAAGAATTCGTCCAAAATGGAACAATAACGAGCAATAACAACAACGTCCGGTGCTTAACTTGTGTCTTAGCAATAATATAGGCAAAAGGATAACCGAAAACGATACAAATTAAAGTAGTAGCAATCGCCATGACAAGCGATACGAAAATAATCCGTAAATAGAGGGGTTCAAAAAATCTGGTGTAATTTTCGAGAGTAAATGTATACTCAATTCCACCATATGTTCCCCTGGACATAAAACTTACTACCAATACTAGAAATAGAGGGATAAATAAAAACAGCAACAACCAAATTGTGACAGGAGATAATGTCCAAATTGCAGCAATGTTAATTTTTTTTTTGAAGATTTTATTTTCGGTTCGATGGAAACGCTTTCAACAAGCGTCGCTTTCGCCTTTTCCAATACTTCCCACCCACCTTCATTTAGTTTTTTATTAGAAGCTATTCTATTGGAGTCTGACTCCCCTTCGCAGAACAAAAAATAGTTTCTTATTTATCTTTTTAATGTATGTACAGATTGATGAACCCAAATCTAAGAAGTTAACAAGACAGAATTTTTCGGATGCCAACTAATATAAAATTGATCTCCTACCTCAATTGTCCCCCTATTTTCTTCTGTTTCATTTACCATCACTTGTTGTCTGTTAGGTAATGTAAATATCAATTTAGTTACAGAGCCAACATATATTTTTTCTTTAAAAATACATTTCATGACTGACATATTTTCTTCTGGAACGGAATGAATCATTGCTTTTTCGGGCCTGACAGCAACATATACTTGCTCTGGAATATCGTTTCCAAACATACGAGGCGCTTTGATTTCTTGCCCTCCGCAATCAATAAAAACAAATTGATCGTCCATCCCGGTCACATTACCTTCGAAGATATTTGTTTCTCCAATAAATTCAGCAATAAATCGGGTCTTTGGACGTTCATAAATTTCGTTCGGAGAACCAATCTGCTCAATAACCCCGTCATTCATAATAATGATACGATCTGACATCGTTAACGCTTCTTCCTGATCATGTGTCACATATATAAAAGTGATTTTAAGCTCCTGTTGAAGATGCTTTAATTCCACCTGCATTTGCTTTCTTAGTTTTAAATCAAGCGCCCCCAATGGTTCATCCAACAGTAATACCTTTGGATTATTTACTACAGCTCTAGCTACCGCCACACGCTGCTTCTGTCCTCCGCTTAGCTGATCAGGCTTTCTATAAGCAAATTTCCCCAACTGTACAAGTGTGAGGATTTTTTCTACTCGATTCTTAATTTCGCTTTTTGGTACTTTTTTCATTCTCAGCCCGTATGCAATATTATCGAATACAGTCATATGCGGAAATAAGGCATAGCTTTGAAACACTGTATTTACATCGCGCTTATATGGCTCAACATTGTTTACCATTTTTCCATCTACCCATACCTCGCCCTCTGTTGGTTGTTCAAAACCAGCAATCATCCTTAACGTAGTTGTTTTTCCACAACCTGAAGGGCCTAGCAATGTAAGAAATTCTCCAGACTTTACTGATATATTAATATCTTCCGCAGCGACAAAATCTTTAAATCTTTTAGTCACACTTTTAAGTTCAACCATTGTCTCACTCAAATTATCTCCCCCCTCAAAAAATGTTTCTATTTTTATTAATGCATTTTCTGTGCCAATCTTAAAAAAACAAGTAAATTTACAATAACTAAATCTATCGATTTCTCATTTATGATAATAATATTATCTTTACTTTACAAATTATTCTGAATTTTTTGATTAGAACGCATTTTATATCTGTATTTTAAATTCTTCTTTTCGTTTCTCATAAATAAAACATAATTATCAAAATTGAGAAGTTTTTCTTTATTTAATTCATAATAATATTTGATAGGTAGTTAAACCTTATCCTAGCAAAGATTATTTTTAGTTTTTCAGTCCCTATAGGAAAATCTTCAAGAAAGTTTGTCTAATAGTTTAAAGTAATACTTCATAATACTAACTGCTTTTGCATGCTGACTATAAAAAGGAATTGGCTTTAAGTGCGTTTTTTCTAACGGGTTTCTTCCTTCACCCGTTGCAAGAACATTTGCCGCGATCAATTTCCCCATTAAAGTCGACATTGCAGCCCCATGACCAGCGTATCCAAAAGCAAAATGAGTGCCGTCTTCTAATTGGCCCATATATGGGATTTTTTCTTTTGTAAACCCAACCTTTCCACTCCACTCATATTCGATATTAATGTTTTTCAATTCAGGAAAGACTTGCAGCATACCTGCATGAAGCTGCAAAAATAGACGTTTGGCATCACGCTTACTTGTTGTTCTTCCTGACCCACCAAACGCCAGACGATGATCTTCTGTTTTTCTAAAATAATATAACAAGTTTTTTGTGTCATAAATTCCTCGGTTTTTTTTAATTAATCCATTCAATATGTCTGGCGATATTGGTTCTGTTGCAATCATAATGCTTTCAACCGGTACTATTGTTCTACCAATAATCTTATGAAGATCCCCTGAATAGCCATTTGTCACGATAACGATATGATCAGCGATGACCCTGCCTTCATTGGTTGTCACTATCACTTTGTCTTTAGAATTTCTTTCAATTTTAACAGCTTCTGAGTTTTCAAAAACGGTACCTCCAAGCTGTTCAATTACCTTCGCTAACCCAAGCGCATAATTTAGCGGATGAAAAATAGCACTGTTCTCGTCAACACAGCCTCCCACATAAAGCGGACTATTCAATTCATGATGCAATTCTTGCTTTTCAATGATATTCACTTCGTATTCAAAGTCACGCATTAGTATTTCTTGTTCACGCTTTAAAGCCTCTAAGTGTGAAGGTTTGTAAGCAGCATTCAAGTGACCTTCCCTATGAAAATCACAAAGAATAGCATTTTCTTTGATTATTTTTTCTATAAGATCAATAGAGTCTAGTGTCATATGAAGCATTTGTTTCGCTTTGTTTAAACCATATTTCTTTGCTAGCTGACTCATGGATAGTACATAACCTGTTAACATTTGCCCCCCATTTTTTCCACTTGCACCGTCGCCAATCCTCCCTTTTTCAAGAATAGTCGTTTGGCAATTACTTTTTTGCAAGTGATATGCCGTTGACAAACCAGAAAATCCACCACCAATAATGACGACATCACATTCTTTATCTCCTGTTAGACTTGTCCGGTTAATTCGCTCCCTTTCAGTTGCTTCCCACACTGGATATTGTTTCATTTTCTCCTCAACCTACTTTCAAACAGCCGATTTTGTTTAAATTTCCATGTAAACGCCTTCGGAAGGTTTCCCTACACAAAGGAACATTTTTTTTGTTGAAAGGTTCATGATAATAGAAAAAATTGTTTCCATTCTCCTATGCGGAGGAATTTCTTCATTAATGAAATGATTAATGGAATCTGGATAATTAAATTGGTCTGAAAACCATTCTTTGAAATTATTTTCCGCTACCCTTTTATTTTGTGATATATGATGCTCAATTAGCTGCTTTGCCCGCTTCATTCTCACCATAGAATCCTCTTTAATACGTTCATTTGTATCAATTAGGCGTGATTTAATAAACGAAGAACAAATATGATTCGTATGAACAACGAAGCCATTTATACTTTCTTCAATATGAATACCTATAGGACTTACTTCCGTGTTAAAGACCATCCCATTTTGGCTGTCGGCAGAGCCAATTAAAAAGTTTGCAGTAGATGCCATTAACCCATTATCTATCCTTAAAATCGCCTCTGAATGAGTAAATGAGTTTAATATACTCCTTAACCCTAAGTGTATTGGAATCTGATCAGATTTTTTATCTGTTAACAGTGCGTTCAAACAAACACCAACCCCAGCGGAATTAAGACCTATTTTCCCAATGATTCCTCCCTCTGTTACCATTTTAATACTGGGTTTTTCAGACTGTTCTATTTCAAGATAGAGAAGACTCTCTGTTTGTGTTGATTTCCAATCCCAGTTTTGTCCGATGATTATACTTGAAGAAATTGGAGGCATGACTCCAATTGCCGTGCAACCATCTGAGAATTTCGTATATTTTCCCGACAAAGCAATTTCACTTCGTGCATTTAATGCTAAAATATCTTCAAAATCAACTCCAGCCCCGATCGCTACTCCTTCCATTTCTTCAATTAAGTCAATGTCATACTTGGAAATAGCTTCAATATGTTTCATTGCTAGTTCCCTTGCCTCGCGCCAACCAATTTGACTATACTCATAAAAAAGCTTTTCATAGGTTTCTAAACTATTCAGTACTTCTTTTTTTCCTTCCAATCCGTGCTTTTTTCCAATCTCTTTATAGGTACCTTGTAAATAAAGTTTTTTAATCATCAAACCACCCTTTTCTAAATACAATAAATAAAAAAAAGACCCTGAACTTAGCGTATTTTTTCCTCATAGCAACCATTTCGGAATATCGGTTTACAGAAAATCAATTTAGATTAAAACCAATCCTTTTAATCAGTATGCAAATTACATGCCAAAAGAAAAACCATTTTATTCATCATGGCACTTTTTTGATTTTTGTTTTTAAAAAACAGTAAGTACTGAAGCAAATAAACTTTTTCTAAATTAAGTTGCATTGTGTGCAAAATAGACGCATCAAAGTCAAAATGGATACATATTCAGAGAATTATGGAGTACCAAGTAGCTTCACGTCTGTAGCAAAAATAACAATCACTAAGAAATTACCTTCATCAAACCGTTTCAATAGATTTTCTCATTAGTAAGAAAGTAAAATTAGATCGCAGTCTGACACTTGAACAGATTTGCTTTTGCATAAGCATTAATTGGTTGAAAGATCTTATTTCGCAATAAAAACAGAAATTTCTAATAAATGAGAATATTATTATTTAAACTACTATCAAAAATTCTTCACACATCTACACTATACAAAATTTTCACTATTGCTGTTTGATTACTCTACGTTTTCAGCCCAGTAATACACAAAATCAAAGGAAAATTGCTTAACTTATAGTACAGAACCAGAATAATAGCTGTTAAATAATTCTGTATCTAGTTTTAAATACTTAGTAGAATCATCATCACTCCGTTTCATCTTTGAAAAGTTTAAATCCCCGCTCTTACGAACAGGGATTATTCTTTGACTTTAAAGATAAAATAAACAGGTTCAGTACTAAGTCTCAATATAAAATATGAAATTCTCAAATCCTTGATAAATTATTAATGTAGAGAGCAATGGATGATAAAGAAAACTCATCTATTAACGAAGTTTGTGTAGGTGAACACAGTGGCATAGTTACACTATTATTCCTTACCAATTACTGGGAAAATCAAACACCACTTCATTCTCACTTACCACTGATTCAGGCCATCTTTCGGAAATGGTTTTCGACTTTGTAAAGAAGCGGGCGGTGTCAGGTCCGAACATATGGCCCTCGCCAAATTTTGAGCGCTTCCAGCCGCCGAAGTTGTGGTAGCCGACAGGGATTGGAATTGGTACATTAATCCCTACCATGCCTACTTGAATTTCTTCAGCGAATTTTCTTCCGGCATATCCGTTCTGCGTAAATATCGTGACTCCATTTCCAAATTCATGCTCATTGATCAATTCAATGGCTTCGTCAAGACTATTTACACGGATAATGATTCGTGCCGGTCCAAAAACCTCTTCGCGGTAAATTCGCATGTTAGGAGTAACATGGTCTAAAAGGGTTGCGCCAAGATAGAAGCCGTTCTCCTCTTCTACCCGCGGATTTCTCCCGTCTACACATAGTTGCGCACCCTCTTGAATACTTTCCTCAATAAATCTTTCTACATTTTCCTTCGATTCTTGGGTAATTAAAGCACCGAAGTCTGCACTTTCATCGTTATATGCACCGACTTTCAGCTCTGCTACCCGGCTTTTTAATTTTGCTACGAATGCTTCCGCTGTTTTCTCCCCGATTGGAACAGCTGCTGAAATCGCCATGCAGCGCTGAGAAGCAGCTCCATATGCCGCTCCAAGAAAAGCATTCACCGCATGATCTAAATTCGCATCAGGCATGATGATCATGTGATTTTTTCCTCCGCCAAATGCCGCCACGCGCTTATGATTCCGGCAGCCTTCCTCGTAAATATATTCGGCAACCCTCGTAGAACCAACAAAAGAAATGGCAGGGATTTCGGGATGAGATAATATCGCATCCACCGTCTCTTTATCGCCGTTAATAACATTCCATACGCCATCAGGCAAACCTGCTTTTTTCCAAAGCTCTGAGAAAAATAACGCCGAATTCGGGACACGTTCCGATGGCTTCAAGATGACCGCATTTCCGCAAACTACCGCCATCGTAGTCATCGCAACTGGTACCATAAAAGGAAAATTAAACGGGGAAATAGCCGCAACAACTCCGAGAGGCTGTTTAATGGAGAAAGCATTAATATCTCCGCCAACATTTACAGAGTATTCACCTTTTAACAAATGTGGAGCATTAATGGCCAAATCTACGGATTCAAGTCCTCTACCAATTTCCCCTTTTGCATCGGAAATTGTTTTGCCGCTCTCAAGACCGATCATTTCTGCCAGCCGATCCGTTTCTTCGATTAAAAGACTTCTAAAGCGATGGATAATTTCCACTCTTTTTGCAACAGACGTTTTAGCCCAGCCAACAAAGGCCCTTTTCGCTAATTCAACTGTTTCATTCACTTCCTCTACAGAAGCATACGGACATAAAGCTGTTATTTCACCTGTCGATGGCTTAAAAACCTTTCCAAAACGGCCACTCCTTCCCGCTGTCTTTTCTCCGCCAATAAAATGATATAATTTCTCCATTTTAACTAGCCTCCTATTTTGTCATTCCGTTGATTTACTACCTTCTTAAATTCTTTCATATGAATCCTCTATTTTATGACTCTCTTATTTATAGTTGAACAATGCTGTTTCTATTCCTAAAAAAATTTCTGTATTTTTAAATAATTATCCCTTGACAAACACACATGACTTCCTTCATAATCAACATTAAAATTCAGAACGATAAACAAAGCGATGATTAAGGCTAGTAAATGGGAAACGGCGAAAGAGAGTGAAGCTCAGCGGCTGAAAGGCTTCACCGTCCACTTGACCATTGAACCTATCTTATGAGCTGTTAGGTAAACCTAAACGTGCTTCCGGCGTTATCGGACTCGAGCTGCCTTTTTCAAAGAAAAGCGCAATGTACACTTCTTGCTATTTAAAATCAGTTTTTTCTGAATGGAAGAATGTACAGGTGTTTCTCTTGTTTGAATTGAAAAAGGTAATTGAAGGTGGTACCACGGAAGCAAAGTCCTTTCGTCCTTTACAGGATGAGAGGACTTTTTTATTTTCTCAAAAATAAGGAGGAATCGATTATGAAAAAACTGGCTATTATCGGGGCAGGTTCAATGGCAGAGGCTTTAATATCTGGAATTGTTGAAAATAGATTAATGGACAGTGGTCAAATATGGATCACAAACAGAGGAAATCAAGAAAAACTAAACGAGTTGCAAACACAATATGGTGTTCAAACAACCTATCAACTGGAGGACCTTTTTAAAGGTACCGAGATGGTCATTTTAGCTATGAAACCAAAAGACGCAGCTAACGCTATTACACTTATTAAGCAGCATTTAACGAAGGAGATGCTCATTGTTTCCATATTGGCTGGTGTATCAATAGACAGTATCGAACGGCTGTCAGAAAAAACACTTGCTGTTGTAAGGGCCATGCCGAACACATCAGCTGCAATCGGAAAATCGGCAACTGCCCTGGCAGTCAATGACAAAGTGTCTGAAGTACAAATGAAGCTTGTGAAAGAAATGTTTGAAACCGTCGGCCTGACAACCATAGTAAAAGAAGAGCAGCTAGACGCCGTAACCGGATTGTCAGGAAGCGGGCCTGCATATATTTATTATCTTGCAGAAGCAATGGAAAAAAGTGCAATCGACATTGGGCTCGAGAAACAAATGGCGAAAGAATTAATTGTTCAAACATTGCTTGGAGCAGCTGAAATGTTGTCCAAATCCACTAAAGAACCACAGCAGCTCCGGAAAGAGGTAACAAGCCCAGGCGGGACAACAGAGGCAGGAATAAAAGTTTTGGAAGCCTATGGCGTCCAGCATGCATTCATTGATTGTATCAAAGAAGCCACCGCACAATCGAGGCGGCTTGGTCAAACGTTTAGCAATGGGGTAAAGGTATAAAATAACTATAATGCTTTAAAAGGGTTAATTCTTTTTCAATTTTGGGAGGCACTGCTATACTAGGCCTATAATATTTTTTAAAAATAGAGTCAAGCAGAAATTCGTTGATATATTGAGAGTTCCGTTAATATGTTTAGCGTAGCTTCACTTATTTTTGAAAAATAACAAAGGAGGCCCTTTTATGGAAGCAAAGCTTTTTACCCCTTTTACAATTAAAAATACAACGTTTAGAAACCGGATTGTCATGTCCCCGATGTGCATGTACTCCTGCCATCATGAAAACGGCATGGTTGAAAATTGGCATCGGACCCATTATACAAGCAGGGCTGTTGGCGGGGTCGGGCTGATCATTGTTGAAGCGACGGCAGTTACCCCACAAGGCCGGATCTCATCGCGGGATTTAGGCATATGGAGCGACGAACACGTTAACGGTTTAAAAGCGCTGACAGAACTCATCAAAGAAAACGGGGCCTCAATCGGCATCCAGCTTGCCCATGCAGGAAGAAAAGCGGTGCTAGAAGGCGAAATCGTTGCCCCATCCGCCCTTGCCTTCAATGAAAACATGAAAACACCAAAAGAAATGACGAAAGATGACATTCGTGAAACGATCGAAGCATTCAGACTTGGAGCAGAAAGAGCAAAAAAGGCTGGTTTTGAAGTAATCGAAATTCACGGGGCGCATGGCTACCTCATTAATGAATTTCTGTCTCCGCTAACTAACAAGCGCACAGATGAATACGGTGGTTCACAAGAAAATCGTTACCGCTTTCTTCGAGAAGTAATTGAAGCGGTAAAAACCGTGTGGGATGGTCCCCTATTTGTCCGAATTTCGGCAAACGATTATCATGAGGAAGGCTTAACCGTTGGAGATTATGTACAGATAGGCCACTGGTTGAAAGAGCAAGGTATTGACCTAATCGATGTCAGTTCTGGCGCTGTCGTCCCGGCTCGAATACCTACTTTCCCTGGCTATCAGGTTAAATTTGCTGAAAAAATTAAACAGGAAGCCAATATTCCGACAGGTGCTGTTGGCTTAATTACTTCCGGCATTCAGGCAGAAGAAATTTTGCAAAACGAACGTGCTGATTTGATCTTCATCGCTCGTGAACTGCTACGGGACCCTTACTGGCCGCGATCAGCCGCTAAAGAGCTTGGTGCGAAAATCGAATCACCGAAACAATATGAACGAGGATGGATGTAAGTTTATTGAATGTTCCTTAATTTATAGAAAACTGCTAATTACACAACAGGGATGGACCTAGCAAGATCCATCCCTGTTGCTTTTTTAGTGTGATTATATATATTCATCTGAGTTGATTGGAGCGGAGGGCACTTTACTCCAGCGGGAAATAGAGGGAGCGGGAGCCTCCCCGCGGAAAGCAAGTGCCCGCAGCGGAAATCAACGGACAAACTTTGAAGGCTAAAAACAAAAAATATGCGAAATGAGCCTTTAAAAAAGATTCAAAGAATCAAGAAATACGACAATAATAACAAGTGGCACAATATAGCGCATCAAAAAATACCAAGCTGTAAAAAATGGGTTTAACGTCCTTGATCCCTGGATAATTTCACTTTTTAAGATGTCTTTCTTCATTCGATAAGAAACGAAGATGGAAATTAATAGCGCTCCTGTTGGCAAAAGGATGTTGCTGACGAGAAAATCAGCACTGTCGAAAATCGATTTCCCAAAAATCGTCACGTCAGATAGGGTACTAAATGATAATGCAGATGGAATGCCAACCACAAAAATAGCTGCTCCTATCACCCAAGCCAAGCTGCTTCTCCCTTTCCCATTTTTGATCTTTAATGCCGCGACGATTATTTCAAGGATCGAGAAGGCAGATGTAAGAGTTGCAAATAAAAACAGTGCAAGGAAGAGCAATAAAAAAACTTTTCCGAATATGATCTGATCAAAAACGGACGGCAAGACAATAAAGAGGAGTCCTGGACCAGCGGCTGGTTCAAAACCCAACGAAAACACGGCGGGAAAAATGGCAAGTCCAGCTAAAATCGATATGAAAAGATTCATGATTACAACCGAAAATGCCGGCTGGATTAGGCTTTCCTTTTTCGATAAATAAGAACTATACGTGACCATCACTGAGACCCCAACACTTAATGAGAAAAAAGATTGACCCATTGCAAACAAGACACTTTCAGAAGTCAGGCTTGAGAAATCGGGCTTTAGAAAGAAGGCTACCCCTTCCATCGCGTTATCCAGAGTAAGCGAGCGAGCAATCAAAATGATGAATAACAGGAATAGAGCTGGCATCATTATTTTACTCATCTGCTCAATCCCTTTTTGAACGCCTCTTGCAACAACAACGATAGTAATGACTAAAAATATTCCTTGGGAAATGACAACATGTACCGGGTTGGACACGGCGCTTTCAAACAAGGCTTCATAATCGACTGAACCATGGGCCCCAATCTCACCTGAGACACTGTAGTATAAATATTGAATAACCCAACCGCCTATCACACTATAAAAGGATAAGAGCAGAAAACACGAAAATACTCCGAGATAACCAATCCAATGCCATTTCGATGCTGGCGCAATCGCCTTATACGCAGAAATTGCTTCCTTTCCCGTACTGCGTCCAATCACAAATTCACCAAGTAAAAGCGGAAACCCGATAAGCAGGGAAAAGATTAAAAATAATAAAATAAAAGCTCCGCCTCCGCTAACACCCGTTACGTACGGAAGTTTCCAAATTGCACCGAGCCCGATCGCTGACCCGGCAGATGCTAGTATAAAGCCAATTTTCGATGACCATTGTTCATCCTGCTGCATAATTGCTCCCCCTTTATTATTAAATCCTGCCGTTTAGATAACTACCCAATTTCCATGCCTACCCACTAAACATTTGAGAAATACAAAAAAAGCCACAACTTCTAAAAGGGACGTGATTGCTTCACGCGGTACCACCCTTTTTGAAAGCTTGTGACTTTCCACTCAATATGTTAACGGAATAACCGTCCCTGCTGCAAGTAAAAGCGAATGAACTAGACACCTGTCTAGTTTCAAGAACTTCTCATCTTTTGATAAAGAAAAATGCAGCAAAGAAAAGCTCCAAGATGAAATTCATCTTACCTTTGTATCAGTTTTCACCGGACACTGACTCTCTACTAACAGGGAGATAAGACTTAATAGATTCTCTTCATAGCTTTATTACTATAATATTTGGTTAACTGAAATTATAGTATGCTCTTACAGGCAAGTCAATAAGATTCTACAAGAATAGATGAATTGAGCGAAAATTATTATATTGCGAGTGCGAAATTGACTCGAATCAGCGAACCAAAGCCCCCTTCATTTTTCAATCGGGAGTGAAATTTCTTTAAAATCCTCAGCAATTACAGTATTAGGAAATATCGCTTGTGATTCCTTTTCGAGCCGGGTCCAATCTTCTCGATTATATCTGGAGCTAATATGAGTTAAACAAAGTTTTTTCGCCCCTGCTTTTTGGGCTATTTCAGCAGCTTGTGTAGTTGTAGAATGATAGTATTCAAAAGCAAGTTTTTCTTCCCCATTTGAGAATGTCGCTTCGTGAATAAGCAAATCCGCATCCAAAGCTAAATGAACGGCCGCCTCACAAATTCTCGTATCACCAAGTACGGTTACGACACGCCCTTTTTGTGCTGGCCCGAGAAAAGGTGCCGCTTCAATGATTCTCCCATCCTCAAGCTCTACCGTTTCGCCATTTTTAATCTTTTTAAAAAGAGGTCCAGGTTTTATCCCTGCTTCGATCAACTTTTCTGCCAGTAGTGTCCCTGGTCTATCCTTTTCGGCAATTCGATACCCATAGGAAGGAATGCCATGTTCAAGAAGTCTGGCTTCGACTATAAATTCCTCATCTTCGAAAATCAAACCTTCTTCAACTTCAACAACCTTTAATGGATATTTCAAAAAAGTCTGGCTGACAGAAAAGGAGATATCCACAAATTCCTTCAACCCTTTTGGCCCATATAAAATCACTTCTGTTTCTCCCCCCTGAAAGGAACGGCTTGACAAAAGGCCTGGAAGCCCATAAATATGGTCGCCGTGAAGGTGGGTGATAAATATTTTCTCAATCCGCCTCGGTTTAATCGATGTATGTAAAATCTGATGCTGAGTTGCTTCCCCGCAGTCAAAAAGCCAGATAGCTCCCCTTTCCTCAAGTAATTTCAATGCGATAGAAGTGACATTTCGCTGCTTGGCAGGCATCCCAGCCCCAGTTCCTAAGAAAAAAACATCCATGGTAAAACCCTCCGTTAGTTCTGATTGTTTCCATCATACTACAGGAATATATTAGCTACAATTTTTCATCCATACAGAGGTACATCCTACTATTGTGGATAACAACTATTCATTTTGAGGAAGCTAATAGTATTAACTTTTAAAAATATCTAAATTTCAGCATCTATTGAAATTGTTATTCTTAACCGACAGATTGTGACATTCAGATAATAAACATCCATAGTTGCTTGGCTTGATTAAATGATTCTAACGAAAATTGCGATAATTTAATTCCCTCCCTTTCATTGGCTCCATTATTCTTTTATTATGTTAGCGAAAGTATTAATATTGTATGGTATAGTTTTTGGTAGAAGATTTTAAAATGTCGCTCATGTGGCGATATTTTTACTGTCGTTATCGAATTTTGATTGAAAAGAGGTCCATAAAACGTGAAAAAAGATGAAAAACCGACCGCATTGATTATGATTTTCGGAGCAACAGGGGATTTGGCCAATCGAAAATTGTTCCCATCCCTATACCGATTGTATAAAACAGGAAAGCTCTCAGAGCGTTTTGCTGTTATCGGTATTGCTAGAAGACCACTATCGAATGAGGAGTTCCAATTAAGTGTAAAAAATTCCATACAAACCGCAGTTGATAATAATGAGGACATAACTGAATTTATTTCTCATTTTTATTATCATTCGCATGATGTCACGGATTCGAGTTCCTATTTGGCTTTGAAAAAAATGGCCGCGAAATTGGATAGCCATTATGCTTTAGAAGGAAACCGCATTTTTTACTTGGCAATGGCCCCTGAATTCTTTGGCACGATTGCTGAACATTTAAAAGCAGATGGATTAACTGATGTCCAAGGATTTAAACGTCTTGTCATCGAAAAACCTTTCGGACACGATCTAGAGTCTGCGAAACAGTTGAATAAACAAATTAGACAATCTTTTTCCGAAAATGAAATTTATCGGATTGACCATTACTTAGGAAAAGAAATGGTGCAAAATATTGAAGTGATTCGTTTTGCAAATGCGATTTTTGAACCGTTATGGAATAATCGTTATATTTCAAATATCCAGCTAACGTCGAGTGAAGTGCTTGGTGTAGAGGAACGGGGTCGTTATTATGAAAATAGCGGTGCTCTTAGGGATATGGTTCAAAACCATATGCTGCAAATGGTCGCTTTACTCGCCATGGAGCCTCCGATTCGTCTGACTACCGACGAAATCAGATCGGAGAAAGTTAAGGTCTTCCGTGCGATGCGTCCATTAGAGGGAGATTTGGTCAAGGATTATTTCGTTCGCGGCCAATACGACAAGGGCATCAACGATGGTAAAGAGGTTCCTGCTTATCGAGAAGAGCAGATGGTTGATCCGCAGTCAAATACGGAAACTTATGTTGCCGGGAAGCTAGTGATCGATAATTTCCGCTGGGCCGGAGTACCAATCTATATACGGACAGGTAAAAGAATGGAAGCGAAATCAACAAAAATCGTCATTCAATTTAAAGATATTCCGATGAATTTGTATTACCAAAGCGAGCAAACACTTAAT
The DNA here is from genome assembly GCF_019039215.1 of Bacillus sp. FJAT-29790. Classification (GTDB taxonomy): domain Bacteria; phylum Bacillota; class Bacilli; order Bacillales; family Cytobacillaceae; genus Cytobacillus. The sequence goes on from NZ_JAHNZZ010000001.1 coordinate 2,080,941, forward strand.
CCAAATTTGCTCGTTATCCATATTCAGCCCGAAGAAGGCATTACCCTCTACTTAAACGCTAAAAAGGCAGGACAAAATATGGAAGCAACACCTGTAAAGTTAAATTTTGCGAATAAAGGGATAGATGGAATTAATACGCCTGAAGCTTATGAGAAGCTGCTTTTTGACTGCATGAACGGAGATGCGACGAACTTCACCCACTGGGATGAAGTAGCCCTGTCATGGAGCTTTGTCGATAAGATTTCTGAAGTGTGGGAAAATACAAAAGCAGAAAACTTCCCGAACTACAAATCAGGAACGATGGGACCGCGTGAAGCTGATGAACTATTAGAAAAAGACGGGTTCTTTTGGTGGCCAGTAACGGATTTAGATGTGAGTAACTGCTAAGCGACAATTCATTGTGGGTACAAAAAACAGCCTAGACAATCTTATCTGGGCTGTTTCCTTTTACAAGTTTTGCATCACTATTCGCGAGTTACATACTTCTATTTGCAAATTCTTCATCTCTATTCGCAAGTTTCACACTTCTATTTCCAAATTAACACTTCTACTCTTTTTTGTAAGGGAAATCATGTAAAAAGTCTTTATTAAAACTTGTTTCCGCGCCAATGTTTTGTTGCTGTTTTTTTATTTCTGGCAGCATTACGGCATTTTCAATAATATGAGCGCCATATTTTTTGCGCAATGCGGCCATTGTTTGAAAAAGTGGTTCTTTCTTCGCTTCTTTTTCAAAACTGAAAAGATCAAGCTGTTTAACAGCCTCGGTTTGTTCAACTAAATCCATGCCGGTAATCCCAAGAAGACGAACCGAATTTCCACTCCAATGTTTTAAGAACAGCTGCTTTGCCATTTCAAAGATTTCATCTTCCTGCTGAATCGGATTGTTAAGTTTTCGGCTTCTTGTAATCGTCTTTCTATCCTTGAACCGGATAGTTATGCCTAATGAGGCAGCAAGGACCTTTTTTCTTTTTAGTCTAACGGAAACTGTTTCAGCTAGCTTTGCTAATACATAAAGCAGCTCCTGCTGATTAGAAATATCCCGCGGCAAGGTTGTTGAATTTCCGATACTTTTAAACTCAGCGGCAGCCTCGGGATCAACAGGCCTCCGATCATTCCCATTCGCTTTTTCCTTCAGACGCGGACCATTGATTCCAAGAATCGATTTTAGCTGGATTTCATTCGCCTTTGCTAAATCACCAATCGTCCGAATTTGGATCGTCCGCAATTTCTCACCGGTCTTTTTCCCAACTCCATGCATTTCCTCTACATCCATCGGCCAAAGAACCGATCGCACATCTCTTTTCCGCAGCACGGTTATTCCCATCGGCTTCTTCATGTCAGAAGCCATCTTAGCGAGAAATTTATTTGGCGCAACCCCAATGCTGCATGGCAAATCAAGCTGCTGTAGAATTCGTTTTTGAATCGTATCAGCAATTTCTAGAGGTGTTCCATACTCATAGCTTTCTGTTATATCCACATAGCCTTCATCAATCGAGACAGGTTCAACGAGGACAGAATATTGGCTTAAAATCTCAAACATCCCAATGGAAGCAGCCCGGTACCGATCGAAGTTAGGCTTTTTTACAATCAGCTGCGGACAAAGCTTCTTCGCTTCCCATAAAGGCATCGTTGTTTTTACACCAAAGCTTCTTGCTTCATAGCTGCACGTTACAATGATCCCTCGCCGTTCCTCTGGATTGCCAGCAATGGCCAAAGGCTTCCCTTTTAAAGAAGGATGATAGGCCATCTCCACTGATGCATAAAAACTATTCATATCAACATGCAAAATGACACGCCCATTTTTCGGATACATTTGTTTCATGCCGACACTTCCTTGCACGTATTCTCCTTATATTTTAACAAAATGAGCTAGTTTGTTTCATCTTTAAACAAAAAAACAGAGGTTCATCTTCAACCCTCTGCTCAAATGTACTTATATAGTTTCTTTTTGGGACTTCATAAATTCCTGTATTTCTCTAATCCCATCAAGTGAGTTAACCAATATAGACGGGTCAATCATGGTGACTACTCGTGAATCCAGGTTTGCGATGCCTGAAAAATAAGTCGTCTTTTGGTAACCAATCAGCCCTACCTGCTTTAATTTATCAGCTGGGATATCAATGATTTCCTTTGCATCTGCCACAATTACACCGATCGAAAGCGCATCGGTCTGTAAAACTAGCATTTTAGTTAATTCATTAGCCCCAATTGACTGGTTATAAAGTATTTTTCCAAAATCAACAACTGGAATTAGTTCACCTCTAACTTTAGTAATCCCATTCACATAATTAGGTAAATGAGGGATTGGAGTAATCCCGTCCACTTTTTCAATTGAAATCACAAATTGGATCTGTATTGCATATTCTTCCTGCCCAACTTGAAATACTACGACTTTATTTGTTTCTTCCATAGCAAAACCCTCCTGTGATCAAGTGGGTATATTTCCCCTATATATATATTACAAATATACCATAACTGTTGGAATAAGAACTAGTCAATAGATACAAAATTACTAGATAAAGTGAATCTTCCATCAGTAATAATCGGGATAAAAGAAAAATAATAATAATTTCATAAAAAAAGAATTAGGAGCCTAATCTTCTGTATCATCAAGGCCCTAATTCTATCCCATAGCTAATATTTATTTAGTTGCCTTCAACTGATTGTATTGCTCAACAATCCCTGCAAACAATTTCAATGTTGGACCAAGCTGTGTATACTTCTCAATCGCTGTTTCTAGTCCGTATTCCTTGATAACAGTTTGAACTTGTACTGCTTCCTTATCACCTTGATAATCATACATGAAAGCTGCGGCAATCCCTTTCAAAAGATATTCAGGCTCTTTTCCAGTCACTTCAGCATATTGTCTTGCAGGGCTAACCAGGCGGTCGTTTGGTCCAAGCTTACGAATCGGTGAACGTCCTACTCTTGTGACTTCGTCAACAATATAAGAATTAGAGAAGCGTCCGATTATCTTTTGAATGTATTTCATATGGTCAGCTTGGTTGAAGCCGTATTTTTTTACTAAAAATTCACCGCTTTCTTTAAGCGCCCCCTCAACCAAGTCGCTAATTTGCCGATTCTTCATTGCCTGATTGATGGTGTCCACTCCGAAATAATAACCAAAGTAGGCAGCCAACGCATGCCCTGTATTGACAGTGAATAGCTTACGTTCAATATAGGGTACTAATTCTTGAACATATGTGATTCCTTTAACAGGCGGTTTTTCTCCGATAATCTTTGGCTCCTCTACCACCCATTCATAAAACGGTTCAACCTTCACCATGAGTTTATCTTCATTCACTTGATTCGGAACAATGCGGTCGACCGTGGAATCCGGAAAGCCAAAGAGCCCTTCAAATTTTGACTTTTCGTTAACTGTTAATTTTTCAAAAATCTTCTCTTTTAAAAGTGAACTGCCGCCAATCATATTTTCACATGCAATAATATTTAGTGGGGTATTTGTTTGTTCCACACGTTTGCGCAAACCATCCGCAATTAAACCTGAAATCATAGGAAGAATATTTGGCCCGATCGCAGTTGTTACTAAATCAGCTTCTGCAATTGCAGCAATCACTTGCTCTGGGTTTGACGCACTATTGATTGCTCTTACATTTTTAATCATAATCTCTTCTTGCATCTGGTCTGCAAGCACAACCCGATACTCTTGTTTTTCATTTAGTAAACGGACAATTTCGTCGTTTACATCTACAAAGCAAGTTTCATACCCGGAATGATATAATAAATTCCCGATAAATCCGCGGCCGATATTTCCCGCTCCAAAGTGGACAGCTAACATATTAGTTTACCTCTTCAAAGATTGCTAAAATTTCATCCGCTGATTTTGCGGAAACCAGCTTCTCAATATTTTCTTCTTCTGAACAAACAATCGCAATCTTAGATAGAATATCTAAATGTTCATTATCTTTACCAGCAATTCCAATTAATAGCTTTACGATGTTTCCAGCACCGAAGTCCACACCTTGAGGAACTTGAATGAAGGAAATTCCCGATTCTTTAACAAACGACTTCGACTCCTCGGTACCATGTGGAATCGCTACAAAATTACCCATGTAAGTAGAGGTTAATTGTTCTCTTTCAAGCATTTTTTCGATATAGTTTGAGTCCACATAACCTTTTTCCACAAGAATGCTTCCTGTTAATTTAATTGCTTCTTCTTTAGATGCTACAGCGGCATTTAATAAAATATTTTCTTTTGCCAAAATGGATTTCGTCATGATTAAACACTCCTAAATTCTTGTAATTTCTCATTGAAAAATTGATCCAATCTTGCTGTAAGCAATCCTGCTATCTTGACATAGTCTTGTGATTGAAAAACGGCTATATTTTCTTCACTTTCAATTAACAATGAGCTTAAATAACTTAACACTTCTAATGCTTTTTCCGATGTATTTGTAGGCGATAGCAGTAATACTAAAAACTTCATTTCCACTTCATTTTCATCCATACCGGCAACCTTTATTGGCGTTTGCAGGACAGTTATACCAAAGCTCGGATGCATCACATGTGGTGAAAGTGTATGAAATAATGCCATCCCCGTTTCAGGAATACCAATTGCCCCAAGCCTTTCTCTTTCAAGGAGTTTCTTAACGACAGCTTCTATATCGTCAATTTTTTGTTTATTAAAGAGCTTTAGACAAGCTTGAGTTAATATTTCTTCTTTAGTTATGTACCCGCTTATTTCGTTTACTTCAAACCCCTTAAGTATAGTGCCAATCGTTTCCGCATATTCGCGGATACGATGCATTTCCTCAATTAACTTGGCTGCACTCTTTTTGCTCACATTGGCATTGAACGTGACTGGGAGATGTTTTTCGGTAATGTTCACGATCCTATATTCATTGATAAAGGAACGAATCTTCTCAATCTCATCTTTATTTAAAAATGGATTTACCACAATATAATCTAATTCATAATCCGGAATAGGGATCGTGGAAATCACTAATTGATAATCAGCACTTTTCATTCTTCTAAATTCCATGACAGACACATTTTGGATATGCTTTAGTTCAGGGAACTCTTTTTGTAATCTTGTTGCTAGCATTTTAGATGTACCAATCCCACTTGAACAAACTACAAGAGTTTTAAAGTTTATAAGCTCTCTGTTGCCCATAACCGCTGCTCCAAAATGCATGACAAGATACCCTATTTCCTCTTCAGGAACATAAAAACCATGCAATACCTGCTCTGCTGCCTGTTTGACGATTACAAACAAATCAGCATAATCTCGTTTAATTTTATCTAACAATGGGTTACTTATCCCCATCTTTTGCTTCATTCGATAGATAGCTGGCTTTAAATGCATGACAAGTCCTTCAAACAAGGAGCGATTTGCCGATAAGTCCATTCCGATGGATTTCCCAACATTTTCAATTAGGTTCTTTGTCATAATGGCAACCTGTAAGCTGGTATCCTCGTTAAAATATTCATTATCATGCCTTAGCTTCGCACCTTTTAAGTGCATAGTTATGTATGCAATCTCTGCCTCAGGTATGTTAATAGTAAAAACTTGCTCCAATTGAGCAACAATTTTTTCTGCAAATTTGTATTCTTTCGTTACTTTTTGATTATCCAAATAGGATTGATTAATAATAATCCCTTCGCCTTTTAGTATTCGTTCCACAGCCAATGCTAAATGAACGACTAAACCAATATAGGCACTATCGGCCATCGAAAAAGGTAGTTCCTGGACAATCGAACTCACTATTTTTTCAACAGTAACGAGCTTTTTCTTTTCAACAAGTCCCATAAGTCTTTCAGAGATGGTATGAATTTGCTGGACCGATCGCTTTTGAATATTTTCACGTGTCAATGAGAGAATTTCTGATTCATCAAGATATTCAGAGATTAGACTGCTCATGGCCCTTCTTTTAGCGCCTTCATCACCTTCTAATTCAACTCCATAGCCTCTTCTTCGAATGAGCGCTAAACCAAAGGTTTGTAATCTCTCTTCCAGTTTGGTTAAATCAGCACTCACCGTAGCAATCGTAATATTTAAATCGTTGGCAAGACTAAGAAGTTTTATAGGTTCATTTGTTTCTAATAGCTCACTTAAAATAATGGTTTGTCGTTCATCCGGCGTATATTCTGTATGCGAGAGATTAAACAAATGCAGCTCCAGTTCGCGAATTTTGTTATGTTCACCTATTATTTGGACGCCAACCCCTGATTTTTTCAGTAATGAGAGGTTGTATTCCCCGAGAATAATCTCTACGTTTTTTAAATCCCGATGGATCGTCCTTCCACTTACACCAATTTGATCTGCAAGATCTTTCACGGTCATTTCATCCGTATTCTTAAATAAGATTTCAAGGATTTGTCTTTCCCTTGCGGAAATATACATACTTCTCACTCCCTCAAAGTCGACCGTCAACCTTCAGTCTTACGATGTTGCCAAAATTTCTAATGACAATATAAATTTTATCCCCATCTATCCCACTATACAACAGAAGCTTTATTATTTAGTCAACTTCATTGTTGACATTATTAAAATGGACGAAAGCCTAGCACATTGCATCTAGGCTTTTTGTTACACTATTTCTTTAAATTATTTACTAATTCCTCATACCTAGGACTATTTAAAAAGTTTTCTACTGAAATATGCTTAGCGATTGGAAGTTTTGCTTTTGCGCGGTCTGTTAAGTCTTTGTGGGTAATGACCACATCAGCGTCTTCTGGTAAATTGTTAATTGCTGTGTTAATTACCGTTACATCTAAGCCAGCCTTTTGCATTTTGTTTCTTAATATAGACGCACCCATTGCACTTGATCCCATACCAGCATCACAGGCAAAAACAATTTTGTTTACATTTTCAGGATTAATAGCATCTTGTGCGCTTGTTAAAACTGAAGAAACAGAGCTTTTCTTGCCTTTCATTTCTTCCATCTTTGCTGCCGCGGAAGATAAATCCTCATCAGTTGCTTTGCTTGTCTTCAAGATTAATGACGCCACAGCGAAGGAAACAGCTGTCGCTACTAATACACCGGCTAATACTCCGACATAATTTCCTTTAGGAGTCATCGCAAGCAGGGCAAAAATACTACCTGGTGATGGCGCTGCCACAAGACCTGCATTAAAAAGGTTAAACGTGAATACTCCACTAACTCCCCCTGCTATTGCTGCAAGTAAAAGCTTCGGTTTCATTAAGATATATGGGAAGTAAATTTCATGAATTCCACCTAAGAAGTGGATAATTACTGCACCTGGTGCTGTTTGTTTCGCTGTTCCTTTTCCAAACAACCAGTAAGCAAGCAGGATACCTAATCCTGGGCCAGGGTTTGTTTCTAGTAAGAAGAGAATTGATTTACCGACTTTTGCCGCTTGATCAATTCCTAAAGGGCTTAAGATCCCATGGTTTATCGCATTATTAAGGAATAGTATTTTGGCTGGTTCAATAAAGATATTTGCTAATGGCAATAGGTTTGCATTAACAATCACTTCAACACCTTTTGCTAAGGCCTTACTTAAGCCTTCAACAACTGGTCCAACGCCTTTATAAGCTGCTAATGTTAAAAGACCACCTATAATTCCTGCAGAGAAGTTATTAACTAACATTTCAAATCCAGATTTGATTTTACCATGAATAGCTTCGTCAAATTTCTTAATGACGTATCCTCCGATTGGCCCCATAATCATGGCTCCTAAAAACATCGGAATATCTGTTCCGACTATTACACCCATAGTAGCCGTCGCCCCTACGACACCACCGCGAATGTCATAAACCATTCGACCACCGGTAAATCCAATTAATAATGGCAGTAAGAACGTGATCATTGGGCCTACAAGTGTAGATAGGTCCTCATTAGGCAGCCAGCCCGTTGGTATAAATAATGCTGTGATAAGTCCCCAAGCGATGAAGGCCCCAATATTCGGCATAACCATACCGCTTAAATAACTGCCGACCCTTTGTATTTTTACTTTTACATCTGATTTATCTTTAACTGATTCATTCATCTCTTCTTCCCCCTTCAACTTATTTGTTGTAACCTTATACACTTAGATTAAAGCGTTTTCAATAATCAATCAATTTAAACAAAACTTCATTTTGTCATTCGGATTGTTGCCAATATTTATATTTCTTTACAAAACGATGAAAAACCAGAAAACTTCTAATTTTTTTCACCTGTAACATTGAAATAAAGTTTGATCAAATTAACTTCTCACAAACAGCAAAAAAGAGAACCGATTCGGTTCTCTTCCCTTGCTATTGTGCAGTTACTTCTTCAATGATCGCAATCACCAACTCAGCGAGTTTATTTAATTCTTCAATTGGCATACGCTCATTTGTTGTATGGATTTCTTCATAGCCGACAGCAAGGTTAACTGTTGGGATGCCGAAGCCTGCGATAACATTTGCGTCACTGCCACCACCGCTATTCAATAGCTCACAGCTGCGGCCGATTTTAGCTGCAGCCGCGCGGGCTACTTCGACGACATGGTCACCAGCGCCAAATTTAAAGCCAGGGTACATGATCTGTACTTCAACTTCTGCTTTCCCACCCATTTCTTCAGCCGCACTTTCAAAGGCTTCCTTCATTTTGCTGACTTGCTGCTCCATTTTTTCACTAATAAGGGATCGTGCCTCAGCTAAAATATCGACATGATCACAAACGATATTCGTCTGCCTTCCCCCTTCAAAGCGGCCGATATTAGCAGTCGTTTCTTCATCAATTCGTCCTAGAGGCATTCTAGAAATCGCTTTGGCTGCCATTGTTATTGCTGAAATGCCTTTTTCCGGCGCAACGCCCGCATGAGCTGTTTTTCCAAGAATCGTTGCTTTCACCTTTGCTTGGGTTGGGGCAGCGACAATAATATTGCCAACTTTGCCATCACTATCAAGAGCATAGCCGTATTTCGCTTTAATTAAAGCAGGATCGAGGGCCTTCGCACCGACTAAACCGGACTCTTCTCCAACCGTAATAATAAACTGAATTGTGCCATGTTCAATGTTTTGTTCTTTTAACACTTTAACAACCTCAAGCATGACAGCTAGACCTGCTTTATCATCAGCGCCTAAAATGGTCGTGCCATCCGTTACAACATAGCCATCTTTAATTGATGGCTTAATTCCGTTTCCAGGCACGACCGTGTCCATATGAGATGTAAAATAGATCGGATCGACGCTCTCTTTTGCCCCTTGAAGTGTACAAATCAAGTTTCCTGCCCCATGGCCAGTCACTGCTGTTGTATCATCTTCATACACTTCCACACCTAAATCCCGGAATTTCTTCTTTAACACCTTTGCAATTTGTGTTTCATACTTTGTTTCCGAATCGATTTGAACAAGCTCTAAAAATTCATTTAACAATCGTTCGTGATTAATCATTAAAGTTGGTACCTCCAAATATTATATGTTTACTAAGCCAAGTATACGCCTCTGCATTCTATTTGCAAATATAACAGGATTTTTGCAAATAAAGTGACTTTTTTGCAAATACATTTGGGTTTTACAACGGAATATTACCGTGCTTCTTTTTTGGGCGCGTTTCCTTTTTGTTCCTTAACATTTCGAGTGACTGGATGATCTTTATTCTTGTTTCACGCGGATCAATCACATCGTCGACCATTCCCCTGCTCGCTGCCACATACGGGTTCGCGAATTTTTCGCGATATTCTTCGATTTTCTGGGCTCTTGTCGCTTCCGGATCCTCGCTATTTTGGATTTCTCTTGCGAAAATAATATTCGCTGCCCCTTGTGGTCCCATCACCGCTACCTCTGCATTTGGCCAGGCAAACACAAGGTCGGCGCCAATCGATTTACTGTTTAAGGCTACATACGCACCTCCGAATGCTTTTCTTAAAATAACCGTAAGCTTCGGAACTGTCGCTTCTGAATACGCATACAATATTTTCGCCCCATGACGGATAATCCCGCCATGCTCTTGTTTAACACCAGGGAAGAATCCTGTTACATCCTCAAACGTAATCAGCGGAATATTGAAAGAGTCACAAAAACGAATAAACCTTGCCGCTTTATCGGATGAATCAATATCAAGGCCACCCGCCATAAATTTCGGCTGATTACAAACAAGGCCAACGACTTCACCTTTGATTCTCGCTAAACCGACAACGATGTTTTTGGCAAAATCCTGCTGAACTTCCATAAAGGAGTCAGCATCTACAACCTGTTCAATCACTTTACGAACATCATAAGGACGAACTGCATCAAATGGAATGACATCCGTTAAATCCGGACGATAATCATCATCCTCGTTAAGCTGAATAAACGGAGGTTTCTCCTCATTGTTTTGCGGCAGGAAGCTAAGTAGTCTACGAACCTGTCTGATCACTTCTTCCTCCGACTCCCCCTTAAAATGTGCATTTCCACTAATCGTATTATGTACTCTTGCACCGCCTAAGTCTTCAGGGGATATTTGTTCCCCCGTTACTGTTTCAATCACTTTCGGACCCGTAATAAACATTTGGCTCGTTTTCTCAACCATGAACACAAAATCCGTAATTGCCGGAGAATAAACTGCTCCGCCCGCACAAGGCCCCATGATTACAGAAATTTGCGGAATCACACCTGAATAAATCGAATTCCGGTAAAAAATATGCCCATAGCCATCAAGTGAGACAACACCCTCTTGAATTCTTGCTCCACCTGAATCATTCAAACCGACAAACGGTGCTCCATTAGAAGCTGCTAAATCCATCACATTCGCAATTTTCTTCGCGTGCATTTCGCCAAGGGCGCCCCCAAACACGGTGAAATCCTGGGAAAATAAAAAAATCGGCCTTCCATTCACTTTTCCATAACCAGTCACAACTCCGTCGCCTGGTCCTTTTTGCCCTTCAAGTCCAAAGTCCGTGCAGCGATGTTCAATAAAAGGATTTAACTCAACGAAAGTGCCAGGATCGATTAATAACTCAATCCTTTCTCTTGCCGTCAGCTTCCCTTTTTCATGCTGCTTTTCTATTCGTTCATCGCCTCCGCCCATTTCGATCTCCCTGCGGCGATCATATAATTCATTTATCTTTTCGTAAATGTCTGCCATATTCTTATTTCAATCCTTTCTTTTCGCAAAATTCATATAGGACGCTTCCTGTAGATTTTGGGTGCATGAAAGCAACTTGCGCTCCTCCAGCCCCCGCTTTTGGCATCTCATTAAGCATTCGGATTCCTTTTTCTTTCATTTCATTGATCCGCTCTTGGATTGAATCCACTCCTAATGCTACATGGTGAATGCCTTCGCCGCGTTTTTCAATATACTTAGCAATTGGGCTCTCAGAACTTGTCGGTTCTAGTAACTCAAGCTTCGTTTCTCCGGCTTTCAGAAACGCAACCTTCACCTTTTCACTATCGACTTCTTCGATTCCAAGAAGCGGAAGTCGAAGTATTTCTGTGTAAAATGGCAGAGCCTCTTCTAGTGAACGGACGGCAATTCCAATATGGTCTACTTTTTTAATCAAGCCTGTTCCCCCCTGCTCGAATTACGATTTATGAATAACTGTTTACGTAAACTTTGTTGCTATTTAAACAAAATAAGGTACAGTTGATTTCCGCTCCAATCAACTAAAAAAGTATTAAAAAACGAATACTTTAACTATTCGCTAATTATGTCGAAAATCCTTTTAAAATCGAGCGGTTGTTCAATTTGAATTTTCTTAGTAAAATGGATGTAAGAGAATGATGTTTATGAGGAGGAATGAAATTGTCTAATAGAAAAGCAAGAAAGATTATTGTTTATTTAATGATATTTGCCATGCTTGCATCAACACTCTTAGTAGGAGCAGCCATGTTTTTTTAATAGATTATTAAGAAGAGCGCAAGGAGCCTAAAGCTAGACAGTTCACTGTCTTAAAAAAAGTTATACTTTCTACCCATTGAAAAAGGGCTGTATCTCCTACAGTCCCCTTTTTTCATTTAATTGCACCGTATTCTTTTCCCAGCTTCTCATAACTCTCCGCAGAAGTAACGACTAATATTTTCGTGCCGATCGGAACTAAATCATATAAGGATTCAACCGCTTCATTTTGTAATCGAATACAGCCTTGGGATATATATTTTCCGATGGAAGCCGGATCGTTTGTGCCATGAATCCCATATGTCCTTCCATCTGTCTCTGCAGCGTCAAATCCAATCCATCTTGACCCTAATGGATTATTAGGAGCTCCGCCCACGATATCTTTTTTCCGGTAATAAGGTTTCACTGCTTTCACAGTGATTGTAAAAAACCCTTCAGGTGTTAAATCCTCAGTCTTCCCAGTTGCGGCTGTAATGACAGTTTGCACCTTGTTATCATTAATAAATGCTACTTCATTCGTCTTTTTATTGACAATCACAAAAGGATCCCCAGGCGTTGGATTTAGACCTAGGGGCCAGATGGGCGAGAGAACAAAAGTAATCAACATAGCGGAAACGAACTTAAGCATGCAAACACCTGCCTTGTTCTTTTCCTTAGTTTATCCCGCATTAACGGGCAGTATCCCCCACTTCAAGGAATCCAATAAGCTGAAGTAGGGGGACTGCCCGTAAAAGCCCGCCTTAGGAACACAGACTAAAAACGCCACGTCCTCGAAAAAGAAGAGCACTTTTTCTTCGTGCGATGATTATGCTGACGAAGCTTTCCTTATCCTGTGGCAACGTCTGCGTGACCCACTTCCTGTGGGCCGCAACTAACCATCAGTGGAAAAGATCAACCCCTGATGGAAGGTTCACCTTAACCGAGCTCCTCCCGAATGATTCACATTCTTCCCTTTATTTAGCCCTTGAAAAGAGCTTTTAATTAATAAGTACTGCTCCATTTCTTTTACAAATTGAAAAAGGGCAGCACGAGCTTCAAATTCCTCGCGGGTTTTTGGCAAATCCATTTCAACAAACGAATCCCTCATTGTATTCAGCTTCTTTAAAAACTGGATTGCTGTATTTCCCGGATGGATATTTTCTGACAATTCCTCAATGAAATCAGCAATCATCTCACTTTGGTCGACCGTATGGGTAACAGAAGTGACGATTGGCATGACCCGTTCAATAATCTCGAATTGTTTTTCCCTCATTTTAAAATATTGATAATATAAATTTTCTTCACGCAAAAAGTGATTTTCCACATCTCGATATGCTAACGTTTCGGCCTCGTTGATTAATTGTATCGTTTCTGTTATTTCCATTCCATCCCAATTACTTTCATTCATCCGTAAATAAATCACAATCTCATCAAAAATACGCTTAAAATTTTCCTCGATTTCTATTTGATATTCCTCCAGCCTGCGATCAAGGCTCGGCATATAAAGATTCGCCATAAGGGCAACTCCAATACCAATAATAATTATGCCCAATTCATTAAGAAGCAGCTCGCTTGTCACATGACCCGCTGAGTAAATATGCAGAATGATGACGGTGCTGCTGACAATTCCGTCACTCACTTTAAGCATGACAGCTGTTGGAATAAACAATAATAATAGCAAACCAATCATTAAAGGATGGTACGAAATACCTTCAAATAAGATGGCTGAAAAGGCCATTGCTATTAAACAAGCGAAAAATCGAGCCCAGGAGATCTGTAGTGATTTTTTTTTCGTAGCTTGTATGCAAAGGATTGTAATAATACCTGCCGAAACATAATTCTCAAATCCAAGTATTTGTGCAAAAATAATAGCTGCTGGCGTTCCAATTGCTGTTTTAATCGTTCTGTAGCCTATTCGAAACTTCATCTGATAATATCCCCTATAAAGTCCAATTGTGGTAGATTCTCAATCAAATTCGCCTTGGCGTATTTACGCCCAGATTTTTACCTTAGCTTGCTCAATAAATTCCTTAAAAAATCGAAAGGCTCGCCGGAGGCTTAACTTTATTCAGCGGGAGTTTGCCCTCCCTCTAAATTGGATACCTATTTGCATTCATCTCGCCACTTATATCGTTTAGAGACTTCTGCTGAATAAAGTTGAAATTATCTCCAAAAAAAGAGAAGATGATCAAATTTGATCATCTTCTTCAATAGATTATACTTTTTAGAGCATTTTTTGCAAGAAATCCTTCGCACGATCAGAAGAAGGGTTCGTAAAAAATTCTTTTGGTGGAGCATCCTCCACAAGCACGCCACCATCCAAAAAGAGCACACGATCAGCAACCTCTCTCGCAAAACCCATCTCATGGGTGACAATTGCCATCGTCATCCCGGTATGTGCGAGTGATTTCATTACATCTAATACTTCCTTTACCATCTCCGGATCAAGCGCGGATGTAGGTTCATCAAACAACATGACATCGGGCTGCATGGCAAGTGCACGAGCAATCGCGACACGCTGTTTTTGCCCTCCTGATAACCGGTTCGGATATTCGTTGGCTTTAGAAGATAAGCCGACTTTTCCTAACAGTTCAAGGCCTGTCTTCTCTGCTTCCTGTTTCGACAAGCCCTTCACCTTCATTGGTGCATAAGTTAAGTTTTGCAGAACTGTCTTATGGGGAAATAAGTGGAAATGCTGAAATACCATCCCAACTTTCTGACGCACCTTCATAATATTTGTTTTCTTATCTGTAATATCTTGGTCATTGATTAAGATATGTCCACTTGATGGCACTTCTAGCAAATTGATGCAGCGAAGAAAAGTAGATTTTCCCGATCCTGATGGACCAATAATTGCAACAACTTCCCCATTTTTGATCGACGTCGATATTCCTTTCAAGACTTCGAGCTTCCCATACGTTTTATGCAAATTTTCTACCTTAATCACTGCGTCTCATTCTCCTCTCGACCGCTTTACCAAGGAATGTTAATGTAATGACCATTAAGTAATAAATAAGTCCTGCTAATAGTAATGGTTCAATGAAACGGAACTTGTCCGCTCCGACCTGATAGGCTCTGCGCATAATATCCATAACTCCGATTGTTGTCACAATCGCAGATTCCTTTGTCAGCGTTATAAACTCATTCATTAAGGCTGGCAAAATATTTTTCAATGCCTGTGGCAGAATGATATTTAGCATCATCGGCCGATATGGAACGCCAAGCGCCATTGCTGCTTCACTCTGGCCCTTATCAACAGCCAGAATCCCCGCACGAATAATTTCAGAAATATAAGCAGAAGAATTCAATCCGAATGCTAAAACAGCTGCCACATATGGCTCAATTTGGTACCCAAAGATTTGCGGGGAGCCAAAATAAATGATCATTAGCTGTAAAACCATAGGCGTACCCCTGAATATGGATGTATAAGCATCCGCAATCCATCCGAGGGCTTTAATCGAACTAATTTTAAATAAGGATAGAATAATTCCAAGTAAAAATCCTAATATCCCTGCCGCAAATACAATTTGGAGTGTCACACCAATTCCTTTTAATATATAAGGCAGGGAAGGCATAATAGAAGAAAAATCAAAGTTCATCCTGTAAACCAATCCTCTCACTATCGAATAAAGTGAAAACTTCCATTAGTTGGTTTGATATCTGTTAATCTGCGATAGAATCGTAAAGAGAAATACGTTCAGAAAACAAAAGTCTTCTGAACGCTTCATCATTATTTTCCTTCAAACCATTTATTAATGATTTTCTCAACCTCGCCGTTATCTAACATTTCTTTCAATACTTTATTGAACTCCTCTGTAAGTTCACTGTTCTTCGGAAATGCGATGGCATAACCGCCATCAGCATCTTCAATTGTGAAGCCCTCTAGGTCAGAATCCTTTGCTAAATATCCATTTGCAACTGTATCTTCAATAAGCGCAGCATCAAAACGTCCTGCCTTAATCTCCTGAATCAATTCTGGAATCCGATTGCGGTTTTCAACCTTCATATCTACTTCTTCTGTTAAATCCTTCGCTTTTTCTTCCTGAATGGATCCTAATTGGACTCCGACTTTTTTCCCGCTAAGTTCTTCAACTGAAGTAATCCCGCTGTCTTTTTTAGAAACAATCATATGCTTTGAAGTATAGTAGATTTCACTGAAGTCTACACTATTTTTTCTCTCATCAGTCGCAGACATAGCGGACATAACAAAATCAACCTGCCCGGATTGTAGCGCCTGAATTAAACCGCCAAAATCCATATCACGTATGTCCAAATTATAACCCAGCTTTTCTGCTACAGCTTTTGCAATATCAATATCTAGCCCGATAATATCATCGCCTTTTGCTGTATCAATGAATTCAAACGGCGAATAGTCAGCAGAAGTTCCCATTTTCAATGTTTTTTTCTCATTTGAATTATTTTCACCTGAACCATTGTTTTTATTGCTTGTACCACACGCTGCCAGTAACCCAACTATTAAAACACTTACAACAAAATATGAGAATATTCTTTTCATCAAAATATTTTCCTCCTATAATTTTTCGAATATTAGTAATTTTCATAATTACAATTATATTATTATTGATCTTCTATCAATTTTCAAGTGTTTCAGTGAAAATTAATAGTTATTCTCTAAAATGTATTTTAACACACCTTCATATTTATGCAATAAAATCATTAAATATAAAATATATTATTATAATGTTTTATTATTCCGAAAAACACAAAAAAAAATCCCGGATGTCCAAAACCGGGATTTTTCATATTCATTAAAGATCTTCGCAAAATTGTTCAAATGCATTCTGAAGCTTTTGGACGACTGCCATTGGTTCGTGGCCTTCAATTTCATGCCGTTCAATCATCGTGCAAAGCTTGCCATCTTTCAACAGTGCAAAGGATGGAGAGGATGGCGGATATCCTGTGAAATAATTACGAGCTGTTGCTGTTGCTTCTTTATCCTGGCCGGCAAATACTGTAACTAAGTGGTCAGGGCGCTTATCATAGTGTAAGGAATGAACGGCAGCAGGACGGGCGATACCGCCGGCGCAGCCGCAAACAGAATTAATCATCACAAGCGTTGTTCCTTTTTGTTCAACAGCCTTTTCGACCTCTTCCGGTGTTTTTAATTCTGAATAGCCAGCAGACACCATTTCTTGGCGTGCCTGTGTAACAATATCATTCATAAATAAATTGAAATCCATATTCATCAAATTCGCTCCCCTACAAAAATTAGAATTGCTTTACATACATCATACCAATTGTAGCGTATTAATTTCAATTAAGAGAATCGAAATGTGTCATTCAAGCGCTTGTTTCATA
The DNA here is from genome assembly GCF_019039215.1 of Bacillus sp. FJAT-29790. GTDB lineage: Bacteria > Bacillota > Bacilli > Bacillales > Cytobacillaceae > Cytobacillus. Next base: position 2,098,007 of record NZ_JAHNZZ010000001.1, read on the forward strand.
GTTTGGCCGATAAATTATGAAATTTGGCCGTTAAATGGAGATAATTGGCCGTTAAACCTTAAATTTTGGCTGATAAACATCAATAATTGGCTGATAAATTGAAAAATACCAGTTTTAAAAAAACTGCCAATAGGATGGCAGCTTTTTACGTAAGGTTCTTCATATATACATTGAAAAGCTCTTCAACTGCTGAGGTTACTGTACGATCCCCCGAAATGACTTCGTTTTCTATTTTCGGCAGAAGCTGCTTAACGTCTTGATGATAGAAAAAGCTGAATTGCAGCTGATCGATAATCATCGAATAAATCCATTCTTTCGTTTGTGTTCTTCGTCTGTCTTCAAAAACGCCTGAGCTCTTCGTTTTCTCCTCAAACGTTTGAATCGTTTGCCAGATTTCTGTCATCCCCTCTTGATAGAGACCTGAGCACATAAATGCCTTCGATTCCCAGCCTTTTGTGGCTGGCTGAAGGAAATGCAGGATGCGATTATATTCATGCTTTGTTTTTAATGCCAGCGTTTTGTTCGACCCATCTGCTTTATTAACGACAATCGCATCAGCCAGTTCCATGATCCCTTTTTTCATCCCTTGCAGCTCATCGCCTGCACCTGTCAATACAAGCAGCATGAAAAAGTCAACCATATCCCTGACAATAACTTCACTTTGGCCGACGCCGACGGTTTCAACAAGAATCACATCAAAACCGGCCGCTTCACAAAGGAGCATCGTTTCCCTTGTTTTTCTGTGAACACCGCCTAGCTTGCCGGCTGACGGTGAAGGTCGGATAAAGGCCTTCGGGTTTCTTGAAAGCTGCTCCATTCTCGTTTTATCGCCAAGAATGCTGCCACCGCTAATACTTGAGCTTGGATCAACAGCAAGGACCGCAACCTTTAAACCAAGATCACATAAAAAAGTACCAAATGCTTCTATAAATGTGCTTTTTCCCGCACCTGGAACACCCGTAATCCCAATTCGAAGCGCTTTGCCCGAATGGGGAAGGAGTTTTTGCAAAAGAGCCTGCGCATGTCGAAAATGATGCTCAGCGTTGCTTTCAATTAAAGTGATCGAACGGGCCAGCAAACTTCTGTTTCCCTTAAGGATTCCTTCAGACAATTCCTCTATATTTAGTTCTGATTGAGCTCTCTTTTGGAATTTCCCTTTCTTTACAAAGTTTGAAGGTCTATGATCACTTTGAACACCTTTTCGCACGATGCTTGAAAAATTCTCTGGATTTTTTTCATCAAACCATTCTGGCTTTTTATCCATTTATTGTGCCACTTCCTCATAGCCAAGCCGGCTATAAATCACTCGAATCACCTTTTGAGCTGCAACCGGAATGACTGTTCCAGGTCCAAAAATAGCAGCTGCCCCATGATCCAGTAAATATTGATAATCCTGCGCTGGGATAACCCCGCCAATAACAACGAGAATATCTTCACGTTCAAGCTTTTTAAGCTCTTCGATCAGCTGAGGAAGAAGTGTTTTATGGCCTGCTGCAAGGGAACTTATTCCAATTACATGGACATCATTTTCCACCGCTTGAATCGCCGTTTCTTCAGGAGTCTGAAATAATGGGCCGATATCAACATCGAAGCCTAAGTCGGCGAATGCCGTAGAAATCACCTTTGCTCCCCGGTCATGCCCATCTTGACCCATTTTTGCAATTAGAATCCGGGGCCTTCTGCCTTCATTTTCTAAAAATTCATCGGTCATATTCTTTACTTCCGTAATTTCTTCCTCATTTGAAAAAGCAGAACTATAAATGCCGCTAATGGACCTAATCATTGCTTTATGCCGATTTGCTACCTTTTCAATGGCATCCGATATTTCACCAAGAGTCGCTCTTTCTCTTGCTGCTTGAATAGAGAGCTTAAGCAGATTTCCTTCTCCTGTTTCAGCTGCCTTTGTGATTGCCTCAAGCGCTTTGAGCACCTTTGTCTCATCTCTTGAAGATTTTAAACGGGCAAGCTTCTCGAGTTGTTTTGAACGAACAGCAGTATTATCAATGTCTAAAATTTCAATTGGTTCTTCTTTTTCCAAACGGTATTTATTGACACCGACGATTATTTCTTTACCCGAGTCAATTTGCGCCTGCCTTCGTGCTGCTGCTTCTTCAATTTTCATCTTTGGCAAGCCCGTTTCAATCGCTTTCGCCATTCCGCCTAAATTTTCAATTTCTTCGATATGCTCCCACGCACGTTTAATTAGATGATCTGTCAAAGCCTCGACATAATAGGAGCCGCCCCAAGGATCTATGACATTCGTAATTCCGGTTTCTTCCTGAAGAAACAGCTGGGTATTCCGGGCAATTCGAGCAGAAAAATCCGTTGGCAAGGCGATGGCTTCATCCAGCGCATTCGTATGAAGAGACTGTGTGTGCCCCATTGCCGCTGCATGCGCTTCAATAAGCGTTCTCGTTACATTGTTAAAAGGATCCTGCTCTGTTAAACTCCATCCCGAAGTTTGGGAATGAGTCCTTAGTGCCATCGATTTCGAATTTTTCGGTTCAAATGTTTTCATCATTTTTGCCCAAATAAACCGAGCGGCGCGCATTTTCGCCACTTCCATGAAATAGTTCATGCCAATTGCCCAGAAGAAGGAAAGCCTCGGTGCAAAGGAATCGATATCAATTCCGGCCTTTAGACCTGTTCTCACATATTCCAATCCGTCTGCAAGTGTGTACGCTAGCTCAATATCAGCAGGTGCTCCCGCCTCCTGCAAATGATATCCTGAAATACTAATACTGTTGAATTTCGGCATGTATTTTGACGTATATTCAAATATATCAGCAATAATCTTCATCGACATTTCCGGCGGATAAATATAAGTGTTCCGAACCATGTATTCTTTTAAAATATCATTTTGGATCGTTCCTGAAAGTTTCTCCTGGCTGACTCCCTGCTCTTCAGCTGTCACAATAAAGAAAGCCATGATCGGCAGGACGGCCCCGTTCATCGTCATTGAAACAGACATTTGGTCAAGTGGAATGCCATCAAATAGGGTTTTCATGTCCAGTATGGAGTCAATTGCCACTCCTGCTTTTCCAACATCACCGACAACTCTTGGATGATCAGAATCATAGCCCCGATGTGTCGCCAAATCAAAAGCAACCGATAAGCCTTTTTGCCCCATTGCTAAATTTCGGCGGTAAAAAGCGTTGCTTTCTTCTGCCGTTGAAAAGCCGGCATATTGACGTACTGTCCATGGCCTGTTTACATACATCGTTGGATAAGGTCCTCGTGTATAAGGGGGGAGACCTGGTTTATCGTCTAGATGCTGAAAATTTTTAAGATCCTCTTCCGTATAAAGCGGCTTTACTTGTATCTGCTCGTTTGTTTCAAAAAGGAGATCCTCAATCGACTCGTTTAATTCTTCTTCCGTTTTCTTTCTCCATTCTTCCTTTGACAGCTGCACGCCATCGAAAAGGGCGATCTTTTTGAAATCAGGCTTCTTGGTCATCACTTGCCACCCCCATCTCATTCAGCAGAGAAGTTAGAATTTCATAACAATTACTTCGAATATGAATGAAATCTTTTATACCTGCCTGCTTCAAAGTTTGCTGATTGCTCTCTTCAGGAAGGCCAGCTAAAAATACGGTAACATTCGGCTGCTTTTCTTTAATCAGACGAATAATAGCCACTGCGAGTTCATCATATTGCTTATTTGTTCCGCAAATAAAGTAATGCTTTAGATTTGTCTTTTCAATAAAATCCAGTACCATTTCCGGGTTAGAAATGTCCTGACTTTTTACGGCCTGGATTCCACCAGGGGCAAGAAAGCCGGTCATAAAATCAGCTCTCGCTTTATGCTCCTTTAATTCCCCTAAACAAATAAGTCCAGCCCTCGGCTCTCTTCCAGACTGCCTGATTTTTTCCGCTGCCCGCCGCAAGCGTTCAAATGGCTCAGATAAACGCAATTGCGGGATTCTCTTACTTTCCACTTTGATTATGCTATTTATGTTTTCCCCCTCACTCTGAAGGGGCTGCTCATTTATATTGGCAAAAATATTTGTGCCAATTATGCTTTGTTTTCTTTGAAAAATATCTTTGCTTCTTTTCTTTAATACGTCTGCAATCTGATCTTGAATCCAGCCGGACTTTAATACTTCAGCCATTCCTCCTTTTTCTTCAATCTGAAGGAAGAATGCCCATGCTTTCTCGGCTAATTCATTTGTTAAATGCTCCACATACCAGGACCCGCCAGCTGGATCTGCTACCTTCTGCATATGGGCTTCTTCCTTTAGAATCAGCTGTGTATTGCGGGCGATTCTGTCGGAAAATGGAGCAGACTTTCCTTCCGGTTCATTAAATGGACTTACATGCAGGAACTGTATGCCGCCAAGGACAGCTGCAAAAGCCTCATTTCCTGCCCTCAATAAATTGACATAGGGATCATAAGAGGTTTTAGTAAAAGACGACGTTTCAGCTGAAATGACCATTTTTCGATCCTCTGCTTTTGCCCCGTATGCTTCGGTTACTTTATCCCAAAGGAATCTTGCCGCCCGGAGCTTGGCAATTTCCATAAAGAAATTTGCACCGATCGAAAATTTAAAAACCATTTTTGTTAGAATTTTTTCGAGGCTGACTGATCGCTCAATCAACTGTTGTAAATGGCAGACTCCCGTCGATAAAGCAATTGCCAGCTCCTGCACGGCATTTGCCCCGCCTTTATGGTAAACACAAGTGTCAATTAAAATAGTCCGCAGCTCTGGCATATTGCTATCTGCTGATTTAATCACTTTGACCCATTCATCATAACCCTCATCGAATGATTGTACTGAGCCACTGACAGCGGCTGCAGCTAATGGATCCATTCCGATATAGCCTGAAATTTTTTTACTGTTAGGTAGCTGTGACAACTTGGAGAGAATAAGCGCTTGGTGCAGATTTGTTTCTATACTAAAAGGATATTTAGCATAGATATCCTCGACAACTTTTTCAAAATCATTCATATTCATTTTATCTGTATCAAGCGAAATTGCAGTCTGACCTTTTTCAAAAGATGAAAGCAGTGTTCTTTTTAAACTTTCGTCGTCTTCAGCCTCCAGCTTTTGCGCGATTTTCCATTCGCCTGTAAGATATCCTAGTGAGTTGGCACCCCTTCTATAATCAGAATGCCCCGGATATTGGGATACCTCCTGAACTTTAAAATCCTCCTGTGAATAAAGCGGTTTTAATTGAATATTTTCATACGTATTTTTTGATAATGAATCAATGGACTTTCCTTTTAACGTTTCTTCTGCTTTTTGCTTCCAAGCTTCTAGGGTTTGTCGCTCAAACGTTTCTTCAAACATCTTATTTATTGTCATAATAACTGTCTAATCTAGACAGCTTCCCCTCCCTTCATTTTATCCTATGACGCAGCTAATTAATGCAGGAAAGTCAGTTCCATTTCTGTTCATGATCAAAGGATACCGCAATTGTACCAAAATTCAAAATTATCATTTCATAACTATTTTAATATACATATTAAAATCTAGCAATTAGTATGAAGGATTGATTATGCTTAATTTGTGAGAAAAACAAAGCTGAAGTTGAAGGATTTATTAAAAAACCGCTGCAAAGAATTTGCAGCGGTTTTAGTGAATCGATATTAATAAACAGATGTCGTTTCTTTCGATGTGTTTTCAAGAATTTCTTTAATACGCTGTAAGAATCGTCCGCAAACGAGACCGTCCAATACGCGATGGTCAAGGGACATACATAGGTTGACCATATCGCGGACAGCGATCATTCCGTTGTTCATGACAACAGGACGTTTTACAATTGATTCAACCTGTAAAATGGCTGCTTGCGGGTAATTAATAATTCCCATTGATTGAATGGACCCGAATGAACCCGTGTTATTTACAGTGAAAGTTCCACCTTGCATTTCTGCTGATGTCAATTTCCCACTGCGAACTTTCGCTGCAAGCTCATTGATTTCACGCGCAATACCTTTGATCGTTTTTTCATCAGCATGTTTAATAACTGGAACAAACAAGGCATCTTCTGTCGCAACAGCAATTGAGATATTAATGTCTTTCTTTTGAATAATTTTGTCGCCAGCCCACATAGAGTTTATTTGCGGGAACTCCTTAAGCGCCTGTGCAACAGCTTTTACAAAGAAAGCAAAGAACGTAATGTTGAAGCCTTCTGTTTTCTTGAATTCGCCTTTAATCGAATTACGGTAATCAACAAGATTGGTTACATCCATTTCCATCATTGTCCAAGCATGCGGAGCTTCATGCTTACTGCGCAGCATGTTCGTAGCAATTGCTTTACGAACGCCAGATACAGGAATTTCAATGTCACCAGGTAATACAGGTACATTTGGAGCTGGAGCTGCCGGTTTTGTTGGTGCTGGAGCTGTCGCTTTTGCAACAGGAGCTGCTTGTACAGGAGTCGCTTTAGCTGCCTCCACATTCGCACCTGCTTTTGGAATGTTTCCAGACTCAATGATCTTTGTTAAGTCTTTACGTGTTATACGGCCGCCTGCACCTGTTCCTGACACTTGACTTAGGTCAATGCCATGCTCTTGTGAAAGCTTTAACACTGCAGGAGAGTAGCGAACTTTGCTACCGCCTTCTCCTACAGGTGCTGAAGTAGCCGCTGAAGTTTGGACCGGTGCATTGCTAGTTGTTGGTGCTGTTGGAGCTTCTGATTGAGAAGCTGGTGCTGTTGCCGGCTCCATTGCACTTCCGCCTTCAGTTTCAATCGTAAGGATGACTGCTCCTACTTCGTAAGTTTCGCCTTCCTCAGCGATTAACTCTTTAATAACTCCAGTAAATGAAGATGGCACCTCTGCATTTACTTTATCTGTCATTACTTCTGCAAGTGGATCATATTTATTAACTTTATCGCCAACGGAAACGAGCCATTTACTGATCGTACCTTCCGTTACACTTTCACCTAATTGAGGCATTTTAATTTGTTCAATTGCCAATGGGTTTACCTCCTTCAACGACTATTAATATTCAGCAAGCTCTCGCATTGCTTTTTCTACTTTATCTGGGTTTACCATGAAATATTTTTCCATTGTTGGAGCATATGGCATGGCCGGTACATCTGGGCCTGCAAGGCGCATAATTGGTGCGTCCAGTTCAAATAGGCAATTTTCAGCAATAATAGCTGAAACTTCGCCCATAATGCTTCCTTCTTTGTTGTCCTCTGTTAACAGTAGAACTTTACCTGTTTTGGAAGCAGCTTCAATAATTGCTTCTTTATCAAGAGGGTAAACTGTTCTTAAATCGAGAATGTGAGCAGAGATACCATCCTTGGCTAATTTTTCTGCTGCCTGGAGAGCGAAATGGACACATAATCCGTAAGTGATAACGGTAATATCCTCACCTTCTCGCTTCACATCTGCTTTACCGATTGGCAATACATAATCATCATCAGGAACTTCGCCTTTGATTAAACGATAAGCACGTTTATGCTCAAAGAAAAGGACAGGATCTTCATCACGGATGGCAGCTTTTAATAAACCTTTTACATCATATGGAGTAGAAGGCATTACAATTTTTAGACCAGGCTGATTTGCAAAAATAGCTTCAACAGACTGGGAATGGTATAATGCACCATGCACGCCCCCGCCATAAGGAGCACGGACTACGATCGGACAACTCCAATCATTGTTCGTACGGTAACGAATTCTTGCTGCTTCAGAAATAATTTGGTTTACTGCCGGCATAATGAAATCGGCAAACTGCATTTCAGCGATCGGGCGCATTCCATACATTGCAGCTCCGATCCCAACCCCTGCAATTGCTGATTCAGCAAGTGGCGCATCGATGACACGATCTTCGCCAAATTGATCATATAATCCTTGGGTTGCTTTAAATACCCCACCTTTTAATCCTACGTCCTCACCTAGAATAAAAACTTTTGGATCTCTTTCCATTTCTTCGCGGATCGCCATTGTTACCGCATCAATATAAGAAATTACAGCCATGTTTGTTCCCCCTTACTATTCAGCATATACATATTTCAGTGCATGTTCCGGTTCAGCATACGGTGCATTTTCTGCGTAATCCGTTGCTTCATTCACAATGCTCATAATTCGATCGTTAATTTCTTTCTCTTTTGCATCATCCAAAACACCCGTTTCTTTTAGATAAGCAGTAAAAGTAAGAATCGGATCTTTCGCCTTCATTTCTTCTACTTCACCTGGCGCACGGTAAGCGCGGTCATCATCATCTGAAGAGTGTGGCGTTAATCGGTAACAAATCGTTTCAACTAGTGTTGGACCCTCTCCACGACGTCCTCTGTCTGCCGCTTCTTTAACGACTTTATAAACTTCTAGTGGATCAGTTCCGTCCACAGTAAATCCAGGCATACCATAGCCAATTGCGCGATCTGAAACATTTTCACACGCTAATTGTTTTTCGATTGGAACAGAGATCGCATACTTGTTATTTTCACACATAAAGATAACAGGAAGTTTATGAACCCCTGCAAAGTTGGCACCTTCGTGGAAATCACCTTGGTTGGAAGATCCTTCACCAAACGTAACGAATGTAACTAAGTCTTTTCCTTCCATTCTGCCTGCAAGTGCGACACCAACGGCATGTGGAACTTGTGTGGTAACAGGAGATGAACCCGTTACAATCCGATTTTTCTTTTGACCGAAGTGACCAGGCATTTGGCGTCCACCAGAGTTTGGATCATCGGCTTTTGCAAATGCAGAAAGCATTAACTCTTTTGCAGTCATCCCAAATGTCATAACAACTCCCATATCACGATAGTATGGAAGAATATAATCTTTCTCGCGATCTAAAGCGAATGCAGCACCAACCTGTGCAGCCTCTTGACCTTGACATGAAATAACAAACGGAATTTTACCAGCACGGTTTAAAAGCCACATGCGTTCGTCAACGCGGCGCGCTAAAAGCATGGTTTCGTACATTTCCAATACTTTTTCATCGCTTAAACCTAAATCTTTATGACGATTTTTAACCATTTTGTAACCTCCTAAAAAAAATATGTAAGGAGAGCTGACAAGCTCTCAAAAGTTTTTTATCCTAGTTCAGTTTCACTTTATCCGTGAATCGCTTTACCATCAACAGCTAATGCTGCTTCGCCAATTGCTTCCGATAATGTAGGGTGTGGATGAATCGTATTTGCGATTTCCCAAGGTGTTGCATCTAGAACGCGAGCAAGGCCAGCTTCGGAAATCATATCTGTTACATGCGGACCAATCATATGAACGCCGAGAATATCATTCGTGTCCTCATCTGCAATTATTTTCACAAAGCCATCAGATTCACCGAAAACAAGGGCTTTTCCAATCGCACGGAAAGAAAACTTACCTGTTTTCACTTTAAACCCTTTTTCTTTTGCTTCATCCTCCGTATACCCTACACTTGCAACTTCAGGTGCACTGTAAATACATTTTGAAACAAGGCTATAATCGATTGCTGCCGGATTTTCCCCTGCAATATGTTCAACAGCGACAATACCTTCATGTGAAGCTACGTGTGCAAGCTGAAGTCCGCCAATCACATCACCAATTGCGTAGATATGAGACTCCTTCGTTTGGAAAAATTCATTTGTTTGAATAAAGCCTTTTTCTACTTGAATATCCGTATTCTCAAGGCCAATTCCTTCAGTATTTGCTTGGCGGCCTACAGAAACAAGAAGCTTTTCAGCTTTAAATTCTTTCTGCTCACCTTTTACTTCTGCAGAAATGGTAACCCCTTCTCCTTTTTGAAGCGTTTCCGGAAGTACCTTCGCACTCGTAACGATTTTCACGCCTTTTTTCTTCATTAGGCGCTGCATTTCCTTAGATACTTCTTTATCTTCTGTAGGAATAATTCGGTCAGCATATTCAATCACAGTTACTTCTGCACCGAAGTCAGAAAGCATAGAAGCCCACTCGATTCCAATGACTCCTCCGCCAACAATGATAATCGAATTCGGAACTTCTTCCATTGCTAATGCCTCATCCGAAGTCATCACTTGATCGCCAATTTCTAGGCCGGGTAATGTTCGTGGACGTGATCCTGTTGCAACAATAACGTTTTTCGGAATAAGCATTGCATTTTCTTCGCCATTGTTCATTTCCACTGAAATCGTCCCAGGCATTGGGGAGAAAATCGATGGACCTAAAATGCGGCCAAGCCCTTCAAATACATCAATTTTACCTTGCTTCATTAAATGCTGAACACCTTTATGAAGCTGGTCAATAATTTTATTTTTTCTGTCTTGAACTTTTCCAAAGTTGACCGTTACGTCACTTGTCATAATCCCAAAATCTTCACTGCGTTTTGTCGTAGCATAAACTTCGGCACTTCTGAGCAGTGCTTTACTTGGTATACAACCGTTATGTAAGCATGTCCCGCCAAGCTTACCTTTTTCCACTAAAGCTGTTTTCAAGCCCAGTTGTGAAGCACGGATAGCTGCAACATATCCGCCAGTGCCGCCACCAAGGATGACTAAATCGTATTCTTCTGCCACTTTTATTTCCTCCTAATCAATGAACTGCTGTTTGTTTCGTTGCAGTTCCAGGATATTCCTTTTCGGTTTCTTCTCCGCATAATACCCGAAGCGCACCTTCTGCTAAAGCTTGTAATTCATTTTCGCCAGGTTGAACAATGACATCAGCAATCCAATTAATGCGGTCACTGATTTCTTTGACGAATTCTTTCCCGTATGCAAGTCCGCCAGTTATAACGATGGCATCAACTTTACCTGCAAGAACCGCACTTGCGGAACCAATTTCTTTAGCTACTTGATATGCCATTGCCGAATAGACAAGTTCTGCTTCTTTATCGCCGTTCTCAATCATTTTCTCAACTTTTACAGCATCATTCGTTCCTAAATAACCGACAAGCCCGCCCTGACCGACAAGCTTCTTCATAATTTCTTCACGATAATAGCTGCCGGAATAACATAAAGAAACTAGATCACCTACTGGAACAGTACCTGCGCGTTCAGGACTAAAAGGGCCGTCCCCATGCAAACCATTATTAACGTCTACAACTCTGCCTTTATGATGAGCACCGACAGTGATTCCACCGCCCATATGGGTAATAATTAAGTTTAGCTCTTCATACTTTTTCCCTAATTCCTTTGCAACTCTTCGCGCTACAGCTTTTTGATTTAAGGCATGGAAGATGCTTTTTCTTTCAATCAAGGAAAAGCCAGAAACACGTGCAATTGGGTCTAACTCGTCAACTACGACTGGGTCAACGATAAAAGATGGAATATTTAATGCGGTTGCTATTTCATATGCTAAAATACCGCCAAGATTAGACGCATGCTGCCCTGCAAAGCCTTCACGTAGATCTTTAAGCATAGTATCGTTCACAGCATATGTTCCGCCTTCAATCGGTCTTAACAATCCGCCACGTCCGCAAACAGCACTCAATTTAGAAATATTAATGCCTTCCTTATCCAATGTTTCAAGGATGACATTTTTACGAAATTCATACTGCTCTATAATGTTTTCAAATGAATTAATGACATCTGCATCATGGCGTAATGTTTTTTCAAAAATAGATATTTCATTATCGAAAACTCCAATTTTCGTTGAAGTAGAACCTGGGTTGATGACGAGAATCCGATGGTTTTGTTCTTGCACTGTCAAACCTCCATTAAAAAGCGGTTCTGCCCATCGGAATGCAAGGATTTCTCGGTTGCAGTATCCGATAGGCTGCGATTTTACCGCTTTATTTTTTCTAAGTGAGTTAAGAACTTTCCTCTTTCCTTATTTACGACGGCTTAAAATGTGATGGCCGTTTTGTAAAAACTGGCTGCGGGAATTTTTCATTCTTTCAATACGCTCTTCGGCTAAACGATCTGCTGCTTTATATGTTGGAATCCCATCACGTTTTGAGATTTCAATTACTTTTTCAATATTATTGTAAAGTCCTTCAACTTTTTTCATTGCACGCTCTGCATTATATCCATAAAGCTCGTCAGCAACGTTGATAACTCCACCAGCATTGATTACATAGTCTGGAGCATAAACGATGCCCATTTCATGAATAATATCACCATGACGTTCTTCTTTTAATTGATTATTAGCAGAACCAGCAATTACTTTCGCTTTGAATAGAGGAATTGTTTCATCGTTAATTGTTGCGCCTAGTGCACATGGTGCATAAATATCACAATCAACTCCGTAAATTTCATTTGGCTCAACTGCTTTTGCACCAAAGTCGTTAACCGCACGTTGAACTGCTTCTTTGTTAATATCAGTAACGATTAATTTGGCACCTTCTTCATGTAAATGTTTACATAAGTTGTATGCTACGTTACCAACACCTTGGACTGCTACTACTTTACCTTCTAATGAATCAGTGCCAAATGCTTCTTTCGCAGCTGCTTTCATCCCTACATAACAACCGTAAGCTGTTACCGGAGATGGGTTTCCTGAAGAACCGAATGCAGGAGAAATCCCTGTAACATAGTCAGTTTCTTCGTGGATTAGATCCATGTCAGCAACTGTAGTACCTACGTCTTCAGCTGTGATGTAACGTCCGTTTAAACCTTGGATATAACGACCGAACGCGCGGAACATCTCTTCGTTTTTATCTTTGCGAGGATCACCGATAATAACGGTTTTCCCTCCACCTAGATTTAGACCAGCTGCAGCATTTTTGTAAGTCATCCCTTTTGCAAGGCGTAATGCATCCTCAATTGCTTCTTCTTCAGAAGCATATGTCCACATACGAGTACCGCCTAATGCAGGTCCTAATGTCGTATCGTGAATAGCAATAATTGCTTTTAAACCTGATTGTTTATCCTGACAAAATACTACCTGCTCGTAATCATACTTTTCTAGATATTTGAAAATTTCCATTTTATAATTCCTCCTCGAGTTTGTGTGTTTTATTCTATTTGGCTTTGTTAAACAATAGATGCAGAGCAAATGGCCAATGCCAATGAATAAAGCTTACTTTCAGCCGAATCGGCTCTAGATGTTAACACAATTGGTGCTTTTGCGCCGGCAATGACTGCACCGACTTTCGCATTTGCAAAATAAATTAATGATTTATAAAGGACATTCCCTACTTCAATTGTAGGAACTAATAAAATATCTGCACGTCCTGCGACTTCGCTCTTTATTCCCTTATGTTCTGCAGCAATGGAAGATACTGCATTATCTAAAGCAAGAGGTCCGTCAACGATACAATCTGTCAATTGTCCGCGCTTATTCATCATAGATAAAGCGGCGGCATCTAGGGTTGCCTGCATCGCAGGGTTTACCACTTCAACGGCAGCAATCGGAGCGATCAACGGCATATCAATCCCGATGCTTTTTGCAATTCCGACAGCATTTTTCGCAATTTGCGCCTTCTGCTCTAAATCTGGCGCAATATTCATGGCTGCATCTGTAATAATAGTAAACCGGTTAAAGCCCGGCACTTCGAAGACAGCAACATGGGATAGTACATTTCCAGCACGTAATCCATATTCTTTATTTAATACAGCTTTCAATATGGTTGCGGTCGGAACATTTCCCTTCATTAAAACATTCGCTTCATTTAATTTAACAGCTTTAACAGCATGTTCTGCTGATGCAGCTTTTGAAGGCGCGTGAATGATTTTAAGATTTTTGTTTGTCGCGAGATCACCATGGTGTTCTTCTATTATTTGAAGAATTTGTTCCTTATCTCCAAACAACAAGAATTTAGCCAAGTTGCGTTTGAGTGCTTCAGCAACGGCTTCAATCACCTCATGATCTTCTGCAGCTGCAACCGCTACAGTTTTTTCTTCAAATTGGGTTGCTCTCTTAATAAGCGAATCCAACTCCATAATCTCAACCCCTTTACAAGAAAAGCGTGGTCGACTATGAATGCCACGTCCTCGAAAAAGAAAAACACTTTTTCTTCGTGCGATGATTACGCTACCGAAGCTTTCCTTTTCCTATGGCAACGTCGACACTAGTACATCCTGTACGTCAAAGCTGACAGTTGTCTAACTTCAAAAACGCTATTTTCATTATTAATAAAAATATTGCTGCACTCTCTTTCAATATATGCAAGAAGCGTGCCAAGTTAAATTATATTGAAAACGCTTTATTTTTCATACTAAGTATGAAAAAATCTGCACAGGATGAAAATTATTGCATGCCATAATTCGCAATTCCGTGTTTTTCAAGTTTGTAATATAGGTTTCTGACAGATAAACCGAGTGATTTTGCAGTCAGTGTTTTATTCCCTCCCATTTGTTGCAGGGTTTGCAAAATCATTTTCTCTTCATATTTGTCGACTAATTGAGCCAATGTTTTTGGGGGGATGGCAACAGAAAGTTTGGTTTCATCTTGGCCTATCGTTTCTTTTTTGCTTAATTCAGGGACATGATGTTCATCAATATCGATATCATTATAGTTCATGAAAATGATCGCCCTGCCAAGGATATTATCAAGTTCCCTTACATTACCTGGCCAATCATAGTCCATTAGCTTGTCAATTGCTGCTTCTGTTACACCCTCTACATTACGTCCATATTCAAGATTGATTTTTTGGATCAGCCTGCCGCAAAGCAAAGGAATATCTTCTTTTCTTTTTCTAAGCGAAGGGATGTGAATTGGCATACGATTTAATCTATAATACAAGTCTTCCCTAAATGTGCCTGCCGCAATTCCTTTTTCCAAGTTAACATTTGTTGCTGCAATCACCCTTACATTGATCTGAATGGGCTTTGTCCCACCTACTCGGGTGATTTCTTTTTCTTGCAGAACTCTGAGTAGTTTCGCCTGTGTACCCGCGGTCAATTCGCCGATTTCATCCAAGAAAATACTTCCATTGTTCGCTTCTTCGAATAGCCCTCTTTTCCCGCCCCGCTTTGCTCCTGAAAAAGCGCCCTCCTCGTAGCCAAAAAGTTCACTTTCCAATAAGGATTCGGATAAAGCAGCACAGTTCACACGGATGAATTTGTTGTATTTTCTATCGCTGGCATTATGTATGGCATGGGCAAATAGCTCTTTCCCTGTTCCAGATTCTCCCCTAAGCAGGACGGTTGCGGGCGTTTTTGCTCCAAGCCGTGCTTGCTCGATGGCAATTTTCATTTCCTCAGAATCACCTATAATATCTTCAAATGAATATTTAGCTTCAAGCGTTCGAATGATTTGCCGTGCCCTATTCAACTCTCTGTTTAAGTTTTGGATCTCAGAAACATCATGAATAACGCCGACACTCCCCTTTAATATTCCATCGACTATTACAGGAGCAACGTTGACAACAACTTCTTTTTTCTTCGGTCCTACCCGCATAGGAACTCCTCTAACAGCTCTTCGCGTTTGCAGAACCTTCATATGTACACTCTCACCTTCAGAAATATCGGCGGTCGCAGGTTTCCCGATAATCTGTTCCTCGGATAGCTCAGTAATCCGCGAGTAAGCAGGATTAATTAATAACCCTCTCCCATTCTCATCAACTACGGAAATGGCTTCATCACTTGATTGGATAATTGCTTGAAGCATTGTTTGGATTTCTTTTAAATTTGTTATCTCTTCGGCAAGTTTCATCACTTCCGTACTATCTTTAAAAACAGAAATTGCACCAATAAGCTCGTTATCCTCGCCTACCATCGGAATTCTAGTTGTTATTATTTTCAAACCATTATTTAATAGTAGCTCTTGGTTTGCTTCAACCCTTCTTGTCTCCAATACTCTCGGCAATTGACTGCCGGAAATAACTTCGTAAATATGCCGGCCAATTGCTTGTTCTCGCCTAGTTCCCGTCATTTTTTCGGCACTCCGATTAAATAGAATGACTTTGGAGTCTTTATTAATAACAATCATCCCATCACCGGTCGAATTAAAAATAAGGTCATGTTTATAGGTTTCATTTTGAATCCCAGTAATCAAATCCTCTTTTTCCTCAATTAGCCCAGCGATTAAAAAGGCTACGCTTCCAGGAATTAATACCGCGTTTTTTCCCATCGCGTCACGAAGTTCAAAAAAAACATCTTTGTCACCAGTGACTTCCACAATAATATCGATATCTTGTTTAATAAGCTGTCGCCAGTCTGTACCTGTTAGAATGCCTTCCTCTTTTGCCATTAATAGGCCAGGGGCTTCCGGGTTACGATCAACAACAGCTATAACTTCTAGCATGGCTGTTTCTTTCATTATCTTTAAGATCGCTGTACCGCCCTTACCAGCTCCAACGATCATTACTGTCTGCATTTATTTACCTCCTCTCTATAATCAAATTCGCTTGGCGTATTTACGCCTAGATTTTTATCGAGCTTGCTCGATAAATTCCTTTAAAAAATCTGAGGCATCCGCCGGAGGCTTAACTTTATTCAGCTAGGGTTTGAACCCCCACTGAATTGGATACCTATTTGCATTCATCTCGCCACTTATAAAAATGGGAGACTTCTGCTGAATAAAGTTGAAGGTTATTTCATGAAAAAGATCTTATTTTTGCAAGATATTTCATATAACCATATTTTAAACATAAATTGCAGCGCTTGACAAATTTCTGTATTGATTTAATATTTTTAATAAAGGAATGGATACAGAGCAATCGATATATCCCTTTAAGGAAATGGGTGCATGGTACGCCATTTGAGACATGATTACGGAAATGAAAGGATCGCCATGATTAGAATTTTTGCGTTAATTATTCTATTAATACCGGGTTTTCTTGCTGCCTACGGAATTAAATTAATGAGAGATATGGTTTTTGGTATTTTACAAACACCCTTTTCTTATTTATGGCTGCAGTTTGTTGCTGGTCTTCTATTGTTTATTATTGGGCTCGGGTTTGTAGCAGGCTTTGTTCTTTATCGTGATCGAAAAAGAAATAAAGTACAGGCCCGCTTTAAAAAATAGGCTATGTTAAAGCTCATTGTTGAAATATTGCTATTTTGCTGTTGATTAGAGCGGAGATCAACAGGAAAGTTTAACAAAGTCAAAAATAAAAAGTCATGGAGGTCGCTCCATGACTTTTTTTCTCCTTATTCATATTGCTTCCTGACTCTCAATGCTTTTACTGGATCGTCTGTAATAATCGCGCTGCATCCTGCTGCAAATAATCGGTGCATATCTTGTTCCTTATTTACTGTATACGGCCTTACCGAAATACCATAATCCAAAGATAACTGGATGAACTTATTAGAAGCGACTTTATATTTGGGATGCATCCCTTTTGCTCCGATCGATCGGGCATACACCCATGGCATATAAAGGTTTTCAGAAAATAAAGGAGCTGTTTCAATCTCTGGGGCCATTCGATAACAATTGACGATGCTATTGTGGTTAAATGAAGATAGAATAACCCTGCTTGTCATGTCATAGGAACGTACAAGGCTGATCACTTTTTCCTCCATCCCAGCGTAAGGAAAAACGCCATTTTTTAATTCAATATTGCAGATCAATTGATTCGTTTTCATCCACTCCATAATTTCAATTAAAGAAGGAATCGGCTCTTTTTTCATCATCGTTTTTTTTTGAAAACCGGCATCTAGCTTTCTGATCTCATTAAAGGTAAAATCTTTAACAAAGCCCTTTCCGTTCGTTGTCCGGTCTACTTTCTCATCATGAATGACAACGACCTCGCCATCCTTTGTCAGCTGAACATCAAGCTCTATCCCATCGGCGCCTGACATTTCGGCTTCTTTAAATGCTTTCATCGTATTTTCGGGATATATGGCAGAATATCCCCTATGCGCAAAAATTAATGTCATAAAACCGCTCCCTTATATTGAATTGGAGGACTGAAAGATGAAACCTTTACAAATCTCGCCAGAAACAGCGATCATGCTTGCAGAAAAGTTAAAGCTTCCACTTGAACAAATTATGCATATGCCTCAGCATATTCTAATTCAGAAAATGATGGATCTTGAAAAAGATCAACAATCGACAAAGAAATAATGATTCTGAACAAATTGGAAAGACCTCCACTGTTTTTGGGAGGTCTTTTTTAATAAAAATTATATGTCCTAATATTAAAAACAGACCGCTAAAGTACGATCTCACTTCCTTTTCACATTTATTGATTCTTGTCTTTTGTAAGTTGCTCTTTATTTTTCGTTCCTGGCGGCTGCTCAAGCCAAGCATTATTAATCATTATATAAGCTCCATCTTTAGCAAATTGTGCGATTTCCAGCGATAATCTTTCATAATTCAAAACAAGGTCCGTCCTTTGACTTGCAGCTGCTGCTGTTGCATAGTTCCCCATCCCTGCAGCACTTAATAAAGATAGTTGAAACATAGCTATTTTATCTGAAAAAGTTGGAGTAGTTGAATCAGTAATCGCAATATCTGGCGGAACAGGTGGGTGTATTTTATTATTGAGAAGTGTTTCTCCAAATATTCGAACGTGTTTCGACGATATTTCACTTCCTCTAAACATCCATTTTTGAATATTTTCTCTCGGCGATGTTTGAGAAAAACTAAGTGCAAGCTTTTCACCCATAATATTCGTTTGAATATTCATATATAGGTGTGATATTTCAACTGCATTTAATGGCCGCTGTTTGCTAAATAAAGAAAATCCACTCAAGTATTTTTTACTGTCTACAAAATCTGTTTCTGTTGGATAAGGAATATACGGAGACCTTATAAATAAACCTTTTGAAAGGGAGATATCTGTACTTCTATCGTATAAATCGGACTTATTTGAAGACTTTCCTTGAATAATGTTCTTATATCCTTTCTCGCACTCATGGCAATAAATCCACTGTATGCTAGTAATCCGACCTTTGCCATATGGTTAATGTATGTAAGCATAAACATATCGGTATATAACCGTGGCGCGTCTAAATTAACATCTTCACTTGAGAATCCCGTGGGTAATGGCAATTGTTCCTTCTCAAATAACAAGGTTAATTTTCCTAAATGTGAAGCAGAGATGTCATATGCAAACTGAATAATGCCTTGAATTTCTTCATCTTCGACAATTCTCAGAAAATATCCTAAAAAACAACTAGCCATACTATTGTTCATGTAACTAGTCCAAATACAAGCTATCTCAGATGAAGTCAGATCTGTACGCTTTTCTGTCAATGTATTCCCTCCATAGTAGATATATGTCCTCATTATCCTTTACGAACATTAGGATTTTATTACATCGCTCGGTAATAAAATCTTAATCAAGGACAAAAAAGGAGGAATTGAGAATATTTTCGTTCTTTGCCTGAAGTAAATATAGGAAATTTAAACAAAAATAAAAGACCAACGAATTCACCTTCATCGGTCATTGAAGTTTTAAGTTATCAATCATTCTATATAAGACTTAAATCGTTTGCTTAAAATTAACTTAAAATGTTTTTATCAACTTTCTAAGAAGCCTTATGTTCCAAGCGAAGTTTATCAGCAACCATCGCGATAAATTCGGAATTCGTCGGTTTGGCTTTCGACATGCTGACGGTATATCCAAACAAAGATGAAATGGAATCGATATTGCCACGGCTCCATGCGACTTCGATCGCATGCCGGATTGCTCGTTCTACGCGGCTTGCTGTCGTATTGAATTTTTTAGCAATATCCGGGTATAGCACTTTTGTAATGGACCCAAGGAGTTCGATATCGTTGTATACCATCGAAATAGCCTCACGAAGATACATATACCCCTTTATATGTGCAGGCACACCGATTTCGTGAATGATACTCGTAATGCTTGCGTCGAGATTTTTTGGTTTGGATTCTACTTGAGTCCGGAAGGTGGAAGTAGATTTTCTAATAACTGGATTTGATTTTCCACTTACTTGACGGATGTGGTTTGCAAGATTTTCCATATCAAACGGTTTTAGAATAAAATAGGATGCGCCTAAATCGACTGCTTTCTTCGTCACATCCTCCTGTCCAAAGGCTGTTAGCATAATAACATTCGGAAGATGGGGTTTGTTTATGCCACGCAGCTTTTCAAGCACAGCAAGCCCATCTAAATGAGGCATAATTATATCTAAAACGAGAACATCAGGATCTTCTTGTTCCAGAATATTCAGGCACTCCTGTCCATTGTGGGCTACGCCTACTACCTCCATGTCATCCTGGGAAGAGATATATTCATCTAAAAGCCCAACAAGCTCCCTGTTGTCATCTACAACACAAACTTTGATTTTCTTCACGTATACTTTCCTCCTCGATCCATATGTTTCTAATTATCATCTATTATTTATTCTAATTGAGAAATTCGACAATGCAACAGAAATCCCTTTAGTTTTTTTAAATTTTTCTCAAATTCACAGGAAAATCATTGGTTTTCTCTTATTTTCTTTCCTATTCGACTATTTTCGCTAAATGTCATAATTCGGGTATTAAATTTGTCGAATAATCTTTATGCTTCCATCATAACACAAAACGATGAAAGCGTCTTTTGTACATTTTTCTATCATTTATGCTAAGGTTTCTCCATTTTATGCGGAATCTTTCCGAAACTCTTTTATTTTCTTGGCGATATTAAACAATATTGTTGTTATAACCAACGGGTTCGATTTACCTTCCGAGAGACGGGTTTTGCATTTGCCATAGACAAGGAAAGCTTCGGCAGCATTAACATAGCACGAAGAAAAAGTGAATTTCTTTTTCGAGGACGTGGCATTTTTGTCGACCAGGCAAAATCGGCCCGCTAATATCTTTATCAACATTGTTAATTAACAAAGCCATTTTCATAAAGAAAAGGACGGATAGAAAATACCCGTCTTTTCCTTTTGCTTGTATTAAGATGCTTTTTCCGCCTGTTTTTCATATATATCAATTCCTGCTTCATGAAGCATCCATTCGATGTGAACGCCATAACCTGAAGTTGGATCATTTACAAACACATGGGTGACAGCTCCAACAACTTTATCATTTTGAATGATCGGGCTGCCGCTCATTCCCTGAACAATCCCACCTGTTTTAGCCAAAAGCTTTGGATCAGTTACTTTAATGACCATGCCCTTCGTAGCAGGGAATTTTTGTGGGATCGTACTCACAATTTCGATATCAAAAAGATTTACTTCATCATCTTCAACAACTGTTAAAATTTGCGCTGGACCTTCTTTTACTTGATGAGATAAAGCGATTGCCATCGGTTTATCGAAGATTCCATTTTTAATTTTCTGATTCAGTTCTCCAAAAATTCCGAATGGACTATTTCTAACAATATTACCTATCACTTCCTTATCCTCCGAAAAACGTGCCAGCTTCTCACCCGGATTTCCATTACTTCCTTTTTCGATCGAAGTAACTGTTGAGCGAACAATTTGTCCATCCCCGACGACAATCGGTTTCTTTGTATCCATATCTGAAATGACATGACCTAATGCTCCGTACTTTCTGGATTCGGGATGATAAAAAGTCATTGTTCCGATTCCCGCTGCAGAATCGCGGATGTATAATCCGAGTTTATAGGAGCCCTCTCCTTTCTCCTTAAGCGGAGTTAATTCTGTTGTAATTTTATCGTTTTCTCGATTTACTACAATATGAAGGGGATTGCCTGATTTTCCAGCATCCTGTACAAATGGGGCTACGTCTGCCATTTTTTCGATTGTTTTTCCGTTTATTGCTGTAATAATATCGCCAATCCTGATTCCCGCTAGTTCACCTGGCGATGATTTCCCATCAACTGTATTCACTTGATGGTGACCAACGACAAGCACACCGATCGTATTGAGCTTCACGCCAATCGATTGACCTCCTGGAATGACTTTAAAATCCTTTAATACGTTAACATCGACTTTTTTAATCGGAAAACCTGCATAGTCTAGAAGCATTTCGTTTTCCCCTCGTTCTTTTGCTTGAAGGAAAACCGAATGAGAATCCTGTTTAAGAGCAATACTGGAATTATCTGAAGACAACCCTGCTGATACCATTTCTGCCTTTGCCAGCTCTAACTGTTGGCCTTCAAAAAGGGTAATTGTTGCGGGCATATGCACATACTCTTGAAAGGGTTTTGAGAAACCAATTGCAATTAATGAAACAAGGAGAATTCCACCAATTATTTTTCTTACTGCATCTATTGTCAAAATATTTCACTCTCCTCGCTTCTAATCCATCAACGTCAAATGGCTACATCTTTAATTTTGCCTGTAAAGCACGCATTTATAACTGGTATGACGATAAAAAAAGCTATCCTTCTTTGGATAGCTTTTCAATGTATCTTTATTTTGTTTGCGAGTTGAAGTAGTTCCTTAGCGTGTTCCTTTGTTAAATCTGTAATTTCAACGCCTGAAATCATCCGACCTATTTCTTTGACTTTTTCAGTTTCATTTAATGATTTGACGGTCGTTTTCGTTCGGCCGTCTTTAATATTTTTTGCGATGTATAGGTGAGTGTCGGCCATTGCTGCAACCTGCGGCAAGTGAGAAATACATAACACCTGGGAGTTTACTGCTACAAAATGAATTCGTTCAGCGATTGCTTGAGCAACTCTACCACTGACACCCGTATCTACTTCATCAAAAATGATGGAAGTAATCCCTTGATGTTTAGAGAAAATACTCTTTAATGCCAGCATTATTCTGGAAAGCTCTCCGCCTGAAGCAATTTTCGAAAGTGGTTTTAATGGTTCGCCCGGATTTGTGGAAATATAAAATTCTGCCCGATCAATGCCATTTTTCATAAAATTCTCAGAATCCGTTTCAAATTTAACCTCAAATACAGTCTTCTCCATATAAAGCTCTTTTAATTCTTTATGTAATAACTTTGTAAAATTTTGTGCGGATTTTTTGCGTAAATTACTTAGTTCTTCGGCTTCAATTAGGAGGTCTTTCCTTAGGGAGGCAGCTTCCTTTTCCAAGTGATCAATATGTGTCTCCTTATTTTGAAGGGTTTCGATCTCTTCTTCGATTTTCGAAGCGTATTCAAGGATTTCTACAACCGTCTTCCCGTATTTCCGCTTTAATTGGTGGATTTCATTCAGTCTGTCTTCGATCACTGTCAGTCTTCCAGGATCATACTCAAGAAAATCCATCTCGTTTCTTATTGTCCGGGCCGCGTCTTCGAGTTGATAAAAGCTATTTGAAATGGACTCTGCCAACTCTTTATAGGAAGGATCCAATTCAGCAGCATCTTGAATATGCCCCATCACAAGACCGATCCAATCGAGCCCTTTTTGCTCTCCTTGAAGGCCGGAATACCCTAACTGTATCGAATCATAAATACGCTCAAAATTACTTAATTTTCGCTTCTCTTCAAAAAGTTCTTCATCTTCATTTATTTTTAAATTTGCTGTTTGGATTTCATCCAGTTGAAATTGGATTAAATCTAATCTATGAGCCATTTGCTGATCATTTTCAGTTAAGTTTTTCAAATGTTTAAGAGTTTGTTCATACGACTGATAAACTTCCTGATATTCAAATAAAGCAGAAGAAATTTCCCCTCCACCATATTGATCAAGAAGAGATATATGCATTGTCTCATCCATTAGTTCTTGATGCTCATGCTGTCCGTGAATATCTATCAGTGTACTTCCGATTTCCCTTAACGTAGAGTTCGTTACAAGCTTGCCATTTACTCTGCAAACGCTTTTTCCAGTTTTGGAAATATCTCTCCTCAGCACAACCATTCCGTCTTCGATATCAATGCCAATTTCACTGGCTTTTTTATAGCATGGATGATCTGGATCTTCCAGTTGGAATAGACCTTCAATTTCCGCCTTTTCCTCTCCATGCCGGACAAATTCGGAAGAACCTCTGCCGCCTACAAGTAAGTGGATCGCATCAATAATGATCGATTTTCCAGCACCTGTTTCCCCGCTTAAAACCGTTAAGCCGTTTTCGAAAGAAACAGACAGGCTTTCTATAATAGCAAAATTCTTAATCGATATTTCACCTAACACTGTAAATCACCTCTAAATCAAATTCCCCTTGGCGTATTTGTGCACAGATTTTTACCTTAGCTTGCTTGATAAATTCCTTTAAAAAATCTAAAGGCTCGCCGTAGGCTTAACTTTATTTAGCCGGAGTTGAACCCCCGCTTGATTGGATACCTATTTGCAGTCATCTCGCTACTTATACCGTTTAGAGACTTCTGCAGAATAAAGTTAAAGCATATCAAGAAAACGGTTTGAAATCGTTTCTGTATCTTCAGGTGTTTTACAAATGATTAAGCAAGTATCATCCCCGCATATCGTCCCAAGGATTTCTTCCCAGTCCAAATGATCAATGAGTACTCCAATTGCATTTCCATTCCCAGGAAGCGTTTTTAACACTAGAAGGTGGCCTGCAGAATTAACTCCGACAAATGCATCCATTAAATTTCTTCTTAATTTTTGTAATGGATTAAAGCGATGGTCTGCGGGAAGACTATATTTATATCTGCCGTCCATTAAAGGAACTTTAACAAGATGCAGCTCTTTAATGTCTCGTGAAACGGTTGCCTGTGTGACATTTACACCCGCGTTTTTTAATTCATCGACAAGATCATCTTGCGTTTCAATATCATTATTTGTAATAATCTCACGAATTTTAATATGCCGTTGACCTTTATTCATTTAATCACCTCAGTTTGTAAAAGACGGAAATAAAGCTTATCTAAAAGATAAATTCCTGTTAATCCGCGAAAATAACCTATTTATATGTTAGCTGATTTTCGCAATAATGTACAACTTTTCTCCCAAATCGAACTCCATATCAACTATTATTCGATGATCCTCGACAAAATTCCTTTCGATTAAATAAAAGAAAAAAGAATTTAAATTGTTGACATAGCCACGGGTCGATTTACCTTTTAAGAGGCGGGTTTTGTATTCGCAAATAGGCTCTCTTTAGACAAATCGGGCCCGCTAATACTTATTTATCAACATTTATAATGCCATATTATAAAAAAACAATAAAAGGAATAAGCCGAAGCCTATTCCTCATCATTTGTTTGTTTCGTTTTTAGTTCTATATGGGCTTGTTTCACAACTTCAAATGGGGCAATCTTAAGTAGGTTTTCTCCGGTTTCCTTTTCGCCTGACCAAAATAGATGCAATAAGAATTCAATATTGCCATCTCCGCCAGTAATCGGCGAAAACGAAAGATCCTTCGCATCGAATCCAAGGCTAAGTGAGAGGGCAATCATCGTTTGAACGACATTTTCATGCACCTTTGGATCTCGTACAATCCCTTTTTTTCCAACCTGGTCTCTTCCTGCCTCAAACTGTGGCTTCACGAGTGCAACAACATCACTGCCAGAAACAAGCAATGTCTTTAATACAGGAAGAATTAGCTTTAATGAAATAAAGGAAACATCAATGGATGCAAGATTGGGCATGCCTGCTGAAAGGTCGGCAGGCGTAACATAGCGGAAATTCGTTCGTTCCATAACGACTACCCTTTCGTCCTGCCTCAATTTCCATGCGAGCTGATTATACCCAACGTCGAGGGCATAAGACATTCTGGCCCCGTTCTGTAAGGCACAATCCGTGAAGCCGCCTGTTGAAGCGCCAATATCGAGCAGGATCTTATCAGCCACGTCCAAATCGAACACCTTTAAAGCCTTTTCTAGTTTAAGCCCACCCCGACTCACATAAGGCATGACCTTGCCTTTCACTCTAAGGGGAATATCACTGCTTACTTTCTCGCCTGGTTTATCTAGGCGATTCTCATTGCTGAAAACAAGACCTGCCATAATCGTACGTTTCGCTTTCTCCCTCGTCTCTGCTAGGCCTCTTTCCACTAATAATACATCTAATCGTTCTTTCTTAATTTTCATGCTTTATGCCCTTTTTTGTTTTTTTCTTGCCAAGATATTGATTCTGTCGACAACTGCTCCGGCAGTCATTCCAATTTCCTTTAAAAGCTCATCGACGCTTCCATGTTCAATAAATTGGTCAGGAATGCCCATCCGATCGATTTCAATATGATGATAACTATTTTCATGAGCAAATTCTAGAACTCCACTTCCAAAACCACCCTGAAGTACCGCTTCTTCAATCGTTAAAATTGGAATATCTTCGTTAAATAACTCTATGAGCATTTTTTTATCCATTGGCTTAATGAATCTTGCATTAATTACCTTGATGGAATATCCCTGTTTTTCTAAAATATTTGCCGCTTCCATTGCCATTGGAATCGTCGTTCCAAATGTTAAAATGGCTGCATCCCTTCCCGGTTTGAGAACCTCCCAAGTACCGATTGGAATGGATCTCAATTTCTCGTCCATCGGAACACCGATTCCGTTCCCGCGTGGAAAACGCATGGCGATTGGCCCATCATCATATTTTACCGCAGTATAGACCATGTTTTGCCCTTCATTTTCATCTTTCGGCATCATCAATACAAGATTAGGTACATGCCTTAAGAAAGCGATATCGAACACACCCTGATGTGTTTCCCCATCAGCGCCTACTAAGCCGGCACGATCGATCCCGATAAAGACATTCAAATTTTGGCGGCAAATATCATGAACAACTTGATCATACGCACGCTGGAGAAACGTAGAATAAATAGCTAGGAAAGGCTTCATATTCTGCGTAGCAAGTCCCGCAGCCATTGTAGCAGCATGCTGTTCAGCAATTCCTACATCATACATCCGTTCAGGAAATTCACTTGCAAAGCCTTCAAGCTTTGAACCAACCGGCATAGCCGGGGTAATAGCGACAATCCTTTCGTCTTCTCTAGCAAGCCTACGAACCGTCTCACTAACTAGCTTACTCCAAGCTGGGGGAGTATGAACCGGTTTGACAAAATCGCCTGTATCAATTTTATATGGGCCAGTACCGTGCCATGTGCCTGTTGTATCACTTTCAGCCGGCTGATAGCCCTTCCCTTTTTTCGTAATAACATGAAGAAGAACAGGGCCTTCCGTTTTCTTTGCATAGCTGAGATTTTCAAATAAATCTTCATAGTTATGACCATCTACAGGACCTAAATACGTAAAGCCCATTTCCTCAAAAAACATGCCGGAAACAAAAAGATATTTCAGGCTGTCCTTTAATCTTTCAGCCGTAGAAGCAAGCTTTCCGCCTACTGCAGGGATTTTTTTCAAAAGAACCTCGAGTTCATCCTTAACCCATTGGTATTTTCCGGCTGTTCGAAGTCTTCCAAGCACATTGTGTAGAGCCCCTACATTCGGAGCAATTGACATTTCATTATCATTTAAGATCACAATCATATTCTTTTTTTCATGGCCGATATGATTTAATGCCTCTAAAGCCATGCCGCCTGTTAACGCTCCGTCACCAATAACTGGAATGACATATGAATTCTCTTTCTTCAAGTCCCTGGCAATTGCCATCCCCATTGCTGCTGATAAAGAAGTCGAGCTATGCCCCGTTTCCCAGACGTCATGTTCGCTTTCAATCATTTTTGGGAAACCGCAAAGCCCTTTATATTGCCGCAATGTATCAAATTGATTTGCACGTCCGGTTAAAACTTTGTGTACATACGATTGGTGACCAACATCCCAAATGATTTTGTCTTTTGGACTATCGAAGCATTTATGCAATGCAATGGTTAGTTCTACGACACCTAAATTAGGACCGATATGACCACCCGTACCAGATAAATTTTCAATCAAGAATTGACGAATATCCTGACTTAAAGCTTCCAGTTCTTTATTCGAAAGCCCTTTTAAGAATGAAGGGTCTTTAATTTCCATTAGATCCATTCGGCGGATCACTCACTTTCATTTTTTCTTCCGTTGTTTAGCTATTATTATAACAGTAAGAAATATTTCCTCAAGAAAAAGGAAGCAATTCCCTAATTAAGGGAATTTATTTGTTCCAAAATTTAATGATCTCTCGAAGCAATCAGATTTGTGATTTCCTCGAGCAAATGTGTATTTAACCCTGTTTCCTTAAGTTTCGCGTTTGCCAGTTCAATATGTTGGACCAAGGCCCGCTTAGCACCATCCAAAGTCAAAATGGATGGATAGGTGCCTTTTTTATTCGTTTCGTCACTTCCAACAGGCTTGCCAAGTACATCCTCTGTTCCCTCTAAATCGAGAATATCATCGCGGATCTGAAAGGCAAGCCCGAGATGGTAAGCAAACTTAGAAAAAGTATGGATTTTTTCCACATCAGATCCGGCTAAGATTGCTCCAGAAATAATGCTGCATTCAAGCAGCTTGCCTGTTTTATGAACATGAATATACTCTAAATCACTTAATGTTAATTCTTTCTCTTCCCCGCTTATATCAGCAACCTGTCCGCCTACCATTCCTTCAGCTCCGGCAGCTTTCGCCAATTGGTTGATAAGCGCCAGCTTTGTTTCAGCACTAGCAAACTCGCTTGAGGTTTCCCCTATTAATTGAAAGCTATACGTTAATAATGCATCACCCGCCAAGATGGCAAAAGCATCTCCAAACACCTTATGATTAGTCGGCTTTCCTCTTCGTAAATCATCATTATCCATACTCGGCAGATCATCATGAATTAATGAATATGTATGGACCATTTCAATGGCAGCAGCGGTTGTTAAGCCCTTCCTAGGATCTTGACCAAAGGAAGCTAAAGTGGCGAATAGAAGCAAAGGCCGAATCCGCTTTCCTCCAGCCTCCAAAGAATAAAGCATTGATTCTTTCACAACCTGCGGAGCATTCAACTTGTTTATACTTTCCCTCATTTTATTTTCTAGTAAAGCCTTGTGAGTACTAGCAAATGATTCCAATGATTTCTGCAGCAAAATTACTCCTCCTCGGAAATATCGAAATTTTCTTTCCGCCCATCTTCTGTTAAAATCTGTGTAAGCTGGGATTCGACATTTTTCAGCTTGTCATGACAAAGCTTGGAAAGCTCCATTCCCTGCTTATAAATATTAATGGCTTCTTCAAGGGGGACGTCCCCTTCTTCCAGTTTTTCGACAATTACTTCTAGTTGCTCCATAGCCTCTTCAAAGGTAATCAATCTTTCTGAAGACATATTTATCACTCCTCTATATTCATCACCCGGCAAGTAAATGTCCCATCTGATACCTTTACTTGGACTTGGTCATTTGGATTAATTTGTTTGACCGTTTTGATTAATGTATCTTGATCGGAATAAACAAGGCTGTAACCTCTGTCCATAATCTTTAATGGGCTTAAAGCCTCCAAAGTGGTAATCATATGTGAAAAATCCTTTTCTTTCGCTGTCAAAATTTTTCCGATGGCCCGATTCAGCCGTTTTTTTGATTTTTCCTGCTGCTCTTTGGCGTTCTGGATTAATTCATTCGGGTGACTTCGATGCAATCGTTTTTGCAGATTTCCCGATTGATCCAACTTAAGCTCAAAAAGCTTTCTCGCTCCCTTTTCAAGCTGTTCAGTCCACTTATCTACCTGTTCTAGCTTTTGCTCATATAATTTCTGCGGATAGCGGAAGGCATATGATTTTTGGATTCTTTTAAGCCTTTCATTCTGCAATGATAATTTTTCCTTTAACGATCTAATTAGCCGGGACTGCCTGTCCAAAATTCTTTCTGTTAAATCTTCGACATGTGGAACAGCCATTTCTGCAGCTCCTGTAGGCGTCGGGGCCCTTAAATCGGCTACAAAATCGGCAATCGTAAAATCAGTTTCATGTCCGACGGCAGCAATAATTGGAATTTGCGAGTTAAAGATTGATCTTGCCACTGACTCTTCATTAAATGCCCAAAGTTCTTCTATCGATCCGCCGCCGCGCCCAATGATTAATACATCGGCTTCTTTTCGGGTATTAGCCGTGTCAATTGCCTTGATAATTGAAGGGGCAGCCTGTCCGCCCTGTACAACTGCGGGGAAAATAAGGATATTAGCAACGGGATAGCGTCTTTTAATTGTTGTCAGTATATCCCTAACAGCCGCACCCGTCGGTGAAGTGATAATGCCGACTGTTTTCGGAAACTTCGGGATCGGCTGTTTATGTTGCCGGGAAAACAATCCTTCTTTTTCAAGTTTTACCTTCAACTGTTCATATGCTAAAAATAAATCCCCGATTCCGTCCGGCTGCATTTCCTTTATGTATATTTGATATTGCCCGCTCGGTTCATAAACAGAAAGGTCGCCTTTGATCAGGATTTGCATTCCGTTTTCAGGAGAAAACTTTATGGACCGGCTATAACTCGAAAACATTACAGCAAGAATGCGCGCTTTTTCATCCTTTAATGTAAAATACATATGGCCGCTGGAATGCTGTTTAAAATTCGATATTTCTCCCTTTACCAATACATTCTGAAGGTGTGGATCCACATCAAACTTTCTTTTTATGTATTTCGTGAGAGCATTGACCGTTAAATAGCGCTGTTCCTTCATAATCGTCTCCTTTATAGCGGGCATTTTTTCCGAATATGTGCATAATTCCGTGTTTATTTTTGTAAGGCTGTTTTAGCATATATTGTTGTTTTGCTTACAAAGTTTGCCCGTTGATTTCCGCTGCGGGCACTTGCTTTCCGCGGGGAGGAACGGAAGCCTCCTCGGCGTAACCGCCTGCGGGGTCTCCCGCTTCCCTCTATTCCCGCAGGATACTGAATTTACATCCTTGAATCTGCGCACGCACAAAGGAAATGCGATAGCATTTTCGAGGATTCAAGCACCCTCCGCTCCAATCAACTCAGATTGTTATATAAAATCACAGTAAAAAACAACAAAGTTTACGAAAACAGCCCTGTGAAAAGAGGCCTTTCACGGCCTCCCAAACAAAACTGCCCTTCCATTATCAATTTAGTTCCTCCATCCGTCACGTCTAAAACGGTTCAGGAAATCAGAATCACTAAAAGCATAATTAAAAGGGCAGAATTATGTAAGATTAATTATTGCATTGCAAGGTTTTTCTGAATCGATTTCGCTGCTTTTAATGTATTAAACATGAGCATTGCGATGGTCATCGGACCAACACCGCCTGGAACAGGGGTAATGAAACTCGCTACTTCTTTAACCCCATCGAAGTCCACGTCGCCGCAAAGCTTACCTTCACTATTCCGATTGATTCCGACATCGATTACGATGGCACCTTCTTTAATATGATCCTTTGTAATCACATTGATCTTCCCGACAGCAGCAACTACGATATCTGCCTGTCTAGTAAATTCTTTCAAATCCGGTGTACGGGAGTGACAATAAGTAACCGTTGCATTCTTATTTAGAAATAACTGTCCTACAGGCTTTCCAACGATATTGCTTCGTCCGACTACAACCACATGTTTACCCGTGAGATCTACATTGATAAAATCTAGCATCTCCATGACTCCATATGGTGTGCAAGGTAAATAAGTATCTTGGCCTGTCATCATGCGTCCAATATTGACCGGATGAAAACCATCTACATCTTTTTCAGGTGAAATCGTCTCGATCACTTTTACTTCATTAATATGGTTTGGTAATGGCATCTGAACAAGGATCCCATGAATTTCCGGATTATTGTTTAATTCAATTACTTGGTCTAGAAGTTCTTGTTCACTAGTCGTTTCAGGAAGTTTAATTAATACGGAATGCATTCCAAGATCTTTACAAGTTTTTTCTTTACTGCCTACATATGTTTGAGAAGCTGGATCGTTTCCTACTAATATAACGGCTAAGCCAGGAAGGATCCCTTCATTTTTAAGTTTTTCGACTTCTTTAGCAATTAGCGCCTTTTTTTGTCTTGCAATCTCTTTTCCGTCAATTAATTGTGCGGTCATGTTGACTCCTCCTAATTCATAATCAAATTCGCCTTGGCGTATTTGTGCCCAGATTTTTATCGAGCTTTGCTCGATAAATTCCTTCAAAAAATCTGAGGCATCCGCCGGAGGCTTAACTTTATTCGGCCGGGGTTTGAACCCCCTACTGAATGGATACCTATTTACATTCATCTCGCCACTTATATCGTTTAGAGACTACGGCTGAATAAAGTTGAAGGGAACCGTTCGTTAACAATCTTCACACTTCTTGTTTGATCTTTGAAAGAACCCCGTTTATAAATTTACTCGATTGATCATCCCCATACAATTTTGCAATTTCTATTGCCTCATCGATAACGACATTAGCAGGCACATCCTCACTGCAAAATCGGAGTTCATAAACGGCTAATCTTAGAAGATTTCTATCTACGGTTGCCAATCTCTCTATTGTCCATTTTTCAAGGTGCTTCTTAATTGATTCATCGATACTGTTTTGGTTTTCTACTGCACCGCTCACAAGCTTAGTTAAATAATTATTATTCGGAGCACCTTCCAAAACATGTTCAATTGCTGAGTCAATTTCTACTTGGCTCACATCAATTTGAAATAAAGCTTGTAATGCTTTCTCTCTTGCTATTCTTCTTTTCATTCTATTCTTAACTCCTTCTACAGGGAAGATTTCAGGTATAAGCAATAAGGCTAAATCCTTCGCGCAAACTTTAAATCATTAGCAATCCATCAAGCCTTTGAAAAAAGAGTGCTGCCTGAAATATCGCAAACAATTATAATTATTATCATTTATGCCATTTCTAAGTTCAAAAATACATAATAAATAATAACATAAGTATTCCGTATTCGCACCGAATCCCATGAAAATTTCCCGCGTTAAGACAAATATCGACTTTCATCTACAACTTTAGCAGATAATGATGCAAATGAAAACGATTTCCATAAAAAAGAGGATGACCCTTTGAATGAGTCATCCGCGCTAATGTGTATTTACATTTCTTGTTCGTATTCAATTTCATGCTTTTGATTTTCGAACATGATTCCTACGACGTGAATATTTACTTCCTGAGCATCAAGAGCAGTCATATTCAATAATGCCTGACGGATATTATCCTGAATTTTTTGTGCAACGCTAGGAATGGATACCCCAAACGTCATAATGCAATAAACGTCCACTTTAATGCCTTCTTCAGAAAGCTCGACTTTTACGCCTTTACCGTGATTTTTCTTTCCTAGCCGCTCAACAACACCTGAAGCAAAATTCCCGCGCATTTGCGCAACTCCTTCAACCTCTGATGCCGCAATACCGGCAATAACCTCAATGACTTCGGGAGCAATCTCAACTTTACCGAGGCCAGTGTTTTCATGATTCATTTCAAGAATGTTATTTTCGCCCATCATTACACCTCCGTTTTATTTATTTCTAAGGCTGTTTTCATATATTGTTGTTTTTAGACTACAAAGTTTGCCCGTTGATTTCCGCTGCGGGCACTTACTTTCAGCGGGGAGGGACTGGAGCCTCCTCTATTTCCCGCAGGATCTGAATTTACATCCTTGAATCTGCCCACGCACGAAGGAAATGCGATAGCATTTTCGAGGAGTCAAGTGCCCTCAGTTCCAATCAACTCAGATAGTTATATAAAATCACAGTAAAAGACAACAAAGTTTACGAAAATAGCCATTTCTAAAGTAAGTTTACAGTTTAGCACTAGACATCATATGCTTTCTCACATCACATCGTACAATTCAAGAAACTTCGTGTTAAATTGCCCCTCCACGAACTTTTCATGGCTAAGAAGCTTCAAATGAAACGGAATCGTCGTATGAACGCCCTCGATAACAAATTCACTTAGCGCTCTTTTCATCCTAGAAATTGCCTCTTCTCTAGTACTCCCATGTGTGATGACTTTCGCAATCATGGAATCATAATAGGGTGGAATTGTATAACCTGGATAGGCGGCAGAATCGACACGAACACCAAAACCACCAGGCGGAAGGTACATCGTAATTTTGCCCGCAGATGGCATAAAATTCTTTTCAGGATTTTCGGCATTGATTCGGCATTCGATTGACCAGCCTGTAAATGTTAAATCAGCTTGAGTGAAACTTAACTTTTCACCGGATGCGATATTAATCATTTCTTTGATTAAATCGATCCCTGTCACCATTTCAGTAACTGGATGCTCAACCTGTATCCTTGTATTCATTTCCATGAAATAAAACTCTCGGTTACGATAATCATAGATAAATTCGATCGTGCCAGCACATGTATAACCAGCCGCTTTAGCCGCTTTTACAGCAGCCATTCCCATTTCGTTACGAGTTTCCCCGTCTATAGCAGGTGAAGGTGTTTCTTCAAGAAGCTTTTGAAGTCGCCTTTGAACTGAACAATCCCTCTCGCCAAGGTGAACAACGTTACCAAAGTTATCTGCCATCACTTGGATTTCAACATGACGGAAATCTTCAATAAATTTTTCAATATAAACGCCAGAGTTTCCAAAAGCTGTTAATGCTTCCTGCTGGGTAATATTAATTCCGTTCACAAGTTCCTGCTCATTCCGCGCTACTCGGATTCCTTTTCCACCGCCTCCAGCTGTAGCTTTAATGATTACTGGATAATCAATTCTGTTAGCAAGTTCAATGGCTTCATCAATATCCTTGATAATTCCGGTAGATCCCGGCACAATCGGGACACCTGCTTCCTTCATCGTTTCTCGGGCGATATCCTTTGTCCCCATCTTCGTGATTGCTTCCGGAGAAGGGCCGACAAAAATAATATTACATTCCCTGCAGAGCTCGGAAAAGTCTGCGTTCTCAGCTAAAAAGCCGTAGCCGGGATGGATCGCATCACAATCAGTAAGCTTTGCGACGCTAATAATATTCGTAAAATTCAAATAACTATCTTTCGATGCTTTCGGACCGATACAATATGCCTCATCGGCAAGTTGAACATGAAGAGATTCTCTATCAGCCTCAGAGTATACGGCTACAGATTCAATCCCCATTTCTCGGCAAGCACGAATGATGCGAACAGCGATTTCTCCTCTGTTTGCAATTAACAGTTTTTTTATCATCCTGTTACCGCTCCTTATTCAGGCTTTACTAAAAATAATGGCTGGCCGTATTCTACTAATTGTCCGTCTTTTACTAAAACTTCAACAACTTCCCCATTAATTTCAGCTTCGATTTCATTAAACAGCTTCATCGCTTCTACTATGCAAACGATTGAATCCTTTGATACTTTCGAACCCGCTTTCACATACGGATCCGAATCCGGTGTTGATGATTGATAGAAAGTTCCCACCATCGGAGATGTAATCTTATGTAGATTTAATGTATCCGCCTCGATTTCTTTTACAGGCACTTGAACGACAGGTTCGATGATTGTTTCCTGTTTGATCGCTGCGGGCTGAACTGCTCCTGGTGCTTTAACTTCCGCGGCTAATGGCTCGGCAGGCTGTGAAACTACGACTGTTTCTGCTGTCTTCTTTTTCATTTTAATTTTCGAACCTTCATGCTCATAAACAAACTCATCAATATTAGACTGATCAACTAGCTTGATCAATTCACGAATTTCTTGTACTTTTAACATCTTGGCACCCCTCGGTTTCAATGCGCTAATTCCTTGCTACTGTATTACAGCAAAATCAAGCGAAATTAGCACAGCGAATAATTTAAGACTAGATACGAATATCATACGATAAGATCCTAATGAAATTCAATATTTGATTAGGACTATGAAAAATATTCTACTTTATTTTAACATAGTTAGCCATCATCTGTTGTGCTACTATTTTATTTCTGTAGCTAATGCGCATGATTCTATTGAGCATTTAATTCGATTACAGCAAAAATAGCGGGGAGCATTTGCCCCGCTATTTTTAGTTTCGTTCCATGTTCCACTCTTATTTCTATACTTCAGTCGCTTCCACTTTTCTTACTTCCCGATTTGAAATTCTACGACAACTGCTTGCAGATTTCCTATTTCATTATTGACTTCACGGATAATATTGTTCGCCGCTGATCGGGATTGTTTCTCAGCTTTTACCGTAATGCGGACGTCCTTTCCATCTGCACGGACAAGGACATCTTCATAATCCATCGCCCTAATTAGTGTTTCAAGCATTTCTTCTTTTTGAGCAATTTCGTTCAGCTGATCAATTTGATCTTTTGCTTTACTCCGCTCTTCCGCAGGAAGATCTGTTTGCCCCATCGTAACTGTTAAATCTTCTTTCATTTTGCTGCGCTCATCATTCAGCTGAAGACGCAATGCCTCAAACATTTCATCACTGGCAGTATTTGTAGTAATCGCACTTCCTTCACCTGTTTCTGTTGTTCCTGCTTCTTTATCAGTCTCTTTATTTTCCTTTTCCTCCATTGCTGCTAAGTCATTTCCTTTTTGTTCTGGTGAGGTAATATAGTAAACTGATAATACTACGACTAAACTTAACATTGTTAATAACCAAACGGTTTGTTTTTTCAATAACATCTATGAATCCCCCTTAGTTTTTTTAGGCATGACAGCTACTCTATGGCTTGGGACATCTAGCGCCCTTGTGACAGCTTCTATGATCCATTTTTTCACTTGAATATTATCGGCACCTTTTGCAACAACTAGGACACCTCTAATTTCCGGCTTCTTTGTTTCTACTATAATAGGAACCTCTTTTTCCCCACTCCTGATAATGACGAGCTGCTCTTCCTTAGATTGGTCCTCTACTTTTCTTTTGCCGCCTTCACGATCGATTTCATCTGTTGTCTGCGTTTTATTTGTTCGATTCTTCTCTA
This sequence comes from Bacillus sp. FJAT-29790, assembly GCF_019039215.1. GTDB lineage: Bacteria > Bacillota > Bacilli > Bacillales > Cytobacillaceae > Cytobacillus. The sequence goes on from NZ_JAHNZZ010000001.1 coordinate 2,134,202, forward strand.
ATACTTGTTTCTCAGTTGCATCGACATTTACGACGACCGTCACATCTTCCACACCGACAATGGCATCAAGTGCATCTTTTAATTGTGCTTCATATGCCCTTTCATAACTAGCAATCACGTCATTTCCCTCTTTTTGTTTCTGGCCAAAAGTAGGCACTTCATCATCCTTCGCCACTGCCTGATTATTAAAAACCGGCAAATCATTTTTAGACGATTCATCTTTAAAGAGCATATTACTTATGAGCATAATCACTGCCCCAAATAGAAGAACAAGAAGTAAATATTGATATTTTCCTTGCTTTTTATCAGGCTGCTCCTCTTTCGAAAGCCATTTTTTCAACCATGTGAAAGGCCCTTTTTCTTTATCCATCTTTTTTCATGTTCCTCCCTTCTACCAGAACTTCGATTGTTTTTTCATTTACATTCCACTTTTGAGCGAGCAGAGAAGCTACTTTTTCTGTCGCGTTGTTTGGTCTGTTCGAAGGAAGAGACTCCTGGGTACTTATTTCTACTTTTTTGACCACTTCAACAGCATCAGCTTCTACGTCTTTATACTTTAATTGAACCATTACCTTCTTTAGGTTATCCGGAAAGGCATGCTCGTCATATTCGTCTACTGCAAGTTTAATGTTTGTAATTTCCAATCCGTACTGTTCCATCAACTCCTCTTCTGCATCCGTTTTTAACTGGACAGCCATCTGTTCTAAAATATATGCATGTTGAGAGGCTTGTATTTCTTTTTTCTTCATTTCTATTAAATTTTCCATCTTTTTTTCTTCAGAAGCTTCGAAAACAGGAACGGAGGCAAGTGCTTCTTCAAAATCATGAGAGATCAGTTTCAACACTGGCGTCAAGATAACCGCTATTAGCAAAAGTCCAGTTACCATTTTTGTGTATTTTTGGAAGTTTGAGTTAGGCAGTAGCATATCGATGACGGTAGCCAGCAGAATAAATAAAATGATATTCGTGATCCATTCCTTGATAAATTCCATCTAAGCCCCTCCTACCTGACCATCATTGTCAAATTTCCTGCTGCGATAATGACTGTAATACTTAAGAAAAACATTAACGATACGATGGCTAAAGCAGCAAATACATAGATGACACTTTTGCTGATAATGTCGAGGCAGGAGATAATTGGACCTCCACCTAGAGGCTGCAATATGGCTGCAGCAAATTTATATATGAACGCAATCATCAATATTTTGATTGCAGGGAAAGCAGCGATGATCAGTAAGATGGCTACCCCAGCTAAACCTACAGTGTTTTTTAATAGGACAGAGGCACTGATTACTGTATCTGTTGCATCCGTAAACATTCTGCCAATGACCGGAATAAAATTCCCAGTTATGAATTTCGCTGTCCGGATTGTAATTCCGTCCGTTACCGCTGCAGAAGCTCCTTGGACTGAAATGACTCCTAGAAATATGGTTAAGAACATACCGAGAAGTCCAATGCTCCAATTTTTCAGCAAATTAGCAAGTTGTGTCACTTTGTAATTCTCCGACATGGTACTGACAATGCTCAACAAGGCTGACAGAAACAATAATGGCAGAATGACATATTGAATCAACATTCCGCTCATGTTCATCAGAAAGAGGATGACGGGATGAAAGAACGCAGCCGATACAAGCCCTCCAGATGAAGCGATAAGAGCAAGTAACAACGGAATCAGCGCCAGAATAAATGAAATCATCGTATCGATTGCTTCTTGTGTATAGCTGATTGCAACATGGAAGCTATTAAGTGCGATGATGATTAAGACCATGAACACGATCGCATAAGCCGCTTTGCTCACCGTGCTTTTTTCAAAGGAGTTCTGAAGCGACTGCAGAAACATACTGAAAACGGTAAGGAGAATTAATGAGCCCAGCAGCTTACCATTAACGATAAATTCGTGAAAAACGAACTTCGTGACACCCGAAACCCATTCCTTGAAAGAGAATTTTTTATCTCCTTTAATGAATTCATAAAGGCTGCCTTTTTGGCTTTCCGGTAAAAAACCGCTATATTTGGTGCTTATTTCTTCCCAAAAGCTTTTCAATTCATCGATATTGAGAGAATCAAGCTGCGAATCAAGAATTGCTTGCGGGTTAATTGCTTCATTTCCTTCATTCGTATGTGGAGAGGCTTGTACATCTTGAGCTAATAAAAAAAAGAGTAGCAAATTTAGAAATAGGATTTTCTGCAGCCGTTGCTTCATCATTACACACCTCGTTTTAAAAAAGGCTGTATACGTTCACCATCATATTGATATTTCACAAATATAGCAGGAACCAACCTGCGTTAACTTGGGATCATTTGAATAATAGTTTCGATCATAACGGTAAGGATCGGGATGGCCATGGCGAGGATTAAGATTTTCCCTCCTAATTCAATTTTGGACGCGATCGCTCCTTGGCCAGCATCCTTTGTGATTTGAGCTGCAAATTCAGCAATATAGGCAATTCCGATAATTTTTAAGATCGTTTCGATATAAATCATGTTTACTTTTGCATTAACAGCGATTTTTTCGATCATATGGATAATCGAATAAATTTGGTCGACTAAGAAAAGGAAAATAGCACAACCGACAAATACTATCAGCAAAAAGGCAAAATTCGGCTTCTGTTCCTTCACGATTAAGGCAAGGAACGTAGCAACGAGCGCAACTCCAACTATTTGAATAATTTCAATGGGGGAGCCCTCCCTTACCCTTGAAATAAGAACACGGATTTAATTTTTTGAAAGAGGTCGTCGACGATCGATGCAACCATAAATAGGATGTAAATAAAACCGAATAGTGTCACCCACTGGGCATATTCTTTTTTTCCGACTTGGTCAAGGATCGTATGCAAAAAGGCAACAACAATTCCAACGCCGGCAATTTTAAAAATAATATCTACCTCTAAGCCCATAAACTTCCCTCCTAAAAATCTGACCCGCCCTGTTCATCTCTTGCTTTTCTACATTAATAAAATAACTAGTAATAGCCCTGATAAAAATCCCAGGCTCTTTACCATCTTTTCGTATTTGGCCTGCTTTTCATAGGCGTCTGCTTCTTCTCGTTCTAAATGGGAGAGTGTCAGCATGATTTGCTTTTGCTGCGATAGACGATCATGCCGGCCTAATGTTTCCCCGAACTGCTTCATGATTTCAAATTCGCCTTGTTTAAAAGCAGTAAATTTCCATATTTCCTTTAAACTTTGTTCCCAGGCGTCTTTAACTGTTGTTTCCGATTTTGTCAGTTTTTTCGCAAAAGCTTCAAAAAACCGCGATAATGGCTTCGACAATTGAGCCGCGAGCCTTCTCGCCGCTTCATGCAGTGGAGTATGGCCATACATAATTTCCGCCTCTAATGACTGAAGGGCCGATTTTAGCTGCCTCAACTGACGGGGCCGTTCATTCAGATGCCTTGATGCTTCAAATCCCGTCCAGGTGGTGGCAATAATAATGAAAATGGCACCGATTAATTTCATCATTCATGTCACTCTCACTTCATATCGAATCTCTTTTCCGTTGCGATCCTTTATACTCGCCACACTGCCTGGGCCATTTTTTCGATTCAATTCAATAAAGCGCTGGAATATCCCCATCTCTAGGACAGGCTTTATGGTCGGCCGTTTGCTGATTTCCTCTAATGAGCTTCCATGCGTCGTCATGATCAGTTTAATTCCTGCATTTACTGCCTCCATAATCGCATCGGCATCTTCTTTTCTGCCGATTTCATCGACGATCAGCACATCTGGACTCATGGAGCGAATCATCATCATCATGCCCTCCACTTTCGGACAGGCATCTAAAACATCAACCCGCGGACCAAAAGTCATTTGTGGAATCCCATTTACACTGCCGGCAATTTCTGAACGCTCATCGATAATTCCCACTTTATAAGCTTGAAAACGTGCATTTATGTCACCACTTGAAATGATCCTTGCAATATCACGTAGAAGCGTCGTTTTCCCCGTTTGCGGTGGACCGATAATCATTGTATGAAGCCAGCCGCCATTAAAAAGATGGGGTACGAGCTGATCAGCTATCCCAATCTGTTCCCTGGCAATCCGAATATTGAAAGAGGAAATGTCTCTAATTGCTTTAACTGCGCCACCCTCGAGGATGACTTTTCCAGCTAAACCGACTCGATGGCCGCCTTCGATTGTGATATATCCCCGCCGCAATTCCTCCTCAAGGGTATAAATAGAAAAATGGCTAATCTTGTTCAACAAATGAACCGCATCCTCTTGTCTTACGATATAAGATAAAAAGCGCGGGATTCCCTTGATTGTCAATTCAAGCGGTCTATTAATCCGAACCCGTATTTCTTCTAATTCAAATAATGCTTGAGGAGGGATGTTCATCAATTTTTCGGCAATCTTTTTTGGCAAAAAGGCTAGAATTGTTTCCAGAGCTATTCCTCCTTTTAGAGTGAACTATTTTATTTTTAATTGGACTAGCTTCTCACTACTTAAAATGTATGCCCACATTAATACAATATGACTTTGAATTTTGAGTAGTTTTTTCATTCGGCCACCCGCTTTAATGATTATTAATCGCGAAGAATACTAAAGATAATTTGGTAAGATAATCTTAGGCAGGAGTGAGAAAAAGATGAATAATCGTTTTTACAGCATGTTAATCACTATATTCATTGCCGGAGCTAGTATCTCAAGTTTTAACATTTCAGAGGTTGCAGCAAGCCAAATGCAGTTTTCTCGTTTGAAGGCCATTACAAATACAGTAAAAGAGGAAGTACGTGCCCGTCCAAAAAACGTTATTCTTATGATTGGCGATGGAATGGGAGTCGGACAAATAGAAGTAGCAAGGCAAATGGAATATGGAAAAGATGGGAGGCTTTTTCTGGAATCTCTTCCAAACGTAGCTTTAATCCATACGTATTCAGCTAATAACGCTGTGACCGATTCTGCTGCTGGCGGAACAGCCCTTGCAATTGGCAAAAAAACCAAAAATGAAATGATTGGCGTAACAGCCGAAGGAGCAGAGTCTGAGAGTATTTTAGATTTATTTAAAAAAGACGGCAAGAAGACAGGTGTCATATCAACCAACATGGTTACGGATGCAACCCCAGCCGCCTTCACAGCCAGTGTTTCGAACAGATGGACCGGACAGGAAGAAATCGCCCGCCAGCAGCTAAAAAATAATGTGGACGTTCTGTTAGGTGGAGGTGCAGACTTTTTCGGTCCAAAAAAACAAAATGGGAAAGATTTGACGAAGGAAGCCATAAAGAATGGATATACTTACGTCACGAATCGGAATGAACTCCTAAGTGCTACGGGTGCTAAGCTGCTCGGCTTATTTCATCCTTCATATATGAGCTACAAGTTGGATCGTAAATTAATTAAAAGCAATGAACCTAGCCTAAAAGAAATGACTGAAAAAGCGATCGAATTTTTATCAAAAGATAACAAAGGATTTTTCGTCATGGTAGAAGGAGCACGCATTGACCATGCTTCACATGCAGCAGATATAACAAGTGTCTGGAAGGAAGTAATTGAATTTGATCACGCTGTTAACTATGCCGTCGATTGGGCAAAAAAAGATGGGAACACGCTCGTAGTCGTAGTTGCTGACCATGAAACGATGGGATTATCTGCAACAGAGCCATTAAATATTGAAGGCCTCAAAAAGGTAAAAGCGACGCCTGAATTTATGGTGGGCCAGTTTGTTCGTAATAAAGATGGAGGATATGATCCATACAGCATTAAAAGCACATTGAAAAAATATGCAAATATTGACCTGACGGAACGGGAGATAAAACAATTTAGTAAAAGAATTAAAAGCACAGAAGGAAAAGTTTATCCCCAATATCTCGCTGCCTGGGAATTAGGAAGCCTCATTGCTGAGCGCAATCATGCTGGAGTAGTCAATCGTAAAGTCCGATCAATCAGTTCCACTGGAGGCCATACAGCCAATCTGATTCCATTGTTTGCATTTGGAAAAGGAGCGGAGATCTTTGATGGGGTACTTGATAATACCGATGTTCCTAAGAGGATTGCCATATTGATGGGATATGAGTTTTAACAAATTTCCGTTTCCTTGAAAATAAATTTCTGCAGGGGCGTTTCTCAAAAACCTAAAAAAGCGAATGTTGCTATTCCTTCAATCGTACATTTTAAAGAAACCTTTTGATGGAAAGCGGGGAGAGAAATTTGTATCATCATCAATCTTCATATCGTTCAATTCCAAAATCTAAAATTAGTAGCATAGACAAGCCCAACGTAATAAGAGTTACTGGTGAGGGAAAGGTAGCTGTACAGCCAAATAAAGCGGAAGTAACCTTAGGGGTTTCCACAGAGGATAAACAATTAATGAAGGCTCAGGAAGACAATGCCACGAAGATATCGAAAATCAAAAAGACACTTAATCATCTTGGTATACCTGATGAGCAAATTCGAACAGTCAATTATTCGATTTCTCCACAATATGATTATGTTGAAGGGAAGCAAGTTTTTAGGGGCTATAAAGTTGAACACTTGCTCCTTCTAACGATTGATCAAATTGAACACACAGGCTTCGTCATTGACACTGCTGTCAGCAATGGGGCGAATATCGTTTCTATGATTAAGTTTGCGATAGCAGACCGAAACCAATATGAGCAGCATGCATTATCTTTAGCCGTGATTAACGCATATCAAAAGGCAGAAACAATTGCTGGCACTATAAGAGTGCAATTAACAAAAGCACCTATATTAATAACTGAAAATATTCGGCAACAAGGGGAGCCTATCCCCTTTCAGACCACCGCATTTGTTAAAAGCGAGGCCACGACTCCGATCCAGCCTGGAACAATGGAGATTATTAGCCACATTACAGCCGAATTTGTCTATCATTATTAACTATTTATGAGAAAAAAACACCTTGTAAAAATTCATCACGCGCATAATAAAAAGCAATAACCGAATGGTCATTGCTTTAATAACAAGTTTATAAGAGCCGCCTTTGCCGCCGATTTTTATGGAGTTTCAAACCTGCTCCTCCAGGTGGGTGTCCGCAATTGCCTTCTCAACGTCCTCTCTTCTAGGAGGCATGTTGTTCTAGCAATGGTTTTGAACTCCCTAATACTAAATAAAGGTTGAAACTTCATATACAAGCGAACAACGCAGCTTCTGTATAACTATCTTACCGAAAATCGTACATTTTCACAAGAGGAAATCCATGGCATCCTTTAGAAATGCACTGATTTTTATTTAAGCACGTGAAACATATGATCCTTCTTCTGTATTAATAATTAATTTGTCACCTTGGTTAATGAAGAAAGGAACTTGAACGATGAGGCCTGTTTCAAGTGTAGCTGGCTTAGAGCCGCCAGAAGCTGTATCACCTTTAATACCAGGCTCCGTTTCAGTCACTTCTAATTCGACTGATTTAGGAAGCTCAACTCCTAGAGTTTCACTTTGATACATCATAATATGAACTTCCATATTTTCCTTTAAGTACTTTAACTCATACTCAATGGCTGTTGCTGGCAGTTCAATTTGCTCATAAGATTCAGTATCCATGAATACATGCTGATCTCCACTTGCATATAGATATTGCATTTTGCGGTTATCTATTTGCGCTTTTCCTACTTTTTCACCGGCACGGAATGTCTTTTCCTGGATCGCACCATTACGAAGATTACGAAGTTTCGAGCGTACGAACGCAGCTCCTTTTCCTGGCTTAACATGCTGGAAATCCAGAACGCGCCAAATCCCGTTGTCTACCTCTACAGTTAATCCAGTTTTAAAATCATTTACAGAAATCATGTAAAATCCTCCTAAAAATTAAAGAAATTAAAGAATGATCAGTTCCTTCGTTGAATGTGTCAATGATTCATTATGATCTTTTGTTATTAACGTATCATCTTCAATCCGAACTCCGCCAAGTCCCGGTATGTAAATGCCAGGTTCTACTGTTACCACCATGCCAGGCTCAAGAATAATCTCGGATTTAACGGAGAGGGCTGGGCCTTCATGGACCTCCAAACCTATGCCATGACCAGTCGAATGTCCGAAGTATTCTCCATAACCCTTTTCGGTAATATAATCACGTGTTAACGCATCTGCTTCTTTCCCGCTCATTCCAGGCTTAATGCCTTCCATACATCGTAATTGTGCTTGCAAAACGACATCATAGATTTCTTTCAGCTTATCCTCAGGTTCTCCAATGGCGATCGTTCGGGTGATATCTGAAACATACCCTTTGTAATAAGCACCGAAATCCAGTGTGACAAAATCACCTTTTTCAATTACTTTATCACTTGCCACCCCATGCGGAAGGGCCCCCCGGCAGCCAGATGCTACGATAATATCAAAAGACGATGAAGCAGCGCCTGCTTTTCTCATAAAGAACTCTAATTCATTCGAAACGTCAAGCTCTGTTAATCCTGGACGAATGAAATCAAGAATATATTTAAATGCAGCATCCGCAATGTCCGCTGCTTCCTTTAATATCTTAATCTCTGCTTCAGTCTTAATCAAGCGTAACTTTTCAAGCTCGCCAGAAACAGGCACTAATTTTGATCCAACAGCTTTTTCATAAGCTTTATAAGCAGAGAAAGTTAAATGGTCCTGTTCAAAGCCAAGCTTTTTGATGCCAAGCTTTTTTGCCTGTACAGCCACTTCCTCTGGGATTACTCCCGCATGCTTGACGATTTCATAGCCCACACACTGTGTAGATGCTTGTTCAACATAGCGAAAATCGGTAATAAACTGTGCTTTTTCCCCACTAATAAGCACAACGCCTGCAGAGCCAGTAAAATTCGTCATATAACGGCGATTAAATGAACTCGTTATTAAAATTCCGTCAATATTTAGCTTTTCAAAGCTTGCGCGAAGCTTTTGCAATTTCTCCAAATTATTCTCTCCCCTTCGTTATCACTGTTCTGCAAGAAATAAATAATAGTCCTTTTTAGTGAAAAAGAATTTTAACAAGAACATTCTATCACAAAATAATTCATTTCCACTACCGAAAAAAGTGAAACGATTTCCAGCGGGTTAATATATGGCCTACAGTATTTTCCAAGTCGGGAGGCTGCCACAAGCAGCTCGCTTCTCCGTTTATCCCAGGCAAATCAATTCGGGGCTTTGCTCTCTCTTTTCTCTTTATATTTTATTTCGCTTTCTTCAAATGAAATGGAATATCCTATAAATATACCATATAAAATGTAAAAACATAGCGAAGTAATAATGGTGTTTCTCGCTAAATCTTTAACAGGACCTATTCCAGGGAAAATGGGATTTAAGACGAAAAAGACGAGCATAAAAAGGGCAATGCCATAGCCCATACCAACGAAAATACTTGGAAATCTTCGCAATGTAGCATAATAAATAAGCGATACCCCTATAGAAACCACTCCGATCATGAGAATCGAAAGGACTGTCCCAAGCCAGCCTTTTTTCCAGGCCCCGATCATCCACGGGTCCAAAATTACATTGGGATGAATTTCAGTTAGATTAAGAATATACGCCAAATAAGCGATTCCACTCCAGAAGATTCCCCCAATTAATCCAGTTAAGATTACTAATGTTAAAAAAGACATCGGTATTTCTCTTAAATTTTGTCCATCCTGTTTTTGTTCTGCCATTTTTACACCTCCATTTATTATTATGTCCACTTGCATTTATTCCCTTGCATGATAATAAAATTAGTATTCAAATACTATTTAAGAAAAGCGCTGAGCACTTAGAAAGAAAAAAATCTCCTTCCTAGAGGTTTTTTAGTATTTTTAGTAGAATAAAGATAGGTATGTACAGCTTTGATGGATTTGTGCTTCGAATGAAGTGTAACCTGCCCTGAACTTCTATTGGTATATTGTTTTCTTCATAGCTAATTCTTAGTATCAACGTCATAATCAGCTGTTAAATCCGAGTTCATATTAGGTTGGTGTTAAGATATGTCTAAAGTACAAAAGCCCACTTATGGGGGCCAGGCGGTCGTAGAAGGCGTCATGTTTGGCGGCAAGTATCATTATGTAACGGCTATTCGCCGAAAAGACGATTCAATTGAATATTTCGAGGTTCCGCGCAAGTCAAATCCCTCCTTTCAGTTTCTAAAAAAGATACCGTTTATTCGAGGGATTATTGCGATTATCGAAGCCAGTGCAAATGGCTCTAAACATTTAAATTTTTCAACAGAAAGATTTGATTTGGATCCTAGTGAGGATCATCAGTTAAAAGAAGAGGAAGGTTCAAAATTAACGATGTGGCTCGGGGTGGCTGCAATCGGAGTCTTATCCTTTCTTTTTGGAAAGTTTATTTTCACACTCGTTCCCGTTTTTTTAGCAGCATTAACAAAGCCCATTTTTTCCAGTGATTTGTCACAGGTTTTAATCGAAGGTTTGTTCAAATTGTTGTTACTGCTTTGTTACATTTACTTTGTATCTCTCACCCCAATCATTAAAAGGGTGTTTCAATACCATGGAGCGGAGCATAAAGTAATTAATGCGTTCGAAAATGGCAAAGAACTTACCGTAGAAAATGTGCAAGCTCAATCACGGCTTCACTACCGCTGCGGGAGCAGTTTCATTTTATTTACTGTTATCGTTGGTGTCTTTGTTTACTTGCTTGTCCCAACAGAACCATTATATGTCCGGGTTCTAAATCGGCTTGCTCTCATTCCCGTTGTTCTAGGAATTTCATTTGAGGTTTTACAGCTTACAAATAAAGTAAGAAATATCCCTGTTTTAAAATATTTAGGGGTTCCGGGTTTATGGCTTCAGCTTCTGACAACGAAGGAACCAAAAAATGACCAAGTAGAAGTCGCTATTCTTTCGTTCAAAGAACTACTAAAGAAGGAAAAAGAAACAGCTGACCTCATTAAAACAGAGGAAATTGTTTAAAGTGAAACTTTCATCAGTGGATGTCTTTTCCACTGATGGTTAGTTGAAGCCCACAGGATGTGGCGTTCTTAGTCCGTGATTCCATTTCGGGCAGTTACGGGCAGTTATTCCCCACTTTTCTCTCTTCATTTTCTCTAAATTATGAAATTTGGGGATTACTGCCCGTTAATCTGCGATAATTTTGTTGTACTAAGTTTAAAAGCTTGATTAAATGCTCATCATGCTCATAGGGAGGTGGCTTTCTTGAAAAATCGGATTTCACTATTCATCATTTCCGGACTCATCCTTCTTGCTGTCCTGGGAATAACCGCCAGTATGATTTCAGATCCTGCCGGTTTTTTGCGTAGAATAGCTGTCATTTTATTAGTTGGTGCTGTAGTTTTTTACATCGCTCGGCGTTTTTATAAAGCTAGCCCTGGTAAACAGGAGCACCGGGCATTTATTCGAGCAGCAAAAAAATCAAAAAAGCGATTTCATAAAGAAACAGGAACGGGCAATAACCGTAAATCAAACAGCGGTTCCTTGTCATCCCTTAAAAAAGTGAAAAAAAAATCATCTACACATTTGACCGTAATAGAAGGCAAAAAAGGCAAAAAGAAAGATCGGGCTTTATTTTAGGAGGCTCGATCTTACTTTTTGCAATTAGAGCTGTTTTTTGATGAACAGATTACATATGAAATAAACATTAATATCTCCATTGAGAAAAGAATTCCTTTGCACATTTGCTCCCAAAATCAAATAGGGCTTGCTTTTTATTCTTTGTTAATTGGAATTCTGTCAATAGAACGCCCTCTGTCGGAATAAAAATAATGTTTTTGACATGCTTTTTAGAAATATACCTTGCATCATGGGAATCTTTCATTGTCTCAAACAGGGCCTCAAACATTTGAATCGCATTGCGGATTTTATTTGTGGGGCGTTCATTCATATTATGACTAAGCTTTACCCCTAATACGGGTCTAACTTGGACGACATTATCTGTATCGAATAACCACATTGGAAAATTACTAAGCACACCCCCGTCTACGATTAAGTTTGTATTTTTATCCGTTTGAAGCTTAACAGGCTCGAAAAAATAAGGAAGGCTGCAACTCATTCTAATTGCTTTGGCAATTGGGAAAGAACCTGGGTCTATCTGATAATGTACTAAGTCATCCGGCAATACGATAAGCCGGCCATTTGTTAAGTCTGATGCAACAACACGCAAAGACTGGTATGGAAGGTCAGAAAAAGTCCTTATCCCCTTTGCCAGTAGCTTCTCTTCAATCCATTTTTCCAGTGCATCTCCCTTGTATAAACCAAGTCGCCAGTATAGCAGAATCCATTTTGTAACAGAAAAAGGGATAAAGGAATATCGCGCATCAAGAAACTTTTCCAAATTAAGTTCATCGATTAATTGATAAATTTCTTCACTTGTATATTGAGCGGCAATTAGCGCTGCGACAATGGCTCCCGCACTTGTACCAGCTACCCTCTTGAAGCGAAAACCTTTTTCCTCTATCCCTGCATAAGCCCCAACAAGAGCAAATCCTTTAATTCCTCCTCCTGAAAAAACACCGTCTATATACATGTAAGCCACTCCTATCGATGTACTTACTTGATCGCTTGATACATCTTTAATCAGGGACATGGAAAAATAGTACGGTAGACAAGGAGATTTTTTTAATAAACCAAAAAAGAAGATGGACGAAAATCCCCATCTTCTTTTTGGTTATTATTTAAAGGCTCTTTTCACATATAATGTGTTTTTAGCCTTCAAAGTTTGCCCGTTGATCTCCGCTCCAATCAACTCAGATATTTATATAAAATTAAACTAAAAAAAGCAACAAAGTTTACGAAAATAGCCTTTTTAAATTACAATCCGCATTTTAATTGGGCATTACAATTCGTACATGTATTGCAGCCGCCAATTTCTTCTACGTTTCCTTTGCGGCAAACCGGACAAGTATTTCCAACTTCTGAGCCAATCGTCACACTTGTTGAACGAAGGTCGCTAATTGTATCGACAAGGACCACATGCTGCTTTGTTTTTTCCTTTTTGGCAAAGCTAGTATCATCAAAGCTGTTTTCTTCCGCTTTCAAGGTTAGTACTTGTGAATCACGAGAGCCATCAACATAGACAGTTCCGCCTTTTGCCCCGCCGCGGTATAGGCGTTCATACACCTTTTCCACTTGTTCAACACTGTATCCTTTAGGCGCATTAACCGTTTTACTGATCGAACTGTCGATCCAGCGCTGAATGATACATTGAACATCTGCATGCGCTTCAGGTGCTAAATCCATCGCAGCAATAAACCATTCTGGAAGGTTATTCGGATCCGCTTCCGGATTCTTATCCAAGTACTCTTGAACAATATCCGCCTTTACTTCAATAAACTTCCCAAGACGGCCGCTTCTGAAGTAAGAGAACGAGAAGTAAGGTTCAAGTCCAGTACTTACCCCGACCATTGTCCCTGTGGACCCAGTTGGAGCCACGGTCAGAAGATGAGAATTACGAATACCATTGTTTAGAATTTGCTCTCGTACATCTTTAGGCATTTTTTGCATGAAGCCTGTTTCTGTAAATGCTTTTCGAAGACGGTTTGTTTCTTCTGCTGTTTCCCCTGTTAAGAATGGGAAGCTTCCTTTTTCTTTAGCCAGTTCTACAGACGTACGATAAGCTGTCGTTGCGATTGTTTCGAATACTTTATCAACAAGGATATTTCCTTTTTCAGATCCGTACTCTGTTTCACAGTAGATTAGTAAGTCGTGAAGACCCATAACACCTAAGCCAACACGGCGTTCACCAAGTGCCTGTGTTTTATTGTCTTCAAGGAAGTATGGAGTTGCATCAATTACGTTGTCCTGCATGCGGACTCCGACTTCCACCGTACGTTCTAATTTTTCAAAATCAACCGTTTTGTTTTCCTTATCGGCCATTTCTGCCAAGTTAACAGCTGCTAAATTGCAAACAGAATATGGTGCGAGAGGTTGCTCGCCACATGGATTTGTTGCAACGACTTTTTGTCCATAGCTTTTAGCATTGGTCATGTCGTTGGCATTATCGATAAAGAAAATACCTGGTTCAGCTGAGTATGTTGCACAAATATTGATTAGGTTCCAAAGCTCTTTCGCTTTGATTCTTCGGTAAACCCGCACTTTATGGCCAAGTTTCTCCCATTCACGTACGTCTCCTACTTTATGCCATTCTTTATTGTAGATGTGCATTTCCTCTTGTTCGTAGCCTTCAACATCTGGAAAGCGAAGCTCATATTCAGCGTCTTTCTCAACAGCATCCATGAATTCTTTTGTTAGGCATACTGAAATGTTGGCACCTGTAAGGAATTCAGAATTGTGAACAGAATACGTGCCCCCTGTTTCCAACTTCTCCTCTGCATCGCGAATAATGTTCTCACTAAAACCGCCAAAACCAGGAATATGCTTGTAATTAATGATCCCCTGGTACATGGCTTCTTCCTGAATAGTAAAAGGAGTAAATTTTAATTTTTCTTTTGCGTATTTCTTTATCGTTTCATCATTTGTCGTTTCAAGCAGGAATCGTAATATTCTAGGATTTTGCATTTTAGAAATGATGAATTCAATAATGTCAGGGTGCCAATCCGCTAACATGATCATCTGGGCGCCTCTGCGCGAACCACCCTGCTCAACAAGATGTGTCAGCTTCGCAATATCATCAAGCCATGATACGGAGCCGGATGATTTTCCGTTTACCCCTCTGGCCAATGTGTTTCTCGGCCTTAATGTAGAACCGTTTGTACCGACCCCGCCGCCGCGGCTCATAATTTCCATGACTTGCTTGCGGTGTTCAGAAATGCCTTCCCGGGAATCTTGGACAAAAGGCATGACGTAGCAATTAAAGTATGTTACATCAGTCCCCGCTCCTGCACCATAGAGAACACGGCCAGCTGGGATAAAGTTTAAATTCGCTAGTTCATTGTAAAACTTCTCAAACCATTCTTTCCTTTTCTCCTCCGTTGTTTCAACAGATGCAAGACCAGTTGCATTACGCTTAGCAATTTGTTCATAAAAAAGCTCCAGCGGCTTTTCGATCACGTCAAGCGATTTGGTAATGATCCCAGTGCGTGCTTCTTCAGGGTCATCAAGCACACCTCTGTAATCCTCTTCCACTAACACTTTTGCTGATTTATTTTCCCAATCAATTTCTACAATGTAGCCAAGACCGCGGGCAGGGAACTTTGGGTCTTCTTTTATGGTGAGTACGACGAAGTCTCCATTGGATAACGTAATCTTCTCAGTGTCTTTGAATGTATACCTATCCAGCATGACTAAGCGGGAAACGCCTTTGTGGGTCATATTCATATCAGGGGTGATAGGATGTACTTGCGGAAATAGACTGATGTCCTTATTCAGGCGCTCAATATCCAAACTCATTTTTTGTCCTAGTGCAACAGACATTATGACAACTCCTTCAAAATATTATTCAGTTGTTCTAATAAAATAGTAGTTTTAGGTAATTCTAGTTGTAGAAATAAATTTACCATATCAAAACACCTAAATCAACATATAGTATCTAAAATATTTTCGACACCACTATATATTGTGTTTAGTTCATGAACACTTTATTTTGTCAAAAATAAAATCAACTAGAATCGGGAGAGAAAAAGAGAGATTCATAGATTTATGACATATTTAGATAAATTTCAATATATTTCGCGGCTTGCACTTTTGTTAAAGACAAAACAAAAGCACGGGAATTCACCAGTGCTTTTTGTAACTAGTCTTTATTCTTAGGAATGAACTCAAAAATTTTGCCTGACTCAAAGCTGTCCACTAAGCGATTTAGCCATTCATAATAGGTAAGTGCTGACTTTAATTTCTCAATATCAAGCATCGCTGCCGTTCGGATCTCTTCCTCGGTTTCTTCAGAACTCACTAAACACTCAAGGTCTGCTATTGACTTTGTCATAGCAGACATATTCATCGAAACACCTGATCGCCACTTTATAGTAAAAAAGTCAGAAAAGGTTTGATACCAATCTTCTTCAGCTTGATACAAATCCTTCCTCATTCCCTTTTTCCAAACCTTCTCCACCATCTTAAGCTCCAGTAAGCTGCGAACTGAGGTGCTCATACTTGTTTTGCTCATCCCGAGCTCTTCCTTCATTTCATCCAGCGTCATCGGGTGATCTTGGAAATATAACATTCCATACAAACGTCCGATCGAATCAGTGACTCCATATAAATTCATATTTTGTGCAATTGCTTCGATCACTCGCTCTCGTGCATGGTGAAGCTGTTCTTTCCCATCCATGTTCACATTCACATCCATAAATGTAAATTTTGCGATTTCTTTCTGAATTTTCCTTAGGGATAACTAGAAAATGCAATAATCATTTATTAGACTAACATGTTTTTTTTGAATGTAAAGGGGGATTCATTGAAGCATATGGGAGGAAAATAGAGGAAATGTAAGAATAACGCACGTACAGTATGTTCAGTTTTTACTGTATGAACTTTACGGCTGAATATGACGATTTAACAGCTTTGCTCTCTTTTTCTAGAACTTATACAATTAGAAGGTCCTTTTTGTGCGGCAATTTAAGAACGAGGTGATTGATTTGAGTGAACAAATTTTTAAAATCAGTGTCAAAAACGTGACAAAAATTTTTGGAAGGAATTCCAAAAAAGCATTACAACTTTTAAATGAAGGAAATCCCAAGGACGATATTCTAAAAAAGACAGGTTCAACTGTAGGAATTAATCAAGCAACATTTGATGTCAGTGCAGGAGAAATTTTTGTCATTATGGGGCTATCAGGAAGCGGTAAATCTACATTAGTTCGCACATTAAACCGGCTAATCGATCCGACGATCGGCGAAGTTTGGATTGACGGAAAAGAGATTACAAAAATGAAAAAAGATGAGTTAAGAGAGGTTCGGCGCAAAAAAATCAGCATGGTGTTTCAGAAATTCGCCTTACTTCCCCATCGAACTGTGCTCGAAAATGCCGAGTATGGCTTGGAAATTCAAGGTAAAGAAAAGGATGTACGGAAGCACAAGGCCTTGAATGCCTTGAAGTTAGTTGGACTTGAAGGGTATGAAAACCAGCTTCCGGAACAGCTGAGCGGCGGCATGCAGCAGCGCGTCGGGTTAGCAAGAGCACTCGCGAATGATCCGGATATTTTATTGATGGATGAAGCATTCAGTGCATTAGACCCATTAATCCGGAAAGATATGCAGGATGAATTACTCGAGCTTCAATCAAAAATGGAAAAAACAATCATCTTTATCACTCATGATTTAGATGAAGCACTTCGAATTGGTGACCGGATTGCGTTAATGAAGGATGGCGAGATCGTCCAAATCGGATCACCGGAAGAAATATTAATGCACCCATCCAACAACTATGTTGAAAGATTTGTAGAGGATGTCGATTTATCTAAAGTATTAACGGCCAGTCATGTGATGAAAAGAGCGGAGACGGTACAAATTGATAAAGGCCCACGGGTTGCTTTACAAATGATGAAGAAGCTTGGGATTTCAAGCATTTACGCAGTGGATAGAAAGAAAAAACTGCTTGGAGTTATCCATGCTGCGGATGCGAAAACCGCTGCTGAGAACGGACAGTCATTACAAGTTACCCTTGATCCGAACGTTCAAAAGGTTGCCGGGGAGACTTTGTTAACCGACTTGTTTGATAAAGTATCTACCGCCATCGTTCCCGTAGCCGTTGTTGATAAGGATGATCGCATTCATGGGATTCTTGTAAGAGGAGCAGTTATTGGCGCTCTTGCGGGGAATAATGCGGCTATAAATGATTTGGAAAAGGCAAAAAAAGAAGCGGCTGCTGATCAGTCCATAAAGGGGGAAATTTAATATGGAAGGCTTATTGCCAAAATTACCGATTTCCGTTTGGGTTGACCGTTTTGTTGAGTGGCTGACAATCACTTTTGAAGCCGCTTTTGACGGGATATCAGAGGGGCTTGAAAGGATTGTAGAAGGATTGGTAACCGGACTCGGATTTATTCCTTTCTATATTTTTATCATTCTATTAGGTTTATTAGCTTGGAAGGTAGCCTCTAAGGGAATTGCACTATTTTCGGTTATCGGTTTATTTTTTATCGAAAATTTAGGTTACTGGGATCCGATGCTCGAAACCCTTGCTCTAGTCTTGTCTGCTGTATTCATATCTGTGGTACTAGGTGTCCCCGTTGGTATTTGGGCTTCTCAAAATAGGAAAGTAAAACGAGTTGTTATCCCAATTTTGGATTTTATGCAAACAATGCCTGCATTTGTCTATTTAATCCCTGCCATCTTCTTCTTTAGTATTGGAGTTGTACCCGGTGTGGTCGCATCTGTTATTTTTTCGATGCCCCCTACCATCAGGATGACTATATTAGGCATTCAGCAAGTTCCCGCGGATATTATTGAAGCAACTGAAGCATTTGGCTCTACAATGAGCCAGCGTTTGCTGAAGGTACAGCTGCCGCTTGCAACGCCGACCATCATGGCAGGTATTAATCAAAGCATCATGCTCGCATTATCCATGGTCGTCATTGCTTCCATGGTAGGAGCTCCTGGTCTTGGAGCAGATGTCTACCGTGCTGTTACACAAATTCAAATTGGAAAAGGGTTTGAGGCTGGTCTTGCGATCGTGGTCATCGCGATCATCCTTGACCGGATTACCCAAAATATCGGAATTAAAAAACAAGGGGGAAATATGTAATGAAGAAAAAATGGATGTCTGCAATAATCGTCCCTGTCCTTGCATTAGGACTTGCTGCATGTAGTTCTAACGAGGCCAATAGCAACGAAAACAAGGCTGTAAAAGGAACAATTGGGGAAAAGCTTAATCACAAGATCATCGGCATTGATCCCGGTGCGGGGTTAATGAAAGCAACAGCCTCTGCGATTGAAGAATATGAGCTTGATAAATGGACTTTAGTAGAAGGTTCAGGAGCTGCAATGACTGCTGTATTAAAAAAAGCTTATGACAAACAGGAACCGATCATTGTGACAGGCTGGACTCCTCACTGGATGTTTTCAAAATATGATTTGAAATATTTAGATGATCCTAAAGGGGTTTACGGTGAAGGAGAGAATATCCATTCAATCGCACGTATTGGACTGGCCGAAGATCATCCTTCCGCATATAAAGTACTTGATCAATTCCACTGGTCCGCAACGGATATGGAGGAGATTATGGTCAAGGTAATGGATGGGGAAGATCCAAAAGAAGCTGCAAAAGCTTGGGTAGAAGCGAATGCTGAAAAAGTCGCTGAATGGACAAATGGCGCTGAGAAGGTAAATGGCGATAAAATTACGATTGGCTATGTTGCATGGGATAGTGAAATTGCCAGTACAAATGTGGTGGCGCAAGTGTTAACTGATCTTGGATATAAAGTAACCCTTCGCCAAATTGAAGCAGGTCCAATGTGGACAGGTGTTTCTGATGGAAGTCTGGACGCACATGTTGCCGGATGGCTGCCAATAACCCATGCGGACTACTATGAGAAATTCGAAGGCAAATTTGAAGATCTAGGTGCTAATTTAGAAGGTACAAGAATTGGATTGGTAGTTCCAGCTTATATGGATATTGATTCGATTGAGGATCTTAAAAAATAAAAAAAACAGAAGGCAATGTCAATTAGGCATTGCTTTCCGTTTTTTACGTGCTTTTAAAAAAACGGCCTCAGCCGCTCCTATCTTTTATAATTCCACTCATCATTTTCATAGCGTTCTTTTGCTATTTTTTGTACGTAAGCCATTTCATCAGCCGTCAGCTCGTAAGGCTCCAATTCAATATTGAGACCATCAGCAAATCCTTTTTTAAAAGCTTTTTTCGCTTGTTCTAACGTAATTTTTTCTTTGCTTATTTCATTAATTGCTACAGCTTTGTTTTTAAAAGCCCTTTGCATCCGCTCTTTCACTCTATCATTCGGGTATTTAAATAAACTAAATAACTTGTCCTCATCTAAATCAAGTAGGATTGAGCCATGCTGAAGGATGACTCCTTTTTGCCTTGTTTGTGCACTTCCAGCTACTTTCCGGCCTTCGACAACAAGTTCATACCAGCTAGGAGCATCAAAGCAAACGGCAGATCGCGGATTTTTAAGTGATTCTCTTTCCTCTGCTGTTTTTGGAACAGCAAAATAAGCATCCATCCCTAAATAATGAAATCCTTTTAATATTCCTTCTGAGATCACCCTGTATGCTTCCGTAACAGTCTTTGGCATATCTGGATGTGCTTCAGGTACAATCACGCTATATGTAAGCTCATGTTCATGTAGCACGCCCCTGCCGCCCGTCGGACGACGGACAAATCCGAGTTTATGCGCTTTCACTGCCTCCATATCGATTTCTTTCTCCAGCTGTTGAAAATAGCCGATCGAAAGGGTAGCAGGGTTCCAGCCGTAAAACCGGATCACAGGGGGCATTTTCCCCTCGCTATTCCAGTCAAGGAGCGCTTCGTCTAAAGCCATATTAAAAGATGGTGATCCCTCACCCGAATCAATGAAATACCATATTTCTTTTGTCATAAAAAAACCTCTTTTACGAATGTTTATTTCAAATTCAGTGTTTTTTAATAATATCAAGCACTTTTCGATATGTATCGAGCACTTTTTTAATTCTATCAAGCACTTTTCCGCATCTATCGAACACTTTTTCAAGTACCATATTCGTTATTTAGTCTATCAAATTATCGGTCAATAAACAAAGGAAGAAGATTTTTAAGCGGATTTTTATTAATTTAGCTGATTTCCTTTACTCATATCAGGAAAGGCCTATATAATATAGTTGGCTTAGCTTAGTTTGAAAGGAGAAAGACATATTGGAAACACTTTATTTCCTGCTTATTATTTTAGGTGGAATCATTACTTACTCTGTTGTTACATGGCTGTATCAGCGGAGAATTGTCAAGACGCTGACTGAAGAGCAATTCCGTGAGGGCTACCGAAAAGCCCAATTAATTGATGTTCGTGAACCAAATGAGTTTGATGCCGGACATATTCTTGGCGCTCGGAACATTCCTATGTCCCAAATGAAAATGCGAATGAAAGAACTTCGTCCAGACAAACCTGTTTATTTATATTGCCAGAGCGCAATGAGAAGCGGAAGAGCTGCCCAATTACTGCACCGCAAAGGCTATAAAGACCTTTCACATCTTCAAGGCGGGTTTAAAAAGTGGGGCGGCAAAATAAAAGCAAAAAGTTAATCGTAAAATCCTCTGCAATTTATATGCAGAGGATTTTTTTTAGATTTTAATGCGGACGATTCATACCCATACCCATGAAAAAAAGACTGGCCCCCAAAGGAGCCAGTCTAGTAAATTTATTGTTTTTGATAACGCAGTACCGGTTTACGGGCAGCCATTGTTTCATCCAGACGACCGATAACAGTTGTATGCGGCGCTTCCTGAACGATTTCTGGATTTTCTTCTGCTTCCTTAGCAATTTGTATCATTACATCGATAAACCCATCCATTGTTTCTTTTGATTCTGTTTCAGTTGGTTCAATCATGATACATTCTTCCACATTTAATGGGAAGTAGATTGTTGGTGGATGATATCCGAAGTCAAGGAGACGCTTAGCAATATCAAGCGTACGAACACCTAATTTCTTCTGACGCTTACCACTCAAAACAAACTCATGCTTACAGTGTCTATCAAATGGAAGATCATAGAATTCTTGCAGTCTTCTCATCATATAGTTTGCATTCAATACAGCATATTCAGTTACAGCTTTCAAGCCATCTGGACCCATTGAACGAATATACGTGTAAGCACGGACATTGATACCGAAGTTTCCATAATAAGGCTTAACGCGTCCGATTGATTGCGGACGGTCATAATCAAGGACAAACTCATCACCTTGTTTAACTAACACTGGCTTTGGAAGGAATGGAATTAAGTCTGCTTTCACTCCAACCGGACCTGAACCTGGTCCACCGCCGCCGTGAGGACCTGTAAAGGTTTTGTGTAGATTAAGGTGAACTAAGTCAAAGCCCATATCTCCTGGGCGTGCCTTTGACATTACAGCATTAAGGTTCGCTCCATCATAATAAAGCTTTCCGCCTGCCGCATGAACAATCTCAGCCATCTCAAGGATGTTTTCTTCAAACAATCCTAAAGTGTTTGGGTTCGTCAGCATTAGTGCTGCAGTATCTTCGCCAACTACTCTTCTTAAATCGTCTAAGTCAACAAGACCTCTTTCATCTGATTTAACAGTGATCGTTTCAAATCCAGCACATGTTGCAGATGCAGGATTTGTTCCGTGAGCAGAGTCAGGTACGATTACTTTTGTACGCTTCATATCGCCATTTGCTTCATGGAAAGCACGGACCATCATCAACGCAGTCCATTCGCCATGTGCTCCAGCTGCAGGGTTAAGTGTTACTTGATCCATTCCCGTAATTTCAATTAAATGCTCCTGTAAGTCATACATAAGCTCTAATGCACCTTGAACAGAGCTCTCATCCTGTAATGGATGAAGATGTGCAAAACCAGGAATACGGGCAACATTTTCATTGATTTTCGGATTGTATTTCATTGTACAAGAACCAAGAGGATAGAAGCCAGAATCAACACCATGGTTTCTGTTAGAAAGAGCTGTATAATGACGCATAATATCAAGCTCTGAAACTTCTGGCAGCCCAAGCTCCTCTTCTCTAATATACCCTTCAGGGATCAGTTCATTTAAATCTGTTTCCGGAACATCCATTTCCGGGAGGCTATAACCGATGCGACCGGCTCTGCTTAGTTCGAAAATGAGTGCTTGATCATCCTTATGCATGGTAATCCCCCATTTCATTAACAAATGTATCGATTTCTTCTTTTGTTCTTAATTCAGTTACAGCAACTAGCATATGGTTCTTCAGGTCTGAATAGTCCCTGCCTAAATCATAGCCGCCGATGATGCCTTTTTTAAGAAGCAGTTGATTCACTTCTTTGACAGGCTTATTTAATTTAACAACGAACTCATTGAAGGAAGGCCCTTCAAATACAATCTCAAAGCCCTTTTCTTTAAATTGCTTTTTCGCATAATGCGCTTTTTGGATATTTGCAACTGCCATTTCCTTAACACCTTTTTTACCAAGAGCTGTTATCGCAACTGATGCAGCAAGAGCATTAAGTGCTTGGTTCGAACAAATATTAGAAGTCGCTTTATCACGGCGGATATGTTGCTCACGTGCCTGCAAAGTTAATACAAAGCCACGACGGCCTTCATCATCGACTGTTTGTCCAACAAGACGCCCAGGAACTTTTCTCATCAATTTGTCAGTAACCGCAAAATAGCCACAGTGCGGGCCGCCAAATGCGGTCGGAATGCCAAATGGTTGTGCATCGCCTGCTACGATATCGGCACCAAATTTGCCTGGTGGTGTTAGGGCGCCTAGTGATAATGGATTGCTAGATACAACAAACAGTGATTTATGAGCATGAATAATCTCTTCGAGTTCCTTTAAAGGTTCAACCCGGCCAAAGAAGTTCGGATATTGAACAATAACAGCTGCAACATCATTGCTAACCATTTCTTTCAATGCATCGATATCCGTAACTCCGTCTTTTTGCGGAATTTCTACTACTTCAATGAATTGACCTTTACAATAAGATTTAACGACATCTTTTGATTCCGGATGCACTGCACTTGAAACCAAAACTTTTTTCCTGCGCGTATGCCCTGCACTCAATGTAGCAGCTTCCGCAAGAGCAGTTCCTCCGTCATACATGGATGAGTTTGCAACATCCATGCCCGTCAATTCACAGATCATTGTCTGGAATTCAAAGATCGCCTGAAGCTCTCCTTGAGAGATTTCCGGCTGGTATGGTGTATAAGCTGTATAAAATTCAGAACGAGAAATTACATGATCAACAATGATAGGCATATAATGATCATATACTCCTGCTCCTATGAATGAAGCGTTGCTCCTCAAATCCGCGTTTTTTTGTGCAAGCTGTGTAAGCTCTTTCATTAAAGCAGTTTCTGTAGCTGCGGGCTTGATATTATATTCGCCCTTAAATCTAACACGTTCAGGAATATCATTGAATAATTCTGCGACCGAGTTTACACCGATAGTCTCAAGCATTTCTTTCTTATCAGTCTCTGTCATCGGTAAATAACGATGTTTCATCATTCATTCTCCCCTCCTATTATTTTCCTCTTTTATAAAAAGGTGTAGCAGCCACAATTGCTTTGAGGCGCTTTCCGCGAATCTCAACTTCTACTTCAGTTCCAGGAACTGCGATGTCTGTTTTTAACAGGGCCATCCCGATATTTTTCTTCAATGTAGGTGATTGTGTTCCTGTCGTTACTTCACCAACCAGCTCTTCCCCTATGTAAACAGGGTAGCCATGACGTGGAATTCCACGATCAATCATTTCAATTCCTGTTAATTTTCTTGTCAGTCCGTTCTCTTTTTGATTCACGAGAACATCTTTTCCAATGAAATCAGCTTCTTTATTCACCTTAACGGCAAACCCAATTCCAGCCTCGAGCGGAGAGATTTCCGGCGAAATTTCCTGGCCGTAAAGAACAAGACCTGCTTCGAATCGCAGCGTATCACGAGCGCCTAATCCACATGGCAGAATCCCTTCTTCTTTACCAGCTTCAAGGATTTCAGTCCAAATGGCAACTACATCTTCTGCATCGCAATAAACTTCAAAGCCGTCTTCACCCGTATAGCCGGTTCTGGAAACTAATGCTTTTTTTCCATTCAGATCTACATCCTTCTGGAATTTAAAGAAACCAATATCTGCTAAATTTGTTTCATTTGCAAGTTTTTGAAGGATTTTCTCTGCTAATGGGCCTTGAATGGCAACTTGGGCCATACGCTCAGAAAGATTTGTAATTTCTACATTGCCTTCAAGATGGTCTTCAAGCCATTTGTAATCTTTTTCAATATTTGACGCATTTACAACAAGCAAATAATGATCATCTTCATATTTGTAGACAAGTAAATCATCAACAACCCCGCCATTTTCATAACACATGGCTGTATATTGGGCAGCAGAGTCTTTTATTTTAGAGATGTCATTTGTCATCATTTTTTGAAGGTACGAAAGGCTGTCAGAACCCTTTACTTCAATTTCACCCATATGGGATACATCAAACAAACCAGCTTTAGTACGGACTGCTTCATGCTCTTCTTTGATGCTTGAAAACTGAACTGGTAGATCCCAGCCTCCAAAGTCGATTGTCTTCGCACCATAATCTTTGTAAACATCAAATAATGGTGTACGTTTTAACTGTGACATTCACTTGTCCCCCTTTTAAACTATTTGAAAGAGTTGATAATTCACCGAAAACCGGACACTTTCCTTTTGGGAAATTACCCCTAATTGAATAATATCCACAAAAAAAGGACAAAGTATCCCCTCTAAATATGAGAAGATCTCTGTCCTTGCACCTGAAAGTTTACCTGATCGGCTTTCCCCTTTGGTGGCTCCCGAAAAAAGAGCACTCTCCAGAGTTGCGTCATACAAGAGTTCTTTTGCCTGAGAGATTCACAATTTTCATTGTTTGCTCCTTCGGCGCTACTAATGTAGTCTCTCCTCTTGTAATCATCCGCATTTATAAATTTTTCCAAGTTGGTTCATACTAAACGCAAATGGCATCCTTACAGGCACCAAATATGATGAAAGTATAAAAGCCTAATTATTTCCTTCATCCTAAACACAAATTGAAAATACTTAAAAATTATTTCGATAAACTAATTTAAAGTGGCAAATTTCAAAACTTTCAAAGCTAATATTATCCTACCATTAGAATTGTATTTCGGCAATGGCTATATTTTTTTAGTTTTAAAGAAATGCGGAAGCGCCTTGATCACCCCCGACAAGCACAAGACGAGCCTCTCGGAAAGGTGAGCTCTACCTTTCAGGATTGGCTTGTGACCTCGAGGGGGTAGGCGCTGGAGCTAGACAGTTAAAGGAGCTGTTTTAGATGACGGTGCAAATTGATTTTGATTCCTCATGGCAAGAAGAATTTATTAAAAGAATCGAAAATGATGGTCCTTGGGGAAACTGGGAGCTTTATAAGTTAGCTGTAGAAGTGGAGAACAATACAATTATCCCCCAGTTTGAGGGGCTTCAGGCTCCGAAGCACCTGTCAGGATTGACTCCATTGCCGCACCAGCTTGAAGTAGCTAAGCAGGTCGTTGAAAATATGAATGGAAAAGCGATCCTAGCAGATGAAGTCGGATTAGGGAAAACGATTGAGGCAGGATTAATATTAAAGGAATACATGATTAGGGGATTAGTAAAAAAAGTGCTAATACTAGTACCTGCCTCCCTCGTTACACAATGGGCGATCGAGCTGAATACGAAATTTTTCATTCCAGCGGTTACTCAGCGAAAGAGCTATGTGTGGGAACAATGCGATGTCGTAGTATCATCGATCGATACAGCAAAACGAAATCCTCACAGGGATATTATTTATAATCAAAACTATGACCTAATCATTATTGATGAAGCCCACAAGCTGAAAAACAATAAAACGAAAAACTATGAGTTCGTCCAAAACCTAAAAAAGAAATTCTGTTTATTACTGACTGCCACACCCATACAAAACCGGATCAGTGAAATCTTTAATTTGGTTTCCTTATTGAAGCCAGGGCATTTGGGAAATGAATCTGCCTTTTATGAAAAATACCATAAAGATTCACGCTCGTTGAATGATAATGAACACCTCAAAGAACTTGTGAATAAAGTAATGATTCGAAACCGCAGAGCTGATACTGGAATTGAATGGACGAAGCGAAAGGTCGAGACGCTGCCAATTGAATTTTCCAAGGAAGAAAGAGAACTTTATGAAGCGGTCACGAATCTTCGTACTGAAGGGGACTGGGGAAACTCAAGTCCATTTTCTGTTATGACACTCCAGCGGGAAGCATGCAGCAGTCGGGAAGCGGTCTTTTTCACTTTAAAGAATATGCTTGAAAGGAAAGAGGAGCCGCGGGAGACTTTTCAACAACAGATTGAATATTTAATCTCCAAGGTGGAGGCAGTACAAAAAAATTCAAAAGCAGTAAAGGCGCTCGAATTAATTCAACAAATTAATGATAAGGTCATCATTTTCACCGAATATCGCGCCACCCAAATGTATTTGCAATGGTTTTTAAAACAGTACGGAATTACGTCTGTTCCATTTCGGGGCGGATTTAAAAGAGGAAAAAAAGACTGGATGAGAGAGCTTTTCCAAAAAAATATTCAAGTGCTTATTGCGACAGAAGCCGGTGGAGAAGGGATTAACCTCCAGTTTTGCAATCATATTATCAATTTTGATCTTCCTTGGAACCCGATGAGGCTCGAACAAAGAATTGGCCGTATTCACCGGCTAGGGCAGGAAAAAGATGTGATGATCTATAATTTCGCAACAAAGGATACTGTCGAAGAACATATATTAAAGCTATTGTATGAGAAAATACATCTCTTCGAGAAAGTTATCGGAGATTTAGATGATATTCTCACGAAGCTGGACTTTGGGAATTTTGACGACCATTTAATTGATATATTCGGAAGATCAGCTTCTGAGGGAGAAATGAGAATCAAAATGGAGAATTTAACTTCGATGATTCATTTAGCTGAAGAAATAAGGGATGGTGAAATTAATGCAGCAACAGGAAATTCATAAATTCCTTGAGCAGTATTTCCAAGCGAACTCTTGTAATGTGACGAAAAGCGGTCCTGGTTTCATGACTGTACAGTTAACAATTGAGCTTGATAAAGAGCTGATGAACCGGCCCTTTTACTGGCATTACCTGGAGAAAACAGGTGGCACACCTAATCCAATGCAGCTAACAATGATTACAAACCCACAACTTGTACCCGAAAATATCAAGGGTGAGACGATTCATTTTGGCTCGCCCCGCCTGCACCAAATTTTCGAGTCAACGAAAAATCTAGCAGGCTATATTCGCTTGTATGAAAAACACAAGCAAACACCAGGAGTTCAGATGCCATTAAGGCCATGGCTAGGAATAAATGTTCGCATATCTTATCAATGTGATCGCAAAAGAGATGTGTTTAAATCCATTGGTTTACAATTAATAAATGGACAAATGGTCGAAGGATTTCATAATAAACTGCTTGATTTAGAGCTTACACCAAAAATTCCGGATTATTCATTTACCTTGTCTCCCCTTATCATGCCAAAAAGCGGAATCTCAAGGGTCGAGAAATTCTTAAAATCTGAAATTGACCTCGAAGATCACACATGGGCGGAGGAAGCAAAAAAACGTTGGCAAAAAGATCTGAATCTACTTGAGCATTTTTATGAGGAAACGGAAGAAAAAGACGAAAGCTATGAAATTGAGAAAATGGCTTTAAAAGAACAATACGAGCCAAAAATTACAATTTCTATTATTAATGGCGGTTTATTCTATCTAACAGATTTGGCTGTTTAAATCAAATTCACCTTGGCGTATTTGCGCCCAAATTTTTACTTAGCTTGCTCGATAAATTCCTTTAAAAAATCGAAAGTCTCGCCGTAGCCTTAACTTTATTCAGCCGAGGTTTGAACTCCCACTGAATTGATACCTGTTGCATTCATCTCGCCACTTATATCGTTAAGAGACTTCTGCTGAATAAAGTAAAAAAAGGGTCAGACCCCACATCATCAATATTTTGTTGAATGGATACATACATATCCACAACAGATAGAGAGGTCAGACACTTCCTAAAGTGATTAGCTTTTATTTTTTTTCCTCTTTTTTACGCTCTCGAACAAAACATAAGGGACAACCCCGAACCACTTAAACAAAAAGGGTTCTTTCGTATCCTTTTTCTCTAAGCGGTGCCTTTTCCGCTCATCTTTTGGCTGGTCAATATATTTAACGACTGTTTGAGTAATGTATTTCACATAATCATTTGAATTCATGGTCACACCACCCTTAACTATTTACTATTTTCAAAAAAATACTTGTACTTAGAACTGTAATAATCACATGGAGATGTTTTGTCCGGCTTGTGCGGAGGGTCAAAGGTCGGACTTGAAGCAACCGACATTCACCGATTCCCTATATATATATCGCAGATTAACGGGTAGTAAAGCCCTCACTTCAAGACTTAGAGGAATCGATGAGGATAAGTAGCGGATGAAGAAAACCCCAACTGAATGAAGTTTCACTTTATGTGTCCATTCAGTTCAAGTATGCCCATGAATGGTGCTATTCAATCCTTTGCAGGAACAATTCAAAATTTATTCTACCTTCCTTATCCCCAGTCATTTTTTTCGTTCCATTTGATCACTTTTCCCGCATCTATGTCATAGTAACCAAAACTTGTTAGTTCAAGGTCCCCTCCCATCTTTAAAGTAAACGTCACCTTAAACAGACTGTCTGTAAGTTTTAACGCGCTGTATTCAACTTGTCCACCTGAAAAGGTGAAAACCCCCGAGAAGCTATCATCATAATCCCATTCGAATAACAGGACTTCTGTTTGTTTCATTGCGCTTAAAAAATAATATTCCTGTTTCATGATGATCTCTGATTCTTTGAAAAACCTCTTTTCCGCTAAGTATTGTTCAAGTTGAATGGTAAGCAACACAAAAGTGAGCAAGATTAAGCAAATTGTGAGTGGATACGTAAACCCTCTTTCATTACGGACCAAGTACCAAAAGCTCTGTTTATTACGGACCATACTCTTCCTCCAGCTCGATATAGGAGTATAAGGATGATGCATGTGATTGATTAAATAAATCTTTTACGGTTAGTTTTACTCCATTTTTTATCCGGAAAAATTGTAAAGAACCTACTTGCTGCAGAACAATTTCATGTCCCTTGAAATCCACTCTTCTCCGGATATTTGTTCCGTATCTTTCATACAAGATTACCTGGCCATTTCTTCTCAATGCGATTCTCTCATTTGATACATCCATTACCTCCGACCCACGCATTTCCTTTTTTAATTGATTCACAAAAACATGCCACTCCATTATTTGCGTTCTGGCATCGAACTGATCATTTTGAAAAAGGTATTTAAAGCTAAGGGGAAGAAACGAAACAATTAATAGAAAAATCGAAAATGCATACAGCATCTCTAACATCGTAAATCCGCTATTATTCGAAAACCTCACACTTTTTATATGCTTTTCGGAGAATATCTTCATACTTAACGCAAACCTCCATAAGGGCGTACCCATCATGTGTTTCCTGAACGATTTCATACACCGTTCGATCAATGATGAGCGATTTATTAACAGGTCTAGTCCCCTCCATCTTTGCTTCCTGCAAAATTTCATATAATGCTTGCGTACCTGCAAAATCCCGGCGCAATTGAACCGATTGGTTAACTACATTGATGATCAACGGAAAAATGACACCCGCGATTATTAACCACGCGGATAAGCTTAATAGCACTTCTGCCAAGAAAAAACCATTATTCTTTCGCCACATAAAATCTTCCCATTCCGATTAAAAATGTAAACCGGTACTTTTCCTTCCCAGCATTAATATAGAATGAACCAAATTGATTAACAGTCCCATTGGGCGTAAAATGGAAAAATATTTTCATTGATCCCTTCTCAACGGTAAACAGGTCAGGATATTCCCTCCTAATTATGCCATCCCCGCTATCGAAATTTGTTCTTATATAATACATCTTCTTTTCTGGAACAATATTTACATTCACTTCTGATTGATGGGAAATGGCGTAGCTTTGAGCAAAATACAGATCTGACTTTAACTGTGTAAAAAACAGTTGTTTTTCAAGAAATAAAAACTGGGGTTTTATCAGAATACCTGAGATCGAGGCAATGATGAGGAAAACACTCAAGACAAACAGAGATTCCAATAATGTAAATCCGCCTTCTGAGCTTTTCATTAAGATGTAGGTTCCTTTGCAGATGTAACTTTTCCTTCAGCTGAAATGGAAATTTTATCTCCATTAGGACAAGAAGTTTCATCCTCGTTAAGGTACTCTTCCCTAACTAGCTCATCCACATCTGCCGGCGGCTTTCTCTTGTCTATTTCATACGCCTGAGCCTGAGCTTGCACCATTTTCACAAAAGCCTCACAGCCCTTACTGTTTATTTTTGAATTATGCTTCGTAATATTCGGAATCGTGATGATTAACAGTACAGAGATAACGAGCAATACGATCATCATCTCAATTAGCGTGAAGCCATTTTCACTTTTTAACAACTTTAATTTCATTTTTAAATCCCCTCCAGTAGATGAAACATTGGTAATAATACGGCTAAATACATCGAAACAATCAAAAAACCGATGAGCAAATACAAACAGGGCTGAATGGTTTTCAGCAACTTTTCTGTCCTTTCTTCGAGAAGATTTAAGCAGTGCCTGCTGAAGAAGAATAACTCTTGATCGAGCTTTCCATTCTTCTGCCCATGTCTAATGATGTGCAAAAGCTCTGTTTCAAAAAATGGATAATTTAGCAATATATCCTCTAGCCTCTCCCCCTTTCGTAAGCTAATTTTCATTTCTTTGCCTAGCTCCTTATAAAGTGGCTGCTGATCATTTTTTTCAAACAAACTAAGCGCTTCATGGACGGACAAACCACTAGCCAATAAATAACTAATTTGGACAGAGAAATAATGAGTGTAGTACAGCTTAAAAAAATAGCCGATAATCGGAATTGAAACGAGTATTTTTTTTTGTTTGATTTGAGTGTAGTTTCGAAATTTCAAAAAATAGTAGCAAAGAAAAACGAAGAAGAATAGGCACGCACCTGTGATGAGGAACGGTAGGATGTCCCCGAAGAAATAGATGACTTTCGTGAAGAAATTCGGCTTCAGCTTCATTGAGAGAAATAAAGACGAGAATCTCGGCAATATCACATTCTCGACAAAGATAAACAATACGGCAGTAATAAAGATTAATAATAAGGGATATGCAAGTAATTTCTTAAGCTGTTCAAAGTCTTTGTCCCTTTTCAGCATCATCTCGCTTCCATCTTTGAAAGCACTCGCAAGCCCCCCATGCTGCTCCGCAAAATATACATAGCCAATCAAATTTGGATTGAATTTCAAATTTGCTAAAATCTGATAAAACGGATAACCTTCCCTTAAATCGGCGAGGGACTTTGCGACCTCCACTTTTTTATTTTCGGGAAGCTGGAATAGTAAAGATTCAAGGGCCTCCGATAGCGGATATCCCCGTGTTAGAAGTTCGCCTGTTCTTTTTAAAAAATGACTCTGTTCTTGGAGGCTCCATTTACACTTTTTCATTATCAAGTACCCACCGGTCATACTCAGTTTCTTTAATATAGCCAAGTGCAATTCCCTTCTTAATGACTTCCTTTATTCTCGGATACATGATTGCTTCTTCTTCCCCTCTCGCCACTCTCAATGCTGCATTTAATGCCCTGCCATTCAATAGTTCAAAAATACTGGCCCTTTTCCACCTCCCATAACAATAACAAAAAGGTGAACATTCCCCTTGGCAATATGGACAGGTCAGTTCTACAAGCCTTTGCGCAGTTACAGCAACAAGCGTCTGTTCAATTTCAACCCAGTTAACGCCGAATTCGTTCAATCTGTAGATCGCGCCTTTTGCATCACGCGTATGCATGGTCGATAAAACTAAATGGCCTGTAAGTGCGGCACGTACGGCAATCTTTGCTGTTTCTGCATCCCTTATCTCTCCGACCATAATAATATCGGGATCATGCCTTAAAATCGCTTTTAGACCTGTTGAATAAGAAACGCCTGCTTTTTCATTTACTTGAACTTGGAGTACCATGTCGTGTTCTTTTTCGATGGGATCTTCGAGTGTGATGACATTGCGGCTGAACATGTGGGAGGTTTCATTTAAAAGTGAATAAAGAGTTGTAGTTTTCCCCGATCCAGTAGGACCAGTAAAAATAATTAATCCATGGGCATGTTTTAATAAAGCAAGCATTTTTCGAGTCATGGCTGGAAATAAGGAAATTTGAAAGAAAGGAATTTGTTCCTGCTGAGGGAGGATTCTGATGACAAGGCTCTCATTATGACTGGAAGGAAGGGTTGAAAACCGAAGTCCAATCATCTGCCCATCAATCAAATGGGAGTATGCACCGCTTTGCGGCCGTCTTTTTTCTCCTATGTCCATTGAAGCAGTGAATTTAAAATGGGAAATGAGTCTATCACATTCTTCTTTTGGGAGGGAATGCCTTGGAAGTAATTTGTTCGCGAGGCGCAATTGAATGAGTGTGTCTCTTCTGCGGGGGACAATATGAATGTCTGAAGCATGGTTTCTAACTGCATCTTTGATAATTCGTTCGGCTAACTTTTCGATTGTGTTCAACTGAACATCACACCACCTTTTATTGGAATATATTAATTATTCGACTTTATTTTATAATCTCCTTCTTTTTTTGACAAATTTTTCGCATTCAATTTTCACAAAATAAATAGAGGCAGTTTTCCCCAGTTCCTTTAGTATTTGTGTCTATTGTCCCGAAAAAAATGTGAACATTTTATAAACTTATGGTGAATATAGTGTTAACCCACTACACCTGTACTATAATGAAGTCATTATCCGGTCTGAGGTGAGCATTGGTGGAACAAACATTAAAAATTACAAATGTTTTATCTGATCCAACACGCTATTATATTTATCAATTCATCACGAAGATACATAAAGAAGTAACTGTACAGGAAATTGCCGAAAAGTTTAATATCCATCCAAACGTTGCAAGACTTCATCTATCGAAGCTTGAAGATGTAAGCATGCTTGTCTCTTCGACACAGAAAACAGGAAAAGGCGGCAGGCCAAGCAGGCTTTATCGCTTATCAGAAGACGTCATTCAGCTTCATTTCCCGTATCGGGACTATCAGCTCCTTTCCAAGATTGCGATGCAGACAATGCTTTCTTTAGGTGAGGCAGGCAAGCAGGCATTATATGAAACAGGAAAGAAATTTGGTCAGGAATTAATCGAACAAGAACTAAACCGCTTTTCCCAAAATGATGAAACCCTTTCTTTCGATCAAAAATTAAATATCATTAAAACAGCAGCAACGATGTCCGGTTTTTACCCCGAATTCGAAGCAAATCAGGAAAAGACCAAAATTTACTTCCAAATTTTTAACTGCCCGTTCAAAGAAGTGGCACTAGAT
Organism: Bacillus sp. FJAT-29790; assembly: GCF_019039215.1. GTDB lineage: Bacteria > Bacillota > Bacilli > Bacillales > Cytobacillaceae > Cytobacillus. The sequence goes on from NZ_JAHNZZ010000001.1 coordinate 2,168,033, forward strand.
CATACTGAATCTGTTTGTAACATGCACTTCGAATATCTAAAAGGAATGTTTGAAGCCGTTTTTAATTCGATCGAGTTAGAGGAAAAGGAGAACATGATCAGCGGCTGCGAATCTTGTTCTTATCAGGCTCTCGTCACAATTTAGCCATAAAGTGAAACTTACACGTACCAACAAGTTGCTCGTTCGTACAATTGGCGGGAATTTCGCTGTCCATTAATCAAATATAAAGAGTGTTTACTTTTAAGCTACATTTAACTTATAATATGTAATGATGTACTGTCATGGCAAAAGGAGGGATACATATGGATCGTATGTACAGAGTGTTAGGATTTTGGACGGGAATTTTCGCTGTCATGTTCTATTTAGGCGATATGTATACCACGTCATTAATCTTCTTCGGCCAAACAGGATTTTTCCTGCTTTTAAGCTACTTAAAGCTTACCGAACGGATGTATATGTATGTTTTTGCAGCTTATTTAACCGTGTTTTTCGTAGGCTTTACCTACTGGTCAACATTTATGATGACTCCAGGGGCTGGCGGGCACTAATAAGCTACTTAATAAAAAAGCGATGGGACCCCATCGCTTTTTTATTATGGCTCTTTTCGCATATATTGTTGTTTTTAGCCTTCAAAGTTTGCCCGTTGATTTCCGCTGCGGGCACTTGCTTCCGCGGGGAGGGACGGGAGCCTCCTCGGCGTTACCGCCTGTGGGATCTCCCGTTTCCCTCTATTTCCCGCAGGAGTCAAGTGCCCTCCGCTCCAATCAACTCAGATTGTTATATAAAATCATACTAAAAAAGCAACAAAGTTTACGAAAACAACCTTTATTATTTCTCCATCCCCTTTTTCTGCAGAATCACATGAAATGCAGAGCTCATCCCAGATGGCATGATCAGACTGCGAATCGCCCGGTTTCTTTTGCTTATTTCCGAAAATGGATTAGGATCATAATTCTCCTGTAAATCCTCTAAAATGCCAGTATGAAGTAAAAATTCATCTTGGCGCCATTTTTTGATAAACTGTAATCCTTTTTCGTTACCTAGACGGATCAATGAATCGAAATGAACGTGACTTGTAATATCCATTTCTCCGGGATGCTCTAAGATATTGTTGATTTGCTGATGTTTATAATACCCTCTTAAGCTTCCATCCCTTCTCCCTGGCTCTAGCCACTCTTTATTGGAGTAACCGTAATCGACAGTCAGCACCAGTCCCCTTTCTAGCACTTTTGCAATTTCAGAGATCATATTCTCCATCTGCAATGGAATTTCGATTCTTTGGTTCTCTTCTAATGTCAATCCACTCGCTTCTAAAAATGACCGTATCCGATCATTCCCCAATGGTACCGTCGTTTCCGCCAGTTGATCACTTTTTATGGTTACCAAAACCTCCATTAAACGACCGTCATGTTTTTCAATCACATGAACTGGAAAAGCATCGAACAGCTCATTTGAAAAAATTAAACCATGAAACGAGGATATTACCTCAAGACTTGCTATTTGCTTGACTCTTTCATTAAAAATAATTTGTTCCTGCTGCAATTTCCGATGATACGGACTTTCTTCCAAAATATAATAATGGATTGGGTCTGTTGAAAGGGTATTCCATTCTTCAATAAAGGCTTTAGCAAATCGCCCTGTCCCTGCCCCGATTTCACATATAGCCGAAGGAAGATCATATTCGCGAACTTGTTTATAAAACCAGTTCGCAAGCGACCGTCCGTAAATATCTGAAATATTGCTAGAAGTTATAAAATCCCCTTCTCGTCCAATTTTATTTTTTTCTTTCATGTAATATCCATATTGCGGATGATAAAGGGCCTGTTCAATATATTCCTCGTATGTAATCCTTTGCAGGGGTTTTTTCAATATATAATCTTTGAGATAATTAATCATAAATGCTCCTTTTGTTTGTTTTCATTATTGACACAGTGTTAACTTTATTATATTGTAATATTAGTAGCTTAACTATATCCCCTCCCATTATTTGAATAGAACATCCCCCAGAAAAGCCCTTCTCATATGAGAAGGGCTTTTCTATTTACTAGAGGAACCGAATCTTTGAAGTTAGATAACTGTCTAGCTCCACAAGGAACGCTACGGAAGCATAAGCATCGCACGACTAAAAGCGATAGCTTTTAGGAGGAGCGCCCAGCGACTATTAGACTTCCCTCTCCTCCTTACGATAAGTCAACATCGAATCGCTTCGCTCTTCGTGTTTTCCTTTATCTCATCCGGAGCGGTCCAGTCCATACGTCGCTATCCGGGCGCTTCCGCTTTTCTATTTAAAAACCATTTAAAAAGGGATTAGAGTCCATTTCCTGCTCAATGGTTGTTGCTGGCCCGTGTCCAGGCAGTACAATCGTTTCTTCAGGTAAAGTGAGTAATTTATCATGAATGCTTCTTAGAAGCTGGTTATGATTCCCCCCGCGGAGATCTGTGCGCCCGATGCTGCCGCTAAATAACGCATCCCCGGCAACAACTAAACCAGTTTCCTTAAAGTAAAATGACAAACTTCCAGGTGAATGTCCAGGCGTTTCAAAGATTTGAAACGAAAAATCACCAATATTCATCTCTTTTTCAGCAGTAATCAAATGATCTGCTGGTTTTCCGCTAACAAGCTTCCCCATGTCAAAAAATTGCGAGCCATTTAATGCCGGATCAAGCAGCCAATCGGCCTCTTTTTTGTGAATATAGACAGGAATTGCAAATTCATCCCTGATTTCATCCACTGCTCCAATATGGTCAAAATGGGCATGAGTCAAGATAATCGCAAGCGGATTTAATTTGTTTTGACGAATAAAATGGCTAAGCTTTTTACTTTCTTCACCCGGATCAAAAATTAAGCATGTATTATTTTCCTTTGACAATACATAACAGTTCGTTTGTAATGGTCCTAAAGCAAGCGGGTACCATTTCATTAGAAACACCTCCATTTAGATATAATCAGCTAGTCTTATTTTACACTATATTAGCAAAAGATTTAAAGGAAACACCCTCACATTACCCATTTCAAGGAGAAAACAATGAAAATAATTTATGGTGTTGAAGCAAATTATATTATTGAAGAAGTTCCCGAATGTAAGGAACTGATCGAGGGCGAGACGACAATATTTGATTATCATGATTCTACATTTATCTATGAAACCAAAGAAGATGCCTCCCTTGCAGAGGATTTATTAAGGGAGGTTGGGCTATTCGAAAATCAAACTGATCTTATTCTCGTAGGCGAAGGAGAAAAAGGAGATACATTTTTTGATTTTGGGATGGAGTCATCACATGGCACTTATCTTCTAAAAGAATTGCTGTGTGCTTTTTCGATTGTTAGAGGAAATTCTGATGCAATACAAATGGCTACCTTTCAGCTTCAGGAACATTTCATCTTTAAGGCTGAAAGCGATATTGCAGCCATTTATTTTGCGGAACTGCATCTACAGGATTTAATAGAGGGGATTGCCGTGGCTTACGACATAGAAGTGTCATTCTTTGAACTCGACAAATGACGGAAAAAACTATAAAATATAATACGAATGTAAAAATAGGCATTACATACAGGTTCCTGACCTGAAATATGATTTTCACAGAGCATTCATCTGCTTATCATAACAAAAAGGGGGCTATTCTGATGGGACTAGTTATTATTTTCGGTTTAGTAGCTATTTTGGCGGCTTTTGGTACAATTAGTTCACTTAAAAACAAAAATCTTCTTGGTTTTGTTTTTGCAGCTGGATCATTTGTCATTTTCGGCGGTTTTGCCTTAATGACAGCAATTAACAGTGGTTACCCTGCGGTACACTAAGAAAAGCGGAAGCGCCTCGATCACCCCCGACAAGCACAAGACGATCCTCCCGGAAAGGTGAGCTCTACCTTTCAGGATTGGCTTGTGAACTCGAGGGGGTAGGCGCTGGAGCTAGACACTAAATCCAAAAATCTGCAAAAGGGAGGACTGCCTTATCGTAGGCAGTCCTTTTACTTTTATCCCTCTAATTGACTTAAAACTCTTTCTACCTTATCTTCCATTCTTCTTTTAACGTCCCGTCTGTCATCAATGCGGATATTGGTTGCTACCCTTGCAAGCCCCTTTTCAAAAGGAACCTCATGCATGGCTAGTATGACTTCAAATAAAATAGGAAGCTCACCTTCAATGATCGTGTTCATAGGCGTTAACTGGAAACGAATCTGACCTTTTTCTTCATATTCTCTTAAAACACGCTGTATATCAGCAACATAACTGCTGACACTCGGTGAATCAGTTCCAATTGGTATAACGGTTACATCGACGATTGCCATAATCTTCACCCTTCTAATAGTAATAATGGATATTGCGATTTAGGTTTCCATATAGAATGAAAAGAATTTATTCCTTCACAAGCTGAATCATTTGTTTTGTATCAACGTTTATTAGTTTTTCAAAATAAAAACCATATAAACAGTGTTTTCCATTTGGCGAGCAGCTTAAAGGCTCATTTTGCAAGACCTCAAAAATGGCGGTTTTCTCCCCTTTTACTAAATCAAATGAAAAAAGTTGAAACCCCTCCGTATATGTATCAGCATCCGTGCTGAAAAGCGGCTGGAAGGAGTAAAAATGGTTTCGCTCATCAAAATCAAAATAAGGAACAAGCCAATCAGAAAACCGCGTTAAATGCGGAATGGAAAAATCGGCTAATTTACGAAAGTCATTAGATTGGAAGGAATATTTAGCCTCCCCCATTTTATCAGAAGTAACGGTGATCGTCATAATGATACCCTTTATTGTCTTTACATGAAAAATATCATCGAGCACCTTTTTCTCGTCCGTCTTGAAAATCGATTTTTTCATCAGTGGAGCAAAAAGTGATGGATCTTGTATACTCCAATCCAAATAGATGAGTTCGTCCTTTGCAACCCAATATGCAAATGGCTCCTTTAATTGAACCTCCACAAGTTTTTTTTCGTCAATATTTAATTGAAATGTAGAAAAGTCCCAATTCTCCTTAAATGAGGAGATCAACAGCAAGTTTTCATCGTAAGGGTTCCACTCAATCGTAAGATCAAATACCTCTAACCGTTCAGTCATTATCTCTTTCCCGTCTTGATCTAAAATCGATATTACACCCTCATATGTTGTTGGGACCGTATAAACCAATATACGTTTTCCGGAAGGGCTCGTATATACAGAGGCAACAGGTGCCTCACTTTCATAAATTAGCTTGCTCTCGCCTGTAAAAATATGATATGTATACACATTTGAACCTAGCCCGATATTTGTAACATAAATGATCGTTTCATTATTAAGCCAGCCACTTACTGTATTAAATTGGCCACGTTCCATTTGAATAGGAGCCCGGACGTTAAAACCAGCATAAGAAGGTGGAATGGTTTCCTTATGTAAAGTTTTACTATGCATTGTTTCAGGCTGCAAACCCGACTCTTTTTCTACTTTTTGGCACCCAATCATTAGTAGGATTGAAATAAAAAGACAAACAAATAAAAAAAGAAACCTTCTCCATGTCCGGTCATACACCTTTACCAATTCCACACCTCCTTTTGCCCTTTTATTATCATTACGTAAACAAGATGAAAATGTTTCAAGTATATCACCATTATATAATTAATAAAATAGGAAAAAGCCGATAAACGGCTTTTTTAATTTAAATAGAATAAGCATTTATCTTTTCTTTTACATATATAACGCAGCTAGATAAATACCAAGCACCTCTTCAAAAATTCCGTCAAATTGAGATAATGGCAACGGGTTGATTCCTTTTCCCATTTCAATCGTAAAGCCTGGTTTTCTGAAATCCTGTATAAACCAATCCTTGTAGCCAGCAAAGCTATCCACATACTGTACAGACTTATAACCACTTACTCTTGCAAACTCTGTAGCTAAAACCTGCGATTCAGGGGGCTCCATCCCTTCATATCCCCAATAGATTTCTTCCCCTTGCGTATGGAAGGCAAGCATGCGATCAAAATGTCGGGTTCTTGCTAAATCTGCCATTGCGATTGACTCGGGTTCGGTCAACGGAGCAGTCCCAGGGTAGTCCCTAGGTGCGGGAGCTTTTTCTGGTAATCTTTCCTTCTCAAACTCCCATTTTGCCGGAAACTGGTCGTTTAAGTCAACCCCCCTAATATTTGCCTTCCATCCTGAAAAGTCTGTTCGCCCTCGATTGATTTTAATGACCTGCTCACTAACTGCAGCCGAAGGACCGTTCAAAACTAAATCTACCCCATCCGGATTCACCATTGGTACGATCGATAAATCAACTGTATTATATAATGGCATCGTCGCTAACCCTCTAATTGGTTTGACGTTCGTTAATGATAAAAGAAAGTGATTCAATAAAGACATTAACACACCAGAAGTGATCCATTCATTCGCATGAAAGGAGGCATTGAAATTCACCTTTTTTGTTCCTTTACCTAGCCGGATTTCCTGTATGGGCTTTCCAAGGACACTTTTGCCAATCGTGTTCACTTTTATAAAAGGATAGATTGCCTTCAAGCTCGTTATATCCGCTGTTACTGCTTCATAATTATAATTCTTTTTGCCATTTACAATTGCAGAAATGACCCTAGTTGGAATCAAGATCGTTGTTCCTACCGATAAGTGATTTGGATTTACTTTTTGATTAAGAAGGAGCAAGGCATCGACAGATAGATGTCTAGCTTCACTAAGCTTCCAAAAGGAATCGCCATTTTTTACTGTATAGTTCCGAGCTGTAAAGCCCGGAATTTGTACCTCTTGCCCTATATTTAATGCAGATGGATTGATCGTTGGATTAGAATCAATGATTAAATTTAAGGGAATCATAAAAAGCCGGCTATAGTGCCCTAACGAATCGCCAGATCGTACTTGTACTTTCATATTACTCCTCCTTTCGTCCATTCATTCATATGAACGGAGGATGGAAAAAATGACATGTTCCCGCTTATGCCCGAAGGAATAACTTAAGAAAAAAACCTGCGATGATCGCAGGCTTTTTTTTTGTTATTGTTCTCCTATTATTTCATTTTCAAATATGTTTGTTCCACGGTATTCTGTATTTTCATAAAACCTCAGCAAATCACCGTAAATGATCTTGTCTGAATACTCTAGCTCATTTTTGGCCTTTTCGATATATGGTTCACAAGCACCTTTATCGATTGGTTCACCGTTATTTTTATCGTAGCATGTATCACGTGTAAAAAGATAATCCTTCGTTATGAAGCTTCCATCGCGCAAAACAGTAAACTCCATTTTATCTTCAGAGAAAAGATCAGATCCAAACTCAATATTATTTTTTGTATCAATTCCAAGCAGATGAAGAAGGGTCGGCTTCACATCGATTTGACCGGAAACTGTGGAAATTGTTTTCCCCTTTTGCCCAGGAATATGGATTAAAAAAGGTACTCTTTGCAATTGAGTGCTCACAAATGGAGTAACTTCTTCCCCTAAAAACTCACCCATTGCTTTATTATGGTTTTCAGAGATTCCGTAATGATCCCCGTAAAGAACAATGATCGAATCTTCATATAGCCCTTCTTCCTTTAATCGTTCGACGAAAATCTTTAAGGCTTCATCAGTGTAACGAACTGTAGGGAAGTAGTTATTTACCGTTTTGTTATTAGATGTATACGGTTCGATGAATCGATCTTCTTCTCCTAACTCAAATGGGAAGTGATTCGTTAAAGAAATAAATTTTGCATAGAAAGGCTTCGGCATTTCTTTCAAATGCTGTACAGACTGTTCAAAGAAATCGATATCTTTCAATCCCCAGCCAACTGAATTCTCTTCATTGACATCAAAATCAGGCAGTGAGTAAAAGCGATCGTAGCCAAAAGCCTGGTACATGATATCCCGATTCCAGAAGCTCTTGTTGTTAGCGTGCAAGGATGCTGTAAAATAACCGTTATCATTTAGAATTTCCGGTGTTGCTGTAAATTCATTTCCTGAATGTGTAAAAAATACAGCACCACGGCTTAGCGGATACAAAGAATTATCGACGAGAAATTCTGAATCTGATGTTTTCCCTTGTGCAGTTTGATGGTAGAAGTTTTCAAAATAATAACTGTCTTTAATAAATTCATTTAGAAAAGGCGTTATTTCCTGCCCATTCACTTCATTATTAATGACAAAATTCTGCGTTGATTCCATCGAAATCAAGATTACATTCTTGCCTTTCGCAATCCCAAACATTTCATCATTAGGCTGTTTATAATTGGCATGGATATAGTTATCAATATCTACTAATTCACTGCCATCAGCCATTGCTCTTTGTGCAGATGACTTTGACTGAAGAAAAGCATCATAGATGTGGTAATTATACGTTCCAATATTTTTGACGAGCATTTCACGGTCAAATGTGCGTGTCAGAAGCTGTGGCCGTTCTGTTTCAGCTAATCCTAGATTAAAAAACGCAATGGCGACCGCTACGAGGAAAAACGCTCTGCGATCCACTTTTGAAATTTGGCGATAAGAGACAAATTTAGGCTTTAGATAAACAATGAACGCCAAAATAACAAAATCAGCAAAATATAAAGTGTCTGTCAAACTTAATAATTCATTCACACTGCTGCCGAGATCACTCATATTGCTCGTTTGAAATAGGACCGGCAGAGTTAAGAAATCATTAAAAAACCTATAAAAGACCACATTCGCAAATAAAACGGCTGAGATGACAAAGCTTGTGGTGAGTATGTAGCGGTTTTGATTTTTTTCTTTCATGAAAAAGCTAAGACCAAAAATAAAGAGCAAAAAGCTTAATGGATTAATGAACAGGATAAATTCCTGCCGCCAATTTTCTATTTTAATATCAAAGCTAGTTTTATAGACAATGTACGTCTTTAGCCAAAGCAGGACTGTTGCAATCCCGATAAACGATAACTTTGACCAATTTATTTTCTTCATAATTTTTGTTGCCCTCCCTGTTTTTTGGAACAGACTGGAATTTTTACAATTAATGGATGAAATTGATCGAATCAAACATTATCTTAATCCTTTTTTAATAAAAAATCAAATCTTCCTTAACAATATTATTATAGAATGGTATATTGGAGGATATTCTCTTTGTCCACAGTATTAGACGAATTATACATGAAAAAGTTTCGTATTTGTCCAATTTCAGAAAAATGAATCTTTCAGCTTAGATATACATTTATTTTTAGCTCTTTTCGCATATATTGTTGTTTTTAGCTTTAAAAGTTTGCCCGTTGATTTCCGCTGCGGGCACTTGCTTTCCGCGGGGAGGGACGGGAGCCTCCTGGCGTTACCGCCTGCGGGGGTCTCCCGTTCCCTCTATTTCCCGCAGGAGTCAAGTGCCCTCCGCTCCAATCAACTCAGATAGTTAAATTTAAATTGCACTAATAAAGCAACAAAGCTTACGAAAACAACCTATTTTTTTGATTCATAAAAACGAGAAGAAATACCTATAAAAACAAAAAGTATCCGCAACAATACGGATACTCTGCAAATTTAATATCTACTTGTTTTTGGCGAGCCATGCAGCCCCAATGACGCCCGCATCATTTCCTAGGATGGCTAGGTCAATAATTGTTGATTGTCCGACTCTCGGAAACGCAAATTTTTTAAAATTCTCTTTGACAGGCTTTAAGAGGATATCACCAGCTTTTGAGACTCCACCACCCAGGACTATTTTATCAGGGTTCAGTGTATTACCGATATTAGCAAGGGCAAGTCCTAAATGAAATGCCGTATTTTTAATAATAGAATGGGCAAGTTCATCACCGTTTTTTGCCGCATCAAAAATATCCTTCGCAGATATTTCCCTATTTTGCCGGTACTTATTAGCAAGTTCCCCCACATGACTTTCATTCTCATTCAAAATCTCCATTGCCTGCCTGACAATACCCGTTGCAGATGCGATCGTTTCCAAGCAGCCTGTCTTTCCACAATTACACATAGCGCCACCTTCTGCGACGGATGTTATATGGCCGATTTCACCTGCGGCCCCGCTCGCTCCCTGAACGATATCCCCACCGGCAATTACACCACCGCCAACCCCGGTCCCAAGTGTAACACACACAATGTTTTCAGCACCATTTCCTACACCTTTCCACATTTCGCCTATGGCTGCACAATTGGCATCATTTTCAATCACGACTGGCAGTAATGTTTCAGCTTCAAGCTCAGCTTTTAAAGGATAATTATCTCTCCAGCCAAGATTGACTGTATTATATAAGGATCCCGTTTTATAGTTAACTGGCCCCGGTGCACCCATGCCAATCCCTTTAATCTTCTCCCTATTCTGGCCTAGTTCTTGCAGCTTATTTTCAATAGCTCTGCCAATATTTTTCGTAATATTTTCCCCTTCATTCGAGTTGTCCGTAGGGATTTCCCATTTATTCAAAATTTCCCCACCGTCATTAATAAATGCCAATTTAGTTGTCGTCCCCCCTAAATCGACTCCTATTAACCATCTCTCTCCCATTTTCCTTCCCCCTATCAAAAAGTTTAGTTTTTTTCTTTTAACAGCCGTGCCTCTTGTCTTAATAATAAAATAGCGGTTTGATAGTCTTTTGGATCAATCAATTGTGCCTGATACAGCTCCCTTATTTCCTCCTCCATCACCTCAAGATCTGCTGCTCTGTCACCCATATAAATAATTGTTCCGTATTTTTTAAGAAATTGCTGAATGTCATAAAACGTTTTCATTTATTTACCCTCTTAACTATAGATAAAATTAGTTTTAGCTACCTATTATCTCTATTTCGACGCATCCCATAAAGTATATTCCAATTCGGGCCTCCCCTCAAGGAAATCTATAAAGTGAAACTTCCATCAGTGGGGTTTTCGACGCACAGGACGTACTAATGCCGACGTTGCCACAGGACGTCTCGTTCTTAGTCTGTGTTCCTATGTCGGGCCTTTATCGGCAGTTTGTCCCCCACTTATCCTTCCTCGATTTCCCGAAGTCTTGAAGTAGGGGTCTTACTGCCCGTTAATCTGCGATAAATTGCATCAGAAGTTCTGGAAGTACTCAATAAAGGTTATCATCCCCCAAGCTCGTTAAGCTGTTGCAATAATTTCTGATAATCCTCTTGACCTTGTTTTAACTCAACAGCCTTGGCTGCGTATTTTTTTGCTTCCTGGATATTTCCCTCATCAAGATATATGAGTGCTAAATTATAATACGCTTCATGGAAATCTTTTCCTTTTTCAATCGCAAGCAGCAGATGCTCCCTCGCTTTAACGATCTCCTCCATTTTGATTTCGGCGAAAGATAGCAAAAAATAAACCTCAGCGGATGCATTCCCTTTTATTGCATAATCCGTCAGCAAGACTTGAGCCTTATTATATTCTTCCATCCTTATATACTCCTGTGCCATCACCAATGCTGATTGCTCATTAAGTAATCTCCCAGGTTCATTAAAGCCATATTTCAGTAAACCAGTAATCGCAAAAGCACTGACAATTAAAAACAGAAACTGTAACAATGGTTTCTTTTTCTTCGGAAAATGAACAATCCCAGTTGCGAGAAATCCACCGATAAGTCCGCCAATATGTCCTGCGTTATCAATTCCAGGCATCGAAAATCCGAATGCCATATTGATTCCAAGAACAATTAAGATATTAAACCCCATCGTTCTGAAAAAAAGCTTAGGATAAATAACACCGAAGTAAAGCAAAGCGCCAAAACAGCCAAATATCGCCCCACTTGCCCCTGCCGAAAGATTAGGACTAAAAAGAAAACTTGCTAGAGAACCGCCAAATCCGGCGATCATATAGATAAGGAAAAAACGAAGATTCCCATAAATTCTTTCTACTGCTGTTCCAAGATAAAAAAGCGCAAGTGTATTCATCAATAAGTGCAGAACCCCGATATGAAGCACAATTGGAGTGAAAAACCGCCACCATTCCCCTTCTAAAATAAGTGGATTGAACTTTGCCCCATACCTTATTAAGGTTGAAGTGTTTGTGCTACCGCCTTTCCATTCTAAAAAAAGAAACACCGCCACTTGAATAATCATAAACATATACGTAAAAAAAGGTTTGCCATGCTCAAAAAGTGATTGTTCTTTTTTGGCATTATTTGAAGCCTCTAATAGAGCAGCGTGCTTCACCGCTTCAACATCATTCTCAAAATAGGCATCCTTAACAGGAATAGAAAGTGAATCTTGAAAGACACTCCCTAAATGTTGCAAGCTCTTTTCGTAATTGGTACGATCGCAGATAACCGAATTCACCTTCGTTTTCTCGTTGCCAGGTATGATAAAAGGCTTTTCAACTCTAAATTCATAATCATCAACCGGCGGATATGGAGTGACATATATATTCAATACATTCATGTCACTAGTCGCAAGCTGTTTTCGAATGCTTTCGCCATTCATAGCCGTCCGTTCAATATCCCTTTGCATCCAATTGCTCCAATCAAGATTATGACGGAGCAAGCGAATAACCCGCGCTTCTTTATTTTCTAATTTTTCAAGCCATAATTCATTTTGTTCTTTAGCCAATTGGACAATTCGATATTCATGTACAGAAATAAAATAATGAGCCAGCCGCCAGAATAAATACTCCTCTTGAAAACTCAATTCTTCCCCCACACTTTCTATACTGGGTTTTAAAATGTCTTAGATGATTTGATCTTATCATTAATATACCATTTTACTTTATCCTCTCCACAAAATTCAGACAAAATAAAAAGACCCTAAATAAGGTCTCTTTACGCGTGATCCTTAACGAAAATCAGCTGGACTTGATGGAAATACTGATTTCATCATTCGATCCCGTATGCCGGGCAAGCTCATGAACGAATTGACAAGGATCCGGCGAATAAAAGAATTGCCGAAAAGAACATTCATTACACGATAACGATTCTGAAAAACCAAATAACCACCTAGTCCAATCATGAAAATTGATAATAGACGTCCCATGCTCATCCCTCCTGTTTGTAGTTTGGGATGAACTTCCTTCTTTTATCCATATTGATCAGCGAATTAACGAAACATGACAATGGAGAGAGTGCCGAGAATTGCGGCAAGAAAACCTGAAAAAAAGTTAACAAAATCATTATTTATGAAAGAAACGCCTTTAGTTAATTGAGTCTTTACCCCACAATGATTTAATGACTCTACTTCCATATGGCAGACTTTACATTGATAAACCGCCTGAACGAATGCACCTAACAATGTATCAAATACATTGCCTGCAAAGCCAAATATAAAAATAACAAGGAACTCATTACTAGTTAAATGAAATAAATAAGAAGATAGCGCCGCAATGGTCAAAGCGCCGCCAATTGCTGCAAATGTTCCGAGAAAACTGACAGCTCCAGATGTTCCGGTTTCAATCCGTTTAAAAGATCTGAGAAAAACGGGAGGGCGTTTGCTTAATGATCCAATTTCAGACGCCCAAGTGTCCGAATTGGAACTCGCAATCGAAATCGCAAAGCCAATAAACCATATCGGATGTGGAAAAGCTAGATAAAGCAGACCAGCAATTGCAGCAGTTCCCCCATTTGCCGCAACTTGCTGCCAATCCCGGCGTGAACCTTTTTCATGACGTTCTTCTATTTTAATTTTAACCTTACTCTTGTACTTGGACAAAAAACTTGAGCTAGCGAAAAAGAAACCGAGTAAAAGCAGGCCATTCATGCCAAAAGCTGCGCTGACAGCAAGCCCAATTAAGAACGCCGCGATACTTCCAGACTTTGTTAATAATCGAAAATAATAACCGCTTATTGCCGTAACCGCTATAAATAGGTAAATAAAAATTGGATCACTCATTCATGTTTAGAACCTTTTCATCCGTAATTATTTTTTGAACTGGAATATCATGGCCCTCTAAGGGAAGCTCTGAAACAATCTGAGTTTGAAAAGCAAGTGTCAACGTATGTCCTTTATATCTTGTCAGATATCGATCATAATACCCTCCGCCAAATCCAAGCCTGTATCCGGCTTCTGTAAAAGCAAGCCCAGGGACGATCAACAAATCGATTTCATCTGCAGTCACTTCTTTCGTTACTGCTTCGATCGGCTCAAATAAGCCTGAGTATACCGATTCTAATTGATCGAATTGATTAAGCGTTCGGAAAACCATCTCTCTGCTTTTAGGAAGACATTTCGGAATCACGACTTGCTTTCCTTCTTCCCAAGCTTTTCTAATAATCTGGTATGTATCGACTTCCGGATGATTGGAAAGCGTAATTCCAACTATACTTGCTTCTTTCCAAAATGGATCCCCGTAAAGAGACTGAGCAATCCGGTAAGAACGGTGTTCATAATGAGGTTTTGTTATCGAAGCAAGTTTTTCTATCATTTGTTTTCGAGAAATTTGTTTTTCATTTTTCATCAAACAACCGCCCCAATCTTTCAATAAGGCTGTTTTCGCATATATTGTTGCTTTAGCCTACAAAGTTTGCCCGTTGATCTATTAGATAAATATCACATTATAAAAGCAACAAACATTACGAAAATAACCTTCAATAATAGGAAATGACCAAAAACTTCTTTAAACAACAAAAAAAGCAGTAGGAAGCACCTACTGCTTATTTTGTTTCACGGTGTAGTGTTACACGTTTTAATCTTGGGCAATATTTTTTCAGCTCAAGACGATCTGGGTTGTTACGTTTATTTTTTTTAGTAATATAGTTACGATCACCAGTCTCTGTGCAAGCTAACGTAATGTTCACACGCATGTAAATTTCCCTCCAAACTATGTTCAAGCAAGTTCGTTCATACGACTTTTTTATAATATCACTTTTTAATTGTAAATGCTAGTATGTTTTTAAAAGTGCTTCATTTAAATTCAGCAGTTCATCTTCATTATCACTGCTAATGATCCATGATTTTCCTTCTATTGTATCCTTTCCCTGGAATTGAAACTCTAATAGGAATAAGCTCACGGCATTTCCTTTAGCCATTGGGTTATATTTTAATGTTCCCGATTCAGAACAAGCCCAAATGTTATTCGAATGGATATTCATATAGGGCTGAACTGAACATGATCCCTTGATTCTATCAATACTATGGCTATTAACCAAATATATGAGACCATCTGCAAGATGAAAGATGACATTTTCTGAAGGCGAAATGAATGAAATATGTTCGTTAGCTGCTTGAACATGCTTATGTTGAAAGAGCAGCTTTACACTCAATGACCTTGGCTCGTGATTCGTAATAAAAACGTTAATTAATCGAATATTGGAATGAATATGCTCCTGTTTCAGCTGTACGGAAATGCCTTCTTCAGGAATGTGCTTTTCAAAGCCAGAATTCATCCAATATGTTTTTCCCCCAATCCAAATCCCAGGAATCACATTTAATCTCTCTTTTCTCATAGGCACTACATTTCCAGACAAACTAGTTTGCATACAGGTATTTGTTTTCATATTCATTCACCTTTTTTAGTATTATTTTCTATATTTTACAGTTACTAATCGCCTCTTCATAAACTCTTTTTGTATCTTCCGCAATCCTCACCCAGCTAAACAACCTTTCGACTTCCTTTTTCCCATTCCATCCCATTTGCTGTCCCACTTCTTCATGATCAAGGATGATCGCAGCCTGTTCAAGGAAACTGCCTACATCTCCCGGTGTCATCAATAAGCCAGTTTGTTTATGCTGTACGATCCCTTTTAGACCGCCTGTATTGGAAACAATGACTGGTTTCCCCATTATCATTGCTTCTAAGGCAACAATGCCAAATGGTTCATATCGACTCGGAAAGACAGCAAGCGAACACTTCTCAAATAGGGCGTTTCTTTGGTCATCGGTTACAAATCCGACAAAATACACCCGGTCTTGTAAACCCCTATCCAAGACTCTATTTCTGTATTCGCTAAGCATTGGGCCCTTTCCGGCAATGATAAAATAAACATCGGGATAATAATCTTGCAGAACCAAAGCCGCGTCTATTAACGTATCAAAACCCTTTTCATGTACAATCCGGCCAATGGAAAAAATGATCCGCTTGTTTTGTTGCACCGGAAGGGCAGCCAATATTTCTTCGCCAAATGTTGATTCAATTCCCACCACCCCATTTGGAATGATCCAGATTTTCTGTTCACTTACGTCAAATACTTGAATAAGTTCACACTTCATATATTCACTACATACAATGATCGAATTTGACTCATTCATTAATTGGCTCTCTTTTTCATGAATGAATTTTTGGAGCTCTGTATGAATTCCTTTGTTTCGACCATGCTCTGTTGCATGAATGGTAGCGATCATTGGAACATGAAGACTTGCTTGTAAGCTAATCGCACAGGCACCGACGAGCCAGTCATGTGCATGAACGAGAGCAAAGCGATGAATTCTTGCCAGTTCTCTTGCCTTTTGCTCCATCGCCAAGTTCAAGCCCGCAATCCAGTTTAGGAAATCATGGTCTTTTTCCATTAGAGGCTTTACACGGTGGATACAGATCCCTTCGACAAGTTCTTCATGTAATAATTGCGCAGGATTAGCAGTAATCACATGGACTTCATAGCCCTGCTTTATTAAGCCCCCGGCAAGGCCGTGTACATGCCGAGCAAGCCCACCGACTATATGCGGCGGATATTCCCATGTTAATAGGAGAATTTTGCCTTTCCTTTTTTTTAAAGTATCCACTTGTTCTTTGAAGAAAATATTGACAGGAAACTGATTATCCCTTTCAATCATTTCGCTTTGTGTGCTAGTTATTTGTCTATCTGCCTTTATTTGAACTTGCTCACCTTTGTATAAAGCTGAACATTTCTTAGCTTCATTCACATTCTCATAATAACTATAAGTACTTACGCGTTCTGCCCAAATAGGAGGATGATTGGCATCCTGAAAATCAGATTCTAATTCTGCTTGTAATTCGCCTTGAGGCTTTCTTATTTCCAGAGGATGATGGACAGCGGTTGAACGAAGCATTGGAAAAAATTTATATTCAGAAATCATGATTCCATATTCCACACAATAGCTGCGATAAGACTTGAGCCCTTTAAATGTCCAATTCGTATGCTTATCAGCTAAAATAACATCCTGATAAGAATGGGCATTCCCCCCGTCAAAAATAATACTCGTTACATCATAAATCCGGAGTGCTTTTACCATTGAAGAAAACGGTTCTCCAAAATAAGCCTCGATTATTTTCTTTTTCTCAGATGACAGTTTCCAAAAAACATCGAGCTTTTCGCTTGAAATCAAACATGAATTCATATAATCCTCACTCATAAATACCGGAAACACCCTTTATAAAAAAATTGTCCTGATATGCAGATAGAAGTCATTTTATTCCTCTTTGCTTATAGTTTTATGTTAGCACTCAATTCAAACGCACACAATGAACGGAAATTGTCGTTTATTGTCTGGTCTTTTAGCTGTTAATGTTTGAATGTTAGAAAAAAATTAATAAATACTTTTTTTCAGCCCAAAAACAACTATTCGACAAATTCTCCTTCGTATAAAGGGAAATAAAACGACAAAAAATGGCGATATTTTATCAAAAATAAAATCGAATCGAATTTGGCTAACAATAATGGTAAAATAGTTTTTGAGGTGACTATTTTGGAATACGTTATGATCGGCTTACTTGCCTTCGCTTTAATCCTATTTATTCTTTCTGTATTTTTGAAAGACCCGTATAAAGGGATTCGTGAAGAAATAGATCAGCTTTCCATGCAGCAAATTCAAGATGTGTACTTGATAAAAAAGAAATTAAAAGTGCTAGAGGAAGAACTCCTTGTCAATGACGAAACTTTTCATTCAGCCATTCCTGTTCCCTCACTCCCTTTAACAAATGAACATAAGGAAGTCCATGCGATTATAAAAAATCAAGTGAGGTCTTTATTCCAACAAGGGCTAACGGTTGAACAAATTGCCAGACAGTCTTCATTGGCTCCTGATGAAGTGCAGTCCATCCTTGCTGAGATGATGCACAGAGGACAACAATATGAATAAAAGAAATACCCGCGCATTTGCATTCGGAATTTTTGTTTCAGTTTGTATGATGGGAGCATTCTATTATTCTATTGAAGAAAAACATTCAGCGGATTTAACTATTGAAGATGCTAAAGTTTTATTGGCTGAGGATGGTTATGTCATTTTAACGAAAGAACAGTATGATCTGATGGAAAAGGTGAAGGAAGAGCAAGTTAATAAAGAAGAAATTCCTTCGGAGATTAGACCTGATGTTGCGGAAGCTGAAGCAATTATCAATACGTTCAAACTTAAAATTGTCAGAGGGATGAGCCCCTATCAAATTGCTATGCAGCTTGAAAAGGCAAACATCATCGATGATGCCGATCTATTTAAAAACTTTTTAAAAGAAAATGGTTATAGCAGAAAAATTCAGTCCGGTACGTTTGAAGTATCAGCTGGAATGAGTTATGTAGAAATCGCAACACTAATAACAAAAAGCTAAAGAAGCAGGCCATGCTCCTTTAGCTTTTTGTTATTAAGAATCGATATTAAGCTCAATTCACCTACTAATTCAAATCATACTGCCGCCCTTTTACAAGGTACAAAATACTTTCCGAAATATTAGTTATATGATCTGCCGCTCTTTCAAGATAGCGGCAGATAAATGAAAGCTGGACAATTTGCGCCAAAAATTCAGGCTTTTGCAGGTTGATTTGCAATAAGTCCCTAATCGTTTGGCCATATAAATCATCTACTTCATCATCCATTTCTGCCAGTTTCTTCGCTTTAGCAGTGTCTTCATCATTAAATGCCTCTAAGGATAATCTTAGCATCTCTGATGTAATCTTGTGCATTTGTTTAATATGAACAATCGGTTTAACGAGCGGCTCCGAACCAATTCTAATCGTTGATTTTGCAATATTGACAGCAAAGTCAGCAATTCTTTCAATATTTGTTGCGATTTTAATCGCAACAATGATGCGGCGAAGGTCAATCGCAACGGGCTGCTGCTTCGCAATTAGAAGAATTGCAAAATCATTTATATCTTCATACATAAGGTTTGCATTTGAGTCCTCATCGATAATTTCAAGAGCTAATTCAAGATTTTGTGTTTCAAGCGCCTCAATTGATTTCGTAAGGGCTGCCTCTGCAAAATTTCCAAGCTCAAGCAATTTTCCTTGTAGTTCTTTTAAGTCCGTATCAAATCTTTCCCGTACCGACATGGTATTTATCCCCCTTCATCTTTTCCATTGGAAAAAATCGTACACAAATACGATTCTCTCTGAAAAACTAGCAAAGCCAAGCTAATTACCCAAATCTTCCTGTTATATAATCTTCTGTACGCTTATCAGAAGGGGTTGAGAATATTTTATTTGTGTCTGAGTATTCAATGACCTCTCCATTTAGGAAGAAAGCTGTTTTATCAGAAATTCGGGCTGCCTGTTGCATATTATGAGTGACAATAATGATACTAAAATCCTTTTTTAATTCCTGTACAAGCTCTTCCACCTTTAATGTAGAAATCGGATCAAGTGCAGATGTCGGCTCATCCATTAAGATCACATCCGGTTCGATCGCAAGGCAGCGTGCGATACAAAGCCGCTGCTGCTGTCCACCTGAAAGACCATAAGCATTCTGGTTTAAACGGTCTTTTACTTCATCCCATATCGCTGCACCTTTTAAACTTTCCTCAACAATTTGATCAAGGATCTTTTTGTCACGGATGCCATGAATTTTTGGACCATATGCCACATTTTCATAGATGGACTTAGGAAAAGGATTCGGCTTTTGGAACACCATGCCCACTTTTGTGCGCAGCTCTTCCACCCCGTAAGATTTATCAAAAATGTTGCGGCCGCGGTACGCAATTTCACCTGATGTTTTAACGATAGGCACTAATTCAATCATTCTGTTCAACGTTTTAATATACGTTGATTTTCCGCAGCCAGAAGGGCCGATAATAGCGGTAACTTCATTTTCATAAATATCTAAATTAATATTTTTAAGCGCGTGATTTTCACCGTACCATAAATTAAGCTGGTCTGTTTTATAGACAATATTTTTATTTCTAATTTCAGATTGGTGGTTCTCCCCTTGAACATTACGTACTGACTCTCTTTCCAATGTTGCTGTCATTTCTAATTCCCCCTTCATCCGATTAAACCTTAAAATCTAATATCTTTTATGGAATTTATTCCGTATTAAAACTGCGATTGAATTCATGAAAACCAACATTAGAAGCAACACGATGATTCCTGCAGCTGCTAATTCTTGAAATGCAGCTTGTGGTCTCCCAGTCCAGTTGTATATTTGCATTGGCAATACTGTAAACATATCAAAAACTGACTTTGGCAAAAATGCCAAGAATAATGGAAGTCCAAGTACTACTAATGGAGCTGTCTCACCTATGGCTCTTGATAATGCAAGAATTCCACCTGTTAATATACCTGGAACAGCTGCCGGCAGGACAACGCGGACGATTGTCTGCCATTTTGTAGCTCCCATTCCATAAGAAGCTTCTCTTAATTGCTTAGGAACAGACCTTATTGCTTCCTGGGAAGCAACAATAATAACTGGAAGAACTAATAAACTCATCGTTAAACCAGCCGCTAATACACTCGTTCCAAGTGATAATGCACGTACGAATACAGTCAGTCCCAAAAGCCCAAATACAATGGAAGGAACACCTGCAAGGTTGGAGATATTAATTTGGATAAAACTTGTAAATCGATTTTTTTTCGCGTATTCTTCTAGATAAATTGAAGTCCCTACACCCAATAATAAGGTTACTGGTGCCACAACGCCCATAAGCCATATCGTACCAATTAAAGCTGGTTTGACGCCTGCCAACTCGGGTTTGCGCGACGGTAAATTTTGTAAAAATTGTAAATTAAGATGGCCAAATCCTTGAGTGAATATCCGATATAATAAAATCCCTAAGACTAATAAGCCAAACATCGTTGCCGTAAAAAATAGCGTTTTAAAGAATATATTTGAAACTAGCCTTGCTTTCATTCGTTTTATTACTGAAGTATGATCGATTAATTTCATTTAATATTCCTCCCTAAAACGACGAGAGATGAATTGGGCAAATAAGTTCATTACTAGAGTAAACAAGAACAGTGTAAATCCTACAGCATATATACTGTAATAGATAGTCGTTTGATAGCCTGCATCCCCCTGGCTGATTTGAACGATATACGCTGTCATTGTTTGGATAGAACTTGTAACATCCCAGTTTAAATTTGGCGTTGATCCGCCAGCAACGGCAACAATCATTGTTTCTCCAATTGCCCTTGATACAGCGAGAACAATCGAAGCCATAATACCGGAAATCGCTGCAGGCAGTACAACTTTTAATGATACTTCCAGTTTCGTTGAACCTAATGCGAGTGCCCCTTCACGCATTGAATTAGGTACAGAAGACATCGCATCCTCAGATAGTGATGCAATCATTGGGATAATCATGATTCCAATGACAATCCCCGGACTTAAAGCATTAAAAATTTCAAGCGAAGGAATGATTTCTCTTAACACGGGAGTAACGAAAGTCAAAGCAAAAAATCCGTAAACAATTGTAGGAATTCCTGCTAAAACTTCCAATATCGGTTTAATCCATCTGCGCGTTTTGTCAGATGCATACTCACTCAAGAAAATCGCTGATGCGAGTCCAATTGGCACAGCAACGATAGCAGCGATTAACGTTACCTTTAACGTACCTGAAACAAGTGGCAAAATTCCATATGACCCCTGAGTTGCCGAAAAAGGATACCATTTTTGTGCAGTTAAGAATTCAAAGATAGAAACTCTCCCAAAAAAAGTAAAAGTTTCAAAAATCAATGTGAGTACAATGCCAAGTGTTGTTAATACCGAAACAATAGCTGTCAATAACAACAGATACGGAACTGTTTTTTCAACAGCTGAGCTTGCGCTTTTCTTATTTTTTTTTGCTTGTATCAATTCTTGCACGGATATCCGTGTAGACGAGCTTTGAAAAGCCAAAATGAAAACCCCTTTCATCCAATAGCAAGATGAGAAGCACAAACCGCGCTTCCCATCATGAAGTTTTAATACTTATTTAAGACCCTCTAGTGTTTCTAAAGCCTTTTTATATTCTTCATCCTTTAATTTAACGTAACCGACAGATTCAGCAAGTTCAGCAGCATTATCAATTGTATATTTTACAAATTCAAACACTTCTTCTTTTTTTACTGATTCATTCTTAACATAAGTGAATAATGGACGTGATAAAGGAGAATATTCTCCACTTTCAATCGTAGAATGCGTTGGTTCAACAGGACCATTTCCACTATCAACAGGAACTACTTTCAATTTGTCTTTGTTTTCATCGTAGTAAGCAAAACCAAAATAGCCAATTGCATTTTTGTCACCGGAAACCCCTTGAACAAGAACATTCGGTGCCGCAGAAAGAGTTGCCTTTTCAACTAATGGTTGCTTTTCTAGAATCACTTCATCGAAATAGTCGAAAGTTCCGGAATCTGTCCCTGGTGAATAAAATTTAATTTCTGTTTCTGGCCATCCTTTACGAATGTCAGACCATTTTTTCACAGTTCCATCTTCTAGCCACATTTTCTTTAATTCATCTATTGTTAAATAATCAACCCAATCATTATCTTTATTGACAACAACTGAAAGACCGTCATTTGCTAATTTAAATTCAGTAAAGTCAATCCCTTTTTCCGCCAATTGAGCTTTCTCCTCATCTTTAACTGGACGAGAAGCATTGCTTAAATCCGTGCTTCCAGCGATGAATGCTTTAAAACCGCCGCCAGTACCAGAGGTTCCAACTGAAACTTTTACTCCAGGCTGCTCCATACCAAATTCTTCAACAACAGCTTCCATAATAGGGTACACTGTAGTAGAACCATCAATATTAATTTCGCCTTGAAGTTGCTTATCTTGTTCACTAGCTTGCTCTGTGTTGGTTCCTTCTGTTTGAGATCCAGTTGATGCTCCATTTCCTGATGTACCACAAGCTGCAGTGAATGCTAGCACTGCCCCAATCATTGCTGATAGTGCTAAGTACTTAAAGCTTTTCATTTCTTTATTCCCCCTAAGAGATTGGTTGTTTTGTCCTACATGTATTAGAATAAAGGTTGAGTGTTAATCCTGTTTTAACGAATTGTAAAGGTTTTGTAAATGAAGATGATTGATGTGTAAATTTGTCGAATAATGGGATATTACTAACTACCCGTTTAATTCAAAAAAAAAACAACAATCATTTAGAAAACAGCCAAAAAAATAAAACAAGCCTGCTCCTTCAAAAAAGGAGACAGGCTTGTTTCTTCTTTTACTTATTGGCCATTTCCTGCTGACGTTATTTCTTCACCTTCTAATCCATCCTCGTTATTTTGAACGGAATTTTCGGAGTCCTTATTTTCTATTTGACGCTGTTTCTTTAGTGCGAAATAAGTGTCCAAGACCCTTTCGCCAATAATTCGATTGGCTCCATTGTCTCGATTCCCCTGGAATGCCCATGGAACAAAAACGGACATCGCAATTTCAGGATTGTCTGCTGGTGCATAGCCGACAAGAGTTAGGTTCAAAACTGCTGGCGGTTCTTTTCCGAATTTAGACCGTTCAGGGCCATCGTAAAATGCCTCCGCTGTCCCAGTTTTTCCGGCTGGATTATAATCTTTCCCTTTAGCTCCAAAATAGGCATATGCGGTTCCGCCCGGTTCCTGATACACTTTCCGGAAACCTTCCTGAACTCTTTTAATCCATTCATCTTTCGCATCGATATGGTTCAGAACTTTCGGCTGTATTTCCTGAACAATCGGTCCTAGTTCGTTATTATCCAATAATGGTTCACGAATTTCTTTTACAATATGCGGTTCCATCCGGTTACCGCCATTGGCAATAGTCGAAACATATTGAGCTAACTGCATATTCGAATATGTATCATACTGACCAATCGCAAGGTCAAGCATAAAACCAGGCAAAGTCCCCATACCTTTAAAACCTGTCTGTTCATTAGGGAGGTCAATTCCTGTCCGGACTCCTAAACCAAATTGTGCAAAATTATTTCTAATTGTACTAAATCCTTTTTTATCCAGTGGCAAAGGCATGCCATACCGATAAGTCCCGCCACCAATTTTAATTGCGGTTTGGAACATATATACGTTGGAAGAAAACTTTAGCGCATTAATATCATTAACAGGACCAAGGTTTTTCCAAGATTTTTTTAATTTTGGAGTTGAACCGATTTTCAAGGGAGTATCATTAATAACCGTACCTGGCTGAATCGCTCCTGTATTATAACCTGTTAAAATTGTCGCACCTTTGATGGCTGAACCAACATTATAGGTTGTTGTAATGTTGCCAAGAGCATCATCCTGCATTTCTCTTTTTCCAGTTTTTTCGTCCTTAACAATTCTTTTCCCACCCATTGTTAAAATCTCCCCGGTGTGAGGGTCCATTAATACAACATAGGCACGATCAAGCAAGGCGGTACCTGGCAACGATTTAGCCGCCCATAATTCCTCTTCAATAATTTTTTCTACTGCTAATTGAAGATCCATGTCTATACTTAGTACGAGGTCCTTACCTCTATTTCCTTCCGAAATAGGTATTGTCTCAAGAACATTTCCAGCTTTATCTGTAATGTTCTTCACTTTTGCTTTCTGCCCATGCAATACTTCTTCATATTGCATTTCAATATAGCTTTTTCCTACGCGATCATTGCGGCTATAATCCCGGGCTAAGTAGTAGTCAAGCTGTTCAGCTGGGATTCCTTCATCCGAACTTGTTACCTTACCGAGCACAGACTTCAGTGTATCATTAAATGCATAATATCTTTCCCAATCTGTTGTTGTATCAACCCCAGGTAACAGCTGAAGATTTTCACTTACAACAGCAAACTCCTCAGGGGTAACATCTTTATTTTTTACGATTTGCGGTGTTAAGGCATAGCCGCTCCTAAAGTCCCTAAAAATAGCAAGAACTTCGAGATCGTGTTCTGTTAGTTCATTCAACTCATCTTCTGTAATTCGCTCAAGTTTTAGACGGTAAATTTCTTTGTCTAATTCTTTATCCTTCAACTTCTCCTTCAATTTATCCAATTCTTCCTTCGAAACTTTTTCATTTGCCCGCTCTAAGTTTCTAATAATCCAATAATCTTTTTTATCTCTTTCCTGAACTTTATTTGTATCTTTTTTGATAATCTTCGCAAGTTTTTCGGCTACCTCGAGCATTTCGTCTTGCTTTGCTCCTCTATTCGTATAAGTGATCGCGTTTTGCGGCGTATTGTCCACAATCACTTTGCCTGTTCTGTCCAGTATCTTCCCTCTTGGTACAGGATTGTTAACAGTAATATCCTCTGTACGTTCGATTTCACGCCTGTAATCGTCTCCATACACAATCTGAACAAAGCCCAACCGAAGTATTAATATTGAAAACAGTAAAAAGACAATAAAGAATAATATATTTAAGCGAAATGGAACATGGGATTTCTTCTTTTTTTTCTTATTATTCAATTTCTAACTACACTTCCTTTAAAAGGTTCATTTCATAATCTCGTCTCTTATCCCATTCTATAAGAATTCAAGAAATTATTCTATAAAGAACCTCTTATCGCAGTAAGAAACATTTGTAAATTAAGGCTGTTTTCGTAAAGTTTATTGTTATGGGGAATAAACAATGACCGTTCCTTTCCACTACAGGCACTTGCTTTCCGCGGGGAGGAAGTCGAGCCTCCTCGACGTTCCGTCTGCGGGGTCTCGACTTTTCCTCTATCTCCCGCAGGAGTCAAGTGCCTTCCGCTCCAATCCACTCACCGTTTTCAATTATGATAAAGCAACAATCTTTTAAAAAGTAGCCTTAATTAAAAAGAGAAGAATGACTCTTCTCTTATGTCGAATGAAATTGGATTCTTCGGATAAAGAAATAAATGATGAAATGGCCAGCACCGAGGAAAAGCAAAAGAATCGGAATACCCTTTTCTGCATTAAAAAAAGTAACGACGGCTAAAAAGCAGAGAATGGAAAAGGCTCGACCTGAGTTCAAAAAAATTTCTCGGACGACAATATACTCAATTCGCATTTCCGCAGCCTTCCATCCTTTTCCAATCACATCATAAGTCATTGAAAGATAGGGAACAAGCAAGAGCGGATAAGCTAGCGCGATTGTGGCTGCATACATAAGTAATTTGGAATAGGTTACTTCAAATAGGATGAGAAATATTGCGGCGTAAAGAATCACACCACCTGCTAAGATTGCCTTTTTTCGATATTCTTTCTTGAGAAGCCTTGATACAAAATAGTATGTAATAAATGCGACTCCTGAATTGACAAGCCCAAATGTTCCTAAAGCCAATTCACTCCCGGTTGAAATAAACACAAAAACAGAAATAATAAAGGCAAAGGTCCCTTCCCGAAGACCCTGAAAGAAATGGGCGTTTGTAACTAGCCGCCAATTAAGATTATTTTTTCTCTCTATAAGAATTCGCTTAAACCAATATTTACCGTTTGCTGGGCGCCTTTTTACAAAAAAGCTTAAAAATACAGCCAATGAAAATAGAGCTAGAGATATACCAAAAATGATCGAGTACCCGGTAAACTTCTCCATTTTTGAAATCACAAAACCCGCAGCTATTGGTCCAATCATCCCGCCGACCGATGTTAAAATCCCTAAAAACCCATTGAAGAAATCCCGATTTTCCGGCTCGGTAATTTCAAACGTTAATACATTGAATGCAAGCCAATAAAACCCATATCCTACGCCTAGAAGGGCACCAAGTAACAATAAATACTGCGAGGCATTTGCACCTATAAATAAAACAGTCAGATAAAAAGCCGCCAAAAATATGACACCAATCCTTAAAACAATGACCCGATCAATTTTCTTTGCCCATCTGCCTGCTAGAATAAATATTACTGGCTGAACGATAACAATAGAGAGATTGTATAATCCTAAATCTTTGAATTCACCGGACTGCTTCCAAAGGAAAATATTTACAAACGTATTCGAGAGGGCAACGCTTAATGAGTATAACCCACCAATAATAAGCAATAAGCCTAAATCCTTTGTTAGCTCGACATCCCCGATCAACTTCTTCACTTTACTCATAAAATAACTCCCCTTTACTTCTAAAGGGTAGTTTCTTACAAAGAGATGACTCTTATGCAGGATTTTTAGGATATCGGCGGAATTCAGATTTTTTTAAGATCTTGAAATGATGCGGCTTTATCGCGGGGATACAAAAACACGGCAGGAAATTCCGCCGTGTTTTGTATTTCTATTATTTTGCTGCGCTGAAACGCTTGGAAACCTCATCCCAGTTAACAATATTCCAGAAGGAATTGATGTAATCAGGACGGCGGTTTTGATAATTTAGGTAGTAAGCATGCTCCCAAACATCCAACCCTAGAATAGGTGTTTTACCTTCCATTAATGGTGAATCTTGGTTTGGTGTGCTTGTTACTTCAAGCTCGCCATTGTTTACAGCAAGCCATGCCCAGCCGGAACCGAAACGCGTAGTAGCGGCCTTAGCAAATTCTTCTTTAAAGCTTTCATAGCTTCCAAATTTGCTGTTAATCGCATCTGCCAATTCTCCAGTCGGCTCGCCGCCGCCATTCGGAGAAATAACTTGCCAGAATAATGTATGGTTTGCATGCCCGCCCCCGTTATTGCGCACAGCTGTACGAGCAGCTTCTGGCACAGCATCCAGATTGGAAATAACTTCTTCCACTGTTTTAGAAAGAAGCTCTTCGTTTCCTGCTAGAGCGTTGTTTAAGTTTGTAACATATGTGTTGTGATGTTTCGTGTGGTGAATATTCATTGTTTCCTTGTCAATATTTGGTTCTAATGCATCATAAGCATAAGGTAATTGCGGTAATTCAAATGCCATCATAAATTCCTCCTATGTAAATTAATTTAAGCCCTTAAACCATTCAGTTATTCATACAATTCTGAATTTAGAATGATTATTCATGACTTTCCTTTTAAGATTACCAAAGATGGATTATCCTTTCAATAAAAATGCTTAACATAACAAATATACATTTCCCTTCTTTTTAATATTTATTCGTACTATCCCCTTTTCAATCATATTCGCCTTGGCGTATTTGCGCCCAAATTTTCACCTTAGCTCGCTCGATAAATTCCTTTAAAAAATCGAAAGGCTCGCCGGAGGCATAACTTCGCTAAATTGTCATGATTTACATAAACTCTATTAGGTCAACGATTTAAGTCATTATTGATATTTCCACCTTCCATAATACCCCTTATGAATATTGACCTTTAAGCGCTCTTTCCGTTAAATCAAAGTATAAAGCAATTGAAGGAGTGACGTATGATGAATGATTTCAGCATTTCGCTTTATAGCTTGCTCATCCAGTATTTTATTGATAAGGAAACAGTTCAAAAAGTAAAATCAGGGACACTCCTCTTTCAAGAGAAGGATAAGGTTGACTATATTTATCTATTATTATCCGGAAGTATCTCCCTTGGAAGAGTTCATGTGAAAGGAAAAGAATTTATCCTGAAGATTATTAATGAAGAGGAAATCCTAATGGAATACCAATTATTTAGTCCTGCGCCTAAGTATCATTTTTATGCAAAGGCAATGTCAGACTGTGAACTTTTCATGATTAAGAGAGAACAATTCGAGGCATTTATTTTACAGGAAAAAGCAAGATTAAGTATCTTGACAGCTTGGCTTAGTACGAGATATTTAAAGGCACAAATGAGATGTCAGGATTTAATTATCAATGGCAAAAAAGGCGGGTTATATTCTATATTAATCCGGCTATGCAATAGCTATGGAGTCCGGACTAACGAAGGGATTCTGATTGATATGCCTCTGACCCATCAAGAGTTGGCTAATTTAACTTATGGAACGAGAGAAGTAATTCAACGAATGCTGAAAGAACTACGGGAAAATGAAGTCATTTCCTATGATAGGAATAAATTCACGATCAAAAACCTAGGCTATTTAAGAAAAGAGGTCGATTGCCAAAACTGTCCGTATGAAATTTGCGGGTTAAATTAATAGGAGGACTTTAATCAGCCAAAAAGCAAGGGTTGCCCTTTGCTTTTTTTACCTATTTTCTTTAACTGAATAGAGAGTACCCTCACCCGTAAACAATTCTTAAATATAAGTAAGGCGTGTTACTTGTTCAAAAGTCTCTATCCGGTTAAAATGATGTGATGAATTTTTTTAAGGGTGTGTGTAAATGAATATTTTCAAGCAATTTTTTAAAAGCCTATATTCACCTAAGGATATTGCACTTTTCCGCTTTCAAGGAATTGGTAAAACAATTTTGTATGTTTTCGTTCTCGTCTTTCTGTCAATCATCCCATCTGTTTACTACTTCAGTTCTGCGATCATAAGTGGGGTGGCTGCCGTTCAGTCCAGCATTGAAAACGAAATTCCTTCATTTTCAATTGAAAACGGCGAACTGCAATCCGATCAAGCTGCCCCGGTTATTATTAATAAGGATCGCATTTCGATTATTTTTGATTCGACAGGGACAGTAGATCCAAAGTCAATTTCAAATAGTGATAATACCATTGCTATCCTAAAGGATGGTGCCTTCTTCTTTGCAGGTGGGGAGATCCAGTCTTTGCCATACTCCATGTTGAATGATTTGACATTAACAAAAGAAGACCTGTCAGATATACTCGTCACTGTTGATTCATCACTCGGAGTCATCATCCCGCTTATGGCAGCAGTCATGTACATCTTTTCTGCAGGTTTGAAATTTATCGAAGTTTCGGTTCTCGCATTACTCGGATTGCTATTGAAAAAAATGTTGGTTAGGAATATCCAATACCGCCATACCTGGAGAATTGCAGCCTACAGCGTCAC
Source organism: Bacillus sp. FJAT-29790 (assembly GCF_019039215.1). Classification (GTDB taxonomy): domain Bacteria; phylum Bacillota; class Bacilli; order Bacillales; family Cytobacillaceae; genus Cytobacillus. The sequence goes on from NZ_JAHNZZ010000001.1 coordinate 2,197,674, forward strand.
ATTGCCAACCCTTTTCTTTACGATTATGGCTAGTTTAAAAACAACCGTACCGAACGGAGCTTTCATTAATTGGTTTGTAGCATTTATGGTATTATTTCTTGCGATAAAGGAAATTCCTCAGCCTAAGAAAAAATAAAAGATGCGCCAAGATTGGCGCATCCTTTATTTTGGCTATGTTACATAAGCGATATTGATAAATGTATATTAGCGGGGCGATTTTGCCTGGAGAGAGCCTTTTTTGCGATAGCAAAAACCGCCTCTCGGAAGGTAAATCGATCCCGCGACTTGACCACAATATTGTTTAACAGTGCCTTTATTTTTAAATTTATCTCCTTAATATAAGGGCTATTCCTGTCGAAAGTACGAGTATTCCTTCTCACGACTTTGAATAATTGAACTCAGAATTAAGCTCATCTAGTGATTGAGACAATTCTGTTAGTCTTTCCCCTGCTTCATGGCTCCTTTTAACTTTAATCATCTGTTTTTGCGAAGCTGAAATCATTTGTTCAGCACTTGCAAAGGTTTGCTGGGAAACGGAAACGAAATTTTCTGTAGATGACTCCATTTTCGGCAAAGCGTTATTTAATCCTATCAGCTCATTCTGCGCCTTTTCAATCATTTCACTGACATCCTCAATTTCTAGCATTAATAGATCGAATGATTTTCTGCTTGCAGATGCTATTTGGTGATGTGTTTGAAAATTGTCTAGCATTTCGCTGAATTCATTTGAGGCTTTGATTGAAATAAATTCCATTTGTTCAATTGTCTCTGTTATTTCTTCTGTCGCCTTGGAAGATTGATCAGCCAATTTCCTTACTTCATTGGCAACGACAGCAAACCCCTTTCCAGATTCTCCTGCCCTTGCAGCTTCAATCGCTGCATTTAAGGCCAGAAGTTTCGTTTGAGCCGCAATTTGTTGGATTAAAGTAACGATATTTGCAATTGATTCCGAGTGTTTTTTTACTTCCTTAACAGTTGAAGATACTCCATTAAATTCTTTTTCAAACGTATCAAAAGTACGAATAAGCTCGCCAATTCTTTCTTCCCCATCATGAGCTGAATCATTCATCGACTGAGCTTTGTTCATGACTTTCTTCATTTGCGCAAAAATATGATTCAGCGATTTTTTCATTTCCTGAAACATTTGAATGCTTTCTTCAGAACTGCCTGCTGTTTGTTCAGCACCTAGCTTAACTACTTGGATCGCTTCCATCAGTTGTTCATTTTCTTCCAATACTTCTCCTGACATACTTCGGAGTTCATCCCCTGTTATGGATAAATCCTTAGTGGTGGAAGAAATTTTATATAAAAGTGTACCCATTTGTCTGATCATCGCATCAAAGCTTTTGATTAGAGAAGTAATTTCTGGTGTTGTAGTTTTTGCTTCAACCCGAACATCTAGATTTCCATTCCTTGCTTCTTTCATGACCTCTCTCAGCTTTGTTAGCGGCCTAGTAAGGCTTTTTACCATTAGTATAATAAAAATCGATGTAATTGTAAGACTAATAACGACGACAATAAATATGTATTTGGCCATTTCATCAATGTCTTTTAAGTACTGTTTTTGGGGAATGGCGATTACATAAATCCCTTTGAATTCATGCACTTTCTTAAAAGAAATTGTAAAAAGTTCGCCATTTATTTTCTCATGGAAAAGGCCATTTTCCAATTTTCTGATTTTGTTCAGGGTTGTTTCCGTAAATTCTATTTTTGTATTTTTACTAATTTGATAAGAAGTTGCTCCTTTTTTAGTTACTAAAAAATAACTTCCATTTAGGCCATCCTTTGCAAGCTCTGCATCTTGACTCCTAATGACCTGATTCATTTTTTTATTGAATTTTTCTTCCTCACCAACATAAATAAGGATCAAATTTTGAGCAATATCATATATGGTCCTCACTTCTTTTTCTAACCGCTGCTCCATTAATTTAATAGCTGTTTCCTTTGACTTCCCATAAGAAATATAGGCTACAGAAGAAACCGTTAAAAGCAATAAGCCTAAAATCAGGACTAGAAGCCTAGTCTGAAGCGAGAATCTTGTTAGCAAATTGAAGAAATTTGCTTTTAGCTTCAGATAATTTTTTCTGATAATTGCCAAATAGATGCACCCCTTCCAATATCCATCTACATTATGACAAAGGAATGTTAAAGATTTGTAAAGGCAGGGTAAATGTTCTATGAAATTTATTCCAAAAGACCTATATCATTTAATCATTTTCAGTTCTATTCGTGTTTGATGAACATACATATTGGATAAGCACCCCAATTATTCTAAGGAGGTTTAGCCCAATATGAAACGATTAGCCTTATTTTTGATCACAGTACTTCTCATATATGTTATTTATTTTGACTTAAACCATGGCACACTACCTGTAGTAAAAGATCAAGTTATTGAAGCTAAATCTTCCATCGAGACTTCCTTGCCATTTTTCGAAAAGGAAGTGAGGCCGGGAGAAACTGTGCTTTCTGTTGTTGAAAGAAAATTGGACGGGCCCCTTCCTGTATCGATTTCTGATGTAGTAACTGATTTTAAAATCCTAAATAATGGGTTAAAGCCTGAAGAACTTAAGTCTGGACAAACATATCGATTCCCTGATTATGGGACTAATGACTAATATATTCTTCCGACATAAAAAACCTCTTTCTTGTCAACTTGAACAGTTCATTGTTACAATAATAGGTGGAATTCTTTTAGGATGAATGAAAAGAGAACTGTGAATAAAAGGAGCGAATCTCCATTGACTGAGATTATACATCGAACCAAAACACGTCCGGTGAAAGTCGGACCATTAACAATTGGCGGCAGCAATGAGCTGTTCATTCAAAGTATGACGACAACAAAAACACATGATGTTGAAGCAACTGTTGCTGAAATAAAGCGCTTGGAAGAAACCGGCTGTCAAATTGTCCGGGTTGCTTGTCCTGATGAGCGAGCTGCTTACGCGATTGCGGATATAAAAAAGCAAATCAGCATTCCCCTCGTTGTTGATATCCATTTCGACTATAAACTGGCTCTAATCGCTATTGAGGGTGGAGCAGATAAAATTAGAATTAATCCAGGAAATATTGGGAAACGCGAAAAAGTAGAAGCTGTCGTAAAAGCAGCGAAAGAGCGCGGCATCCCGATTCGAATCGGCGTAAACGCCGGTTCATTAGAAAAAAAGATTCTTGAAAAATACGGATATCCTACGGCAGATGGCATGGTTGAAAGTGCACTTCACCATATAAAAATTCTTGAGGAGCTGGATTTTCACGATATTATCGTCTCGATGAAGGCCTCAGATGTAAATTTAGCGATCGAAGCCTATGAGAAGGCGTCTAAAGCTTTTGATTATCCATTGCATTTGGGCATTACGGAGTCTGGCACACTGTTTGCAGGTACTGTAAAAAGTGCGGCAGGGTTGGGGGTTATTTTAAATAAAGGAATCGGTAACACCCTTCGCATCTCTTTAAGTGCAGATCCTGTTGAAGAAGTAAAAGTCGCACGTGAATTATTAAAGGTTTTTGGTTTATCTTCGAATGCGGCAACCTTAATTTCATGTCCTACTTGCGGGCGTATCGAAATTGACCTGATCAGCATTGCCAATGAAGTGGAAGAATATATTCAAAAAATAAAGGCTCCTATAAAAGTAGCAGTTCTTGGGTGTGCTGTTAATGGACCTGGAGAAGCACGCGAAGCCGATATCGGTATTGCGGGTGCGCGTGGGGAAGGACTACTGTTCCGAAAAGGGGAAATCATCCGGAAAGTTCCTGAAAAAACAATGGTCGAAGAGCTAAAGATCGAAATTGACAAAATTGCTGAAGAATATTTTGCCAAACAGGAAGAAGAAAAGAAGAAAGCAGAAAGTGTTAATAACTAATAAACAAGGGGCTGTCTAATAAGTCCCTAAAATAAAACAGGTGGAGAAAAACGAGTCGTTTTTCTCC
>NZ_JAHNZZ010000001.1:2202221-2204145 GCF_019039215.1 Bacillus sp. FJAT-29790
GGGGCTGTCTAATAAGTCCCTAAAATAAAACAGGTGGAGAAAAACGAGTCGTTTTTCTCCACCTGTTTTTATGTTTTTACTTATTTTTCTCGAAAGTAGCTGGCGGATGCCTGCTACTTTCAGTAGGTTGTGGGCTAATGCCACAATCCCAAATTCTGTGTGGACCTTCTCGAGGCCACGCAGTAAAAATCTGCGGAACGACCGATTGCCCTTGATGTGGCCAAAAACACTCTCTACATCAATTTTACGTTGCGCGTAGATGCGTGATTTCGTTTCACATTCAAGGGCTGCTTTGGCCTTTGCCTTCATTTCTTCAAAAATGGGGTTCCATTGTACTTGGCGATTGCCTTTGGCTTTTGTACAGAGTGCTTTCAGTGGACAATCCGAACAGTCTTCGCATTCGTACACTTTCAAACTTTGTTCGTAACCCGAGGCATTTTTCTTCTTCAAATATCTTTTAAATTCGACTTTCCGGAAGTTTGGACAAATAAAATGATCCTCTTTTTCGTGGTAAGCCCAATTCTTCGCATGTTTAATGTTCTTCTTATAGCTTCGTGACTTTTCCTTTAGGTACATTCCGTACGGAATAAGGAAGTCAAAACGAGGTTCTTTTTCATCACCCATCGCATACAGATAATTTTCTTCACTTCCATAACCCGCATCGGCTATCACCGTTTTTGGCATCGGCAAACTAGACGCTGCTAGGTTCTCTAAGTGTGGAATGAAACATCGTGTATCGGTTGGACGTTGATGCATTGAGTAAAATAAAATGAATTGATTTTCTGTTGCCATTTGAACATTATAAGCTGCTTTTAATTGTCCGTTTTTCATGTGGTCATCTTTCATTCGCATAAATGTCGCGTCATGGTCTGTTTTGGAAAAGCTGTTACGGTCGCCGTAGATTTCATGTTGTTGTCTATATTTATCCATGCGAGGTAAAAAGTTTTCGCGAATCAGTTTTAATGGTCTCTTTAACACACTTCGGTGTGAACGGATTTCTTTACGTACTGTGGCATCTTCTTCTGCTTCAATCGCGTCCGTTAAAGTGGTTACTTGTCCTTCTAATTCCTGCGCAATGATTTCTAATTGTTCCGGGGTTACGTCTTCTTTGACGTCTTTAATTCTGGATTGAATCAACTCAGATTCCGCTACTTCTTGAATATGTTGAATCGTTTCTTGAATTTTTTCTTTCAGCTTTCCCTCGAAATTCTTCGTTGCTTTTTTCCACACAAAGGAATACTTATTGGCATCGGCTTCAATCTTTGTCCCATCCAAAAAGTAGTTTTCCATTGTAATATAGTTTTGCTCGATAAGTAACTGAATCATTTCTTCAAATAGCGAATCCATCATGTTTTTTAATTGCTGTGAGCGGAAGCGATTAATTGTACGATGATCGGGTTCTTGTCCAGCTGCGAGCCATTTTGCGGGAATATTTTCGCCGAGTAAATTTTCAATGCCTCGTGAGGAATAGACTTTATTGGAATACGCGTAAAGAATCACTTTCGTCATCATCTTCGGATGGAATGAGCTTCTTCCACCGCCTTTATAATGAGAAAAGAAAACTTCGTCTTCAATAGACTCAATCATTTCATCAATTACACGTGATACGTGGTTACTTGGGATCAAATCTTGAATATCGAAAAGAGAAATTACTTGTTGGTTATTGTATGGAATAAAAGTAGGTGCGCAATTTCCTTTTTTAGAAACGCAAGTTTCCTCCTGAATTTCCAGTGGAAGTGAAGTTTGTTCAGTGATATAATTTTGATTAGTAATCTTTGGATTGCACATAAAAAATCGTCCTTTCTAAATGTTGGTGTAGGAACTTTCATTTTACAAGAAGTGACGATTTTTTTGTACCCATTTTTAATAACGAAAAGAGGGCTGCCCTCAAAAGTCATTTTTGATGACTTTTGGGACAGCCCCT
>NZ_JAHNZZ010000001.1:2204373-2288953 GCF_019039215.1 Bacillus sp. FJAT-29790
TTTAATAACGAAAAGAGGGCTGCCCTCAAAAGTCATTTTTGATGACTTTTGGGACAGCCCCTATATTGTTTAAAAAAACGGCAGGATAAACATACCTACAATGATCGAAACAGCGCCAATTCCGATAGCCCAGCTGCCTACACTGCTTGCTCCTCTTCGGCGGGCAACAAAGCCGAGTACAATTCCTGTCGCTCCAAACAAGATCGGTAACACGAACAAGGATATGATTGATAGTGCCAGTGCAGCAAAACCGACTCCTCTGCCTGCTACAGCCGTCTCTGTATCCCTTTCATCTACCCGATCCAAGCCCCTGTCAAATGAAATCGGTGCAGCAAGTTCAGCAGAGGTTTCTTCTTTATAATCTGCAGCTCCAGATTGGTTCTTTTCTCCAATTTGCTCGCTATAGCGAAGATCGTAATCCTCGTAATCGCGCTCTTGATCTGCCATCATGATCCCTCGCTTTCAAGTATGGAAACATTTATCGGTTCCATTTTGCAACCTGACTCTTTTAGGAAACAAAGATGTATTCGCAACTTCAATCAAATTCGCCTTGGCGTATTTGCGCCCAGATTTTCACCTTAGCTTGCTCGATAAATTCCTTTAAAAAATCTAAAGGCTCGCCGGAGGCTTAACTTTATTCAGCCGACTTTTGCTGAATAAAGTTAAAAATCAATGATCGGTCCACAAAGTTCTTTCGATTCCCTTTTGAGCGCATTTGTTTTTAGTGGAGCATTACTATTGTTTACGGAAAAAGCTGTTTTTAAGATGTTAATATTTCACTCTGCCACAGGTTTTTTCTATTAGATCAAATTCGCCTTAGCATATTTGCGTCCAGATTTTTACCTTAGCTTGCTCGATAAATTCCTTTAAAAAATCTAAAGGCTCGCCGGAGGCTTAACTTTATTCAGCCAGGGTTGAAACCCCCACTGAATTGAATACCTGTTTACATTCATCTCGCCACTTATTTCGTTTAGAGACTTCTGCTGAGTAAAGTTAAAATTTCTTTAGTCCATTACATACTTCTGATAAGATAAATAAGAACTAATTGTTAGAAGGGAAGTTTTCTTATGAAAAAGCGTTTTGGAATCGATATTGATGGGACGGTCACTTGCCCGACTTCATTAATTCCATATTTAAATAAAGCATTTAACCTCGATATTACATTAAAGAATGTTAAACAATATGATTTAACGCCCTTAGTTGATATTTCTGAACAAGAGTTTGCCAAGTGGTTTGCTGAAACGGAGCCCATTATTTATGCGGAATCACCGTTAGCAAAAGGGGCAAAGGATGTTCTAAAAAAATGGGAAAATAGGCATGAATTATATTTCATAAGTGCACGCGGGTCTCATCTACTAGAATTAACAGAAGAATGGTTTTTAAAAAACGCGCTTACTTTTCATCATATCGATTTAATTGGCACACATAATAAATTACAGGCAGCAAAAGACTATAAAGTAGATATTTTCTTTGAGGACAAGCATGATAATGCTGTAATGATCCATGAAGAATGTAAAATTCCTGTCGTGTTATTTGATACTCCTTATAATCAGGATCCAGTCCCTGATGGAGTTATTCGTGTCAATGATTGGTCAGAAGCAAGTAACTGGGTTGAAAATTGGCTAAAAGAATATAAATAAAAAAACGGCAGAATAGCCGTTTTTTTATTTAGACTGTATCGTAAACTTAGTTGCTATTTAACCGAAAAGTGGTGTAGTTGATTTCCGCTCCAGGATGCTCGCTTTCCGCGGGGCGGGCGGTGAGCCTCCTCAAGCACTAAGGCTGTGGGGTCTCACCTGTCCCGCTACCCCCGCAGGAGTCTCGCACCTTCCGCTCCAATCAACGTCATACAAAATCTATCTAAAAACAACAATCATTTAGAAAACAACCTTTATTTAAAAACATTCAGGACAGCGTCCGTATATTTCAAATTTATGTCCTGATACATCATAGCCTTTTAGATTGTCTTGAAGTTCTTTCATCGGACATGTTTCAATTTCTTTTGTTTTTCCACAATCTAAACAAATAAAATGATGATGATGCTGTTCATGAGAACAAGTGTAACGAAAGTGCTTTTCTCCAGATAGCTCAGTCATTTCAAAAATACCAAGATCGACAAATAAAGATAAGTTCCTGTAAATTGTATCAAAGCTTAGACCTGGATATTCATCCTTCATCCAAGCAAGCACATCCCTCGCTGTTAAATATTTATTACTTTCAGCAAAAAACTGAAGCATTTCTTCCCTTTTCCCGGTTTGTTTATAGCCTTTATCCTTTAAAAGCTGCAACGCTTCATTGACATTCATTTGATTCACCTCTTAGTATAAGGGTCAGACCCCTTTAACTGTTATTTTTTTCAAAAGAATCGTTATGACCAAGATGAGAACAGCAATCATGACAATCGTTCCGCCAGGAGCTAAATCCAAATAATAAGAAAGCGTTAATCCACCTAAAACAGAAGTTTCTCCGAATATAACTGAAAATAAAATTGTTTGTTTAAACCCTTTAGCAATCCGTATACTTGCCGCAACAGGCAACGTCATTAAGGAAGAAACAAGTAAAATGCCGACAATTCTCATTGAAGCTGCAATGACGAGTGCAACCATGATGATAAATATAAAGTGAACACTTTTCGCTGGAATTCCAGAAGCTTTCGCATGTTCTTCATCAAATGATAATAAAAACAATTCTTTATACAAGCTGAAAATAATGACGATAACAAATAGGCTAATGATCAGAATGGTCCATAGATCCAAACGGCTTACGGCACTTACGCTTCCAAACAAATAACTGAAGAGATCCGTATTAAATCCCTCTGCAAGGGAAATAAAAATGACGCCGAGCCCGATTCCTCCAGATAAGATAATTGGGATGGCGAGTTCTTGGTAATGCTTATAAACAGCGCGCAATTTTTCAATAAATAATGAACCGGTCACCGAAAAGACCATTCCCATATACATTGGATTTAAGCCGCTAAAGGTCACGAATTTTTTCTCAAGAAATAGACTGGCTGCGATGCCAGCAAGAGTCACATGGCTTAGAGCATCCGCTATGAGAGAAAGTCTTCGAACGACAATAAAGACGCCTAACAGCGGGGCAATTATGCCAATAATAATCCCAGTTAAAAAGGCATTTTGCAAAAATTCGTATTGTAAAATCCCAGCTATCATTGCACTGTTCCTCCGTGATGATGATGCTGATGATCATGGTTATGTGAAAGGATGTGAACATCATGACCATAGAATTCGGACATTTCATCCATTTTAAGCTGTTCAAATTCAGCTGTGTTGCCATGAAAATGCAGATATTTGTTTAAGCAAGCCACATGTGTAACCTTGTCGGAAATAGTCCCGATATCATGAGTCACTAACAAAAGGGTAATTCCTAACTTTTTATTTAATTCATCAAGCATTTGATAAAAAGCCTGCACATTTTTCGTATCAACTCCGACAGTTGGCTCATCGAGAATCATTAATTTCGGATCACTCACTAAAGCTCTCGCGATGAACACACGTTGCTGTTGTCCACCTGAAAGCTCGCCAATATTCCTGTTTTTAAATAAAAGAAGGCCGACAGAATCGATGGCCTGAATTACTTTCCGCTGATGCTCTTTTTTCATTAGCTTAAAAAGTCCGAGCTTTTTGGTTAATCCGCTTGAAACAACTTCATAAACGGTCGCTGGAAAGCCAGTATTAAATGAATTTGCCTTTTGGGAAACAAAGCCAATTTCATGCCAGTCCTTAAACCTGTTGATATCCTGCCCAAAAAGTTGGATATTCCCTTTTTGCATTCTAAGTAAACCTAGAATAAGCTTTAATAATGTGGATTTCCCTGATCCATTTGGTCCAACGATTCCTACAAATGCGCCTTCATCAATCGACAAGTTAATATCCTCAAGAACATCCTCTTTCTCATATCGATATGATAATTGATTTATTTCAATAATTGGCTTGTTATGCCCTTCCATTTATATCACCTTTTAATTTAAGAATCATTCCGATTTAACAAAAGTAGTATACAGGATGTACGAGAAATTGTAAAGGAAACTAGACCCGCCATCGTCCAAGGACTCTGCACAAATTGCAAAAATAAATGTCACGATTTCTATTCATCCCTCATAAAGTACAATGGAGGAGTGATGCGAGATGAAGATATTCGAAAACATCATCAATCATAAAATAAACAATATAACAACCGATGAATTACTTAAGTATGGAGATCAATTCCAAATTTCAATCACAAGGCAGCAAGCAAAAAAAATAGTTGATTATCTCCGTGGAAAACAAGTCAACATTTTTAATGATAGCGAGCGTACTAAAATCGTCAAGGAAATTGCAAGGATAGCCGGACCTGAAACAGCTAGAGAAGTGAACCGGTTATTTACTCAATTGACAAAATAGAATGGCCAAAAAAAAGAAAAAGCTGTGGAATTTGTTCACAGCTCTTTCCTGATGTTAACAGACAAAAGTATTTATTGGTAAAAGCAATTACCCTTTCAGAATCAAATCTAACAAATTTTCGTCAAATTCCTTTGCGCCAAGCATGGCAATTTCATGTTTATATGGCGCTTTTTTATTATTTTTGTCCTCCCCGACAAAAGGTGTTTCGAGAATCTTAGGCACATCCTTTAATTGTGGGTGATGAACAATGTAGTTTAATGCCTTAAAACCGATATGGCCAAACCCAATATTTTCATGGCGGTCTTTTTTCGCGCCGCGCTCATTTTTACTATCATTGATATGAAGAACCTTTAAGCGGTCCAAACCAATCATCTTATCAAAGGATTCTAATACCCCATCAAAATCCTCGACAATATTATATCCAGCATCATGCGTATGGCATGTATCAAAGCAGACAGATAGGTGCTCATTATGTCGAACGCCATCAATGATCATAGCTAGTTCTTCAAATGATCTTCCGCATTCAGACCCTTTTCCCGCCATTGTTTCCAAAGCAATCTGAACGTTTTCATTCCCATTTAATACCTCATTTAAACCTTCAACAATTTTCTTAATTCCAATCTCTGTGCCCGCGCCAACATGAGCGCCTGGATGTAGCACAATTTGTTTCGCCCCTAATGCCTCTGTACGGTCAATTTCTGTTCGCAGGAAATTGACACCTAGCTCGAACGTATCAGGGTTTGTTGAATTCCCAATATTGATGATATAAGGGGCATGAACAACGATATCCGAGATGCCATTTGCCTTCATATGTTTAAGACCCTCTTCAATATTAAGGTCCTCAATTTTTTTTCTTCTCGTGTTTTGCGGAGCACCTGTATAGATCATAAAAGTATTAGAGCCGTATGATACAGCCTCTTCACTAGCTGCTAAAAGCATTTTTTTCCCACTCATAGAAACATGTGAACCTAATTTTAACATTCTAAACTTTCTCTCCCTTTGCCCTATTATTTTTTACGTTGAATTCTTCTTTCACGTTTTTTAATACTTTCCATTTGGTACTGCATTTTCTTTTTATAACCAGGCTTTACTTTGGTTGGTTTTTTTACAAGGGAAGATGCTTTTTTATCAATCTCATCTGCTTGTTTTTGGCGATTTTTCCGTTTGTTCCGGTCACCAAGATTTACCCATTCCCCTTTTTGCAAATCAGTATGATGGAATTCAATCCCCATTTTCTCAAGTTTGTTTAATGCATCTTCATCAGAAGGTTCATAAATCGTCAGTGCAATCCCTGAAAAACCAGCGCGGGCTGTTCGGCCGACACGATGAATATAGAAGTCCAGATCCGTTGGCAGCTCATAGTTAATGACATGGCTAATCCCTTGTATATCAATTCCCCTAGCAGCAAGATCTGTCGCAACAATATACTGAAATTCAAGATCATTGATTTGTTTCATCATTTTTTTCCGTTCACGAGGATTGAGGTCTCCATGGATTCTGCCGACTTTTAGTCCTTTTCCGATTAATGAATCGGCAACTTCATCTGCCATTTTTTTCGTATTCGTAAACACAATCGCTAAATAAGGATTAAAGAGCGTTAAAGCTTCGTGAACGAGTTTTACCTTATTTCGATGCTTTGAAGGAATAATTCGATGTTCTATTTTTGCAGCTGTCACCTGCTTCGGTTCAACATGGACAAATTTTGGATTTTCCATATACTTTTTCAAAAATGGCTTTAACTTTTCAGGAATCGTCGCTGAGAAAACGAGAATTTGCAATTTTTCTGGCATTCTTGCAGCAATTTGATCGACATCTTCAATAAATCCCATATCAAGCATTAAATCCGCTTCATCTACTACAATCATATCAGCAGTATGAACAAATAAAGCTTTCTCTTTGACTAAATCATTTATTCTGCCTGGCGTGCCTACAACAATCTGCGGCTGCTTTTTTAATTTTTCGATTGTTCTCTGCTTGTCCGTTCCACCGATGTAACAGCGGGCAGTTATTTCCTCCCCTTCATGGCAAAGTTCTGTCACTTTGAGGATTTCATGATAGATTTGATTCGCAAGCTCCCGTGTAGGGGCAGTAATTACGGCCTGTACTTCCTGTCTCGTATGATCAATTTTTTGCAGGATCGGCAATACATAGGCATGGGTTTTTCCTGTTCCTGTTTGCGATTGACCGATTGCACTATCACCTTTAATAATGGTTGGGATCAATCTTTCCTGTATTTCAGTCGGCTCAAAAAATCCTAATTTTTTCACCGCTTCTATAATAAAAGGTTTAAAATCATATCGTTCAAATTTTGTTTCAGTCATTTTGATAACTCCTCGTGATTCGATTCATTTTTAATCATCCTGTTATTATAATAAAGTTTTCATGAAATAACCACCTATACCATCTAGATTTATGTGATCTGCTTGTTTTTTAAGGATCTTTTCGGATATTGTTGTTTTTAGACTTCAAAGATTGCCCGTTTATTTCCGCTGCGGGCACTTGCTTTCCACGGGGAGGGACGGGAGCCTCCTCGGCGTTACCGCCTGTGGGGTCTCCCGCTTCCCTCTATTTCCGCAGGAGTCAAGTGCCCTCCGCTCCAATCAACTCAGATAGTTATATAAAATCATACTAATAAAGCAACAAAGTTTACAAAAACAGCCTTTTTTAATATAGATTCTCGAAAGGGATCGCCATTATTTATTAACAATCAAATTCACCTTGGCGTATTTGCGCCCAGATTTTTTACTTTGACTTGCTCGAAAAGCCCATTAAAAATTAACGATTAGGCTTCCGATTATTACCTAAACCAATTAGGGATAAATGCATACTTTATTATGATTAGAGTTTTTGAAAGGAGGCAAAATTATGTTTCAAGGACCAAGAGCACCTTTCCCTGGAGGGATGCCCCCGCAGCCTTTTATGAATCCGATGCAGGGTCGTCCACCGATGCCACCCCCGCAAATGATGCGAGGAATGGGGCCACAAATGATGAGAGGAGCCGCTCCGCAAATGAAACGGGGCGGAGGATTACTTGCCAAGCTAATGGGCCGCGGGGGGAACCCGACTGGAGGAATGAGCGGGATTCAAGCAGCAAGCAGAGCCGCCGGAACAGGAGGCGTTCAGGCAGCAAGTAGAGCCGCTAGTTCAGGCGGAGCCGGTGCGGGTGGATTATTAAAATCCTTATCCAATCCAACAGCCATTAACGGCTTTTTAACGAATACACAAAAAGTATTATCAACAGCCCAGCAATTCGGACCAATGGTTCAACAATACGGCCCGCTTGTAAAAAATATTCCCTCCATGTGGAAGCTTTACAAAGGATTGAAGAATTCTTCCGATGAGCCTAAAAAAGGCAATTCCAAGAAGGATAGTAAGGAAAAGCCTTCTTCCACTAAAACAAAGGACTCTGTAAAGACGAAGAAAAAACAGGTTGATATTGAACCTACCGAACCCCAAGAAACACGAAAGGAAATAAAAGGACAATCAATTCCGAAAATGTATATATAAAAAAGGATGCAGCTGCATTCTTTTTTATTTTGGGTTCTGCTAAACTTGCCTGTTGATTGGAGCGGAAGGTGCGAGACTCCTCGAAAATGCTATCGCACTTCCTTCGTGCGTGTGCAGATTCAAGGATTAAATACAGTGTCCTGCGGGAGCGGGACAGGTGAGACCCCACAGCCTTAGTGCTTGAGGAGGCTCACCGCCCGCCCCGCGGTTCGCTGAGCATCCTAGAGTGGAAATCAACTACTTTTGGCTTAAATAGCAACAAAGTTTATAAAAACAGCCTTAATTTGGAGCCATGATTATATACACTGCCCCTTACGCCGCCTTTTAGTATTATTATTATCGTAAGTCTTATATAATAGTATACGCGATCATTGAAAAGCGTATTTTTCAAGAAACAAAGTAAAATCATACTTATAATATAGATGCTTAATTTAGGGGGTTATTTAAATATGGAAATTATTAAGATTTCACCGCGTGGGTATTGCTATGGCGTGGTTGACGCAATGGTGATTGCGAAAAACGCTGCCCTTGATAAATCATTACCGCGACCTATTTATATACTTGGGATGATTGTTCATAACAAGCATGTAACAGATGCTTTTGAAGAAGAGGGCATTATTACGCTTGATGGCAGCAACCGAAAGGAAATCCTTGAAAAGGTTGATAAAGGAACGGTCATTTTCACTGCACACGGCATCTCGCCGGAAGTAAGGGCATTAGCGAAACAAAAAGGGCTTGTTACAATTGATGCCACTTGTCCAGATGTGACGAGAACGCATGATTTGATCAAAGATAAAGTAAAAGATGGCTACCAAATTATATATATCGGAAAAAAAGGTCATCCAGAGCCAGAAGGAGCGGTAGGGGTTGCTCCAGATTCGGTTCACCTTGTTCAATCCATTCCAGATGTGAATGCACTGCAAATTCAAAGCGAAAAAGTCGTTGTTACAAATCAAACGACAATGAGCCAGTGGGATGTAAAACATGTAATGGAAAAAATAGAAGAAAAATACCCGCATGCTGAATTTCATAAAGAAATTTGCCTTGCCACCCAAGTGCGGCAGGAAGCTGTAGCCGAACAAGCAGGTAAAGCAGATGTGACAATTGTAGTTGGAGATCCGATGAGCAATAACTCCAATCGCTTAGCACAAGTATCAGAGGAAATCGCCGGTACAAAGGCTTACAGAATTGCTGATGTAACAGAGCTAAATATTGAATGGATAAAGAGCGCCTCAACGGTAGCAGTCACTTCCGGCGCCTCAACGCCAACACCGATCACAAAGGAAGTTATTTCTTTTATCGAACAGTTTGATCCAAATGATGAAACAACTTGGATTAGAGAGAAAAAAATACCCTTAAACAGAATTTTGCCGAAAATTAAGAGATAAATGAATGAAGAGGGACCCAGTTTCGGATGAAACTGGGTCCCTTTTCATATTAAAAGTCTAATTCTATTTCTAAATCCAGCTGAATTTTAATTTAACGGCTATATTCGTAGTTTTATCGGCCAATTTACTACCTTTAACGGCCAATTACAAATTATACAAATTGAAAAGGATCTGTATTTAATTCCGATGAAAAAATGGAAACTTCATATCCCTTTTCTTTACACATATTATTTAACTTATTAGCTACGCCCTTTTTCATGACTTTTTCAACATTATGACCCGGATCAATAATGTTTAAACCCATCGTCATTGCATCATGTGCAACGTGATAATACATATCCCCTGTCACATATACATCGGCACCTTTAAATTTGGCAGAAGTTACATATTTATTCCCATCACCGCCAAGTACAGCCACTTTTTTCACCTTGGCAGTCAAATCACCTACTACCCGGACACCCTTTACGTCTAATGTTTTTTTAACATGTTCGGCAAATTCTTGAAGAGACATTTCTGTAATTTCGCCCACTCTTCCAAGTCCTAGTACTTCTCCTTTATTTTCCAAGTTATAAATATCATAGGCCACTTCTTCATATGGGTGCGATTTAAACATAGCAGAAAGAATTCTCTTTTCTAGATGCTCTGGAAAAATTGTCTCCACTCTTTCTTCACGAACCGATTCAACTTTTCCAGGTTCACCAATATGCGGATTAGCGCCAGCGCCAGGTAAAAATTGTCCAGTTCCAGAAGATGCAAATGAACAATGACTGTAATTTCCAATTGCACCAGCACCTGCATTTCCAAGCGCCCGTTTAACGGTCAATGCGTTTTCTTCTGGCACATAGACGACGAGTTTTTTCAATTTTATTTCATGAGTGGGGTACAAAACTTCCGTGTTGGTCAGCTGCAATGCTTCTGCAAGTAAGTCATTTACGCCGCCAATTGCAACATCAAGATTCGTATGAGCAGCATAAACAGCAATGTCATGTTTAATTAACTTTTCTATTAAGCGGCCTGATGGAGAATCTGTAACAATTGTTTGAAACGGGCGAAAAATTGGCGGGTGGTGTGCAATAATAAGCTGAACATTTTTTTCAATTGCTTCGTCAACCACTTCTTCCAATACATCAAGTGCAATCATGACATTGTCGACTGACTTATTTAGCCTTCCAATCTGCAGGCCTATTTTGTCGCCATCCATCGCATAGCTTTTCGGAGAAAATTGTTCAAATAACTGGATGATTTCATGCCCATTTACTCTTTTCAATGATTCAAAGCCTCCTCTACCATATTTATTTTTTTGCTTAGCTCTTCTTTTTTCTGATTGTTCTCTTCTGTTTCTGCAGCGTTCTCAATCTGGTCTAAAATGCGCTGCCAATTTTTCAGTTCAGCCTGCCACTTTTTCTTAAAGATATCTGAATTCTCTTTCATTAAAAACGGACCAAGCAATAATTCTATTTCAGTATAAGGTCTATCTAAAGTCCCTTTTTCAGCTACTAATATTTCATAAGTTTTATTATCTTCTTCAAGTATTGTTTCCGCCATTAACTTCCAGCCATTATTCAGAAGCCAATCTCTTATTGTAACTGCACTAATATTCGGTTGCAGAATCAATCTTGTAACAGTACCTAGCTTTTCTTTTCCTTCTTCTAGGATACTGGCGATTAAAGCACCGCCCATCCCGGCAATCGTCACACAATCAATCTCACCAGGTTGAATGACTTCTAATCCGTTCCCTTTCCGAACAATAATTCTCTCTTCAAGACCATCCGCTTGAACCTGCCGTTTAGCCGACAGAAACGGGCCTTCAACGACTTCGCCTGCAACCGCAAAGGGGACAATCCCCTTTTTCACGACATGACACGGCAAATAAGCGTGATCCGAGCCAATATCAGCCAGTCGAAAGTCTTTTGGTATGTAATTTGCAACAGCCTCAAGGCGTTTTGATAATTTTTCAGTATTCATTACAGTCACCACGATTCTAGATTTGGGAGGTTAGATGTGAAAACGAGAAAATCGGCGAATGAACCGATTACTTTTTTCCTTTATCTTATCACTTAACCTTGATCCCCTATTTTCTTTAAAAGATTTTCAATGATAGAAAAGGCCGCTATCGATGGAGGCATCTCTTTGCAATAGTATAAAAAAAGTCCCTTACAGATGCAAAGGACTTTTTTAATATATCTTATTTTAGCTCAGCTAACCATGCTGCCATTTCTCCAGCTTTGTCTGCTGGAACAAGCCCTGGAGGCATCGCGCCTTTCCCATTTACAAGGATATCAGAAATTTCATCCGCTGATAAATGATCGCCAACACCAGTTAATGCAGGACCAATTCCACCTTGATGTTGGTCTCCATGACATGCGATACAGCTTTTCGCGTAAATTTCTTCTGGAGTAGCTGCTGTTGCAGTTTCTTCGGTCTTTCCTCCGCCTTCGGCCTCAATAGCAAGCTTTTCCATATCGCCGAGCCCTTTAAAGGAAATAAGGAACATTGCTGCGATACCGAACACAAAAATTAAGATGTACGGCATTATTGGATTTTTCATGTTTTAACCTCCCTTATGTAAGAACATCTCATTTTTAAGTAAATATTTATACAAACAACCTCTATTTTACTTTAAAACTTGCGGAAGGAAAAGCCCTAAAGCAAACTTTATCACAGCAAGTTCAAAAATTAGACAAAAACTCCATCAATTAGATGGAGTTTATATCAAATATTATAGCTAAATAAAGTTACATTTTGAATTTCTTTTGGCTCTTTTCGCATATATTGTTGTTTTAGCCTTGAAATTTTGCCCGTTGATTAAATAAAAATCACATTATAAAAACAACAAACTTTAAGAAAACAGCATTTCATTTTAACAGCCAATTTGACGTGCAATGACCATTCTTTGAATTTCAGAAGTACCTTCCCCAATTTCTGTCAGCTTGCCATCCCGCATATATCGTTCTACATGATAATCCTTCATATAGCCATATCCGCCATGGATCTGAACAGCCTGGTCTGTTATCTCCATACAAATCTCGGAAGCATATAGTTTACACATTGAAGCTTCTTTTGAGAATGGTCTGCCCTGATCCTTTAACCAAGCCGCCTTATAAACCATGTTTCTAGCAAGTTCAATTTTCATTGCCATATCGGCCAATTTAAATTGAATGGCCTGGAA
This sequence comes from Bacillus sp. FJAT-29790, assembly GCF_019039215.1. Lineage (GTDB taxonomy): Bacteria > Bacillota > Bacilli > Bacillales > Cytobacillaceae > Cytobacillus. The sequence goes on from NZ_JAHNZZ010000001.1 coordinate 2,216,838, forward strand.
GTGGGAGAGTGAACGTCCAAATTGCTGTCTTTCCTTTGCATATTGAAGAGTTTTTTCATACGCAGCCTGAGCGATCCCTACAGCCATTGCTCCAATGCCTATTCTTCCGCCATCTAAGGTAATCAGAAACTGCTTAAAGCCTTCCCCTTTTCCGCCGAGCAAGTGCTCAGTCGGAACGCGCACGTCTTCTAAGACGAGTTCCGTTGTATTAGACGAGTGCAGGCCCATTTTCTCGTAATTATCGATGACCTTGAAGCCTTGCGCATCTGTAGGGACAATTATCGCACTAATTTCCTTTTTTCCATCCTTTTCACCTGTTATAGCTGTTAGGGCCAAATGTTTTGCATAACTAGCGTTTGTAATAAAACATTTATTTCCATTAATAATAAATTCTCCGTCTTTTTCAATAGCCGTTGTTCTTGTTCCACCAGCATCAGACCCTGCACTTGGCTCTGTAAGTCCAAATGCTCCAAAAGATTCACCTGTACAGATTGGAACAAGATATGTTTGCTTTTGCTTTTCGGTGCCAAATAAATACAGGGGGGCGCCTCCTAATGAAATATGAGCAGAATACGTAATCCCAGTCGATCCGCATGCACGGCTTAATTCCTCTGTCACGATGGCAAAGCTTACGGTATCTGCACCCGCACCGCCATATTCCTCAGGAAAAGGCAGGCCCATTAAGCCAAGATTCGCCATTTTCTTAAAAACCTCAGCGGGAAATTCCTTATTTCGATCCCTTTCAAGTGCACCTGGAGCTACTTCTTCATCAGCAAATTCTCGAATGGTCTTTAAAATCATTTCCTGTTCAACAGTTAGATCAAAATTCATTTCCATCCCCCTAAAAATGCTATTTGAATGCGCTTTCAATACTATTATATAAGGGAATGGATAAAATTCTCAACATTTAAAATTTTTATAAAATATTTTGTTATGTGAAAATAAAGATAATAATTAAAACCAAGCCTAACAAACCTGATATAATGAAGGATGGGAGCTTTAATTTCCAGCCTGTAAGCAACCATAGAATACTATTTATTATTAAGATAAAATAAAGAATTTCCTGCCTTTCCGGATAAGCTCTTGAAATAAATTCAACGGAAGATAACAATAAAATTAGAGCTGAAGAAATGAGTGGGATTTGCAATAAGATTCCTTTTCTAGAAAAGTAAAATGTAAAACAAATTCCAGCAAATATCGATAAAATAGAAAAGGCCATTTGCAAAGAGATAGATAATTCAGTAAAATGAATTAAATATACAATCAAAGGAATAATCATCAAGAAAAGAAATTGAATCATCCTGATCTTATTTCCTTTTGTCTTTTTTCTTATTTCTTGCGGCGGCTGTTCTCCTTCTGTATATAATGCTAAAAGATAATCACAGTAATGCTCCGGAAGCATCCGACTTTTTTTCCAAGATACAATTTCATTCACGATTATTTTCTTTCTAGTTTCATTCACCTAATCACACGTCCAATCATAAGTAAAAGGGCAAGCAAAATAAAAAATAGTTTACCTCTATTGTAAGAAGTAAACTATTTCCTGGCAATCCTTTTGAATAAAAGAGGTGAAGCTCCTAATTATTTTTCCAAACAGTAATTGACTTTAAAAAATCATCCTGATGTAGTATTATTCTAAAAAGTCCTTTAAACGTTTGCTTCTGCTTGGATGTCTTAATTTGCGCAATGCTTTTGCTTCAATTTGCCGAATACGCTCTCTTGTAACACCAAATACCTTGCCGACCTCTTCTAACGTCCGTGTACGGCCATCATCAAGCCCAAAGCGGAGACGAAGTACGTTTTCTTCTCTGTCGGTTAAAGTATCGAGTACATCCTCTAGCTGCTCTTTTAACAGTTCGTATGCAGCATGTTCAGAAGGCGATGTAGCATCCTGATCTTCGATGAAGTCACCTAGGTGGGAATCATCCTCTTCACCAATCGGTGTTTCTAAAGAGACTGGCTCCTGGGCGATCTTTAAGATTTCTCGGACCTTTTCTGGCGTTAAATCCATATCTTCCCCAATTTCTTCAGGTGTTGGTTCACGGCCAAGATCCTGAAGTAACTGGCGCTGAACGCGGATTAATTTATTTATCGTTTCTACCATATGAACAGGAATACGAATAGTCCTTGCCTGGTCCGCAATCGCTCTTGTAATTGCCTGGCGAATCCACCATGTGGCATACGTACTAAATTTAAAGCCTTTTCTGTAATCAAACTTTTCAACAGCCTTAATCAAGCCCATGTTTCCTTCTTGAATTAAATCAAGGAAAAGCATTCCGCGGCCAACATATCTTTTCGCAATACTGACAACTAAACGAAGGTTGGCTTCTGCAAGGCGTCTTTTTGCCTCTTCGTCACCTTCCTCAATCCGTTCGGCAAGTGCAATTTCTTCTTCAGCAGAAAGAAGGTCAACACGGCCAATTTCTTTTAAATACATACGCACGGGGTCATTTATTTTCACTCCCGGCGGAACACTTAAATCGTTTAAATCAAATTCTTCTTCACCTTTAGCCAATTCTTGAGCATCGGGATCGGAATCTTCTTTTTCGCCAACTAGTTCCACGCCCTGCTCACCTAGGAATTCGTAGAATTCATCCATTTGTTCGGAATCTACTTCAAAATTTGCTAATTTTTCAGCAATATCATCATAGGCAAGAACGCCCGTCTTTTTCCCTAATTCGGTTAAGTGCTCTTTTACTTGTTCCAGGGTCAATTCTGAATCAACTTCTTTTGAACGAGCTGATTTTTCAGCCATTTGTCCCCCTCCTTCCAAATTCACAGACAATCCTTACAAAACATCTATAGAGACTTGCGCAATTGAATAATTTCCATTGCGATCAAGGCTGCCTTTGCAAAATCCTTTTGTCGTTCTGCTTCTTTTTGTTCAATCTTTTTTTCTTTTATCTTTAACATTTTTTGATAATTAAACACCTGTTTAATATAATCAGTTAACTCTTGTTCCGTTATTTCATCATTTATTAACATCATTTCGATATTAGCAACAGTTCTTTTGAGCTTATCATCATTAATAAAATTGATAAATGCACTTGGATCAGGCATATGGCCATTTTCATAAAAACCTAACAAATAAGTGATAATCGCCTGATGTTCATCAATATTGAAGGTGTTTCCCTGAAGTAACCCCTGCACTTTAAAAGCAATATCGCTGTCTCTAAGCATATGAGCAATTAATCTTCTTTCAGCCGTATAATAGGCAGGCTTAAGCTGATTTGTTTGTTCGACATAAACAAGCTGCTTTTTGGCTAAATTATTATTTTGCCCTTTATCCATTCGCTTTTCAGCATAATAAATTTGTTTCTGCTGCTCTTTGAGAGCATCTAGCGAAAGTGAAAATTCATTCGCTAACTGTCTTAGATAGTGGTCTCTTTCAACAGCTTTCTCAAGTCTGCTAATTTCTTTTAATACTTCTTCGATATAGAGAAGAAGATCTCCTTCATCATGCAGCCTTTTTCCTCTTCGGAAATAAAGTAATTTGAATGCCATTAACGTGACACCTGAATCAATTACATCGTGATGAAATTTTTCTTTGCCGAACTTTTTAATGTAGTCATCCGGGTCCATTCCATCTGGCAGTAATGCTACTCTTACTTGGCACCCTGCATCAGATAGCATATTCGCTGCCCGATAGGCTGCTTCAATTCCCGCATTGTCCGCATCATAACAAATCGTGATTGACTGAACGTTTCTTCTTAAGGCTGATACATGATCGGCCGTAAGAGACGTTCCCATTGTGCCAACACCATTTTCAATGCCTGCACGGTCTGCAGCAATCACATCGGCAAACCCTTCAAAAAGAACAGCTTGTTGCAATTTCTTTATCTGCGGCCTGGCTAAATGAAAATTATATAAAATTTTACTTTTATTAAAAATTGGCGTTTCAGGACTGTTTAAATATTTGGGTTCTTCGTCCCCTAGAGATCTTCCTGAAAAGGCAATTGTATTTCCACTTCGATCAAAGATTGGAAATATGATCCGGTCGCGAAATCGGTCAAAATAATTTCCATCTCTCTCGCGCCTAATTATTAGACCGGCTCTTTCCATCACTTCCACTGGGAAATTCCTTTTTTCTAAGAATTTATAGACGAAATCCCAGGATTTAAGTGAATAGCCAATTTGAAACTTTCCGATGGACTCCATTGTAAATCCACGGTCTAGCAAATATTCTAGCGCATGCTGACCATCTTTTGTGTTCACAAGAAGATGGTGATAAAATTTACGCAGAAGTTCATGTGCTTCCAGCATCTGTTTAATATCTGGAGGGACAGACTTTGGAGATGGGATTGCAGAAGCATTAATTGCTAGCTCCACATTTCCTTTTTCGGCAAGCTTTACGGCTGCCTCCTGAAAAGAATAGCCTTCAAGGTCCATAAGAAATGAAAAAGCATTTCCGCCAGCCCCACACCCAAAACAATGAAAAATTTGCTTATCCGGTGAAACTGAAAAAGACGGTGTGTTCTCTCCATGGAAAGGGCATAATCCAAAATAATTTCGCCCTTGTTTCTTTAATTGGACATAGTCGCTTATAATATCAACAATATCAACAGCTTGCCGAATTTCATTCACTTTTTCCTCGGCGATGCGCTCTGCCATAGGAACAACTCCATTTTACATATGAGGTTTTCTCTTTACTTATTATGAATTCTATAAAAATTACCGAATCCCTTCAAAATTCGACAAAATTTTTGTTAACTGATTAACAAACCTTGAACGATCTTCCTGACTGAAAGGCTTGGGACCTTTATTATATATCCCCCTTCGACGCGCCTTTGCAGATAAATATCTCATATCAAGCGCAGTATGAATTTCACTTTCTTCATATAGAGTTCCCCTTGGAGAAAGGACAAAAACTTCTTTAAGCAAAAGTGTCGATGCTAATCCAATATCTTGTGTAACAACAACATCTCCCGCCTTTACATTGTTCATTATGAATAAGTCAGCAGCTTCTTTACTGGAGTCCACAAATTTCCATACCGCGTCACTTATATCATTTTTCATATGAGCGTATGATGCAACAAACACTGAATCAATTAAATACATCTTCGTAATTTCGACAATTTCTTCTTTCACTGGACAAGAATCTGCATCCACCATTACAGTTGGTTTGCCTAATGTTCTAGTAATTCTACATCACTCCACATATTCCTTCTTTCTTAAAGGAACTTTTGCCAAGAGGCTTATGTCGAATTTTTTTCAAGGAGTAACCTTGACTTCTCACAATAAATAGTTTATTCGTTCATACTGAACTCTAAACCTAATCTATAACATTTTTATCACAATTTTTTATTATAGTATAAACTGCTAAGATTATCTATTGTTTTTTGAATAAAGCAAAATTCGTCGGAGTAAATTTCTAATTATCGAAATGTTCTGTGAGATTTTCTCCAAAAAAGAAAAAGGCACATAATGGGAAATTATGTGCTAGCTTTTCGGAAAGCTTCTGCGGTAATGATTTAATATTAGATTTGCTGTTTCTTCTACTGCTTTATTTGTGACATCAATTACAGGACAGTTGATCTTGGATACAACTGTATCAAAGTAGTTGATCTCTTCTTTAATTCGTTCGATATTGGCGTAGCTTGCGCTGTCGCTTAATCCTAATGAAATAAGACGTTCCCTGCGGATATGGTTTAATTTATCCGGGCTAATTTTCAACCCAAAGCATTTTTCCGGTGGAACGAGAAATAGCTCTTCAGGCGGATCCACTTCAGGTACTAAAGGAACGTTTGCGACCCTGAGCCTTTTATGTGCCAAGTATTGAGACAGCGGTGTTTTAGATGTTCTTGAAACACCTACAAGTACAATATCTGCTTTTAATATTCCCCGTGGATCACGGCCATCATCATACTTAACTGCGAATTCGATTGCTTCAATTTTTTTGAAATAATCCTCGTCAAGTTTGCGAACAAGCCCTGGTTCAAAGAGTGGTGTTTTTCCGTATAAAAGCTGGATCTGATCCATTAATGGTCCGATGAGGTCACATGCGTAAATCCCCTCCTTAGCGGCCACTTCATTGATATAATTTCGCATATCCGGCTTAACTAGCGTGTATGCAATCATCCCATTTTCTAATTTCGCAAGCGAAATCACTTCGTCTATATGTAATTTGTCCTCCACAAACGGAAACCGCTTAATTACAAGGTTACTGCCATTGAATTGGCTGATAGCTGCTTTTGTAACAAGCTCTGCCGTCTCCCCAACAGAGTCAGACACAACGTAGATGACTGGTTTCTGATTCATCCTTAAATACCATCCCCTCTGTTTATATTTTTATTATTATTTAGCTCAACAAGGAATGCTTCGGCAGCAATGCACTTCCACGAGGAAAATGCGTTAGCATTTTCGAGGATAGACAACAATGAGTAAAGCATTAGCTTTTTAGGGGCTCGAGTCGCTTCTGCTTTTATTATTCATCTGCAAGCGCAACAAAAGCTTTTGTTAGATTGGTTTTTGTAATTCTGCCAATTACTTCATAGCCTTTATCCGTCTCTTTAACGATTGGCAATGCATCGATTTGTTTTTCAATTAGTTTCTTTGCGATATCGATTAATAAATCCTCTTTATCACACATTGTAATATTAGGCATCCTGGTCATAATAATATTGACAGGTATCGATGTTAATTCCTGTTTCCCAATGCTAGCCCGCAGCAAGTCTTTCCGCGAAAGGACACCAGCAAGCAATGATGACTGATCAACAACAAACAATGTCCCAACATCTTCTAAGAACATCGTACATATTGCGTCATAAACAGAGACATTTTCATTCACTACGACAGGTATGGATTGATAATCCTTTACATAAAGCTTCTTCAAGTTTTCTGAGAGAAGCTGTGTACCTGATTTCCCCGTATAAAAATACCCTACACGTGGCCTAGCATCCAAAAATCCAGCCATCGTTAGGATAGCCAAATCTGGTCGTAAAGTAGCTCGTGTTAAATTTAATCGTTCCGCTATATTTTCACCAGTAATCGGACCGTTCTCTTTCACAATCTCTAATATTTTTTCCTGCCGTTTATTTAACTCTATTGTCCTCACCACCTTATTTCTTTCTTGCTTTTTTCAATCCACGCATCATGTAAGATGCGACGACTTTACTCGCTTATAATCGAAATTTATGAAAAAAGGACAGTTCACGTATATTAAAGTTTATTATTTACCAATTAAATTATATAAAAAGAATGGCTTTTTTCGCATATATTGTTGTTTTAGCCTTCAAAGTTTGCCCGTTGATTCCCGCAGGAGTCAAGTGCCCTCCGCTCCAACCAACTCAGATTATTAAATAAAATTCACATTATAAAAGCAGCAACAAACTTTACGAAAACAGCCAAAAGTATAGTTTGTAAATATCAATTGGCAGTCTATGTATTATCGTTTATGGTCAAACAACTGAGGTGTATCCCATTATTAAGTGTAAGAGCCTGTCTGCATTTGGACAGGCTCTTACTTATTTTAATGGCTATTCTAAGAAAAGGCAAAAATTAAGCTTATTTAACGATAATTTCATTCACATTAGCAAATTTCTTAATCATTTCCCCAATCTTGGCCATTTGATTCAGCCTATTTTGGCGGATTTCAATGTTTTCTGCCATGACCATCGTATGGTCGAAATATTGATCAATATCAGGCTTCATGGATACAAGAAGATCGTATATATCCTTTTCCGTAACTATTTTCTCCAGCTGCCCGCTTACAAGCATGTATTTATTGTAAAGGTTGATTTCAAATTCATTTTCAAAGAGATCGCGGTTTACTTCCCCAGCTTCTTCTACTTTGGATGAAATATTTAAAATGCGGCTCAATGCCTCGATACTTTCTTTAAAACCTTCAGTATCTTTCATTGCTTCAAGGATTTCCGCTCTTTTCACAAGTGAAGACAGCGCCCCGATTTCATTTCCAAGTACAGCTTCGATTAAATCGTATCGAACATGTTTTTCTTGAAGAATATATTTAATTCTCAACTTAAAGAACGAAATCATTTCTTTGGCCATTTCTTCTTTATCTTTCTTGGCAATTCCCGCTTCCTCTACTTGATCCAAGGCGGCATTAATTAAAGCTTCCAATGGTATATTCCACTCTTTATTCAAAAGGATCTGGACAATCCCTGTCGCCTGGCGTCTTAATGCGTAAGGATCCTGTGAACCGCTTGGAATGATGCCAATGGCGAAACAGGAGGCAATCGTATCCATTTTCTCAGCGATCGACAGGACTGCTCCAACGTTGCTTCGAGGTGTTTGATCTTCAGCATTCCTTGGCATGTAATGTTCATTAATCGCTTTAGCAACAGCTTCTTTTTCACCCTTCTGCAGAGCGTATTTTTCTCCCATAAAACCTTGCAGTTCTGGGAATTCATAAACCATATTGGATACAAGGTCAAATTTGCAAATTTCAGCTGCTCTGTCGGCAGAAATTTTTTCCTCACTGCCGAATTGCAGTAATTCAGTCATTTCATTTGTCAGCTTGCGTACCCGGCTAACTTTTTCAGCAAGCGTCCCGATTTCTTCATGATAAACAATCGTTTTTAACTTTGCCAATGCCGTTTCTATCGTTGTTTTTTGGTCTTCTTTATAAAAGAAAGCTGCATCCGAAAGCCTTGCTCTTAAAACCTTTTCATTTCCCTTTGCAACTTTTTCAAGATGTTCATGCCCTCCGTTACGAACGGTAACAAAGAATGGGAGAAGCTTTCCGTCACCCGATTTCACAGGAAAATATCGCTGATGCTCCTTCATCGAAGTAATAAGGACCTCTTCCGGAATTTCAAGAAACTCCTCCTCAAACTGGCCGTAGAGTGCAGTTGGATATTCTACAAGATTATTTACTTCCTCTAATAGATCCTCATCAACTGGAATAACCCAGTTATTTTCTTCTTCGATTTTAGTTAATTGGGATCGAATCGCATTCTTTCTTTCCTCTGGATTAGCAATCACATATTGTTCAAGAAGAGCTTTTTCATATTCCTTTGGCTCATTGATCGCAATTTTCCCACCTAGGAAACGATGACCTAAAGTCCAGTTAGATGCTTCAGCGGTCGTAATTGCGAATGGAATAATCTCTTCGCCAAATAAAGCAACGATCCATTTAATCGGCCTAATAAAGCGAAGTTCCTTATCTGCCCAGCGCATATTTTTGGGGAATGTCATTGCAGTAATGAGGTGTTGCAATTCTGGTAATAACGCTTTCGTCTCTTGACCTTTAGTGAATTTTTTTACATGAACATATTCGACACCATTTAATTCTTTAAAAAAGATGTCCTCGACATTAACCCCTTGTCCGCGGCAGAAGCCGATCGCTGCTTTTGTCCATCCTCCGTTTTCGTCTAAAGCAATTTTTCTAGCAGGGCCCTTTGCTTCTTCATGGATATCTTCCTGTGCTTCATTTATTCCTTCCACAAGCACCGCTAAACGGCGTGGAGAAGAGAAAGCTGTTATCTTTTCAAAAGAAATTTTCTTTTCTTGCAGCCATGCTTGTACTTTTTCTGATAGCTGGTTCATTGAATTTGTTACAAATCTGGCCGGCATTTCCTCCAAGCCAATTTCTAAAAGGAGATCTCTTTTAGCCATTGATATCTTCCTCCTTTGCTTGCAATATAGGGAAGCCAAGCTTCTCACGTTCTTCGTAGAAAGTTTTTGCAATCTTTCTTGCCAAATTTCGGCAGCGCCCGATATATCCTGTTCTTTCCGTAACTGAAATAGCGCCCCTTGCATCTAAAAGATTAAAAACATGAGAGCATTTCAACACATAATCATAGGCTGGATGTACTAGCCCTTCTTCCATTTGCCGATGAGCTTCCTTTTCATAAATCGTAAACAGATTAAAAAGCATGTCAGGATCTGATGTTTCGAATGTGTATTTCGAATGTTCATACTCTGGCTGCATAAAAATATCCCTTACCGTAAAACCAGTCGTCCATTCAAGATCAAACACATCTTCTTTATCCTGAATGTAAGAAGCAAGCCTTTCAATTCCGTATGTGATTTCAACAGAGACTGGTTTACATTCAAGACCCCCGACTTGCTGGAAGTAAGTAAATTGTGTAATTTCCATGCCATCCAGCCATACTTCCCAACCGAGCCCTGCACAACCGAGAGAAGGATTTTCCCAATTGTCTTCAACAAAGCGAATATCATGCTCCAGTGGGTTGATACCTAGGGCTCTGAGGGAGTCTAAATACATTTCTTGAATATTATCAGGTGATGGTTTCATAATAACCTGGAATTGATGATGCTGGTATAGACGGTTTGGGTTTTCCCCATACCGGCCATCAGCTGGACGACGGGAAGGCTCAACATAAGCCACACTCCATGGCTCAGGTCCAATTGCCCGCAGAAACGTATAAGGACTCATTGTTCCCGCCCCTTTTTCAACATCATAAGCTTGCATTAAAATGCAGCCATAATCAGACCAATGTTTTTGTAAAGTTAATATCATGTTTTGAATATTCATAAAACACCCTTCCTTCATTTTCTTTAAAATAAATGAAAAAACAAAAAACTCCCGTCTCTATGCGTTTAAGCATAGGGACGAGAGTATACCCGCGGTTCCACCCTATTTGCTGTGATTAAAAACACAGCCACTTTATTGTCATTCCTTGACAATGTTGCTCATGAGTGCCTTCCTTAGCGCTCTATCACCTAGCTCTCACCGTCCTAGGCTCGCTTCTATAGAGTTAGTTAAGTACTTTTCTCTTTCACTGCAACTATTTTATTAATTTGAATCATAGCGAAAACGTGATCAATTGTCAAATAGAAATGCTGAATTCCACTTTAATCAGCGCCAAATTTCGTGATCAAAGCAATCTCATAGGGTATACGTCAGTTCGGAAAAAAAATCAGAATAGACCATCGAATTTAGCCATTTGATTAATGAATTTTTTGGTTTTTAAATTCAGCCCAGAATATTCATCATAATAAGCGGAGATCACTTTTTTTAGTTCTGCCTTTGTTTCGGGCTTAACAGAAATGTTTCCTAAACGGCCAAGATCAAAAAAGTAAAAAAGCCGCAAAAGCTTTACGGTTGCTGGCGATATTTTGAAGTGGTATGGATCTTTTCCCAGACAGCGGTGACAGATGAGTCCTCCTTCACGAATTGAAAAAGAAAAATGCCCGTCTGCACTTCCACAAACGGAACATTGATTTAAAACCGGATAAAGACCGAGCGAGTTCAACATTTTCATTTCAAAAATATTGCTGATAATCTCAGCGTCAAACCCTTCATTGACCAGGTTTAATGTTTGATGCACTAATTCGAAAAGAAAAGGATTTGGCTTCCGATCTTCCGTACTTTTATCAGTCAAATCAACAATATAACTTGCATAGGCAGTAAGGAAAATATCTTCCCTTATTGCTCGCATGGAAGCAATCATTTCTCCTTGCTGCATCGTGCCTAAACCACTGCCTTTTTGAACTAAAAAATAACCATATGTAAAAAGCTGGGTGACAGCAGCGAGCCGGCTGTTCGGCTTTTTTGCACCACGCGCCATCACACCAACCTTCCCCCATTCACGTGTATATAGAGTGACAATTTTATTCGTTTCACCATAATTTGTTGTTCTAATGACGATGCCCTCACATTTTTCAAGCACCATAGTCACCATCCCTGTACATTAAACAAACCTATGAGATGGGAAAGTCAACTTCAGCTAATTCTGCGTCTTGATTACTAGGTATTTCTCGAGTTTCCATTTCTAGCTCCTTAAAAAGAAGATATGTGTCAATATTACCTGTCTGTGAAAAAACCTTCCAGGTAAAATCCATCATCGAAAACCCCACCTTTCCGTTAGTCAACGCAATTTCTTTATCCCAAATCCTTACCATTATCATAGCCTGTCAATGCAATTTCATAAGAGAAAAATATTGTAAATCAAAAACATACATATTCTTTAACATTTAGTAATAGCTTAGATAGGGCTGATAAATTTTCATTGTCTAGCCTCGTGCTATTCTTAGTAGTCATCTTCACGGAAACCAAAATCCCTTAGCTGGGACATTTTGTTGCGCCAATCTTTCTGTACCTTTACCCAAACCTCTAAAAATACTTTTGACCCAAGGAGATTTTCAATATCGAGACGCGCCCGTTGCCCAATTTCCTTTAGCATTTTCCCTTGCTTTCCAATTACAATCCCCTTTTGGGAATCCCGTTCAACAATAATCGTAGCCATTACATGAACAAGATCCTTCTCATCCTTACGCTCCATTTTATCAATGACTACTGCAAGAGAATGCGGTATTTCTTCCCTAGTTAGATGCAGAGCTTTTTCCCTGATCAGCTCTGAAACAATAAATCTTTCAGGGTGATCTGTTACTTGATCTGCTGGATAGTATTGCGGCCCTTCTGGAATATAGTTATAAATCTGCCCTAATAGCGTTTCCACATTATTTCCTTCAAGGGCGGAAATTGGAATAATTTCACTGAATTCGTATTTTTCTTTGTATGATTCAATGATTGGCATAAGTTCATCAGGATGAATCTGATCAATTTTATTTATGACAAGGAAAATCGGTGTACGGACCGATTGAAATTTTTCTAGAATAAACTCCTCACCACGGCCAAAGCCTTCAGTAGCATTTACCATAAACAAGATAACGTCTACTTCTTTCAGCGTATTTACGGCCACTTTCATCATAAAGTCGCCAAGTTTATGTTTTGGTTTATGGATGCCAGGTGTGTCGATAAAGATATATTGAGCCTCATTTGTTGTTAAAACACCTTGGACTTTATTCCTTGTCGTCTGCGGCTTATCGCTCATGATGGCAATCTTCTGCCCAATAACGCGATTTAAAAATGTGGACTTTCCAACATTTGGTCTTCCAATAATAGAAATAAATCCTGATTTATGCCCTTGTGTCGTATTATTCATGTAAATCCTCCGGTGAAAAGGCGCCAGGCAATAGTTCTTCAACTGTCAGCTCTTGAATATCCCCTTGTAAATTCGTTAAGATTACCTTCATCTCTTTCGGACATAATTCCGCGATGACTTGACGGCATGCGCCACATGGGGGAACAGGACGGCCTGTGTCTGCAACAACAGCCAGTGCTGCAAATTTTTTATCTCCTTCAGAGTATGCTTTGAAAATTGCCGTCCTCTCAGCACAATTCGTCATGCTATATGCGGCATTTTCAATATTGCATCCATGATATACTTTACCGTCTTCTGTTAGGAGCGCTGCTCCTACTTTAAATTTTGAATAAGGAACATAAGCTTTATTCATAGCTATTTTCGCTTCTTCGATTAGCGTTTCAACATTCACAGGTAGTTCTTCCTTTCTAGTAAAGAAGGTGTTGCTTCTTTTTATTTTACCGCATTTTTACATTAAATACATCTATTGTTGCAAAAATGTAATGTAAAAATTTGAACTTTCTAAAAATTAATTCATGATATTTCTTGGTGCTCTGTCATTTTATCGAATTTAGGAACTGTTATCAAATGGTCGAAGGATAATTTTGCTCCACTTGTTAAAATTGTTTTGATCTATAGTGATTATAAACAGAAAAACTGCCCCAAAGGACAGTTCTCATTTAATGAAAGTGCAAAATAATTTTTGGGAGAAAAATGATCAACCCAGTAATGACCGACAATAAAGCGTAAATGAGTACAGACCCTGCCGCAATATCCTTTGCTTCCTTTGCCAGAGGGTGGTATTTCGCTGTTACAAGGTCAACTGCTCGTTCGATCGCTGTATTCAGCAGCTCTAGTGATAGCATTCCTCCGATAGCAAACAGAACAAATAGCCACTCAACTGTGGACAACGATAACCATATCCCCAAACCAATGACTGCGATCGAAATCAATAGATGGATCTTCATATTTCTTTCTTTTAACACGGCTGATTTGATCCCAGAAATCGCAAAGCCGAACGACCTGATTAACTGATGCTTCTTAACGCCGGAGCCCGAATTCATCCAATATATCCTTCTGACGGGAGAACATTTCTTTTTCCTCTTCTGTTGTTTCATGATCATAACCAAGAAGATGGAGAAAGCCATGCACAGCCAGGAACCCTAATTCACGCATAAAGGAATGGCCGTATTCTTCAGCCTGTTCTTTTGCTTTTGCAACCGAGATAATAATATCTCCTAATATTCGGGGCATATCAAGACCATGAAGTTCTATTTCTCCTTCTCCCATCTCTTCCATCGCAAAAGAAATGACGTCTGTGACACTGTCTTTATTTCGATACTCTTTATTAATCTCGGTGATTTTTTCATCGCTCACAAAAGTAATCGAAACTTCACTTTCCGGCTCTACCTTTTCCATTTTAGCTGCCAAGTTAAGAAGCTCGACAATATGTGTTGTTTCCTTCTCTGTCAGCTCATTCGTTTCATCTAAAAAATCAATACTTAAACTCATGCCTGCTTCACCTTCTGTTTAGTCATTTCTGGATACTCGATTCGAGAATGGAAAATTCCGTTTAACGTTTCGCAAAAAGAGTGTGCAACCGTTTCAAGTTCTTTCAAGGTTAAATCACATTCATTAAGCTGGCCGTCATTGAGGCGATCAGCAATAATATTTCTAACTAAGCCTTCAATCTGTTCAGGTGTCGGGTGGGACATCGAACGAACTGCAGCCTCAACACTATCAGCAATCCCAATAACTGCCGCTTCTTTTGTTTGAGCTTTCGGACCAGGATAGCGATAATCTTCTTCTCTCACTTCGAGGCCATCTTGATTTGCTTTATGATAAAAATATTTTAACAAAGTAGTTCCGTGGTGCTGCTCAGCAATATCGACAATTTCCTTTGGCATCTTATGTTTTCTTAGCAATTCTGCTCCATCTGTTGCATGAGCGATAATAATATTTTTGCTCGTTTGCGGTGGAAGCCGGTCATGCGGATTTTCAATATTTATTTGATTTTCAATAAAAAACTGGGGCCGCTTCGTTTTTCCAATATCATGATAATAACAGCCAACTCTTGCTAGCAATCCGTTCCCGCCGATCGCTTCACATGCTGATTCTGACAAATTGGCAACCATAACACTGTGATGATAGGTACCCGGAGCTTCAGTCAGGATTTTACGAAGCAACGGATGATTAGGATTTGAAAGCTCAATTAATTTCATCGTCGAAAGAATACCAAATCCCGCTTCAAAAAACGGAAGCAGCCCAATCGCTAGAACAGCTGAAGTAATACCGGAAATCAAAGCAATGACAAAGTAAAAACCATACTCAATCGCATCAAATTGGCTGTTCCTCAATAACATAAGCGAAAAGATGACGATGATGTTTACAGCTGCTACAAACATCCCTGCCTGCAATATCTTTGAACGGTGATTTTGATTGCTTAAAAACATAATCCCAGCATATCCACTGCAAATGATATAAATGCCTGCCGAAACATGAAGCGATCCAGTAATCCCTTCATTAAAAATAATACTTCCGCAAATAGCCATAATAATCGTAAACAATCCAGCCATTCGTTCATCAATTAATATTTTTATTAACATCGCACCCATTGCTGCTGGAAAAATATAGCTGATCTCTGAATATTTTATTTCATGGAAGAAACTTATGCTCTTCATTATTAATAATGATAAAGCAAAAATAATGCTAAACAATAATAAAAAGTTTTGTTTCACCTCAGAATGAAACTTCATTTCATAAAAATAATAATAGAGTGCAGCTAGTATAATAATAATGATTAAAAATAGTCCGATAAAGGGCTGAATGGAATTGACGCTATCCAGCATACCGATTAGCTCTAACTGCCGATAAACATCCCTGCTGATCAATTGTTGTTGTTCGACAATGATCTGTCCTTGAAGGATTTTTACCGGTTCTATACTCTCAATCGCCTGCTGCCGAAGCTCTTCAGTTGCTACTGGATCATAAAATTCATTTTGGGTGATAGCGTATCTTCCAAGCTCAATAGCTGCAGCTTTTAACCCCATATTCAAACTAGTGAACTTAAGCTCTTCCTCTAAACGCTTTTTCCCATTTTCAACCTCATCAGCAGGTATCCGCTTACTCATGACATTATTTATAGCCGTCACGGTCAAGTCTTTTGCGACTTCCAGTTCATCTCTTGAGGCCTGAACAAAAGCTAGTAATGCTTGGTCTGATATTTCTCTAGTTACATCCTCAGTGAGTTTTTCTTTCATACGTGATAACTTATCAGCGGGGGTGGGCTCTGCCGAAATAATGTTTTCATTCTCTCCATCTTCCGCTTGCGATGTAGCTTTCTGCTTTGCTTCCAAATCGTCTCTAATCTCATCATTGACTTCTGTCGCAGATCCGAAAATAGAGGTGATAAGATCGACACGGTTTTGAGTGATTTCCTTTTTGATTACATAAACATCCTGAACATGGTCTGCGGCTTCTTTTTTTCTCTTTTCCGTGTTAGCCTTATCTTCGACAGTGATTGGCGATCTAATTGTTTGTTCAGCAACAGAAAACAAACTTAAATCCAATTTTTCCGGTTTGACATTGCTAAACATCGCAAGAAACATAATGATTCCAAGAAAAATAAATAAAAGGACTCTAAAAAAAGTCACATCTAATAAATTTCTGATCTTTGCCATATATAGCTGAAGTTGCCCCAACTAAACTCCTCCTATCTTGGCTAATTAATTGTTAACCAGATAAGCTTAATAAAAAATTATAATCGTGTTAGCGCCACCAATTACGATTAATCACTCAGTGTATTTTATATAGCTATTTAGTTTTACCATATTTCCTTAAAATATTAATCCTTAATTATGTAAAATGATATCAGTTTTTCCGTTAAAGTGCATCCTCAAAAAACTAACGATTTAAAACTAAGTTTTTATTAGGTTACCCTTGTTTCCTCTTTTTGGCATCCCCATTTATTTTTACTTAAGAGGAATCGAGCGTTAAAATGTCCGTCACAAGAAGATCCACAAAGAAAACCGTACGGTAATACCGACGGTTTTAGCTTTCACTTTGTCCATATGCCCGAATGATTTTTGCAACAAGAGGGTGGCGGACAACATCACTTTCTTCTAGATGTACAAAAGAGATCCCCTTTACCCCCATTAAGATCTCCTCACCGGCAATTAATCCTGATTTCGCTCCTTTAGGAAGGTCCACTTGGGTTTTGTCACCGGTAATGACCATTTTAGAACCAAACCCAAGCCTGGTTAGGAACATTTTCATTTGCGCATGAGTGGTATTTTGAGCCTCATCCAAAATGACGAAAGCATCATCAAGCGTTCTTCCCCTCATATAAGCTAAAGGAGCAATTTCAATTGTGCCTCTTTCAATTAACCTTTGTGTATGTTCTGCACCAAAGATATCATGCAGTGCGTCATATAACGGCCTTAAGTAAGGATCTACTTTTTCCTTTAAGTCTCCTGGTAAAAAACCGAGGCTTTCTCCAGCTTCTACAGCAGGCCGTGTAAGAATGATTCGTTTTACTTGACCGTTTTTTAAAGCATTCACAGCCATGACGACAGCTAGATAGGTTTTTCCTGTTCCGGCTGGACCGATACCAAATACAAGGTCATTCTTTTTCATCGCCCGAATATATTGGCTTTGGCCGATCGTTTTGACCCTGATTGATTTTCCTTTTGCATTTTTAATGATTTCTTCATCAAATAAATCACTAAAATATTCTAAGGTTCCCTTTTTTGCCAACTGCAGAGCATACAAAACATCTCTTTGGCTAATAGTGATTCCTTTTCTAATTACTTTTAATAATTCGGCCAATATGTTGCCAACAATTTCGACCTTTTCCATTTTTCCGGAAACAAAGACAGATTCGCCTCTCGTTATAATGGATACATTCAATTCTTGTTCGATCATTTTTAAGTGGGCATCTGCATTTCCGAATAGCGCAATCGCTTCATTTGGGTTTTCCAGTTGTACATTCATTGTCTTCAGCTCTTCTGTCATTCTGTTTCTCCTTGAACAATAGGTTGTCCTTCTGCAATATTCTCAATAATTTGGAAATGTATTGATAAGATTACTTTACCATTCTCTACAGACTTGTGTAAAACTTTTTCACCTTTAATTTTAGCATCTTCATTTAACCTGCTTTTTATATCATTTCGCGCCATTTCTTTTGCCACATCAAAGGCTTCTTCGTTTGAGTAGATTCTAGTTACCTGCTCTCTCTCTCTAATCGTTTTATTTGAGTAGGAAATAGGAAGCTTCCAT
This sequence comes from Bacillus sp. FJAT-29790, assembly GCF_019039215.1. Taxonomy (GTDB): domain Bacteria; phylum Bacillota; class Bacilli; order Bacillales; family Cytobacillaceae; genus Cytobacillus. Next base: position 2,234,966 of record NZ_JAHNZZ010000001.1, read on the forward strand.
TTGATAAAATGAATATTCTTTTCATTTGTTTCTGTTTCAAACTCTTTATATTCCACCTTGCCAAATCCCCAAACGGGTATTCGCAAAGGACCAATCCCAATATAATGTTTCCGCTTTTCATTGCCATTGAATACTTGAAAGATACTTTTAAGAGGAAGTTCGACTTGTGACATATACCATGTTTCTCCAAATATTTCTCCTTTTGCAGAAACGATTTCTGTTTGACCCTCTTTTCCGATAATTCCGGAAACAAGGAGCTGTCCTGGCTGCACATGCTCATTAACACTGACTAAAGGCTGTCCTTCTTCAACAAACATGTCCACAATCACAGCCTTCTTTTTCGCCACCAAATGTCGAGGGCTAAAATATTCGGGTTTCTGCGGCTCATTTTTTTCCACGACTTGAAGATGGTAGGTTGTCCCTTTTAATTCCACACCTACCCATGTAATTTCCTGGATATTATTAGATAATTTCCGTTGGATGGATTCAACATTATCAATAAAAAATTGCAATTTCCCCCTTTGAACGCCGAATCTATCAAGTTCTTTACGAATTTTATACTCTGTTGCAGGATCTGCTCCCTTGATTTCTATACCCCAAACCATATTGGACAGAAGCATGATCACAATAAAAAAAACGGTAGCACCCACGGCCAACCCACTATTTTTAAGTAGTTTTTTTAATTGAAATGGCATGCCTGTCCGATGCAGGAACTCGACTTTACAATCGCTGTTCCTGACAACTTGTCTAATTTTTTTCACATCAATAAGTTTCATTTTAAAAGTTACGGCTTGGTTCCCATGTCTTTTCACATTCCAAATATGGATCCCACTTCTTGTCAGTGAATTGATAAAACGCTCAATTCCTGTACCGCTTGTTCTTACAGTCACGATACCTCCAAAATATTCAACCCACAGATTCTTCATATCCTTCCCCCTGATTATCTTTGTTTCAACCGTATATAAAGACGCTTGCCTAAATGTTCAATTGCAGACTTATTTTATTAATTTGGTGAATCATCGATTGCTTCTAGTCGAACCTCTGACCTCAAACAGTGCATAGATTCTATGAGTACACTAAAAAAACAAAATTATACCTTTTCATTAATATATGTGACTTGATCAATTGTTCCTTCGAGTAATATTTCCTCAGGTAAGATCGTTTTTATAACAAATGATTTTCCTTTTATCAGCAGCTGCCCCTGCTTAAGCAGCAGTCTTAGCTCTTTATCTGAGAAGGCTAGTAATCCCCGGTGGTTCTCGATATAAATATGGATTTGTCCGATCATCGTAACGCGGGGTAAATCCATCATGACATCTTGAGGAAGCTCCATGTTATTAGTCATCCATTTCCGGACGAATTGTCCCCACTTTTTTGCCATAAAAAAGAACCCCCCTTCATCTCATATGTATGAAATGAAAGAAGGTTCTAGCACTTATTTTTCTTATTAGGACTTGTTTTATTAGCCTGTTTACTTTCCTTTAATCGACCTGTGAGGATTCCTTGCTCTCGGCGGCCCTAATATTTCTGACCAGATGATTCCATCAACGAGTTTTTGTTCTCTTGTTGATTGGTTAGCCTTATTCTCCCTTTCGAGTGGAGAGGACGGCTGCAAAGTTCTTATTGGTGCGGTAGCCTGTATTGCCTGCGCTTTTTTCTCAGCATTTCTTTGCTGTTCCTTTAAAGCTTTTATTTTTGCTTCCGCCCGCTTTTTCTTTTCCAAATACTCTTTTTCAATTAGATCAGTGACATTTCTAGCCTGAATTTCTTCATCTTCAAATTTCCTTGCTTCAAAGTACGGATCTTGAATTGGCTTTTCCGTGCTAGGTCGCATAGGAGTCTGCTGTTGATTTGGAGCGGTTTTTCGATTATTATTCTCTTTCTCCTTCCTTTTTTTAAAAAGGGTGGATATAGCTGTGATAATTAAAAATAGAATAATTGGATTTTCGAATAAAACTCTCAAAAAGACACCCTCCCTTCATTAAGGTAGGAATATTAATCATTTTTACGTTCGTCAGTGTGATCGCCAGATAGCTTTCCGATCGAACCTCTCATATCCGTATCAGCAGAAATATTTTTAATGTTCATATAATCCATGACACCAATGTTACCGGAACGAAGAGCTTCTGACATAGCAAGCGGAACTTTTGCTTCTGCTTCAACAACCTTTGCTTTCATTTCTTCAACACGGGCTTTCATTTCTTGCTCTTGTGCTACTGCCATTGCCCGACGTTCTTCTGCTTTTGCCTGGGCAATTTTTTTATCTGCTTCTGCCTGCTCTGTTTGTAAGTTCGCCCCAATATTTTTACCAACATCAACATCCGCGATATCGATCGAAAGAATTTCAAACGCTGTACCAGCATCTAAACCTTTAGCAAGAACAGTACGAGAAATCATATCCGGTGTTTCAAGAACATCTTTATGGTCTTGTGATGAACCGATCGTTGAAACAATCCCTTCGCCAACACGGGCAACAATAGTTTCTTCACCTGCACCACCGACAAGGCGTTCAATATTAGCTCTAACGGTAATTCTCGCTTTAGCCTTTACCTCAATTCCATTCATCGCAACACCAGCGATAAACGGTGTTTCAATAACCTTTGGATTAACACTCATTTGAACAGCTTCCAACACATCACGACCTGCTAAGTCAATGGCCGCACTACGCTCAAAGCTTAATTCAATATTTGCACGATGGGCAGCAATTAAAGCATTGACAACACGATCCACATTTCCACCTGCTAAAAAGTGGCTTTCTAATTGGTTTGTCGTTACATTCAAACCTGCTTTGTGCGCTTTAATTAACGGATTAATGACTCGGCTAGGAATAACCCGGCGTAATCTCATCCCGATTAACGTAAAGATACTAACTCTAACTCCGGCAGCTAATGCTGAAATCCACAGCATAACCGGAACGAATGTAAATAATACCCCCAATAACATAAGGCCAATAACAATGGCCACGAGTAAAATAATTGTTGTAGGATCTAACATTTCATTTCCTCCAGTAATGTTTTATTTCTCTAAATTTGGAATTTCTCTAACGACAATACGTGAGCCTTCTGCTTTAATCACTCTGACTCTCGCTCCTTTTAGAACAAATCCGCCCTCACTGACTACATCGATATGTTCATCATTAAGGACGACCGTTCCAGCTGGCCGGAGATCTGTCATCGTAAATCCATCCAGACCGATAAGCTCCGTCCTGCTCTTGTTTGATATATACCCTTTTTCCGTTGTTGTTGAATCAGTTAATATGATCTTTTTGAAAAATTTCATTTTTCCACCAAACACCTTTATCATTAAAATAGATGCTAAAATAGAAATACCGATTGCAATTAATAATGAAATCCCCATATGAATGGCATTATCCGAAGCTAAAAATAAGCTGGCCACTATGGCTGCGGCACCCAATATCCCGGCAATTCCACCAGGCAAAAAAAATTCTGCAATAATCAACCCAATTCCAAGGACAAATAAGACAATCGTTTCATATCCTGCTAATCCGGCAACTAAATGCCCATAAAAAAACAGAATCAGTGCGGATAAACCCATAAACCCAGGGATCCCGAAGCCCGGAGAATATAATTCCAATACAAGGCCTAAGCTGCCAATAGAAAGAAGGATTGGTATGACAACAGGATGCGTAATAAATCGGGCCATTTTCTCAGCAAAGCTTTCTTCCACTGTAAGAATCTCTGCATTCGCGTAGCCAAGATCAGTTAACAATTCATCTAGGTTTTTGACCGTTCCTTCTGAATAGCCAACTTCTAGTGCCTGATCAGCTGTCAGCGTCAATAATTTCCCCTTTGGTGCACGAAGATTAGGCAAATCAATGGATTCATCTGCCATTGCAAGAGCATAGATAGGGTCTCTATTATTATGCTTTGCAGCACTTTCCATCGCCGCAAACCAAAAAGATTCAGCTTTCTTTCCAGCCGTATTTCCCTGCTGGTCAATGATGGCAGCCGCTCCCATAGTAGAGCCCGGAACCATATAAATTTCATCAGTATTTAGTGAAATATATGCACCTGCCGAAAGAGCCCGGTTATTAATGAACGATACCGTTTTCATTTGTGTCGAAGTTAATAATTTGCCTATGTCCCCTGCGGCATCCACTGCTCCACCTGGAGTGTTTATTTCAAAAATAATGGCTGAAGCGTTTTCCTCTTCCGCAGTATGAACAGCCCTGCTTAAAAAGGCATATAACCCTTTTTCCACAGTTTCTTCGATTGGCACAACATAGACAATTTCATTTTTCGCATTTCCATTAAAAGGGGCCGCCATTAAAAGAATTGCAAGTAGAAATGAAAAAATCGTAATATTCCTTATAAAATTCAAGCCATCCCCCTCCCCTCATTTGATCTCCCTTTGATAATACGTTTGTAAATGAAAAAGGTTTTAAGCTTTAACATTATTCAGCAGAAGCTTCTAAACGATATAAGTGCGAGATGAACGCAAACAGGTATTCAATTCAGTGTGGTTCAAACCCCGGCCGAATAAAGTTAAGCCTCCGACGGATGCCTCAGATTTTCACCGAGCAATCTAAGGTAAAAATCTGGGCGCAAATACGCCAAGGAATTTGATTTGCCCAATTAAATCCTGTTTATACTATAATAGCTTCTTTTGTCGTTAACTTACAAGGAAACAACCACAATTGCGCTATAGTTAAATGAAAGATACCAATTTTACAAAGAAATTCTTACATTATACTAATAAATATTCCTAAATAAAAAAGACCGGTAGCAAGAGCTCTCGGTCTTTTATACTTAGTTTGATTTTATGAAAGGTGTTGTTGAACAAGTTTATTTACAAGTGCTCCATCTGCTTTACCTTTTACTTTCGGCATAATGGCAGCCATCACTTTACCCATATCAGCTTTGGAATTTGCACCTGTTTCAGCAATCGTTTCTTGAACGATTTTTGAAACCTCTTCTTCTGAGAGCTGCTCAGGCATATATAATTCGACGTACTGAAGTTCCGTACGAATTTTTTCAACAAGATCTTCACGACCTGCTTTATCAAATTCATGGAGGGAATCCTTGCGTTGTTTCACTTCGCGAGAAAGGACTGTTAACTCTTGTTCTTCAGTCAGCTCTGCTCCAAGCTTGATTGCTTCATTTTGTATCGAAGCTTTAATCATCCGAATAACAGTGAGCTTCACTTTTTCTTTGTTCCTCATCGCTTGTTTCATATCATCATTTAAACGTTCGAGAAGACTCAATACATACACCCTCTCTTAGAACTTACGTTTTCTTGCAGCCTCAGACTTTTTCTTACGTTTAATACTTGGTTTTTCGTAGAATTCGCGCTTTCTAGCTTCTTGTAAAGTACCAGTTTTAGAAACTGTACGTTTGAAGCGACGAAGAGCATCTTCAAGCGATTCGTTTTTACGAACGACGGTTTTAGACATTCTCTTTCCCTCCCTCCGAGCACAACACACTAACATCAACTACATGGTTTTCCATGTACCTTGCAATTATAATATAACAGCGAAACGAGGTCAACTGTAATTCGTCTGTAATGGCGGTTGTTTTTACATTTTAATACTTAAAACGTGGGACCCGTCTATTAGTTTGACTTAAATTCACAAAAAAGGCATGTCACCTCCTAAATAACCATAATGATATATTTAGGGGGTGAAGGCTTGACCCAGCTATTTATTTTCATCTTATTAATTGGGTTATTTATTTACGGGATGGTGTTACTAAGAACCGGACTTTTTAATTTATCCCCTGATTCCCTAAGAATTTGGCTGGCTAAATTGACGGATACTCCTTGGAAAGGTCTTTTGGCCGGAATCGGGATTACGTGTATTTTGCAAAGCAGTTCGGCGGTTATGATCATTGCGATTGGGCTTATTTCCGCAAGACTAATAACTTTTCCTCAATCAATCGGAATTATTTTAGGAACGAATATAGGAACGACAGTAACGACAGAACTAATTACATTTGATATTGAGGCTTTTCTCGTTCCAATCGGAATTTTAGGAGCTGTTTTCCTTTTAACCGGAAGAAAAAACTTGCAGAGTATCGGATTAATTCTACTAGGTATTTCGGCTGTTTTTGCGGCAATGGGTGGATTTGAATATTTAGCGGGCCCGTTAAGATCGATTGAGTATGTCGATCAACTATTACTAAATTTAAAAGAAAGTCACTTTTTGAGCATTCTTGCAGGTACCTTCATTACGGCTATTATTCAATCTAGTACCGCCACAACCGGCATCATCATGGGCTTCCTGACAGATGGGGCTTTTAAACTTGATACAGGAATCGCCATCATGCTTGGTTCAAATATTGGGACATGTGTGGACGTCTTTTTAGCATCAATAGGCGGAGGAAAAGAGGCTAGACTTTCCGCTTACGCACATATTTGGCTAAATATAATCGGCGTTATGGCTTTCTATCCTTTCATCAATCTATTAACTTCAATTGGACTACAGCTATCGACAGCGGCGGATGTGCAGCTTGCACATATCGGTGTCCTATTTAATGTTAGTTCATCCCTAATGGTGCTTCCTTTTGCAAATTCATTTGGAAGGTTAATTATGAGGATTCATGGTCGTTAAGCACTAAAGTGTATTCGTACAAAAGACACTTTAGTGGTCTTGTCCACGAGCGGTGTCAGGCACCTTAAAAAAAGAAATGCCGGATTTTTATCCGGCATTTCTTTCTTAATAGTCAGATTCGCTTGTTAACCCATTGACAATGGCTGCGCCTGAGCTTGCGCCGATTCTTGTGGCTCCAGCTTCGATCATCTTCTGAGCATCTTCAGCACTTCTAACGCCGCCTGATGCTTTTACACCAATATTAGGGCCAACTGTCTTTCTCATCAGGGTGATATCTTCAACTGTTGCTCCCCCTGTTGAGAAACCAGTTGAAGTTTTTACAAAGTCTGCTCCAGCTTTAACAGATAATTCACATGCTCTTACTTTTTCTTCTTCCGTAAGCAGGCAAGTTTCAATAATTACTTTTGATAGAGCCTTTCCTTTTGCTGCATCTGCAACAGCACGGATATCTCTTTCTACCAATTCATTGTCTCCGCCTTTTAAAGCTCCGATATTAATAACCATATCTACTTCTGTTGCTCCATTTTCGATTGCATTTTTTGTTTCAAATGCCTTTGTTTCAGGTGTAGAAGCACCTAGTGGAAAACCAATAACTGTACATACTTTTACGTCTGTACCGCTTAATAATTCACTTGAAAGCTTTACCCATGTTGGATTTACGCACACTGATGCAAAATTATATTCTTTCGCTTCTGCACAAATTGCTTCAATTTGCCCTTTTGTTGCATCAGCTTTGAGTAATGTATGATCGATCATTTTTGCTATATTATTTGTCATTAATATGACTCCCTTCAAAACAAATAAGTTGTACGTACCTCTTGTATCATACCACTCTTAATAAAAAATATCGAGTTGTATTTCGTATCTATTCGTTCGTTTGCAAGATTAGTTTATCCAAATGAATTTTTCCCATTAAAAAAGGAACTACCATCAAGGTAATTCCTTTTTTATTGCATGTTGGAATTATCGCAGATTAACTTGCAGTAACCCCCCACTTATGGAAGTTTCTCTTTATACTGCCGCTTCTTCTTCGCTATTGTTTACTAGTTCATCTAGAACACGGACAAACCGGCCTTCATTGTAAGGATAACCAGCTTTTGTAATTTTGACTTTTACAATTTGGCCGATCATTTCTTCCGTTGCAGGGAAAACAATTTTCAAATAATTATCTGTGTAGCCAATATATAGTTCGTTATCTGGCTGATCTTTGAAAGCTTCTTCTGGAATAACTTCAAGAACCTCGCCTTCAAACTGTGATGCATATTCTTTTGCCAGCTGATCAGATAGAGCAATTAGACGATGGACACGTTCGTTTTTCACTTCTTCGTCAACTTGGTCTTCCATTCTTGCTGCAGGGGTTCCTGTCCGCTTGGAATATGGAAAAACATGAAGCTCAGAGAATTTATGTTCTTTAATAAAATTGTAAGTTTCCATAAATTCTTCTTCTGTTTCACCAGGAAAACCGACGATGACATCGGAAGTGACCGCTAACCCTGGAAGTGCTTCTTTCAGACGGTCCAAACGCTCACCGAAAAACTCCATTGTATACTTTCTGCGCATTCTTTTTAGAACGGTATTTGATCCTGATTGAAGCGGGATATGAAGATGTCTGACAATGACATTTGACTGATCCATCACTTTGATCACTTCATCCGTAATTTGGCTTGCTTCAATAGATGATATTCGAAGACGTTTTAAACCGCGTACTTGGGCTTCTAAATCTCTTAAAAGCATAGCTAGGTTGTAGTCTTTCATGTCCTCGCCATAGCCGCCAGTATGAATGCCTGTTAAAACAATTTCCTTGTAGCCGGCATCAACTAATTGCTGTGCTTGACGGATAACCTCTTTCGGATCTCTTGATCTCATTAATCCGCGCGCCCATGGGATGATACAGAACGTACAGAAATTGTTACAGCCTTCTTGGATTTTAAGTGAAGCACGTGTTCGATCTGTAAAAGCGGGAACATCAAGTTCTTCGTACACACGATTTTTCATGATGTTGCCAACCCCGTTGATCGGCTGGCGCTCCTGCTTGTATTGTTCGATATACTCAAGCATTTTTACCCGGTCTTGTGTACCAACAACGATGTCTACTCCAGGTATTGCCATAATTTCTGCCGGTGAAGTTTGTGCGTAGCATCCTGTTACACAAATAACAGCATCAGGGTTTTTTCTGATTGCCCTTCGAATCACCTGCCGGCTTTTTTTGTCACCTGTATTTGTTACTGTACAAGTGTTGATAATATACACATCTGACATCGATTCAAAATCAACACGGTCGTAGCCAGCTTCTTTAAATAATTGCCAGATCGCTTCTGTTTCGTAATGGTTGACCTTACAACCAAGTGTATGAAATGCAACTGCAGGCATTAAACTCACTCCATTAGTTCAAAATGATAGGATGCGGCTGATAGTGCATAAAGCGGGGCCGTTTCCGTTCTTAAAATTCTTGGGCCCAATCCACATGCAAGAAAGCCGCTTTCCTTTAATATCGAGACTTCATGATCGGCAAGGCCGCCTTCAGGTCCGAATATGAGGATTAATGATTGGCCTTTTTTCATTTTGGCCAACGTTTTTGAAAGGTTAGAGGCTTCCCCTTGTTTCGCTTCCTCCTCAAAAGCAATCAATTTAAAATCGAAATCCTCACTTATTTTTAAAAGGGATTTTAAATTTTGTGGGCTCATCACTTCAGGAAGTTGTGTGCGATGGGACTGTTCGGCTGCTTCTTTCGCAATTTTCTGCCAGCGTTCGACTTTTTTCGCAGCCTTTTTCTCATCCCATTTTACTACTGAACGCGCTGAAATAAAAGGGATAAACTTATGAGCACCAAGCTCAGTCCCTTTTTGGACAATCCATTCAAGCTTATCCCCTTTAGGCAGTCCGCTCACAATTGTTATGTCTATAGGCAACTCTGGTGACCCTTCGTTCCATTGTACAATGTTTACTCTCACATGGTCATCGGTAATTTCTGCAATTGAACAGATCGCACTTTTATTCAGAGGATCAACACAAATGATGTGATCGCCTTCATTCATTCGCATAACCCTGACAATGTGATGGTGGTCGTCTCCTGAAATAATAAAGCGGTTATCGATAGCAGGATTTTCGACAAAATATCGCTGCAACGATGACACCTCTCTTTCCGAGTAATTGAGATAACAGATAAAAGGGGGAACGTTTTTTTGTTCCCCCTTAAAATCTATTGCTTTCTTTTTCCGATAATAGCTACCCAGTCTTCCATCTGAATGGTTTCTTCAATTTCAAAGCCGGCAGCCGCTATCGCTTCTTTAACATCCAGCTTCTTCTGCTGAATAATGCCTGAAGCAATGAAATAGCCACCCGGTTTTACAATAGAAGCTACTTCATTAGTAAATCGGAGAATCACTTCTGCCAAAATATTGGCAACAACGACATCTACCGCTTCGTTCACCCCATCAAGCAGGTTGTTTCGCGACACGTCTACAATATCATGTACTTTGTTCAGCTCAATATTAAGCCGTGCGGAGGTAACAGCTACTTCGTCCAAATCAAGAGCTCTTACTTTCTCTGCACCCAACATAGCAGCCGCAATACTTAACACGCCTGAACCCGTACCAACATCAATAACGGAGTCCCCTTTTTTCACCATTCTTTCTAAGGCCTGAATACACATAACGGTTGTTGGATGGGTTCCCGTTCCGAACGCCATACCTGGGTCAAGCTCAATGATCAATTCATCGGTATTAACAGGCGTATATTCTTCCCATGTGGGAACAATCGTAAATCGCTCAGATATTTTCACTGGATGGTAATATTTCTTCCAAGCCGTTGCCCAATCTTCTTCATTCACTTCACTGATACTGACATTATTTTTCCCAATATCAATATTATATAAAACAAGACTGCTAATTGCTTCTTTTATTTCATCTACCGTCTCACCGAGAAAGCTGTTAACTGGCAAATATGCTTTGACAATAACCCCTTCTTCGGGATAGTCCTGCGGGTTGAGTTGGTAGATTTCGCCGAATTGATCCTTTCTTTCCTTTATAAGTTCAAAAGGATCTTCAATCACCACTCCGCTTGCTCCGGCTTCATGTAAAATATTCGAAATCGGTTCCACTGCCTCATTTGTTGTATGAATACTGATTTCTGACCATTTCACTACTACCAACTCCATTTCCTTTAATCGCCCTTAAATGCTCGTTTCACTTTCGCAAAAAAGCTTTCTTCTTGTTCTCCTTGAGGTACTTGACCACTTACCTCAGCAAACTCATGAAGCAGCTGTTTCTGCTTTTCTGTTAGCTTTGTAGGGGTAATAATGCGTACAATTATATGCTGATCGCCTTTCCCGTAACCTCTAACATTTTGAATCCCTTTATCTTTTAAGCGGAATTTTGTACCTGTCTGTGTACCCGCTGGAACTTTTAATTTAATTTTGCCATATAGGGTTGGAACTTCCACCTCATCCCCTAAAGAAGCCTGGACAAAAGTAATTGGCATTTCACAATAAACGTCATCGCCATCACGCTCAAAAAACTCATGAGATCGGACATGGAACACAACGTATAAATCTCCTGAAGGACCGCCATTGATTCCTGGTTCTCCCTGTCCGGATACGCGAAGCTGCTGTCCATCATCAATCCCGGCTGGAATCTTCACTTGAATCTTCCGGCGCTTTTTCACTTTGCCGGCTCCACCGCATGTAGAACATTTATGTTTAATCTGCTTGCCTGTTCCGCTACAGTGATGACAAACTCTTCGATTGACAATTTTGCCAAATGGCGTATTTTGCTCAACATTCAGCTGACCAGAACCATGACAATGCCCACATGTTTCAGGCTTTGTACCAGGTTTCGCACCTGATCCGTTACATGTTTCACATGTTTCCTCACGCGGAATTTCAATTTCAGTCTCCTTGCCGAAAACCGCATCTTCGAAGGAGAGGGTCATTGTATATTGCAGATCTGCCCCTTGTCTTGGTGCGTTCGGATCCCGGCGTCGCGAGCCCCCGCCTCCAAAGAATGTGCTGAAAATATCTTCGAATCCGCCAAAGCCGCCAAAATCACCGCCGCCAAAGCCTTGATTTGGATCGGTATGGCCAAACTGGTCGTAATGAGACCGTTTTTGATCATCACTTAAAACTTCATAAGCTTCTGTCACTTCTTTGAATTTCTCGTCTGCATCTGGTTCCTTATTAATGTCTGGATGATATTTTTTGGATAGCTTTCGATAAGCCTTTTTTAATTCATCCTTGGATGCCCCTTTACTGACACCAAGAACTTCATAGTAATCCCTTTTATTCATGATTACCACTCCCCGATCATTTCACATAAAGATTATTTTAACATTCTCTATTTGTGTTTTGCAACTAAGAAAAAAGCCAAGTACATGCAAAAAATAAAGGCTGTTTTCGCATATATTGTTGTTATTAGCCTTCAAAGTTTGCCCGTTGATTTCCGCTGCGGGCACTTGCTTTCCGCGGGGAGGGACGGAAGCCTCCTCGGCGTATCCGCCTGCGGGGTCTCCCGCTTCCCTCTATTTCCCGCTGGACACTGAATTTACATCCTTGAATCTGCCCACGCACGAAGGAAAAGCGATAGCATTTTCGAGGAGTCAAGTGCCCTCCGCTCCAATCAACTCAGATTATTAAATAAAAATCACATTATAAAAGCAACAAACGTTACGAAAACAGCCAAAATAAAAGTCAAAGCCAAGAAAGACCTGACTTCGACTTTTAAAAGATTAGAGGTTATTCGACTTATTTATCGTCTTTAACCTCTTCATATTCTGCGTCAACTACATTGTCATCGTTATTTTTTCCATCTTGGCCTTCAGCACCTTGAGCAGCTTGGGCCTGTTTTGCAGCTTCTTCATAAAGCTTCATTGTTAAAGCTTGAACGATTTCTTGTAAAGCATCCTTCTTCGAACGGATTTCTTCTAATTCGTTCTTTTCGATTGCTTCTTTTAAAGCATCTTTCGCTTCGTTTGCTTTCGCAACTTCTGCTTCGTCTACTTTACCTTCAAGGTCTTTTAATGTCTTTTCAGTCGTAAAGACTAGTTGATCTGCTTCATTACGAAGCTCTACTTCTTCTTTACGCTTCTTATCAGCTTCAGCATTTTCTTCCGCTTCTCTAACCATTTTATCGATTTCTTCATCAGATAAACCAGTTGAAGATTTGATCGTGATTGCTTGTTCTTTATTCGTTCCAAGATCTTTAGCGCGAACGTTTACGATCCCGTTTTTATCAATATCAAAAGAAACTTCGATTTGCGGAATTCCTCTTGGAGCTGGCGGAATATCTCCTAACTGGAAGCGTCCTAAAGTTTTATTGTCGGCAGACATTGGGCGTTCGCCTTGTAGGACATGAATATCAACAGCCGACTGGTTATCAGCAGCAGTAGAGAAAACCTGGGATTTAGATGTTGGGATTGTCGTATTACGGTCAATTAATTTCGTGAATACGCCGCCCATTGTTTCGATCCCAAGTGAAAGTGGTGTAACATCTAGTAAAACGACATCTTTTACATCACCAGAGATAACTCCACCTTGGATTGCAGCACCCATTGCCACAACTTCGTCCGGGTTAACCCCTTTATGAGGTTCCTTGCCTGTTTCTTTCTTAATTGCTTCTTGTACAGAAGGAATACGAGTTGAACCACCGACAAGAATAACTTTATCGATTTCAGATGGTGAAAGCCCAGCATCTTTTAATGCTTGGCGAGTAGGTCCCATTGTTCTTTCAACCAAACTTGCAGTTAGCTCATCAAACTTAGCTCTTGTTAATGCAATTTCAAGGTGTAATGGACCTGCTTCTCCTGCTGTAATGAAAGGCAAGGAAATTTGAGTTGATGTAACCCCTGAAAGGTCCTTTTTCGCCTTCTCAGCAGCATCTTTTAAGCGTTGAGTAGCCATTTTATCTTTAGAAAGGTCAATGCCATTTTCTTTTCTGAATTCCTGAACTAAATAGTCGATAATTGCTTGGTCAAAATCATCTCCGCCAAGACGGTTATCACCGGCTGTTGCTTTAACATCGAATACACCGTCTCCTAGTTCAAGAATGGAAACGTCAAACGTTCCTCCACCAAGGTCGAAGACGAGAATCGTTTGGTCTTCATCTGTTTTGTCCATTCCATAAGCCAAAGCAGCGGCTGTAGGCTCGTTAATAATACGTTCTACTTCAAGACCAGCAATAATTCCTGCATCTCTTGTCGCTTGACGTTCAGCGTCGTTAAAGTATGCTGGAACAGTAACAACTGCTTTTGTTACTTTTTCACCAAGATACTCTTCAGCATATGATTTTAAGTGTTGAAGAATGATTGCAGAAATTTCTTGAGGTGTATACTCTTTTCCTTCTGCCTCTACTTTAAAATCTGTACCCATATGACGCTTTACAGACATGATTGTATTTGGATTTGTAATCGATTGGCGTTTTGCCACTTCCCCAACTTGGCGTTCGCCATTTTTGAACGCTACAACAGATGGAGTTGTACGGTTTCCTTCTGGATTTGGAATAACTTTTGATTCGCCGCCTTCTAAAACGGAAACACATGAGTTGGTTGTACCTAAATCGATTCCGATGATTTTGCTCATGTTTCATTACCTCCCTAAAATATGTAATTATTGATTTACTTTAACCATTGCAGGACGAATAACTCGATCCTTTAACATATACCCTTTTTGGAATTCTTCCACAACTGTATTCGAATCGAAACCTCCTTCTTCTACCTGCATAACTGCTTGGTGAATAGTGGGGTCAAATTCTTTCCCAACAGCTTCAATCTGTTCTGCACCTTCATTTTTCAGGGCTTCTAGCAAGCTGCGGTAAACCATTTCCATCCCTTGTAAAAGCGATTTCGTCTGTTCATTATCCGCTTCTAATTGAAGACCTCTTTCAAAGTTATCCATTGCAGGCAATAAATCAGAAATCAAGCTTTGAGCTCTATATTTTTCAGACGCTTCAAGATCCAATCTTGCACGGCGTCGGGAATTATCAAAATCTGCCTGAAGACGATAATAACGATTTTCGGCATCCACTAACTTCGCTTCTAATTCAGCATTTTTCTCATTAGCAGCCTTCAACTGATCATCAATTGAAACTTCTTCATTGGCCTCAGTAACGGATTCATCCGTTTCATCAGCTTCTGCAAATACCTCTTCAATTGTATCTGAAGCCACTGAATCATCAGTTTGGTTAGATTTATCGGTTGTTTCCTCATCTAAAATATTTTTTCCATCTGCCAACTTGTTCACCTCCCTTAAAGAATAGCTTTAACTTTATTCAGTAGGGGTTCAAACCCCTACTGAATAAAGTTAAGCCTCCTGCGGATGCCTCAGATTTTCCAAAGGAATTTATCGAGCAAGCTAAGGTAAAAATCTGGGCGCAAATACGCCAAGGCGTATTTAATTGTCAATTATTGTTATACAGCTTTGTTAGAACAGAAGATAAGTCTGTACTGATATAATCTAGCAGGCTGATCACTCGAGAATATTCCATTCTTGTTGGACCTAAAATGGCTATTGTTCCAAGCTGCTCTGTACCTACCGAATAAGTCGCAGTAATTAAGCTACAGTCTTCCATCGCTGAATTATTATTCTCACGGCCAATTTTAATCGTGATGCCGGATTGATTTTTGCGGATTAATTCGTAAATGCTTTCTTCTTGATCAATCATGTTCATTAGATTTTTGATTTTCTCAATGTCATGAAATTCTGGCTGACTTAGCATGTTCGTCTTTCCGCCAAAGAATAACTTTTCATTCGTTGGGATTTTAAATGTATCTGTAATCGAGTGAAGCATTAAATCAAAATTATGAATATGTTGCCGTAAAAGGACAGCAACTTCTTTATAAATTTTATCATTGAGTTTTTCAATTGACACACCTTCAAGGCGGTCATTTAAAATATTAACTAATTTTTCAAGCTCCCCGGAATCCATCGTGTCTGGCAATTGAAACATTCGGTTTTCAACATGGCCTGAATCAGTAACGATGATTGCAATCGCCGTATGCTTGTTTAAAGGGACAATCTGAATTCTTTTTAGTTTATTTTCCCGAACAGCCGGTCCCAAAACAATGGAAGTATAGTTCGTCAACTCAGAAAGGATTTTTGCTGATTTTTGCACAATTTTCTCTAGTTCATAGATTCTCTCTGCAAAAATCGATTTTACCTTATGAACATCGTGTTGATTTAGTTTTTGCGGAGCAAGTAAATGGTCCACATAATAACGGTACCCTTTCTCGGAAGGGATTCTCCCGGATGAGGTGTGTGTTTTTTCGATAAACCCAAGCTCTTCTAAATCAGACATTTCATTGCGAATAGTCGCCGAACTTAATGAGATTTTCTCCTTTTTCGACAAACTTCTTGAACCGACTGGCTGCGCAGATTGAATAAAATCATCAACAATTACTTGGAATATCAATAATTGACGATCAGTCAACACAGTTATCACCTCTGTTAGCACTCTTGAACTGCGAGTGCTAATTCTAATAATAAATTATCAAATCAAGGGATTGGTGTCAATAAAAAACGCTGAGCGTTTTTTGAAGTTGGCGGACAGAGGCCAGAAAGAAGGAAATCGGCGAATTCGCCGATTTCTTTATTTTCGACAAATACGGTCGAAATTTCTATTAGTTATTATCTTTCTTCGACATCTTTTTAATTAATTGCTGCGATTTATTTTAAAAATGCCTGAAAAACTTCATTACCTAGAAGGCGGCCCTTTTTTGTCAATTGAATATGATCATTTGAAATGATAATTAACTCACGGGCTGTAAGATCGATCAATTCTTTATCGAATAATGCAATCGGATTTTTTTCGAATTTTTCCGTAAAATGCGGAACGGATACACCTTTTGTTTTTCGCAGACCGAGAAACATTTCTTCTTCTATTTGCTCCATTTTGGTTACTTTATGTTGATCTAGGATTGGTAACTGGCCCGCTTGGACGGATTCCATATATTTTTTTATCGGACCGTGATTGGATCGTCGGAATCCATTTACATAGCCATGTGCACCAGCTCCAAATCCGTAATACCATTCATTATTCCAATAGGTTAGATTATGTCTGCTCTCATATCCTGGTTTTGAGAAGTTGCTAATTTCATACTGGTTGAATCCATGCTTATCCATCTCTTCCATTAATATTTCAAACATTTCTGCCTCTGCATCTTCCCCCGGCGACTGAAGTTTTCCTTTTCGCATTAAGTTATAGAAAACAGTTTTTGGCTCAATAATAAGCGAATAACCTGAATAGTGGACGATATCTAAGCTGAATGAAGTTTGAAGCGTTTCCTTGAAATCTGCCACTGTTTGTCCAGGCAAACTATAGATCAAATCAATACTAATATTTTCAAAACCCGTTCTCTTAGCCGCTTCAATAGATTGAAAAACATCTTTCGCCCGATGCACTCTCCCGATTTTCTTAAGCAGTTCCTCGTTAAAAGTCTGGACCCCAAAGCTGATCCTGTTTACCCCTGCTGCAAATAAGATCCGCAGTTTCTCTTCCGAAAGATCACCCGGATTTGCTTCAAATGTAAACTCCGTATCTTCGTCGTACGGGAGGTGAACTTTTATTATTTGACATAGCTTTTCAAGCTGTTGTTCATTCAACGCTGTCGGTGTTCCTCCACCGATAAAAATTGAATTTAAATGATCAGTAGGAGATTCAATTAAAGCCAATTCGATCTCTTTACCTAAGGAATCGAGATACTCATCAACGGGCTGCCCTTGTAAAAATACTTTATTAAAATCGCAATAGTGGCATATATGCTCACAAAAAGGGATATGAATATATGCTGCTTTTATCATTTTTACCACAACCTAATATTTTATTGCATTTCATTGATTAACGAAAAAGGAGGGAGGATATGCCTTTTTATTACAAGCACATCCACCCTCCCTTTAACAAATTATTATTTCTTCGTATTGTTGTCGTCCATCTTCAACACAGCCATGAAAGCTTCTTGCGGAACCTCTACAGATCCAATCTGCTTCATGCGTTTCTTTCCTTCTTTTTGCTTTTCAAGCAGTTTTCGCTTACGAGAAATGTCCCCTCCATAACATTTAGCCAATACGTTTTTCCCCATTGATTTAATGGTTGAACGAGCCACAATCTTCTGACCAATTGCCGCTTGAACAGGAACCTCAAATTGCTGACGCGGAATGAGTTCCTTTAATTTTTCTACGATTACTTTACCACGCTCATATGCGAAGTCTCTATGAACAATAAAGCTCAAAGCATCCACTTTTTCTGCGTTCAATAGAATATCCATTTTCACAAGCTTTGAAGGCTTATAGCCAATTAATTCATAGTCAAAGGAAGCATATCCTTTTGTGTTTGATTTAAGCTGATCAAAGAAATCATACACAATTTCAGATAAAGGAATTTCATAAGTGATATTTACACGCGTTTCATCCATATATTGCATATTAATAAAGATTCCGCGTTTTTCCTGACATAGCTCCATGATCGCCCCAACATAATCATTTGGCGCCATCATTGTTGCTTTTACATATGGCTCCTCAATGCGATCAATTTTTTGCGGATCAGGCATTTTGGATGGGTTATCAATTTTTATATTAGACCCATCTGTCATTATGACATCGTATATTACACTAGGAGCTGTAGTAATTAAGTCGATTTTGAATTCACGCTCGATGCGCTCCTGAATAATCTCCATATGAAGCAACCCTAAAAACCCGCAACGGAAACCAAATCCAAGTGCTTGAGATGTTTCAGGCTCAAATTGGAGGGCAGAATCATTTAACTCCAGCTTTTCGAGTGCTTCACGCAAATCATTAAATTTAGCGCTATCGATAGGATATAATCCGCAATAGACCATTGGATTTAATTTTCGGTAACCAGGAAGTGCCTCAGTTGCTCCGTTTTTCGCGTTTGTGATCGTGTCACCAACACGGGTATCACCAACATTTTTAATGGAAGCAGTTAAGAAACCTACATCGCCAACAGTTAGTTCATCTAACACTTGAGCTCTCGGTGAAAAAACACCTACTTCGATTACTTCAAATTCTTTTCCAGTTGCCATCATTTTGATCTTATCTCCGGCCTTTACCGTGCCCTCAACTACACGAATATAGGCAATGACACCCCGATAAGGGTCAAACAAAGAGTCGAATATCAGCGCTTTTAATGGAGCATCTGGATCACCAGTTGGTGCAGGAACTTTTTCTACGATTTGTTCTAAAATTTCCTCAATCCCTATCCCTGCTTTAGCGGAAGCAAGAACAGCTTCAGAAGCGTCAAGTCCAATCACTTCTTCAATCTCATTCCTCACACGCTCTGGGTCAGCGCTTGGAAGATCGATTTTATTTATAACAGGAACAATTTCCAAGTCATTATCAATCGCTAAGTACACGTTTGCCAACGTTTGCGCTTCAATACCCTGGGCTGCGTCAACAACTAGAATCGCGCCTTCACAGGCAGCTAAGCTTCGGGAAACTTCATAAGTAAAGTCGACGTGACCTGGTGTATCAATCAGATGGAATGTATATGTTTCCCCATCTTTCGCATTGTATTTTAATTGAACGGAATTCAATTTAATTGTAATTCCACGTTCTCTTTCAAGATCCATGGAATCAAGCAGCTGAGCCTTCATTTCCCTTGACGTCAATGCATTTGTCTTTTCAAGAATACGGTCAGCTAATGTAGATTTCCCATGATCAATATGGGCGATAATAGAAAAATTTCGTATTTTTGCTTGTCTATTAAGTCTATCTTCTCTGTTCATTGTTTCACTCCTACTGTAAGAAAAACACTTCGCGCTTGTTTAAGCTTAGTGGTTGGATTAGAAGTTATTGCAAGTGAGCCGATTCTTTTTTCCGAATCTAGTTCATATCCTCTAAAAATTTATACACTATGCACTATTTTTAGATTATAGCAGTACAATTATCAAGATTCAATGCTAATGAAGCGAGAAATTAACGCATAATGACGCGAACACACGCAAATAACACCTCATTTAGGATAACGAAAAAGGGGTGAAATCTATTTAGTTATTTGAAAATCTAATTCTTTCATTTGCGAAAATAAAGGCAGCTACCTGAAAGCAGCTGCCTAAATGCCTTTTACTAGATCCGTTAAGAAATGAATCATTTTTTCTGTTGCTGCGGAAAGTCCGCCAGAGAGTTTTTTTCCCATGGATGAAAAAAAATTATATGCTTTCATTCCTTCCAGCTTTTCTTTTTTTTGCTGCAGGTCATGGCTAGATACTTTATTGCCTAGAATTGAAGCTTGGATCTCCCCGTTTTCATTTTCCTGAACAGTAAAAGCACCTTTGAAATTAGCATCATTGAATCCTTTCATATTCTGGATCCCAAGGTTTGCCTGCTGCATGCCAAATAATACAGATACAAACATCAATGCTACGAGAAGAAAGGTTTTCGTCATAAACATTCTCATATCTAATCACACCTGCTTCATTTATTTCTTTTCGACTGGTTCCTTTACTGACTGGTTTACTTCTTCTGCCTGCCAGTAATACTCGCTGAACACGTCCGCGAGGGCTTCTGCCGATCGATTCAATTCCTCGAATGTGTTATCCACACCGCCAAATTCAATAAGGATTGCATTATCTGATAAATCCTGATTAAACTTCCCGTTTGTTCCTGCACCTTTTGATTGGATAATTCCCCTGCTTAATCCTTTATACTTTGTTTCTAGCTTTTTGTGCAGTTCATTTGCGAATCGTAAATTCTTTTCATAATTTGGATTGTCTGCACCAATGACAAAGGCAAGCTTTGCATATGGCTTTCCGTTAATTTCCTTCGTTGTTTTCTCTTTCCTTCCAGCATCTCGATGGATATCAATAAAATATGTTAAATTTCGATCATTTGCCGCCGCAGCCTGTACCACTTCTCTTGATTCCAAATAAGATTTAGGATACAACCAGCCTTTTTTATTCAAATTGCCCTGAATATCCGTTTTGTCAACTTCCGTTCCGATTCCCTTGCTTTCTAATTCCTCTTTGAGCTTATCACCAATTTTCATCACATTTATTTGTGAATGATAGGCTAAATTCGGATTAGTCACTCCTTTTAAATAGGGGAGATAGGACTCCCGATTATGAGTAAAATAAACATAGACAACGTTTCTATCTCCAGTTGTGTTCGAAGGCGCTCCTGACGGTTTCTTTTCACCAGCTATATCTAAGTCCTCTGTGTTCTGCAAAGTGGCTTCCTGTTCAGCTCTAAGAACCTCAAGCGGAGGGGCCGACTCCACCGGCATATTCGTATAATCTGTTCCTTCACCAGCAACCAAAATCTTGCTATCGTATAATGAAAATAACGGCAATTCCCTCCCTAGTAAACTCCGCGGATCATCCAAATTTACATTGGTTGAAAGCTTAAATATCATACTTGTTAATGGAAGGGAAGAATTCTGTTCACTTAATCCTTGCATAAAATGATGATTTTCCCATCCAAGAAAGTGATACAGCATTTCTCCAGTAATATTATTCGCCGCTGAATTGACTGACGATGAACTAATTCTGTATTCAGGCTTTAAGGATGTTAGCACACCACTTATTGAAAAAATCAACAGCAAAAACAGCAGGAAACCGCCGATTATTTTAAGTAGGCTCGTCCCTTGAACAACAACGATCATTCCGGTAGTTTTTAATGGTTTCATCCTTCCACCTCTCCTAGCGAGTCTAGTAAATCTTATGACTTTGCTAGGGAAGATAGAACCTAAAAAGCTAAAATAGGATTTCTAAGCAGCAATTAAGAATCACGCTATGTTAAACAAAGTTGTTAGACACGCGGGTTCTGTTAAGTTATTTAACATAAGTTTGAGCAGAGCTTGTTTTGAAAGAATTTTTCTATGCGTATGTTACTCTGTATTCTTTTTTACCGTGTGTAAAATCCAGCATTTTCCTGATCAACGTTTCGATGGAGGGCAGCATTTAATCCATTGGCCAAGAGATTTGCCATATCTTCAATGAACACATCCACTTCTTTTGGCGTTACCATCAAATTATGCCCAATAGGGGATAAGACCTCATAAATTAATTTTCGCTTTTCTTCGTCTGGAAGTGTTCCAATCATGCCAAGGAATGTCTTTCGATGATGTTCTTCAGGCAAGTCCTCTTCGGTCAGCTTTTTTCTTTTGCCAAAACTCATTCCTGCTGGTGCCAATGCCCTTGAAGGTCTGTCCCCTTCCTTCATTTCTTTTCCGAAATGCTTTAATATGAAATCGATAGTGTCACTTGTTATTGAAACAGCATCAACCACTGTTGGGACACCGATGGCAACAACTGGAATCCCAAGTGTTTCCTTGCTGATTTCCTTGCGTTTATTTCCAACTCCTGAACCGGGATGGATTCCTGAATCAGAAATCTGAATGGTTGCGTTCACCCGTTCGATCGACCGCGCTGCGAGGGCATCAATAGCAATGACAAAATCTGGCTTTGACTTTTCAACAATGCCAAAAATAATGTCGCTCGTTTCAATTCCTGTTATCCCCATAACGCCAGGTGCAATCGCACTAACCGGACGGTAGCCTTCTTCGACGCTTTCTGGCTGTAATTGATAGAGATGCCTTGTAACAAGCAAATTTTCACAAACCTGGGGCCCTAATGCATCTGGCGTCACATTCCAGTTGCCTAAGCCAACAACTAAACAAGAGGCATCTTCCTTTATTCCGAGTTGCTTGATAAACTGGGCAAGCTCATTGGAAAATATTTTCACCACTTTTTTTTGCATTTCTGTATCCTGCTGACGGATTCCGACGGCTTCAAGTGTTAAATATTTTCCTTTCTTTTTCCCTAAAGCTTCGGCACCTTCCTTTGTCACTTCAACAAAGGATACCTTTATGTCATCTTCTTCTTTTTCTTTTATGATAACCCCTTCAATTTGGGAAAGATTTTCCTGTTGCTGAACAAGATTCTGCCGGCCAGCGATGAACATTTCTCGCGCCTCAATGGCAAGATCTGTTCTGATCGAATATTTACTTAAATCTAATGTTTCCTCCATATAGATCCCTCACATTCTCGTCTTTTAATGATCCGCCGCTTCTTTTTCACAAAAATCACTAAACCTAGAACTATTTTCTATCTTTGCCTTTTCATCAGAGAAACATTCACAAAATAAGCCTCTCTCTCTTTTGTCAGGAATACCATGTGAAAAATAATAGAGTTATCAAAATAAAAGCAGAGTATTGCAATATGGCCTAGTGTTTGATAAAATATCACTTGTTCTTAATAAATTGATTGTTAATGAATGTGAAAGTCGAGTTTATATATTCTCGATGCTTTTTTAGGAGGTGAATGGAATGCCAAACATTAAATCTGCTATTAAGCGTGTAAAAACGAACGAAGCTCGTAACGCGCAAAACACTACTGCTAAATCTGCTATGCGTACAGCTATTAAGAAGGTTGATGCTGCTATCGTTAATAACGATGCAACTGCTGCGAAAGAAACTTTCGTTGATGCTGCTCGTAAACTAGACAAAGCTGCGTCTAAAGGTCTTATTCACAAAAACGCTGCTGCTCGTAAAAAATCTCGTTTAATGAAAAAAATGAACTCTTTAAATGCTTAATATTTAAAGAATAACGGCTATCTTTCAGAGATAGCCTTTTATTTTGAAAAAAACGACCCTTTTTCGGGTCGTTTTTTAGATTATTTTTGCAAAGCATGATCATGCAATCGAAATAAAAACATTTCTATCAGCATGACTTTGTTCATGCCGCCTGTTTTCATTTGGTAATCAGCGTCCGCCAATAATTTTATGATCATACTAAGTTCCTCATCGCCAAATAGTTGGGCTTGACCAGCCGCAAGCTTGATCCGAAAAGGGTGTACCTTTAAATAACCAGCGATTTGCTGCTGCCCATATCCTCTTCTTGCTAGCTCTTTAACCTGATAAATTAATCGGAATTGTCCTGTAATAACCGCCAATATTTTAATCGGCTCTTCATTTTGCTTTAACAAATCATAATAGATCCTTAAAGCATCGTCTATTTTTCGGTGGACAATTTTATCAACAAGTGAAAAAATATTTTGCTCTAATGAACGGGAAACAAGCTTTTCAACTGTCTGCTCATCGATTTTATTTCCAACACCGGAATATAAGGCCAGCTTATCGACCTCACTTGTGAGCATAAACAAATTCGTGCCGGTAAGTGTAAGCATTAAGTCCACTGCTTTCTCATCTATTTGTACCCCGTTGATGGACGCCCGTTCCTTAATCCAAGCCCTTAATTCTCCTTCATTGAGCTTTTTTGCTTCGAGTAAAGCCGCTTTTCTTTTTAATTCTTTTGTCATTTTCTTCCGTTCATCTAATTTTTCATAAGTAGCTGCGAACACTACAATTGAGTAAGGGGCAGGCTCTTTAAGATACGCCTCAAGTTTTGCCAAGTTATGTTCCGTTTTTTCTTTTGTTTTTTCAGAGGTTAAAAAATAAGGATTATGTAGAAAAATTAATCTTCGTTCACCCATAAATGGAAAGGTTTCTGCATCTTCTAATGCAGCATCAATTGGGGTTTCCTCTAAATCATAAGAAGACAGATTAAAGTCCGCTTCCTCATCATTCAACACGTTATTAATCAGCAAATGCTTTGTCTCATTTATAAGAAATGACTCCGGACCATATAATAAGTATAAGGGTGCAAACTGTTTTGCTTTAATTTGTTTCCATAAATCAAAAATCAATGTATTTCGCTCCGTTCATGTTACCATTCTTCTTTTTTATCTTAAAGAAGCTAAGGAGTTTTGACAAGGTACAAATTTCTTCATCAAAAGGAATTGACACCATCGATCAAGTGCCAATTCCCCATCTATATAGAACGTCGGAACATGAGGCCTAGGATACTCAAGAAACGACGGTATGCATACTGTACAAATTATTCTTTCCTTGCATTTGTATCTTATTTGTGACAACTCTTGTCATATAAGGAAAAGCCTCGAAGAACGGTAGATTTTTTTATTCTAATCGCTTATACTTAGTAGGAAATAGGAGGGGTAGACTGTGAACCAATTTGAGAAAAACGTCCAAAGTAAGCGGAATGATGCGATTGACTCTGGAATGGGATTTGCCGTATCTTTCGGTTTTTTCGCAGTATTGTTTATTATTGCTACAGTCATTAAAGTTGTCGGATCTTAATGGCTACATAAGAATTTTTTGGGCTGCATTGCAGCCTTTTTTCTTTTGGCTAGTTTTAAGTTATCCGATGGGGGCCGAATCTTAAGTAATTCTTAATCTATATTATGGGTAATTACAGAAAAGGTTCCATTGTCCCCTTTAAATACATAGGAAATTGCCCCATGCTGGTCTGTTCGCAGTACTTTTATATGTCTTACTGCCAATTTTTCGAGGATCTCCCTTTTCGGATGTCCGTAGCGATTATTTTTTCCCACTGAGATGATTGCAAGCCTTGGTTTAATTTGATCTAGAAAAGGATCGGAGGTTGAGGATTTACTGCCATGATGACCAACTTTTAACACATCGATTTTGAGCTTTTCGTAGGAAGAAATTAGTTTTTCTTCTCCCGCCTCTTCTAAATCACCTGTAAAAAGCCATTTGATTCCCGCGATATTTGCAAATAGAACGATTGAGCTATTATTTCTCTCTGTCTCCATCCCCATTTGCGGTGATAATACTTGAAAGAAAGCATCGCCAGAAATCCACCTTTCTCCTGCTTTCGTGAAATGAAAAGGGATTTTCTTTCCTTTCGCTATATTTAATATCGTTTTTTCGAGTTCTGACAGTTCTTTCACCTTTGGCAAGAGCAGTTCTTTGACATTTAACTCCTTGATGATCTCTAAAGACCCTCCAATATGGTCCATATCCCCATGGGTTAAAATTAACTTATGAATAGTTGTTATTCCTTTGCTTTTTAAATAAGGAACGACCACATCTTTTCCAACTTCAAACTGCTTCTGTCGTTCCTTCCATTCTTCTGTATTGAATCTTAATGTACCGCCCGTATCAATTATATAATTCCCTTTTCCATGTGGCAGTTTTATTAGGATACTGTCCCCCTGGCCGACATCAATAAAGGTGATTTCCCCATACGGAGAAAGCGTATTCCCTAAGGCATGAATGATCATAACAATCAATGGGAGAAATAAAATCTGAATAAACCTTTTCACTTGAATGAATCGCTCCCATAACGAAAAAAATATCGGCATGATCAATAAATACAACAAAAAAACGGAGAGTGAAGGCCGACCAAGTGTGAGTGTCGCAAATGGAATCAGTGAAAGCCTCCCAGCTGCATAATCCATCCAAATAATGAGTAAATTTAATGGATTCAACAGGAGATTAATCGTTGCACCGAAAAATAAATGCAACAAAAAAAGAATGAAAATCACAGGTAAGATAAAAAGTGAAAACAGAGGAACAAAAATCGCATTAGCAAGAATGGAGATGACGGACACTTCAAAAAAGTAAAAGAACATAATGGGAGTGGCTGCCAGCTGACAAATAAATGACGTGGCAAACAATATAGATAGAGGGTGAGAAAACCGTTTTAAAATGATCGGCGCAGAAAATACTAATGAAAAACTAACACTAAAGGAAAGTTGAAAGCCTACTTCATATATCACTAAAGGAGAGAAGAAAGTGTACAATACAAAAACAATACTTATCACATCAATTGTTAATAGTGAGAATTTTCTGCTCCATTTTTTTAGAGCTAAAAAAATGATCATCATAAAAACAGCACGAATCACGGAAGGCGCGGCACCTGTTAATAAAGCATAACAAGGTAAAAACAGGAGTAAAGCTGTCGTCATCTTCTCCCTTGTCACACCAATTCGGAGGCCGAAATAATAAATCATACTTGCAAGCATGCCAACATGAAGTCCCGAAATCGCCAATAAATGGACAATTCCAAGTTTTTGATATGATTTTAACACATCCGCTTCAATTAGATCTCGATCACCGAAAAGCAGAGCTACTGCTAATGGTGCCGTTTTTTTAGGGAAATAACTCTGTATGTATAAAATTCCATTTTGTCTAATCGTACGAAAGAATGAAAGAGGGGTTTGCTTTTGAGGACTGCATTTAGAGAGGTTTAAATGATCAATTTTTACTATCCAAAACATTTGGTTTCTTTTCAAATATTCTTTGTAGTTAAAAGCATTTTCGTTTGTTGCAGAAGCAGGTTCTTCGAGGCTGCCAGTTACTTGACACGCGATGCCTGTTTTTAAATTTTCTGTGATGGCCTCCTTCTCTTTCTCCGTTTTAATTTTGTATCTAATGACAAGCTTTTCACGATGATCAGATTCCTTGCCCCTAGCAGTTAACAGCTCTCCGTCTACCTTTATCTCTTCTTGAAAATAGAGGTTAAAAACAGTTTCTTTCCCTGTTAAGCGGGATTTGTTCCCTTTTTCAACAGTTTCACCACGGACAAAGAAGAGAATAAAAATCAAGCTAAAAAAAAGAATTTGCTTACGAGTAAAATTTTTCCTTTTAGAAAGTAAAATGGCCATTAAAATATAAACCGCAAAAAATATAAATGGATTGATAAAGGCTGCTAAAAAACCCGTAAGCGCGGAGACTGCAAAATAAATCCATCTGCTCTTCATTTCTTTTTCTTCTCCTTCTTCTTCATTCTCCTCAAAATCAAATACGCCTTGGCGTATTTGCGCCCAGATTTTGCCTTAGCTTGCTCGATAAATTCCTTTAAAAGATCTGAGGCCAGAAAAAGTTTGACCGTGGTGTAATGTTTTTGCCCAAGAATTTTAGCGGGGAGTAAACAGCTTCTCAGCTTGAGCTTGCAATAATATGATCGCTTCTTTATCCTTTCCGGCTTGCTTAAGCTCATCCATTATCTTTTCAATGAATTGCCGTTTCTCTTGGGGTTGAAAATCGACTGACATTTCATTACCTTCTACTTGTTCTACCTTTACTCCAGCCATATTGAAAAGCTCGATCGCATAAGGGTGATTTTTGTAATCCTTGGAATAATAGACTGTTTTTATCCCAGCTTGAATGATGGCTTTACAGCATTGCAGACAAGGAAAGTGAGTAACATAAATTTCGGCTCCGCTCGTTGGGACGCCAAATTTCGCACATTGCAAGAGAGCATTCATCTCGGCATGAATCGTTCTTACACAATGATTATCAATGACGTAACAGCCCTCATCTATACAATGCTCTCCGCCTGCGATGGAGCCGTTATACCCACCTGCAATAATTCTTTTATCCCTTACTATCGTCGCTCCAACAGATAATCTCGTACAAGTGCTTCTTAGCGCGAGTAAATGACTCTGGGCAATAAAATATTGGTTCCATGAAATTCTATCCATTACATTTTTCTCTCCCTTGTATTTCTATATCTCAAAATAGTTAACTTGAACTTCCCTAATAAATACAAGTTTAATCCTGGGGAAGAAATGGGTCAATGAATTCTCCTATTTTACTTTAATACTGTTCTGTAATTTCTCGAACGTTTTATTGCCAATTCCACTAATTGACTTGATATCCTCAATAACCTTAAATGGACCATTCATTTCGCGAAACTCGATAATCGCGGCAGCTTTAGCAGGCCCGATTCCAGGCAGTGTTTGCAATTCAGTTTCATTTGCAGTGTTCAGATTAACCTTTCCATCACTCCCTCCTTGACTAGCAGGGACTGCTCCTTGTAGAATCGATCCAGATTCCTCTAACACCTCACCTTGAGCTGGGACGTATACAACCATTTCATCCTCTACCCTCATTGCAAAATTAATCTTCGCTTCATCCGCTTTTTCAGTTAGCCCGCCAGCTTTATTGATCATGTCTATTACGCGCTCATCTGTGCCTGCTTTATATACACCCGGCTTATTCACAGCGCCCTTCACATCAACGATAACACTCTCTGCAACGGCTTTCATTTCTGCGTTTTCGTTTAGGTTCTGCTCCTCAATTCCTAACCACTCTTCATCATTTTTAATAACGCTACTCTCGTTTTCCATTGGTTCAAAAATAAAATAGATCACCGCAAAAATGATCACAATGCCTCCAGAAATATAGGCTTTGTTTGATTTTATCCAGTCAATCATACGAATCTTCCTTTCTTTTTTAGCATAATTCAAACACTATGTTCATATCGTATATGGGAAAGCTTGCTGGTAAAGGAGGGATGGAACATTGAATATCGGAATTATTGGAACAGGTAATATGGGGAGAATTCTGACAGAAGCATTGCTTGATGGAAATGCTGTTTCCTCTTCTTCCTTAACGATTACAAATCGAACAATCAAAAAATCTTTGGAAATTCAGAAGAACTATCAAGGAGTTCAAGTAGCGGCAAATGGGAAAGATGTAGCGGAACGATCATCGCTCATCTTTATTTGCGTGAAGCCACATGATATTTACCATGTTATTAAAGAGATTTCTCCTTTCTTAACAAAAGAGAAATGCGTTGTATCAATTACAAGTCCGATTACAGTCGAACAAATAGAGTCTGTTACCCCTTGCTCTGTTGCAAGGGTCATTCCAAGCATTACGAATCGAGCACTCGCTGGCGTTTCATTAGTTTCATTTGGTAACAATTGTGATAAAAAGTGGAAGGAAAGAATTTGGAATTTGTGTCAGGCGATTTCAAAGCCGGTTGAAATTGAGGAAAACATCACACGTGTCAGTTCTGATATTGTCAGCTGCGGTCCTGCTTTTTTCAGCTATTTAACGCAAGCCTTCATTCTCGCTGCAGTCAAAGAGACGAAAATAGATCAAAAAACGGCAACAACCCTTGCAGAAGAGATGCTGATCGGAATGGGAGAACTGCTGAAAAAGGGCTTTTATACATTGCCAACATTACAGGAAAAGGTATGTGTAAAAGGAGGAATTACCGGTGAAGGAATCAAAGTGCTTGAAAGCGAATTAGGGGAAGTTTTTGAGCATGTGTTTCAAGCAACCCATGCTAAGTTTAAAGACGAAATCAATAAGGTAAAGGATCAATATCCACTCCCTTAATCAATATTCGGCACGAAGGAGAAAACTCCTTCATCAAAATTTTTTTTTACACAAAACCAAAGGGCCAGTCCTCATAAAAGCAATATATTGTAAATTGGATTCGTTAACATCCAATTCATACAGTATATTGATAGTGAGGTCAGGCCCTTCCTAATTTTTTATATTTTCCGGCAAATAAAAAAGATTCGTTCCGAATGAGCTTTCGGTGACACTGCTTCAAAATCCGCTGCTACTTCAAGCACTTCAAAACCAGCTTCCTTAAGCCACGCCTCATAAACTTCAATGGGATATGTCCGTTGTAGATGCAGCTCATCATATCTGTCATATTGGCCCGTATTTTGATCTAATACAAAGAATGAAAGATCATGCTCAACACTGTTCGGAAATTCCCCTTGATAACTGTGCCATATATAAGAAATCTCCTCTTCATTAAGAGTAAATGTCTGATTCATAAAAACCTGCATTATTTTATAAATGGAATGGACATCAAAGATGAAAATTCCACCCTTAATCAGGTGATCATTCACATTCCGAAAGGTAGCCAAAACTTCGGGCTCCGACTCTAAATAATTTAATGAGTCACAAAAAATGCCAATTAAATCAAACTGACCAAGACCTTCGAGTTCAGCCATATTTTGCTGATAAAATTGCATGTCCAATCCTTTGCTGCTTGCCTTTGATTGAGCAACTGTTAACATATCAGCTGAAAGGTCAACCCCTGTTACATCATAGCCTTCTTCAGCAAGCTTGATTGAAAGCTTTCCCGTTCCACAGGCGAGGTCAAGAACCCTTTTACCCTGAACATTGTATTTCGTTACAAGCTTGGTTACGAGTTCGACCCATTTATCATATGGAACATCTTTCATTAACTCATCATAAAGATAGGCAAACTTCCCGTAGGTCATTGGTTAAGCTCGCTTTGAACATTTTCAATTGGCGCATCCCCCCAAAGACGTTCAAGATTATAATAGCTTCTTTCATCGCGATGGAATATATGGGCAACAACATCCCCCATATCCACTAGGATCCACCTTGCTTCGTCAAACCCTTCGATTCTTTTTACAGAGTAGCCTAGCTCTCCAGCTTTCTCTTTCATCTCCCTTGCAATTGCCTGTACTTGTTTATCCGAATTTCCATGACAAATTAGGAAATAATCTGCAATTAAAGAGATTCCTTTCATATTTAAGACAACTATATCTTCAGCTCTTTTATCATCAGCCGCTTTAACTGCGGTCAATAGTAATTTTCTTTCACTCATTCAATCCGTCCTCCTGATTTATAATTAAGTCATTATATGTGTAAAAAGTAGCTGGAAAAACCGGCTGTCCTTTTTTAATTAAAAATAATATGGTATTTTTGATGGATTTTATTAAAGCTCCATCGAGACTGTTCTCCGCTATTTCACGCACTTCTTCAACGCCAGGAAAATGCCTCCCTGGTTCAATATAATCAGCTAAATAAATAACTTTCTCTAACGTTGTCATCCCTGTTCTTCCTGAAGTATGGTATTTGATTGCATCAAGAACTTCCTGATCCTTAATTCCAGCTTCCTTCTGAACAAGATAAGCCCCGACAGGCGCATGCCACAGTTCACTATTGAAGGAAAGGAGTTCTTGCGGCATTCCTTGTTCAATAATAATTTGTTTCATTTCCTCTTTTGGACGAAATTTGGCATAATCATGAAAGATCGCGGCAAGTTCGGCCTTTTTTTCATCGGCACCATATTTCCTAGCAAGTGCCACTGCTGACTCCATAACACCAAGTGTATGGGTGTAGCGATGTTCTGTTAATTGTTCCTTCACTATTTTTAAGGCAAGATCACGGTCCATATAAATTCTTCTCCTTAATATAGCTTCTTACTGAATCCGGAACGATATAGCGAACCGTTTTCCCTTCCTTCAGACGGCTTCGGATGAGGCTAGAGGAAATATTTATTTCCGGCACCTCGGCATAAAGAATCGGATAAGGGCTTTGATGACTATAAGACGGTCGCCTAACTCCTATAAATTGAACGATGTCGAATAATTCATCGATGTTATACCACTTTGGTAAGTATTCAATCATATCTGCACCAATAATAAAATAAAACTGTTTATCAAGATGCGTTTCTTTTAGAATTTTCATCGTTTCATAAGAATAGGAAGGACCCTTCCTTTTTAGTTCAATTAATTCAATTTTAAAATTAGGATGCCCTTGAATGGCAAGTTTCAGCAAATTCACTCTGTCTTCATCATCAATCGCATTCGACTTTTTCTTGTGCGGAGGCTCTTGATTCGGCATGAACCAAATTTCATCCAATGACATCGTGTTCAACACTTCATTAGCAATGATTAAATGTCCAAGATGCGGGGGATCAAAAGTACCGCCTAAAATGCCGATTTTTTTCAGGGTGCACTCCTCCTGACTTTTCTTTTTGACTGTTTTCGCATATATTGTTGTTTTTAGCCTTAAATTTAGCCCGTTGATTTTTATATAAAATCAATTTGAAAAAGCAACAAAGTTTACGAAAACAGCCTTCTTTTAGACTTTAGTTGAACTAGTGTTTAAGGTAATAGAATCTGCTTGTTCTCTTTGGATTCCTTGTATAGCACGATCATGTTTCCAATAAGTTGAACAAGTTCTGCTTTTGCTCCTCTAGCTAATTGATCCGCTACAGCATTTTTATCATCATCACAATTTTGCAGGATGCTGATTTTCATTAATTCACGTGCTTCTAAAGCTTCACTTACTTGCTTGATCATATTTTCATTTACTCCACCTTTACCAACTTGAAAAATTGGGTTTAGGTGATGCGCTTTCGAACGCAAAAAACGTTTTTGTTTTCCTGTTAACATTTTGTTATCCTCCTAGTTGTGTCAGTACATTCGCTTTCATCCGTTCTGGATCCGGAAAAATACCTGTCCATTTATCAAAAGCAAGTGCTCCTTGATAAACAAACATCTCAAGGCCATTTTGAATTTTAGCACCTTTATTTTTAGCTTCCTGTAAAATCTTCGTTTCGAGCGGATTGTATATTATATCACTAACAAACGCATTTGGTTTAAGATTACGTAACGAAATAGGAGATTTTTGAATATCAGGAAGCATTCCTATCGAAGTTGTCTGAATGATCAAATCATAATTGGCTAGATTGTCTTCTGCTTCACTAATATCCATTACCTCTGTGGTAACCTGATAAGGGCATTCCATTGTAATTGCTTCTGCTTTTTTAACGGTCCTGTTACAAATATCCAATCTCTTTACTTCTAATCGGGCGAGTGTGAAATAGAGCGCTCTTGCTGCACCTCCTGCACCAATAATCAAGACATTCTTGTCATTTAATGTCGGCAGATGAGCCAATAATCCTTTTACAAACCCGCTACCGTCTGTATTATAGCCCACTAATTCCCCATTCTCATTTACTACCGTATTAACTGCTCCAATGGCTTTCGCTAGCGGATCTAGCCTATCCAAGAGCGGGATAACGGCTTGCTTATGTGGAACCGTGATATTAAAGCCGGCTATTCCGATTGCCTTTAAACCCCTTATCGCATCTCCCAAATCTTCTTTCTTTACATGGAGTGCCTGATAGTGAGCATCGATCCCATAAGTCTGAAACAACTCATTATGCATAGTCGGCGACATAGACTGGGCAATCGGATCCCCCAATACAGCAAACAGTTTTTTCAATATTGCTCTCCCCTTTTAAATCAATGATTTCCTCACTAAAGCATGGACACCCCGTGGTACATAGGCCGCCACTTTAGCACCTGGCTCGTTTACCGTAATCCAGCCAAGCCCTGAAAAAACGATATCTGTTTTTCCTTCCTTGATCGAAAATTCATGCTTAACTAATTCAGGGAAGGTCTCCATTTGTTCCTTTCGTGGAGGAGTTAATAATTCCCCGGCGTGATTCTCATACAATTCATCCGCTTTTTCTAATTTCGTTCTGTGAATATTTAGCTCATTAGAGAAGTGACAAACAAATGATCTTCGTCCACCTGTGAGATAATCAAAGCGTGCCAATCCGCCGAAGTAAAGTGTTTGTCCTTCATTGAGTTGAAATACTTTCGGTTTTATTTCTTTTTTCGGTGTAATAACTTTTAAATCACGTTTATCGACAAAATGAGCCATCTGGTGATGGTTAATGATTCCAGGCGTATCCACGAGAGCTTTGCCATCGGAAAGCGGAATCTCAATGATATCAAGGGTTGTACCTGGAAAATGTGATGTTGTGATGACATCCCCTTCGCCGGTTACTTCTTTCAAGATCCGGTTTATAAAAGTTGATTTCCCAACATTCGTACAGCCAACAACATACACATCTTTGCCTTCACGGTATTCATCGATGGCTTCTGCCACTTCATTTATAAATTGTCCTTTTGCTGCACTGACAAGAAATACCTCTTCCGGCTTTAAACCAAGTCCCTTCGCTTCTTGTTTCATCCAATTAATTAACTTATTTGGTTTTACAGACTTTGGAAGCAGATCAACTTTATTCCCGACTAAGAGAATTTTGTTGTTCCCTACAAATCGGTGCAAACCTGGCAGCCAGCTGCCATTAAAGTCGAAAATATCAACAATTTTAACAATAAGGGCATCACTTTTGCCTATTTCATTTAAGATTTTCAGAAAATCATCATCTGTCAGATTGACATCCTGAACTTCGTTATAATTTTTCAAGCGAAAGCAGCGTTGACAGATGATTGTTTCTTTTTCTAAAGCGGATTTTGGCGCATAACCTAAGGTCGCTGGATCCTCTGTTTGAATCTTCACGCCGCATCCTATACATGTATATTGTTCACTCACTTATTAATCCTCCCACTGGATCATGCCTTTTTTCCTAAACCAATTTAATATTCTTCTTTCTACTTTTCGATTAAAACGAGTAAAAAAGCCGTCTGTTTGCGCTACTGGAACGACAAGAATCGTGCGGAATCCACCGCGGTTCCCACCCAAAACATCTGTCAGTAATTGATCGCCAATGACAACCGTTTCTTCCCTTTTTAACCCCATCTCTTGCTGTGCTCTTTTAAACGCACGGCTCATTGGCTTTCTTGCCATTGAAATAAATGGAATACCAAGAGGAGCAGAAAAAGCCTTTACGCGACTTTCATTATTATTGGAAACAATCGTCACCTTGACATTATTATTTCTCATTTCCTCGAACCACTCAACCAATTTCGGGGTTGCGTTTGGTCGATCCCATTCGACTAAAGTATTGTCCAAATCCGTAATAATCCCTTTAATTCCATTTTCCATTAGGTTTTCAGGAGTAATTTCAAAAATACTCTTTGCATGCTGATCTGGCAGAAAATGTTTTAACAATATAATACACCTCAGATACCTTCCATATTATACACCCAATTAAAAAGGGCTTTTAATTTGTAATCATCATAACTAATTTTATACCCTCTTACAAATGTAAGCGGAAAGAGGATGTGTTGAAGCTAGACAGTTCAGATACAAAAAAATTCCCCTTTATTTCTTCTAATACTAAAACTTTTCGACAATCTTCGTCTTTTTTAAAACTGTGGATAACTTTATACACATTAACCACAACGCTTTAACGACTATTTCCTCTTTTATAAACAACTTAATCACAGGTTATCCACTGGATGCTGTGGATAAGAGAACGGTTGTTCTAAATGTTTTATTTTGCTAGAGTAAGGGTACAACATAAAAAACTTACATTATATGTACTAAAATAAATAAATAGAACTATATAAATTAAAAATGGAGGTGAATGGTCATGCGAAAACTGTCAGACGAATTATTGATTGAATCGTATCATAAAGCGCGAGAGTTGAAACTAAGTCCAGATTTTATCCGCTTGATTGAAACAGAAATTCACCGTCGTGGAATAGCTCACAATATAAAAGTTTCTTCTTAAAATAGACAAGCCCAGTATCGGGCTTTTTTTTTTGCCTTTGTTTGTTTAACTCTGCACAAAAACCTTCGCATCAAGCTTTTTTACTTGTCTGGTATCGACAAATATCCGATACAATCACCGACCTTTACCTCTTTTGGGGTCTTAATGGCCGGTAAAGGCTGGAAGCTTCCTTTTTCAAAAAGCAGCACAACCGTAGAGCCGAACGAAAAGTAGGCCATTTCATTTCCTTTCACCAACTGTTCTCCCTCATGAATCACTTCGATCGAATTAACAAACATGGCACCTACTTTCACAATTGAAAGAAGTCCCGCGTCATGCTTTACCTCTGTAATTGTACGGTAATTTTTTGATAGAGTATTCTTTCCATATTTCAGGCCCCATTTATTAACAGGATAAGATTTGGAACCTAGTGTCCATTGATCAACTACAATCCCTGAAACCGGGCTATGAATACGATGATAATGGCTCGGGCTAAGATAAAAAATCATATAAAGGCCATCGGCGTATTTTTCGACCTTGTTGCCTTTTCCCAGCATTTCATGTATCGAGTATTTCTTTCCTTTTACAGTAATGATATGTTCCGGTTCTATTAACCCGATATCTTCGATGACCGCATCTACTGGGCTAATAATTGAAGAGGGATTCTGATCCGCGATACGCGCTCCCTCTTTTAACTTTCGGGTGAAAAATTCATGCAAGGTAGGATAGTCTACCAAATTTTTCTCCATTTCGCTTTCGTTTATTTGATAAACCTTTGAAAAAGAAGGAACCATTAAGCGGCTCACTTTTGAATGCGCAAATCTTTTTAGAACATTTGATGTCCATCTTCCATTTGTAAGTTCAATCATAAGACGATAAAAGGGCTGTATCAACTGTTATACCTCCATACCATATCAAATTCGCCTTGGCGTATTTACGCCCAGATTTTTACCTTAGCTTGCTCGATAAATCCCTTAAAAAAATCTAAAGGCTTTCCGAAGGCTTAACTTTAGCGGGGTTTGAGCCCCACTGAATTGGATGCCTGTTTGCATTCATCTCGCCGATTATTTCGTTTAGAGATTTCTGCTGAATAAAGTTAAATATACTCTTTACGAGTAGTCATAAAAAGCTTAAAATGAAATATTAATATATGAATAGCGGAAGTGCCTCTGAACAATCACAGCTAGTTCCTGCGATAGATTATTCAAAAGGAGCTTTCTGTATTGATCAGATGCTGGAGTTAGACAGCCATCTAGCCAAAAAAATACATACCTGAGTAAACAAAAAAAGATTAGTTGTTGTTCCTTTCCGACTTATAAGGAGTGAGGAGAATGTTTTTATCTGATGTACTTGATCAAACGATAAAGAAAATTAAGGCTCAGACGGCAAATGTATTAACTTTAGCAAATTTATCATTAGGTGGCTTTGCCATTATCTTTTCCCTAAATGGGAATTTGAATTTAAGTTTGCTGCTTATTTTCGTGGCCGCACTTGCCGATCGCTTTGATGGTATGGTTGCGAGAAAGCTTCATATTGAATCAGAATTAGGCAAGCAATTAGATTCCATGAGTGATATTATATCATTTGGAGTCGCCCCTGCACTATTAATATATCAAGGAATTTTATTTGAATTCGGTGCTCCGGGATCATTTTTCACTATTTTTTACATTGGCTGTGGTGCTTTCCGTCTTGCAAGGTTTAATATTAGTGAAAATAATGGTTTTTTTACTGGACTTCCTATTACGGCTGCAGGTTGTCTTGCAACACTCAGTTTTCTTGCCGTTCCTTATTTCCCTCCCCCATTCTTCTTATTTATTATGATCTTTCTATCATTCTTAATGGTTAGCCCATTCAAATTAAGAAAAGTGTAATCAGGATTAAAGCCACACCTTAATTTTTTCGGGTGTGGCTTTTTTTATTTATATTTAATTAACAACAAAACCCGCTGAAAAAAAGCCATCCTTCAAAGATAAAAAATAAAACTAGCACCACGATCGCTAACGCTAGCCAAAACCCGCCCCAGCCATAGTATGGCAAAAGGTACGGAGGCGGTGGATAGCCGTATGAGTAAGGGTAACCAAATGGCATTGTGTCTCTACCTCCTTTTTGACCTTCTTTCTTCAATTTATGTAGCTTGTAGGATAAGAGTATGGGCATTTTTTTTACTAAATAAAATGAACAATCATTAATCCGGGGTACCCCCAAAATGAAGAAATCATATGATAAAGAAGGAGGAATGTTTAGGGAGGAGTGTTGAATGAAAATCATCTCCATTTGCAAAAAATGTATGGGAAATGGACATATCCGTACATGTAGATTCATAAAAAAAACATGTCCTATTTGCAAAGGTTCTGGTAGAACGATAAAAAATATTTCAGATCTTAAGAAGGAACAAAATCACTCTTCATTTGCCTATTAATTGTACCCTTTTTCAATCATACTTATAAAAAATTTCTATAGTTGGGTTGAAACCTTTGCTAAAGCAAAGGTTTTTCCGTTAATATGGGGAGGATAAAGGATCGGACAGCCCAATCTATCGTTTTACAATTAATTCCCACGGGAAATTACCTTAAGCCTCATAAGATTCCCATTAAATAGGGGAATTGATCAAATCAACATCAGTTGGAGTGAAAAACATGAAAATATCAAAAATATCCTTCCTGCCTATTACGTTTGTTTTTACATTATTAGCAGCTGGCTGTACTTCCGATAAAGAAAGCGAAAAACAGCTGCAAACAAATAATGATAAACCTGCTCAGGTTGACCAATTTGAAATCATAAAAGCAGCCCCACAGCAGCTGGACCATATTCATGGCCTTGGCTATCCTGGCAATGATTCGGGTCTATATGTTGCTTCACACGAAGGGATTAAAGTTTTCCATGATGACGTGTGGCTTGAAGGCTCCTCACAAAGACATGATTATATGGGTTTTCAAGCACATAAAGATGGCTTTTTTGCTAGTGGACATCCTAAAGAAGGATCCGACCTGAAAAATCCGCTTGGCTTGGTGAAAAGTATCGATAAAGGAGCGAGCTTAGAAAAACTTGCTTTTTATGGCGAAAGTGACTTTCATTTTCTGTCTGCTGGCTTCGGCACTAACGCTATTTACATAATTAATCAACAAGCCAATTCTAGCCTGGATCCCGGGGTTTATTTTTCCGAAAATGAAGGGAAGTCATGGAATCCGGTAAAATTAACCGGATTGGAGTCTGATACACTCGGGATGATTGCTGCACACCCATCGAAAAGCAACTTAATGGCAATGTCCACTAGAAGCGGTATTTTCCTATCCGAGGATAATGGGGAACATATGAAGCGAATATCTGAGCCTGTGATGACAACTGCGCTCGTATTCTCAGAAAATAATCTTTTCTATTCTTCAGTAGAAAATAATAAAGTCCTTTTTCATAAAATCGATCTGATTACATCAGAAACATCGCAAATTGAAATTCCATTTCTAAATTACGATAATCCGATTACTTATATTTCAGTTAATAATCAAAATGATACGACCCTTTCCTTTGCCACCTATTTAAATGATGTGTATGAATCTACAGATAAAGGCGAGAATTGGAAACTACTTTTAAAAAATGGACGAATAGAGTAAGGATTAGCCTATTTATCTAAACGATATTTTTTAATTAGCCGGATTTTCATCCTCAACAAAGAGTCCTTCTCCAAATTCGGTGAAGGACTTAATTTTTGCATTTAGAATCAATAACTGTTCTCTTTCTTTTCTCAATTCTTCTTCCGTTTTTCCTTTTCTGCCCGGTAAAACTCATGGAACATTTTCATTAGTGCTCGTTTTTCAATCCGCGAGACGTAGCTTCTTGATATCCCAAGTTCCTTAGCAATTTCTCTTTGTGTCTTTTCTTTTTTCAAGTCTAGCCCGAAACGACCGATGATGACTTCCTTCTCTCGTTCATCCAGCACACCGATATATTCCTTTACTTTTTCAAGTTCCATACTCAGCTGGATGGTACTGATCACATCCTCAGATTCGGATTTGAGGACATCGATGAGGGATATTTCATTTCCTTCCTTATCTTGGCCAATCGGATCATGAAGGGACACGTCTTTCTTTGTTTTTTTCAATGCCCTTAAGTGCATCAAGATTTCGTTTTCGATACATCTCGCTGCATAAGTCGCAAGCTTCGTTCCTTTTCCCTCTGAATAGCTCTCGATCGCTTTAATTAATCCAATCGTGCCTATGGAAATGAGATCTTCTGCATCCTCACCAGTATTTTCGAATTTCTTGACAATATGAGCAACGAGTCGCAAATTATGTTCAATTAGCATATTGCGGGCATGTGTATCACCAGCAGCCATCAACCGCAGATACTTTTTCTCATCAGCAGCAGACAGTGGTTGAGGAAAAGCATTGTTTTTCACATAGGAAACAAGAAAGACAATCTCCTTCACCAAATACCCAAGTGCAGTTAAAATTCCAGACATTTTCCCACCCCCGCTTTCAAGGACTTTTGCCTATACCTCATTCCTATGAGAAAATGGAGTTGTTTTTGTCTGTCCACTGTATATATTTTCGTTGGAAAATTTTGATTGTGAATTTGTATTTCTATCCGAAGAAAGTTTCGGCAAATAATTTCACCATGAAAATCTCTCCATTTTGTTTCCCGCTATTATGGTTTCTCTAAGAAAAAAGAAAATAAAAAGTCATGTTGATAGTGACTTTTCATTTTCTTTAAGACTAAATCCAGCTAAGAAAATACCTATTTTCGTTTCTTTAGCCGGAATTCAAGAGTCAATAGTAAAACGTGTAATGACATCGGCCATCCCTCCTAGCTTTTCTAGTTAGGTGGTATTCTTCTCCACCCAGAAAAAAGCTTTACGTCCTTGCATTAGAAAAATCATTATAATTCCCACCTTTCATTGATTATTTTCTCATCATTTTTATTCATTAAAATGGACGATATAGAGTAAATTGACGATCGCGATGTTCTTCTATGATTTTTTCAACCATTTGATCATGAAGTACTTCTTCAACAGTTAATTTTCTTTTTTTGATCGTAATCGTTAAGAAAAAAATATTTAATGTCATTATGTTCTCACCTCCTTAAAAAAAGCACAGAGTATCTTTTTATTGGTATAATTGAGGGAAATTCCTTTTTTGTAATTTATTCCCTCCAAAAAAAAAGACACAAAAAACCGCAAAGAGACATTGCTCCTGCGGCTTAAAAAAGGGCACAAAAAAGCCACAGGGACACGATTCTCCCTGCGGCTGGATATGCTAAGTTTAAAAATTTAAGCAGTCCATTCCCTATAGGTCGAATACGTAAAATATAAAGTTACATGTAATTTTCCGTTTACAATCGCTTTTTTCATCATTTCATTCGACCTCCTTAAAGAATTTACTTACAATGGTAATTATATCCACGAAATTTGATTTTGTAAACCCTTTTTTAACTAAATTTTTCAAAAAGAAAAAATTGGGCAAATCAAACAAAAACGTCCTGCTAGAGGACGTTTGAATTTTTCATCTGGTAAAAAGGTTTATGTCTTTTTTAATTTTCCAATGCTTGTTTCAAGTCTTCGATTAAATCTTCAACATCTTCAAGCCCAACAGAAATACGAACCAATCCATCAACAATTCCGAGTTCATCACGGCGTTCTTTCGGAATCGAAGCATGTGTCATTCTAGCTGGAACGGAAATTAAGCTTTCAACCGCGCCAAGGCTTTCAGCGAGAGTAAAATATTTTACCTTGCTTAATAGTTTATCTGCATTCTCTTCACTGCCGACATCGAATGATACCATGCCGCCAAATCCTTGCGCCTGTTTTTTGGCAATGGCGTGGTTAGGATGCGTTTCAATGCCAGGATAATATACCTTTTTGACAGCCGGATGGCCTTGTAAAAATTCAACGATTGACTTTGTGTTGTTTTCTGTTTCTTCCATGCGGATACCAAGCGTTTTAATCCCTCTGATTAATAACCAAGAATCCTGAGGCCCTAGGACGCCCCCTGTTGAGTTTTGGACAAAATGAAGGTCAGTCGCAAGCTTTTCACTATTAACGACAACAAGCCCTGCCACAACATCACTATGTCCGCCCAAATACTTCGTTGCACTGTGCAGGACAATGTCAGCCCCAAGTTCAATCGGGGTTTGCCAGTATGGAGTTGAGAATGTATTATCAACTATTGTCAGTAAATTATTTTCTTTGGCAAAAGCAGCTACTTCGGCAATATCCGTAATTTTCAATAGCGGATTTGTTGGCGTTTCAAGGTGTATCGCTTTCGTGTTTGGTTTGATTGCATTCTTAATATTTTCAAGATTGCTCGTATCCACAAAAGTCGAATCAATGCCAAAACGATTAAGCACCTTTGTCATAACACGGAAACTGCCGCCGTATACATCATCTGTCATGATCACGTGATCACCACTATTAAACAGCATCATGACAGCTGTAATTGCTGCCATGCCTGAGCCAAATGCAAATCCCGCTTTACCGCCTTCTAGATCCTTAATCAGTTCTTCTAGTGCATGACGGGTAGGGTTTCCAGTCCTAGAGTATTCGTAACCTTTAAAATTTCCCACTCCATCCTGCTTGTATGTGCTCACTTGATAGATAGGTATGGAAACTGCACCTGTATGTGGATCACTTGGAATACCGCCATGTATAAGTTTCGTCTTTTTTTTCATTTATATTCCCCCTTCGTAAATTTTTTTGCTTAAGTATCTTTCACTGCCATCTGGAAAAATGACGACAATATTCGTCCCCGGTATTGCGTTCTTCGCTTCTTCTACTGCCGCATGCAGAGCCGCTCCTGAGGAACTCCCAACGAGCAGCCCTTCTTTTGAAGCCAATTCCTTTACACGGCCAAAAGCATCTTCATCCAAAACGGTATGAATGGCATTAAAATAAGAGGTATCCATATAATCAGGAAGAAACTCCATTCCGATCCCTTCTGTTTTATGAGGACCAGATTCTCCCCCATTTAATATGGAGCCTTCCGGTTCAACGATGACCGTTTTTATGTCAGAATTTTTTTCTTTTAAAAAGCGCGCGGTTCCCATAAATGTGCCGCCTGTACCTGCTCCAGCAATAAAAATGTCGATTTTTCCGTCCAACTGTTCCCAAATTTCTGGCCCTAGCGTTTTATAATAGGTTTCAGGATTCGCTGGATTTGCAAATTGCTGTGGGCAATATGAGCCTGGAATTTCGTCGAGCAATTGCTTTGCCTTGGCAATCGCCCCTTTCATACCCTCACTCGTTGGTGTATGAACAATCTCTGCTCCAAGCGCTTTCATTAGCTCTTGCTTTTCAATACTGAATTTTTCCGGCATGCAAACCATTACCTTGATCCTTTTATTTAAAGCCGCGAGTGCCAATCCAATCCCCGTATTCCCTGCTGTCGGTTCAATAACCGTCCCGCCTTCTTTTAACTTTCCGCTTTCTAATGCTTCCTTCAGAAGCTCCTGGCCAAGACGGTCTTTTACACTGCCCCCAGGGTTCAGGAATTCTAGTTTAGCAAACAAGCGAACACCTGCTGGCAGCTGAAAGTGGCTTAATTCGACGACTGGCGTATTTCCAATGAGCTCATGGATATTTTTATATACTTGCAAAAATCTCCCATCCTTTGCCTGAACTTATTGTTGTTCTTTTAAAGCCGTTACTATTTTCATAACAAGATTTGCTGAATGAAGTGCTGCCTTTTCAAGAAATTGTTCAAACGAAATACCCGATTCCTTTCCAGCAATATCTGATAACGAGCGGATGACGACAAATGGCGTTCCGAACTGATAAGAAACTTGGGCAATGGCAGCAGCCTCCATCTCAACTGCTTGCAGGTCTGTGAATTTATCCCGAATAAAATCAACCCTCACTGGGTCG
The DNA here is from genome assembly GCF_019039215.1 of Bacillus sp. FJAT-29790. Taxonomy (GTDB): domain Bacteria; phylum Bacillota; class Bacilli; order Bacillales; family Cytobacillaceae; genus Cytobacillus. The sequence goes on from NZ_JAHNZZ010000001.1 coordinate 2,278,132, forward strand.
TTCATAAATGAATCACCTGTCGCAATTAATCCGCGCACAACTTGAATATCCTTGATTTCTTGCGCACAGTTTTCCGCAATTTGTACCAATCTGCTGTCCGCTTCAAAAGCCGCGGGCAGCTGTGGCACCTGACCATATTCGTAACCAAAGGCAGTTACATCCACATCATGGTGTCTTACCTCAGTTGAAATGACAGCATCCCCAACATTTAATTCTGGATTTAAACCGCCGGCTGAACCTGTATTGATGACAAAATCAGGTTTAAATCTTTCCAGAAGGATCGTTGTCGACATGGCAGCATTTACTTTTCCAATTCCCGAGCGCAAAAGCACCACTTCTGCTCCATCCATTTTTCCAGTTGTAAATTCACAGCCGGCAATGATTTCCTGTCCTCGATCTTCAATTTTTTCACGCAGAAGTGTTACTTCTTCTTCCATTGCTCCGATAATGGCGATTTTCATTTAATTAACCTCTTTCTATTTTTTTACTCCTTCCATGATCCATACGAATTCATTCCAGCGTTCAAATTTCACTTCAAAACCGTTCTGCTCCATTATTCCTCGCAGGAACGGGATGGTTGTATAATACTCACGCTGCAAATCTTCCGCTAGATTTTGGAAGCCCTTTTCAAGTGCATCTGTTATCGCTTTCTTATGTGCTTCAACAGATTCATACATCGTATCAGCAAACACTATTTTACCACCGATTGCAAGGATGTTTCCATAGTTAGCAATGGCTGCAGCTTTTTCTTCATCGGTTAAATGATGGAATGCGTACGTACTGACTATCGTATCAATCGGTCTATGAAGAGGATAGTTAAAAAAATCGCCATCGATAATATCCGCCTGATCACCAAGCTTATTGATGGCGATTTCCCTCATGGATGAAGAAGGTTCCGCCGCTGTCACTTGCAAGCCGTTTTTCAAAAGCTTGGCTGTCAAATTCCCTGTACCCGGCCCAAATTCTAATACATGCCCAAAGGAACGGTCAGCTACCTCCTGCAATAATTGTTCATAATGTAAAAAAACGTCTTTATATTCTAAATCATGTCCTGTCACGCTATTATCGTAAGTTTCAGCCCATTTCTCAAATAACTCAACAAACTCTTTCCCCATCTTATTCACTCCCCAAATTATAAACTTATAATTCATATGAGTATACTATGATTTAAAATAAATCTTGATCCCAATTTACCACAGCTAATTGGAAGAATCAATCAAATTCGCCTTGGCGTATTTGCGCTCAGATTTTTACCTTAGCTTGCTCGATAAATTCCTTTAAAAAATCTGTGGCATCCGCCGGAGGCTTAACTTTATTCAGCCAGGGTTTGAACCCCCACTGAAATAGATACCTGTTTGCGTTCATCTCGCCACTTATACCGTTAAGAGACCTCTGCTGAATAAAGTTAAAATATTGCCAGAAAAGGATGGGGGCACTAGAATAGTAGCAGGTATCATAAGAAGGAGGGGCAATGTCAGTGAATTTCCATTTCGATTTAATCGAAGATAAAATTGAGTTTTTTGAAGCAAATGATATAAAAACACTTGAAAAGAAGATCAATGTCCAAATTGAACATAACAAAGCGATCCTTCTTGTTGTTCACCATGTCTCACATCAGATGAGCATTGATGAAGATGGAAGACCGTATTTTAGTGCTGTTGTGCATTTTAAAGCAAAAAAATGAGGATGGCTTTTAAGCCATCCTCATTTACTTTGTTTTTTTTGTAGATTGGATTTCTATTCGGAATACCCCACGTACCTTATTTCAATTCATTCAACTCTTCTACCTTTGATGGTTTCCAGCCCTGTCCATCCACCCAGTCAATATAGACGCGGTATTTTTCCTTTTGGTCTTTCGATACAATAGTTCCGACTGAACGGTTTGGACCGTTATTGCCTAAAAACCAAACCGTCATATTGCCTTGATCAACACCTGTCGCATAGGAAATAGCCTGAAGCATTTCCGCCCAGTCTGCTGAGTCAAGGTCATAGTTGGAAGAATGTTCACCAGTTTGAGTTGTTCCAATTGGCTTCCAGCTCGGGTTTTCAATCGTTTTTTTCACATTTGAGCTGCTACCACCTGCAGTTACGATTGCTTCACCTTCATTTATTGGAAGTTCGTCCGGTTTCCCATGATCAATATCTTCAGCTTCGTTAGGCTGTTCCGATTTTTCTTGATTGGCTGGCTGTTTCTCGTCAGTCTTTTGATCTTCTTTACTTTTAGCTGTTTCGTTATTCTTGTTTGTATCTATATTTTTATTATTTGATTCCTTATCATTCTGTTTTGATTCTATTGGTTTATCTTTTTGTTCCCCAGCTTCTTCACTGTTCCCCCCTAGAAAGATGGTGGCTGAAACGAAAATGATTAACAAAATGACGACGCCAATTAACATATTTAGGATAAAATTAGTTTTCCTTCTTTTTTCCCGCATTCCCGATCGGGACGACTGATTAGATGAACTGTATTTGTCTTTCAAAGTAATCCCCTTCCCATGAATCTTTCTTCTGTAGCAAAAGTTTATGCTACCTAAAATGCTGTTTAACCCACCAATTAACAGCAGGCCACAACGGCAGGTTAAACATGATTGTTTCAATATTTTATCATGACTTGATACAAACTTGAAGAGATTTAACTTTTCACCAACGCGGTTTTCGCATATATTGTTTTTTTAGCCTTCAAAGTTTGCCCGTTGATTTCCGCTGCGGGCACTTGCTTTCCGCGGGGAGTGACGGGAGCCTCCTCGGCGTTACCGCCTGCGGGGTCTCCCGTTCCCTCTATTCCCGCAGGAGTCAAGTGCCCTCCGCTCCAATCAACTCAGATAGTTAAATTAAAATTACGGTAATAAAGCAACAAACTTACGAAAATATCCTTCGCCAAAATTAAGCTTTATTCCAAAGGTTGAAAGCTTTCTATTTTTGAATTGTCATTGAGATGATAAATTCCTTTTACAATCTCTGCAAAAAGCGTATTCACCCCGCCTGTATCCCCGGTCACATCTAAATTTACTGTAACGAGTGCATACTGCGGATTTTTAAATGGAAAATAACCAGCAAACCACTTATTATAAAGTTGTTTTCCTGCATCCATTCTGCCGGTTTCCGCTGTACCTGATTTTCCAGCTACCTCATAAGGTAGGTCTTGAAACCATCTCCCCGTGCCATGCTCATTGATCACCACTTCACGAAGAAGCTTTTGCAGTTTCATGGCTGTATAAGGAGAAATCGTCTCACCCTTTAAGCTTTGCTCTTTGAATTCTAGTAAAGACGTGCGGTTCTTATATTCTATTTTTGATGCGACTCGGACCATTTCCTTTTTTCCTCCCCTTGCGATCGTCGCCATCATATTAGCGACTGCAAGCGGTGTTGCACGTACTTCATGCTGCCCAATACCAGTAAGGGTAACAAAATTACGATCTTTCTTTGCATCCTCGGTTAGAAAAATCCTGCCTTTATCCTCTTCCTGCAGCTGCTTGAAAGCTTGAAAATGATAAATATCTCCCTGCCAGCCAACAGGGCCAATCAATGATAGTCGTTCTGCATAATCCTCTAAAAGGTTTGGATCTATATCCTTCAATTCCTTCGCTAATGTAGCAAATGTATTATTACAGCTTCTCGCAAAGCTGTCCGAGAAATTCAGCATCCCGTAATCAAACTGCAAATCTGGCTCTCCGTTAATCTTTTTACTGCAATCGAATTTTCGTGCTGGGTCTGTGAGCTCCTGATCAATCGCTGCCGCCGACACGACCGTCTTAAAAACAGATCCCATGATTTGCTGTTTCAGCATCAAATTTTCCATTCCGCCCAATGTTTTATTGTAAGGATCCTTTTTATTAATCGAAGGGCGCGTTACCATTGCTAAAACTGCATTAGTTTTGATATCAAGAAGGACGATTCCACCCTTACGAATTGCATATCGATCGGCAAGCCCCTCGACCATTGATTGTAAATCAGCATCAAGAGTCGTTTTAATATTAACCGGGTAGAATGGGTTAGCAGGGTCAACATATTTGACATGAATGCCAAAAAGCGGCCCCCCTGTTGCATCGACATGATAAACAAGCTTTGATTTTCCATCTGTTAGAAGAAATTCATCAAAGCTTTGCTCCATACCTGACAAGCCAACCATTGTTTTCACAGAAAGGTCTTTATCGGGGTAACGTTTTCTCAGCACGATTTCATTTTCACCTGTAATCCCAATTAATTGCTCCGCAGGATTTTGTTTTAAATTATATTTTTTTTCAACTGCAAATACACCTGGAATTTGCAGGGCGTTGATTTGCTGCATTTGATCAGCTGTTAATTGTAATGGACTCGGCTCCCCGTAAGCGAATGGCTCCTTTGCTTTCTCAACCTGATAACGAAGGGAGTATTCAGAGACGCCCGCGATTTCTGATACTTTCTTACTGTCCCATTCCATTTTCTTCAAAAATGGAAAGAGGATGAGGACGGGAAGATTTTGATGTGTAATTGGGGTTCCATTACTGTATAGAAAATTCCCTCTCCCCGTATCGAGAACCATTTCCTGTGAACGCTGGCTAACACTTGCCTCAAGCAGATTGATCTGTCTTTTTGTAAAGTGTTCTGTCTCTACTAATTGAAGCTGTGCAAGTCTTCCAAGCAAAAAGATCAATCCGGCAACACATAGGTAAAGCCCAATAACTGCTCTTTTTCTCCACATAAAAAACACCTCGTCAAAAGTCTTGACGAGGTTTCTTCTTTTCAAACTATTTAATCTTATTTAATCGTCACAATACGAACGTTCATTTCTCCACCTGGAGTTTGAACACTTACTTCATCGCCGATCTTATGACCCATCAGGCTTTTCGCAATTGGAGAATCATTGGAGATTTTGCCTTCAAATGGGTCTGCCTCTGCACTTCCTACGATTGTATATGTTTCTTCATCGCCATCTGGAAGCTCAACAAAGGTTACAGAGCGACCTAATGAAACGGAGTCACCGCTCATATCAGCTTCTGCAATAATCTTTGCATTACGAATCATATTTTCAATCGTTGTAATTCGTCCTTCAACGAAGGCTTGCTCTTCTTTCGCAGAGTCATACTCAGAGTTCTCAGAAAGGTCACCAAAGCTGCGAGCAATTTTAATGCGCTCAACCACTTCTTTACGCTTAACTGATTTTAAAAATTCTAATTCTTGTTCGAGTTTTTCTTTTCCTGCTTGTGTCATAGGGAAAACTTTTTCAATTGCCAAAACCTTCACTCCTTCAATTTTTCACAATTCCTGTAGAATTATGTTCTTTATCTTTTTATGTACTGCTTACTTTTTATAGTAAATGCAGATGAGCGCGACCTTTAGAAAAGGACGCGCAATTGGATATGTCCAGAATGGACCTATACTATTATTTTCTATGCTATTGTGTCACAAAAAAGACTTTTGTTCAAGAATTGTTTGAATTTTTGTTACCATTAAGTCGATTGCCACATGATTATGCCCGCCTTCAGGGATGATGATATCTGCATATCTTTTTGTCGGTTCAATAAACTGATTATGCATGGGACGGACGACATTTAAATATTGATCGATAACAGAGTCCATCGTTCGGCCGCGTTCTTTAATATCTCTAAATAAACGACGAATTATGCGCAGATCGGCATCTGTATCAACAAAAAGTTTAATATCCATCAAATCACGAAGACGTTCATCTTCAAGAACTAGAATTCCTTCTAAAATAATGACATCCTTTGGCTCTACTGCAATCACTTCGTCTGATCTCGTATGCACCGCATAATCATAAACTGGCTTGTTAACCGGATTATAGCGTAAAAGTTCTTCGATATGCTCAATTAATAAATCATTATCAAATGCCAGCGGATGGTCATAATTGGTTTTTAACCGTTCTTCAAATGGTAAATGTGTTTGATCTTTGTAATAATAATCCTGCTCCAGCATTAAAATCGAGTGGCCTTTAAATTGATCATAAATCGACTTTGTGACACTCGTCTTTCCCGAGCCTGAGCCGCCAGCAACGCCGATAACAACAGGTTTGCGCTCCATGGTGTTTAAATCTCCTTTCGCATCATGTTGTTAGGATATACCGGTTTATCAAGCTTAAATTGGACGATTTGAAGCGGATGACGGGCTGCATCTAGTTCATTGCCTTTTTCATCCCAAATCTTTTCAATCACATGAGTAAAATTCTCGATTTCTGGTCCAAAAAACTCGACTTCTTGACCCGGTTTAAAATGGTTACGCTGCTGAAGGGTAACGATTTGTGTTTCAGGATTATAATCTAAAACTAATCCAACGAAATCAAAATTCGTCTTTTTGCTATGATTTCCAAACATTTGCTCCTTATACCCAGGAACATCTTCAAAGAAGGCTGAAGCCGTCTCACGATTGGCACATTTGCTCAATTCATCAAGCCATTCCTGTTTAATTTTGAAGTTTTCCGGATCAGCACTATAAGCATCAATTACTTTTCGGTAAACACTAACTACCGTTGCAATGTAATGGATTGATTTCATGCGGCCTTCAATTTTCAAGCTATCAATTCCAAGTTCAATCATTCGTGGAATCGATTCGATTAAGTTAAGGTCTTTCGGACTCATAGCGAAAGGAGCATCATCTTCATTATAGAAAGGAACTTCCTTATCACCTTCTAATTGATAAAGGTCATAATCCCAGCGGCATGATTGGCAGCAGCCGCCACGGTTTGAGTCCCGGGCTGTCATGTGATTGCTCAATGTACAGCGGCCGGAATAGGCGATACACATCGCTCCATGAATAAAGGTTTCAATTTCGATATCCACCTTTTCCTTCATTTCCCGAATTTCCTCAGCACTTACTTCACGCGCTAATACGACACGCTCCAACCCTTCCTCTTTCCAAAACTGAACTGCCTTCCAGTTTGATAACGATTGCTGTGTGCTTAAATGTACTTCAATTTCCGGAGCAATTCGGCGGCATGTTTCTATAATAAGCGGGTCAGCGACAATAATTCCTGCTACACCCGCTTCTTTTAAACCTTGAAGGTAATCTTCAAGGCCATCAATGTTTTCGTTATGAGCAAAGATATTCGTTGTAACGTAAATTCTCGCTCCATATTTTTTGGCGAACTCTACGCCTTCTTTCATTTCTTCAAATGTAAAATTATCGGCATTTGAACGTAAGCCGTATTCTTGTCCGCCGATAAATACAGCATCAGCACCATAATGAACGGCAATTTTTAGTTTTTCTAAATTTCCAGCTGGTGCGAGTAATTCGGGCTTTTTAACGATTACCCGCTTGCCATTCACGATTTGGGAAATATTATCTGCTACCGTTGTCATAATCGGGCCTCCATTCTAGAGGTGTGAGGTGTGAATGAAGGGAATCGGCATGATTGCTGATTACCTTCATTCTGTTTCCCGTTTCTAAACCTCAGCCCCTTGATTTTTTATTAATAAACCGTTTCTTTAAAGAAAAATCCTGTATCTAGCGCTCGATCGGCAGGTTGAATTTCTTCGATGCTATTTAATAGCTTGTCCTTTGAATCTTCATATTGTTCCGGGTCTTCCACACAAAGATCAATCGCTTTTCGATAAAGCTTCGTCACTTCAAGGATATATTCCGCACTTTTCAAGATCCCGTCAATTTTAAATGAATCAACACCTACTTCAATCATTTCCTGAAGCTCGTCAATGATACAAATATCGTTAGGACTCATAATATGAGTGCCGTTTTCATCTTCAAAAATCGGATATTTATTTTCCCGTTCTTTATCATGCAAAAACATTTGATGTTCCTGCTTACGGTTTTCAACTTCCATTACTTTTCCTTGGTATTCATAGTAATTACCGAGAAGGGAACGTTTCGACTGGAACATCGCGGTCATTCCGTGAACTTGGACTTCGATCGCTACTTCCGCATTTTCTTTCATTTCAATAATCGCGTCCATATTTAATTCACGTGCAAGAACGGCCCGCTTAGCCCCTTTTCTGCCCCAATAATTACAGGTGTACCAGTTTGTTGCTGTCGTCTCTGTGTTCCAGTGAAGCTTTATATCCGGAGCAGCTTCACGGGCTGCCATTAAGACTGCCGGATCCCCAAAGATGATCGCATCAGCATTTACTTCATGCAAAAACTGGATGTAGCTTGTCAATTCTTCTACTTTTTCATTGTGAAAAATCGCATTCATCGCAACGTAAACTTTTTTCCCATTTGAATGGGCAAGCTCAATCGATTTCCGGACGTCTTCTCTTGTAAATTCGCCGGCAAGACGTAAGCCATAGCGCTGTTCGCCTACTACAAATGCATCTGCTCCGGCATCAGCTAATGGAATAATATCTTCAACACTTGTTGGAGTGACTAACAATTCTGGTTTCGCCATCTTCTTTCACCTCTTTTTACTAATTGCAACGCCGTCACCTACAGGGAGGATCACTGTATGATAGTCAGGATGATTCATTAACCACCTGTTAAACTGATCGATTTTCTTCACGAGATTTCGAATCCGTTTATTTTCGATATCTGGTTCACAAACAAGCCCTTTAAACAGGACATTATCTGTAATGATGATTCCATCTTCACTTAAATAGCGGGAATACATTTCGAAAAATCGCTGATATTGACCTTTTGCTGCATCAATAAAGATGACATCGAATGAAGCGTGCTCTTTCACATCCTCTTCCGTTTCAAGAGCATCTCCTTTTATGATCAGAATTTGCGAACTCTTTTCTGCTTCTCGAATATATTGCTCGGCAAGTTGATACCGCTCAGCGTCCCGTTCAATCGTAACAATTTTACAACTAGGCAGTGCATAAGCCATTCTGAGAGCAGAATAACCAATTGCTGTACCAACTTCTAATATAGTACTGGGCTTTTGCACGCGCAAAAGCTGGAGCATTGCTTCTATACCCGCTAATTCCATGATCGGTATACCATTTTCTTTTGCATATTGCTCCATTTTATTTAAAAGTTCAGGTCGATCAGGAATAATTCCCTCTATATATAAATGCAGCTTTTCATTCAGCAAACTGCCATCACCTCAATCCAGATTACATTGCCTTCTACTTATTAGGCTCTTTTCGCATAGTTTGCTGTTTTTGGCTTTAAAAGTTTGCCCGTTGATTTCCGCTGCGGGCACTTGCTTTCCGCGGGGAGGGACGGAAGCCTCCTCGGCGTTACCGCCTGTGGGGTCTCCCGTTCCCTCTATCTCCCGCTGGAGTCAAGTGCCCTCCGCTCCAATCAACTCAGATTTATATATAACAAAGCCCACTAATAAAGCAACAAAGTTTTAGAAAACAGCCATTTATTATCATCTTTCTTAGACATGAAAAAATAGCGTTCACAGAAAGGATAATAAGAATGCATCAAGCTGCATTCTCCGACTAAAAAAAGCCAAAATCCTACTTGTCCGTGGTTCACGCTATGGTCACTTGTATAAACACTCGATCTATTTTAACACAAATAAAAGGGGAATGCTAATTTTTTAGAAATTCCCCTTTTTTGCGTTATACCTTATTTATTCGTAATATGCTGTGCTTTTTTTTGATTATGCTCCTGGAGTGTTTTTGAAAATAAAACCTCTCCCGATGAAGTTGCAAGGAAATAAAGAAAATCTGATTCTGCCGGGGTTAAAGCCGCTTCGATAGAAGTGACTCCCGCATTGGCGATTGGACCAGGTGTAAGTCCAGCATACTTATATGTGTTATACGGTGAATCGATCTCTAAATCTTTATATAAAACTCTCGATTTATGCTCTCCCTGTGCGTAAAGAACAGTCGGGTCCGTTTGCAAAGGCATCCCTGTTTTAATCCGATTATAAAAGACACTTGCGATTTGGTCACGGTCTACTTTCGCGGTCGCTTCTTCCTCAATCAATGAAGCCATCGTCAATAATTGATGAGCAGTCAGATTTTGCGCTTCCATTTCGCCTTGAAATTCTTTTAATACGGATTTTGTCTTATCTAACATCAAGGTAACAATTTCCTCTATTGATGGATCCTCTTTATAAAAAGGATAGGTCGCTGGAAATAGATAACCTTCTAATGGGTATTTAATATTTTTATTAAGGATTTCCTCGGTCAGCAAATCAGGGTATTTCGACATCAGTGAGTCGATAAATGTTTGATCATTTAACTTTTTGAAAACCTCTTCATGATTTCGGTTTGTTTTTTCTGCGACAATCCCAGCAATTTGTTCAAGCTGCTTTCCTTCAGGAATTGTGATTTTAAACACTATTTCTTCCATTATTTTGCCGCTTTTTAAGCTTTCGATAATTTCAGGTATTGTCATGGAAGGCTTCAAATTATAGGCACCAGCCATAAATCCAGCCTCATTTTTTAATTTCACATAATATTTAAAGACTCGAGCATCTTTGATGATTCCATTGTCCTCGAGTATTTTGCCAATGCCAGTGCCAGATGAGCCAATTGGAATCTCCACTTGCTTTTCCTTATTATTGTTCGGGTTTACAGGCTGCATAGCCGATTTAATATAAAAATAACCCCCACCTACTGCGGCACCTACTGTAATAACTAGTATAAGAGCAATAATCGAAACAATTTTTCGTACTACTTTCGCTTCGCTTTGACGTTCGATCATTTTCTGACGGATTAATTCTTTTTTTGCTTTTTTATCTTCCGCCGACATTTCAATCCCCTCCAATCACATTCCGGCTTATTATACTATATTTTCTTTTCATAGTCGCAAAATAATACAAAAAACAAAGATATTCGCCATGATTCGTTTCTTCGATTATTCAAAAGATGAGAAACTTTAAATATTTTATATCAAGACTATTTTTGTATATATTGTTGTTTTAGCCTACAAAGTTTGCCCATTGATTTCCGCTGCGGGCACTTGCTTTCCGCGGGGAGGG